>OZ220479.1:0-3708785 GCA_965115885.1 Longimicrobiales bacterium
AGGGAGTCGACGCGCAGGACATCCGCTACAACATGATCCACTGGACCCACCGGCGGACGCGCGGCTACTCCTACGGCAACTCGGTGATCGATCCGCGCACCGGCGAAATCGTGCGCGGGGTGGTGAACTTGGGGAGCCTGCGGCTGCGGCAGGACTACCTGCACGGACAGGGGATGGTGGCGCCGTTCCCGGACGGGGCCGCTTCCGGCGGCGTCGACCACTTCGACGTTCCGGGTCCCGCCGGAGATCGCGCCTACTGGGAGACGTGCATGCTCGCGGGGGCGCCCGATTTCGAGTACTTGGCCCAGGTCGCCGACGATTCCGACGCGGTGGAGATGGCGCTCGCGCGCGTCCGGCAGCTGTCGGCGCACGAGGTGGGGCACACGCTCGGATTTCCGCACAACTACCTCGCCAGCGCCTACGGCCGCGAAAGCGTCATGGACTACCCCGCGCCCTTGGCCACCGTCGACGACGACGGCGACATCGACCTATCCGACGCCTACGTGCCCCGCATCGGCGAATACGACAAGCTCTCGGTCAACTGGCTCTACCGAGAGTTCCCGGACGGCACCGACGAGGCGGCCGCCCTGAACGAGATCGTCCTGCGGGGGATCGACGACGGCCTCGTCTTCATGGCGCACGACAACAACAACTTCGTCGGCGCCGCGCATCCCAGGGCGAGCGTGTGGGACAACGGAAGCGACTTGGTCGACCATCTCAAGCTGGAAATCGACGTGCGCCGGATCGGGCTCGAGAAGTTCGGCGTCGACGCGATCCGCACCGGGGAGCCGCTCTCGAACCTCGAGTACGTGCTACTGCCGCTCTACATGCACCATCGCTTCCAGTTGCGCTCGGCGGCGCAGACTCTGGGCGGCGCCGACTACCGCTACGCGCTCAAGGGGGACGGACAGACGCCGTTCGCCATCGTCCCGGGCGAGAAACAGCGGGATGCGCTGGAGACGATTCTCTCCACGCTGACGGTCGATTTCCTGACGTTGCCCGAGGAGATCGTGTCGACGATTCCGCCCCCGGCGTACCGCCACGGCGAGGGCGAGGCCTTCCCCGGCCACACCGGGCTGGTCTTCGATCCTGTGGGCGCGGCGGAAGCCGCGGCCGACTTCGCCGTGGGAGAGATCCTGCATCCCGACCGCATGGCCCGGTTGCTCGTGTTCGGCAGCATGGGGGACTACCCGGGCCTCGAGGAGGTCGTCGACCGGTTGATCGAGGCCACCTGGGGGGCGGACGCTGCGCCGGACGCCTACCGGCAGCGGGTGCTGCACGCCATCCAGCGCTCCGTCGCCGACCGGATGATGCGGCAGGCCAGCCGGGAGGGAACCGCGACCGAGGTGCGCGCCGTGCTCGCCGACCGTCTGGAACGGCTCGCCGCTGGGCTGGAGGCGACGGCGGATCCGTCGCCCCACCAGCGGCTGGTGGCCGCCGACGTCCGGCGCTGGCAACGCCGCATCGAGAACACCGTGCCCGGCGACGCGCTGGAGATGCCGCCCGGAGACCCGATCGGCGGCGGGAGCGTTCGGGGAGGCGGGCCTCCCTCGGGCTGAGGTTCGAGACGCGGGACGGCCTCGGGGGGAACGGCCGAAGCCCCCGTCCGCGGATCCCCGTTGCCGGAGCGGGGTCCTCCGCACGTCCGGGGGCGATCGGGGGACGTGCATCGGGACCGCTTCCCCCCCCCGCTGGCTGAACCGCTTTCCGCCGCCTCCCGTTCAAGCGTCGGGGCGCCTCTCCACGGGCCCTATTGAGAGCCCGCCCCGGCCCGGCGAAAGGGCCGGGGCGAACGTGGCTCCCCGAAAGCCCGGGCGGCGCGTCCGGCCCGGACCGCGAAGCGGAACCGGATCCGGCGCGGCGTTTTCTACGGCAGGCTCATCGCCATCAGCATGTTCGGAGCCTGGATCACGATGCGCTGCTTGCCCTCGTGCATGTAGGTCATCATGCCGTAGCGCGGGTTTCCGGGCAGCGCGATTTGGCCCAGACGCTCGCCGGTCGCTTTGTCCACCGCGAACAGGTGGGGCGTGCCGTCGCTGACGTTGCCCGTGTAGAGGAGCATGTCCGGGGTCACGATCTGCGCGGCTTGGCGCCCGGATCCCGTGTTGGGGAGGTCGATCCCCTCGAGCGCCGGGTGGTTGAGCACGTTGTCGGGCGTCTCGCCCACGGGGATCCACCACAGGTGCTCGCCGGTGTTCATGTCGATCGCGGTGATCTTGCTGTAGGGGGGCTTGTACATCGGGAGCCCCCGCACGCGCCCGATGCGCGCGCCCGGGCCCACCGCGTAGTCGTTGATGGTCGTGCCGGTGGGCGCCTCCACCGTCGCGTCGACCTCGTGGCCGGGCACCAGCATCCGGGACGAGCATCCCTTCTGGGACGTCACGTAGAGGATGCCGCTCACCGGATCCACGGCGGGCGTGCCGTCGATGTTGGTGCCGCCCACGTCTCCCGGGCACCACACCGCGCCCAGCTTGCCCTCGTCGTTGTCCCGGTGCAGGGGCGGCTGGAAGAACGGACCCCAGTCGTAGGGCTCGAGCAGGTCGAGCGCGGCTTGGCGCAGCTCGGGCGTGAAGTCGATCAGGTCGTCGACGGAGAGCCCCTGCATGTCGTAGGGCGCCGGCTTGGTCGGGTGCGGCTGCGTCGCCGCCAGCTTCTCGCCCGGCACCTTCGACGCCGGCACCGGCTTCTCCTCGATGGGCCAGATGGGCTCGCCGGTTTCGCGGTTGAAGGCGTAGACGAAGGACTGTTTGGTCACCTGCGCCACGGCCGGGATCTCCTCCCCGTCCACGGTCACGTCCAGCAACACCGGCGCCGTCGAGGTGTCGTAGTTCCAGATGTCGTGATGGACCAGCTGATAGTGCCACGCCCGTTCGCCGGTCCGCACGTCCAGCGCGATCAGGCTCGTGCTGAACAGGTTGTCCCCGGGCCGGAAGCCGCCGTAGAAGTCCTGGGTGGCGCCGTTGGTCGGGATGTAGACGAGCCCCAGCTCGGGGTCGGCCGAGAGCGGCGCCCACGAGGAGATGTCGCCGGTCCACTCCCAAGCGTCGTTCTCCCAGGTCTCGTGGCCGACCTCGCCGGGTCCGGGCAGCACGTCGAACTTCCACAGGTGCTCTCCGGTGCGCGCGTCGTAGGCCAGAATGTCGCCGGGCACGTTCTCCCTGCGGGACTGGTTGTAGCCCTGCTCGGCGGAGTTGCCCACGACGATCACGCCGTTGACCACGATGGGCGGGGAGGAGCTGGTGATGTAGCCCTTCTCCAGCGGGATGCCGTCGTGGTCGTCGTGCTCGTGGCCGAGGGCGTCGAGCAGGTCCACGGTTCCGGTCTCCGGGAAGCCCTCGATGTCCACCGAGCCTCCGAAGCCCTCCACGGGCTCGCCGGTGTGGGCGTCGAGCGCGTGCAGGAAGAAGGCGGGCGTGACCACGTAGACGATGTCGCGGCCGTCGACGTTCGCGTAGGCGACGCCCTTGCCGTGGTTCTTCCGCATCGAGTACTCCCAGCGGAAAGTCTCGGGCTCGACCCAGTCCCACAGCACCTCGCCGGACGCCGGGTCGGTCGCGATCACGTGACGCCGCTCGCCCGCGACGCTGATCAGCTTGCCGTTCACGTAGATCGGGGTCGCGCGCGCGTTGACGTTCGGATACGCGGAGCCGTCCCAAGTCCACTCGACCTCGAGCTGATCGAAGTTGGCGGGATCGATCTGATCGAGCTCCGTGTAGCGCTGGCTGCCGGAGTCGCCCCCGATGAAGGCCCAGTCGCCCTCGGTCGCGACTTCCCCGGCCGGGGAAGTCGCGCAGGCTCCCGCCCCGAGGGCGATCAGGATCGGCCAGCTCCGGGTTCGCGCGGCCGACGTCCATGGTTGACGGTCCCGTCCTGTCATGATTCCACATCCCCTTTCGTCGGGTTGGGTGCGCGCCGGAGCGGCGCAACGGAGCGAACTTCGCAAGATGAAGATGCGCGGGGGTGCGGGCAAGCGCGGGTCCGGGGCGCGGATCTCCGATTCTGACGGCCACCGCGGCCGGCGCCTAACCTTCCGGTTATTTCCGGGTTATTATGTGCGGAGGTCCCCCTGCGGCGCCGGTTCGGGTGCCGCCGCGCCCGATGTCGCCGCCCGCATTCACATTCGCTCCCCCCCACGCAACGCCGTACGCGGAGAACGAACCCAGTGGCCATGGAACTGAGCGCTTTCGCGCGCGCCCTGACGGCGGAGGCCGCCTTCACCGTGCTGGCGGTCGCCAAACGACTTCGATCGGAAGGAAAGGACGTGGTCGAGCTCGAGATCGGCGACAGCCCGTTCGCGACCACGGGCGCGGCGGTCGAGGCGGGAAGGGAAGCCATCGCCTCGGGCCGGACGCGCTACTGCGCCTCCCTGGGGCTCCCGGAGTTGCGCGACGCGGCCGCGCGCCACGTGCGGCGCGAGTTCGGCGTGGACGCGGAGCGCGACAACGTCGTCGTCGCCACCGGCACCAAGATCTTCGAGCAGTATTTCTGCGAGGCCTTCGTGGAGCCGGGGGACGGGGTTCTGATTTTCGACCCCCACTTCCCGACCTACGTGCCCAACGTCCTCAGGCGCGGCGGACGTCCGGTGTTCGCGCCGCTGCGCCGGGAAGACGCTTTCCGGCCGAGCCCGGCCGCGGTCGAGCGCTTCCTCGCCGAGGACCCCCGGCCCAGGGCCGTCTTCCTCAACTCGCCCCACAATCCCACCGGGGGCGTTGCCGCGGAAGAGGACTTCCGCCGCATCGCCGACATGGTTCGGGGGACGCGCGTCGCCGTTTTCAGCGACGAACCCTACTGCCACATGGTGTGGAAGGGGAGGCACGTCTCCCCGCTCGCGCAACCGGGGATGATGGAACGCTCGGTGGCCGCCTACACCTTCAGCAAGTCCTACAGCATGGGCGGCTGGCGGCTGGGGTTCGCGGTGTCGGCGCCCGAAACCGTCGAGGCCATCGGCAAGATGATCAACACGAGCGTCTCGTGCACGCCGCCCTTCGTTCAATTGGCGGGCGTCGCCGCGCTCGAGCGGGACGCCGGCGAACGCGACGCCGCCATGCGCCGGTTCCGGCGCAAGGTGGAACTGCTCTCGGAGGGACTCGACCGGATCGAGGGGTTCTCGTCGCCGGACCCGCACGCCACGTTCTACGTCTTTCCCGAGGTGACGGCGGCGTGCAACCGGCTGGGCGTCACCAGCCACGGCTTGGCGACGTACCTGCTCGAGGGCGCCGACGACGACTTCGGGGTCGCCTGCCTGGGCGGCGAGTGCTTCGGCGACGCCGGGGCCGGCTTCCTGCGCTTCAGTTGCGCGGCGTCCGACGAACGCCTGCGGGAGGCGCTGGACTTCGTCGCCGAAGCCGTGACCCGCGAGAGCCGAATGGCCGCCTTTCTCGACGCCCGGCCGGAGCATCGGCTGGCGTCGCCCTATCCGACCGCGGCGGACCGGGCGGCGGCGGTCTAGCCGCCCGAACGGGAAATGGCGGGGCGGGGAGGCGTGCGCACGGATGCGCGAGGCGGGGGCGCGGCGACCGCGCTCCGGTTCCGAGTCCGGGACATGCACTGCGTGCATTGCGTGACCCGCATCGAGGACGGACTGCGCGGGATCGACGGCGTGATCGGGGTGGGCGCCAACCTGATGGGTCGCACCGTGACCGTCGAGATCGATGCCGACGCGCTCGAGCCCAAGGCGGTGCGGCGGGCGATCGGGCGCCTCGGGTACCTGGCCGAGGCGGACACCGGCGTCCGGGCGGAACGTTCCGCCGCGACTTGGGCGACCCCGGAGGCCCGCATCGCCTACGCGGCGGCGGCGCTGTTCGCGGTCGGGCTCGCGCTTCGGCTGTCCGGAGCCGATCCCCCGCTGTTCGCGTTGCCGCTGAACGAGGTGCGGGTTTCGTCCCTGTTCTTCGTCGCCGCGGCGCTGGCGGGCGGGTGGAGGTTCGTGCCGGAGGGGATGCGCGCCGCACGCGTCCGCTCGCTGGACATGAACTTCCTGATGACGGTGGCGATCCTGGGGGCGCTCGCGATCGGGGAGTACTTGGAGGCCGCGACCATCGCCTTCCTGTTCTCGGCCGCCGAGCTGCTGGAGAGCTACGCGGTCGACCGGGTGCGGGCGTCGATGGAGTCGCTGACGGACCTCGCTCCCAAGACGGCGGCGGTGCTGCGCGACGGGGTCGAAGAGACCGTGCGGGCCTCCGAGGTCGCGGTCGGCGAAGTGGTGGCGGTGCGTCCCGGAGAGCGGATCCCGGTCGACGGCAGCGTGGTGGAGGGGCGCTCGGCGGTCGACGAGTCGCCGCTCACCGGGGAGTCGCTTCCGGTGGACAAGAAGCCCGGCGCTCCGGTCTTCGCCGGCACCATCGCCCGAGGCGGATTCCTGCGCATCCGCGCGGAGAAGCCCGCCGCCGACAGCTCGCTGGCCCGCATCGCGGAGCTGGTGGAGCGGGCGGGGGCCGAGAAGGCGAAGACGGAACGGGTGGCGACCCGTTTCGCGCGCGTCTACACGCCGACGGTCGCGGCGGCGGCCGTGCTGCTGGTGGCGGTGCCCACGCTCGCGGGCGGGGACTTCGTTATCTGGCTGGTGCGCGGGCTCACCCTTCTGGTGATCGCGTGTCCCTGCGCGCTGGTCGTCTCCACGCCGGTGGCGATGGCGAGCGGCATCACCGCCGCCGCGCGTCTGGGGGTGCTCGTCAAGGGCGGGGTCCACCTGGAGGCGATGAGCGGCGTGCGGGCCATGGCGATGGGCAAGACCGGCACGCTCACGGTCGGGCACCTGGAAGTGCGGGAGGTGCGCCCGATTCGGGGGACGTCGGCGGCCGCGGTGCTGGCGCGCGCCTCCGCGGTGGAGGCGCGCTCGGAGCACCCCGTCGCGCGGGCGATCCACGAGGAGGCGGTGCGCCGGAGGATCGACGCCGACTTCGCCGTGCGCGCCTTCTCGGCCCGGCGCGGCGAAGGCGTCGAGGCCCTGCTGGACGGGGTGCGCCATTTCGTCGGCGCGCCGGAGGTCCTGGGGCTGGAGGATGCGGTGCCTTCGGACGTGACCGGGGGCGGGCGCACGGTGGTGGCGGTGACGGACGAGGACGGACCGCTGGGGTGGATCTCGCTGGAGGACCGGGCCCGCACGCAGGCGCGGCAGGCGGTTCGGGAGCTCCAAGATCTGGGCGTCCGGCCGGTCGTGATGCTCACCGGGGACAGTGCCGCCTCCGGTCGCCGGATCGCGCGGAAGATCGGGGTGGACGAAGTGAGGGCCCGGCTGCTCCCGCACGAGAAGGTGGAGGCGCTGAAGGCGCTGGAGCGGACCCACGGCCGGGTGGCGATGGTGGGCTACGGCGTGAACGACGCGCCCTCGCTCGCGGCCGCCTCGGTGGGCGTCGCCATGGGGGCGGCCGGCAGCGACGCCGCCATCGAAGGCGCGGACGTGGCGCTGATGGGCGACGATCTGACCCGCCTGCCCTATCTGGTCCAGCTGTCGCGCAAGGCGAGCTGGGTCGTTCGCCAGAACATCGCCATCGTCTTGCTGGCGAAACTCGTTCTGGTGGCGGGCATACCGCTGGGCCAGCTTTCTCTGATCGTTGCGGTTCTGGTGGGGGACGTGGGCGTCTCGCTGCTGGTGACCGGCAACGCGCTCCGGCTCGCGCGCGTGCGTGCCTGAGGCGGTCGGGGGACGGGAAGCCGCGCGCGTCCTCGCGGTCGCCGCGTGCGCCCTCGCCGCCGCGCCGCCCGCCCTCGCGCAGGAGGCGGACGGCCTCCCGGTTGCGCGGAGCCTCGTGGAGGAGGTGCTCCCGGGCGCGACCTCGTTCGAGGTGCGGAACGGGGATCCCAGGGTGATCGTAGGGCTCGCGGCGGATACGGTGGTCGGATACGCCTTCCTCACCTCCGACGCGCCCCCGGAGGAACTCGGCTACAACGCCCCCATCGAGGTGCTGGTGGGGATGGACCCGGAAGGAGTGCTTGCCGGGGTGCGGGTCGTCCGCTACGCCGAGTCCTACATGAGCACCCGGGGCGACTTCCTGCGCGCTCCCGGCTACGAGGCGCAGTTCGCCGGCAAGTCCATCGACGATCCCTTCCGCGCCAAGCGCGACGTCCGGGTGGTGTCGCGAGCGACCATCTCGGTCGCAGCCATGTCGCGCGGCATCCGCGCCTCCGCCCGCAGGGTGTACGCCGCGCACCTCGCCCCCCGACCGACCGCCGAGTCGGGCGGCTCGCTCCTCTCCATCGGCATGGAGGAGTTGGACGGCATGTCGTGGTCCGGCCTGGCGGCGGGCGGGTTCGTGCCCCGGATCCGCGTGATCGAGAACGGGGTCGCCCGCATCGCGCTCTCCTTCGCGCACATCCGCAGCGATTCCGTCGGCGAGACGCTGATCGGCGGACGCGCCTTCGGGGAGGTGGCCGAACGGATCGGGGCGCGGGCCCGGGAGGACCATCTAATGCTCGTGGGCGTCGATGGCGCGCTGGCGCTTCTCTTCTATCCGAGCACCCTGTCGATGGTGCAGGACGCCGACACCCTGCGCATGGACGACTCGGACGTCTGGATGCTGGGGGAGCCCGGGAGCGGGATGGTCCGGGGGCAGTTCCGCAACGTCGGGGTGATGGCGGTGCCGGGCTCCCTGGACGTCCGGCGGCCCTTCGACATCCGCTTCGATCTGCGTCCGGGTATGGGGCTCTACTCGACCGAGTATCCGCCGCCCCGGCGAGCGGAGACGGTCGCGGCGCGCGGGGTGCCCGCCGGAGCGCCGACGGATTCCCCCGCTCCGCCGATGGACGGGCCGGAGGCCGCGGCGGAGTCCGAACCCGCCGAGCGGACGACGGAATCTCCCGGGGTCGGGGACGTCGCCGCGGAGTCGGCGGAGGCCGCCCGGACCGCCGCCTCCGGGGAGGGCTCCGCGCCGACGGACGACGCGGTCTCCGGCGCGCCCCCGACGGCGCCCGCCCTGGATTTCTCCCTCGCCCGGGAGCAGACCGTTTTGGAGCGCACCTTGGAGCGCACCTCGCCCGCGGAGGTCGCGTGGATGCTGGGACTGCTCGCGCTCGCCTCGGCGGCGTTCCTCCTCAAGCGCGAACCGCTGCGCTGGGCGGCCCTGGCCGCGACCTTCCTCCATCTGGGGTGGTTCGACGGCGGCTTCCTCTCCGTCTCGCACATCGTCGCGGCGGTCTCCGTGGGACCGGCGGTGTTCCTGGAAGACGTCCCGTTGCTCCTGCTCGTCGTCTTCACCGCGACCGCCACGCTCTTGGCGGGGCGGGTTTTCTGCGGCTTCCTGTGTCCCTTCGGGGCCCTCCAGGACTTTCTGGAGCGGGCGGTTCCCAAGAGATTCGCGCGGCAGATGCCGCGCGCGTTGCACAAGCGCCTGTGGGGCGTCAAGTACGTGTTCTTGGCGGCGATCCTGGTCCCGGCGCTGGCCGGGAGCCGGGTCAGCGTTTTTCCCTTCCTCGAGCCGTTCGGGACCGTCTTCTTCCTGAGCTCCTCCCTCGTGCTGTGGGGCATCGCGGGGGCGGTGCTGGCGGCGTCCGCGGTCGTGCCCCGCTTCTACTGCCGTTACGCCTGCCCGCTGGGCGCGGCCCTCGCGGTCGCCAGCGCGGCGTCGCCCTTCCGCATCCGTCGAGTGGACCACTGCGCGCACTGCAAGGTCTGCGAGCGGGCGTGTCCCACGGGGGCCGTCGAGGGGCCGCGCGTCCACTTTCGCGAGTGCGTGCGCTGCAACGTCTGCGAACGCAAGCTGATCGAGCGGGCCGGCGTCTGCCGCCACGACGTCCGGGACGTGCGCCGTAGGCTGGTCCAGCTGAAGACGGCCGACTCCGGGACCGGGGCCTCGATCCTTCGGGAGGGAGAGGGGTGACCTCCGGTTCCGGCCGTCCCCGAAGGGCGGGCCCGACCCGGCGCACGGCGCTCAGGATCGGCGCCTCGGCAGTCCTGCTGGGGGCGATGGGCGCGGGAGCGGCGGCGGCGTTGCTTCGGCGGGCCGGGCTGAACAGCGCGCGCGTCGTCCGCGCCCGCATGGGCACGCTGGTCGCGGTCACCGTGGTGCACGACCGAGCCGCGGGCGCGCGCGCGACGGCCGCGGCCGCGTTCGACGAGATCGACCGCCTGGAGGCGATCTTCAGCGGTCACCGGTCGGAGTCGCCGGTTTCGCGCCTCAATCGGGACGGAACGCTTTCGGACCCGCCGACCGAGCTGGTGGCGGTGGTGCGTCGCGCATTGCACTTCGCCCGGCTGACCGACGGCGCCTTCGATCCCACCGTGGCCCCGCTGGTCGAGCTCCGCCGCCGCAGCTTCGCGGAGTTCGGCGCGCCGCCCTCGGAGCGCGCCGTGCGGCGTGCGCTGGCGCGGGTCGGGCACCGGCACGTCGGGCTGGACGGGAGGCGCATCGTCTTCGCCCGCCCGGGCATGTCGGTCTCGCTCGACGGCATCGCGAAAGGGTACGTCCTGGACCGGGTCGTGGCGCTCGCCGAAGCCGCCGGCGCGGCGGGCGCGCTCGCCGACGGAGGCGGAGACGTCGCGGCCGGGGAAGGCGAGGTGGCGGGCGCGGGATGGCCGGTGGGGGTGGAGCACCCCCGTCGGCCGGGGACGCTGTTGGGGGTGATCGAGGCGCGCCGCCAGGGGGTCGCCACCTCGGGCGACTACATGCGCGCCCACACCGCCGACTTCCGCCACCACCCCGTGGTCGACCCGCGCACGGGCGTCTCGTCCGCCTCCGCCTCCTCCGCCACCGTGGTGGCCGCTTCCGCCATGGACGCCGACGCCCTCGCCACCGCGGCGATGGTGCTGGGCCCGGTCCGCGGCGTGGAGTTGCTGGAACGCCTCGACGGAACCGAGGGCCTGATCGTCGGCAAGGAGCTCGACTTGGCGCGCAGCTCCGGGTTCGGAGCGTGAGCCCTCGGGGCCCCGTGCGCGCGTCCCTCTTCGTCACCTGCCTGGGCGACCACTTCCACGCCGGCGCCGCCGTCTCGGCGGTGCGCCTGCTCAGGAAGCTGGGAGTGGAGGTCGGCTTCCCGGAGGCGCAGACCTGTTGCGGACAACCCGCTTTCAACGCGGGTCGCGATCCCGAGGCGCGGCGCATGGCCGCGCACACCCTCGAGGTCTTTCGCGAAAGCGAGCACGTGGTGCTCCTCTCGGGCAGTTGCGCCTGCATGCTCCGGCGTTTCTACGCCCGTCTGTCGCGCGACGACGCGGAGCTGGCCCGACGGGCGGCCGATCTCGCGGAGCGCACCTTCGAGTTGGCGGAGTTCCTGGTGCGGGTGCTCGGGGTCGCCGATCTGGGTCGCGGGCTGGAGGGGCGCAGGATCGCGTACCATCACGGGTGCCACGCGCTGCGCGAGCTGGGGATCCGCGACGAGCCGCTCGCGCTGCTGGCCGGCGCCGGCGCCGAGGTGGTCGCCTGGGAGGCTGCGGAGGAGTGCTGCGGCTTCGGGGGGCTGTTCTCGACGACCTTTCCGCAGGTTTCCGCGGGGATGGCCGACCGCAAGCTGGACACGCTCGCCGCCGCGGGCCGGGTCGACTTCCTGGTCTCGGCCGACTGCGGCTGTCTGCTCCAGCTCTCGGGCCGCGCGCGGCGACGCGGACGAGCGCTCGCCGTGCGCCATCTCGCCGACGTTCTCTGGGAGGCGGCCGATGGAGCTTCGTAGCCGCGAGTACCCGAAGCGCGCGCGCGAAAGCGGGGACGTGCGCGATGCGGTGACCGCCGCGACCCTCTCGTTCGACGCGCGCCGCCGAGCCGCGTACGCGGAGGTGCCCGCGGACGAGTGGCGGCGATGGGCGGAGGGGGTGAAGACGCATCTGCTCACCCACTTGGACCGGTACCTCGAGGAAGCCGAGCGCCGCCTCGAGGCCAACGGCGCCCGAGTCCACTGGGCCGCCTCGCGGGAGGACGCGCACCGGATCCTCTCCGACATCGTCGAGCGCCGGGGGATCCGGAGCGCGGTCAAGGGCAAGAGCATGCTCTCCGAGGAGCTCGAGGTGAACGGGTTGCTGGAGCGGCGGGGCGTGGAGGTGCTCGAGACCGATCTCGGAGAGTACATCCTGCAGCTGCTCGGACAGCCGCCCAGCCACATCGTCGGCCCGGCCATTCATCTGAGTCTGGACGAGATCCGCCGGCTCTACCGCGAGACCCACGGAACCGGGCCGGACGCTCCGCCCGAGGAACTGGCCCGGGTCTCGCGGGAGATCCTGCGGGAGGCCTTCCTCGCCGCCGACCTGGGCGTCACCGGGGGGAACTTCCTGGTGGCCGAGACCGGCACCGTCGCGCTCGTCGAGAACGAGGGCAACATCCGGCTCGCCACGTCGGTCCCGCCGGTGCACGTGGCGCTGGTGGGCATCGAGAAGCTGCTGCCGCGCTGGAGCGATCTGGCGACGTTCCTGCAGCTCACCTCCCGGGCGGCGACCGGCCAACCGGTGGGGAGCTACGTCTCCCTGATCCGCGGGCCGAAGGTCGCCGGGGAGCGCGACGGCCCGGAGGAGGTGCACGTGGTGCTGGTGGACAACGGCCGCTCCGACGTGCTCGCCGACCCGGAGGCGTGGGTCGCGTTGCGCTGCGTCCGCTGCGGCGCCTGTCTGAACGCCTGCCCGGTGTACCGCCAGACCGGCGGACACGCCTACGGGGCCGTGTACTCGGGACCCATCGGCGCGGTGCTGAACCCCGGCCTGGCCGGTCTGGACGCGGCCATGCCGCTTCCCTTCGCGTCCAGCCTGTGCGGCGCCTGCGAGGAGGTCTGTCCGGTGCGCATCCCCATCCCCGAGCTGCTCCTGAGCTGGCGCCGGCGCGCGGCGCGATCGGGGATGGACTCCCGCGCCAAGACGGCTCTGCTGAAGGCGTGGACGGCGGTCGCGACCCGGCCGAGCCTGTACGGGGCGGCCGGCGACGCGTTGCGCGCGCTGGCGACCCCGGCGCGCCGCGTCCCCCTCCCGGTGGTGGGCGGTTGGCGCGCCGCGCGAACCGATCCGGAGCCGTCCCGACTCTCCTTCCGCCGACTCTGGCGCGAGGGCATCGAATGAGGGAGCGGATCCTCGATCGGGTGCGACGGGCGATCGAGAACCGTCCGCGGGCGCCTCATCCGGGCACGCTGGACGAGGCGGCGCGCGGCGCTCCCGCCCCGGCGAGACGCTTCGCGGACCGCTTCCGGTCGTCCGGCGGGGAGGCGCACCGCTTCTCCGGCGCCGACGAGGCGCGCCGCTGGCTGCACGATTTCGCCGCCCCGTTCGAGAGCGCGAGCCACGGGGCCGGCGTTCCCGCGCGTCTGGCGCTGCCGCTTCCGGAGGTTCCCGCGCGGGAGGCCGCGGTGGGGGTGTCGGTGGCGCGCGCGGCGGCCGCCCTGTCCGGGTCGCTGGTGCTGAGCGGCCTGGACGGGCGGCTCGTCCAATTGCTTCCGCCGGTGCACGTGGTGCTGGTGGACGTCGCCGCGGTCGCCGCCACCCTCGGGGAGGCGCTGGCCGCGTGCCGCGCCGACGGCGCCTCCGCGCTGGCGCTGCATTCCGGGCCCAGCAAGTCGGCCGACATCGGCCAGGTCGTGGCGACCGGCGTCCACGGACCCGGCCGGGTGATCGCGATCCTGCTCGACGACTGGCCCGCTCCGTGACCGCCGAGGCGCCCCTCGCCGCATGCGCCGCGCCCGTGCGCGTCCTATCTTGACCGCCCTTCTCCCCGTGAAGACCGACTCCTCCGCCCCCGAACCGGACTCGACCTCCGCCATGGCGACGCACGGCGGCCCCAACGCTCGGATCGAGTTTCCGGTTCGGCTCGCCACGGTGGACGCGGGATCGAACGGAATCCGCTTCATGGCCGTGGAGTTCGCCGCGCCCGGGGAATACGCCACGCTGCACTCCGAGCGGGTGCCGATTCGCCTGGGGCACCAAGTCTTCCTCACCGGGCGCTTGGACCCGGAGATCATGGACGCCACCGTCCAGACCTTCGGGCGTTTCCGGGAGCACCTGAAGAAGTTCGGCGTCGAGCACTATCGGGCGGTCGCGACCAGCGCCGTCCGCGAAGCGCGCAACGGGCCCCTTCTCGTCCAGCGGATCGAACGGGAAACGGGGATTCGGCTGAAGACCATCACCGGTTCCGAGGAGGCGAGGCTGGTGCACGTGGCGGTGGGCGCGCGCATCGACCTGGAGGGCGGCCGCTGGCTGCTCGTCGACCTGGGCGGGGGCAGCGTCGAGCTGTCCCTGGTCGACGACTCGGGCATGCTGTGGAGCGAAACCCATTCGATGGGTTCGGTTCGATTGCTGGAACGGCTGGCCGAGCCCGGAGGCGAACCCGGGGCGTTTCAACGACTGCTCTCCGAATATGTGGCGGTCATGAACATTCCGGCGCCCGCGCAGTACTGGCAGCCCACCGGGTTCATCGGCTGCGGAGGCAACGTCGAGGCGCTGGCCAAGCTGGCGGCCCCCGGAAAGCCGGACGACGGCGTCAGCAGGTTGCCCGTTTCGGGGCTCGACTCCGCCATCGGCCTCCTGGCTCGACTGCCGTACTCCGAGCGCATCGAACAGCTCGGGCTCAGGCGCGACCGCGCCGACGTCATATTGCCCGCGGCCGTGGTTTTCAGGCGGCTGGCGGAGTTGACCGGCGCCCGGGAGATCCTGGTTCCGCATATCGGGGTGAAAGAGGGCGTCGTCCTCGACTTGATGGCGGACTTGCGTTCCCGGGCCAACAACGACGCCCGGCGGGAGAAGCAGTTGACCCAGGCGGCGGTGTCGTTCGGCCGACGCTACATGTTCGACGAGGCGCACGGTCGCCACGTCGCGCGGCTGGCGGTGAGCGTGTTCGACCAGCTCGAGGCCCTGCACGGGCAGGGTCCCCAGGCGCGGCACCTGCTGAACGTCGCGGCGATCCTGCACGACATCGGCGTTTTCGTCGCGATGAAGAAGCACCACAAACACACGCTCTACATTCTCGAAAACTCCGAAATGCCGGGGCTTTCGGCGCGAGAGATGGCGATCGTGGGGAATGTCGCGCGCTACCACCGCAAGAGCCATCCCGGATCGAATCACCGGGCGTACGCCTCGCTCTCCCCCGGGGACCGCGTGCTGGTCGACCATCTGGGAGCGATCCTGCGCCTGGTGGACGGGCTGGACCGTCAGCGCCGTCAGCTGATCCGCTCGGTCAAGGCCACCTTGGACGGGCGCGGTCTTCGATTGACCGCCGAGTGCGAGGGGGACGTGCTGCTGGAGCGCTGGACCGTCGCGCAGAAGAAGGGCCTCTTCGAGGAGACTTTCGGGCTCCGGGTCGCCGTCGACTTCTGATCTCCGGAACGCGCGGAGACTCCCGAAAACGAAAACGCCGTCTTCGCGCGGAAGCGCGGGCGCCGTTCGCCGGTTCGGCTTCGGAGTCGCGATCAATGCTTGCCTCTATATGGGTGGGGTCGCGCGCCTTCTCGGGTTGGGGCTCGATTTCCGCCGGAATCCGCTGCGGCGTCTCGAGTCGACGTGCCGACGGCCGCAGTGCGGGACGGAGAGAAGGCCGCGCGATATTGCGCGCGGCTTTTCCCAACCTTATCCTTATTGAGTCGACGTTCGACGTGTCGGCTTTAGATTCTCCCGGAGCCAAAGCCAAGCGAGCGAGCTGTTTCATCATCACATGGAGGGGGACGACCGATGAGTGCGACCGACGCCGATTTGATGAGGTGGGTTGAAGAGCGACTCCGGAGCGACCCGGAAGTCACGGTGGACGAGTTGTTCGAGGGCGCGAAGGCTATGAATCCCGAAGTGGGCGAGCTGAACAAGCGGCAGTTCCACGCGCGCTATCCGTTGCAGGTGAAGCGGCGGCGGGCGCGCATGGAGGCGGCCGCCGCCGAAGAGGCCGCGGCGGCCGGAGAGGACGCTCCCGTCGCCGAGGAAGCCGCGCCCGTCGCGGAGGAGACCGAGCCCGACGCCCGGGAAGAGGTTGCGGCTCCGGCCGAAGAGGCCGTCGCGCCCGCCGAGGAGGAGGAAGCCGCCGCGCCCGTCCGGGGCGGAGCGGCTTCCCACGAGGATTTGATGGCTTGGGTCGAGGCGCAGTTGCGCAACGATCCGGGGGTCACGGTGGACGAGCTGTTCGAGGGCGCGAAGGTTCTGAACCCCGATGTGGGCGAGCTGAACAAGCGGCAGTTCCACGCGCGCTATCCGCTGCAGGTGAAGCGGCGGCGGGCGCGCATGGAGGCGGCCGCCGCCGAAGAGGCTGCGGCGACCGGAGACGCTCCCGTCGCCGAGGAAGCCGCGCCCGTCGCGGAGGAGACCGAACCCGACGTCCGGGAGGAGGTTGCGGCTCCGGCCGAGGAGGCCGCCGCGCTCGTCCGGGACGGAGCGGCCACCCACGAGGATTTGATGGCTTGGGTCGAGGCGCAGTTGCGCAACGATCCGGGAGTCACGGTGGGCGAACTGTTCGAGGGCGCGAAGGTTCTGAACCCCGACGTGGGCGAGCTGAGCAAGCTGCAGTTCCACGCGCGCTATCCGTTGCAGGTGAAGCGGCGCCAAGCCCGCATGGCGGAAGCCGCCGCCCGGAAATCCGCTCCTCCCGCGAAGAAAGCTTCCCCCGCCAGGAAGAGGAAGACCGCGCCGGCCCCCGTCGCCGAAGAGGTCCCCGCCGCGGCTCCGGCTGCCGAAGCGCGGGTCCCTGCCGGAATCGACCGCGAAGCCGTCCGCAAGGCGCTCTTCGACTTCGCGGCCGACATCACCTCCGCGGAGGACACCACGGGCGTGGTGAAGGTGCTCGCGGCGATGGACGACTACATCGACCGCATCGTCTGACGCTCCGCCGCTTCCCGGCCGGCGATCGGTCGGGAACGGCGCGTCGGCGGTCGGTCGCGCGGAGCCGTCGGCGCGGTCGCGACGGTCGGCTCCGCTCCGGGATCCGGTCAGGCCTCGCGCTCGTCCGTCGCTCGCCCGGTCCGCTCGGAGAGCGCCATGACGGCGCGGACCGCCACCGCCAGCCCCGAGAGGGTCAGGGTGCTTTCGGCGCGCAGCTCCCCGAGGAGCTCCCCGAAGCGGGCCACCTCCCGGCTGCGCAGCGTGGCCAGCGCATGCGCCGCGCCTCCGGCCCGCGCGTTCCGTCCGCCCGCCGCGGCCGCCGAGAAGTTGGCGATCCCGTGGTGCGCGCGCGTCAGATCGTCGTTCAGCGCCCGCGCGGCCCGTTGCTCCCAACGCTCGTCGCGCGCGCACGCGTCGATCGCTTGGCGGAGCCAGGGGATCTCCAGCAGTTCCGAGACCGCGTAGTACGCCCGCGCCGCGTACACCGGAGCCGTGCCCGTGTCGCGCGCCACGCGCAGGATGTCCATCAGCTGGTCCAGGAAGCGCAGGGAGGCCAGCGCGGACGCGATCTCCGCGCCCGATCCGGCCTCCCGGATCTCCGACGCCAGGCGTTCGAAAGTCGTTCGGTCCTCTCCGCTGACCACGTCGGGGAAAATGCGCTGCAGTTCGCGCAGGGTGCCGAAGTTCTTTCCGACCAGGCTGTCGATCTCCTCGCGCTCGGCGCTGCTCAGCACCCAGCGGGTCGTGCGGTCCAACACCCCGCTGAGCCCCAGGTACCACCGGTAGACCGCCGCCGTCCCGGCTTCGCGCTCGCGCGCGCGGAGATCCTCGACGAGTTGCCGGTGTCCCGAGAGCCGGGAAGCCGCCAGCCAAGCGCGCGCCACCTCGTCGGCGGAGGAGCCCGAGTCGCGCATCATGCGATGCACGAACCCGGCTCCCATCAGGTCCACCAGGTCGTTGGTGAGCTGGCTGGCCACGATTTCGCTTCCCAGCCGGTGGGCGTCCAATCCCGACGCTCCCGCGGCGGCCAAGGCCTTTTTCGGAAAGTAGCGCGCGAGGTAGCCGCGCGCCGCGGGGTCGTCGACGAGAGTCCCCTTCAGCAGGCGTCGCATCAGGTGGAGCTTGGCGTGCGCGAGCAGCACGCACAGCTCCGGCCGGGTCAGGCGGGCGTCGGCCTCGCCGCGCTCCAAAAGCTGTTCCCAGGTGGGGAGATGCTCGCGGGAGCGGTCGAAGAAGCCTTCCCGTTCCAGTTCCGAAATGAGTTGGCGAAAGTCGTCGACCCTCTCTCTCGCGCGTTCCCGGTCGAGCGACACCGCCAGGCTCTGGGAGGCGTTGTCGAGGAGCACCCGTTCCGACACGGCGTCGGCGAGGTCGCGCAGCATCGGGTTGCGCTCCGACTCCGTCATGCGCCCGCTCCCCACCGCGGCATCGAGCAGAATCTTGAGATTGACTTCGCGATCGGACAGGGAAACGCCCCCCGAATTGTCGAGCGCGTCGGTGTTGAGACGCCCTCCGGCCAGGGCGAACTCGATGCGCGCCCTCTGCGTCAATCCGAGGTTGCCGCCTTCGCCCACGACCTTGACGCGCAGCTCTGAGGCGTCCACCCGCACCGGGATGTTCGGGGGGTCGGCGACGTCGGCGTGGGTTTCGTCGGAGGCCTTCACGTAGGTGCCGACGCCCCCGTTCCAGAGCAGTTCCACCTCGGCTCGGAGCACGAGACGCACCAGTTCCTCGCCGCTCACCTTGCCGAGATCCTCGGAGACGCCCAACGCCCGGCGCGCCTCGACGGAGAGCTCGACTTCCTTCGATCCGCGCCGCACGACGAAGCCGCCGGGGCTCATCGCGCGGGCGTCGTAGTCCGCCCACGAGGAGCCGGGTCGGCGGAAGAGACGCTTCCGTTCCCGGAAGGACGCGGCCGGATCGGGGTCGGGGTCGACGAAGATGTGCCGGTGGTCGAACGCCGCGACCAGCTTGATTTGGCGGGACAGCAGCATGCCGTTGCCGAACACGTCGCCGCTCATGTCGCCGATGCCGACCGCGGTGAAGGGATCGGACTGGATGTCCTTGCCGATCTCGCGGAAGTGGCGCTTGACGCACTCCCAGGCGCCGCGCGCGGTGATCGCCAGCTCCTTGTGGTCGTATCCGTCGGAGCCGCCGGAGGCGAAGGCGTCGCCCAGCCAGAACCCGTAGTCGCGGGCGACCGCGTTGGCGACGTCGGAGAAGCCCGCCGTCCCTTTGTCTGCGGCCACCACCAGATAGGGGTCGGGGTCGTCGTGGCAGACCACGTCGTCGGGCGGAACCGGCGTGCCCTGGCTCAGGTTGTCGGTCAGATCGAGGAGGCCGCGCACGAGGGTCCGGTACTGCCGCTCCACCTCGCTGCGGGTGGAGACCGAAAGCGACGGCTGGTCGAGGACGACGAACCCGCCCTTGGAGCCGGCGGGCACGATCACCGAGTTCTTGACGATCTGCGTCTCCGCCAGCCCCAGCACCTCGGTGCGGAAGTCGTCCGGCCGGTCGCTGTAGCGGATGCCGCCGCGGGCGATGCGCGCGCCCCGCAGGTGCACGCCTTCCATGCGCGCCGAACGCACCCATGTCTCGCAGAGCAGGCCGGTCCGGGTGAGCGAAGTCATCGCGCGCGCCATCACCTTGAACGACATGTACGGGACGCCGCCCGAGCGCCGGGTGGGCCTGCCGCCCCCGGTCGCGTAGTAGTTGGTGCGCACGGTGGCCTCCACCAGCGTCAGCAGGTGACGCAGGGCGCGGTCGTCGTTCAGCAGGTGGACGTCGTCCAGAGCGGCGAGCAGCTTCGCCCGCATTTCGTCCGCCTCGGCCCGCCGCCGTTCCCTCGTTCGCTTCCGGGGCTCGAAGCGGACGCGGAAGAAATCGAGGAGCAGCCGGGCGATGCGCGGATAGTTGAGGAGCGCGTCGACGATGGAGTCCCGGCTCGGCACCGCGCCGAGCTGGAACGCGTAGCTTGCGTAGGCGCGCAACACCTCCACTTCCCGCCACGCCAGCCGCGCGGTCGGCACCAGACCGTTCAATCGGTCGTTGGTGGCGTCGCCGGAACTCACCGCCAGGATCGTGTCCACCAGGGACGCGCCCGCCTCGCCGGTGTCGAGCGGCGACTTCCCCGAGGTCTGCACCGCGAAGGTGTAGACGGCCCCCTCGGGCACGCCGGGGCCTTTGAGTCTGGCCGGGGAGACGGCGACGACCCGCAACCCGGCGTTCTCGAGAATGGGCAGGAAGTCCGAGAGCACCAGACGCGGCCCCAGCAGATAGAGGCGCAGCTCGGTCACCCGGTCCTCCGGCGCGACCGCGCTGTGTTCCGGGTTGGAGAGGGCGATGGCGAGGGTGCGCCCCCGAGCGGCCATGGCCTCCAGTTGCAGGATGTCGCGCGCCGCCGCCTCGGGCGCCGCCACGGCCCGGAAATCGGCCCCGAACCCGGCGGCGTAGCGGCTGGCGAGACGGCCCGCCTCGTCGCGGGTGCGCACCTTCGCCAGCTCTTCCCGCACCCGGTCGGTCCAGTCGCGGGTGAGCTCCTGAACCCTGCGCTTCAGCTCCGCGTCGGCGACCACGTCGAGCGACTCCGGGCGCACCCGCAGGTAGAAGTGGAGCCGGACCTGTTCGCCGCCGCCCATCGCCAGGTGGTAGTTCAGCACTTCCCCGTCGAAGATCCTGACGAACGCGTTCTCGATCGCGACGCGCGCCTTGGCGGAGAACTTGTCGCGCGGGATGACGACCATGAACGAAGCGCCGCGGCGCAGGGGGTCCTCGCGGCGGGTCACCCGGACCCCGGCCGTGTGGTACGCGCTCAGGGCGGTCCGTACGTCCTTGGCGATCTCCCGCGGCGAGCTGAGAAAGAGTTCCTCCTTCGGCATCGAGTTGAAGATCGTGTTGATCTCCTTGTAGTCGTGCGATCCCTTCTGAGCCGCCGCGTCCTCCAGGATCCAGCGCAGTTTCTGGCGCAGGATGGGGATCCGGTCGGCGTGGTCGCCGTACGCCTTGGAGGTGAAGAGCCCGATGAAGCGCTCCTCTCCGACCTGCCTTCCCTCGGAGTCCAGCTTCTTGACGCCGATGTAGTCCATGTGCGCCGCCCGGTGCACGGTGGAGCGGGCGTTGGTCTTGCCGATGAGCAGAAGGGGGCCGTCGACGAGCAGCTGGCGCAGGGTGTCGGGCATGGAGGCGAGCGGGACCGTTTCGGCGTAGTTCGAGCTGGCTTCGTCGCGCAGGATGCCGAGCCCGGAGCCGGGCTCCACCGCCACGCCGGGCCTGCCCGTCTCGGGATCGTCCCGGACATCGTAGCGCCGATGCCCCAGGAAGACGAAGGCGTCGTCGCGCAACCAGGCGAGAAAGGCTCGGATCTCGTCGAGCTGGTCCCGGAGCTGCGGCAACTGGGCGGACCGGGCCTCGAGGTTCTTCGTCGTGCCGTCCAGCGCCGAGAGCATGGGCCGGAAGTCGTCGGTGGCCCGCACCACGTCCTCCAGGCGCCGTTGCAGTTCCTCCTGGAGCGACGCGAGGACGGCCGGATCGGCCACGCGCGAGATCTCGCAGTGGACGAGGGACTCGCGCCGTTCCGCTTCCCCGGGCGGGACGATGCGCAGGATGCGGTCCTCGCGGCGCACGATGCCGAGCAGCGGATAGACGAAGTGCTCGATGGCGCGTCCCCGCGCGTGCAGATACTCGCGGATCGAGTCGACGATGAAGGGCCGTTCGCCGACGTTGGTGCGGATGACGGTCACGGGGTCGCGTTTCTCTTCCTCCGCCTCCGCGGGCGGATTGAAGACGCGCACGTTCACCCGGTCCGGTCGGCTTTCCCGCAGGAAGGCGAAGGCGTCCGCGGCCACCCGCGCGAGCGACGCGACGCTCCGCTCGCGCAGGTAGTCGTCCGGGGCTCTTCGGAGGAAGAGCTCCGCGAAGTCGGCGCCGAGTTCGGCGTCGCGGCGAGGCAGGATGCGCCTCAGGCGGTCTCGGACGCCGTCGACGACGGAGACGAGTTCCGCGCGGGGCGCGGCTTCGGGCGTTGTCCGGTTCATTCGGTTCGTCCGTATCGTCTCACGGGCATCGATCTTTCGCGGGCGAGCGTGTAGAACATCTTGCCGCCGGCCTTCAGGGAGCCGCGCAACGTGCCGCTGATCTTCGAAACACCCCCCGCCCGGCGCGTGTACGGGACCTCGATCTCGGCGATGCGCTGGCGCAGCCGCCCGGCGCGGATCTGCATCTGCAGGGTCCAGCCCCAGTCGCGGTCGTCCATGCGCAGCTCGCGCAGGCGGTCGTAGCGAATGGCGCGGAAGGGAGGCATGTCGCGGAAGCGGAGGCCGAAGAGCAGGCGCACGCACAGGAGCACGACCCGGTTGCCCATGCGCGCGTGCAGGGGCACGCCGGGCGGGTCGCCGGTGCGCACGCCCAGCACCATGTCGGCCGCGCCCGAACGGATGGGATCGATCAGTCGGGCCAGCTCCGAGGGATCGTCGCTCCCGTCCGCGTCCAGGAAGACCACGATGGCCGGAGGGCGGGCGGCCAGATGCCGCAGACCGGCCAGGCAGGCGGCGCCGTATCCCCGACGCGGCTCGGCCACCACGACCGCCCCCAGCCCGCGCGCGATCCGCGGGGTGGCGTCCCGCGAGCCGTTGTCCGCGACCACGATTTCGTCGATCAGGTCGACTGGAAGCGCGCGGATCACCGACGCGAGGGTGGGTTCCTCGTCGAGCGCCGGGATGAGCACCGCCACGGGACCGGCGGCGACGGAGGGGGGCTCGAGGGGCGGGGCGGACGGCATGGCGGGCGGGACGTCAGGGACGCCCGGGCGGTGAGTCGGCTCGGGCGCGCGCGGCCGCTGATCGTCCCGGGTCTCCTGGAGTTGGCGTTTCTGGCGGCCTCGGGCTGGTGGCCGGAGGCCGGGGTTCCGTTTCCACGTCTGCTTCTCCTCGCCGGCGCGTTCGGAGCCTACGTCTTCGCGGCGCGCGCGGCCGTCGGCGCGCCCGCCGCAGGCCGCGTCGTCTGGGGTTTCGCCGTCCTTTTCCGCGCGGTTCTGCTCCCCTGCGCTCCTTTTCTGTCCGACGACGTCTACCGCTACCTCTGGGACGGACACGTGCAGTTGCAGGGCATCGACCCCTACCTGTACCCCCCGGACGCGCCCGAGCTCGAATCGATCCGCACCGCCTGGCACGCGCGCATCAACAATCCCTCCGTCCCCACCGTCTACCCTCCCTTCGCCCAGATGGTCTTTTTGGCGGGCGCGCGCGTCGGCGGATCGCCGTTCGCGCTCAAGGCGCTCTGGACTCTCGCCGATCTGGCGGCCTGCGCGTTGCTGGGGAAGGTGGCGCGCCGCACCGGACGCTCGGTCCCGGGCACCCTGGTCCTCTTCGCGTGGTCGCCGCTGCTGGTGGTCGAGACCGCGTGGAGCGGACACTTCGAGTCCCTCGGCCTCCTCCTGCTGACGGTTCTGCTCCTTTTGGCTCTGCCCGCGCGCGAATCCGGGGGCGAGCCGGTCGCCGTCGCCGCGCCGCGCCGGTGGGCGTCCTGGGCGATGGGAGGGGTGCTCGCCCTCGCCGCGCTGACCAAGTTCGCGCCCGTCGCGGCGCTACCGCCGCTTGCCCGCCGCTACGGCGTGCGCCTGGCGGCGGCGTGCGCGGTCGTGCTGGCGCTCTTCCATCTTCCCCACGCCGATGCGGGGTCCGCGCTCTGGACCGGACTGTCCACCTACGCGGAGCACTGGCGCGCCTACGAGGGCGCGTTCGCCGTTCTCGAAGCGGTCCTGCCCGGCCGCCCGCTGGCGCCCCGGTACCTGTCCGCGGCGCTGGTGCTTGCGGTCGTGGGCTGGGCGACCTTGAAGCGCCTGGACGCCGAGGAGGCCCTCTTCCGGATCCTCGGGACGGGACTCCTGCTCTCGCCCACCTTCCATCCCTGGTACGCGCTTTGGATCCTGCCCTTCGCGGCGCTGCGCCGAAACCGGGCCTGGATCCTGCTCAGCGGCTTCGCGTTCGTCGCGTACTGGGGGCTGGGGACGCATCTGGAGACCGGGGACTGGCCGCGGCCCCTGTGGACCCGCCTCTTCCTCTGGCTTCCCTTCTACGGGTTGCTCCTGTGGGACGCGGCGCGCCGCTCCGGGACGTTTGAGACCGCCCACCCCCAGGCTCCAGTAGCCCAGGGCGAAGAGCGTCAGGAACGGGGTCGACGCGTATAGTCCGGCGCGGATCGCGGCGCCCACGAAGAAACTCATCGCCACCGCCATCGTCAGCTTGAAGAGAGTGTCCGGCGTCTGGCTCCCGGGCGCCTCGTCCGCCGCCCCGCCGCCGCCCTTCTTGGGCGTTCGGGCGAAGCCGTCTCTGCGGCCCGTCAGACCGCGCAGCACGGCCCGCGTCGCCGGCGCGGTCAGCCCCACCCCGACCGCCAGGGCCGTCGCCACCGCGGGCAGCAGGCGGCGCCAGGGCCGGTTCCGCTTGCGGCCCGCGGCGGTGTAGTAGAGGACGAAGGGAACGGTGGCGAAGAAGAAGACGATCAGGTCGACGAAGAGGAGCTCGTCTCCGCCGAGCGCGCGTCGGGCGAGGGCGGAGGGATAGATCAGGAGCCCGAGGAGGAGGGTGAGCGGGTAGGCGACGTGCCCGCACAGGTGGATCGCCGCCTCTTTCTTCACCGCGAGCCTCCAGGGCCCGCGCAACAGGGTCGGGAGGAGTTTGCGCGCCGTCTGGATTCCGCCTTGGGACCACCGCCGCTGCTGGATCTCGAAAGCGCCCGTCCGGTCCGGGAGTTCCGCGGGGACGCCGACGTCCTCCAGGAAGACGAAGCGCCAGCCGCGCATCTGCGCGCGGTAGCTGACGTCCAGGTCCTCGGTGAGGGTGTCCGACTGCCATCCGCCCGCATCCTCCAGACAGGCGCGGCGCCACATGCCCGCGGTGCCGTTGAAGTTGAAGAAGAGTCCCCCCCGCCAGCGGCCGCCGTGCTCGAAGAAGAAGTGTCCGTCCAGGAGCAGGCCCTGCGCGCGGGTGAGCCAGCCGTCGTCTTCGTTGAGGTGATCCCAGCGGGCTTGAACCATCCCCACCCCGGGATCCCGGAAGGGCGGCAGCAGTCGCTTGACGAAGTCCGGTTCGGGCACGAAGTCCGAGTCCAGCACGAGCAGGAAGTCGCCGCGGGCGCGTCGCGTCCCCGCGGCCAGGGCGCCCGCCTTGAAGCCCGAGCGTTCCCTGCGGCGGATGTGGCGGATGTCCACGCCCCGGGCCCGCCACCGGGCCACGCGCTTCGCGACGAGCTCCACGGTGTCGTCGGTCGAGTCGTCCAGCACCTGGATCTCGAGGGCGCGCGCCGGATAGTCGAGCGAGCAGGCGGCGTCGATCGCCCGCCGCGCGACCGACGCCTCGTTGTACAGCGGGAGTTGGAGGGTGACCCGCGGCCACCGGCCCGTCCAGGTGGACGGCAGCTCCGGGGGCGTTCGTCGGCTGAGCAGCAGCAGGTAGGTTCGATGGGCGGCGAAGGGAAGCAGCAGCGCCAGCACCGCCAGCGAAAGGACGACGACCGCCTGGGCCAGAAACTCAGGCACGGGATCGCTCGGGCGATGCGGGGGCGTCGCCGAGCGGACGGGCCGGGCGACCTCGGGAGAGGATCACGAGCGGACGAATCCCCATCTCACGCGCCGTCGGCCGCGCGCTCGGTGACGTCCGCGCTCCAAGTGACGTCGACCGCGCCCTTCAGGCTCGCGGCCGTGGGGCACTTGTCGACATGGCTGGCGAGGGCCCGGTCGGCGGCCGCGCGCGCGCCCGCCGGGATCGAGAGCCGGTAGTGGACGTGGATGCGGCGCAGCACCGGCAGCCGGCCCTCCATTTCGTTGACGCCTTCCGCCCGGGCGTCGATCCGGTCCGGGGCAAGGCTGATCCCGCGCACCTCCAGTGCGCCGTTGAGCGTTCCGAGCAGTCACCCGCCCGCGGCGGCGACCACGTAGTCCACGGCGAGCGGCAAGTCGGGTTCGGCGTCGAGCCGGTATCGGCGTTTCACCGGCCCGTGCACGCCGAGGTCGATCGTGGCGCCCGCGGGAAGCCGGCCGCGTCTGTGGGCGCCCGCCACTTTCTCGAGCTGCACGCTGGAGACGTAGAAGGGTTCGCTCATTCCTGTCGCTCCTCGAGGTTCGGTCGCGTCTCGGATACGGGTTCGAATCCCGGGCAACGCGCCACCGGCAGACGCGGGTAGCGACGGAAGCGCGCGTCGTCGGCCGAGCGCCGACAGAGCCAGAAGATGGAGCCTCTGCGGTTTCTTGTCACTCTGCGGTGCGCGCACACGGAGCAGAGGCCCACCGAGGGGTCCGCGCGCGGCGCGCGCGCGCGACCTAGCTCCTCTCCCGGCGACGTTTCTGGAACCATGCGTTTGTCCGGGGCGCGGGTCCGTTCGGGGCGATGCCCAGCACCGCGATCTGGCGGCCGGCGTCCCCGCTTCTGTGCGAGAAGAATGGCGCCTCCGCGCACCGGGTGCAAAACGCCGAGACGGTCAGATGGGCGGGATCGACGCCGCCGGCGAAGGCCCGGTCGGCCAGCGCGCGTCTCAGGTCGACCGGTTGGGACGGGCGGGTCGGTCGGGGCAGCCCCAGCGCCTCGTGGACCTCCCGCCCCACTTCGTAGCATCGTCCGCAGATCGCCGGTCCCAGGTGAATGCGGGCTTCGCGCGCAGGGGTGCCGAAGTCCCGTTCCAGCATGGCCAGCCCCGCTTCCAGGATGCCGGCGGCCGCTCCGCGCCATCCCGCGTGCAGCAGCATGACGGCGCGCGCGCTCGGGGCGACCGCGAAGACGGGAACGCAGTCGGCCACCGAGACGGCGAGCAGCGCGCCGGGATCGCGGGTGGCGTGTCCGTCGCACGCCGGAGCCAGAAGGAGGCCGGGCGGCGTCTTCTCGTGCAGCGCGATCCCGCGGCCGTGGAGCTGACGGGCGTGGATCACGCTGCCGCATCCCGTTTCGTCCGCCAGGAGTTCCCACCGCTTCGTCGCGGCGCCCGCCGGCGCTCCGGCGAACAACCCGAAGTCGAGGTCCTCGTCCGTTCCGCCGCGACCGGTGCGCGGTCGCTCCCCGGCGGCGTCGCTCCCCGGTGCGCGGCTCCCGTCGGATCGAGCGTCCGAGCGCTGCGCGGAGGGACGGCGCACCGTGATCCCCTGCACGACCCACGGAAAGGCGTGCGCCCATTCGGGGTGCGCGCGCAGGGGAATCCGTCCGGTCCGCACCTTCTCGGTCACTTGGCGGGCGGGCCGCCGGATCGTCCGGGGGCCGTCCGGGCGCCGGAAGCGCGCGGCCCGGGGATCGGGCGCGGGAGGCGACGGCGGAACCTCGGCCTCGCTGTCCGTCCGGACGGCGGAATCCGTCGCTCCCGAACCGGAGAGGTTGCTCGCGTCTTCGCTCACGCCGTCGACTCCCGGTGGAGCGGCCGTCGGCCCCGTCCGGCGGCCGCAACCTCCGGAACGGCTCCACGCCGTCGGTGCGGGTCGCGTCCCGGGCGCGCTCGTCCGCGTGGATCCTCGCCTCGCGCGCTCGCGGAGCGAACCTGCCGAGACGATTTCGTTCGGGCATGTTCGGCGACGCGGCCCCGGGCCGCAACCCGGTCGGCTTTTCGATCCTTCATGCCGACGTCGCGACCAATCCGCGCCGTGCCGGGGAGCGTCTTCGGGGCGAGTGGGACGTCGGCGGGGTGCGAATGCGCGATCGAAGTTGCGGCGTCTCGCGGGCAACCTTTTCGGGGATCCGCGTCGAGCGTCGGTCCGGGCGAGCGACGCGAGCGGTCGCCGGCCCGCGGGTGCGCTTCCGGCGCACGCCGCCGGCGGCCGAGGCGGATTCCTGAGCGAAGTCGGCGCGCGGCTCGTCTCCGGCCGAGGTCGAGAAGACCGCCGCCTCCCGGCCGACCATGCCCCGAAATCTCGGGAGCCTTCCGAGGAGACCCGGGCCGGCGCCCGCTCCGCATCCGCCCGAAATTGGCCCGACACCGTCGGCTCCCGTAAATTCGCCCCTTCAGGTTCCTCTTGAGCGCTTCGCGGGCTCGAGAGTGCGCTCCGCTTCACCGGAGGATGGAGATGGTCCGTCGAGCTCGAATGGTCCCGCTGTTTCTGGCGCTCGTCCTCGCGCCCCAGGCCGGAGCTTCCGCCCAAGAGGGCGGAGACGCCCTCTCCCTCGACAAGTACCTGGACTGGGAGTGGGTGGCCGACCCCCGCATCTCCCCGGACGGCAGCCGGATCGTCTACACGCGCTCCTGGGTGGACCAGCGGGGAGACCGCAGAGCCTCGTCGGTCTGGGTGATGGATGCCGACGGCGCGCGCGCGCGGTTTCTGCTCGAGGGATCGAGCCCGCGCTGGTCGCCCGACGGCACCCGCATCGCGTTCCTCAGGGACGCGCAGATCTTCGTGCGCTGGATGGACGCCGAGGGCGCCACCACGCAGATCACCCGCCTGGAGGAGAGTCCGTCGGACATCGCCTGGTCGCCCGACGGCACTCGCATCTCCTTCGTCATGACGGTGCCGTCGGACGAAAGCTGGGCGATCGACATGCCCGCTCCTCCGGAGGGCGCGCGCTGGACCGAAGCCCCCAAGATCGTCACCCGCCTGACCTACCGCCGCGACCGCCGGGGCTACATCGACGACGGCTTCCAGCACCTGTTCCTAGTGCCTGCGGAAGGCGGCACCCCCCGCCAGCTCACCGACGGCGCCTGGAACCACTCCTCGCCCCGGTGGATGCCCGACGGCTCGGAGATCCTCTTCCAGTCGCTGCGCATCGAGGATTCGGAGGACATCGACAAGACTTGGCGCGAGTCGGAGATCTACGCCGTCGACGTGCGCTCGCGCGCGATCCGCCAACTCACCGATCACCGAGGGCCCGACGGCAGCCCCGTCCCCTCTCCCGACGGCAGCCTGATCGCCTACCAGGCCAACGACTGGTCCGACGACACCTACGTCGAGACCGAGCTCCGCGTGATGAACCGGGACGGTTCGGGCTCGCGGCGCATCGCCGACGAACTGGGACGTCGCCTCTCGGGCGCGACCTGGGCCCGGGACGGCAGCGGGGTGTACTTCACCGCCGCCATGAAGGGCAACTCGAACCTGTGGTTCGCCCCGGTGCGCGGCGAGCCGCGCGCGGTCACCAGCGGGAACCACATGCTCGCGATCGCCACGATCGACGAGCGCGGCCACGCGGTCGGCACGCGCACCAGCTACCACGAACCCGGGGACGTCGTCTCCCTGCGGCTCGACGATCCCGGAGACGTCCGTCGGCTCACTCGCGTGAACGACGACGTGCTGGCCGACGTCCGGCTCGGCGACGTCGAGGAGATCTGGTACGAATCGGTCGACGGCTTCGACGTCCAGGGCTGGATCGTCAAGCCCCCGGACTTCGATCCGTCCGAGCGCTATCCCCTCATCCTCGCGATTCACGGCGGACCGCACGGGATGTACAACGTGGGCTTCAACTTCGGCTGGCAGGACCACGCCGCCAACGGCTACGTGGTGCTCTACACCAACCCCAGGGGCAGCTCGGGCTACGGCAGCGCCTTCGGCAACGCCATCAAGAACGCGTATCCGGGCAAGGACTACGACGACCTGATGAACGGCGTCGACGAGGTGATCGCCAAGGGCTACGTGGACACCGACAACATGTTCGTCTACGGCTGCTCGGGGGGCGGCGTGCTGACCTCGTGGGTCGTCGGCCACACCGACCGCTTCCGGGCGGCGTCCGCCAACTGCCCGGTCACCAACTGGCTGTCCTTCGTCGGCACCACCGACGGAGCCACCTGGTACAAGAACTTCGAGCGCTTCCCCTGGGACGACCCCTCCGAGCACCTGCGCCGTTCCCCGCTGATGTACGTGGGCAACGTCACCACCCCCACCATGCTCATGACCGGCGAGATGGACCTGCGCACCCCCATGGCGCAGACCGAGGAGTTCTATCAGGCGTTGCGGGTTCTGAAGGTCCCCTCGGCCATGGTGCGCTTCAAGGACGAATGGCACGGCACCTCGAGCAACCCCTCCAACTTCCTGCGCACCCAGCTCTACCTGCGCAGCTGGTTCGAACGGTGGATGACTCCGAAGCCGGTGACGGAGCAGGACGCGTCCTGAACGCACGGATCGGCGGACGAAGGGGGCGCACGAATCGGAGGAGACCGCAAAGGGCGGCCGGGCTCCGTTCCGGTCTTGCGTCGCTTTTCCTCGGCCTTCGAAAAAGCCGGGAAGGGCGGGGCGTACTTCGCAAAGCGAAGCGGAGCCCCGAGGACCGCTCCTCGAGGGCTCCGCGCCCGGGTCCGGCGCGTCCGGCCGGATCCGCTCGGGGGCCGTTTTCGGGGCTTACTCCGCGGCGGCCGTCCTTTCCTTGCGGGAGCGGGCGGTCGGGGAGCGGGCGGCGTCCCTGCCGAGCAGGCGCTCGCTCGCCGTGGGGCGGGTCTCTCTTCTGTTGGGAAGAGTGTAGTCTCTGCGTCCCCTGAATCGGGCGCTGGATCTGCGGATCAACATCGCGAACCTCCTGGGAATCCGTATCTATGCCTTCGGCGGGTCGCGTCGCTCCGACTCGGTCCCGCACGACCGATCCTTACGCAGGAAGGCGCGGATTGGGTTCGGAACCGCGCGCGACGTCTCCGGTTTCGAACGCATCGTCGGAGGGCGCCGTTTCAGCGAGGGCGAGAGCCGTGGACGAAGCGGCCCCGCACGATCCGATCCTACGAGCGCCGAGCGCACCGTGCGGGCCGGGCGGCACACTGCGGTCGGCGCGTCTGCGCGGACGAGATCTCGCTTTCGGAACGGTCCGAAACTCCACCGTCGACTTTTCCCCGCGCGTTCGACGACCGGGACCGGCTTAGCGCTAGCCAAGCGGGCGACGACCAACCGGGGATCGGGCCGACGGGGCGCGTCGCATCGGACGTGCGCCGCCCCGCCTGGGTCCCGAAATGCCGGACCGCGGCGCAGTCGGGCCGCGACGCGGTCGCGAACGACCTGCGGGGTTCCGCGGTCGTCCGGTCGGGTCCGAGGGATGTCGACGGCTACCCGGACCGCGGCGTGGGATGGCGCGACGACGGCGGCGTGGCGCGCAGCGCGCAAAAGAGAGCGGAGCCCCGAGGAGCGTTCCTCGAGGCTCCGCCCTCGGGTCCGGCCTGTCCGGCCGGACCCGCTCCGGGGCGTTTCGGGGCTACCCCGCGGCGGCCGTCCTTTCCTTGCGGGATCGGTCGGTCGGGGCGCGGTCGGCGGCGTCTCTGCCGAGCAGACGCGCGCTCGCCGTGGGGCGGGTCTCTCGCCTGCTGGGAAGAGTGTAGTCCTTGCGTCCCCTGAATCGGGAACTGGATCTGCGGATCAGCATCGTGAACCTCCTGGAATTTCCATGCCTTCGGCGGGTCGCGTCATCCCGACTCGGTCCCGCGTGATTCGTCTCGTTCTACGCAGGAACGCCGGATTGGATTCGGAACCGCGCGAATGCGGCTCGCCCCGGATCTCCGGGCGCTCCCCGGGACTTCGGTTCGGAAGGCCCGGGAAACGATTTCGGGTCTTCCTCCGGCTCGCGCTTCACCGACGCGGCCGGAACACGCTCACGCGCAACGGCGGGTCGACCGTCCAATGGAAGTACAGCCGGTTCCGACCCTCCCGGATCTGGTTCCGTTTCCGGTCGCGGGTTTTGGGGTAGTCGACGCCCTGGGCGCTCTCGACGACGACCACCCCTTCGTCGCCGGCCTCGGTTTCGACCCGACGGAGCGCCCGTTCGAGGTTGCGCAGCAGTTCCCGTTCCGCCCGGTCGTGGACGGGACCTTCCGCATCGGCCGACAACTCGAACTCCCCCACCGCCTCGTAGTCTTCGGCGAGGTCGGTCGCGGAGAGCGACAGCCGCCGGTCGCGGCGGAACCCGATCTCGGTCAGGGCGCGGGAGTCGAAGTCGGGTTGGACGCTGTGCAGTCGGGTGCCGTATCGCTTGAGGATCATGGAGATTCGGTTCCTGGTTCAAGGGTGCCGTCCCGACCGGACTCCCCGTTCCGTTCGGGAGTCGGGCGGCCGCGTCGCCCCTGGCGTTCCGGCACCCCCGTCGCGGGCGCGCCGACGGTTGCGCCGCTACGTGCGCCGACCTAGAAGCCGTTCCAGCTCTTCGGGCGACAGAGATTCCGCGGATTTCGATCCCATCCCGCGCACGGAGCGCGGGTGCCTGCGTCGCCCGGGTTCGTCCCGCCGTTCGACGGGAGACCCGGCGTAGTCGAACTCGGGCAGGTGGACGCGTTGCAGGGTGCGCCCCAGCAACAGCTCGATGGACTTCAGGTACGCCAGGTCCGGCGCGGTCAGAAAGCTGACTGCGGTGCCCGCCGCGCCCGCCCGCGCCGTCCGTCCGATGCGGTGGACGTAGTCGTCGGGATCCATCGGGATGTCGTAGTTGACCACATGCGAGATGCCCTCCACGTCCAGCCCCCGCTGGGCGATGTCGGTGGCCACCAGGACGCGCACGCCTCCCGTCGCGAAGCGGTCCAGCGCCCGTTCGCGATGGCGCATCTGGCGGTCGGAGTGCATGACGTCGACCGCGATGCCCTCCCGCTCGAGCCGGGAGAGCAACATGTCGGCGCCCCGCTTGGTGCGGGTGAAGACGAGCACTTGGTTCCAGCCCGGGTCGGAAAGGAGCTGGACCAGCAGATCCTCCTTCTTCCCCGGCTTGACGGAGTAGACCCGCTCGTCGATGCCCTGCGCGGTCGTGCCGGAGGGCGCCACTTCGATCCGCACCGGATCTCGGGTGACCTGGAGCGAAAGGGCGTGAACGCCGCGCGGCATGGTGGCCGAGAAGAGCATCGTCTGGCGCTTGCGCGGCACCTGTCGGAGGATGCTCTCGATCTGCGGGCGGAACCCCATGTCCAGCATGCGGTCGGCTTCGTCGAGCACGAGAACGCGCACCCGGCCCAGCTCCGCCTGCCCGCGGCGCATGTGGTCGATGAAGCGGCCCGGGGTCGCGGAGATGATCTCCGCGCCGGTCTCGAGCGCGGCGCGCTGCGGTCCGTAGCCTACTCCGCCCACGATGCAGGCGCAGCGAAGGGTGCTCCCTCGGGAGAGCGCGACCGCCTCTCCGAAGACTTGCTGCGCCAGTTCGCGGGTGGGACAGAGCACGAGAACCTGCAAGCCCCCGCCCGGGGCCACGCGCTCGAGCGCGGGCAGGAGGAACGCCCCCGTCTTGCCCGTTCCGGTCTGGGCGATGCCGACGATGTCGCGGCCCTTCAGCCCCGGAGGAATCGCCTGGCGCTGCACCGGGGTGGGCTCCCGCCAGCCCAGCGCCTCCACGGCGGCGCGCGCCCCGGGGGATAGGTTCATCTCTCCGAACGATGTAGCTTCCCGCATTCCGACGTCTCCCGCATTCATCCCGTACACCGGTCCGGAGCGTTTTCCCGACACATGGCCGACACCGCCGCAACTTCAACGCTTTTCGTCTGTTTAGGCAACATCTGCCGGTCTCCCCTGGCGGAAGGCGTCTTCGCCCGTCTCGCCGACCGAGCCGGCGTCGACGTGCGCGTCGATTCCGCCGGAACCGGATCCTGGCATGTGGGCGAACGCCCCGACGCGCGCGCTCGGGCGGTCGCGCGCGCCCACGGAATCGAGCTTCCCGGGCATGCGCGCCAAGTGGGGCCGGACGACATGCGCCGCTTCGAATGGGTGGTCGCCATGGACCGTAGCAATCTCGCCCATCTGGCGGCGCTTGCGCGGTCCTCGGGCGGTTCCGCGCGCCTGCATCTCCTGCGCGAGTTCGACCCCGAAGCCGGGCGCGACCGAGACGTCCCCGACCCCTACTACGGGGACCAGCGCGGCTTCGAGGAGTGTTTCAGGATCGTGGAGCGGTCGTGCCGAGGGCTTCTGGAGCGCATCAACCACCCGCCAGGACTCGCGCCATCCGCCGAATCGCCTCGATGAGCGACTCGTCGGAAGCGGCGAAGCTCATGCGTGCGTAGCGGTCGTCGCCGAAGGCCGAACCGGGCACCAGGGCCACGCCCGCCCGCTCGAGCATGCGGGTGCAGAAATCGCTCGAGCCTTCGTCGGGCGCCAATGCCTCCTCCACCCGGAAGAAGAGGTAGAAGGCCCCGCCGGGCTCGGCGAAGGCGAAGCCCGGCAGGAGTTCGCGCATGAGGGACACGACCAGTCGCTGGCGGCGCCGGTACGCCTCCAGCATGCGCGCGACGTCGGCCAGGGACCGCTCCGCGTCGGTGTAGGCGGCCAGCGCCGCGAGCTGGGAGGGGCTGGCGGGGTTGGAGGTGGTGTGGCTCTGGAGCGCCGCCATCTTCTTCGCCCCGGCGGCGTCGCAGTAGGAGAAACCGATGCGCCATCCCGTCATCGCGAAGGCCTTCGAGACGCCGTCGACGAGCACGAAGGGACCGACGTCCTCCTCCGCCAGCTCCGGAAGCCCCGGCGCCGGTCCCTTTCCGGCGAAGTGGATGTGACGATAGATCTCGTCGTTGACGAGGCGTACGCCGTTGTCTCTGGCCCAGCGCGCCACGGCGGCGAGCCGGTCGCGCGTGTAGACGGCTCCCGTGGGGTTGCTGGGCGAACACATGATCAGCCCTCGGGTGCGCTCGGTGCGCGCGCGCTCCAGGTCCTCGGGGCGGAGCAGGAAGCCCTCTTCGGCCGGTCCCCGGACGAAGACCGGCTCGGCCCGAGAAAGCCTCACCATTTCCGGATAGCTGGTCCAATAGGGCGAGGCGATCATGACCTCGTCGCCCGGACCGAAGAAGGCGAAGCAGGCGTTGAAGAGCGCCTGCTTCGCCCCGGCGGCGACCACCACGTCGCTCCCGGAGGCGTCCGCGCCCCGGGCGGCGAGCGACTTCGCGATGGCGGCGCGCAACTCCGGCATTCCGGCGGCGGGCGTGTAGCGGGTCGCGCCCGCGCGCACGCCCTCGACGGCCGCGTCCACCAGCCAGCTCGGGGTCTCGAAGTCGGGTTCGCCGGCGCTCAGGTCGACGATGTCGCGCCCCTGCGCGCGCAGGCGCTTGGCCAGCGAGCTGACGGCCATGGTGGCGGACGGTTGGAGTCGGGCGACGTTCTCGCTGAATGTCATGGGCGGGGGCGGGAGGAGGACGGCTCGCGGGCGCGGGAAAGCGTCCGCGGAAGGGGCGCGCCACCAAGTTGCCCCGGAAGACGCTGGGGATCAAGCGCGCGGAGCGTGTCCTCCCCGGCCCGTCCGTCGCCCCGCTCCGCATTGCAACGTCCCTGTACGGCGCGCGAGATTCCGCGCATGGAGGAAGTGGAGATCGTCTTCTATTTCGACTACGTCGACCCCGCCTGCTACCTGCTGGACCGGGCGCTCGGCGCCCTGTTGCCGGACGGGATGCCGCTCGCCCGCCGCCCGTTCGAACTCCGGCGCCCTCCGCTGCCGCCCATCGATCCCGAATCCGGGGCGTGGGAAACCCGTTGCCGGGCCGTGCGCAGGGGGGCGGCGGACTACGGGCTGGAGGTCCCGACGCCCCGCCGCGTGCCGTGGAGCCGCAAGGCGCACGAGCTGGCGTTGCACGCGCGCGCGAAGGGTTGCTGCGAGGCGGTGCATGCGGCACTCTTCCGGGCGTTCTTCGAGAAAAAGGCGGACATCGGCCGCATCGACGTGCTCGTCGCGCTGGCGCGGGAAGAGGGACTGGACGCTACGGAAGCGAGGGCGGCGCTCGACGTGGATCGCTACGCGGCGCAAGTCGAGGAGATGCGCACGGCCGCGCTCCGCGGCGGGGTGCGGAGCGCGCCCACGTTCGTGGTGGGCGCTCGGAGGCTCGAAGGGTTGCCCGACCGGCGGGGTTTGGCGCGCTTTTTCCGAGGAGTTGCGCCCGGATAGGAATCGAACGGGGTTGTCCCCGGGACGACACGAACGCCAACGGCAAGAGACGAAGAGAGGCGGATGGCCGGATACCAGAGGAAGACGGCGTTCTCGCCCGCTGAAGTGATGGCGCGGGCCGACGAGATTCTGCCGGACCGCGTCGGGCTGACCCGATCCCGGGGCTCGGCGCACGAGGCCACCTATACGGGCGGGGAGGGAATCCTGACGCTTTCGGTGCACCGGCACGGGATGTACACGTCGGTGACCGCCTCGACGGACCGGTTGCGCACCTCCCGCATCGACTACGAGGTCCAGAAGTTCCTCAACGCCCTGCCCTACGAGCCGGGCGACCGGGGCGGACCGGGATCGGGGGATCCCTCCTGACGTGGAGTCCTTCGAGGAACTCGGCCTTCCCCCGGAGCTGGTGGAGGCCTTGGCCGCCGAGGGCATCGAGCGCCCCACTCCGCTTCAGGAGGATGTGATTCCGCTTCTGCGGCGCGGCAACAACGCGCTCGTGCGGGCCGGCCCGGGAAGCGGAACCCTGGTGGCGTACGGCGCGCCCCTGCTCGACCGGATCGAGGCGGAGGGCGCGGCGCCCAAGGCGGTCGTGCTCACGGCATCGGCCGCGGCCGCCGCCGCGCTGGCCGCTTCCCTGGCGCGCTTGGCGATGGCGACGGGACACGCCGTTGCGGCCCTGGGGTCTCCGTGGGCTTCCCCGGACCGGTCCGACGTTCTCTTCGGGAGCGCCTCGGACCTTCTGGCGGAGGTGCGGAGTTCGCGCCTGCGGTTGGAGGGTCTCCGAGCGCTGGTGGTGGACGGGGCGGCGGCCCTCCAGCAGGCGCACGGCCTGGAAGACCTCGAGACCCTCGTGGCCTTCCTGCCCGCGGCGGCGCAGCGGATCGTGATCTCGTTGCCGATCACGGCGGAGGTGGAGTCTTTCGCGCGCGCGCACGCGAGGAAAGCGGGGTACGTGGCGGGCTCCGGTTCGCCGCGGGAGGGGAAGGCCGGGCCGGTTCGCGGCATCGTCCTCTACCGCATCTGCCGCAAGGAAGACGCCGATGTGGTGCGGGCCGTGTCCGAGCTCTTGGAGCAGAGGGACGTGCGCCACGTGCTGGTCTTCTGCGCCTCCGACGATCATGCCGCGGACGTGGGAGACCGGCTCGCGATGCACGGCTTCCGGGTGGGAGCGACGGGAGATCCCTCCACCCCGATCTGGCTCTCGGGCCAGGGAGACGGCGCCGATCCCCCCGCGCTCGAGGGAATGGCCGGGGCGGGCGGCGTCGCGACGCTGAGCGTCGACGTGCCCGCCGGGGTCGACGCGTTGCGCAACCGTCACGGCCCGGGCGGCGCCGCCGCGGTTCTGGTGCTCTACCGGGAGCTGGCCCATCTGAAGGCGATCGCGGAAGAGGCGGGCTACCGCATGAAGCCGCTCCCGACGCCGCCCCGGGCCCGGACTCGATCCGAGATCGAGCGCCGCCGTTCCGAGCTGTTGCGCGTTCTGGAGGAGGAGGACCTCGCCTCCGAACTGCTTCTCCTGGATCCGTTGTACGAGCGCTACGACCCGGTGGAGGTGGCCGCAGCTGCGAGCCGTCTCGCGGGGCGGGCCGCAAAAAGCTCGCCGACGCGGCGCGCGAGCGTCGGAGCGGAGACTCGCGGAGACGGCCCCCGCTCCGGCGCTTCCCCGGCCGTCGGGCTTCCGGTCCGCGCCCAGGCCTGGGTGCGTCTGTTTCTGAGCGTGGGTTCGCGGGACGGGATCGGACCCGGCGACTTGGTGCGCGCAGCAGCGGGCGAAGCCGGAATCGAGCGCGCGCAGGTGGGCAGGATCGAGATCCAGGAAACCTTCTCCCGCGTCGAGATCCACCCGCAGGCTGCGGAGAAGGTGGTGAAGGCCCTCAACGGAACCACGATGGGCGGCCGCAGCGTGCGCGTGGACTACCATCGCGAGCCCGCGCGCGGCCGGACCGGGCCGGGGGGCGGTCCCAATCGCCGCAGGATCGGGCCCGCACCGTGACCTGCGGCCCGGGGAGCGCGGCCGCGGGGGACCGCACGGCGTGAGCGTCTCCCTGAGCGGTCCCTTCGCACGGCAGATGGGGTGGATGGCCGCGTACTTCGCCGCGGTGAATGCGATCGGCGTTTCGGGGTACATGTACATCGAGGGGTGGTCCTTCCACGACGCCCTCTACATGACCGTCATCACCCTGACCGCGGTGGGGTACCACGAGGTCGCTCCGCTCGGCGCCGCCGGACGCAACTTCACGATGGCCCTGCTCGGCATGGGACTGACCGGGCTCGGTCTGTGGTTCGCCCTGGTCACGGCGCTTTTCATCGAAATGGATCTGACGGGCACGCTTCAACGACGGCGCACCATGAAAACCATCGCCAAGATGCGGGATCACGTGATCGTGTGCGGATGCGGCCGCACGGGACGGCAAGTCTTGATCGAATTGGAGCAGTCGGACCTGGATTTCGTCGTCATCGACAACGATCCGGAGCGGGTGCGCTCGATCCGCGGAAGACATCCCAAGGCTCTGGTGGTCGAGGGCGACGCCGCCAAGGACGCGATCCTGGAGAGCACCGGCGTCCGGCACGCCCGGGGCCTCATCACGTGCCTGAGCGAGGACGCCGACAACCTGTTCGTGTGTCTGTCGGCGCGGGTTCTGAACTCCGAGCTGAACGTGATCGCGCGGGCCGACGACCGGGAGACCACCGCCAAGATGTACCGCGCGGGCGCGAGCCACGTCGTCAGTCCCAACGTCAGCGGCGGCGTCGCCATGGCCGCGATGCTGGTCCGCCCGTCGGCGACCACGCTGCTCGAGATCGGCTACCGCCTGCAGGGGCTGAATCTGCGCACCGACCAGATCGCCCTGACCGCGAAATCGGCGGCGGCGGGGAAGACGCTCGCCTCGACCCGCATACGCGAATCCGTGGTCGTGGTCGCCCTCCTCCGGGGAGCGGACCGGAAGCAGATCACCTTCAATCCCAAGGGAAGCACGACGTTGCGGGTCGGGGACGAGTTCGTGGTGATGGGAACTCCTCGGCAGCTGCAACAGCTGGGGCGGTGGACGTAGCCGCGGGGGTTCGCCCCCGGGCGACGCCCCGTCTCTCCCCGCCCGCGCACGGCGCGGGGGAGCGTCCGCGGAGGAGGCTAGAGGTTCCTCCCTATCTTCCCGGGCTCAACGGCATTCGTCCTTTTCGCGGGTTCCGCAGCATCCGCTCTTTTTGACCAGCGTCCAGACGAGCCACGCGGCTCCGGCGATCAGGAGCAGCTTGAGCGCGAAGGCGAAGGCGGCGGCCACCATGCCGAGCAGAGGGAGGAGGACCGCCCCCGCCAGCTTCAGAAGCAGGACCGCGGCGATTCCCGCCGCGGACAGCTGAGCGAACCTCTTCATTTTCCGTTCTCCGTTGTCGGGTGAGCCCGTGTTCGCCGTCGTACGCCCGCTCCTCGGCGGAAGTTTCCGGGGCGGCCCGCGTCCTTCAACCCATGAACCTACGCGGTCGAGTCTGGTGTGGAAGGTCCAACCTCGGAGCGGCCAGACAGCTGTTCCCACGATCTCGACCTCGACGACCTCGGCGCCCAGCTTGCTCGATTGAGGTGTCGCCGCACGGCGCCGAGGTCGGTGTGACAGGTTCCGTCCGTGAACATGTGTCAGCATAACGTGCTGCACCATCATGATCGCCTGCTTGAACCTCCGCGCGCCCGGTAGCGGTGGTACAGCCCCCGGTAGTAGCTGTTGCGGTTACGCACGGCAGCGTCACGACGCTTGCGGTTTCGGCCAAGATCGCCTTGGCCGACCTCGCACCGACCCAAGGCGTGTTTTCAAGACAGGTCGACGCAATCTCGAAACGCGCACGGTCTCCTTGATCCGAGTGTCCAGCTTCTCCAGCACTTGGTCCGCATCATCGATCATCCGTAGCTTCAGTCCAATCAGAAACCGGCGATGATCGTCCATCAGCTCGGGACAACTTCGGCGAGCTCATTCGCGCTTGCTCTGCAACGCCAGACGGGTGCGGTCGGTTCTCGAAAAAATGGAGGCGACATCGCATGCGGCCAACACCCGGTAGATGCTCAAGACGATGTTCTCTCAACGCTTCGTTCCCGCTCCGTCTCCCACTGCCGCCGGTGCGATCCATCACCCCGGCTCCCTATGGACATCCGCCTCTTCCAGAGCTATCATCCTCAGCTGAGTCGCTGATCAGATCAGCATCGTCCAGAATCGGTGGTCATCATCGGTGGAATACACAACTCCCATGAGCGAAACCAACACACTGCCAGCACTCACCTTTTATCGTGCGCGCCTGAAAGCAATCTACTGGTTTTTTTTCCGTAACATGGGCATCGACTGCCAAACGGGCGATTTGCCGGCGCGCTTTCCAAATCACAGAAAATATAAGTTTGCGTGCTATCCGTACGTCGGTTCACGGTATGGCACGGACCCCAACACGAAGAAGGTGCTCGTCGTTGGGTTGGATATTGGATGTGATGAGAATCCTGGTGAGGGCATCAAAAGCCTCGAAGAGAGGAGCGGGATCGAGTGCGCGCCCGTGGACAAACTCAATCCGCACATCGCGGGTACGTATTTCACTGCATTAAGGTACGCTTGTCCGCAGCGCGGTTGGGAGCGGTTCCAGGACGCCGAGGATGCCTGCCAAACTATCCTGAAGAAGAGAGGTGCAGAGCTTCCCTCGATCAATCCCTTGTCATTCATCGCCCTGACTAATTTTTACAAATGGGTCAAAAAAGGATCCCAGAGCAGAAAGAGTGAACGCAAGTACTTCGACTGCAAGGTCGAGAGTCAGCTGTTCTTGAACGAGGTGCGGTGCCTTGAGCCGGATGTCGTGGTCTTCCAAAGCACGTCGTATGGTGAGAATAAATTCAAAGCGATCAGGGAATCGATTAAGTGCCAGGCTCGGGAGTGCCATGTTTTGGTCCATCCGTCCTATCCGCGCAAACTCAGTCCATGGATGGTCACGCAGCCTGGATTCCGACCCCGGCGCGCTAATGATTCCGATTGAATTCGGACACCGATTCTTATTGATGTCGAACACTCTAAAGCTGAGCTGGTAGAGGATCGAAGAATCTGTTGCAGCGGTGTCTTCTTTCATTCTTGTCCATGCGGCAAGCTACGAGAAGTCATCCGCCTGAGGTTTGGACTCGGAGCGCGGCTACCGCGATATCGCTTAGTCCGAACTTCCAGCGTATAAAAAACGGCCTAACCGACTGTGACTGTTTTGTGGTGGGTTATCCGGTATTCGGGAGTGTACGCTACTGGGTACAAGTCATGGACGAACGCCGAGGAGCCGGAAGGCTTCGGCTTGAAGCGGGGTGGGGCTGGCGATCACGTCGGCGGCCACAGCCCCCTCGGCGGCAGGTTGCACGCGGTTGCGGGTCAGGGTGGCCGGATCCGCCAGCAACGTCCGAAAGCTGTGGACGGGAAAGCCCTTTTCGGTGCGTTTCCTGCCCGCCTTGGCACGCGCCGAGCGGGACGGGCGGGCAGGCGCCACAGGCGCGGCGCGCGGCACATATGCCACTCGACGTAGCAGGCAGCGAGTTTGAAACTGACGCCGGTTCCCTTCGGGTGGTCTGACCCAGTAGTTGGCTGACCCGAAGTGTCCTTAGCTCGATTTGTCGGCCACTCGGGGGGGACCGGAAAGAGCGTCAGCCCCGACCGACATCGTGACCTGACAAGAGCCTGACGACGCACTCGCGTGCGTCCCGCCGCCGCTTCGTCCAATGTCGGCCGAGGCCGGTTCCATCGTTGCATCCCAACATGGGGACAGGAGGTCGGCAGGGCGAGTGCGCAGGTGGAGGGCAAAGGGGTCGTCGGTGGGGTGGACACCCATCAAGACCGACACACCGTTGCAGTTGTGAGCATCGATGGCGCGGAACTCGGGACCGAGTCATTTCCGACGACCGGCGACGGATACCGGGCGATGCTCGCGTGGCTTCGCTCCCACGGCGAACTGCTGCGCGTCGGCGTCGAGTGCACGGGGACGTACGGTGCGGGCGTGAGCCGCTGCCTGGCGGCGGCTGGCGTGCCCGTGCTCGATGTGACCGATCTGGACCGCGTGGCCCGAAGGGGCGCAGGGGAAGGACGACGCGGACGCGATGGACGTGATCGCGGCGGCGTAGGCGGCTCGCACGGGGTACCGGACGCACGTGGCCAAGGACCTCACCGGCGCCGTCGAGGCGCTGCGCACACTCTGCGTGGCGCGCCGGAGCGCGGCGAAGTGTAGCCCAGCAACAGTTGCACAACCTGATCGTCTCGGCGCCTGAGAAGCTGCGCGATGAGCTCCGCGACCTGCCTCGCATGAAGCACCTGCGCAAGTGCGCGGCGTGGAGGCCGCGAGCGGAGCGGGCGCATGAGCCGGAGGTCGCGACGAAGATCGCGCTCAAGCGTCTGGCTCACCGGGTCCTGGCCTTCAAGGAGGAGATCGCGGGACTGGACGAGTGCATTCGGCCGATCGTCGAGCGTGCGGCTCCGGCGTTGCTCGAGCTCGAGGGCGTGGGAATCGCGGCGGCTACGGATCTGTTGGCGGCGGTGGGAGAGAACCCGGACTGGATGCGCTCCGAGGGGAGCTTCGCGATGATGTGCGGGGCCAGTCTGATCCCTGCGTCGAGCGGGGAAGACGCGGCGGCATCGCCTGAATCGGGGCGGGAACCGAAGTGCGAACTCGGCGTTGCATCTGATCGTGCTGACTCGAATGCGCACCGATCCGAGAACGCAGCGCTACGTCGAGCGGCGCACGGAAGAGGGGCTGTCGAAGCGCGAGGTGATGCGGTGCCTCGAGCGGTACATGGCCCGTCGCGTGTACCGGGTGCTGACGAGCGGCGTCGGGGCGGCGAGCGCGACGGAGTCGTCCGATGCGGTGAGCGCGGCGGTGGCCGAAGCTCAGGAGACGGCCGCCGAACCCCAAGGCGAGAGGCGGGATCGGGCGGGCGCGCCGAGGGACCCGGCGACGAGCTTGTCGGATCCGGGCAAAGGGGCCCGACGCAGCGCGGACGGAGCGGCCATGGAAAGACGGGCCGGCAGCGTGCAGAGTTGCATGAGCCTGTCGGGGAGGCTTCTTCGGAGCAGGATCGAGATCGAGCTGCGCAATGATCCGATCCCGGCTCCGAGGACATCCTCCCGGCGCGCGAGCACAGAGGAGGACGATGGGGAGGGCGGCGTACGCCGCACGAACCGGACGCGCAGGGAGAGGAAGGGGACCGACCCCGCAGGGGTCGCCGTTCTCACCGTTGGCTAGCAATCTCTACATGCGGCGATTCGTGCTGGGCTGGAAAACGCTGGGGTACGCCCAGCGGTTCCGGGCGGAGATCGTGAACTACGCGGACGACCTGTGCGTGGTGAGCAAGGCCCCGGCGGCGGAGTGCTGGTGGAGGTCGAGCGACTCATGGAGAGGTTGAAGCTGCCGATCAACGAACGGAAGACTCGATGTCTGCGGTGCCCCGAAGAGGCGTTCGAGTATCTGGGGTACCGGGTGGGGCGCAACTACCGAGTGAGCGGGCGGGGGTGGTACATCGGGACCCGGCCCAGCAAGGGGAGCGTCCAGGACATTGTCCGCAAGGTCAGCGAGATGACGGGGAAGCGGCATACCGGACTACCGGTGGAGGTGGTGGTAGAGCGGATCAACCGAGCGGTATACGGGTGGGCGCGCTACTTCAGCCTTAGGCAGGTCAGCCCTGCGTACGAAGCCGTCAACGCGCACATGGCCAAGCGGTTACGCCGGTGGCTCTGCTCCTTGTCGAAGTCCACACGGTACACGTACCACGGGGACGCGAGTCCCAGCGCTTGCTCGAACAGCGTGTCCGTTGCCGGAGATCCCGCCATCGTCGGAGTCCTTCGCCCGGTTCCTCTTCAGTTCGGATCGCGCTTGCGCGAAAAAGAAGCCGCCGCTCTTTTAGAACCCGGTAAAAAAGGAGGCGGAAAAAATGATGAAGATAAGGAAAAACCAGGGAGTAGTAGCCTGTGACGGAAGCAACGAGCCTCGAAGAAGCTAAACGCATGATCGAAGAGGTCGAAATTAGGCTGAAGAACATCCCGGCAGGAGTCGGGATCCAAGCGGAGTACGCACTGAAGGAGCTCGAAGATGCGGCGAGCCCTCTAGTCGCCGTCGCGCCGGACGGTACTAGAAGAGCGATCCGGACGTCAGAAGCCGCGGAAGCGGCCTCCCGAGGCGAGCGGGTCGTGCCGAGGTGGAAGGACATGGACCCGGATGCGGTGGAAGATCTGATTCAAGAAGCTGCGATCAGGGTCGCCGAGAACGATCCGCGCATCTCCTCTCCGCAGCGTCGGGTCGTCTACCCCACTCTGCAAGAGACACGAATCGGCACCGGACTCACAGAACGGCAAGCCGACTTGGAGGCGCGGAGCGTCATCGAGGGACCGGTACAAAGACGGGATCCCACGACCGGGAAAGTCGTGGATCGTACCGGCCAAGAGGTCTTCCCGGAAGGGACCCCGAGCGGGTACCGGCCTCCTTCCGGGATCGATGAGGGATACGACGAGTATTTCTCGGCTTCCGACGAGTTTGCCAGAGCGAAGGAAGAAGGCGTGTTGCGGGACGACGAGATCGTCCCGGACCCGATGGCTCGAGATGGCGGCAATCTGCCTGAAACACAGCTCGCTCTGCAAAAGCAGGGAGAGGATCCGCAAGCGTCTAGGAGCTTGCGCGGCAGAAAGACCTGCGAGTGGGCGTGAAGTCGCGGCAGTCGGGCCTCCAACCCGGATTTCCGGCAACCAACCCCTCGGATGACGACGAGGGCCGGTTGTCAGCGGAGGAAATCGCCCAATTCCGGGTCCCAATGGACCCCGAAGGCTCCCGGACGCGAAGGCTTGGCCCCTCACGCTGCCGACAGGACATGCAATCGCCGCATGTTCAACGCCAGACACACCAAATCCCACTCGCCGCGCACACTCTCCAAGCCACGGAGGCTGAACCTCCTGAACCCCATCGCCTCCTTGATCCACCCGATCGGAGCCTCCGCCATCCATTTTCGCTTCGCGTACACCGCACGGCCCTCCGGGGTAGCCAGCTTCTCCACCATGCGCGCCCGCGCCGGGTACCCCTCCGGGTCCGCCTTCTCGACCTCCTTCCCCTCCCGGCCCAGCGCAACGTAGCCATCGATCTCGCGCTCCTCGAGCGCCGCCAGATCGCCCTCGTTTCCGTACCCCGCGTCCGCCAGCACCTTGCGCGGCGTCTCTCCCGCCACTTCCTCCACCTCCTCCACCATCTCGGTCAGCTGGCCTTGGTCGCTCGCGTTGTCCGTCACCGCCGTCCCCACCACCAACTGGCTCTCCCCGTCCACCGCCACCTGCGCGTTGTAGCACTGCTGGAAGCCTTCCGTGCTCGTCTTCATGATCCGACTCTCCGGATCCGTGAAGTTCGACTGCGCACGCTCCTCCGGCTCTCCGTACGCCCGCTTGTACGGCCGCCCTCCCTTCGGATTGCGCTCTTGGCCCGGCTCGCGGCCCCGGGCGTCGTCGAACGCCCGAGCCTCCGCCTCCAAACGTTCCTTCGCCGCCTGAATCGCCGCCAAGCGATCCTCCCGACGCTCCAGCTCCTCGAGCAACCGCTCGTCTCCCTCAGCACCCTTCCCATCGCGCGCGTCCTCCTCCGCGTCCACCGCATCCGACTTCGCCAGCAACTCCGCGATCTCCGCCTTCAGGCGCTCCTCCTCCGGTCCCATCCGTCCATAGCTCATCGCCTTGCGCTTGCTCGCGTTGGCTCGAACCTTCGTCCCGTCCACCGCCACCTGCCCCAGTCCCGCGAATCCCATCTCGCGCGCCAGACGCACGATCTCCACCAGCAACGTCTTGAACGCTTCCAAGTTCTTCTTGCGGAAGTCGCACAGCGTCCGATGCTTCGGGAAGTTGCCCGCCGCCAGAACCCGCAGCGGCACGTCCTCCACCAGCTTGCGCGCCAGCTTGCGCGACGAGCGCACTCCCGTCGCATACCCGTACACCCACACCTTCACCATCATCCGCGGCGCGTACGGGCTGTTGCGCCGCCCGTCCCCCTGGTAGCGTTCGTAGAACGCGCTCAGGTCCGAGGAGTCCACCAAGTCGCTCACATGGTGCGCGAGATGTCCTTTGGGAATCCACTTCCTGGGATCGGGCGGAATCAGAAACTGCTGATCTGGCCGGTACTTCCGAAACCGCGTCCCCATGGCCTCTCCCGTGCGCTGGACTTCACTGGCTAACCCCATGTGTCACATGAATCTAACCCTTGCTTCCGCTCCGCGCCACGGACTCGCCTCGCACCATCGCTTTTTCTGCCGCGCAGGCTCCTAGGACCGCAACCACGGACGCGATGGATAAGCGGTTGACGGAACAGAGACGTGCCGAAGCGGCCAGCCCGACCGGAGCGGCGAGACAGGCTATCCGCAAATGGTTCCCGAAAATCCCTGGCACCGTCGAAGAAAGCCAGCTGGATCTGGCGAACACCCGAGGTGCTGCGGCGACCGTCGCCAGAGCGCTCATGGGCGCGAGACGCGGAGAAGGCCTGCTGGAGGCCGTGGCCAATGGCGCCGAGAGAGGCATGATCCGGACCGGCCAAGCCATCCGGAAGATCGCGGGTATCGCGAAAGAAGCTGGCAAAAGAGACCCTGAGGGCGTAGCGAACCAAGTCCTTGAACGACGTGCCTTGGGTGCCGCCCGAAGCGGCGCCAGGATCAGGGAGACCGGGGAGATCTCGCCGCGTACGGCGACCGAAGTAACAGTCCCGGAGCGGTCCGTGATCTCGAGCGCGCTGGCCGACATCGTGGAGATCGGGCTCAAGAACGATCCCGACAACCCGTTGCTCGCGTCGGACCCGATCACCTACGCGATGAACGTGCTTGCGGACATCGCGGACCGGCAGTCGCTCGGGGCGGCCCAGAAACAGGGCCGCATTGAGCTGACACCGTCGCAGATCGCAGCCGAGTCCAGAAGGATGGGAGAGTGGAGAGCGAAAAGGGCGGAACTGGACGCGAGCTGGGAAGCTGCGAGGGAGGCCGGAGACGAGCGGGCGATGGCCCGCATCGCACGAGAACGGGCCGCGCTCCCGCGGCCTGAGAGGGCCGCGGGCGGAGCTGGGCTGGCGGCTCGGGTCGGCGAAGGCGAGATCCCCGACGCACGCGAGCGTGGCGGCAAGACCGTTCAGCAGAAACAGGCCGCCGAAGCGGGCAAGGAAGTCGGAGCGACCTTCGGGAAGCCGACCGAAGTCGGGAGCCAAGAGGACATCGTCCGCCAGCTCGAGCGGACACGGAGCAGCGAGGAAACCGCGAGGCACGTTTCGAGAACTAGGTCCATTCTCAAGAATCTCGGACTCCTGAGACGAACCGGAGACGAGTACCTGTTCGCGGATCCGTTCTACAATCAAATCCGGAAGGACATCAAGAACCGTACGCGTCGGTTCACGGAAGACGGCGAGGGGCTCGACATCGACAACCTCGCGCAGTGGACGGACCCCGAGGGTCGCCCCTTGGTGCGGGACACCGAGGAGTTCTCGGCCGCGCTGTCGGAGGCTCCGGGCCGATGGGACCAGACGGAGACGCCGTTCATCCAAGGGAAGAGCGTCTACTTCTCCGAGGAGGATTCCTGGTTCCCGGCATCGGAAGCGCAGATCGAGCACGCGGAACGCTTGGAGGAACAGATCAAGCTCGCCGTGTCTCGGTTCCGGGACCCGGTTGCAGCAACGGCGTTGCGGGACCTCGACAAGGTCCGCCGCGCCGCGGCGGACCGATATGGCGCGAGTCTCCTCGAGAGCGACGCTTGGCATCGGTACGCCATCGACAACATGCAGAAGATCCGCCACGCGATGCGAGGCGGCGCGGAACCGGAGACCGTCGATCCGAAAACGTTGCGCCGCGTTTCCAGGCCGGAACGCTTGGCCACGCAGAGACAGACAATCAAGGCCGAGAACGAAGAAATCTGGATCCTGAACAGCATGATCCAAAGCGGTGCGGCCGAGAAGCAGATCAACAACGTGTTCATCGAATTGCGCGACTTCCAGGAAAGAAAACTGTTCGGCAGGCAAGGCATGACGAAGGATCGGTCGAAGTGGAGCTTCTCGCAGATCTCGGAATACATCGACCACCTGAAGAAGGTGAGGGAGGAACTCGGCATACCCGAAGAGGACCGCAGGTAGGATCAGGGACTGGTGCGGTAGCTGTAGGGTCCGGTGGGGTTACCCAAGAGGGTGTCCGGTCAACCTCATCCGTGCCAAGCTCGGCTATTCCCGCGACGGCAAGCGTGGCAAGCTCTGGATCGTCTTCGTGTTGCTGTGCAACACGAGGGCTGTCCGGTCGATGTCGAGGTCTTCGAAGGTAACACCGCCGATCCCACCACGGTGCGGACCCAGCTCGAGACGTTGCGCGAGCGCTTCGCGCTCGTCGGCGACCGAGGGTTGCCGACCGGCGCCCGCATCCGCGAGGAGGTGCGGCCTGCGGGATTCGATCGGATCACCGCGCTGAGGGCCCCGCAGAATCGGGCCCTGGTCGACGGCGGCGATCTTCAGCTCTCGCTCTTCGGCGAGCGCGATCTGGCCGAAATCAGTGCACCCGAGTTGTACCCCGGCGAACGCTTGGTGGTGTGTCGCAATCCGTTGCTCGCGGCCAAAGCGGGCTCGCAAGCGGCAGGAGCTCCTCGCCGCCACCGAGGTCGAGCCGCGACGGACAGCTGTTGCGGGGCCGGGACAAGATCGCCGTGCGGGCCGACCGGGCGTTGCGCTGCTACAAGGTCGGCAAGCACTTCGACGTCGAGTGCACCGACGGACTCCTTCTCCTGCTTCTCCTGGGAACGCAACGAGGGCCGCATCGCGAAGGAGACCGAGCTGGACGGCATCTACATCATCCGCACCGATGTGCCCGCCGAGACGCTTCGCCCGAGGAAGCAGTTCGGTCCTGAAAGAGCCTGAGCAGGGTCGAACGGGCCTTCCGGAGCTACAAGACCGTCGATCTCGAGGTGCGTCCCGTGCACCACCGCTTGGAAGGTCGGGTTCGGGCCCACGTCTTTCCGTGCATGCTCGATGCTACTACGTCGAGTGGCATATGCGCCGCTCGCTCGCGCTGTTGTTGTTCGACGACGAAGTTCGTGGCGGAGCGCTGCGCGCTTCGCCTGTGGCGCCTGCCCGCCCGTCCCGCTCGGCGCGTGCCAAGGCGGGCAGGAAACGCACCGGAAAGGGCTTTCCCGTCCACAGCTTTCGGACGCTGCTGGCGGACCCGGCCACCCTGACCCGCAACCGCGTGCAACCTGCCGCCGAGGGGGCTGTGGCCGCCGACGTGATCGCCAGCCCCACCCCGCTTCAAGCCGAAGCCTTCCGGCTCCTCGGCGTGATCGGGTTCCTCGGAATCCCCGCCTCGCTCGCACTGGACGAAGTTTCCCGGGCGCCCCGTCGGGAGGCGCACGCCACCGCTCCTCCGCCGTCCGGCTTGTCCGCCCTCGGCCGGCGGCGGGTCTTCCGAGGAACTACTTGTACCGGTACGTGATGCGTCCCTTCGACAGGTCGTAGGGGGACATCTCGCACTTGACCCGGTCGCCTTCCAGCACTCGAATGTAGTGTTGGCGCATCTTGCCGGACAGATACGCGTGGATCTGGTGTCCGTTCTCCAGCCGGACACGGAACGTCGCGTTGGGGAGAACTTCGATGACGGTTCCTTCGATTTCGATCGCTTGTTTCGCCAAAAGCGGGCCTCTTGAGGTCGTGAGGGGAACGGTGCATCGACCGAATCCCTGGGCGCGGCGAACCTCTACCTGCCGGGGGGTCGGGCGGCCGTGAATTTCACACCCGGGGAAGAGCGCCGCCTGAAGGAGCGCTTGGACGGCGGCAAGCCGCCGCTGTGTCCCAGGTGTCGATCCGCGATGGTCGGGCGCGACGTGCGCCCGCGTTCGGACGTCTCGTACGTGCGCGACCGCGTCTGGTTGACGTGCGGGCGTTGCCGACGCACCGCCGTGCTGGATCGAGGATAGCGGCGCCGCGTCCCCGCCCGGCCGTCCGCACCGGGCTTGGGAACGTTCCAACTTCTGCCGTCGGCTGCACGGGCCGAAGAGGCTACAGGCGGAATCGGTAGCTCACCTTTGCGAACAGGCCGTCCGCCTGCGGCGTCACGCGCTGAAAGCGGAAGGGTCCCGTGTCCTCCATCTCGCGCGTGTAGCCGATGTACATCACGGTTCCCGGAGACGGCTCGTAGCTCAGCAGCGCCTCGACGTGGATGTCGAATCCGTCGGAGGGAGACAGCGTGCTGCACGTTTCGCTGTCGGAGCAGTACTCCAGAGGCAACCCGCTCACCGGATTCAGCAGCGGCTCCTGATCTCGGTGGGCGTACTCGAAGATTCCCCGCAGGAAAAGCGCCTTGGTGAACTGATACTGGGCCCGGATGCGCGGAATCGTGGCCGAGGAGTAGCGGCTCCCGTCGCGTTTGCGGACGAGCGTTTCGTGGTTGACCCCGACCTCCGCTTGAAAAGAGGCGAGGGGATAGAGGTTCAGGCTCACGCTCCCGTTGTACCGGTCCGCGGTTTCGATGGGCACGTCCAAGGTCCGAAAGAACAGCGGGATCTCCGTCCAGCCGAAGCGGACGTTTCCACGCACCTTGCTCCACGAACTGGCCATGGCGAAGAGGTTGGCCCCGTACAGGCCTTGGAAGCGCGACTGACCGACCGAGAGCGGGCTCAGCGAGTCCGGGGATTCGTGCGTGAACAGCCCGCCGTAATCGGTTGCGGGGAAGAAGAAGTCGGTACGCGTTCCGGTCAGGAACAGAGTGACGTTGTTGCGGAAGGAAGCCGTGCCGGTGAGCCGGAGCTCCGTCTCCTCGGCGCGGCCGCCGGCCCAGAAGGCGTCGTGGTCCCAGAGCGTGCGGACGGACAGCGAAGGTCCCCAGCGCTCCACCAGCGCACCCGGGGCGCCGATGCTGTTGAGCGAGGCGCCGGTCTGGATCTGCGTGAGACCGACGCGCCGGATGAACCCGCTGCCGGCTTCGAAGGCGGGTTCGATGTTCTCGAACTCGCCGTTGAAGGAGAAGGTCCGCCCGGTGCGCTCGAAGCTGGCGGAGGCGAGCGTCCCCCATTCCGAGCCGTCCTCGCCGAGTCCCCGGACGCTGCTCGCTCCGATGAGCTGCAGCGTGTAGCGGCCGCCCATCACCAAGCGCGCGTCGGCGCTCGCGACTCGGTTGAACGCGTCGCTGGAGCGCGTACGGTCGGTGTAGGTCAGCCCGAAGGTCGAGCTGGTCCCCACGTCGCGGCGCAGGCGCACGAGGTTCACGATGGCGTCGTTGGTCGAGCTGCTCGACTCGACTTGGTCGACGGCTCCCATGTAACCGACGTTGAAGTCGCCCATCTTCCCGGTGATCTTCGCGCCCGCGATGGGCGCCACGACCGAGCGCGTGTAGACGAGCTGTCTGGGCAACTGGAAGATGTCCATCCCTTCGAGGAAGAACGGACGCTTCTCGGGAAAGAAGAGGGCGAAGCGCTCGTTGACCGCGATCTGGCCCGCGTCGGCTTCCACCTGGCTGAAGTCCGGGTTGTAGGTGCCGTCGAGGGTCAGATTGGACGTCAGCCCGTAGGTCGTGTAGAAGCCGAAGTCTCCGACGGGATCCTCGCGCCGGAAGGCGTCCGCGTCGGAGTCGTACGCGCCCAGGCGCTTCCCGGTCGCGACCGGGTTGATCTCGAGAAACAGGCCGGGATCCAGATCCCGCAGGTCGCCCAGCGTTCCGGACTGCTCGAGCTGGTTGGCCCGGTCGCGCGAGATCGGCGCCCAGGACTGCTGGTAGCCGGTGCGCTGCACTCGGCGGGTGACGTTGACGCCCCAAGACTGCAGGGGCGCGTTCCGGAATCGGATGCTCTTGAACGGGATACGCATTTCGACGGTGTACCCCTGGTCGTCCCGCCGCCCGTCCGACTCCCAGATGAAATCGGGGTTGTAGTCCACCGGAGGAGGCCCGAATCCGCCGCCGCGGCGTCTTCCTCGGCCGCCGCCCCCTCGGCCGCCGCCCCCGCCGCTCTGGCCTCCCTCGACCCAGATGCCGTCCTGCTGCACGCCGTAGGGGTTGACCATGAAGTTGTACGCGCGCCGCTTGTCGTTGAAGGTGTCGAGCACGACGCGGATGTAGTCGTCGGACCGGGCGAAGCCGTCGCGCTCGCTGAGGGACGCGCGCACCGCGTCGGGCTCGCTGTCGTAGGCGCGGATCCCGAAGTAGATGGCGTCGTCGCTGACCAGAACCAGCGTCTCGGTGGGCTGGACTGCGGGGATGCCCTCGACCGGATCGAACTGGCTGAAGTTGCGCAACAGCGCCGCGTCCTCCCACGCCGGGTCGTCGAGCCGTCCGTCGATGGCGATGTTCGGGTCCTCGATCCGAGGCGTGACGACCTCGAGTTGCCCTGCGGATCCGTCGTACTCGGCGACCGCGGCGGGGGGTGCGGCGACATCCCCTTGGGTCGGAGCGAGCATGACCTGCATCGCGAGCAGTTTGAGCATCGTTCGAGGCGATTCTCTCGGGAGACGGGCTTGGCTTGCGGGGAACGGCGACGTTGGCCCTGCGCACACGCAAGAACAGGTAACCTAACCTTCGGGGCACGCGGCCGGGAGGGTCGTGTTGACATGCGGGGGTCGGAGCGACTTCATTTCGAGGGTCGCGTTCATCCCTGCTCCGGGACGGATGCGCAGCGGGTCGCGAGGTCCACCGCGATGGGGTGTAGCTCAACCGGCAGAGCGCCTGGCTGTTAACCAGGAGGTTGGAGGTTCGAGCCCTCCCGCCCCAGCCTCGGCCCGCAAATCGTGATTCGGCTTTTTTGTGCGCGGTAGTTCCCTCGGGCGCGCGGTCGCTTTCCCTTGGAATCCGTCGGTCGGGAGCGCGACTCGATGTGAACCGATGGGCATGCCGCCGTCCTGCGTCGGCGGAGCCGAGGGACGAGCGTGGTCCGGAAGCGGGGACGATTAGTTGCTTGGGCTACCCGGATCTTTTTTGCACCGCAGAAACGTCGGCACGTTCTCGACCACCATGAACGGCGAACGCGGTTCCCCGGCGACTCTGGCGATCGGCAACACGAGACCGTTGCGACCATCCCGCGAGCCGCTGGCTTGTCCGGTGCAAGACAGAAAAGACCGTGGAGCGAGGTGAAGCGAACAAGGGCAGGGATACGGGGCGGATTCCCCGCGCACTTCCCCCGCTATCCGGGGAGGACGAGCGACGTTGCCAGCCGTATCGGTCGGTGCTACTCTCCCCTCGAAGGAAGCGTGTGGCTAGGGTCGGGGATGCTGGGGCCCGCAACACGAACCTTTGGAACAAGGGAGCCCGCTTGGGTTTATGGCTGTTTCCGATTTCCAGTCGCTCATGCTTCCGACCCTCAAGGCGCTTGCCGTGGGTGGGGAGGTGCGGATATCGGACTTGCGCGAGCGCGTTGCGGCCGCCGAAGGGCTGACACCCGAAGATCTGCGCGAGATGTTGTCGAGCGGGAACCAAACACGATTCGCGAATCGCGTCAGTTGGGTCACGACGTATCTCGGAGCTGCCGGTTTGATCGAAAACGTACGGCGCGGGGTCTACCGATTGACGTCGGACGGCGAAGCGCTACTGGACGATCCGCCGTCTCGCATCGATTCGAACTACCTTCGAAGGTATCCGGCCTTTGCCCAATGGAAATCCGGCAGGAAGCGCAAACGGCGCGACGCACCCGCGCCGCCGAACCTCATGGACGCTCGCGAAAAAGTCCTGGATACCTTGGAGGAAGCCGCTCGGCTCCTGCGCGCGTCGCTGGAGGCCGAAGTGCTGGATCGGATCCGCGAGGCAACCCCGGACCTTCTGGAGAAAACGGTCGTCGATCTGTTGGTTGCAATGGGCTACGACGGCGGCGCAGCCGCCGTGGGTCGGGTGGCCGACGGCTCGGGCGAAGGAGGAACCGACGGCACGATCCGGGAAGATCCACTCGGTTTGGACAGGTTCTGCTTGCAGACGAAAAGCCACCGAAACCCCGTGGGCGCCGACAAACTGCGCGACTTCGCAGGCGTGATCGACGAAGCGGGCACGACCAAGGGCGTGTTCGTCGCCACGACCGACTTCACGCGCGACGCGAGGGAATACGTGGCGCGGAGTCCGAAGCGAATCGTCCTCATCGACGGCGAAGGGCTCGCCCGCCTGATGGTCCGGTACGGGATCGGCGTGCGAACGCACGTCCGTCACGAGGTCAAGCGGATCGACGAAGACTATTTCGATCGGGAAGCGCAAGCCGTGCGCCCGATGCGGAACGAAGGCCGGGGCCCCCCCGCCGCCGAGGGTCGGAAGCGCGCCGTCGGCGAAGAAGGATGAGACGCGTAGCTTCCGGGCCGAGTGCGAGCCGATTCGGATGTGCGGCCGCTTCACCCAGCAGTTGACGGCGCGCGAAGTCCACGGTCTCTACGACGTGGCGGAGCCCCCGTTTCCGCCGACGCTCGAGGCGCGCTACAACGGCGCCCCGACCCAGGACTTCGCGGTCTGCCGCGTCGATGCTCGCGGTAGCCGGAGCATCGCCAAGCTTCGCTGGGGCTTCGTGCCCTCGTGGACGAGGGACGCCGCCATGGGACCGCCGCTGATCAACGCGCGTGCGGAAACGGTCCATCGGAAGCGGGCGTTCGCGGACGCCTTCCGCACGCGACGCTGCCTCGTCCCCGCCAACGGCTGGTTCGAATGGCAGGGATCCGGGCGCGCGAAGCAGCCCTGGTTCCTGGCCATGGCCGACGGATCCCCACTCTCCTTCGCTGCGGTCTGGGAGCGCCGGGAGACGGAACGGGACGCCATCGAGTCCTTCGCGATCCTCACGACTCCGGCGACGGCCTCGCTCGCCGACATTCATCCTCGCCAGCCCGTGATCGTGGCTTCGGAGTGGCGTGCGGAATGGCTCGATCCCTCGACCGAGGAGCGTCGAATTCTCGAGAGGCTTGGCGCCCCCTGTCCGGGACCGTACGAGCGGCGTGCCGTCGGCGCGCGGGCGAACAGCGTTCTGAACGACGATCCCGGCATCCTGCGCCCCGTCGGGGAGCAGCTGCGGTTGATCTGATTCCAAGGGCGCGAGGCGGGCCCGGGGTGGTGCAGGATCGTTACCGCGGCTGCATGGGCAAGGACCCCGAGGTTGCGCATGGTTGTACGCGTGGTGATCGACGCGGCGGGCGCCAGCCCCGAAACCGAGAGACGAACAGATGACCCTGGGACGCCGAAGGTTCATTTCCCGACTGGCTTCCGCCGGAGGGCTCGCCGCGCTGGCTCCGTCGCTGGCCGGCTTGGTCGCGTGCGGCGGCGGACGCGGGCCCGGGCGCTCGTCGAGCATCCGACCCTACGGGCCGCTGGTGCGGTCTCCCGATTGCCCCGAACTCGAAATCGCCGAGCGCCTCAGCTGCGTGCGCCTGAGTTCGGGAGGCGTGCCTTCGACGGTTCGCGAGGGATTCGCGGTCCCCAACGCGTTCGACGGGATGGCGGCGTTCCCGATGGCGAACGGCAACGTGCGCCTCATCCGCAACCACGAGATGGTCGACGAACCGGGCTCGGCGCGACCGATCGGCTCGCCGTGGTACGATGACGCCGGGAGCGGGGGCACGACTTCGCTCGAGGTGCGCATCGCGAGCGAGGGCGACGAACCGGGCGTCGAGCTGGTGGACGAGTTTCCGTCCCTCGCGGGCACGTACGTGAACTGCGCGGGAGGGCCCACGCCGTGGGGCAGCTGGCTCTCGTGCGAAGAAACCACGAGCGGTCGCCGCGCCGGATTCGGCAAGCGCCACGGTTACGTCTTCGAGGTGCCTGCGGAGGCGACCGGCCCCGTGGATCCCGTGCCGTTGGTGGACATGGGCCGCTTCGTGCACGAGGCGGTGGCGGTCGATCCGGAGACGGGGATCGTCTACGAGACCGAGGACGCGTGGTACGTCCCGTTCGTTCCCAACCGGCCCGGCGCGGGGCTCTACCGTTTCGTCCCCCGCGAGCCCGGGATGCTGGCGGCGGGTGGGCGCCTGCAGATGCTGGCGGTCACAGGATCGCCCGACTACTTGACCGCGCGCGGCCAGACGCAGGGCACGATTCTGCCCGTCCACTGGGTCGACATCGACGATCCCGACCCGGCCGACGCGGGACGGGATCCGCTGGCGGTCTTCAAGCAGGGACGCGCGAAGGGGGGAGCCCGTTTCGCGCGTCTGGAGGGCGCGTTCCACGGCGACGGCGGCATATACGTGGTCTCCACCAACGGCGGCGAAGCTACCTCCGGACAGGTGTTCCACTACAGGCCGCTGTCCGCCGACCGGGGCGAGCTGACTTTGGTGTTCGAGTCGCCCTCGGCGGAGGTGTTGGACGGTCCGGACAACATCGTGACGAGCCCGCGCGGCGGCTTGGTCATGTGCGAGGACGGAAGCGACGACCAGTACGTGCGCGCGCTGGATCGGGAGGGCCGAATCGCCGACCTGGCGCGCGCGCCGCTCGGCCCCGAAGGACAGGCGCCCGGCGAGTTCGCGGGGGCGTGTTTCAGCCCGGACGGACGCGTGCTCTTCTTCAACGCGCAGGGCGACCGGACGGTCGGAGGCACGCTCGCCAGCGCCACTTACGCGATGTGGGGCCCTTGGGAGGACGGACCCGTCTGATTTTGCCCCCCTCGGCGAAGGCGGATATACTCGTCGAGATCGGTCGGCTTCCACGAGTCTCGATTTCGGTTGCCCGGTCGGCTCCGGCGCCTCTCGTTCCCGGCGAAGGACAAGGTTTTCGCCCCACCGACCCCATCGGACTTGTCGACTTGAGATCCACATCGGCCGCACCCGGTCCGCCCGCGCGCTGGCGCGAGGCCGCGGCTTTCGTCGCGCTGGCTCTGGCGAGTTCGTCGGCCGCGAACCCCGCGCGCGGGCACGCCCAGTCCACGGAACACGGCCCGCTTGTGCTCGAGTTGCCCGCCAGCACCCGGGGGCTTGCATTGGGTGGCGCCTTCCGCACGGTCGGAAACGACAGCGACGCCGTCTTCCATAACCCGGCGCTGATCGACGGCGACGGCATCGTCGGCGTCTCGGTGCAACGCTTCGGAAACGCGAGCCTGCTCGGCACGGTGTCCGCCGCCACCGAGTGGTCTGCGGCCCGCGTGGCCGTGGGAGTTCAGACGCTCGGCTACGGCCTGCCGGAAGGAAGCGCGGCCGTCCCGTCCCACGACGCGCGGTCGCTTTTCGCTTCCGGGAGTACGGGGGCGGCGGAGGTCGTCGTTTCGGTGGGGTACGCGCGCGAGGTGAAGGGGGTGCGTGCGGGCATCGCCGGCAAGCTCGTGGACCAGCGCCTCGGCGGGCATCGCGACGCCACCGGAGCCGTCGACCTAGGGGTGGCGGTCGAGGCGGGTCCCGCGCGCCTCGCGCTGGCCGTGCAGAACCTGGGGCCGGGACTTGCCTTGGGCGGAACCGAGGTCGCGCTTCCCCTTCGCGTCACCGCCGGCGGATCCACGCCGGCCATCCCGGTTGGGCCGCTCGACTTGGGCTGGAGCGCCGCAGTCTCCCGCGAGGCGGACGGTACGGTCGTTCCGGGAGCGGGGATGGAGGTCGCGTACTGGCCGGTGCGCGGACGCACCTTCACGGCCCGCGTGGGCGTTCGGCGCGCCCCGGACGGGTTCGGCCGTCCGGTCACCTTGGGAGGGGCGTTCGACGGCGACCGCCTCGCCATCGACTACGCGTGGCAACGCTTCGACGGCGGCGAGGCCCTCCACCGCATCGGGCTGAGCTGGCGCTAGTCGCAGTCCTCTTGTATTTGAAACCGGTGCCGTTGTTTCCTGGACTCCGGTACCGAGATTGATCGGAAGACCTGCGTCGCGAAGGCGATGCAGGGGTGCGGCTTCAATCGATCGACAGCTTGGGCAGGGATCGAACGATTTCCATGGTCTCCAGGCTGACGGTGATGATCCGCAGGAACAGGTCGAGTGGGTAGCGTGGGTCGCCGACGGTCTCGATCGCGTAGCGGTTGGCGTCGCTGACGATCCCGCTCGCCCTGTGGATCTTGACGCACTGGCGGTTCATGATCCAGTCAAGCGCCGGTTTGCCGTTCACGACGTATTCCCAGGCTGCCTCGGGGATGTCGCGGATGGTGATGTGGGAGTTGTAGGTGACCGTCGAACGGTCCTTGTTCTCGCCTGAACCGGGATGCCGCATCTTCGTCACCCGGTAGTCTACCTCGGGGTTGTCCAAGAGGAGCTTGCCGCCCGTGTCGATGGTGGCCGGATACGGGTCGACGTCCTCGTAGCCGACGTGAAGTTCGCCGAGGCGACGCCCCGCGTCCCGAAATGCGCGGTAGTCCTCGGTTCGCTTCACGCAGGGGATGCGCGGCAAATCCTTGGCGAGGTTGGCGCGGAAGCGGTTGCGGTAGTCTTCGGAATGCAGAAGGCCATAAATGTAGTGGAAGATGTCCTCCCGGTCCACCGACTCGGACGGGTAGGCGGTGCGGAAGATCTGAAGAGCGTAGTCGGTGATAGCGTCGATTCGACTGTGACCGGCTCCGCCTTCCGAGAAAAATCCGGCTCTCCGCTCGTCCTGCCTGGCTTGGCGGTACAGATACAATGGAAAGCACTGTCCTGTGTCGACCGTATGGAGATTCGGCAGCGAATCCATCATCAGAGCGGAAAAACCCGATCTTCCGCCTTTGCCCGTTACGGAAATCACCCGGTTGGGTAGTTTCGCGTTCGGAAAAATGGCGGGCATTTGATATACCCTTTCATTCAGTCGGCGACTGAAGAATTGCCAATTTCTGGTGAAAGGGCGGTACATGCAAGGCACGAGCAATCCGTCGTTCGATGCAAGGCTCTCGCTTCTCTGGAGGTCACATTTTAGGGAATAGGTCCAGCTGATTCTGGTGCGGTCGACGGTGACGAAATCGCCGACCTTCGGGAGTGGATTTCCGGAGGATTCGGCTGTCTGTTTCGCTTCATTCCAGCGTGCCACTTCGTGGTTGTAGAAGGATATCGTTTTTCCGATGTGGCCAGCCAATGCGAGCCGAGACGGATTGATGCACCAGGCATCCCGGTTGGTGGCTACGCCCAAGGAATAGTTGTCGAACAGAACGTGCTCGGTCTTGTTTTTCTTGTCGCCGATCTTCGGATACCCTTCGAAACTCGAATCGCGCTGATCCAACCAGTCGCCGTGTTCGTCCGGGGCAATCCGGGTCCATCCGCCGGCTTTCTCGATCTCACGAATGCTGCCGAACCGCTTGAGGGTGTCCAGTTTTTCCTTCCGGTCCAGATCGTTGCCGATGTCGTGCAACCGGATGCGGCCCTGCTCCGAGGCGTCCGGATTCTTGACGAAGACGGTGATCGCGATGCCGGTCATGCTGCCTTGCCCGAACACGTTCTCTCCTTCGCCCGCCCGGTTCCCAGACAGCATGTTCTTGCGGACGTCGCCGCGAAGATGGAACACGTGAACGCTGGCGAATTCCTCGGCGAGGCACCTCCGCAATCCATCGGCGAAGGCGCGCTCGATCCAAGCGCTGCCGGAAACGAACGCCATCACGCCGGCCTTTCCGAGCCGGTCGCTACCCCAACGGATCGCTCGGATGTAGCTGTCGTAGAGATTCCGCAGCAGGACCGCCTTGGAGCGTGCCGCATAGGTGGACCGGATCCTTTGGTCGAGCCGCGCATAAGGCACGTTCTTCGCGTTGTCGTCTTCGGTTTTCTGTCCTGTGGAGTAGGGTGGATTGCCGACGATCACCCGGATGTCGGCCGCCTTCTGCCGCTCGCGCCGGTCGGTGTTGTCCTTCATGTAGAAGGACAGTTCGTCGTCGCCCTCGTGCAGGGAGAAGGTGTCGGTGAGGCAGATGCCGGTGAAGGGCAGGTAGTCGTCGCGCTCGGCGGCCGCGTGGAACGCGGTCTCGATGTTGATGGCGGCGATGTAGTAGGCGAGCAGCACGATTTCGTTCGCGTGGATCTCCTCGCGGTACTTGCGCTCGAGGTCCCCGGGCGCGATCAGACCCGATTGCAGCAACCGGGTGATGAAGGTGCCGGTGCCGGTGAATGGATCGAGGATGTGCACGCCTTCCGAGCCGAGCGTCTGGCCAAATTCGTCCTGCAGCGCATCGTTCACCGACCGGATGATGAAGTCCACGATCTCGACCGGTGTGTAGACGATGCCGAGTATCTTCGTGGTACGCGGAAAAGCGCCTCGGAAGAACTTGTCGTAGAGCTCGACGACCAAGTTCTGCCGCGCCGGCGGGTCGGTGATCCCTCGGGCCCGCTGACGCACCGAGGCGTAGAAGCCTTCGAGCTTTCTGGATTCGCGTTCGATCTGCGCCTCGTCGATCACCGACAGGACTTCCGTCATCGCGACCGAGACCGGGTTCCTGTCCACGAAAGCGTGGCCCTCGAACAGCGCGTCGAACACGGGACGCGTGATCAGGTGCTGCGCCAGCATCTCGATGGCGTTGCGCTCCGTGACGGATTCGTTGAGATCGTCCCGGAGCTCTCGGAGAAAGTCCTCGAAAAATGACCGGGCGTCGCTGCCTGATCGCCGCACGAGGTTTTCGATCCGGGTCATGTGGCGCTCCGCGATCTCGGCCACGTCCTTCGCCCAGTCCTCCCAGTAGTGGCGCGTTCCACACTTCTCGACGATTTTCGCCATCACCGCTGCGGAGAAGTCGTCGATGACCAACGTTCCCCGCGGGCTTGTCGGCGGCGTGGACGCAATTTCCCCCCGACCGAGGTCGGGACCGCGTACGGTGGGCCGCTGAGGTAGAGTCTCGACCGTTGCCGTCACCGCTTCGAGTTCGGCGCTGCGGAGAGTTCTACCGTCCACGACCGCGATGCGCTCGCCGATGTCCTGGCCGAGGCCGCCCTGGTTGATGACCGCGTCGAGCCTTTCGTCGTGGGCGCGCAACGCGTTCAGGATCTGCCAGACGACGCTGTATTTCCGGTTGTCGGAGAGGGCTTCGTCGGCGGAGACCTCCGGCGGGATGCCGACGGGCAGGATGACGTAGCCCATCCGCTTGTCCGGCGCCCGACGCATCACTCGGCCCACCGCCTGCACGACGTCGATCTGGCTGTTGCGTGGATGCAGGAACAAAATCGCGTCGAGCGCGGGGACGTCTACGCCTTCGATCAAACAACGCGCGTTGCTCAGGATCCGGCAAACGTTCGGATCTTTGTCCTCCTTCAGCCAGTCGAGTCGTTTGCCACGCTCGCGAGCGTCGTACGTGCCGTCCACATGCCGGACTTCGCACGAGACGCCGCCCCGGTAGCCGTCGCCGGTTCTGGACCGGAATTCCTCGATCACCCGTCCGAACTCGTCTCGAACCAGCTTGGAACTGGCGATGCTCCGGCAGAACGCTAGGGCGCGGCGCATCGGCCCGGGGTCGCCCGACGCTTCGAGTCCGATCTTCGACAGGGCCTTCCAGCAGCCGACGATCTTCGTCGCGTCGTCGAGGATGAGTTCGGTATTCTCGTCGGCGAGGCGCTTCTGCACCGCGCCGCTCACCTGCCCCTCGTCCATGGCCAGAACGATCACGCGATAGTCGGTCAGGATGCCGCTCTCGACCGCTCGCGCGAAGCCGTGATGGAACAGGACCTCGCCGTAGGTCTCGGCGTCGTCCATGGACGCGAGGACGGCCCGCGCGTCCCGCGCTTTGGATTTCGCGTTCTCGCCGTAGATGCGGGGGGTCGCGGTCATGTAGATCCGCTTGCGGCCCCGAACCGTTTCGTTGTCGTGCACCTTCACGAAATTCGACTGGTTCTCGTCGGCGAAGGTCACGCCCGTGGTGCGGTGGGCCTCGTCGCAGACGATCAGATCGAACTCGGGAAGCCCGTGGGTCCGCTGACCGTCCGCGACCGTCGAGAGCGACTGGTAGGTCGCGAACACGACGCGCATGGAACCCTCGCCCGATGCGGTGAGCGCCCGCGAGAGCGAAGCCGCGTCCGTCGTCGCAGGGAAGGCGAGATCGGTGACCTCCAGTTCCGCGATGTCGTCCCGGTACCGCCGCCGTCTTCCCACCCGCGTGTCCGAGCACACGGCGCGAAGGAGGTGATCGGGAGGAGCGCGTCGGCGCACCATTCGCGCACCGTCTGCGCCATGAGCGCGAGGGACGGCACGAGGAACAGGACGTGTCCGTCGGTGCCCGCCAGTTCCTCGGCGATGCGCAGGCTGGTCAGCGTCTTCCCCGTGCCGCAGGCCATGACGAGCTTGCCCCGGTCGGCGTCGGCGAGCCCCGCCCGCACCGCCTCCACCGCCTCGACCTGATCCTGTCTCAGGACCTTCGGGGCGGGGCGCGCGATCCTGCCCGTCGCCTCGAACTTCGACCAATCCACTTGGCTGTCGCGCAGATCCCGAAGACCGATCCGCAGGGTCGGGATCGTCTGACCGCGCAACATCGTCCTGGCCTTGGGACTCCACGGCACGTCGGTCGTCTCGACGATCATCCGCTCCGCGAACGCGTGCTTGGCCGAGGCGGAGACGAAGCTGTCGATGTCCTCCTTGCGGATGCGTCGGCCGACGTCAAAGAACTTGCACTGGATGGCGGCGAGGCCACCGTCTCGTCTCGTCGCGACGAGATCGATTCCGGTGTCGCTGCGATCCTGTTCCTGGCGGCGTGCCCAATCCGACCAGAGCTCGACACAGCGAAAGCGTTTGACCTGAATCGGGTCGGCGACCAGCCAAGCGGCGACCAGCTTCTCGAACGCGGTGCCCTTGTCGCGTTCGCTTATGGCGGCGGTCCGATAGGACTCGAGCAGAAGATCGAGCGGATTCATCGGGATCGGGGAATCACTCGCTTTCCAGTTGCGGGTACCCATTCCACGTCGCCCCGTCCAGCGCGCATCCGCCGACCTTCGGCGTGGGCCGCCCCACTGCTTGGGCGCTGGTCCCTGAGTCCTCGGGCCCGATCCAGACGCGGGTAGGCAACCCCCGAGGAAACAGGTCGCGGTGACGCCGGACGAATCTTGCCGCTCTGGCGGGACGTTTGGTCAGCACCTGATAGAAATGTGCCGATCCATGTCCAGCATGATCCAGAAGCATCGATGCGCGGAGCCCTCGGGACCTTGCTGTGGAACAGGTCCAACATGGGGTCGACGAAGACCCGCCGAGGCCTCTTCCACGCCGAGGTCGCGCGAAGCCGCTTGGGCCATGCGCGGAGCGCGAAGGGGTCGCGGCGGTTCTCCCGAGTGTCCACGACGGGTGGGCGCGATAGGTCTTCGCCAACAAGCCTCTTGCGAACCGTTTCGCGTAGCACGGTCGCATCCAGCGGACACGCGCGCGCAACTCGTGGTCGGATTCCGCATGGCGTCCGTCCACTCGATGGCGCTTCGGTCGGGCACGTTTCCTCCTTGGGACGAGCGGGCTCGCGGAACCGCCCACGCCGCTTGCGCCGCTTCAGGGGATCCGCACCGCCGTGTAGGCCGGATCCATGCGCGCGAATCCCACGTCGTCCAGCACCACTTCGCCGGCGGCCGTGCGGTCGAAGACCAGCCCCACCTCGATCAGCCGGTCCAGCCGGAGCGCCGGCTCCGCCTCGGCGAAGTCCGCCAGCGGAATCGAATAGCTCTGCAGCAGCAACTCGAAGAGATTGGCGAAGCGGGCGTCCTCCAGGTCGCGCCGGCGAAGGACCCGCATCTCCAACGGTTTGCGCACCGGTCCGTAGCGGCTGAGCGGCACGGCGGCGGCGGTCCCGCGCCGGTCCCGCGCCACGACGCTCAGGTCGAACGGCTCTTCCTCCTCTCCGTCCCCGCGCTCCTCCTCGCGTTCCTCGGACTCGCTCTCGTCCTTTCCGGCGCCGCGCGGTCCCGGCGTCGCCCGCGTGGCCGCCAGCGACAGCTCGAGAGAGGCGTGGGCGTCGAGCGCCCACTCGGCGGCGAGCGTCGCGGGCAGCTCGATGGCGTACGCCGCCGGCGGCCCCGGCGCGTCCGTGCCTTCGACGCGGTTGTTCCAGCCCAGCCACACGGCCTGATTGTCCTGCGAGGCCGAGGTCTCCGGCCGGTTGCTCGACCGCAGTCCCATGCGTCCCTCCCGCCAGGTCGAGAGACTGTCGCCCCGCAGGCGGACCCCGGGATGGGTCCCGGACACGACGTCGACGTCCTCCTCGAAATCGGCCAGCGTGCGGAAGCTCTCGGTCCGGAACCGGGTCACGTACATGGTTTTGGGCAACCACCCGCCGATCACCCGGTGATCGCGGAACATCGGCAGGTAGCGGTCGTCGTCGCGCAGCGAGGTCTCCAGAAAGGCCGAGACGTAGAGCTCCGCGAAGCGGCGCTGGTCCTCCCCGGGCATGAGCGCGCGCAGATCCAGGACGCGCCCGCTGCGCGGACCGTTGTCGTGCGCCCCCCACACCGTGTTCCACTGCCCGTGGTTGGCGCGGTAGACCCAGATGGCGGTTTTCAGACGCGGCCGCCCGTCGGTGAACTTCACGCGCTTGTACAGCCGGAGGCCGTGGAAGCTGGTCACGTCGCCGTCGTGCGACCCGTGGAAGACCATGTAGTTCACGTTCTCGACCGGGACGAAGCGGTCGGTGGGCAGGTACTGCCCGTCGACCGGGGCGATGGCGACGATCGCGCGGATGCCGTAGCCGAAGTCGAACTCCAGGGACGCGTCGTCCGGGTAGCGCGACAGGCGGTTGAAGGCCGCGGCGTGGCCCACCGCCTCCCCGCCCCGGGAATGCCCGACGAGCGCGATGCGCTTCATGTCGACGCGTCCGTGGAAGAGGTTGTCCCGGTCCTCGTTGAATTTTTTCCAAACCCCGACGTGCTGCAACAGGAGCCAGCCCCGGGCGTCGTTCTCGCCCCGGATTCCGCCGTTGACGAAGTTCATGTCCACGGAGGCCAGGATGTATCCGCGGCTCGCCAGCAACTCGCCCAGGTAGTCGTATCCGGGGTCGGAGAAGTCCTTCATGTCGTGGTTGCCGTGCACGACCAGCACCAGCGGAAAGGGACCGTCGCCGACCGGATGCCAGACGCGCGCGTTCAGCGGAAAGCGGTCCGGCCCGAAGCCCCAATAGTCGGCGCGGTCCTCCGCCGACGAACCGAGGTCCACCAGCTTGGAGGCGTCGACGGGTTCGGTGACGTAGGCGACCGAGTCCCGGTACTCGGGCCGGTTCCTGTCGGAGCCGCTGCCGTAGTAGAGGGTGCGCACCTCGCGGGGGCCCCGCCGACCGGGATCGGGCGCCTCCAGCAACTGGCGCGAGAGGATCTCGTCCGCGTCGCTGGGGGCCAGTTCCAGCGGTCCCCGGCAACTCGCGGACAGAAAAAGGGCCAGGACGCCGATCCATCCCCGGACCGTTCCCAGGGTGCCGGATGGTTGCAAGACCTTTCTCCTCCGCGCAAAATGCGCTGGCGGGGCACGACGCTCTCTCGGCGTTCGGGACGCGTCCCGGGAGCCGCATGTGCCGCATTCTAGGCGCGCCGCGCCGTGCCGATCAAGCGGCCGCCGCCCTCGCGCGACCCAGGAACCTTCGGCCGGGTGGAGCGATAGGAGTTGTCCGCGCTTCGGTTTCCGCCGCAGGAGCGACGGCGGCGTTCAGGAATACGAGGGAGGGCGACGACGTGAATCGAGGGCGACGCTCGAGGAGGGGTGGACGGAAGCGGAGCGCCGCCGGGATCCTGATCGTCCTGGCGACGATCCCGGCCGCCGCCGCTTTGGCCGACGGTTTCCCGCTCCGCTCCCTCGCGGCCGTGTTTCCGGCCGGCCTTCTCCCCGTCGGCGCGGCCGAAGCCGCTCCCGAACGCCGGGTCCCGTCCGTCCCCGCCGGCCCTCCGCCGTCCGCCCGACCTCCGCTCCCGGACGGGGCGCGGCAGGGCGCCCCCCTGCCCGTGCACGAGTTCTACTTCACCCGCGTGGCCTACAGCGGCGGCGGCGGGGGCTTTCGCCGCCGTCGTCAGTCCTGGGCGACGGACTATCCGAAATCGGACCGCCAGTTCCTGGTCGTGCTCGAGCGCCTCACCGGGCTGGACATGTTCCCGGAGGAGCATCCCCGACTCCTCACCGACGAGCGCCTGAACCGCTTCCCCTTCCTCTACGCCGTGGAGGTCGGGCACATGTCGATGGCTCCGGCGGAGGTGGCCGCCCTGCGGGAATTCCTGCTACGGGGCGGATTTCTGGTGGTGGACGACTTCTGGGGCTCCTACGAGTGGGAGATCTTCGAGCACGAGATGCGGAGGGTCTTCCCGGAGTACCCGATCGTCGACGTTCCGCTGGAGCACGAAATCTTCCACAACTTCTACGACATCGACGAGATCGTCCAAGTGCCGAACGTCAACAACGGCATGAGGGGGTGGGCCACCCACGAGCGGGACGGCTACGAACCCTTCGTGAAAGGCATCTTCGACGACGAAGGTCGGCTGATGGTGATCGTCAACTGGAACACCGATCTGGGCGACGCCTGGGAGTGGGCGGAGAATCCCTACTACCCGCTCAAGTACTCGACCTACGCCTACCAGATGGGCGTCAATTTCATCATCTACGCCATGAGCCACTGAACGGGCCCCGGACGTGACGACCAGCCTCTTCGAATTCCTCTTCAAGTACCGCCCGGTCGTCTTCCGGGAGGGCGACCTCTCCCTGGGCGGCGCGGCCGCGACGGGCGCGGTCGTGGCGGGGCTGGTCGCGGCGGCCGCGCTTCTGACCTACGCGGGGGTGCGCGGCAAGACCCGGCCGTTGGACCGCCTGGTGCTCGGCGCCCTCCGCTTCGCGGGGCTGGCGGTGCTCGCCTTCTGCCTTCTGCGCCCGGCCTTGGTGGTCTCCACCGTGGTGCCGCAACGGAACTTCGTGGGCGTGCTCCTCGACGATTCGCGCAGCATGGAGATCCGGGACGCCGCCGACGGCCGCTCCCGCGGCGCGTTCCTGAAGGAGGTTTTCGGCACCCCGGATTCTCCCGTGCTTTCCGCCCTGAGCGACCGCTTCGCGGTGCGCTACTTCCGCTTCTCGTCGCGCGCGGAACGCATCCGGGACTTCTCCGAGGTCGGCTTCGCCGGGAGCCGCACGCGTCTCGGCCCGGCGCTCGATCGCGCCCGCTCCGAGCTGGCCTCGGTGCCGCTCTCCGGCTTGGTCCTGGTCACCGACGGAGCCGACAACTCGGGCGAAGAGCTGGGCGAGGCGCTCATGCCGCTGCAGGCGCGGGGGATCCCGGTGTACACCGTGGGCGTGGGCGCCGAACGCTTCGAGCGCGACATCCAGGTCAGCCGGGCCGACCCGCCTCGGACGGTGCTCGTCGGTTCCTCGGTGGTGGTCGACGTGGTCGTCGCCCACTCGGGCTACGAGGGCGAGACCGTGTCGCTGATCGTGGAGGACGAGGGGCAGATCGTCAGCGTCGAGGAGGTGGAGCTGCCGGAGGAAGGCCGTCCGGTCACGGTTCCGGTCCGCTTCGCCGCTTCGGTCACCGGAGCGCGCGCCTACACCTTCCGCATCCCGGTGGAGGAGGACGAGCAGGTCGCGCGGAACAACGGCCGGACCGCGCTGGTGAGCGTCGAGGACCGGCGCGAGAAGATCCTCTACTTCGAGGGCGAGCCGCGCTACGAGGTGGGGTTTCTGGGACGGGCGGCGGCGGACGACGACAACCTGCAATTGGTGGTGTTGCAGCGCACCGCCGAGAACAAGTTCCTGCGTCTGAACGTGGACGGCGCCGAAGAGCTGCAGGGCGGATTTCCCGACACCCGAGCGGAGCTGTACGCCTACCGCAGCCTGGTGTTGGGGACGGTGGAGGCGAGCTTCTTCACCGGGGACCAGTTGCAGATGATCGCCGACTTCGTGGACAAGCGCGGCGGCAGCCTGCTCGCGCTGGGCGGGCGCCGCTCCTTCGCCCGAGGCGGCTACGCGGGCACCCCGGTGGCCGACGCGCTTCCGGTGGCGTTCTCGGACGCGGACGCCCGCCCGGACGGCGAGCACGCGTTCGTCCGCATCGAGCCCACCCAGGCCGGGCTCGGCGTCCCCGCGCTGCAGCTGGCCGAGACCGGAGAGGAATCCTTGGCGCGCTGGTCGGAGCTGCCCCTCCTGCTCACCTACAATCCGTTGCACCGGGTGAAGCCGGGCGCCACCGCGTTGCTCCGGGGGATCTCCGAGGAGTTGCCCGAAGAGCACGTGGCGCTCGCCTTCCAGCGCTACGGCGCGGGCAAGAGCCTGAGCCTGGCCGTCCAGGACACCTGGATCTGGCAGATGCAGCTTCCGCTCGAGGACGACACCCACGAAACCTTCTGGCGGCAGATGCTGCGCTGGCTGGTGGACGGCGTGCCCGACCAGGTGACCGCCCGAGTCCCGCGCGACCGCGTGGAGCCGGGGGAGCGCGTGACGCTCGCCGCGGTCGTGAACGATTCCAGCTACCTGGGGATGAGCAACAGCGTCGTGGAGGCGACGGTGACCTCTCCGCTGGGGGAGGAGACCCGGCTGCGGATGGATTGGTCGGTGGACGCCGACGCCGGGGAGTACGAGGCCGATTTCGCTCCGTCCGAGGAGGGACTGCACACGTTGACCGTACGCGCCCACGACGGAGACGACCTGATCGGCGTGGACGAGACCCACTTCCAGGTGGCGCCCCGGCGGAGCGAGTACTTCGACGCGGGGGTGCGCACGCCGCTGCTCGAGCGCATCGCCGAGGAGACCGGCGGCATCTTCTACACGCCGGAAACGGTCGCGGCGCTCCCGGAGGACATCCGCGTGACCGGCGCCGGCGTCACCCTGGCGGAGGAGATGGAGCTGTGGGACATGCCCGTCCTTCTGTTCGCGCTGCTCGGCTTGATTCTGGGCGAGTGGGGCTACCGCCGGGCGCGGAGGCTCGTGTGAGGAGCCTTTTCCCGTGCGCGCGAAGGACGCGGGCGGGCGTCGCCGCGGGGCTTCTGGCGGCGCTCTGCGCCGCGCGCGCCGACGCCCAGCGGACGCATCTCGTGGTCGTGAGCGGAGCGAGCGGAGCGGAGGAGTACCGGGAACGGTTCCACGAGTGGGGGCTCCGGGTGGTGCGGGCGGCGGTGGACGCGCACGGGCTCGATCCCGAGGACGTGGTCTGGCTGGCCGAGCGGCCCGACCTGGACCCGCTCATCGACGGACCGTCCCGGCGCGAGAACATCGAGGCCGCCCTGGGGACGCTCGCCGAGCGCGCCGGGCCGGACGACGCGGTCGTGATCGTGCTGATCGGACACGGCAGCTTCAGCGGGGGCGAGTCGCGCTTCAACGTGCCCGGACGGGATCCGAGCGCCGCCGACTTCGCGCTTCTGCTGGAGCGCTTCGGGAGCCGCACCGTGGCGTTCGTCAACACGGCCAGCGCGTCGGGCGACTTCATATCGGAGTTGTCGGGCCCGAATCGGACGGTGATCACCGCGACCCGTTCCCCCCGAGAGCGCAACGCGACCCGTTTCGCCGCCTTCTTCGCCGACGCCCTCGCGGGCGCGGCGGCCGACACCGACAAGGACGAGCGCGTGTCGGTGCTGGAGGCGTTCGCGTACGCCCGCAGGGAGGTCGAGCGCAGCTTCGAGGAGGAGGGCCTGCTCGCCACCGAACACGCCCTGCTCGACGACAACGGCGACGGCGAGGGGAGCGCCCTCGTCGGGGAGGACGACCGGGACGGCGCGCTGGCGCGCACCGTGTTCCTCTCCCGGGGCGGGGGGCGGGTCGCGGAAGCGGAGATCGCGGCCGATCCCGAGCTCGCGGCGCTGTACCGGCAGCGCCGCGAGCTCGAGGCGCGCATCGCCGAGCTCGCCGAACTCGAGGACACCATGGAGACGGAGCGCTACGAGGCGGAGCTGGAGGAGCTGCTGGTGGAGTTGACCCTGACGACGCGGGCGATCCGGGAGAGGGAAGGGGGACGGTGACGGCCGCCCTCCGGCCGCGGGCGTCGGCGCGCGTTGCGGCTCTGCTGGCGCTCTCCCTCGCCGCGTGCGCGGCGGCGCCCCTGGGCGCGCAGACCGGGGAGGACGCGCTCGAGGCGCTGGCCGGCGGAGCCTACGACGACGCCATCCGCCAGTTGCGACGCCTCGTGCGGGGGGACGCCCCCGTGGCGATCCATCGGGCGCTGGTGCGCGCCTTGGCCGAGGTGGGCCGCTACGAGGAGGCCGAGGAGGCGGCCCGCGACGGCCGCGAGCGTCACGGAGCCGCGCTCGACAATCTGCTCGGAGAAGTGCTGGCGACGCGGGGACGCTGGCGGGAGGCGGAGGCCAGCTTCCGCGCGGCGATCGCGGGCGGAGCCGACGACGAAGCCACCGCCCGCGCGAACCTCGCGGAGCTGGAGCTGAGCGCCGGCCGCCGCGAGGAGGCCATGCGCGCCTTCGACGGCTTCATCGACTTCTACAACCGCGCCCGCACGCTGTCGTCGGCGGAGCTCACCGCGGTGGGCGTCGCGGTGCGCCGCCTGGGGACGGAGGATTCGAGCCTGCTCCGGGAGGCGCTCCGGGCCTTCGACGAGGCGGTGGCCGCCGATCCGTCCAACCCGGAACCGCACCTGCGCACCGGTCGGCTCTTTCTGGACACCTACCGGAGCCCGGACGCGCGCGCGTCCTACCGACGGGTGCTCGACCGCAACCCCCGCCACCCGCGGGCGGTGCTGGGGATGGCGCTGGCGCTCGAGTTCGACGGCTCGCCCGAGGCCATGGACATGGCCCGGAGCGCGTTGGAGGTCAACCCCAACCTGGTCCCGGCGCGGACGCTGCTGGCGCGTCTGCATCTGCGCCTGGAGGACTACCCGGCGGCCGAGGAGGAGGCGCGCGCCGCGCTGGAGGTCAACCCGTCCTCGCTGGAGGCGCTCTCCGCGCTCGCGGCCGCCCACTTCCTGCGCGACCGCATGGACGACTTCGACGCGGTCCGCGCGCGGGTGCGCCGACTGAACCCGCGCTACCCGGGCCTCCTCTCCACCGCGGCCGAGATGGCCGTGCAGACCCGGCGCTACGCGGACGCGGTCGCCCTCGCCGCCCAAGCGGTGGAGATCGATCCCGGCTTCTGGAAGGCGCGCGGCATCCTGGGCATCAACCTGTTGCGGGTGGGCGAGATCGAAGAAGGCCGGGCGCAGCTCGAGCGGGCCTTCGAGGGCGACCCGTTCAACCCGTGGTACAAGAACACCTTGGACCTGCTGGACACCTTCGAGCGCTACCGCGTCACCGAGACCGAGCATTTCCGCATCGCCATCGACGGACGGGAGGCGCGGTTGCTGGCCCCGCAGGTGGCCGAGCTGGCCGAGACGGCCTACCGGACCCTGGCCGAGCGCTACCGGTACGAGCCGCCCACTCCGATCCGCCTCGAGCTCTTCCCCAGCCACGCGGACTTCTCGGTGCGCACGGTCGGGCTCGCCGGACTCGGGGCGCTCGGGGTGAGTTTCGGCCGGGTGGTGGCGATGGACTCCCCTTCCGCGCGCGACCGGGGCGGCTTCAACTGGGCGTCGACCCTCTGGCACGAGATCGCCCACGTCTTCCATCTGGGGCTCTCCGAGCACCGGGTGCCGCGCTGGTTCGCGGAGGGGTTCGCGGTCTACGAGCAGCGCCGCGCCGCGCCTTCCTGGGGGCACGATCCGACTCCGGGCTTCCTGATGGCCCATCACCGGGGCCTGATCCCGCCGGTGAGCCGACTCAACAACGGCTTCGTGCGCCCGAGCTCCGGCGAACAGGTGGTTCACTCCTACTACCAAGCGTCGCTGGTCTGCGAGCTGATCGCGCGCGATCACGGGCCCGAGGCGCTGGTGGCCATGCTGCGCGAGTACGCGCGCGGCGCCACCACCGAGGAGGTGTTCCGACGGGTGCTGGGCACGGAGCCGGAGCGCTTCGACCGGGTCTTCGCGGACTACTTCGAGGAACGCTTCGCCGGGCCTCTCGCGGCGGTCGAGCCGCTGCCCGCGCGCGCCGAACCGGGGGGAGGCGCTCCGGACGAGGTCGCGCGGCTGGCGGTCGCCCGTCCCGGCAGCTTCGTGGCGCAGCTGGCGATGGGCGCGCGACTCTTCGACGAGGAACGGTTCGGGGAGGCCGAGGAGTACCTGGCGCGCGCCCGCGACCTGTTCCCGGAGCACGCGGGACCCTCCAGTCCGGGCTGGATGCTCGCGCGCATCCACATCCGGCGCGGCGACAGCGCGCGCGCCCTCGGAGAGATCGAGACCTTGACCGGAATCGACGAGTCCTTCCTGGAGGCGAACCTGGAGGAGGCGCGCCTCAGGGAAGCGGCCGGGGACGACGACGGCGCCATCCAAGCCCTCCGGCGGGCCGTGCACATCTATCCTTTCGACGAGGAACCCCACCGTCGGTTGGCCGAGCTGGCCGCCGGACGGGCGCTCCACGGGGTGGCGGTGCGCGCGCGCGAAGCTCTGGTGGCGCTCGATCCCGTGGACATGGCGGGCGCGCTCTACCGGCTGGCGCTGGCGCACCACCGGGCCGGCGACGCCGTCCGCGCCCGCCGCACGGTGCTGCGCGCGCTGGAGCGGGCGCCCAACTTCGAAGCCGCCCAGGACCTGCTCATGACCCTGCGCGGCAGTCCGGAGCCGGGGCCGTGACGACGCGGGCGGGGGCGGCGGCCGTCGCCGCGGCGACGGCGCTGGTCGTCGGCCTCTCCGCGCCGGGCCCGGACGGGCGGACGGGCGACGCGCATGCGCCGCGGGCGACGGCTCCCGTCCAGGAGGCGAACGTCCCCTACGACGGCCGCTTCACCTTCGTGCGCATCCGCACCGACGTCTCCGGCGACGGCGGCGCGCACGGCTTCTTCGGCCGGGGTCGTCGGGGCTGGGGCCAGCCGCCCTGGGCGCACGACTATCCCCGGGCCGAGCGCAATCTGGCCAGGATCCTGACCTCGACCACCCTCGTCGACGCCTACCCGGGGGGCAGCAACGTTCTCACCTTCGACGACCCGGAGCTCCGCAGCTACCCGCTGGCCTACGTCTCCGAGCCCGGCTTCTGGGCGATGGACGAGGCCGAGGAAGAGGGGCTCAGGAACTACCTGCTCAAGGGCGGCTTCGTGATCTTCGACGACTTCGGCGGTCCGCGCGACTGGGCCAATTTCGAGGCGCAGCTGACGCGGGCGCTGCCCGACCTCCGGCTGCGGAATCTCGCCGCGCTCGACCCGTTGCCGGTCATCTTCGACTCCTTCTTCGAGATCGCCGACCCGGAGTCGCTCACCCCTCCGTACAACTCCGGGGGGCGGCCCCAGTACTGGGGGGTCTTCGAGGACGACGACCCGGCGAAGCGACTGATGCTGATCGCCAACTTCAACAACGACCACGGGGACTACTGGGAGTTCTCCGACTCCGGATGGCTCCCGATCGACCTGACCAACGAAGCGTACAAGTTCGGTGTCAACTACGTCGTCTACGCGATGACGCACTGACCTCGACCCGCCTCCCCCCACCCGCTTCCCCATCCCTGTCGGGGGGAGCTCCCGGAGAAGCCAGTGGCCTTCATCGACAAGCCCGCAGGGCGCGGCGTCGGCGCGCCCCCCGTCCTGGACGACGACGACGACGTGGCGCTGGCCGCGCGCATGACCGCCGGCCGCGACCAGATCCTCAGCGAACTGCGCAAGGTCATCGTCGGCCAGGACGAAGTCGTCGAGCAGATCCTGCTCACCCTGTTCGTCGGCGGCAACAGCCTGATCGTGGGGGTGCCGGGGCTGGCCAAGACCCTGTTGGTGCACACCGTCGCCCAGGTCCTGGACCTCGACTTCGCGCGCGTCCAGTTCACCCCCGACCTGATGCCCTCCGACATCACCGGCACCGACATCATCCAGGAGGACCCCGGGACCGGGAAGCGCGCCATGGTGTTCGCCCCCGGCCCGGTCTTCACCAACATCCTGCTCGCCGACGAGATCAATCGGACGCCTCCCAAGACCCAGTCGGCGTTGCTGGAGGCGATGCAGGAGCACCGCGTCACCGTCCAGGGACGCACCTACGACCTGGAGCCGCCCTTCTTCGTCTTCGCCACCCAGAACCCCATCGAGCTGGAGGGGACCTACCCGCTTCCGGAGGCCCAGCTCGACCGCTTCATGTTCCACATCGTCATGGAACACCTCCCCGAGGAGGACGAACTGGAGGTGGTGCGCGAGACCACGTCGCTGCAGGACGTCGAGTTCTCGCACGCGGTCGCCGGCGAGGATCTGATCCGCTTCCAGCGACTGGTGCGCAAAGTGCCCGTCTCCGACGCCGTGCTGCGCTACGCGGTGCGGTTGGGACGCGCCAGCCGTCCCGGCCCGAACGGGACCGGCCCGGAGGCGGTCGCCAAGTGGGTCTCCTTCGGCGCCAGCGTGCGGGGCGCGCAGAACCTCGTTCTGGCCGGAAAGGCGCGCGCGCTCGCCCGGGGCCGCTACCACGTGAGCTTCGACGACATCCGCGCCTTGGCGAAGCCGGTGCTCCGGCACCGCGTGCTCACCAACTTCCACGCGAAGTCGGAAGGGATCACCGCCGACCGGATCGTCGACGAACTCCTCGCCGAGCTCCCCACGCCCTCCTCCGGGATGTAGCGTGGCGCGCACCGCCGCACGTCCGACCGATCCGGGGACCGGCTTCGTCGACCCCAAGGCGCTGGCCCGCATCCGCAACCTCGAGCTCTTGGCGCGCACCGTGGTGGACGGGTTCGTCAGCGGACTGCACCGAGCTCCCTTCCTGGGACTCTCGGTCGACTTCGCCGAACACCGGCAGTACATGCCCGGCGACGACATCCGCCGCATCGACTGGCGGCTGTACGCGCGCAGCGACCGTTTCCACCTGAAGCACTTCGAGGCGGACTCGAACGCCAACTTCATGGTCGTCCTGGACGTCTCCCGGTCCATGACCTTCCGCAGGGACGGCATCTCCAAGCTGGACTACGGGCGCTATCTCGCGGCTTGCCTGTCGTACTTCTCCCGGCAGCAGCGGGACCGGGTGGGGCTCCTCACCATGGCCGACGAGATCGTGGACTACGTTCCGCCGGCGGCGGGCCACCTGGACGTCGTGCTGCACGCCATCGACCGGATCCGGCCCCGGGGCGCCGGCACCCTGGCCGAGCCGCTCCACCGGCTCGCCGGCCGCTTGGGACGCAGGGGCATCGTGGCGGTGATCTCGGACTTCTACGAGGAACCCGACGCGGTCGTGGACGCGATCAAGGACCTGCGCTACGCCGGCCACGACGTCGTCGCGTTCCATCTTCTGGATCCCGCCGAACTCGACTTTCCCTTCGAGCGCCCGGCCAGCTTCCGGGATCTGGAGACCGGTGCGCGCCTTCCCGTGGTGCCCGGACGGCTCCGCCGGGGGTACCGCGATCTGGTCCGCGCCCACACCGAGACGCTCTCGCGGCGGCTCGTCGAACACCGCATCGACTACGCCCTCTTCGACACCGCGAAGCCCCTGGACTACGCGCTCTTCGGCTACCTGTCCGCACGCCAGAGGCTCGCGCGCGTCCGATGACCGCCCTGGCCTTCCTCGCGCCTCTCTTCCTGCTGGGGTTCGCCTTCCTGGTCTGGCCGGTGCTCGTGCACCTGGTCCAGCGGGACCGCAAGGAGGTGATCGGTTTTCCCTCGCTGATGTTCCTGCGCCGCGTCCCCTACAGGTCGACGCGGCGCAGGAAGATCCGCCACTGGCCGTTGCTCCTGATGCGCGCCGCGGCGCTCGCGGCGCTCGTCCTCGCGTTCGCGCGCCCATTCTTCGACCGCGAGGATCCCGCGCTGGCCGCCCGACCGGCGGCGCGCGAGGTCGTCGTCCTGGTGGACCGCTCCTACAGCATGGGCTACGGCGAGCGGTGGCCGGACGCGCTGGCCGCCGCGCGCGCGGCGGTCCGCCAGCTGGGCCCCGAGGACCGCGGCTCGCTGGTGTTCTTCTCGGCCAGCGCCACCCTGGCGGTCCGCTCCACGACCGATCGCGCGACGCTCCTCGCCGCCCTGGACGGGGTCCGACCCGGCGCCGGCGCCACCCGCTTCGGGCCCGCGCTCGACCTCGCGCGCACCGTTCTGGAGCGATCGAGCCTGCCGGGTCGGCACGCCGTGGTGGTCTCCGACTTCCAGCGCGCGGGATGGGACGGCGACGAAGGCGCGCGCCTGCCGCCCGGGACCACCGTGGACCCGGTGGCGGTGAGCGGACCCTACGCGGGCGACCTCGCGGTCGGCCAGCTTCTCTTCCAGCGCAGCACCCGCGACGGGCTGGAGCGGATCGAGGCCACGGCCCGGCTCCTCAACTCGGGCGAACGGGAGACCGGGGAGGTGGAGGTGGCGCTCGAGCTGGACGGCCGACCGATCGGATCGGCCACCGCATCGCTGGGGCCGAATTCCGCCACGCGGGTGACGTTGCCGCCCTTCACGCTGAGCGAGCCGTTCACGCGCGGATCGGTGCGTATCCCGGACGACGCCCTGCCCGCCAACAACGTCGCCCACTTCGTGCTCTCTCCGGGCGATGGGTTCTCGGTTCTGATCGTCGAGGACGGCGGCGGCGACCCCAGCCTCTACCTGAGGCGGGCTCTGGCCGTCGGCACCGATCCCGCCTTCGAGGTCCGGGTCGTCTCCGCGGACGCGACGACCTCGGGCGACCTGACGGACCCGACGGTGGTGATCCTCAACGGATCGCGTCCGCCGCGGGGGGCGGCGGGCGCGCGCCTCGGCGACTTCGTCGCCGACGGCGGCGGCTTGGTGGTCCTTCTGGGCGAGCGGAGCGGCTGGCCCGCCGACGGCCCGGATCTGCTTCCGGGCGCGGTGGGCGGAGCGAGGGAACCGGAGTGGCGGGACGGCCGCGGGGGAACGCTCGGTCACGTCGACTACGCCCACCCCGTCTTCGCCCTGTTCTCCGCGCCCCGCAGCGGCGACCTCACCGGCGCCAGCTTCTTCCGCTACCGGAACGTGGAGATGCCGGGCGCGGAGGGCGTGCTGGCCCGTTTCGACAACGGCGCGGTGGCGCTGGCGGAACGGCGGGTGGGCGCGGGGCGGGTGCTGCTCTGGACGTCCATGCTCGACAACCGATGGAACGACATGGTCCTGCACCCCGTCTTCCTGCCCTTCGTCCATCAGTTGGTCAAGCACGCCGGGAGCTTTCGCCCGCCCATTTCCTCCTACACCGTGGACGACGTGCTGAACCTCTCGGAGGAGGGAGAGAGGCGGGAAGCCGACCGGTTGCTCGCCGGCCTCGCCCGGGCCGGCCGGGACGGATTGGTCGCGCTTTCTCCCTCCGGGCGCTCCATCGAGGTGAGCGCCGCGGCCCGCCCCGGCTTCCTGCCGCTCGCGGAGCAGGGCTTCTACGAGCTGCGCGACGCCGGCGGGGGCTCGGGGGCGCGACCCCCCGCGGTCGCCGTCAACGTCGTCGCCGGGGAGGCGGAGCTCGATCCGATGGACGCTCGGGAGTTCGCCGGGTCGGTCGCCAGCCCGGACGTCGGCGCGACCGGCGGCGTCGGAGCCGAGCCGGGTCCGGAGGACAGGGAACGGCGCCAGGGATTCTGGTGGTATCTTCTGGTGGCGGCCTTCCTCCTTCTGGCCTTGGAGACGACGGTCTCCAACTTCTTGTCACGAAAAGCCGCCGACCAGCCATAGGGAAGGACCGGGGGGGCGCCGTCCCCCGCACGCGAGAGAGAAGGAGGAGCCCCGAGATGTCCGCACGACCGAGTCAGCGCGCCCGACTGGAGTTGCTCGACGCCATCCGCCGCGTGCGCGGCCGCTGGCGCATGCGCATCGCGTTGCGCGGGCTGACGGTGGTGCTCGGGATCGGGTTGGCGGCGTTCCTGGCGTCCTCCTGGGGGATGGAGAGCAGCCGCTTCAGCGCCGGGGCGGTCACCGCCTTCCGCGTCGTCACCTGGATCGCGCTTCTGGGGGCGGGCGCGTGGTTCCTGGTGCGTCCGCTTCGGCGGCGGCCTTCCGACGCGCAGGTCGCGCTCTACCTGGAGGAGCGCGAGCCCTCTCTCGATGCCGCGGTGCTGAGCGCGATCGACGCGGGCGCCGATCCCAGAGCTTCGGGCCGGGCGCACTCCCCCGCGCTGGTCGAACGGCTTCTGGAGTCGGCCCTCGCCAAGGCGCGCGCAGTGGAAGGCGGACACCGCATCGAACGTGCGGCGCTCTTGCGTTGGGCGGCCGCGGTCTCGGGGCTCGCGCTCGCCATCCTCGTCGTCTTCCTGACCGGCCCGGCCTTCCTGCGCCACGGGGCCGCGGTTCTGCTCTCGCCCACCGCCGACGCGGCGGAGGTCAATCCCTATTCCATCGAGGTGACCCCGGGCGACGTCGTCGTCACGCGCGGCTCCGATCTGCGCATCGCGGCGCGCAACCTGGGGTTCGACGCCGTGGAGGCGGAGCTCTTTCTGCGCACCGGAACGAACGGCGAATTCCGGCCCCTGTCCATGCTCGCGACGGGCGACGCCGGCGAGGAGGAGACCGGCGCCTTCGAACTCGTGCTCTTCGGCATCGCCGACGCCACCGACTACTTCGTGCGCTCCTCGGGCGTGCAGTCGGAGATGCACCGCATCGACGTGGAGATCCTGCCGTACGTGGATCGGCTCGAGCTGGTGTACGAGTTTCCGGCCTACACCGGGTTGCCGGACCGGACCGTGGAGGAAGGCGGCGACGTCGCCGTGTTGCGCGGCACCCGCGTCCACCTGCGCGCCTTCCCCACGATCCCCAGCCCGCGCGCCGAGCTGTGGCGCGACGACGCGCCGGCGGACGAATTGACGCAGGCGGAGGACGGTTCCTTCGTCGGTTCCTTCTCGGTGGAAGCGAACGGTTTCTACCGCATCGAGATGGAAAGCGCGCGCGCCGGGCTGGTGTCCGCCTCGCCCCAGTACGCCATCGACGTGCTGGAAGACCAGCCTCCGGCGCTTTCCTTCGTCCGCCCGGGCCGGGACGAGAGCGCCAACGCGCTGGAGGAGTTCTTCGTCGAGACGCGCGCGAACGACGACTACGGCGTCCGGGAGATCGAGCTGGTCTTCTCGGTCAACGGCGGCGAGGAACAGGCCGTCGAGCTGTTCGGGTCGGGGGCCGCGCCGCTCGGCGAGGTGCGCGCCGGGTACACGTTTTTCCTGGAGGAATACGGGCTGGTCCCCGGCGATGTCGTCTCCTACTACGCCAAGGCGCGCGACAACGCCGGCGCGGGCGGCCAGGAGGCCGTCAGCGACATCTACTTCCTCCGGATCCGCCGCTTCGAGACCGACTTCCGCCAGGCGGAGCAGCAGCCGGGCGGCGGCGGTGGCGGCGCCGGGATGGGCGGCGAACAGGAGCTCTCCGAACGGCAACGCGAGGTCATCTCGGCCACCTTCAATCTGAACCGGGACCGGGAGCGCTATTCGACGGAGGGCTTCCGCGAGGGCTTGGTCGTGGTGCGGCTTTCGCAGGAGCGGCTCCGCGACCAGGTCGCGACCTTGGCGGCCCGCCTCGACAACCGGGGCGTGGCGCGCGATCCCGAATTCGAACGGATCGCCCAGCTGTTGCCGCAGGCGATGGAGAGGATGGCGGCCGCCATGGAGCGGCTGGACGCCGCCGACCCGGCCGGCGCGCTGGCCGAGGAGCAGCGGGCGCTCCAGCATCTGCTGCGCGCGGAGGCGCTCTACGACGAGGTGCAGGTGGCCCAGCGGCAAGGCGGCGGCGGGGGCGGAGGCGGGGGGGGCGGACCCAGCGCGGAGGATCTCGCGGATCTTTTCGAGCTGGAGCTGGACAAGCTCAAGAACCAGTACGAGAGCGTCCAGCGCGGCGAACGTCAGCAGGCGGACGAGCGGATCGACGAGACGCTCGAGCGCCTGCGCGAGCTGGCCCGGCGCCAGGAGCAGGAGGCCGAGCGCCGACAGCGGCTCGCCAACCGCGCGCGGGGATCCGCCGGAGGCGGCTCGCAGAACCAGCGTTCGCTCGCCGACGAGGTGGAGGAGGAGGCGCGGCGGTTGGAGGAACTGTCGCGCACGCAGTCCAACCAGCGCCTGGCGGAGACCGCGCGCCAGCTGCGAAACGCCGCCAACGCGATGCGGGAAGCTGCGGCCGCGCGGGGAGGCGAGGCCGCCGCGGACGCGCGCTCCGCGCTGGACCGGCTGCGCGACGCGCGCCGGCTGCTGGAGCGCGATCGGTCCGGCCGCATCGACCGGGACGCGCAGGACGCGCTGCGGCGGAGCGAGGAGTTGATCGAGGAACAACTCGAGGTCGCCCAGGAATCGGTCGACATCTCCGGCGCCGACAGGGTCGCCGCCGAGCGCATGCGTCGGCTCATCGAGCGCAAGAACGAGATGTCCCGGGAAGTGGCCGACCTGGAGCGGCAGATCGATCGGATGTCGGCCGACGCCGGCGCCGAACGGCGCTCGGCGGCCGAGTCGTTGGACGACGCCCTCGGCACCATCCGCGACAACAAGATCCGGGAGCGGATTCAGTACTCGCGCGGGTTGCCGGGCGCGCGCAGCCCCGACTTCACGCGCGACTTCGAACAGCAGACCACCCAGCACCTGATGGAGCTGAGGGACCAGTTGCGACAGGCGTCGGAGGCGATCGGCGAGCCGGTGGACGACCGCACCGTCGAGTCGCTCGACCGCGCCCGGGACATGGTGCGCGCCATGGAGTCGCTCAATCGGCGGGTGCAGGCGCGCGCCGAGGAGAACGCCCGCGAAGGTCCGGGACGGCGGCCGGACGGGGAAGGGCAAGAGGGGCGGGATCGGGAGGGTCCGGGCGAAGGAGGAGCGCAGGGGCGGCCGGACGACCGGGCCGGCGGCGGTGCGGGGAGCGAGCCTCGGGATCGCTCCGGCGCCGGGTTCGGACCGGGCGGCAGCGGCCGAGCGCGCGGTCTCGCGCCCGAGGACGTCCGTCAGTTCCGGGGCGAGTACCGGGAGCGCGCCCGCGAGATGACCGATCTGCGCGACCGGCTCGCCGACGCCGGCGTCGGCGTCGAGGAGCTGGACGACGTGATCCGCGCGATGCGGGTGCTGGACGACCGCCGCGTCTACGACGACGTGGAGGAGATCCTCAGGCTCCAGACCCTGATCCTGGAAGGGGTGAAGCGTTTCGAGTTCGGACTCCGCCGCGCCGCCGGAGAGAGCGACGCCGAGCGGTTGCTCCTGTCGGGCTCCGACGAGGTGCCGCAGGGCTTCCGTCAACTGATCGAAGAGTATTACCGTTCGCTCTCGCGCACTCCCGGAGGTTGATCGGATCGGGCGACGCGGGAGACGGACCGCACCGGAGGGCGCGGTCCGCTCGGCAGGGCCAAACGGAGAGGGTTGAACGATGCTGATTCGCACGAAGGACGCCGGCCTCGACGTCCCGTCCTCGGAAATCACGCCCGAGGACGTCTATCTCGACCGGCGCGGTTTCGTCGGGGCCGCGGGCGCGCTCGCCTTGGGCCAGCTGGCGGCTCCCGCGCTGGGCGGGAAGGTCGGCAAGGCGTACGCCCGATCCGGGCAGGACTTCTCCGACGCCACCGACGAGCTCGGCGACGAAGTCAACGAGTACGAGGAGATCACGACCTACAACAACTTCTACGAGTTCGGCACCGACAAGCGCGACCCGTCGCGCAATTCGGGGGATTTCCAGCCGGAACCGTGGACGGTCGAGGTGAGCGGGCATTGCGCCAACCCGGGCACCTACGCCCTCGAGGATCTGCTCGCGCCCCACACCGAGGAAGACCGCGTCTACAGGCTCCGTTGCGTCGAGGCTTGGTCGATGGTGATCCCGTGGCGAGGCGTCCCGCTCGCCGACGTGATCTCGCGCCTGGAGCCCACATCGTCGGCCGGCTACGTCCAGTTCAAGACCGTCGTCCGGCCCGAGGAGATGCCCGGCCAGCGTCGCCCCATACTGCCTTGGCCCTATCTCGAGGGCTTGCGCATGGACGAGGCCACGAACCCGCTCGCGTTGCTGGTCACGGGGCTCTACGGACGTAGCCTGCTGAACCAGAACGGGGCTCCGCTGCGGTTGATGGCGCCGTGGAAGTACGGCTTCAAGAACGTGAAGAGCATCGTCGAGATCTCCTTCGTGGAGGAGATGCCGCGCAACACTTGGCACGTTCAGACGCCGCACGAGTACGGCTTCTACGCCAACGTGAACCCCGAGGTGGACCATCCGCGCTGGAGCCAGGCGCGCGAGCGGCGTATCGGGGAGTTCCTGCGGCGGCCGACCCTCATGTTCAACGGGTACGGCGACCAAGTGGCGCACATGTACGCGGGAATGGATCTGACCAAGTGGTACTAGACGGTCGGACGGGGCGTCGAGCGGGCCGCCGTCCGCGCTGAGTCGGGCGGTCAGCGCCGGGCGGCGCGTTTCCGATGCACCCCGGGACCCGCGTCCGGTCGCTCAGCGCGCTTCTTTGGGCCGTCTGTCTCGCGCCGACGCTCCCGCTTCTTCTCCGCTTCCGGGAGGACGCGCTCGGCGCCAACCCCATCGAAGAGTTCACCCACTGGAGCGGCGCCTCCACGCTCGTCCTGCTGCTTCTCACCTTGGCGGTGACGCCGTTGCGGCGTTGGGCGGGATGGAACTTGGTGCGCTACCGGCGACGGCTCGGGCTGGCCGCCTTCTTCTACGGTTCGATCCACTTCGCGGCCTACGTCGCCCTCGACCAGTTCTTCGCTTTCGCCTACGTGTTGGAAGACATCGCCGAGCGGCCGTACATCACCGCGGGGTTCGCCGCCTTCGCGCTGCTCGTCCCCCTCGCGGTCACGTCGACCCGGGGGTGGATCCGCCGTCTGGGCAGGCGCTGGCGGAGCCTGCACCGCATCGTGTACTTGGCCGCCGGTCTCGGGGTGCTCCACTACTTCTGGAAGGCGAAGGCGGACACCCTCTGGCCGACGGTGGCCGCGGCGGCGCTGGCGCTCCTGCTGGCGGCACGGCTCGGACCGAGGGCGCGCCGACGTTGATCCCCGCGCGAACCGCGCGACTCCGGCGAGGAGGCGTCTCCGACGGGCCGCGCACTCCCGGCGATCCGCATCCCGTGATCCAAGTCGACGGCAGCCCGGCGACGGTGGAGGCTCCGGCGGTTGCGGACGAGCGGTGAAGATCGTTCCGCTGAAAAACCTTGCTAATCGTGACATGTATGTCTTAGATTGCCATGTATGATTACGAGACGCCACAGTGTCGCGGTTCGCCGCGACCTGGACCGACTTCCCGCGGTCGTGCTCCTTGGGCCCCGTCAGGTCGGCAAGACCACGCTGGCCCGTCAGATCGCCGCCGAGGACCCGAATGCCCTCTACCTCGACTTGGAGGATCCGTCCCACGAGGCCCGACTTGCGGATGCGTCTGGCTACCTGGCTCTTCATCGTCGCCGACTGGTCATCCTCGACGAGGTTCAGCGGCGCCCGGACCTCTTCCGAGCGTTGAGAGGCCAAATCGACGCCAGGCGCCGAGAGGGCTTCCGTAGCGGACACTTCCTGCTCTTGGGTTCCGCGTCCTCCGCGTTGCTCAGGCAGTCGGCGGAATCCCTGGCTGGGCGCACGGCTTGGCGCTCTCTTCCCGGCCTGGACCCCTTGGAGACGAAGACGGACCCGCACCGACTTTGGCTACGGGGCGGCTTCCCGGACAGCTTCACGGCGGCGGCCGAGGATCTCAGCATGCAGTGGCGCCGCAACTTCATCCGCAGTTGCCTCGAGCGGGACCTCCCCCTGTCGGGGCTTGCCGCCCCCGCCGAGACGCTCCGGCGGTTCTGGACGATGCTGTGCCACGGACAGGGAACCCCGGTCAACTCCGCGCGCCTGGCGAGCGGCCTGGGGATCGCCGTTCGAACAGTGAATCGATACGTGGACACCTTGGTGGATCTGATGTTGGTGCGCCGCTTGCAACCCTACTTCGCAAACGTGGGCAAACGCCTCGTCAAGTCTCCCAAGCTCTTCGTACGGGACAGCGGCGTGGTGCACAACCTGCTGGGTCTTAGAGACTTGGATGAGCTCCTGGGCCACCCGGTGGCCGGTCCTAGTTGGGAGGGATTCGTCGTGGAGAATCTCTGCGGGGCCGCGCCGACCGGTACGGACGCGTTTTTCTACCGTACGCGGGCCGGCGCCGAAATCGATCTGCTTCTACTGCTCCCCGGAGGCGATCTCTGGGCCATCGAAGCGAAGCGCGCGATGTCGCCCCGCGTCCCGAGAGGGTTGCGGATCGCCGCTGCGGACGTTGCCGCAACCTGCGTCTTCGTGGTCCACCCCGGCGAAGAGACTTGGCCGCTCGGGGGCGGCGTCACCGCGATTCCGCTGCCCGCCCTTATGCGACGCCTCGTGCAAGCGGGAGCCTCGTAAGCCTCTCCCGGGCCCGGAGCCGACCCGGCGGGCGTTGCCGAGCGGATTCCGCATCGGAAACTCCCAAGCGCATCTGCGGGGTCGGGTCCTACCGGTGCGCGGGCATGGAAGCGACCACCGCCTGCCGGGTGCGGTCGTCCCAAAAGTAGTAGATGCGGAGGCAGCGGCGCGGATCGTGCGTGTTCGCGTGCTTGATGTGCCAATCGGCGGTGCGGGTGCGCCCTTCCCACATGCATTCGAAGGCGTCGCCGCCGCAGGGCTCGTTGTGGACGCCGCCGACTATGGGGCCGCGGAGATGGGGATCTCCGCCCTGCAGGCGGCCGTCGCGGTACTCGCCCGCGAGCCATGCGAGGCAGCGCGCGGCGAGCCCCACGTCCTCGAACTCGGCCTTGCGCAGCTCACGTTTGGCGGAATCGGCCAAGGCGACGCGCCCGGAGAGGTTCTCGGCGCACCAGTCGGCGAACTCGTCCCAGGAGATCGGGAACGGGATCTTCGCGTCGGGATCGCCTCCCAGCGCGCGCACCAGCCCAACCAGCCGCTCGGCGCGTTCGAGGGCGTCCTTTCGCTCGCGTTCGGCCCGTTCGGCCCTCTTCTTCTCCCGCCTGTAGCGTTTCCTGTTGGCCTTCGCCGTACTCTTGGCCGACGCGAGCTTGCGACGGAGAGCGGAGGCGGTGGCCGACTCCGGCATGGGCTCCCGGCTCGGCTCGGAAGCCGGGGGTTCGGGCGGCTTGCCCCGGACGAAGCCGCGCACAAACGACACCAGCCGCGCCGGTCCGCTCGCGGCGCTTTCGGATTTCCCGGCGATTGCGTCGTAGTCCAGTGGCCCGTCTTCGGCGAAGCCGGTCCGCATCCGCTCCTCTGCGGCCAACTGCAGGAACTCCCGGGAAATCCTTGCGAAAGCGCCTTCTTCCACCAAGTGCCTTCCCAGAACCAGCGGATGGTCCGTTTGCGATGCGCCGGGCTGGAATCCGGGACGGTAGAACCGCCAAGCTCCCAGATACGCCGACAAGCCCTTCCCCACCGCGTCGCTCAGACGGTAGGTCATCGCGGTCGGCAACACCCAAACGACGGCCAGTCCGGTCAGCGTGCGGGCAAGCGAATCCCAGCTGGAGCGCAGAGGCGCGGACTCCGGGCCGTCGGACGGGATTGAGATCACGACGAAGGGCATGTCGCGGTCCCTGTCGACCAGTCTCTTGACGAAAGCGTCCATCTCCGCGTCCGATTCCACGACGACGGACGAGTGGATGAGCGGGCGCCCTTCCTGTACGAGGGGCGCCCGCTCGGCCATCGCAGCGAGTGCCCGAGCCGGGTAGTGGTTCCAGACCATGGGAAGCACGGAACGGTCGTGCACGGTGAGACTCACCGAAGGAGTGCCCGCGTCGTCGTCCGCGACCGCGAAGTCGATCGTCGCCCGTTTGTCCGGCTCCGGGGTGCGCTCGATCCGGACGGCCCAGCGGTCGCGGAACTCGTCCCGGAATCGCACTGCGCTGACGGAGACGCCGTCCGTACGCACGGCGAAGGGACGATGGAACCGCGCCTGCCAAGGCAAATTCCGCCCCAACTGCCGTTGCACCCAGTCCAGTGCGACCGCGCGGCAGTCGCGCGCTGCGGAGGGGACCGCGCCGGGGGCCAACGCCGCCTCGACCTGCAACCGCGAGCGAACCGGGCCGGGCGCCATCCGAGGGGACTGAACCGGTTCCGGCATCAGATGTTTGAAATTCTTGAACCTCTGCGCCACGACCCGCTCCTCGGACAGGTGGAACGAAGAAAATACACGAATCGGCGCGGCGCGTGATTTCGAGTGCGCGCCGGAGGTGGTCCGGTCCTACAAGAGCCTGAGCAGGGTCGAACGGGCCCTTAGGTGCGCTCCGTCCACCACCGCCCTGGAAGGTCGGGTTCGGGCCCACATCTTTCCGTGCACGCTCGATGCTCTTATATACGTCAAGGGCCCGGTTTTCTGGAAATTCGAGGCTACAGGATCGCTTCCAACGGCGTTTCGCGACCTTCCGAGGGGTAAGGGACAACTACGTCGAGTGGCACATGCGCCGCTCACTCGCGCCGTTGCTGTTCGACGACGAGGTTTGCGGCGGTGGCGCCTGCCCGCCCGGCCCGTGCTAAGGCGGGCGGGAAGCGCACCGAAAAGGACTTTCCCGTCCACAGCTTTCGGACGTTGCTGGCGGATCTGGCCACGCTGACCCGCAACCGCATGCAACCTGCCGCCGAGGGGGCTGTGGCCGCCGACGTGATCGCCAGTCCCCACCCCGCGCTGGGCGGGGGCGCTGACGCCGAGTGCGCCGTGGGCTGTCGCTCGTCGCCATCGCTGTGGGTGGGTCGATGTTCGTGTTCGGGGAAGGCGAGAGCAAGCGCACGCTGGCCGGGATCGTCTTCGGGATCGGGATGGAAGAGTGTCGGTCACCTTTCCGTTGCGTCCGGAACCGGACGACCGCCGTGTTACTCTTCCCCCTCGCGGCCCAGCAACCGGTCCGGCTCGGGCACGATCCGGCCGGCCCGGAAGGACGCCAGTCGGTAGAGGGTGTCGTTGCCCCGGGCGCGCACCCAGTACTCGGCGTCGACCGGCGCCATCTCGAGCGCCAGAAGCGTGTCCCCGCTCGCGCCCAGCGCCGTCAGTCGGCGAACGTCTTCGGCCGGAAACTCGGATCCCTCCTCGGCGAACCCGATCGCCCGCACCTCGTCCACCTCGTCCAGCACGTTGGCGACCGAGGTCGAATCCGGCACCGCGCCCGATCCCGCCACCGTCCAGCCCTCTTCGCCGCGCTCGACCACGACCACTTCTCCGCCGCGCTCGATCTCGAGGGACGAGATCGACGCGGTGTCCACGCGGGCGACGAGCTTGTCGCGCCAATCGGAAAGAGTGCGGGTGAAGGAGCCGCGCAGGTCGCCCCGCACGGTGTAGACCTCGTCGGAACCGGGCAGGCGGGCGTAGGCGGTCTGGAAGACCGAGCCCACCCGGCCCAGCGCCACGACGCGGCGCTCTCCCCCGCCCAGACGGAACTCCAGCGTCCAGGCGTCGTCGCCCGCCACCCCCAGACGCTCGTGATTGTCCAGGTTGGCCGCGGCCAGAGCGCCCACTTCGGCCTCCGCCAACGCCGTGAACATGCGCGCCACCGCCGCGGAGTCGGCCTCGTGGCCGTTCACGGTCCATTCGCCGCCGGTGCGCGCCACCTCGATCTCCCGGTCGGGTCCGGAGAGCAGGGCGCTCTCCAGGCTGCGCTCGTCAATGCCCTCCAGTTCGGCCTCGAGCTCGATGGCCCCGGCGGAGCGTTCCGGTCCCCGGCCGCTCGCCAACCGAACGATCCCGTACAGGACCAGAAGTCCCGCGGCCACGGCGACGAGTCTCTTCAGTGCGTTCTTGCTCATGCGTCCGTCTCGTTCCAGCGGCGTTCGGCGCGGGTCCGTCTGCCCGTGACCCGCAGGGCTCCGACGATGCAGAAGAGGAGGGGGACTCCCGCAAGGTTGCCCCACTTGAGCGCGTTCTTTGCGAAATCCGACTCCATGGCGAGCGGAGGCGGGGCGCGGTCCTTGGAGCGGATGCCGATGAGCGCCTCGTCCTGTGCCAGCCAATCGACCGAGTTGGCGGCGAAGAGCAGGTTCTGGCGGCTCGACCGGACGAACTGGTCGTCGAGGAAGTCCGCGTCCGCGACCACGATCATGCGGCCCTCGTCCTCGGTTCCCTCGTCCTCCTCCCCTTCTTCCTCGGGGCGCGAGAAATCGAGCGCCGCCGCCACGACTTCGACGCCCAGATCGGCCTCGTCGGGGTAGCTCTGCATGTCGGGCGCGATCGGGCTCCCGGCCGCCTGCACGCCGCCCGCGTCGGTCGTGGTCCACAGCGGCGTCGCGCGTGCGGAATCGGTCAGCACCAAGGCGCTCGCCCACCCCACGGAGAGGTTGCTCAGGTCGCGGGTCACCGGATGGTCGGCGCCCCGGAAGAGGATGGGCCAGAGCGGGTAGGAGCGCACCACCGCGAAGATTCCCTGCCGCCCCATCTGGACCTGCTCCGAAGAGGCCAGATCGAAGACGATGCCCCCGTCGTAGCGCACCCCCCGCTCCTCCAGGAAGGTCTCGAGCCCGGAGGTCACTGGAGCGGCCATCGGCGACTGCGGATCGATCCGGGTCCCCTCCACCAGCAACAACGCGGCTCCCCCGCCGTCCACGTACTCGCCCAGACGGTCCAGTGCGAGACGCGACATCGGCTCCGTCGGCCCCGCCACCACCAGCACGTCGATGGAATCCGGATCCAGGGGCGGCACCGAATCGCCGTCGAGCGCGACGCTTCCGATCGAATAGCGGTCGCCCAGCTCCTGCCCGAGCGCCGGCATCTCGAAGGCCTGCTTGGCGCCGAACCCGGAGGCGAAGCGCAGACGCGGGCGGGTCTCGGAGGTCATGGAGACGACCGCCGTGGCCATGCGCAACTCCAGGTCGTCGGTGCGGTCGATGATCGGGATGGTCTCGCGCTGGTCCGCGTACTGCATCGCCAGCCCGAAGTAGCCCCGCCGCACTTCGAACTCGTCGTCGCGAAGGACGTTGAAGTCGAGCTCCGGAATCCCCATGCCGTTGGCTTCGGAACGGGCTTCGTCGCTGTCCCCGGGGTCGACCCTCTTCACGATCAGCCGCCCGCCGCCCGCGCGCCGGAAATCGGCCAGCATGTCCTCCACGTCGCGCAGAGTCAGCTGCACCTCGGAAGGAAGCTCGTCGGAGGCGAAGAGCGTGAAGGTGACGACGTCGTTCAGGTTCTCGATGATGCGACGGGTTCCGTCGGCCAGGGTGTAGAGGTTGCCCCGGGTGAGGTCCAAGCGTCCGCGGACGTAGCCGCCGAGCAGGTTCAGCGCCACCACCAGAACCGCGACCGCGAGGGTGCCCACGCGCAGGCGCCGGTAGTCGCCGCGTCCGAGGCTCAGCCGTTCCCGGCTCACCAGACCGATCGCGAGCACCAGGAAGAGCGCGGCGGTGGAAAGGAAGTAGAGCACGTCGCGCAGGTCGATCACGCCGCGGGCGACGTTCTCGAAGTGCCCCATCACGGAGAGGCGGGCCGCCACGCCGCCCAGTGCCGGGGTGAGCCCGATCTGCACGAGCGGCAGGCCGATGAACACCAGCGAAACGCAGACGGCGATCCCCAGCATGAAGGAGGTGATCTGGTTGCGGGTCATGCTCGACGCCCACAGGCCGATGGCCACGAACTGGGCCGCGAGCAGCGCCGCGCCCACGTACTGCGCGGCCACGATCCCGGGATCCGCCTCCGACGCCAGCAACAGGCCGACCGCCATGGGCAGCGTCCCGGCGAGCGCGATCAGGGCGAAGACCCAGTTCCCCAGGAACTTGCCGAGAACGGTCTCGGTTTCGCTGAAGGGGTGGGCCAGCAACCACTCGAGGGTGCCGCTGCGGCGCTCCTCGGCGAGCGAGCGCATGGTCGCGGCCGGGATCAGGATCGCGAGGAGCCAGGGGAGGTAGTCGAAGAAGGGGCGCAGGCTGGCGATGTTGGCGGCGTACAGGAACCGGAACTCGAGGAAGATCCCCAGGACCAGAAAGGCCACGATCAGGATGTAGGCCGTGGCCTGATCGAAGAAGCCCGCGAGTTCGCGGCGCGCGATGGTGGGCACGCCCCTCAGCCCGGCCAGGATGCGGGAGAGATTCATTCCGCCACCTCCGCCTCGGTGGCGCCGTCCTGCGCCGCCGTCGCCGCGGTCTCGTCGGTCTCCGCCTCGGAATCGGCCGCGCCTCCGTCGGCCTCGCCGTTGGCGGTGAGCGACCGGAAGACGCGCTCCAAGTCGGCCCGCTCCCGGTGGAGCTCCCAGAGCGTCCACCCCCGTCGGGTGGCGAGCTGGAAGACGGCGGGACGGAGCTCCGTCCCGGAGGAGGCCTCCACGCGCGCGCGGGTGCGGCCGTCGCGGACTTCCGCGCTGACGGAGGACACGCCTTCGAGCGACGCCAGGGCCGACTCCACGCCCTCGCCCTCGGCTTCGATCCGGTAGGACGCGCCTCCGGCGCGTTCCGAGGCCAGATCGGCCACGGTGCCGTCGGCCACCAGCCGCCCGTTCGAGATGATCAGCAATCGCTGACAGGTGGCCTCGACCTCCTGCATCACGTGGGTGCTGAGCAGGACGGTGCGGTCGGCGCCCAACGCGCCGATCAGCTTGCGGATCTCCACCCGCTGGTTGGGATCCAGGCCCTCGGTGGGCTCGTCGAGAACCAGGATTTCGGGCCGGTGCAGGATCGCCGCCGCCAGCCCGATGCGCTGCCGATACCCCTTGGAGCATTCCCCGATCGGGCGGAAGAGGACCGCCCCCAGGGCGGTTTCCTCCACCGCGTCCCGGACGGCGCGTCGGGCCTCGGGGCCCCGGATCCTGCGGATCTCGGCCACGTACTCGAGGTATTCCGCGACCAGCATGTCGTCGTACAGAGGGTTCGCCTCGGGAAGATAGCCCACGCGCCGCTTGGCTTCCCTCAAGTCGGTCTCGATGGGCGCGCCGTCGAAGTGCACGACCCCGGAGTCGGGCTGGAGCGTGCCGGTGAGCATGCGCATGGTGGTGGTCTTGCCGGCGGCGTTCGGCCCCAGGAACCCCACCACCTCGCCCCGGTCCACCTCGAACGACACGTCGTCGACGGCTAGGAGGGGGCCGAAGCGCTTGGTCACCCCTTGCACAGCGATCATTCACGTCCTCCTTCCGTGCGGTCTCTCCGCCGCATCGGGCACAGAAAAAGCCGCGCGAGCCGGTGCGCCGCGCGGCCTCGGGCAGCCCGTGCCTTCCCGCGCGCGAGCAACTCGCTGGTCGCCCCGTTTTCGCTACGGAGCACGAGATTCTACAATGGGACGCCAACCATGTCCAGAAGGGTTCCCCCGTTGCGCCCTGCGGCCCGCCGACGATCGTCGGCGACCGACCGCGGCGGCCCGCATCCTCCAAGGAACGTCGTCTCGTGAACCGGAATTCTCGCCTCGTCCTCCGCAGGCGGCGCGTGGGCGCGCTGTCCGCCGCCGCATGCGCGCTGTCCGCCGCCGCGTGCACGGCCGCCCCCGACGCCGGGCGCGGGAGAGCCGGAACCGACTACTCGGGGGTGGCGACCCTGCTCGCGGACGCCATCGAACGGGAGCGTGCGGACAAGGGGCTCGCCGCGGTCTCCGTCGCGCTGGTGGATGGGGACGAGGTGGTGTGGGCCCAAGGGTTCGGCGCGCGGGACGCCGCGGGCGAGACGCCCGCCACCGCTTCGACGGCGTATCGCGTGGGGTCGGTCTCGAAGCTGTTCACCGGCATCGCCCTCATGCAGCTCGCCGAAGCCGGACGCGTCGACCTGGACGCCCCGGTGCGGAGCTATCTTCCCGGCTTCGCGCCCGGCAACGACTCGGGCACGCCCGTCACGCTGCGCCACCTGATGGCCCACAGGTCCGGGCTCGTCCGCGAGCCGCCCGCGGGCCACTACTTCGACGACGGCGGGACCGGCCTGGCGGCCACGGTCGCCAGCCTGAACGGCGTCCCGCTCGTCTACGAGCCCGGGGCGCGCACGAAGTACTCGAATGCCGGAATCGCCGTCGCCGGATACGTTCTGGAAGCCCTCCGGGGGGAGCCCTTCGCCCGCTATCTGCAACGCGAGGTGCTGGAGCCGCTGGGGATGGAGCGGAGCTCGTTCGTCCCCGAGCCGGAGATCCTGGACGATCTCGCGCACGGCTGGATGTGGGGCTTCGACCGCGGGTTCTTCGACGCGCCGACGTTCGAACTGGGAATGGCGCCGGCGGGCGGCATGTACTCGACGGTGCTCGACTTGGCCCGCTTCGCGAGCGCGATGATGCGGCGGGGCGAGGGCCGGAACGGGCGGGTGTTGGGCGCCGGGACGCTGGAGTCGATGTGGGAGCCCCAGTTCGAGGAGCCCGGCGCGCGCGCCGGCTACGGATTGGGATTCTCGGTGCGGGAGCGCTTCGGCACGCGATGGATCGGGCATGGGGGCGCGATCTACGGCTTCTCCACCCAGCTGGCCTTTCTGCCCGACGCCGGGCTCGGCGTGGCGGTCGCATCCGCGGTGGACGGCACCAACGCGGTGACCGCCCGCGTCGCGGACGCGGCGCTGGAGCTCATGCTCGCGGCGCGCCGGGGAGCGGCGCTCCCCGGCCGGGTCCTGCCCGCGACCGACCCGATCGACCCGTCGCTCGCGCGGGCGCTCGAGGGCACGTACGGCGGGGACGGCGACGGGTTCGAGCTGGACGAACGAAACGGCGCGCTGTACCTGACCCCGTTGCGGGGCGGATTCGCAGCGCGGGTGCGCGCGCGCGGCGACAGCCTCCTCCTCCTCGACGACCGGCTGGTCTTCGGCTCGGGCGTCCGACGCGTCGGCGACAGCTTGGTCGGCGTCGCGCGTCGACCGCCGAGCGGGGTGCCCGATCCGCCGCCGGCGCGCTGGCGGGGGTTGATCGGCGAATACGGCTGGGATCACAACGTGCTCTACGTCCTGGAGCGCGAGGGCCGGCTGCACGCGCTCGTCGAGTGGTTTTTCCTGTATCCGCTCGAGGAGATCTCCGAGGACGTCCACGCCTTTCCGGACTGGGGCCTCTACTACGGGGAGCGGCTGGCCTTCTCGCGCGGCTCGGGCGGACGGGCGACTTCCGTCGAGATGGGTTCCGTCCGCTTCGAACGCCGGGAGGTGGGCGCCGAGGCGGGCGCGACCTTCCGCATCGCGCCGGTGCGTCCGGTGGAGGAGCTGCGCGCCGAGGCGTTGGCCGCCTCCCCGCCCCGGGAGCCGGGGCCGCACCGCGACTCGGAGTTGGTCGAGGCGACCTCTCTCGATTCCGGGATTCGTCTCGACGTCCGCTACGCGACCACCGACAACTTCATGTCGTCGGTCTTCTACGACGATCCGCGAGTCTTCCTCCAGCGACCCGCGGCCGAGGCCGTCGCCCGGGCGCACCGCTCGCTCGCTCGCCACGGGTACGGCCTGCTGCTCCACGACGGCTATCGGCCTTGGTACGTGACCCGGATGTTCTGGGACGCGACCCCGGAGGCGCAGAGGATCTTCGTGGCCGATCCGGCCCGCGGCTCCCGTCACAACCGCGGGGCGGCCGTCGACCTGAGTCTCTACGATTTGGCCACCGGTCGGCCCGTCGACATGGTCGGCGGCTACGACGAGTTCTCGCCGCGCTCGTTCCCCGACTATCCGGGCGGCACCTCCCGGCAACGCTGGCTGAGGGAGCTGTTGCGCCGCGCCATGGAGGCCGAAGGCTTCTCCGTCTACGAGGCGGAGTGGTGGCACTTCGACCACGAGGACTGGCGCGAGTACGGCATCCAGAACCTGACTTTCGACGAGATCGCCGACCGGCCCTGATCCGCGTCCCCGGCTGCGCCGACCTCGCGGCGTTTCGACCCCCCTCCGCGAGGAGAACGCGTTCGTCGCCGACCGGCCCGGCGCCGCGCCCGGCTTCCACGATCCGGGCATGCGCTGGCAACGGGAGTTTTTTTCGTCGTGGGCGGAGCGCGCGACGACCGCCGGTCGTTTCCGGAGGGCCATCGCTTCGTGTCGGGCGACGATCGGATCGAAAGCCCGGATTCGCGCAGCTGGGAGGTGCCGGAGCGCGGCGCATCCGGGGCCGGGCGGTCCTCGCCCGCTTCTTCCGCAACCGAGAAACTCCTACCGGTCCTTACCCGTTCGCCCGCCGGACTTGCCTGGACCGCGCCGGCCGACGCCCGTCGCAGCTCCGGGCGCCTCCCGCGTCCGTCTTCGCGTCGACGCCCGCGCCGCGCCCCTTTCGGCGCGCTCGGAGCGCCGCGGTCACGGTCGCGCTCCGGGCATCCGGCCCGGCGTTGGAGACGCGGCGTCGCCCCGAGGGTCCTTCACCCGCTGCAACAGGAGGAGCCCGATCAGGAACAGCGCCGTGAGCGCCAGGAAGCCCGGGCGCTGGTTGCCGCCCGCCAGGTAGGTGGTCCCGCCGAAGAGCAGGGGACCGAGGACAGACGACGACCGTCCGCACAGCGCGTAGAACCCGAAGAACTCGGCCTCCCTGCCGTCCGGGACGAGCGACGCCATCAACGCCCGGCTGGCGGACTGAACCGATCCCAGCCCGAATCCGGCGGCGACCGCCAGGCCGTAGAAGACCTTGGGACTCTCGACGAAGTAGGCAGCGATTCCCGCCGCGACCCAGAGGAAGAGCACCCCGGTCAGCACCTTTTTCGGTCCGACCGCGTCGGCCTTGCCCGCCAGCGCGTACGCTCCCGCCAAGGCGGAGAACTGCACGACGAGGAAGAGGACGATCACCTCCCCCTGGTCGAAGCCGAACGTCCCCTCCGCGATGAGGGCGGCCATCACGATGATGGTCAGCACGCCGTCGATGTAGAAGAAGAAGGCGAGGAGGAACCGCCTCAGGTTCCGGTGGCCCCACGCCTCGGCGGCGATCCTCCTGAGGTCGGCGATCCCGCTCTTCGCTGTCCGAAGGACGCCCGTCGTCTCCGGCCGATCCTTCGGCAGGAACCGGAAGGCGGGGATCGAGAAGACCGCGAAGAACGCGACGACCGCGAGCCACACCGCATCGAAGCGCCCGGCCTGCGCCATGGGAATCACCAGCAGCAGGCCCAGCGCCGACCCGAGATACCCGAGACCGTACCCGTAGCCGGAGGTTCTGCCGATCCGTTCGGTCGGCACGATGTCGGGAAGGTAGGCGTTGTAGAAGACGTTCGCGCTCTCGAATCCGACGTTCGCGACGACGAAGAAGACGAAGCCGGCCACGACCATCCCCGACTCCAGCGTCGTCATGAGCCCCACGCCGGTCAGACTGGCGACCACGCAGGACGCCAGAAAGCGCTTGCGGACGCCGCCGCGGTCGGCGACCGCGCCCAGCAGGGGCGAAGTCAGCGCCACGATCAGCGCCGAGGCGGCTACCGCCCAGCCCCACCAGAGGTCGCCCAGTCCGCCTTCGCCTCCGACGACCGTCCTCTTGTAGAACAGGGGAAACACCGCCGTCGTGACGACGGCCGGGTAGATGGAGTTCGCGAAGTCGTAGAGTATCCACGACCGGACCGCGCGCGCGTTGTAGCTCATGGGTGAACTTCGCGGTTACGTTTGGGAACGGGTCGGTCCCGGAGGGTCCCTCGAAACCGGAATGGAGGGCGAGGCGGTTGCCGAGCACTTCATGTACGATGCCGTCTCCTTTTTGGCAACCGGGGCGGCGAGTTCCGAGACGGCTCCGTTCCCGGGCGGGTCGTCGGGGCGGATTCCGGCTCCGTTGGGTTCCCTCCCGAATCCGGCTCGCTCCGCGCTCCACGAACCAGGGATGAAACCGATGTCCATCCGCTTTTCCGCACTCCGCCCGCGCGCAGTCCTCCTCCTTCCCGCAGCGGCCGCGGCGCTCGCGGCGACGCCCGCGCAGGAAGCTCCCTCCATGCTGGGCTTCGGCCCCGCCTCCGCGGCCGCCCAGCGCGACGTCGAGTCCCGCTTCGACACGCACCTCAGCGCCGACGACATCGAGGAGTGGATGCGCTATCTGGTGGAGAAGCCCATCTACACCGGTTCGCCCCACAACCGCGAGACCGCCGACTGGATGGTGGAGCGATTCCGTTCCTGGGGCTTCGAAGCGCGCCTGGACGAGTATCACGTCCTCTACCCGACCCCGCGCATCCGCGAACTGGAACTGCTCGCCCCGACCCGCTACACCGCCCGACTTCGCGAGCCGGCGCTGGAGGAGGACGCGGCCTCGCGGATCGAACGGGATCGGCTCCCGCCCTTCAACGCCTACTCCGCCGACGGGGACGTCGTCGGCGAGCTGGTCTACGTGAACTACGGCATCCCGGCGGACTACGAGGAGCTCGAGCGCCGCGGCGTCAGCGTGGAGGGCAGGATCGTGATCGCCCGCTACGGGGGATCTTGGCGCGGCATCAAGCCCAAGGTGGCGGCCGAACACGGCGCGATCGGCACCATCCTCTACTCCGATCCCCGCGACGACGGCTACTTCCAAGGCGACGTCTACCCCGACGGCCCCTATCGGATGGAGCACGGGGTCCAGCGGGGCGCGGTTCAGGACATGCCGCGCTATCCCGGCGATCCGCTGACGCCGTTCGAGGGCGCCACCCCCGACGCCGAGCGCTACGCGGTGGAGGACGCCCCCACCATCATGAAGATTCCGGTGCTGCCCATCTCCTACGCCGACGCTCTTCCGCTCCTGAGCGCGATGGAGGGGCCCGTGGCGCCGCCCTCGTGGCGGGGGGCGCTCCCGATCACCTACCACATCGGGCCCGGGCCCGCCCGGGTGCGCCTGCACGTCGAGTTCAACTGGGACATCACGCCGGCCTACAACGTGATCGCGGTCATGACCGGCTCCGAGCGGCCCGACCAGTGGGTCGTCCGCGGAAACCACCGCGACGGCTGGGCGATGGGCGCGGCGGACCCCATCTCCGGGATGACGGCGCTGATGGCCGAGGCGCGCGCGGTCGGCGAGCTGGCGCGGGCGGGGTCGCCGCCGAAGCGCACCGTCGTCTACGCGGGCTGGGACGCCGAGGAACCGGGCCTGTTGGGTTCCACCGAGTGGGCGGAGCACCGCCGGGACGAACTGCACGCGAAGGCCGTGGCCTACATCAACACGGACGGCAACGGACGCGGCTTTCTCTCGGCGGGCGGGTCGCACACCTTGGAGCGTCTCGTGAACGAGGTGGCGAAGGAGGTCGTCGACCCGCAGACCGGCGTGTCCGTTTGGGAGCGGGTGCGGGCGCGGCGCGCGGTCGCGGGCGACCCCAGCGCCCAGCGCGAGGGCGACCTGCGGATCGCGCCGCTCGGGTCGGGCTCCGACTACACGCCCTTTCTCCAGCACCTCGGCATCGCTTCCCTGAACGTCGGCTTCGGAGGCGAGAACGGAGGCGGATCGTACCACTCGCAGTACGACTCCTTCGACCACTACGCGCGCTTCGGCGATCCGGGCTTCCGGTACGGCGTGGCGCTGGCGCAGGTGGCCGGCCGCCTCACCCTGCGCATCGCGAACGCCGACGTGTTGCCCATGCGGGCGGCCAATTACGCGGAGACCGTCGGCCGCTATCTGGGGGAGGTGCGCGATCTCGCCGAAGAATTGCGCGCGGACACCGAGCGCCACAACCGCCTAGTGGAAATGGACGCCTTCCGGCTGCAGGCCGATCCGACCGAGACCTACGTCCCTCCCCCGGCGCGGGACGAGGTGCCGTTCTTCAATTTCGCGCCGGTGCAGAACGCGCTGGGCGAGCTGGAGCGCGCGGCGGGGACGCTGGACCGGACGCTGGCGGACGCGCTCGCCGACGGATCGCTGTCGGCGGACCGCGCGGACGAAATCAACGCCGTTCTGCTCAAGGTGGAGCAGGCGATGACCGACGTCGACGGGCTTCCCGGACGCCCATGGTTCCGACACACCATCTACGCGCCCGGCTTCTACACGGGCTACGGCGTGAAGACGCTCCCGGGCGTCCGCGAGGCCATCGAGCAGCGCGAGTGGGAGCTGGTCGAGCCTCAGATGGAGCGGCTCGCGCGCGCGCTCGAGCGGGTGACGGAGCTGTTGCGCCGGGCGTCGGGCGGTACGGTTTCGTGAGGGCGGGGCGGTTGGGATGAAGCTCGTGCCGCGTTGCGGTCGCGTGCAGATCGCCGCGCTCCTGCATCCCTCTCCCCGGTCCATTCGGAACGAAAGGTTGTCCGAAAGGGGTCCGGCACGAGCGGGAGGGCGGTCGCCAGCCGGTCGCTCTCGCCCGCCCGCCGAAACGGGGGATTTGGGCTTGACGCCCCGTCCGCGGCAGGCTAGATACCGACCGGTCCGCGCCCGGGGACCCAGGAGCGCGGGCGGATTTTCGACCTCGAGGATACCTCCATGGTTCCCCCCGACACCGTCGTACGCGAGCTCGGGGCCGATGTCGGTCGAAGCGTCACGATACGCGGGTGGGTGGAGCGTGTGCGCGTCCACGGGCGAGTCGCCTTCGTTGTGGTGCGCGACGGCACCGGCTTGGTTCAGGGCGTCCTGTTGCGAAAGCGGCTGTCCCCGGAGGTTTGGGAGCTGGGGTGCGCTCTCTCCCAGGAATCCTGCGTGGCCGTCGTCGGCACGGTGCAGGAGGACGCGCGCTCCCCTGGCGGCCACGAGCTCCTGGTGGAGGATCTCCGGTTGCTGGGCGACTCCGCGGACTTCCCCGTCCAGCCCAAGGAGCACGGCGTCGACTTTCTCCTGGACTACCGCCACCTGTGGTTGCGTTCCTCCATCCAACGCGCTGGCCTGCGCGTCCGTTCCGAGGTCGAGAAGGGCATTCACGACTTCTTCCACGAGCGCGACTTCGTCCGCATCGACACGCCCATCCTCACCGGCGCGATCGGCGAATCCGCAGGCACCCTGTTCGAGACGGACTACTTCGGCGAGCGCGCTTTCCTCGCTCAGACCGGCCAGCTCTACGTCGAGGCGGCGTGTCCCGCCTTCCGCAAGGTGTACTGCTTCGGCCCCACCTTCCGCGCCGAGAAATCCAAGACCCGGCGTCATCTGACCGAGTTCTGGATGCTCGAACCCGAGGTCGCTTTCGCCGACTCCGACGACAACATGCGCCTCCAGGAGGAACTGGTGGTCCATTTGGTCGGACGAACCTTGGAGCGTTGCTCCGGAGAGCTGGAGACCCTCGGCCGCGACCTCTCCGCCCTCGAGCGCATCCGGGAGCCCTTCCCGCGGGTCAGCTACACGGAGGCGGTGGAGATCGTGCGCGAGGCGGGCAGCGACACCCAGTGGGGCTCGGATCTGGGCGGCGCCGACGAGACCCGCATCGCGGAGCGCTTCGACCTTCCGGTGTTCGTCTACAACTATCCCAAGCGGGCGAAGGCCTTCTACATGAAGGAAAACCCGGAGGATCCGCGGACGGTGCTCTGCAACGATCTCATCGCCCCGGAGGGCTACGGCGAGATCGTCGGCGGCAGCCAGCGCGAGGACGACCTCGACAAGCTGACGGCGCGCATCGAGGAGGAGGAGTTGCCTGCGGAGGCCTACGGCTGGTATCTGGATCTGCGCCGCTACGGCACCTTCCCGCATTCGGGATTCGGCCTCGGCATCGAGCGCTTCACGGCGTGGATGACCGGGCGTCCGCACATCCGCGAGCTCATCCCCTTCCCGCGCTTGATGAATCGTCTGACGCCCTGACCGGTTCTTCCGTCTTCATGATCGGGTGTCCAGCTTCTCCAGATGTTCGGTTGGGCTGGGCGTTCAACAACATCGGACCTCGAAGGCCGAGGAGAGAGCCTGTAGGCATGGGCAAGCGAGGACGAGCGAAGCGGAGGGAATCCGGTGGGCCGCGAATCGCGAAGAGGAGGAAGCGAAGCTTCGCGCCCGAGTACAAGTTGAGGATCGTCACCGAGGCTCGGGCCTGTCGAGATCGGGGGATGTCGGCCGGTTGCTCGAGCGCGAAGGGCTGAGCCGCTCGCAACTTTCGGCATGGCGCCTGATCCCGGAGCGGGAGGTTCACGAGACGCTAAAGCTTGCATGTTCTGGGTCGGTATGGTACCCTCAACGGAGTTGATCGGCCTACGGGACCACAGGAGTGTCAGCGTGCACCGCAAAACGAAAAAAAAATCGGCGGAGGAAACACGCAACGAGATTGTGGATGCCGGACTCGATCTGCCGGGCATCCCTGAAATGTTGCGCGTATACGACGGCTGGCGGTTGGCTGAGAGCGGGCTTGAATCGTACCGCAACCTTCTGAAATTGTATCGCCCGATCTGCATAGCGACGAACAACGCCAACAAATGGATTGACGATGCCCCGGTGGGGACAGATTCTTGAGGAACTGAGTCAAAATAAACCGCCAGATTACGATGGAGTCAGGAGGCGATATCTCGGCAAGTTGCACCAGCACACTGGCCGAGCTGTCGTCCTCTACGCTTCGGGGTGGCTTCAGAAGCCGGAAGCTCCGTCAGGCCTTGCATCGATCAACGATGAAGATATCCATGCCCTCATGGAAGTTACCGCAGGCATTTCCGACCACAATCTAGATCTCATTCTCCACAGCCCTGGGGGTTATCCCGAAGCTGCCGAGGGAATCGTCATCTATCTGCGCAGCCGGTTTCGGAACATCCGGGTGATCGTTCCGCAACTCGCTATGTCGGCGGCAACGATGATTGTCTGCGGTGCTGACGAAGTTGTCATGGGAAAGCACTCTTTTCTTGGTCCCGTAGATCCACAATTTCCGATCAATGGTCAGTTCGTCCCCGCAGGAGCAATTCTCGACCAGTTCCGTCGAGCTCGACGGGAGTGCTCGGATCCCTCGAAGCTGGCGGCATGGTTGCCTATACTCCAACGATACCATCCGGGGCTCTTGAGCCAGTGTCGCCGTGCTGAGGAGCTTTCCAAAGAGTTGGTGGAGATGTGGTTGCGTACCTACATGTTCCGTGAGGTAGAAGATCGTGAGCAACGTGCGAAAAAAATCGCTAACTGGCTCTCGAATCACAGGACGTTCAAGAGCCACAACCGACACTTGCCGAAGTCGGTTCTCGAGGAACACGGGATGATTGTCAGCGCTTTGGAAGAGGACGATGGACTTCAAGATCTCAGCCTCTCGGTTTTCCATGCGGCCACACACACTCTGAGCCAAACTACAGCAGTAAAGATCGTCGAAAACCACGAGGGCAAAGCTCACATCAAGCAAGCCAATCCCGTCGCGATCAACATTCATGGACCGATTCAATCACCGCAGATACTCGATCCCAAGACGGCCATCGCATAGTTGCAATTTTTTTGGCTCGACGTGATTTGCGATCTCGCTGGATCGCTCCTGAAGAACGGCGGACAAACTTCTTTCTGCGAGGGCTTCGATGCGACACTTCCGCGAGCCATGACGTCCCCCTTTGCATCCGCGCTTGGGTGGATCCGATCCGGGACGACGGCCGCGAGTTGCCTGTGTTGAGCTCGACGTCCTCGTGCGACATGTCCAAGGCTTGTGCGCCGCTTTCGGCTAGTCCGCGGTAATTTTGACGATGCGCCGGTCCACGTGTTGCCGAAGGATCCACGTGCTGCCGGAGCCGGGAGCGCGGCGACGGGACGTCTCCGGACGCGCCCGGAAACGATTCGAGTCCCACGGTTGCGCCACCCGCACTTGCTTTGATGACGCCCTCAGGGATGCTAGCTTGGTTTAATGGCGGCTTCCTCCGTTCCCAGGCGCCGGAGAGGCCGCCCCCCGATTTCTCGAGTGCGTCGGCGCCCGCCACCCGAACGAACCCGCGCATGACCCACGCCATCGCCCGGCCTCCGCCGGGATCGCGCGTCTTCAGCGGAATGCAGCCCAGCGGCGAGGCCCACTTGGGGAACTACCTGGGCGCGTTGCGCCAGTGGGCCGCCCTGCAGGAGGACTACGACTGCGTCTACTGCATCGTGGACCAGCACGCCATCACCGGCCCGTACGATCCCGAGGCGTTGCCCGGGGCGGTCTTCGACCTCGCGGTCGGCTTCCTGGCCTCCGGCATTGATCCGGAGCGCTCCGTCGTCTTCGTGCAGTCCGACGTCCCCGAGCACACCGAGCTGAGCTGGCTCTTCAACTCTGTGGCTCCCATCGGCGACCTGGAGCGCATGATCCAGTTCAAGGAGAAGTCCGGGCGGATGGAGTCGGTGCCGGTGGGGCTCCTCAACTACCCGGTGCTGCAGGCCGCCGACATCCTTCTCTACCGCGCCGACGTGGTTCCCGTGGGGGAGGATCAGCGCCAGCACCTGGAGCTGACTCGCGACATCGCGCGCAAGTGGAACGCCCGCTTCGGCGCCTATCTGCCGGAGCCGCGCCCCCACATTCCGCGCGGGGGCCGCATTCTGGGGTTGGACGGCCGGGCGAAGATGAGCAAATCCCTCGGCAACACCGTCGGCATCCTGGACGAGCCCGACGGGATCCGCAAGCGCGTGCGCGGCGCGGTGACCGACCCGGCGCGCATCCGCAGGACCGACCCCGGACGCCCGGAAGCCTGCAACGTCTTCTCCCTGCACGAACACTTCGCGGACCGGGAGCGGATCGAGGACATCGCCCTCCGGTGTCGCACCGCCGAGCGCGGCTGCGTCGAGTGCAAGGGCATGCTGGCGGAGGAGATCGACGAGGCCTTCGCCCCCATGCGCGAGGTGGCCGCGCACTATCGCGCGCACCCGGAGGAGGTGCGCCGAATTCTGGACGACGGGGCCCGGCGGGCCGGCGCCATCGCCAAGGAAACCATGGCGGAGGTGCGGTCGCGCATGGGTCTCGACTGGAAACGCAACGCCCGGGCCCCGATGGAGGAAGCGCAATCGTGAACCTGACCGGAGTCTTCGTCCCCGCGGCCACGCCCTTCGATCCCGTCACCGGAGACGTGGATGTCGTCGCGATGCGCGCCAACCTAAGGCGCTGGCTGGCGCATCCGGTGCGCGGCGTCGTCGTCGCCGGATCCACCGGCGAAGCGGTGCTGCTCGACCGCGAGGAGCGCCGGAGTCTCGTCCGGGCCACCGCCGACGCTCTGGGCGACGACCGCCTGCTCGTCGCCGGGACCGGCGCGGAGTCCACGCGCGGCACCGTCCGACTCGGCCGGGAGGCGGCCGACGCCGGCGCCGACGCCGTGCTGGTTCAGCCGCCGGCGTACTACCTGGGCGCGATGACCCCCGAAGCGGTGCGCGACCACTACGTCGCGGTGGCCGACGCCTCTCCGGTGCCGGTCCTCGTCTACCAAGCGCCGTTGCGCTTCAGCACTCTGGACTTCCCCTCGGGGCTCGTGGCGGAGCTGTCGCGACACCCCAACATCGTCGGGATCAAGGACTCCCGCGGCAGTCTGGAGAAGGTCGCCGAGCTGCTGGACCGCACCGCGCGCGACTTCGCGGTGATCGTCGGCGACGGCGCCGGACTGTACGCCGCCCTGGAGCTCGGGGCGGCGGGCGGGATCTTGGGAGTCGCCAATCTCGCCCCCGCCGAAAGCGCCCGGCTCCACCGGCGCTTCGCGGAGGGGCGCACCAGCGCGGCGGGCCGCCTCCAAGAGCGGATCGCACCCGTCCACAAGAAGGTGGTGGCGGGATTCGGGGTGCCGGGGGTGAAGGCCGCTCTGGATCTGCTGGGAGGCCATGGCGGAGCGCCCCGCCCGCCGCTCCGGCCGCTCCCGCCGACCAAGGTCGGCCAGGTGGAGGAGGTCCTGCGCCGGGCGGGGTTGCTCGAGCCGCAAGGCGCGCGCTCCGGCGCCGCCTCCGCATGAGGAACGGAACCCGCCGCTCCGGGTGCCCGGCTCGTCCCGCCGGTCGCGAACCCGGAGGAGGTTGACCTTGCCGAACGACGACGCCCGGGGCCGTTGCACGGTCGTGGTGGGGTGCCAGTGGGGAGACGAGGGGAAGGGCAAGATCGTCGACGCGCTGGCGGAGTCGGCCGACGTCGTGGCCCGCTACCAGGGCGGTGCCAACGCCGGTCACACGGTGCACGTCGGAGGGGACGAATTCGTCCTGCACCAGATCCCCTCCGGCATCCTGCACCCCGGGAAGCGTTGTCTGCTGGGCAACGGGGTGGTCCTCGACCTGCCCGGGTTCTTCGCCGAGTACGACGCCCTGGCGGCGTGCGGCGTCGAGCTGGAGGGACGGATCGGGATCAGCCAGCGCGCCCATCTGCTTCTGCCCTACCACCGGGCGCTCGACCGCGCCGCGGAGGTGCGCGCCAGCGAGAAGATCGGAACCACCGGGCGGGGGATCGGCCCGGCGTACGTGTCCAAGGCGGGGCGCCGCGGCGTGCGCGTCGTCGATCTGGGCGACCGGCCGCGTCTGGAGCGGCGGGTGGCGCGCGCTCTGGGGAGCGCCTTGGCGGAGCTGGGGGCCGGACGGTCCGCCGCCTCGGAGTTGGAGCGCGAGGTGGGCGAGGCGCTCGCGTTGGCGGACCGCGCCCTGCCGCTGGCCACCGACACCGGACGCGAGATCGCCGAGGCGCTCGACGACGGACGCTCGGTGCTGATGGAGGGAGCGCAGGGCACGGCCCTCGACCTCGACCACGGGACCTATCCGTTCGTGACCTCCTCGAACACCACCGCGGCAGCCGCCGCCACCGGACTGGGGGTCGGCCCGACCGCCATCGGCGCGGTGTTGGGCGTGGTCAAGGCGTACGCCACCCGGGTGGGCAACGGCCCCCTGCCGACCGAGTTCGATCGGGAGCTGGGCGCGCGCGTGCGCGAGCTGGGCGGCGAGTTCGGCGCGACCACCGGGCGTCCCCGGCGTTGCGGCTGGTTCGACGCGGTGCAGGCGCGCTACGCGGCGCGCGTCAACGGGCTCACCCGCCTCGCGGTCACCAAGCTGGACGTGTTGGACTCCCTGGAGGAGATCCGCATCGCCACCGCCTATCGCATCGAGGGCGGCGTCTCGACCGAGTTCCCCGCCGACACGCGATCGCTCTCGCGGGCGGAGCCCGTCCTGGAGCGGCACCCGGGATGGCGAACGCCCACCACGGGGGTCCGCGACGTCGCCGACCTTCCGGACCGGGCGCGCAGCTACCTCGACCGCATCGAGGAGCTCGTCGGGGTGCCCGTCGGGATCGTCTCGGTGGGATCCCGGCGCGAGCAGATCATCCACATCTGATGTTCGACCGCCTGGGCAAGAGGCTCGACCGGGCCCTGGGGCGCCTTCGCCAGCGGGGCATACTCACCGAGCCCATGATCCGCTCGGGATTGCGCGAGGTGCGCCGAGCCCTGCTCGAGGCGGACGTCAACTTCAAGGTCGCCCGGGATTTCCTGAAGCGGGTGGAGAAGCGGGCGTTGGGCGAAAGCGTCCTGCGTTCCATTTCTCCCGGGCAACAGGTCGTCAAGATCGTGCACGACGAGCTGGCGGCGCTCATGGGCGAGGGCGCCGCCGAGCTCGTCTGGGCGCGCAAACCGCCCACCGTGATCCTCGCGGTCGGCCTGCAGGGCTCCGGAAAGACCACCACCGCAGTGAAGCTGGCGCGTCTGATCGCGCGCGAGGGGCGCCGTCCCCTGCTCGCCGGTTGCGACGTGTACCGGCCGGCGGCGGGAGAGCAGCTGCGCACCCTGTGCGCGCGTGCGGAGTTGCCGGTGCACGCGGGCGAGCGCGGGGACGATCCCGTGGCGGTGGCGCGGGCCGCGCTCGCCGCCGCGCGCGAACGCGGCTGCGACGTGGTCGTGGTCGACACCGCGGGCCGCCTTCAGATCGACGAGCCCATGATGGCCGAGCTCGGTCGTCTCGGGAAGGAACTGGCGCCGACCGAGATCCTGCTGGTCGCGGACGCGATGACCGGCCAGGAGGCGGTCGGCATCGCCCAGGGTTTCGACCGGGCGCTGGGGCTCACCGGCGTCGCGCTCACCAAGCTGGACGGAGACGCGCGCGGCGGAGCGGCGCTTTCGATCCGCAGGGTCGTGGGCAGGCCGATCAAGTTCGTGGGGGTGGGCGAGGGGCTGGACGACCTGGAACGGGTCGACCCCCGCCGGCTGGCGGGGCGCATCCTGCGGATGGGCGACGTGGTGGGGCTGGTGGAGCGGGCCCAGCGCTCCATCGACGCCGAGGCCCAGGCGAAGATCGAGGAGAACGTGCTGGGCAAGGGGCGCTTCACCCTCGAGGGTTTTCTGACGGCGCTGCGCCAAGTGCAGGCGATGGGCCCGTTGGAACAGCTCGTGAAGATGATCCCCGGCATGAGACGCAAGCTGCCGCTGGACGGCGTCGATCCGAAGAGGATCAAGCACGTGGAGGCGATCATCCTCTCGATGACCCCCGCGGAGCGGAGCGCGCCGCGCGTGATCGACCGCTCGCGCCGGATCCGCATCGCCCGGGGGAGCGGCCGACCGGTGTCGGAGGTCAACCGCCTGTTGAAGCAGTTCAAGGAAATGCGGAAATTGATGAAGCGCATGCGGGGGATGGCGCCCCCGCTCGACCAGCTGCGCTGACCGCCCGCGGCGGCGCGCGGCACGAAACCCGAGGAGAGACATGGCGGTACGAATTCGACTTCGCAGAACGGGCCGCAGGAAGGCGCCCCACTACCGCGTGGTGGTGGCGGACGGCGACGCGCCGCGGGACGGGCGTTTCGTCGAGACCATCGGCTACTACAAACCCCTTTCCGCGCCCGCGCGCGTGGTCGTGGATCTGGAGCGCGCCGACCACTGGCTGGGACGGGGGGCGCAACCCTCGGCCACCGTCCGGTCGCTGCTGAACAAGGCGCGCAAGGGCGGAGACGCGAGCGTCGCCGTGGGCGAGGCGGACGCGGACGTCGAGCGGGCCCGGCGCTCGGAGCGGCTGGCCGAGCGGCGCCAGGCGGAGGCCCGGGCGAACCCGGATTCGGCGTCGTCGGCCGAAGGTCGGACGGAAGCCCGGTCCGGCGGCGAAGAGGACGAATCCGAATAGTCCGTCGGGTCCCGGCATGGGCTCCGTCCACCCCTCGCACCTGGTCGTCGGGCACCTCGGCAAGGCCCACGGCACCAAGGGCGAGATCTTCGTGTGGCCGCTCACGGACGATCCGGACGAGACGTTCGCCGCCGGAGCGGAGCTGCGTCTGGCGGACGAGGCCGGGGAGCGGCCGGATCCCGCGCTCGGAGCGGTCCGCGTCGGAGGGGTTCGCCCGTTCAAGCGGGGCTTTCTGGTCAAGCTGGAGGGCGTCGACTCCCGGGAGCGGGCCGAACGGCTCGCGGGGCGCTACGCGCTCCGGCCGCTCGCCGAACTGCGTCCGCTCGCGGAAGACGAGATTTTCTACCACGAGCTCTTGGGAACGCGCGTGGAGTCCGGGGACGGAGAGACGATCGGAGAGGTCGTGGAAGTCTACGAGACCGGCCCCGTGCACCTGCTCCGGGTGGCGCGCGCGTCCGGCACCGCGCTGATCCCCTTGGCGCACGGCTTGGTGCGCCGGCTGGACCGCGCGGGCAAGCGGCTGGTCGTGGATCTGCCGGACGGGTTGCTGGACCTGTGACGGGGGCGGACGCGCAGGTTCCCATGCGGATCAATTTCGCGACTCTCTTCCCCGAGTTCTTCGAGGTTCCGCTGGCCACCAGCATCCCCGGGCGGGCCGCGCGCGGGGGGGCGGTGGAGTACCGAGCCGTCGACCTGCGCGACTTCGCCCGCGACCGCCACCGCACCGTGGACGACGCGCCCTACGGCGGCGGCGGCGGGATGGTGATGAAGCCGGAGCCGTTCTTCGAAGCGGTCGACTCCCTGGATCCTCCCGGCCGGGTGGTGCTGCTTTCCCCGCGCGGTCGACTCTTCGCGCACGGCGACGCCGTGCGGCTCTCCCTGGAACCGGTCCTGACCCTGCTCTGCGGCCACTACAAGGACGTCGACCAGCGCGTCGCCGACCATCTCGCCGACGAGGAGATCTCCATCGGCGACTTCGTGCTGTCCGGGGGCGAGGCCGCGGCGCTGGCGGTGGCGGACGCCATCGTCCGCCTGCTGCCGGGCGTGCTGGGGGACCACGGTTCGGCGGCCGGCGACTCGTTCTACGACGGACGTCGGCTGAGCGCGCCCTCCTACACCCGACCGGCGGTGTACCGGGGGCACGAAGTGCCCGAGGCGCTGCGCAGCGGCGACCACGCGCGCATCGAAACCTGGCGGCGAGCGGAAGCCGAACGCATGGCGGCCGAGCGTCGGCCCGACCTGCGCGCGGGCGAGGGCTGGCGCAAGTAGCAAGCGGATCGTTTGCTCGTTGCGAGACCCGATCAGCCGCGCGCGCGGGGTTCCCGATCGGGGGCTGGTGATTTCGATATCGATTCGTTACATGTTCAGCTCGTGGGCGTCCGGGTGGGGCGGGGTGAGGGGCGAGAACCAGTTCACTCTTCCAAACCAGGAGCGGCGCATGACACGCGGACCGAGTTCGAAATCCCAAGTGTGGAAAAAATGGGGGGGGGTGCTCTCCCTGACGGCCGCCGGCTTGGCCGTCGCGCCGGGCTTGGGCGCCCAGCAGGGCGGAGTCGTCACGGGCCGCGTCGTGGAGGAGGGCTCCGGTCGCGCGCTCGCTTCCGCCCAAGTGTACGTGGAGGGCTCCGGCGTGGGGACCCTCACCAACTCCAACGGGCAGTTCCTGCTGCTCAACGCCCCCATCGGCGAGCGGACGGTGATCGTCGAGCTCGTCGGCTACCGTTCCGCACGGCAGACGGTGACGGTGGCGGCGGGCGAGACGACCAGCGTGGACTTCGCCATCGCCGTGACCGCGCTCGCCTTGGACGAGATCGTGGTGACCGGGACCGGCGTGGCCACCGAGAAGCGCAAGCTCGGCCACGCCATCGCGACGCTCGACGCCGCGGAGCTCGAGAACGCGCCCATCGCCGATTTCAGCCAGCTCATCGCCGGTCGCGAGCCCGGCGTGGTGGCGCTGCCCTCCTCGGGCTACACCGGCGAGGGCGCGCGCATCCGCATCCGCGGGTCGGCGTCGCTCTCGCAGCTCAACGAGCCCATCGTCTACGTCGACGGCATCCGCATCGACGGCTCCGCCGTCGAGAACTTCAACGGCCAGGGCAATCCCTCCCGCCTCGACGACATCCCGCCCGAGTCCATCGAGCGCGTCGAGATCCTCAAGGGCGCCGCGGCCGCGACCCTGTACGGGACCGAAGCCTCGAACGGGGTGATCCAGATCTTCACCAAGCGGGGCAACGTCGGCGCGCCGCGGTTCACGTTCCAGGCGGACGTGACCGGGATCTCGGTTCCGACCAACCGGATCCTGCCGGTCGCCGACTTCGCCGGGCGGACGTGCTCCCAACCCGGATGCACGGGAGACGGCGACGGCAAGACCCTGAGCGACGCCGTCGACCGGATGTCCGCTCGCTGGGGACAGACCGTGCAGCCTTGGGAGCCGGTCGAGCGCAACACCATCCCCGACCTCCTCACCACCGGATTCGGCCAAACCTACTCCGGGTCGGTTCAGGGGGGCTCCAGCGTGTTCCAGTACTTCACCTCCGCACGGTTCGCCCGAGAGGACGGTCCCTACGACGCGGCGCGGAACTTCGAGCCGGTCGAGGGACTCGAGCCCGAGAACGACACCAACCGCCGCGCTTCGATCCACTCCAACTTCACGGTGGTGCCGAGCGACAAACTGCGCATCGGCGTGACCACGCTCTATTCGGACATGGAGCACCACACGCCCGACAACTCCAACAACATCTACGGCGTGTTCTCCTCGGCGCTGATGTCGCAGCTGCGGCTCGCCAACACCGATCCGGATCGCGGGCAGGTCAACCACTACGGTCAGCCGGCGTTCGCCACCCTGCGCGAAAACGCGTACCAGCTGAACTTCACGAACTCGCAGCATTTCGCGGGTTCCACCAACGTCAACTTCACCCCGACCGAATTCTTCCGCCTCGACGGAACCTTCGGGATCGACTTCACCTCCGACGACGCGGTCAGCTTCCGGCCGTACCGCTGGAACGTGGACGGCTTCTCGGGCTCGACCCCGGAGGGGAGCAGGACCGTCAGGGCGAACCGCAGCCGGGAGATCACGGCCGACATCAAGGGTTCCTACGTTTTCAGCAACGACCGGATCGAGAACACGTTCCTCTTCGGCGGCCAAGGCTTCCTGCGGCAGCGTCAGGAGACGGGCGGGGGGGGGCGCGATTTCCCCGGCCCGGGACTGGAGACCCTCGAGGCGCTCGGGTCGGAGTCCTCCTGGGAGGACTGGCTCAGGGTGACGCAGATCGGCGGATACCTGCAGGACCAGATCGGGTGGGACAACTGGCTCTTCCTCACCGTCGGCGGGCGCTGGGACGCCAACTCGGCGTTCGGCGAGTCGTTCAACACCGCCTTCTACCCGAAGGCCAACTTCGCGATCGTTCCGAGCGAGATGTGGGAGAGCGAAACCTTTTCCTCCATGCGCGTCCTGGGAGCCTACGGCACCTCGGGGTTGCAGCCGGGCGCCTTCGACAAGTTCACGACCTTCTCGTCCCTGGGCAGCGAGGTGGGCCCCGGCGTCGAGCCCAACAACCTGGGCAACGACGAGCTGAGGCCCGAGGTCTCCGCCGAGTGGGAGTTCGGCGTCGAACTGGGTCTCTTCAACGACCTCTGGTCGGTGGAGACGACGTACTGGGACCGGACGGTCACCGACGCCATGGTGGCGCGCCAGTTCCCGGTGACGGGCGGATTCACGGAGACGCAGCTCGACAACATCGGCGAGGTCAAGGCTTCCGGCTTCGAAATCGGCGTGCGCGGCGCCCTGGTCCAGCAGTCCGATCTCTCCCTGAACGTCTTCGCCAACACCGCCTACCTCAAGGAGGAGATCTCCAGCATGGGCGGCGCTCCCCCGATCAAGACCGGCGGGAGCTATCCGAGGTACCGCAACTATCTGGTCGGGGGCTACGCGCCCGGTTCGTTCTTCGGGGCGAAAGTCGCGGACCTGGAGATCCCGCTGAACATCCTCGATCCGGTCGGCGGCGAATGCGTGGCGCCCACGCGCCAGCAGGCCCTCGAGTACTTCGGCCAGCCGCGCAACCCGAACAGCTTCAAGCCGCTGGCGCTCGGCAACGAGGACTTCGGGATGCCGAACGGCTCCTTGGCGTCGAACAACTGCGGGGAAGGCCTGCTCGACAGCCATCTCGGCAAGCCCACCCCGGACTTCGCCGGTTCCTTCGGCTTCAACATGGCTTTCCTGGGCAACTTCGAGCTGAGCTCGCTGTTCGAGTACAAGCTGGGCCACCAAGTGCAGGATCTCTCGGGGATGTTCCGCCGCGCGAACGACTTCATCGGCCGCAACACGCCGCGCTCCGCCGAGCTCTACTCCACCATGCTGAATCCGGCCTCCTCGGCCGAGCAGCGCCTCGAGGCCGCGATCGCGTGGGCCCACGAAATCGAGGGACTTTCGCCGATGAGCGGCATGAACGGGGTGTACGACGCCGACTGGATCCAGTGGCGCGAGCTGTCGCTCACCTACCGGGTGCCGCCGTCGTTCGTGGAAGGCTGGGGTCTCTCCACCGCCACCGTGAATCTGGGCGTCCGCAACCTGCGGCTCTTCATGCTGGGGGACTACACGGGCATGGATCCCGAGGGCAACGTGCTGGGCCGCTGCAACGCGAGCCTCAACTGCAACTTCCTGGACTCGACGGAAGGCTGGGGCATTCCCGTGCCGCGGCGCTTCACGCTGTCCACGCGCTTCACGTTCTGATCCGGGAGAGAGATTCATGAAGAACCGAAACATCGGGTCCTGCGCCGCGGCGCTTCTGGCCGCCTTCGCGTTCGGAGGTTGCGGCCTTCTGGACGTCAACAACCCCAACGACCTGGTGGAGGAGGACGTCCGCGCCGAATCCGCCGCCGCCGCCGTCGTCAACGGCACGCTCACGCTCGTTTCCCGGTCCCTCTCCGAGTCGTGGTTGCCGTATCTGGTCGTTTCCGACGAGTTGCGCTGGATCGGTTCCCGGGACGCTTGGTTCGCGCTGGACCAAGGCTTTCTGGACGATCCGCTGAACGAGTTCATCGACGGTGCGTTTCCCGCCATGGGGAAGGCGCGGTGGATGAGCGCCGAAGCGGTCGAAATCCTCGCCGAACACCACGAGAGCAACCCGGACAACGAAGAGATCCGGAAGGATCTTGCGCGCGCCATCATGTACGCGGGCATCATTCACATGGTGATCGGAGAAGTTCAGGAAGATTTCGCCTTCTCGGACAAGAGGGAGGCGGGACCGCCCATCGGTCCGGAGAACATGCACCAGCTCCTGGACTCGGCGATCGAGGGGTTTTCGCGCGCCATCGGCATCTTCAACGAAGTCGGGGACGCCGACATGGCCGTTCAGGCCAAGGCCCTGCGCGCGCGCGCGCGGCAATCCCGGGCGATCTGGGACGCGATCAATCCGTCGCCCTCCGGGGACGGGCTGGTGGCTTCCGTCGAGGCCGGCGCGGACGCGCGGGACGTGCTCGCGAACGTCTCGCAGGACTGGACCTACGACCTGTCGTTCTCCAGCACCAGCCTGTCGAACTACATGGCCGGCCAAGTCAACGACCGAAAAGAGAACCAGATCGACCTCTCCCTCGCGACGGTCGACGACCAGAACGACATCAACGGAATCGCGTTGCAGGATCCCATCGACGACGTCGACGATCCGGCGGTCATCAAGTGGCTCGACCAGTGGAAGGGCGGCAGCTATCTGAACAAGGGCGGCGTCTATCCGCCCCTGACCCTCGCATCGGCCCGGATGATGCACCTGATTCTGGCCGAGAACGCGCTCAAGGGCATGGATTCGGACGCCTTCGCCACCCACATCAACCATATCCGCGCACTGGACGGGCTGACGCCGTACAGCGGGCAGATCTCCGAGATGGAGATGCTCCAGCACACGCGCCGCGTGAACGTGCTTCTGCAGGGTCTGCGTCTCGCGGACATGTACCGCTGGGGCATCAAGGATCCGAAGTGGCAAGGTTCCGCCGCAGCTTCGTCGAGACCCGGCACCATGCTTCCGATCCCCAACATCGAACGCGAAGCCAACTGCCATCTGAACGATCAGGGGTGCGACGGCTGAGCCGCGAGGCCGACGGCGGGGACGCCCTCGAGCGAGGGCGTCCCCGCTCCGTGTCGACATCCCCCGCGTTCGTCCGTTCGCCCATACGGAAGTTGCTCGTCGTCCTCGTCGCGGTCTCCGCGTGCGTGATCTTCGACGACCCTACCCCCCGGAACATCTTCTTCGAGATGCGCGGCGACGCCGACGCGCAGGTTCGGGTCGTCTACTCGACGCAGTTCGTGGCCGGGGTGAACGAAGCCGGGGTCACGAGGGTGCAGATCGTTCGGGCGGACACGCTCATTCACGAAATTCCGTTCAGCCGGGCCATCGACATCTCGGTCGACCGCCGCTGGTTCGTGCAAGCGGAGCCGCTGGGCCCCGATCCGCTCGACGTTCGCGTGATCGTGGACGTGGACGACCGCAATCTAGTGAACAAGTCCGGAGGGATCTTCCCCGACGATCCCTGGCACTTCGCCTACATCTTCAACCAGCCGCTGACGCGCGACCTCGATGTGGCGTTCTGATCGTTCCTCGGGCGCGCTGCGCCTCGCGCGCTCCGCCGCCTTGCTGTGCGGCGTCCCGTTCTTCTCCGGCTGCTATTCCTACCGGCTGGTGGAAGAGGCGCCGGTCGGTTCCGTGGCCAGGCTGCGCGTGCCGATCCAGTCCGCGATCGTCGATCCCGGCGCGCCGCCGGAGACCGTCGCCATCGAGGGGCTGATCATCGACTTCGGGGACACGATCTCGTTCCAAGCCAGCAACCGCCAAGTCGTCGGCGCCTTCCGCGAAGTCGTGCAGTACGACACGCTGCAGGTGGCCCGCGACGGTCTGGCAAGCATCGAGCTGCGCGAGTTCTCCACGGTGCGGAGCGTTGTGCTCGGCGTCGGCGTGACCCTGGGAGCCGCAGCCCTGGCCCTTGCCGCGCTGGGGGTCGAAACCGGGGCGGCCGGCGGACAATCCGACGGGGACCCCCCCGCGACCTTCGCTCCCGGCCTCGCCGTAGGAGTGGGCGCGGTCGGGAGATTGTTCGGGCGCTAGCGCTAGAGAACCGGTCGTCCGAAACCGGGGCCGCCTCGAGGCGGCCGATGCCCCGGCCCGCGTCCGCCGCCGTCGAGCGACGGTCCCCCCGCCGATTCCGACCCCCCGATCCGTCGGCGCGACGGGCGGGACACCCCCCGCGCGGGTCGTTCGACCTCCAGTCGGCCTGTTTCTCCCAGGGTGACGAGCGCGACCTCCCGCGCACCGATCCGGACCGTCTCGCTCAAGGCGAGCCTGGGCGCCTCGGGCAGTTCGGGCCGCGGGGGGTCGGGACCGAACGCGATCTCGATCAGACGCTCCCCTGGCGGAAGGGGGAACGACTCGAAGACCGACATCGTTCGCCCGCGTCCGGCGCCGCGCCCCGAAAGCGGCCCGGCGAGAAGCGTGTCTCCGTCCACGACGATCCGCAGGCCGAACGGAACGATCTCGCCGACGCAGACTTCGCTGGGGCGCATGTGCGGCGCGACGCCCCGCACTTCGTCCTCCGTCGGAGGGCGGCATGTCCGCGTGGCGACGGCGGGAAGCCGCCACGACACGCGAAGCTCGGCCGCGTCCTCGGGGAAGACGCGCCACGGGCGTTGCGAGAGCGCGGCAACGCCCGCCACCAGCGCCGCACCGACGCAGACGCCCGCGAACCTGCGCCCGAGGTCCTGCGGGAACCCGTTCACGACGCGCTCCGAGCCGCCGGGCGTCGCGAGCCTTCCGAGGCGGCGCACTCCACCTCGACGTCGATGTCCTCTTCCGCCCCCGCCCCGGCGAGCGCGGCCACGTCGTCCGCGAAGCTCGTCAGAGCGTCCTCGAGGGCCTTCCGGTCTCCCGCCCCGGCGTGCAGGACGCGTACGCGCCGCCGGTCGACCCTCTCCTGCAATTCGGCCTCGCGCCCCTCGAAGAGACGTTGGAGCAGCCACTTGGGACCTTCCCGATTCCAGCAGTCGCGCGGCGGGCACGCCACGACGAACACTCCGTCGGCGCCCGCCCGCACGAAGTATTCGACGACCGAAGTGTGGAGGTTGCCGGCACAGCCCGTCGGGTGGAATCGGAAGCGCTCCCCCCACTTCCGCCGCCCTCCCACGGCCGATTTCGTGCACCCGGCCACGACGACGCGCCCCCGGACTTCCGTCCGTGCGAGCAAGGCTTTCACCTGCGCGAGCTGATCCCGCCCCGTGCGTCCGGGCGGACCCACTCCCATGGGTGCGCACGAGCCCGCGCAGATTCCGCAGCTGACGCAGAGCGCGGAGTTCACCCACGCCACCTGTCCCTGGCGACCGTCGGTTCGGTCGATCATGCGGATCGCGTCGTAGGGGCAGTCCTCGTAGCACTGCTCGCAGGCGGTGCAGAGCCGCGAGGACACGCGGGAGGGAGCGGGCCGCCGCTCGGAGGCGGGCCGACTCCAGAGCGGCACGGTCAGCGCGGCCGCGGCAAGAGCGCCCGCGATCGACCAGAACGCGGCCGGCGAGACGGATCGGGCCAGCGGAACCCAGAAGGAGTAGAAGACGTCGACCGCGACCTCGCCGGGAAGGGTCAGCGGATCCGCCTCGGGGCCGAGGCTCGCCGGCCACGCTGCGGAGACCAGGACCAGGATCGCGACCGTCGACCAGAGAACCGGACGCGGCGGGAGCAGGACCGGTCGAGCGACCCGCGAGACGTGCAGCCAGAGGAAGATGACGATCCCGATGGGCAATGCGATGTGCAGGAAGAGGTTCAGGAAGAAGAACGCCGGCGGGAGAGGGTCGGCGCCGGCGAACGTTCGGGAAATTCGCGCGGAGGCGAGCGGCAGGGCGTCGAGAAGCCTGGCGCCCTCCGCGGCGAGCACCTGCGCCTGCGCGTCCCACAGCATGACGTAGCCCGTCCACCCGCAGACGAGCAGAAGAGCGACCAGCGCCACGCCCGAGATCCAGGCCAGGGCGCGCGGTCCCCAGCTCCGCCCCTGGGCGAAGAGCCGAACCGCGTGCAGCGCCGCCGCCGCGATCGCCAAGTCGGCCGCATACCGGTGCAGCGATCGCACCCATCGGCCTGTCCAAGTCCGCTCCGTCAGGCGCGCGACGGAGTCGTAGGGCGCCCCGATGCGGTAGAAGAGAAGAAGGTACACGCCCGTCGCGAGCATGATCGCGAGGCAGAGCACCACCACCGTTCCGGATGCGTGGAACGGGTTCCACCGCCACCCGTAGAGGCGGTTGGCCGACCGGTCGAGGAAGGCCAGGGATCGCAGAAGGAGGTTTTTCAGCGCGGTCATGACCTCTCGATGGGCGTCGTTTCGTTTTCGGCGTCGGACCCGGTCCCGAGATCTCGGGCGTCGCGCCCCGGGCGCGCTCCCGCTCCGAGCCGCGGCTTTCCGGCTTCGTCCGACGTCGGCCGGGAGAACCGCGTTCTTGCGTTCAGGATAATATCATATCATCATGATCTTGGCATGATTGCCTCCGGACCCACGACGGGGCAGGCGCTCGTGATGTCGCAGACGGCCAGAAACGCCCTGCGGGCTTCGGTCCGCATCGCGGAGCTCTCGCACTTCGGGCCCGTGACGGTGGCGGAGCTGGCGAAGCATCTGACTCTGCCCCGGAACTACCTGTCCAAGACGCTTCACCGCCTGAGTTTCGGCGGCGTCCTCGCGTCCACGCGCGGACGGGGCGGCGGCTTTTCGCTGGCGTCGGCGCCCGAGGAGACGCCGCTTCGGCGGATCATCGACGCCGTGGACCCTTCGCCGGGCACCGCCCGCTGGTGCCTGCTCGGCCGGTCGACGTGCGGGGGGCCGGGTTCCTGCGCCGCGCACGCGCACTGGTGCGAGGTGCGCATGTTCCTGGACGAATTCCTCGCCCGGACGACGCTGGCCGACCTGATTCCGACGGACCGTTCCCCATTGCCGCAGGAGGAAAGATGATGGACGACACGGCACGCGAATCCCCTCGGACGGAGGAGATCCCGCTCATGCAGCGGCTGTACGACAGTCCCTTTCTCGTGCTCGCCGCCTGCATCCTGGTGATGTTCGGCTTCTTCACGATCTGGGGCTTGGTCGAGATCGCGACTCTCGAACCGGCGCCGCTGCCGTAGCGGGAGGACAGCGACATGTATCGAACCGGAATGGAGCCGCCGGAGCGAATCTGGTGGAAGAAGGTCGGCAAGCACGAGAAGGTGTGGGTGTGGATCGCCTTCGGCTGGTGCATGGTGCTGTTCGCGATGATGCCGTTGTGGCACGTCCGGGGCGGGCAGAACCCGTCCGGGATTCGCCACCGGGTCGAACCCGCCGACTACCAAGCGCGGGTCGCGGAGTTCGTCCGGGAGTACCAGGTGGACACGGACGGCGGATTCCCCGTGGTCGCACCCCCTCCGGGCAGCGACGTCTACCTCCAAGCCTCGATGTTCGCCTGGATGCCCGTCCTGCGGCTCGAGCGCGGCGTCGAGTACACGCTGCACCTGTCGTCGGTCGACGTGAACCACGGCTTCAGTCTCTATCCGCTGAACATCAACTTCCAAGTGGTGCCGGGCTACGACTACGGCCTGCGGATCACGCCCAACGAGAGCGGCGAGTTCCACATCATCTGCAACGAGTTCTGCGGACTCGGCCACCACCTCATGGTGGGCAAGATCGTCGTCGTGGAGGGAGACGCCGCCGCCGGAGGTGACCGATGAGCCCGTTCCGAACGTGTCCGACCACCGGCCTCCAGGTGCATCGCACCGCCGAGCGCCTGATCCGGCTCAACGCGATCGCCGCGACCGTCGCCCTGCTGGTCGGGGGGGTCGCGGCCGTCCTCGTGCTGCTGACCCGCTGGGAGGTCGTCCTCCTGCTCGAAGCCCCCATGTTCTACCGCATGCTCACCGTGCATGGGATGAACATGGTCATCTTCTTCATCATCTTCTTCGAGATGGCGGTTCTGTACTTCGCCTCGGCCGTGCTCCTCAACTGCCGGGTGCCGGCCCCGAAGGCGGGTTGGACCGCGTTCGCCCTGATGGTCGCAGGGGCTCTGCTGGTGGAATGGGCCATGTGGACCGGGCGCGCGGACGTGCTGTTCACGTCCTACGTGCCGCTCAGGGCCCATCCCTCGTTCTACCTGGGCGTCATCCTGTTCGCGGTGGGCGCGCTGACGGTGGTCGGCCACTTCTTCGCCATCCTCGTCGTGGCCCGGCGCGAGAGGACCTACGAGGGATCGGTGCCGCTGGTCACCTACGGCGCGCTCACCGCGGCGGCCATCGCGGCGGTGACGCTGCTCCACGGCGCGATCGTCTACATCCCGACGTTCCTGTGGTCGCTGGGCCTCATGGAGGTCGACCCGCAGATGTACCGACTCGTCTGGTGGGGGCTCGGCCATTCTTCGCAACAGATCAACTTGGCCGCGATGGTCTCCATCTGGTACATGCTGGGCGCGCTCACGGTCGGAGCCGTCGTGCTGAACGAAAAGGTGAGCCGGACGGCCTTCGTGCTCTACGTCCTCTTCATCTCCATGGCGTCCGCCCACCACCTGCTGGTGGACCCCGGAATGGGACCCGCCTGGAAGATATGGAACACGAGCTACTTCATGTACATGGCCGTGCTGGCCACGATGCTCCACGGGTTCACGATTCCGGCGGGGCTGGAGTTGGGACTTCGCCTGCGCGGCGCGACCCAGGGAATCTTCGGCTGGCTCCGGCGCGCGCCCTGGCACGACCCGGGGTTCAGCTCGCTCGCGTTCTCGATCGTGGTCTTCGGCTTCGTGGGCGGGATCACCGGCGTCACCTTCGGCACGGAGCAGATCAACATCATCGCGCACAACACGCTGCGCATCCCGGGACACTTCCACGCAACGGTCGTCTCCGGCACGGCGATGGCCTTCATGGGCGTCACCTACTACGTGATCCCGCTGATCTTCCGCCGCGAGATCTCCTTCTACCCCCTCGCGCGCATCCAGCCGTACCTCTTCGCGGTTGGCATGCTCGTCTTCTCGATGGGGATGACCTTCGCGGGAACGTTCGGCGTGCCGCGCCGCCACTGGAACATCGCGTTCAGCGACGCGCTCTTCCAGCCCGAATTCTCGCCGGCCGTGAACTTGGTCATGGGCGTCATGGCGGTCGGGGGCCTGATCGCGATCCTGGGCGGCGCGATCTACATCGTGGTGACCGTGACCTCGGTCTTCTTCGGCAAGCGGATGGCTCCCGACGACTCCGGGCTGGGCGGCGCCGGGCGCGGACTTCCGCCGGGCATCACCGATCCTCCGAGGGCGCTCGAAGAGGAGGACTGCGACCGGATCGAATCGCAGGGCAGGCTGGGGCCCGCTCCGGGCACCATGGTGCTGGTCCTCATCTTCCTGGCCGCGTTCATCACGTACTACTTCGTGAACTGGACGTTGCTCTCCTTCCTGTGGGAGGTGGGATGACGCGCGGGCCCGTGCACGGCGACGCCGGGACGACGGCGCCCGCAGTCTCGCGCTCCGCGGCGCGCGGGGCCGCGGGCGCGCTCGCGGGGCTCGCGCTGATCACGGTCGCGTGGTGGGTTCTGGCTCTCTGGCCCGTGGACGGGATTCCGCCGACTTGGCTGGTCCGCGCCCGGCAGGTGTGCTTCGACGCGGGACCTTCCGGTCTGCCCGGCGCATCGGGTTGGATTCTCCTGATCGGCCAGCCCATCGGCATGTTCGCCGTGCTGATGGCCATCGCCGGCGACGCCGTCCGGGCGTCGATGGCCCGCGCCCGCGCCACGGCCGCGGGCCGGACGGCGCTCGCGGCCGCGGCCTGCCTTCTGCTGGCGGGTGCCGGGCTCGCGGGAAGGAGGGTCCACCAAGCTCCCCGAGACGGTCCATGGTCCGCCGTGGCGAACGCCGAAGTGCCCGCGTCGTATCCGCGCTTGGCTCGGGTCTTCCCGCCGGTGGAGCTGGTGGATCAGCGGGGAAATCGTTTCGGACGGGAAAGCGTCCGGGGGCGACCGACGCTCCTGACGTTCGGCTTCGGCCACTGCCGGACCGTCTGCCCGCTCACCGTCGAGAACGCGCGCCGGGTGCGGGACCGGTTCATGGAGGAGGGCAGGGAGGTGGCGCTCGTCGTCGTCACGCTCGATCCGTGGCGCGACACGCCCGCTCGTCTTCCCGCGCTCGCGCGCCAGTTTCACCTGGACGACGCGTCGCGCCTCCTGTCCGGCTCGGTCGAAGGCGTCAACGCGGCGTTGGACGCGCTGGAGGTGCCGAGAGAGCGCGTCCGCGACACGGGCGACATCGTGCACCCCGCCCTGGTCTACGTTCTCGACGCCGACGGCACCATCGCGTACGCGGCCAGCGCGCACGCCGATCTCATCGAGGAGCTGGTGCGAAGGCTCTGAAGAGCGGATCCGCCCGTCGTTCCCGCTCGTCGGCGGGGGCGGCTACCCTTCCTCCGGTTCTCGGCGGCGTCCCGCCTCGAATCCGGATCGACGGCCGCTCTTTCGACGTTCCGGAAATGCGCCATCCGGATTCTCGCTGGCGGCCGTCGAACGAAGGCGCGGTCGGGATCGCCGCGCGCCGCGGGAGGGCGACCGCCCGTCGCCTGCCGACATCGCTCCTGGCCCCGCCGCCCTCGGGACCTCCGCCGTCCGGCTGTCCTCCGGGCGTCCGAACCCGGATCCGCCCCGTAGCCGAATCCGGGGTGCGGCGGCCCGGTTCCGCGTTTCGCATGCGCGACTCCCGGAGAGTTTCGGGTCGGCGCGAAGCGCTCGCCCCCCGCCCGGAGTTCCGGGGGGAAGCCGCCTCGGCCTCGTCGAGTCGGACGGGTCCGGATCCAGCGGCCCCTCAGAACGGCGAGAATCCCGGAGATCCGAAACGCTCCATCGAGAGGTGCTCGACGATCGGCCAGGCGTAGGCGGCGACGACGAGGACGGCGGCGAGGATCAGCCACAGGCCGAACCGGTCGAGGATGGGCGCCTTGTCGTTCTCGCCCTGGAGCGGTTCGGCGAACTCGATCGGTTCGGGGTCGATCCTTCTGCCCGCCAAGCCGGTCCCCAACATCACGGCCACGTAGCATGCGGCGCTGACGAACAGGAAGATGCCGCCGACCGCGGAAATGCCCGTGCCGGCGACCCACTGCTGCGCGATCTCGCTGCCCCCGTAGCTGGCGTCGTAGACGCGCCGCGGCATGCCGGCCAGCCCCGTCAGATGGTTGGCGATGGAGAAGAGCAGCATCCCGCCGAACCACAGATAGGGCTGGATGCGCGCCAGGAGCCCCAGCTCGAGCTCGCGGCCCGTCAGCCGGGGCATGAGATAGTACGACGTGCCCATGAAGGTCAGCGCGACCGCGGTTCCCACCGTCATGTGGAAGTGTCCCTGGATCCACGCGGTGTTGTGCACCATGGCGTTCATGCCGTAGGCCGCGTTGACGGCGCCGCCGAAGCCGCCCACGGCGAACATGAGCATGGCCAGCGCGACGCTCGAGAACGCCGGATCTCCCCAAGGGAGCTTCTCGATCCAGTCGAGCAGGCCCTTGGCGCCCTTCATGCGGCCCGCGACCTCGAACGACGCGACGACGGTGAAGGCGGTGACGAAGCTCGGGAAGAGGATCAGCATGGTGTTGAACGTGTGGAACAGCTTCCATCCGGACGACACGCCGGGGTCGACGAGCTGGTGGTGGAGGCCCACCGGCGTGGACAGCAGGATGAAGAGCACGAACGTCAGCCGGGCCAGCGGGTCGCTGAACAGCTTTCCTCCCGCGATCCTGGGCGTGACGGTGTACCAGACGACGTAGGCCGGCAACAACCAGAAGTAGACCAGCGGGTGGCCGAACCACCAGAAGAGGATGCGCGCCAGCAGGGGGTCGACGGTGTCGACGACGCCCAGCGACCACGGAATCAGCAGGATCAGCACCTCGGCCGCCACGCCGACGGTGGCCAGCGCCCAGACGATGATCGTGGCGAGCATGCCGTGCACGGGAAGCGGCGTGCGCAGCCCCGGGTTCTCCTTCCTCCAAACCTTCCAAGTGCGCGCCATCGTCCAGCACCAGCCCCACGAACCGACGATCAGCAACGCGGCGCCGATGTAGAACAGGGGGTGGGCCTTCAGCGGAGGATAGAAGGTGTAGAGCACCGACGCCTTGCCCCACAGGATCGCCCAGGTGGACATCGCGGTCCCGATCAGCGCCAGCCACCAGGAAGCCCAAGCCAGCTTTCTCGGAACGATGGGGCGGCCCAGCGCGCGTTCGACCGCCACGTAGCCGAAGCCCATGATGAAGAACGTGGTGAACACGAGCGCCATCAGGACGCCGTGCGCGGTCACCGACATGTAGTAGACGCCCGCGCTGCGGAACGGCAGGTCCAGGTTGGCCCGCGAGAGCGACTGCATGAGCGCCATCCCGGAGGCCGCCGCGAAGGCGGCGACGGCGACCCAGAGGTTCGCGAGCGCGAGCTTGCGGCCTTCTCCGGTCATCGGCCGCCCTCCGTTCCGGCGCCCGGCCCTCCCGTCCCGGTCGGGGACCCCGTCGGCCTCGGCATGTCCTCGACGATGAGCGTCGCCGACATGACGTGGTGGCCGACCCCGCAGTACTCGTTGCACACGACGAGGTACTCGCCGGCCCGGTCGAACCGGGTCGTGAACTGGGTGACGTAGCCGGGCACGACCATCGCGTTGCCGTTCGTCTGCACGATCTGGAACCCGTGGATCACGTCGGGGCTCGTGATGCGGAACGTGACGTCCCGCCCCCGCGGCACCCGGATCTCGTTGGGCAGGAACGAGAACAGGAACGCCTGAACCACGACGGTCGCGCTGCCGTCCTCGTGCAGCGTGACGCCCGGGTTGCCGAATTCCGCGTCGGTGCGCACCGACGCCGGATCGATGGTCTCGACGTGACTGGGCGGCTGCATGGCGCGCCCGAGCGTCGTGTAGCCCATCGACGCCAGGAAGACCGCGATGATCCCCGCGGCGGCGTACATCCAGATCCTCTCGTAGAGGTCGACGTGCATGGCCGCCTCACTCGGTCAGGGGACCCCGGGGCACGAACACCCCGAAGTACATGATCAGCCATCCGAGAACGAACAGCAGCCCGTAGATTCCGACGATGGCGAGCGTGCCCTTCGGGTGGCCCCCGACATCGGCGGACTCTTCGGGCGAAGGATCGAGTCGGTCGTCGCTCACGGTTCCTCCGGGTCCGGCGGACGGTTCGGAAAGCGGAGATGCCCCCGGTGTTCAATACAGTACGGATCGATGGGGGCGCGTCAACGTTTCGGCGGGCGCCGGGACGCGCGCATCCGGCCGGTCGCCGCCGCGCCGCGCAGAGGCCGAGGGGCGGGTTGCCGGGCCGCGACGCCTCGGCCGAAGCGGCGATCCCTTTTTCGCTTCCGGATCGGAGCCGCCCGCCGCGACCGGCTCCTCGGCGGCGGTGGCTTCGGGGTCGTCCGGGACCGTGCCGGTCCGCTCGTCCGGCGGTCCTTTTTTTCCGCCGCTTCGGCCTGGGGAAGCGGACCGTCGTCCGCGCGCGCTCCGTGCCGCCCCGGGCTCGAGGGAGAGCGGCGCGACGCAAAGAAACGGCTCCGCGACCGCTTTCCCGAGTACCGGCCCGCCTTTCGTTCCTTGCTTGCCCGGTTCTCCCTTCGTAGGCTGGCCTTGCGAGCTTTCTTCGCGTGCGCACTTCACCTTCGGAGGTATCCCGAGATGGCATCGAACAGCCGCTCCTCCGTTTCTCGACGCACTTGGATCGCCGCCGCCTCCGGGGCGGTGGCCGCGGGTCTGATCAAAACCAGGGCCGACGCCGTCAAGCTGGTCGCGCAGGAGGCCCCGACGCCGCCCGACGATCCCACCAAGGTCCCGGGCCGCTTCACTTCCGAGGTCGGAACGCGCGCGCCGGAGGAGCGCCCGCAACGGCTCACCCGCAGCCAAACGCTCTCCAGCTCCTCGCGCTCGCCCCTGCAGGATCTGCAGGGCACCATCACCCCGGCCGATCTGCACTTCGAACGCCATCACGCCGGCATCCCCGACATCCGCGCACACCGGCACGAGCTGCTGGTGCACGGGATGGTCGAGCGCCCGACGGTCTTCTCGATGGCGGACCTGAAGCGCTATCCGTCGGTGTCGCGCATCTACTTCCTCGAGTGTTCCGGGAACGGCGGCGGAGCGTACAACCGCGAGCGCATGCCGACCGAGATCAGCCCCCAGGCGCTCGACGGGCTGCTCAGCACCAGCGAGTGGGTGGGCGTTCCGGTCAAGACCGTCCTGAACGAGGTGGGCGCCGATCCCGCCGCGACCTGGATCCTGGCCGAGGGGGGCGACGCTGCGGTCATGTCGCGCAGCGTCCCCATGGAGAAAATCATGGACGACGCCCTCCTCGCCTACGGGCAGAACGGGGAGGCCATCCGCCCCGAGCAGGGCTATCCGGTGCGTCTGCTCCTGCCCGGATGGGAAGGCAACGCCAGCGTCAAGTGGTTGCGGCGCATCGAGGTCACCGACCGTCCGACCATGACCCGCGACGAGACCTCGCGCTACACCGACCCGCTCAAGGGCGGCATGGCGCGTCAGTTCAGCTTCTTCATGGACGCCAAGTCCACCATCACCTTTCCGGCGTATCCGTACACGTTGCCGGACACGGGATGGTGGGAGATCCAGGGGCTCGCGTGGACGGGACGCGGGCGCATCGCACGGGTCGACGTCAGCGCCGACGGAGGCGAGAGCTGGACCGAGGCCGAGCTCCAGGAGCCCGTCCTGCCCATGTCGACGGTCCGCTTCCGCCATCTCTGGAACTGGGACGGGCGCGAGAGTCTGCTGATCAGCCGCGCCGTGGACGAGACCGGCTACGTGCAGCCCACGGTGCAACAGCTATGGGAGGCGCGCGGCGAGCGCACCGCGTACCACCACAACCAGCAACGGGTGTGGAAGGTCGCGCGCGACGGCGCCGTCACCTTCGGGCTGGGAGATCTGGTATGAGGCGCATCGCGCTCGCCGCTCCGGTCCTGGCGGCCTTGGGTTGCTCGTCGACCGAATCCTCCTCGTCCGACGCCGAGCCTCCGGAGCGTTTCGGCTTCGGCAGCGCCGCGTCCGCCGAGCGCATCGCCCTGTGGGACGTCGACGTGAAGCCCGACGGGGAGGGGTTGCCTCCCGGCAGCGGCAGCGTGGCCGAGGGCGAACGGGTCTACCTCGCGCACTGCATCGCCTGCCACGGTCCCACCGGGCGCGAGGGGCCGAACGACGCGCTGGCGGGGGAGCCGTGGGAGGAGTGGCCCGCGGGCCGCACCGTCGGCGGATACTGGCCCTACTCCACGACGCTGTTCGACTACATCGCGAAGGCGATGCCGCAACTCGCCCCCGGCACGCTGACCGCCGACGAGACGTACGCGGTGATCGCCTACATCCTCCGCCTGAACGACCTCGTTCCCGAGGACGCGGTGATGGACGCCCGGACCCTGCCGGCCGTCGAGATGCCGTATCGGGACCGCTTCGTGCCCGACAACCGGACGGGAGGCGCCCTCATCCGGTAGCGGACGGGTTCCCGCGGCGCGCCCCGGAAGCGCGCTCGGCGGCGGAGGGAAGGACGGGATCCGCCATCGCGAGAGCGGACCCGCCGTCCGCATCGCCGACGCTGGGACGCTGGAGAGCCCGAGGCCGCATCCCTGCCGGGTGGACGGAGCGTCGCCGGCGAGTCGACGAATCTCCCGCCGGGGTCAGTCGTACATCATCTTGGGCACCTTGCCCAGAAGTCGCGCGTACACCGTGAGCGCGCCCCGGTGGTGCGCCGTGTGATCCACGATGGGTCCCACGACGGCGGAACGGGACGCGCCCGGCATGATGCGTTCGTCGGGGATCGTCTCGGCCAGCTTCTCGTCCGAGGCCGCCTCGAGGGTCGCGACGGCCTTCTCGAACGCGCGGTCGAGCCACGCGACGGCCTCCTCGAGCGTCTCCACCCCCCGAGCTGCGGCGATCAGACCTTCGAAATCCATGTTCCACCCTCCTCCGAAGGCGCCTTCCACGAACCACTCGACGGAGTCCGCGGCGTGCGCGATGTGGCCGGCGACGGTGTAGAGCTCGGGCTGGGGGGCGAACCCGGCGTCCTCCTCCTCGAAGATCGAAATCGTTTTCCTGATGTAGCCGTGGGACGTTTCCAGCTGCGCGGCGAGATCGGCGGCCTGGGACATGGACGTTCTCCTCCGGAGGTTCGAGGTCGCGCGACGGTCGGGTCCAAGGCCGGGGCTGGCCCGACCGCGCAGGCTTCTCCGAACCCGAATCCGGGTCCCGGGGTTCCGCCGCCATGAACGCGAACCGGGAAGAGGAGAGCCGGACCGGACCGCGCCCGTCCGAGACTTGGCGGGAGGTCCTCGTGCACGCGGTGCGAGGCACCGGGGGCGATCCGACCCGCGGCCCCATCCGGCGCGCGGTCGTCCTTCTCGCCGTGCCGATGGTGCTGGAGATGGCGATGGAGTCGCTGTTCGCGGTCGTGGACATCTACTTCGTCTCCAGACTCGGGGACGAAGCCATGGCGGGGGTGGCGCTGACCGAATCGATTCTGTCGCTCGTCTACACGGTCGCGATGGGGCTGAGCATCGGGGTGACGGCGGTGGTGGCGCGACGGATCGGCGGAGGCGACGAGGAAGGGGCGTCCCGCGCCGCTGCGCAGGCCGTCGTCCTGGGGCTCGCGCTGGCGCTCGCGTTCGGCGTCGCCGGCGCGACCTTCGCGTCGGACATCCTGAGGATCATGGGCGCGGACGAGAGGGTGGTGGCCACCGCGGTTCCGTACACGCGCATCATGCTCGGGGGCAACGTCGTGGTCCTGTTGCTGTTTCTGCAGAACGCCGCCTTCCGCGGCGCCGGCGACGCCGCGATCGCGATGCGCGTGCTGTGGATCGCGAACGGGCTCAACATCGTCCTCGATCCCCTGCTCATCTTCGGCCTGGGGCCGTTCCCGGAACTGGGAGTGCAGGGGGCCGCGGTCGCGACCACCATCGGCCGCGGCACGGCGGTCCTGGTGCAGATCCGCACCCTGTTCCGCCCGGGCGGCAAGCTTCGCGTCCGGATGCCCCATCTGCGCATCCAGCCCGCGCTCATGGCCCAGCTGGTGCGGCTCTCCGCGACGGGGATGCTTCAGACCTTCGTCGGAACCGCGAGCTGGATCGGACTCACGCGGGTGACGGCGCTGTTCGGGACCGAGGCGCTGGCGGGATACGTGGTCGCGATCCGGATCGTCCTGTTCGCCATTCTCCCCGCATGGGGACTCTCCAACGCGGCGGCGACCATGGTCGGACAGGCGCTCGGAGCCGGAGACCCCGAACGCGCCGAACGCGCCGCCTGGATCTCCTGCAGGATGAACCTCGCGTTCCTCGGGGCGGTCGGCGCGTTCTTCGTCGCCTTCGCTCCAACGATCGTGGAGCTGTTCGGCGGAACCGCAGGGGCGTCGGACGTCGCCGTGACCGGACTCCGCATCGTGTCCGTCGGCTTCGTCTTCTTCGCGTACGGCATGGTGCTCACGGCCGCGTTCAACGGGGCGGGCGCGGTGTGGACGCCCACGATTCTCAACTTCTTCTGCTTCTGGGTCCTGGAGATTCCGCTCGCCTGGGGTCTGTCCCTCGTCGGCGGACTCGGCACGACCGGCGTGTTCGTCGCGATGACGGTGTCGTTCTCGACGCTGGCGCTGGCGGCCGCGGCGCTGTTCCGGCGGGGACGCTGGCGGCAGGCGGTGGTCTAAGCCTCGAGGTTTTCGGGGCGCAGGGATTCGACGCGGTCGCGAATCTCGTTTCGAGGGAGGAACACCGTATCGTCGCTCTCCCAAGCCCGCAGGGCCTCGATCAACAGTGCGGGGCAGGTTCCTGAAACTGCCAACTCGTCGACGATCCAAAGTACGCCGTGGACGGGAAGCCCGTTCTCGGCAGCGACCTTGCGGAGCGTCGCGTCGCCGGTCAGCAAGATTCCCGACCGGCGCGCGGTGGCGACGAAACAGAAGCAGTCGTTCGCCGAAAGAGCGCGGTGTTGGCTTTTGAGTCGGAGAGCCTGCTCGATCTCTTCCGGGGGCAGATCGTGGGTGACCATGCCGTGGTCGTCGAGGTGCCGCCATTGCCGGGCGGAGAAGTCGAGAACCTCCCACGCTCGCACGGGCAGCGGAACCACGAGCTGGTGAGGCAGGTTGCAAAGAGCTTCAAGCAACCCACCCTTGCGCAAGTCGATCAGGCGGGAAGCGTCGCTGACAACGGCACGCGTCACGGGGCATCCGGATTGGCGATCCGCCGCTCGACCGCATCGAGAGGTCGGTTGAAAAAAGCGGCCGCACGGGATGGCGAGATCAGCTCCTCCCCGACGGCACGCCAGACTAGTCGCTCGAGGCGCCGAGGCTTCTCGAAGGCGGCGAATCCCTGGTTGTCGCGGATGGGTTCCGGTTCCGTCTTCCGCCAGGAACGGGCGAAAGTCTTGAATGCTCGCCGGACTGCGTCGGGGCGCAACACGCCGACTTGGCCGAGGCGTACCAGCATGGCCGCCGCCGAGACGCCGTAGGTGTGCTTGAGACGGATGATTTCGTAAGGGGCGATTCGGTGGCGACGGGTTCCGATTTCCTCCACCAAGTGCTGCCGGGGGACGAGGAACGCGCCCGCGAACCGGTTCATGGCCGCTTCGGTTTCACCGTCCGGGACGTCCGCGGACCGGACGACCCTGTGCGCGAGTTCGTGCGCCAAGGTGAAACGTTTGCGTTCCACGTTCGACCGGCTCGAGACGAGGACTGCGTCCGCGACGGACTTGCCGCCTCGCAGAACGCGGCAGGCCAAGCCGCCGATCCGTTCGGGAAGGTCGGCCTCCACCACCTTGATTCCCTTCTTCTCGAGCAGAGCGCAAAGGCTGGGCACCGGATCCTTGCCGAGATCCCATGCGTGGCGGAGTTCGTCGGCGCCGTCGTCGATCCGTTCCTCGGCGGCGAAGCCGTCCAGTCGAAGCCCCGCGAGCGGGTCTTTCACCGGCGGTATGCCGAGGATCTCCTCGATCGTCAGATACCGCTCGAGGCTGTCGACCAGGACGGCTTCGGCCTTGGCGCGGTCCCGAGCGGAAGTTCGCGAATGCTTGCGGAACTCGAGGCCGTCGAGCGCCTCGATCTGGGTGCTCATGAGGAAGTCGAGCGAGACGTCGAGCGCCTTGCCAAGGCCGACCAGCACGGCCGAGGAGGGTAGCATCTTTCCCTTCTCGTACTTGCTGATGGCTTGCGCGGTGACCTTCGGGTCCATCCGCTCGGCCAGGGCACGCATGGAGAGACCTGCCCGCATGCGCGCGAGCCGAAGTCGTCGTCCGAACATCGCTCCTCCGGATTCTTTGCGAAGCTCTTAGTTTACAAACAACTTTTTTGCAGCCATGATGTCAACGCCAAGTTGATCATGTCTGTCGAGGAGTCCGGATGTCGCCGTTCGCCACCGGCCGCAAAGTCCGGGTCCCCCGTCGGTGGACAGCCCGGAGCACGCGGTAGTGGATTCCGGGTCATGCAAGGACTTCTCTCTTCCGGCATCCGCTGGTCTCGGAGGCCGGGGACGGACGTCCTCCGATCCGGGGGCAACGCCTTCGACTGCCCGGTCCGGGGCCGCGCACGAGCAGGGTTCCGGCCTCGGCGTCCACAAACGTCGGAGCGGGAGCGGTCTGGACGCTCCTTGATCCGCGCCGCCTCCGCGTAGTGCCTTTCGACACACCTCCACTCGCTCAAGGCACGTATCTTGCAATTCGATACTCGACGTCCCTGTCGCCCCTGGAGGCTTTCTTCCAAGGGTCAAGGCTAGGATGCAGGGCAAACGCGAGGCCAAAGGGAGTCTGAAAGGAACGGATCGGGGGAGCGCGGACGAGCCCCATGCGGTGGTCGTGCTTCAACCGCGCGGCTGTACCGGGGACGGTGCGAACGCTGGATCTGCCGTCCCGTCGGATGAAGCGCGCCGAGCTTTCGCGACAGCCGAGAACCCATTCCGGAGGTGCCTCATGAGAAGACTTGCATTGGGCTTGGCGCTGCTTCCAGTCCTGGCGTGCATGGGCGATGTCGCAATCGAGGAGCCCGTCTCGCTTTGGTCCAGCCGGGACGTGGTTCCGGAACGGACCTTTCTCCGAGAAGCCGTCGACACGCTCTGGAAAATCGGCGGGAAAGCCGACACGACCCTCCTGAACCCGATGTGGCTGGATGCGGGCGACGATGGCGTGACGGTCTGGGACGAAGGCCGCAAGGCCATCGTGCGGATTTCCCGCGACGGCTCCGTGCAGTGGAGCTTCGGCCGGGAAGGAGACGGCCCGGGGGAGTTCCGCACGGTCAGAGGCATCGCCCATCTGGCGGGCGGCGGCGCGGCCGCGGTCGACGTCGTGACCCGAAGGCTCACCCTCGTGGACCCGAACGGCGGGTTGGTCGGCCAAGCCGGCTTCGACGCCGCCCCGTTCAAAGTGTCCGCGTTGCCCGACGGCGGCGTCGTGGTGCTGATCGACCGAACCGATCCGTTCGTTTTGTTCGACGAGTCCGGAACCGTCGCTGGCTCGGCGGGCTTTCCGTGGAAAGGCTACGCCGAGCTTTCGACGATCGCACGCCAAGGCCGGGTTCAAGGCGTCCGGGGAGGATGGGTCTTCGGGTTCACTGCGGGGAACGGCTGGTGGCGCTTCCGCGAGGGGGGCGGCGCGGAAGGATTTCCCTACGCCGAGCACACCGACTTTCCCGTGATCCGTACCACCGTTGGCCGATCCAACGAAGGCGGCGTTGTCAGTACGGTGACGACCAGCGCTCCGGCGACGAAATACGTTTCGTCGGCACTGGGGTTCGGCGTGCGGGGAGACACGCTGTTCGTCCATTACGGAGGCGGTACGCGGTACCGGTGGCGACTGTTGGACCGATTCCGCGTGGACGACGGGACGTATCTCGGTTCGGCTCGTCTTCCCTTGGCCCCGCAGAAAATCGCTGTCGGACCCGATGCAATGTATGCCCTCACCCTCGAGGCGAGAATGTACCCGACGCTCACGGCTCTGCGCCGCCATGCGAAGGAGGATATTCTCGCCCAGGACGCGAACCACAAACCCATTCCGCTTTCCTAATCGGATCGGCAGCCGGAAGAGGAGCGCCTGAGGGCCGGAGGAGGGGGCGCAGTCGAACTTCGCGGATCCGGAGAGTCGGATCGGTGAAGACGAGCGCGGAAGGCTTCCAGCAGTGCTGCGACGCGCAGGTGGAGGTGGAGGTGGAGGTGGACGGGAGAGCCAATTGGCGGCGGGGGCGGCGGTGACGGGACGACGCGAGCGACCCGAGGTCGGCTGACCAAGATGGTGGACGAGGTGGAGGATGTGGCGGGGGAGACGCCGCGCAAGGCGTTGGCGGACGCGGGGTACGGAAACCAGGGCGATCCGGCGGCGCTCGAGGCGAGCTCTAGGCGGTGTCGTCCGCAACCCGGGTCCCGCGTCGGTGGTCGGTGACAGCCCGGAGCGCGCGATAGTAGATTCCGGGTCATGCAAGGACTTCTTTCTTCCGGGCATCCGCTGGTCTCGGAGGCCGGGGCGGACATCCTCCGATCCGGGGGCAACGCCTTCGACGCGGTCGTGGCGGCCGCGTTCGCCAGCGCGTTCGCCGAGCCCACCATGGCGAGCCTGGCGGGCGCGGGTTTCCTGCTGGCGCGCACTTCTCGCGGGGAGGAGATCCTCTTCGACTTCATCGCCTGCGCTCCGGGTCGAGGGCGTTCTCTGCTGCCGGACGAAGGCGAATGCCATTTCTATCCGGTGGACATCCTCTTCGGGGACGTGCCGCAGGAATTCGCCATCGGACGGGCGTCGGCGGCGGTTCCGGGCACCCTCAAGGGACTGGTGCACGCGCACGAGCGCCTGGGACGGCTTCCGCTCGCGGAAGTGGTCGCGCCCGCCGTCGCCGCCGCGCGCGCCGGCACGGTCGTCACCCCGTTCGTGTCCGACTCGTTGCAGCTGATGTATCCCGTGCTGCGGGATTCGCGCGTGGGCAGGGGTCTCTATCTGGACGGCGGAGAGGTTCTGCGCGCGGGCGAGCTGCACCGCAACCCGGAGCTGGCCGACTTCCTCGAAGGCCTCCCGCGCGATCCGCAGGGGTTCTACGGCGGCGATTTCGCCGCGGCCATCGAGCGCGACATGCTCGAGGGCGGCGGGTTGGTGACGCGAGCCGATCTCGAACGCTACGAGGTCGTCGAACGCCGTCCGCTCTCCCTCGCGTATCGCGGGCGCCGCGTCCTGACCAACCCGCCGCCGGCGCTGGGCGGATCGCTGACGGCGCTTCGCCTGCTCCTGCAGGAAGGGACGGAGCTTTCGGACGGCGGCTGGGGAAGCGTCGGTCATGCGCGCGCGACCGCCCGGGTGCTGGAGCGCGCCGTGCGCCTGAGGCAAGGAGCGGCGGCGCCGAGCGATCCGGTCCAAGCGGCGCTGTTGGAGGGAATCCACGCCTCGTCGATCCACGCCGTCCAGGGCACCACGCACCTGAACGCCTCCGACGCCGAGGGCAACGTCGCCGCCCTCTCCATGTCCAACGGCTCCGGATCGTCGTACTTCCTCCCCGGGACCGGCATCCATTTCAACAACATGATGGGCGAAGTCGACCTCCACCCCGCCGGTTTCAACGTGTCGGAGCCGGGGGACCGGGTGGCGTCGATGATGTCGCCCGCGCTGCTGTTCGACGGCGATCGGATCCTTGCCGGCCTGGGCACCGGGGGCAGCAACCGCATCCCTTCGGCGGTGTTCCAGACGATCTCCTCCCTGCTCGACTTCGGACTTTCCCCGGACGAGGCGGCCAATCGCCCGCGCATGCACTTCGACGGAGAGCGGCTCCAGGTCGAGCCTGGGTTTCCGGAGGAGGCGATGGAGGCGCTCGAAGCCGAATGGGACGTGGCGCGTTGGCCGAGGAAGAACCTGTATTTCGGCGGGGTGCACGTGGTGGCGCCGCGCGCGGGAGGGTTCGGCGCGGACCGCCGCCGCGAGGGTCACGGCATCGTCGTCGCGTAGCCCTTTCCGCCGCCGCAGGGGCTACCGTCTTGGGGAACGAGCGGAACGCCTCGATCCCCGGTGGGCGCCGACTTCGACGGGACCGGCGTCCGATCCATCCGCCCGATTCCACCGGGATCGACCGCGAGTCCCGCTTCGCCGTCGCTTCCGCGCCGTCTCCCGCCGCGAGTTGCCGGCGCTCGGCCGTTCGGGTTACGGTTGGCCGACGCGTCCGATAGCGCGACCGATGCCGTCCTCGCGGGTCCGTTGCCGGCGCGTCCCCCGTGTTGAAAAAGGAAGAAGAAGGGGATGAATCCGCCCTTCCATCCGATCGTCGAGCGCTGGTTCGCCGAGACGCTGGGGACGCCGCTTCCCGCCCAGGAGCGCGCCTGGGCGGCCGTCCGCGAGGGCAGGCACACCCTGCTCGCCGCGCCGACCGGGTCCGGCAAGACGCTGGCCGCCTTCCTGGGCGCCATCGACGAGTTGCTGCGCGAAGGACTCGAGCGCGGGCTCGAGAACGAGGTGCGGGTCCTCTACGTCTCGCCTCTCAAGGCGCTCAGCGCCGACGTCCACAGAAATCTGGAGGAGCCGCTCGCCGCCCTCCGCGCGCTCGCCGCCGAGGCGGGGCTGCCCGCCGTCCGCATCCGTTCCGCGGTGCGCACCGGGGACACGCCGTCCTCGCGCCGCGCCGCGATGCTGCGCACTCCTCCGCACATCCTGGTCACCACCCCGGAGTCGCTCTACCTGCTTCTGACCGCCGAGCGCAGCCGGGCGATGCTCGCCACCGTGCGCACGGCGATCGTCGACGAGATTCACGCCGTGATCGATTCGCGCCGCGGCGCGCACCTGGCGCTCAGCCTGGAGCGGCTGGAGCACGTCGCGGGCCGACCGCTTCAACGCATCGGGTTGTCGGCGACCCAGAAGCCGATCGGCGAGGTCGCGCGCTTCCTGCTGGGGAGCCGCGAGGACTGCGCCGTGATCGACGAGGGTCACCGGCGCGCCATGGATCTGGCCGTCGAGGTGCCGCCGTCGCCCATGGAAGCGGTGATGTCGCACGAGGTGTGGTCGGAAGTCCACGAGCGGCTGACCGGATTGATCGAAGCCCACGAAACCACCCTCGTCTTCGTCAACACGCGTCGGATGGCGGAGCGGCTCTCGGCTCGGCTGAGCGACCGGCTGGGGGAGAAGGCGGTCGCCGCGCACCACGGCAGCCTTTCCAAGGAGGCGCGCCTGTCGGCGGAAGAGCGACTGCGCGCGGGCGGTCTGAAGGCGTTGGTGGCCACCGCGTCGCTCGAACTCGGCATCGACGTCGGACATGTGGATCTAGTGTGCCAGATCGGCTCGCCGCGCTGGATCTCGACCTTCCTGCAGCGGGTGGGGCGGTCCGGACACACCGTGCGCGGCACCCCCAAGGGGCGTCTGTTCCCGCTCTCGCGCGACGATCTGGTGGAGTGCGCGGCGCTTCTGCGCGCGGTGGGCGACGGAGAGCTGGACCGGCTGGTCGCGATGCCCGAGCCCCTGGACGTGCTGGCGCAGCAGACCGTGGCCGAATCCGCGTGCTCTCCCTGGTCCGAGGAGGAACTCTTCCGTCTCTGGCGCGGCGCGCACCCCTATCGCGAGCTGACGCGCGAGCGCTTCGACGACGTGGTGGAGATGATCGCCCAAGGCTTCTCCACCCGGCGCGGTCGGCGCGGGGCCCTGGTGCACCGGGACCGGGTCAACGGGCGCATCAAGGGTCGGCGCGGGGCCCGTCTCGCCGCGATCACGGCGGGGGGCGCCATCCCCGACAACGCCGACTACCGGGTGGTGCTCGACCCGGAGGGAATCTTCGTCGGCACGCTCAACGAGGACTTCGCCATCGAAAGCTCCGCGGGCGACGTCTTCCAGCTGGGCAACGCCTCCTGGCGCATCCTGGCCGTCGATTCCGGAACGGTGCGGGTGGCGGACGCGCACGGGGACCCCCCGACCATCCCCTTCTGGCTGGGGGAGGCGCCCGGACGGAGCGCGGAACTGTCGCGCGCGGTGGCACGCCTGCGCGCGGACGTGGAGGCGCGCCTGGACGGGGACGACGGGAACGCGGCGGGGGCGTGGCTCGAGGGGCTCGGGCTCTCGAGCTCGGCCGCGCGCCAGATCCAGCGCTACCTGCGCGAGGCGAAGCGCATCCTGGGGGCGCTGCCCACTCAGGACACCCTGGTGCTCGAACGCTTCTTCGACGAGGCCGGGGGGATGCAGATGATCCTGCACGCGCCCTTCGGCTCGCGCGTGAACCGGGCGTGGGGGCTCGCGCTGCGCAAGAAATTCTGCCGTCGGTTCAACTTCGAGCTCCAAGCGGCGGCCACCGAGGAGGGCGTGCTGCTCTCGCTCGGTCCCCAGCACTCCTTCCCGCTCGAGGACGTCTTCCGCTACGTGCATCCGGACGCGCTCGAGCGGACGCTGGTGCAGGCGCTGATCGACTCGCCGATGTTTCCGACCCGTTGGCGTTGGAACGCGACCGTCTCGCTGGCGGTGCTGCGCAACCGGGCGGGGCGCAAGGTGCCGCCCCCGCTGCAACGCATGGAGGCCGACGACCTGATGGCGGCGGCCTTCCCGGAAGCGGCCGCGTGTCTCGAGAACATCGGCGGGGACCGCGAGATCCCGGATCATCCGCTGGTGCGCCAGACGCTGCGCGATTGCCTGGAGGAGGCGATGGCGATGGGCGAGCTGGACGGCGTGTTGCGACGGGTGTTCGCCGGCCGGATCCGCTGCGCGACGCGCGACACCCCGGAACCCTCGGTGCTCAGCCACGAGATCCTCAACTCGGCCCCGCACTCGTTCCTGGACGACGCTCCGCTGGAGGAGCGCCGGGCCCGAGCGGTACGGACCCGGCGCGCGTTCGAGCCGTCGGCGGCGGACGAGCTGGGCGCGCTCGATCCGGAGGCGATCCGGCGCGTGCGCGAGGAGGCGTGGCCCGATCCGCGCGACGCGGACGAGCTGCACGACGCGTTGCTGACGGCGGGTGCGCTCACGGTTGCGGAAGGGGAGGAGGGCGCGGCGGGCGGCGTCGGGTCGTGGCGCGCGTTCTTCGAGGAGCTGTGCGCGGCCGGCCGGGCGGGTCGGCTGGAGGCGGGCGGGGATCCGGGGATCCGGCGGGACGCCCCCGCTTGGTGGGTAAGCGCGGAGCGGCTGCCGGAGGCGCTCGCGGCGGCCGGCCCGGAGGCGCGGACGACGCCCGCCCTGGCGCCGCCCGCCGACCTGGCCGCGCGGGAGTGGAGCCGGGAGGAGGCGGTGCGCGAGCTGGTGCGCGGCCGGCTCCAGATCCTCGGTCCGGTCACGGTCGACGGGATGGCGCGTGCGCTTGCGGCGAGCGAGGCGGAGGTGGAGGCGGCGCTGCGCGCGCTCGAGGGGGAAGGCTTCGCGTTGCGGGGCGCGTTCACCGGCGCCCGCGCCGGGACGGAGTGGTGCGAGCGTCGTCTGTTGGCGCGCATCCACCGCTACACCCTGAGCCGATTGCGGGCCGAGATCCGACCGGTGTCGCAGGCCGACTTCATGCGCTTCCTGTTCGCGTGGCAGAGGATCGCGGAGGACGAGCGGGCGGCGGGAACGGAAGGATTGGCGGGCGTGCTCGCCCAGCTCGAGGGGTTCGAGACCTGCGCGGGCGCCTGGGAGGCGGACGTGCTCGGCCTCCGGGTCGCGGGCTACGCCCCGGGGCTTCTGGACGCCCTCTGCCAAGCGGGTCGCGTCGCCTGGGCCCGCATCTCCCCGCCTCCGGGTCGCGGCTCCTCCGTGCGGGGCCCGCTTCCCGCCACCCCGATCGCCTTTCTGGACCGCGCCCGGACGGAGGCGTGGCTGTCCCCCGACGGAGCCGGTGCGGACAACGACGGCGCTTCCCCGCTTTCCGCCCACGGACGGGCCGTGCGCGACGCGTTGGCCGCGCGCGGCGCTTCCTTCTTCCACGAGCTGGTGGGCGTCTCCGGCCTGCTCCCCACCCGGGTGGAGGAGGCGTTGGGCGAGCTGGTCGCCGTCGGCTTGGCCACCGCGGACAGCTTCGCCGGGCTGCGCGCCTTGCTGGTGCCCTCCGACCGACGCAAGCCGCTCGGGTCGGCGGAGCGGCCGAGCCGGCGCGGTCGCCGCCGCTCGACGGTCGCCTTCGGCGTGGACTCGGCGGGGCGATGGTCGCTCTTGCGCCGCGGCCTGTCCGACCGGGGGAGCGGACCGGGGGCGGAGGATGCGCGCGTCGGCGCGGTCGCGCGCGTTCTGCTGCGCCGCTACGGGGTGGTTTTCCGCAGGCTGCTCGACAACGAACCGCGCATCCTGCCCTGGCGGCGGCTGGTGCGCGCGCTTCGCCGCATGGAGGCGAGAGGGGACGTGCGGGGCGGTCGCTTCGTGGCCGGCGTCTCCGGCGAGCAGTTCGCGCTCCCCGAGGCGGTGGGCCAGTTGCGCCGCATCCGCCGCTCGGCTCCGTCGGGCGGGCCGGTGGCCGTCAGCGCCGCCGACCCGCTCAATCTCACCGGGATTCTGACCCCGGGCCCCCGCATCGCCAGGAGCGCGAGGAGCCGGGTCGTCTACCGGGACGGAGTCCCGGTGGCGGCGCACGAAGCGGGCGTCTTCGTGCGGTTGGGCGAATACGAGGACGCGGTCGCGAACCAAGTCGAGCGCGCCGCGCGCATCGGTTCGCCGCCCCCCGCGCTGCGCGCCTACATGGGTCGCAAGCGGCGACGCGCGCGGACGGCGACGCGGAGTCGGCCCCGGGATCCCGCGGGCGCACCCGTCCCGGCGTCGACGGACAACCGATAGAATGTCCGACGGGACCGGACGACGCGTTCCCGGAGGCCGGACGCGTCCCGGGGACCCGGGCCGCCACATCGGAGGGAGGACGAGGACCATGCGAATCGAAGGACGCGGTGCGCGACGGACGCTGTTGCTCGCGGTGCAGTGGGCGTCGTGGAGCGCCTCCCAAGGCCTTGCGCAGGTCGGGCCGCCCGCCGGAGTCGCCGCGCCGGACCCCCCTCTCCTCGTCACCGAGGAATGGCTCGCCGAGCGTATGGGCGACCCCGATCTCCTGCTCCTGAACGTGGAGTACGAGGAGTCGACGTTTCTGGAAGGGCACATCCCCGGCGCTCGCTTCCTGCCCTATCGGGAAATCGTGACCCAGGCGGGGGAACGGCTGGTCGAACTCCCTCCGCCGGAGCGGTTGACGGAGGTCTTTCGCCGGGCCGGCGTCTCCAACGACCTGCACGTCGTGTTGTACGGAACGCCCATCCCGGCCGCGCGCGCCTTCGTCACCCTCGAGCACCTCGGCCACGAGCGGGTCTCCATCGTGGACGGCGGGCTGTTCGCGTGGCGGGAAGCGGGGCGGGAGGTGGCCACCGGCCCGGCGTCCGGCGAGGCCGGCGCCTTCGAACCCCGTCCGCGCGACGACGTGTTCGTGGACGCGGCCTGGGTGGACGACCGCCGCGGTCGGGCCGGGTACGCCCTGCTCGACGGCCGCCCCGACGACGAGTACACCGGGGCCGACGACGGACGGGACGGCACCTATCGGCCGGGCCACATCCCCGGCGCGGGGAACGTCTACTGGGAGGAGTTCGTCCTCTCGCGCGAAGAACCGCGTTTCGTCCCGCGCGAGGAGATGGAGGCCCTGTTCCGGCGCGCCGGCATCGATCCGGGAGAGACGGTCGTCAGCTACTGCTACATCGGGATGCGCGCCAGCGTGAACTACTTCGTCTCGCGTCTGATGGGGTACGAGACCCGCTTCTACGACGGCTCCTGGAACGACTGGAGCCTGCTCGGGCTGCCCGCGGAGACGGGGCCGCAACGCCCGCCGGGGTGACGGACCGGCGAAGCGGGCCTCTCCCGCGGCTGCGGCGAAACGCGGGCGGGACCGCCGTCGGCGCGCGCGCGCCCTTCCCGTCGCCGACGCGACGGCTTGGCTCGGAGATGCGGGAATCGCGGCCGATCCCTGGGGAGACGCGACGCGGGAACGGACGCCGACGGGCCGGGCTTCGGCGTCCCGTTTCTCACGCCTCGATGCGTCGCGACCGCCTCGGAGCGCTTCCCGGAGACGACGGTTCGAGACCTGCGAGTTCGTAGTCGTCGAGGTAGCGCACGGGGTCGGAAGCGGCCATGGATCCGCGCAACTCGCGGTCGAAGTCGGCCCGGGCGCGCGCCGATTCCTCCTCGGGGGTGTCCGCGCTCGAGTAGACCACCCGGCCGACCGAGCGCCGGTCGAGGCGCAGGGCGGAGCGCACCTCCTCGCCCCCGAGCAGGGCGGAACGGATCGCGGGGAACCGGTACCCGATCCGGCCGGAATCCGCAGGCTCCGCAAGGGCGTCGAACTCGGCGGCCATCCTTCGCAGCTGGTCGCGCACGTCCCCGCCGCCGACGTTCGGATCCACCAGGGCGATGCGCACGTCGTCCGTGGCGCGCGCCGCGGAGAGCGGATCCCCGTCCGCGAGGCTCTGTCGGAAGGCCATCCGCAACAGCACTTTGCGTACGTTGCGCAAGCGGCGGCGGGCGTTCTCGGCCCTGTGGCCGACCCACCTCGCCAGCGGCACCGAGAAGAAAGTCGCGCTGAAAATCGCGGGGACCCAGATCAGGCCGATCTCGGCCCCCGGCCCGCCCAGTCCCAGCGGGGGGAAGATCAGCGCCGGAGCGGAGAGCGCCGCCAGCAGATTGAATCCGTTCAGCGAACCGATGAGCACGTCGGTGCCGGTTTTGTTGCCGGTGAATTCGGCCGCCTTCTCCAGGCGTTGCCAAGCCGGGGCGGGCTCGCGCACCCGTACGCGCCCGTGCGCGCTCACCAGCAGGTCGGCGAAGCTGTAGACCAGCTCGCCTTCCCTCGAGACGTGCACGTCGCCCCCGTAGGCCCCCATCAGCCGTCCCATCTCCTCCTCCGCCTCGGCGACCGGCGACCCGGTGTGGCGCACGAGTTCGGGCACGGTCAGGACGCCCTTGCGCGCCCGAATGAGGCGGATCGCGCCGCGGTCGCGGTCGGCGAGGCTGGCGCGCGGGCGATCGGGCCCGAAGACGAAGGCGAACACCTTCTTGTAGAAGGGCACCTTGCGCCCGCTTCGGCGCTCGAAGCGTCGCCCGTAGTAGGGCTGGCCGAGGCGCCAGTCCGGCGCCCAGAGCCAGAGCATGAAGGGGAAGTTGAACCCTCCGCCCCGGTGCCGTCCGCCGCCCAGGATGGAGCCGCCGTCGCGGTCGTTGCCGCGCGAAGCGGCGATCATGGCGGCGATCAGAAGGGTCACGAAGACGGCGAAGTAGACCACCAGCATGGCCACGATCCAGATCTTGAACCCGGTCTTGAGCGCACGCGCGGCGGCGGTGCGGAAGCGCGTCCAGAACGGCGTGTGATCGCGTCGCAGCAGACGTCGCTGGAAGGCGTACACGATGTCGCCCTCCTCTCCGACCTCCACGTGTCCCCGGTGGATTTCCAGCAGCTTCTTGAGGCCGGATTCGGCGTCCGCCTGCGCGAATCCGGTGGCGGCCACGACGTCGCCGACGGTGGCGCGTCCGCCGAGACGGCGAAGGGCTTGGCGAAGCGGATCGGCGAGCGAAGTGTCGAGACCGGGGGCCGGAATAGCGGTCGCCATCGTGTCGCGTCCGGTTGTTCGGGGGATCGGGAATTCGCGGAGCGGGCGCCGCCGCGGTTCTTGTCGACGCGGGTACGCATTCTAACCCTAACCCATCTTCCGGTTCGACACAGGAGAACGCCGACCGGTCCTCCGGGGGCTCGGCGGCGGGGCGGGGAGGGCTTCCGGCCGCTGCCCGGGCACGGGGGAGCCTGCGCCGCGGGCCTCGGGGCCGAACGACTCCCGCTTCCGCGAACCCCGCGCCTTCCCGAAGGAGGCTCCCGGCGGCGGGTCGCGCGGGGCGCGTGCGCCCGGGGAGTCGACGGCGCCGATCGAGGTTCGGCGCGCGGCATGCGGCTCCGGAGATCGTCGAGCGTCTCGCCGGGCTTCCTCCGCGACGGGACCGGGGAGGTTCGCATCCGACGGGGACGACGACCCTCTCCTCGAAGCGAGACGCCGCCGCGCGGTCGTCGGGACGGCGCGATCCGGTTGCGGGACCGCGGGTCTGGACAGAGGGGGGGAAACCACTACCCTTACACCTGTTCACCGACGGGCAGAGGCGAAAAGGCAACGGAAACGACCATGAAGGTCGCCGTCATCGGCACCGGGTACGTGGGGCTCGTGGCGGGTTCGTGCCTGGCCGAAGTCGGCAACCGCGTGACCTGCGTGGACGTGGACCGGGAGAAGGTGGCGCGGCTCAACGTCGGCGAGGTCCCGATCCACGAGCCGGGGCTCGATCCGCTGATCTCCGGGAACTTGGCCGCCGGTCGGCTTCGCTTCACGACGGACGCGGCCTCGGGGGTACGCGCCGCGGACGCGATCCTCCTCGCGGTCGGGACGCCCCCCGGCGCGGACGGGTTCGCGGACCTGGAGTCCGTGCGCCGGGCCGCGGCGACGATCGCCGGGCACCTCCGCCCGCACGCCGTCGTCGCGACGAAGAGCACCGTGCCCGTGGGCACCGGCGAGATGCTGCGCCGGGAGATGGCCAGCCGGACCGACGTCCCCTTCCACCTGTGCGCGAATCCCGAGTTTCTGAGGGAGGGCGACGCCGTGGCCGACTTCATGCGTCCGGACCGGGTCGTGTGCGGCGTCGGCACCGACCGCGCGCGCCGTTGCATGGAGGAGTTGTACGGGCCGTTCGTCGGCTCCGCAAACCCGCTGATCTTCATGGACGTCCCCTCGGCCGAGCTGACCAAGTACGCGGCGAACGCGATGCTGGCTGCGCGCATCGGCCTCGTGAACCAGTTCGCGGAACTGTGCGAGCGGACCGGCGCCGACATCGAACGGGTGCGGCGGGGGGTCGGCGCGGATCCGCGCATCGGCTCCGCGTTCCTCCGCGCCGGCGCGGGATACGGGGGGAGCTGTCTTCCGAAGGACGTGGACGCGATCGTCCGGTCGGCGGACCGGCGGGACGTCGACCTCACGATTCTCCGGGCGGTGAACGAGGCCAACGAGCGCCAGAAAACCCTGCTCGCGCGCAAGGTCTTCCGGCGGTTCGGCGACGATCTGTCCGGCATGAGCTTCGCCCTCTGGGGCCTCGCCTTCAAGCCGCGGACGGACGACATGCGCGAGGCGCCCTCGCGCGCCGTCGTCGCGGCGCTCCGGGAGCGGGGCGCGCGCCTCGCGGTGCACGATCCCGTCGCCATGGACCGGGCCCGCGAGGTCGGTCTCGGAGACGGGGTCGACTACGGCTCCGACGAATACGAGACGCTGGACGGCGCGGACGCCCTCCTTCTGGTGACGGAATGGCCCCAGTACCGCCGTCCCGACTGGACGGCGGTCGGCGAGCGCCTGTCCCGCCGCATCGTGTTCGACGGACGGAACCTGTACGACCCCGAACGGATGGCGGAGCTGGGATTCGAACACTACCCGGTCGGTCGACGACAGATCGGCCCGCGCGGCGTCGCTTGAGGTTCCTGGTCACCGGCGCCGCCGGGTTCCTCGGGTCGCACCTCGCGGATCGGCTGATCGCCGCCGGACACTCGGTTCTCGGCCTCGACAACCTGATCACCGGAAGACGGGACAACCTCGCGCATCTGGAAGGCGAGCCCCGGTTCCGATTCCTCGAGGGCGACGCGTCGGAGCGCCTCGCGGTCGAGGGAGCGCTGGACGGCATCTTCCATCTCGCCTCGCCCGCCAGCCCCGTCGACTACCTCCGATTCCCGATCGAGACGCTCGACGTCGGCGCGCTCGGGACCCGAAACGCCCTCGAACTCGCGAGGACCACCGGCGCCCGGCTCCTGCTCGCGTCCACCTCCGAGGTGTACGGCGATCCGCTCGTCCACCCGCAGCCCGAGTCCTACTGGGGCAACGTGAACCCGATCGGCCCCCGCAGCGTGTACGACGAGGCGAAGCGCTTCGCGGAGGCGATGACCGTCGCCTACCGTCGCGCCCACGGCGTCGACACGCGAATCGTCCGCATCTTCAACACCTACGGTCCCCGCATGCGCCCCGACGACGGCCGCGTCGTGTCCAATTTCATCGTGCAGGCGCTGAGCGGCGATCCGCTCACGGTGTACGGCGACGGCGCGCAGTCGCGCAGCTTCTGCTACGTGTCCGACCTCGTGGAGGGCGTCTGGCGCCTGTTCAACGCCGAAGTCCGCGACCCGGTGAACCTGGGGAATCCGGACGAGTTCACGATCCGCGAGCTGGCGGATCTCGTGCTCGCGGCGACCGGTTCCGCATCCGCGATCGAGACGCGAGCGCTGCCCGAGGACGACCCCAAGGTGCGTTGCCCGGACATCTCCCGCGCTTCGGCGACGCTGGGTTGGCGGCCGCGGGTCCCGCTCGAGGTCGGTTTGCGCCGCACGGCGGACTACTTCGAGCGCGTGCGTGCGGCGAGCTTGCGGGCCGGGACGCCGACGTGAGCGACGGGGAAGGCGCGACGGGGGAGCCGGGCGCGCGGATCTCCGTGGTCATGCCCGTCTACAACGAGGAGGCGACCCTCGAGACGATCGTGCGGCGCGTGAAACGAGTCGCGCCGGACGTCGAGTTGGTGGCCGTCGACGACGGCTCCCGCGACGCCTCCGGCGCCATCCTGCGGCGTCTCGAGGAGGAGGGACTCGTCGACAAGGCGTTGGCCCACGAGACGAACCGGGGAAAGGGAAGCGCGCTTTCGACCGGCTTTCGGGCCGTGCGCGGCGACGTCGTGATCGTCCAGGACGCGGATCTCGAATACGACCCGGCCGAGTATCCGCGCCTGCTGGAGCCGATCCTCGCGGGGCGGGCGGACGTCGTGTACGGGTCGCGGTTCATGGGCGGGCGGCCTCACCGGGTCCTCTACTACTGGCACTACGTCGCGAACCGGTTGCTCACCGTCCTGTCGAACATGGTGACCAACCTCAACCTGACGGACATGGAGACCTGCTACAAATGCTTCCGGCGGGAGGTGATTCGGGAGCTCGTCGTCGAGGAGCGGGCGTTCGGCGTCGAGCCGGAACTCACGGCGAAGATCGCCCGGGGCGGGTGGCGCGTGTTCGAGGTGGGGATCTCCTACGCCGGGCGGACGTATGCGGAGGGCAAGAAGATCGGTTGGCGCGACGGGGTCTCCGCCGTGCGCTGCATACTGCTGTACGGGCTGATTCGGCGCTGGACCCGCAAGGGAGCGGCGGGAGGGTCGGGGCGGGCGACCCGCGAAGACTGACGTTCCCGCCGAGCCGTATCTCTCGGAAAACGACCGACGGATTCGCGACGGCGGGTTTCTAGGGCGTCGGCGGAGAAGCGGGATCCCGTATTCGGACGATCGCGGTCGCGGGCGCGTCGGTTCGATAGGCCACCAGGATCTCGTCCGAGTGCGCTTGCAACGCGGGCACGAGATAGCGTTGCGTGGTGGAGAAAATCGCGTCCACGAGCACGTAGTCCGACTCGCCGACGACCCGGAAGACGGAGTCGGGGTCGGTGCTGAACGGATACATCACCACTCTGCGGTCCGCCACCGCGTTGAAGAGGCGCGGCTTTCGAACGGCCACCACCGCGTCCTCGGGCGTGTTCTCCCTCACCCAGGCGGCCGCCTCGAAGAAGTTGGTCCACGCGGGATGGTAGCCCGCATAGCGGTCTCCGGCGGCGTAGCGGGCGATCATGTCCAGATTCGCGGGCATTCTGGCGGCGTGGGACCCCAGGGCCGCGACCGCGAGCGTGCCGGCGACCGAAGCCGGGACGAACCATCGCGCCGCGGGCCGACCGGCGCGCCGCCCCAGCCACGTCGCCGCGTCCATGGAATACGTCAGGAACAGGGGGAGGAGCGGCACCAGGTAGCGCACGTCGTTCACGCTCGTCTGAAAGGACGCGATCGCGACGCAGGTCAGCGCGAAGTAGAGGACCGCCGCGTCCGGGCGCCGCGTCCGGAACGCCCGGACCAACGTCAGGAGGACCAGGGCGCAGACGACCACGGCCAGGGCCGCGACCGGCGCGGTGCCGGACCAGGCGCTGTCGGAGCCGACCAGGGCTCGGGGCAGTTCGCGCGTGGCGTAGAGCGTCCCGTTCTCGATCAACCGTCCCGCCACCCCGACCGCGTCCAGGTACCCGGACTCCGGCGAATAGATGTTCACCAGCCGGAACTCTTCGAAATACGACGATGCGGTCCCCGTCGCCAAGCGGGTTCGCACCAGCCACGGAACGGTGAGCGCGGCCCCGACGGAGCCGTGGACGAAGAACTTTCGCCATTTCCGGCGGAGCAGGTAGGAGATCGAGCCCGCGACCAGCAGGAGCGCCCCGATGGTGCGCACGTGGAAGCTCGCCACCGACGCGGCGAGCGCGAGCCAAAAGGGTCCGCCGAGCGCGGTTTTCCCCGCGTCCTCGTCCTCTCGGAGCATCCAGAGAGCCAGGAGGGTGAAGAGGAGAAACGGAGCTTCGCTCAGCATCCATCGCGAGTAGTCGATCACGCCCGGGCTGACCGCGAAGGCCAGGGCGAGCAGGAACCACGGCAACGGCTCGCGCTTCTTCCTCGCGTACGCGCAGAACGCCAGGACGGAGCCGGCGGTGAAGACCGTCGACAGCAGCTTGAGCGCCACGACGTTGCGGCCGAAGAGCAGGACCAGGGGCGCCAGCAACAGGGGATAGCCCGCGGGATACTTGGTGTGCGGCACCGGAGGTCCCGGATCGAGCGACAACGAGTATCCGTCGCCGAGCCGGACGATGCTCTCGGCCAGCATCATGTAGGTGGCGCTGTCGCCGCCGGTGTGGATCTTGGGTTCGAAAAGCCCGATGCAGAGAACCAAGTGGAGAAGAACGAGACCGACCGACGCCGACCGGGGCCGCGTGCGCAGGAACTCCGCGAAGCCGCCCGCATCGACGCGCGGCGCGCGCGCGCGCCGCGGAGGGCGTCCGGATCTCCGCCCGGAGCGGCTCACGGCGCGGTCGCTTTCCGAATGCCGCCGCCGCCCGGCATCGGGATCGGCCAACCGGTCTCGACCTCCCGGGGCGACCTCCGGGGCGCTTCTTCCATGGACTTGCCGACTCCGTTGCGAATCCTCGTCCCGCCCTCGAACCCCGTTCGTCCGCGAGCTGTTCCGGGCCGAGACAGCCCCGGCCCGGAGCGGGACTTCCGCCCGCGCGGGGCGATCGCGTCCGCGCTCGGGATCGGAGTTCCGGTTCCGAGCGGCCCTCTCCCGCCTCTCCTGCGGGCGAACGCCGTCCGGGACCCGGGGTACCCGGTTCGAACGGGCGGCGCCGCCGCCGCGAGAGGGAACCCTGCGAGGACAGACAACGGGCGGGACGGAATGCTGGATCATCTGCGGGACTCCGGGTCGGCATGGCGCTTCGGCGGCGGGCTTCTGCCCTGCGCGGTCGCCTTGGGCGGCGCGCTCGCCGCGGGGTGCGGCGGTCGGGAGGATGCGGAAGGTCTCCGGTTGCTTCCCGGCAGCGAGGAGATCCTGCACCGCGTGCTCGAGGCCGAGGATTCCCGCTCCCGCGATCCCGACGTCCACTTCACCCTCTTGGAAGGGATCTCCTGGCCCGACCCCGAGGTGCAGCGGATCGCGGTGCGTGCGATGGGACGGCAGGAGAATCCCTCCCTGCTGGCGGACATCGTGTCGATGCTGGGGAGCCCGTACCCGGAGGTGCGCGCCGAGGCGGCGAACGCCAGCGCCCAGGCCGTGGCGGCCGAGGGGAGCGATCCGCGCCGGGCGATGGCCGCCCTGACGGGTCGCCTGCCGGGCGAAAGGGACCCCGAGGTGCGCGGCGCGGCGCTCGAGGCGCTGGGCCGTTTGCCGTACCGGAATCCGGAGGAGGTGCGTCGGGCCTACGACCTGCTTCTCGACAACTTGGTCGCGGGTCTCGCCGGAGGCGGCGGAGCCGACGCCGTCCGCCTGCGGTCCGCGCCGCATCCGGTCGTCCTCGGGGGGACGCGCGCGCTGGAGAACCTGGTGCGCACGCAGGCGCGGTTCCCGCCCCCGCCGGCCGCCCTGTCCGCGCTGGAGCGCTTGGCCCGCTATCGGGAGGCGGACGACGGAACGGGCGCGCAGGTGCGCCGGCTCGCTCTGTCCGCGCTGGTGGGTGCGGGGGGGCCGCCGGACGACGTGGTCGAGAGCGCGCTGGCCGACGAGGACGCGCAGGTGCGCCGACTCGCCGCGCTGGCCATCGGGGAAGGGGCGCTCGACGAGGTTCGGGCTCCGCTCGCGCGGGCGCTTTCCGACGAGAGCCACTTGGTGCGAGTGGAGGCGGTGCGGGCGCTCGGCGAACGCGTGGACGGGAGTCGGGCGTGCGCGGAGCTGGCGGCGCTGCTCGAGGATCCGAGCGCGCACGTGGCCCTGGAGGCCATCGACCGCCTCGCCGGGTGTCCGCTGGAGACCGCCCTGACGCCGCTGGACTCGCTGGCCGAAGCGGTCGATTCCGCGTCGACGGGCGACTGGCACCGCTCGGCGCACGCCCTGGTGGCGCTGGCCGGCGTCTCTCCCTTCACCGCCCGTCTCCGGTTCTCGGCCTTCTCCGCTCATCCGGTGTGGCAGGTGCGCATGTACGCCGCGCGCGCCGCGGCCCGCCTGGAGCTCGTGCCGGAGTTGCTGGCGCTGGCGGGCGACGAGCACTGGAACGTGCGCGAGGCTGCCGTCGCCGCCCTGGCGCCTCTGGTCGGGCACGACGCCGACTCGGTCTACCTGAACGCCATGAGCGCGGACGATCCGCAATTGGTGATGGCGGCGAGCCGCGCGCTGGCGGGGAGCCCGCGCGCGGACGCGGTGCCCGCCGTCTTCGCCGCCCTCGAGCGCATGAGCGCGGACCGGAGGGAAACCCACCGGGACGTGCGCCTGGAGCTTCTGCACAGGATTCGGGAGCTGGGCTCCGCGGAGCATCTCGACCGCCTGCACCCCTACATGGAGGACTACGATCCGGTCGTGGCCCGGGTCGCCGAGTTCCTGCGCAACGACTGGACCGGAAGCGACCTGCGGTGGGCGCGCCCGGCGCCCCCGGAGCGCGCGCCCATGCCCGCCTACGCGCAGATGCGGGAGATGGCCGCTTCCCGGGCGGTGGTCCGCATGGCCGACGGCGGCGAGATCGTTCTCGAGTTGCTTCCCTTCGAGTCGCCGGCCAGCACGGCGCGCTTCGTGCGCTTGGCGCGCGAAGGGCGCTTCGACGGGCTCACCTTCCACCGGGTGGTGCCCAACTTCGTCGTCCAGGGAGGAAGCCCGGGGGCCAACGAGTACCACGGGGACGGCCCCTACACCCGCGACGAACTGACCGCGCGTTCGCACCTGCGGGGCACCGTCGGCATCTCGACGAGGGGACGCGACACCGGCGACGGCCAGATCTTCGTCAACTTGGTGGACAATCCCCGCCTCGATCACAACTATACCGTGGTCGCCCGGGTGGTGGAGGGGATGGAGATCGTCGACGGCGTTTTGGAGGGCGCCGTGATGGAGGAAGTGGCCGTTCTGCCGACGCCCGAATAGGCTCCCGCCCCGCATCGTCCGTCCGCCGCGAACGGACGTCCCCCCGGAGAGAGACCCGCCCCATGCCCCGACCGAACATTCTCTACCTGTCGCGCTCCCACGTCGAGCGCGCCGGAGTCTCCATGGCGGAGATCGTCGACGCGCTGGAGTTCATGTTCCGCGAAAAGGCGGCGGGCAGAACGGAGATGCCGCCCAAGCCGGGCGTCCACCCGCGCCCGGACTCCTTCCTGCACGCGATGCCGGCCTACGTCGAGCGCCAGGACGCCGCCGGGATCAAGTGGATCTCCGCCTATCCGGGCAATCCTGAGAACGGACTGCCCTACATCTCCGGGCTGATCCTGCTGAACGATCCGGAGACGGGGCTTCCGCTCGCGGCGATGGACGCCGCCTGGATCACGGCCATGCGCACGGGGGCCGCGTCGGCGCTGGCGGGGAAGCACTTGGCGCGTCCGGACGCCTCCAGCGTCGGCATCGTCGCCTGCGGCGTGCAGGGGCGCAGCAACTTGGAGGCCTTCTGCACCCTGTTCCCGGTGGAGCGGGTGCACGCCTACGACGTCGACGAGGCCGCCGCCGCCGTCTACGCCGAAGAGATGGGCGAGCGCATGGGCGTCGAGGTGCGGCCGGTGGCGACGGTTGCGGAGGCGGTGCGCGGGATGGACGTCGTCGTCACCAGCGGCCCCATCCTGCTCGATCCCGACCCCGCCATCCCGCCCGGATGGCTCGCGCCCGGCGCCTTCGCCTGCCCGCTGGACTTCGACTCCTACTGGCAGGGGGACGCGTTCCGGGAAGCCGACCTGCTGACCACCGACGACGCCGCGCAGTTCGCCTACTACCGGGACGGCGGCGGCTACTTCCGCGACACGCCCGCGCCCCACGCCGAGCTCGGCGACGTGATCGCCGGAAAGGTCCCGGGACGCCGATCGGAGCGCGACCGCGTCGTCGCGATCCATCTGGGGCTGGCGCTGGAGGACGTGGCCACGGCGAAGCTCGTCTACGACAAGGCGCGCGCCGAAGGGATCGGGGTGGAGCTGGAGACGTGAGCGGAGCGCCGAAATCGGACAGAACTCGGATCCGCCGCCGGGATCGGGCCCAGGACGACGCCTGGATCCGGAGCTTCGTCGGTCAGGCGCGCGTGGGGGTGCTCGCGGTGGCTCGGGGCGCGCAACCCTTCCTGAACAGCAACCTGTTCGCGTACGACCCGGGTCGGCACGCCGTCTACGTCCACACGGCGCGCACCGGGCTGACCCGCGACAACCTGTCCCGCCCGGTTCCGGTGTGCTTTTCGGCCTTCGAGATGGGCCGCCTGTTGCCCGCCGAAGAAGCGCTCGAGTTCAGCGTCGAGTTCGCCTCCGCGACCGCGTTCGGGACGGGATGCGTGGTGGAGGATCCCGCCGAGGCCCGCGAGGCGTTGCAGATGCTGCTCGACAAGTACGCGCCGGAGCTGCGGCCCGGGCGCGACTACCGCGCCATCACCGACGGCGAGCTCGGGCGCACCAGCGTGTATCGCGTCGACGTCGAGGAATGGACCGGCAAGCTCAAGGTGGAGAAAGACGACTTCCCCGGCGCCTTCCGCGCGCCCCCGCCGGACCTTTTTCCGCGCGCCCGCTGAAGGCGCGGCGCGCACGGGATTCCGGGTCGCGGGGAAGCCCGCGTTCTCACGGACGGCGGGATTCCGCGGAGGCGGCGGAGGGAGAAGGGTCGGAGCGCTCTTGTCGGCGGGGTTCGCCGAACAGGACCCGGCGCAGGCGCCGGTCCAGCTCCGGATCGAGTTCGGGAAGCGCGAGATCGACGCCGCGTCCCAGTCGGGAGATGATGGCTTGGATCGAGGCCAGGCGGGCGTATTTCTTGTTGTTTCCGGGAACGAGCGTCCAAGGGCACGCGACCGTGGAGGTTTTCTCGAACATCTCCTCGATCGCGGTCGCGTAGTCGGGCCAGCGGGCACGATTCCGCAGGTCTTCCTCCGACAGCTTCCACTGCTTGAGCGGATTCAGGTAGCGGGCCCGAAAGCGCTGGAGCTGCACGTCCGGGGTGATGTGCAGGAAGATCTTGACGAAGCGGATGCCGTCGGCGTCCAGCATGCGCTCGAACTCGTTGATCTCCGCATAGGCGCGCTTCCATTCCGCTTCGGCGGCGAAGCCCTCGACGCGCTCGACGAGCACCCGCCCGTACCACGAGCGATCGAAGATGACCAGCTGACCGGAACGCGGCAGGCGCTTCCAGAACCGGTGCAGGTAGTGATGAGCCTTTTCCTCGGAGCTGGGCGCCGCGATGGGCCAGACCTTCAACGCGCGCGGATCCAGGGGCCCGCTGATGCGGCGGATCGTGCCTCCCTTGCCGGCGGCGTCCACGCCCTCGAACACGACGACCGCGCGTGCGCCCCGGGTGCGGTAGGCGAGCGTGATTTCCTTCAGCCGCTTCTGGAGTTCGGGCAGGCTGCGTTCGTACTCCTGGCGGCTGACGCGCGGGGTCGTGTCCAGCCGCTTCAGGCTGGGGGGACGCCGCTCCGGGAGAACCGGCGGATTCGGGGTGGAGGGTCGGTCGGAATCGTCCACTGTCCACGCTCGCACGGGGGGGCGGGGCCGTCCCGGTTTCGCGGCGGCCGGGTTCCGGCGGCTCGCCCCGGAGCGACGGGAAGCGTCGGGCTCGCTACGCTGCGCGGGGCGAACCGGTTGCGAAGATGGGCGCCCTCTTCCCGGGTCGGCAAGCGGGCTGCGCTTCGGGGGCGCCGGAGGCGGTGTCGCGTTCCGCGCCGCCGGCGCTTCGAAAGGTCGCCGCCGGGACCGCCCGGCGCGTCGGAACGCCCCAGCTAGCGGCGTCCGTCCGCGTCGGCCTTCATCGGTTCTTCGGCGCCGGCGAGGTCGGCCTCAGGTAGGAGGAAAGGCGTTCCGCCACCGCCTCGCGGTCCTTGGTCTCGCATCCCCAGATCACCATGACCCTCCAACCGAGCTCGCGCAGGAGCGCCTCGTTGCGCGCGTCCCGCGCGACGTTGTCCCGGAACTTGCGTTCCCAGTATTCCGCGCGCGTCGCCGGGTTGGACGCGTACTTGCAGCCCGGATGCCGGTGCCAGAAGCAGCCGTGCACGAAGACGACCGACCGGTGTTTCGGAAACACGATGTCGGGGCTGCCGGGAAGGTCCTTTCGGTGCAGGCGGTAGCGAAATCCGAGCCGGTGGGCGATGCGGCGAACGATCAGCTCGGGCTTCGTGTCCCGGCTCGGAACCCGGGACATGATTTCGCTGCGCTTTGCGGGATCGACGGTGTCGGCCATGCTTTTCCGTTCCCATTCGGCGGTCGGTCGGCTACCAGTCCGTGGAGGAAATGGGTTTTCGAGGCTTCCCCGGGAGCAGGCATTCCCCAGCATCCAAGCCGGTGGTCATCGTCAACCTTCCGATGACATCCCCATTTCCTGCGCAACTCCCAGATTCCCCCGCATCAACCACCGATTTCCAAGCTCCAAATGTCCATCGGGTGGATTGTCGGGCTTCGCGTCGCCGATCCGTCCCTCCGACTTTACGCCGCCGCCGCGACCGCCGCTCCGGCCGTCGCCAGACCCTGCAGGCTACGCGGAGTCCCGAAACCGAATCGCCTGCGCATGAGAAGCCCCAAGTTGCACGCGGCAGCCTGGATCATGATCCGTTTTCGGATCTCCTCCCGTCCCCGCACGTGAACCCGCCGTAGACCTCCCGTCTCCAGCATGTGCGCAAAACCCCGCTCCAGCTTCTCACCTCTCGCCCGCAACAGCCGCTTCCCACGCTTCCCCCGGATCCTGCGCCGGTTCGCATACGTCGCCTTCTGCGCGTCCCGCTTGTTCTTCCATTTCCGACGACCTCGGTTCGGCTCGCTCACATAGCTTCGCAGTCCCCGCTCCGCCACCCCCGTCATCGTCGCGTTCGCGTGATATCCCTTGTCCGCCACTACCTCCTTCGGCTCCTTCCCAAGTTCTCTCAGCCCTTCGGTCGCCGCGTCCAGCGTTTTCGGCAGCGACGCCACGTCTCCCCCTTCCATCGACTGGACCGTCGCCGCCACCACCGCTCCCGTCTCCATGTCCACCGCCTGCTCGAACTTGTGGGCCATGTGCGTGCGACCGTCCTTCATCTTCGTACTGCGCGCCTCCGGGTCGTGCGGATGCACCCAGTCCTCGTTCGACGCCTTGTTCTTGCGCTTCCGGTCGAGCTTCGCGAGGTCCTCGCGCGTCGGCGCTTCGATCCCCGACGCCACCGCCAACTCCTCCAGCCACTCGGTGTAGCCCTGCAACGTGTCGCGCCGCACGATCGCGCGCATCGCCGCGTTCGCCTCCAGCGTCGTCGAGTCCACCCCGAGCGTCTTGCCCTTCAGGAGCCCCGACTCGTCCAGCAGATTCAGCACCCAGTCGAACACCTTCTTGTGGGCTTCCACGCTCAGCCGCTTTGGACAGGCCCGAGTGTTCCGGCGGATTCCGGTCCAGCGTGTAGCCGAGAAACTCGCGCAGGGAAAGCGAGTCCGCACACCGCCACGCGATGCCGCGCTCCGAGCCGATGCCTTCGAGATACCCGACCAGCAGCATCCTGAAGTACACGGCGGGCGGAATCCCCGGCCGTCCGCGAGTTTTCGAATGGAAGTCGACGCAAGCTCGTTCCGCGAACTCGTCGAATCCGTTCGCGTCGAGCATTTTGTTCAATGCCCGATAGAACGGGCTGCCCAACGACCGAATCCGGTTCGACGCGACGAACATCTCCATCTGCGGCTCCTTTAGCCGCTTGCCGATCGCCATCTACGCACTCCATGGCTGAGGTCTTCGTAGAACCTGTAATCTAACCAAACCATGCGGTCAGTGCGACGACGACTTTATCCACGGGCTGCTACGCCAGCCGGAAAACGCCGGCGAGCGCGTTCAGGAGGCGCACCGCCTCGGGGGCGGCGTGCAACGGGGAGGCGCGTTCGTGCCCGGAGGAGTGGGCGAAGAGCCCGGTCACCGTGGTGGCGACATCCGCGTCGGCTGGGAAGGCCCGTCCCAGTTTGACGGTCTGCGTGTAGGGGAAAAGCTGGTCGCCGACGCCGTGCAGGAGGCGCACCGGGGCGCGCACGCGCGCGAGATGGGGCACCGGATTCAGGCCGGGGACGCGCGCCATCGCCGCGCCCAGAGCTTCGGCCAGCGGCGCTCCCCGCGCGCGGTCGGGAAGCTGGCCCGCGGGCGGGGCCAGCACCTCGAAGAGCGACCGCTCGCGGTTGTCCAAGCCTTCGGCCAGGCGTCGCCGCTCGAGTTCGGTTTCGGGGTCGGCGGCGGAGACTCCCCGTTCGCTGGCGAACGCCGCTAGGGCCCGCAGCGCTTCCGCCGCCTCTCCCGCGCCCTCGTGGCCGGGAACGGCGGTGAGATGGTTGGCGCCCACGACCCAGCGCGCGTACGGGTCGGGCGCGAGCGAGGCGCGGTGGCCGTCCAGCTCGTGCACTCCGGTGAACTGGAACCGCAGGGATTCCTCCACCGAGAAGTAGCCGCCGAACGCCACCACGCCGGCGACGCGCCTGGCCAGCGACGGATCGGTCGCGGCGACGATGGCTTGGGGCGCCCCGAAGGAGAATCCCACCAGCCCCACCTTCCGGTTTGCCAGCTCCGGTCGGCTTTCCAGGGCCCGGAGCGCCGCGCGCACGGTGGCGGTGGCGGCTCCGGTGGAGAGTTGGATGTCGCGCCACTCCGGGATTTCGGGCACCAGCGCCGTCTGCCCGGCCGACGCCATCGCACGCGCGAAGCGCACCAGCTGGGGGTGATTGCGGCCCGAGCGGGTGATCCCGTGGAGGACCACCCATGCGGCGGGCGGTGGTCGTCGACCCGGAGAGGAGCGCCGACGCACGGCGTGTGGCAGGTACAGGGAGGCGGAGAGCCGGTGCCCGTCCCGTTGGATGCGGATCTCACGTTCCGTCCCGGGAGTCCAGCCCGTCATGAAGCTGCGCGCGAAGCGAAGCGCCGGTCCGTATCCAGAGGTCATGGGCGCAAGATAACCTCCATCTCCCGTCGGGACTCGCTCTTCGGCGGGAAGGCGAAAGGAAGGTTGCGTCGAGGATGCGGCGCTTGCTCGCCGGTCGCCGGATCGATATCGTTGCTCCTCCTTCGCCACTCTCGCTCCCCTCGGTGATCTTCGTGTCGGCATTCGCATGTAGCTGTCTGTGGCTCGCCATTGCGGTCGTGTCCTCTGCCACAGCCGTTCTGCCGGATTCCATAGCTGCAAAGGAGGCATGGCCGCGCGCGCTGATCCCGGAAGCCGTGTGGCAGCAGGGAAGTCCGCAACAAGCGGCCGACACCCTGGCAAATCTTCGTGAACGAATCCGTGCGCTTGAAACCGCAAGGGATTCGGCTCGATCCACCGCCAACGATCTCGATCAAGCCGTCGCCGCGATGGGCGATGAGATCGCTCGGGAGCGCGATGCACGAGTGGGCGCACTGGACGATCTACTTCAGTCGTTGCAAATTCTTGTGGACTCGGTCTCGGCCGCCATCGTTCTTGAGACCCAAAACGACCTCGATGAGGGGCTTCGTTCCGCTGAACGTGGTCGAGTTGCAGTGCGCGCCCATGCGGACAGCCTCGCGCGAGGTCTTGAAAACCTCGGAGTTCGCATGAATGAACGAGAGGAGCGAGAAGCCGAATTCGCGGGCAAATTGGCCGCTTCGGCAGAACGAATCTTGGAAGAGCGGCGACAGCGACAATTCGGAGACCAACGAGCCACGCTCCTCATGATTTTGGCTAAGGGATTGCTGTTGACTGTTATCGGAGGCGTCTGGTGGTATGGATCTCGGTCCCTCGGAGAGGTTCGCGGGCAGGTTGCAGCAAGTTCAAATTCGGAATATGCGCAGAAAAAGTTGTTGCAAGATCAACTCGGAGCGTTGGAAAGACTCACTTCGATGCTTGATACGATCCAAGACTTCGTTGAAAACGCCGACGGACGCGTAGATCAGGATCAAACCCCGAACCACGATTTTCCACTCATGATCTGCAACGAAACCAGCCGAATCGAAACCAACCTGCGAGCCATGGGTTCGTCGACCAGGGGTCACAAGCAGTTGGTGGGATGCGTTCGGCGCGTAAAAAATTACCTGCGTGCTCACGATTACGAAATGGTCGAACTGGCAGGAAGACCGTACGACATCGGCATGCTCCTTGAGGCCGATTTCATCGAAGACGACAAACTAGCATCGGGAGAAGAGGTGATCACGCAAATCAGGCGACCAGAAGTCCGCTATCGCGGAAATACGATCCAAGTTGCATCGGCAATAGTTTCTATAGGACTCTAGCTCTAGAACTGAAAGAGAGGTAGTTAACCATTATGTCGTCATCATACCACATCAACCATGGCATCGATTTAGGGACGACTAATTCTTCTATCGTAGAGATGATTCGTGGCAAGCCCAAAGTGATCAAGAACATCATGCAACATGATACGACTCCTAGCGCAGTTGCCTTTTTGGGTGCAAAAAAAGTTACTGGCGAGCAGGCTCGCAATGTGTGTCGCCGTGAAGACGCTGTGGTTTTGGCACGCGGGGAGGGGGGTGAAAAATATGAATCGAATGCTGCCGTAGAATTCAAAAGAACAATGGGCACAGACTTCACTTATCCTCTGTCTGGTACAAGCTTTAATTCCGAAGAACTTTCAGCAGAGGTTTTGAAAGCGCTGCGAGAGGATGTATCGCAAAAAGCGCCTCCTGTTGCCGCTGTAGTGACGATTCCAGCGGATTTCGATGTAAATCAGCAAGAAGCTACCATAAATGCAGCCAAGATAGCCAGTATTGAGCAGTGCCATCTTCTCCAAGAGCCCGTTGCAGCTGCTATAGCTTACGGGTTGACCCCATCAAAGAGCAGTAGCGAAAAATGGTTGATCTTCGATTTTGGAGGAGGTACATTCGACGCTGCCCTGGCTCTCGTAGAAGATGGCCAGATCGTGATAAAAGACACAGAGGGCGACAAGCAGCTTGGCGGTAAAGATCTGGACTTTAGTGTTGCAGACCGGATTCTTCTGGAGCACCTAAGAGGGGAACACGATCTCGATGCGCTTCTGTCCAGAAAATCTGATCGCGAGCGCCTACGCAAGGTCCTAAAATGGTATGCTGAAGAGGCCATCATATATCTCAGTCGCTCCGACCATTACGAAGTGCTTACCGATCTGGATCGCGAGATTGTCCTGCCGGACGGCAGAAAAATCGATCTTGAAGTTAAAGTCACGCGAGAGATGTTGCGGTCGGTCGTAGAGCCTTTTTTCCAGCGTGCCATAGACAAGACTCAAAAATTGATGTCTCGTCACGGATTGCACGGAACGGACATCGACGAACTAATACTTGTCGGAGGGTCCACATACTCTCCCATTCTCCGCCAAATGTTGTCCGAGCAAATTCGTAGTCCCAATGTTTCAATGGATCCGATGACTGTAGTGGCGTGCGGCGCGGCTTTTTTTGCAAGCACGATTGAGCTTAGCGAGAAAGCGGCCCACCTTACGGGACGCGGTGATGTGTCCGACAGCGTTCTCCACCTCGACGTGAAATACGAAGCCACATCAATCAACGACCGTGAATTCGTCACTTTGAAGTGCTGCGATGTATCCGATCTACGCAGATTTGAAACGCTGAACGTTGAGATGAGAAGGCAAGGATGGCGGAGTGGCGTGCAACCACTGGGTATTGACACAGTTTCTCTGGAAGTCACTCTCGAGCCAAATACATCGAATGTCTTTGATCTCGTAGTTCAAACTGTGCGCGGAATCAGGATTGAAACAAGCCCATCTGAAATCACGATAACGCAAGGCATCAAGCTGACCGGGTCACCGTTGCCACACAGTTTGGGGATTGAAATTAAAGAAGGAAGCGGTGTGCAACAAAAACGCATTTTCCAGCCCTTAAGAGGAGCCGAAAAGAGTAAGCCTATGCCTGCAGAGGGCACACTGAGAGGACTACTGACGACTCAGCGAGTTCGGCCCGGAATGCCGGACGATCATCTCCTGATCAGCATTTTCGAAGATGAGCTAGGATTAGGTGCCGGAGTCCGCCCACATCTCTGTAAGCACATCCGCGATTATCGGTTGAGTGGCTTGCAGGTAAATCGTGTAATCCCCGCAGGAACGAGGTTCGACCTAACTATAGTTGCTTCCGGTGCTTCTGGACAATCGTTTAATTCTGTCCCGCTAACCGTGAGAGTGAAATTTCCCGACCACAATGATGAGGAATTTGATCTAGAATTGTCGGATGAAAACAAGGCGGCTCATACGGATTGGATTGATCGTGAAGTTGCGGAGATTCGCGTCCAAATCAGGCAACTGCACGCTATCGGTTACGCGGATGCGTCCATGGTCGACCAGCATGATCAAAAAATATCTGGGGCCGTGACCGAAATCGATCAAAGCTGTTCCAGAGATGCACTTGATAAAGGTATTCGACGTTTGAAGGAAGCAATACAGGAATTTTATAATTTTGTAGATTCGAATGAATGGTCACATGTCGAAATCGAGTTGAACAAAGTTTGGGACGATCTGAAGAAAGCCAACGCGGAGGAAGGTTACGAAGATTCCGAAGCCGAAATGCAAGAAAGACATGAGCGATTGAACTATGTAAAAGAAGAGCGAGATCTGAAGCTAGCTCGAGATTTGATAAAAGATCTGCGGAGACGAATTTCTGTCTTGAAGCGTTGTGAATGGTCTAAACAATACATTGCTTGGGCATGGCAAAATTTAAAAATTATAAATTGGGCGAACACAGACCAAGCGCAAAAAGAGGCAACTCGAGGCATGAAAGCTCTTACGGCCGACAAACCTTGCTCGGAACTTCTGATGCATGCAAGAACGATCTCTGAGCTTGTTGTTCGAAATGCCGACGAATACGCCGACGAATACACTGGGCCTCCGATCCCTCAACTGTGATGGCGATTTCCAGAGGAACCGAGGTGATTCCAGGGTGGCGTGTACGCTTCCCCATTAAAAAATCCATCAATGCTGACACCTACCGAGTTGTGAACACAAAAGGGCAGCTCGGGTTTTTCAAGCTTTTCTTCCCCGACCGAATCCCAAAAGACCGTTTCGATTCAAATGAAAAGCTTCTCGAGGTGGCGATCATGGAATCGCTTGACCACCCCAGTATTCCAACCGTCGAAGCTTCAGGCGTTGTCGGATCGCGGAACCAGCCCTATCTTCTGACAAAACTCGTCCCCGGGGAAACTTTGGAAGATCGGCTGGCCCGCGACTTCGCTTTCACGCCAGCTCACACCACTGTCGTATTTCGAGAATTGCTGGAAATTATAGCCTATCTTCATGGACTTGATGATCCAGTGTTCCACAATGAACTGATTCCGCAGAACGTGCTCTTGGCGATTCGCGGGGAACGCGAAGATTGGCCTACGGTCATCGATTTCGGTCATGCTCGGCGCGCAAGCGATGGCTACGCCCAACATCCATCGGTCGTGGATCCGTATTACTTGCCTAACGAAGCCTACGAGGGAGCCACATCTTCTGCCTTTACGGATGTCTTCGCTCTTGGTGCCATCTGCTTCCGTACACTCTTTGGAGTGCCTCCGTGGAAGTTGGAGAATAGATCCTCGCAAGACCTGCGTGAAGAGTTGCTCCGCGCGCGCCGAAAACCACCATCGATCCCAGCACGAACGTCTGGAGGTGACGTGGGACCGTCTGTATTGGCGGCGATCAAGAAAGCACTTAGCGTACGCTCGGAAGATCGCTTCTCCGATGCCGCAGCATTTCTGGAAGCGTTGGAAGAAAAGCCGCCAGATGATGGGCGACCGAGGTCGGGTACAAATTCATTGCGTCCGCTTCAGTCCGTCCGTACAGAAGGCTACGGGTTTGCGGCGGTTGCTGGAATGGAAGAACTCAAAAAAATCTTAACCAAAGACGTGCTGGATGCCGTGAGGAAACCTGATCGCTATCGGCAGTTTGGACTCGCCATTCCCAATGGTATCCTGCTGTACGGACCACCTGGTTGTGGCAAGACGTTCATCGCGGAACGCTTCGGAGAAGAATTGGGATTCGCCTTCCAAAAAGTGAGCCCAGCCAGTATTGCGAGCATTTACGTTCATGGTACCCAAGAGAAAATTGGACAACTGTTCGATAAAGCTAAACAGGAAGCTCCTTGCGTCTTGTTTTTGGACGAAGTCGACGCGATGATGCCTTCCAGAGAAGGCCGTCTCGATCATCACTATTCTAGTGAAGTCAACGAGTGGCTAGTTCAAATGAACGATTGCGGGGCTCATGATGTGTTCCTAGTAGCGGCTACCAATCGGCCGCGTCGGCTTGATCCAGCAGTGCTGAGGCGGGGGCGTTTCGACAAGCTTGTGTACGTTGGCTTGCCGGATCGAGAGGCTCGCAAAGCGATGTTTGAAATACATTTGAGTGGTCGGCCTCTAGACGATGATGTATCAGGGAACATGGGCGAACTCGCCCGAATGACCTCGGGAGGGTGGGCCGGGAGCGACATTAAGTTCGTTGTCGACGAAGCCGCTAGAAATGCTTTGACGAGCGGTGCGGAGTGCATTGCCCTGACGCATCTGACGGAAGTCATTGATCGCACTTCCCCATCGGTTTCTTCGATCCAAATCGCTGAGTATGAAAAAATGCGCCGCGAATTCGAGGGGATGATCTGATATGAATGCATATTTCATTTGGCACCGTATTTTCGCGTTGTCTAGGGGCGTATTGCGGTGTGACGGAGATATCGTTGCTTCCGAAACCTCTTGCCTTGATCGGATCAGAAAATGATATTAGACAACCCATTTCATGTCATCGGTCTTCCTGCCGACTGCACTCCGCGTGAAAAAACTAGACGAGTTAGTCGCATAAGAACACTTTTTGAGCTTGGGAAACCTCTTCTTTTCGATGACGGTGATTTTTATTTCGAAGGTTGTCGTCGCAATCGGAAAAATGTTGAACGTTCATTGGCGGCACTTGACGATGCAAATGATCGAATCGGATACGGTTTGTTCTGGTTTACTCGGAGCGGAATTTTGGATGATCGCGCTATTTCTCGGATTCGACACCAAGATTTTCGAGGTGCGCTTGAAGATTGGGGGCAAATCGAAAAAATATTTCCCACTCCGGAATATGCCTCGAGCCTCAATAACTTCGGAACTCTCTGCCTTTTGATTGGCATCAAGGCTAGAAGTGGTTGGCCTAGCGAGACATCGGTACGCACCGACTACCTTCTCCGAGGCCTTCGTGCGAAAGCGAAAATCGTGGGGCATCTTTCTGGACAAGATTTAGCAAACTACTGCGCCACGTTCAGTGACGATGTTGTGACTCGTGATCCGGAGAATGTCGCTGCAGCCTTTGGAAGAGCTCTCGACAAATTTGTAGTGGAAGCCGAGAGATATGGAGTCGAACTTGACAGTGAATCACTCATTCAAACGTTGGAAGATGGAGGGGCGCGGACAGCGGCTCTAAAATCGAGATATGCGTCCGCCGCTCGAGAGAGGCTGGATAAAGCTGTCAGAGCATGTGAAACTATCCTTGCTGCAGGTGACAAATCGCGGGCCGCTGAGGCTGGGACTCTGCTCATGGATATTGCGCGCAAGCAGCTTCCAGAACTGGTGACCGTCCTCGACATCATGGACTACAAAGTCTACAAAATTTTTGCAGACCGGATCGCGCAGAAACTTTTAGACGCCGCCATCGTGTACTACAACCACCATATGAATGCCAAGACGATGTCGCTGAAGGTAGCACAAACAGCGGCATCAATCATCCGCTACGCTGTGCAGATCGCATGTGGAGAGACTGTCCGCAAGAGAGGGCAACAAACTTACGATATCGTGCAAAAAACCGAGCGCCAGCAACGCCGGATAGCGAGAGCGCTCGAATGATATTGAACCGCCCGATGAAATATCGGAAGCGCCGTCTGTGCAATGAATTGAATTCGTCCATGAGCCATGTCGCGGATATCTTTGGCACAGCAATCAAAATCAGTTTCTTGGACAACGGGGGGGACGTATGGTCGCTGGCGGATCCACAAGGCGCTGTGTGAAGAAGGCGAACGGGTGAGCGCGGGGTGGAATTGAGCATCTGATGCAGAAGGAAGGAATTGCGGGTGTGAGCCAAAAGCGTGGCAAGTCGTGGTCGGCTGAGCGAGGGGAAGAGAAGCAACCGGCGCCGGAGTTGGTGGACCAAGATTTTTTCGGTGGATGGACCGAACGGGCTGTGAGTGGCCTACATTTATGTGGTTCCTCGCATTTTTTGTGGATTGCTGTAGGTTTGGGGCCGTCGTGCTGGATGCGTGCCGGTGGTGGAATCGGCCGTCGGCAGGCAAGCGTTTCGCGTCTCCGCCAGGGTCGGCTGACCGCCCCTCGGCGGCATGTGCCAACGGACAGGATGGACGTCGAGATTCCGGGCATCGAAGATGTCGGCCGTGCCAGAGCTCCGTTTCTCGGTGCCCGGCGGGGTGCATTTCCCTGCGCGTTCGTGCGCAGGAAGCGCGGGAAGTTCGTTCCCCAGGTCCCGCGTCCCCTGAGCCCGAGGAACGGCGCACCCGCACCGCTGGCACGAACTCCGGACCGCGGAATCCAGACACGGAAGGCGCCGAACGCACGGGTCGTGGAAGCGGCGCGTTGTCGGCACCGCAAGCCGCTGGCGGCAAAACCGATGGCCTTCGACCGGAGGCACCCGCTGGGGAGCGCGGACCAACGCCGTACACAGGCCGAGAGGCCGATCCGAAGCGCCGCTGCGAAGAGTGCCCGCCCGGTACGCCTCGCCTTCGCGCACGCGCGATCCGAACTGAAGAGGAACCGGGCGAAGGAATCCAACGATGACGGGATCTCCGGCAACGGACACGCTGTTCGAGCAGGCGCTGGGACTCGCGTCCCCGTGGTACGTGGACCGCGTGGACTTCGACAAGGAGCGGAGACGTCTCGACGTCCACCTCGCTTTCGAGAGGGGAGGCCTCTTCACCTGCGCCAGCTGCGAGGCCGACGGGTGCAAGGCGTACGACTCGAGGACGAGGTCCTGGAGACACTTGAACTGCTTCGAGCACGAGGCGTATCTCCACGCGCCCGCCCCGCGGATCCGTTGCCCCCAGTGCGGCGTCCGCCAAGCCGCGTTGCCCTGGGCGCGGCCCCGCAGCGGCTTCACCCTGCTCTTCGAGGGCCTCGTCGTCGCCATGGCCAGCGCCATGCCCGTCGCCGTCGTCGCCCGCCTCGTCGGCGAGCACGACACCCGCCTGTGGCGCATCGTCGAGCACCATGTGGGCATGGCGCGCACCGAAGCCGACTTCTCCAAGGTGGTGGCCGTGGGCGTCGACGAAAAGGCGGCTCGCCGGGGCCACGACTACGTCACGCTCTTCGCCGACCTCGATCCGCGTCGGCTCCTCTTCGCGACCACGGGCCGGACGGCCGATGTGTTCGCCGAGTTCCGAAGGGATCTCGAAGCGCATGGAGGAGCCGCGGAGCAGGTCGACGAGATCTGCATGGACATGTCGAAGGCGTACATGAAGGGCGCGCGCGACGAGTTCCCCGACGCCGAAGTGACCTTCGACCGTTTCCATGTCGTGAAGCTGCTGAACGAAGTCGTCGAATCGGTTCGCCGAGCCGAGCGCAAGGAGCGCCCCGATCTCAAGAACACTCGATGGCTCCGGCTCGAGAACCGCAAGGAACTCAGCGAATCGCAGAAGGCCCGGCTGGACGAACTGCTCGCCAAGGCCACCGCAGCTCCCGACACGGTCGAAGCCTACAAGCTCGAGGTCGAGTTCCAAGAGCTGTGGGACCTGCCTCCCATCGCGGCCGAACGTCACCTCGAACGCTGGTGCAAGGCCGCGAGCGAGAGCGGACTCGCGGCCATGGCGACCTTTGCCGAGACCGTGCGGAAGCATGAGAAGGGCATCCTGCGTTGGTTCCACTCCCGCATCACGAACGGTCTCCTCGAGGCCATGAACTCTCTCGTCCAAGCCGCCAAGGCCCGTGCTCGAGGGTACCGCACAACCGAGAACCTGATCGCCATGGCCTATTTGATCTGCGGCAAACTTCAATTCAACCTGCCCACATAAAATAGCGGAGAGCCGGAAAGGGGGCAAGGGACATGACCACTGGTGAGAGCCTACAAGGGTCGAAGACGTTCGGAGACTCCGGCACGTGCTACACGCGAAAGCTGAAGGATGAACCCGAGGGAGACCGCGAGCGGATGTTGAGCGCGGCGGACTCCGACTTGGGGAACCCGACGCGAGCCCGAACGGCTCCGTCGGTGGCCCTGCCTGGGACGGAGGACGGAATCGGGGAGGCGTGCACTTCCTCGGACAGGAGGCTGGGAAGACCGCCTCCACCGACCGAAGCGACGGGTCATGGGCCTTCCGAGCGCGAAGGCGTGATCTCGTACGTAAGCCGGGTGCGGGAAAACCGCACGCCCGGTTTGATGGGCGGGGGCTGGAAACGCGGCCATGGGAGTCGGCATTGGAGGCCCGGAGCGAAAGCTAACCGGAACAACCCCACCGGACCCTAAAGTTGGCGCGCCAGCCCTCGACCCGACCCGTTTGACGGAGAGCTCGTCTTTTCACTTCCTCCCTCTCTCGGAACCCAAATCCAACACCTCCCAAGTCGTTGTGGACTTGGGTGCCGAAGGGCACCGGCGCATGACGATATCCACGAATCCGTCGGGTTGGCGCATGGTGTACTTTGATCCCGATCCAGCTTTACGAGGTCTTCGCGCGTCGGCACTTCGATCCCCGACGCCACCGCCAACTCCTCCAGCCACTCGTTGTAGCCCTGCAACGTGTCGCGCCGCACGATCGCCCGCATCGCCGCGTTCGCCTCCAGCGTCGTCGAGTCCACCCCGAGCGTCTTGCCGTTCAGGAGCCCCGACTCGTCCAGCAGATTCAGCACCCAGTCGAACACCTTCTTGTGGGTTTCCACGCTCAGCCGCTTGCGCGTCTTGGACAGGCCCGAGTGTTCCGGTGGGTTCCGGTCCAGCGTGTAGCCGAGGAACTCCCGCAGCGACAGCGAGTCCGCACACCGCCACGCGATGTCGCGCTCCGAGCCGATGTCCTCGAGATACCCGACCAGCAGCATCCTGAAGTACACGGCCGGCGGAATCCCCGGTCGTCCGCGAGTCTTCGAATGGAAGTCGACGCAAGCTCGTTCCGCGAACTCGTCGAATCCGTTCGCGTCGAGCAGTTCGTTCAATGCCCGATAGAACGGGCTGCCCAACGACCGAATCCGGATCCACGGGCTGTTAGGGGTGTCCAAGTGTACGAGGTAGCGGGGGCACAGCGGTGTCCGACCCTGTCGATTACCTCAATCCTTGCTTCAACGAACGTCGTCTTGTTCCGTTGAATTGGCTCGCCTAGGTGAGGTGGTCCCAGTTTTTTGGACAGGCCGTTATAAGGTGTACTTCCGTACCCGAGAGGAGGCACTGAAGTGGCCAGGAGAAGACGGAGATTCACCCCGCAGTTCAAGGGCCGGGTGGCCCTCGAGGCGATCCGGGAGCGCGACAGCCTCCAGGCGATCGCCCGCCGCCACGAGCTCCATCCTAACCAAGTGAGCCTGTGGAAGCGGCAGCTGCTCGCCGCCATCCCGGACGTGTTCGTCGCCGACGCCCAGAAGCGCGCCAAGGAGCGCGACACCACGATCCACGATCTCCACGCGAAGATCGGGGAGCTGACCGTCGAGCGGGATTTTTTTCGGCGCGGGTTGCACGGCTGACCCGCGCGGAGCGCCGGCGGATGATCCAGCGAGACGGCCCGATGGCGCTGGCGAAGCAATGCGCGCTGGTGGGCGTGAGCCGGTCGTCGCTGTACTACGAGCCGAAGGGCGAGAGCGAGGACGGCTTCGCTCTCATGCGTCGCATGGATCAGCTCCACATGGACTACCCGTTCTACGGGAGTCGGCAGATGGCGCGCCACCTTCGGCGCGAGGGGACGACGGTCGGCAGACACCGGGTCCGCCGGCTGATGCGGAAGATGGGGATCGAGGCGATCTACCGGCGTCCGAGGACGAGCGCGGCGAGCCCGGAACACCGGGTGTTTCCGTATCTGCTGCGCGACGTCGAGGTCTCGCGGGCGGACCACGTGTGGTGCGCGGACATCACCTATGTGCCTGTGTCCCGCGGGTTTTTCTACTTGGTCGCGGTGATGGACTGGGCGACCCGCCACGTGCTGGCGTGGGAGCTGTCGAACACGATGGACGCGTCGTTCTGCGTGAGCGCGCTGGACGAAGCGCTGGGCTCAGGGAGGCCGGAGATCTTCAACACCGACCAGGGCTCGCAGTTCACGAGCGAGGCGTTCGCCGAGCGGGTCCTGAGGGCGGACGTTCGGTTCTCGATGGACGGGCGGGGGCGGTACCTGGACAACATCTTCATCGAGCGGTTGTGGAGGTCGCTGAAGTACGAGGCGGTCTATCTGCGAGAGCTCGAGGACGGGGCCGCGGCTCGGCGGGTCATCGGGGGCTGGATGGACTTCTACAACGAAGAGCGCCCGCACTCGGCGTTGGACGGGCGGACGCCTGGCGAGGCGTACCGCGAGGGCGTGGGCGTGGGCGTGGGCGTGGAATGAGCGAGTCCGGACCGTTGGGAGGGACTTGGTCGGAACCGGCGAACTGGCGGCAGGGGTCGTCAGGGGCGACGCGGCACCGGTTGCCTCGGTTTCGCCGACGGGTGTGCTCGTCGGCGAAACCGAGGTTAGATTTACCCCGAGGTGGGGAGGGGGCTGTTCGAGAGGGTGGGTTGGCGAGGTCGGCAGTGCTCGTTCAGGGGCACCCCGAGTTCGTCCCAGCCAACCCCGAAAGGAAACGTCGCAGAGCGACGGAGTACACCTTAACTTCGCCCCCAACCTGTCCAACGAATTAGGACCACCTCACTCCCTCCTTCAGGCGCTCCTCCTCCGGTCCCATCCGTCCGTAGCTCATCGCCTTGCGCTTGCTCGCGTTGGCTCGAACCTTCGTCCCGTCCACCGCCACCTGCCCCAGTCCCGCGAATCCCATCTCGCGCGCCAGACGCACGATCTCCACCAGCAACCCTTTGAACGCTTCCAAGTTCTTCTTGCGGAAGTCGCACAGCGTCCGGTACTTCGGGAAGTTGCCCGCCGCCAGAACCCGAAGCGGCACATCCTCCATCAACTTGCGCGCCAGCTTACGCGACGAGCGCACTCCCGTCGCATATCCGTACACCCACAGCTTCACCATCATCCGCGGCGCGTACGGGCTGTTGCGCCGCCCGTCCCCCTCGTAGCGTTCGTAGAATGCGCTCAAGTCCACGGAATCCACCAAGTCGCTCACATGGTGCGCGAGATGTCCTTCGGGAATCCACTTCCTGGGATCGGGCGGAATCAGAAATTGCTGATCTGGCTGGTATTTCCGGAACCGCGTCCCCATGGCCTCTCCCGCGCGCTGGACTTCACTGGCTAACTTCATGTGTTACAGGAATATAACCCTTGCTTTCGCTCCGCGCCACGGACCCGCCTCACACCACCACCTTTTTCTGCCGCGCAGGCTCCTAGTCGCCACAGCTAGCCATCCCCGGTGTAGGCGTTCGGTCTCGTTGATCACTTGGCTCCACGTGCGGTAGTGTGACTGGACGCCCGGTATCTCCCGGTTTGTTCTCCTGCGGGCTGTAGGGGTAAATCTGTCTGCAATCATGATTCCGCTGATCCTAGGAGAGTTGTAGTCACGCGAATATGCGTGTGAATACGATTCCTTGGCGATATCGAGGTAGTCTTGGAACTTCGCCACTTCGTTGGCACTGGCCGTGTAAATACGTCCGTCCTTGGTCTTCGCGCGCTTGACCTCGACGACCAAGATTTCGTCCGCAGACGATGGGGTTGATGGTTGCATCGCGAATAGAAAGTCCATGCGCCTCCCGGCACCAGGATCGGGTTCGTATTCGATTCCCAAGTCCTCCAATCGAACCTCATTTCCCAACAGGTGCCAGCGAGGGTCAAGCAACCACACATTCTCCTTGATGTGCTTGTGAATGGTCGGCACTTTTTTTGCTCCTTCCTCCACATACTTCTTCAACCGATCAATCGCCTTGAGTCGCGTCTCAATTATCGTCTGGTTGCGACGCGCGTCGATCAATCCGAAGCGTTGGATCACGTCCCAGATCCGAATCTGGGCATCCGGTGCCTCCTTGTCGATGTCCTCCCACATCTGGCGCACGACTTGGTCGTCGCGGGCGTTGACCACGTCGCGCATGACCCGCATGACCTCTTCGGACGACATTTCCGTCCCCGCAAGAGCGGTCGGGATACGACGGAGGGCCTTACGTTGATCGGTCGTGAACGGTGACAGAAGTTCCTGCAACTTAGCAGTCCGTGGAGGAAATGGGTTTTCGAGGCTTCCCCGGGAGCAGGCATTCCCCAGCATCCAAGCCGGTGGTCATCGTCAACCTTCCGATGACATCCCCATTTCCTGCGCAACTCCCAGATTCCCCCGCATCAACCACCGATTTCCAAGCTCCAAATGTCCATCGGGTGGATTGTCGGGCTTCGCGTCGCCGATCCGTCCCTCCGACTTTACGCCGCCGCCGCGACCGCCGCTCCGGCCGTCGCCAGACCCTGCAGGCTACGCGGAGTCCCGAAACCGAATCGCCTGCGCATGAGAAGCCCCAAGTTGCACGCGGCAGCCTGGATCATGATCCGTTTTCGGATCTCCTCCCGTCCCCGCACGTGAACCCGCCGTAGACCTCCCGTCTCCAGCATGTGCGCAAAACCCCGCTCCAGCTTCTCACCTCTCGCCCGCAACAGCCGCTTCCCACGCTTCCCCCGGATCCTGCGCCGGTTCGCATACGTCGCCTTCTGCGCGTCCCGCTTGTTCTTCCATTTCCGACGACCTCGGTTCGGCTCGCTCACATAGCTTCGCAGTCCCCGCTCCGCCACCCCCGTCATCGTCGCGTTCGCGTGATATCCCTTGTCCGCCACTACCTCCTTCGGCTCCTTCCCAAGTTCTCTCAGCCCTTCGGTCGCCGCGTCCAGCGTTTTCGGCAGCGACGCCACGTCTCCCCCTTCCATCGACTGGACCGTCGCCGCCACCACCGCTCCCGTCTCCATGTCCACCGCCTGCTCGAACTTGTGGGCCATGTGCGTGCGACCGTCCTTCATCTTCGTACTGCGCGCCTCCGGGTCGTGCGGATGCACCCAGTCCTCGTTCGACGCCTTGTTCTTGCGCTTCCGGTCGAGCTTCGCGAGGTCCTCGCGCGTCGGCGCTTCGATCCCCGACGCCACCGCCAACTCCTCCAGCCACTCGGTGTAGCCCTGCAACGTGTCGCGCCGCACGATCGCGCGCATCGCCGCGTTCGCCTCCAGCGTCGTCGAGTCCACCCCGAGCGTCTTGCCCTTCAGGAGCCCCGACTCGTCCAGCAGATTCAGCACCCAGTCGAACACCTTCTTGTGGGCTTCCACGCTCAGCCGCTTGCGCGTCTTGGACAGGCCCGAGTGTTCCGGCGGATTCCGGTCCAGCGTGTAGCCGAGAAACTCGCGAAGGGAAAGCGAGTCCGCACACCGCCACGCGATGCCGCGCTCCGAGCCGATGCCTTCGAGATACCCGACCAGCAGCATCCTGAAGTACACGGCGGGCGGAATCCCCGGTCGTCCGCGAGTTTTCGAATGGAAGTCGACGCAAGCTCGTTCCGCGAACTCGTCGAATCCGTTCGCGTCGAGCATTTTGTTCAATGCCCGATAGAACGGGCTGCCCAACGACCGAATCCGGTTCGACGCGACGAACATCTCCATCTGCGGCTCCTTTAGCCGCTTGCCGATCGCCATCTACGCACTCCATGGCTGAGGTCTTCGTAGAACCTGTAATCTAACCAAACCATGCGGTCAGTGCGACGACGACTTTATCCACGGGCTGTTAGGGGCAATCTCCCTCTCCACCGCTCCCGAGCGTATTTTCTGACGCTCTCGAAGCGCCCATGCCACCAACTTTCGCCCCCAATCGAGGAACGGCGCCAGCGCGTCGTCCTCCAATCTCAGTTGATCACGGTTGGCTTGAATGCGGTCGTCTTCGATGTCGCAGCCTTCGTCGATCCAGTCGGCCTCGACCTCCCCAACCATGTACTCGAGTCCGAGCTGACTCGATACGCCGCGGGCCCGCTCGAAGTGAAATGGTCGCTGAGCGAGCTTCCCACGAGCAATCACGGATATCCCACGCTGACCCTCATCGGCAAGTGGCTTCTTTGTGAATCCGATCCACCAGCGAACACGTCGTTCATCGGTTAGTTCCTCGATCCCCCAGTCGTCTTCCACTTGCAAATCACCGTTGGATCGATCACTCGTCATGTCGCGAGGAAGGCGGATCTGTACGTTGTAGTTGAAGCGTGACAGCGGATGACCGTTGATGCTAATGCGCATGTCGCTTGCGTCCAACGCAAAACGGCGCGACATCGAGTCGAGAAATTGATTTTCGCCGATAGCCCGCTTCATGCGAAGGCCGGACAATGTGATACGAGTGCCATGGACAATTGGCTTGCCACAGGGTGAGACTAGTGCGCCCGACTCGCGAGCCGGCTCGGTTTTGCAGTTGGATCCGGCCGGCCGATGACGGATCTTGTCGTAGTTCAGACGAAAACTAATCGGAATGGCGTCGGTATTGTCCGTCCTTTCCGCAGACTGAATTTGAGCCACGCTGTAGCACTCGATCACCCTTGCCGTCCCGAACGCCGCGAGTTTACCGATCCCCTTTCTTCCGTGAAGAGGACGGCCCCCTCGTGACCGGTCTGAATTCGCCTGCACCCTTCGTTTGCGACCGACAACGAGGTACTGGTCCGCAGCCTGGGCGCGGGTCATGCCGTGTCCGTCGTCGAGTACGACGATCTTGGAGCTCTCAGTCCAAGGCTCGCCGAGGGGAATTTCTACCCACACGTTCGAGGCGTCGGCGTCCCATGCGTTGGAGATGAGCTCGGCGATCGTCGCCGTGGCGCTAGGATACATCTGTGCTCCCAGCTGCTCGACCAACGCGCCTAAGAACTTCAGTTCCAAGGCCGCTTCCTTGCTCATGGCGCACTCCCTCCACTCGCCGTCTCGATACAGTGCTCGACCGCCAAGCCCAACGCTTCCGCGAGCTTAGGAGGCACTGCATTGCCAATTTGCCGCTCAATGGACTCGTGGCTACCCACAAACCGATAACTCTTAGGAAATGTCTGCAACAAGGCAGCCTCACGGAGGCTGATGCCGCGGTGTTCGGTTGGGTGGACGAAGCGCCCGCACGACGGTGTGGTACATTTCGTTGTCATCGTCGGAGCAGGGCCCTCACGCCGAATGCGTCCGTAGGGTGTCCAGGCTCCCTTTCGTTCGATCTTCTTGTGGCAAGCAAGCCGAAGATGTGGTGGAAGGTCAAATCGATTTCCTCCAGGAGGAATGGCACGAATGCGCTCCAAAACCAACGGTGTCGGCCTGCGCGCTCGGTGAATTACGTCTGTCGTTCCTTGGATCGGTCCGGCTAGGTCGATCACATCACCGGCGTCCTGTGGCATGGCGTCAAAGTGCTTCGGCATGATGGAACGCAGATCGTCGGGCAGTACGCCTCCATTTCCTTCTCGCAATGCGACCGCGATGAGTCGGCGACGTCGCTGCGGAACGCCGAAATCGGAAGCAAGCACGTCGTATGCCCGAAAGTCATGGTATCCTGTTTGTTCCAGCTTTTTTTGGAGGCGCTCGAAACGTGGGTCATGCACCACTCCGGGGACGTTTTCGAAGAGAATTGCAACGGGAAGGAACTCGCAGGCGAAGCGCTCTGTTTCCGCGATCAGGTCATTTCGTGAATCCGATGCATCCATCCTACCCAGCGTGGAGAAGCTCTGGCAGGGAGGGCAGGCTGTGATCAAATTGAGGCTGCCCACGGACAGCGCTAGCGATGTCCGCAGCGCTTTGGGGTCCACACTGCGGATGTCCTGCTCGAGAACCTCCACTTCGGGGTGGTTGGCAGAGAACGTGTGGACAGCGTCGGACCACTCTTCGACCGCCGCGAGCACTCTATAGCCCGCGTCCTTGAGGCCTTGAGTGGCGCCGCCTGCGCCCGCGAAAAGATCAATAGCGGTGAGCATCAGGGCATTTGCATCTGCAGGAATCGCAGTCCAGTCCAAGCTCCAAGCTAACAAATCCGGGAACGATCAACAAGCAAGCCTTGTCCAACGACAAATGAGCCTGAACGAGAAGGCGGTTTCCAACGGGAGTCGAGCCCCGATCCGAGGCGTCTCGATCATGGAGCATGATCATGACGCTCAGCACCAAACGGATCCGCAACCTCGACCCGATCCGCGATCTCCAGAAACGGCGCCGCCGGTGCGGACAGCTCTCCGAACCCGCCACCAGGGCCTTGCTGTGGCGCGTGTTCCAGCATCCACGGAGACGCACGCTTCGAGCTTCTCGCCGATATCTCCAACATCCACGTCCACGACATTCGCAAGCACCGCGCCGGACGGGCCACCTGCCGAAGCGCCGAGGCCACGCCCGTGTCCATCGCCGCCCGCCGCAAGCCCCAGCCCGACGGCAAGCCCGGCTACCTGCGCGTCGACACCGTGCACCTGGGCGGCAGCCCCGGCTTGAAGGGCGTCTAGGTCGTCGACATCGTCGACGAAGAGACTCCGCTCCAATACCTGGGCGCCGCGCCGCGCATCACCTACCATTTCCTCGCCCCCTGCCTCGAATGGTCTCCTAGTCGCCCTCGAGATCTCTTCGACGAACCGCGTCGAGATGGCTTTTCACGCGGAAGTCGTCTCCTCCGCGCACTCCAAGCACATCGAGAAAATCAATCCATCTCGCTTCCGCTTCTTCCAAAAGGTCGCTCCAGCTCATTGCGTACATGTCTTCCCGATGCAACATTTGAATCTTGTCCACGAATTCGGGTTTACTATCGAGTTTGTCCGAAATTATGTGCCCAGTGACGTTCTGAAATCGTCCTCCCGTAGCGGTTTTGACGCGTCCTCTGATTGACAGCACGTATCTCTCGAAGCGGGAGAGATGATCCCAATCCACGGCTTGTCCGGGGCGAACGAACTCCAAGATCAGAAGATGGCGACCGCTGGCCATGGCCAGGTCCACCCTGCCTCTGTAGACGTCGGTCGACAACTTCGCTTTCGCCGCCGCCTCCATTGTGACGCGACGCAGAGAGGTCTCCTTCCTGAACGTCTCCCACTCCGGGGAGACGAGCCATGGGTTCTCCGCGACGAAGTCGCGAACGTCGTTCTCCAGCCGCCCTTCCTTGATCAAGCTCCCGAGGCCCTGAACCGTCGCCAGCTTCGTGCGAACCACCTCCAACGTCTGAAGAGCGGTCAGCGCACGGGCTTCCAGGAGTATTTCTAGGAGCTTTGGTCCGTCCAGCCCTTTAGCTTCCGAGATGTCGTCGATGAGTCCATGGAGGCGTCCCTTCTCCCATGCGTTCAGAACGGCGTTGCCTAGATCGTCGAACTGTTGTTCGGAGAGGGTTGGGATCGCGCCGAGAGACGTCAACGCCCGTGTCACGGTCTTGCGCTCGCGACCGGGTAGACGCTGAAGACGGTCGGAGAACTCCGCGATCTTCTCCTCGAGACGTCTCGCCTTCTTTTCGGCCCTTAGTTGCGTCCACGCTCGGAGCGCATGCCGAAGACGCCTCCGACCCCACTCGAGAAGGGGCGCCGTTTCGGCTCTGTCCCAGTTGACGCGTTGTCGCTCGGTGGCGATCAAGTCCGCAGGAAGCCGGTCGATGAAGTCGGCCACGACCTGTCCGGTTAGGTATTCGGTTCCGTGTTGGCCCGTGAGACCACGCGTCAGATTGAAGAAGAACGGTCCTTGGGCAAGCTTCCCTCCGGCGTATACGGTGACTCCCCTCAATTCCTCTTCGTCGATGGTGTTCTTCCGGAAGAGCAGCCGCCATCGGATCTGTTTGCCCGCAACAGTCTCGACGCCCCATCCGTCGCCGTCGACTTCCACTTCCTCGACAGGATCGGGAAAATCCCGCGGAAATTGATACTCGAAGCCAGCTTCGTCGTACGACCGAGGAAGGGGTTTTCCTTGTATCGACACCGCGAAGTCCGTCTGTTCTTCGTGGAGCAGAAATCGCCTCGCCATGCTGATCGAAAATCGATCCCGGGAAGGAGCTCGCTGGATCGTGAGGTTCGAGAGGGTGATCGAGGTCCCATGGTCGCCCTTCCCCTCCTCGCTGGGAGGATCGCACCTGACGACGTCGATCTCCTTTTGAACGTCCCCGGGTTCGTCGTCGGCCGCCAGAGCGTCGAGATCGAGACGGAAGACGGTTCGCTCTCCGGTCAGTGCGCTGGTCGTTTCCACGGTCACCAAGCTCGCGATCCCGAAGCCCGCGAACTTCCCGATGCCCTTGCGTCCGAGCACGGACCTGCCCTTGGGCGTTCGCTCCTCGGCGTCGCCTCCCCTGCGGTCTCGGCCCACCGCCAAGTAGAGGTTCTGGCATTCGTCGAAGCTCATGCCGATCCCGTCGTCGCAAATCGTGAACGCGGCGTCGGGATTGGCGACGGTGCGCGGAAGGTCGATCTCCACACGGGTGGCGTCGGCGTCCCAAGCGTTCGCCACGAGTTCCGCGATCACGTTGACGGGGCTCTGGTACATCTGAATTCCCAGATGCCCGATTACGCGACTGTGGAACCTGAGGAAAAGCCGTTTGTTGAGGCCTGTTTTTCCGTTCTCGTCCATCCTGCCCGCCGTTCCGCGATCCAGTTCCGGCCCATTCGCCGACGCTGTGTCCGCGCCGACCACGTTTCGTACGTCCCATCTTCGATGCCCTCTCGATGACGGGCTGCACGATCCACCTTGTTCGGAAGCTGGCGTTGCCGGGGGGTCCGCGCCAGTCCCGGCTCGGCCGTAACAGCGTTCGGTGTCCCACCGTCGCCGACCAAGTGTCCGAGGTGGTCGGGGGAGTGACGGGTCTTGGTAGTGGACTCGACGAGCGGCGGAGCACCTTGGCCCACTTCCTGCTCCGAGCGCCGCTGCCAGCCGTTTCTTCATCTCGTCGCGCATGGCCCGGGTGCCCTCGGCCGATCCTCCGGGCTCCCGATCACCGCCGGATCGAGCAAGTTCCCGCGTACCCGGCGCGGATGTCGTGGCCATGCAGGACACACCTCCTCGGAGCACAGCGCGATCACCGCGTTCACGGGCTGCCCCCTTCGTCCACTTCGACATCGGCTATCAAGCCACCGGGGCCAAAAAAGGCCCGGTACGCGGAACTCTCCGGTGACCGGGGCGCCCGAGAAACTGCCGTCACATCGGCTGGACCACGAGACAGGCCGACGTTCCGGCCCTCGTGGCCCGGATTCGCCATCGAAGTCCTCTCCGAACGGCGAGCGCCGCAAGCCGCAACCCAACGGCAAGCCCGGCTACGTCCGCGTCGACAGCGTCCACCTCGGCGACCTCGAGGGGAAGAAGGGCTCCTACATCATCAACGTCGTCGACGAAGTCACTCAACACGAGCATCTTATGTGCGTTGAACGCCTCACCCACCGCTTCCTCGGCCCCGCGCTCGAGAAGCTCATCGACGCCTTCCCCTTCGTCGTCCACGCGTTCCACGCCGACAACGGGAGCAGCGAGTTTGAAACTGACGCCGGTTCCCCCCGGGTGGTCTGACCCAAACGGTAGCTGACCGAAGTGTCCTTGACTCGATTTGTCGACCTCTCGAGGGGACCGGAAAGAGCGCCGGCCTCGACCGACATCGTGACCTGATAAGAGCCTGACGCGCTCGCGCGCGTCCCGTCGCTACTTTGTCCAATGTCGGCCGAGGCCGGTTCCATCGCTGCATCCCAACATGGGGACAGGAGGCCGGCATGGCGAGTGCGCAGGTGGAGGGCAACGGGGTCGTCGGTGGGGTGGACACTCACCAAGACCAACACACCGTGGCAGTTGTGAGCGTCGACGGCGCGGAGCTCGGAACCGAGTCGTTTCCAACGACCGGCGACGGGTACCGGGCGATGCTCGCGTGGCTTCGATCCCACGGCGATCTGCTGCGCGTCGGCGTCGAGTGCACGGGGACGTACGGCGCAGGTGTGAGCCGCTGTCTGGCGGCGGCTGGCGTGCCCGTGCTCGAGGTGACCGGTCCGGACCGCGTGGCCCGAAGGGCGCAGGGGAAGGACGACGCGCTGGACGCGGTTGCGGCGGCGCAGGCGGCTCGCACCGGGTACCGGACGCACGTGGCCAAGGACCGCACGGGTGCCATCGAAGCGCTGCGCACGCTCTGCGTGGCGCGCCGGAGCGCGGTGAAGGGGTGCATTGCGGCCCAGCAACAGGTGCACAACCTGATCGTCTCGGCGCCTGAGCGACTGCGCGACGAGCTCCGCGAGCTGCCTCGCATGAAGCGCCTGCGCAAGTGCGCGGCGTGGCGGCCGCGAGCGGGGAGCGAGCGCATGAGCCGGGGGTGGCGACGAAGATCGCGCTGAAGCGCTTGGCTCGCCGGATCCTGGCCTTCAAGGAGGAGATCGCGGGACTGGACGAGTGCATTCGGCGATCGTCGAGGGTGCGGCTCCGGCGTTGCTCGAGCTCGAGGGCGTGGGAATCGCGACGGCTACGGATCTGTTGGCGGCGGTGGGAACCCGGACCGGATGCGCTCGGAGGGGAGCTTCGCGATGATGTGCGGAGTCAGCCCGATCCCTGCGTCGAGCGGAAAGACGAGACGGCATCGACTCAATCGGGGCGGGAACCGGAGTGCGAACTCGGCGTTGCATCTGATCGTGCTGACTCGAATGCGCACCGATCCGAGAACGCAGCGCTACGTCGAGCGGCGCACGGAAGAGGGGTTGTCGAAGCGCGAGACGATGCGGTGCCTCAAGCGGTACATGGCCCGTTGCGTGTACCGGGTGCTGACGAGCGGCGTCGGGGTAGCGAGCGCGACGGTGGCCGAAGCTCACGAGACGGCCGCCGAAACCCAAGGTGAGAGGCGGGATCGGGCGGATGCGCCGAGGGACCCGGCTACAGGCTTGTCGGATCCGGGCGAAGGGGCCCGACGCAACGCGGACGGAGCGGCCGTGGAAGACGGGCCGGCAGCGTGCAGAGCTGCATGAGCCTGTCGGGAGACTTCTTCGGAGCGGGATCGAGATCGAGCTGCGCAATGATCCGATCCCGGCTCCGAGGACATCCTCCCGGCGCGCGAGCACAGAGGGGATGGGTCAGCGTCGGGCGCTGGACACGGGAGCGTTCCGCCTGCCGCATCCCCCAGGGGGGCCCGGGAGCGGCCGGTCGGCCGCTCCCTCTCCGTGTCCCGGGCGCCGTGGGACACGCTGTCGGACATGGCGTGGCGGACGGACGCCGGCGGGTGCGTGCGCGAAGAGCCTGCGAGTCCCGCGCCAGCGTTGTCCTATGCGCACAAGAGCCTGTGGGGCGACAGGTTCCGCAATCACAGGGGAAAGCGCAGAGGTCGGCGAGCCGCAGAACTCGCGGGCAGCGTGCAGCGTCTGCCGATGATCCCGACGGAACGTCGCGAGGCACGACGCTCGCAACGTCCCCCTAACCCTCGGAAGATCCCGAAACGCCGTTAGAAGCGATCCTGCAGCCTCGAATTTACGGAAAACTGCGGCTCTTCAGTGTTTTATGTGGGTTGGCGGGGCTTCCCGGGCACACCTCCAGGGGAGGAGGTGGTGCGGGACGCGCTACCTCTTGGAGCGTCGCGGGATGCCCACGCGCCCCATGCGACCGATGACGTCCGCTACCGTGCATCTGGCTTCGGAAGCCCCCGCTGTGCACTCAGGCACGTACACGCGCGTCGCCCTACACGAGTGCCGCTTTGCTGATCGGCGGGTGCCGTCGACCCCCTTCAACGCCATTCGTCCGGTCGTCGATCTTGGGGGCCGCCCAGTGGCGGAGGTCGCCTCGAACTCGCAGTGCCCGCTGAGGACAGCGAGGAGGCAAAACTGGGCCCTTGACGTACATAAGAGCATCGACGGCACGCATGGAAGAGGGAGACGGGAGCAACACGGGAAGCCCTGTCGGTGGCGTGGCACGACGCCAACTGGAACCCGCAAGGGGCAGGCCGGGCCGGCAGGGTGGCGGATGGGCCCGTAGTACTGAGGACGCCGGGTAACGCCGGTCGAGGAAAGGGGCCCTGGTTCGAGAGCGGTGCGGAAAGGAGGAAGGGACGTGACTACTGGCGAGAAGAGCCTACAAGGGTCGAGGACGTTCGGAGACTCCGGCACGTGCTACACGCGAAAGCTGAAGGATGAACCCGAGGGAGACCGCGAGCGGATGTTGAGCGCGGCGGACTCCGACTTGGGGAACCCGACGCGAGCCCGAACGGCTCCATCGGTGGCCCTGCCTAGGACGGAGGACGGAATCGGGGAAGCGTGCACTTCCTCGGACAGGAGGCTGGGAGACCGCCTCCACCGACCGAAGCGACGGGTCATGGGCCTTCCGAGCGCGAAGGCGTGATCTCGTACGTAAGCCGGGTGCGGGAAAACCGCACGCCCGGTTTGATGGGCGGGGGCTGGAAACGCGGCCATGGGAGTCGGCATTGGAGGACCGGAGCGAAAGCTAATCGGAGCAACCCCACCGGACCCTAAAGCTGGCGCGCCAGCCCCCGACCCGACCCACATCAGACGCACAGCTTCGTGCACCGGGTGTGGTGGTCGTGCGGGCTGAAGCCGCACTTGGTGCGGACTTTCAAGGTGAGCAAGGATCCGCTCTTCGAGAAGAAGCTCTGCGACATCGTGGGGCTGTACCTGAACCCGCCCGAGAACGCGGTCGTCTTCAGCTTCGACGAGAAGAGCTCGGTCCAAGCACTGGATCGGACGCAGCCGGGTCTGCCGTTGAAGCGAGGCCGCGCGGGGACGATGACCTACGACTACAAACGCAACGGCACGACGTCGCTCTTCGCGGCGCTGAACGTGGCATCGGGCGAAGTGATCGGGAATTATACGCCTGTCTTGATGTCGGGTTCATCATCCTCCACCTTCTCCGGCGTGACGAATCTGCGGGTTGCGATACGCTCCCACACCTTCGGATTGATCGGGCGGAACAGCACCTGGACGATGTCGCTCATCATCGCGCCCCGGTAGAACGGGTTGGTCGCCTGCACGTCGAACGGCTTCTCTCGCTTTTCAGTCATCGGTGCCTCCATGGTGGTCGCTCCCGCCGTGCCTGCGAGCGACGATGCGATCAACCGTCAGGTTTGCGGAACGGGAAGTTCGCCAGAAACTTCGGTCCAAATCCGGCGCACGATACAACCTATTGCGTATACCGCCAGAGTGCGCGGGCGGGAGCGATACGCCCGCGCAAGGGGTTTGGAGCAAGGAATTAGACTGCCGCCGCCGACCGGCCCGTGTCGGCTACCAGATCCCGGTACATGAGCCGCCGTCCGATCATCGCCGCCACGACGTGCTGAATCTGTGCGAGCGTGTCCAACTCGCGCACGTTCCGGCGAGCCGCGAACATGTCCACGTAGGCTTGCAAGTGCTTCTGGCTCAGCCGATGGTGGACGCCCTTGTGCGCGCGCTTCAACACGGCCCGGAACGACTCCACGCCGTTGGTGTGAACGGTCTCGCCTTCGAGGTATCGGACGTACTCGGCTACGGAGTGCTTCACCGTCTCGTGCTTCCGGGCGGTGCCTCGGTAGGCCGTCGCGTCGTCCGTGTACAGCTTCGCGCCGTCGCTGGCGTGTTCGTCCACGAAACCGCCGAGCGTCGCCTTGTCGGTGCGCTCGATCACCCGCGCCGCAACCTTGCCCGTTGCCCGATCCCTCGCAGCAACCACGGCCTGCTTCCCGGTCGGCCCGCGCCCGGTGCTCTCCAGTTCCTTGCGACGAGTGTCGCTCATATTCTTGCGCTTGCCGCCGAAATACGCCTCGTCCACTTCCACCGGCCCGTCGAACGTCATCCGCACGTCCGCGAACGCGCCCCGGATGCGGTGCAACATGAACCATGCCGTCGCCTGCCGGACGCCGAGATCGCGGTGCAGCTTCATCGACGAAACGCCTTTCAGGCTCGTCAACTCCAAATAGATCGCCCAGCCCCACAACCGCAGTGGGAGCTTCGACTGCTCCATGAGCGTCCCTGTCTCGAGGCTGAAATACTTCCGGCAATCGCGGCACCTGTACGGCATCGGCTTGCCCGACTTCACCCGGTAGCAGTTCACACTCCCGCAACGTGTGCAAGCCATCTGGCCGGACGGCCAGACCCACGACTCGAACCAGTGGGTCGCCGATTCCTCAGTTGCGAACATCGCCGCAACCTGCGGCATCGTGATGCCTTTCCGGTGATGCTTTCCAGGTCCCTTCGCCACCATGCAACCCCCTCATTGCATTGCTCTTAGCGTACACTGAAGGTGGCATGATCTTGCCGTGCTGTCAAGGCAGGCGTATAATCCCCAAGTGATCGGGGAGACGTACAAGCGGCACCGCCACCAGGAGGTGTTGAAGTTCCTGCGCAAGGTGGAGAAGGCGGTGCCCAAGGACTAGGAGATCCACATCGTGCTGGACAACTACGCGACGCACAAACACGCGAAGGTGATGGAGTGGATCGAGCGGCAGAAGCGGATCTTCCTGCACTTCACGCCGACGAGCGCGTCGTGGCTGAACTTGGTGGAGCGGTTCTTCTGCACGTTGACTCGGAAGCGGATTCGGCGCGGCGTCTTCCATTCGGTGAGCGACCTCGAGCGGTGCTTGGGGGAGTACGTCGAGACCTACAACGAGAACCCGAGGCCCCTGGTCTGGACGAAGTCGGCGGACAAGATTCTCGAGAAGGTGAACCGGGCTCGGCAGGCCTTGGCCGTCGCCTCCACATAATCAAACATATGAACCGGACACTGCACTAGGAGCTTGCGCGGCAGAAAGGACCTGCGAGTGGGCGTGAAGTCCCGGCAATCAGGCCTCCAACCCGGATTTCCGGCAACCAAACCGCTCGGATGACGACAAGAGCCGATCGTCAGCGGAGGAAATCGCCGCATTCCAGGTCCCAATGGACCCCGGAAGCTCCCGGACACGATGGCTTGGCCCCTCACGCCGCCGACAGGACGTGCAATCGCCGCATGTTGAGCGCCAAGCACACCAGATCCCACTCGCCGCACACACTCTCCAAGCCACGGAGGCTGAACCTCCTGAACCCCATCGCCTCCTTGATCCACCCGATCGGAGCCTCCGCCATCCATTTTCGCTTCGCGTACACCGCACGGCCCTCCGGGGTAGCCAGCTTCTCCACCATGCGCGCCCGCGCCGGGTACCCCTCCGGGTCCGCCTTCTCGACCTCCTTCCCCTCCCGGCCCAGCGCAACGTAGCCATCGATCTCGCGATCCTCGAGCGCCGCCAGATCGCCCTCGTTTCCGTACCCCGCGTCCGCCAGCACCTTGCGCGGCCTCTCTCCCGCCACTTCCTCCACTTCCTCCACCTCCTCCACCATCTCGGTCAGCTGGCCTTGGTCGCTCGCGTTGTCCGTCACCGCCGTCCCCACCACCAACTGGCTCTCCCCGTCCACCGCCACCTGCGCGTTGTAGCACTGCTGGAAGCCTTCCGTGCTCGTCTTCATGATCCGACTCTCCGGATCCGTGAAGTTCGACTGCGCACGCTCCTCCGGCTCTCCGTACGCCCGCTTGTACGGCCGCCCTCCCTTCGGATTGCGCTCTTGGCCCGGCTCGCGACCCCGGGCGTCGTCGAACGCTCGAGCCTCCGCCCCGGACGCTCCTTCGCCGCCTGAATCGCCGCCAAGCGATCCTCCCGCCGCTTCAGCTCCTCCAGCAACCGCTCCTCGCCCCGAGCACCCCTCTCGTCGCGCTCGTCCTCCTCCGCATCCACCGCATCCGACTTCGCCAGCAACTCCGCGATCTCCGCCTTCAGGCGCTCCTCCTCCGGTCCCATCCGTCCGTAGCTCATCGCCTTGCGCTTGCTCGCGTTGGCTCGAACCTTCGTCCCGTCCACCGCCACCTGCCCCAGTCCCGCGAATCCCATCTCGCGCGCCAGACGCACGATCTCCACCAGCAACGCTTTGAACGCTTCCAAGTTCTTCTTGCGAAAGTCGCACAGCGTCCGGTGCTTCGGGAAGTTGCCCGCCGCCAGAACCCGCAGCGGCACATCCTCCACCAACTTGCGCGCCAGCTTGCGCGACGAGCGCACTCCCGTCGCATATCCGTACACCCACAGCTTCACCATCATCCGCGGCGCGTACGGGCTGTTGCGCCGCCCGTCCCCCTCGTAGCGTTCGTAGAATGCGCTCAAGTCCACGGAGTCCACCAAGTCGCTCACATGGTGCGCGAGATGTCCCTCGGGGATCCACTTCCTGGGATCGGGCGGAATCAGAAACTGCTGATCTGGCTGGTATTTCCGGAACCGCGTCCCCATGGTCTCTCCCGTGCGCCGGACTTCGCTGGCTAACCCCATGTGTTGCATGAATATAACCCTTGCTTCCGCTCCGCGCCACGGACCCGCCTCACACCACCACCTTTTCTGCCGCGCAAGCTCCTAGTGTTACGTACTGGAAGTTCGTGGACATGTTCTCGGATGTTCGGTATATTGTTTCTTGGTCCACTGTCTCAAGCAGAGGAGAAGAAGCCATGCCCCGAGGACGTCCGTTGAAGCCGCTCGAAGTCGGTCGGGACACCCGCGAGGAGCTCGAGTCCATCATGCGGTCGTCGAGCATGCCCGCAGGGCTGGTGCGCCGCGCCGAGATCGTGCTGCTGTGCGCCGACGGGTTCGACAACTCGACCGTCGCCAGCAGGACCCGCGTCAGCCGCCAGACCGTGGGCAAGTGGCGCGAGCGGTTCCGAACTCAAGGCATCGTCGGGCTTTACGACGAACACAGATCGGGACGGCCTCGCTCCATCGGCGACGACCAAGTGATGGAGCTGGTGCGCAGGACGCTCGAGACCCGACCGCCCGACGGCAGCACCCACTGGAGTTGCCGCACCATGGCCGAGGCCGTCGGCGTCTCGAAGACCACGGTTCACGGCGTCTGGAAGGCGTTCGGCCTCCAGCCCCACAGGCAGAAGAACTTCAAGCTCTCCAACGACCCGTTCTTCGTCGAGAAGGTTCGCGACGTCGTGGGGCTCTACCTGAATCCGCCGGACAACGCCATGGTGCTCTGCGTCGACGAGAAGAGCCAGACGCAGGCGCTGGAGCGAACCCAGCCCATGCTCCCGCTCGGGCTCGGGTACGTCGAGGGCGTCACGCACGGCTACGTCCGCCACGGGACCACCAACCTCTTCGCCGCTCTCGACGTGGCGACCGGTCGAGTCATCGCTCAGTGCAAGCCGCGACATCGACACCAGGAGTTCCTGAGCTTCCTGAGGCATGTGGACGCCAACGTCCCCCCGGACCTCGACGTCCACCTGATCGTGGACAACTACTGCACCCACAAGCACGTCAAGGTCAAGAAATGGCTTGCCGCGAGGCCGCGGTACCACGTCCACTTCACGCCTACGTACTCCTCGTGGCTGAACCAGATCGAGATCTGGTTCAACATCGTCACGCGCAAAGCGATCCGGCGTGGCTCGTTCTCGTCGGTGCCAGAGCTGAAGCAGAGGATCGAGCGGTTCATCGATCACTACAATGCGGGCGCGAAGCCGTTCAAGTGGACGGCGACGGCCGACTCGATCCTCGGGAAGATCGGACGCCTTTGTCATGCGATTTCACGGACGAGACACTAGCTCCTGACCCAATCCAAGATTGACCCTTGACATCTTCTCTCTTTTCCATATACTCCATGCGAGACGATGTTGCTACCATCAGCAAGGAGAATACGATGAACATTCAAGAGATCCACTACGCGATTGAGCAGATCCGCTACGCGATCAAGCACAAGCAACCCATTTCGACCACCTACGGCGGCAAGCGCAGGATCTTTGTGTCCTCACGTGATTGGCACAAAGAAAGGCGAATGGAACGTGCTCAGCTATCAGGCCGGAGGTAAGAGTGCCAGCGGCCTCAGTGAAGATCCTTCGAAAAACTGGAGATGCATGAGTGTCTCGGCTCTGAGCGATGTGGGACCGGCGCCATCCCATGAATGGCAGACGGCTCCGAACCACACACGGCCCCAAAGTTACGTCGACGATAAGGATACCGAAGTGAAATGGAAATGAAGTAGTTTTTCTGGTCCTAAAATGACCCGAACCTGAGATCCCAGCAGCGTAGCCAACCGATCCTCTCTCGCAATGTGGCCGAAGGAAATCCACTAGCCTACCCCGTTTCAGGAGCATCGGTACATCAGTGACCCGACTTCCGATCCGTCCCGCATCCGCTGGACGCACCGAAGCGGCGGCGTCCGTCTGGTTCCGCACCTTCGGGTGCCGGGCCAACCAGTACGACACCGAGCGCATGCGCCAAGAGCTGGAACTCGCGGGCGCCCGCACCGCAGCTCGTCCCGGCGAAGCGGAAGTCCTTGTGGTGAACACCTGCACGGTCACCAACCAAGCGGACGCGGAGGCGCGCCGGACGGTGCGCCGCCTGCGCCGGGAGAACCCCGGAGCCCGCATCGTCGTGGTCGGCTGTTCCGCCGCCCTGCGCGAGGACGGCTACCGGGCCATGCCGGAAGTGGACGAAGTGGTGCCGGGCCAGGACCCGCGCGCGCTGGCGAACCGACTCGCCGCTCTGCACCCGGCCTTCGATCTCTCTTCCTCCGGCGACGACCCTCTGTTGCGCAACGCCAGAGGCACGCGGGCGTGGCTCAAGGTGCAGGACGGATGCGACCGCAAGTGTTCGTTCTGCGCCACCCGGCTGGCGCGCGGCGCCTCCGTTTCCCGCGCTCCCGCCGACGTGGTGCGCGAGGCCCGGGCGCTGGCCCGCGTCCACCCCGAGCTCGTGATCACCGGCATCCACATCGGGCACTACGGCCGGGATCTGGAGCCGCGCGCCACGCTGGCGGAGCTCTGCGCGCTCCTGCTGGAAGCGGTTCCGGCCCGCATCCGTCTCTCCTCGATCGAGGCCACCGAGATCGACGACGCCCTGCTGACGCTTCTCTCCGGCTCCGAGGACCGTCTCGCTCCCCATCTGCACGTTCCCCTGCAGTCCGGCTCGGACGAGGTGTTGCGACGGATGCGCCGCTGGCATACGCGCGCGGCGTACCGCAGGCGGGTCCTCGAGATCGCCGATCGAGCGGGGCCGCTCGGCCTCGGCGCCGACGTCATCGTCGGCTTTCCCGGCGAGGGCGAGGCGGAGTTCGAGGAGACCCGCGCGCTGGTGGAGGAGTTGCCCTACACCTACTTGCACGTGTTTCCGTTCTCCGCGCGTCCGGGAACCGCGGCGGCCGATCTGCCCGGCCGGGTTCCCGGCGATGTCGCCGCGCGCCGCTCCCGCACGCTCCGGGAGATGGCGCTGGCCAAGGGGGCGCGCTACCGGCGGAGTCGGGCGGGAACCGTCGCGGATGTCGTGGTGGAGGGCTCGGGGGACCGGATCGCGGGCGTCACCGGCGACTATCTGCGCACTCGCGTCGACGGGCCGACCGCGCCGGGCGACCGCTTCCGCTCCGTTCTGGAACTTCGCGGCGCGGAACTGGTCGCCCGAGCGAACTGAACGAGTCTTCCGCCTCCCCTTGCTCCCGTGGTCCGACCGCTCCTGGGGCGCCCGCCGCCGCCGACCGGGCCTCCGAGCGGAGTGCAACCTTTCCGGGCGCGCGCGTCGTCTCCTCTCCCGGAGGAGCTTGGCGGACCTCGAGGACTCGGAGGAGGGGGTGGGCGGTCAACTTGTCCCGCGCCGTCGCGCGCGTCCATGATTAGGGATGAGAGAACGACCTTCACACGGGCGGACCCCGGGCGTCGCGCGCGGGTGCGGGATGCCCCGTTTCGCGCGCCGGACCGCGCCTTCCGGATTCTTGGCGGCGCTCCTGGTTTCCGCGGCGCCCGCGGCGCTCGCCGGACAGGGGGAGGGCGCGGCCGCGCGCCGCGCGCCGCGCTGGTCGGTGGAAAGCAGCCTGGGGTCGCGTCTGGTCGGCACTCTCTACGACCAGTTCGTCACCCGCAGGACCTTGGCCGACCTTCCCAGCCGGACGCGGTGGACGGAGACCGCCCGCCTGGGTCCGGAGGCGCGGCTGGTGTTGCGCCACAATCCCGTCGGGGCGGCGGGGCTTTATCTGACGTTGCTCGCCGGTCGCTCGGGAACCCTCGCACGCTATTCCGGCGCGCTCTCTCCGCCCGAGAACATCCCGCGCAGCACGACCTATCGCGGCGTCGGGTTCGGGATCGGCATGAGGCTGTCGGAGTGGGACCGCGGGCGCGGCGCGCTGGGGTACAGCCTGGGCGCGACCGCGCTCACGCAGACCATCGATCTCTCCCAAGGGCATCGCGACGCGTTCGCGCAACAGGGCGCGCGCTTTCCCGGGGAGCTTCGGTGGACCTCGCGCACGTCCTCGGCGTGGGGGTTGGACATCGGGGCCTCCCTGCGCGTCCCCGTCGGAGAGAACTCGGCGTTCCGCTTCTCTTTTCGCGACCTCGTGATTCCGTTCAACGCGGCCCAGATCGCGGCCCAGGAGCAGGACGAGGTGAGACTGGTGTCGAGCGAGCGGGTCCTCTTCACCCTGGCGCCCTACACCAGCCACCAGCTCAGCCTGAGCGCCGGATTCGAGTACGTCGTTTCCTGGACGGCCCCGCGGCGCGACGCGACGCGCGCGCTCCCGCCTTCCGCCGACGCCTCGGCGGTCCATCCGGCCGTCGAGGCCGCGCTCGCGCTCGCGGCGGAGGGGGACACGGTCCGGGCCGTCGCCTCCCTCGAGCAGCGCGTCGTGCTGGAGCCGCTGGACTCCCACGCGTGGCGGGCGCTGTCGCTGCTGCAGGCGCCCCGCGCCGAGTTCGATCCAACGGTGCGCGACCGCGCCCTGGCCAACATCGAGCGCGCTCTGAACATGAATCCCGGGGACACCGATCTCCTGCGCGCCTACGGCCGCGTCCGCGGCATGGTCGAGCGCGAGGGCCGGGTTCCCGAAGCCGCGGAGGTGCGCAGGCTGGAGCTTTCCCGGGTCGCGGTCCGGAGCGGAAGCGGCGGCGGTCTCGGGCTCGCCGCGGCCGCGCGCGGACTCGCCCCCGGTCCGCAGGGCGCCTACCGCTACGCGGCGACGGCGGAGGTGTTCGACGCCGCCGGCCGCGCGGTGCGCGTCCGGCCCGGATCGGAGGGCGCCCGCGTGGACCCCGCGGGGCGCCTGACCCTCGAAGGGGGCGGAGACCGGCTTCCCCTCCGCCTCGCCTTGGACTTCTTCCTCGCCCGGCCCGAACCCGGTATCTATTCGGTCCGCCTGACGCTGACCGATTTGGAGTCGGGGGCCGCGGTCGAGGCCAGCGAAGGCTTCCGGGTGCCCGGCGGCTGACCCCGGGTCCGGGATTCCCCTCGCAATGAACGAGCATCGCCCGCCCTATCTCGCTGCCGCCGTCGCCGCCGCCGCGATCTTCCTGCTGTACGCGGTCACGCTGGCGCCCACCACGTCGTTCTGGGACGCGAGCGAGTACATCGCGACCGGCTACATTCTGGGCATCCCGCACCCGCCCGGGAATCCGCTTTTCGTGGTCCTGGCGAGGGTCTGGATCGTTCTCCTGTCCCCGCTGGGGCTTCCGGTCGCGGTGCGGGTGAACCTGCTGGCCGCGGCCACTTCCGCGGCGGCGAGCGGCTTCTTCTTCCTCGTGGCCCACCGAATCGTCTGGGGGCTGATGGGCGACCACCGGCGGGCGTTGGCGGGCGCGGCGGCGAGCGCGCTGCTGGGGGCCACGGCGTTCACCGTGTGGAACCAGTCCGTGGTCAACGAGAAGGTCTACACGGTCAGCGTGCTGGCGATCGCCGCGGTGAGCTGGCTGGCGGTGCGTTGGCGGGATCGGCGCGGCGAACCCGGGAGCGAACGCCTTCTGCTGGCGGCGGGCTATCTCCTGGTCCTGGGCTGGGCCAACCACACCATGTCGCTTCTCCCCCTGCCGGCCCTGGGCCTTCTCGTGCTCGCGACCGCCCCGGGCGTTCCGCTCCGGCGCGAGGTGTGGATGCGCGCGCTCCCGCTGGTCGTGGTCGGGCTCTCCTTCAACGTCTTCCTCCCCGTCCGCGCCGCCCAGCGCCCGGCGATCAACGAAGCCGATCCCGTGTGCGCGTCGGCGGGCGAGGTCGCCGCCGCGGTGCTGACCAACGGCAACGCGGGGTGCGCGAGCCTTTCGGCGGCGCTGAAGCGCACCCAGTACGGGCCTCTTCCGGTCACGCAACGCCAGTCGCCCATGTCCGCGCAATTCCGCAACTACTTCCAGTACTTCGACTGGCAGTGGGCCCGGGGCCTGGATCCCTCCTTCGCGCCGGGCGGGGCGAGAACTCCGGTCACCGCCCTCTTCCTGGCTCTGGGGTTCTTCGGGTTGTGGGTGGTCTGGCGGGTGGAGCGCGCCCTGTTCCTCTACGTCGGGGCTCTGACGGCGACCCTGACCGCCGCGTTGGTGATCTATCTGAACTTCAAGTACGGCTATTCGCTGGCGCCCGAGATCGCCGATCCGGACCTGCACGAGGTGCGCGAACGGGACTACTTCTTCGTCGCCGGATTCCTCCTCTGGGGCGTCTTGGCGGGCGTCGGCCTTTCGGGCGCGTGGCACGCGCTCGCGCGGAAGCTCGTCGAGTGGGGCGCGTCGGGATCGACCCGTCGGGCGCGAACGGGCGCGGCGAGGGCGGGGCTGACGGTCGTCGCCTGCCTGGCGCTCGCGGTGGCGGCGACGCCGCTGACGGCCAACTGGCGCTGGGCGAGCCGCGCCGGCGACTGGGCGGCCCGCGACTGGGCCCACGATCTCCTGCAGAGCGTCGAGCCCTACGGCGTCCTCTTCACCAACGGGGACAACGACACCTTCCCGCTCTGGTATCTCCAGGAAGTGGAGGGGATCCGCAGGGACGTGACCGTCGTCGTCGGGCAGTACCTGTTCACGCAGTGGTATCCCCGGCAGCTGCGGGAGTTGACCCTGCCCGACCGGCAACGGCCCTTCGAACCCGACGAGCGGGTGGCCGACCTCTACCGTGCCCGGCGCCCGCCCGAGCGGTCGATCCTCTCGCTCGATCCCGAGGCCATCGACCGCATCCAGGGCGCCCGGGTCCCGGAGGACGCGGACGTTCGCCTGGGGTCCGTCGCGGTGCGGTATCCGGGCGGAACCTATCTGAGCCGGGGCGACCAGGTCGCGCTGGCCATCATTCGCGGCAGCCTCGCCGAACGCCCCGTCTACTTCGCGTGGACCGGAGGGACGATCCGCTCGCTGGGGCTTCAGGACTACGGGGTGCGGCAGGGGCTCGCGACCCGGCTCGTGCCGCACGACCTCGAATCCGGCGGGCGCTTCGTCCGCGCCGCCGCCGAGCTCGGCGGGGAGTGGGTCGACCTGGAGCGCACGCGGCGTCTGGTCGGCGAGGTCGTGATGGCCCGCAGCCTGCGCTACCGGGACGTCTGGCCCGACCACAGCACCCTGAACATCCCCTACTACTACTTTCAGATGAGCCGGTTGCTCTTCGAGCTGGGTTCCGAGGCCGGACTTCCCGCCGACGAACTGGCCCGCTACCGCGACGACATGGGGGCCTTCGGAGTCACCATGCGGGGCGGGTACCGGGCGTTCCCCCGAGAGACGGAGGCGGGCGGATGAGCGTTCCCGCCGACGGTCGCCGCTCCGGGGGGGACGATCGCGTCCCCGAAAAGCTCTCTCGCGCGGAGCTCGTCCGCTACGCCCGCCACATGGTCCTTCCCGAGGTCGGACCGGAGGGTCAGAAAAGGCTCAAGGCCGCGCGCGTGCTGGTGGTGGGCGCGGGCGGGCTGGGGTCTCCGGTGGCGCTCTACCTGGCCGCGGCCGGGGTGGGAACGCTCGGCCTGGCGGACTTCGACCGGGTGGACGTCACCAACCTGCAACGCCAGATCCTGCACGGGGAAGCCGACGTGGGCCGGCTCAAGACCGCCTCCGCGCACGACCGGCTCGCGCAGACCAATCCCCACGTCGAGATCGTCGGTCACGAGGTCAGGCTGAGCGGCGACAACGCCCTGTCCGTGCTGGCCGACTACGACGTGGTCGTGGACGGCACCGACAACTTCCCGACCCGCTACTTGGTCAACGACGCCTGCGTGACGCTCGCCAAGCCCAACGTGTACGGCTCCGTGCATCGGTGGGAGGGACAGGTGTCCGTGTTCGCGACCGAGGACGGCCCCTGCTACCGGTGTCTCTTCCGCGAACCGCCCCCGCCGGGCCTGGTGCCCAACTGCGCCGAGGGCGGGGTGCTGGGAGTGGTCCCCGGCGTGGTGGGCTCCCTGCAGGCGCTGGAGGCGGTGAAACTGATCCTCGGGCGGGGAACTCCGCTCGCGGGGCGGTTGCTCGTCTTCGACGGTCTGGAGCTGGAGTGGCGCGAAGTCGCCGTCCGGCGCGATCCCGACTGTCCGGTGTGCGGCGAAAACCCCGTCCGGACCGAACTCGTCGACTACGAAATCTTCTGTGGCGCGACGCCGGAGGAGGAATCCACGACCCCGTCCGCGAATCGCCCGGTCCGGCCGGCGCCGGGCCCCGGAAGCATCGACGTGCGCGAGGCGAGCGAGCGCCTCGGGAGCGCGGTCCCGCCCTTCCTTCTGGACGTGCGCGAGCCCTACGAGTGGGACATCTCCAGCCTCGACTCGGAGGGCGCGGTGCTGATCCCGATGGCCGAGGTGGGCGAACGCCTGGACGAGATCCCGCGCGACCGGGAGATCGTCGTTCACTGCCGAACCGGCGCCCGCAGCGGCGACGTGGCGAACCAGCTGTGGCGGGCGGGCTACCGGAACGTGTTCAACATGGAGGGCGGGATCAATGCGTGGGCGCGGGAGATCGACCCCGCGCTCCGGATCTACTGATCTCTCAGAACCGGGCGAGTTCCCGGATCTCCGAGACCACGTCGGAGACCTGGGGGAGGATCGCCTCCTCGAGCCGGGGCGCGTACGCGACCCAGCAGTCGCGGGAGGCGACGCGCCGCACCGGCGCGTCCAGCCACGCGAAGAGTTCGTCCGCGACCCGGGCCGCGATCTCCGCTCCGTAGCCCCAGGAGAGTCCGTCCTCGTAGGCGACCAGCACGCGGTTGGTCTTGCGCACGGAGGCGGCGACGGCGTCCATGTCGAAGGGCGACAGGCTGCGCAGGTCCACGACCTCGGCCTCGATGCCGTCCCGTTGCGACGCCACGCGGGCCGCGTCCAGGCTGCGCTTCACCAGCGCCCCGCAGGCCACGACGGTGAGGTCGGCGCCCTCGCGCACGGTGCGCGCCTTTCCGAACGGGACCATGAACTCCCTTCCGGGCGCGCGGCTCTTGTTGTACACCTGCCGGTACAGGTGTTTGTGTTCCAGGAAGATCACGGGGTCGTCGCACCGGATCGCGGTGCGCAGGAGCCCGTTGGCGTCGAGCGCGTTCGAGGGCAGGGCCACGCGCAGTCCCGGGGTGTGGGCGAAGAGCGACGCTCCCGTCTGCGAATGGTAGATGCCGCCGCCCGTGAGATATCCGCCGAAGGGGACCCGGACGACCACGGGCGCGTCGAACGCGCCGTTGGAGCGGTAGCGCATGGTGGCCATCTCGTTGCGGATCTGCATGAACGCCGGCCAGATGTAGTCGAAGAACTGGATCTCGACGACGGGCTTGAGCCCGCGCGCCGCCATCCCGATCGCGCGCCCGACGATGTTCGCCTCCGCGAGCGGAGCGTTGAACACGCGGTCGCTTCCGAAGCGTTTCTGCAACCCGTGGGTCACCTTGAAGACGCCGCCCTTGCCCCGCACCCGCTCGAGGGCGTCCGCGCGCGAGGCGTCGGCCACGTCCTGGCCGAACACGACGATGCGCGGATCGCGCTCCATTTCGTCGCTCAGGCAGCGGTTGATGAGGTCGACCATCGTCAGCGGCTTGTCGCCCGGCGCGAACTCCGCGGAGCCTTCGGTGTCGAATTCCGGGCGGGTGGGGGGCGCCGTCTCGGAGTGCAGGTTGCGCAACGCGCCCTCCGGGGACGGCTGGGGGTGTTCCAGCGCTTCGGCCGCCGCGGCGCGAACCTCGTTCCGCGCCGCGGCCTCGATCGCGTCGAGTTGGGCGGCGGTGGCGATCTTCAGGTCCAGCAGCAGCTGGCGGGTGCGGACGAGCGGATCCCGTTCCTCCTCGGCGCGGCGTTCCTCCGGCGTCCGGTACGCGCGCTCGTCGTCCGACATCGAGTGGGAGTAGGGCCGGACGGTGGAGGCGTGCACCAGCGCCGGCCCCCGCCCCCGTCGGCAGTGGCGGACGGCGGCGCGGCTCGCCTTGGTGCTGTCGACGACGTCGGTGCCGTCGCACTTCCCGACGAACAGGTTCGGGAACGAGGACGCCAGGTCGGAGATGCTCGCGCCGGCGGTCTGGACTTCCACCGGCACCGAGATCGCGTAGCCGTTGTCCTCGATCAGGAACAGCACCGGAAGCTTCAGGGTGCAGGCGGTGTTGAGCGCCTCCCAGAATTCGCCCTCCGAGGTGGCGCCTTCGCCCGCGGACACGAGCACGACCTCGTCCTCCTCGACCTGCCCGACCCGCTCGCGCGTTTCCGCTCGTCCGGCGGCCCGACGGCCGCCCTCGGCGCACCCCACGGCCTGCAGGAACTGGGTTCCCGTCGGGGACGACATGCTCGTGACGTTGAGCCGCGGATCGCAGAAGTGGCACGGCATCTGCCGGCCGCCGGAGGCGGGATCGGCCTCGGCGGCCACAGCCTGCAGGAAGTGCTCCAGCGGGGTCTGCCCCAGCGCCAGGGAGAGCGCCCGGTCGCGATAGTAGAGGTAGAACCAGTCGTGGGCGGGCCGGAGCTGGGCGGCCATGGCCACGCCGATGGCCTCGTGGCCCGCGCTCGAGATCTGGAAGAAGGTCTTGTTCTGCCGCTTGAGCGTGATCTCGCGGTCGTCGATTTCGCGCGAGGTCACCATGATGCGGTAGAACTCGGTCAGTTGCGCCGACGTGAGGGCGGGCCCGTCGTCCGGGGCCGCGCCGAGGCCGCCGGGGGGGGCGTGGGGGGGGGAGGTTCGGGTGTCCGGTGCCATGGGGGCCGTCTGGGGGCCGCCGCGCGGGCTCGCGGTCGCGCGCGGCGGGGAAGCGGGTGTCGGTGGAATTCCGGAGGCGAGGCGTTCGCCGCCGACGTGCCGTGCGGGCCGCGCCGCGCGGACCGGGAGCGCCGCCTTCGGAACATAGCCGCCGCGGGGAAGGCGGTCCAACCGCTCGCGCGCCGCCGCGCGGGACTCCGTCAGCGCGCGGCGGCGTCCAGCCGATCGGCCAGCGCGCGCGGGGTGTCGACGGGCCGCCGGCAGGCGTATCCGTGGCAGACGTGGGCGCGCGGCGTTCCGTCCCCGCCGCCCCCCGCGAGCCTCCAGGGGGCCCGCGGGGTTCTCCCGGCTTCGCCGCCGGTGACCAGTCGGTCGGGCAGATGGCGCCCGTGCGCCGCCTGGAGCAGCGCGCGGGTGGCTTCGTCGTCGGGGTCGCCCTCGACGACCACCTCGACGCCGGGCCGGTCGAAGGCGTCGGCCACGGCCAGCAGCCTTCCGTACGCGCTGGGAAAGCGCGCCATCCCGGCCGCCTCGCTGGCCAGCGCCCGCTCCGCCAAGACGCGGAAATCGTCCCGGTCCAGGAGGCGGCCCAGGCGCAGCAGGGCTTCGGCCGCCAGGGAGTTGCCGGCCGGAGTGGCGTTGTCGGCGGCGTCGCGGGGACGCACCACGAGCGCCGGGTCCTCCTCGTGCGTGTCGAAGAAGAGGCCGCGCCCGCGGTCCAGGAATCCCTCGATCAGCGCCTCCGCCGTCTCCGCGGCGCGATCCAGCCAGACGGCCTTCAGGGTGGCTTCGTGGAGGGCCAGAAAAGCCCCCGCGAGCGACCCGTAGTCCTCCAGGAAGGCGCCCGTCTCCGAGGGCCGCCCCCTGTGGCTGCGGAACAGACGGCCGCCGCGCCAAAGTTCGGCCAGGACGAACTCCCCCGCCCGTTCGGCCGCGCGCACGTACGCGCGCCGACCCAGGGCGGCGCCCGCCTCCGCCAGAGCGCGGATGGCGAACCCGTTCCACGCCGCGATGACCTTGTCGTCGCGCAGGGGCGGCGTGCGCCGCGACCGGGCTTCGAACAGGATCGCCGCCGCCCGCGCGAGCGTCTCGTCGAGTTCGTCCGGAGCGATCCCCTGGGCGCGCGCCACCGACTCCGGGTCGTGGGGAAGGTGCAGGACGTTGCGGCCCTCGAAGTTGCCGGCCGCGGTGACGTCGTAGCAACGCCGGAAGAGGCGCGCCGCGTCCGGATCGAGCAGGGCGTCCACCTCCTCCGCGTCCCAGAGGTAGAAACGTCCCTCCTCCCCCTCCGAGTCCGCGTCCCGCGCGGAGAGGAACCCTCCCTCCGGCGCGCGCAGGTCGGCGAGCACGTAGTCGAGCGTCTTCTCCGCGACCGCCAGGAACTCGGCGTCGCCCGTGCACAGATGCGCCTGCAGGTAGGCGCTCGCGAGCAGCGCGTTGTCGTAGAGCATCTTCTCGAAATGCGGCACCAGCCAGCGCGCGTCGACCGCGTAGCGGTGGAATCCCCCGCCCAGGTGGTCGTGGACGCCGCCGCGCGCCATCCGGCGCAGCGTGTGCGTCGCCATGCCCAACAGCCGCTCGTCCCCGGAGGCGCGGTGAACCCGCAACATCAGCTCCAGCACCATGGGCTGGGGGAACTTGGGCGCGCGTCCGAAGCCGCCGTGGATCGGGTCGTAGCTGCGCGCGATGTCGCGGCAGGCGGTGCGCGCGAGTTCGGTCCCGGGCTTCGGATCCGGGGACGCGTCCCCCTCCGCGTCGGGCGGGGACATGGACCGCTCCAGCAGCCCGTGCATCCGGTGCGCGGCCTCCCGGACCTCGGCTCCGCGCTCCGCGTAGGCCCGCGCGGCCGCCGCCAGCGTTTGGCGGAACGACGGCATGCCGTGGCGCGGCTCCGGAGGAAAGTAGGTGCCGCCGTAGTAGGGCAGTCCCCGCGGGGTCAGGAACGCGGTCAGCGGCCATCCCCCCTGCCCGGCGATGCTTTGGACCGCGCGCATGTAGATCGCGTCCAGGTCGGGACGCTCCTCGCGGTCGACCTTGACGTTGACGAAGCGCTCGTTCATGAGCGCGGCCGTCTCTTCGTCCTCGAACGACTCGCGCTCCATGACGTGGCACCAGTGGCAGGCCGAGTAGCCGATGGAGAGGAGGATGGGTCGGTCCTCCGCGCGCGCCCGCTCGAGCGCTTCCTCGCCCCACGCGTACCAGTCCACCGGGTTCCCGGCGTGCTGCAGAAGGTAGGGGCTGGTCTCGCGCGACAGGCGGTTGCCCGCGCGCTCCCCGGAGTTGGGGGCGGGCGGATCGGGTCGCTCGGAAGGGGGCGGTCGGGTCATGGTCGTTCGATGCCGAAGGGAGTGCGGACGATGCCCTCCGAGCGGGTCGCGCGGCGGATGCGCCGGTTCCGGACGAGGGACTCCTCGTTCGCGTACCCGCGCGCGTGGTCCAAGTGCACGCACGCCGCGCGGTGACGCACCTGCAGCCCGCGGACGCCGGCGTTCTCCAGCCGCTCGCCCAGCTCGCGGTCCTGGCCGCCGTACCCCATGCGTTCGTCGAAGCCGTTGGCCGCCACGATGTCCCGGCGCCAGCCGGAGGCGTTGTGTCCGTTCCAAGTGGGACGCGTGGGGGTGAGGAGGTCGGCGGCGGCCGAGGCGGCTCGGGGCGGCGCGAGCTTCGCGAGTCGGCGAAGGCCGACGCCCCGGGCCCGGAGCCACAAGGGCGAGAACGCCCGTCCGCTCGCCACGTCGTCCCGGACGATGGCGCGGCTGAGCGACATCGGCAGCTTCACGTATCCGCCCGAGAGGAAGCGTCCCGGCCGGGCGAGGGCCGCGTGCGCCGCCAGGAAGTCGGCGCGCGGAACGCAGTCGCCGTCGGAGAAGACCAAGTAGTCGGTCTGCGCGGCGACGACGGCCTTGTTGAGGATGCGCGACTTGCGGAAGCCGCGGTCCTCCTGCCGAACGTGCCGGATCGGCAGCCCGCGGGCGGAGGGGCCGCGGAGGAGCCGCGCGGTCTCGTCGGTGGAACCGTCGTCGGCCACGATCAGCTCGAAGTCGCGGTGCCGCTGGTGCGCGTACCCCCACAGGGCCTTCTCCAGCCAATCCGGGGCGTTGTAGGTGCTGACGATCGCGGAGACGCGCACCTCAACCGCCCGCTCCCGCCCGCATCGCCTCCAGAACCTGCGCCCGGAAGGCGCCCGCGCGCTCGATCGCGTCCGCTTCGTCGACCGTCAGCGTCTCGCCCCCGCGCACCACCGCGCGTCCGTTCACCAGCACCGTGGCGACGTCGCTTCCGCGGGTCGCGTAGACCAGATGCGAGTAGACGTCGTAGAGCGGTGCGAGTCCGGCTCGGCGAGTGTCGACGAGCACGACGTCGGCGCGTTTCCCCGGCTCGAGCGAACCGATCTCGCGCTCCAGGCCGAGGACGCGGGCGCCGCCCATGGTGGCGAGCCGGAACACGGTCCGGGCGGGGAGCGCGGTGGGGTCTCCGGCGGCGAACTTGTGCAGCTTGGCCGCGGCGTCCATCTCGTCGAAGAGGTCCAGGTCGTTGTTGCTGGCCGGGCCGTCGGTCCCGAGTCCCACCGGAATCCCGGCGGCCAGCGCCGCCGCGACGGGCGCCGCCCGCGAGATGCCCAGCTTCATGTTGCTCTCGGGGTTGTGGGCGATGCCCGCGCCGCTCGCCGCGATGCGCGCGATGTCCTCGTCGGAGAGATGGACGGAGTGGGCGAGCACCGTCCCGGGGCGCAGCGCGCCGATGGACTCGAGCGCCTCCACCGTGCCCATTCCGGTGAGCCCGCCCACGGTGGCCAACTCCTCCGCGTCCTCGGCGACGTGGATCTGGAAGGGGGCGCCGTGGTCGTTGGCCAGCCGAACGGCGGCCGCCACGTCCTCGAGCGAGGTCGTGTAGAGCGAGTGGGCGGCCACGGCGGGGATCAGGGTGGGGTGGTCGCGGTAGCGCTCCATGAAGGCAGCGGCGTCCGCCAAGGATGCGGCGGGGGTGGGGAAGTCCGGGGCGGGGAAGCCGATCACGTGCGGCCCGAGCGCCGCGCGGATGCCCGCGTCGATCGCCGCCCGCGCCCCGTCGTCGCGGAAGTAGTACATGTCCGCGAAGGTGGTCGTCCCGCTCTTGAGCATCTCGACGCACGACAGCAACGTCCCCCAGTACACGAAGTCGGGACTCACCAGCGCCGCCTCGGCGGGGAAGATGCGCTCCTCCAGCCAGGTCGTCAGCGGCAGGTCGTCGGCGAACCCCCGGAGAAGCGACATCGCCGCGTGTCCATGGACGTTGACCAGCCCCGGGATCACGAGGTGCCCGGTCGCGTCGAGCACGGTCGCGTCGGAGGGCCGGGGGTCGCCGGGGGCCAGGAGCCGGGCGATGCGCTCCCCCTCCACCAGCACCGCGCCGCCCTCGAGCACGGTTCCGGGGGCGTCCATGACCACGACCGTGCCGCCGTCGATCAGCAACGCTCCGTTCCCCGTCGGCGTCGGGGCCGGGGCGCAGGCCCCGACGAGCGCGGCGAGCGCCGCCGCGCTCGTGCGGAGCCCGCAACCCGGGACGCGCCGGGCGGCGGCGGTCCGCGTTTCGCGCGCCTCCCGGCGGGTCCTCTCTCTTTCCCCTTCTCCTGTCGCGCTCATCCGCTCCCGCCTCGCCGTCTTTCGACCGGTTCCCGCCGCGGTCCGAACCCGGAACGTCCTCGGAATCCAAGATACCTCGAAACGCCGTTTCCCGGACCACCCGGCGGATCCCCGCTCCCCTATCTTTCGGGGTCCGAAGGCGCGGCGCGAGTTCGCCTGCGCTCGCCGAACGCGCCGGGCCGCCCGGCGCGTTTCCCGGCGTGCGGTCCTCGTCCCGGCGCGGACCGACGGTCCGCCGGGGGGCGGAACGCTTGGAGGTTCGGGCGTCGAAAGCGTCGAGGTTCGGGGTATGGAACGCGTCGCGTCGCGGGCCCGTACCGTCCGTTCCGACGACGACGTCCATGCCGCGCTCCGCCCGCCGATTCCGGTCCGACGCCCCGGCGGAAGTCTTTTCCAATGCGGTGATGAGCCCGAACCAGAGGGAGCTTCGGGGGGAGGAGGAGGTCTGGCTCCGAGACTGGTGGCGGTTGATCGGGGAGGCATCGTTAGGTCCCGGAGCGTGGAAGCGCAACGGGAGGGTTGGCGGAGGCACGCCTTGCCTCAGGTGCTTTGCACCTTCCCTCGTCCGAGGACCGATTCCCCGAGCGGTCCTCAGACGGGTGCGGCTGGCCCTCGAATGCTCGAACGGTGGAGGCGACATCGCATGAGACCAACGCCCGGTTGGGTGCCTAATACGATGTTCTTCCAACGCTTCAGTCCCGCCCCGTCTGCCGAGACGGCCCGAAAACGGAGGGTGCGGGGGGACCGGCGCCGCGACCACGAGCCACGGCTCCGAACTCGTTCGCCGGTCCGGTCCGCGTGTCCTGCGCCCAAGCGGATCCCCCCGGCTCCACCCGTCGGAATCCGCCGAGGGGTCGGTCCGGGCGATGGCGAAGCGGTAGCTTCGGCGGACATCCTCGACGACGGCATGTCCTTTCGGGAACGTCCGTTGCGGCGACGCTGCCCATCGGTTCAAGCTCGACGCGAGAGCGTCCGCTCCCTGTCCGCCGGCAGGTCAGGCGGTCGAGACGCTGGCCCTCTCGATGGCGTGCAGGAGTCGGGCGCGTGCGCGCCGAACGGCCCGGGCGGCGTCCAAGTCGGTCGCCTCCATGCCGAGTTCCTCCAGCGACTCGAGGGTGACGTCCGGCTTGAGGAAGCGCTCGGCGTCGGGCAACGACGTGAACTTCTGGAAGGGGGTGGCCACGTCTCGTTGCCGGTAGCGCCGCTTGACCCGGCCGTTGGGGCCGAGGACCTCGGTGGCGAAGAGGCAGGGCCGGTGGAAGTTGAGGAAGACGCAGAGCCGTTCGAGGAACGCGTCGACCCGAGGGACGAGGTCGCGGGAGATATGGATGTGCCCCAACCACTTGCGCACGATGCTGCCGTTCTTGGATTCGACGAGCGCGTTGTCGTTCGAGCGGCGCGGTCGGGACTTGGTGAAAGTGCCGACGTGCAGGCTGCTGAGGAGGTTGGCGACCCGGTGGTTGATGTATTCGCTGCCGTTGTCGGCGTGGAACGCCTCGATGCGGAAGGGGAAGGCGGCCAAGAGGCCTTCGAGGCAGGGGCCGAGGAAACGGTAGGTGATGCGCGGCGCGGCGCCGAGGTATTGGAACTGAGTCTCCTCGTCGACGACGTTGACGACGTAGACGCCCTTCTCGCCGTCCCTGTCGCCCAGTGCACGGTGTCGACGCGCAGGTGGCCGGGTTTGCCGTCGGGTTGGGGCTTGCGGCGGACGGCGATGGACGCGGGGGTGGCCTTGGTGCCTCGGCAGGTGACCCGTCCGGTGCGGTAGGCGCGGCGCTTGCGGATGTTGTAGATGTGGCCGTTGGAGATGTCGGCGAGGCGCTCGAAGCGAGCGTCTCCGTAGACGTGGAACATGCGCCACGACAGGACCTTGGTGGCGGGCCCGGAGAGCTGCCCGCAGGCCTCGTCGACTTCGGCGAGCAGGGCGACGTCGTGGCTGGTGTAGCGGCGTTGGAAGGTGTTGGCGGGCGGCTTGCCGCGGCGGTCGCGGATGTGGCCGGTCCTGCGGTGCTGGGCGAGGAGGCGGGTGACCTGGGCTCGGGAGAAGCCGGTCGCCTTCTCGATGTAACGCTTGACCAAGCTCTTGCCGGGCCTCGGGAGGTCGTGGTGGTACTTGAACTCGACCAGCGTCTGGCTGATGAAGCGGTAGGCTTCGGCGCGGTCGCCGACCGCCACGGTGTCCGCAACGGCAGCGCCGTTCAGGAGATCGCGGATTTGGTCGAGGGTGTGGATCCGTTTGGTGCTGAGCGACATGATCATGCTCCATGATCGCAGCGCCTCGGATCGGGGCTCAACTTCCGTTGGAAACCGCCTTCTCGTTCAGGCTCACTTGCCGTTGGACAAGACTGCGGCTGCGGCGGTCGGCAATTCGAGTAGATTGAATGCGGTGCGCCCTACGTCCCCCCCCCGCGCGGAGGAGCGAACGTCCCTTGGGGATCTATCGGAGCCTCGTCGTGCTGGCGTTTCGCCGTCCCGCCGTGATCCCCGCGCTTCTCGCGACGGGATGGGCTTTTCGCCGCCGCGGCTGGCACCGCCGTCCCCCGTTCCTCCCTCTTCCCTCCGCCTCCTTCCTCCGTTGGCGGCTGGACACGGCCTACGGGGATCCCTCCGCCCGCCCGCCCATGGACGAGGCGGAGCGGTTTCTGCGCTGGGCGTCGCGCATGCGGCGGCGACGGTGAGGGCGGGTGTTCCGGCGGGGCGGGTGGAACGAACCGACGCGCACGCGCGTCGGTCCTCGTCCGCGGACGCCGTGTCCGAACCGGGACCGGCGCGGAGCGCGTCCGTGCTGAGCGTCGCGGTCACCGGAAACGTCGCGTCCGGGAAGTCCGCCGTGCTGCGCGTTTGGGCGCGGGCGGGAGTGCCGGTGGTCAGCGCCGACGATCTCGCCCGCGAGGCGGCGGAGCCGGAGACGGACGGGTTCCGCGAAATCGTGCGCGCGTTCGGGGCGGAGACGGTCGGGCCGGACGGGCGACTCGACCGCGGTCGGTTGCGGGCCCGGGTGTTCCGCGACCCGGAAGCCCGGCGCGAGCTGGAATCGATCCTCCATCCCCGCATCCGGGAGCTGCGCGAACGGTGGCTGCGGGCGCAACGAAGCCGGGGCGAGGAGCTGGTCGCCGCCGAAATTCCGCTGCTCTTCGAGACGGGCTGCGTTCGGGACGTGGACCGGACCGTCGTCGTCCACGCGCCTCCCGCGGTTCGTCTGGAGCGCATGGTGCGCACGCGCGCCCTGGACGCCGGAGAGGCGTCCCGAATCATGAGCGCCCAGGTGGACGCGGCGAAGACGATCGGGATGGCGGATCACGTGATTTCCAACGACGGCACCCCGGCCGAGCTCGAGCGGCGCGCGCGGGAAGTTCTGGACGAACTGAGGGCGCGGATTCGCCGGGAGCGGGGGTGACGATGCCGGAGCGCGGCCTTCTTCGCATCGACATGCACGTGCACACGCACGCTTCCTGGGACTGCCTCAGCGATCCCGAAAAAGTGCTCGCCCGGGCGCTGGACAGGGGCTTGGACCGCATCGCCGTCACGGACCACAACCGACTCCGGACCGCGCGCGAGATGGCGCGCCGCCATCCGGACCGGATCATCCCCGGGGAAGAGGTGAAGACGGCGGAGGGCATCGACGTGATCGGACTCTACCTGGAGGAGGAGATCCCCGAAGGCACGCCCGCCCGGGAGGCGTGCGCGCGCGTGCGCGCGCAGGGCGGGCTGGTCTACCTGCCCCATCCGTACGCCCGGGGCAAGGGCGGTTCCGGCCGCTACGCGGAGGAGCTGGCCGAGTGCGCCGACGTCGTCGAGGTCTTCAACGCCAGGGTGCACGACGGCGCGCTCAACCGGGCCGCCGCCGATCTGGCCCGGCGTCGCGATCTGCCGGGCGGGGGCGGTTCGGACGCGCACTGTCTGTGGGAGGTGGGCCGGGCCCACGTCGAGTTGCCGGATCATCCCAACCGGCCCGACGCTTTCCTGGAGGCGCTCGCCTCCGCCCGCGTCCGCGGCGTCGCCTCCCCGCACGCGGTGCACCTGGCGTCCACCTTCGCCAAGCTCGTCCGGCCGATGACCAAGCGCCGGAGGCCCGGACGCCGCGCCCGGGGAGCGGATTCGAGGGACCGCCGGTGAGCGGCCGTCCGGCCTCGACGCGCTACCGGACTCCCGCCCACCGGCGGGAACCGGCCCGGCGCCTGGCGGCCCGCCTGGCCGACGCCCGAAGGGTCGTGCTCACGACTCACGTGAGCCCGGACGCCGACGGCCTGGGGTCGGGCCTCGCGCTCCTGGCGTGGTTGCGCGACCGAGGCGCCCAGGGTTGGCTGGTGCCGCCGACGCCCTTTCCGGAGCGCTACCGGTTTCTGTTTCCGGACGAGGGCTGGCTGTTGCGCGCGAATTCCGCCGAGGCCGCGCGGGCGTGCGCGACCGCGGATTCCGTCGTGGCGGTGGACGTCGCCGACCTGTCCCGCCTGGGCCGGGTGAAGCCGATGGTCGAAGGACGACCCATCCTGGTGATCGACCACCACACCGCCCCCGCCCGTCCCATCCCCGGCGACCGCCTGGTCGATGTCGGCGCGTGCGCGACCGCGGAGCTGGTCTACGACGTCCTGCTGGCCGCGGGCGCCCGCTGGACCCCCGCCATCGACCGCGCGCTCTACGCCGCCATCGTCGACGACACGGGGTCCTTCGCCTACAGCAACGTCACCTCCGACACCCATCTCGTCGCCGCCGACCTGGTGGGCCGGGGCGTCGACGCGAGCGCCGTCCACCGCGCGCTCTACGCGTCGGTGGAGCTCAGGCGGATGCGCCTGCTGCGGGAGTGCCTGGGCGAGCTGCGGGCGGAGAGCGGCCTCGCCTGGATCACGGTGCCCCACCGCGCCTATCGCGAACTCGGGGCCACCCCCGCCGACGTCGAAGGGCTGGTGGACTATCCCCGCGCCCTCAAGGGCGTGGAGGTCGCGATCCTGTTCCGCACCGCGAAGGACGGCGGAACCAAGGTGTCGTTCCGTTCCAACGGGGCGGTCGACGTGGACGGCATCGCCCGCGGCTTCGGGGGCGGCGGCCACGCCAAGGCGGCGGGAGCTTTGGTGGCCCGCCCGATGGAGGAGGTGCGCGCCGAGGTGGTGGACGCCGCCCGCGCCCTGGTGGGCCGATGAGGACCGGCGAACGCGAGGCGGCGTCCCTCGAGGCCGGTCGGGCGGGCCCGGGCGTCCCCGAGGGTCTCGCCACGACCCTCGCGCTGGTGCGGCGCCGTCTGGGCGCGGAGTCCATCGATCGCCTCTGGATCTTCCCGCCTCTGACCCGCGGTCGACGCGAGCGCGGGCTGGTTGCGATAAGTTGCTTGGCGGAGGCGGGACGTCGGCGGCTGCTCACCGCCGCCTACCGGGCCCGGCGGCGCGGCGGGGAGCTGGGCGTGGAACCCGAACTGATCGAGCAGGGGCTCGCCCCCGCGGATTCCCTCGCGCGCGTCGTCGCCGGGGTCGCGCGTCGCGAGTTGCTCCGGCTCGGGGAACCGCGCGAGATCGTCGTCGGAGGCGACGCCGCGGCGCTGGACCGTCTCACGGCCGAACTCGAGGAGCGCGTAAGGGTCCAAGGATTGTGAAGACGACCGAACCCCATCCGTTCGTGCGCCTGTTCGGCCGCTATCTGCGCGACCACGGATTCCCCATGACCCAGCAGCGCGCCTCCGTCGCGGACGTGGTCTTCGGTTCCGCCGAGCATCTCTCGGTGGAAGAGATCGAGACGCGCCTGCGCGCCCGGGGAGAGCGCATCGGCAAGGCCACCGTCTACCGCACCCTGGACCTTCTGGTGCGCTCGAAGCTGGTCGACGAACACGATTTCGGGGAGGGCTTCAAGCGCTACGAGCATCGTCTTTCGCGCCAGCCCGTGCACGAGCATCTCATCTGCCTGTCGTGCGCCAAGGTCACCGAATTCCGGTCGAGCGAGATCCTGCGGCTGGAGGAGCGGGTGGCGCGCGAGCACGGGTTCCGGCCTTCGCGCCACAAGCTCGAGATCTACGGACTCTGCGCCGACTGCGGACGGGCCGGGGCGCGACTCGACGACGAAGGCCTGACCTGTCCCATCGAGAGCATCTGAACGCAAGGCCTCGCCATGCCGAATCTTAGGTCGCCCGGCACGGGCCGGGGCGCCGTCGAAGCCGGATCCGCAGGCGGGTCTCCGCCTCCGGAGCTGGCGGGGTTGAGCTGGGGGCTTCCGCGCGTCTTCCTCGGCCTGGACGAAGCCGCGAGCGACTTCGCGTCGGCGCGTGCGCTGATCCTGCCGGTGCCCTACGAGGCCACCGTCAGCTGGGGCGCGGGGACCCGCACCGGCCCGCGCGCCATCCTGGACGCCTCGCGCTACGTCGAGCTCTACGACACCGAATTGGGCTGCGAGCCGTGCGCCGCGGGCATCCACACGCTCCCCTCCCTGGAGCTGACCCGGGACGGTCCCGCCGCCGCCCTGGCCGAGCTGGAGGAAGCGTGGGGGGCCGTGTACGATGCGGCCGAGGGCCGCTTCCTGACCATGCTGGGCGGCGAGCATTCCATCTCTTCGGCCGCCGTCCGCGCCGCCGCGGCACGCCATCCGGAGCGTCTCTCGGTGCTTCAGCTGGACGCCCACGCGGACCTGCGCGCCAGCCACGACGGATCCCCCTTCTCGCACGCGTGCGCGATGACGCGGGTGCTGGACCGGGCGGACGTCGTCGCGGTCGGGGTGCGCGGGGTCAGTCGCGAGGAGGTGGAGACGGCGCGCCGCGAGCCCGGCGTCACGCTGATCTTCGCCGAGGAGATGGAGCGGGACGAGGTCTGGATGGACCGCGCCCTGGACGCGCTCGGACCGCTGGTGTACCTCACCTTCGACGTCGACTACTTCGATCCGTCGCTGGTTCCGAGCACGGGCACGCCCGAACCGGGCGGCGGCGCTTGGTACCCCGCGCTGCGCTTCCTGCGGCGGGTCTTCGCCGAACGCCGGGTCCTCGCCGCCGACGTGGTGGAACTGGCGCCGATCCCGGGCGTGCGGGCGCCGGATTTCCTGGTCGCCCGCCTGGTCTACAAGCTGATCGCCTACGCCACCGCGCGCCCGGCGCCGTGAGCGCCTCCCTCCGCCCCCGATCCGTCGGCGCCCGCCCGCCCGGAGACGCGCCGCGCATCGCCGACGACGGCCCGCGCGTCCCCCCCGCGCGTCGGCCGCGGAGTCCGTCCCCGTCTCTTCCCTCCGACGCGGAGGTCGCGCCGTACGCCTTCCCGGAAAAGGCGATGGACCGTTCCGCGGGCGCGGTGCGGATCGACGGCAACGACATCAGGCTGAACTTCGACGGCCCGCACACCTTCGAGAGATGGATCGACGCCATCGAGGGCGCCCGCCGCTTCGTCCATTTCGAGAACTACGTGCTGCGCGACGACAGGACCGGCCGCGCCTTCCGCGACGCCCTCGTCGCGAAGGCGGAGCAGGGGCTCGAGGTGAGGGTTCTCTACGACTGGGTGGGCTGTTGGGCGACGCCCCGCAGCTACTGGAAGCCTTTCCGGGAGAAGGGCGTCCAGGTGCGCGCCTTCAACCCGCCCAGCCTGCGCGACGCGTTCGGCGTGTTGCAGCGCGACCACCGCAAGCTGGTGTGCGTGGACGGCGAAGTGGCCTTCGTGGGCGGGTTCTGCGTCGGAGACGAGTGGGCCGGCACCCGGACCCGCGCCCCCTGGCGCGACACGGGGGCCGAGATCCACGGACCGGCGGCGCTGGCGGCGGCGCGCGCCTTCGCGCGGCTGTGGGACGAGATCGGGGAGCCCGTCACGCCGGGGCTGCTGGACGACGTCGCGCCCGGAGACGCGGGCCGGACCTCGGTGTGGATGATCGAGGGCCGGCCTCGGAGGGCCCGGGTCTACCGGGTCACCCAGCTGGCCGCCGCCAGCGTCCGCAGGCGCCTGTGGATCACCGATCCCTACTTCATCGCGCCGCGGCCGCTCTCCGAGGCCCTCGCCGCCGCCGCCACGGACGGGGTCGACGTGCGCATCCTGGTCCCCGCCCACAACAACTGGCCTCTGGTGGGCAGCCTGGCGCGCGGCGGCTACCGCGATCTGCTCAACGCGGGCGTGCGGCTGTTCGAGTGGTCGGGACCGATGATTCACGCCAAGACCGCGGTCGCCGACGGGGTCTGGAGCCGCATCGGATCGAGCAACCTCAACGCGGCCAGCCTGCTCGGCAACTGGGAGATCGACATCGGCGCGCTCGACCGCAAACTGGCCCGGCAACTCGAGGGCCTGTTCCTCGCCGACCTGGCCTCGTCGGTCGAGATCGTGCTCCCCGCCCGCGGGTCGACGTCGTCGGCGCGGCCGCCGCCCGCGCGGCCGCCCGCTCCGCCGCCGTCCGAGCAACCCGAACAGCGCCCCATCGAGCCTCCGGAAGGGCTCGCGGAACGGCTCGAGCACTGGCGCCATTCCCCCGACGGCGGCGGATGGCGCATCAGCGATCTGGTGCGCGCGGGCTCGACGCTGGGCGACGCCATCGCCGGCCGACGGCTGCTGGAGCGGGAGGCGCGCACCGTGCTGGGAACCGCGGCCGGCATCCTGATCGCTCTGGCGTTGCTCTCCGCCTTCTTCCCCCGGGCGGTGTCCTGGACCCTGGCGGCCTTCCTGGGGTGGTTGGGCGCGACCGCGGGCGGGCGCGCCTGGGCGGAAGCGAGACGCGCCCGGGCGGGCGCGGCGGAGACGGCCGGTCGGGCGGACGCCGTCCCGGGGCCGGAATCCGATCCTCCGTCCCCGCCCGGAGCGCGCGCGCCGTGATCGATTCGATCGGTTTGTCGGCCGTCTTCCTGGCGGGGACGATCTCCTTCCTGTCCCCGTGCGTCCTCCCGCTCGTGCCCAGCTACCTTTCCTTCATCACGGGCATGAGCCTGGAGGACCTGCGCACCGGGGTGAACCGGCGCGCCACGCTGAACCATTCCCTCCTGTTCGTGTCCGGGTTCACGCTGGTCTTCGTCCTGCTGGGCGCGTCGGCCTCTTTCCTGGGCCAGTTCTTCCGTTACCACGACGTGTGGATCGCGCGGATCGGGGGCGCGATCGTCATCGTGCTGGGGTTGCATCTGGCCGGCGTTCTCCGGCTGACCCCGCTGGAGCGGGAACGACGCGTGCACCTGAACGACAAACCCGTGGGCTACCTGGGCACGCTGGGCGTGGGCGCCGCCTTCGCGGCCGGATGGACGCCGTGCATCGGGCCCATTCTGGGGTCGGTGCTGACGCTGGCCGCGACCCGCGACCACATGTGGGCGGGCGTGGGATACCTCTTCGTCTATTCGATGGGCTTGGCGGTGCCGTTTCTGCTCTCCACCCTCGCCGTGGACGCGTTCCTGCGCAGCTTCCGGCGGTTCCGCCGTCTGCTCCCCGCGGTTCAGGTCGCGGCCGGCGTCCTGCTGATCGCGATCGGGACGATGCTGGTCACCGGGACCTTCGCCGTTCTCGCCAGCTACCTCGTCCGCTTCACGCCCGGCTTCGTTCTGGAGATGATCTGACGCTGCGGCCTCCGGGCCCCCGGAGAGCGCGGGGAATTCGTGGCGCGGCACCGTCCGCCCACTCTTCCTCCGCCACCTCCGCCTCGGCCTCGATCTCCACCCGGTATCCCTCCCCGATCAGACCCGTGCGGACGAGGGTGTTGGCGGGCCGCGCCTCCCGGAACCGGCGCTCGTGCGCGCGCGCCACCGCCTCCCAGTCGGCGGCGTCGCGGACGTAGAGCCGGGTGCGCACCACGTCGGAGAGCCCGGCGCCCAGAGAGTTCAGCGCGCCCTCCACCTTGTCGATGGCGAAATGGGTCTGGGCTGCGGCGTCGTCGCCTCCGATCAGGCGGGCGCCGTGGGTCGCGGTGGTGCCCGCGATCCAGATGCGGTTGCCGCTCCTGATCGCGCGGCTGAAGCCGGCCGCCTCCTCCCACGGAGTTCCCGAGGAGACCCGCGCGCGCCCGTCGTCGCCGCGCCGCACCGGGTACGGGGCGGGGAAGCGGGTCACGTGGTGGCGCAGGTCTCCCGCCGCGGTGAGATAGGGCGGGCGCCGGTACTCGTCGCCGCAATCCCCCGGAATGGCGTCCAGGCGATCCGCCGCCCGGTCCAGCTCGGCGCGCGCCTCGGCGTCCAGGGAGAAGGAGAAGAGCCGCAGGTTGTCCTCGAGGTGGCTCCGTTCCCCCGGCCGCGCGCCCACGACGACTCCCGCCACGCGGGGTTGCTCGAGCACGTAGCGCGCGGCCACGTTGGCCGCGGAGACGCCCAGCCGGGCTGCGAGGCGGACCACCGTCCGCAACAGCTCCTGGAAGCGGTCCCATCCTCCCGCCCGGTCCACGAAGCGGCGGTACTTCATCTGCGACCACGTCAGCGCGTCGTCGATGGGCGGCGCGCTCCGTCCCCGCCAGCGCTCGCTCAGCAGCCCGCCCGCGAGGGTTCCGTAGGCGAGCAGCTGAACGCCGTGGGTCCGGCACACCGCGGTCACGGCCCCGGCCGGGCGCCGGTCCAGCAGCGAGTAGCAGACTTGGTTGCTGACGATGGGGATGCCGCTGCGGAGCGCCATGTCCAGGTGCACCGCGTCCATGTTGGTCACCCCCAGGTGCAGGATCTTCCCCTCGGCCTTCAGGTCGGCCAAGTGGAAGAGGCAGTCCAGCCAGCCGGGATCGGCGTAGTTCCAGGCGTGGAACTGGAGCAGGTCGACGCGCTCCACCCCGATCCGCCTCCGCGCGCGGTCCACCGCCGCCTCCGCCTCCGCGCGCGACGACGCGCCCGGGGCGGGCACCCACTTGGTGAGCACGCGAATTCCTTCCCGCCGCCGCGCCAGCGCTCCCGCGATCGGTTCGGCGGAGCCGTAGTGGTCGGCGGCGTCGAAGGTGGTGACGCCGCCCGCCTCCACGTGGGCCTCCAGGGCGCGCGCGGCCCGCTCCACGTCGAGTCGGTCGCCCTCGCGTTCCTGGTCCGCCACCTGCCAGAGTCCGCTCACGTGCCGCGACACGACCAGGCCGGGGCCCAGCTTCCGGAGCTCCACGATCACTCGGGCGGTAGTTCGCGGAAGATGCGCGCCACGTCCGCCCCCGAGCGCCGGAGCGCGGCCCTCTCGCGCCAGTGCACCCCGGAGGCGACGGCCATCACCAGCAGCCAGATCCACGTGGGGTGGAAGTACCACGCCGCCACCTCGGCGGTCAGATCGCGCGCCACCTGCACGAGGAGGAAGGCTCCCAGCAGAACGGTCCCCGCGGCGCCGACCAGGACGCGCGCGCCTCGCCCGGCCAGCACGGTGGCGCGCGCCGCCAGACCGGGGTTGCGCCGCGGCAGCGCGAGCAGCGCGAGGCACACGAGCCCGAAGTTCACCAGCATCGAGATGACCAGGATGTCGATCCCCAGGAAGAAATCGCCCGCCAAGTGGCTTCCCGCGATTCCCGCCGAAGCCGCGATCCCGCTCGCGAAGAGGGCGACGTGGGGCGTGCGCCGACGCGGGTGCACCGCCGCGACCCCCTTCGGGAAGATGCCGTCCTCGGCCCACGCGAACATCATGCGCGAAACCGCCAGCAGCATCGCCGGGAGATCGTTGATCAGCGCCACCGCGGCCCCCGCGACGATGGCCACCGTCCATCCCGCGGGGAGCAGATAGCCGAGCAACCCGGGCGCGGTGAGATCCCGCACCTGCGCCTCGGCGGCGACGAAGCCCCACGGAACCGCGTGGTACACCGCCGCCGTGAACAGGAAGTAGAAGGCGCCCACGACCGCGACGGCGAGCCCGACCGCGAGCGGCAGGTTGCGCCCGGGGTTCTTCGCCTCGCCCCCTGCCTGGGCGATGGAGTCGAAGCCGATGAAGGTGGCGAAGAGCAGCACGGCCGCCGCCAGCAGGGTTCCCGGTTCGAACGTCGGTGCGGCCGGCTCGGGGACGGACCGGCCTTCCGAGGCCGCGAGGGCGGCCGCGAAGTCGCCGTGGTCGAAGGCGAACCCGGCGACGATCACCACCGCGCCCAGAGCGAACATCAGGAACATCATCGGCACCAAGGTGCGCGCGTAGAGCGCGAGCCCGCGCACGTTGACCAGCACGAAAGTCCACAGGAAGGCCAGCGCCAGCCCCACCCGCACCGGCCCGGCTTCGAGGGCGGCCGCGATCCCCGTCCACTCCAACGCGACCGCGACGTCGCGCAGGAAGGGGACGAGGACGTAGGAGACGACGCCGATGGCGATCGAGAGCCCGAACCACTGCGAGAAGCTGGCCACGAACCCCCAGTACGGACTGAGCGCCCGGCTCGCGTAGAGGTAGCTGCCCCCGGCCCGCGGCATCGCCGATCCCAGACTGGCGTAGGCCAGGGCGGCCAGCACCGCGGGGGCGGCCGCGAGAAGATAGGCGGGCAACACCCAGGGTCCGATCCCGGGGACGCTGCGCTGGATCGCGAAGGGGATCACGTTGATGGCGGCTCCGAGCATCGAACAGATCCCGGTCGCCGTCAGGCCCACGAGCCCGAGTCCGCGGACGAGTCCGGCGCCGGATCGGGCCCGGGCGGACGCCTTGCGCTCGTGCATCGGTTCCGCGGTTCCTCCGTGGTCTAGAACCACCGCCTCATCAGCCGCGGTTCGATTTCGACGATCTCGCCCTTCGCCGTGTCCGCCACCACCCGGACCCATCCTATGTCCGGGGAGCCGAATGTCTCAAGGCGCGTGAAGTTCGCGAGCCTCCGTCCCCGTTCGTCGGTCAGGGGCCGGTCCGTCCGGTACGTGTGGGTGTCCCCGTGGATGAAGAGCACGTCTCCGGGGAAGGCGGCCACATGGTCCCGCAACGCGCCGACGAAGAGCTGGTAGCCGTCTCCGCCTCCGCTCTCGATGCGGACGTTGGCGTGCGCCGCGAGCACGATCCCCGAGGCTCCGGCGGCGCGCGCTTCCGCGAACGCGTCGTCCATCCATGCGAGCGCCGCCTCGCTCCGACGGGCCACCTCCCGGTCGTGGCGGGGTCCGCGTTCCGGGAACCGGGCGGTCGCGTCGAACGACCCGACCACGTGCAGGGTGGCGAAGACGAAGCCGCCTCGGGTCCAGCGCTGATTCTCGGGGAACTCGGCGAACGCGTCGTCGCTCGCCTGCGATGCGACGGGCATCGGGACCGCGCCGAGGCTGGATGCGGGATCCTCGAAGTAGATTCGCCGCAACGTCTCCAGTCGCTCCAACGGATCGTAGCTCCCCGCGTTCGGAGCGTGGCAATCCGCCCACTCGTTGTCCCCGGGCGTGTACACGACGGGCAGGTTCGCCCGAGACAGTCTCTCCTCGATGTCGGCCAGACGCTCGTCCGAGCAGGGCGTCCCGAGAATGTCCCCGACGTGAATCAGGAAATCCACGTCCGCCGACTCGGCGTCCGCCAGCAGCCGCCGGGCGCGGGGTTCCTCCCAAGGGTAGTAGGGCCCGTCCCCGTAGACGCCGAAGGCGATCGACCCGGGCGGGGGCGCTTCGGCGGGCGGCGGATCGGAGCACCCGGCGAAAACCATGTACGACGCCAGCCAGACATGCAGGCGCTTTGCCGACAGATGTCGTCCGATGCAGCACGTTGCCCAGCTCATCTCCCGGCAATCTAGCTTCCTTCGCATGGCATCCCTCTTGGAGATTTTGACCGACGTTCCATCCCTCGTCCTCATCGCTACGCCTGCTGCCGAACCTGGGTGCCCGAGGTGCCCAAGCGGTGTGGTTGCACTTGTGGTTTCCATGAAGTATCCTTCCTGTGAAGGTGAAATTCAAGCCGAGCCAACCCCCTTTTCCGGGTAACCGAAGCGGGAGGAGGAGCCGAGATGTCCAAGAACGGGAAGAACAAGAGCGAGCAAAAGACAGTGCAGGACATGGGTGTGATCCGTCTTCAAGGCGATGGGGACACATCTTCCTCAGAAGCAGATGAACCCACTGCGGTAATTGTACGCATTAGACAGGCCGTCGATGAGCTTGACGCCGAAAAATTAAATATAAAAGAACTCAAAGCTCTCGTCGCTGATGTGCAACATCTGATCGATACAGCTGAAGTTCAGGAAAACATTCAAGAGCGTATCAAAGATTGGGAAACACAGCATGCGGCGATGATCGCCGGAGCTACAGATACCGTTGCTCTTAATGCACTCAAAAATCTGGAAAGCGGTATCAAAAAAGGCAAGATAAATCAAGAGGATGTTAGCACGGCTCTCAAGCTTATACACGAGTGGCTTCTTTGTGACGTCGCTTTTCAAGAGAAACATGAAAAACTGGTACAAGCCGCAAATGATGCAAATTTTGCTCTGGTGAAGTCTCTCAACTCCACTCTCGAATCGCTTAAGATCGAGCGTGACCAACTCAGGGCCCAAATTGTCGGGGAGCCTGCCAAGCCACGTCCGGGCGGTCTGACGCCTGACGCCAAGAGTTCCGGTGATGGACATCCTGAGGATTCCGAGCAGGAAACGAAGGATGCGGATGATCCTCATGCAGCTGAAAAGCTAGGAGACCTTACCGATGATACGGCGCGATTTGACAAGAGAGCAGATTTGCGGATGCAAAGTGCCATCGTAAGAGCGATTGAGCGAAATCGGTTCGGACTTGCCTACCATCTCTCTCTCAAAATGCCAAACGCAGTTCCGAGTGCCAACGCAATTAAGCTCGCCGCCTACAGCCGTGTACTTGACGAGCATACGCCAGCCACAGATGAACTACCCGAGCTTGCCGGCGCGTTGCTTGACGAAGCACGAGAGAAGGTAGCCAAGGGAAATTTGGCCAATCCGAGTTGGCGCAGTCATGTTGTTTTCACGACTTGTGCAGCTTTGTTGCCCGCACTAACTGCTCCAGGCAGGCCGATTGCACAGTTGCTCGACTATTTTGATCAATGGCTCACCGACATGCCGTCGCTGAAATCGCTAGCAAAGACTGCGACCGATTTTAATTTGAAGAGTGACCACTTGCCGATGCATCTTTTGCGCGAACGAGACTCGCGAGAAAAGTGGCAGGAAAAGAAAAAGCAACTTTATAGCGAGACGGAATCGTGGATCAACAGCGAAAAACATACTACATTGAAGTCCCAAGCCGCTACCAGGGTGTGGAAAAGAATAATCCAGACATGGAAGCGAGAAAACGGGCAGCATTCTCTGGGCTACATCTTCGATGTTGTTTTAGGAAAATCAATTTCGAATGTCGATATAAATAATATCATAAAAACATCCAGTTATTGGAGAGATAGCGCTGGCAAAGAAATTGATCGAATTGATCGGGAAATACGAGGTTCGAATTGGAAAAATAAAATCGAAGGACGTGTGCGGGTGAATTTGCGTAATAAAATAAATCGATCTCTAGCGTTGTCTGATCGTTGGCTCAAGCTGCTCGAAGAACGTCCAGACAGAGTGCAGACATTCCAAAAAAAAGAAATAAAAAAATTGCGCGCCAGCGTGCAAAAAATTAATCAATCGCTCATAGAAATTGACAAAACGCCAATAAATCAACATTTGAAAAGTGCGCAGAAGAAGCTGCTCCAACGCTATGAAGCATTTTTTTGTAGTAGTAAACATGAAGAAGCTTATGCCCGTTCTCGTCCTGTGGGGTTGAATGACTTGTTGAACGGAGATTTGCTCGCCGATCCTCAAATAAAGTTTGACGATAATTTTGACAATGCTGGCCAGCCGATTAATTGTTCTGTTGAATCTCTGTTGAATCTTGTTGAAAATCTGCCAAACCTCGTCCTAGACGCCCCGTCGAATTCGATTTCGATCCAGTCCTCGACAGCGGAGCTTTGGGCGACTGCTGCTGAAGATCGCGCGAGGCTAGAAGATTTTTCCAATGCTGAAGCGGCTGTCGATGTGGCAGAACGAACTAGGCAGATTGATGATGTGCGTGCGGATTGGTCACGCGGTGTGATTGCAGGTCGGCGTGAACGCTCGCAACGGAAGTTGAAAAACAGGATCAAGAAAGTCAGCAGACGCCTAGACACAGCCTATGCAGTGGGAGTGCTCGACCGCGAATCTTATGATTTGTATCGTGATATTATTCCACAAGATGATTTACGGGATGTCAACGTGTTCGATTCGCTTTTTGCTGACAAAGGCGAACTCGAAACAATCGATGTAAAGATCACTGACGCCGAGGAAAATTGGCGTGTTGATATGCGTAAGTGGCTTGAAAAAAAACAGAAAAATCTTTCACAAAAAGATCAAGAACGGATCGAATCAACAATTAATTCCGACCGCTTTCGGGTGGCGGAAGATTACAAAAATCGAATTGACTCTGGGCATAAATTGCCGTCGCTGGAAGCTGTTGATCGGCCGTTTGATGAATTTTTTCCAGTTTTTGTCAAAAAGTACACCAAACTTTGCGATGAAGAAGGGTATGGAATTTCTCGTGTCCGAGATATAATTGATCAGCGTGGTTTCGACGAATACAAACTCATTGATGCCAGAAACCTTTCGAAAGATGCATCCGCGGATGGAACCAGCCTCATCGCCAAATGGATAACGTTGCGTGAGACTCAAACCGCATCCGATGAAAAAGAGGTTCTCGATCTCGCATCTTATAAGTTGAAGGAGCTCATGAGGGCGCTGGGTTTTGCGCAAATTAAAATGAAACCAACTAAAGAAAAGACTCTTGAAGAAGAAAATGTGTTCAAGTTCCGGACACTGCTAAATCACCGTGTTGTCAAGCTTCCCGATTTTGGATCACGCGCCGGAGAGTATCGAATATTTACAATACGTCATCGCGACACTGAAGAGTCCATTGTTCGCGAAGCTTTAAAAAACGACAACAGTAGTGGAAAGAAATATCCCAATATTGTCATTTTTTTTGGAATTCTCGATGTCGATGCGCGTTGTAAACTTGCCAGCCAACTTCGAGGACTCGCCCGCAATTCCCAAGGCAGATATCATCCAACCATCGTACTCGATGAGTCGCTCGTCGCGTTTTTAGCTGCGTGGCCTGGCGACCGTCAATCCGCATTTTTCGATTGCGTATCAGCTTTTACTTCGTCTCAACCATACGAGCCGGATGTAGCAAGGCTTCCTCCCGAAATGTTTTTCGGTCGGAAAGCCGAGCGAAATAAAATTGTAGCCATGTCATATGAATATGACATGGCTCATTTCGTATATGGTGGTAGACGTCTCGGCAAAACCACTCTTTTGGCTGACATTGAGCGTGAGTACAGAGAGAGTCCTGAAGAATTGGTTTTACATTTTTCATTGAAAGGGGAGAGTCTTAGCATAAGGCCTGGGTCAACTGATGACTTGTGGCATCTTTTTGCCAAAAAACTTGCAGAATCGCGATTCAAGATTGTTAGACCTAACGTAAGTACACGTGCAACGGTTGAGAAGAGTATCAATCGATGGCTCCAGGAAAAAGAAGGTCGTCGCATCCTCCTTCTAGTAGATGAGGCCGATGATTTTCTGTACAAAGATCGACAGCAAGAATATATAGTTTTGGAGCAGATCAAGAATCTCATGGAGGATACTGAACGAAGATTCAAAGTTGTATTCGCCGGACTGCACAACGTGCAGCGCGCAGCGAATGATTCCAAAGCGCTAAATACGCCACTTGCTCATCTGGGTGAACCGATTTGTATCGGCGCGATGTTGCCGCACGGGACTGATCGTCACGAGATTGAAAGTATCATACGTGAACCTCTCGAGGTGCTCGGTTATCGGTTATCTAGTGATTTGGTCATACGAATTGCTGCTGAAACAAATTACTATCCAGCACTCGCACAACAGTTTTGTAAGGAATTGCTGAAGATGCATCGCGAAGAAAATGAATCTGAAGGGGAAGGGCCACCTTATATAATTGATCAAGATTTAGTTGATCGCATCTTTAACGCTAAAGAAGCACGGACGAATATTTCCAAGATGTTTGAATGGACAATCGTGCTTGATTCTCGGTACGAGTTTCTGACCTACCTCATCGCACGAATGGGCTTCGATGATGAATATGGGCGACCGCAAGGTATGTCGGTTAAACAGATTCGAGACAATACTATGAGGGAATGGCCTAAAGGTTTTGAATCTGACGATAGGTATTCAGTATTCGAGGTGCTCTTGGAAGAAATGGTCGGTCTTGGGATTCTGCGAAACCAAATAACGACAAGCAATAAACAAAATTATACTATCCGAACACGCAATCTTCGTATGCTATTGGGTGACAATACTGAGATTGAAAACAAATATAACGCGGCTAAATCGAATCGCGAGCCTCCAATTTTCGACCCTGCCCAGTGGAGAGCTCACTGGAAGACCACAGAAGGTGGTAAGTTGTTATCTTCTTTTACAGTTCGCCAAGAAGAGCGTTTATGCTATTCTCGTGGTACCGCTGTTGGCCTTGTTTTTGGGACGAACCTTGCGGGACTTGACCGGGTTAGCGATTCCCTCGAGCAGATGGCGGGTATTTCCGTCTATCATGCCGGCCCGACAACATTACGTGTAAAGACCCGCCAAGCTCGACGGGCAGGTCGAAAAGAAGGAATCACCACCAAGATTGTTCTCGTAGATATGCGTGGGGAATGGAATGCGGAAATACTACATCGTGCGTTCCAACATTCTGGCAAGACAAAACAAATTACTCGTATTGTGCTTTTGTGTAACCCAAAGGATGCGTGGGAATCGATGGGTGAAGCTATGCCAAATGTCAAGGAAGTTGAGCTTCGCAAAATTTGGCTTGAGCCGTGCGGGCGAGATTTTACACGCGCTTGGCTAAAAAAGGAAGATTCTGTGGTAGGTAGAGACCTAGATCGAGAATATCAAATGGGGCAGCTCGGCAACAAGAATCAAAACCATGTGGATTTCCTTTGGCCTATTGTGGTTGAAAAAGCTGCTAGGAATAAACAGCTGAATTTGGATGAAATTGTGAATTCAGCCATGAGCGAAGATGGGCACAAACGATGTGTTGAAGATGTCGTCAATGTGTCTGAATGTACTGATATCGCGCTTAAGATTTTGGTTGATTATTTTGATTCCGACTCGCTTGACGCTGACACACTTTCGGAGTTATCCAAAGACTATGCTGGGGGATTAAGTATCGAAGAGGCTGATCAATTTTTTGATTGGGCTGATCGCCTTGGCATTGTCTGCAGGAGAAAAGGGCGCTATCGGCTCGATTCCACGTACAACAAAGGTTTGGCACAAATTTCGGAAAATGAGTTTTTCGCGGCCGTGGGTTAGATTGCCGGGTCCGGCAAATTTTTTGGAAACGATCCTCGGAGATCTAAAGGATCGATTCTCTGTTATTATTGGTCTTCCAGACAGAAAGTTGAGTGACCAACTTGCCATAGAAACCGCTGGTTTGGTCAAACACCACAGAATCGGGGGCAAAGGGTGGGGTGTTGTACGTTCTACTGATAAGTTGAGGCTAGAGCCCGAGAAATACATGGACCGTAATCCCACGGTTTCAGTCTTGTGGATTGATGCGACTGATAAAACTGGTGTAGCAAGTGCTTGGGTGAACCATGTTCAAAAGTCAACTGAAATTGAACTACGCCCGATGCCACGGTTCTGTATTTCTATGATGGATGACCGCGCAGCAAGTTGTGGTGATGGAAAGCGATTACGTCGGCGTCTGTGGCGAGATTTTGTGAGCTCATTAGACGCCCGAGCTATTGCTGAGCGGGTCGGCATGTTCGCCGGACATCGTCCGGCGAACATCGCTTTGAGGAGCGCGCTTGTTGCTGAGCTCGCTGGTATGGATTTAACACTTGCCGAAAAATTGTCTAGGTATTCGTTGCAGACGCTTATAGAAAAAGGTGACCACCCCCGTGAGAAAATTTGGGCGGCGCAGGTTGCTGTACTTTTTCCTCTTGTGGAGCGCCAAAGACTTTGGCTGCTTGAAAGGTACCAAAATTTATGGGAAGTGCCGCATAGACGTTCCTCAGATGGGACAAAAATTCAGTGTCTGGAGAATTTAGAAATCGGAGATATGGTTTATCAAGCGCGGCACAGAGGCCTTTATCGTTATGGAATTGACAAAGATCTTTTGAATTGGCTTAAGCGCGTACGGAATACACTTGCCCACAATAAAGTTGTGTCTTGGGGAGATCTAATATCTCCAAGCGCAGTCCAAATCTCGAAACTCGATTTTCGAGAGAAAAGATATTTATGATTTCAAATGGCAAATTTGACAACAAAGTAACTGTTGCCGAGATCTGGATGAGGTCCAAGCGCCCATGCTGGATGACCGCCTGACCGAACAGCGCAATCCGCGCTCGCGACACATCGACCGGCTGTCGCCCGCGGAGATCGTAGCGCTGATCAACGCGGAGGACCGCACCGTGGCCGCAGCGGTCGGGGAAGAGGCCGCCCGCATCGCGCGGGCGATGGAACTGGCGCGCGACGCGTTTCTCCGTGGCGGCCGGTTGATCTACGTGGGCGCGGGCACTTCCGGGCGGTTGGGCGTGCTCGACGCGGCCGAGATGCCTCCGACCTACCGGACCGACCCGTCGATGGTGGTCGGCGTGATCGCGGGCGGCCCGGACGCGCTGGTGCGGGCGCGCGAGGGGGCGGAGGACGATCCGCGCGACGGCGCCCGCGAGATGGACCGCTTGACCGTGACCTCCGTCGACTTCGTTTTCGGCATCGCCGCCTCCGGCACCACGCCTTTCGTGCACGGAGCGCTGCGGCGCGCGCGGGAGAGAGGCGGGCGGACCGGCTTTCTCCTGTGCACGCCCCCGTCCCCCGAACTCCGCGCCGCCCACGACGTCGTCGTCGCCCCCTTGGTCGGCCCCGAGGTGATCACCGGCTCCACGCGCATGAAGGCGGGCACCGCCACCAAGCTGGTCCTGAACACCGTCACGACCGGCGCCATGGTCCTCATGGGCAAGGTCCACGGCAACCTCATGGTGGATCTCCAAGTGACCTGCCGAAAGCTCCAGGACCGGGGGGAGCGCATCCTGATGACCACGCTGGGGATGGAACGCGCGTCGGCTCGGGAGTTGTTGCGGGAGTCCGGCGGCCATGTCAAGACGGCGATCGTGATGGCTCGGCGCGAGGTTGCCGCCGAGGAGGCGCGCGCGCTGCTCGACGAGAGCGGGGGTCGGGTGGCGGATGCGACCGGCGACGCCGAAGGACCTCCACCGTGACGGGGCGGCCGTGAAGGTGCTGGGGATGATGTCGGGCACCTCGCTGGACGGCGTCGACGCCGCCCTGCTCGAAGTGGACGGGGCGACGCCCGCGACCTTCTCGTGGCGGCTGTTGGGATTCCACAGCGAACGCTACCGGCCGGAGGAGCGGAATTCGATCCGGCGGGCGATCGAGAACGGCGGAGCGGCCGAACTGGCCCGCCTGCACGCGGCGCTGGGGGAGCGCTTCGCGCGCTGCGCGCTCGCGGGTTGCGCACGCGCCGGAGTGGATCCGAAATCGGTCGCGGCGATCGGTTCGCACGGACAGACGGTGCGACACGATCCTCCGGCGGGCGGCCGCCGGGGGGCCACCCTCCAGCTGGGCGATCCCGCGACCATCGCGGAGATCACCGGCGTTCCGGTGGTGAGCGACTTCCGCGCCCGCGACGTGGCGGCCGGAGGCCACGGGGCGCCGCTGGTTCCCTGGCCCGACCGCCTGCTCTTCTCGGCCCCCGACCGACCGCGCGCCCTGCAGAACCTGGGAGGGATGGCCAACGTCACTTGGCTTCCCGCCGCCGCTTCCGAGGAACCGGTTCTGGCGTTCGACACGGGTCCTGGGGTCGCGCTCGTCGACACCGCCGCCGAACTCGCCACGGGCGGCCGCCGAACTTTCGACGCCGACGGCGAACTGGCCGCGGCAGGCGCGGTGGACGCCGACCTTCTGGAAGAGCTTCTCGAGCACCCGTTTTTGCGCCGGCCGCCCCCGAAGTCCACCGGCCGCGAAGTCTTCGGCACCGCGTTCGTGCAGGGACTCGTGAACCGCCGTCGGCCACGCACGCGGCGCGATTGGACCGGCTTGGTCGCGACGCTGACCGCCTTCACCGCCGCTTCCGTCGCCGACGCCTACCGTCGCTGGGTCCTCCCCAGGGGCGTGCGCGAAGTGGCGCTGGCGGGCGGGGGCGCCCTCAACCCGGTGCTGGCGGGAATGATCGCCGAACGGCTCGCCCCCGTCCCGGTGCGCGATCTCTCCGAGCTGGGTCTCGATCCGGAAGCGCGCGAGGCCGCCTGCTTCGCGGTGCTGGCGTGGGCGCACGTGCAGGGCCTGCCGGCCAACGCGCCGGAGGCGACGGGCGCGTCCGGCGCCCGGGTTCTGGGCTCTCTCACGCCCGCTGGAGCGTGAGGACCCGGCGAACGAGGCGGCGCGCGGGCCGTCGCCCCCGGTCGATGCTAATCGGTTGCGGGCGTTCTCCGCGGATGGAGCAGGACGAACGCGACCGCGAACGCCGCGTGTTCGAGCGGCCCCCGGTGCCGGGAGGCCTCCGGCGCCAGGGGGGCGAGGGCGCGGAGGATCGGAGGCGCGATGGGACGGACGACGTGCGGGAGACCGCCCCGGGAGGCCGCGGCGTACCGCGCCGCGCCGCACAGTCCGGCCTGCAACAGGCGACCGCCGGGCAGATGACGGACCAGGACCGCGAGCGCGAGTCCCTCGGTTGCGCCCTGCACGAGCTCGATGCCGAGCCCTGGATCGTCGTCCTCGGGTGTCGCGTCGCCGGCGAGCAGGGAGGCCAGCGCGCGCGCGGCGAGCGCAGCCCCGGCCCCCGCGAGCGCCGCCCGACCGAGGTCGCCGCGTACCGGCGCACGGCGCACCCGTTGCGCCACCGTCCGGCGGGCCAGCTCGGCGGCTTCGCCGATCAGGTCCCGCTCGAGGAGCGAAGACGCGGGCTTGCGCGCATCGGAGGGCGCGCTCCCATTTCCAGGCCGGGTCGGTCGGCGCTCCCGGCCGGATCTCTCGCCGCCGTCCGCCGGGCCCGGGCGCGCACGCTCCCAAGCGTAGCCCAGCCGGTACCAGATATTCGTCTTGGCCTCCCCTGCCTTCGATGACACTCCGTGCATGTCGTACCCGCGTCCCGGCCAACAGTGACCATCGCGGCGGCTTCCCGACAAGGCTTCTTCTTCTGTCGGCCCTCTTGGCGGGCGCGGATTCGGCGCCCGGCCCGGCCTTCGGCCAAGCGCCCCCGGACGAGAACTGGCGCACGCTCGACACCGAACACTTCCGGATCACCCATCCCGAAGCCCTCCGCCCGCTGGCGGCCCGCTTGGCCGACCGCGCCGAGCGGGCGTACGCGCAACTCGCCTCGGGTTTCGTCGCCGCACCGCCCGGCGTCGTCGACATCGTGCTCACCGACCACGCCGACTACTCCAACGGCTTCGCCAACGTGGTCCCCGGAAACCGCATCACGCTTTTCGCGCGCCCGCCCGCGGACGGAGGCTCGCTCAACTACTTCGACGACTGGATGGAGCTGGTGGTCACGCACGAGTTGGCGCACGTCTTCCACCTCGACCCCGCCGCGGGCGCGGGCAAACTGCTGCGCGCCGTGCTGGGCCGCTACCCCGCCTCCTGGCCTTTCTTCCCCGGGAGAGCCGCGCCCGTTTGGCTGACCGAGGGGATCGCCACCCACTACGAGTCGACGCTCACGGACGCGGGCCGCGTCCACGGCACTTGGCAGGACATGGTGCTGCGCACCGCCGCCCTGGAGGACGAGCTCGAGCCGCTGCCCATGGTCTCCGGCCGGAGCCCCGTATGGCCGGCGGGGCTCCGGCCCTACGTCTACGGCTCCGAGTTCTTCGACTACCTGACGAAGCGCACGGACGAGGCGGGGCTGCGTCGGCTCGTGGATCGGGTGGCGGGCCAGCTGGTGCCGTACCGGATCGACGCCGCAGCGCGCTCGGCCTTCGGCGTCTCCTTCTCGCAGGCGTGGGAGGAATGGCGGGCGTCCGTCTCCGCCGAGTACCGCGCCCTCGCCGATTCCCTCGCCGCCGCGCGGCCGCTCACCTCCGGCGAGGCCCTGACCCGGGGCGCGCGCCAAGCGCTCCATCCGCAGGTCTCGCCGGACGGCGAGCGCCTGGCCTTCGCGCTCGCCGACGGCCGCTCGGACGCCCATCTGCGCCTGCGCGCCCTCGCCGACGGCGCGGAACGCCGGTTCGCCCGCACCAACGGCCCGTCCAGCTTCTCGTGGACGCCCGACGGGGGGATTGTCTTCGCCCAGCTCGAGCTGGCGGACCGCTACCGGATCTACTCCGACCTCTACCGGGCCGACGCCGCCGGGGACGTGATCCGCCTCACCCGAGGCGGGCGGCTCGCTTCCCCCGACGTGCATCCCGACGGCGATCGCGCGGTCGCCGTGCAGGAGGGCGGCGGCACCAATCGGCTCGTCCTGGTGGAACTGGCCACCGGTCGCGTCGACCCGTTGTCGGAGGCGGATCCCGACGTCCATTGGGCTTTTCCGCGCTGGTCGCCGGACGGGTCTCGCATCGCCGTCTCGCAGTGGCGCTCCGGGGGGCGCTTCGACATGGTCGTCCTGGACGCCGGAGGCGGGCTGATCGCGCGGGTGACCGACGACCGCGCCGTGGACGCGAGCCCCGCCTGGTCCCCCGACGGGCGCACCCTGCTGTGGTCCTCCGATCGCACCGGCATCCCCAACCTGTTCGCGGCCGCCATCGGCGAGGACGGGCGCCCGGGACCGCCGCGCCAAGTCACCCACCTGCTCACCGGGGCCGCCCACCCGGCCGTCGATCCCGCGGGCGAGTGGATCTACTACTCGGTCTACCACCACGACGGCTGGGATCTCGAGCGCGTGCCCTACGCCCCGGACGAGTGGTTCGAGCCCTTCGCCCTCGACCCCCGCTTCCTCCTGGGCGCGGAGCGGTCCCCCGACCGCTTCGCGGCTGCGGTCGAGGAAGAGAGCAGGCCGTACCGGGCGTTCCGCTCCCTCCTCCCGACCTATTGGCAACCGCTCTACTCCGCGCCGCGCAGGATCGGCTCGCGGGACGTTCTCGGCCGGGGCTTCGGGTTCTCGACCTCCGGCCGGGATTTGGTCGGCCGGCACTCGTTCTGGTCCTGGGGCCGCCTGATTCCCGACGGCCGCCGCGTGGAGGGGCGCTTCGGATACGCCGCCGCGGCGCTGGGAAACCCCGTGGTGACGGTCTCGGCGGGCCAGATCCACGACCCTGCGGGCCTCGCCCTGGGCGAGCGCGAGACCGGGGATGCGGACACCCTGTACGTGGTGGACCGGGAGCGTCGCGTTCGGCTGAGCGTGGATTTCCAGCGGGCGCGCTTCCGCAACCGTCTCGGACTCGCTCTGGAGGCGAGCCACAATTGGGTGACGTCCGAGCTTCTGGACGGGACTCTCGAACCCTCCGCCGCCTTCCGGCTCGCCCGTCCCGCCCGACGGGTCGGAGAGGTCGCGGCCACGCTGAGCTTCACCAACGCCCGTGCCCACGCGATGTCCATGACCCGCGCGGACGGCGTCTCCGCCGTCGTCCGGGGACGCGTCGCGCGCGTGCTCGATCTCCCCGAGGAACTGGCCGGCGATCCCTCGGCCGACGAAGGGTTCGAGGAGGGCGTAGGCCGCCTGTCCCTCTACAGGGCGCTCGGCGGCGCCGGATTCGCCCGGCAGGTGCTCGCTCTGCGCGTGAGCGGAGGGGTGGCGCGCGGACCCGGCGCGGACGGGTTCCATTTCGAGGTGGGCGACGCCGCGGGCGCGCGCGAGCGAATCACCGGATTCGGCCTTTTCGGAGGCTCGCCCCTCCTCTTCCCGGTGCGGGGCTATTCCTCCGCTTCCCGCCGCGGGCGCACCGCTTGGTCGGCGTCGGTCGAATACCGGCTTCCCCTCTCGCTCGTCCGCCGGGGGTTCGGGGCTTGGCCCCTGTACTTCGACCGGGTCGGCGCTAGCCTGTTCGTCGATGCGGGCAACGCCTGGGGCCCGGAGGGCGAAGACGCCCTTCTCGAGAACCCGAAACGCCCCGCCATCGCCTCCTTCGGGCTCGAGGTCACCGTGAACGCGCTTCCGTTTTGGACCGTATCCACCGATGTGCGTGCGGGCGTGGCCTTTCCGCTCCGGGCCGAGGACGCTCCGCCCGGGGCGGCGGGGCTCCGCCTGTACGGGGGACGCCTCCATCTGCGCTTAGGGTCGGCATTCTAGCCGAATTTCCAGCGTACAAAAACAGTATAAATGACTGTTTTGAAATGATTTATGTGAAATCAGAGGTGTACGCTCTAGCCGAACTTCCAGCGTATAACACGTGCTAACCGACTGTTTCGTGGTGGGTTATCCGCTATTCGGAAGTGTACGCTACTGGGTACAAGTCATGGACGGACGCCGAGGAGCCGGAAGGCTTCGGCTTGAAGCGGGGTGGGGCTGGCGATCACGTCGGCGGCCACAGCCCCCTCGGCGGCAGGTTGCACGCGATTGCGGGTCAGGGTGGCCGGATCCGCCAGCAGCGTCCGAAAGCTGTGGACGGGAAAGCCCTTTTCGGTGCGTTTCCTGCCTGCCTTGGCACGGGCCGAGCGGGACGGGCGGGCAGGCGCCACCGGCGATGCACGCGGCGCTCCGCCGCGAACTTCGTCGTCGAACAGCAACGGCGCGAGCGAGCGGCGCATGTGCCACTCGACGTAGTAGGCAGCGAGTTTGAAACTGACGCCGGTTCCCCTCGGGTGGTCTGACCCAGTAGTTGGCTGACCCGAAGTGTCCTTAGCTCGGTTCGTCGGCCACTCGGGGGGACCGGCAAGAGCTCCGGCCTCGACCGACATCGTGACCTGACAAGAGCCCGACGCACTCGCGTGCGTCCCGTCGCTGCTTCGTCCAATGTCGGCCGAGGCCGGTTCCATCGCTGCATCCCAACATGGGGACAGGAGGCCGGCATGGCGAGTGCGCAGGTGGAGAGCAACGGGGTCGTCGGTGGGGTGGACACCCACCAAGACCGACACACCGTTGCAGTTGTGAGCGTCGATGGCGCGGAGCTCGGGACCGAGTCGTTTCCGACGACCGGCGACGGGTACCGGGCGATGCTCGGGTGGCTTCGATCTCACGGTGAGTTGCTGCGGGTGGGCGTCGAGTGCACGGGAACGTACGGCGCGGGCGTGAGCCGCTGCCTGGCGGCGGCTGGGGTGCCCGTGCTCGAGGTGACCGGTCCGGACCCCGTGGCCCGAAGGGCGCAGGGGAAGGACGACGCGCTGGACGCGATCGCGGCGGCGCAGGCGGCTCGCACCGGGTACCGAACGCACGTGGCCAAGGACCGCACGGGCGCCGTCGAGGCGCTGCGCACGCTCTGCGTGGCGCGCCGGAGCGCGGTGAAGGGGTGCCGCGTGGCCCAGCAACAGCTGCACAACCTGATCGTCTCGGCGCCCGAGCGGCTGCGCGATGAGCTCCGCGACCTGACTCGCATGAAGCGACTGCGCAAGTGCGCGGCGTGGAGGCCTCGAGCGGAGCGCGCGCATGAGCCGGAGGTCGCGACGAAGATCGCGCTCAAGCGCTTGGCCCGCCGGGTCCTGGCCTTCAAGGAGGAGATCGCCGGACTGGACGAGTGCATTCGGCCGATCGTCGAGCGTGCGGCTCCGGCGCTGATCGAGCTCGAGGGCGCGGGAATCGCGACGGCTGCGGATCTGTTGGTGGCGGTTGGAAAGAGCCCGGACCGGATGCGCTCGGAGGGGAGCTTCGCGATGATGTGCGGGGCCAGCCCGATCCCTGCATCGAGCGGAAAGACGCGGCGGCATCGCCTGAATCGGGGCGGGAACCGGAGTGCGAACGCGGCGCTGCATGTGATCGTGCTGACGCGAATGCGCACCGATCCGAGAACGCAGCGCTACGTCGAGCGGCGCACGGAAGAGGGGCTGTCGAAGCGTGAGGTGATGCGGTGCCTCGAGCGCTACATGGCCCGTCGCGTCTACCGGGCGCTGACGAGCGGCGTCGGGGCGGCGCGACCGACGGAGTCGTCCGATGCGGCGAGCGAGCGGGTTGCCGAAGCTCGGGCGACCTCCGCCGAGACCCAAGGCGAAAAGCGGGGGAAGCGGGATCGGGCGGGTGCGCCGAGGGACCCGGCGACGGGCTTGTCGGATCCGGGCGAAGAGGGCCGACGGAGCCGCCTCGGAAGACGGGCCGGTAGCGTACAGAGCTGCATGAGCCTGTCCGAAGACTCCTTCGGAGCAGGATCAAGGTTGATCTGCGCCATGATCCGATCCCGACTCCAAGGACGTCTTCTCGGGTGCGCGAGCGCGGAGGGGATGGGTCGGCGTCGGGCGCTGGACGCGGGAGCGTTCCCCCTGCCGCATCCGCCAGGGGGAGGGAGCGGCCGGTCGGCCGCTCCCTCCCCCTGTCCCGGGCGCCGTGGGACGCGCTGTCGGGCATGGCCCGACGAACGGAGGCCGTGGCGGGTGTGCGTGCGGAGAACCTGCGAGTCTACGTCGGCACTGCCCTATGCGCCAAGATCTTGGGGCGCGGCAGGTTCCGCAACTACAAGCAGGGACAAGCGCAGAGGCCGGCGATCCGCAGGGCTCGCGAGCCGAGGCGCGGCCACGTTGTACGGGCAGCTGCCGACGACGCGTTGCATCGCTTGGACGGCGCGCCCGGAAGGGCTCGCCCAGGATGACCGGCGAACCGGAGAAGAGGTTGGGAGTCACCGAGCAGCTGGCCGGATCCCGACGGGACGTCGAGAGGCTCGACGCTCGCAATGTCCCTTACCCCTCGGAAGGTCGCGAAACGCCGTTGGAAGCGATCCTGCAGCCTCGAATTTCCAGAAAACCGGGCCCTTGACGTACATAAGAGCATCGATCATGCACGGAAAGACGTGGGCCCGAACCCGACCTTCCAAGCGGTGGTGCACGGGACGCACCTCGAGATCGACGGTCTTGTAGCTCCGGAAGGCCCGTTCGACCTTGCTCAGGCTCTTGTAGGACCGAACCCCTTCCTCGGGCGAAAGCGTCTCGGCGGGCACGTCGGTGCGGATGATGTAGATGCCGTCCAGTGCGGCCTCCTTCGCGATGCGGCCCTCGTTGCGTGCCCAGGAGAAGGAGTCGTCGGTGCACTCGACGTCGAAGTGCTTGCCGACCTTGTAGCGGCGCAACGCCCGGTCGGCCCGCACGGCGATCTTGTCCCGGCCCCGCAACGGCTGTCCGTCGCGGCACACGGCCGCAACGACCTTGTCCAGCTCGACCTCGGTGGCGGCGAGGAGCTCCTGCCGCTTGCGAGCCCGTTTGGCTGCGAGCAACGGATTGCGACACACCACCAAGCGTTCGCCGGGGTACGACTCGGGTGCGCTGATTTCGGCCAGATCGCGCTCGTCGAAGAGCGAGAGCTGAAGATCGCCGCCGTCGACCAGGGCCCGGATCTGCGGGGCCCTCAGCGCGGTGATCCGATCGAATCCCGCAGGCCGCACCTCCTCGCGGATGCGGGCGCCGGTCGGCAACCCTCGGTCGCCGACGAGCACGACGCGCGAGAGCGCGAAGCGCTCGCGCAACGTCTCGAGCTGGGTCCGCACCGTGGTGGGATCGGCGGTGTTGCCTTCGAAGACCTCGACGGCAGCGAGTTTGAAAGTGACGCCGGTTCCCCTCGTGTGGCCTGACCCGCTCGACGGCTGCCAAAAAGTGTGCAATTTTAAACGCTCGGTAACAATCTCGACGGAACGTCGAGAGGCGCGGCGCTCGCAACGTCCCCTATCTCGGACGGTTGCGAAACGCCGTTGGAAGCAATCCTGCAGCCTCGAATCTACGCAAAACTGCGCCCTTGACGTACATAAGAGCATCGACCGGACAGCCCTCGCGGTTGCGCAGCAACGCGAAGACGATCCGGAGCTTGCCGCGCTTGCCGTCGCGGGAATAGCCGAATTTGGTTCTCGTCCGTTTTTCCGGCCAGAGCGGCCAGAAAAAGGACGGATCGGGCGCAGGTTTCGGTTGGCGTCCGGCGAAATAGCGTTTCGGCGGCTCGCCGGCCTGCCGCGAGGGGAGCCGACGGGCCGATGCAAGTCTGGCGGAGCGCCTCCAACGGCTCCCGAGCACACCGGTCCCACGGAGCCCGGAGGAACCCGGGCAATGGAAGAGATGGATGGCCTCGGATCGGCCCCGTCAGGCCGGCTTCAGTTTCAGCCTGTGCCGTGCCATGACCCCGAGGTTGTGCGCCACCACCGCCGACCAAGCGTACGCTCGGAAGTGCTTCAGCCCGCGCCAAGTGCACCGGCCGAGCCCGAAGCAACGCTCGAGATGGGAGATCACCGCCTCCATACCCGCCCGAAACTTCCTCAACCGCCTGTACACCCGACGCGTCGTGGCCATGTCCGCCACCTCGAACCCCCTCCTCTTGTGAAAGACCACGTCGCGCACTCCCAGCTCCTTCGCAGCCGCCAAGTTGGCCTTGCTGGCGTAGCCCCCGTCGCACGCGACCTGCTTTGGCGCCGACCCGTAGATCTCCGCACTCCGCTTGATCATCGGCAGACACCTCGTGCTGTCCGCCGGATTGCCTTCCTCGATCGCCATGTCGGACACCATGCCGCTCCTCCCACTCGTAATGTTCAGCTTGTGCCCGTGCTGAACCTTGCGCCCGCTCTTCTCGACGATGTCGGTGTGGGGCTCGAACAGGCTCGACACCTTCTCCCTCGCAGGCACCTTCTCCCCCTCCAACACCCGCCGCACCGTCTGCGACACGACCTGCTCGGCCAACTCCCGGTACTGCTCGACTTTCGCTCGCCAGTTCGCCAGCCACGCCTCGTCGAGCTGCTCCACCGCCTCGAACGCGCCGTCCACGTACCCCAGCGTGCGCCGCGTCGTCGCCAGCAGTTGCCGATACAGCTCGACGCGCTTCGGCCTGCGAGCCTTGCGGATCGCCAGCACCCTGCGCTTCGCCGCCCGCTCGTGGTCGTGGAACCGGAACGCCTCGCGCCCCAGTTTCTTGCGCGCACCGGCCAGTAGCCGCGAGAGCACGCGCACCGAATCCAACAACAGCGTGCTGTCGCTCGGACGGTGGATGTGGGTTTCCGTCACCGTGCCGTCGATGCGGATCACGCTCCCGTCTTCGATCCTCTCGTCGCGGGCCACGCCCAGCAGGACCCGGTTGATTCGCTCCCACGTCCCGGGGCGAACGGTGGAGATGCAACGATTCAGCGCGGAGCGCTTCGGAGGCGCCAGCGGATCGATCCGTGTGAACCTTGTCGCCGCGCTCGAGTCGAGCAGGTGGTACTCCAGCTCTCTGTAGGTCCACCGCTCCATCTGCATCAGGACCCCGGCGCGCAGAATCGTCTCGCAGGTCAAGCCCGCGCGGCCCTTCGAGGAGGGGTTTTCTCCGTTCACGTCGGCAGCGACCCAATCCAAGAACTGGGGGTGGCGGTCCAGCTGGCCCGAGACGTCGGCGAGCACCCGCCCGCGGTCGTGGTCCGGGTAATCGGGGGTGAAGAGGCTTCCTTGGGGCGTGCGTTTCGCCCGCATCGCCAGTCCTCCTTGGACGTGGTGAACCCGTTGGGGCACATGAGGATAACCGATCGTCAAGCACCTTGAGCATAACGGATTCGGCGGGCGAAAAGCCACTCGATTCGCCGTTCGCTTACGGACGCATCGTCAAGCATGACAAACACTTGCGATTTTATGGACGGGAACGATTTGGCGAGCGGACACTTCGAGCCTTCGAAGTAGACCGAAGTCACGTCGCAAAGCACCAGGGTGCCGTCCTCGAGGTGCTCGGCCGCCAAGCGCCGCTGGATGCGATCCTGGCGCTCGAGCAACCAGTCCATGGCCCGGTAGAGCTCGTTTTCGTCGGCGTCCGAGATCTGGAGCTCCTCGCCCAGCGTGTGGGTCGGGGTTTCGCTACCGAAAGAGCGGGCGGTGGCGAGCTTGGAGCGGGGATCGAGGATGCGGCCGAGAATCATGGCGGTGGCGAGGTCCCGTTCTCGGGGTCGGAAGGCTTGGAGGCTTCCACTCGGAACTACGTTCGAGAATCATGGCGGTGGCGAGGTCCCGTTCTCGGGAGGGTCGGCGGTCGAGGAGCTTGTCGAGCCCGAGGCGACGTGCGGATCCGAGGACGGCGGCGATGTGGCCGTGGGGTCGAGAGCGGAGGATCGAGAAGGCGTGTCCGAGGGAGGGGAGGGCGACGCCGCCCTTGAGCAGGATGCGGAGGCCCTCGACGAGGTGGTCGGGCCACTTGGAGAGGTTGGCGAGGGTGCGTTTCTTGGCCTTTCCGTCCTGGCGAAAGGACTCGCGGAGGAGGACGGCAGGTGGGGAGTTCCGGTTGGGTACGCGATCAATGTACATGGAAGTGTACGCTACTGGGTACAAGTCATGGACGAACGCCGAGGAGCCGGAAGGCTTCGGCTTGAAGCGGGGTGGGGCTGGCGATCACGTCGGCGGCCACAGCCCCCGCGGCGGCAGGTTGCACGCGGTTGCGGGTCAGGGTGGCCAAATCCGCCAGCAGCGTCCGAAAGCTATGCATGGGAAAGCCCTTTTCGGTACGTTTCCTGCCTGCCTTGGCACGGGCCGAGCGGGACGGGCGGGCAGGCGCCACAGGCGAGGCGCGCGGTGCTCCGCCGCGAACTTTCGTCGTCGAACAACAACGGCGCGAGCGAGCGGCGCATATGCCACTCGACGTAGGACCGGACAGCCCTCGCGGTTGCACAGCAACGCGAAGACGATCCGGAGCTTGCCACGCTTGCCGTCGCGGGAATAGCCGAGTTTGGCGAGGGGACACTTCGAGCCTTCGAAGTGCCCCTTGGCTTGGGGGACCCCCGGCAAGGATCAGCTCGACGTCCAGCTCGGCCAGCGCTCCCGAGATGATCGTCTCCGTGCGCTTCTCCTTGTCCGACTGCCACTGCCCGAAATGCCCCGCGTGGTCGGTGTAGACCGCCAAGGGTCGGCCGTGGCTCGTCGGATACTCGACGATCACCCGCCGGTTCTCCGCGCCGGTGTCGCGGACCACGAACCGGGCCACCATCAGCGGCTCGTCGCGTCGTCGTGGATCGAGATCAGCACCGGATCGTCCTCTACCCGATCCTCCATCCACGGATGCAGCGAGCTGTCCCACTGCGCCAACTCCCCCAGCGCCGCTCGGCGGGGACGCCGGCTACGGCGCTTGGGCCGCTTGCGGCGCCGCTCCCACAGCCCCGCGTCCAGCAACCAGCCTCGCACCGTCTCCGGGCTGACCCGCACCCCGGAAATCCACTCGACGTGCTCGGCGAGCAACGTCGGCCCGAAGTTCTCGGAACATCGGATCCTTCGCCAACTCGAGCACCTGCTCGCGAACCTCCCGAGGCAGCGCTCGGTTCGAAGGCTTATCCCGCAACCCATGAACCACGGCGGCGTCGCCCTCCGCCTCGAACTTCCGCAGCAGGCGCCGGAAGTGACGCGACGTCACGCCGATACGCTCCGCCCCCGCAGACGCGGTCGGAACTCCTTCGCTCACTTGCCTGAGCACCGAAATGCGATCTCGCTCCCTGAGACTCGACTCCATCCGCTCCTCTCCCGGATCCGGTTTCGTCGACGACCGAACATGATCCGAAGGAGGCCATTTCTACTTGTTGGCTAAGCCACCCCAGCGTTCGCCGGGGTACAACTCGGGCGTGGTGATTTCACCCAGATCCTGCTCGTCGAAGGGCGAGGGCTGAACGTCGCCGCCGTCCGAGATCCTGAGCTCCTCGCCCCAGCGTTGGCGCCAACGATCCGCACTGGCCGACAGCGGAGGCGTGTAGCCGTACCCGTGCAAGTGATATCGTAACAGCTGGTTATCCAGATTTTCATGCTGGGAAGAAGACCAGCACGTCCCCTGCTCTCCCGTTGAATTCCTTGTCCGCATCGTCGATTCGGGAGATAATCTTTAAAAATTAGAAAAAATTAGGCTGGGGGAGGTTTGCTAGAAAATTCTGCGAGTACGGCATTTTTGTCCCTGACAAGGGGCTCGCACTCCTCATTTTCCGAGTCCGTCCGGGTTCTCCTCCGAGAGCCCAGGTGACCATTTCCGTGCGCTTTCTCCTTCTCCGCACCCTCGAGAATCCACTCGAGATGGTCCGTGAGCAACTTCGATCTGAGGCCTCAGAACTGTGAATGAGCCACGGCGTCGTCGCATGTCCGTCCAACGACCGGATCCAAACTACGCTGTGCCTCCCGACGACCTGCCCCGCGCGACGTTGTCCGAGAACGCACGCGTCGTTCTCGGGCTACGCTACCTGAAGAAGGACGAGAAGGGCGAGCCCGTCGAAGAGCCCGAGGCCATGTTCTGGCGGGTCGCGCGCGTGATCGCCGAGGAGGATCGCCGCCACGGCGCAACCGACCCGGCCATCGACGAGGTCGCGCGCCAGTTCTACGAGCTCATGACGACGGGGAAGTTCGCGCCCAACTCCCCAACGCTCATGAACGCGGGGCGTCCCTTGGGACAGCTCTCGGCGTGCTTCGTGCTACCCGTCGAGGACACGCTCTCGAACGGGGAGTGCGGCATCTACGACACCCTCAGGAACATGGCGCTGGTCCACCAGTCGGGAGGAGGCACGGGATTCTCCTTCTCCCGCCTTCGCTCCGAGGGCGACACGGTGCGCTCCACCATGGGGGTGGCCTCGGGCCCGGTCTCGTTCATGCGCCTGTACGACTCCTCCACAGAGGTCGTCAAACAGGGCGGCACGCGGCGGGGCGCGAACATGGGCATCCTGCGCGTGGACCATCCCGACATCCGCACCTTCATCGCCTGCAAGAACGACACTTCCCAGATCACGAACTTCAACATCTCGGTCGCCGTCACCGACGCGTTCATGCGGGCGGTGGCGGACGACGGGGACTACGACCTCCTGAGCCCGCGCACCGGGGAGGTCGTGGGCCGCGAGAACGCGAGCGAGATCTTCGAAATCATCGTCCAGGGCGCTTGGAAGACCGGGGAGCCGGGCGTCTTCTTCGTCGACCGGGCGAACGAGTTCAACCCGGTGCCCGCGCTGGGCGCCTACGAGGCCACCAACCCGTGCGGCGAGCAGCCGTTGCTGGCCTACGACGTGTGCAATCTGGGGAGCCTCAACCTCGCGGCCTTCGTGCGCGAGGGAGCGTCGTGGGGAGACGACCCCCGGGACGCGATCGACTGGGACGGACTCCGCCGAGTCGCCCATCTCTCCGTGCACTTCCTGGACAACGTCATCGACGCCAACCGCTATCCGCTTCCCCAGATCGCCCAACTGGCCCGGAAGATCCGGCGCATCGGCCTGGGCGTGATGGGCTGGGCGGACATGCTGGTCCGGCTGGGGATCCCGTACGACTCCGACGCCGCCGTGAAGCTCGCCGAGCGCGTCATGGGGTTCGTCGACGAGGAGGCCAAGGTCGCCTCCGAGAAGCTGGCGGAACGGCGGGGCGCGTTCCCCGCCTGGGCGGAATCCGTCTGGGGTCCGGACGAGAGTTGCGCGCGGCGCCCCGACGGCAACCGCATCCGTCCGATGCGCGCGCTGCGCAACTGCAATCTCGACACGGTGGCGCCGACGGGCACCATCTCGATCTTCGCCGGTTGCTCGGGCGGGATCGAACCTCTCTTCGCCGTCGCCTTCATGCGCAACCAGGCCGGCGTGCTGATGCCGGACGTCAACGAGGACTTCGTGCGCGTCGCCCGGGAGGGCGGCTGGCATTCGGAGGAGCTCGTGAAGCGGATCGCGGAGAGCGGCCACATTCACCACGACGAGGTTCCCGAGGACGTGCGGCGCGTGTTCGTGACCGCGCACGACATCGCCCCCGAGTGGCATGTGCGCATGCAGGCCGCCTACCAGAAGCACATCGATTCCGCCATCTCCAAGACCACCAACTTCCCCCACGAAGCGACGCCGGAGGAGGTCCGCGAGATCTACGAACTGGCGTTCGAGCTGGGATGCAAGGGGGTGACCGTGTACCGCGACGGATGCCGCCCGATGCAGGTGCTGTCGACCGGCAAGACCGAACGGAAGCCGGAAGCCGCGGGCGAGCTCGAGCAGGAGCTCGCGGACGCCCGCGAGGAGTGCCACCGGTTGCGCGGCGAGATCGAGAAGCACCGGAAGCGCGAACGGGAACGCGACCTCCTGGCCGGCGCCGGTCGGCACAAACGCAAGCGTCCCGCGATGCTGACGGGACGGACCGCGAAGATGGACTGCCCGCTGGGCGACCTCTACGTGACCGTCAACGAGGACGAGAACGGGCGACCCTTCGAGGTGTTCTGCACGCTGGGCAAGGCGGGCGGCGCCGCCATGGCCGACGCCGAGGCGATCGGGCGGCTCATCTCCCTCGCGCTGCGGTCGGGGATCCCCATCACGGCGGTGCGCGACCAGCTTCGCGGCATCTCCTGTGACCGCGCGGTCGGATTCGGTCTCCGCAAGATCCTCTCCGCCCCCGACGCCATCGGCCAAGCGATCGAGTGCTATCTCCAGGAAAAGGAAGGGGTTCAAGCGGAACTTCCCCTGGACGCGCCCGTGACCGCGCCCGCTCCGAGCCCGGTTTCCTCGGGCGACCCCTCCGCTGGGCCGGGCTACTTGGGCAGCTGTCCGGATTGCGGCACGGGCCAGCTCTCCTTCGAGGAGGGGTGCGTGAAGTGCTACGTGTGCGGCTTCAGCGAGTGCGGTTGAACCCATCGCCGGGACGGTGCCGCTGACGCGCGCCGCCGGGGCGGCGGCCCCGTTGCTGGCGGCGGCGCTGGCGTGCGGGGGAGAGGAGCCGGTCCGCGAACCCGCCGAACGCGTCGCGCGTCCGTCCTTCTCGGGCGCGCGCGCCTTCGAGCTGGTCGAGGCGCAATTGGCCTTCGGGCCTCGGGTGCCGGGCACGGCCCCGCACGCGGCGCAACTGGAGTGGATGATCGCCCAGCTCGCCGCCCACGCCGACACGATCGTCGTGGACCGCTTCCGCCACGTCGTCACCTCCGGCGACACCCTGCCGCTCGCCAACGTCCTGGCCCGCTTCGACGTCGACGATCCCGACCGGCTGCTCTTCCTGGCCCACTGGGACACCCGGCCCACCTCCGACCAGAGCTCCGATCCGGAGGACCGGGACACGCCGGTCCCGGGGGCCAACGACGGCGCGTCCGGCGTCGCCGTGCTCCTGGCGCTGGCCGAGCTTCTCTCGCTCGAGCCGCCCCCGGTGGGCATCGACCTGCTCATGGTCGACGGCGAGGACTACGGGCCCACCACCGCGGACATGTTCATCGGGTCCTCGCGCTACGCCGAGCGGCCCTTGGGCGGCCGACCGCGCTACGCGGTCCTCCTGGACATGGTCGGGGACCGGGATCCCGGTTTTCCCGTGGAGGGGTACTCCTCCCGCTACGCCCCCCGCGTCGTGCAACGCGTTTGGGGCGTGGCGCGCGACTTGGGATACGGTCGGCTCTTCCCGACGACGGTGCGCCCCCCCATCCTGGACGACCACGTGCCGCTCAACGAAGCCGGCATCCCGACCGTGAACGTCATCGACTTCGAGTACGGTCCCGGGAACTCGCTCTGGCACACCCCGGACGACGTCGCGGCGAACGTGAGCCCGACGACGCTGGAAATCGTGGGCGAAGTGGTTGCGGAGATCGCGTATCGGGGCGGATGACGCGGACGCCGGGCCCGTCGGACTGTCGCGCGAAGCATGCGGCGATGCATTATTCCACGCGGGAGGCGGGCGCCGCCCGAAGGGAACCCCGGTCGGCCCGGAGGCGTCTCCGGGAACTTGCCCGCATCGACGGAACGGACGAGGAGCGGATGAACGACGACGAGGGCGTCGGAGTCGCGGTGGTTCAGGCAGCCGGACTTCCCTTCGACCGGGAGGCCGCGATCCGGAAGGTGCACGACTTCACCGCCGACGCAGCCGGCAAGGGAGCCCGGCTGGTTCTCTTCCCCGAGGCCTACGTGGGCGGGTATCCCTGGGGGCTGGCCTTCGGCACGTCGGTGGGCGGGCGCTCGTCGGCCGGCCGGAGGACGTGGCACCGGTACCTCGAGGAAGCGGTGGAGGTCCCGGGTCCGGCCGTCGAGCGCATCGGCGAGGCCGCCTCGACCCACGGCGTCCACTTGGCCGTCGGGGTCGTGGAGCGGGACGCCGACTACGGCGGCGGCACGCTCTTCTGCACGCTTCTCTACTTCGGCCCGGACGGTTCGTTGCTGGGCAAGCACAGGAAGCTCAAGCCGACGGCCGCCGAGCGCTTCGTCTGGGGGGAGGGCGACGGCAGCACGCTCACGGTCGTGGACACCCCCTTGGGCCGGGTGGGCGGCCTCATCTGCTGGGAGAACTACATGCCGCTGGCCCGCACCGCCATGTACGCCAAGGGGGTGGAGATCTACCTCGCCCCCACCGCCGACGGGCGGGAGCGCTGGCAAGCCACGCTCCGGCACATCGCCCTCGAGGGACGGTGCTTCGTGCTCGGGTGCAACCAGGTCGCCACCCGGGCCCAGTACCCCGCCGATCTGGAGATCGCCGACGAGCTCGAGTCCTGGCCGGAACGCCTGTGCGCCGGCGGAAGCGCCGTCTACTCCCCGTCCGGGGCCTGCCTCGCCGGCCCCCTCTGGGACGAGGAAGGCATCCTCTTCGCCCGCATCGATCCCGACGCGGTCGCGCGCGGGAAGTTCGACTTCGACGCGGTGGGCCACTATTCCCGCCCCGACGTCTTCCGGCTCGACGTCAACGAGAACCCGCTTCCGCCGGTGGCCTTCCGCGGCGGCTCCCCGACGACACGCTGACGCGGACGCCCCCGGGGGGCGCCGCGTTCCGAAGGAGGACACCATGCCCGACACGGCGACGCAGGCGATCACCGCCTCCTACATCGACGAGGCCGACCGGTTCGGCGCACGCAACTACCACCCGCTCCCGGTGGTGCTCGAGCGCGGCCGGGGCGTCTGGGTCTGGGACGTGGAGGGGCGGCGCTACCTCGACATGCTGAGCGCCTACTCCGCCCTCAACCAAGGGCATCTGCATCCGCGCATCGTCGATGCCGCGCGAGATCAGATGCAGCGCTTGACCCTCACCTCGCGCGCGTTCCACAACGACCGGATGGGGCCGTTCCTGCGCCAACTGTGCACGCTCGCCGGATTCGAGCGCGCTCTGCTCATGAACACCGGCGCGGAGGGCGTGGAGACCGCGATCAAGATGGTCCGCAAGTGGGGCTACCAAGTCAAGGGCATCCCGGCCGACCAAGCCGAGATCGTCGTGTGCGACAACAACTTCCACGGCAGAACCACGACCGTCGTGGGCTTCTCCTCCGAGGTCGAGTACCGGAGGGGCTTCGGCCCCTTCGCGCCCGGATTCCGGAGCGTCCCCTACGGCGACGTCGGCGCTCTGGAGGACGCCGTGACCGAGCGCACCGCGGGTTTCCTGTTCGAGCCCATCCAGGGCGAAGGCGGCGTCGTCGTGCCGCCGGACGGCTACCTGCGGGCGGTCCGCGAACTCTGCTCGCGGCGCGGCGTGGCGATGGTCGCGGACGAAATCCAGACCGGACTGGGCCGCACCGGGCGTCTCCTGTGCTGCGACTGGGAGGACGTGCGCCCCGACGTGCTCGTCCTGGGAAAGGCGTTGGGCGGCGGCGTCTACCCGGTGTCGGCCGCGATCGCCGACGCGGAGTTCATGGACGTGTTCCGTCCCGGCGACCACGGCTCCACCTTCGGCGGCAATCCGCTGGCGGCCGCGGTCGCCAGCGCGTCGCTGGCGGTCCTCGCCGAAGAGAAGCTGGTCGAGCGATCCGACCGGCTGGGCGAATGGTTCATGCGCAGGTTGCGCGCCATCGACTCCCCGCACGTCGCGCAGGTGCGGGGCCGGGGGCTGATGATCGGCTTGGTCGTCCGCTCCTCGTCGGGCCCGGCCCGCCCCTTCTGCGAAGCGCTGTGGCGCAGGGGCGTCCTGGCCAAGGAGACGCACGAGCAGGTGATCCGCTTCGCGCCCCCCCTGATCGTTCGGCGGGAGGAACTAGAGGAGGCGCTGGTTCAGATCGAGGCGGTGCTGTCCGGTTGAGCCGGGGCGGGCGGCCCCGGCCGCTCACCACTCGATTTCGCCCTTCCGCGCGGTGTCCACCTGCTCGGCCTTCCCGCCGCCGAGCAGCACCCGCTCGATCTGCTCGTAGAGGAACTTCCTCGCGCTGGCCTCGCGGGGATCCAGCCCGTGGTGGTTGATCAGGAGCGTCTGGTGTTGAAGCCAGTCGGCCCAGCAGAGCCGACAGATTCTCCGCAGCAATCGCTCGCCGAGTTCCGTGCGGAAAGGAGGTTTCGCCAGCGCGTCGGACTCCTTGCCGCACCGTTTGCAGGTGATCTTGTCCACGGAATTTTCGTCGGATGGGCTGCGCGAGCGTTTGGGGGGCGGGCGTCCGGCGGGCGCCGCGCCGGGAAGACGGGTCCGCCGCCGCGTTGGAAACCCCGCGGGATCGTTGTAATTTCGGGGACTCGGCGAGGGACATTCGGGCGAAGGACGTTCCGGTGCCGGACGACCGGACAGCGGCGGCCGCGCAACCGTCTACCAAGGTACAGACTGTGGCGATTCTCACCAAGGAGCAACTGGAGCACCTCGAGAAGCGGCTTCTGGAGGAGCGCGCTCGCTCGCTGAAATTTCTGGGCCTGTTCGACCGGATGGCGAAGGAGGGCAGGGAATCGGCGGACTCCAACCTCGCCGCCTACACCGACCACATGGCGGACCAGGGCACCGAGGCGATGGAGCGCGAGAAGGCCGCGCTCTTCGCGACCAAGGAGGGCCGGTACCTCTACCGCATCGAAGACGCGCTCCGTCGGCTCTATTCCGATCCCGAGAACTTCGGCCGGTGTCAGGCCACCGGAAAGCCGATCGAGTTCCGGAGGCTGGACGCGTTGCCGCACGCCCGGTACTGCATCGAGCACAAGCGCGAGCTGGAGGCGCGGGGCGGGTAGGCGCGCGCCGCGCCGAGGGATCCCGGCCGTCCGGGGCCCGGAAGGAGGAGCCCTACCCTTCCTCTTCCTCCTCCCTGTTGTGGATCGGGCTGGTCTGTCGCCAGAGCGTTTCGACCTCGCTGCGGATCTCCCGGATCCGCCCCTCCAAGGGTTGGTCGCTCAGATGGTATATGGTCGCGCTGAGCGACCGGTAGGCGCGCCACAACGCCGCCGACGCGGGCGTCTTTTCGTGGCTGCGGCGCCGCTTGCCCTTGAGGCGCGCCAAGAGCCACTCCGTCATGTTCTCGTCGAGGAGCATGAGCTTGCCGTCGCCGGAGGATTCCTCGCTCAGGTACTTGGCGAGTTTCTTTTTGAAGCTCTTGGGCACTCCGGCAACCACGTAGACGGAGAGACCGTCTCGTTCGAGTAGTTCCGACGTCATCGCATTCCCGGTGAAAGCGAAGCGGGCGCGGGAGGCTCCCCCTGCCGGAATCCCCGAAACCCGCATGGGCTGGGCAACTGGGCAACACTATAGCTAAATCGGGCCGTCTTCGCCAGTCCCGTCGGCGAACGGGCCCGAACGCGGGGAGCGGGCGTCGCGCGCGGGCGAGCCCCGAACCCGTCCCGCTCGCCCGAACGCCTTCGGGCGGCTCTCCGCGCCCGCCCCCGCCGCGGATCGGACCCGTTCAGTCGCGCAGGACGTCCAGGGCCAGGCGTCCGACGGCCTCCACCTGCCACGCCCGGACCTGGGGGATCCCGGCGAGCTCGCCGAGCGAGCCGGGGTCGGCGCGCACGATCTCGAGAATCGTCTTGTTGGGGAGCAGGAGGCCCGGATCGAGCTCGAGGTCCTTGGCCCTCCGGGAACGCGCCGCGCGCAGCTTCGCGGCGCGCTCCTCGTCCTCCGGCGCGAGACGCGGAGGCGCTCCTTGGCGGAGCTTGGGGTAGGGGGCGATGCGCGCTTCGGGAGTCGAGTCCGCCCGGTCCAGGCGCTCGAGCAGCCTTCCGCCCTCTCGGCGCGCCAGGGCCGACGACAGGCCGCGTCGGCGGGCCAGCTCCCCGACCGAGCGGGGAGGGGACTCGGCCAACTCGATCAGGACGGCGTCGGAAGCCACGCGGAAGGGCGCCCGGTCCCTGCGCCGCGCGATCTCGTCCCTCCAGATCCACAGCGCGCGCAGCCGTTGCAGCGGACGCGGGGCCAGATGACGCGCCTTCCCGACCCGGGCGGCCGGATCGGGGTTCGGGTCCTCCCCGCCGCCGTCGGCCCGCTCGAGTCGGCGGAATTCCTCTTCCGCCCACGCGCGGCGGCCTTTCTCCTCCAGCCGGGCGATCAGGAGGTCGGCCAAGGACGCCAGGTGGCGCGTGTCGCCCGCGGCGTACTCGATCATCTCCGCGGGCAACGGTCGCATCGCCCAATCGGCCCGCTGGTGCTTCTTGGGCAGGCGAACGCCGAGAAAGCGTTCCAGCAACCCCGACAACGCCAGTGCGGTCTCTCCGCTCAGCGCGGCCGCGACCTGCGTGTCGAAAATCCCCCGCACGCGGATGTCCAGGTCCCGCGACAGCAGGCGCAGGTCGTAGCTGGCCCCGTGCACGACGACCTCGCGCCCGGGATCCTCCAGCGAAGGGCGGAGCGCGTCGCCGGCGTCGACGGCGAGGGGATCGACGATCCACGTGTCGCCCGGGACGGAGAGTTGCACCAGGCAGATCCGGTCGGAATAGCGGTGGAAGCCCGCCGCCTCGCAGTCGAGCGCGAGCCGGTCGCACGAGGCCAGCCGGTCCGCCAGCCGCCGCGCCGCGTGCGCGTCGGCGATGTGGTGTATGTTCATGGACGCGACAAGGTGGTCCAACTCCGGGCCGCGCGCGAGGGCGGGCCCGGGGGGTTGTGGTTTCCGGGGTCGGCGCGGTTTCCGCCGAACCCGCGCGGAATTACGGTGCCCCCTCGCCGACGCGGTCCGCGGGCGGCGCACCGGAGAGGGACGGGAGGATTCTTCCAAGGACCGACGCTCGAGGAACGATCGATGCTGAGAACCAAGCTGGTATGCACGATGGGCCCGGCCACGTTCACGCCCGAGACGGTGCGCGGGCTGGTCGATTCGGGAATGACGATGGCGCGCCTGAACATGTCGCACGGCCTTCGCGAGGATCACCTGGAGTCCGTGGCCCTGATCCGGCGCGCGGCCGAGGAGGCGGGCACGCCGGTCTCGATCCTCGTGGATCTGGGCGGCCCCAAGATCCGCGTGGGCAAGCTCGATCCTCCCCTCTTCCTGAACGAGGGCGGGGAAGTGACGATCGCGCCGGAGGACGGCGCCTTGGAGGGGGAGATCCCGACCACCTACGAGCGTCTTTCGGAGGACGTGGCGCTGGGGGACCGCGTGCTTCTCGACGACGGGCTGATCGAGTTGCGCTGCGTAGGCAAGGGGGGAGGCAAGGCGCGCTTCGTGGTGGAGTGCGGCGGTCGGCTCGAGAGCTTCAAGGGCATGAACGTGCCCGGCGCCAACCTCAGCACGCCCTCGCTCACGGAACGGGATCTGGACGATCTCGAATTCGCCCTCGAAGTCGGCGCCGAGTACGTGGGTCTGTCGTTCGTGCGGCGAAGCTCGGACATCCGGGAGCTGAAGGAGCGGGTCGCGGGCCGCGCGCTCGTGGTGGCGAAGATCGAGCTGATGCGGGCCTTGGCGTCGATCGAGGAAATCGTCCGGGCGACCGACGCCGTGATGGTCGCGCGCGGCGATCTCGGGGTGGAGCTTCCCTTCGAGCAGGTGCCGCTGGCGCAGAAGCGCATCGTCCAGCTCGCCAACTACTCGGGCCGCCCGGTCATCATCGCGACCCAGATGCTCGATTCGATGATCCAGAGTCCGCGCCCGACCCGGGCCGAGGCGTCCGACGTCGCCAACGCCGTCCTGGACGGCACCGACGCGGTGATGCTCTCCGGGGAAACCGCGGTCGGAGAGTACCCGTTGCACGCCGTGCGGGCGATGTCGCGCATCGTCCGCGAGATCGAGGGCTCGGGCGTTCTGGCCCAGGGTCCGCGCTACCTCGCCCGTCCCGACGAGGGGCGGCGCGGGGGCGCGACCCGGCGCGAACACGCCGTGGCGTCGTGCACGGTGGACGCGGTCCGCCGACTGGGCGCGCCCGCGGTGCTGGTGATCACCAGCAGCGGCTTCTCCGCGCGCTTGGTGTCGTCGTACCGCCCGCCGGTGCCGATCTTCGCGGTGTGCACCGAGCCCAGAACCTTCCGCCAGCTCGCGCCCGTCTGGGGCGTGTGGCCGACCCTCGCGGCGGACGTGCCCGTCAACTACTCGGCGCTCTCCGCCTACGGCAAGGAGGCGATCGTGCGCGCGGGGGTCGGAACTCCGGGGGAATCGGTGGTGGTGACCGCGGGGTACCCGTTCCACGAGCAAGGGTCGACCAACACCATGCGCGTGGAACAGCTCTAGCGGCTCCGTGAAGGAAGCGGCCCGCCGGGGCGCCGGAGGAGGCGCGGGCCGAAGCCCGCTCCGCCTCCTCCGGTCCGCCGCGAGGCCCCCGCGGGGGCCGACTTCCTCCAGGGGCTGCGGGGTCTCGTGTCGTTCTCGCTGACCTTCCTCGGGACCGGAACCTCCTACGGCGTGCCGATCCTCGGATGCCGGTGCGGCACCTGCGGCTCCGACGATCCGCGCGACAAGCGCACGCGGCACGGGGCCCTGCTCGATTTCGGCGGTCGCCGACTCCTGGTCGACACGCCCCCGGAGCTCAGACTCCAGCTGCTCGGCGAGGGCGTCCGTTCCCTGGACGCGGTGTGGTTCACGCACGCGCACGCCGACCACACCCACGGCATCGACGACCTGCGCGCGTTCACGGCGCTCCGGGGAGAGACGATCGGCGCCTGGATGCACCGGTCGGTCGCTCGCCAGCTGCGACGGCGGTTTCCCTACATCTTCGACGCGTCCCCCCGGGCCTCGGACGGAGTCTTCGTTCCGGAGCTCGACGTGTTCACCTTCCGGGAGGGCGAGCCGGTCGAGATTCTGGGCCAGGCCTTTCTGCCGTTCGGCGTGCCCCACGGCCGGATCCGCTCCTACGGCTTCCGCGTCGGGGGACTCGGGTACGTGACCGACGCCAAGCGGCTCCCGCCCGCGGCGCTGGAGGCGCTTCGGGGCGCGGACGTTCTGGTGCTCAACGCCCTGTGGCACGGGGATCCCCACCCGACCCACTTCAACATCGAGGAAGCCGTCGCCGCGGCGCGGGCGGTGGGGGCCCGACGCACCTATCTCACCCATCTCACCCATCGGGTGCGCCACGACGCGCTGCGCCGCAGCCTCCCCGAAGACGTCCGCCCCGCCTTCGACGGTCTCACGCTGAGGGTGGGGGAGGCGCGCGCGGAGTCCCGGACGCCCGCTCCGCCGACCTCCGCATGAGCGCGCTCGTCGTCGACTACCGCGACATGCTCGCCGGGGGCGAGGGCGGGTGCGGCGTCGTCCCGCAACGTCTCGCCGACGATCTGGGCGCGCGCTTCCGCGACGCGCACGCGCAGGTCGGCCGGGCGCGCCGCGCGGGGAGCATGGGCTTCTTCGATCTCCCGCGGGACGTCCGCGCCCGCGCCCGCGTCCTCGCCGCCGCCGCGAGCCTCGAGGGGCGTTTCGACGACTTCGTGGTTCTCGGGATCGGCGGGTCCGCGCTGGGAGCCCGCGCGCTGCGCGACGCTCTGGGAGATCGGCCGTCCGCGGGAGGCTCCCCCCCGCGCCTCCACGTGGCGGACAACGTCGATCCGCATTCGGTGGGCGCCCTGCTGGCGCGCCTCGACCTGCGCAGGACGTTCTTCAACGTCGTGAGCAAGTCGGGCGCGACCACCGAAACCCTGGCCCAGTATCTGGTGGTCGCCCGGCGGCTCGAGCGCGCGGTGGGCGCGGACCGGATGCGCGCCCATCTCCTCTTCACCACGGACCCGCGGCGGGGCCCGCTCCGCCGCCTCGCCGCCGCCGCGGGCGTTCCCACCCTGCCGATCCCGCCCGACGTGGGCGGCCGCTTCTCGGTTCTGTCGGCCGCGGGCCTGTTCCCGGCGGCGGCGGTCGGCCTCGACGTGGCGGCGGTGCTCCGGGGGGCGGCGCGCATGGAACGGAGGTGCCGCACGGACGAACTGACCCGCAATCCGGCGGGCGTGGTCGCGACGCTCCTGCACCGCGCCGACGTCGAGTGCGGCCAACGCGTGCACGTGTTCATGCCCTACTGCGACCGTCTCCGCTCCTTCGTCCTCTGGGTGCAACAGCTGTGGGGCGAGTCGCTGGGCAAAGCCACGGGGCTCGACGGCCGACCCGCGGGCGTCGGGCCCACCCCGCTTCCCGCCGCGGGCGCGACCGACCAGCACGCGCTGCTGCAGCTCTTCATGGACGGTCCCGCGGACAAGGTGGTGTGCTTCCTCACCGTCGACGAGGCCGGAGAGACGATTCCCGTCGGCCCCGCGCCCCCCGCGCTGTCCGCCTTCGCCTTCCCGAAGGGCCACACCCTCGGCGACCTCGTCTCCGTCGAGCACGCCGCGACCGCGGCCGCGCTCCGCGCGCGCGGAAGGCCCAGCCTCGCCGTTCGCCTGGCGAAGCTGGACGCGGAGACGCTGGGCGAACTCCTCCTTCTCTTCCAGGCGGCGGTCGTGTACGCCGGGTTCCTCTACGGCGTCGATCCCCTCGATCAGCCGGGGGTCGAGCTGGGCAAGCGGTACGTGCACGGGCTGCTGGGCCGTCCGGGTCACGAACCGCCTCCCCCGGACGAAGCGAATCACCCTTGGCGGGTGTAGAAAAGGAAGGGCGTGGGGAAGGACCGCCGCCGGGATGTGCTTGCCCGCGCGCGAACCCCTAGGTTTGTCGGAGGATGGAACGGATGCGGCGCCCCCGTCGGCGCCGCCCTGCGCGGGAGAAGGGAAATGTCTCAAGGAGAGGAAGGACCGCTGGTCGTGATCGAACGGGACAAGGGCTTGAGCCTGAGCGCGGGCGCGTTTCTGCTGGGCGCCGCGATCGGGGCCGGGCTCGCGCTTCTGTTCGCGCCCCGGTCGGGCAAGGAGACCCAGGAACAGCTGAGGGCTCGGGCGCGAGGGGTGCGGGACACCGCCCGGGAACGGGTGCGCGCGGCCCAGGAGGATATCGAGGAGAAGCTGGGCCGGGCGGGCGACCGGGTCCGAGATCGGCTGGAATCGGTGCGGGAGGCGGTCGACGCCGGGCGGCGGGCGGCCCAGGACACGCGCGCCGAGCTGGAGGGCCGGATCGAGACCTCCAAGGCCGCCCTCCGGGCGGCGAGCGACGCCGCGCGCGAAGTCGTCCGCGAGGCCGCGGCGGACAACGAGGAACGCGATGACGAAGCCGAAAACGGACAGTCGGAACCGCAGGATTGAGAGGGCCGCCGCGCTCCGGTCGCGGGCGGGGTTGCCGCTGCTCGGCCTCCTCGTCCCCGGGGCGTTGCCGGGGCAGGGGCTCGACGGTCCGCCGCTGGTCACGCACCGCGCCCGGGTGCCGGCGCACGGCGCCGCCGTGGGCACGTCGCTTCTCCCCTCCCACGAGCGCTACGTCGTCGTCCACCTGGCCGAAAACCGACTCTTCGTCATGGACGGGGAGCGCGCCGTGTGGTCGGCCCCCGTGGGCACGGGAACCGGATTCAGGTTGGACGGGGCCGGTCGGAAATGGCATTTCTCCACGCCCCGCGGGATCATGAAGGTGCGCTACATGGAGAAGGATCCGGTCTGGATCGCGCCCGACTGGCACTTCGTCGAGAAGGGGGTTCCGGTTCCTCCGCGGCGGCATCCCTCGCGCCGGATCCCGGGCGCCCTGGGGACCACGGCGATCTATCTGGGCGACGGCATCGCGATTCACGGCACCCACCGGCCCGAGCTGGTGCTCGATCCCGATCCGGAGCGGCGGCGCATCTCGCACGGGTGCATCCGCCTGACCAACGAGTCGGCCCGCGAGCTCTTCTACCTGATCGACGTGGGCACCCCGGTCCTCGTCTACTAGCGGCGACGCGCGGCTTCGGTGGTGCGAACGACCTCGACCGGGCGGCCGGACCGGATCGTGATTTCCCGCAACCGGAAGGCGCGCCACGTTTACGAGGTGCTCGAGACCCTCGAAGCGGGGCTGGTGCTGAAGGGACCCGAGGTGAAGTCCGTGCGCGCGGGCAAGGTGGGGTTCAAGGACGCGTTCGCCCGTCTGGAGGGCGGCGAAGTCTGGCTCCACAATCTCCACATCAGCCCCTACGAGCCGGCGACGCGGTGGAACGCCGACCCGGAGCGCCCGCGCAAGCTCCTGCTCAAGCGCGCCGAAATCCGGCGGCTCGTCGGCAAGGTGGAGGAGAAGGGACTGACGCTGGTGCCCCTGGATCTCCACCTGAGCCGGGGGTACGCGAAGCTGACGCTGGCCCTCGCGCGCGGCCGCAAGCTCTACGACAAGAGGGAGAAGTTGCGTCGGCGGACCCAGGAGCGGGAAGCCGAGCGAGCCATGAGACGAGGCCGATGAGGGTCGGCCGGACCGTCTCGGGCGCGACGCTGTGCACGTTTCTGGCAGGGGGGTGCGCCTACTTCAACTCCCTCTACAACGCCCGGCGCGCTTTCGAGGAGGCCCAGGCCGCCCGCCTGCGGGACCAGCCGGTCGAGGCCGCTTCCGGGTATCGGGAAGCCATCGACAAGGCGGCCCGCAGCTACCGGTCGGACCGGTCGGGACGCTGGGCCGACGACGCGCTCTACCTCATGGGTCGCGCCTACTTCCACAGCGGAGACTGGGACCGGTCCCGAGCGGCGTTGGAGCGTCTGCTGGAGATCTCGAGCGATTCCAGCCTGCGCGCGGGCGCCCGCGTGCACCTCGGCGGCGTCGATTTGGCCACGGGACGGCGCGTTTCGGGCATGCGGGCGCTCGACGACGCCCTGGGCGGGATCTCGGACGCGACGCTTCGGGCGGAGGCGCATCTGTGGCGGGCCCGGGCCGGGTTCGACGCCGGCCGCGCGCGGGAGGGGTGGGCCAGCCTCGATCTCTCGGAGGAAACCGCCCGCGAGCTGCGCGTCCCGGCGGGGCTGGAGCGACTGCTGCGCGGGCTCGATCGCGACGAACCCGAGCATGCCTTCGCGGGCGCGGCGACCCTGCTCGAGGAGGCCTCCGGGGAGGCGTGGGCCGACACCGTCCTCGCCGCCGTGGCGCGCGCTTCCGCGCTCTGGGGGGCGGAAGCCGCGGCGGAGATGCTCGCCGCGGTCGAACGCAGCGCCTGGGCGCCGCCGGCGCGCGCTCGAGCTCGCTTCGAGCGGGCGCGCCTGCTCGCGCGCGCCGGCGACACGCTGGCGGCCGTCGAGACGGCCCGCGAGGTGGCGCGCGGCGGCGGCCGGACCGCGCACGAGGCGCGCATCGCCCTCGCACGCTGGCGGTTGAGTTCCGTCGACCGCCTGGAGGAACTCGACGAGGTCCGGGCCGTCCTGCTTCCCGCCCTGGCGGTGCCCGAAGCGCTTCGGCTCGTCGACCGCATGGAACGCGTGGGACTGTTCGTGGAGCGGGCGGCCACGGTCGGCGACGTCCTCGCCCTGTTCGCGGGGGCGGAATTGGCGCGCGACAGCCTCGGCGCGCGGCGCTTGGCCCGTCGGCTTTTCACCCTGTACGCGGACCGGGGCCGCGGCTCCGCGTGGGAAGCCAAGGCTCTGATGGCCGCCCTCGAGCTGACCGACGATCCCGACCTGCGGGCGCCGCTCGTCGACCGTCTGAACCGCATGGAAGACGACCTCTACGTCCTGGCGTCGCGGGGGGCGGAGGCGAGGCCGATCGACTACGCCGTCGTCGAGGGCCGGCTGGGGGTCTCCCTGGAGATCCTGCGGCGGCGCGTCGCCGCGGAGGCCGTCGGCCGGAACGCGGCGGTGCGGGAAGCCGCCCGAACGCTCGACAGCGTCCGGGCGGCGGAAGAGTCGGCGCGCCGGGTCGCCGCGGGCGACTCCGCGCTGCCGGACTCGCTGCGCCTCGATTCGCTGCGGGCCGACTCGTTGCGGGCCGACTCGCTGCGCGGCGCCGCGCCCGGAGCGGCGGACGCGTTCTTCGCCCCCGACACGATCCGGTCGGCGGACTCGATCCCCGCGCGCGACACGCTTCCCCGGCGCGCCGCCGCGCGCGCCCCCGATCAGCCTGGACCGGTCCGGTCCGCGTCCGGGTGCGAAGCCCGTGCGGCTTGAGCAGGAGCTGTTCGGGACGAGGTTCCAGAACCCGGTGATGCTGGCGGCGGGCACCTGCGGGTTCGGCAGGGAGTTGGCGGAGGTGGTCGAACTCGACCGGCTGGGCGGCTTGGTCACCAAGTCCGTGACCCGGGAACCCCGCGCCGGGAATCCGGAACCCCGCGTCAGCGAAAGCGGGGGGGCGATGGTCAACTCGGTTGGCCTCGCCAATCCCGGAGTGGAACGCGTGAAGGCCGAGAAGCTGCCGTGGCTGGCGTCGCGGCTGAAGCGTGCGCAAGTCTTCGTCAGCGTGGCGGGACACACGGTGGGCGAATACTGCGAGATCGTCGAATATCTCGAACCGGAGGAGGGCTTTCTGGGATTCGAGCTCAATCTCTCGTGTCCGAACGTCGCGCTGGACGGCGTGCCCTTCGCGCTCGACGCCGACCTGCTGGCGACGGTGGTTTCGCGCGTGCGCGCCCTCACCGCGCGGCCGCTCATGGTGAAGCTGGCGCCGAACTCTCCGGACGTCGGAGCGGCCGCGCGCGTCGCCGTCGCCGCCGGCGGCGACGGCGTCACCCTGGTGAACACCATGCCCGGAATGGCGATCGACCCGGAGACGAGGCGCCCCCTGCTCGGGGCCGGGGTCGGCGGACTGAGCGGACCGGCGCTGCTGCCGATCGGAGTTCACGCCGTGTGGCGGGCGAGTCGGCGCGTGCGCGTCCCGCTGGCCGGAGTCGGAGGTGTCGGCGGGCACCGCGACTGCGTACAGTATCTGCTCGCAGGGGCTTCGCTGGTCCAGGTGGGCACCGCCACCTTCGCCGACCCGCGGTCCGCGGCGCGCATCGTGCGCGGGCTGGGCGCCTACGGCCGCCGGCGCGGAATCGGCGCGGTCGCGCAGCTGGTGGGTGCGCTCGAACGGCCCGGGGAAGGAGCGTCCCTCGTCCGGGACGGGACGGACGCGCCGTGAGCGGCACAATCCTTGCGCTGGATTATCCCTCGACCGACCGAGCGCTGGCGCTGGTGGATCTTCTGGGCGCCCGCGTCGACTTCTACAAAGTGGGTCTGGAGCTCTTCGCCCGCGAGGGCCCTGCGATCGTCGGCCAGCTCCGCCGCCGCCGCAAGCGGGTGTTTCTGGACCTCAAGCTGCACGACATTCCGCGAACCGTGGCGGGCGCGGTGGCCGCCGCCTCGGACATGGGAGTACGCTTCGTGACGGTGCACACGGCAGGAGGAAGGCGGATGCTGGAGGCCGCGGCCGCGGCCTCCGGAGACGGCGTCCGATTGTTGGGCGTGACGATGCTGACGTCTCTGGGCGCGGCGTCCGTGCCGCGCGGCTCCGACGGCCTCCGCAAGACGCCCGAGGATCGCGTCCTCGAGCTCGCGGACCGCGCGCGCTCCGCCGGGCTCGACGGGGTGGTGGCGTCCCCCTTGGAAACCGCAGCCTTGAGGCGCCGTTTCGGGAACCGGCTCGTTCTGGTCGCTCCGGGCATCCGCCTGCCGCGCCAGTCGCTCCACGACCAGCGCCGCGTCGCGACCCCTCGGAGCGCTCGCGAAGCCGGCGCGGACTACCTCGTCGTCGGGCGGGCGGTGACCGGGGCCCCCGATCCCCGCGCGGCGCTCGACGCCGTCGAGCGCGACTTGCGCTCCCTCGAGCGCGGTTCGTGACGATGCCCCCCCCCGCGCGCCATGCGGTTCCGGCGGCGGCCGCCGTCCTGCTGGCCGTCCTGCTGGCCGCCTCCGCCCCCGCGCCGCCGCCGGCCGGGACCGCCCAATCGTCCCTGGAGGGAGCGGCCGCCAATCTGGCGCGCCTGTGGGAGCGGGGGGCCTCCGATCTCTTCGTGCAGGTTCTGGTCGCCGGCGGCATCCGCCTGCGGGTGCGGGGCGAGGACCACCGCTCGCTCTCCAGACGCCAGGCGGTCGCCGTGCTGCGCGATTATCTGAAGGGCCACCGGTCCGAGTCGGCGCGGCTGGAGCGGGTCGCCGAGGTGGGGGGATCGCCGCTCCAGGGATACGCCGAATTCCACTGGACCGTCGTGCACGAAGGAGCCTCCGAGCGGGTGGAGCACAGCGTCTACGTCGGCTTCGTCCGCGAGGACGAGGTCTGGCGCGCCTTCGAAGTCCGCGTTCTCCATTAGGTCGTCCCGTCGTCCCCGCCCCCGAACCCGAATCCCGGAACGCGAGCGCCTCCCGGTTTGAACGCCCGTCCCTCGATCCGCACCCTCCACCTCCGCCGCAGGCCGCGATGAGCCTTCGCCTCCACGACACGCGCACGCGCACGCTGCGGCGCTTCGAGCCGCTCCGCCCGGGTCGGGCGGGCATCTACGGTTGCGGTCCCACGGTATACGGGCGCGCGCACATCGGCAATTTCCGCGCCTTCGTCGTCTACGACCTGCTCCATCGCTACCTGGAGTGGCTGGGCCACGAGGTCCGCTTCGTGGTGAATCTCACCGACGTGGACGACCGCATCGTGCAGCTCGCCGCCGAGAGCGGGCAGTCCATCCGGGAGTTCGCGGCTCCGCACGTGCGCTCCTTCTTCGCCGACGCCGAAGCCCTGGGCATGCGGCCCTTCGACGCCCATCCCCGAGCCACGGAGTACGTGCGCGAGATGACCGACTTCGTGTCCCGGCTGATGGAGCGGGGGCTCGCCTACCCGACCTCCGACGGGTCCGTGTACTTCAGGATCGCCGGGTTTCCCCGGTACGGCCGACTCTCGGGCGTCGATCCGGAGGCCCTGCGCCCCGGGGAACGCGTGGCCGACGACACGTACGAGAAGGACGACGTTCGCGATTTCGCGCTCTGGAAGGCGGCCAAGCCGCAGGACGACCGGGTCGGCGCGGCCTGGGATTCCCCCTGGGGCCGGGGCCGACCCGGGTGGCACCTCGAGTGTTCGGTGATGGCGCTCGGCGAGATAGGCGACACCTTGGACGTGCATCTGGGCGGCGAAGACCTCGTGTTCCCCCACCACGAGGACGAAATCGCGCAGTCAGAGGGCGCGACGGGCAAGACCTTCGCCCGCCACTGGGTTCACGTGAAACATCTTCTCGTGGAGAACCGGAAGATGTCGAAGTCGCTCGGCAACGCCTACACCCTCCCGGAGCTGACTGCAAGGTTCGAGCCCGCGGCGATCCGCCATCTGCTGATCTCCGCCCAGTACCGCAGCGAGCTCAACTTCACCTTCGCGGGGCTGGAGGCCTCCCGTCGCGCCGTCGAGCGTCTGCTCGACTTCCGCCGACGCCTCGCGCGCACGCCCACCCGCCCCGACGTCCCGCCCGCCGGGCTCGAAGAGCTCGCCCGAGCGGCCGTGAAACGCTTCCGCGCGGCGATGGACGACGACCTCAACAGCGCCGGCGCCCTGGCCGCCCTCTTCGTCTTCGTCAAGGAGGCGAACGCGGTCCTGGACCGGGCGGACGGGGCGGTTCGCCCCTCCGACCGGGCGTCGGCGGAGACCGCCCTGGCTTCCATGGACGAGGTGCTGGGGGTGCTCGACCTGGCCTTGGCCGGACGCCGGGTCGAGGAGTCCGAACGGCAACGCATCGACCGTCTGGTCGCCGAGCGCGTCCGCGCGCGGTCGCGGCGCGACTTCGCGCGCGCGGACGACATCCGCGACCGGCTCGCGGCCGAGGGGATCGCGCTCGAGGACGCCCCCGGCGGGACCCGCTGGAAGCGGCTGGGCGCGCGGGCCGGATCCGCCGCCGAGCGCTGACCGTTGACTTCCGCGGCGGTACGGGGTAGCAGTAGTCGTTGCGCTGGCGTAGCTCAATCCGGCAGAGCAGCTGATTTGTAATCAGCAGGTTGGGGGTTCGAGTCCCTTCGCCAGCTTGGGGGGCGTTCGATCCCGAGGGCTCCGCCGACGTCGGCGCGGTTCGCGTCGGCTTCGGCGTGCGCCCGATTTCGGCTTCCCGCACGCCCCCCTTTACTTCTCCTCGGCGGGGAGCTACCTTCCGAGGCTTGATCGTAAAGATGCCGCCAGGCGCCCGGGGGGGCGTCCTCGCTCCGCGAGCGGATCGCCGGGGGAGCCCCGAACACAGGAGTCTTCGAGGGAGATGCTCGGTGGGGTACCGAAGCGGTCAAACGGGGCAGACTGTAAATCTGCTGGCAATGCCTTCGGAGGTTCGAATCCTCCCCCCACCACTGGGCGCGTCGCCGTTCCGACTTGCGAACGGGAAATCCGAGAAATTCCAGCGGGAGTAGCTCAGTTGGCTAGAGCATCAGCCTTCCAAGCTGAGGGTCGCGGGTTCGAGTCCCGTCTCCCGCTCTGGACGCCGAGGCGGGAGGACGTCGCTCTGGTAGCTCAGGGGTAGAGCGCTTCCTTGGTAAGGAAGAGGTCCCGGGTTCAATCCCCGGCCAGAGCTTGCCGGGGCCGCCGGGGCTCCCGACGCCGCGATCGCGCGAACCACCACGACCACTTGAACCGAACGGAGTGAGGTAGCGGAGAAATGGCAAAGGAGAAGTTCGACCGGACGAAGCCGCACGTGAACGTCGGCACCATCGGCCACGTCGACCACGGGAAGACGACGCTCACCGCGGCGATCACCCTCGCCCAGGCCAAGAAGTTCGGCGGCGACGCGGTCGCCTTCGACGAGATCGACAAGGCGCCGGAGGAGCGGGAGCGCGGGATCACGATCGCCACGGCGCACGTCGAGTACGAGACGGGGAACCGCCACTACGCCCACGTGGACTGCCCGGGGCACGCCGACTACGTGAAGAACATGATCACCGGCGCCGCCCAGATGGACGGGGCGATTCTGGTCGTGTCCGCCGCGGACGGCCCCATGCCGCAGACGCGCGAGCACATCCTGCTGGCCCGCCAGGTCAACGTGCCCTACATCGTCGTCTTCCTCAACAAGGTGGACATGGTCGACGACGAGGAGCTGCTCGAGCTGGTGGAGCTCGAAGTGCGCGAGCTGCTCTCCGAGTACGACTTCCCCGGCGACGACATTCCGGTCGTGATGGGAAGCGCGCTCAAGGCGCTGGAGGCCGCCGGAGAAGGTCCCGACGCCGACTGCATCCAGGAGCTCATGGACGCGATCGACTCCTACATCCCGGAGCCCGAGAGGGACGTCGACAAGCCCTTCCTGATGCCGGTCGAGGACGTGTTCAGCATCACCGGCCGGGGGACGGTGGCCACCGGCCGCATCGAGAGCGGGATCGTGAAGGTCGGCGACCAGGCGGAAATCGTCGGCATGGGCGAGGACCGCAAGACGGTCGTGACCGGCGTGGAGATGTTCCGCAAGCTGCTCGACCAGGGCCAGGCGGGCGACAACGCCGGGCTGTTGCTCCGGGGGGTCGGCAAGAACGAGATCCAGCGCGGCCAGGTGCTCGCCAAGCCCGGTTCGATCACGCCGCACACCCATTTCAAGGCGGAGGTGTACGTCCTGACCAAGGCCGAGGGCGGCAGGCACACGCCGTTCTTCGACGGCTACCGGCCCCAGTTCTACTTCCGCACCACCGACGTGACGGGCGCGACCCAGCTTCCGGGCGAGGTCGAGATGGTCATGCCGGGCGACAACGTGCAGATGGAGGTCAAGCTGATCACCCCCATCGCCATGGACAAGGAGCTCCGCTTCGCGATCCGCGAGGGCGGGCGCACGGTCGGCGCCGGCGTCGTCACCGAGGTGATCGAGTAGTCCCGTGCCCAGAGACCGCGTGATCCTCGCGTGCGAGGCGTGCAAGGAGCGCAACTACGCGACGACGAAGAACAAGCGCCTGCACCCCGGCCGGGTGCGCCGCCGCAAGTTCTGCCCGCGTTGCCGCGCGCACACCGGGCACAAGGAAACCAAGTAGCGTAGCTCGAAGGTTCAAGATGCCCAACGTTGTCGAGAATTCGGCGGACTTCGCGCGCGAGTCGTGGACGGAGCTGCAGCGGGTCACTTGGCCCGACCGGGATCAGCTGCGCAACGCGACTTGGGTGGTGATCCTGTTCGTGATCGCCATCTCGCTGGTCATCTTCGCCATGGACGCCGTCGTGCGTTTCGTCGTGAACTTCGTCATGGGCGTCTTCGGGGCGTGACGGATTCGAAGAGCGAGTCCCGGTGGTACGTGGTCCAGAGCTACTCGGGGCACGAGAAGAAGGTGCAACGGTTCATCGACCGCACCGGGAAGGATGGCCACCCCGAGATCCTGGACACCCGGGTGCCCGAGCAGGAGGTCATGCAGATCCGAGACGGAAAGCGGGTCCCGGTGACGCGCCGCCTCTACCCCGGATACGTCCTGGTGGAGCTCGAGGTCGGAGAGGACGGGACGCCGGATTTCCGGACCCTGCACGCCGTCAACGACATCAAGGGCGTCATCAAGTTCGTGGGCGGAGGCAGGAAACCCCAGCCGCTGAGCGAGGAGGAGAAGCGCAAGCTTCTGGGGGAGGAGACCGAGGAGGAGAAGGACGCCCTGGCGGAGGTCCCCTTCCGCATCGGCCAGGCCGTGGAGGTGATCCAAGGCCCGTTCACGGACTTCTCGGGAACGGTCCAGTCGGTCGACGCGGACAAGGGGAAGGTGAAGGTGGAGGTCTCGCTCTTCGGGCGTCCCACTTCGGTGGAGCTCGATTTCGCCCAACTCAAGGGATACTGACCCGGATCGAGGGACACTGAAACCGCGGCGAGCGCGCACCGGGAGGCCGGATCTCCGGCGTCGGGCGCGAGCCGGATTCATCGGACCGAGCGACAGCACATGGCGAAGAAGGTCGTCGGATTCATCAAGTTGCACGTGCCCGGGGGGCAGGCCAATCCCGCTCCCCCGGTCGGTCCCGCGCTGGGCCAGCACGGCGTGAACATCATGGAGTTCTGCAAGCAGTTCAACGCCAAGACCCAGCAACGGCAGGGCACCACCATCCCGGTCGAGATCACCGTGTTCGCCGACCGGTCGTTCAGCTTCGTCACCAAGACGCCGCCGGCGGCGGTTCTGCTCAGGCAGGCCGCCGGGCTGGAGAAGGGATCCGGCGAGCCGAACCGCGCCAAGGTCGCCCGGGTGAGCGCCGACCAGCTGAAGGAGATCGCGGAGGCCAAGATGTCCGACCTGAACGCGAACGACGTGGACGCGGCCGTGCGCATGATCGCCGGCACCGCGCGCTCGATGGGCATCGAGGTCGTCTGGTAGACCCGACGAACCACTCCATGCGGGCCGCCAGGAGTGGGAGGGGCACACGAGTCGGCTCGGTTCCACAATGCCAAGACGCGGAAAGAAAATTCGGGCCGCCCGGGCCCAGATCCCGGCGGGAGCCACGCACACCGTCGCGGAAGGCGTGACCCTGGTGAAGACCCTCTCCTTCGCGAAGTTCGACGAGTCCGTCGAGGTCGCGGCCAAGCTGGGCGTCGATCCTCGCCGGGCCGACCAGATCGTGCGCGGCACGGTCGTGCTTCCCCACGGAACCGGAAAGCGGGCGCGCGTCCTCGTGGTCGCGCAGGGGGAAAAGGAGGAGGAGGCCCGGGCCGCGGGCGCCGACCACGTCGGCGTCGAGCACCTGGAGCGCGTCAAGCAGGGGTGGCTCGAGTTCGACGCGGTGGTCGCGACGCCCGACATGATGGGCAAGGTGGGCCCCCTGGGCCGCATCCTGGGGCCGCGCGGCCTCATGCCCAACCCCAAGGCGGGCACGGTCACCTTCGACGTCGGGCGCGCGGTCTCGGAAATCAAGGCCGGCAAGATCGAATACCGCGTGGACCGCACCGGCAATCTGCACGCCCCCGTCGGGCGGGTGTCGTTCGAGGACGCCAAGCTCGCCGAAAACCTGAACGTCTTCATGGACGCGGTGGCGCGCGCGCGTCCCGCCGCCGCGAAGGGCGCCTACATGCGCAGCGTGACGCTCTCCAGCACCATGGGGCCGGGCGTGCCGCTCGACCCCAACCAGTTCGGGCGGAGCTGAACCGATGGACAAAGCGGAGAAGAAGGCGTTCGCCGAAGAATTCGGAAGCGAGGCGAAGAACGCCGGCGCGCTCTACCTGACCGATTTCACGGGGCTGGACGTCAAGGCCATGACGGCGCTTCGCCGCCGGATCCGCGAGAGCGGAGGGCGGTACCGGGTCGTGAAGAACCGGCTCGCCAAGCGAGCGTTCGGCGACCTGGAGATCGCCGGGCTCGACCTCCATCTCTCCGGCCCGACCGGCGTCGTGCTCGGCGGCGCCGACGCGGTGGAGCCGGCGAAGGCGCTGGTCGACTTCGCCAAGAACCACGGTCGGCGTCCCTCGTTCAAGGCGGGCGTGGTCGAGGGCAAGGTCATCGGCGAGGAGCAGTTCCTCAAGGTGGCCGCCCTCCCGGCGCGCGAGGTGCTGCTGGCGCAGCTGGCGGGCGCGCTGGAGGCCCCCTTGGCGGCCTTCGCGGCCGCGGCCGAAGGCAAGCTGCGGGAAGTCGCCGGCCTTCTGGACGCGCTGGGCGAGAAACTCGAGAAAGACTGAACTCCACCCCGGACGCCGGCCGGTCGCACGGGCGACCGGTCCGGGCCGCGCAACGAATCGAGCCACCAACCCCCGGCGCACGGGACCGGGGCCAATCGGGAGAAGCAGCGAGATGGCGATCAATCAGCGGGAACTCCTCGATACCATCGGCAACATGACGGTTCTCGAGCTCTCCGAGTTCGTGGACGCGTTCAAGGAGAAGTTCAACGTCACTGCGGCGGTCGCGGCCGCGCCGGTGGCGGCGGGCCCGGCGGAGGCCGAAGCCGAGGCCGAGGAACAGACCGAGTTCGACGTCGTTCTGGACAGCTTCGGCGCCAAGAAGATTCAGGTCATCAAGGCGGTTCGCGAGGTGACCAGCCTAGGGCTGAAGGAAGCCAAGGCGCTCGTCGACGGGGCCCCCAACCCCGTGAAGGAAGCCGTGTCCAAGGACGAGGCGGAGCAGATCAAGGCGAAGCTGGAACAGGCGGGCGCGGCGGTCACCGTCAAGTAGGTGCGGTCCGCCTCGAACGTCCCGGCAGGCGCGGCGCGGCCGCCGTCCGCGGCGCCGCGCCGCGCTTTCCGTTCTCCGCACGCGCACCGGCGGTCCCCCCTTGGACGGGGGATTCCGGACGTCGTCAGGTGTCCCCGTTCGACCCGCCGCGCCCTTCTGTTCCGGGCGGGCCGCGGCAAAAGGGAGAATCCAGTTGGATAGTCGCAACGCCGCTCGACCCATCGTCAGCTTCGGCAAGCTGGATTCGGTCATGCCGATGCCGAATCTCCTGGACGTTCAGCTCGAGTCCTTCGGCAAGCTCGTGCGCGGGGCCGCCGGCGACGAGAACCCCTGGGATTTCTCGTTGGACCGCGTGTTTCGGGAGATTTTCCCGATCTCCGACGTGAAAGGGAACTTCAGTCTCGAATACGTCTCCTCCAAGCTGGCCGAGCCCCGGTATTCGCAGGAGGAGTGCATCGAGCGGGACATGACCTTCGCCGCGCCCCTCAAGGCGACCCTGCGCCTCGTCGCCTGGGAGGACCTGGACGGCGAGAAGCGTCCGCGCGAGAGCGTCGAGAAGGAGGTCTACCTGGGGGATCTGCCCCTGCTCACGAGCCTGGGAACCTTCATCGTCAACGGAGCCGAGCGCGTCGTGGTGAGCCAGTTGCATCGCTCGCCGGGCGTCGTCTTCGAAGAGAGCGTCCATCCCAACGGCACCAAGCTGCGCAGCGCCCGGATCATTCCCTTCCGCGGCTCGTGGGTGGAGTTCACGATCGACATCAACAACGTGTGCTACGTCCACATCGACAAGAAGAAGTTCCCGGCCACGGCGTTGCTGCGCGCCCTGGGCCACGGAACCGACGAGCGGATCTACGGGATCTTCTTCCGGAAGAAGAAAGTCGAACTCGGCGACCCGGTCCGAACCCGCGCCGCCGAATCCGACGCCGAGGACTCCCCGGAGAAGGAGGTCGCGGTCGGCGACCCTTCGGAGGCGCTTCAGGCGCTGATCGGATCGGTGCTGGCCGAGGACGTCGTGGACGCCGAGACCGGCGAAGTCCTCGTGGAAGCCCGCACCGAGATCGAGGGAGAGGACGTCGAGGCGCTGGCGCGCGCGGGCGTCGAATGGGTGCGAATCTACGCCGCCGACCCCGATGCCGGGAATTCCGCGAGCCCCATCGTCAAACGCACGCTGGCGAAGGATCCGACCGAGAGCGAGGAGACCGCGCTCTTCAGGATCTACTCGTTGCTGCGTCCCGGAGAGGCGCCCAACGTCGAGACGGCGCGCGCCGCGCTGGAGAGCGTCTTCTTCGATCCCAGGCGCTACGACCTGGGCCGCGTCGGGCGCTACAAGATCAACCAGCGCCTGGGGCTCGACACGCCGGCGTCGACCACCGTGCTGACGCGGGACGACTTCGTCGAGATCCTGCGCTACCTCGTCGAGCTGAGCGAGGGACACGGACACACCGACGACATCGACCACCTGGGCAACCGCCGGGTGCGCACCGTCGGCGAGCTGATCGCCAACCAGCTCTCGGTCGGCCTGTCGCGCATGGCCCGCCTGGTCAAGGAGCGCATGTCGATCAACGCCGATCCGGCCAAGATCAACATCGACGACCTGGTGAACGCCCGGACGGTCTCGGCCGTCATCCAGGCCTTCTTCGGTTCGTCTCAGCTGTCCCAGTTCATGGACCAGACCAATCCCCTGGCCGAAATGACGCACAAGCGCCGTCTGTCCGCGCTCGGCCCCGGGGGACTCACCCGCGAACGGGCCGGATTCGAGGTGCGCGACGTCCACTACTCGCACTACGGCCGCATGTGCCCGGTCGAGACTCCGGAAGGTCCGAACATCGGCCTCATCGCCTCCCTGACCACCTACGCGCGGATCAACGGGTTGGGGTTCGTGGAGACGCCCTACCGAAAGGTCGTGGACGGTCGCGCCACCGACGAGATCGAATGGCTCTCCGCCAACGAGGAGGAGAGCGTGCGCATCGCCCAGGCCAACGCGCCTCTCGAGGCGGACGGCACGTTCCGCAACCCGCGGGCGCTGTGCCGCGAGCGCGGCGACTTCCCGCTCCTGGCGCCCGCCGACATCGACTACATGGACGTCGCTCCGGCGCAGCTGGTCTCGGCCGCGGCGGCCCTGATCCCCTTCCTCGAGCACGACGACGCCAACCGCGCGCTGATGGGCTCGAACATGCAGCGCCAGGCGGTGCCGTTGCTGTACACCGACGCCCCGCTGGTGGGCACGGGGCTCGAGCGCAAGCTGGCGCGCGACTCCGGCGCGGTGGTGACCGCGGCCCGGGGGGGGAGGATCGTCGACGTCACCGCCGACAGGATCGTCGTCGACACCGGGGCGGTGAAGGCGAAGGAGGCCGCCCAGCCTCTCATGCGGCTCTCCCAGTTCGACACCTACGCGCTCAAGAAGTACTGGCGCACGAACCAGGACACCTCCATCAACCAGCGTCCGCTGGTGCGCCGGGGACAGGTCGTGGAGGAGGGCGAAATCGTCGCCGACGGACCTTCCACCAACCACGGCGAGCTGGCGTTGGGGCGCAACGTCCTGGCCGCGTTCATGCCTTGGTACGGACACAACTTCGAAGACGCCATCGTCCTCAGCGAGAGGCTGGTCAAGGACGACGTCTTCACCTCGATCCACATCCAGGAGCTGGAGCTCCACGTCCGCGACACCAAGCGCGGCACCGAGGAGATCACCCGGGAAATCCCCAACGTCGCCGACGAGAACCTCGTCGACCTGGACGAGCGCGGCATCGTGCGCGTCGGAGCCCAGGTGAAGGGAGGGGACATCCTGGTGGGCAAGATCACGCCCAAGGGCGAGACGGAACTCTCGCCGGAGGAGAAGCTGCTGACCGCGATCTTCGGCGAGAAGGCCAAGGACGTGAAGGACTCCTCGCTGCGTCTCTCCCCGGGCGTGGCGGGCACCGTGATCGACGTGAAGATCTTCTCGCGCCGGATCGACGGTCCGCTTCTGGACAAGGAGCAGGGCCAGCGCATCGGCGAACTCCGCCTGAGCGAACGCGAGGACATCGCCCGCATCGCCGAGGTGCGCGACGAGGAACTCAAGGCGCTCCTGCACCTTCAGACGATCTCGCTCTGCCTGAAGCGGGGGGTGATCGAACCCCTGCTGGAGGAGGGGCTCAAGGTGACCAATGCGGTGCTGACGGATCTGAATCTGGCCGAGGTCGAACTGGAAAGCCTCAAGGTCCGCAACAAGTCGATCAGCGAACGCATTCGCGAGGTGGTGGAGGAAGCCCGCCGCCGCATCGACAAGGTGCACAGCGACACCGAAGAGGAGATCGACAAGGTCTTCCAGCCGGACGAACTGCCGCCCGGCGTGGTGCAGCTGGTCAAGGTCTACATCGCCGAGAAGCGCAAGATCGCGGTGGGCGACAAGATGGCGGGGCGCCACGGCAACAAGGGCATCATCGCCCGCATCGTGCCCGAGGAGGAAATGCCCTTCCTCCCCGACGGCACCCGGGTGGAGATCGTGCTCAACCCCTTGGGCGTCCCGTCCCGCATGAACGTGGGCCAGATCCTGGAAACCCACCTGGGGTGGGCCGCGTGGGTGTTGGGATTCGGCGCCAAGACGCCCGTGTTCCAGGGCGCGAGCGAAGACGAGGTCGGCCTCCTTCTCAAGATGGCGGGCGTCGAGTGGAGCGCCCGAGCGCTGGGCGTCGAGGCCGAGCCCCCCTCCGCGACCGCCGCCGACGTCGAGCGGCTCGCGAGCGTCTGTCGAGCCCTCTCGGCGCGGGCGAACGCGGCGGGCGACGGCGAGGCGGGCGCGGGCGGGCTGGGCCATTCCCTGGACGAGTACGAGAAACGCGACCTGCCGGAGGCGGCCCGGAGCTACTTCGACCGCCTGAGGAAATTCCTGACGGAGGCGGCCGCGGAATCCGCCGCCCGGCGCGCGGTCCCGGTGGAGAAGGCGTTCCCGGCGATCCACCGTCTCGCCGACCCCGAATCCCCGGGGTCGGGCGGCCTCGACGCGGCGGCGCTGGAGTTCATGAACGCTGCGGGCCTTCGTCCGGACGGCAAGGCGGTGGTGCGCGACGGCCGCAGCGGACGGCCCTTCGATTCCCCCGTGACCGTCGGCATGGTGTACATGCTCAAGCTGTCGCACCTGATCGACGACAAGATCCACGCGCGCAGCATCGGACCCTATTCGCTGGTGACGCAACAGCCGCTGGCCGGAAAGGCCCAGTTCGGGGGGCAGAGGTTCGGCGAGATGGAGGTCTGGGCGCTGGAGGCCTACGGCGCGGCCCACACCCTGCAGGAAATCCTCACCGTCAAGTCGGACGACGTCATGGGCCGATCGCGCGTGTACGAAGCGATCGTCAAGGGGGAGAACCTGCCCGAGCCCGGCATCCCCGAGAGCTTCAACGTGCTGGTCCAGGAGCTGAAGGCGCTGGGCCTTTCGGTAACGCTCGAGCAGGACGACTGAAGGGCGCGAGCATCGCGCCCGTCCCCCCTCAACCACGGGGCGCACGCCATATGATCGATTTCCCCAGGTACCGCGAGACGAGCGGCGCGAGCGACTTCGACTTCATCCAGCTCAAGATCGCCTCGCCGCAGGAGATCCGCGGCTGGTCGTACGGAGAGGTCACCAAGCCCGAGACGATCAACTACCGGTCCTTCAAGCCGGAGCGCGACGGGCTCTTCTGCGAGCGCATCTTCGGTCCGGTCAAGGATTGGGAGTGCTCGTGCGGAAGGTTCAAGCGCATTCGCTTCCGCGGGCACGTGTGCGACCGCTGCGGCGTCGAGGTGATGCCCTCCAAGGTCCGGCGGGAGCGGATGGGGCACATCGATCTCGCGGTGCCCGTGTGCCACATCTGGTTCTTCAAGACGCTGCCGAGCCAGCTGGGATACCTGGTCGACATGAAGCTGAAGGACCTGGAGAAGCTGATCTACTACGCGCTGTACGTGGTGACCCATCCGGGCCGCCAGGAGGTCGAGTTCCTGGACCTCCTGGACGAGGACGAGTACTACGATCTGCGCGTGAAGGCCCGCGACGAGAAGGACGCCGAGTTCGTGGCCGAGATCGGGGCCGAGGCCGTGCGCACCCTCCTGAAGAAGCTCGACTCCCCCGACGTGTCCATCGGCAAGCGCAACGCGGACGGCAAGGGGCTCGACCGCCTCGCCGCATGGTTGCGCGAAGAGATCAGGACCGAGACCTCCCAGCACCGCAAGAAGAAGAAGCTCAAGCGTCTCAAGGTGGTGGACGCCCTGCGCAACTCGGGCCCCACGCCGGATCAGCGCAACCGTCCCGAGTGGATGGTGATGGACGTGGTCCCGGTGATTCCGCCCGACCTGAGGCCCCTGGTCCCCCTCGACGGGGGGCGCTTCGCGACCTCGGACCTGAACGATCTCTACCGCAGGGTCATCAACCGCAACAACCGGCTGAAGAAGCTGATCGGCATGCGGGCGCCGGAGGTCATCCTGCGCAACGAGAAGCGCATGCTGCAGGAGGCGGTGGACGCGCTGTTCGACAACGGGCGCCGGGCCAAGGCGATCCGCGGCCGCGGCAAGCGGCCGCTCAAGTCCCTGTCGGACATGCTCAAGGGGAAGCAGGGGCGGTTCCGGCAGAATCTTCTCGGGAAGCGGGTCGACTACTCCGGCCGGTCGGTGATCGTGGTGGGACCCGAGCTGAAGCTGCACCAGTGCGGCCTGCCCAAGGCCATGGCGGTGGAGCTGTTCAAGCCCTTCGTCATCCACGAGCTCGAGAAGCGCGGAGAGGCGGAGACGGTCAAGCGCGCCAAGAAGATCGTCGAGGCCGACGATCCCAGGGTCTACGAGGTTCTGGAGGACATCATCCGGGATCATCCGGTCCTGCTGAACCGGGCCCCCACGCTGCACCGGCTGGGCATCCAGGCCTTCGAGCCGGTTCTGGTGGAGGGGAAGGCGATCCGGATCCACCCGCTGGTGTGCGCGGCCTTCAACGCCGACTTCGACGGCGACCAGATGGCGGTGCACGTGCCGCTCTCGTTCGAGGCGCAGCTGGAGTCGCGGGTGCTGATGCTGTCCTCGAACAACATCCTGCTGCCCTCGAACGGTCGGCCGGTCGCGGCGCCCAGCCAGGACATCGTCATCGGCTGCTACTACCTGACGAAGTCCCCGCTCGCCGTCTCCGACCTGGAGCGCGCGGCCGACGACGACAAGGCGTCCGACGCCGTTCGCGAGGAAGCGAACCGGAAGCTGGACGAGCTCTACCGGGACGCGCCCCGCTACAGCGCCTTCGGCGAGGTGGAGATGGCGGCGGTGACCGACCGCCTGGAGTTCCACTCCCTGTGCTGGTTCCGGGAGCGGCGGGCTGCGGGCGGCGGGCCCGGAGGCGGGTGGATCAGAACCACCGCGGGCCGGGTGCTCTTCAACTCGATCCTCCCCCCGCAGATGCCGTTCGAGAACCGGACGCTGGGCAAGGGCCAGCTCGGGGACCTGGTGTTCCGCTGTTTCACGGAGGTCGGGTTGCCCGCCACCACCCGGTTCCTGGACGACCTCAAGGACTTCGGGTTCCGCTACGCCACCCTCGGGGGGATCAGCGTCGGCATCGGCGACCTGGAGATCCCGTCCGAGAAGAGTCGGATCCTGGCCGAGGCCGACGAGAGGGTGGCCCGCTTCCGGGACCACTACGACCAGGGCTTCATCTCCCGGGGCGAGCGCTACAACAAGGTGATCGACACTTGGACCCACGCCAACGAGAAGGTGGCGGAGGAGATGGTGGGGCATCTGGAGCGCTCGCGGGACGGGTACAACCCGGTCTACATGATGATGATCTCCGGGGCGCGCGGAAATCGCGACCAGATGCGCCAGCTGGCCGGCATGCGCGGCCTGATGGCCAAGCCGCAGAAGAAGCTGACCGGGGGCATCGGCGAGATCATCGAATCCCCCATCAAGTCCAACTTCCGGGAGGGGCTGAGCGTCGGCGAGTACTTCATCTCGACGCACGGCGCGCGCAAGGGGCTCGCGGACACCGCGCTGAAGACGGCGGACGCGGGCTACCTCACGCGCCGCCTGGTCGACGTCGCCCAGGACGTCACCGTCACCGAGCAGGACTGCGGCACGACGGAGGGCGTCGAGAGGAAGGCGCTCAAGGAGGGGGAGGACATCATCGTGCCCCTCGCCGACCGCATCGCGGGCAACGTGGCGCTGGAGGACGTCGTCGACCCCATCGACGGAACGCGGATCGTCGAAGGGGGCCGGATCGTCGAGGAGCGCCACGCGGCGGCGATCGACGACGCCGGCATCCAGTTCGTGCGCATCCGTTCGGTGCTCTCCTGCAAGACCGAGCGCGGGATCTGCCAGATGTGCTACGGCCGCAATCTGGCCACCATGCGCATGGCGGACGTGGGCGAGGCGGTCGGGATCCTCGCCGCGCAGTCCATCGGCGAGCCCGGAACGCAGCTCACCCTGCGCACGTTCCACATCGGCGGAACCGCGACCCGCATCGCCGCCCAGACGGAGAGGAAGTCCAAGATCGACGGCATCGTGGAGTTGAAGCGGGTGACGACGGTCGCGAGCGAGGTGGACGACGAGCCCGGCGAGGTGGTGACCTCGCGCGAGGGACGGATCATCCTGAAGGCGCCCGGCGACATAGTGCTCAGCGAGCTGGTGGTTCCCTACGGCGCCACGCTCGCGGTTCGCGAGGGCGACGAGGTGGCGGAGGGCGGGCTGCTTTTCAGCTGGGACCCGTACTCGGAGCCGATCATCGCCGACTGCCGCGGCACGATCAGGTATTCCGACATCATCGAAGACCAGACCATGCGGGAGGAGCTGGACGAGACCACCGGCCGCCGCCAGATGATCGTCACGGAGGACCGCAACAAGAAGCTCCACCCCGCCATCGAAATCCGGCAGGGCGCCGTGAAGGCGCGGGAGTTCATCATCCCGGTGGGCGCTCAGCTGAAGGTCCGGGACGGCGAGCGGGTCGCGCCCGGCCGGACCGTCGCCAAGATCGGCCGCGAGGCCTACAAGACCCGGGACATCACCGGCGGCCTGCCCCGGGTGGCGGAGCTGTTCGAAGCCCGTCGACCGAAGGATCCCGCGGTGATCACGGAGATCACGGGACGGGTCGGCTTCGGGGACATCAAGCGCGGCAAGCGCAAGGTGGTGGTGACGCCCGAGCTCGGAGACCCCCGCGAATACGACGTTCCGGTGGGCAAGCACCTGCGCGCCCACGAGGGCGATCTGGTGCACGCCGGAGACCGGATTTCGGAGGGCCCGATCAACCCGCACGACATTCTGCAGGTGAAGGATCTCCGCGCGGTCCAGGAGTATCTCCTGGACGGAATCCAGGAGGTGTACCGCCTGCAGGGGGTGAGGATCAACGACAAGCACATCGCCGTCATCGTGCGCCAGATGCTCAAGAAGGTCCGGGTCACCGACTCCGGGGACACCACGTTCCTGGAAGGCGAGCACGTGGATCGGACGGATTTTCTCGCGGCCAACGAGGCGTTGCCGGAGGGGGACAGGCCCGCGCGCTCGACGCCCTTGCTGCTGGGCATCACGAAGGCGAGCCTCACGACCGAGTCGTTCATCTCCGCGGCCTCCTTCCAGGAGACCACGCGGGTGCTGACGACCGCGGCGGTGCGGGGCGCCCGCGACCATCTCAAGGGACTCAAGGAGAACATCATTCTCGGCCACCTGATCCCGGCGGGCACCGGAATTCACCGGTATCAGCACGTCGATTTCGTGGTCGAGCAGCAGTTCTACGACGAGGAGATCCTGCCCCTGGCCGAGCCGGAAGGCCTGCTGGCGGAGTTCTCCGCGGAGGAGGCCGCGCTCGAGTAGCGCCGCCGGGAGAACGTTCCCCTCGGCATTGACACCCACGGGAACGTCGACGTACCTTTGAAAGCTACGCCGGAAACGCTCGGGGCGCCGGGGAGACTCCACGGCCGCGCCGGGCGGCGCGCCGGGGCCCGAAGCCCCGTCGCGACGCGAGGACCCGACCAAGCCGAGAGCAGCCCGCATGCCGACCATCAACCAGCTCGTGCGCAAGGGCCGCAGGTCCGTTCGCAAGAAGAACAAGGCGCCGGCCCTCCAGAAGAACCCGCAGAAGCGGGGCGTGTGCACCCGCGTGTACACCACGACCCCGAAGAAGCCCAATTCGGCGCTCCGCAAAGTGGCGCGCGTCAGGCTGACCAGCGGGTACGAGGTGACCTCCTACATCGGGGGCGAGGGACACAACCTCCAGGAGCACTCCATCGTGCTCATCCGGGGCGGTCGGGTGAGGGATCTGCCCGGGGTCCGCTACCACGTGGTGCGCGGAACGCTGGACACCTCGGGCGTGAGCGACCGTCGGCGGGGCCGGTCGAAGTACGGAGCCAAGGAACCCAGATAGCGATCGATCCGATGACGCAACGCACCACTCCGGGTCGGCGGCCGACGTCGTCCGCCCCGGTCCGCGGAAGCGACGAGGCCGGCTCGTGAGCCGCCGCACGCGCGCCGAAAAGAGACGGATCGCGGGCGATCCGCGCTACGAGTCCGTCGTGGCGCAGAAGTTCATCAACGGCCTGATGCTGGACGGGAAGAAGTCCACCGCGGAGAGCATCTTCTACGACGCCCTCACCGTGGTGGAGGAGCGCTCGGGACAATCCGGCCTGGGGGTGTTCAACCAAGCTCTCAACAACGCCAAGCCCGCGGTCGAGGTGAAGAGCAGGCGGGTCGGGGGCGCCACCTACCAGGTGCCCATCGAAGTCCGCCCCGACCGGCGTCAGGCGTTGGCGATAAAGTGGATGATCGACTTCGCGCGCAAGCGCGCGGAACGGTCGATGGCGGATCGCCTCGCGGGCGAGATCCTGGCCGCGAGCCGGAACGAGGGAAGCACGATCAAGAAGAAGGAAGACACGCACCGGATGGCAGAAGCCAACAAGGCGTTCGCCCACTACCGCTGGTAAAGCCGTTCCCCGACTGCGGCGCGCAGGCTGGCGCCGGGGCGGCGGGGGTTCCGCGGATCGGGACCTTCGCGACGCGATCGAGGGCGGCTCGGCCGGCCGGCGGGTTTCGAGCCCGGCCGACTCCGCACTCGCGGCCCCGGAGTTCCTGCGCGTTTTTGCGCGCCGGGGGCGAAGAAGACACCGAAAACTCGAAGGAATGCATCGGATGCCCAGGCACACACCGCTAGAGCGTCTGCGCAACATCGGCATCATGGCGCACATCGACGCCGGCAAGACCACGACCACCGAGCGGATTCTGTTCTACACCGGCCGTCTCCACCGCATGGGCGAGGTGCACGAGGGCGCGGCCACCATGGACTGGATGGAGCAGGAGCAGGAGCGGGGGATCACGATCACCTCCGCCGCCACCACCTGCGCCTGGGCGCGCCGCGACTCCGCCTTCCGCATCAACATCATCGACACCCCCGGACACGTCGACTTCACGGTCGAGGTGGAGCGCTCGTTGCGGGTGCTGGACGGAGCCGTCGCGGTGTTCTGCGCGGTGGGCGGCGTCGAGCCCCAGTCGGAAACGGTGTGGCGCCAAGCCGACCGCTACCGCGTGCCCCGCATCGCGTTCGTCAACAAGATGGACCGCGTCGGGGCCGACTTCGAGCAGGTCGTGAGGATGATGCGCGAACGTCTCGGGGCCAACGCCCATCCGGTCCAGTACCCGCTCGGAGAGGGCGAGCTCTTCACCGGCGTCGTCGACGTCGTGGCCCGCAAGTCGATCGTCTACGAAGACGACCTGGGTTCGCGGTTCAGCGTCGGGCCGGTGCCCGATTCCATGGAGGAGACGGTCGCCGCGCATCGGCACGAGCTCGTTGAGGCGGCGGTCGAGCACGACGACGAGCTGCTGGAGAAGTACCTCTCGGGCGAGGAGCTCTCGGAGGAGGAGCTTCGGCGCGCGATCCGGGGCGCCACCCTGAGGAACGACGTCTCCCCCGTCTTCTGCGGATCGGCCTTCCGCAACAAGGGGGTCCAGGCGCTCCTGGACGGCGTCATCGACTACCTGCCCTCTCCCCTGGACATTCCTCCCGTCGAGGGACACTACCGTCCCGGAGGGCGTTCCTCGGAGGTGCGCGAGGTCTCCGACGACGCGCCCTTCACGGCGCTGGCCTTCAAGATCGCCACCGACCCCTACGTGGGACGGCTCACCTTCTTCCGCGTCTACTCGGGCTCGCTGCCCAGCGGCAGCTACGTCCTCGACGCCACCCGCGGCCGGCGCGAGCGGGTGGGGCGGATCCTGCAGATGCACGCCAACAAGCGCGAGGAGCGGCAGGAGGTCTTCGCGGGCGACATCGCGGCGGTCATCGGGCTCAAGGGAGTGCGCACCGGGCACACCCTGTCCCACCCCGACCATCCGATCATCCTGGAATCCATGGAGTTTCCGGAGCCGGTCATCGCGGTGGCCATCGAACCCAAGACCCGCGCGGACCAGGACAAGCTGGGCCGGGGGCTGGCGAAGCTCGCCGACGAGGATCCGACCTTCCGGGTGCGCGCCGACCAGGAGACCAACCAGACGATCATCAGCGGGATGGGCGAGCTGCATCTCGAGATCATCGTCGACCGGTTGCGCCGCGAATTCCGGGTCGGCGCCAACATCGGCCGACCCCAGGTGGCGTACCGGGAGACGATCACCGGATCGGCCGCGAAGGTCGAGGGAAGGTTCGTTCGCCAGACGGGAGGGCGCGGGCAGTACGGCCACGTGGTGATCAACGTCGAGCCCGCTCCCAAGGGCGCGGGCTTCGTCTTCGAGGACCGGATCGTCGGCGGCAGGATTCCCAGGGAATTCATCGGACCCGCGGAGCAGGGGATGCGCGACGCCCTGGCCAGCGGGACGGTGGCGGGCTATCCGCTCATCGACATCAAGGTCGAACTCGTGGACGGATCGTACCACGACGTCGATTCCAGCGAGATGGCCTTCAGGATCGCCGGATCGATGGCGCTCCGGGAGGGCGTGAAGCGGGCGCGGCCGGTTCTGCTCGAACCGGTCATGGACGTGGAAGTGGTCACGCCCGGCGACTACATGGGCGACATCATGGGCGACCTGTCGTCGCGACGGGGACGGGTGGGCGGCATGACCGAGCGCGGGGGCGCCCGAGTCATCGGAGCCAGCGTTCCGCTGGGCGAGATGTTCGGATATTCGACCTCTCTGCGTTCCATGAGCCAGGGGCGGGCGGTGTACACCATGCAGTTCTCGCACTACGACCGGGTGCCCCGGTCGCGGCGCGACGAGATCGTGGCAGGCAACGGAGCAGCCTAGCAGAATGAGCGACCGGATCCGCATCAAGCTGAAAGCCTTCGACCACTGGGTCGTCGACCAGACCGCCTCCGACATCGTGCGCACGGCGGAAAAGACCGGAGCCAGCGTCTGCGGTCCGGTTCCGTTGCCGACGCGCCGCGAGCGCTGGACGGTGCTGCGCTCGCCGCACATCGACAAGAAGAGCCGGGAGCAGTTCGAGTTGCGCACGCACAAGCGGCTCATCGACATCGTCGATTCCCGACCCGCCACCATCGACGCCCTCACCAAGCTGGATCTTCCGGCGGGGGTCGACGTCGAGATCAAGGTCGACTAGGGGGGAGCATGGCGGGACTGATCGGACGCAAGGTGGGCATGACCCGCATCTTCGGCGACGAGGGCCAGGCGGTGCCCGTGACCGTCGTGCGCGCCGGCCCGTGTCCGGTCGTGCGCGTGAAGTCCCGGGAGACCGACGGGTACCGGGCGGTCCAGGTCGGCTTCGAGGCCCGAAAAGCCAAGCGCGCCGCCCGGGCCGAGGTCGGCCACGCCGGGAAGGCGGGGTTGGCGCAGGCGCCGCGGGTTCTGCGCGAATTCCCGATCGCGGACGACGAGACGTTCGAGGCCGGCAAGGACCTCCTCACGGTGGAGATTTTCGAGGCCGACCAGTCCGTGAAGGTGACCGGCCGCACCAAGGGCCGGGGCTTTCAGGGCGTGGTGAAGCGGCACGGCTTCACGGGACGTCCCGCCACGCACGGGCACCCGATGTCGCGCAACCCCGGATCGATGGGGGCGGGAACCGACCCGTCCAAGGTCATCAAGGGCAAGAAGCTCCCCGGCCGCATGGGCGGCAACCGCAAGACGCTGAGCAACGTGAAGGTCGTCCGGGTCGACGCCGAAAGGAACCTGCTGTTCCTGAAGGGCGCCGTCCCCGGACCGCGCAGCGGCTACGTCTTCATCAGCCGGTAGGAACCATGCACACGGCGCACTACTACCTCTCCGACGGCAGGCCGGACGGGCACCGGACGTTGCCCGCGATCCCGTTCGACGGAGTCGTGAACGAGGGCGTTCTGCACCAGGCGGTGCGCGCCCACCTCGCCAACCGGCGCCAGGGAACCGCGGCGGCCAAGAACCGCGCGGCCGTCTCGGGCGGATCCCGCAAGCCCTGGAGGCAGAAGGGCACCGGCCGCGCCCGCCAGGGCTCGATCCGCGCGGCGCACTGGACCGGCGGCGGACTCGCCTTCCCTCCTCGGCCCCGCTCCTGGCGCACCGGCGTTCCCCGCAAGGTGCGCGCGCTGGCCCGGAGATCGGCCCTGAACGCGCGCGCCGCGGACGGCCGCGTCCTGCTGACCGAGTTCCTGGACTACCCGGCCCCGCGCACCGCGCGCCTCGCTTCCTGGCTGGCCGCGCTCGAAGCGCCGGGGAAGGTTCTGCTGCTGACCGACGGAAACAGGCGAAACGTGTATCTTTCGGCCCGCAACCTGAGGGACGTCAGAGTGCGTCCCTTCGGCGAGGAGTCCGCCTACGACGTGCTGTGGGCGGCGACCGTCGTGATCGAGGCCGACGCGCTCGGGATCGGAGCGGAGGCGGAGACGGAACCCGACTCGCAGGCGGAGGGACCCGATGCGTGATCCGCGGGACGTGATCGCGAAGCCGGTCGTCACCGAGAAGACGAGCGCCCAGATGGAGAACGGCGTCTACTCGTTCGTCGTCGACCGGAAGGCCAACAAGATCGAGATCGCGCGCGCGGTGGAAGCGCTCTGGGACGTGCGGGTGCTCGACGTGCGCACCATGAGATACGTCGGCAAGATGCGCCGCTCGCTCCTCGGACAGATGAACCGCAGCTGGAACCTCGGCCGCCGGGCGTCGTTCAAGAAAGCGGTCGTCCGGCTGGCCGAAGACGACCGGATCGAACTCTACGAGATGGGCTGAGGAGGCGGCCGTGGCGATCAAGAAATTCAGACCCGTGACCCCCGGTTCCCGGTTCCGGTCGATCGTGAAGGACACGGTGACCACGCGCAAGGGACCGGAGAAGTCCCTGACCGAGCCCCTGCACTCCAAGGGCGGGCGCAACCACCACGGCCGCATCACCGTGCGGCGCAGGGGCGGGGGCCACAAGCGCCGGTATCGGCGCGTCGACTTCAAGCGGAACAAGCTCGGGGTGGAGGGCCGCGTGGCCGAGATCGAGTACGATCCCAACCGCTCGGCGAACATCGCGCTCGTGCACTACGCCGACGGCGAGAAGCGCTACGTTCTGCACGTGCGCGGTCTGGCGGTCGGCGACCGGGTGGTGGCGGGCGCGGACGCCGACATCAAGCCGGGCAACGCCCTCCCGATCGGCCGCATTCCCCTGGGCACGATCGTTCACAACGTGGAACTCAAGCCCGGCAAGGGCGGCCAGATGGCCCGCTCGGCGGGGGCGGGGGTACAGATCATGGCCAAGGAGGGCGACTACGTGACGCTGCGCCTTCCCTCCACGGAGGTCCGGCGGGTGCGCATGGAGTGCATGGCCACCGTCGGCCAGGTCGGCAACACCGATCACGAGCTGAAGTCGCTGGGCAAGGCCGGGGCGAACCGTTGGCGCGGGCGCCGTCCCAAGGTGCGGGGCGTCGCCATGAACCCCGTGGACCATCCCCTGGGCGGAGGCGAGGGCAAGGCCTCCGGGGGACGGCCGCCGGTCACCCCCTGGGGGAAGCCGGAGGGAAAGAAGACGCGCAATCCCAGAAAGCAATCGAACCGGCTGATCGTCCGGGGACGCAAGCGTGGCAAGGCCACCCGCTCCTAGACGGGCGCGAGACGAGAGGAATCGAACCGGGAAACCGCCATGCCACGCAGCGTGAAGAAGGGCCCCTACATCGACGAGAAGCTCCTGCGCAGGGTGGAGCTCATGAACGCGCGCTCGGAGAAGAGAGTGATCAAGACCTGGGCGCGCGCCTCGACCATCTCGCCGGACTTCGTGGGCCACACGGTGGCGGTGCACAACGGCAACAAGTTCATCCCGGTCTACGTCACCGAGAACATGGTGGGGCACAAACTCGGCGAATTCGCGCCCACGCGGCTGTTCCGCGGGCACGGAGGCAAGCTCGCCGACCGGCGCTCCAAGGTTCGCTAGAGCCCCCGATCAGGTCACCCCCGCACGAAGCGCGAGAGATGCAATCGAGAGCCGTCGCCAAGCACGTCGCCATGAGCCCCCGCAAGGTGAGGCTGGTCGTGGACCAGATCCGCGGCCTCTCCGTGAACCGGGCCGAGGAAATGCTCAAGTTCTCGAAGAAGGCCGCGTCGGTGCCGGTCCGCAAGACGCTCCGCTCCGCGATCGCGAACGCCATGTACCGGGCGGACGAAGCGGGCGAGTGGGTCGACGAGGACGATCTCGTGGTCGGGCAGGCCTTCGTGGACGGCGGACGCACCATGAAGCGCTGGCGGGCGGCGGCCATGGGAAGGGCGGCTCCGATCCGCAAGCGCTCGAGCCACATCACCATCGTCGTGGAACGCGAGGAGTAGGGCGGATGGGACAGAAGACGCACCCCCACGGATTTCGGCTCGGCATCGTCAGGAACTGGCAGTCGCGCTGGTACGCGGAGAAGGAGTTCCCCCAGCTGCTTCAGGAGGACGAGACCATCCGGCGCTACCTCCATCGCCGCTTGGCGCACGCCGCCGTCTCCCGGGTCGAGATCGCGCGCAAGCCCTCCAAGATCGTCATGACCGTGCACACCGCCCGCCCGGGCGTCGTGATCGGCAAGCGGGGCGCGGAGGTGGACAAGTTGCGCGACGAGCTGGGCGTGTTGACTCGATCCGAGGTCTCGGTCAACGTCGAGGAGATCAAGCGTCCCGAATTGGACGCCCGCCTGGTGGCGGAGAACGTCACGCACCAGCTGCGCCAGCGGATTTCCTTCCGACGCGCCATGAAGCGCGCGGTCCAGTCCGCGCGCCGCGCGGGCGCGGAGGGGATCAAGATCCAGTGCGGCGGTCGTCTGGGCGGCGCCGAGATCGCCCGCACCGAAGCGTATCACGAGGGTCGGGTGCCCCTGCACACCCTGCGGGCGGACATCGACTACGCGAGCGTGCGCGCGAACACCACCTACGGCACCGTCGGGGTGAAGTGCTGGATTTTCAAGGGCGAGATCGTGGACGACCGGCGCGGCCGGACCTACTCGACGGGATCGTGAGAAATGCGGGAGAAGAGAACCCGGCCCGCCCGGCGGCGGGCCTTGCGAGGACGATAGCAGATGCTGGCACCGAAGCGGGTCAAGTACCGCAAGAAGCACAAGGGCAGGATGCGCGGGGTTTCGCGGCGCGGGAACCGGGTGAGTTTCGGCGACTACGGGCTTCAGGCGGTGCAGTCGGCCTGGATCAGCAATCGCCAGATCGAGTCGGCGCGCGTGGCCATGACCCGGCACATCAAGAGGGGCGGCAAGGTCTGGATCCGCATCTTTCCGGACAAGCCGATGACCTCCAAGCCCGCCGAGACCCGGATGGGCAAGGGGAAGGGCAACCCGGAGGGCTGGGTCGCGGTGGTCAAGCCGGGCCGGATGATGTTCGAAATGGAGGGCGTCGGGGAGGAGGTCGCCCGCCGCGCGATGCAGCTCGCCTCCGACAAGCTGCCCGTCAAGACGCGCTTCGTCGTGCGCGAACGGCAGTTGGGAACCTAGGAGAGCCCGGGCCATGGACATCGAGGACATTCGCGATATGACCGATCGGCAGATGGGGGAACGGCTGGACGAGCTGAAGGAGGAGCGGTTCCGCCTCAAGTTCCGGGCCGCGACCATGGAGCTCGAGAATCCCAAGCTGCTCACGCAACTGCGCAGGGACATCGCCCGGATCCGCACCGTGCAGCGCGAACGCGAGCTCGCGGCGGCCTCGGCCGCGACCGGGGAGGGCGCTTCGTGACGGCGGCGGGCGCGGGCGGAGCGCGCAACCGACGCAAGACCCGAACCGGGGTGGTGGTGTCGGACGCGGCGGACAAGACGGTGACCGTCCTGGTCGCGCGCCGGTTCGCCCATCCGCTCTACGGCAAGCAGGTGAGGCGCACGCGCAAGTACCACGCCCACGACGAAGACAACCGGTATCGCACGGGCGACACCGTGCGCATCGTCGAGACGCGGCCCCTCTCCCGCACCAAGCGGTGGAGGGTCGTGGAGCGGATCGACCGCACGGAAGGGTAGATCTCCGATGATTCAACAGGAATCCATGGTCCGGATCGCGGACAACACGGGGGCCAAGCGGGCGCTCTGCATCCGTGTCCTGGGCGGCTCGCGGCGCCGCTACGCCAGCGTGGGCGACCCGGTCGTGCTGACCGTCAAGGACGCCATCCCCAACGCCGGCGTCCGCAAGGGGGACATCGTGCGCGCGGTGGTCGTGCGGACCGCCAAGGAGGTGCGCAGGCGCGACGGCTCCTACATCCGCTTCGACGACAACGCCGCGGTGATCGTCGACGACAACGGCGAACCGAAGGGCACCCGCATCTTCGGGCCGGTCGGGCGGGAACTCAGGGAGAAGCGCTACATGAGAATCGTTTCGCTCGCCCCGGAGGTGCTCTGATGCTGAAGTCGGCCGCGCCCCGCGGCGGGCGCAGGCGCAGGCACCGGATCGCGAAGGGGGACCGGGTCCGCGTGATCCGCGGCAACCACCGCGAAGAGGAGGGAGCGGTCCTGCGGGTGATCCGCGACCGGGACCGGGTGGTGGTCGAGGGCGTGAACATGCGCACGCGCCACCAGCGGCCCACGGCCGCCAATCCGGAGGGAGGGAGGATCACCTTCGAGGCCCCGATCCACATCTCCAACGTGATGTTGATCGATCCGGCCAGCGGGGAGGCGAGCCGCATCCGCATGCGGCTCGAGGAGGGAGGAGCGAAGGAACGCGTCTCGACCCGGACGGGCAATCCGATCCCGGCGCCGAGATGACGGAGCGCGACGAGGAACGGACGGGCACGATGACGACGCATTCCCGGCTTCGCCGACACTATCTGGAACGGGTCCAGCCGAGTCTCCGCGAGGAGTTCGGTTTCGCCAACGTCCACCAGATTCCGCGTCCGGTGAAGGTCGTCCTCAACGTCGGCGTCGGCGAGGCGGGCAGGAACCGGAAGCTGCTGGACAGCGTGATGGAGGAGCTGTCGGTCGTCTCCGGCCAGAAGCCGGTCGTCACCCGCGCGCGCAAGTCCATCTCCAACTTCTCCCTGCGGGAAGGCATGCCGGTGGGGGCCCGGGTCACGTTGCGCCGCCGCCGCATGTACGAGTTCCTGGATCGCTTGGTCAGCGCCGCCATACCGCGCATCCGCGACTTCCGCGGGCTGTCCACCAAGTCCTTCGACGGCCGCGGCAACTACAGCCTCGGGATCCGGGAGCAGATCATCTTCCCCGAGATCGACTACGACAGGATCGACCGCATCCACGGCATGGACGTCACCGTGGTGACGAGCACGAACAAGGACGACGAGGCGCTGGCGCTGCTGCGCGAGTTGGGATTCCCGTTCCGCGGCACGCTTCCGGTCGTCATCGGCCGCAACGGCGCCGCGTGAGGCGGCGGGAAATCCGGAAAGAAACGGAGGGACGAGACGCGACATGATGACGGACCCGATTGCCGACATGCTGACCCGGTTGCGAAACGCGGGCCAGGCGGGCCACCGCTGGGCGGACATGCCCGTGTCGAAGATGAAGGTCGAAATCGCCCGTCTGCTCGGCGAGAACCACTTCGTCTTCGGCTACAAAGTGCTCGACGACGGGGCCCACGGGGTTCTGCGCGTCTACCTCAAGTACCGGGACGGAGGCCGCCCCGTGATCCGCCACATCCGGCGCTCCTCTTCGCCCGGGAGGCGACGCTACGTCGGCCGGGAGGACATTCCCAGGGTCCGCAACGGGCTGGGGATGGCCATCCTGTCGACGTCGAAGGGCGTGCTCTCCGGCCGCGCGGCGCGCAGGGAAGGGGTGGGCGGCGAAGTGCTGGCGATCGTGTGGTAGTCCGAGGTTTCATCAACCGCGACGTGAACGCATGTCCCGCATAGGAAAACAGCCGGTCGCCGTCCCCGACGGAGTGACCGTGGACTACCGGGAGCCCGTCCTGACGGTCAGGGGCCCGAAGGGCGAACTGACCCTCGACGTGCATCCCGCCATGACCGTCGAGGTCGGCGACGGCCGGGTCGTCGTGCGCAGACCCTCGGACGGTCGCGCGCACCGGTCGCTCCACGGGCTCACGCGCGCGCTCGTCGCCAACATGGTGCGCGGCGTGACCCGCGGATACAGCAAGACGCTGGAGATCGTGGGCGTGGGGTACCGCGCGCGCATGCAGGACCGGACGCTGGTTCTGAATCTGGGGTATTCCCACGCCATCGACTATCCGGAGCCCGAGGGGATCGCCCTCGAGTGCCCCCGCCAGGACGTCGTGGTGGTGCACGGGATCGACAAGCAGATGGTGGGGCAGGTGGCGGCGGAGATCCGGTCGTTCCGCCCCCCGGAGCCCTACAAGGGGAAGGGCGTGCGCTACAGGGGCGAGCGGATCCGGCGCAAGGTCGGCAAGACCGCCGCGTCGTAGACGCCGCGCAGAGCGAGGAAGACGTGACCGCGAAGAGTTCGAAACCGAGAGGCAACCGGCGCCTGCGGCGCATCCGTCGGCACCGCAGGGTCCGCAAGCGCGTGCGCGGCTCCGCCGCGCGCCCGCGGCTGGCCGTGTTCCGTTCCCTGAAGCACATGGAGGGGCAGCTGGTGGACGACGACTTGGGACGCACCCTGGTCGGAATCTCCACCAAGTCCGCCGCGCTCCGCGAGTTCCGGGCCGAGTCCCGCAACCCCGGGGTGGAGCGGGCCCGAGCGGCGGGCAGGATGCTGGCCGAACGGGCGCGCTCGAAGGGCATCGCCGCCGTGGTGTTCGACCGCGGCGGGTACAAGTACCACGGCAGGGTCGAGGCCTTTGCCGAGGGCGCGCGCGAGGGAGGATTGGAATTCTGATGGCGAGAAAAAGGAGAACGGGCGGCGACCGCTCGGGCGAGAGCGAGCTCGTCGAGAACGTCATCCACATCAACCGCGTCGCCAAGGTGGTGAAGGGGGGGCGCCGCTTCTCGTTCACCGCGCTGGTCTCGGTGGGCGACCGCAAGGGCAGCATGGGCGTCGCGCTGGCCAAGGCGAACGACGTCGCGGAGGCCATCCGCAAGGCGTTCGACCGTGCGCGGCGCAACATGCGGAAGGTGTCGATCGTGCGCGGCACCCTCCCCCACGAGATCACCGGCCGGTGGGGCGCGGGCCGGGTGCTCCTGCGCCCGGCGGCGCCCGGCACCGGCGTGATCGCCGGCGGTCCGGTCCGGGCGGTGCTGGAGGCGGCCGGGGTGACCGACGTCCTGACCAAGAGCCTCGGCTCCAACAATCCCGTCAACGTGGTCAAGGCGACGCTGGACGGTCTCGGACGGTTGACGACGCCCGAGCAGGTCGCCCGCGAGCGCGGCGTCAGCGTCGAAGAGCTGGGAGCGTAGAACCGTGTCCGACACGCCCGCGAAAATCCGGATCACGCAGGTGCGCAGCGGCATCGGCAGGCTGAACGCGCACCGGCGGACGTTGCGCGCCCTGGGGTTGCGCAGGCACCAGCGGTCGGTCGTTCACGACGACACGCCCGCCATCCGGGGGATGATCCGTCGGGTCCGCCACCTGGTGGAAGTCGCCGAGATCGCCTCCTGAACCGCAAGGAGATCGCACCGAACATGTCCGAACTTCACCGGCTGAGTCCCGTGCCGGGATCGCGCCGGGCGCGCAAGCGCGCCGGGCGCGGACCCGGCTCCGGGCTGGGCAAGACCTGCGGCAGGGGACACAACGGCCAGAAGTCCAGAAGCGGCGGCACCGTTCCCGCCTGGTTCGAGGGCGGGCAGATGCCGTTGCAGCGGCGCATTCCCAAGCGCGGGTTCAGGAACCGGGGACGCGTCGAATACGCGGTGGTCAACGTGCGCGACCTGAACCGGCTCGAGACCGACCGCATCGCCTTGGAGACGCTCGCCCGGGCCGGAGTGGCGGGCGGCGGGAAGCCGATCAAAGTGCTCGGGACGGGCGAGGCGGAGCGGGCGATGCGCGTCGAGGCGCACGCTTTCAGCGCGTCCGCGCGCCGCAAGATCGAAGCCGCCGGAGGCACGGTCGTCGTGTCCGGCACGCGCTGACGCCGGACCGCGACGCGGGGTACCCAGGATGGCCAACCCGATTCCCAGCCTGTTCCGGATCCCGGAACTGAAGCAGAAGATCCTCTTCACGCTCTTCATCCTCCTGGTCTACAGGCTGGGGGCCCACATCACCGTGCCCGGCCTCGACGTCAACGTCCTGCGCCAGCAGTTCGGACAGCTGAGCAACACGCTGTTCGGGATCTACGACATGTTCGTCGGCGGGGGCCTCAGTCGGGCGACGATCCTGGCGCTCGGGATCATGCCCTACATCTCCGCCTCGATCATGTTTCAGCTGCTCTCCGCCGTGGTTCCCGCGATCGAGAAGCTGCAGAAGGAGGGCGAGCAGGGACGCAAGAAGCTCACCCAGTGGACGCGCTACACGACGGTCGCGCTGTCCGCGGTCCAGGCCTACGGCTACGCGGTCTTCCTGTCCAGCATCCCCGGCGCGGTCCGCACCCCCGGCGTGCTGTTCATGTTCACCACCGTCATCGCGCTCGTCGTGGGCGCGGTCTTCGTGATGTGGCTGGGCGAGCAGATCACCGAGAAGGGCATCGGCAACGGCATGTCGCTGCTGATCTTCTTCTCCATCATCGAGGGATTCCCGGCGGCGATCGGCCGGACCTGGGAGTCGTTCGCGGTCGGGGAGATCAGCCTGGTCGGCCTGGTCGCGCTGGGCGCCGTGATCGTGGGGGTCACCGGGGGGGTGGTGGCGATGACCATGGCCGCCCGCAAGATCCCGGTCCAGATCCCGCGCAAGGTGGTGGGACGCGGACGCATCCGGGAGGGCCAGAAGAGCTTCGTCCCGCTGCGCGTGAACTCGGCCGGCGTCATGCCCATCATCTTCGCCCAGTCGTTCATCATCGTGCCGGGGACGGCCGCGGCCTTCTCGAGCGCCGGCTTCCTGCGCGAGATCTCCGATCTCTTCCAGCCGGGGAGCTGGCTGTACTACGCGAGCTATTCCCTCCTGATCCTCTTCTTCACCTACTTCTACACCGCCATCATCTTCAACCCCGTGGATCTGGCGGAAAACCTGAAGAAGCAGGGGGCGTTCATCCCCGGGGTCAAGCCGGGCGCGCGCACCGCCGAGTACATCGACAGGATCCTCACGCGGATCACCCTTCCGGGCTCGATCTACCTGGCGCTCATCGCGCTGTTGCCCTTCTGGATCTTCGACTGGTTCAACATCCAGACCTTCTTCTTCGGCGGCACCAGCCTGCTGATCGTCGTCGGGGTGGGACTGGACACCGTCCAGCAGGCCCAACAGCACCTGCTGTTGCGCCACTACGACGGCTTCATGAAGAAGGGGCGGGTCAAGATGCGCGGTCGCGGGCGCTACGTATGACGCGGCGCGCGCGACGCTCCGCCCGCGCTTCCTCGAGGAACGGGCGATGATCGCCGTCTTCCTGGGTCCTCCCGGCGTCGGCAAGGGCACGCAGAGCGCGAAGCTCGTCCGCGACCTGGATTTTCGCAGGATCGCCACCGGGGACCTGCTCCGCGCCGCCCGCCGGGCGGGCACCGCGCTGGGCGAGGAGGCGCGGCGCTTCATGGACGCGGGGGAGCTGGTTCCGGACGAGACGATCGTGGCGCTGGTGGAGGAGACCCTGGCGGGCCTTCCGGCCCGCGCTCCGATTCTCTTCGACGGCTTCCCGCGCACGCTGTCCCAGGCGCGCGCGCTGGACTCGGCGCTCGCGCGCACGGGACGGGCGGTCGGGGGCGTCGTCGTGCTGGAGGCGCCCGAAGAGGTCGTCCTGCGCAGGATCGGCGGGCGTCGCGTCGGTCCGAACGGGCGCGTCTACAACGTTCACGACGATCCCCCGCGCGTGGAGGGCGTGTGCGACGAGACCGGAGCGCCGCTGATCCACCGCAAGGACGACCGCCCCGAAACCGTCCTGCGCCGCCTCCGGGTGTACGAGACGGAAACGGAACCCGTCGTCGCGCACTACGAGGCGACGGGGCCGCCGGTCGTCCGCCTGGACGGCACGCCGGGCATCGACGCGACCTGGCGGGCGGTTCGAGCCGCGGTGCGCCGGATGTCGGCGGCGGAGTCCCGGACCCGTCCGGCCGAGGCGACGTGATCCAGCTGAAGAGCGAGTCCGAAATCGCCGAGATCGCCCGAGGCGGCGCCATCGTCGGCGAGCTTCTGGACGCGCTGGAGGACCTCGTGCGTCCCGGCGTCACGACGGCCGAGCTCGACCGCCTGTGCGAGGATTTCATCCGCTCCCACGAGGGCGCGGTTCCGGCGTTCAAGGGGCTCTACGGGTTTCCGGGCTCGGTGTGCGCCTCGACCAACGCCGAGGTGGTCCACGGGATTCCCGCGTCGGCCCGCGTTCTCGAGGAGGGCGACATCGTGTCGCTGGACGTGGGCGTCCGGCTCGACGGATGGTGCTCCGATTCGGCGAGCACGTTTCCGGTGGGGGAGATCGACGCCCGAACGCGCCGACTTCTGGAAGTCGCGCGGGAGGCGCTGGAGCGGGCCGTCGCCGCCGCGGTCCCCGGCAACCGCGTCGGAGACATCGGGGCGGCCGTGGAGGGCACCGTCCGCGGAACCGGATTTTCGGTGGTCCGCGACCTGGTCGGCCACGGGGTGGGGCGGGAGGTGCACGAGGCGCCTCAGGTCCCCAACTTCGGGCGTCCCGGCGAGGGCCCGCGCCTGCTTCCGGGGATGGTCCTCGCGATCGAGCCCATGATCAGCGCCGGATCCGGCTCCATCCGCACCCTGGACGACGGATGGACCGTCGCGACCCGCGACGGTTCGCGCTCCGCCCACTTCGAGCACACCGTGGCCGTGACCGAAGGGAAGGCGCGGGTGCTGACGACCGCCGTCGCGCGGACGGCGTCCGCCGCCACGTGACGCACGTCTCCATTGAGTCCCGGAGGTTTTCGGGTTACCTTTCGAGTTCTGTGCAGGCGAAGAAGCAGACGACCCCCTCGCCCGAGGAGCGACCGGAATGAAGGTGCGCAGCAGCGTGAAGCCCATCTGCGAACACTGCAAGGTGATCCGCCGCCGCCGCGTCGTCCGCGTCATCTGTTCGCGCAACCCTCGCCACAAGCAGCGGCAGGGTTAGGATCTCCCGAGTTTCGGAACACGAGCCGTGGCACGAATCGCAGGCGTCGATCTTCCGCGCAACAAGCGCGTGGAGGTGGCGCTCACCTACATCTACGGGATCGGCCCCGCGCGCGCCCGGGAGGTCCTGGACGCGGTCGGCGTGGATCCCGACAAGCGCACCTTCAACTTGAGCGACGAGGACGTCAGTCTGCTGCGCAGGCAGATCGAGAGGGAGCTCAAGGTGGAGGGCGCGTTGCGGACCGAGGTGTCGATGAACGTCAAGCGGCTGATGGACATCGGCTGCTACCGCGGATTGCGCCATCGCCGGGGACTGCCCGTGCGGGGGCAGAGGACGCACACGAACGCCCGCACCCACAAGGGACACCGCCGGGCCATCGCCGGCAAGAAAAAAGCTCCCAGGAAATAGGGCCGAGGAACGACGCGCGTGGCAAAGGGAAAAAAGCCGGCTCGAACCCGGCGCACCAAGAAGGTCGTGGAAGCCGAGGGCGTGGCCCACGTCAGGGCGACCTTCAACAACACGATCATCACCATCACCGACCCGGCCGGCAACGCGATCGCGTGGGCGAGCGCCGGCAAGGCGGGATTCAAGGGCTCCAAGAAGTCGACCCCCTTCGCCGCCACGGTCGCCGCCGAGCAGGCGGGGCGCGAGGCCGCGAGCCTCGGGGTCCGGCGCGTCAGCGTGCGCGTTCAGGGGCCCGGGTCGGGCCGCGAATCCGCCATACAGGCGCTCCACGCGGCCGGGTTGCACATCACGGCGATCGAGGACGTGACCCCGTTGCCGCACAACGGCTGTCGGCCGCCCAAGAAGCGCCGGGTATAGGACAAGGGAAACGGATGGCGCGCTACACCGGACCCGTCTGCAAGCTTTGCCGTCGGGAGGGGCAGAAGCTCTTCCTGAAGGGCCTCAAATGCTACACGGAAAAGTGCCCGATCGAGCGCAGGGCGTACCCGCCCGGCCAGCACGGGCCCGCGCAGGCGCGGCGCAGGAAGCGCTCCGACTACGCGCTCCAGCTGCGCGAGAAGCAGAAGACCAAGCGGATCTACGGGCTTCACGAACGGCAGTTCCGCAACTTGTTCGACGCGGCCGCGCACCAGTCGGGGGTGACCGGCGAGAATCTGCTGGTGGCCCTGGAGCGTCGCTTGGACAACGTCGTCTTCCGGCTCGGCTTCTCCGTGAGCCGCAGCCAGGCCCGGCAGTTGGTTCGTCACCGTCACGTCGAGGTCGGCGGACGCGTCGTGGACATCCCCAGCTACGCGGTGGACGCCGGGGACGACGTCGCCCTCAAGGCCGGGTCGCGGGATCTGTTGCCGGTCCAGGCCGGCCTCGAGTCGCGCGTGCGTCCCGACACCCCCGAGTGGCTGGCGGTCGACGAGAAGGCGCGAGTGGGGCGAGTGCTGCGGCTTCCGACCCGCCAGGACGTGCCGATGGCGGTGCAGGAGCAGCTGATCGTGGAGCTGTATTCCAAGTGATCCGGACTTCCCCGGAACGTCCGGGCGCGGATTTCCCATGCATCCGACGGATGCCGTCGAACAGGCCACGGAGGGAAGCGTGGAGATCGATCTGACCGGACTGGTGCTTCCCGAGCACGTCGAGGCGACGCGCGCGAGCGACGACGGAAGGACCGCGGAGTTCGTCGTGCAGCCCCTGGAGCGCGGCTACGGCTACACGCTGGGGAACTCGGTTCGGCGCGCGCTGGTTTCGTCCCTTCGGGGCGCGGCCGTCTGGGCGTTCCGCATCGAGGGCGTGGTGCACGAGCACCAGACCGTCCAGGGCGTGGTGGAGGACGTGCACCAGATCATCCAGAACCTGAAGGCGCTGGCGCTCACGCTCGACGACGACGTCGACGACGCCAAGCTCACCGTCCACGTGGACGGCGCGGGCGCGGTCACGGCGAAGGACGTCAACGCGCCGCCGTCGGTTCGGATCCTCGACCGCGACCAGCACATCCTCACCCTGGAGGGGGACCGCAGCCTGAGCATGGAGCTCCGCGTCAACAAGGGGCGCGGGTTCGTGCTGTCCGACCAGCATCCCCGCCCGGAGGGGGCTCCGGTCGACTTGGTGCCGATCGACGCCATCTACAATCCGGTGCGCCGGGCGAACTTCACGGTCGAAGAGACCCGCGTCGGCGACCGCACCGACTTCGACCGGCTTTCGTTCAGGGTCGAGACCGACGGGTCCATTCGCCCCGAGCAGGCGATGGCCAACGCCTCGGAGCTGGTGCGCAGGTACCTGAAGTACCTCCTGGACTTCGGCGCCAACGGAACCCCCGAGCCCGCCGAGCCCGGGACGATCCCGATCTCTCCGAGCCTGCGCACGCAGTTGGCGCGCTCCATCCAGGATCTGACGGAGATCTCGGTCCGGTCGCGCAACGCGCTCCGGAAGGAGAATCTCCGCACCCTGGGCGACTTGGTGCGCCTCACCGAGAATCAGATCCTGGAGATCGACAAATTCGGCGAGAAGTCGATGGAAGAGCTGCAGGAGTTCCTGAACGAGCACTCCATCGAGCTGGGCATGCGGCTCGCGGACGGCCCGGACGGCGAATGGCGGCTGCTGGCGGAGGACGCCTCCGCCCCCGAAGAACCGTCCGGCGACTAGAATCATCCACCCGGCGGCGGGCCTCGCCGGCGAGAACCTTCGACGACTCATGCGCCATCGCAAGACCGGACGCAGCCTCTCCCGAACCGCGAGCCACCGGCGGGCGGTTCTGCGCAACATGGCGGCCTCGCTCTTCCGGCACGGCAGGATCGAGACCACCACCGCGAAGGCCAAGGAGCTCCGTCCCTACGCGGAACGCCTGATCACGCTGGCCAAGCGGGGGGACCTGCACGCCCGCAGGCGCGTTGCGCGCAAGATCCCGGATCGAGAGGTTCAGGGAATGCTGTTCGACGAGATCGCCCCGGGCTTCGCCGGCCGCCCCGGCGGGTACACGCGCATCCTGAAGTTGCGCCACCGCAGGGGCGACGCGGCCGAGATGGCCCTCATCGAGCTCGTGGAGCGAGACTAAACCTCAACGCAGGGGCACCGGACCATGCTCGATCACGGATCGCGCCGGAGCGCGGCCGAGAAGGCGGCGCTTCCACTCATGATCGTGGCCTTTCTCGGCATCGCCGGGTTTCTCTACTGGCTCAACGCGACGGCCGTGGGGACGGCGACGACCGTGGTGACCGCGCCGGCGGAGGCGGATCCCTTCGCGGACGCCATCCCGATCGAGGCCTCGTCGCTCGAGACCAACGCGTTGCAGTTCGAGGGGGCGTTGCTTCGGATGCCCGACGTCGACGTGGTCAGCCGGGTGGGGGACGAGGCCTTCTGGACCCAGCTTCCCAACGAAGAGAACTTCTTCATGAAGCTGGGGCCCGAATTGACCGAGGGCTCCGTGCCCACGACGGTCGCCTCCGGCGAGACGGCGGGGTACGTCGTCGGCGTGTTGCGCATCATGAACGACAGCACGCTGGATGCGTGGGAGGCCCAGGGCGCGTTCGACGACACCCCCACGGGTCGGCTCGAGGCGGAGTTCGCGGAGGTGTTCATGGAGCTGGTCCACATCGAACCGGGCGCTCCGGCGGCGGCGGAACCGCCGCCCCCGGGGGACTGATCCCGGCGGCCGCGCCGACACCGAAGGAGACGGACGGCAACGAGATGGCGAAAGCGTGCGAGCTGTGCGGCAAGGGGCCCGCGACCGGAAGCAACGTGAGCCACGCCCACAACAAGACCCGGCGCCGGTGGTTGCCGAACCTTCAGACCGTTCGCGTCCCGGACGAAGCGGGGGGGCGCCGCAGGATCCGGGTCTGCACCCGTTGCATTTCCGCCGGAAAGGTCGGGAAGGCGCCGCGCTTGCGGTCGAGCGGGGAAGGCTGACCGACCTCCCGCGCTCCGGGCGGACGCAGGATCGGCGGACGCGCGCGCGGGATCGGACGCTCGAGCGGTTCCGCTCCGCCGATCTCGCCATGGGGGTGGTCGGGCTCGGCTACGTCGGGTTGCCCTTGGCGGCCATCGCGGGCGAGGCCGGGATCCGAGTCCTCGGCTTCGACGTCGACGAGGCCGTCGTGGACGGGGTCAACGCCGGCGCGAGCCACATCGGGGACGTCGTCCCCGACCGGGTGGCCGCGCTCGTGCGCCGCGGCGCGCTCCGAGCCACCGCGGACACGTCGCGTCTGGCGGAATGCGACGTCGTCGCGATCGCCGTGCCCACCCCGTTGTCCAAGACCCGCGACCCCGACATCTCCTTCATCATGGCCGCCGCGTCCTCGGTCGCCGCCGGGCTTCGGCGCGGCCAGCTGGTGGTGCTGGAGTCGACCACGTATCCCGGCACGACCCGCGAGGTGGTGCTCGGAGCGCTTGCGGGGCGCGGGCTCGCGGTGGGGGAGGACTTCTTCCTGTGCTTCTCCCCGGAGCGCGTGGACCCGGGCAACCGGGTGTGGAACACCCGCAACACGCCGAAGGTGATCGGGGGCGTCACCCCCCGGTGCACCGCCGTCGGCGCGGCGTTCTACGGCCGGTTCGTCGAGCGCATGGTTCCGGTCTCGAGCGCGGAGGTGGCCGAGCTCAGCAAGATCCTGGAGAACACCTTCCGGGCCGTGAACATCGGGCTGGTCAACGAGACCGCCCTCATCGCCGACCGGCTGGGCGTGGACGTCTGGGAAGTGATCGAGGCGGCCGCCACCAAGCCCTTCGGGTTCATGCGTTTTCTCCCGGGTCCGGGGCTCGGGGGACACTGCATTCCCGTCGACCCCCACTACCTTTCGTGGAAGATGCGCACGCTGGACTTCCGCACCCGCTTCATCGAGCTGGCGTCGGAGATCAACGCGAGCATGCCCCGATTCGTCGTGGACCAGGTGCGCGACGCGCTGAACGGCGAGAGCAAGGCGGTCCGGGGCTCCACGGTGGTGATCCTGGGGGTCGCGTACAAGAAGGACGTCGGGGACACGAGGGAGTCTCCGGCGCTCCACATCATCGAGCTGTTGGAGGGGGACGGCGCCCGCGTGCTGTACCACGATCCCCACGTCCCGTCCATCGACGACGAGCGCGCCGGTCGGCGGGAATCGGTCGCGCTGACGGCGTCGCTGCTGAGTCGGGCGGACGTGGTGCTGATCCTCGCCGACCACTCCCGCTTCGACATGGAGCACATCGTCGCGAACTCCGCCGTGCTGGTGGACGCGCGCAACGCCACCGCGGGTCGCAAGGCGGGGACGGCCTCCCGGCGCGGTCCGGGATGGATCGTCAAGGGTGGCCGTGCGTAGCCGCCCGACCCGCTCGGAGGCCGTCCCCGCCCCGGAACCCGGAAGGCGCGAGCCCGGTAGGGGACGCATGTTCGGGCGCGGAAGGGACGGGCTCGGCGGGCGGCTCCGGCGGAGTTGCCTGATCGCGGTCGCGGCCTCCGCCTGCGTGGCGCGCGCGGCGGAGGACGGCGCCACCCTGCGCGGAGACCGGGCGTGGGCGCGCGGCGACTACGAGGAGGCGCTCGCCGAGTACCGGCTGGCGGTCGGCCGCGGAGCCGACTCGGGGGAGGCGCACCTGCGGGTGGCGCACGCCTACGCCCGCCTGGGACGCGTGGACGAGGCTCGGCAGGCCTATCGGAGAGCGGTCGCGGCCGAGCCCCGTCTCGCCGACCAGGCGGTCTCGGACCTGGTCCGCCTCGCGCGCGCCGCCCGGGACCAGAACGATCGCTTCGCCCTGGCGTCCGCCCTGGAGGCCGCGGCCGAGTTCGATCCGGACGTCAACTTCGCGCGCCTGGCCTTCCCGCTGGCTTCGCACTACGCGGCCAACGGGGAGCACGCGCGCGCGCTCGTCTTCTTCCAGCGCGCGCTCTCGGCCGACTCGCTGCCGGAGGTGCTGTACGAAACCGCGCTCGCCTACGAGGAGGTGGGCGCCTGCGAGGCCGCCCTCGCCCACTACGAACGGTTCGTGGAGAGGGTGCCGACGGCGCGGCAGCTCGATGCCGGGTGGCACATCGGCAGGTGCTCCTACGAGCTCGCCCAGGAGGCGCGCCTCGACGGCGACCGCGAGACCGCCCTGGCCCTGATCGAGGAGACCGTGGCGCGGGGCGAGCCGCGCACCCACCTCGCCCGCGCCTATTACGAGATGGGGGAACTGCTGGTGTCCTTCGCGCGTTGCGGCGAGGCCGCGGACGCCTTCCGGGGGGCGGCGCGCGAGGACCCCTCGGCGTCCCGGGGGCTCGCCCGGCGCGCCGAACGCTGGATCGACCGGATTCGCTTCGGAACGCCCTCCGACGAAGACCGGCGCGGGGAGGCGGAGGGAGAGGGCGGCCCGGGACGCGGCCCTCCGGGATGGCCGCAAGACCTCGCGTGGGCGTGCTGACCCGGACTCCGCTGGTCGACCTGCCGGCTCAGTACGACGCCCTGCGGGAGGAGATCGACCGCGCGCTCGCCCGCGTGGTCGAGAGCCAGCGTTTCGTGCTGGGGCCCGTGGTCGAGGCGTTCGAAGAGGCCGTGGCGGAACGGGTCGGCGTGCGTCACGCGGTCGGGTGCGCCAACGGAACCGACGCGATCCAGCTCGTCCTGCGCGCGCTCGAACTCGAGCCCGGAGACGAGGTCGTCGTGCCCGCCTTCACCTTCTTCGGGACCGCCGGAGCGGTCTGGAACGCCGGTCTCCGCCCGGTGTTCTGCGACGTGGAGGCGGACACCTTCAATCTCGATGCGGACGCCGTGCGCGCGTGCTGGAGCGATCGGACCCGGGTCGTCGTGCCCGTGCACCTGTTCGGACAGATGGCGCCCATGGCCGAAGTGACCGAGCTCGCCCGCGAACGGGGGGGGCGAGTGGTCGAGGACGCCGCTCAGGCGCTGGGGGCCCGGCAGCGCGCGCCCGGCGGCCGGACCGCGTCCGCGGGCGCCTCGGGGACGGCGGGCGCCGTGAGCTTCTTTCCCACCAAGAACCTGGGAGGATTCGGCGACGGCGGCATGATCGTCACCGACCGGGACGAGCTCGCGCGGCGGCTGCGCAGGCTGCGCGTGCACGGAGGGATGCGGGGTCCGCGCGCAGCGGTCGGCGTGAACAGCCGCTTGGACGCCCTGCAGGCCGCGGTGCTGCACGCGAAGCTGCCTCGGCTGGACGCCTGGATCGAGGCCCGCAGGGCGAACGCCGAAGCGTACGACGAGGCGCTGGCCTCCGTTCCCGGCGTGCGCCGCCCCCGAGTTCTGTCCGGGAACCTCCACACCTGGCACCAGTACACGATCCGCGTGCGCGAGCGGGACGCGCTGCGGGTCCACCTGCGGCGAAGGGGAATCGAGACCGGGCTCTACTACCCGCGGCCGCTCCACCTCGAGCCCTGTTTCGCCGAACTCGGCTATCGTCCGGGCGATCTGCCGGTGGCCGAAGCCGCGTGTCGCGAGGTGGTGAGCCTCCCCGTCTTCCCGGAGCTTTCGGCCGAGCGGGTGGCGTTCGTGGCCCGCTCGATCCGGGATTTCTACCGTGCGGGGTGAGGCGGTCCGTTCATGGACGCGCCCGCCTTCTTTCGCGATTCTTCACCGAGGGGACGCGGTGTTCCGTTTTTTTCGGAGGGCGCAGTGCCGGTGACGGACGGAAGTCGTGCGCGCGCGCGCGGGTGGCGCTCGGCGCTGGCCGCGCTGGTCGCGTGCCTGTGCGCCGCGTGCGCCTCCGCTCCCCCCTACGCCGGGCTGACGGCCGCGCAGCTCTTCGGGCATGCGCAGGAGGCCTACGACCGCGAGGACTGGGAAGAGGCGACGAGGGCGCTGGAGCGACTGGTCCAGGGAGCGCCGGGGTTCGATCGGACGGCCGAGGCCCGCATGCTGCTCGCGCAGGCCTATCTGAACAAGGGGGACTACGTCACCGCGAGCTCCGAGTTCGTTCGCTTCTCGAGCGCGTATCCGACGCACGAACTCATGACCGGCGCCGCGCTGGGGCTGTGCCGGTCGCACGCGCGCCTGTCTCCGATCCTGGACCGCGACCAGCAGTACACGGTCCAGGCGCTTTCCTCCTGCCAGGCGGTCTCGCTCGACTATCCGGGCACCCCGGAGGCCGCCGAGGCGGACTCCATCCGCGGCGCCATGGTCGAGAAGCTGGCGTGGAAGGACGTCGGCCGGGGCGAGTTCTACTTCGATCGGGGTCTGCTGGACTCCGGGCTCATCTATTTCGAGCAGGCGCTGGAGAGCTATCCGGAAACGAGCGCCGCGTCCGCCGCCCTGCTCTTCATCTACCGCACCTATCGGCGCCTGGAGTACGAAGAGGAGGCCGCCGAGGCGCGGCGGAGGTTGCTCGACCGGTATCCGAATTCGCCCGAGGCGCGGGAGATCTCCGATGTCGGATGAGCGTGCCGGCGGAGGCGTCGCGCTCTTCGGGGGGACCTTCGACCCGCCGCACGTCGGACACTTGGCGGCGGCCCAGGACGCCTTCGACGCGCTTCCCGTGCGGCGCCTCGTGTGGATGCCGTGCGGGCGTCCGCCGCACAAGCTTCCCCCGCGTCGACCGACGCCGCCCGAACTCCGCCTGGAGATGACCCGCGCGGCCGTCGCCGGGGACGCCCGTTTCGCGGCGAGCGACCTCGAGGTGCGCAGGGAGGGCGTGTCCTACACCGTGGACACGCTGCGCGAGCTCCGGGCGCGCCATCCGGGGGCCGCTCCGTTTCTGCTGATCGGTCCCGATCAGGCCGCGGCCTTCCGGAGCTGGCGGGAGCCCCGCGAGATCGCGCGTCTGGCGCGCGTCGTGGTCCTGGCGCCCGGCGGCGGCTCGGGACGCGCCCCCTCCCCCGGAGTGGCGCACGACCGGCTTGCGGTCACCCGCGTCGACGTCTCGTCGAGCGAGTTGCGGGCCCGGCTCCGCGCGGGGCGCGGGATCCGGTATCTCGTGCCCGACGCGGTGCGCGCCATCGTGGAGCGGGAAGGGTTGTACCGGAGCGGGGAGGACCGCCGCCTCGCGGCCGTGGGTGCGGCTTCGGAAGAGGCGGCCGCGTCCGGTCGCCGACACGTGACGACGCGCTGGACGAATCCACGATGATCAAGACGCTTGTCAAGAAGGTGTTCGGCGACCGGCACGCCCGCGAGGCGAAGAAGCTCCAGCCGCTGATCGACGAGATCAACGAAATCCACGACGGTCTGTCGGCGCTCTCCGAGGACGAGTTGCGCGGGAAGACCGACGAGTTTCGCGCGCGCATCCGCGAGCGGCTCGGTCCCGTCCTCGACGAGACGCGCGATCTGCGCGCGCGCAAGAGCCGGTCCCGGGACCCCTCGGAGCGCGAGCGGCTCGGGCTCAGGATCGCCGAACTCGAGCGGGACCATCTCGACCTGCTCGGGGAGGCGCTCGACGAGATCCTTCCCGAGGCCTTCGCCGTGGTCAAGGAGGCCTGCCGCCGGCTCGTCGGCTCCACGGTGCGCGTGACCGGGCACGAGCTGGTCTGGGACATGGTCCCCTACGACGTCCAGCTGGTCGGGGCCATCGCCCTCCACGAGGGCAAGGTCGCCGAGATGGCCACGGGCGAGGGCAAGACGCTGGCGGCGACCATGCCGCTGTACCTGAACGCGCTCGCCGGAAGGGGCGCGCACCTGGTCACCGTCAATTCCTACCTCGCCCGCCGCGACGCGGAGTGGATGGGCCACATCTACGAATCGCTGGGCCTCGCCACGGACGTGATCGACGAGCACCGACCCGGTTCGCCGGAGCGCCGCGCGGCCTACATGGCCGACATCACCTACGGGACCAACAACGAGTTCGGGTTCGACTACCTGCGCGACAACATGGTGCACGATCTCGCGCAGCGGGTGCAGCGGGGGCATCCCTTCGCGATCATCGACGAGGTGGACTCCATCCTCATCGACGAGGCCCGCACGCCCCTGATCATCTCCGGGCCGGTCGGACGCGACACCTCGACGCCGTTCAGGCAGATGGCGCCGCTGGTGGACAAGCTCTACCGCCGACAGTCCAAGATCACCGCCGAACTGGTGGCCGCCGCCCAGCGCGAACTGGAGGCGGGCGAAGAGCACGCCGCGGGTCGGAGCCTGCTGGCGGTCAAGCGCGGAACGCCGAAGAACAAGCGCCTGCTCAAGCTGTTCGCGGAGGAACCGAAGATCCAGAAGCTCGTCCAGAAGGTCGAGGGCGACCACATGCGGGACAAGCGCCTGCACGAGGTCGACGAGCTCCTGCTGTTCGCCATGGACGAGAAGGGGCACAACGTGCACCTCTCCGACAAGGGGCTGGACGAGCTGTCGCCGGGGGACCCCGAGGCCTTCGTGGTGCCGGATCTCTCCGAGAGGATGGGGGAGCTCGAGCGCGACGAGACGCTCTCGGTCGACGAACGGCGGGAACGCGTCCGCAAGCTCGAGGACGAGTACGCGGCCAAGAGCCAGAAGATCCACGTCGTCCATCAGCTGCTGAAGGCGTACGCGCTCTACCACCGCAACGAGCAGTACATCCTGGGAGAGGACGGCGCGGTGGTGATCGTGGACGAGTTCACCGGGCGCCAGATGCCGGGTCGGCGCTGGAGCGACGGTCTGCACCAGGCGGTGGAGGCGAAGGAGGGCGTGGAGGTGCGCGGCGAGACCCAGACGCTCGCCACCATCACCATCCAGAACTACTTCCGCATGTACGACAAGCTGGCCGGCATGACCGGAACCGCCGAGACCGAGGAGAACGAGTTCCACCAGATCTACGGTCTGGACGTGATGGTGATCCCGACCAACCGGCCGGTGGTCCGCGACGACCGCGACGACCTCGTCTTCCGCACCGTGCGCGAGAAGTACAACGCGCTCATGGACGAGATCCAGCATCTGAACCGGCTGGAGCTGCCCGTGCTGGTCGGAACCACGAACGTCGACGTCTCCGAGACCCTGTCGCGCATGCTCAAGCGGCGCGGCATCCGCCACAACGTGCTCAACGCCAAGCAGCACCTGCGGGAGGCCGAGATCGTGGCGGAGGCGGGGCGCCCGGGGGCGGTCACCATCGCCACCAACATGGCCGGCCGCGGCACCGACATCAAACTGGGCGACGAGGTCAGGGACGCGCGCACGGTGGGCTGGGCGCGCGAGCGGGGACTCGATCTGAACGAACTCTATCCGGTGGATCCCCGCCGGGCGACCGCGGACCTGGAGAAGAAGCCCGACGACCACGTCGTCGAGATCGGGGGGCTCCACATCCTCGGATCGGCGCGGCACGACTCGCGCCGCATCGACCGCCAGCTGCGGGGACGCTCCGGGCGCCAGGGGGATCCGGGCAGCTCGCAGTTCTTCCTGTCGCTCGAAGACGACCTGATGCGCCTGTTCATGTCGGACCGGGTCGCGGGCGCGATGGAGAAGCTGGGGGCCGAGGAGGGCGAGGTCATCGCCCATCCCCTGGTCACGAACTCGATCGGAAGGGCGCAGACGCGCGTGGAGGGGAACAACTTCGAGGCGCGCAAGCGGCTCCTCGACTACGACGACGTCATGAACCAGCAGCGCGAGGTCGTCTACGACCTGCGCCTGTTCGCGCTGGAAGGAGGGGAGGATCTCAAGGGCGAGATCTGGGAGATGATCGAGTACGCCCTGAGGAACGCGGTGAAGGAGTACGTTCCGGAGGGGTCCGAGGGGGATTGGGATCTCGCGGGGCTGAGAGGACGGCTGTTGCGCGAGTATCTCGTGCTGGCGGACGGTCTGCCCGGCGAGGACGAGGCGGTCCCGGAGCTGGACCGCGACGACGTGGTCCGGATCGCGATCGAGGCCGGGCGGGAGGCGTTCCGGCGCAAGCTGGAGGGGTTCGGCGAGGCCGCGGAACGCGTGGCCTCCTACGTCATGCTGTCGGTCATCGACCGGAAGTGGAAGGACCACCTCTACGACCTCGACCACCTCAAGGCCTCCATCTCCTATCGCAGCTGGGGGCAGAAGGACCCGCTGGTGGAGTACAAGAAAGAAGCCTACGACATGTTCGTGGACTTCATGCACGACCTGCGCAAGACCCTGGCGTCGCTCGTCCTGCGGGCGCGCGTCGAGCAGCGACCGGAGCCCGCGCCCCGCCCGGAGGCGGGACGGCGTCTCACCTACACGGGCCCGCAGGAGACCTCCGCGGCCGGGGCGCGCCGGTCGGCGCCGGTCGGCGCCGCGCGTCGGAGAGGGGCTCCGGAGCGGGTCGACGCGACCGGCGTCGCCCGCCGCGCGCGCGCCGGAGCGCCTTCCGCGGGCGACGTGTCCTCCTTGGCGACCAACCGCGGAGAGGCGCGCAAGTCCCGGCCGGCCACCGTCCGGGCCCGCCCGGGACGCAACGCGCCCTGTCCCTGCGGTTCGGGGAAGAAGTACAAGAAGTGCCACGGGCGCGCGGCCGGCGCCCCCGCCCCGCCCCCCTGATCCCCGCGCGGGCGGGGCGTCCCGTCCGCCGCTCCGGGACGGCCCGCCGCGGCGCTCGTCCCGCGGGACGGGCGAAGGCGCGCACTGGCGCGGTCGAGCCGGCTCCCCGAGATATCCCCGTGCAGGGCTCCTCCCCCGCCATGTCCGAGACCGTGTCCGCGTCGTCGCCGACGACTTCCGGTACAGCTCGACGCGCTTCGGCCCGCGAGCCTCTCGCGGATCGCCGGCGCCCTGCGCTTCGCCGTCCGGCGCGTCGGGTTCCCCTACGCCGCCCGGGAGCCGGCCCGAAAGACGTCGGCGTTGCGGAGTCGCGTCTCGCTGAACGCGGACACGGCCTTCCCGGGTCGCCGCGCTGGAGGGGCTCGGGCCGGGAGGCGCGAGGACGGAGGACCGCAACCGGATGCCGAAAGGCCTTTCGCCGCCGCCGCGACTCGGTCGTCGGACCGTTCGACGAATTGCTGCCCCGCTGTCCGTACGTGCGCCCCGACGGCGCATTCCATCTGCGCTTCGGGTTCAGGGTCGACGTCGCGTTCGACGGGGACGTCGGTTGCGCAGGCTGCGTCTGCGAACGCGTTCTGTAGCGAACGGGCTTCGCCGTCGTGGCGGAGGAAGGCCTTTCGGGGACGTGCGTTGCGCCCGCACGGACGGCCGGGAGAGTGAAGGAAACGGCCGGCGCGCGGTCGCAGGCGGTGCGGGCGGAGAGGACTCGAGCAGGCGAGGATTCGAAGCGAGGAGACCGAGGATGCACGCGAGACGAACGACCGTTTTCTCTTTCTCCTGGCTTGGACGGCTTTGGGCGCGTACCCGCACGGAGCGTCGGTCCAGGACGGGCTGTACCTCGGCGCGGAGCTGAACGCCGCGTTCTCCCCGAGCTTGAGCGTGGACGGATTCGGAGACGCTTGGAACGCGCTCTGCCGCCGATCGGAGGCGGACGCGCCCTGCGGCGCCGGCTCGCCCGGAACGAGATGGCGCGACGAGGTGGGCGCGGGCATGGGGACGGTCGTCGGACTGGTCGCCGGGTACCGATTCGGTCGCCTGCGAGTCGAAGGCGAGTACTTCCACCGCACTGCGGCCTACGGGGGAGGGACGCCGACCGTTCTCGACGGCGACGCCGCTTGGGTCGAAGTCGAACGGGAACTCGACGCCGCGGCCCACAACGCGTTCGCCAACCTCCACTACGAGCTGGGCCGCCAAGGCTCGCCCTACGCGCCGTACGTTGGCGTCGGGGCGGGGATGGCGTTCGTGTCGACGGCGTTGGAGTTGGAGGCGGAGTGGCCCCGAGGGACCGGCGTTCGCGGACGTCGCCGCGGGGACGACGACTGGTGCGAGCGCGAATACGAGCTCGAGCTCGCATCGTCCGAACTGCGGCTCGGATACCAGGCGGTCGCCGGCCTGGACTACGCGCTGCGGAATCGGACGACGCTGGGGCTCAAGGTGCGCTGGACCGGTCTGGCCCCGTCGGGGAGCCGATCGTCGGGCGCCGGTCGGGGCTCGTCCGCAGTGCATCCGGTGAACGCGGGCGGGTTCTCCTCGTTCGGCGTGGGCCTCGGCGCGAAGGTCCGCATCGACTGAACGCCGGCCGGAGCGCCATGGCCGCGAACGCGGTGAAGCGCACCCCGCACGCCCCGGGCCGGGCGGTGGGGCGGGACGGGCCCGCGCCCGCCGCGATCCGGGCGGAAGAACGGGCTCCGAGAACCGTCGGAGAGGGAAGCGGGCTGCGCCGGGATGTCCCGGATCCAGCTCCCCCCGGCCACCGCGCGCGCCGTCCGGGTCCTGCTCGGAGCCTCCTCGTCGCGGCGCGTCCTCGAGGTGGGCGCGCGCGCCGGCCGCTCCTCGATGGGTCGGCTGGCCCCGCAGTCTTTCGCGCCGTGGTCCTGGACGCCGGCAAGGAGCGCCGTTCGACGCGCTTCGGGGAGAGGCCGCCCGGTTCTTTCGGCCCGGCGGCCTGTTGCCGGCGGACCATGCGTTCCGGCCGGGTTGCGTTCTCGATCCCGACGCCGACGAGGTCGGCGCACGACGTCGCGATGGACGCGGACGCGTGACCTCGGTCCCTCGGCGGACGACCCGCCCGGTGCGGTAGGCGCGGGGCTTGCGGATGTCGCGGACGTGGCCGTCGGAGACGTCGGCGAGCCGCTCGAAGCGAGCGTCTCCGCGGGCGTGGCACATGCGCCTCGGCAAGACCTCGGTGGCGGGTCCGGAGAGTCGGCCGAAGGCTTCGTCGATCTCGGCGAGCAGGGCGACGCCGAGGGTGACGTAGCGGCGTTCGAGGCGTTGACGGGCGGCTTGCCGCGGCGGTCGCGGATGCGTCCGGTCTCGCGGTGCGGGGCGAGGAAGCGGGCGATCCGGGATCGGGAGAAGCCGGTCGCCTTCTCGATGCGGCGCTTCGCCAGGCTCTTGCCGGGCCTCGGGAGGTCGTGGCGGCGCTCGAACTCGACCCGCGTCCGGCCGACGAAGCGGTAGGCTTCGGCGCGGTCGTCGACCGCCGCGTCGTCCGCGGCGGCGATGCCGTTCGGGATGTCGCGGATCGGGTCGAGGACGCGGATCCGTTCGGTTCCGAGCGACGCGATCGCTGCTCCATGCTCCATGCTCCATGATCGCAAACGCCTGGGATCGGGGCTCGACTCCCGTTGGAAGCCGCCTTCTCGTTCGGGCTCGCTTGCCGTTGGACGAGACCGGTCGATGCGGACGACCCGGCGCGCGATTATCTTCACGGGCACCGGTCGGGCGTCGCCCGAACCGACCCGCAGACCGCCATCCTTCCCGCAGGGTCCCATGGCGACTTCGACCGCCACGATCACCAAGAGCGCGGCCCGGGACCTGCCCGCGTCCCTGGCCCGGGCCATCGCGGAGTACGCCGACCGGTTGGACGTCGACCGGGTCCGGAAGGCGTACCGGATCGCGGCCGAGGCGCACGCCGGCCAGCGTCGCGCGTCCGGCGACAACTACGTGACCCATGCGGTCCGGGTCGCGACCATTCTGGCGGAACTTCGCCTGGACACGGCCTCCCTCGTCGCCGGCCTGATCCACGACGTCGTGGAGGACACCGCCGTCGATCTCACCGACGTGGAGGCCCAGCTCGGGGCCGAGGTGGCGGGCATCGTGGACGGCGTGACCAAGATCGGCCGCGTCCGCTTCCGGTCGCACGCCGAACGCCAGGCCGAGAACTACCGGAAGCTGCTGGTGTCGATGGTTCAGGATGCCCGGGTCATCCTCATCAAGCTGGCCGACCGGCTCCACAACATGCGCACGCTCGAGCACCTGAGACCGGACAAGCGGAGACGGATCGCGCTGGAGACGCGCAACATCTACGCCCCCATCGCCCACCGGCTGGGGCTGGCCGCCATCAAGTGGGAGCTCGAGGACTTGGCCTTCAAGTTTCTCGAACCCGACGACTACGACCGGCTGAAGAGGAAGATCCAACAGCGGCGGCGGGAGCGGGAACGGCAGATCATGGAGATGAAGGTCCCGCTGGCGGAGACGCTGAGCGAGGCCGGCATCCCCTTCCTGGAAGTCATGGGCCGGCCCAAGCACCTGTGGTCCATCCACAAGAAGATCCGGGCCGACGACCTTCCGTTCGAGGAGATCCAGGACCTGCTCGCCCTGCGCGTGATCACCGATTCGGTGCAGCATTGCTACGCGGCGCTCGGGGTCATCCACAACCGGTGGACTCCGGTGCAGGAGCGCTTCCGCGACTACATCGCGACGCCGAAGTCCAACATGTACCAGTCCCTGCACACCACGGTGTTCGGCCCGCACGGGCGCCGCTTCGAGATCCAGATCCGCACCGAAGCCATGCATCTGACGGCGGAGCACGGGATCGCCGCCCACTGGCGCTACAAGGAGGGCGGAGACGCCGGGAAGGACGAGGTCGGAGAGGCCCTCTCCTGGTTCCGCCAGGTGCTCGAGTGGCAGATGGACACCAGCGAGCCGGAGGAATTCATGGAGTTCCTCCGCATGGATCTGTTCCAGGGGGAGATCTTCGTCTTCACCCCCAGGGGCGAGGTCAAGCAGCTCCCCGTCGGGGCCACTGCGATCGACTTCGCGTTCTCGGTGCACAGCGAAATCGGCAAGCACTGCGCGGGCGCGCGGGTGAACGGACGCATCGCGCCGCTGTCGCGCAAGCTGAAGAACGGCGACACGGTGGAGATCATCAAGAACCCGAAGCAGCGTCCCAACCGCGACTGGCTCGCCTTCGTGAAGACGTCGCGGGCGCGCGGGCAGATCCGCCGCTGGATCCGCAAGGAGGAGTTCGCCTCCGCGCTCGAGCTGGGCACGGATTTCCTGAAGCAGGAGCTCCGCAAGCGGCGCCTTCCGAAACCGGACGGCGAGGCGAAGGAGGCCGCGGCGGCGAAGCTGGGCCATTCCGACTTCGACCATCTGCTGGCGGCGGTGGGGCGCGGGGACGTGGGTCCGGCGGCCGTGCTCCGAGCCCTGTTTCCGGACCGCGAGACCCGGCCCGGCGTCCCGTCCCCCTCCGCCCTGCGCCGCATCGCCGCCCGGATCCGCCCCTCCAACCGGGGCGTGCGCATCCAGGGCGTGGACAACCTGATGGTGCGCTACTCCCGATGTTGCCAGCCCGTGCCCGGCGACGACGTCGTCGGTTACGTCACGGTCGGGCACGGCATCTCGATCCACCGGACCGACTGCGCCAACGTGCTCTACCTCTCCCGGGACCCGGAGCGCAGGATCGACATCCGGTGGACGGCCGAAAAGGGCGACACCCGCGTGGTCGGGATCCACATCGGGGCGACGGACCGCCAGGGGCTCCTGTCGGACATCGCCAAGGCCATCAGCGGCACGCGGACCAACATCCAGAACGCGGACATCCAGTCGGACAAGGCCGGCATGGTCGGCCGGTTCGAGGTGGAGGTGGAGAACCGGGCCCACCTGGAGAAGGTGCTCAAGGCCGTCCAGCAGGTGAAGGGCGTGCGCACGGCGGCGCGGCGCGAGCACAGGGGCGAGGCCTAGAGTCCGTGCCCCGCTTCGAGATCCGCTCTCCCTTCCGGCCGGCCGGAGACCAGCCCTCGGCGATCGAGGAGCTGTCCGCCGGACTCGAGCGCGGAACCCGTTTCCAGACCCTGCTGGGGGCGACCGGCACCGGAAAGACGCTCACCATGGCGCACGTCGTCCAGCGTCACGGCCGCCCCGCGCTGGTCATGTCGCACAACAAGACCCTCGCGGCGCAACTCTACGGAGAGCTGAAGGCCCTCTTTCCCGCCAACGCGGTCGAGTACTTCGTCTCCTACTACGACTACTACCAGCCGGAAGCCTACGTCCCCTCCACGGACACCTACATCGAAAAGGACGCGAGCGTCAACGAGGACATCGAGCGGTTGCGCCTCCGCTCCACCTCCTCGCTGTTCGAGCGCGACGACGTGATCGTGGTGGCGTCGGTTTCCTGCATCTACGGGCTGGGCAATCCCGCCGACTACCGCTCCCTCATGCTGGAGGTGCGCGTGGGGGAGACGGTGCCCAGGGACGATCTGCTGCGGCGGCTGGTCGCCGTCCAGTACGCCCGCAACGACTTCGCCTTCGAGCGCGGCACCTTCAGGGTGCGGGGCGACACCGTCGAGATCCTGCCGGCCTACGAGGAGCAGGGCGTCCGCATCGAGCTGTGGGGAGACGAAGTCGAGCGCATCACCCGGTTCGAGCCTCTCACCGGCGAGACGATCGCCTCCCTCGATCGCACCGCCGTCTATCCCGCCAGCCACTACGTCACGCGCCGACGCACCCTCGAGGAGGCGGTGCCGCTGATTCGCGGCGAGCTCGCCGCCCAGCTCGACCGCTTTCGCCGGGCGGGCAAGCTGCTGGAGGCGCAGCGGCTCGAGTCGCGCACGAACTTCGACATCGAGATGATGCTCGAGGTGGGCACCTGCCCCGGCATCGAGAACTACTCGCGCTTCATCGGCCGCCGCGAGGCGGGAGAGCGGCCTGCCTGCCTGCTGGACTACTTCCCCGAGCGCTTCCTCGCCATCGTCGACGAGTCGCACGTCTCGCTGCCGCAGGTCCGCGGGATGTTCAACGGGGACAAGGCGCGCAAGGACACCCTGGTCGAGTTCGGGTTCCGGCTGCCCAGCGCCTTGGACAACCGGCCCTTGCGCTACGAGGAGTGGATGTCCGTTCTCGACCAGGCGATCTTCGTCTCGGCCACCCCCGGCGACCTGGAGCTGGGGCTGTCGGAGGGCGTGGTGGTGGAGCAGATCATCCGGCCGACCGGACTGGTCGACCCCGAGGTCGAAGTGCGTCCGGTGCGCGGCCAGGTCGACGATCTGCTCGCCGAGATCCGCGAGCGGGCGGCCCTGGGGGAACGCGTCCTGGTCACCACCCTCACCAAGCGCATGGCGGAGGACCTTTCCGAGTACCTGCAGTCGCTCGGGGTGCGGGTCCGCTATCTGCACTCGGAGATCGACACCATCGACCGCGTCGACGTCCTGAGGGCCCTGCGGCTGGGCCGGATCGACGTGCTGGTGGGCATCAACCTGTTGCGCGAGGGCCTCGATCTGCCGGAAGTCTCGCTGGTCGCGATCCTCGACGCCGACAAGGAGGGGTTCCTGCGCGACGCCCGTTCGCTGATCCAGACCATCGGCCGGGCCGCCCGCAACGCGCGCGGCAAGGCGATTCTGTACGCCGACGCCGTCACCGAATCGATGGCGAGATGCCTGGGCGAAACCCGCCGACGCCGCGAGATTCAGCTGGCCCACAACCGGGAACACGGGATCACCCCGGAAACCGTCGTGAAGAGCGTGGAGGAGATCGAGTTCAGCACCCGGGTGGCCGATGCGCGCGCGAAGCCGGCCGCGGCGGCGGCGGAGCCGCGACCGGACTACGCGGACGAGGTCGATCGCGAGGAGTTCGCGAAGATTCTGGAGGAGGAGATGAGCCGGGCGTCCGACGCGCTGGAGTTCGAGCGGGCCGCGATGCTGCGGGACCGGCTCTTCGAGCTGCGCGCCTCGCCCGCGGGCGACGGCGCGGAAGGGTGATCCGCAGTGCTCTCCGAACCGGCGCCCGCCCCGGCGCAGGAGCCGCGTCCGGTGCTGGACGAGGACGGGATGGCGGGGTGGGGCGAGCGCATCGGGGCGTCGGTCAGGCCGCCGGTGTTCCTGATGCTCCGGGGGCCGGTGGGCGCCGGGAAATCCGTCCTGGCGCGGGCGGTCGCGCGCGGAGCCGGAGTGCGCGGCGTCGTGCCCTCGCCGACCTTCGGCCTGCTGTTGCGCCACCCCGGGACGAGGGGACGCACCGTCGTGCACCTCGACCTCTACCGCCTCGGCGACGAATCCGAACTGGCCGAGCTCGGCTGGTTCGAGCTCGGCGGCAGGGGAGAGATCGTGATCGTCGAATGGCCGGAGCGGGCGCGGGCGTCCCTCCCGCCGGACCGCTGGGAGATCCGTCTGAACGCGCCCACGCCCGGCGCCGCGGTGCGCGAGGTGGCGGTCGCGCGCAGCGGACGCCCGCCTCGGTTGCCGGCGCCGAAGCGATGAACGAACGCGACCGCGTCGTCCTCGCCTTCGACACGTCGTCGCGCCTGGGATCCGTCATCGCGACCGCGGACGGCAAGGTGCGCGCGCGCGCCTTCCTGCGCCGCCCGCGTCGGCACGCCGCCCGCCTGTTGCCGGCGATTCGCGGGGTGCTGGTGGCCTCGGGGACCCAGCTCGGCGATCTGGCGGGCATCGTGGTGGGAAGCGGCCCCGGGTCCTTCACCGGCGTGCGCGTCGCGGCCGCGACCGCCAAGGGGCTGACCGAGGGGTGCGGCGTGCCGATCTGGACCTACTCCAGCTTGGCGGCGGCGGCGGCCTCGGAGGGCGCGTGGCTTCCCTCGGGCTGGTCCGGCCCGGCCGGGTGGCGCAGGGGGGAGGAGGAGAGGCCGGCCGAGCCCCTGGAGCCCGGCACGCCGTGCTGCGTCCTCTTCGACGCGCGCGGCGACCGGGTGTACGCGGGATGTTTCCGGGTGGGTCCCGCCTCGGTGGACACGCTGATCCCCCCGGCCGCCACGCGTCTGGACGAGGTCCTGTCCTCGCCCGTGCCCGCCGACGCGGTCTTCGCCGGCGACGGCGCGCTCCGGCACGCCGCGGCGATCGAACGGCGCGGCTGGCGCGTCGTCCCTCCCCCCGTCGGAATCCCCACCGCCGAGGGGCTGGCCCGCCTGTTCTCCCTCCTGCCCGCTCCTCCCGTGAAAAAGGCCCGCGGGTGGGAACCGGAGTATCTGCGTCCCTGGAAAGGCGCCGTCGCCCCGTCGTGAGCCGCGCCGCGCCGCGTCAGGATCCCGGGGCGCGGGCGGGGGTAGTGGGTGCCGAATTTCGCGACGGCCGCACGGGCTCGATCCCCCGCTCAGACCCCGCGCCCACTCGAAGAGCCGGAGAACCCCAGCCCCCATGACCGGAATCCTCCCGCTCCAGGGCCGCGCCCCGACGACCTTGCTGGAGATGGTCGTCGGGGCCAGCGCCCCCACCCTGGTCGTGCTGGCCGCGCTGGCCGCGTTCTCCCTCGCCAGCTGGTACGTGATCGGGTGGAAGCACCTGCAGTTCCGCCACCTGCAGGCCCAGGGCGGACAGTTCCTGGACGCGATCTCCGACGCGCGCGGGCTGGGAGAGGCCTACACCGCGATTCTGTCGCTTCCCGAGTCCCCCTACGGCCGACTCTTCCGGCACGGCGTGAACTTCTTCAGCGAGCTGCGCCCGGGCGCGCTCGGCGAAGGCGCCTCCCCGAGGAAAGGGCTGACCCAGGTGCAGCTGGAGGCGTTGCGGATGGTGTTGCGGAAGGAGGAGTCCGACGAGCGCGACGACCTCGCCCGAGGCCTCGGCTGGCTCGCGGTGATCGGTTCCGTCTCGCCCCTTCTCGGGCTGATGGGGACCGTCATCGGCATCATGAACACGTTCCGGGGCATCACCGCGGCGGGTTCGGCCAACATCGCCGCGGTGGCGCCGGGGGTGGCGGAGGCGCTGGTGACCACGGTGAGCGGGCTCTTCGTGGCGATCCCCGCGGTCGTCGCCTACAACCACTACGTCACCCGTCTGAACCGGGTGACGGGCGAGCTGGAGGGGTTCTCGAGCGAGTTCATCGGGACGCTCGCGCGCGAGGGCCACGTTTGAGCCGCCCGCGCCCGTCCCGCCGCGACGACCTCTCGCTGCGCGCGGAGATCAACGTCACTTCGCTCGTGGACGTCGCCTTCACGCTGCTGGTGATCTTCATCATCACCGCCCCCATCCTGCAGGGAGGTGTGGAGGTCGGCGTGCCGCGCGCGGACGTGGCTCCGCTGAGCGCGGAGGAGGAGCCCTTCGTCGTCGCGGTTCGCGCCAACGGGGAAATCGTCCTCTCCGAGACGGTCGTGCCGTACGAGGACTTCGAGGGCGCGCTCTCCCAGGTCGTGGCTGCGGGGAACGTGGGGCGGATCTACATTCGGGGCGACTCCTTGGCGTACCACGGCGACATGGTGCGGGTCATCGCGAAGGTGCAGGAACTGGCGCGGCGGGAGGGGATCCGCTTCGCGATCGTCGCCGAACCCGACGCGAGCCGCTAGAGACGGGACGAGAGAGGACAAGAGGACACGGGAGGAGCTGTGGGCCGCAACGCGCGACGGGCGGGCGAGGGACCGGGACGGTCTCCGGTCTTCTTCTCGGTCGGGCTCCATGCGTTCGTTCTGGCGCTGGCGGCGGCGACCGGCGCGCGCCCCGATCCGGTGCGGCTGACGGCCGTCGAACTGGAGCTGGTCTCCATGCCCGCGCCCGCGTCCGAGCCCGTCCCGGCTCCCGAGGAGGAGGAGCTGACCGTCGACGCGCCCGAGCCGGAGCCCGAGGAGGATCCGGACGCGATTCCGGAACCGGAACCCGAGCCCGAACCGACGCGCCCCGACGCGCCCGAACCCGAGCCGGAGCCCGAACCGGTCGAGGAGGAGTCCGAGCCCGCCCCCATGGACGAGCCCGGTTCGGGCACCGACGATCTGGACGTGCGCATGAGAGGAGTGGAACGGGATTTTCCGCAGTACTACGCCAACATGCAGCGGCAGCTGCGGCGGTGCTTCCGGCCGCCCGGGAGGGACGATCTGACCGCTTCGGTGGATTTCGCGCTCGACCGCGAGGGCAAGGTGGTCGACGCCACGGTCCGCATCTCCGAGACGTCCAGGAGCGTGGTCTTCGACCTGGCCGTCCAAGAGGCCCTGGAATGCGCCGGGAGAGGGCGTTTCGGTCCGCTGCCGCCGGCGATGGGGCTCGAGCGCGCGCCGTTCCGGTTCACCTTCAGTCCGGCGCGGCGCCGGCCGCCGGAGACGTCCCCGGACCGGGCCCGAGGGGAAGGGAGCGTCGGATGAGGATCGTGCGGGCCGCACGGGGCCGCCCGGCGCTTCTCGCGCTCCTGCTGGCGGCCGGCGCCGGCCCGGCGTCCGCTCAGGTCGACACCATCCCGGGCGCCGTGCGCCACCTGGGCGTGATCTACGAGCGCTACGTCCCCACCCTGGCGATCGGCTCCTTCGCGGGCCGCTTCGGCGGCCTGACCGTCGCGCCCCGGGTCGAGGCGGTGATCGCCCGCGATCTCCGCTACAGCGACCGGTTCGAGATGATGGACTCGATCCCGTTCGCGCCCCGGGCCGCGACGGTGGACTACGGGCTGTGGGACCGGTTCGGCGCCGACTGGCTCCTCACCGGGCAGGTGGAGGGGCTGGGCGACCGCTTCGCGCTGGTGCTGGAACTGCACGACGTGGTTTTCGCGGAAGTGAAGGAGCGGGCGCGCTTTTCGCTGCCGCGCCCGGACGCGGACGGCTTCCGCATGGCGATCCACGAGATCTCCGACGACGTGGTCCGGTGGATCACCGACGAGCCCGGGATGGCCGCCAGCCGGATCTGCTTTTCGATGGAATCGGCGCCCGGCGTCCAGGAACTCTACGCGGTGGACTCCGACGGCGAGAACCTGCGGCGGCTCACCGACCAGCGGTCCCTCGCCATGTCCTGTTCGTGGTCTCCGGACGGCGCCCGCCTGGCGTTTCTCTCGTTCTCGCCCGGCGACCCGGCCGTCCACGAAATGGAGCTCGCCACGGGCCGGGTCCGAGCCCTGGAGTTCGGCCGCGCCGGCCAGCCGATGACCCCGGTCTACCATCCGAACGGCGAGGAGATCGTCTTCTCTCTCGCGGACGGCGCCGAGAGCGGTCTCTTCTCGTACCGCGTGCGCGAGGACTGCTGTCTCCAGCGCCTGACCGGAGGGCGCTGGAACGACCTGTCGCCCACGTTCTCCCCCGACGGCGCGCGCCTGGCCTTCAACTCCAACCGGCTCGGCGTGGCGATCCCGCAGATCTACGTCATGCCCGCGGAGGCCGGCGGCGGGCCGGACTTGGTCTCTCCCTATCGGTACGGACGGGGGGGCTACTACACCTCGCCGGACTGGGCTCCGGCCGGCGACCGCGTCGCGTTCCACGGCCGGTACCGTCGGGGCAACTACCACATTCTCGTCGCGGACGTGGCGGGCCTCGGCCAACGCCTGCTGCAACTGACCTACGAAGGCAACAACGAAGACCCCAGCTGGGCGCCCGACGGCAGACATATCGTCTTCGCGGGCGAACGGGATTGGGGGTTCGGCCTCTTCGTCGTGGACGCGGTCACGGGCCGGATCCGCCCCGTGCTGACCGGAGTGAGGCCGCGCGTGCCCGACTGGTCGCCCAGCCTGGCCTCGGGCCGGATTCGGACGGGCGGGGACTGAGCGCCGCCCTCGCGGCGGCCGAGGCGCGCGGTTCTCTCTCCGGGAGATGTTGCGTTCGGGCGCGCGGTTGCGTAGCTATATGGCTTCAGGCGTCGTCGGCGAGCGTATCCCCCAACCGTATTCCTAGGAGTAGCGATGTTGCACCGAAGCCTCATCATTTCCGTCGCCGCAGCCGGATTGCTCGTGGCCTCGTGCGGGCGGGAAGAGCTCGCCCCGCCCCCGCCTCCGCCCGTCGACGAAGGTCCCGACCAGGATTCCATCGACGCGGCCCGGGCGGCGGAAGCGGAACGTATCCGTAGGGCGGAGGCGGAGGAGGCGGCGCGGCGCGCCGCCGCGCTCGAGGACGCCCGCGAGGCGCTCACCGCGATGGTCTTCTTCGATTTCGACATGGCGGAGATCCGCTCCGACGCCCGGAGCGTGCTGCGGCGCAAGGTCGAGGTGTTGCGCGCGAGCCCCGCGGTGCGGCTTCGCATCGAGGGACATGCGGACGAGCGCGGATCCTCGGAGTACAATCTGGCGCTGGGAAGTCGGCGCGCGGAGGCGGTTCGCCAGTTCTTCGTCGACGCGGGGCTCTCCGAGTCCCGCTTCGAGGTCCGCTCCTACGGCGAGGAGCGCCCCCGCGAGCGAGGCGGCGACGAGCGGTCCTGGGCCCAGAACCGGCGCGACGAGTTCGTGATCACCACCGGCGGCGACCGGATCCAGGTTCCCGGCGGCGGACGGTAGCGTCCGGTCCCGGATCGACACGGTCGGTCGGCCCGTGCGTCGAGCGAGAGCGGCCGCGCCGCGGCGCGTTCTCCCGATGGCTCTCGCCGCCTCGCTGGCGGGGGGGTGCGCCACCAAGGGGGACATCCGCGACGTGCGGGCCGAGATCGGCGCGCACGCCGTCCGCCAGGAGGCCGCGCTCGCCGATTTCGAGGCGCTGATGCGCGCCAGCCAGGACACCCTCTCCGGCCAGACCGGCCTCTATCTGGAGCTGAGGCGCGAGGTGCTGCGGCGGCTGGACGAGATCGACCGGCAGCTGCTGGTCCTGCTCGAGGTCGAGGGCCAGAGCCAGCGCGCCCTGGCCTCGTTGCGCGACCAGGTCGAGATGTTGCAGCGTGCCCCGGTCGTCGTGCCCGACTCGGCGCGGACCGGGCTCGGCGCGGAGGAGGCCGAGGGCCCGGAAGCGCATTTCGAGGCGGCGATGCTGATGTACGACCGCGGCTCGAACGTCACCGCGCGCCGCGGCCTCGACGGGTTTCTGGCCGCCTATCCGAATCACGAGCTGGCCGCCGACGCGACGTTCTTCCTGTCCGATCTCGACCTGCAGGAGGGGCGCCTCGAGGACGCGGTCGAGGGGTTCATGCGGGTTCCGCAGATGTACCCCGCCTCGCCCCGGGTCCCGGAGGCGCTCTACCGGGCCGCGCTCCTTCGAGAGGAGCTGGGAGACGTCGAGGAGGCGCGCGGTCTTCTCGAACGAGTGATCGACGGGTTCCCCGACGCCGACGTCGCGGAGCTCGCGCAGCGGAGATTGCGGGAAATCCCCTAGGAGGAGGCGGGTCCGGGAAGGACCGGCCCGAGTCGGCCGACCGCGGGAGGCCGACCGACGCTTCCCGGCCGCGGGCGGTTTTCCCGTCGGGAGGTGCGGGACGCGGCGCCCTCGCTGCGGCGGCCCCGACGGTCGCGCGCTCGACCGGGCGGGGGCGGCGGGGGCGAGCCGTGCGCCGTCGCCGGGAACGCGAGGAACGGTTCGCGACCTGCGAGGTCGTCCAAACGGCGGCCGAGGAGATCGCGCCGCTGGACCGGGTCGCCCGCGTCCGCTTCGCCTCCGTGAACAGGAACTTCCAGGGCGTCGAAGAGTTCCAAGAGATGATCGCGGACCCGAGCCTCCGGCGGGAACGGAGCGGGCCCGGAACCAAGTCGAGCTTCCGCTCCGACGCCCGCCCCCGCCCGCCGCCGCCGGGCCCGTCCCCCGCCGCCGAGTCCTCGTCCCATTCCGCGTTCGATCGCCCGGGCCGCAACCCTCGGAATCGCGTCGCATGCCCAAAAAATCCCCGAACCCGGCCGGAGAGATGCCGTTCCTGGACCACTTGGAGGAGCTCCGCTGGCGCATTCTCTGGAGTCTGCTGGCGCTGACGATCGGCGCGATGGCGGGCTTTCTGCTGGTGCACTACGGGGACATGCTGCAGGTGCTCTTCAGTCCGTACCAGGAGCTGTTCGGCGCGGACCAGATGCTCATCAACCTGAAGCCCACCGACGCGTTCTTCATCACGCTCAAGTACGGGATCCTGGTCGGGCTTCTCCTGGTGTTCCCCGTCGTCGTCTACCACATCTGGTCGTTTCTGGCGCCGGCGCTCAAGAAATCCGAGAAGCGGGTCATCGTCCCGGCTCTCTACATGGGGCTGGTTCTCTTCGTCCTGGGCGTGGTGATGGCCTACTACGTCGCGTTGCCGATCAGCCTGGAGTTCCTGGTCGGGTTCCAGACCGACATCATGGTGCCCCAGTGGACCGCTCAGGACTACTTCGGATTCACGATCCAGCTTCTGGCGGCGTTCGGCATCATCTTCGAGCTGCCCGTGGTGATCATGATCCTGAGCGTGCTGGGCCTGGTGACGCCGGCCTTCCTGCGCGGCAAGCGCAGGCACGCGATCCTGCTCATCACGATCGCCGCGGCGCTGATCTCCCCGGGCGACGTCATCATGGTGACGCTGCTCATGATGGCGCCGCTGATCGTCCTGTACGAATTCTCGATCCTGCTCTCGGTCGCGATCCACCGCAAGCGGGAGGAGCGCATCGCGGCCCACGCCGAACCTCCGGCGGGCTCCGTGCGGGCGGACTGATGCGGACCCGCGCGCGCTCCGGGCCGCATCCCCGACCGGGATCCGGCGGACTCCGCCCGAGCCGCCGACCGTCCCGCCGCGCGGCCGCCCTCCTGCCGCCGCTGCTCCTGGCGGGCCTGGCGCTTCCCGCCTCCGGACAACAGGCCGCCTCGCCTTCCCCGCCCCCGCCCTCCGATACGGTCCAGGCGGCGGACTCCGCCCGGGCCCGGGTCCTGCAGCTGCTCGAACGCCTGGCCGCCCCGCCGCTCCCGGACTCGCTGCGCGAGCTGGCCGACTCGACCGAACGGCGTCCGCCTCCGCGCGCGGCGGAGCCCGACTCGGTGCTCGAAGCCCTGCTCGCGCTTCCGGGCTACCAGGCCAGCCGGTACCGGGGGACCGAGCTCGAGTTCGGGCCGGGGGAGCATGTCGTCCTCCACGGGTCGTCGGAGGCGCGCGCGCGGTTCTTCCGGGAAGGCGCCGAGCGCATGCAGCTGGAAGCCGATTCGGCCATCTCCATGAACGACTCCACGGGCCTCGTCTGGACCCGGGGCGCCTCGGTGTTCACCGGACGCGAGGGCGATCCGCTCAGCAGCACCTCGATGATCTACAACCTCGGCGACCGGCGCGGCACCGCCTACAGCGCGCGCACCCGGTTCTCGGAATCCGGGAGTCCCTGGATCGTGAGCGGCGATCTGCCCTCGGTGACGCCCGAGACCGTTCACGGCGCGCACGTCGGGTTCACCACCTGCGATCTGGAACACCCCCACTATCGTTTCGACACCAGCGAGATCAAGATCGTGGCCGGCAACGTGCTGGTGGCGAGGTCGGTCCGGCTCTACTTCGGCGACGTTCCCGTCTTCTGGTTCCCCTTCATGTTCCAGAGCATGGAGCGCGGACGCGCCAGCGGCATCCTGACCCCGCGCTTCAGCGTGAACGACGTCGTGCGCAGCTCGGCCGGCTACAGCCGACGCATCTCCAATCTGGGCTACTACTGGGCCATCAACGAGTACGCCGACGCCTCGGTGGCGATGGACTGGTGGGCCGACAACTACGTGGGCGTGACGGGAACCCTGAGCTACAACTGGCTGCGGCAGTTCCTGCGCGGCAACGTCAAATTCCGCAACTTCTGGCGGGAGGACGGGAGCACCACGCTCGCCCTCAGCACGAACCACCGCTGGGAAATCGACGAGCGCACCCAATTCGACGCGAGGGGCAGCTACGCCTCCTCCACCGATTTCGTGCGCCAGAACTCCTTCGACCCGCGCGAGGTCACGCAGTCGATCGATTCGCAGGGGGGCATCCGCCGAGAGTTCGACTGGGGGAACCTCTCCCTGAGCGCCAACCGCCGCCAGTTCCTCTCCGACGACCGGGTGTCGCTCACGTTGCCCTCCGCCAACCTCTCGCTGAAGCCCATCACCTTCCTGCGGGCCACGTCGTCGCAGGCGCGCTGGTTCAACGACGTCGTCTGGACCGGGAGCGGGAACTACACGCGCAACGTCGAGGACCGCCTGGACCAGCCGCCCGGAACCTTCACGGAAGCCCTGGCGGACCGGCTGGACACGCGCGCGGGGCTGTCGTCCAGCCTGAGCCTGGGGGCGTTCTCGCTCTCGCACAACCTGAACTTCGACGAGACCGTGACCCGGGACGGACTGGCCCTCGCGCCCGCCGCGGGGCTGGCCGCGCCCGACCGGCTCGAGAACTGGTTCGGCGACGTGGCCGCGCCCGCGCGCGACAGCGTCTCCCCGCAGCGCGCGGACCTGAGCAAGGCGGAGATCGCCTGGTCGCAGACCGTGAGCTACCAGCACCGTCTGATCGGAACCACCACCCTTACGCCCAACCTCTCCATGTCGGGCCGGGCGATGCGGTCGAACGAGATCCCGGAGGCCGGTTCGCTGGTTTCCGCGCCCACCCGCCTCTCCTTCGGAGCCGGGCTGAAGACGGACCTCTACGGGCTCTGGCCGGGCGTGGGCGGCTTCTCCGCCATCCGCCACAAGCTCTCGCCCGGCTTCGACTACTCCTACGCGCCGGCGGCGACGCAGACCGACCTTCAGAACGCCGTCTTCGGGCGGTCGGAGTTCCGCGCCAGGAACGAGATGCGGATCCGGCTGAACCAGACCTTCGAGGCCAAGCGGGAAATCGAGGGAGCGGAGGAAGAGGAAGGGGCGGCGGCGGACGCGCCCCCCGCCCCGAGCGGCGAACCCCGGCGCCGGGAGCGGGCGGAGATCGTTCAACTGCTGGCGCTGCAGACCAGCGCGGTCAACTACGATTTCGTGCGCGCGGACTCCCTCGGCCGGTTCACGGAAGGCTTCACGACCACCACCCTCTCCAACAGCGTCAGCTCGGACTTCCTGCGCGGGCTGCAGATCTCGATGGACCACCTGCTGTTCGACGAAGGCGCGCAGGGGGAGGGCCGCAAGTTCTCGCCCCATCTCTCCGGGCTGGACCTCTCCTTCGCGTTGAGCGCGAGTTCCCCCCCGCTGCGCTGGCTCGGAGGACTGATCGGCGTCGGGAGCGGGACGGACGGGGCGCGGCCGGAGGAGGAGGAGGAGGACGCCGCGGAGGACTCCTTCCAACCGGCCAGCGGCGTGGACGAGAGCTCGGTGGTGCCCGACTTCGGCGGCGCCTCGTCGAACCTCCGCGGAGGCCGGGCCCCCGGAGGGCGTTCGAGCGGCCGCGGATGGGACGCGAACGTCTCCTATTCGCTCCAGCGCCCGCGCGAGCGGGACGACGTCCGGCAGATGCTTCAGCTCAACGTCCGTTTCCAGCCCACGGAGATGTGGCGCGCGACCTGGCGCACGTCCTACGACGTCGAGCTCGGGACCTTCAACGACCACATGATCTCCTTCAGCCGCGAGCTGCACCGCTGGGAAGCCAACTTCGACTTCAGGCGCACGGTCACCGGCAACTGGGCGTTCCGCTTCGAGGTCGCCCTGAGCGACAACCGCGACCTGATGTTCGACTACCAGCAGTACGACCGCTCCGGCTCCGATCCCGATCGGTTCCGGCCCCGCTGAACCCGCGCACGAAGAGGGGGCGGCGTCGCGGCACGCCTCGTGCAGTTCCTTTCGACCGAAGGCCCGCGCGCGGGGACGGCCGCGGCGGATGTCCGGAAACGCTACGTGGGAGGTGCCGATGTCCTGCGAACGGCGTGCGGCGGGGCGATGCGTCCGCGGCCTGAGGGCTTTTCTGCTTCTGACCGGCGTTCTGGCGGCGTGCGACGAGGACGGCGTGCCGCTGAGGCCGAACGACCCGCCCGCGCCGCCGCAGGGGCTGGACGCCCGGTACTTCGCGGGGGCCGTCACCGTCACTTGGACTCTGGGGGCCGACTGGGACGGCGAGGTCTTCCGCGTCTACGCCCGGCGCGTCACCGACCCGGACCACTTCCTGGTCGCCGAGGTGACCGGCTGCGCCGAGGGAGCCTGCGAGTACCGCGACGCGAACGTGGCGGCGGGCGCGACCTACGAGTACTACGTGGCCGCGGTGGACGCCTCGGGCCGCGAGACGCCGTCCGCCCGCCTGGTCGAGGTCGCCGTTCCGATGCCGGATCCTCCCGCGGCGCCGGTCACGCTTCTGGCGACGGCGCTGGACGGATCCGTCTTCCTCAGCTGGAGCGGCGACGCCCGCGGCGCCGAGGATTTCTCCCACTACCGGGTCTACCTCGACGGCGAGGAGGTTTTCCTCCTGGGCGAGACGGACTCCGAGGGGTTCTTGGACCTGCGGGCGAGCAACGGGCGAACCTACCGCTACTTCGTGTCCGCGCTGGACGACTTGGGCCACGAGAGCGCGGGCAGCCCGGCCGCCAGCGCGACCCCGCGTCCCGACCGCCACGGGGAGCTGATCCGCTCCTACCTCGACGCGCCGGCGTCCTCGGGCTTCCGCTTCCCGGCGAGCGAGCGGGACGACCCGATCGTCCACGGGGACGCCGCCGACCGCCACTTCCGGTTCGAGCGGGATCGGGACGGGTGGTGGCTGGTCCCCGGACCGGGCACCGAGATCCACGGCCGGGCCTTCGCCACCGACCGGCTCAAGTGCGGACCGGCCAGCGACGCCGGCTGCGTCGACGTGACCGTCGCGCCCCGCGGCGACTACGCGGCCCGGGCGCTCGAGGCCCTGCCGGCGACGACCTACGTGTTCCGCTACTCGGGGGCGGAAGGACGCCACTACGCCGCGGTGCGCATCGCCAGCCAGGGGTTCGTGGAGGAGGACGCGGTGATGGTCTTCGACTGGGCCCACCAGCTCCAGCCCGGCAACGTGGGTCTGGAGCGCCCGGCGTCCGAAGCAGGCCTTCGCGCCGGCGCGTGACGGTCGGCGGCACGGAGTGTGGACGGTTCATATCACGGTAAGGAATCGTATAAAGTCGAACAGGACTGCACGATCTGCTGCCTTGCCGCCACCGGTTGATCGGATTCCGACTTGTCCAAACGACCGGAATGCAGGCCCAATGAGCGGGAGTCCGGTGGCGCGGGCGCCCGCATGGTATGACCGGTGCGAGGGGCCCGCTCGCTCGCGGCTCGCCCCCTTTTGGGACCAGCCCGAACACCACCCGCCGCCACCGCTTGAAGTCGTGGTCGCGCTCGCTCTCCACCCTTGCCCAAGCCCGGAGCGCGCACACGTTGGTCACGGTCGGTTCGGTCGCCAATCATGTCGGCCAGCGGAGCGAAGAAGGTCCGGATGCTGTTGCTCGTGACCAAGCCTCCGGCTTCCGGATCGCGAAGATGCAGGCCGTCGCGAACGTCGAGCTCGTGACCCTGCATCCGCTTGACGACATCCTTGGGGAACTTGCGACCGCGCTTTGGTTGTTCGTGAAGGGCGGGTTCATGACGACGCCGTCGAGATCGTGTAGGGGGAACCGGATCTCCCGGCTGTCGTTGACCTGGGCGGCGTCGAGCGCATCGAGGGACCGCCGAGGGGCGTCGACCGCCGTCAGGATCTCCGACGACCCCGCTTTCATGGATCCGTTGCCCTGCGGGCCGTGCGGCATGGTCGCCAGATTCATGCGCTCGTAGTCCGCGGCGGGGGCGCCGAGCGTCATGTCGCAGGCGGCGAGTTGGGCTCCGTGCTGGTCGATGTCGAGGCCGCACAGCGCGTCCTCGACGATCCGCCGGTGCGGGGCGTTCTCCTCCGCCTCGTCCATATCTTCGTCCTGCGCCGAGGCCCGGGATCGGGAAAGATGATCGTCTCCGCGCACCTGGACACGGTGTTCCCCGAGGGCACGGACGTGACCGTCCGCGTGCGCGGCGACACCCTCTTCCGGCTCGGAGTCCATGTGAGCTGGATCACGGCAAGGAATCGTCTAGCGTAAATCAGGACTGCATGATCTGCCGCCTTGCCGCGATCAGTTGATCCGACGTTGTCGTTCAGGGGCACCCCGAATCCGTCCCAGCCAACCCCGAAAGGAACCGTCGCGGGGAGGTCGGAGTTCGTGGGGCGGATCGATGGTGGGTTGTCTCAGCGTGTGGTGCGGCCTTTGTCGCTGGAGGTGAAGGGATGCGGAGCGTGGGAAGGCGAAGCGAATGTTGCATATTACGCGTGATGGTTACCACCGATTCCGGTGAAAGCGACCGGATCGGAGCCGAGCGGGAGGAGGGGTGCTGGATGACCTGATGTAGAGGGCCGTTCTTTCGAACCTCGCGATTGATCCTTCAGCGAGGGGGAAGGCGGTGCCACAGCGAAGGTTGTCGTGCGCCGTGGAAAGGCGCCGTTTCCCAGCGGGTGCGAATCCCGTCCGGTATCGGTCGAGCCTGACCGAGATCGTGCAGATCATCGGCCGCGCCACGCGCGACGCGCCGGGCAAGACCCGCACGCGGTTCACGAATCTGATCGCGGAGCCGGACGCGTCCGAGGAAGCCGTGACCGAGGCCGTCAACGACACGCTCAAGGCCATCGCCGCCAGCCTGCTCATGGAACAGGTGCTCGCCCCGCATTTCAACTTCGTGGCGAAGACAGCGGACAGCGAGCCCGACGAAGAGCTCGACTACGGCGAGGGCGGCTACGACCCGAACGGTTGCAACGCGGGCGTCGACGAGAAGACCGGCCGGATCACAGTCGAGATCAAGGGGCTGGTGGAGCCGAAGAGCGCCCGATCCGTGCGCATTTGCCAAGAGGATCTTGGCGAAGTGGTCGCCGCGTTCCTGCAGGACAGGGCCGCTGCGGAGCGGGGCCTCTTCGACACCGAGGCGACGCCTCAGGAGCTGACCCAAGGGCGGATGGGGAAGATCCTCAAGGAGAAGTACCCGGAACTCGACGAGAACGACGTGGAGGCGGTTCGCGAGCGCGCGATCGCCGCGATGAACCTGCAACAGGAGGCCAAGTGGGCCCTCACGGAGGGTCGGGAAGACGGCCGGGACCCGGAGGAGGGCGTCCGGAATACGGCTCTGGTCGACGGCGTAAGGCGATTCATGGATGTGCAGGACCTCGACGTCGACTTGATCGACCGCATCAATCCGTTTGGCGCGGCCTACGCGATCCTCGCGAAAGCGATGACGGCGGACAGCCTTGCACAGGTACAGGCCGCGATCACGGCGAAGAGGGTCTGGATCGACCCCGACGAAGCCCGCGAGCTCGCGGGCTTCGCGCTAACTTTCAAGCGGCAACACGGTCGACTCCCGAAGATCGGCGCGGTCGATCCCTGGGAGGACCGCTTAGCCCAAGGCGTCGCCGTGCTGGCCCGGATGGCGAGAGAGGCCGGTCGTGCCCAGGAAGAGTAGCGAGTTCACCAAGGAGGACGCCGCTCTCCTGGACGAACTCGAGGTTCCCATCGAGCCGGAAGAGGCGTCCCGCTACACGCCCCGCGAGGAACGGATCGTCGCCGGATTCGAGGAGATCCAGCGTTTCGCGGATCGGCGCGGGCGGCCACCGAATCCGGGCGCGCGCGACGATCTCTTCGAGCGACTCTACGCCGCGCGGCTGAATCGGATTCGCGAGCTGGAGGAGTGCGGCGAGATTCTCGCCCCACTGGGTCGGCACGGATTGCTGACGGACGGCGGCCAAGGCCGGATCACGGGCGCGAACCCCATGGACGACGACGAGTTACTCGTCGAACTAGGAGTGAACGCCGACGTGCGCGACGCCACGAAGCTCGGGTGCTCTCTCGGTCTCTTGGGGGTGCGGCGCGGGCCGGGGCCCGCAACGACGATCACATCACACTGGTTCGGCGGAGGTGTGCGCGATCCCGCCTTCTCCCTCAACGACACGCGCATTTCGGCCACCTGACCGAACTTGACCGCTTCGAGTGGCCGTGCTTGCATGACGACGATGCGAGGTCGTACATTGCCCTCTCGCACGGCGTTCACTCCAACATCCTCCCAGGAGGCTTCGTGAGCAAGAACTTCCTGACGGCCACCCTCGCGGGCGGCGTCCCCCTCTTCGCGCTGCACTTCCTCGTCTACGTCTTGCCGTTGCCGGATTTCTTCGACAACGGCGCGATCAGTCCCGAGCCGACTTGGCGTTCGGCCTGTCGATCTACCTACGGAACGATGGTCGGCCATGATCATGATCGCCGCCGCCGCGCCCTTCTCGACTCGGAGCAGTATTGACCACTATTGCGTTAGCTGTTATTTTCGACAGTGCGAAAGCACGGTAGCTGATTCTCTTTTCCAAAGGGCGATCAACGATCCAGTGGGCTACTTTCCCCAGCCGCTGTTCTCGGTTTTCGTAATTTGGTAGCCAGACTCCTGTGCTCGTCGTCGGACGGCGGATCATATCCGCAGGCACTTTCAAAGCCCAATGTTCCGACACATCACGGGGGGCTCCGGCGTCGAGGTAGTTTTTCACAAGCGGACTCAGAGCACTTCTCCTTTCAATGTGGCTCGGCCCGCTGTGTGCCCCATCGTGGTAGTGGTCATGATTGATCGCCATGTTGCGGCCGATGCTGAGTGGCGACAATACATTAGCAGCCTAGGAAAGCAAGCGGAGATTGAAGGCCCCGACGCCCGGATGATTCCAGTCGTGATGGAGCAATCCTTTCTCGCCGAATTTCCTCTTGTCGAACAAGCCATCCCGTGGTACAGGTGGAACGGTACGGTGGAAGAACGCGAGATGCGATTACTGTCGCGATTGACTTACGAGTTCGCCAGAATGCTACGACACCGCTTACACCGTACGCAAAATCCAAGTGAAGATGCAAACGAATTCAAACGACATCTTGAGAAGATCCAAGTCTTCATCAGCTATTCGAAACACGATTCACACGGAGCCGATCTCGCCAACGACATCCGCTGCTGGCTACACGACAACAGTGCTCTGTCGAGCTTCCTCGACGTAATTGACATTCCCGCTGGTCTTCCTTTTTCTCGGGTCATCGAGCACAATGTAAAGCGTTCGGCCCTGCTTGCGATCTACACGGATTCCTACTCGTCTCGCGAGTGGTGTCGCCGAGAGGTGATCTCGGCAAAGCGTTACGACGTTCCGATGGTCGTCGCAAACTGCCTTGACGAAGGCGACGACCGGGCGTTTCCGTATCTTGGCAACGTTCCGGTAGTCCGCATGAATCCTGTGGAAAGGGATCGCGTTCCAAAGGTCGTCGCCCGTCTCTTGGACGAGGTGCTTCGCGACATGCTGTGGGAAACACGGGTGAAGTCCTTGCTGAACCGCCACCCACATCCCATCTTCATGGGTCGTCCCCCGGAGTTCGTATCCATGGCGTCACGAGGGTTGGAGCCGGGTCGACAGGGCGTGGTCGTTCATCCCGATCCGCCTCTGGGCGACGAGGAGAAGAACCTTCTCAGAGTTGCGTGGGGTGATATTAAGTTGTTGAGCATGAATCAATGGCTAGCAGAGATGCGATGACATCGGACACTCGGCATGGGATGCGGGTGAGGGTTGCCATTTCCGCATCGGAGAGCCCCGACATTACAGCCTTCGGGCTCAGTGAGGGGCATCTGAGAGATGCGATGGCCGGCTTGGCACTACAGGTGCTCGCGGCGGATATGGACATCGTGTACGGAGGCGACCTCCGAAAGCACGGTCTCACGGAGCTACTCTTTGAGCTGGTGACACGGTACACCCCGCCGGAGGACGTAGGCAGGAGGACGAGGGTGACGAATCACTTGGCGTGGCCGGTTCATATCGCCATGTCGATCAAGCAGATCGAGTGCCTCGTTGCTGAGTTGCGCGGAATGGCGAAGCTCGTACTCATCGGAAACGACGGGGTGCCCATGACACTGCAGACACGTCGCGGCCTCTCGACGAGAGAATCCAGCACGAAGGAATGGATCGCAGGTCTGACTGCCATGCGGCGCCATCAACGGTCCTGCACCGATGCGCGCATCGTGCTCGGAGGGCGGGTCGCGGGATACCAAGGACGCATGCCGGGCGTGGCCGAAGAGGCGCTTCTTTCCATCCGTGCCCGCCAGCCGCTCTTCTTGGTCGGCGGATTCGGGGGATCCACCCGCGATGTCGCGGAAACACTGGAACTCGCGAAGCCTTGGAGCGGATCGCGACGCAACTGGTCGGGACAGGGGGAATTCGAGAGGTGGATCGGCAACGGTCTGAACAACGGTCTTTCTCGCAAAGAAAACGAGACATTGGCCACCACCCCGTTCATCGAGCAGGCCATTGTACTGATCTTGCGAGGTCTTTATCGGTTGAAAGCCAATCGGACCACCGGAGAAGCAGAGGATACGGCTCATGCATAAGGTCTTTATCAGCTACCACCATAGAAATGATCAGCACTACAAAGAGCGTCTGGTCGAAATGGCTCACGAACACAGGATTTTTGTCGACAGGTCGGTCGATACTGGCGACATCAACGAGAACCTCTCTGATTCAAGAATCCGTGAAGTCATCAGAGACAAGTACCTGCGCAACTCGACAGTGACCATCGTCTTGGTTGGATCCGAGACGGCTCGGAGAAAGCACGTGGATTGGGAAATTTACTCGAGCATGTTCGACGGAAGGACGAACAGAAAATCGGGAATACTGGTGATCCTTCTTCCCTCTTGCACAACACAACTTGGATGTGTGGCCCACGATGGGGAGAAAATCAACATATATCTAGGCGTTACAGATTGGGATCCGATTGGATCGCGCGCAGAAGCGAAGCGTCGATACCCGGAGATGCCAGACCGGATTATCGACAATTTGATAAATCCTCAGGCCAAGATATCAGTTGTGCCGTGGAATCGGATCTGTGACAATCCTGAAAGGCTACGCTGGCTCGTAGACGCGACATTTCGTGATCGGGCGATATGTGAGTACGACTTGTCCAAAAGCATGCGCCGCGCAAATTCATAATGACGAGCCCTCCGCCATCTTGCATGAGTAGATCTAATTCGATGTGTCTCATTCCTTCTCCGTCTTTACGCCCACTCGCTCACTGTGCCTTGTGGATCCATTGACGACCAAAGCGGCCCGATCACATCGTCGGACTCCGCCTTTCCATGAAACTACGAGGTCGAGCCGGTGTCGCGGCCCCGCCCGGAGCCAGTTTCAGTCCGGCGTGGGTGACCGCATCGCGGTCATGAGCTGTTCTCTTCAAGGGCGTCGTCGTCCTACCTCCCTCCTTCCCTTTCTCCCTTCTTTCGCCGGTGTCTTTGCCATCGCGCTTGGCACTGTGCGTCGCCTCCACCGGACGGCCCGGCCGTCGAAGTCGACGTCGGACCACCGGAGCTTGCGGATGGCTCCGATGCGGTGTCCCGTCTCGTGCGTGAGCACGAGCGCGACCCGGAAGCGCCAGTCGACCTGCGCCGACACCCGGAGCAACGCTTGGTACTCCTCCTCGGTCAGCACGACCCGCGTCGGGTTCTTCTCCCTGGGCGTCCCGAGCCCCTTCAGCGGATTCGAGACGAGAAGCGGGCGCCCCCGCTCGTCCTTCGACCTCACGGCCCAGTTGAGGACCGCGAGCAGGAACTTCAGATCGTCCTCGACGGTGCGGTCCGACACCGGCCTGCCGCTCCGTCCGACCCTGCCCGCCCTGCGCTCGCGGACGAACCGGTCCCAGTCCCTCCGGGAAAGAGTTTCCGGTTCGCGATCCCGTCCGAAGAGCCCGAGGAACGTCTTGGCGGCGGCCCAGTCGTGGCACCGCCTCCGCTCGCTCTTCGTGGGCGTCACCTCCTCCCCGTAGATGTCGAACAGCGTCCCCAAGGTGAGCGGCTCGGGCTCGGCTTCGGCCTTGGCGCGCGTCTCCGGCCCAACGAAGCCGACGGCGAGCTTGTCCGCCTGCCGCTTCGCCCGAGCCCAGTCGCGATGCCCCAGCGACCGGCTCAGCCTGCGCCCGTTCTCACGCCACTCGACCTGGAACCGGCCGGTCTTGGGGTCGGGGAAGACCCTGACCCGATTTCGGCCCCATTCGCCGGCGCTGTATCCACGCCGACCGCGTCGCGCGCGCTCCGTCACTCGATTCCCCTCTCGATGATCGACCGCACGAGCTGCTCGTTGGTGGGTCGGCGTCGCCGGGGCGTCGGCGCCAAGCGCGGCTCGGCCGTAGCCTTCCGAGGCAGATGCCGACGCGCGATCCTGGGTGCGCCGGGCCGTCCGGCGCTGGGGAGCTTGCCGTCGCGGACCAAGCGTCCGAGGTGGTCGGCGGAGTAGCCGCTCTCGCGGGCGGCCTCGACGAGCGACAGGCCGGTCTCGTCGCGCTCCCGGAGCGTCGTTTCGAGTTCGCCGGCGCAGCGTTCGAGCGCGACGGCGGGGGCGTCGCTCCCGTAGCGGCGGAGCGCCTTGGCCCGACTCCGCCAGACGGCGGGCAGGCCCTCGGCGGATGCGCTGCGGTCCCTCGCCAATCCGGTCCGTGGGCTCATGGCCAGTCGCCCTCGGCGTCCCTGCGGAGCGCGTCGAGTGTCAATTGGCAGCGACGCGGCGAGGGCCGGGACGAACTCGCGATCAGGAAGCGAGATCTTCGCGATCCGCGCGCCGAGCTCCGAGACTTCGATGTCGGAGGCGAAGAGCCTCCCGTTGTACGTCGGGACATGCCACGCAGGGTTCCCGAGGTTGACAGCCTTCCAGATCTGCCCGACCTCGGACCAGAGGAAGTCCTGGTCGGCGAACGCGACGTCCTTGCGCCGGACATCCTCGAGCCGCTGCGCGATCCGCTTGAGCGAGTGCTCGCGGTAGTTCCTCGAGGCGTGCAGCGGCAGGTGGTCGCGGTCTTCCGCGTAAGCGACGAACAGTAGGCGGAATAGGATGATAAGTGTCGCCCGATAGGCTTGCTCGAGGTCTTCGACCGATAGGCCGGTCGGGTGCATGGCCGCCACGACGGCGCGGGAAAGCGGCGGGACCGCCTCTTCGTAGATCCGTTCGCGGAGCCGGCCTCCCAGATCGGCGGCGTAGTCCTCGCTTGCGGCGAGGATGTCCTCGACGCTCCCGCCCTCCGACAGGGCCGAAGCGGAAACGAGGAGCCAGAGATAGCCGGCGTGCTCCTCGGCGAGCAGCTCGAGGTCGATCTCGATGAACGTCTCGACCCTGCCGTGCCGACGCCGGGCTTGGTCGGATAGAGTCGCAGCGTGGCGTCGGCGACCGCGACCACCCAGTCGAGACTGTGGCGGTCGGCCTGCGCCAGCGCGTAGGACACGGGGGAGACTCCGTCGAACCGCGAACTCGTGGCATTGATCTCCTCCGGTCGGTCCACGAGGACGGCGACGGCGGTTTTCCGGTCGTCGGCCAGGAGTAGCATCGCCGGTCCATGAAGCTCTTCCATCGAGAATCCGAGGCCACGGATCAACTCGCGCCTTCGGAGTGGCTTGAGCGGGCGTGCTCGCTCGACCGCATCGCTCCAGTCAGGTTCGCTTCGGCACCCCTCGTTGCAGCGAGACTTCGACGACCTCGAGCGCGTGGGGTCCCCTGCCCAAGAACAGGCGCGCCGGGCGATCTCCGACGGTCGCGTGGCGGGGTTCCAAGTGTTTGACGGTCGACGTCCTTGGGGGTGTCAGCTTACCTTGTGCGAAGAAACGAGCCGCCGTTCGGGGCGTTTTCCCGCGTCGGCGCTGTGTTGATCCGTGCGGCGAGGATAATCTGTGGAGACGTTTTTGCAGGGGGCGTGGTCCCCCGGTTTCCCGAGGTCCGGGGCCGCGTATGCGCTCGCTGGATCACGGCGCGTCGCGGCAATGCGGTCTCGAGCGAGAACCCTAACGGCATGTTCCGGTCGTCGCAATGGCCTCGGGCAGGGCACGGGAATTCACCCGCTTCGGCTCTATCGCGGTGTCTGGGATTCCCCAATTGTTGTCCACTCTCTCCAGAGGAAGCGGGTCTTCCAGGCTCGACCGTACGGTGACCGGCTGGCTGGATCGAAGCGGGCCGATGCCGAGAGTCAGACCGCCAACCCCGTAGGCGTTTTCGCCCTGTGGGCCGCCGACGTGTGCACGTCACGGATTGCGTCACCAAAATGAACCCAATGAACGAGATCGATCTGGACCGCTTGTACAATGATCTGGAATCGGACAGGGTGGAACGCAAGAGGTCGGCTTCGGACCGACGCAAGATCCGGCGGACTATATGCGCCTTCGCCAACGATCTGCCGAACCATAGCTTGCCCGGGGTGATTTTCATTGGGGTCGAAGACGACGGCGGTTGCGCCGATGCGACCATCGACGACCGATTTCTGACCAGACTCGCCAACTTGAAGGACGACGGGATCATGCCCATTCCATCCCTGGTCGTGCAGAAGCACGTTTTTTCCGGGTGCGAAGTCGCGGTGATCGTAGTCGAGCCGTCCCGGAGCCTTCCAGTACGCTACCGAGGAAAAGTCTGGGTGAGGGTCGGTCCCACTGTTCGGGCCGCAACCCCGGACGAGGAGCAAATCCTGAGCGAGCGTCGGCATGGCGCCTTGCCCTTCGACCATCGGCCGGTTCGCGAAGCGTCGATGCGGGACCTGGATCTCGACTATTTCAAGTTGCGCTATCTGCCCACGGCCATTGCGCAAGAGGTCCTAGCCGAAAACCGGCGATCTACCGCCGATCAACTTCGTTCCCTGCGCCTGCTCTTGGACGACAAGCCGACTTGGGGAGCGATTCTGGGGCTCGGCACGGATCCCCAGCGCTGGATTTCAGGGGCGTATGTGCAATTTCTCCGCATTGCGGGCACGGAGATCACCGATCCCATCCGGTGTCAGAAAATCCTTGCAGGCCGACTCGACGACGTCTTGGGCGGATTGGACGATCTCATGAGATTGAACATCTCGACCGGTGCGGATTTTGCTGACACTGCCCGTGAGATACGTTCGCCCGACTACCCGCTGGCGGCACTCCGGCAACTTGCGCGAAACGCGATCATGCACCGGAGTTACGAGGAAACGAATGCGCCGGTTCATGTGTACTGGTACTCGGATCGGGTGTGGATTCAGAGCCCGGGAGGCGCGTACGGGAAGGTCACCCCTGAGAATTTTGGCGGCGGAGCGGTGGATTACCGGAATCCACTGGTTTCCGAGATGATGTACCACCTGGGTTTCGCCCAGAGGTTCGGTGTCGGTTTGCATATTGCGAAGACGGCGCTTCGGAGAAACGGAAATCCCGAAGCGGAGTTCGATATCCGACCTTCGTGGGTTCGAGTCACCGTGCGAGCAGCGCCATGACCGTCATCGCCTTCTACAATCCCCAGAGGCGTTCTGGCGTCACTTCGCTGGTCTACCACCTCGCTTGGATGTGCTCGGATGCAGGCCTCAACGTGCTCGTGGCCGACCTCGACCCGCAGTCGAGCCTGACGCGCATGTTCGCCAATGACGAAGATCTCGATCCTGGACTCGAGGTCGATGCCGACAGTACGCTGTACGATGCCCTTAGGACCGCGAATGGAGGAGCGACCTCCTTTCGCGTTTCCGAGCCTGCACCGGGTTTGGGCCTAGCGTCCGGGGGGCTTTTGCTGGGAACGCTGGTTGGCGAGTTGTCGCAGCAGTGGTCCGCGTACATGGCGGGAGAAGCGGGGACGGTGCCGCTGTTGACGGCGCTTTCGCGCATCTTGGACCGCAGTGCGGCCGATGTTGGAGCTTCGACGGTATTCGTGGACTTGGGCCCGAACTTCGGGGTACTCAACCGTACCGTACTGACCGTTGCCGACTTGGTCGTCGCTCCCGTGGTCACCGATCTGCCGTCGCTTCGGGGTTTGCGCGTTTCGGGGCCGACGATTCGCCGCTGGCGTGACGAGTGGGTGGAAGCGAGAAGACGCAATGAAGCGTCGCATTCCGATCTTCCCCAAGGTGGCATGCAACCGATCGGGTACGTCGTTGTACAGCGCGCGAACCGGCTGGACCACCTGATCGGGCGGAGCTGGTACATGAGTCGAATCCCGAGAGCCTACAGTGAGAGCGTCCTTGACGAATCCGTGCCTTCGGACCCGATGGATGTGGGCAGCGACCCGTATTGCTTGGGTGTGCTCCGAGCGTACGATTTTCTGGAGCCCATGGCGCGAGAAGCCTCAAAACCGATTTTTCGTCTGAAATCAGCCGATGGCGTGGCCGGAGGTCAGGAGAGAGCGGTGCAAAGATGTCGTCAAGAGTATCGGGACTTGGCGAAGGTGATCGCCGATCGGGCGGGGTTCGTGTTTCCTGAGTGAGAATCGGAGCGGTGTACGGATAATCGGCCGAAAAGCGAGTCCGTGCCTGCGATGCAGGAGACGGCGATCACAGCGTTCGGACGCAGTCGGGAACGGTGCGATGTTCGACCGCCGTCGCCATGATCGAGATCCGCGTTCCCGTTAACCCCGCACTTCTCCGTTGGGCGCGAGAGCGGTCAGGGGTCGCCCGTGGGGAGCTGGCGGCGAGATTCGAGAAGCTGCCGGACTGGGAAGGCGGACGGGTCCGGCCCACCGTCAAGCAGTTGGGGGCGTACGCGCGCGCGGTCCATGTCTCCGTCGACTATCTGTTCCTCACCGAACCCCCGGATGAACCCGTCCCCATACCCGACTTCCGAACCGATTCCGGCAAGGGAGCGACGCGTCTCGGTCCAGACTTGTTGGACATCGTCTACGCATGCCAGGAGCGACAGAATCGGTACGAGGACTACGTTCGTGCATCCGGACAACCGAAACTCGACTTCGTGGACAGCGTCACGGTCGACACGGCTCCCGAGCCGAACTTCCAACGTACAAAACGGGCTAACCTACTGTTTCGTGGTGGGTTATCCGCTATTCGGGAGTGTACGCTACTGGGTACAAGTCATGGACGGACTCCGAGGAGCCGGAAGGCTTCGGCTTGAAGCGGGGTGGGGCTGGCGATCACGTCGGCGGCCACAGCCCCCTCGGCGGCAGGTTGCACGCGGTTGCGGGTCAGGGTGGCCAGATCCGCCAGCAGCGTCCGAAAGCTGTGCACGGGAAAGTCCTTTTCGGTGCGTTTCCTGCCTGCCTTGGCACGGGCCGAGCGGGACGGGCGGGCAGGCGCCACAGGCGAAGCGCGCGGCGATCCGCCGCGAACTTCGTCGTCGAACAACAACGGCGCGAGCGAGCGGCGCATGTGCCACTCGACGTAGTAGGAAAGCATGCACAGAAAGACGTGGGCCCGAACCCGACCTTCCAAGCGGTGGTGCACGGGACGCACCTCGAGATCGACGGTCTTGTAGCTCCGGAAGGCCCGTTCGACCTTGCTCAGGCTCTTGTAGGACCGAACCGCTTCCTCGGGCGAAAGCGTCTCGGCGGGCACGTCGGTGCGGATGATGTAGATGCCGTCCAGTGCGGCCTCCTTCGCGATGCGGCCCTCGTTGCGTGCCCAGGAGAAGGAGTCGTCGGTGCACTCGACGTCGAAGTGCTTGCCGACCTTGTAGCGGCGCAACGCCCGGTCGGCCCGCACGGCGATCTTGTCCCGGCCCCGCAACGGCTGTCCGTCGCGGCACACGGCCGCAACGACCTTGTCCAGCTCGACCTCGGTGGCGGCCAAGAGTTCCTGCCGCTTGCGAGCCCGCTTGGCCGCGAGCAACGGATTGCGACACACCACCAAGCGTTCGCCGGGGTACGACTCGGGTGCGCTGATTTCGGCCAGATCGCGCTCGTCGAAGAGCGAGAGCTGAAGATCGCCGCCGTCGACCAGGGCCCGGATCTGCGGGGCCCTCAGCGCGGTGATCCGATCGAATCCCGCAGGCCGCACCTCCTCGCGGATGCGGGCGCCGGTCGGCAACCCTCGGTCGCCGACGAGCACGACGCGCGAGAGCGCGAAGCGCTCGCGCAACGTCTCGAGCTGGGTCCGCACCGTGGTGGGATCGGCAGTGTTGCCCTCGAAGACCTCGACGGCGACCGGACAGCCCTCGCGGTTGCACAGCAACGCGAAGACGATCCGGAGCTTGCCACGCTTGCCGTCGCGAGAATAGCCGAATTGGGCGAGGGGACACTTCGAGCCTTCGAAGTAGACCGAAGTCACGTCGCAAAGCACCAGGGTGCCGTCCTCGAGGTGCTCGGCCGCCAGGCGCCGCTGGATGCGATCCTGGCGCTTGAGCAACCAGTCCATGGCCCGGTAGAGCTCGTTTTCGTCGGCGTCCGAGATGTCGAGTTCCTCGCCCAGCGTGTGGGTCAAGGTTTCGCTACCGAAAGAGCGGGCGGTGGCGAGCTTGGAGCGGGGATCGAGGATGCGGCCGAGAATCATGGCGGCGGCGAGGGCTCGTTCTCGGGAGGGTCGGCGGTCGAGGAGCTTCTCGAGTCCGAGGCGACGTGCGGATCCGAGGACGGCGGCGACGTGGCCGTGGGGTCGAGAGCGGAGGATCGAGAAGGCGTGTCCGAGGGAGGGGAGGGCGACGCCGCCCTTGAGCAGGATGCGGAGGCCCTCGACGAGGTGGTCGGGCCACTTGGAGAGGTTGGCGAGGGTGCGTTTCTTGACCTTTCCGTCCTGGCGAAAGGACTCGCGGAGGAGGACGGCAGGCGGGGAGTTGCGGTTGGGTACGCGATCAATGTACATGGACATGAAGATAGTTGGTATGCGGATGCATGTCAACTTCATGATCCATGCCGTACATGGGCACACAAAACAGCGTAGATATCGCTGTAAGTGTGACTATGACAATGGGTTAGACGCAAAAATCACCCCCAATTTGCCAGAACTTCGGCCCGAGAACGTCGCCGATGAGCCGCGTCGTCGAGGGCAGGGAGCCCGTCGCGACCGAAGAGTCCGGCGACCGAGTGCAACGCTCGACCCGCGTCACGGCCGGCGCAGCGAAAACCCCGCCGCAACCGGCGGACCCCGAGTCCGCTCCCGGCTACGACGACTCGTCCAGTCCGTACTCTTCGCGCGCCCGCTCCGCGCTGACGTACCCGTCCTTCACGTCGTCGCGCACCCGCTCGCGCACCCGCTCGCGCGCGTCCCCCAGCCCCCCTCCTCCGGGCGTCTCCAGGACGATGCGACGCCCGGGCGGCACGACCTCGCGCCCCTTGACCCGCAACTCGCCCTCGCCGGGCACGTGGACCCGTCCCCGCGCTCCGGGCCCGCCGCCGTCCCGACCCCTGGCGGCGTTGCGAACCCGCTCGAACATCTTCGACACGGCGAACGCGGCGCCGTCGCGGTGCGCGATCTCCATCGTCTGGCCCAGCCCGCCCCGGTAGCGGCCGACGCCGCCCGAATCCCGCCGGTACTCCTTCCGCCAGAACACCAGCGGCGCCACCGTCTCGGTGATCTCGACCGGCGTGCTGCGCACCCCGGACGGAAACGACGTGGCCGACAGTCCGTCCTTCCCCGGCCGGGCGCCGGTCCCGCCCGTGTGAAACGGGTTGACCACGAACGCCTCGCGGCTGTCGTACGAGTGCGAGCCGACGAGCCCGGGACCGCCCATGATCACCGGGTTCCACAGGCACGACGCGCCCTCGGCGGGCACGGAGCCCGGCGGCATGGCCTGGCTCAGCGCACCCAGCACGACGTCGGGCAGCATCTGCCCGATCGCGTGGCGGGCGGACACGGCCGCGGGCGGTTTCGCGGCGAGCAGCGATCCCGACGGGGCGGCCACGTCGACGACGCCCAGCGAGCCCGCGTTGTTGGGCACTTCCGAGCCCACTACGCAGCGTACGCCGAACGACGCGTAGGCCCGCGTGTACGTCTCAGGCACGTTGATGCCGTAGGGCGACGCCGGCGACGTGCCCTCGAAGTCGATTCGGATCCCGTCGGGCGAGACCGTGAGCGCGCAGGCGAGCTCCAGGTCGCGGTCGTAGCCGTCGATGGTCATGCGATTCCGGTACGTGCCCGGCGTCAGCTCGGCGATCCGCTCCAGCATCGCTCGTCGGGACACGGAGACGATCCCGTCGGCGAGGTGGTCGAGCGCGTCCAGGCCGAACTCCCTCATCATGGCGGCCAGGCGAGCGCAGCCCGTGCGGTTGCAGGCGGCGAGCGAGTGGAGGTCGCCCTGGGCGACGTCCGGATCCCGCACGTTGGCCCGCACCATGCGCATCAGCGTCTCGTCGACCTCGCCCGCCCGGATCAGGTGGCCGATGGGGATCCGGATGCCCTCCTCGAACACTTGGTTCGCGTCGGCGCCGAACCCGCGCCCGCCGACGTCGGCGATGTGGCTCGTGGCGGCGAAGAGCGCGACTGGACGACCGTCCAGGAACGCGGGCGTGACCACGGTGAAGTCGTTCAGGTGACCCGTGCCCTCCCAGGGGTCGTTGGTCACCAGGACGTCGCCCTCCTCGAGGGTCGAGACCGGGTGGTCCCGCAGGAAGAAGCCCACCGACGCGGCCATCGCGTTGACGTGGCCGGGCGTGCCCGTCACCGCCTGGGCCAGCATGCGCCCCTCGAGGTCGAAGACTCCGGCCGACAGGTCGCCCGCCTCGCGGACCGGGGTCGAGAACGCCGTGCGCACGAGCGTGCGCGCCTGCTCCTCGACGACCGAGAGCAGTCGGTTCCACATCAGCTGATCCCGCAGCGCGAAGACTTCGCCGGCGCGCGCGGACGGCGCCCGGCGCCGAGCGTCGATGTGGCCGCCCGGCAGCACCGTCGCTTCCCAGCCGGCAGGCACCACCGTCGTCGTCTGGCTCTCCGAGACGAGGGCGGGTCCGACGACCCGGGCGCCGACGGCCAGCGCGTCTCTCCGATGCACCGCCGCCTCGACCGTCCCCGTCTTCGAGTCCCGGAACAGGCGCGCCGTCGTCTCGGGCGCCGCGTCGGCGGTCGGGGCCGACTCGCGCTCGCCGTCCTCGGCGACCCCCGTCAGCCGTCCCCCCGACTCGGCGGAGACGACGAGCGTCCAGCTCAGGACCTCGACGTCCAGGCCCGGGATCGTGCGCCCGTAGACGCCGTCGTAGGCGATGTCGAAGGCCTCTCGCACCGTGCTCGCGACGGCGTCCGCGTCGTCGGCCTCGAGGGCCTCGAGGGGCAGCTCGACCCCGATCTCGTGGCCCTGGCCGACGTAGCGCATGTACCCGAAGGCGCGCTCGCAGGTCGGGGCGCCGAGCGCGCCTTCGGCGACCACGGCGGTCGCCTCGCGCCGCATCTCGTCCAGCACGTCGGCGACTAGCTCGGAATCGAAGCCCGAGAGCCGCATGTAGCGGCTGCGCACCACCTCGTAGGAGATCGGCGCGAGCAGGAATCCGACCGCCGACCCCACGCCGGCGTCGCCCGGCACGACGAACCGGTCCAGTTCGAGCTTCTCGGCCAGCCGGGCCGCGTGGATGGGCGCCGAGCCGCCGAAGGCGACGATCGCGCGTCCGGACAGCCCCTTGCCCCACTCGATGGCGTGCGTGCGGGCGGCGTTCGCCATGTTCTCGTCCACCGTCTCGCTGACGCCCAGGGCGGCGACGGACGCGTCGACCCCGAGGCGATCGCCGACGACGGTCCGGAGCGCCCGCTCCGCCCTTTCGCGATCGAGCGGGATCGCGCCGCCCGCGAACCGGTCCGGGTCGATGCGGCCCAGCGCCACGTCGGCGTCGGTCACGGTGGGCTCGTCGCCGCCGCGTCCATAGGCCGCCGGACCTGGCTCGGAACCCGCGCTTTCGGGTCCGACGTGGATTCGGTCCAGGCGGTCGACGCCGACGATCGAGCCTCCGCCGGCGCCGATCTCGACCATCTCGATCACCGGGATGCGCACCGGCAGCCCGCTGCCCTGCTTGAAGCGGTAGCTCCGGGCGACCTCGAAGGTCCTCGAGTGGAGCGGCTCGCCTCCGTCGATGACGCAGAGCTTCGCCGTGGTGCCGCCCATGTCGAAGGACAGGACGTCGCCCAAGCCGAGGCCCTTGGCCAGCTCGCTCGCCAGGATCGCACCGCCCGCCGGCCCCGACTCGACCAGCCGAATGGGAGCGGCGACGGCCGTCTCGATCATGGCGAGTCCGCCGCCGGAGGTCATCAGCAGGAGCGGACACGCGACGCCGCCCGCCTCGAGCGAAGCCGCCAAGTCCGTGAGGTAGCGGCTCATCAACGGCCGCACGTACGCGTTGGCGCAGGCCGTCGAGACGCGTTCGTACTCGCGCACCTCCGGACACACGTCGGACGCCAGGGTCACCGACAGCTCCGGGCGAGCCGAGGCTAGGAGCTCCCCGATGCGCCTCTCGTGCAACGGGTTGGCGTAGCCGTGGATCAGCGCCACCGCCACCGATTCGACGCCGTCGTCGTCCAGCGCGGACAAGAGCGCGCGCACGGACGCTTCGTCCAGGTCGACCAGAACTCGCCCCTCCCGATCCACCCGCTCCGTCGCCTCGAGGCGACGGCGACGGGGCACCAGGGGAGGCGGTCGGTCGACGCCGATGTCGTACTGCTCGAAGCGATTCTCGTGAGCCATCTCGAGCGCGTCGCGGTGTCCCGCGGTGGTGATCAGCGCCGTCCGAGCGCCCTTGCGCTCGATGATCGCGTTGGTCGCGAGCGTCGTCCCGTGAAGGACCAGGCGGACCGCCGAAGCCGGCGCGCCGGCCATGCCGAGGACCTTGTCGACGCCCTCGAGGACCCCCTTCTCGGGCCGGGCGTGCGTCGTGAGGACCTTCGTGGCGACCAGCCGCCCGCCGGTCTCGAGGACCACGTCGGTGAAGGTGCCGCCGGTGTCGATGGCGAGACGGGCCGACCCTCGGGACTCAGCCACGCGACGCCTCGTCCGCGGAGTCCGCGTCGCAGGCCTCGGCGACGGGGACCGTGTAGTTGAGGGCCAGACGGCCTCCGTCGGGATGCACGGTGTCGCCCGTCACGTAGGACGCGTAGTCGGAGGCCAGGAACACGGCGACGTTCGCGACCTCGTCCGGCTCGCCGATCCTCCCCGCCGGGGTGCGCGACAGGATCGTTCTGCGGACGGCGGCGTCGTGGACGACGACGTCCAGCATGTCGGTCATGATCGTCCCCGGCCCGATGGCGTTGACGCGAATTCCGTGCGGCGCGAGCGCGACGGCCATCGCCTTGGTCAGCTGCGCGACCCCGCCCTTCGAGGCCGCGTAGGCCAGCTGGTCGGGGATCGTCACCACGGCGTTGGTGGACGACATGTTCACGATGGCGCCCTTCGCCTCGCGGCGGACCATGTGGCGGGCGACCTGCCGACTCATCAGGAAGGTCCCGCGGAGGTTGACGGCCAGGACCCGGTCGAAGTCGGCCGGATCCGCGTCCAGGATGGATCCGGCCACGATGACGCCCGCGTTGTTGACCAGGACGTCGCAACCCCCGAAGCGCTCGACGCACGCCGCCAGGACGGCGGCGCAGTCGGCCTCCTCGCTCACGTCCGCCCGCACGGCCAGCGTCTCCCGTCCGATCTCGTCGGCGATCCGCCGAGCGGTGTCGCGGCACTCGTCCTCGAGGACGTCGGCCAGCACCGTCCGGGCGCCGTGGCGGGCCATCGCCCGGGCGCACGCCGCGCCGATCCCTCTCGCCGCGCCCGTCACGATCGCCGTCCTTCCTTCCAGAGAAATCAACGTCGTTCGCCTCCGATGCAGTCGAAGTCCGGGCCGCTCGGGACCCGGCGGATTGGAGCGGGAGCGCCGGGGAGCGCCGAGTCCGCCGCGAGCCCGGGAACGCCGGCCCCAAGGCTCGAACGCCCGAATCCGGGGACGAGCGGCGGAGGCCTTCGGCGCCCGATTCGGGTCGCAGGACCGGGACCGAACGCCCTGCCTTCCCCGTCGCATGAAAGCTAACGACTGCTCGGCGCTGCGTCCGTCGCTCCGAGGGGCGCAGCCCGCCGCCGGACGACTTCCGGGCGATTTTCCGGGTGTCCTGGATCCTGGTCGGCGTCCGGGCCGCCGGAGCGCTGGCCGTCACGACGATCACGGGCGTCGGGCCCGACTGGGATCGTCTCGGAGGCGCCGGGCGGGCGCGTTCCCCGCGCCGGGCGGGCGCGTTCCCCGCGCCGGGCGGAGACCGCGCCTCTTCCGGGGATCGGAGCCGGGTTGTGGGGGCGTCGCCGTCGGGGTATGATCCCGGCATGACACCGGTCTTGGAAGCCGTTCCCAACTTCAGCGAAGGCCGGAACCCGTCTCTGGTTCGCGAAATCGTCCGAACCGTGGCCGCGGAGGGCGTCCGGGTGCTGGCCTGGAGCGCCGATCCGGACCACCACCGCTCGGTCGTCTCCTTCGCGGGCGCGCCCCGCGCCGTCGAACGGGCGGCGCTGGCGGCGGCGCGGCTGGCGGTCGACGCCATCGACATGCGGCGGCACGCGGGCGTGCATCCGCGCGTGGGCGCTCTGGACGTGCTGCCCTTCGTCCCGGCCCGCGGCCTCGCCATGGAGGACGCGGTCGCGAGCGCGCGCAGGGTCGCGCGCGGGATCGCCGGGATGGGCGTTCCCGTGTACCTTTACGGAGCCGCGGGCGCGGGCCGCTCCCTCTCCTCCCTGAGGGCGGGAGGGTTCGAGGCGCTGGCGCGGAGCGTTCCGGCCGGCCGCGAGCCCGACGTTCTGCCCCCGTCCTGGAGCCGCCCGGGCGTCCACCCGACCGCGGGCGCGACCTGCGTCGGAGCCCGACCGCCCCTCCTGGCGTGGAACGTCGGCGTGGCGGGTCTGTCCCTGGAGCAGGTGCGGGGTATCGCGGGCCGGTTGCGCGAAACCGGCGGCGGGTTTGTCGGGCTCAGGGCTCTGGGGCTATATCTGCCCTCCAGCGAAGCGTTTCAGATCTCCATGAACCTGGAAGACATGGACAGCTCCCCGCCCATGCGCGTCTTCGAAGCCGTCGAAGCGGAGGTGGACCGGCTGGGCGGCCGCGTGACGCGGACCGAGGTGATCGGGACCCTTCCCGAGGCCCTGGTGCTTCCCGCGGCCGCCTCTCGGCTCCGGCTGCTCGACCCCGACCCGTCGCGGTTGCGGGGGGCTCTGCTCGCGGAGGCGCGTCCGTGACCGCCGCCGGGGACCCGCGGCCGCCCTCCGGTCCGCGGCGAGGGACGAGGATCGAGCCCGGCCCGCCCGCCGGGTACGTGGACCTCGGGGCGACGATCCTGGACGACGGGCCGGCGGCTCCGGCCGAGACCCGGATCACCGCGGAGGACCGGCAGACCGATCCCGGCGAGGACTTCGCGACCGCCTTGTCGCGGTTCCGCGCCCGGTTGGGCCGCAGCCTGCCCCCGGGGAACGGCCGCACGCGCCAGGACATGGGCGTCGCGTACCGGACCATGGGGCTCGTCCAGGAGGCCATCGGCGAGTTCCAGCAGGCCGTCCGGGAGGATCCCGCGAGCCTGGGGGCGTACGAGATGCTGGGCCGTTGCTTTCTCGACGCGGGCGAGCCCGACCTCGCGATCGGCGCGCTGGGCAAAGCCCTCGAACCGCCCCTGGGGAGCGAGGACGAACTCCTGGGCGTCCACTACTACATGGCGTGCGCCCACGAGGCGGCCGGCGATCCCGAGGCGGCGTACGGCTTCTACAGGAGGATCCTGGCCGTCGAAATCGATTTCCAGGATGCCGGAGCGCGCTTCCGAGAGCTCGGCAGGACGCTCGGGGAGCCGACCGGCGGCGCCTCGCCCGCTTCCGGGTCCGGCCCTCCGGGCCCACCCCGTTCCGGAAGAGGGCGTTGACCCGGTCCGTCACCGAGACCCCCTCCACGCTCGCCCACATCCGGGAGCCGGTGCGGGAGGACCTGGAGCGCGTCCGGGAGGAGCTTCGGCGCATCGTGCGCGCGAACCTGGGGATGACCGACGAGGTCAACCGCTATCTCCTGCTCATGCGGGGCAAGATGTTGCGCCCCACCCTGGTGCTCCTGGCGGACCGGGTCTGCGGGGGGAACGGGAACGCCGCCGTGACCCTGGCGGCGGCGGTCGAACTGGTGCATCTCGCGACCCTGGTGCACGACGACGCCGTGGACCATTCCGTGCTGCGCCGCGGCCTTCCGACGGTCAACGCGCTCTGGACCCACCAGATCGCGATCATCATGGGGGACTACCTGTACAGCCGCTCGGTCACCGAGCTGACGCGCGTCGGCAACCTGGAGGCGCTTCGCCGTCTGGCGGTCGCCGCCAACGAGATGAGCCTGGGCGAAATGCGCCAGCTCGCCTCCTACGACGCCTTGGAATTCTCCGAGGAGGACTACTACGCTCTGATCGAGGCCAAGACCGCCTCCCTGATGGCCGCGTCCTGCGAGATCGGGGCGCTGGCCGGCGGCGGCGGCGGGCCGGAACGGCGAACTTCGGCGCTCGGCCGCTTCGGGCGCAATCTCGGGATGGCGTTCCAGATCGCCGACGATCTGCTGGACTACACGGGGACCAAGGCCGTGACCGGCAAGCCCACCGGCCACGACCTGCGTCAGCGGAAGGTCACGCTGCCCCTGGTCGGGGCGATGAAGGCCGCGGGGAGCGGGGAACGGGAGCGGATCCGCCGTTTCTTCTCCCGCCGCGATCCCTCCGACGGGGAGATCGCGGAGCTGATCGGACTGGTGGGAGAGCTCGGGGGGCTCGAGTACGCGCGCGAACGGGCGGAGCGCTACGGCGCCTGGGCGGCGGCGGCGCTCGAGGATCTGGAGGCGGGGGCGGCGAAGCGGGCGTTGCTGACCTCCATCGCGTACGTGGTCGACCGGCGCCGATGAGGAAGCGCCGCGGAGTCGGCGGCCGGGCGGCGCGGGAGAAATCGTTCAACAAACGCCGCGGGCCGGGCGCCCGGGGCAGGAGGACGTGAAGTGGCAACGCTGCTCGAAGCGCGCAACAGGTCGGCTTCCAGGTTCGTGGTGGTTCTGGTGTCCGGGTTCGTCCTGGGCGCCCTGCTGACCCGTCTCGCGCAGTTCATGCCCGAAAGCGCGACCCGCGAATTTCTGACCGCCGCGGTGACCGCGAGCCTGGGTCCGGTCTCCGTCGGGCTGGTCTCCCTGGACCTCACGCTCGGGCCGCTGGCGTTCCATTTCAACGTGCTCACGCTGGCCGGGATCGGGGTCGTGACCCCGATCGTGCGCGCCTGGCTGTAGCGCGGCCGGACCCCGGCGCGCGTGACGCCGGTACGAGCATGGGTTAGATTGACGGAACGCGTGGAAACGACCCGTAGGCTTCGCCGGTCATCGGCGGGAAGGAGGTGTCATGGGACTCGGACTCGGAATGTGGGAGATCATCCTGATCTTCATGGCGTTCCTGCTTCTCTTCGGCGCCAAGCGCCTCCCCGAAATCGGCTCGGCCCTGGGCAAGGGGATTCGCGAGTTCAAGGGCTCGGTGCGCGACATCGAGCGCGAGCTGAAGGTTCCCCCGCAGCCCAGGATGGTGGCGCCCTCTCCGGCGGAGAGCTCGGAAGAGGGGGCCGGAGAGCCGCGCAAGCTCGGAAGCCGCACCGAGACCGGGGCGGAGGCCGGGACGCCGGCCGCGTAGGGGCCGGGGGCGCGTTTCGATTTCGACCGTCGGCGCGCTGGGGGCTGAGCTGAGGCCTTGGACGAACTCGCCGAGGCCTTAGGGAACGGCCGTGTGGAGCCTCTTTCGAAAGAAGGCGTGACCTTGGATCCGGGGGGGGCATGTGGATGGGGGATCGTGCAAAGTCCGCGCGGATTCCTACGCTCCGGAGGTGCGGGAGCGGCGGATAACCGCAGGGAGAACGGTAATGCGCGTCCCCGAGAGTCCCGTAATGGTTGCGGTCGCGTTGCTGGCGGCCTGCGTCGTGGCGGTTTTCTCGACGCCGTCCGGTCTGGCCGGGCAGGACGCGGATGTTGAGTTCGACAGGTTCCAGCTGTACACTGCGTGTGCGAGGGTTGGCGTATGGGTCTCTGTCCATGAGAGCGAAGAAGGAGACCTTGCGGGCTTGACGGAGGCGTCCGTGCGAACTGCCGTTGTCAGCCGACTGAGGTCGGCCAGAATTTATGAGGGTGACGGCGCCGGGCCTTATCTGGATGTTCTTGTTCACGGTGTCGGAAACGCTTTCCGTGTCGAGGTGGGGCTCGCAAAGTACTCTTCGATCCTTATAGCAGAAACAGCTTCTACGCCTGGGCATGGGAATCGGGAGGCACAGGGACACACGGACGGAGTAGCCAATATGTGCGCGGTGCTGTGGCCGAACAGATGGACTGGTTCATCGATGAATACCTGCGCGTGAACGAAACTGCGTGCTCCCGATGAATGAAGAGAACGCGACCCGCCGACTATGCCGAACTTCCAGCGTACAAAACGGGCTAACCGACTGTTTCGTGGTGAGTTGTCTGCGTTTCGGAAGTGTACGCTACTGGGCACAAGTCATGGACGGACGCCGAGCAGCCGGAAGACTTCCGCTTGTAGCGAGGTGGGGCTGGCGATCACTTCGGCGGCCACAGCCCCCTCGGCGGCAGGTTGGTGTGCTGGTAGCAACGGAGCACGGTCTCGGCCTTCCTCCAGCCGTCGAGCCCGCACAGCACCTTGAGCGGCAGGTCCATGAGATCGGAGGCGAGCTTTCGCTTCAGCGAGTGCCAGCACCTGCGGGGCTTCGGCTCGAACTTGGCGAGCCTCTCGGCCTTCTTCCACCAAGCGCGCCATCGCGACGGAACCACCCACTCCGCAGTATTCCGCGGGGAGGGCAACACCGGCGTGTCCCTCAACGCCCGAACCCGAGACCGACTTGGGCGCGCCACCTGGAGCTTGAGCTCGTGCCCTGCGACTACCGGATCAAGCTGAGCCCGCTACCGAAGGTCAAGGCGAACAAGAGGCTCAAGTTCCGCGTGACGGGGCATCGGAGCGGAGGAGCATCGGCCCGGGCGCTGCGCGGCGGACGCCGTGATCGCGTCTCGTCCCCGTTCCCCTACGTCTCGTCGTCGTCCTCGATCACCGCGAGGCCGCGCGGATTGCGGAGTCGCCAACGCTGCCCTTCGCGAACCAGGTCGCCTTCCAGCGACACGTCCAGGCGAGCCTCGTGGGCCCTGGTGATCTCGCTGTAGTCCGCCTCTTCGTTGTAGAAATCCATCCAGTCCCCGACCACGCGCCGTGCCTCGACCCCGTCTTCGAGCTCCCGCAGATGGATCGCTTCGTACTTCAGCGACCTCCACAACCGCTCGATGAAAGTGTTGTCCAAATACCGCCCGCGACCGTCCATCGAGAACCGAATCTCCGCGCCCAAGACCCGCTCCGCGAACGCCTCGCTCGTGAACTGCGACCCTTGGTCCGTGTTGAAGATCTCCGGAGTCCCCCGGCCCAAAGCCTCGTCCAGCGCGCTCACGCAGAAGGACGCGTCCATCGTGTTCGACAGCTGCCACGCGAGCATGTGGCGAGTCGCCCAGTCCATCACCGCGACCAGATAGAAAAACCATGGGCCACAGGAACATAGACGATATCCGTACACCATACCTGATTCGCCCGCGAGACTTCCACGCCGCGCAACAGGTAGGGGAACACCTACGGCGAATGCCAGCGAATCGACGCCGAGCCGGTGTCCGCGGGGAGAATCATCCAACGAGGGGCAATCAGAAGCTCGCCTCCGCGCCTACGACTGGACGCCGAATAACGGAGGGAATAGGATCTGACCGTCGCCCAATCGTCGTAAAGCGCTCGCACATCCGCGCAGTCGTCGTAGGTCAGTACCCACGGGCTACCTTTCATCGTCCGCAGAACCTGAGCGAGCCGCGCATGATACGGGACATCAAGGGCATTCAGATACAGCGTAGGTCCTTTCCCGAAGTACGGCGGATCGATGAAGAAGAACGTGTCAGCATCCGCGAGACTCCGAATGAAATCGATGCCGTCCAGCGCGGATAGGTGGATCCGCGACGCCCGCCGAGCGACTCGTTGACAGCGCTCCACCAGACCCTGCCGGTTGAAACGAGCGCCAAGGCGCCACTTCCCAGTTTGCTCGATTCCGCCGATCGGACCCCCGTTGCGGATAATCCCAGAGCGATTACAGCGGTTCAGGTAGAACGCTGCGAACGCCCGTTCCAGCCGTGACGCCGAGCTAGGATCGCGGTAGATCGCCCGCTGGCGGAGCCATTCGCCTATCGTGAGCGGCGCGATATGGATCATTTCCGAGAACTGGTCGATCCGCTCTAGGACCGCCCACCAAATGTCCGAAACAGCTTCATCGATATCGTTGATGTGGATTGCCGGGACCTCCCCGCGAAACAACAGCGTCAACGCCGCCCCAGCGCCACCCGCGTACGGTTCGGCGAAATCCCGGTCTCGAAGTCGATTGGCGATCCGCACGCGGTTGAGGAGCCCCGCCATAGCGGACTTCCCTCCCGGGTACCGAAGAGGGCTAGCAGTCCCCATCTCACGACACCCCTACCAGAAAGCCATCGTTCGCACGCGAACGGCGCTCGGGCGGAAGGAAGCCAGCCGCCCGGAGCCGTCCCCGGCGGATCGTGGTCGGCTTCAAGAGCGATGCTCTTGCAGCGAGGCCTCGATCCACTTCCGGAGCCGCTCGTCAAGTCGACTGTCCATGGTGTCCGAGCATAGCGCCGAGATACGGCATCGGTCGAGCAGGATCTGGTCGCGCCCCGCGTCGCTCGCGTCCCCTCCCGACAAAGCTCGCGGGACGAAGAATGCCGGAATCGGATCCACGGCGATTGGTCTGGCGAAGTTCCTCTTGCACCAGCGTCGCGGTTGGAGTTCGCGTGCCTTGTTTTTCCAATGTCGGCCGGCCGCGCACTGGCCGAACAGGATCAGTTTCGAGGCTCTCCGGTCTGGGAACTCCTTCCACGCCACGACATCGAGACCATCGTCCCGGCTCCGATTCAGATTCTCCTGATCCGCGCACGCCTCCCCCTCGCGCAAGAGACTGGCTAAGTGGGAGACTGCTTCACGGAAGCTCGCCGGAAGGTCGCGCCGGGGCGATCCGAACACGACCGCCTGGCTGCTGTCACCGAGATACCGACCGGCAGCTGTCGCGCTCAACTCTTCGAAGAGCGTGTAGACCGTGGTGCCATCGTGGTGGCTGTCCGTGAAGCCAAGAGACACGAGCAACTGAAACAAGTAGGGCGAAGGGCGGCCACCAAGCTGAAGCCCATGTTGGCCGACGTCAAACGGGTAGGCGTCACCGGGTCCGCATGCTTGAGCCCTGTCGCCAAGCGTTTGGATCCACTCGTCCAGTCGCGTCTCGAATGGCTCGATGTCTTGCCATCCTGCCTCGGGTGGTTCCCTCCCGCGCTCCGCGTAGGTCGCGGTCGCTTCCTCCTCGGAGACGGTGCGCCGGAGTTGGCCAATCACATCGGCCCACGCGAGGTAGCCGGTGGCGTTCACCAAGCAGGCCCACTCCAGGCGGTCGGCAGCTTTCTCGGCCGCCAAACTCGCGTCGACGGTCAAGACTCGCCGCGCGACATGAGAGTCTTGAGTGACTTGGCCTGTCGGAGGAGGCTATTCCCCGTTTCCACCAGTTCTTCCTCCCCTTGGAACCCAGTCGATACAAAGCTCATGGCCTCCCTCGCGTTGGCCTCGGCTTTGGTGAGCGCGGTCCGAAACAGGTGGGCGTCGCCGAGTGACGCGTCTAACGCCATCGAAAGCGACGTTCCGCTCTCCAGCAAGTCTATGCCCTTCTGCACCTCAAGAGTCTGCGCAAGGCGACGAAGGTCCGGGTTCTGACGGCGAACCTTCGCGTCGATGTTCCGCGACTGGCTCCCGAAGAGCCATCGCATGAGGAATTCCAATTGCCGCAGGTGACTTTGGGGAACCGGGTCTTCGTTCTCCAGCGCTTCGGGGTCGACTCCAAGGTACTCTCTGATGGACACATAGCCGAGCGCGGTCCACAGGTGGGAGAAGGGGAACCGTCGGTGCTGGGTATCTGTCGTATCGAAATCGAGCTGTTCCTGCGCCTGCCGGAGGACCACATATCCTCGGTACAGGCGCGCCACCGTCTCGTGGCGGTCTCCGATCCCCGACGCGATCTCAGCGAGGCTCACACCGAAGTCCCGCCGGACGCCAAACACGTAACCCGCCTTGGCGATGGAATCCCAAGCCTGCGGGCCGTTGACGTGCTTGAAGCCAACGAAACCCCAAAGCTCCTCTCTCGTGGCGTGAGCCACCGGCAGCTTTCGGATCGATTCGAGTACCGCTTCTGATGGATGCTCCTCGAGCTCGATACCGAGCCGCTCCCGAAGATCGGCATCCGAGAGGATCTTGACGGCCGCGAGCCGTCGGTTGCCCTCGACTACGACGAGACGACCGTCCTCCTCGGTCGCGAAAAGCTCCTCGTGCTCCCAGAAGCCGTTCGCCAGAATGGAGTCGACCAGCTCGTTGACCGACTTGTTTCGCCAGAGCCAGAGCAGGATATCGTCCTGCTTTCCGACGGAGAATCCTTCGTCCGCAAGCCGCGGGTTCGCGGGATCGAGGTACAGGTCGGTTGGGGCGCAACGAACGACCTCCAAGGCGAATCGTCCTTTCCAGAAAGTAGCCGTGAGTCGAGGTGGTACCGGGAAGCCGACGCCGACCTCCGCAACACCGCTCTTCAGTTTGCGTGTTCGGAGGACTCGTGGCTACCCCAACCTTGGATCTGAGCCGCCATTCCCCTCCGTAGAACCGCGCCTCGCGCCTCGCGGCTCGATCCCTCAGTGCTAGAACCCGAGCGGAAGCGGCATCTGATTGGCCGCCTCCTCCTGGGCGCGGAAGACCTCCCGGCGGCGGTCGACGATGCGGGCGCGCTCGCGGACGCTGGCGATCCACTGTTCTAGCCGCTGCTGACCGAGGGTGCTCGCGATCATCGCGCGTTGCGCCACCTTCTGCTCCTCCCAGGCGGCGCTGTCTGCGGGAACCCTCTCCGTCGCTTCCACGACGAACGCGCGTCCGCCCGCCTCCACGACGCCGCTCACCTGGCCGGTCTCCAAGCCGAACGCGGTGCCGACGACGGCGTTGTGCCGCCCGATGCCGGGCACGAAGTCGCTGCGCGAGAAAGGTTGAGACTCCTCGATCTCCGCGTCCAGGCGCGCCGCGATCTCCTCCAGGGTTCCCCCGTCCCGGACGGCCTCCTCCGCCCGCTCGACGGCGCGTCGGAGCTTCTTTTCCAGCCTCAGGGTGCGTTCGATCGACGAACGCGCCTGCTCCAGGGACAGCGCGCTCGCCGGCTCTCGCGCGACCAGCTCCAGCGCGTAGAAGGCCTCGGCGTTCTCGAAGACCGGGCTCACCTCCCCTTCCTCCGCCTCCTCGAACGCCCACTCGGCCCCCTCGCGCACCTGGCCCGCGCCGGGCACGAAGGGGAAATCCTCGGTGATGTCGGCCGGGCCGGACTCCAGGTCCAGCGCGCGCGCAGCCTCTTCCAGAGGCATGTTCTCGCCGAGCGCCTCCAAGGTGTCGGCGGTGGTGAGCAACTCGATTTCGGAGGCGTCGGTGCGCTCCACGGGCACCAGGATGTGGCGTGCGCTCGCCGAGTCCGCGCTGCGCGAGGCGACCTCGATGAGGTGCCACCCGAACTGCGTGCCGACGGGCTCCGTGACCGACCCCAGCGGCGCGCTGAACGCCGCCGAGTCGAACTTCGCGACCATCGTCCCGCGGGCGAACGTTCCGAGATCCCCCCCCAAGACGGCCGAAGTCTGGTCGGAGGACTCCTCCCGCGCCATCTCGGCGAAGTCGGCCCCGTCCAGGATCTCCCGGCGGATCTCCTCGGCGCGCGTGCGCGCGGCGGCCGTGTCGGCGGCGCTCGGATCCTTGTCGAGCACGACGGCGACCACGGTGGCGCGCGGCGGCACCGCGAACTCCTCGCGGTTCTCCCGGTAGTAGGCGGCGACCTCCGACTCGGCGATCTCGACCTCGTCGTCGCCGATGCGGGTCTCTGGATCCAGCGCCAGATAGCGGACCGCGGTCGTTTCGTTCTCGTCCCTGTAGGCGGACCACAGGGACGCGTCCGGGAGGTAGATGCCCGCGCTCAGTTGCCGCATGAGCTTGGTGCGGGGAATCACGTCTCGGTAGTAGGCCTCGAGCCCCAGCAGGCTGCTTTCGGGCGCGGAGGCCAGGTAGGCTTGGTACTTCTGGATGTCGAAGGCGCCGTCGGTCTGGAGCGCCTCCGTCTCCCGGAACTGCGGAGGAGGGCTGAAACGCGCGGCTTGGCGGATCTCGTCGTCGCTCACCCGGATGCCGCGCCGCTCGAGTTCCCGCTGGACGAGGATCTGGGTCACGACTTCGTCGAACGCGGCGTCCTCGATCTGCAGGTTCTGGTCGGAGGTGATCGCCTCCTCCTGGTTCGTCTGGGTTTCTTCGTACAGGTTGCGGTAGGCGAACTGGTACCGCTCGTACGGGACGGGCACGCCGTCGACCTCGCCCAGATCGCTGATGCCGGCGGTGCGGCCGGTGATGTCCATGCCCCACTCGAAGACCATCAGCCCCCCGAACGCGAGCGCGGCGACGATCATGATCCACTTCGTGTTGTCCCGCATGGTCCGCATCATGGCGAAGCGTCTCCTGGCGTGTCCGGGTCCGGCGGCATGGCGCGCTCCGCGGAAATTTCCGCAGGTCGGACAATTTACGGGAACGCCGCGCGGCTCTCAAGCGAGGTCCCGGAAGAAGACGCGTTGACACCCTTCGCCGCCGCTTCCTATTTTGCCCGGTTGACGTACCGGTGCCTTCGCCGAATTGCGCGGCGCCGCCGAAGTCCGTTTTCCCCCTCTCGTCCGGGAGCCCGTCCGTGGATCGGTCGCTGGAGCGCGAGATTCGCAGGCTCTATTCCCGCTTCCACTCTCCGGGGGACCCGCACGGCCGCGCCTTCGTGCCGCTGGCGGACGCCTACCGACGGGCGGGGGACCTGCAGAGGGCCCGGCTCCTGCTCGACGAGGGCCTGCGGCGTCATCCGTGGTTCGCGAGCGCGCATGTGGTGGCGATGCGGATCGCGCGGGACGTTTCGGATCGCGCGGGCGTCCTGAGCGCGACCCGCCGCGTGCTCGAGCTCGATCCGGGCAACGCGGAGGCGCGGCGGACGTTGGCCGAGGCGGGTCCGCTGGCGGGCGAGGTTCGGAGCCCCCGGGCGTCCGCCTCCCGGGACGAAGGCGAGGACGGACTTCCGGACGAATCGTGGATGGCCGGGGACGCGGGAGCGTGGGGCGCCGGGGCGGACAGCGGTCTGGCCTCGGTGGACGCGGAAGCGCTGGAGGACGAGGAACGGCGGGCCGCCGCGCGCGAGACCGAGGAACGGGAGGCGGCGCGAGAACGAGAGGAGACGCGCGAAGCGGAGCGGCGGAAAACGGCGCGCGAGGCCGAGGCGCGGGCCGCTGAACGCGAAGCCGAAACGCTGGCCGTCGTGCGCGAAGACGAAGAGGACGAAGGGCCGACGCAGCGGGAGACGACGGCCGCGCGCCGGGAGGCCGGAGAGGATCCCCGCGCGGGCTCGACCGCCGCTCCGCCCGACGTCGCCGACGGCGAGGCGGACGCGGACGCGGACATCTGCACGCGCACCATGGGTCGGGTGTACGAGCAACAGGGACTTCTCGCCCAAGCGATCGCGGTCTACGAACGTCTGCTCGAATCCGACCCCGGGGACGACGCCCTGGCGGCGCGCTTGGAACGCCTTCGCCGACAGGTTAGGGAAGGTCCGTCCGCATCGGCGGGTTCCGGTGCTCCGCCGGACGGGGAGGGTTTCGATCTCGCGCGCGAAGCGTCCGGGGAGTTCGCTTCGTCGCGCGGCGCATCCGCGCCCTCCCGGGAGCGTCCGGACGCCGCCCCGGACCCGGAGGACCGCGTGGTTCCGATCGAGACGCTGGCGCCCGACGCGCCGGCCGCCGACGCGCGCGGGGAGGCGCCGTGAGGATCGCGGTCGTCCACGGGGCCAACCTGCGCATGCTCGGACGGCGCGAACCGGAGGTGTACGGCTCCGACACGCTGGACGACGTCAACGCCCGTCTCCGCGCCCTGGCCGAGGAGCTGGGCGTGGAGATCGAGTTCTTCCAGTCCAACTCCGAAGGCGCCCTTCTCGACTATCTGGAGGAGGCCGCGCCCGAGGTCGACGGGATTCTGATCAATCCGGGCGCCTTCACGCACACCAGCGTCGCCCTGCGCGACGGGCTCGCGGGGATCGACCGACCCTTCGTGGAGGTGCATCTCTCCAACCCCGCGGCGCGCGAGCCTTTCCGGCATCGGTCGTACTTGGCGCCCGTGGCGGTGGGCGTGGTCGCCGGGTTCCGCGCGGAAGGCTATCTTCTTGCCCTACGAGGACTTCTGGCACACCTCTCCGGGAACTGAATCCGTCCCCGGGGGCGCAACGCAACGGACATCGAGGCAGCATGGCCACTACAGCCGACTTCCGCAACGGCATGATTCTGGACATCGACGGCGTCCTCTGGGCGATCACCTATTTCCAGCACGTCAAGCCGGGGAAGGGGGGCGCCTTCGTGCGCACGAAGCTCAAGAACGTGCTGGACGGCCACGTGCTCGAGAAAACCTTCCGGGCGGGGGAGCGGGTGAAGAGCGTGCGTCTGGAGCGCCGTCCCATGCGGTACAGCTATGCGGCCGACGGATTCCACCACTTCATGGACTCCCGCACCTACGACATGCATCCGCTCTCCGGGAGCATGATCGGCGACGATCAGCTGCGGTACCTGAAGGAGAACGTCGAGTGCGAGGTCCTGGTCCACGACGATGCCGCCATCGCCGTCGAACTCCCCGCCTTCGTCGAGCTGGAAGTGACGGCCACGGAACCCGGCGTGCGAGGCGACACCGCCCAGGGCGGCACCAAGTCGGCCACCCTGGAGACCGGGGCGGTGGTCCAGGTGCCGCTCTTCGTGGAGGAGGGCGACGTGCTGCGGATCGATCGCAGGGAGGACAAGTACCTGACCCGGGTGACGTCGTGATCGACGCGGGGTTCGTCGAACGCCTCATCCGCGCGGTGGACGGGAGCGGCGTGGACACCGTGGAGATCCGGCGGGGGCGCACGCACGTGCGGATCAGCAAGAGCCCGGACTCGGCCCGGGCCGAAGCGAAGTTCGTCCCTCCGGAGGGCGCGGTCGGCTCTCCGCCCGCCGCCCCGCCCGTCCCGGAGCCCGCGGCGTCCCCCGCCCCGAAGGAGAAGCCGGCCGCGACCCTGGTCGAGATCGAGTCGCCCATGGTGGGAACCTTCTACCGGGCGGGGTCCCCGGGAGCGCCTCCCTTCGTGAGCGAGGGAAAGAGAATCTCCAAGGGGGACACGCTCTGCATCATCGAGGCGATGAAGCTCATGAACGAGTTCGAGAGCGAGATCGACGGAACCGTCGAGGAGATTCCGGTCGCGGACGGGGAGCCCGTGGAATACGGGCAGGTCCTCTTCAGGGTGGCGCCGGTCTGAGCGGCTCGCGCTTCGCCGCGGGGGGTTCCGCGGACCCGTCGCAGGCGCGTTCCGGGAGCGTTGCCGGTGTTCGCTAAGGTTCTGATCGCCAATCGCGGGGAGATCGCGCTTCGCATCGTCCGCGCCTGCCACGAGCTGGGCGTCGAGGCGGTGGCCGTCTTCTCCGAGGCGGATCGCGACTCGATGCACGTGCGCTTCGCCGACGAGGCGGTCTGCATCGGGCCGCCCCCGGTGGCGGAGAGCTACCTGAACGTCCCGAGGATCATCGCCGCCGCGGAGATCACGGGCGCCGAAGCCATCCATCCCGGCTACGGCCTGCTCGCCGAGAACGCGGAGTTCTCCGAGATCTGCGACGCTTCCGGCATCGTCTTCATCGGGCCGAACGCGTCCCAGATTCGCGCGATGGGCGACAAGGTGGTGGCCCGCGAGACCATGACGAAGATCGGGGTGCCCACCGTGCCGGGCTCGGACAAGCCGCTGAACAGCGTGCGCGAAGCGCTCCGCCTGGCGGACGGGATCGGATATCCGACGATGGTCAAGGCCGCCGCGGGCGGGGGCGGCAAAGGCATGCGCGTCGCGCGCGACGCCGACGACCTGGAGCGGGTGTTCGCCTCCACCCGGCTGGAGGCGCAGGCGGCGTTCGGGGACTCCTCCGTCTATCTGGAGAAGCTCGTCGAGCGCCCTCGCCACGTGGAGGTCCAGGTGTTCGGGGACAAGCACGGCCGGGTGGTGCATCTGGGCGATCGGGACTGCTCGGTGCAGCGGCGCCACCAGAAGCTGATCGAGGAGTCGCCCGCCTACGGGCTGTCGCCCGAACTGCGCGAGGAGATGGGCCGCGCCGCGGTGCGCGGCGCCGCCGGCATCGAGTACGCGGGCGCCGGCACCGTGGAGTTCCTTCTGGACGCGACGGGGGCGTTCCACTTCATCGAGATGAACACGCGCATCCAGGTCGAGCATCCGGTCACCGAGGTGACGACCGGCCTGGACCTGGTCAAGGAACAGATCCGGGTCGCGTTCGGGGCTCCGCTCTCGTTTCCGTCCGGCCCCGTGACCCACCGCGGACACGCCATCGAGTTCCGGGTGAACGCCGAGGATCCGGAACGGGGGTTCATGCCCGCGCCGGGAACCGTCGACGTCTTCCACCCGCCGGCGGGACCGGGCATCCGTCTGGACACGCACGTCTACGCCGGCTACACGGTCCCCCGCTACTACGACTCGTTGCTGGCCAAGGTGATCGTCGGCGCGGGCACCCGTCGGGAGGCGATCGACCGGGCCCGGCACAGCCTGGACAACTTCGTGGTGGGCGGCGTGCCCACGACGCTCGGCTTCCTCTCCCGCATCCTGCGCGATCCGCGCTTCGTCGAAGGAGCCGTCGACACCGGTCTGGTGGACCGCGTGATGAGCGAGGCGTAGGCGGTGGCGGCGCGCAGGAAACCGACGCGGCGAGCGCCTCGTCGCACGTCCGCCGCGGGCGGGGGAGGCAACGCCCTGCTTTCCCGGAATCAGAAGTTCGACATCCTGGCGCTGTCCCTGCTGGCGCTGGCGCTCTTCGCGCTGCTCGCGCTGGTGCCGGTGTCGGTCCTGGGCGCGCGCGGCGCGGCGTGGTTCCCGTCGGGAAACGCGATCGGGCCGCTGGGCGCGCGCTTCCGGGGGGCGGCGACCGCGGCGTTGGGCGCGGCGTCGTTCGCGCTCCCGATCCTTCTGGTTCTCGGAGGGTTGCGCGCGGGCGCGTGGGCGGCGACCCGCACCGCGGTGCGCGCGGCGGTGCTGACGGTCGGCCTCGCGGTCTTCGCCGCGTGCGTCGCCGCGCTTCTGGGGCGCGCGGGAGGCGCGGGATGGCTCGGGTCGACCCTGGTCGGCGCCATCGGCTCGGTCGTCGGTTGGCTGGGGACGGCGTTGCTGCTCGCGGTCTTCCTGGTCGGGGTTCTGGTGGCCGCGCTCGAATGGAACCCGATCCGTTGGCTGGGACGGGCCCTGAAGTCGGGGTGGTCGTCGCTCGGGCCGTGGGAGCGGGGGGCGGGCGGAGTCCGGGCGCTGGCGAAGAAGCTGCGGAAGAAGGGGAAGCGATCCGCCCGCCGAGGCGGCGCGCGGGGCGTTCCGGAGGACGTCGCGGCGGTCCTCGACGAGACCGCTGCGACATCCGGACCTTCGGATGCGGCGCTCCCGGACCCGCCGGATCCGCCGCCGGATCCGTCCCCGGACCCGCTGTCGGAGCCCGCCGAGGCGGCCGGAGCGCGGCGCGTTCGTGGTCCGGATTCCGCGCCCGAGGCGGATGCGCCGGAAGAGGACGACGTCCCGCCCGAGGTCGAGGCCCGGGACGGGATGGCGCTTCCCTCGATCGACCTGCTGGACGCTCCGGAGCCCAAGGATCCGTTCCGCATGGAGCTCCAGCTCTCGCGGCTGGGCGAGATCCTGGTGGAGAAGCTCCGTTCCTTCGGCGTGCAGAGCCGCCTCGGCGGCCGCACCACGGGACCCGTGGTCACCCAGTTCGAGGTGGTGCCCGCATCGGGGGTCAAGGTCAACCGCATCGCCAACCTGGAGGCCGACTTGGCGCTGGCGATGAAGGCCAGGAGCATCCGCATCGTCGCCCCGATCCCGGGGAAGGGCGCGGTCGGCGTGGAGATCCCCAATCCCGAGCCGGAGGTCGTCTACCTGCGCGACATCCTGGAGTCCAACGCTTTTCGGTCCTCGAAGGCCGCGCTTCCGCTCGCCATGGGAAGGGATCTGACCGGACGCCCCTGCGTCTCCGATCTGGCGCGCATGCCCCACGTGCTGATCGCGGGCGCCACCGGATCGGGCAAGTCGGTGTGCCTGAACGCGTTCATCACCAGCTTGGTCTATTCCCACCCGCCCGAGTCGCTTCGGCTGCTGATGGTCGATCCCAAGATGGTCGAGCTTTCGGTGTACGCCGACCTTCCGCACCTGCGCCATCCGGTGGTGACCGACCCGGCCGACGCCGCAGGGGTGCTGAAGTGGGCGGTGATGGAGATGGAGCGCCGCTACGCGCTGCTGTCGGCCAACCACGTGCGCTCGCTCGGGGAGTTCAACCGGATGGTGCGCGACGAGGCGCCGCTCCGCCGTCCGCCGTGCCCGCCCGAGCCCGGGGAAGAACCCGACGAGGAGCCCTACGAGGACGGAATCCTCCCCTTCGTGGTGGTGATCGTCGACGAGCTCGCCGACCTGATGATGACGGTTCAGGGGGAGGTCGAGCGTCCCCTGGCCATGCTCGCCCAGAAGGCGCGCGCCATCGGCATCCATCTGATGGTGGCGACCCAGCGGCCCAGCGTGAACGTGATCACCGGGCTCATCAAGGCCAATTTCCCGTGCCGCATCGCGTTTCGGGTCGCGTCCAAGACCGACTCGCGCACCATCCTGGACCAGAACGGCGCGGACGCGCTGCTGGGCAACGGCGACATGCTCTTCCTGCCGCCCGGCCAGAGCGAGCCCGTGCGCATCCAGGGCGCCTTCGTCCCCGGGTCCGACACCAACCGGGTCACCGGTTGGTTCCGGCGGATGGCGCGTCGGCGGGAGGAAGCGGGCGAAGCGCACGATTTCGCGGGAGAGGAGGACATCCTGTCCGTGGTGCGCGCCCGGGAGGGGGAGGACGACGCCGGAGCGGAGGACGGCCCCGTGGAGCGCGACGAGCTCTTCTTCGCCGCCGCCGAGACGTGCGTGCGGCAGAACCAGGGCTCGACCTCCCTGCTGCAGCGAAAGCTGCGCATCGGCTACGGCCGCGCGGCGCGCGTGGTGGACCAGCTGCACGAGGCGGGGGTGCTGGGTCCTCCGGACGGCTCCAAGCCGCGCGAAGTGCTGGTGGGGCCGGACGAGATCGAGTCGTTGCGGTAGGGGTCGAGGCGGGCGCCCCGCGTCCCGGAACGGGCGGGCGCGGGCGCGGGTACGGCAAGCCATGAAGAGCACGACGTTCTCCGGCCTCGCCGCGGTCCTCTGCGCGGTCGCCGGTCCCGGCGCGGGCCTCGTCGCGCAGGAAGCCCGGGACGCGGTCGCCGTCCTGGAACGCGCGGCCGACGAGTATTCCCGCTTGACGGGGTTCTGCGCCGACTTCCGGCAAACCCTGACCTCCACGCTCCTGGGCCAGGTGACGCGCTCCCGGGGACGCATGTGCCAGCAGCGGCCGGACCGCTTCTCCATGCGCTTCTCCGACCCCGAGGGCGATCTGGTGATCGCCGACGGGGAGTGGTTGTGGGTCTACTTTCCGAGCGACGACGCGGGGCAGGCGATCCGTTCGCGGATGACTCCGGGTTCGGGGGGCCGCTTCGACTTCCACCGCGAATTCCTCTCCGACCCCGGGTCCCGCTATCTGCCCTCCTACCTGCGCTCCGAGGAGCTGGACGGCGTCCTCGCCCACGTCGTCCGTCTGGTCCCCCGTCGTCCGTCGGCCTATCGCGCGGCGCGGATCTGGATCGAGGACGCGTCCTGGCTCGTCCGGCGCACCGAAATCGAGGAGGAGAACGGGAACCTGCGCGAGGTGCGGCTGGCCGCCTTCGAGCCCAACCCCCGGCTGGACGGCGAGGCCTTCCGCTTCACGCCGCCCCAAGGGGTCCAAGTCATCACCCGATGAGGCGCGCGCCACCGCACGCGGCGCGCGCTCGGAGGTGCCGGACGAAAAGCGCGGCGGGCGTTCTCCTGGCCCTCGCGGCCGGATTCGGGGCGGCCGTCCCCGCTCCCGCGCAGGAGCTCGCCGACTTCGACTACGAGCATCTGCGGTTCCGGGGCGTCGGCTTCGAGGCCGGGTATCTTCCGGCGCACGGCGTTCACGGAGTGCGCGGGAAGACCCAGACCTGGGGCGTGCGGCTCGACTTCGGATACCTGGGCCCCGGGCTCCGCGTCTCGCCCTCGGTCACCCACTGGTCGTCGGAGCTGGAGACCGGGAAAGTGTCCGGCCTCGAGACCCGCATCGAGCAGCTGATCGCCCGCGGACTGGAATCGGGCGACACCGCGCGGGTCGACCTGGGCAAGATTTCCTGGCGCGACGTGGTGGTGGGCGTCGACTCCCACATCGTCTGGAACATCCCCTTCGGCTGGCTCAGCTTCCTCGGGCTGGGCGCCTCGGTGCACGTCCTCGACGGGCAGGGCGAGTCCGTCGACGGCACCTTCGTCGAGGATCTTCTGGACACGGTGCGGCCGGGGGTGAACGCGCACGCGGGCCTCGAGTTTCCGCTCTGGAACTGGTCGCGGCTCTACTGCCACGCCCGCTACGAGCTGACCGACGACCTGCGCTACTTCAACGTCCGGGGCGGCTTGCAGATCATGTTCGGCGGCACCGCGCCCGGGGAGACGGAGCCCCGCTGAGCCCGCCCCCGGAGGACGCGGCGGGGCCGGAAGGCGCGGCCGCGCCGTTCCTCCGCAGGCGCGCCCGCCGCTCGGTCCCCGAGCTCGGGCATTGAACGCCCTCCGGGCCAAATCTATACTACGGGCTCCCGGCCCCGTCCGTCCGCGTGCCGCTCCGCGCGGCCGGGCCGGGCTCCGAGCCCTCCCGAAGGACGACCCGAGCATCGCCGCGGATGGCGCACGGAACCGCGTTTCCGGACAACCCGCTGGAGCACCTCGACCAGGTGCGCACGCGCCTGCAGGAGGCCGAGCCGCGCCTGCGCGCGCTGGATGCGCAGCTGGCCGACCCGGAGGTGGCGCGCGACCCCGCCCGCATGCGGGTTCTGGGTCGCCGGCGCGCCGAGACGGATCCCGTCGTGCGCGCCTCCCGCGAGCTCGAAGACGTCTGCGCGCAACTGGAGAGCGCGCGCGACCTCATGGCCGATCCCGACGATGCGGAGGTCCGCGAACTCGCGCGCATGGAGGCCGAGGAGCTGGAGGTCCGTCTCGGGAAGCTGGCGCGGCGGGCCTGGGAACTGGTGCTCCCTCGCGACCCGATGGACGACCGCGCCGCGGTCGTCGAGGTGCGGGCCGGGGCCGGCGGCGACGAAGCGGGGCTCTTCGCCGCCGAGGTCGTGCGCATGTACCGGCGGTTGGCGGAACGTCGCGGCTGGACCGTCGAATTGATCGGCCTCTCCGAAGGCGCCCTCGGCGCCGTCAAGGAAGCCGTCTTCTCGGTCAGCGGCCGCGGGGCCTACGGGGCGTTGCGCTACGAATCGGGCGTGCACCGGGTGCAGCGCGTGCCGGCGACCGAGAGCCAGGGCCGGGTCCACACCTCGGCGGCGTCGGTCGCGGTGCTGCCCGAGGCCGATCCGGTGGACGTCGAGATCGATCCGGGCGACCTGCGCGTCGACGTGTTCCGCTCCTCGGGCCCGGGCGGGCAGTCGGTGAACACCACCGACTCGGCGGTGCGCATCACCCACGAGCCCACCGGACTGGTGGTCACCTGCCAGGACGAGAAGTCGCAGCACAGGAACAGGACCAAGGCCATGAAGGTGCTGCGCAGCCGCCTTCTGGACCGCGAGATCGCCGAGCGCACGGCCGAGCGCTCGCGGGAGCGCAGGTCGCAGATCGGGTCGGGAGACCGGTCCGCGAAGGTGCGCACCTACAACTTTCCCCAGAATCGGGTGACCGACCACCGCGTCGGGCTCACCCTGCACCGGTTGGAATCGGTGCTCCAGGGCGAGCTGGACGAGTTTCTGGACGCCCTCCGCCTGGCCGACCGGCGCGAACGGATGGAGGGCGGGTGAGCACGCGGTCGCTCGATCCTCCCTCCGTCCGCGTGCCCGGACGGGGGGAACCCTGGACCGTCCTCGATCTGGTCCGGTGGAGCGCGCGCCATCTCGAACGGAAGGGAGTGCCCTCCGCCCGCTTGGACGCCGAACACCTGCTGGCCGCCACCCTCGAGGTCGCGCGCCTCGAGCTGTACCTGCGGCACGACCGGCCGCTCGACGCGTCCGAGCTGGCCGACTTCAAGCGCCGCCTCCTGCGCCGCGCCCGCCGCGAGCCGCTCCAGTACATTCTGGGGCGCGCGGCGTTCCGGGACGCGGATCTCGCGGTGGATCCGCGGGTGCTCATCCCCCGCCCGGAGACCGAGTCGCTCGCGGGCGAAGTTCTGGCCTGGGCCGCGGGCCGCGCCGGCGACGGGCTCCGGGCGCTGGACGTCGGCACCGGTTGCGGCGCCTTGGCCCTGGCCCTGGCCACCGAGGGCGACTTCGCCCGCATCGTGGCCACCGACGTCAGTCCGGACGCGCTCGAGGTGGCTTCCGCGAACCGCGGACAATACCGTGACGGGACTCCGGTGGAGTTCAGGGCGGGGTCGCTGTACGAGCCCGTCGGGCGCGGCGAGCGCTTCGACGCGATCGTGTCGAATCCGCCCTACGTCCCCAGCGCCGAGCTGGAGGAGCTGGAGCCCGAGGTGCGGGAATGGGAACCCCGGCAGGCCCTGGCGGCGGGCGCGGACGGCATGCGCGTGCTGGCGCCGCTGGTCGCCGAAGCGCCCCGGCATCTGTCGTCCGGGGGGCTTCTGGCGCTGGAAGTGGGCGCCGGCCAGTCGGGCCGGGTGGTCGGCCTGGTCCGCGACACGACCGCCTTCGACGGGGTGCGCGTCGTCCCCGACTTGGCGGGCCGCGCGCGCATGGTGCTGGCGCGTCGGCGGGAGCGAAACGAGGGCGAAAACGGGAGGACGAATGGCCGGAATCGACGAAATGGCTCGGGAACTGGGTCTGGCCTTGGGCCGGACCTCGCAGTATCGGGACCTGCAGCGGGCCGCCGAGCGCGTGGACGGCGACCGCGAGCTGGTGACGCTCAGCAACCGGCTCAAGGAGCTGGAGGAGAGCGTGGCGCGCAGCGTCGGCGCCGGAGAGGAACCCGCGCAGGAGGTGACGGAGGAGTACGAGAAGACGTTCGGGCGGCTTCAGGCGAGCCCGGCGTACCAGGGACTGGTCGCGGCCCAGGCCAACTTCGACCGGGTGCTGGGCCGCGTGAACGAAGGCATCTCCAAGGCCATCGCGGAAGGCGCCAAGTCGCGCATCATCGTCGCTTCCTGACCGGCGCCGCCGCCGCCGGAAAGGCGACGCTCACCCCAGGCAGGGAACTCGATCAGTGAAGAAACCACAACGGATCGCGCCGGCCGAAGGTCGGCTCGGAGTGTTGCTTCCGGGCTTCGGGGCCGTGGCCACCACCTTCGTCGCCGGCGTGGAGGCGATACGCAGGGGCATGGCCCGGCCCATCGGAAGCCTCGCCCAGATGAACACCGTCCGCTTGGGCAAGCGCACCGAGGGGCGCGCGCCGCTCGTTCGGGAGCTGGTGCCGCTGACGGAGCTGGACGACCTCGTGTTCGGCGCCTGGGACCCCGTGCCCGACGACGGCTACGAGAGCGCCGTGCGCGCCGGGGTGCTGCACCGCGAGCGCCATCTCGATCCGATCCGGGACTTCCTTTCCGGCATCGAACCCATGCCCGCGGTTTTCGACGCCGGGTACGTCAGGAAGCTGGACGGTCCCAACGTCAAGAGCGGCGCCAACAAGCGCGATCTGGCCGAGCAGCTGCGCGCCGACATCCGCGCGTTCAAGGCGGAGCGCGGCTGCGAGCGTCTGGCGATGGTGTGGTGCGGTTCGACCGAGGTGTACGTCCGCCCGGAAGAGGTGCACGCCTCGCTGGCCGCCTTCGAGAAGGGCATGGCGGAGAACCACCCCGGCATCGCCCCCAGCCAGCTCTACGCCTGGGCGGCCCTCATGGAGGGCGTCCCCTACGCCAACGGCGCCCCCAACCTCTCCGCCGACTTCGCCGCGCTCGAGGAGCTGGCGCGCGAGCGGTCGGTCCCGATCGCGGGCAAGGACTTCAAGACCGGCCAGACCCTCATGAAGACCATCCTGGCGCCCGGCTTCAAGGCGCGCATGATCGGGCTCTCGGGCTGGTTCAGCACCAACATTCTGGGCAACCGCGACGGCGAGGTGCTCGACGACCCGGAGTCGTTCAAGACCAAGGAGGTCTCCAAGCTGGGAGTGCTCGAGCACATCCTCCAGCCGGAGACGTATCCCGAGCTGTACGGGGACATCTACCACAAGGTGCGCATCAACTACTATCCGCCGCGCGGCGACAACAAGGAGGGCTGGGACAACGTCGACATCTTCGGCTGGCTGGGGTATCCGATGCAGATCAAGATCGACTTCCTGTGCCGCGACTCCATCCTGGCCGCGCCCATCGTGCTCGATCTGGCCCTGTTCCTGGATTTGGCCTCGCGCTCGGGGCTGGGCGGCATCCAGGAGTGGCTCTCCTTCTACTTCAAGAGCCCGCAGACCGCCCCCGGCCTCTATCCCGAGCACGACGTCTTCATCCAGCACTGGAAGCTGAAGAACACGTTGCGCTGGCTCGCCGGCGAGGAGCAGATCACCCACCTGGGCGTCGAGTACTACCGGTAGCGGGGGTGGCGCGTCCGCGGGCGGGTTCGGGCATCGGCGAGGACGCGGGCCGCGGCGCCTCCGGATCCGGGCGGGTCCGGCGGAAGGGGTGGTTCGTCGCGGTCGAGGGCGGCGAGGGGGCGGGCAAGTCCACCCAGGCGGCGCTGCTGGCGGAATGGCTCCGGGATCGGGGCGTCGCCTGCACCTTGGCGCGCGAGCCGGGATCCACTGCCTTGGGCGAGGCCATCCGCGAGGTGGTGTTGGCGAGGACGGATCTGGATATGCCTGCGGAGTCGGAGTTGCTCCTGATTCTGGCGGCGCGGGCGGCGTTCGTGCGCGATGTCGTGGATCCCGCGCTGGCTCGAGGAGATGTGGTGATCGCGGATCGCTTCGATCTCTCCACGCTGGCGTACCAAGGATACGGCCGCGGGCTGGATCTCTCTCTCGTGCGGGCGGCGATGGAGATCGTAGCCGGGGATTTGCGTCCCGATCTCTACGTGGTGCTCGACGTACCGGTGGAAGCGGGCGCGGCCCGACGCCGGGTCGCGGGAACGAAAGCGGATCGCATCGAGGAAGCCGGTGCGAGGTTTCTGCGTGCGGTGCGGGACGGGTATGTCGCGCTCGCGGAAACCGAGGAGCGTGTGGAGTTGGTGAACGGCTTGGGGACGCCGGACCAGGTGCGGAGGCGGATTTTGGATTGTCTGCGGCGGCGTCTGCCGGCCGTTTTCGATATTCTTGGCGGAGGAGCAGCGGGCGTAGAAAGATGAGGCGCCGACCTCGCCCTTTCCCGGATGCACGTAAAGCGGGACGGAAAAAGGGCTCACCGCCACGGGCGACTTCCCGATGAGGAAGCGAGCTCTTAGAGGTCGACCGGGCGCTGGTCATCGGGAGAGGAGCGATGATCGCGCAGCTCGCCGCGTGCGGAAGCGTCTGGCCCACCTCTTCCCGGACAGCGCAGTTGTGGTTAAGTTGGCAGGCGGGAGGTTGACGCTGACTAGCTAAAAACTGGAACTAGACCGAGCCAAAAGCATCTCAAGCCTTAAGCCTAGTTGACAAAATTCCGCCCGACCTCCGGGTGAACCGCCGAGACGCTGGCTTGGTTGTGCCATGGAGACGATGACACACCCATTCTTCGCGTTGTATGTGATGTGGCATCCCTCGTATCCGGGAGGCCGCGAGATTGCCGATCGACTCCGCATGCACTTCGGCCGCGATTTCCACTCGGACGTTGGTGAGTGGCGTCGCGTCAGCGTCCTTGAACGCAGCGCATCCGTTGCAGGATCGCGCACGCCCTTGCCGGTCGACTGGGACGATGCAGAACTTACCGCCGTTGTCGTGTTGGCGGATGCGACGCTTGTCGACGACCAAGAATGGATCGACTACGTGCGCGACACCGCACGGATTGCACGCAAGAGAAAAACCCCCGCCGGATTTTTCCCGGTGACGATGGAGCGTCGGGGGCTCGAGCTGGAATTCGAGCAGCAGGCGGTGCGCTGGGACCGCTGGGACGTGCCTGATGCGGATCGAATTCAGCGTCTCACGTCGGACCTGACCCACGAGTTCTGCCGCATGCTGCGACATCGCATCGACGTGCTGCGGAGGGACGATGGCGGGGCTTTTCGCTTGGAAAAATACTTGGAAAAAATTCAGGTCTTCATTAGTCATTCGAAACATGACGAGGGAGGAGACGGTGAATCGGTGGGTCGCGGCATTCGCGACTGGATCCATACGCACAGCTCACTCGGTAGCTTCTTCGATGTCTTCGACATTCCGCCAGGGCTGTCGTCCGAAGAGGTTCTGCTGCACCAGATCGGCGTTGGGGCCGTCGTGGCGGTACATTCCGACTCATATTCGTCACGCGAGTGGTGTCGGCGCGAAGTCATCGAAACGAAGCGACGCTTGGTGCCGATGGTCGTTGTCGATTGCGTTCAAGACATCGATTCGCGTGGAATGCCGTATCTCGGCAACGTGCCGATCGTCCGCATGGAACCCTGCCGGCGCATGGAACCCTGCCGGACAGAAAGAATAGCCACCGTTGTGGGTTGCCTCCTGGATGAGATTTTTCGCACATGGTTGTGGCTCTGCCAGGTGGGGCGTCATCTGGCGAATTCGCCAGGAGTGATATTCACGGCACGCCCTCCTGAACTGATCGCCTTGGCGGCGCTGTCTTCTCGCGACGGAGAACCGGTTTCGACAATCGTTTATCCTGAACCCTTGCTGAGTGCCGATGAAGAGCGGCTGTTCAAAGAAATTGCGCCAGGAGTCCGCATACGGACGTTGCCGGACTGGCTGGAGGAGCACTCATGATCATGACCAACACCGAAGTGTTGGATGTCGTTGGCGTCTCCGTTTCGGAGAGTCCGGACTTGTGGGCGCTGGGGCTGAGTGAAGGGCATCTGTGCGACGCGATGGCGGAGATCGCTCTCCAAGTGCTGGCATCGGGAACGAGTCTGGCCTACGGTGGGGATCTGCGACCGCATGGGTTCACGGAACTTCTGGCCGAACTAGTGGGGCGTTATCGGAATCATCCCCGGCACGACGGGACCATCGTCGTGACCGATTACTTGGCTTGGCCGGTGCATATCCGGATGACGCTGGACGAGATCGCCGCGTTTTCCGCCAGACACGAACCCGGCAGTCGTCTTGTCTTCCTCGCGCTGGACGGTACGCGTCTCGTGAAAGAGCACAGGTTGACGCTACGTACGCATGAGCCGGACGAAGGAGAATGGACGAAAGGACTTACGGCGATGCGGACCGTGATGCGCAGGGACATTCGGGCGCGGATCGTGCTTGGTGGCGGGGTCGAAGACTACAAGGGGGCGATGCCCGGAATCGCCGAGGAGGCATATCTTTCCCTGGAAGCGGGCCAGCCCGTGTTCCTCGTAGGCGGATTCGGCGGATGCGCGCGCGACATCGCGGAAACCGTCGGTCTCGCCGAACGTTGGGCCGGTTCGCGTGATGAGTGGGACGGTCGGGAGCGCTTCCGCAAGTATTCGCCGGACGACCTGCGCAACGGACTGTCCCGCGACGAAAACGCCGTCCTAGCCCGTACCCCCCACATTCAAGAGGCTGTGGCTCTCGTCTCGCGAGGACTGCGCCGAACCCTCGGAAGAGGATCATGAAGCACAAGGTATTCATTAGCTACCATCACCGCGCCGATCAGAAGTACAAGGATGATTTGGTCGGTTTCGGCAAGGACTTGATTTTCTTGGATCGATCCGTCGATGCCGGAGACATTCCGGACGATTGGGACGACGAACGGATACGTCGTGCCATCAGAGACGATCATCTCAGAAACTCGACCGTGACCGTCGTGTTGGTCGGGAAAGAGACCAGACGACGAAAGCACGTCGATTGGGAGATTTACTCGAGCATGTACAACGGCTCGGTGAACAAGAGATCAGGGATAGTTGTCGTCAATCTTCCGGGAACATCCGACTATGTTCATGCGCCTTATGGAAAAGAGGAGAAAGAGTTGCTGTATCCGGGTGTCGAGTCGTGGACACGTATCGAGGAACGGGAGGAATACGAGCGTCGCTTTCCGTACATGCCTGATAGAATCATCGACAACCTGATGAGATCAAATGTCAAGATTTCAGTCGTTCCATGGGACAGAATGAACGAGAGGACGCTCGAGTTTCTGATCGATGTCGCCTTTGGCAACCGCGCCAAATGCGCATATGATTTGAGTCGACCCATGAGGAAGAGGAATTCGTGAGCGATCACCTTGGTGGTCGACTGCTGAATCGCTGCGATCTCGTCGTGCACGAAGCCACCCCGTCTTGCATCGGGGTCGAGCGCAGATCCATGGTGATTCTTCCGACCGCGTTCACCATCGCCTCGCGGCCGAGCGTCCTCTCCCACGGTGTCCGCGCCGGATGCGGCGTCGGCGGTCGTCTCGATCCACCTGCGAGGAACGAGGGTGTCCGCGTTTGTGGTGCGGGAACTCCGAGCTTGAAATCCGACGTGGCGAATGCGTCGGAAATCGCTTCGGAGCGTGTCCTCGTTCGCACCCGCGCAGGCCCTCGAAATCGCGGCTCGCCGTGGCTCCGGTCACTTGGAACCACCTGTGCCGACGGGTTTAGGCTTAACGACTGACCGAGGCCACGGCCTCGACCCCATCGGGGGGAAACCTCCGTAACCCGGGGGACTCCGGTCCCCCCGCGCGAAAGCTATCGCTCTGGGGAAGCCCGAACCCCCGTCTCATGCCAAGCCGCGACCTCATGCGATTCCCACGATCCCTGTTCGCTCCGGGCCTCGTCCTGACCGCCGCCCTTCTGTGCGGCGGCTGGTTCCTCCAGAAGGGCATCGCCCAGGATCGCAACGTCTACTTCCAGGCCCGACTCTTCGAGGAGGTGCTCGACCGGGTGGCGGACGACTACGTCGACCCGGTCGAGCTGAACGCGCTCTACGGCACCGCCATCGACGCCGTCATCGACGAGCTCGACGATCCCCACACGGAGTTCATGAGCGCCTACGAATCGTCCAACTACCTCATCGACACCGGAGAGGAGTACGCCGGGGTGGGGCTGGAGATCGGACGCCAAGGGGAGTGGATCACGGTGATGAGCGCCCTGCCGGGCACGCCGGGGGAACGGGCGGGCATCCGTGCCGGCGATCGCATCGTGGAGGTGGAGGGCGAATCCGCCCGGGGCTGGAACTCGGATCGGGCGGTCGTGGCGCTGCGCGGCCGGCCGGGCACGGAGGTCGACATCAGGGTCGAGCGCCCGGGGATCGAGGAGCCCATCCCCTTCACGCTGGAGCGGGCCACGGTTCAGATCCGCTCGGTTCCCTTCACCCACCTCTTCGAGGACGGGGTGGGATACGTCCCCCTGCTGAGGTTCGGCGAGAACGCCCGCGACGAACTCGAGCGGGCCGTCGAGGGACTCGTGGAGGACGGGGCCACCCGGATGATCGTGGATCTGCGCGGCAACCCCGGAGGCCTTCTGGATCAGGGCGTGGCGCTGGCCGACCTCTTCCTCGAAGAGGATCTCACGGTCGCGGAGACGCGCGGCCGCACCCGGGGCCAGCGCTCCGTCCTGCGCACCTCGCGGGAGGAGTCCTTCCCGGAACTTCTCCTGGCGGTCCTGATCGACGGACGCAGCGCGAGCGCGTCGGAGATCGTCGCGGGCGCGTTGCAGGATCACGACCGGGCGCTGGTGGTGGGCGCGACCTCGTTCGGCAAGGGCTTGGTGCAGACGCTCTATCCGCTGAGCGGAGGCAACATGCTCAAGCTGACCACGGCGCGCTGGTACACGCCTTCGGGACGCTCGATTCAGAAGGTCCGCGCGCAGAGCGCGGAGAGCGAGTCGGATCTGGAGAACATCGTGCTGACCCTGTCCGGGGGATGGACGCAGCGGTCGGACGGCGAGGACCGGCGGCCGTACCGCTCCCTCGGCGGGAGGAGTCTGCTCGGCGGCGGCGGCATCACTCCGGACCTGCGGGTGCTTCCCGACACCCTGACCGACGCCGAGGAGGCGGCGGTGCTGCGGCTGTGGCGGACGGGCGGGCTCAACAGGGCCCTGTTCGATTTCGCCGTCCTCTACATTCGGGATCGACCGAACCTGTCTCCCGGTTTCGCGATCGGGGAGGACGACTTCGCGCGCTTTCGACGGCACCTCGCCGACAGGGGGATGGACGCCGCGGTCGCCGAGCTGGATCGCGCGGAACGCTATGTCCGGTTCCAGCTGGAGCGCGAGATCGCGCTCCGGCTGGCGGGTGCGGAAGGCGAGTTTCTGCAGGTCCTGGACGCCGATCCCCCGCTGGCGCGCACCGTCGCGCTGCTGGCGCGCGCGCGTTCGCAACGGGAGCTGCTCGAGCTGGCCGCGGCCGAGGAGCCCCGCGCGGCGCGCGTCGAGGCGGGTGCGGACACCGGCGCCGAGGGCGCCGTGCCGGGCCCGGATTCCTTCTGAGGGCGCATCCTCCGACCCGTCCCGCCATCGGGTCGCCCGGAGGAGCGGGGTCCCTCGCCCGCGCGCCGCGTTCGTGAACCGGGACGCGGCGGGGCCGTGCGTCCGGGTGACGCGCTCCGGCGTCGCGGAGTCGCTGCACCGGGTGCACGTCGCGGTCGCCGACGCGCGCGGGCGTCGGATCGGCGGTTGCGGGGACCGGGAGCGAGTGACGTTCTACCGGTCGGCCGCGAAGCCCTTCCAAGCGTTGCCGCTGGTGGAGGACGGCGTGGTGGAGCGCTTCGGACTCGCGGAGGAGGAACTCGCGCTGTGCTGCGCGTCCCACAACGCCGAACCCGAACACTTGGCCCTGGCCCGGAGCGTTTTGGCCAAGGCCGGGCTGGACGAGCGCGCGCTGGCCTGCGGGCCGCACCCGTCGCTGCGCCCGCAACGGGCCCGCGAGCTGTGGGCGCGAGGGGTCCGACTCGGCGCGGTGCACAACAACTGTTCGGGCAAGCACGCGGGCATGCTCGCCCTGGCCGTGGCCCGGGGATGGCCCCCCGAGGGATACCTCGAGCCCGGCCATCCCGTGCAGCGGCGCATGTTCGCGGAGGTCGCGCGCTGGACGGGCGTGGCCGCGCCGGAGCTCGTCGCCGGGACCGACGGGTGCGGGGCGGTGACCTTCGCGCTCCCCTTGGCGGACATGGCGGCGTCCTTCGCGCGCTTCGCGGCGGCGGCGGACGCGGGAAGGTCCGCCGCGCGCGTCGTGGTCGCGATGACCGGGCACCCGTTCGCGGTGGCGGGAACGGACCGAACCTGCACCGCGGTCATGGAGCGGCTGGGCGACCGGGTCTTCGTCAAGACGGGCGCCGAGGGCGTGTACTGCGGGGGCGTGCGCGGCGGCGGCGTGGGTTTCGCGCTCAAGGTGGACGACGGAGCCCGACGGGCGAGCGACGTCGCCCTCGTCCGGGTTCTGTCGGATCTGGGGGTTGCGGACGCGGACGACGTCTCGGCGCTCTCCGAGGGGCGGACCGAGGTGCTCGATACGCTGGGAGCGGAGGTGGGGCGCGTCGAGAGCGCGTTCCGGGTGGAAATGGATCCGTGACCGGACGGCGCGGCGTGAGGCGATGGACGGGAGGGAGAGGCTCCGGCGTTCCCGGTCGGACCGGACCGGCCGGAGCGGGAGGATAGGCCCGTGGGCGAGCCGATTTTCGTCGACCGGGCCGTCGTCGAGGTGACGGCGGGGACGGGAGGGGCGGGGGCGGAGGCGTTCCGACGGGAGAAGGGCGCCCCGCGCGGAGGGCCGTCCGGCGGAGACGGCGGGCGGGGGGGCGACGTGGCGCTCGTCGCCGACCCCCATCTTTCAACCCTGCTGGACTTCCGCTACCGGCGTCACTACCGGGCGGGACGGGGGCGGCATGGCGGAGGCAACAACCGCACCGGCCGCAGCGGGGAGGACCGGGTCGTGGCCGTCCCGCCGGGGACCGTCGTGCGGGACGCCGACACCTCGGAGCCGCTGGCGGAACTGCTCGCGGTCGGCGACCGGGCGGTGGTCGCCCGGGGGGGACGGGGAGGGCGGGGGAACGCCCGCTTCGCCACTGCCCGCAACCAGGCGCCCACGCGGTGGGAGTCCGGCGAGGAGGGGGAGGCGCGGCGCATCGAGCTGGAGCTCAAGCTGATCGCCGACGTCGGCTTGGTGGGGGAGCCCAACGCCGGCAAGTCCACGTTGCTGGCCAGCGTTTCGGCGGCGCGGCCCAAGGTGGCGGACTATCCCTTCACCACGCTGGTCCCGAGCCTGGGGGTGGTGCGTCTTCCGGATTTCCGGTCCTTCGTGCTGGCCGACATCCCCGGCATCGTCGAAGGCGCCCACGAGGGCAGGGGCCTCGGTCTGCGTTTTCTGCGCCACGTCGAACGCACCCGCACGCTGGCCTTCCTGATCCCGGCCGATTCGGACGACCCCCAGGCGGAGTACGAGCGCCTGCGTTCCGAACTGCGGAACCACTCCCGCGCGCTGGCCGAGCGGGAGCACTGCGTGGTGGTGACCAAGATGGATCTCGTGGCCGCCCGGGCCCCGGCGCCCCGCATCCGGGCGCCCGCGGCCTGGGGACGCTTTCCGGTGTCGGCGGTGGCCCGCCGCGGCTTGGACGCGCTGTCCGAGGCGCTCTGGCGGCGCACCCGCCGGAACTGACGGTCGCGTCCGATTCCTCGAGGCGATCCTTTTCGAGGGCGCGACGCGTGCGGAATTTCCGGGGTTCCGCAACGGGCGCCCGCATGGACGCGTGCGGAGCGGCGCACGGATGACGAACCGGTCGACGCGGGCGAAGTCCCGACGCTCCCGGCGGCGGCTCCGGCGAACCAGGACCCTGCCTTCGCGCCGACGCGCGAGATGGGAACCCCTTCCGCCCCGGACGACGCGACCCGTCGGATCTCCGACGCCCCCCGCCCCGGCGCGGACGACGCGACGTTGTCCGTCTACGTGCACGCGCCCTTCTGCGCCCGCCGCTGCTTCCACTGCGATTTCGCGGTGACGGTCGGCCGGGAGGACGGGCGCGACGCTTGGCTGCGAGCGATTTCCGCCGAGTGGGACCGGATCCGGCGCGAGGGTCTGTTCTCGTTTTCCGAGCCGCTGGCGACGCTCTACGTCGGGGGAGGCACGCCGTCCCTGCTCGGCCCCCGCGCCATGGACGGGATCGCGTCCGTGCTGGGCTCCCGCCTCCTCGCCCGTCCCCGCCTCGAGTGGACCGCGGAGGCGAACCCGGAGAGCTTCGCGCCCGACGTCGCGCGCGCCTGGCGGAGCGCCGGGACGAACCGGATCAGCCTCGGCGTGCAGAGCTTCCACGAGCCGTCGCTCGGCTGGATGGGGCGCCTGCACGGGTCCGCGGACGCCGCCCGGGCCGTGCGCACCGCCCGCCGGGCCGGCTTTCGGAACGTGAACGCGGACCTCGTCTTCGGTCTTCCGGGACGCCTGCGGCGCGACTGGACGGAGGATCTGGACCGGGCGCTCGACCTGGGCGCCGAGCACCTGAGCCTGTACGGGCTGACGGTCGAGACGCGCACGCCCCTGGGCCGGGCCGTGGCCGACGGACGCGAGCGGGTCGCTTCCGAGGAGCGGTACCGGGACGAGTATCTGGAAGCGGTGGAACGGTTGACCGGGGCGGGCTACCTTCACTACGAGATCGACGCTTTCGCGTTTCCGGGCCGGGAGTCCCGCCACAACGAGGCGTACTGGTCGGGCCGCTCCTACCTGGGTCTGGGCAACGGCGCGCACAGTTTTCGCAAGCCTTTGCGCCGCTGGAACCTGCGCGATTGGGAGGAATACAGTACGTCGCTCGCGCAGGGGAAGACGGCTCTCGGGGGGCACGAGACGCTGGACGAGGCGGCGCTTCGCCTGGAGCGGATCTGGACGGGGTTGCGCGCCCGCGGGGGCGTTCCCCTGGCGGGGTTGCCGGAGCGGGCCGTCGCCGCGACCGGGCGATGGATTCGCCGGGGTTGGGCCCGGGCGGAGGCCGGCAGGCTCCGCCTGACGGCCGAGGGCTGGCTGTTGCTCGACGCCCTCGTCCTCGAGCTGGACGGTGCAGGGACGGATCGATAAGGACGGGACAATGACGCTGCGCAAAGGGAAGCTGAGGGAACGCGTCGTCGTCCGGGAAGAACTGACGGCTCGCGAGCGGCAGGTGCTGGAGGCGGTGGTGCGCACCTACGTCGACACCGCCGCGCCCGTCGCCAGCCTTTCGGTGAGCCGACGCTGGGAGCTGGGCGTGTCGGCCGCCACCATCCGCAACACGATGGCGGAGCTGGAGTCGAAGGGATATCTGGCCCGGTCGCACGCCTCCGCCGGGCGGGTCCCCACCGACACCGCGTACCGGTACTTCGTGGACCGTCTCATCCGACCCGCGCCTCTCACCAGCGAGGAACGCGACCGGATCGAGGAGGAGCTCGACCCCGACGCCGCCTCCCCGCTCGAGCGTCTGGTGCGGCGCACCACCCGCGCCCTCAGCCTGATCAGCCACGAGCTGGGGCTGGGGATGGTCCCGAGCCTGGACTCGGCGGTGCTCGAGAAGATCGAGCTGATCCGGCTCTCCGCGCACAAGGCGCTCATGGTGGCGACGGTGCGCAAGGGCTTGGTGCGCACGCTCTACGTCGATCTTCCCCTGGAGATTCCGCGGGACACCCTGGTCATCCTGACGGTCATTCTGAACGAGCGTCTCGCCGGGCGCACCTTCGCCGACCTGCGCGAGTCGCTTCCCGAACGACTGCGCGACCCGGGCACGGACAGCGAGGCCGCGGCGGAGCTGCTGAACATCTTCATGGAGTCGGCCCAGTCCCTGTTGGACTGGCCGGAAGCCGGAAGGTCCCCCGTGCTCTTCGGGCAGGCCTCGATGCTCGCCAGCCAGCCGGAGTTCACCAGCGGCCAGCGACTCAAGAGCCTGATCGAGCTGACCGAACGCAACCAGCCGATGAAGAGCGTGCTGAGCAACCGCAGGCACGGCGGCGGGCTGCGCATCACGATCGGGCAGGAGCATCGGGACGAGGCGCTGTCGGGGTTCACGCTCGTGACCGCCGAGTACCGCGTGGGCGGGTTGAAGGGGGTCGTGGGGGTCATCGGGCCCACGCGCATGCCCTACGAGAGGGTGATCAGCCTGGTGGACTACACTTCGTCGCTGGTGAACGACATTCTGCGCTGAGCGCGGGGTTCGAATGGCAGACTACTACGAGATCCTGGAAGTCCCCCGGGGCGCGGACGTCCAGGAGATACGCAAGGCCTACCGGCGCTTGGCGATGCGACACCACCCCGATCGCAATCAGGGTTCGCGGGAGGCGGAGGAGCGCTTCAAGGAGGTGACCCGCGCCTACGAGGTCCTGAACGACCCGAAGCGAAGGGAGCTCTACGACCGGTACGGGGAACGGGGACTGGCCGACGGAGGCCGAAGCCGAGGCGGATTCGGTTTCGAGGACGCGATCGAGATCTTCATGCGCGACTTCGGCGGCGGCCTGTTCGGCGGCCGACGGACGTCGGGGACCCCGAGGAACCGAAAGGGGAAGGGCATTCGCCTGCGGCTCGAGCTCACGCTGGAGGAAGTCGCGCGCGGCGTCGACAAGAGGTTGCGGGTGAGCCGGCTCGATCCCTGCGAGAGCTGCGGCGCCACCGGGGCGCGCGGCGCCGGACCGACGCCCTGCCCGGGGTGCGGCGGCACCGGCCAGGAGCGCGTCAGCCAACGCTCCCCCTTCGGACAGGTCGTGAGCGTGCACTCCTGTCGCAGGTGCCGAGGGGAAGGAGAGATCGTCCGGGATCCCTGTCCCGCATGTCGGGGAGAGGGGCGGGTGCGCGAGCGGTCCGCCGTCTCCGTCGAGGTGCCCGCGGGCGTCTCGACGGAGAACTACATCACCTTGCGGGGCCGGGGCAACGCCGGGCCGAGGGGCGGGCCGCGCGGCGACGTCACCGTGCTGATCTCCGTCGAGGACCATCCCGACTTCAAGCGGGAGGGCAACGACCTGATCCACGAACTTCACGTGACCTTCGCCCAGGCCGCCCTGGGGGACCGCGTCGAGGTGCCGACCATCGAGGGCGCTTCGTTCCTCGAGGTGCCCGCGGGGATCCAGAGCGGCGAGGCGCTGCGCATGCGCGGCGTCGGGTTGCCCGACCTGGAGGGGGGAGCGCGGGGCGACCAGCTCGTGCGCGTGGCGGTGTGGACCCCCGAAGATCTCGACCGGCGGCAGCGCGAGGCCTTGGAACGCCTGCGGGAGGTCGAGGACCCGGTCCCCGAGCACGCGGGCCGGGGCAGGAGGGGGTTCTGGGCGCGCGTGAAGGAAACCTTCGCCACGTAGCCCGCGCTCCGGTGGCCGCCCGCCCGCCCACGACGACGCCCGACCGCTGGCTGGGCGTCGTCGTCGCCGCCCCCGACCCCGTCGCCGCCGGTCCGCTGGCCGCCGAACTCGTGCGCAAGGGCGCGCGGGCGGTGGTGGAGCGGGCGGACGGGACGCTGGCGACCCATTTTCCGCCTCCCGGCGACTTCCCCGCCTTTCTCGCCGCCCTGGCGGTCGATCTGGAGCGGGCGGCCGGACGACCGGTCGACCTGAACTGGCACTGGCAGCTGCACGAGGAGTGGGCGGAGACCTGGAAGCGGGGACTGAGGTCCGTGCGGGTCAGCCGCCGGATCGCCGTGTCGCCGACCTGGGACGTCCCGCCCGAGCCGGACGGAGGCGTACGGATCGTCCTCGATCCCGGCGTGGCCTTCGGCACCGCCCGGCACGCCTCGACCCGGTGCGCCCTCCGGCTCCTGGACCGTGCGGTTCGTCCCGGCGCCTCCCTCGCCGACGTGGGAACGGGCTCGGGAATTCTGGCCATCGCGGCGGCCCGGCTCGGCGCCGCGCGCGTGCTGGCGGCGGACCGGGATCCGCTCGCGTGCGCGGCCGCGCAGGACAATGCGGACGCCAACCGGGTCGGCGATGCGGTCGCGATCCACGAGCGCGAGGTCTCGTCGGCGTGGCTCGGCGAGCGCCACCCCCTCGACGGCGTGGTCGCGAACGTCGAAAGCGGCGTGCTCGTCGCGCTCCTGCCCGGGTTCGCCGACGCCCTGGCGGCGGGCGGATGGCTCCTGGCGTCCGGGCTGCTCGCGGAGGAGTCGAGCGACTTCGCCTACGAGGCCGGGGCCTTCGGGTTCCGGCTCCGGGACGACGACGCCGAAGACGGCTGGTGGGCCGGGACCTTCGCTCTCGTCTCCGCCCGCGCCGGAACGTAGCCGCCGCGCGGCCCGGGGAGGGACGGGGCGTTCCGGGAGCCGGGCAGGGATCGCGCCGCCGCGTTGACCCTCTCGACGGAGCCGAATACTTTGCTTGCCCGAATCCGCGACCGACCGCCCGCGCCCGCCGGGGAGGGAGCGGTGCATGAACGCGCCATCGTGATGCAACACGCCCTCGTAGCGCTCGGGTTGCCCGAGGTGCTCGCGCGCGTCGCGGCCGCGGCGTCGAGCGACGCGGGACGCGACGCGGTGCTCGCGCTTCGCCCGGCGGACCGCTCCGACGTCGTCCGGCGCGAACTCGACCGGGTCCGCCAGACCGCCCGTCTCGTCGGTTCGGGACGATCCCTCTCGGAGATCCCCGACGCGCGCGCGGCCCTGCGTCGGTTGCGCGCCCGGGGCGGCGCGCTCTCGCCCTCCGAGCTCCACTCGACGGGCGTCCTGTTGCGCGCCGGCCGAGAACTCGCGCGCGACCTCGCGCGCGCGGAGACGCCGCTTCCGCTCCTGGCCCCGCTCCGCGAGCGTCTCGTGACGGAGCCCGCCTTGGAGGAGCGCGTCCTGCGCACCGCGGACCGCACCGGCGAGGTGCTGGACACGGCGAGCCCGGAGCTGTCCCGCCTGCGCGCGCGGCTGAAGCGGAGCCGGGGGCTGATCGTGGATCGGCTCGAGGCGTACGTGCGCGGCCTTCCCGCCGCGTGGGCGCTCCCCGACGCCTCCGTGACGGTGCGCGAAGGCCGGTACGTGATCCCCGTCCGCCGGACGGCGCGCGGAGAGGTCGGAGGGATCGTCCACGGCGCGTCGTCCAGCGGGGCCACCCTCTTCGTCGAGCCGCCCCTGGCGATCGAGTCGATGAACCGGGTGCGGGAGTTGGAGTCGGCCGAGGCGCGCGAGATCGACCGGGTGCTGGCCGAACGCACCCGCGAGCTCGCGCGGATCCGCGACGCTCTGGTCGGCAGCCAGCAGGCGCTGATCGAATTCGATTCGCTCGACGCGCGCGCGCGCGTGTCCTTGGAGTGGGAGGGGAACGTGCCGACCCTGCTGCCCCGGGACGGGGAACGCGCGCTCCGCATCGTCCGGGGCCGCCATCCGCTGCTCGCGCTCAGGAGCGATGCGGAGGCCGTCCCCTTCGACCTGCTTCTCGAACCGGAGGAACGGGTTCTGGTGGTGTCGGGCCCGAACACGGGGGGCAAGAGCGTCTTTCTCAAGTCCGTCGGGCTGATCTGCGCGCTCGCGCAGTGCGGCGTCGTCCCGCCGGTGGGGCCCGGGAGCCGGATCCCCGTTTTCCGCCGCTTCTTCGCCGACATCGGGGACGAGCAGTCGATCGAGAACGACCTGTCCACTTTCGCCGCCCGCCTCGCCGCCCTGAAGGACGTCCTCGCGCGCGCGGACGAGACGGCGCTCGTGCTCGTCGACGAGATGGGGGCCGGCACCGACCCGGACGAGGGGGCGGCGTTGTCGGCCGCGGTCCTCGAGGAGCTGGCGGCGCGCGGCGCGCGCGCGGTGGTGACCTCCCATCTCGGTCGGCTCAAGCGACTGGACGCGCCCGGAAGCGGGATCGTCAACGGATCCATGCGCTTCGATCCGGAGCGGGTCGAGCCCACCTATCGCTTTCGCAAGGGCAGTCCGGGGCGGAGCTACGGGCTCGCCATCGCGCGCTCCCTGGGGTTCGCGGCCTCCCTGATCGACCGGGCCGAGGCGCGTCTCTCCGGGGACGAACTCCGCATGGAGGAGCTGTTGCGGCGTCTCGAGGAGCTGGAGGCGGAGGCTTCCGGCGCGAGAGCTTCCCTGGCCGCCCGGGAAGCGGAGGTGGAGCGCCGCGCCCGAAGCAACGCCGCCGTCGCCGCCGCGCTCGAGGTTCGCGAGCGCGATGCGGAGAAAGAGGAGCGGGAGGCCCGGCGCCGCGCCGGCGCCGAGGCGCGCAAGATCCTGCTCGAGGCCCGTCGCGAGGTGGAGCGCGCCCTGCTCGAGGCGCGCGCCGACGGGGCCGCCCGTCCGGCGGCCGCCCGCAGTGCGCGCCGCCGCGTCGAGGCCGCCGCCGAGCGCCACCGGTCCGATCCCCGCGACGGCCGCCGCCGCTCCGCCCCCGTCTCCGCTTCTTCGTCTTCCCCCGCCCCCTCCCTCCGCCCCGGCGACCGGGTGCGTCTTGCGGACGGGACCGCGACCGCGACGGTGGTGGAGGTCCGTTCCGGGCGCGCGCTGGTGGAGGCCCGGGGCGGCGTCCGGCTGAAGGTGCCGCTTCGGGGGCTCGAGCCGGCCCCGGACTCGATCCGCCCGGAGAAGCGCTCGACGGTCCGTCCGTCCTTTCCCGTGGACCCGCCCCCCCTCGACCCCGATCTGCGCGGGCTGCGCGTGGAGGAGGCGACCGCCCGCCTGCAGGGGATTCTCGACCGGGCGGTGGTGGCGGACGTGTCCGAGCTGCGCCTCGTCCACGGGAAGGGCACCGGCGCTCTGCGCGCCCGGGTCTCGGAGGTGCTGGCGCAGGACCCGCGGGTGCGCGGGTACCGCTCCGGCGGCGTGGGCGAGGGGGGCGCCGGCGTGACCGTGGTGACGCTCGCATGATTCCCGACGACCAGGTCGAGGAGGTGCGCGCCCGCGCCGACATCGTCGCCGTGATCGGCGAGACCGTCCCGCTCAAGAGGGCCGGCAAGGACTACCGGGGACTCTGTCCCTTCCACGAGGAGAAGACCCCCAGCTTCTACGTGGTGCCCTCCAAGGGCTTCTACAACTGCTTCGGCTGCGGGGAATCCGGCGATCTCTTCGACTTCGTCATGAAACGGATGGGGCTCGACTTCCCGGAAGCGGTCAAGCACGTCGGCCGCCAGGCGGGCGTCGAGGTGCGCGAGGCGAAGGCGCGCACGAAATCCCCGGATCCCGACCGACCTCTGTACGAAGCCAACGCCTTCGCCCGAGAACACTACCGGCGGCGGCTCGCCGAGGAGGTCGGGCGGTCCGCCCGCGAATACCTCGAGGGCAGGGGGATCGACGCCGAGACCGCGGAGCGTTTCGGCATCGGCTTCGCGCCCGACGAATGGCGCGACCTGCGCAGCGCCGCCGCCCGGCACGGCATCGACGACGACGTCCTGCTGAGCGCGGGCTTGACGACCGTCGGCGAGCGCTCCAAGGAGCCCTACGACCGGTTCCGCGGCCGCGTCGTCTTCCCCATCCAGGGATTGACCGGGAAGGTCGTCGCCTTCGGGGGCAGGCTGCTGGGGCGGGGGAAGGGAGCCAAGTACCTGAACTCCCCGGAGACTCCGGTCTACCGCAAGGGCCAGGAACTGTACGGGCTGAACCGGGCGCGGCACGAGATCCGCAAGGCGGGCGCGGCGCTGCTGGTCGAGGGCTACACCGACGTCGTTTCCCTGGTGGCGCACGACGTCCCCAACGCGGTCGCCGCGCTCGGCACCTCCCTGACCTCGGTGCAGGCCCGGCTGCTGGCGCGCTTCGCGTCGAAGGCGTTCCTGCTCTACGACAGCGACGCGGCCGGGCTCCGGGCCACCTTCCGCGCCGCCGACGTCCTGCTGAGCGCCGGCGTCCATCCCTTCGTGGCGACGTTGCCCGAGGGCGAGGATCCGGATTCGATGGCGCGCGGGAACGGTCGAGAGGCGCTGCTGAGCTGCGTGGCGGACGCGGTCGACGTGCTCGACCGGAAGCTGCAGATGCTGACTCGGCGCGACCGCCTGTCCACGATCGACGGGGTCCGGGACGCGGTGGACCGCCTGCTTCCCACGTTGCGGGCGACCCGGGATCCGGCGCTGCGCGACATCTACGTCTCCAGGGTGGCGGCGGAGACCGGGGTCCGGCGGCAGACGTTGGAGGAGGAGATCGCGCGCACGCACGAGCCGCCCGCGGCCGGAGCCGTCGCGGCCCCTCCGCCCCGGGTTCGGCGGGCGAGGAAGAAACCGCTCATGGGCGCCGAGCGGGAACTCCTGAAGGCGGTCCTCCGGGACCGCCGTCTCGTCGACCGCGCCAGCGAAGCGGTGGGGCCCGGGGACTTTGTCGACCCGGCCAACCGCGCCATATTCCGAGCGTTGACCGAGAACCCGGAGCTGGATCGAGCCCCGGAGGGGATGGAGACGGTCGCCGCCGGTCGCTTGGCGGATCTGCTCGCCGGCGACCGGGAGGCGGGTCGCGAGGCTCGAGCGCTCGACGACGCGGCGAGCAGGATGCGCGGCGCGTCGCTGGCCGAGCGGGCGCGCGAGCTGAGGGACGCGATCGGCCGAGAGCGGAACCGGGAACGAAAGCGGCGACTGGTCGCCGAGCTCGATGGACTGGAGAGAGAGAGGCGCGAAATCGACGCGACCGACTGGACCTCGACGGTTCGACCTCGCAGGGGTCCCGAAGAGCGCGCCGCATCCACCGGGGAGAGAGCATAGCCGTGCCGGCCTACGCATCGCTGCAGGATCTACAGAAGATCGACGCCGAAATCGACCGCGCGGCGGAGCGGATCGAGGGATTCGGTCCGCGGCTGGAGGAGTTGTCGTCCCAGGCGCGCGCGCTGGAGGCCGGGGTCGAACGGGCCCGCGCCCGGTTGAAGGAGCTGCGGGTCGCGGAGCGCAGGATCGAGCGGTCGGCCGACGAGAAGCGAGGCCGGCTGAGGATGTTGAAGGACCGGCTCATGAAGGTCCGCAACATGCAGCAAGAGGCGGCGGTGCGGACCGAGATCGATATCCTGAACCGCTCCGTGGACGGAGAGGAACAGGAGGCCCTGACCTACCTGGACCAGATCCGCAAGCTGGAGGAGGAGGTCGAGCGACTGGAGCGGGAGTTGGCGGAGGAGCGGGAGAGGGCCGGACCCCGGAGGCGGGAGATCGAGCGGGAGCGCGGGGAGGTGGAGAACGAGCTCGCGGCGCTGCGGGAGCGCAGGGGAGCGTGCGCCGAGGCGCTCGACCTGCGGGAGCGGCAGGTGTACGAGAGCCTGCGCTCCAGTCGGAAGGGGGCCATCGTGGTCGCCATGACGTCGGACGGAGCCTGCGGCCGGTGCTATTCCATGGTCCCGCTCCAGGCCCGGGCCGAGGTCAACGCCGGAACGACCCTGCGCCGTTGCGAGGCGTGCGGCGTCATCTTCGCCCCGGGCGACGACTGAGGCGCGGGGGCGCGTCGGCAGCGCGGCTCCCCTCCGGGCGCGGGCGTCGCGGTTCGCGTGCGGACGTCGCGCGGAAGGGCCCCGCCCTCCGGATCCGCGCGCGCGGATCCGTCCCCGGACCGCGCGCGTGAACGCGCGGACGCCCGGGGAACTCCCGCCGATACCCGCGCCGCGCTGGAGCGTCGCCCCCGCCCCGCCCGCCCGTCAGGTCGCCGCCTTGGAGCGGGAGCTCCGTCTTCCCCGGGCGATGTGCGTGGCGCTGGCCGTGCGCGGTTTCGGCCAGCCGGCCGCGGCGCGCTCCTTCCTTCGCCCGATGCGGGAGGGGTTGCCCGACCCGGCCCTGCTCGCCGATGCCGTGCCCGCGTGCGAACGCATGCTGCGCGCGATCGACCGGGGCGAGACCGTCCTGGTGCACGGCGACTACGATGCGGACGGGATCGCGGCCGCCGCCCTGTTGACGCGGTGTCTGCGCACGCTCGGGGGACGCGTGGTTCCTTTCGTGCCCCATCGCCTGCGCGACGGGTACGACTTCGGTCCCGCGGGGCTGGAGGTCGCGCGCGCCGTCGGCGCGACCCTTCTGATCACGGCGGACTCGGGAACGCGCGCCCACGACGCGGTGGAGGCGGCCCGCAAGGAATCGATGGACGTCGTGGTGACCGATCATCACACCCCGGACGGCACCCTTCCGCGCGCGCACGCCGTGGTCAACCCGCGGCGGGAGGACTGCCCCTATCCCAACCCGGACCTGTCGGGGACCGGCGTGGCGTTCGAGCTCGCGCGACTGCTGGGTCTCATGACCGGTTCGACGGCCCTCGGACCGCTCCCGCACGTGGAACTGGTCGCGCTCGCCACCGTCGCCGATCTGGTGCCGCTCTCGCACCACAACCGCGTGCTGGTGCGTCGCGGCCTGGAGGCTTTTCCCGACTCCGCCAACCTCGGGCTCCGCGCCCTCGTGCAGGTCGCGCGCGTGCGCGGTCCGGTCACCCCCGGCCGCATCGGCTTCGCCCTGGCGCCCCGCGTCAACGCCGCGGGACGGGTGGGGGAGACGCGGACCGCCCTCGACCTTCTGCTCACGGACGACCGAGACGAGGCCGCGCGGCTGGCGGAGCGCCTGGGCGCTTGGAACGCCGAGCGCAAGCGGACGGAGGCGCGCGTGCTCGAGGAGGCGCTGGCCGTCCTCGCCCGCTCCTACGACCCGGAGCGCGACTACGGGGTGGTGCTGGCGTCGTCCGACTGGCATCCCGGCGTGATCGGCATCGTGGCCGCGCGGCTGGCGGAGCGGCTCCATCGGCCGACCGTCCTCGTCGCGGTCGACGGCGCCACCGCGCGCGGAAGCGCCCGCTCCGTTCCCGGCTTCGACGTCCTGGCCGCCATCGCCCGGGGTCGGCGCCACCTCGACCGCTTCGGCGGCCACCGCCAAGCGGCCGGGATGAACTTGGCTCCCGAGCGCGTCGAAGCCTTCCGGGCGTCCTTCAACGAGGCCGCCGAGCGCGCGCTCGCGGGCCGGGAGCTGCGCCCCCGCCTGGTCGCCGACGCGGAGATCCGGCTCGAGGAGGCGACGCAGCCGTTGGCGCGCTACCTGCGCCACATGGGCCCGCACGGCGTCGGCAACCGGCGCCCGCTTTTTTTGGCGCGCGGGGTCGAGGTCGAGGGCCCGGTTCGGGTGCTCGGGGGCGGCCACCTCAAGATGCGCCTGCGCGACCGCACGGCGGCGCTGGACGCGATCGGGTTCCGCATGGCGGAGAAGGTCGATCCCGCGACGCTCGGTTCCGGTTCCCTCGACTCCGTGTTCCGCCTCGAGCTGGACGCCTACCGGGGCGTGCCGCGGGTTCAGGCCCAACTCGCGGCCATCGGCCCGGCCCGGTCCGAGTCCGCCGCTGCGGAGCGGGCGCAGACCGCCGCTTCGGCGCGATGAGGATCGTCGCCGGACGCTGGCGCGGGCGTCGGCTCGAACCGTTGCGCGGACGGGGTGTGCGCCCCACCGCCGACCGGGTGCGCGAGGCGTGGATGGCCGCGCTCGGGGCCGAGGTGGAGGGCGCGGCGGTGGTGGATCTGTTCGCGGGCTCCGGGGCGCTCGGACTGGAGGCGCTCAGCCGGGGCGCGCGCCGCGTCACCTTCGTGGACCTCTCCCGGGCCGCGTTGCGCGTGCTGCGGGCCAACGTCGAGCTGCTGGACGCGGGCGCGGAGACGCGCGTGCTGCGCGCCGACGCCCTGGAATACGCGAAGCGCATGCGGGCCGACGAGATCGACTTGGCGCTGGCCGATCCCCCCTACGGCCGCGGTCTGGCGGGCCGCCTTCTGCACCGCTACCGCGAGCGTCCGTTCGCGGGCGCCCTTTGGGTGGAGCATTCTTCCCGGGAGGAGCTTCCGGACTGTCCCGGGCTTCGGCTGCGTCGGCGCGTGTACGGGGGCACCGCCCTGACCGTTGCGGAGGCGGACGCGTGAGCGCTGCCCGGAATCTGGTCGCCGTCTATCCGGGGTCGTTCGACCCCGTGACCCTGGGGCACGAGGACATCGTCCGGCGCACGCTGAGCGTCGCCGACCGGGTCGTCGTCGCGGTGGCGCGGAGTTCGACCCAACCGAAGCGCCAGCTGTTCGGCGTCCCGGAGCGGGTGCGTCTGGCCGAGGAGGTGTTCCGCAACGATGCGCGGGTGGAGTGCACCTCCTTCTCGGGATTGCTGGTCGATTTCGCGCGCGCGCGCGGCGCGCGCTTCATGGTCCGGGGCCTGCGCGCGGTGTCGGATTTCGAGTACGAGCTCCAGATGGCGCAGATGAACCGCCAGCTGTGGCCGGGCGCCGAGACCCTCTTTCTGGTGCCGGACGTGTCGTACGCGTTTCTGTCCTCGTCCCTGGTCCGCGAGGTCGCCGTCCTGGGCGGAGACGTCTCCAGGTTCGTCTCTCCCCGGGTGGCCCGCGCGATCCGCCGGAAGATCGAGGAGCTGCGCGCGGCGGAGTGACCTCTCCCGGGGATGGCGCATGCGCATGCGCGTTTCGGGTTCGCTACGCTTCGTTCGAGGGGCGGGTGGGAGCGAGAGATTGCGGCTGCCCGATGAGGAGACGAGCGTAGCGTGCCGGAGCGTCTCGCGCTCACACCTCGACGCGTTGGCTCGAAGCCGTTTCGCGACCCCCTGAGCTTGAGTTGGCGTCGAATTCGACGGTGTTTTGCCGAAGTCAACGCATTCGTCCTCCTCGCCCACCGCCCACTCGGGCGAGAGGGGGCCATCGCAAACCGATTTGGCGTCCAACTGCCCCGCCTGGACTTGATAGCGGCATCCCGGTGTTGCCGGTAGAGGTTGCGGAAACGGACAAGTTGCTGTTACTTTTTTCTAAAATTAAGCAACCGCCCGATTCCAGTTGGAGCTGAGCCGCTTGCCTCCACATCCTCGCAACCAAACCGGGTTTCGTGACTTCTTCGTTGCCTCTCTTGGCGAGGGGTGTTACCCCTACGCGTGGCAACGCACGATTGCTGAAGGTGATTGGCCGAATGTCCTGATCGCGCCAACGGGGGCGGGGAAAACCGCAGGAGTGATGTTGGCTTGGATGTATCATCGGATGTGCAAACCCGATGCTACACCCAGAAAACTGGTTTGGTGCATGCCCATGCGGGTGCTTGTGGATCAAGCAAGCACCGAAGCCCGCCGATGGGTGGATCGGTTGAGCACCTCTGGCATCGATTCGGATCATCTCCCGAGGAGCCGAGACGTTTACGTCCTGATGGGGGGTGAGGGGAGTGGGGCGTGGCTCGAAAATCCAGAGCGCCCCGCGATCATCGTGGGAACGCAGGATATGTTGTTAAGCCGTTCCCTAATGCGTGGGTACGCATCGTCGCGATCCGTTTGGCCGATGGAGTTCGGCCTGTTGCATCAAGACACGCAGTGGGTGTTCGACGAGGTGCAGTTGATGGCGGCAGGTCGAGCGACTTCTGCTCAGCTGGAGGCCTTCCGGCATGCCGAAGTCCTGCGAGTGACGCGTGAGGGACTTCCCGCCGGGCGCCCGTGCCGTAGCCTGTGGATATCCGCGACCCTGGAGCCGGAATGGCTGGAGACCGTGGACCACAAAGTCCCGACCAACGTGCTTCGCGTTGATCCGGCAAAGGAAGAAGACGACCGTTTGCTCAGCCTCGTCCGAGCTCCAAAACACCTGCAACGTACCGATGGTCCCGCAGGATCGTCGTTGAAGGCCAAGAAAGCGTATATCGTACGGCTCGCGGATTCCGTCGTCGACGCCCATCGGTCGGGGCACATGACATTGGTGATCGTGAATCAAGTAGAGCGGGCACAGGACCTCTATCGGATGATTCACAAGGTTCTCGCTGTTCGGGAAGACGAACCTACGCCGGATATCGTACTTCTTCACTCGCGGTTCCGGCCGACGGATCGGGAACGCGAGCTGGATAGAGTAATGGCTCCCGACACCAGTCCAGACGTTATTGTCATCGCGACACAGGCAGTGGAGGCCGGCATTGACATCTCCGCAGCCGTGATGTTTACCGAGCTCGCTCCTTGGGCATCGATGGTTCAGAGATTCGGCCGATCGAACCGAAGGGCGGAGGTGGCGGGCGGTGCCCAGGTTTACTGGATCGACCTCCTCGGGTCCGACGCGATGGGAAGTCCAAATAGTTGGTCCAAGCTGTCGCTACCCTACGAATCCGGCGATTTGCGGAATGCTCGCAGCAAACTCGTGGGCCTGACAGATGTGGCTCCGTGCCATCTTCCTCGACCGGATGGCGTCGAGCCTCCGCTTCGCGTCCTGCGACGCAAGGATTTGGACGATCTCTTCGACACCGAGGCAGACCTGACCGGGTTCGATGTCGATATCTCTCCGTACATTCGCGACGCTAACGACACTGACGTGCGGGTCTTCTGGCGTGAGTTGCCGATTTCCGAAGACGGAATTCCGAAGCCAAACGCATGCGAACTTTGCGCCGTGCCGATTGGGCTCGCAAAGAAGTGGGCCAAGAATGCTCGCAATGCCTCAGGATCCCATATTCTGTTTGTGCGCGATCCGCAGTTTCGGCGGCGGGCAAGGCGAACAAACGGTGGTGAATTCTGCCCGCCGGGCTGGACTCCTCTACGGGAACCGCTTCGGCCAGGAATGACTATTCTGGCCGGCGCAAAGGCTGGAGGCTATGACGAAAAATTTGGTTTTACAGGTGCTCGGAGGCATGTTCCAAAAGAAATTGCAAAGCCCTTGGCGGCCCGAGGTCTGGATGAAGAATCCGAAGGTTTCGACGACGATTCAAGGAGCGAAACCGGGCGGCCCATTGGCTTGGCCAGCCACCTGCGACACGTCGCCGAAGAAGCTTCCCGTCTGTGTGCGGCCGTCGGGTTGGACGATCGAACGAGTCGGATCATCATTCGTGCGGGCCGCTGGCACGATCTGGGCAAAGCGCATGCGGTTTTCCAAGAGACAATGCGCAGAGGGTTGGCTGAGCAGGCTGTTCCGGCGGACGTACTTCTGGCCAAGACCGCAGGGCGGAACCTGCGTCATGGGCGCCCATATTTTCGGCACGAGCTGGCGTCAGCTTTGGCGTTTCTCGATCACGAGAACTGGAACTCGGACGCGGATTTGTGTGCTTTTCTGATTGCTGCGCATCACGGTAAGGTTCGGATGAACTTACGTGCTCTTCCGCGCGAATCCGCTCCGAAAGATCCAGAACGAGTCGCCGGGCGATTCGCGAGGGGCGTCTGGGAGGGTGATGCGTTGCCACATCTCGATCTTGGGGACGGCGAACACTGGCCGGGCGGAAAGTTGACGCTCTCGGTCATGGAGCTTGGCTGGGACGAGGCGACGAAAGAAAGCTGGACCGAACGAACTAGGGAACTGTTGTTCCGCCATGGGCCCTTCCGGTTGGCATGGTTGGAAGCGTTGCTGCGAATCGCGGATTGGCGTGCATCCCGGAAGGAGACGATGGGAGGCTACGAATGACCCCCGATACGCTGATCCTGCCAGGTTGTTCGCCCACGCCTCTTGCATCTTATCTGAAGGCACTCGGATTGCTCCGTCTACTTTCGTGCGGAACGAACAGCGTAACGGGTGAACCTGCGGATTCCGAGGCGCGCGGCTGGTGGCAGGGCGAGCGATTCCATCTTCGAACATCGCTGGGGCGGGACGGTGTGGTGCATTTTTTCCTACGCGACTATGCCCCCAGTCCCGTGATCGCGCCGTGGAACAAAGGAAGTGGATTCTATCCGAACGACAACAAGGACGGGTTCCAGCTATTGAGCGCCAGGGTCGACAATCGCTTCCAACAGTTTTCGGTGGCGATACGATGCGCCCAAGAGATTCTGAAATCTCTCGATCTCGACTCTCGTTCACAAGAGCGCAAGGCACAGCTGGTAGCGATGTTGCGTGCTCGGCTTCCAGCGGCCGCCCTACCTTGGATTGACGCGGCGTTGGTCTTGTCGGTTGGTGAACTTCGGTTTCCACCATTGCTCGGAACCGGTGGGAACGATGGAAGACTTGATTTCACCAACAATTTTATGCGGCAATTGGTCTCGAAGCCTCTCGGTATTTTCGACGCGTCTTCGGGAGAACCGTCCCAGCGTGCCGAAGAGTTGTTCGATCATGCGCTTTTCGGTCAACCGACCAATGCACTGGCGGATGCCAAAGTGGGCCAGTTTTCGCCCGGTAGAGCCGGTGGGCCGAACGCAACCACCGGCTACGAGGGCAGTCTGGGGGTCAACTCTTGGGATTACGTGCTCATGCTGGAAGGGGCTAGCACTTTTTCGTCGGCGGCCACCCGCCGTTACCAAAGCGATTCATTTTTGCGGTACAGCGCCCCGTTCACGGTCGGAGCGTCGGGTTCGGGGTGGGGTGGCGTGGCGCTAGCCGACGAATCCAGCGCCAGAGGCGAATTCTGGGCCCCACTGTGGACCCGCCCCGCTCGTTTCCGCGAAATCAAGGCGCTTTTCGCCGAGGGAAGGGCCGTCTCGAACGGGAAGACGGCGAAGGACGCACTAGAATTCGCTCGTGCTCTCGGAGCACTCGGGGTCAGCAGGGGTCTTTCGGAGTTTCAGCGCTACGGTTTGTTCCAACGCGCCGGAAAAGCTCACTACGCGACTGCGTTGGCCCGTCGGCCAGTGGCACTTTCATATGGGACGAACCTGGTCGCGGACCTGGATCAAGGTGACTGGCTGAGTCAGGTTCGGAAATTTGGCCGCAAGAACACCCAGCCTGCGGAAGTGCGGAGTGCGGTCAAGAACTTGGAAGATGCTTTGTTCGAGTTGCTCTCTCCGGATTGTCCACCTCGATCCGTGGTTGCCGCGCTTCGAGCCATCGGTCGACTGGGAAGGTGGCTTTCGATAAGCCCTCATGGGCGAAAATCCGTTTCTCCTCCGCCACTTCTTTCTCCGTCGTGGCTTCGGCGCGCCGAGGATGGAAGTTCGGAATTTGCAGTGGCCGCTGCGCTCGCGAGCCTCGGCATCCCATCGCTGTCACGAATCAACTCTCCTCAAGGAAGTGACTCCGACAAGCCGCAACAGCAATGTGTCCGTGCTCCTCCGATGGCCGCCCACTTTGCTCCTCTGACCAACGGACCCCGCGAGGGATTCGAAGACATGACGTTCTTTAAGAACGACAAGTTGAGCAAATTACGTAAATGGGCATGCAATGATCGGCCGCCTACGGTTGTGTGGGGACGTGGCGGACTCGTTTCGAATATGATCGCCGTACTGGAACGTCGCGTTGTGGAGGCTTCGATTCGTGGACTGGTTGACAAACCGCTGGGCAGCTCCAGCTATGCACGGCTTTCGCATGTCGCAGATTTTCTGACCTCTGACTTTGACGACGCACGTTGTTCCGAGCTTCTGGCTGGCATAGTGTGGACTCGACCTGCCGGGTATACGCCCGCCCGAAACGGAGATCAGGCTAGGTCGAAGCAGGTTGTTCTCCCGTTCGCGTACGCCGCGCTCAAACCGATCTTTTCCACCAATCAGTCGTTGGTTCGTGTGGGTGCAATCCCGAAGGACGGATCGATCCCCATTCCGCCAGACTTGCTCGGCCGTCTGCGGGCGGGCGGGGCGTGTCAGGACGGGCGGGCAACCGGCCGAGCGGTTCGGGCGGCGTTCGTGAGAGCTCGCTCTTCGGGCCTGCCGTCTCTTCACGATCCGATGCCGCCTCACGCCGGCGTTCGAGGCGGGCGCATTGGCGTGGGCATCCGAGCGGATCGTCTTGCGGCTGCTATGCTGATTCCCATTTCCGATAGTGAGTTGACTTGCTTGCTCCAGCGAGCCTACCTTGTCTAGGCGCGGTTTTTCGATACCGGTATTCACTTCACCAAAGGAAACTTCCAATGTCACTTGATCTCGCTTCACTCGCCAGCGAACCCCGTCTCCTCTTGGAGGCTCGGCTACGACCCGTTCAAGGACATCGATTTCAGCCGACGGGCTTCCCCAATCTCGGCCACGCGGTCTACGAGTCACCTGACGGAAATGGCCGGACCGTGCTAGTGGAAAGTGCCCAGTCGATGGCGAATCGACTCGAAGCCGTCTGTTGGGACGAGATGCAGAACGACTGGATCGAGCCGTTGCGCGGCCTTCCCGTTGTACATGTACGGGATGCAACAGGAAAACACCTTACGAATTCCGTTGTTGAAGCTCATCGCCTGAACTCGCCGTATATCCTCGAGGGTAGTGACAAAACTGTTCTTGAACTGCTCACGACGCGGCTGGCACGGTTCGAGCAAGGGCGGGTCGACTTGCGTGAATTGGCCAGAGTGCTTCTTGAGTTCGATGCTAACGCATTGTTGCATGGAATATTCTTGGCAAAGAAAAAGCTGGCCGGGGGAAGGTTGCGATTGTCCCGCTCTCTGTCGGCATTCATCGAGGCCGAAGGGGCCCGGCCTGCGGTCAGCGGAGGCGTCAAGAACGATTCGGTGGACCCTAAAGGAGATACTGCCAAAGGTTTTGGAAACGTTCCGTTCCCGCGTGATGAATGGACCGCCCGACGCATTACCGCCTTTTTCAATCTCGACCTCCGGCAGATCCGCGCCTACGGTCTTGGAGAAGATGTGGACAGGCTTCTTGTACTCTTGGCGCTGTTCAAAATTCAGCGTTTTCTCGACAAAGGCCTGCGCCTTCGAACTGCTTGCGATCTTGATGTCGTGGATATTTGTGTCACTCGCCCACCTGCCTTTGAGATGCCCTCGCTCGTTGAAATCGAGGCTGAGTTGCCCGAGATGATCACGAAGATTGGCGATGAAGGGCTGTTCGGCGACACTCGCAACCTCACTGTCACCTACGAGAGGTAACGCGCAGTGTTCGGGTTTGCATTTCGATTTCCTGCCGGGCGGTACCACGCAACCCCATGGGGCCGGAGCGTCAACGAAGCCGATGTGGCGTGGCCGCCGGAACCTTGGCGAATATTGCGGGCACTCATAGCTTGTTATTGGCGTAAGGGAGACCGTGATCGCTGGACCGAGGACCATTTGAATAAGCTGATCTACGCCTTGACCGAAAGCCTACCGGTCTTCCGTCTGCCGGAGGACGCCATTCACGCTCACACGCGCCACTACGTACCGATTCCGAAGGGGAAATCCGAAACCAATACGTTGATTTTTGACGCTTTCCTGTGCCTTCCAAAAAACGCAGAAGTGGAGGTTTGGTGGCCGAATGTCACGTTGGAAAAAAACATTCTGGATCTTGCCAGTGATCTCGCGTCAGGGTTGGGCTACTTAGGTCGCTCCGAAAGCTGGGTTGAATGTCGAATCCTGACGGAAGCCCAAAGTAAGCCGAATTGCGTCCCGGCCGATCCGGGTTTCCCGAGCGATTCGTGCCGAGTTCTGGTACCGCATTCTTATCAGTCTTATCAGAAGGTGAGAGATCGGCTAATCGACCGAGAGATTGATTGGATCCGCAACCAAGCGGCGAAGGATCTATCGGAGCGAGCGTTCCAACGCAAGGTCAGAAAATCTTTTTTCTCGACCAAAGGGATCGACACCCTTCCCGCTCGCTTGCTGGATGCGCTCGCCGTGGACAACGCTGATCTACAGAACCGGAGGTGGGACCGGCCTCCTGCAGCTTATGAGGTGATTTACTTCCGCGACACCAACGCGAGTCCCACGGTTCTGCCGCGACCGATCTCAGGGTCCAGAAGTTCCAGCCCACAATCGAACATGCCCACGGTTGCTCGCTACCTCCTGACAGGTCGACCACGACCTAGGATTGAGGACGCTGTAAGAATCGGTGAGGTGATGCGAGCGGCGGTCATGTCCAAATTTGGATGGCAATCCGATGAAGGGACGGGTAGGAAGACTCCGCTGGCACCGTGGAAAATATCGGGCCGCGTCGGCCGGAATCAGATTGTTCGAGATCCAACCCACCCGCACGCGTTCTGGCTGCCCGAAGATGCGGACGAAGACGGATGGATCGACCATGTGGTTGTTTTCATCAGCAGTGGAATGGACGCCGAAATTCAGCGGCAATTGGGCCGCATGACGCGGATCTGGTTCAGACGAGAAGCATCGACAAGCAACTCCAAGATCAACGAATGGCGCGTTGCTTTGGAAGGATTTGGACATCCGAAAGATTTTGATGGCGCTTCACGCCTACTGACCTCTTCGCGAAAATGGCGTAGCGTCACACCCTTTCTTGCTTCCGGTTATCTAAAAAAACACGGGTATCGAGGCGAGGTCATACGATTGCTCAAACGGCGTGGGATTGCGGACAATGGCGTATCGATCATGGAAGTGCCGGAGGTTATAGTAGCGGGGGCGCCGAAGCGTGCGCTAAATTTCCGTCGCTTCCGCGCACACGGACGCGAGCCGCAACTAGATTCCCAAGGCGCCTTGCTCGAAATCAAGTTTCCCCAAGCGATTCAAGGACCACTGGCTCTGGGGTACGGAAGCCATTTCGGACTGGGTATGTTCGAAGGACGGTAGCGCGCCCATGCTCCACCCGGACCAATTGTTGCTTCCACTGCCCCCTCCTCCAGCCCATGGCCAGACTTTTCTGGTTCCAGCGCGCATGGTCAACGCGTGGGTCTACTGTCCTCGCTTGGCTTATCTAGAATGGGTAGAGGGAGAGTGGGCTGACAGTGCTGACACCATTGATGGCAAGCGCGTTCACCGTCGTGTTGACAAAGGCGGGGGACATTTGCCATTGCCGAATGAACTGGACGCGAATGAGCTGGGCGAAGAGGTAACGCAGGTTCGCTCGGTCACGATGTCGTCAGAATATCTCGGAGTGATTGCAAAGATGGATGTCCTCGACATCCGCGACGGCGTCGTTATGCCCGTAGATACCAAACGGGGCAAACGTCCGCATGTGGCTGCCGGCGCGTACGAACCGGAGCGGGTTCAGGTCTGTCTGCAAGCGATGGTTCTGGAAGACAATGGGTACAAGGTGGAACAAGGATCGATCTGGTACGCTGGTTCACGCGAAAGAGTCCGAGTCAATCTGGACGACGACCTCCGAGCTCGGACGCTAGAGGCTGTGCGCGAATTGCGCGCAGCTGCCGATACGCAAACTCGACCGGCACCACTGGAAAATAGCCCCAAGTGTCCTCGATGTTCGCTGGCCGGCATCTGTCTGCCGGACGAAACCAACTTATTCAATCACGGCAATCCGCCGCGGCCCCTCAATCCTTCGGACGATCCCGCTCGGCCGCTTTACATTCAAAGTCCACGTGCACGCTTGCGAAAGAAAGGCGAGCGCTTGATCGTCGAGTTGAAAGAAAATACGGTTGAAGTGCCGATCATCGACGTGTCTCAGGTGGCCTTGTTTGGACCTGCATCCGTAACCACGCCTGCTCTCCATGCCTTGATGCGAGCGGAGATTCCAGTCTGCTGGTTTTCGACTGGCGGATGGTTTCTCGGGCATACATTTGGGACAGGAAACGGAAACGTGGCCGTTCGCGAGGCTCAGTACCGAACTGCGTTCAGCCGTCGTCGCAGTCTGGCGTTTTCACGGGATCTTGTAAATGCAAAGGTGCGCAATTCCCGTACTTTGCTTCGCCGCAACTGGCGCCGTGAGAACGGTATGCAGGGAAAACAGGACGCGATGGCGGGACTTAAGCGTATTGCCCGTCGGGCACTCCATGCTGATGACATCCAACAACTTCTTGGCTTCGAAGGAGAGGCGGCGGCAATATATTTCTCGAATTTTGCCCGAATGTTGGCTCTTGGGACTTCGGAGGGAACCGGTGAGTTTTCCTTCACGACACGCAATCGACGTCCTCCTACCGATCCAGTCAACGCCATGCTGTCGCTTGCTTACGCCTTGCTCGTGCGAACCCTGACGACGACGATCGCGTCGACCGGTCTTGATCCGTACATGGGGCTTTATCACCGTCCGCGCCACGGTCGACCAGCCTTGGCACTCGATTTGATGGAGCCATTTCGTTCAATTATATCAGATTCGAGCGTGATTCAAGCGGTGAACAATGGCGAAATAAGGCGTGCCGATTTTATCTGGAACGGACCGGCATGCGCGCTCAAGCAAAGGGGTCGAAAAGCGTTGATCGCGGCTTTCGAGCGCCGATTGGAGCACGTTACCACACATCCACTTTTTGGATATCGTGTGTCCATCAGACGAATGTTGGAAGTACAAGCTAGATTGCTTGCCCGTCATTTTCAAGGCGAGATCGTGAAGTACCCTCATTATATTCCGAGGTAGTTGAATCGTGGCGAAAGAACACCTGTATCTTGTGACGTACGACATTTCAGACGCCAAGCGGTGGCGGCGAGTATTCAATCTTATGAAAGCGTACGGATACTGGCTACAGCTGTCGGTTTTTCAGTGCAGACTGACGGCGCGACGGCGTGCCGAGATGACTGCACGACTCGACGAGTACATCAAGCCATCCGAAGATCACGTATTGATCATGGACATGGGCCCTGCGGATCGGGTCAATCTTCGAATAGAGAGTTTAGGAAAGAATTATGAGTCACCTTCTCGCCAAGCTTTCATTATTTGAAGTCAGCGGTGCCGAATGCCTCGTGGCTCTGGTGCTTCAATTATCCCGCGCCTCTTAGCTTCAATGAGGCTGGGGCGACGCCGCCCCGGAAACCACGCAAGATGAAATCAAAGCGACAGAAATTTCCGAGGCTTCAATGAGGCCGGGGCGACGCCGCCCCGGAAACCGCGGCGTTGTTGCGGACGTCGGGCGCGTAGGGCTCGCTTCAATGAGGCCGGGGCGACGCCGCCCCGGAAACCTCCGAGACGGAACCCGAATCGTCACGGATGCGAGCGGCTTCAATGAGGCCGGGGCGACGCCGCCCCGGAAACTGGCCGCGTTTCCGCTGCAGGCGAGCGCGCGCGCCACGCTTCAATGAGGCCGGGGCGACGCCGCCCCGGAAACAGGCGAGAACGGATGCAGGTGGTTCCCGGTCCAGCGCGAGCTTCAATGAGGCCGGGGCGACGCCGCCCCGGAAACTCTTGCGGTTGGGCGGACGCGAGGCGCGCGAGTATCGCTTCAATGAGGCCGGGGCGACGCCGCCCCGGAAACGCGGTCCTCAAGATCGTCGCCTGGGTCGCGCTCGGCCCGCTTCAATGAGGCCGGGGCGACGCCGCCCCGGAAACGGTCGTTCGACTGCCGCTCTCGATCCGCGCCGACGCGCTTCAATGAGGCCGGGGCGACGCCGCCCCGGAAACCTCGAAACGCTGGTCGGCGACGAGGAGCTCGAAGAGCTTCAATGAGGCCGGGGCGACGCCGCCCCGGAAACTTGGTGCGAAGAGTGCCTTGTAAGAGCTCGTAGTTACGTGCTTCAATGAGGCCGGGGCGACGCCGCCCCGGAAACCGTAGCTGTTCTAGCTCCAGTAGACGTGATAGTGGTGGGCTTCAATGAGGCCGGGGCGACGCCGCCCCGGAAACGCAAAGCTGACCAAGCACCGGGACCTAGCGCGCCCTGCTTCAATGAGGCCGGGGCGACGCCGCCCCGGAAACCTTGGGTCCGATGAACTCCTTGTTTTCGTAGCCTCCGGCTTCAATGAGGCCGGGGCGACGCCGCCCCGGAAACGGGCGTGCTCGCGCACCAGGGCGGGCAAGTCCAGACGGAGCTTCAATGAGGCCGGGGCGACGCCGCCCCGGAAACGACGCAAACAAACGTGGGCAAATCAAGGTTCTTCACGCTTCAATGAGGCCGGGGCGACGCCGCCCCGGAAACCGTAGACGATCACGGGGTCGCCATTCCGTGCGACTACGCTTCAATGAGGCCGGGGCGACGCCGCCCCGGAAACTCCTTCCCCGGACGTCCCGTCCTCCCGGACGCTCCCGGCTTCAATGAGGCCGGGGCGACGCCGCCCCGGAAACCCCCCGCCCAGGTCGACGAGCAGCCAGCGGCCGCCCTGCTTCAATGAGGCCGGGGCGACGCCGCCCCGGAAACCCCGATTTCGGGTTCCTCGCCCTTTTTTGTGGATTGCTGTAGGTTTGGGGTCGTCGTGCTGGATGCGTGCCGGTGGTGGAATCGGCCGTCGGCAGGCAAGCGTTTCGCGTCTCCGCCAGGGTCGGCTGACCGCCCCTCGGCGGCATGTGCCAACGGACAGGATGGACGTCGAGATTCTGGGCATCGAAGATGTCGGCCGTGCCAGGGTTCGGGGGGATACCGGCGGAGCTCTGGCGCCCCGCGTAGGGAGCGTAGCGACCGGAGCGGGGCGCCAGAGCTCCGTGTCCCGGTGCCCGGCGGGGTGGATTTCCCTGCGCGTTCGTGCGCAGGAAGCGCGGCAAATCGATGGCCTTCGACCGGAGGCACCCGCTGGGGAGCGCCGACCAACGCCGTACACAGGCCGAGAGCGCCGTACACACACAGGCCGAGAGGCCGATCCGAAGCGCCGCTGCGAAGGGTGCCCGCCCGGGTACGCCTCGCCTTCGCGCACGCGCGATCCGAACTGAAGAGGAACCGGGCGAAGGAATCCAACGATGACGGGATCTCCGGCAACGGACACGCTGTTCGAGCAGGCGCTGGGACTCGCGTCCCCGTGGTACGTGGACCGCGTGGACTTCGACAAGGAGCGGAGACGTCTCGACGTCCACCTCGCTTTCGAGAGGGGAGGCCTCTTCACCTGCGCCAGCTGCGAGGCCGACGGGTGCAAGGCGTACGACTCGAGGACGAGGTCCTGGAGACACTTGAACTGCTTCGAGCACGAGGCGTATCTCCACGCGCCCGCCCCGCGGATCCGTTGCCCCCAGTGCGGCGTCCGCCAAGCCGCGTTGCCCTGGGCGCGGCCCCGCAGCGGCTTCACCCTGCTCTTCGAGGGCCTCGTCGTCGCCATGGCCAGCGCCATGCCCGTCGCCGTCGTCGCCCGCCTCGTCGGCGAGCACGACACCCGCCTGTGGCGCATCGTCAAGCACCATGTGGGCATGGCGCGCACCGAAGCCGACTTCTCCAAGGTGGTGGCCGTGGGCGTCGACGAAAAGGCGGCCCGCCGGGGCCACGACTACGTCACGCTCTTCGCCGACCTCGATCTGCGTCGGCTCCTCTTCGCGACCACGGGCCGGACGGCCGACGTGTTCGCCGAGTTCCGAAGGGATCTCGAAGCGCATGGAGGAGCCGCGGAGCAGGTCGACGAGATCTGCATGGACATGTCGAAGGCGTACATGAAGGGCGCGCGCGACGAGTTCCCCGACGCCGAAGTGACCTTCGACCGTTTCCATGTCGTGAAGCTGCTGAACGAAGTCGTCGAATCGGTTCGCCGCGCCGAGCGCAAGGAGCGCCCCGATCTCGAGAACACCCGGTGGCTCTGGCTCAAGAACCGCAAGGAACTCAGCGAATCGCAGAAGGCCCGGCTGGACGAACTGCTCGCCGAAGCCACCGCAGCTCCCGACACGGTCGAGGCCTACAAGCTCGAGGTCGAGTTCCAAGATCTGTGGGACCTGCCTCCCATCGCAGCCGAACGTCACCTCGAACGCTGGTGCAAGACCGCGAGCGAGAGCGGACTCGCGGCCATGGCGACCTTCGCCGAACCCGTGCGGAAGCATGAGAAGGGCATCCTGCGTTGGTTCCACTCCCGTATCACGAACGGTCTCCTCGAGGCCATGAACTCTCTCGTCCAAGCCGCCAAGGCCCGTGCTCGAGGGTACCGCACAACCGAGAACCTGATCGCCATGGCGTATTTGATCTGCGGCAAACTTCAATTCAACCTGACCACATAAAATAGCGGAGAGCCCGATTTCGTGATCGTCGACGAGTGCCACGAGCTCCGCGCTTCAATGAGGCCGGGGCGACGCCGCCCCGGAAACCCTCGATGGTGCTGGCTTGGCGTCCTTGATCTCTTGGGGCTTCAATGAGGCCGGGGCGACGCCGCCCCGGAAACGTCCGGGAGCTTGCGCTATCCTTGCGCTCCCGTGCGGCTTCAATGAGGCCGGGGCGACGCCGCCCCGGAAACCTACGACGTCTCCACCCGCAAGGAGCAGAACTCGCGCGGGCTTCAATGAGGCCGGGGCGACGCCGCCCCGGAAACCTTCGCCGGAAACGGCGTCGCGGTCGTGGCGACGAAAGCTTCAATGAGGCCGGGGCGACGCCGCCCCGGAAACCCGATAGGGATCGACGTCGAAGCGTCGGCGACCAGCCTGCTTCAATGAGGCCGGGGCGACGCCGCCCCGGAAACCCGGATGCTGTGGCTTCAGCCAGCGCCAGCGCCGTTTGCTTCAATGAGGCCGGGGCGACGCCGCCCCGGAAACCGTCCCCACGACGTCGGGCAATCCCCGCCGCGTGTCCAGCTTCAATGAGGCCGGGGCGACGCCGCCCCGGAAACTTGTGGACCAGCCGGGGGTGCAACCCGGCTTCCCACTCGCTTCAATGAGGCCGGGGCGACGCCGCCCCGGAAACCTAGCGCAAGCCGCACGGACGGAAGCTAGGGGAGCGTGGCTTCAATGAGGCCGGGGCGACGCCGCCCCGGAAACGCGTCGCCGATCTGTGGCAACGTCTCGCACTCCTCGCGGCTTCAATGAGGCCGGGGCGACGCCGCCCCGGAAACGCGAGAGGTCGCCATCATCCATCCATGACGCGGCGCAGCTTCAATGAGGCCGGGGCGACGCCGCCCCGGAAACCCTGTGGGACGATGTCTTCCTCTCCGTCGACTTCGCTCGCTTCAATGAGGCCGGGGCGACGCCGCCCCGGAAACGAGGACTCGCCAGCGTCGACGGGCCAGGTCCTCGAGGTCGCTTCAATGAGGCCGGGGCGACGCCGCCCCGGAAACCGGCCAAAGCGTTGTCGCACTGTTTGCCCGGCGTCGACGCTTCAATGAGGCCGGGGCGACGCCGCCCCGGAAACAGGGCCCGCCCATGGCCCGTCTCCGTCTCCGTCGACGTGCTTCAATGAGGCCGGGGCGACGCCGCCCCGGAAACAGCGATGTGACATGTCACGGAACAAGTAACGCAAGGAGCTTCAATGAGGCCGGGGCGACGCCGCCCCGGAAACCTTGTCTTCGCGGATCCATCGGTAGACGGTTTTAGGATGGCTTCAATGAGGCCGGGGCGACGCCGCCCCGGAAACATGGATTCCCATCCACGGATCGACTCGCGATTGCCCTCGCTTCAATGAGGCCGGGGCGACGCCGCCCCGGAAACCGGCGTGCTCGCGCACCAGGGCGGGCAAGTCCAGACCGAGCTTCAATGAGGCCGGGGCGACGCCGCCCCGGAAACAGGGGGAGCATTCAAAGTTTGTGCCGTATTTAGCATATGCTTCAATGAGGCCGGGGCGACGCCGCCCCGGAAACCGTCGTCGCTCCGGCGTTGCTCGCCGAACTGAAAGGCCGCTTCAATGAGGCCGGGGCGACGCCGCCCCGGAAACGAGCGCATGGACAAGCTTACAGGCGCGGAAAAGCCTGCGCTTCAATGAGGCCGGGGCGACGCCGCCCCGGAAACCGGTGCGCGAGCGGGGTTCGGAGCTGTGGTACTCGTGGCTTCAATGAGGCCGGGGCGACGCCGCCCCGGAAACTCCTAACTCCGCGCACGGTCGGCATTGCGCACGTGCGGGCTTCAATGAGGCCGGGGCGACGCCGCCCCGGAAACTTCGCGCGCGTGCGGACGACGCGCTGCACGTGTCCGCGGCTTCAATGAGGCCGGGGCGACGCCGCCCCGGAAACCCGCGCCCGCCGCGCACCGACTTCTCGCGCGCCGGGCGGACGCTTCAATGAGGCCGGGGCGACGCCGCCCCGGAAACTCTTGAGCTCCGCGAAGGTCCAGCGGTCGCCCGCGAGCTTCAATGAGGCCGGGGCGACGCCGCCCCGGAAACCTCTTCGCCCTCGCGCTCGAGGGAATGGACGATCTACAGCTTCAATGAGGCCGGGGCGACGCCGCCCCGGAAACTCGGACCCAAGATCCGGTTCCTGCCGGTCGTGTACCGGCTTCAATGAGGCCGGGGCGACGCCGCCCCGGAAACGGGCCTGCGCGTGATCCGTCCGCTGTGGGAGGGGTCGGCTTCAATGAGGCCGGGGCGACGCCGCCCCGGAAACACCCGGTTCTTCGCCGTGAACGTCGACGAGCGCGGACGGGCTTCAATGAGGCCGGGGCGACGCCGCCCCGGAAACGCCATCCGCGCAAAACGAAGTGCCCCTGCTTTTCGAACGGCTTCAATGAGGCCGGGGCGACGCCGCCCCGGAAACGCTGGGCTCGCCCCAGCGCACGAATCGAACCTAACGGGCTTCAATGAGGCCGGGGCGACGCCGCCCCGGAAACCCTGATTTTGGCCGCCGCGAGTGGAGAAGAGGGCCAGCTTCAATGAGGCCGGGGCGACGCCGCCCCGGAAACTGGCACAGCCGGTGCCAGAGGCGAGAAGGGAGATCAGGCTTCAATGAGGCCGGGGCGACGCCGCCCCGGAAACCGGACCGGAGGAAAATCCGGGGGACCGGATTTCCCGGGCTTCAATGAGGCCGGGGCGACGCCGCCCCGGAAACCTGTATTTTCTCCTGCTGATATAACAGTAACTAATGAGCTTCAATGAGGCCGGGGCGACGCCGCCCCGGAAACAATCGGCGCCGCCGCGCGAATCCGCGAAGAATTGGAGCTTCAATGAGGCCGGGGCGACGCCGCCCCGGAAACCCGGAAGCCGTGCTCCCTCGACGGAACCCGGTCCCGTGGCTTCAATGAGGCCGGGGCGACGCCGCCCCGGAAACCCCGCGAGAAGATCTTGAAGATCACGCGGCGCTACGTGCTTCAATGAGGCCGGGGCGACGCCGCCCCGGAAACGTCCAGGGCCTCGTCGTTCCAGTAGCCCGTCAGCGAAAGCTTCAATGAGGCCGGGGCGACGCCGCCCCGGAAACCTTGTCGTCGACGTTCCACAACGACACGGTGCCCTGCGGGCTTCAATGAGGCCGGGGCGACGCCGCCCCGGAAACGCCCGGAGTCAGAATCTTCAGACCGAGGACGTCATGATCGCTTCAATGAGGCCGGGGCGACGCCGCCCCGGAAACTCCAGCCAATCATCTTGAGTATCACTTGAGCCCTCGATGCTTCAATGAGGCCGGGGCGACGCCGCCCCGGAAACACGCGAGCCGGAGAATTTCGGCCACCTGGTCCACCGTGCTTCAATGAGGCCGGGGCGACGCCGCCCCGGAAACGATGAGTTATACGAGCATTGTTTCGGAAATAAACTAGCTTCAATGAGGCCGGGGCGACGCCGCCCCGGAAACAATCCGGGGACCGTCGAGGGGACCGGAAGCCGGGTTCGCTTCAATGAGGCCGGGGCGACGCCGCCCCGGAAACCAGCCTGTTTTGTGTTGCCTGTCGAGGATACCATCTCGCTTCAATGAGGCCGGGGCGACGCCGCCCCGGAAACTAATTTCCAGAGCGCAAGTCATGCTTCCAAGCGCCACGCTTCAATGAGGCCGGGGCGACGCCGCCCCGGAAACCTCGACCAGCTCGACGACGGCGGCGCGGTCGCCTGGACCGCTTCAATGAGGCCGGGGCGACGCCGCCCCGGAAACCCTCGAGCCCCGGCAGTCGCGCCGCGTCCTCGGTCGAGCTTCAATGAGGCCGGGGCGACGCCGCCCCGGAAACCATCCCTCCGTTCACGGTCCTGACCGGAACCTTCCGGTTGCTTCAATGAGGCCGGGGCGACGCCGCCCCGGAAACATGGTCCGGACGTCGAGAACAACGCGGCTCCGGGTGCTTCAATGAGGCCGGGGCGACGCCGCCCCGGAAACCGCGCGCGAGAGTCGAACGCCAAACTGATGGAGCGACTCGCTTCAATGAGGCCGGGGCGACGCTGCCCCGGAAACGTGAAAGCGGTCGCGTAAGGTTCACCGGAGCCAATGTGCTTCAATGAGGCCGGGGCGACGCCGCCCCGGAAACGTTCCACTCCTCGAACGTCTCGCCGGGCTCCCGAAGGCTTCAATGAGGCCGGGGCGACGCCGCCCCGGAAACGCTAGACTTCACTAAACAACGTAACATGTTCGGAAGCTTCAATGAGGCCGGGGCGACGCCGCCCCGGAAACTCGTTCCACCAATCAAACGCTACACGAGCATCTTCTTGCTTCAATGAGGCCGGGGCGACGCCGCCCCGGAAACCCGCTCCGCTACACCGCCTACTCCCCCTGCTTTCGCCGCTTCAATGAGGCCGGGGCGACGCCGCCCCGGAAACTCCGGAGCGCGTAGGCCATCTGGACGTTGCGCCGCGCGCTTCAATGAGGCCGGGGCGACGCCGCCCCGGAAACCGCCCGCGATTGAGACACATTCTTTTTCATATGACCGGCTTCAATGAGGCCGGGGCGACGCCGCCCCGGAAACCGCCCGCGATTGAGACACATTCTTTTTCATATGACCGGCTTCAATGAGGCCGGGGCGACGCCGCCCCGGAAACCGCTGGCGACCACCGACGGCGACCTTCAGAAGGTCGCGCTTCAATGAGGCCGGGGCGACGCCGCCCCGGAAACGTTGGATCGCGATTTGGGCAAAGCCAGAACGTTCGCCGCTTCAATGAGGCCGGGGCGACGCCGCCCCGGAAACAAGAACACCTTCACTCGTACAGCTTGGGGTACCTCTGTGCTTCAATGAGGCCGGGGCGACGCCGCCCCGGAAACTTGCAGCGTCTCCTCGCGCTCCTTGCCCGTGTTCGCGCTTCAATGAGGCCGGGGCGACGCCGCCCCGGAAACCTGCTTGCGGGTTGCAAGCCGGGAACCCTAGGCGGGAGGCTTCAATGAGGCCGGGGCGACGCCGCCCCGGAAACCATGATCGAGCCCACGGGCGCGGCCGCCTCCTCGCTGCTTCAATGAGGCCGGGGCGACGCCGCCCCGGAAACCGCGAGCGGCGCCGAGCGCAGAAAACGATCGACGAACGGGCTTCAATGAGGCCGGGGCGACGCCGCCCCGGAAACTCCAGCCCGACCGTGATACGCACGGTACCGCCAACCTGCTTCAATGAGGCCGGGGCGACGCCGCCCCGGAAACAATCTGCATCACCAACGCGATGCCGAAACAGACGAGGCTTCAATGAGGCCGGGGCGACGCCGCCCCGGAAACAGCTTCAGTCCGAAGTGCTGTACCCAGAGAGCTCCACGGCTTCAATGAGGCCGGGGCGACGCCGCCCCGGAAACTTCCGCAAGCAATGCAAGCAATGCCAAGGGACCGGACCGGCTTCAATGAGGCCGGGGCGACGCCGCCCCGGAAACAAGCTTCAATCCGAAGTGCTGTACCCGGAGAGCTCGGCGCTTCAATGAGGCCGGGGCGACGCCGCCCCGGAAACCCCGCACTCCGAGCACACGCGCCCGCTCTCCTTCACGTAGCTTCAATGAGGCCGGGGCGACGCCGCCCCGGAAACATGGCCAAGCAATGGTCCCCAATTTCTCGCTCCATCGCAGCTTCAATGAGGCCGGGGCGACGCCGCCCCGGAAACCGCGCCACAGATCGTCCATGCCATCGAGGGCGATGGCGCTTCAATGAGGCCGGGGCGACGCCGCCCCGGAAACTGACTCTCGCCCATTCTGTGACGCACAGAATGATGGCGCTTCAATGAGGCCGGGGCGACGCCGCCCCGGAAACCCAAGACGGGTCGCGTTACTCAATCAAAGTGAGTGCCGCTTCAATGAGGCCGGGGCGACGCCGCCCCGGAAACGTGTTCACAAGATCACGGCCGACAACATTCATTGAAGCTTCAATGAGGCCGGGGCGACGCCGCCCCGGAAACGGGATGGCGATTTTCGACGACTCTCATTGCGTCGTTAGCTTCAATGAGGCCGGGGCGACGCCGCCCCGGAAACCCGCGTCCAAGGAACATGGCGCATGCAGGACGGGGACGGCTTCAATGAGGCCGGGGCGACGCCGCCCCGGAAACATTGGACTACGGACGAGGACAACTTGTCGTGGACGAGCTTCAATGAGGCCGGGGCGACGCCGCCCCGGAAACCCAGCGGAACGCACAGCGTCGAATCCTTCATCATCTTGCTTCAATGAGGCCGGGGCGACGCCGCCCCGGAAACCCGCTCAAGTCGATCCACGGGTCGGGCCGCCAGATCGTGCTTCAATGAGGCCGGGGCGACGCCGCCCCGGAAACACGAACCACCATGTTCATGGGCTGGGTGATCGTCTGGCTTCAATGAGGCCGGGGCGACGCCGCCCCGGAAACTGGCACCCGCTGTGCCCGCATCGCCCTGTTCGCCCTTCTGGCTTCAATGAGGCCGGGGCGACGCCGCCCCGGAAACGTCCCGTAGGACGCCCGGAAAGGTACCTAGGGACGCGGCTTCAATGAGGCCGGGGCGACGCCGCCCCGGAAACGCAAATTTGCATACAAGAAGTAAACGATATGGAGGAGCTTCAATGAGGCCGGGGCGACGCCGCCCCGGAAACAACCCATGAAAATTTAAATGTAACATGTTTGAGGTGGCTTCAATGAGGCCGGGGCGACGCCGCCCCGGAAACATCATCATGGAGACGCGGCGCACAAGACGCCGCCACACGCTTCAATGAGGCCGGGGCGACGCCGCCCCGGAAACTTGACGGTCGCCGTGATTATCGATTCGTTTGCCGACCGCTTCAATGAGGCCGGGGCGACGCCGCCCCGGAAACCTTCAGGTGATTGAAAGTCTTGGCAGGTTTTTGCAAGCGCTTCAATGAGGCCGGGGCGACGCCGCCCCGGAAACGAAGACGGGACTTGGAACCGAGACTGCGCGGCGTTCCAGCTTCAATGAGGCCGGGGCGACGCCGCCCCGGAAACGGCGGTACGCCGGTAGCGCTGGTCGCGGCGATCCATGCTTCAATGAGGCCGGGGCGACGCCGCCCCGGAAACATCATGATCAATCAAACACTTGCGCCAGCGATCATCAGCTTCAATGAGGCCGGGGCGACGCCGCCCCGGAAACCTCGCATATCGCGAATGAACACAAAATGTATGGTGATGCTTCAATGAGGCCGGGGCGACGCCGCCCCGGAAACTCTCGTCGTCGTCAGTGCCTTGCTTGACCGCTAGGCCAGCTTCAATGAGGCCGGGGCGACGCCGCCCCGGAAACTACGCCGTCGTGCGCGCGTGCGTCGAGGCGCACGACGCTTCAATGAGGCCGGGGCGACGCCGCCCCGGAAACGCATTCATCGAGATTTGCGGGTCGCGTCACTCAATCGCTTCAATGAGGCCGGGGCGACGCCGCCCCGGAAACACATGGCATGGCATGACGGCGATCCGGCGGAGCTGCTGGCTTCAATGAGGCCGGGGCGACGCCGCCCCGGAAACGCGCCTGCCCGTGCGCGTGCGCCTGCCCGTGCGCGTGCGCGCTTCAATGAGGCCGGGGCGACGCCGCCCCGGAAACCCAGCGGCTATGCCACATTGGATCGAAGCCAAAGAAGCTTCAATGAGGCCGGGGCGACGCCGCCCCGGAAACCCTTCCCGGTTAGCGTTACGGCTTTCCCTATTACGGGCTTCAATGAGGCCGGGGCGACGCCGCCCCGGAAACGTTGATGAGTTTACGCATGATAACACGAAGTTCTCTCTGCTTCAATGAGGCCGGGGCGACGCCGCCCCGGAAACCATCCAGCGACTCGGCCGCGTGCTCCGCACGGCGCCGGAGCTTCAATGAGGCCGGGGCGACGCCGCCCCGGAAACCAACCTTCCCGGACACGAACCAACCTAACGGACGATGGCTTCAATGAGGCCGGGGCGACGCCGCCCCGGAAACCGATCAGTCTCGCTTGATCCCCACGCGCCTGGCCCACGGCTTCAATGAGGCCGGGGCGACGCCGCCCCGGAAACGTGTCAAGCGTTTAGTTATCTCTCGCGTTCTGGTCAATCGCTTCAATGAGGCCGGGGCGACGCCGCCCCGGAAACGCCCTGTAGCGCCGTAGACGTCCGGGGTGCAGGGCATGGCTTCAATGAGGCCGGGGCGACGCCGCCCCGGAAACTTCCAGAACTTCGTCGACAATGCGGAGACGCTCGTCGCTTCAATGAGGCCGGGGCGACGCCGCCCCGGAAACATCGAGGACGCTGTCCGAAGGAAAGCGGCCGTCGATGCTTCAATGAGGCCGGGGCGACGCCGCCCCGGAAACTCTAAACGAGGAGGTGATCCAGTGCGTGATCTGAAGGCTTCAATGAGGCCGGGGCGACGCCGCCCCGGAAACAGCACGTCCCGGGATAGCACTAGTCCGCGTCCCTTCGCTTCAATGAGGCCGGGGCGACGCCGCCCCGGAAACCCGACGTGACCGGCCGAGTTCACAAGATCACGGCCAAGCTTCAATGAGGCCGGGGCGACGCCGCCCCGGAAACATCCGGGACGCGCGAGACGCGCGCGCCAGGGCGAGGATGCTTCAATGAGGCCGGGGCGACGCCGCCCCGGAAACTATGGTCCGGACGTCGAGAACAACGCGGCTCCGGGTGCTTCAATGAGGCCGGGGCGACGCCGCCCCGGAAACGTGGCGGCGAGATGGAACACGGAATGGGCGGGGCACAGCTTCAATGAGGCCGGGGCGACGCCGCCCCGGAAACGATTATGAAGAGGCTCCGCCGTGATTGGCCCTGCATGCTTCAATGAGGCCGGGGCGACGCCGCCCCGGAAACCTCGTGACCAACGGAACCACCCTCTCCGCGTTGTCGGGCTTCAATGAGGCCGGGGCGACGCCGCCCCGGAAACCTCGTGACCAACGGAACCACCCTCTCCGCGTTGTCGGGCTTCAATGAGGCCGGGGCGACGCCGCCCCGGAAACAGTCGAGGGATGTGTCCTGAACGAAGCAAGGAATACGCTTCAATGAGGCCGGGGCGACGCCGCCCCGGAAACTCCGTCCCTTGGAATAGGCCTAGCTTCCGTCCCTTGGCTTCAATGAGGCCGGGGCGACGCCGCCCCGGAAACGTGATCTACATCGCCCTCCTCCCTGTCGTTCGCGCCGGCTTCAATGAGGCCGGGGCGACGCCGCCCCGGAAACGCCCCTACCACCTGCGCCCCGAGACGCACCGGGTGGTGCTTCAATGAGGCCGGGGCGACGCCGCCCCGGAAACGGCCGGAACGTCGGGCGCTCTGGCGCGAAGCGGGTGCCGCTTCAATGAGGCCGGGGCGACGCCGCCCCGGAAACCTATCCGCGTCCGCTTCCGTACGGAAGTTCCGCACTGGCTTCAATGAGGCCGGGGCGACGCCGCCCCGGAAACCCTCCGACTCGACCAGCTTCGCCGCGGGCGCGATGGTCGGCTTCAATGAGGCCGGGGCGACGCCGCCCCGGAAACCTGAAAGACATCACACTCCACGTGGTCGACCGGTACGATGCTTCAATGAGGCCGGGGCGACGCCGCCCCGGAAACCTACCGCAACGCGCGCGGCAATCAGCAGGCCTACCTCCAGCTTCAATGAGGCCGGGGCGACGCCGCCCCGGAAACCCCGGCCATGATCCCGATCGGGATCGCCAGGGCGAGAATGCTTCAATGAGGCCGGGGCGACGCCGCCCCGGAAACCGCGCGCAGCCGGACGCTCCGACGCTCGAGGTGAGCCCGCTTCAATGAGGCCGGGGCGACGCCGCCCCGGAAACCAGCTATGGCTACCGCTAGACCTGACGAGATGACAGGTGCTTCAATGAGGCCGGGGCGACGCCGCCCCGGAAACCCTCGAACTCCGAACACTTCACTTTGCGCACCCAAAGCGCTTCAATGAGGCCGGGGCGACGCCGCCCCGGAAACCCGTTACAGGTTTGCCCGGCAGTGATGGCGCTCCCGGTGCTTCAATGAGGCCGGGGCGACGCCGCCCCGGAAACCCCAATCATCCTGCGCAACAAGCTACGGCGAACAATGCTGCTTCAATGAGGCCGGGGCGACGCCGCCCCGGAAACCCGCGGGACGTCCGCGCCGGAACCCTAGGCAAGGAGCCTGCTTCAATGAGGCCGGGGCGACGCCGCCCCGGAAACCGCGGACGCGCAAGGGGTGCGCAAGGGAAGCTCCCCGGCTTCAATGAGGCCGGGGCGACGCCGCCCCGGAAACCCCGGAGCACTTTTCCCGTTAGCATTCCCGGACGTAAGCTTCAATGAGGCCGGGGCGACGCCGCCCCGGAAACCTCCGAGTGCTTGCTCCACTCGCCGGCGCCGAAGTCCCAGCTTCAATGAGGCCGGGGCGACGCCGCCCCGGAAACCTCCGCGGGCCGCGATCCGCTACACGCGCGGGGGCTCACGCTTCAATGAGGCCGGGGCGACGCCGCCCCGGAAACCAAGTTGAGACCTGAAAGTAGTAGTAGGAACTGGTTTGGCTTCAATGAGGCCGGGGCGACGCCGCCCCGGAAACCGCGGCGCGCCGAGTGCTCGGCGCGTCACTCCGCCCTGCTTCAATGAGGCCGGGGCGACGCCGCCCCGGAAACCATTGGTGCGCGGCGCGCGCCGCACGTGAAGGGGAAACGCTTCAATGAGGCCGGGGCGACGCCGCCCCGGAAACCCCGACAAACCCACTAAATCAATGTGTAGGTTCCCGGTGCTTCAATGAGGCCGGGGCGACGCCGCCCCGGAAACCGCGGGCGCAGTTGCGGCAGTCCACCCAAGAGGTCGAGCTTCAATGAGGCCGGGGCGACGCCGCCCCGGAAACCCAGTGGGCGGATGTCCGCGAAGACCTGCACGGCAATGCTTCAATGAGGCCGGGGCGACGCCGCCCCGGAAACCGGCCCTGGCCGGGGGCGGGGTCGAGGCCCAATCGGCCGCTTCAATGAGGCCGGGGCGACGCCGCCCCGGAAACCTTGAGCAGGCCAAGACTAGCCTACTCCGGGCTGAAGCGCTTCAATGAGGCCGGGGCGACGCCGCCCCGGAAACCAGCTTCTGTTTTTCTACCTGACCGTCATGATACTCGGTGCTTCAATGAGGCCGGGGCGACGCCGCCCCGGAAACCCCGGGGGCGCGTCCGGGGTTGCGCCATCGATCCCGCAAGCTTCAATGAGGCCGGGGCGACGCCGCCCCGGAAACCCCATGACCTTCTTCAACCCTACGTTCAGCTTTGACTCGGCTTCAATGAGGCCGGGGCGACGCCGCCCCGGAAACCATGGATAACGCACTCTAACGCGACAAGAATAGTTACAGCGCTTCAATGAGGCCGGGGCGACGCCGCCCCGGAAACCATCCGAAGCGCGGCAGGCACGTGTACTTCCGACTCGGAGCTTCAATGAGGCCGGGGCGACGCCGCCCCGGAAACCATTTTCGACGCGTTGTTGTCGCATGGCATCGACGCATAGCTTCAATGAGGCCGGGGCGACGCCGCCCCGGAAACCGCGTCGAAGGATCATGGCGCATGCATGGCGGAAACGGCTTCAATGAGGCCGGGGCGACGCCGCCCCGGAAACCTACAGATCTTCGTACCTGAATCCCTGGTATTCTCCATGCTTCAATGAGGCCGGGGCGACGCCGCCCCGGAAACCTCCAGGTCGGCGGGCAGATTGGGATCATGGTGTCCCTGGCTTCAATGAGGCCGGGGCGACGCCGCCCCGGAAACCGCCCAGGGCGAAAGACCTCTTCAGCGCGTACTTCGCGGCTTCAATGAGGCCGGGGCGACGCCGCCCCGGAAACCTCGAGGGGACCGGCTTCCGGTCCGTCCCGGGACCGTCGGCTTCAATGAGGCCGGGGCGACGCCGCCCCGGAAACGAGCACGGAAAGGCCTTTCTCCGCGCTTTTCCGCGTGGCTTCAATGAGGCCGGGGCGACGCCGCCCCGGAAACCCGGCCCCTCGGGCCAAGGCCGCGAAGGCGGTCCCTACTGCTTCAATGAGGCCGGGGCGACGCCGCCCCGGAAACCTTGGCCCGGACGGGTCGTCGATACCTAGAAGCGTCTCGCTTCAATGAGGCCGGGGCGACGCCGCCCCGGAAACCCCAAACTCTCAGGGCTTGGGCAAGGAGAAGGATCGAAGCTTCAATGAGGCCGGGGCGACGCCGCCCCGGAAACCCCTTACTAATAGCGCAACCTATTACGGTTGCGGTAAGGCTTCAATGAGGCCGGGGCGACGCCGCCCCGGAAACCCGGATAGAACAGTGCAAGAGGTTCCGGTCCTTGCTGAGGCTTCAATGAGGCCGGGGCGACGCCGCCCCGGAAACCGCGCAACAGAGACGCCGCCAAAAAACGGAGCACACATGCTTCAATGAGGCCGGGGCGACGCCGCCCCGGAAACTTGAGAAGGCCAAGACGGAGCTAATCCGGGCTGAAGCGCTTCAATGAGGCCGGGGCGACGCCGCCCCGGAAACCCTACCCCGTATCAACTCGTCGAGCAAGACGAGGTTGTCGGACGAATTGCGAGCGGTTCCACAATGAACATTCCAAGAACTCTCGCCAACGTCTTCTACCTGTGTTGTCAAGAATCTCAAGTCCATGATGATCATGGCGATAGATGACTGCGACCGCTCGCGGGGCCATGCGCCTCACCGGAGGTCTCGCAAAAAATTTGGCGGTCGACCTCTGCCAACCCGGACCTCCTGTTCAGGACTTCGATGACGATGCGCTTCCTGAGGATCTCCTCATGCAAAACGTACGTTCTTCCATTCCTGTATTCCGCATCCGTCTCACGTCCCTTCGGGCTCATCGAGGGCATCCGGGCCCGCGGCGCGCTGCTTGTGCAGGAGGTGCTGTCGGCACTTCAGGGACGGGGGTAGCAGCACACCCCCCCCTGTCGGCACCACTTCCCCTTGCAGTTTTTCTTCTACCATGTTTTCGCCTGCGAACACGTCAGTTTGGTTCGACGATCAACAGCTCGTGCACCCCGCCGTGAAGTTGCGCTGTCGCGTCTTCGCCGATACCTTCGGGTCCGATGAGATTGTCCGTGCATCGTCGGCATCGGAACTTGATGCCCAAGTTTTCAATCACAAATCACAACTGGGAGTGAGTCCGGGCCTCCTGTACCAATCGAGCTCGTTGCTTGAGTTTCTTAGCTCCTACGTTGGTCGATGGATCGGTCTTCCTGCCCCTTCGCCAGTTTTTTGGGAAACCTGTGGCCCATACGGCTTCGGCGAAAGCTTGGCGCTCTTCCTCATCCTCAATGAGCTCTTTCTCCAAATTGATGCGAACTTTATCTAACAGTTTCGTCTCTGACAAGCCTTTGAGCTTGAGCCGCCAGCGACCTTCAGGGGTTTTCATAGCTTCCTCCTGTTCCCGCTCCTGGATCCGTTTGCGTTTCTCGCCTTCAAGCCAGTCATCAAGACTGCGCGTCACTTCGTCATTCCGGCGAAACTGACCATATCCGACCGCCGTCTTCCCTCCCGCGCCCGACCACTTCAGAGCCGACTCCAACCATCCGAGGACCGATTTCAGATCACTTCCGGTGTCATTGGAGCGCGGGACCACGCCGAAAAGAAAACAGGTTCCTGCAGCCGTGGTCAGAAAGGGGATGGGCGTCGGCGAGCACCAGTCCCCGGGCGGATCCTCCGAGGTCCAGTTGGCGTAATGCGGTGTCAGGACATCCGCGTCGAGTTTCACCGGCGCGACGGGAATCGCATCCAGAAAACACACCGTTCCAACGTGGCGCGCCGATCCCAATGCGTTGTCGGGACCAAACGTGCGAGCCACGATCTCTCGACTTGGTCGCGGTTCCTCGTCCGTGGTGACCCACGCCCGAACGACCCCCTTGACGGAACTGCCCGGCAGATAGGGGGTGCCCAAGGTCGAATGCCAAGCGAAGCCGTTCTCGACAGGGTTGTTGTGGCCCAGACCGGTGACGAAGCGCGACTCGGATTCGAACACGTAGAACTGGCCTCCGCACTTCCTTACCAGTCGCACCACCCGGTGCGCGTATTCCTCAATCTGCTTCTGCGATCCCACCGGCTTTCCATTTGCGACCGTCCGGATCCATTCGAACTTCGACTTGCTGTCGCTTTTCCAGATCCGCGACCCGGTGGAACAGTGGTCGGTGGGCCAGTAGTCAAAAAACTTGTCGAACCAAAGCCCTGCGTGCCCGTTCGGCTGTCGGCCGAGCACTTCCTTTGCAACGCTCTCGTACAGCGGTCGTAGCCGTCGCCGGTTCACTCCGTTCCTCCGTCTTTCGCCTCGATGTAGGCTCGCTTGATGTAGGCTCGGCAGAACTTTTTGTGCCAGTCCAACCAAGCTAGTGCCTCGGCCCGTGCGCGGAGATACAGCGTCTCGTCGTTGTCGACGATGGCGTCCAACAGATCAGCTTTGCTGCTGTACACATCCCCATCGCCACAGAGCCACTGTTTCAAGTTCGTGTAGAGCTCGTGGTGTGCGCACTGCTGGTCGCTTTTCGGGCTAGATTCCGCAGCGGCGCGTTCGGTCGCGAGTGCTTGGCCGAGGCCGTTCATGACGATGGCCGGGCCAAGCCGGTCCACGTAGGATCTGTATTTTTCTTTGAATTCTTTCGGTTTCCCATCCAGTGCCTTGATGCGCTCGAGTGCGTTCTTCGCCCGCCGCCGACCGAGATTCATTGCTCCCTCCCTTCGCTAGGTAGACGGGTCACGGCGAACCAACCCTGACCCACGGTCTCATTTCCGCCCGCTTGCAGGTAGGGGTTGGTTTCCGGGAACAGCTCGGCGAGCACGCCGAACGAGTCGTCATCCCGCCCCGCGACTAGCGCGTACATTACAGTATCCGGCGGCAGAGTCTCCTCGTACCATAGATTCGTGCTCCGCTTGGTTCCGCCTTCGAGGACGTTGCGCGCCTGTATGGAGAGGCCGTAGCGGGCAAACCAGGAGAAATCGTCGTCGTGAAGAACGGCGAGACGGGATTCCATCCGGGCCTGCGTGTCTTCGTGCAGAATCAGCGGCTTGATGGCCTCCGCAAGATTCTGCAACGACAGGTCAGTGGCAACTCGGAATTGCCTCTCCTCGAGGAACATCGACGAATCCGGGGCCGAGGCGATGACCGTGCCGCTTTCATGTACGGCGGGCACATCGGGTCGTTTCTTCACTCCGGTGCGCGCAAGATCCCTACGGAAGCGCTCTATCAGATGCGGGCACGTCGCCCACCGGTACGACGAGGTCAGGCTACGTACGGGGAGCAACAGAAGGCGGGCGTCCGAGATCATGAGGCCACCCGCCCTATTTCGGCTTCCGAATGGGCCCGTTGCGGCCTCGCGGGCTTCCTCTTCGCTGACGCTCCCATCCTGTCGCCCGACTTCGAATTTGTTGCGCAATGCCCCCTTCAAGCTCGATCCTACGAGCACTGGATAGTCCGTGGCCGCCTCCCGTGCCACCGGAAGGTCCACGACCCCTAGGCCGCGCCCCGCGCCGGGATGGATCGGGCTCTCGGCCAAGAGTCCGAGCATGGCGGTCTTCATCGACATTGATTCATCTCCTTGTTCGGTGGCCACGCCCCTACAGCTACGAGACCGAATCCCCATTCCGTCCGTTGTCCGATTCTCAGGAAGCCGCCGCCCACTTCGGCGGTCCGCACGAGGCGTCGAAGTTCGTTTTTATCGCAGGATTCGCAGAAAAGTACGCTTCCGGCAGACAACACGGGCCTCAGCGCCAGCGGTCGCCGAGTGAGCGAGTTCCACCCGCCGACCCGCTCCGGGCGATTTAGGCAGGCGCTCACGACACGGAGACCGCTTCCGGCTTCTAACGGTGCTTGACCGCAAGCGATGGTACCGTCGAGATCAAGCGGCGTGAGAGCCATGATCGCCACCTTCCCGGAAGCCTCAATTCTACGCATGGGCGTGTTGACTGTCAGCTTCGCGGCGTCCCATTTGCGACACTCGGCAGTGCGGCTCTCGCCTCCCAGCGGGACGAGGTGACTGTGGGGCAAGTGCCAATTCTCGGGAATGCCGTCAATCCGCACACCCAACGACACGCCACAGGCCACCCGGACGTGGCGGGTGCTGTACAGCCGACCCTCCCGGGCGGTGCCAGTGCTATAGTCGATTTCAAGTCCGACGCGTTCTTCCTCCCTCCAGAGCTTGCGACTCGGCACGACTTCATTCTCTTCGGGGAGCTTTCCGCAGAGCACTGCCTCCATGCCGGTCTTGGTGAGCCATTGGTTTGTTGCGGGCTTGGGCCTCTGCGCGTCTGGACGATCTGGATCGGCATGAGTGGGGAGGCGGACGGCCGCTCCGAGATCGCACACGACTTTGCGGCCGGGACGAATGTAGGAAACCGATTTCCAATCGCCGTCCCGGGCAACCACACCCAGAAGATGGCGGGGCATCGGAAAAAGCGGTTCTCCGGCTCGCAGGATGATCGGGCCTTCGAATTTCAGAGAACCGAGATCGTTCGGGCCGTCGCCGAGAACGGCATTGACGTGCTCCGGCCACCGTCCCCGCCCGTTCCAGCCCTTGCATCGGGCGATCGCCGCGCGTAGTGCTCCCACCATCGTGGGAGGGTACGGCGGGAAGAGGCTTCCGACATCCTCCTGGGAAGCACTGCCGACCGAGAAAGGCGTACCGTCCCGTAGGAAGAGCGTGTCCACTGGCTCGAGCCGGATGCCGATGGTCATTGGTTTACTTCCTCGTCATCGGGGTCGGTCAAAAACCGCGCTAGCAACAACCCGTCAACGCCTACCGGAGCCGCACCGTCGTCCCCCTCTTTTCTTCCCGCGCGCGGCAGGATTCTCTGCACAAGTTCGGTCCACTCTGATGCTTGCTTATCCGCCTCTTTTCCCGAGCGGATGTTGAGGCTACGGAAAATCTCGGCGCGGAGAAAGGCCCTGATCTCGAGATTCTTGAGCGGGTCCGCCCATGTGCCCGGTTCCCACCGGGGCTGCTCGCACAGGAAGGAGAGTGTCTCACGGATTCGATAGACTAGAGAAGACGAGAGACCGGGATCGCCGTCGTTCCGGCGCAATCTTTGTACCAAGAGATCCAAGAGTTCGAGTGATCGCAAAGCGGCGGAATTGCGCTCCGAGCGACATCGCGTCCATGTTGTGACCCACTGACAATGCAGGCCACCGGGCTTGAGAACTCCGACCGCCAACGAATCGCGGCCGTTGCCGTCTTTTGCAACTTCGTCCAGAAGTCGGCCCGCCTCGCCGAACGCCGAACGCAGTGGCGAGCGGGCATGTGTGAACAGAACGGCTGCGGACAAGGTTGCGTCATCACATTCTTCGAACGCGCATCGGTAGCGCTTCTCGAGTTCCTCCGCGCACAACAGCGCGTGAGGAACGGGCAACATGGCGAGTACATCGTCGCCGCCCGCGTAGACCGTCACGCCCCCGTGCTTCTTCACGATCTCTGGAACCTCGCGAGTGAATTTAGCCAACGCATTCCCAACCAGTTCCGACCCCGAGCCGCTCACCAGTTTGCCGAGACGGTCGCCGTCGGCTTTCAGCAACGCGTAGAACGCTGATGGCTTACCCAGTGGGCGACCTGAGTCGTCGGAGGTCTGGTATATAGCCATCAGATGGCGGACCAGATCTTCGCGTGCCCGACTTTCGGTATGAGTGGAAGGAATAGGGCACCGCCGGTCATCGCGCACGAAGTCGATGTGAAACCAGTTCGCGTCGAGCCGAGTGAAGGCACCTCCGGTTTCATCGCCGGTTGCTCCCGCAGCCGTGACTGCTTTGGCATACCGCTCGGCTTCCAAAGGCGCTACGGAGCGTACACGCTCGATCCACGGAGCTGCACCAATATACACGGTCGATGGCCAAGATCTGGCGTGGTCAACCCACCAGTCCAAAGCTCCGGGAACCAGAGGGAACAAACGTTTGACGAGGGCGATGGCGCACAGCCGTTCGCCTTCGCGCAGGTCGAGCGGCCCGACGAGGTGGTGATCTCGTATGCGCCTCCAAAACTCCTCCTGCCGTTCCATACTCTCAGCGCGCACGTACCCGGACAGTTCCTGAAAATCGTGCATCACGGTGCACTTGTCGCCCGGCTCGTCGAGTGGACGGTGGCACCGCCATTGCTTTCGGCGTGCGAGAAGGTTTCCGCCGCCCGGTCCAGTCCCGACTGTCCACACGATCTCCCAGAAGTTCCGAGTTTGCCGTTCCCAGATTGCCTCGGTTCCGCAACCGGCGTTTTGAACTTTTTGGACAATACACCGCCGTACGGCATCGCACACCTGTTGCCAAGCATCCTCGAGTGCACGAGTCGCGGCGCGAGCGACCGCTTCCGGTCGTTTGTCCGCTTCGACTTCGACTACGAAGTGGTTGGGGAGGGAACCGATTTGCGGAGCGTTCCCGTTTCGGGCACCGGAAATCCACTTATACAGCGGATCGTCTTCCACGGCGGGCGAGACGATCTTGCCCCTGTAGCCTGCGGCCTCCTCGGCCCCGCGCATCGCGTATGCGGAGAGAACCGACAGCAGATAGGAGCTTCCCCATAGATCGCGGGTGCGGCGCGACTGGGCCACGAAGTCCTGAACAGGACCGATGGAAACGTCGAGACGGGTCGTCACGGTTTCACCTTGATCTCGATCACTCTTTCTATTTTCTTTTCTTTGCGTTTTCCGGGATCGAGCAGCCGGTCGAGAAAATCATGAATCGGACGGTAGAGCTTTTTCTCTGGCTGTTGCGTCACTTTTCTCCTCCCAACCAAGATCGCTGCTGATCGGGGCTCCGGCAGAAATTGGGCGGGGAGAAACGACAAGACGGCAACGGGTTTGCCGTCGCACTCGTGAATGTGGATGAACAGCGGGCTCGCCCGCCGGTCGAAATGAGCGGGAACGACTTGGTAGATCTGATCCCGACCGTAGTTGTGCGGCAATCCGAACGCGATACGGCAGGGATGTTTGTTTGGTCTACCGCCTTTTCTTTTCATCAGATCGTGATCGTGCGGGAAATTCCGTTCCGACTCTTCTTTTCCTTTGAGAATCCTCCCGTTCCGGCCCCAACTTCGATACCTGACGAGCTCGCGGCCGATCAGATTGAGCAACTCAAGAGGTTGGTTCGATCCGCTCGATACCAGCACATACCGCGACTTGGCCGAGAATGCAGTGTACTTCGGCAATGCCTCGTTCCCGTTTCGTCGACGCAGTAGTCGCTCAATGCGATCTTCGAGGTCGCTCTCTGATCGGGGAGCATCCCACCGCCTTCCACCATCCACAGTCAACGAACGCAGGACCAAGGATCCGTACCCCTTGCGGCTCTTGGCGCCCATGCCACCGAAGACGCCCATGACGATAAGAGCGTCTTGGAGAAGGAGAAGGTCCGGGTTCACAGGGTCGAATTTATTCCCGCGCCCCGTTGGGTTACGCACGCGCATCCGAACCTCGAACTCGAAGGGTGCGTGAACGTACCTGCGTGAAAGTTTGCCCGTGTGGGCTATGCCGTACCCCAAGTACCGGGCACCGGCCCCAAACCGCGGTCCCTCTAGCGTGGGGGCTGTCGTCGAGCGTGAGTTTTTCGTTTTCTGCACCCTCTTCAAATAGTCCGTGTCCTCCCCAAGCCGCATCGTCACCAGAGACTGTCCTTCCCCTGTGCTGCCGAAGAGCGCCTCCTCGCGCTTTCGGATCAGCTTGAGATTTCCTTCGCATTCCGCCCATGCCAAGGCCCGCCACCAGTAGCGCAGGACTCCCTTGAAACTCGATAGCCGCAACTCGGCACGCTCTGGATCGGCTCCGCCGCAGAACATCGGCGTCACCACCCTGTACGTCGCTTCAATTTTCGTTGGCATCGGCCTCCTCTCCACCGTCGAGCCAGAACGGCTCGCCAATCCGATACGGATCGGCATCCTGCTCAACGGGCGTCCTCCGGTCGATCAGCCCAAAACGGCGCACCGGCCGAGCGAGGCGCCGCGCCTCGACAGCGAGCGCCTCGGTGGCGAGCCCCATCACTGCGGTGCCGCCCGTGACGTTCACGAACACGTCATCCGCGCCGGCGATGTGCCTTCGTCCGATCTTCACCGCCTCTTTTATGTCGCGATCACTGCCGTGGGGATTGATACGGATCCGCTCAATCCTTCCGTCGAAGCCAGCTTCGGTGATCGCATCCTCGATCAGCGCATCTGTATCCTGCGAACAAATCACGAGGCAAACCGAGGGTTCGGATCCGTTCGCCATCCTGCGGCACACCTCCAGCGCACTGAACAGCACGCCGGGGCGCATCCCGATGGGGCTCAGCAACACTCGCCCGCCGGAATCTTCCAATCCGAGATCCCAATCGGGGAAGGAGCGAAGCTCTCCCCACACTTTCAGGATTCGGCATCGCATTTTTCGCACCTTTTCGTCGCGATCCAACAGGACTTGTCGGCGCATCCCATTGTGGGCATATGCATTGCGAAGGTCGGAGAGATCGCGCCAGAACTTGCCCAGCTTGTTCTGGTCTCGGCTCACGACGGTCTTCGATTCTTGATTCGTGGGAATGGCTCCAAGGAGGTTGCCGGCCTTTCGGCGTACTTTGTGGTAGTCCAACCAGTCGGCTTTCTCGTTCTCGTCGAGACGCCATGCTGTCCAAGATATGGTCCATTCGTTCATCAAACGCAACGCCGTCGCAACGCTTCCGCGGCGGAGAAGATCGTCGACGACTTTCGCCTGCCGCTCCAGCTCTTCCTTGGATAGCGCGATCCTCGCCTTCCAGCCCGGTTGCCAGCCCTGCTCGGAAGTCGACTGCGGAAGGGCGAAGCGTTTCAACGTGTCCCCGAGCTGACCTATGAGTTCGTCGGTCAACGGCAACTGAAGATCATGTTTCAACAGTCTCCTCAACGGTTTCATCGTCATCTCGTCGAGGATGTCGTGGGCGCACCGGCCCAGCTCGAGGGGCAACCCCGAGAGGTAGGCCTCCGACAGATCCTGCAGGAGTTTCTTGATCTTCTGAGTCGATTGGCTTTGCGGGCCGTCGCCCAGGTTTTCGGCCATGGGCATGGCGCTGCCCGTATCACGCAGGACGCGCACGGCGTGGACCCACTGCGGGAGCGCCAAAAGGGGCCGCAAATCCAAGAACGGGCTGAGAGCTTCGTTGGTCCACAGCCCGTAGTACGCGCCGCGCACCTCGGCGATGCCGAGGGCTTCGAGATAGAGGACTGCAGTGTAGGTGAGAAACGAGAAATGCCGGAAGCCGTGCGTAACGTCCACGGTGAGTTCGACCGATTTCCCGTCGGACACCTTCTTGCACACGCGAACCAAGTACTCGTTCACGTCCTCCTGCGTGTGCCCGGAAGGCACGATCAGGCACTCGACCGAGCGTACCGTACCGTCGAGATCCTCTTGAAGGAGCGGCCATGTCTTCCGTTCCGCCTCGCGCGTGCAAAGCGCCAGTACCCGGTCGGGGCCGGTCGTCTTCGGCAGGAGTTCGCAGAGGGCCACGGGTGCGAGACGCGCATCCACTTGACGCTCGTCCAAAGCGTAGCGTACCGGTTGCGGGTTCGTGCCGAGCAAGGTCACGAGAACATGTTCGCGGGGCTCTGTCGCCAAGCCTCCGTGCTCTCGCCTGTTGCCCGCCCTCATCTCTTCACTCATGATCCGGATTTTCCAAATCCGCGAAGTTCGACCGCCCCTTCTTCTCCGCCGACTCCCCGTACACCCGCTGGAACGGCTACCACCTTATCTTGCCTCCCTGTCCCGCGCAAGGATCCGCCGAAGCAAACCCGCGCCGGCATCGTTCGGGCTGGCGCTCCGGCGTGATCGGCGCCATCGTCCGGGGGCCGGTCCACCTCGACCGTCCGACGGTCACCGCTACGCGGCCGGGACAAGCTTGGCGTCCGAGCGCGGCGAAGTCTGCCGAGCGTGCTGCAAGGAAGCCGCCGGCGCGCTCACGGACCGAAAGCTCCGTTCTCGCCCAGTCGCCGACGCGGAGTTCCGGCTCGATGAGGCGACGCGACTGCTGGCGGACTGCCTGCGCCACGGAGGCCGCCCGCTTTTCTTGGCGCGCGGAGTCGAGAACCCAGTGCGGATGCTCGGGAACGGCCGTCTCAGCAGGATACGCCTGCGCGTCCGCACGACGGTCACGACGGTGCTGGGCGTGATTCGGCTTTCACATAACGGAGAAGGTTGAGTCCGCGGCGCACGGTTCCCGACCCTCTCGACGCCGTGTTCCGCCTCGAGCTGGACAACTTCCGTCCCGCCGCCCCGTGCCCGGGACCTCGTCTCCCGGCGAGCGGCGCCCCGCGTCGGGTCCGTGTCGTGCGAAAAGTCGGCGGCTTGCCTCCCGCAGCGGCAATTCTTTAAAATTGCGCCACACCAGCCGACTTGGTACGTCGGCGGCGGATCCGAGGCGGATTTCCCCCAGAACGAACGCGGAGCCCGGCATGCCTTTCAGCGTAGAACAGTCCGGCCCGACGACTGTCGTCGGCGTGAGCGGCCACCTGATCGTCGCCAACCGCCAGGAACTCAAGAACGTCGTGCTCGACCGGCTTCGGGAGGGCGACCTGAGGTTCCTCGTCGACTTCGCGGAGACCGGCTACGTCGACTCCTCGGGACTGGGCGTCCTGGTGTCCTTGTCCAAGAAAGTGCGGGAGCGGGGCGGGGAACTCGTGCTGGCCGGGCTCAACGAGGATCTGCGCACCCTCTTCCAGCTCACCAAGCTGGACACGCTGTTCCGGATCGTGGATTCCCGCGAAGAGGGTTTGCGGGAAGCCTGAGCCGGATCCGGGGACGGGCTCCCATGCCCCGCGGACGGCCGATGGAGCCGGTGCTGATCCTTCACCTCCCGAGCGACGTCCTCCGCATCGAGGACGCGGTCGAAAAAGTGGTGGCGCGGTGCCGCCGCTACATCGAGCTGGAGCGAAGGGCCGCCCGCGTCCGCATGAATCTCCGGGTGGCGCTTGCGGAAGCGCTCTCCAACGCGATGCTGTACGGCAACGGCGCCGACCGGTCCAAGCGCGTGCGCGTGGAGGTGACGATCACGACGAAGGCCATCGTCGCCAAGGTGACGGACGAGGGTCCGGGCTTCGACTACCGCAGCGTCCCGGATCCGACCACTCCGGAGGGTCTCGCGAGGCCCGACGGACGCGGCATCTTCCTGATGCGCGAACTGCTGGACCAAGTCTCCTTCAACGAGCGGGGAAACGCCGTCACCCTGCTGCTGAAACGCGATCCGGCCCGACGCGAATGAGCTCCGACGCTCCGCGGCTGCCGCGACTCGCCCGCGAGACGCTGGACGAGTTCGCCCGCAGCTTTCCCTGGCGGGTGAGCGTGCGCGACCCGGCCTCCGGCGCCGTCGTCTATCCCGAGGCGACGGAGCCCGCGTCCGAGGAGCCCGCGGGTCTCGTGCGCCGGATGGACACGCGCGAGGGCCGCAGCCTGGAGCTGACGGTGCGCCCCGCCGATCCCGACCTCGCGCCGCTCGCCGATCTCCTCTGCGCCCAGCTCGTCCGGGTCCTGGACGCCGATCAGGAGATCGGCTTCCTCAGCGGCGAGCTGTCGGCGCGCTACGAGGAGATCAACCTCCTCTACACGATCAGCGAGGTCCTGGGCTCGATCCTGGAGTTGAAGGAGGCGGCGCGCATCATCCTCGACGGGGTGTGCGACGTGATGCGCGCCCGGCGCGGGTCGCTCTGGGTCCACGACGCCGAGGACGGCCTGCTGCACCAAGTCGCCGCCGAGGGGATCGCCGGGCTGGAGGGGCCGCTCGATCCCGAAGGGGACATGCTGACCGCACGGGTGTTCCGGGAACGGGAGGCGGTCGTCAGCGACGGCGGCAGTCCCGCGTTCGCCCCCAACCTGCGCTCCGAATCGGTCCTTTCGGTGCCCATCCAGTACGCCCCGCAGGAGGGGAAGGCGCGCATGGTCGGGGTCGTCAACCTGTTCGGGCGCAAGGGAAGCGGCACCTTCACGGCGGGCCACCGCAAGCTGCTGACCGCCATCGCCAGCCAGATCGGCGCGGCGCTCGAGAACCATCGCCTGTTCCGCGAGAGCCGGGCGCGGGACCGGATGGCGCACGAGATGGCGCTCGCCCACAACCTGCAGATGAGGTTGTTGCAGCCCGTCGATCAGCTGGGGCTGAGCCAAGTGGCGGCGCGCGTTCAGCCGGCCGAGCAGGTGGGGGGCGACTTCTACCACTTCATCAAGCTTCCCGGCGGCCGGCTGGGCGTCATGATCGGCGACGTGTCGGGTCACGGTTTCCCCGCGGCCCTCATCATGGCGCTCGCCCTTTCGGCTTCCTCCATTTTCGCGGGCGAGGCGGAGCGTCCGTCCGAGGTGTTGCGCCACGTCGACGACGCGCTGCGCGACGAGCTCGAGACCACCGAGATGTATCTCACCCTGTTCTGCGGCGTTCTGGACCCGGCCGCCGGCGAGCTGACGTACTCCAACGCGGGCCATCCCCACGCGTTCGTGTTCCGGCGCGGGGAGCGGGAGCGGCGGCTGGCGGCCACCGACCCGCCGGTCGGGATCGCCGGGCCGGGTTCGTATTCCGAGGCCGGCGCGCCCTGGGCCGCGGGAGAGGATCTTCTGTTCCTGTTCACCGACGGCCTCTCGGACTCGCTGGCGACCACCGGTCCGATGAGCGGAGAGGCGGCGGTGCTGGCGGAGGCCAGGAAGCAGGCGGAGCGGGGACCGGCCGCCATGGTGGACGCGCTGTTCCGGCGCGCCGCCGCCCCGACCCGCGCGGTTCCCGCCGACGACCGCACGGCCATCGCGCTGAGGCTCTGAGGCGTGCGGCCGAAGCGCTCTCTCGGCCAGAACTTTCTGGTGGACCCCAATCTGCAGCGGGCCATCGTCCGCGCGCTCGACGTCCGGCCCACGGACGAGGTGTTGGAGATCGGGCCCGGAACGGGGGCGCTCACCCGGCACTTGGTCGGCCTGCCGCGCCGGCTCGTGCTCGTGGAACTCGACCGGGAGCTGGCCGACCGTCTGGACCGGGAGCTGGCCGGCCGTCCCGGCGTCTCCGTGGTTCGCGGAGATGTCCTCGAGACCGAAATCGCGGAGCTGGTCGACGACGTCTCCGCGCTCAAGGTGGTCGGCAACATTCCCTACAACCGCACTTCGCCCATCGTCTTCCGTCTTCTCGAGCGTCCTCGGCCCGCCGACGTCGTGATCACGGTGCAGAAGGAGGTGGGGGAGCGCATGCTGGCGGCGCCCGGGTCCCGCACCTACGGAGCGCTCTCCGTGGGCGTGCGGACGGTGGCGCGGGCGGAGCGGCTCCTGCGCGTGCGGCGCACGGCGTTCCGTCCCGTTCCGCGGGTGGATTCGATGGTGGTGCGCATCCGGCCCTTCCACCCTCCCCGCATCTCGGTGGCGCGGGAGAAGGCCGTGCGCGCGCTCACCCGGGCGGCCTTCCAGAGGCGACGCAAGCAGTTTCGGAGGATTCTCAGGGACGCCCCGAACTATCGTCTGAGCCGGTCGGCGGTGGCGGAGGCGGAAGCCCTGAGCGGGTTCGACCTGACCCTTCGTCCCGAGGCCTTCGCGCCCGAGGACTTCGTCCGCCTGTCGGAGGCGGTGGAGCGCGCGACGACGTGAGCGCGCGTCGCGAGTCGTGGATCGGGAGGATCGCCGGGCTGCTCGAGGCGGGACCGCTCCCCCCGGACGAGCTGGTTCGGCGCGCCCCTCCGCCGCGGGCGTTCGCGCAGGCCTCGCCGAGGCTGATCGCGTCGCTCCTGGGCCCCGATCCCAGGTTCCGCACGGACTCCGCGGGACGTTGGAGCTTGGTCCGGGGACTGGCCGGAGCTCGTTCGTCGCTCGGCTTCCTGGATTACGCGGTGGTGGACGTGGAGACGACCGGGGGCGCCTACGAGGCCGGCCACCGAATCGTCGAGCTGGCCGTCGTGGAACTGCGCGAGGGCGTCGCGGTCCGCGAGTTCCGGAGCCTGGTCGACCCCGAACGGGAGATCGCGCCCTCCGTCGTCCGCCTGACCGGAATCACCCCCGCCATGACCCGCGCCGCGCCCCGGTTCGACGACGTCGCCGACGAGGTCCGAAGCCGGCTCGAGCGCCGCGTCTTCGTGGCCCACAACGCCGTCCACGACTGGGCTTTCGTGGGCGGGCAACTGCGGGCGGCGCTCGGAGACGTCCCGCCGGTACAGCGGCTTTGCACCGAGCAGATGTCGCGTCGGCTGCTGGCGTCCCAGCGGCGCCATCATTTGGACGCTCTGTGCCGACGCTTCGGCGTCGAGGTGCAGGGGCGCCACCGCGCGTTGGGCGACGCGCGCGCCGCGGCGCTCGTCCTGAACGAACTTCTGGCGGCCGCGGAGCGGCGGGGCGTGCGCGACCTCCCGGCATTGCGCGATCTCCTCGCCCGGGGCGTGAAGACGTGATCGGCTCCCGGGGCGGGCCCCTCGGTTCGAGGACCGGTTCGATCGCCCGGGGCCGCGGCCCGGGCGGGAAGCGGGCGCGCCGCTCGGCGGTGGGGGCGGAGGGGAAGGGAGGCGATGTCCGGAAGGTTGCGGGGCGGAATCGTACGCGTCTTGGGGTTGGAGCGCGCGCGCCGACGCGTCTCCCGCAGAGGACGGGTGTCCTCTTTCAGGACCGCATGCCGTGAGTTCGGGGTGGCCGAGGCAAGCGCCCCGGAACGATCCGAACCGGTCGGCGAACCTCGAACCTCGGAAATCCGTAGATTCCCTCGGATTTCCGAGGTTTCGATGCATGTTCCCGAGCTCCCCGAGCCACGGGGCACGGGTCCGCAACCTCCTGTGGAAAAAGGGTTCGGAAAGTGATTCGCGGAAAATGAGAATTTCGGGTACGGGACTTGCAAGGAAATTCTCGTCTAACACATGCTCACGGGGGGCCACGCACCACGACATGAGCGTCGACCGCCTGACCTGTTCCGGGTCCGCGAGGTCGCGGACCGGGAGAAACGCGAGCCGCAACGCCCGCAGCTTGGACTGGCCGGAGTCGCCGACGCGCGCGGGCGCGACGGCGGGACCGCCGGAGCTTCGCCGCAGGAGCGACGCGGCCCGCTCGGCGCACGGGTTCGAGCCTTGCCGGAAGGCGTGCGAGTCCGTAGGCTCGCGGGGAGGCCAGCCCGCCAGCCCGCCAGCCCGCCAGCCCGCCAGCCCGCCAGCCCGCCAGCCCGCCAGCCCGCCAGCCCGCCAGCCCGCCAGCCCGGTTCAGTAAAGGCGGGGCTCTCCGCACTCTTTCGCGGGGCTCTTCTCAGGGGCCGCAGGGCTTCTTTTTCCGGATCCGGAGGTTTCCGTTTGCGCTTTCGCCTGCGAAGGCTGGTCGTAGCCCGTCGTATCCGTGCGTCCGTTCGGCGCGTGACGCCACGCCTTCCATATGCGGATTCCTCGCGAGCCGCCGCGCGGCGCGTCGGCGGGGTTCCCGCGTCCACCGCGGTTTTCGATGAACTCCGCGCACGCGTCTGAAGCGCGACGCGCAACGTTTTCGTGCGTCGGCACCGTCCCGGGTCTTCCGGGCGTCGGTCGGCGCATGTCTCCGGGGGACGGCCGTCGCAGAGTGCGTCGGCACGGCGCCCCCATCTGATTTCGTTCACTACATCGCAAGGGACGATACCATGAAGACGAAGAACGGACTCAAGCTCCTGGCCACGGCGACGTTGGCGTCGCTCGCGCTCGCGGCGTGCGACGAGGGTTCCCCGCCGCCGGTGGACCCGCCGCCGCCGCCGACGCCTGTGGGCACGATCTCGGGCACGGTGACGATCGAGGGGACGGCGGTCGCGGGGGTCGTGGCGACGCTGTCGTCGGGCGCGAGCGCGACGACGGGGGCGGGCGGCGACTTTTCGTTCGCGGGCGTCGAGGCGGGGACGTACACGGTGACGATCTCGGGCTACCCGGAGGACGCGACGTTCGCGCAGGCGACGCAGTCGGCGACGATCGCGACGGACGGGGAGAACGTGCGGTTGAGCTTCGCGGGAGAGTACGTGCGTTCGTCGGCGGTGGTGGGCGCGGTGGTGGCTGCGGACGCGGCGACGAGCGGAGGGGACGGGCAGCCGGAGACGCTGTCGGGGGTGACGGCGACGTTGGGCGGGGAGCACGCGACGGGCGAGACGGTGCGGACGGGTATGGACGGCGGGTTCGCGTTCACGGGGCTCCGTGCGGGGACGTACACGGTGGAGATCTCGGGCTACCCGGAGGACGTGACGTTCGAGACGAAGGCGATGGAGGTGGAGGTGGATGCGGGCGAGGTCGGGAACGCGGACTTCACGGGCCACTACGTGCGCACGTCGGCGGTGGAGGGTCGTGTGGCGATCGAGGGCGAGGGGTTGGCGGGGGTGACGGTGACGCTGTCGGGCGGTCCTGCGGAGGAGAGCCGCAGGGCGACGACGGACGCGGACGGGATGTACCGGTTCGGGCATCTGCGCGCGGGCGCGTACGAGGTGAGCATCGCGGGCGGCTTCGAAGCGGAGGACTACGAGTTCGCGTCGACGTCTCGGGAGGTGAGCGTGGAGATGGGGGAGACGGCGACGGTGTCGTTCACGGGGGTGTTGCTGCGGACGTCGGGGATCAGCGGTCGGGTGAGCGTGGAGGGGATGGGATTGAGCGGAGTCGAGGTGACGCTGTCGGGGGCGGACGAGGAGCGAACGGAGACGACGGACGCGAGCGGACAGTACGCGTTCACGGGGTTGGCGGCGGGGGACTACGCGGTGTCGATCGGAGTGGAGGGCGAGGCGTACGTGTTCGGGACGACGAGCATGGACGTGACGGTGGCGGACGACGAGTCGAGGATCGTGAACTTCGAGGGGGAGCACGCGACGACGGCGAGCGTGTCGGGGATGGCGTACGTGGACGAGGGGACGAAGAACGACATGTTCGACGAGGGGGAGCATGCGCTGATGCGAGCGGGGATCCCGGTGGCGCTGGTGGGCCCGGGGGTGAACGAGCAGCGCTTGGGCGCGACGGACGAGGAGGGCGGGTTCTCGTTCGAGGGTCTGAAGGCGGGCTCGTACCAGCTGGTGGTGCTGATCGACGCGGATGCGTCGGCGATGCTGGCGAAGCACGACGTGGCGTACGGGGGTCCGTCGACGGGCTACGTGGTGGAGTTGGGAGTCGGGGAGGCGGCGACGCGGTCGTTGCCGTTCGACATAACGCACACGACGGTGGACTTCGAGGTGAAGTTGAAGAGCGGGGAGGCGACGGGGGACGCGCTACCGGACGCGAAGGTGAGCCTGTACGCGGACATGGGCGGGGAGAACATGTCGGGGAGCGGCGTGACGGACGACGAGGGCATGGCGTCGATCCGTGTGGCGCGCGCGGGCACGACGGGCCACACGGTGTACGCGACGGTCGTTGCGGACGGCTACAGCGTGGACATGGGAGCGGGCAAGCAGGCGGTGAAGTGGGATCCTCAGGAGTGGAGGGTGTCGGCGAAGAACGTGGCCGACGTGGTGAACATGAAGGTGGACGTGTCGGTGAGCGGGAAGACGGTGAAGACGGAGTTGGGCGGGGGCATGGCGCTGGGCGGCTGGGCGATCGGCGTGACGTCGGGGGAGGAGACGGTGGAGGGCGCGCCGAAGAAGCTGGACGAGGAGGGCATGGCGAATCTGGAGACGACGGCGGAGTCGGTGCCGACGACCTACGCGTTCATGCTGGCGAAGGACCAGGAAGACGAGTTGGACGGTGGGGAGAAGTACGAGTCGGAGGCGGTGGAGTACACGCACACGGGTCTGAAGCTGGCGGGCGAGACGATGGAAGCGGGGACGCTCGAGGCGAGCTACGCGACGCAGACGTTGAAGGTGTACGTGCACCACGAGCGGGATCAGGTGGAGGGGTACACGGGGAACGTGCTGGGCGGGGACGAGCGGGCGAAGACGGGGTACGTGGACGTGTCGCTGCGCTACGTGAGCGGGACGGGCCGGTCGCGCTCGTTCACGAAGGAGGAGTGGGATTCGAAGCACATGAGCGAGAAGGACGGGGTGGCGACCTTCCGGCACGTGCCGACAGACTACGACGTGGTGGTTCGCGCGAACGAGAGCGCGGCGGGTACGACGGCGGGGATCGTGCTGCTGGATCCGGACGAGCTCGAGGCGTACCGGGACGCGGAGGCGAACGGGCTGATGGGCGGAGCGTTCGGGTCGGAGGGCGGATTCGGGCACACGGTTTCGCTGTGTCCGTTGCAGGAGACGCTTCCTCAGGACCACGACGAGTGCGCGTCGTTCGCGTACGTGACGACGCATTCGGTGAAGGGCGAGGTGTGGCGCAAGAGCGTGACGGCGGCGAGTTCGGGGGACGGGTTCTCGACGGACACGATGAACCGGAAGAACCCGGGGGTGACGGTGGATCTGACGCCGGTCGAGGGGAAGAACCTGGCGGGCGAGGCGAAGACGTTCGCGGCGCTGGCGAAGGACGTGGCGACGACGAAGACGGTGGACGAGACGTACCAGTTCGATTTCGGGAAGCTGGCGGCGGGCGCTTACGAAGCGAAGGCGTCGGCGGGCTGGCGGGTGCGCAAGAAGGGTGGCATGGAGCTGGGGAATGCGTTGAGCCCGCTGGGCGGGGCGGTGGAGCTGGAGGTGACGCCGTCGACGGGGACGGTGTACGGGCGGGTGAAGGGGAGCGACGGGTTCCCGATCGACAGCGCGACGGTGACGGCGAACGGGAAGACGGCGATGACGGACCTGTACGGACGCTACGTGATCGCGGGGGTGTCCTCGGCGTCGCGGAGCGCGATGACGAACAAGTTCTTCGTGAAGGCGACGAAGGGCGCGACGACGACGAAGGACTCGGTGCGGGCGTTCGTGGCGAACGGCTTGGAGATGGTGGACATCGCGTTCGGGGGCACGGCCTCGAAGGCGACGGTGAGCGGGAAGGTGACGGCGTCGGGGAGCGGCGCGGCGGTGGCGGGCGCGGAGATCCAGGTGAGATACGCTTCCGACACGACGAAGTGGGTGGCGCCGGAGAACAAGGCGTCGAACGGGAAGCTGGTGACGGGCGCGGACGGGACCTACATGGCGGAGATCAAGGGCGGGGGCGTCGGCACGACGGCGACGGTGCGCGCAACGAAGAAGGGCATGAGCTTCGCGCCGGAGTCGATCGAGGTGCCGGCGCACACGGGCGCGGCGATCTCGGGGATCAACTTCACGGGCTTCGTGAACGCGACGATCACCGGCCGGGTGGTCAGGCCGCAGGGCGACGGACCGTTTTCGGGGGTCGTGATCAAGGCGAAGAAGGTGGGCGCTTCGGCCGCGACGGACTCGACGACGACCGGTTCGACGGGCGTGTTCACGTTGAGCGTGCCGTTCGGCGCCTACGACGTCGAGGCGTCGAAGGAGTTCCACGGCTTCGACTATCCGAACGGCAGCCAGCGGGTGTCGGTGGCGCCCGGAGAGCGCAGGGACTTCGGCAAGATCCAGGCGAACACCTGGTTGTTCCTGGATCTGACTGCGGAGCGGGCCGGGGCGACGGTGGACAGCGTCGCCAACGCGAACGGGGATTCCGTTGCCGTTCACAAGCAGCCGGACAACGTCATCGTGCGGTATTTCAGCCGAGAACTCGTGGCCGGGCGAAATTACGGAATGCCGCCTGGCACCGGCGACCGCCCCGCGGTCTTCTTCTACTACACGCAAGGCGACTCCATCAACAACGCCAGCCCCTTGTTCCTGGACTCCATGGACATGGGAACTCGCACCCAAGCCGATTGGACGAAGAAGGGGTACTATCTCTCGTCGGCCCGGCGCAGCACGTTGGACTTTCCCGACGACACGTTCTCGCTCATGGTGGAAATCCATGCGAGAACCAACATAAGGGACCGTACGTCGACCGTGGCGGGCGACACCTTGTGGGTCAAGGTGCCGGCGGTCGATCCCGTGGCGAAATCGATCAAGGCGCGTCGCAGCGCGGACAACGACACGATCCAGCTCGACTGGGTGGCGACGACGAACGAGAGGTCGCATCAGCGGATCGTCTGGCAGTTGGCCGTGGCGGGCCAGGGCGGCGCGAAGCTGACTCTGTATCACCAAGCCAGAGGCACGAGCATCTGGGACGGGAGACAGCTGCTGGTGCAGGACGTCAAGACGACCACTAGCTACGCGAATTTCCAAACCGAAAGCGGCACATCCGTGAGTCTCACGGCGGCGGATCTCCAGGGAGAGATCGTCATGTGGATCGAAGCCAGACAGAGCGGCGATCCCACGCCGTGGAAGATGGGTCCCAAGGTCACGCTCGCGGCCGCGAGTTCGGGCGGCGGATAGGCGGCGTCGACCCCGTCGGTCGGCGGACGTCCGGCCGACGGGGTCGCGACCCTCTTCGAGCGTCGGCCCTCCGTCCGGGATCGCTCCGGGCGGAGGGCCGAGCGCGGTGCGTCGGTGAGCGGCGCCAACCGGCGCCGCCGGGGAACCGAGGTGCGGAAGGCGCCGACCGTCGCGCCGGAAACGGGCGAGGCGATTCCTGGAATCGCCTCGCCGCAGTCTCTCCTCCCCGGGTTCCTGGCGAGAGGCCCGGAGAGCGGTGCGGCCTCCGCCGCCCGAAGCGACGGGTCGCGGGCCTTTCCGAGCGCGGGGTCGCGATCCCGTACGCAGGCCGGGTGCGGGAGAACCGCACGCCCGGTTCGACGGGCGGGGGCTGGAAACGCGGCCGTGGGAGCCGGAACTCGAGGACCGAAGCGAAAGCTGCCGGAGCGATCCCACCGGACCCTGCGGCTGGCGCGTCAGTCGGCCCCCGATCCGAACCGAGACCGCCGTTGGACAAAACTCCCGTTTCGCCTAAATTGCGGAGCTTTTCGCGGCTGCGGCCGGGACGTTGGCGCGGCCGGGGGTCGCTCCCCGGCCTGTGCGGCCGACCGGAGGCGCCCGCGCAGGATCCCCCGACGAGACACGGACGAACGGCCCGCACCCGAATGAGCGACGAATCCCGAATCCCCGTCGTCCTCGGATCCGCCCGCACCCCCATCGGACGGTTTCTGGGCGGCCTGTCCCCGCTGTCCGGCCCCGCGCTCGGCGCCGCCTCGGTGCGCGCGGCGGTGGAACGCTCCGGCGTCGACCCGTCCGACGTCGACGAGGTCGTTCTGGGCAACGCGGTTTCGGCCGGAGAGGGCCAGGCGCCGGCCCGTCAGGCGGCGATGGGGGCCGGCCTCCCCGCCGCCGTCCCCTCCGTCGCCGTGAACAAGGTGTGCGGTTCGGGGCTCAAGGCGGTGATGCTGGCGGCGCAGGCGATCCGGGCGGGCGACGCGCGCGCGGTCGTGGCGGGCGGCTTCGAGTCGATGTCCAACGTGCCCTACTACCTGCGCGGCCACCGAGGGGGCGTGAGGTTCGGAGACCGGAAGGTGCGCGACGGCCTCGTCCACGACGGTCTGTGGTGCTCCTTCGAGGACCGCCACATGGGCGGCCATGCGGAGTACACGGCGGCCCGGGCGGGCATCACCCGCGAGCGGGCCGACGCGTTCGCCCTGGCGTCGCACCGCAAGGCGGTGGACGCGATCGACGGAGGCCGCTTCCTGTCCGAGATCGTCCCGGTCGAGGTGCCGACCCGCTCGGGCGCGGCCCGAATCGACGCCGACGAGTGCCCCCGGCGCGACACTTCGCCCGAGGCGCTCGCGCGACTGCGGCCCGCCTTTCCCCGCGACGCTCCCGAAGGGACGGACCCGCTGGTGGTGACCGCCGGAAACGCGCCCGGACTGAACGACGGCGCCGCCGCCCTGGTCGTCGCGTCCATGGAGTTCGCCCGCGCGCACGGTCTGCGGCCGGTCGCCCGGATCGCCGCCTACGCGTCGGCGGGCGCCGAGCCGCGCGACCTCTTCTTCGCCCCCGTCTTCGCCGTGCGCAAGGTAATGGAAGCGCAGGGGACGACGGTGGACGACTACGGTCTGGTCGAGATCAACGAGGCCTTCGCGGTGCAGACTCTCGCGGACGTCGACGCGTTGGGCCTGGAGGAGACCCGGGTCAACGTGAACGGGGGCGCGGTCGCGCTGGGCCATCCCATCGGCGCTTCCGGGGCCCGCATCCTGGTCACGCTCGTGCACGCCATGGAGGACCGGGACGAGGCGACCGGTCTCGCCACGCTTTGCCTGGGGGGCGGCAACGCGGTCGCCTTGGCGGTGGAGCGCGTTTGACTCGCCCGAGCGCGGCGCGGAACCTCGCGGCGCGAGCGAACCATGGAGGATTTATGACGCGGATTGGAGAAGCGGGCCCGGGACGGGGCGTTTCGGCGCGGACGCTGCCGGTCGCCGCGGGACGGCGACCGCTCGCCGCGGCGCTTTTCGTGCTCTTGGTCGCCGCCGGGGCCCACGCCGCCGTGCCGGTGCCCTGGACGCCGGTGCCGATGACGCTGCAGACGCTCTTCGTGCTGTTGTCGGGGTTGATGCTGGGACCCTCGGCGGGCGCGGCGAGCATGGCCGCCTACGTGGCGATCGGGGTCGGCGGCGTGCCGGTGTTCGCCGCGGGCGCGGCGGGGCCGGCCGTCCTCGTCGGTCCCACGGGCGGCTTCATTCTCGCCTTTCCGCTGGCCTCCGGCCTGTGCGGACGGCTGGCCGGTCCGAGGGACGCGGGCGTCGCGCGCCTCCTGACGGCGCTGGCGGCGGGTCTTCTCGTCGTCTACCTGGCGGGCGCGGCCCACTTGGCTCTGCTCTCGGGCGCCGCTCCCGTGGCGGTGCTGCGGGGCGTCGTGCTGCCCTTCGCGCCCGGCGACGCGGTCGAGCTGCTGGTCGCCCTGGCGGTCGCGCTCCGGCTCCGGCCCCGGGCTCCCGAACGGACCTGACCGCCCGGAGCGTCTTCGTGGCCGAGGGCACGCCCGTGCGGCGCATCGCCGTGATCGGATCCGGCACGATGGGCGCCGGCATCGCCCAGGTCGCGGCGCTCGCCGGACTCGAGGTGGCGCTCCACGACGTCGCCGACGAAGCGCTCGCGCGGGCGGAGGCGAACGTCGCGCGCGCCGTGGACCGACGCTTGCGGTCCGGGCGGCTCCGCAAAGACGACGGGACCGCCGCGCTCGCCCGCATCCGCACGACCCGCGACTTGGCCCGGGCCGTCTCCGGGATCGGACTGGCGATCGAGGCGGCGCCCGAGGAAGCCTCGCTCAAGCATCGGATCTTCGCCGAGTTGGACCGGCTCGCTCCGCCCGGCGCGATTCTGGCGTCCAACACGTCGTCGATCTCCGTCACCTCGATGGGCGCCCGCACGGCGCGGCCCGACCGCGTCGTCGGCATGCACTTCATGAATCCGGTGCCTGCGATGCGGCTCGTGGAGGTGGTGCGCGGGTTGCGGACCAGCGACGCCGCCGTCGACGCGGTGCTCGAACTGTCGATCCGGCTGGGCAAGACGCCGGTGGAGGTGAACGACTTCCCGGGCTTCGTCTCGAACCGCGTCCTGATGCCGATGATCAACGAGGCGATCTCCGCTCTCGCGGAAGGCGTGGCCGGGGCGGAGGCGATCGACGAGGTGATGCGGCTGGGGATGAACCACCCCATGGGTCCGCTGGCGCTCGCGGACCTGATCGGGCTGGACACCTGCCTGAGCGTCCTGGAGGTGCTGCACCGGGAACTGGGCGACGACCGCTATCGCCCCGCCCCGCTGCTGCGCAAGTACGTGGCCGCCGGCTGGCTGGGACGCAAGAGCGGACGCGGATTCCATCGGCATGAGTAGCGGGTCCCGGCCGCGTCCGTGATGCGCGCGGGTCCATGACTCCGGAAGAACGCGCCGTCCGGAAACTGGCTCGGGAGTTCGCGGACGGCGAGATCCGCCCCCGCTCCGCGGTCTGGGACGAGCGCCGCCGCCCGGACGAGGGGATCGCCGCGGCGATCGCCGAGTTCGGTTTTCCGGGGATGCGCGTCCCCGAAGAGTTCGGCGGCCTCGGCCTCGACCTGTGCGCCTGCCTGGCGGCGACGGAGGAACTGGCCCGGGGCGACGCGGGCCTCGCGCTTTCCGTGGCGATGCAGAGCGGGCCGGTCACGAGCCTGCTCCGCGCGCGCGCCTCCGAAGACCTGCAGCGGGAGCTCCTCCCCGGCATCGCTTCCGGGGAATTCCGGATCGCCTTCGCCCTGGGGAGGGCGGAGGCGGGAGACGCCACGGCGACGCCGACCGCCGTCGGCTGGCGTCTGGACGGCCGCAAGCGGTGGGTGGTGGACGGCGGCGGAGCCGCGGCGGCGGCGGTCTTCGCCCGCGTGGGCCCGGAACGCGGGACGGAGCGCCGCGTGGGCGTCTTCCTGGTGGACACCGCCGGACCCGGATACCGCGTCGCGCGCCGCCGCGAGACCCTCGGCCTGTGCGCGGCGGAGATCGTCGACGTCGAGCTCGACGGCGTTCGAGTGGACGCCGATCGGACGATCGGACGCCCGGCGCCCGGGTTCGAGTGCGCGGAGACGGCGCTCCCCGTCTCCCGTCTCGGAGGCGCGGCGGTCGCCCTGGGCGTCGCTCAGGCCGCCTTCGAGCACGCCGCCGGGTACGCGCGCGAGCGCGAGCAGTTCGGCCGCACGCTCGCGGCCTTCGGAGCCATCCGGCACAAGCTCGCCGGAATGGCCACCCGGATCGCGGCGGCGCGGGCCCTGGTGCGGGAGACCGCGCGCGCTCTCGACGCGGGCGGCGCGGGCGGAGTGGGCACGGCTTCCTGGACGGGCCGTCCCGGCCTGGCGGCGACGCCGGACATGGCCAGATGGGCGGCGAACCGGGCGGCCGTGTCGGTGGCGCGCGAAGCCGTTCAGATCTTCGGAGGGTACGGGTACATGCGCGACTATCCGGTCGAGAAGCTGATGCGCGACGCCAGCGGCACGGGCATCTGCGAGGCCACGGGCGGGGTGTTGCGCATCGTCGCGGCGCGCGGGTTCCAGGCTCCGGCCGCGGCCGGGCGAGGGGAGGCCGCGCGCCGCGCACAGCGGGAGGTTCGCGAAATCCGAGACGAGGGAACGACATGAAGCCATTCGAGGAGATGGCGGCCCGCCGCCACGATCAACTGACGTTCTGGTCGGAGCCCGAGGCGGGCTACCGGGGCGTCGTCGCCGTCCACGACACGACGCTCGGCCCGGCCCTGGGAGGCACCCGCCTGTGGACGTACGCGAGCGAGGAGGACGCCGTGATCGACGCGTTGCGCCTCGCGCGCGGCATGACCTACAAGGCGGCCGTCGCCGGCCTGGACCTGGGCGGGGGAAAGTCGGTGATCCTCGCGAACGGACCCGTTCGCGACCGCGCGCGGCTCTTCCGGGCGCACGGCCGCGCGGTGGACTCGTTGGGAGGACGCTACATCACGGCCGAGGACGTCGGCACCTCGGCGGAAGACATGGAGTTGGTGCGTGCGGAAACCCGGTGGGTGGTCGGAGTTCGCAAGGGCTCCGGGGGGCCCTCCTCGGCCACCGCCCGCGGCGTCCACCAAGGGATCAGGGCGTGCGCGCGGGAGCGCTGGGGCGACCCGTCCCTGGCGGGCAGGCACGTCGCCGTCCAGGGCGTGGGGCTCGTCGGGCACCGTCTGTGCGCCGAGCTGGCGGCCGAAGGCGCCCGGCTCACGGTCGCCGACGTCGACCCCGACTCCGTCCGGCGCGCCGTGAACGAGTTCGGCGCCGCCGCCGTCCCGCCGGACGAAATCTACGACGTGCGCGCCGACGTCTTCGCCCCCTGCGCGCTGGGCGGGGTGATCGACGACCGGACCGCCGAACGGCTCCGCGTGGACATCGTGGCGGGTTCGGCCAATAATCAGCTGGCCGAGCCGAGGCACGCCGCCGCCTTGGAGGAGCGGGGCATCCTGTTCGCCCCGGACTACGTGATCAACGCCGGAGGGCTCATCGACGTGTACGGCGAGCTTCGCGGCTGGTCCGCCGAGCGCACCCGGAAGAAGACGGTCGGCATCCACGACGTCCTGCTGGACGTCTTCCGACGCGCCCGCGAGGGCGGCGTCACCGCCGCCGAGGCCGCGGACCGCGCCGCCCTGCAGGCGCTCGAGGACGCCCGCCGTCCCGGGGGCGCCGAGCCCGGACGCCGCGTGCGGCACGCGGCGTCCGTGAGCGCCTGAGCCGCACGTGTCCCGGGACCGCCTGCGCCGTCTCGACCCCGAGGTCCACCGCGCCGTGCGGGCCGAGGAGGCCCGCCAGCGGGATCAGCTGGGGATGATCGCCAGCGAGAACTTCGCTTCCCGGGCGGTTTTGGAGGCGACCGGCTCGGCGCTCACCGACAAGTACGCGGAGGGACTTCCGGGGCGGCGCTACTACGGCGGCTGCGAGCACGTCGACGAGGTCGAGGACTTGGCCCGCGCCCGCGCCCGCACGCTCTTCGGGGCCGAACACGCCAACGTCCAGCCGCATTCCGGGGCCCAGGCCAACCTGGCCGCCTTCCTCGCCTTCCTTCGGCCCGGAGCCCGCTTTCTGGGCATGCGGCTCAGCCACGGCGGGCATCTCACGCACGGATCGCGGGTCAACGTCAGCGGCATGTGGTTCCGGGCGTCGTCGTACGGCGTGCGCGAGTCGGACGGCCTCGTCGACTACGACCTCGTGCGCGCCCGCGCGCGCGAGATGCGCCCGCGGCTGATCGTCGCGGGGGCCAGCGCCTACCCGCGCATCCTCGACTTCGCCGCCTTCGGCGAGATCGCCCGCGAAGTCGAAGCGATCCTCATGGTGGACATGGCCCATATCGCCGGGCTCGTCGCCGGCGGCGTGCATCCCAGCCCGATTCCGCACGCCCAGGTCGTGACCTCGACCACGCACAAGACTCTGCGCGGGCCGCGCGGCGGCCTGATCCTGGCGCCGTCCGAACACGCGCGCGCCGTCGATCGGGCGGTGTTCCCGGGCTCCCAAGGCGGACCGATGATGCACGTGATCGCCGCCAAGGCGGTGGCGTTCCGCGAGGCGCTGGATCCGGAATTCGCCGTCTACGCGCGGCAGGTGGTGGCGAACGCGCGCGCTTTGGGGTCCGCTCTGACGGAACGCGGCTTCCGCCTGGTGAGCGGCGGCACCGACACCCACCTGATCCTGATCGATTTCGGCCGGGACGGCATCTCGGGGGCGCAGGCGGAGGCGGCGCTCGCGCGCGCGGACATCGCCGTCAACAAGAACGCGGTGCCCGGGGAACGCCGCCCGCCGCTGGTCACGTCCGGGATCCGCCTCGGCACCTCCGCGCTCACCAGCCGCGGCATGGGCGTCGAGCAGATGCGCCGGATCGCGGGCTGGATGGCGCGCGTGCTCCGCAGCCCGGAGAAGGACGAGGTGCTTCGGCGGGTGCGCGGGGAGGTGCGCGAGACGAGCGCGTCCTTCCCGCTCCGGGCCCCGACCTAGCCGGACGGTCGCGTTGGAGGCGGACGCGGCCGGGTCGCCGTGCCCGGCAAGGCCGCAATATCATGCCCCGCAACGGGAAATGCCCCGCGCCGCCCGGGGGGTCGGGCTGGCGCTCTCCGGGAAATCGCTTCAGATTCCCTCCATGAACAACCCTCAGATCGCCGAAGACGCCCTGGTCCGGTTGCACGACCGCAATCCGCGCTTCCACGCCAAAGCGTATCTGTTCGTTCTCTCCGCCTTGCAGTCGGTCTCGGACTCGCTCGAGGAGCGGCGGCACGTCTCCGGCACGGAACTGGCGCAAGGGGTGAGGCGTCTCGCTCTGGACCAGTACGGTCCCATGGCGCGCACGGTTCTGGAACACTGGGGCGTTCACGCCACCGAGGATCTGGGCGAGATCGTCTTCGACCTGGTCGATTGCGGAATTCTGCTGAAGCAGGACGGGGACTCTCCCGACGATTTCAGGGGCGTGTACGACTTCGAGGACGTCTTCGAGCAGGACTATCCGTGGGGCGGCAGGGCCTAGGCTCCCGCCCGAGCTTGGTTCAACGCGCAACCGGTCTCGTCCGAACCGAGACCGCCCGACAGGGGACTGGACATGTCTGAGAACTTCCCTCCTTGTCTCAAGTGCAGCACGGGACTGTTGCTTCCCCTGTCCGACTACGGACGCGAGGGAGCCTCGATTCGATACAAGGCGTGGGTCTGCTCCAACCCCGACTGCGGCTTCAACATCAGAGTCGACAACGGGGAGGTCACCTTCGGTCGCGAGATCGGCCAGAGCTACAAGTAGCTCCCCCGCCGCCCGCGCTCCGATGACGCCCCGCGCGAACGCGAACCGCGGCGCGCCTCCCCGGGGCCGGCGCGGTCGCCGCCTGGGGATCCTCTTCGGCGGTCCCGACGTCCACGCGCCCACCGGCAGCGAGGCTGCGTCCTTCGACCGCCTCGCCATCGACCGTCTCGGCGTTCCGGGCCGAGTCCTGATCGAGAACGCGGGCCGATCCGCCGCCCAAGTGCTCGAACGCGTGTTCCCGGAGGGTCCGGTCGTCGTGTTCGTGGGAGCCGGAAACAACGGCAGCGACGGTCTCGCCCTGGCGCGCACGCTGGCGGGATGGGGTCGCCCGGTCACGGTCGCGAAGGCGTCCGCGCGCGCTCCGGACGCCGGCCTGCTGCACCGGTGGCCGCTTCCCGTTCTGGACGCGACCGACCGCGGCGCCGCGCGCGACGTCGAGCGCGCGACCGCCGCCGGCGTGCTGGTGGACGCGGTGCTCGGCACCGGGATCTCGGGCGCGCCCCGTTCTCCGCAGGCGCGGATTCTGAAGCGCATGAACCGGTCCGGCCGGCCGATTCTCTCGCTCGACGTCCCTTCCGGGGTGGACGCCGACACCGGCTCCGTCCCCGGAGAGGCCGTCCGCGCCCGCGCGACGGTCGCCTTCGGCTGGCCCAAGCTGGGCGCTCTGCTGCAGCCGGGGCGGGCGCGCGCGGGGCGGCTGGTGGCGGTGGAGATCGGGTTTCCGCCGCCGCCGCCGGAGGCTTTCGGGGCGCGGGTCGTCACGCCCGGATGGGCGCGCGAAGCGTTGCCGGCTCGTCCGGTCGAGACCCACAAGCACGAGGTCGGCGCGTTGCTCCTGCTGGCGGGCTCGCCCGGGATGGCGGGCGCGGCGATCCTGGCGGCCCGCGCGGCCCTGAGGACCGGGGCGGGTCTCGTCCGCATCGCGAGCGACCTCTCCGGTCGTCGCCTGCTGCAGGGCGCCGTCCCGGAGGCGGTGTTCGTGGACGCGTCCGACGCCTCGGCGCTCGCACGCGCGGCGGAGAAGTCGACCGCGGTCGCGGCGGGTCCCGGGCTCGGGGTCGATTCCGGCGCCGCGGCCAGCCTGAAGACGGCCCTGGAGGCGTCCGGCGACGCCCCGGTGCTGCTCGACGCCGACGCCCTGAACCTGGTGGCGAAGGGGGCGGGCCCCGTTCTCGGCGAACTGGGGCCGACGCGGCCGGTGCTGGTGACGCCCCATCGAGGGGAGATGCGGCGACTCGCGGCGGACGTCCCGGGTCTTTCCGGTCCCCCCCACCGGCGGGCGCTCGACCGGGCGGAGGCGTGGTCGTGCACCGTGCTGCTCAAGGGCAACCCGTCGGTCGTGGCCGCCCCCGACGAACGGCTTCTGGTGGGAGGGCTCGGGAGCTCCGACTTGGCCGCCGCCGGGATGGGCGACGCGTTGAGCGGGGTGGCGGGATCCCTGCTCGCGCAGGGGTGCGATCCCCCGATGGCCGGCGGGCTGGCCCTGCACCTGACCGGGGCCGCGGCCGCGATCGGACGCGAGGGCTGCGGGCTGGTGCCCAGCGACGCGATCGCCCGCCTCCCCCGAGCGCTGCGCCTGCGGCCGCGCCGGAGGAGCCGCCTCGACCTCCCCTTCGTCGTCTTCGACCAGGCCGCTTCCCGGTGAGCGGCGCCTTGGGGCCGGGCGTCGAGTTCGATCTGATCCGGTCCTTTCAGGCCGCCGGGCCGCCCCCCGGGGCGGAGGTGCGGGTCGGTTCGGGCGACGACTGCGCGGTGCTCGAGTCCGGGTGGGTGGTGAGCACCGACGCCTTCGTCGAGGACGTCCACTTCCGGCGCGCTTGGATCGACTTCGCCGAGGTCGGCTACCGCGCCGTCGCCGCCGCCCTCAGCGACGTGGCCGCCATGGCCGCGCGGCCCGTCGGCGTACTGGTCGCTCTCGCCCTGCCGGAGGCGGAGCTCCGAGAAACGGCGGAAGGGATGCGCCGGGGGGTCCGCGACGCGTGCGCGCGCGCGCGTTGCGCGCTCGTCGGAGGCGATCTCGCGCGTTCTCCCGGCCCGGTGGTCGCGAACGTGGTCGTCCTGGGCCGCGCGCAACGTCCCGTGCTGCGGAGCGGCGCGCGGCCGGGCGACGAGGTGTGGGTGACCGGCACGCTGGGCGCCAGCGCGGCCGCGTTGCGCCAGTGGGCGCGCGGGCGCGCCCCCGATCCGGCGTTGCGACGGGCCTTCGCCGCGCCCGTCGCGCGCCTGGAGGAAGCGCGCTGGCTCGCCGAACGCACCCGCATGACCGCCCTGATCGACCTCTCCGACGGGCTCGTGGGAGACGCGGCCCATCTCGCCGCGGCGAGCGGGGCGGCCGTCGTCCTGGACCCGTCCCTCGTGCCCGTCGCCCCCGCGGCCGTCGCAGCCGCCGGGTCGCGCCGGCGCGCGTTGCCCTTGGCGCTCGGCGGCGGCGAGGACTACGAGCTCTGCTTCGCGGCGCGGCCGGGATCCACCGATCCCGTCACGGCCGACTTCCGGCGCGCCTTCGGCGCGCCCCTGACGCGCGTGGGAATCGTCGCCCGGGGCGCGGGCGTCGAACTCGAGGGCGCCGACGGCTCGGAGCTCGGAGCCATGGGCTTCGACCACTTTCGCGCCCGGCCGCGCGCCGCCGCCGCCGGGCGCTCGGGCCGTCGGTGAGTCGGGATCCGACGTGCGGACGCTTCGGACGGGTTGGGTGGCGCTGGCGGCCGTCGGCGTTACGGGATGGTACGCGGCGGTCATCCTGTTCTCCTCCCTGGCGCCCCGTTGGCGCCGCCGCCGCTGCGGGCGCTGGGCGCGGGGCTGGACCGCCTTCATCCTGCGCGCCGCCGGCGTGAAGGTCGCCGCGACCGGGCTCGAACGGATCGATCCGGAACGCTCGCAGATCGTCGTCTCGAATCATCAGTCCTGGTTCGACGTGCTCGCCCTATTCGCCACCTTTCCGACCTCTCTGCGCTTCGTGGCCAAGCGGGAGCTGAGTTCGATCCCGGTGTTCGGCAAGGCGTTCGAGCGGTGCGGCCACATCTCCATCGACCGCCGCGACCGCAGGAGCGCGATCGCGTCGCTGGAGCGGGCGGCCGCGCGCCTGCGCGAGCGAACCCTGCACGTGGTCGTGTTCGCGGAGGGCACCCGCTCGCCGACCGGGAAGCTGCAGCCTTTCAAGAAGGGCGCCTTCGTGCTGGCCCTCGAGACGCGCGCTCCCGTGCTGCCGGTCGCGGTGACGGGAAGCCGTGCGGTCATGGCCAAGCACAGCTACGCGATCCGGCCGGGCCCGATCGAGGTGCGCGTCGGCGAACCCGTCGAAATGGACGACTTGGCCGTCGGAGACCGCAACGCGTTGCGCGACCGCACGCGACGGGCGATCGCGGAGCTCATGGCCGCGCCGTCGCCGGGAAGGGAGGAAGGGGAATCCGCGTCGTCCCCCGCCTCCGCCGCTCCCCCGGCTTCCGGGACCCGACGCGAAAGGAGATGACGCCGTGTCCGCGATCGCGGAGGTGAGGGGACGCGAGATCCTGGATTCCCGCGGCACCCCGACCGTCGAGGCGGAGGTCGCCTTGGCGAGCGGGGCGCGCGCGCGGGCGGCGGTGCCCAGCGGCGCCTCGACCGGAGCGCACGAGGCGGTGGAACTCCGCGACGGAGACCCCGCCCGCTACCGGGGCAAGGGGGTGCGCCGCGCGGTGGCCCACGTCAACGGCGAGATCCGCGCGACGGCGCTCGGCATGGAGGCCCGCGCCCAGCGCGCTCTGGACCGGGCGCTGGCGGAGCTGGACGGCACCCCCAACAAGGGCCGCCTTGGGGCGAACGCCATCCTGAGCGTGTCGCTGGCGACGGCGCGCGCGGCGGCCCGGGAAGCGCGCCAGCCCCTCTACCGCTATCTGGGCGGCGAGGCCGCCACCGTCCTCCCCGTCCCCATGATGAACATCCTGAACGGCGGCGCCCACGCGCCCAACGACGTGGACGTCCAGGAGTTCATGGTCGTGCCGGTGGGCGCCGACGCCTTCTCGGAGGGGCTGCGCATGGGGGCGGAAGTGTTCCACGCCCTCCGGGACGTGCTCGCCCGGGAGGGCCGCAACACCGCCGTGGGCGACGAGGGCGGCTTCGCCCCCGACCTGGGCGGGAACGAGGAGGCGCTGGAGGCGGTGCTCGAGGCGGTCGAGCGCGCCGGATACCGGCCCGGGACCGACGTCGTCCTCGCCGTCGACGCGGCCGCCACCGAGTTTCTCGGGGAGGACGGCTACGCGCTGCGCGGTTCCGGCGGCGGCGTCCTCGACCGGGACGCGATGGTGGCGTTCTGGGAGGATTGGGTCCGGCGCTATCCCATCGCGTCGCTCGAGGACGCGCTGGGGGAGAACGATTGGGAGGGGTGGAGGAGGTTGACCTCGGCCCTCGGGGACCGCGTGCAGCTGGTCGGCGACGATCTTTTCGTCACCAACGGCGCGCGGGTGCGGCGGGGAATCCGCGAGGGGATCGCCAACGCCGTCCTCGTCAAGGCGAACCAGATCGGCACGCTGACGGAAACCATGGACGCCATCGACCTGGCGCACGCTTCGGGCTACCGATGCGTCGTCTCGCACCGTTCGGGCGAGACGGAGGACACCTTCATCGCGGATCTGGCGGTCGCGCGCGCGGTCGGACAGATCAAGACCGGAAGCGCCAGCCGGAGCGACCGGGTGGCCAAGTACAATCGCCTGCTGCGCATCGAGGAGGAGCTCGGAGCCGAGGGATCCTATCCCGGGAGGACGTTGTGGGAATCCTGAGAAAGCTGGTTCTGCCGGTCATCGCCGGCGCCGCCGTCTACTACGCGGTTTTCGGCGGCGAACATTCCATGTTCGAGCTCGGATCCGCGCGCGCCCGCGTCCGGGAGGAGCGGCGCGCGCTCGAACTGCTGCGCGCGGAGGTGGACTCGCTCTCCGCGCGCGCCGACTCGCTGAAGAACGATCCCCTGACGCTGGAGCGGCTCGTGCGCGAGCGTCACGGCATGATCCGCGAGGGCGAAATTCTGTACCGGTTCGCCGACGGCGACGCGGACGCGGAGCCGGAAGACTCGGCCGGGGGCCGGTAGGGCCGCTCCGGCGGAGCTCGCGCGTTCGCCGCGTCGCTCGGCGGTTCGGGCGTGCGCCTCCCGGCGTCGTCGCCGACTTCCCCGCACCCGAAGCGCAACCCGTCCGCCGCCCGCCGAGCGGGCGTCGCAACCCCGGGCGGGGCCGAAGATCGGGTCGGGCGGGCCGGATCTCAGGCCGGATCCTTCTCCGCGCGCTCCGTCTGCCGCCCTTCCGCCCCGGATCCGGAGATCCGCCGCACCGCGTCCGCGACCAAGCGTCCCACGCCCCCTTCCTGCAGGAGCGCGGGCGCGTCGGCCTCCTTCGCCTTGCCGCCCGTTCCCGCCGACGCGAGATCCATCGGAATCGGGAAGACGGTGGTGGAGTTGTTCTCGGCGGCGATCTCGACGGCGGTCTGCAGGTAGCGCAGCTGCAGCGCCATCGGGTATTCCTGGATGACGGCCGCCGCTTCGGCGAGTTTGCGGGAGGCCTGGAACTCGCCTTCCGCCGCGATCACCTTGCCGCGGCGCTCGCGCTCCGCCTCGGCCTGCTTCGCCATCGCCCGCTTCATCTCCCTGGGCAGGTCGATGTCCTTGATCTCGACGCCGGTGACCTCGATGCCCCAGGGATCGGTTCCCTCGTCGATGATGTCGCGCACGATTTCGTTGATGCGCTCGCGCTCGGCCAGCAGCTCGTCCAGCTCCGACTGGCCGATCACGCTGCGCAGCGTCGTCTGCGCCAGCTGCGAGGTGGCGAAGTAGTAGTCCTCGATCTCGACCACGGCGTTGGCGGGGTCGGTCACCCGGAAATAGACCACGGCGTTGACCGTGACGCTCACGTTGTCCTTGGTGATGGTGTCCTGGGGCGCGATGTCCAGGGCCACGATGCGCAGATCCATCCGCTTCATGCGCTCGAGCCCGTAGGGCACCAAAAAAATCAGCCCGGGGCCCTTGGCGCGGGTGAGCTTGCCCAGCCGGAACACCACGCCGCGCTCGTACTCCCAGAGGACCCGGAAGCTGGTGAGAAGGCCCGCCGCCAGGGCGACGCCGCCGACGATCATCGGGATGTCCATCCGGATCGCTCTCCTCGGGGGAGCTCCGTGCGGCGGCGGATCCGCCCGCCGCCGCCGGAAGTCCCGCCATGCACGTTCGGGACCGCTCGGCGCCGCTTGACACGCCTTCCGTTCGAAACTAGCGTCTTGCGGACGTCCCCGCCGGAGTAGCTCAGCTGGTTAGAGCAGCGGAATCATAATCCGCGTGTCGGGGGTTCGAGTCCCTCCTCCGGCATCCCCCGCCTTCTCCGCCCCGCAGGGATTCCCGCTTCTTGCGGGGCTTCGCGGTTGGAGGCCGCGCCGTTCGCGTCGTCGGTTCCCGAGCTTTTCGCCCGCCCGAGCTCGTCCGAAGTCCCGCGCCTCGGCCGGGTCCGCGCGTCCGGTTCTGCCCTTTGCCGCCGTTCGCGCGCGCGGGTATCTTGGCCGTGCGGCCCTCCGAGGGGGGCGGCCGAAGGCACCTGAAAAAGAGACGGACGGAAGCGATGACGGATTCGATCGAACGCGAGCTGGGTCGGCGCAAGGCGCGGATGGCTCGCCTCCTGGAACGGCCGCTCGAGATGCCGGAAGGGGATGCCGCTCCCCTGTCCCCGGACCGGCGCGCCTACTTTCTCGAGGAGGCCCGGGAGCTGTACTGGAACGAGCTGGAGTGGGAGAACATCACCGGGGAGGAGCGTCTGGACGACGGCCCCTTCACCGAGCAGGCTTTTCCGGGATTCCTCGCCTTCGTGCGCGGTCTGTTGCTGCGCGAGTCCATCGACGAGCGGGAAACCCCCGCCGAGCCGCACCCCGCGATCGTGAACGAGATCCTGGGCTTTCTGGCCGACAGGGTGGTCACGCTGCGCGCCGAGCTGGGCGAGCGGGATCCCGAGTGGGATGCGGAGCAGAGCGCGCGGGAGCTGTCCATGGCCGAGCCGCTCGTCGATCTGGTGCTCGCGCTGCTGTACGAGGTCACCCCCGCCGAGCGGGTGCGCCTGGAACGGGCCGCGACGGATTGACCGTTCCGACGCCTCGGCGTTCCCCGCGCGCGCGCCGGCGGGGCTGGGGCGCCTTGCCGGCGCGTCGGCCCGGTCACCCCTACTTGGCGGGCGCGCCCCTCTTGATCGCCCACCGCGGGGGCGCCGCGCTGGCGCCGGAGAACACCCTGGCGGCCTTCGCGTCCGCGGTGGAGGAGTGGGGCGCCGACGTGCTGGAGATGGACGTGCGACGAACCGCGGACGGCAAGGTGGCGGTGATTCACGACGCCACCGTGGACCGCACCTCGGACGGCAGCGGAGCGGTCGCCGAGCTGCCTTGGAGCGAAGTGGGCTCGCTGGACGCCGGATACCGCTTCCGCGACCTGGCGGGCGAGGCCGCCTTCCGGGGCCGCGGGGTGCGCGTCCCGTTGCTGGACGAAGTGCTCGAGACCTTCCCCGCCACGCGCATGAACGTGGAGGCCAAGACGCCCGAGGTCGCGCCGCTGCTGGCCGAAACCGTTCGCCGTCACGGCGCCCGCGACCGCGTGCTGATGGCCGCCGAGCTGGAGCGCGCGCGACCCTCGCGGCACGGCTATCGGGGCCCGCACGGCGCGTCCCGCCGCCAGATCCGGCTGTTTTCCCTGCTGCACCGGCATCCGCTGGGACTCCTGTACACGCCGCGCGCGGACGCGCTCCAGGTGCCGGACGCGTGGAGGGGCCGACGGGTGGTGACGCCGCGCTTCGTGCGGGAGGCGCATCGCCGCAACGTCCCGGTCCACGTCTGGACCGTCGACGATCCGGCGGACATGCGCCGGCTGCTTTCCTGGGGGGTGGACGGCATCCAGTCCGACCGCCTCGACCGGTTGGCGCGAGTGCTGGTGGAGGACGCCGGCCGTCCCCCTCCGCCCGCGCTGACCGGCGGCGGCGGGGCCGGCGGCGCGACGGGCGGAGGGGAGGTGCGGTGAGCGGCTCGGATCGGCCGCTGTCCGCACGCTTCCGCGCGGCGTTGGCCGGAGACGGGGTCGTCGCCGGAGGCGAACGGGTCCTGGTCGCGCTCTCCGGCGGCCTCGATTCCACCGTCCTGCTGCACCTGCTGCGCTTCACGCCGGGTCTTCCTCCCCTGGAGCTGCGCGCCGCCCACCTGGATCACCGCATGCGGCCCGGCAGCGCGGAGGACGCGCGCTGGGTCGGAGGGCTCGCGCGCGCGTGGGATGTGCCGTTGGCGTCGTGCGCCGCCGTGCGCGCGCCCGCCAACGAAACCGAGGCGCGCCGGACCCGCTACCGCTTCCTCGAGGACGCGCGCGCGCAAGCCGGCTGCCACCGGGTGGTGACCGCCCACCACGCGGACGACCAGGCCGAAACCGTCGCGTACCGGGTTCTGCGCGGCACCGGCCTCGCCGGCCTCGCCGGAATTCCGCGCACCCGCGAGCCGTTCCTCTACCGACCGCTGCTCCCCTTCTGGAAGCGGGAACTGACCGCCTACGCCCGGGCCGCGCGTCTGCGTTGGCGCACCGACCCCTCCAACCGGTCGCCGGACGTCCCGCGCAACGTGGTGCGCCGGGAGTTGCTGCCGCTCGCCGAATCGCGCGTCGCGCCCGCCGCCCGCCGCTCGCTCCACCGTCTGGCCCGCTTGGCGGAGGAGGAGAATCGGGTCTGGCGCGCCGCGGTCCCGACGCTGCTGGAGGGTCTCGAGACGCGCCGCGGCGGCGGAGGCGTCTCTTTCGACCGGGACGCGTTCCTGCGGTGCGATCCCCTGGTGCGGACCCGACTGATTCGGGCGCTGGCCGACCGGGTCGGCGCCCGGCTGGACGCGCGCGGCACCGAACTGGCCTCGGAATTCGCCCGTTCCGGGCGGAGCGGCGGCTCGCTCGACCTGCCCGGCGGCGCGGTTCTGTCCCGGTCTTTCGGGCGCCTGGCCGTCCGGCGCGCGGCCGGGTCGGTCGACGGCTCGCGCGACCCCGACCGCTTCGTGGCGGTCGCGTCTCCCGGAGAGGGGGCCGCCGGGGGGCGCGCGGGCGGAGTTCGCTTCGTCGCCCGCTGGTCGACGCGGGGTCCGGTGGGGGGCGCGGAGCTTTCCATTCCGGAGCTGCGCTTCCCGATCCTGTTCCGCGGCTGGCGGCCCGGAGATCGGATTCGTCTCGCCTCCGGCACCCGGAAGCTCAAGAAGGTGTTCGGAGACGCGCGCCTTCCGCGTCCCGAGCGCCTTCGCCGACCGCTGGTGGCGGACGCGGACGGACGCGTCCTCTGGGTCCCGGAGGTGGCGCGGTCGATCGACGCGCGCCCCGCGCCCGAACACGCGACACTCTACGTGGGAGCGGATCTCGATGCCGACGACTGACGCGTCGCGACGCGCCGGCGGGGGCCGGTTGCGCCGCATCGTCTTCACGCGCGAGCAGATCGCCCGGCGCGTGGCGGAGCTCGGCGACGAGATCTCGGCCTGCTACGCGCCGGAGGAGGAGTTGCTCGTGCTCGGCCTGCTCAAGGGCTCGTTCATGTTCGTGGCCGATCTCGTGCGCTGCGTCCGCAACTCCGTCCAGGTCGATTTCATCGTGACTTCGAGCTACGGGTCGGGTATGGTGTCGTCGGGAAACGTGCGGCTCCTCTACGATCCCGAAGTGGAGCTCGGGGGCCGACACGTCGTCCTCGTCGACGACATCATCGACAGCGGCGAGACCATGGCCTCCCTGGTGCCCCTCGTCCGGGCGCGCGGACCGGCCAGCCTCGAATTGTGTACCTTTCTCCACAAGCGCCGGGCGGGCGTCGCGCACGAGCCCAGGTGGGTCGGCTTCGACGCTCCCCGGGAGTTCGTGGTGGGCTACGGCCTCGATTACAGCGAGAATTTCCGGCACCTTCCCTACGTCGCGAGCATCTAGAGAGGAGACGGGCCGGGCCGTCGCCCGAGGGATCCCGAATCAATGTCCGATTCCGAACAGAAACGACCCGAATCCGGAAGCAGGTTCTCCCGGCTGTCGCGCACCGCCTCGTTCTGGATTCTGCTGGCGCTCGTGCCGCTCCTCTTCATGCAGCTGTTCGGTTCGGGCTCGAGCGCGGGCGTCGAGCTCTCCTACACCGAGTTCCGCGAGCAGCTCGCCTCCGGGAACGTGCGCGAGGTGACCATCGTCGATTCGCGCAGCGTCGAGGGCGAGTTGCGCACCCCGCTGAGCCGCGAGGGCGAGAGCGTGGACCGCTTCGTTTCCATGCTCCCGGGCGAGGTCACCGACGGGCTGCTCGAAGAGCTCCAGGCCCGCAACGTCGTCATCGCGGCCAGGGCGGCGCGGACGCCGGTCATCGAGCGGGTCTTCGCGTTTCTCCCCTGGATTCTCATGGCCGGCATCTGGATCTGGTTCGTGCGCAGCCTCCAGAGCGGCGGCAACCGGGCCTTCCAGTTCGGTCGCTCCAAGGCCAAGCTCATCTCGCCCGACACGCCCAAGGTGACGTTCGAGGACGTCGCGGGCGCGAACGAGGCCAAGGACGAGCTGCGGGAGGTCATCGAGTTCCTGAAGGATCCGCAGCGCTTCGTGCGTCTCGGCGGCCGCCTCCCCAAGGGCGTGCTCCTGGTGGGACCCCCGGGCACGGGCAAGACCCTGCTCGCGCGGGCGGTGGCGGGCGAGGCCGCGCGCCCCTTCTTCCAGATGTCGGGCTCGGATTTCGTCGAGATGTTCGTGGGCGTGGGCGCCTCCCGCGTGCGCGACCTCTTCGAGCAGGGGAAGTCGCACGCGCCCTGCATCATCTTCGTCGACGAGATCGACGCGGTGGGCCGCCACCGGGGCGCGGGGCTGGGCGGGGGGCACGACGAGCGCGAGCAGACGCTGAACGCGCTGCTCGTGGAGATGGACGGCTTCGAGTCCAACGACGGGGTGATCCTGCTGGCGGCCACCAACCGGCCGGACGTGCTCGACCCGGCGTTGCTGCGGCCCGGCCGCTTCGACCGCCAGGTCGTGGTCGACTCCCCGGACATCAAGGGCCGAGAGGGCATCCTGGGCGTGCACGCGCGCAAGCTGCCGCTGGCCGAGGACGTGGATCTGTCCGTCATCGCTCGGGGCACGCCCGGCCTGTCGGGCGCGGATCTGGCCAACGTCTGCAACGAAGCCGCGCTCATCGCCGCCCGCGAAGGCGCCGAACGGGTCGCCATGGTCCACTTCGAGAAGGCGAAGGACAAGGTCATGCTGGGGGCGGAGCGCAAGAGCCTGGTGCTGACCGAGTCCGAACGCGAGCTGACCGCTTGGCACGAGGCGGGCCATGCCGTGCTGGGTCTGCGCATCCCCGGCCTCGACCCCGTGCACAAGGTCACGATCGTCCCGCGCGGGCGCGCCCTCGGGCTCACCGCGAGCCTCCCCGAGGAGGATCGGCACTCCTACACGAAGGATTGGCTGGAGGGGCAGCTGGTGATGCTGTTCGGGGGACGCGTGGCCGAGGAGATGCGCTTCGGCCCCGACAAGGTGACGACCGGGGCGGGAAACGACATCGAGCGCGCCACCAGCATGGCCCGCCGCATGGTGACCCGCTTCGGCATGTCCGACCGGGTGGGGCTGATGGCGGTCGGAGATTCGGAACAGGAGATTTTCCTGGGCCGGGAGTTGGTGCAGCGGCGCGAGGTGTCGGAGCACACCGCGGAGCTGGTCGACAGCGAGGTGAAGCGGTTTCTGGACGGCGCGCACGACCGCGCGCGGGCGCTTCTGGAGGAGCACAGGGATCTGCTCGACGCCATCGCCGCCGCGTTGCTCGACCGCGAGACCCTGGGCCGCCGCGAGATCGAGACGCTCGACAGGGGAGAGCCGTTGCCGCCCATGCCGAGCGGCGAAAACGGAAGCGCGCCGCCCGAAACCGACGAGCCCCCCGGCGGCGCGGCCCGGCCGGTGTCCGGAAACCGGCCGGAACCGGTCCGCACGCCGGAGGAGGCGGTTCCGGTCTCCTCCGAGCGCGTCGACGAACCGGACGCACGCATGCGGGATTCGGCCGCCGACGATCCCTGAACGGAGGCCGTGCGCGCCGCTGCGAATGCGAACCGGATCCTCCTCCGTCCCTGAGCCGGCATGAGCGTCGGGGATCTGTTCGCGCTGTTCGCGCCCGGTTGGCTCGACGTCCTCGAGATTCTCATCGTCGCGGCGCTGCTCTACCGCATCCTGCTGTTCATTCAGCGCACCCGGGCCATGCAGATTCTGCTGGGCGGGTTGCTGATCGCGGGCATCTACGCCGGCGCGCGTCTGCTGGGGCTCGATCTCGTGCGGTCGATCATGGACGCGGTCTTCCAGTACGGGGCCATCGCCGCGCTCGTCGTCTTCCAGCCCGAGATCCGGTCCACGCTTGCGCGACTGGGTCAGGCGCGCATGCTGCAACTGTTCCACCGGCTCGAGGAGAGCCAGGTGGTGGAGGAGATCGCCGGCGCGGCCGAACATCTTTCGGACATGAAGATCGGCGCGCTGATCGCGCTGCAGGGGGAGGTCGGGCTGGACGAATACGCCCAGACCGGCAGCCGCCTGCAAGCGCGCGTCTCGCGCGAGATCCTGGGCGCCATCTTCACGCCCAATTCCCCCCTGCACGACGGGGCGGTCATCGTCTCGGGCGACATCATCAAGGCCGCGGGCGCGATCCTGCCGCTCAACCGCGCGCCGGTTTCCGACCGAACCCTGGGCACCCGACACCGCGCCGCCGTCGGCCTGAGCGAGGAAACCGACGCGGTCGTCGTGGTGGTCAGCGAGGAGACGGGACGGATTTCGGTGGCGAGCCGGGGGGCGCTGCGCAAGAACCTCGACGGAGCCGGCCTTCGGGAAGCCCTCGCCGGAGGGGTTCCCCCCAAGGCGCAGGGACGGCGCCCGGACGGCGGCGGACGTGCGCTGGCGCGCATGTTCCGACTTCCCTGAAGCGGAGGGGAGGGAACTCGGGCGACGGGAATCGCGAAAGACGCGGTGCGCGGAATCGCCCGGGACGACGAAGGTTCCGGGCGCGGGGCCGGAAATCCGTCTCCCGCGGTGCGCGGGCCCGGCGCGCGTCCCCTCTCGACGGACTCCTTTCGAACCCTTCGCATCGCCCGCGCGTCCAAGAGACGACCGTCCCTCCAGCTCCAGGGAGCCGTCCGCCCATGACCCGTTTCCGCCGCGCCGCCGCGACACGCGCCGGTATCGCCGCCGTTCTCGTCTGCCTCGTCTCTCCGGGGTCCGCCCGCGCCGTCCAGGAGGAATCCGCGCCTCTCGAGGCCGATTCGGTCGCGCTGCTCGAAGAGGCGAAGCGGGTGCAGAGGGAGTTCGAACGCTTTCGCGAACAGCGGCTTCCGCCGGAATGGAGCGGCTTCGGAGGTCGGTGCGACGCCTTGGTGGGCCGCATGTGCCTGCGGCACGGAGACGGCGAGGCGCCCCCGGTGGAGCCGGATCCGATCGAGGTCGAGATGGCGCGCATGGACATGCTGCGCACCCTAGACCGCATCGCCTCCCGCGTCCCGCGCGACAGGTGGATTCTGGGACAGCGCGTCCACTACCTGAGGGAGCAGGGAGAGTGGCTCCGGGCCGAGGCCTTGGCGCAGCGTTGCCACGACGACGACGAATGGTGGTGCCGGGCGCTCGAAGGATACCTGCTTCAGTCGCGGGGCGAGAGCCTCGAGGCGGAGTCCGTCTTCCGCGACGCCTTGGCGCGGATGCCGGAGGAGGAGCGGGAGAGGTGGACGGCGCTCGACCACCTCTTGGACGAGGACGGCCGCGAGCTCTTCGAGGACGCGGATCCGGCGGAGCGGGCGACGCTCCGCCGGCGGTTGTGGCTGCTGGCCGATCCCCTCTATCTGGTCGAGGGCAACGATCGCGAGGCGGAGCAGTACGCGCGCCGCACGCTGGTCCGCATCCGCGAGGCCGCGGAGAACGCCTACGACATTCCCTGGGAGGAGGATCTGGAGGAGCTGGTCGTCCGCTACGGGGGCGAGGTGGGATGGGAGCGCGGCCGACCGGTGCGGCCTCCGTCCGGCCTCCTGCGGGACAACCGCTTCATCGTCGGGCGCCACCGGCCCCATGGCCGCGAGTTCATGCCCGCGGGGGCGTTCCTGAAGGATCCCGCCGACATCCCCGTGCGCGCGTGGGAGATCGAGGACCGGGCGCCGCGGACCGGCTACGCCGCCTGGTACGCGCCCGTCATCACCGCCATGGATGCGCAGGTGGCGCGCTTCCGCCGGGGCGATTCGCTCCTGGTGGTGGCGGGCTATCGGCCTCCGCCCCCGTCCGAGGAGGCCGCCGTTCCCCCGACGGTGCGCGAGACCGCTCCCGGAGCCGATCCCTTCGCGGCCTTCGCCGTCCCTCCGCCCCCGCCGCCGGAGACGGGGGGTGCCGTGGAGTCGGGGACGTTCCTGTTCGCCTCGGACGGAGAGCGGATCGTCGACCGGCGCGGAAGCGAGCGCGAGGGCTCGGTCGCCGTCCGGGTTCCCAACGGCGAATACCTCTTCGGCCTGGAGGTTCTGGACGACGCGAACGACCGGGGCTGGCGAGTGCGCAGCGGGGTGCGCCAGGAGGACCTTCCCCGCGGGCTCGCGGGAGTCTCCGACGTGGTGCTTCTCGATCCCTCCGGCGATCTCCCGGAGAACTTGGAGGAAGCCTTGCCCCGGGTGCTGGGCTCGACCCGCGTCCGCTCCGGCGAACCCGTCGTGGCGGGTTGGGAGGTCTACGGGCTCCGGGTCGGCGAGCGCGCGTCCGTCGGCATCGCCATGCAGGCCGCCGACCCCGGTCTGCTCGAGCGCGCGGCGCGGTTCCTGCGCCTCACCGCCCCGGAAGCGCCTCTGGAGCTGAGCTGGGAGGAAGCGGGACCCGACGAGCTGGGCACGGTCTTCCGCGCCGTCGCGCTCGCCTTGCCGCAGGTGGAGCCGGGCGAGTACGACCTGATTCTGACCGTGCGGCTACCCGGGAGGAGCCCGATCGACGTCGCGACCCGCCTCGTCGTGGAGGAATAGGCGCGCGCCTCCCGCCCGGATACCCGCGCCTCCCGCCCGGATCCCGAAGAAGACGGAGGTCGACGTCGCGAGCCCGCGGCGGCGTGGCTCGGGCGCCCCCGCGCCCCGCCCGGCGCGATAAGTTTACGCTCCCGAGCCCCTACCCCTCGACGGCGGCCCGGCCTTCGGTCGCCGTCGAGGTGCGGTTGCCCGTGAAGGTGCCCGTGAAGTCGGCGCTGGCGACCTCGCCGACTCCGACCTCGATCCGGACGCTGACCGCATCGAAGGAGACGTCCTCGGGGAAGTCCGAAATCGTGACCGTGTAGCTCCCGGCCCGGAGCCTGTCGAAGACGAAGCCGCCGCTCGTGGTGGTCGTTGCGATCTCGCCCATCGCGTGCGCGCCGCTCAGGGTGACCTCCACCCCGGACAGCGTCTCCGCCTGGCCGTCGCTGCCGTTCGTCGGCGCGTCGACCGCGACGACGTTGCCGATCACCGCCGAGGAGCGGATGTAGTGGCCGGCGAAGCTGACCTGGACGTTCTCGGCAGCCGTCGTGATGGTCACGAGGTGCATTGCCTGCGCGAACGCCGCGTCCTCGGGGAAACCCGAGATCACGACCGCGTAGTTTCCGGCTTCCACGCCCGAGAAGGCGAAGTTGCCGCCCGAGCCCGTCGTCGTCGTCGCGCCCGCGGAAAGGGCGACGGCGACGCCGCTGACCGCCATTCCGTCGATCGTCACCGATCCGGAGATCGTCCCCACGGGCACCGGAGGCGGAGGCGGCTCCACCAGCGGCGGAGTGCCTTCGTCGCACGCGGCGAGGGTCAGCGCCGTCAGCGCCGTCGTGGCGAGGAGCTTGAGCCGGTTCATGGTACTGTTCCTTGTGAGAAGATTGAGCGAATCGGGGCTCTTGCCTCGGAGCCGGAAGTTCGTGCATGCGGAGACGGGCCTTGCCGTCCCGGCGAGTCGCGGACCGGCGGGCGTTGCCCACGAGGGTCGTTTCGGGCCATCCGGCCCCGAACCGGGTCGCACCCGCGAGGAAATCCCGTGCAGGCCGCGGGATCCGCGCCGGCGCGGCCTGCCGAACCGGGGGCGGGCCGTCTCGCCGCTCGGGCGGGCGAGGTTCCGAAAGTCGAACCCCCGACCTTCCGCGTCGGCGACGATCCGGTCGATTTCGGCCATGGTGCGGTCCGCAAACGCGTTGACGTTCCGAAACGGGGTGCCCGGCGCCGAAACGGGTGCCCGGCGCTCAGGTGCAACGTTGTTCTCCGTACGATACGAATAGCCGCAAACGGCGCCTGTGCGCAAGACCGGCGTCGGGCGCCGGGGAACGGATCGGCGCGTTGAAGGTCGCAAGCGGTGGGGACTTGCGCGATCGGCCTCCGCGATCGCGGAAAGGTCTTGGAACCGCCGGAATTCCAACGCGCATCGGGCGTCTCGCCGCCGGAGCCGAGGTCGGGCCGCGCATGCAGCGCGAGCGCGTGCGGGTGCGGCGGGGGTCGAACGCCGCTCGTCGTGCGACGGGGCGCCGCGACCGCCCGAATCGGGAACGGAACTTCGGAATCGAACCTCCGAAGACGAACCCCCCGGCGGGCTCGCCGGGGGGTCGTTTTCCGCTGGATCGAGCGGACGGGCGAACTCGGGAAGCGGATCGGTCGAGTTCGCCGCGCTCGCGGGTCCGGGGCGGCAGCGGCTATCGCGTCTCCCACAGCCAGTTGTAGTTCAGCCGCAGGTAGTAGTAGCCGCCGTTGAAGCCGAAAGGCGTGCTCTCGGGATAGAGCGCCCCCACGTTCAACGCGTTCGGGCTCTCGTCCGGGTAGGTGTCGAGGAGGTTCTGCGCGCCCAGGGTGACCGAGGCGCTCTCGGAAAGGTCCATCGCCATTTCCAGGTCGACGACGAAGCGCCCCGGATAGGTGTACTCGTCGCCGATGTCGTACCAGCCGTCGTAGTACGTGCCTCGAAGGAGACCGCGCAGCTGGCCGAAGGAGTGCACGCCGCTCAGCGAGGCTCGGAAGCTCGGAAGCGACTGCTCCAGCTGGAAAACCCGGTCGTCGTCCACGACCTCGGGATTGCGCTCCGTGACCTCGGTGCCGGTGTAGTTGAAGAGGAAGTTGACGCTGGTGTTCCCGCCCATGGACTCGGGCGAGTAGTTCAGCACGAGGTCGTAGCCTTGGGTGAGGGTCGAGAAGTCGTTGGTGAAGAAGCGGAACTCGGCCAGGTTGCTCGCGCTGGTGATGCCTTCGGACACCAGTTGGGAGACCTCGGCGTCGGTGAGCTTGAAGGTCCTGGTCTGGGCGAAGCGGTCGTCGATCGCGATGCGGAAGTAGTCCGCGGTCACCCTCAGGGAGCCCGACTCGTACACGGTGCCGGCCGCGATGCTGAACGAAGTCTCGGGCTCGAGCTGCCGCCCGCCGCGCAGCGCGGCCACGCGCGAAGTCGACGGAATCGTGCCGCGATTGACCAAGTCGCCGATCTCGGAGTCGAAGACGGTCGACACGTTGAACGTGTTCTGCTGCCCGGGCGTCGGGGCGCGGTAGCCGGAGCTCGCGCTGGCGCGCAACGAGATCCGATCGCTGGCCGCGATGCGGGCGGACACTTTTCCGGTGGCCTGGCCGCCGAAATCCGAGAAGTCCTCGTAGCGGCCCGCGATGCCGACGTTCCAGCGGTCGCCGATGTTGTTTCCGAGATCGAGATCGGCGTAGACGGCGGTGTTTCTGCGGGTCCAGCGGCCGGCCGCCAGCGGGCTGAATCCGGGAAATCCGTTGGAGGAGGAACTGAAGCCCTGCGCGGCGTAGGGGCCGATCTGCCAGGACTCGTCCTGTCCCTGTCCGACCTCGAAGCGTTCCTCCCGGCGCTCGAAGCCGCCGGCGAGGTGCGCCCGGTCGCTCACCTCGTACGCCAGGTCCAGATTGAAGTTGAGCTCTTCCTGGTTGTAGAGGCCGGGGTCGAAGTCGGTGGGGGTCTGGGGCCCGAGCGCCGCGTTGACCGTGTTGTAGATGAAGAAGTCGACGAGGTTCTTGCCGAAGCTCGTGCTCGCGTCCCAGGAGATGCCGCTGTCGGTGCGACCCCGCAGGCCGCCCACGACGGAGGCGTCGAAGACGCTGCCGCCAAACTGGGGCGTGAAGCCGCCGGGGAACATCTCTTGGAAGGAGAAGCAGTTGGGATCGTCGAAGACCTGTCGCAGCGCCACCGGGTCGGGGACGTTGTCGGTGATCCCGACGACCGGGCAATTCGCGGAGCCGTCGAGGACGCCGTCCTTGGCGTCGAGCACGTCGCCGATCAGGAGGGTCTCGCCGCCGTCGCCGCTGAACACGCCGCCGCGGGTGTTGGGGTTGCGGAAGAAGAAGCCGCCGTCGACTTCCTTGCTCGCGACGTTGCCGAAGGCGTAGGCCTGCTCGTCGTCGTCGAAGGTGTAGCCGGTGTTGATCCAGACCTTCAGATCGTCGGTGACCTTGGGCGAGCCCCAGATCTGGGCGGTGGGCGTGCGCACCGCCGTGTTCCCGGCCGAGATCAGGCCGGCGGCGTCTCTGCGCTGGGTGGCGCGGTCGGTGGGATCCTGGTTGCCGTACTCCACGGTGACGTTGGCGAAGCCGGATTCGCCCAAGGGCACTCCGAAGTTGCCGGCGACCGAGAGCGCGTCGCCGTCGCCCTCGTAGAAGCTGCCCTGCTTGACCTCGACGCTTCCGCCGGAGCGGTCGTTCTTGAGGATGAAGTTGAGCACGCCGGCGATGGCGTCCGAGCCGTACTGCGCCGCCGCGCCGTCGCGCAGCACCTCGATCTGCCGCAGGGCGAGGCCGGGAATGGCGCCGATGTCGGGTCCCTGGGAGCCGTCGGAGAGGCCTCCGCCCAGCCAGGTGATGACCGCGCCCCGGTGACGCCGCTTGCCGTTGAGCAGCACCAGGGTGTGGTCGGAGGCGAGGCCGCGCAGGTTGGCCGGCCGCGTGATGGTCGCCGCGTCGCTGATCGGCTGCATGTTGACGTTGTAGGACGGGACCACGGTGCGGAGCAGGAAGTCGATGTTGGTCTCCGCTTGGTTGGCGATCTCGTTGACCGGGATCACGTCCACGGGCACCATCGATTCGGTGACGGTGCGCGGCCGGGTGCGGCTGCCGACCACCACCAGCTCGTCGAGGGCGAAGGTCACGATGTCGAGGCCCAGATCGACCGTGGCGGTCTGGCCGCTGACGACCGTGACGTTTTCGGACAGAAGCCCGTAGCCGATGAGTCGGACCTCGACGGCGTGGCTCCCGGCCGCCACGTTCGACATCGTGAAGCTTCCGTCGGATCCGGTGAAGGCGACGATGTCGAGGGCGGAGATCTCCACCCTCGCCCCGCCGAGTCCCGCCCCGCTGTCGTTGCTGCGGACGGTTCCCTCGATGGTGCCCTGCGCGAACGCCGCCGATGGCAGGGCCGCCAGCGCCAGTGCCAGGATTCCTCGTCTGATCGTCATGCTTCTGCTGCTCCTCTTTTGGGGTGGATGATGTGGAACGCGTTCCGGCCGGCCGCGGAACGGATGTTCGCCATCTCCTTTCCGTCCGCATGCGATGTCCGATCGGGCGAGCTTCCAGCGTGGCTCACAAGAGCATACGGCGAACGCGGTCGGGGGTTCCGTCCGTCCGGGCGGCGGCGGTGAACGGGACCGTTCTTTCGCTAACGCTTCACCGCGAACCCGAGCACCTCGAAGCGCGCCCCGAAGAGCAACGGGCCGGAGCCCAGAAACGCCCGGGCCGGATATTCCCGGGTGAAGAACGTCCGGTACACTTCGTTGAAGGCGTCGTAGTCCGCGACGTCCGAGGCGTACACCTGCACCGACACCAGATCGTCCATGGCGAGCCCTGCGGACTCCAGCGTGTTCCGCACGTTGACGAGGACGTTGCGAGCCTCTTCTTGGGCGGTCTCCGGCACTGTCTGGTCGGGCCCGAGCCCGAGCGTCCCCGAAACGTGGAAGGTGTTGCCCACCATCACGCCGGCGCTGAAAGGCGGGACGCCGGGATCGGCCGCAGAGCGCGGGTTGACGTAGCTTCGCTCCCGCAACGCCTCGTCGGAGTTCGCGTCCGGCGTCGCGTCGCCGGCGCAGGCGGGGAGCAGGGCGAGGGCGGTCAAGGCGGGGAACGTGCGAGCGATCATGGTGGGGATCCTCCCGAGTCTCGTCCGATGAGTCTTCGGAACTCCGCGTCGCCGCGGATGCCGTCGAAGTCGGTCTGGGTCCGAGCCAGCCTCCGCCAGCGCGCGTCGATGGCGATGGCTTGCCCGAGCGTGGCGATCGCGGCGGCGGCGGCGCCCGCGCGGGCGTGCAGGCGCGCCAGCCCGTAGACGAGCTGGCTCTCTCCGGGCGCCGTCGCGATCGCTTCCCGCTGCGCCGCGACGGCTTCCCCGAAGCGGCCCCGCGCGGCCAGATCGCGGGCCTCGCGCGCGTGGATGCGCGAGATGGACATGTTGACCAAGCGACGCAGCTCCTTGAACGGTTCGGCGTGGTCGTCCACGCGCACGTCCACCCACCGGTCCGTGGTCCGACCCGATTCGCCGACGGGTTTCACCACCAGCACCCCGCCGGCCTGCTTGCCGCGCGCGTCTCCCCCGGCGGCCTCGCCGGCGTCGAGGGCGTCCACGAGCCGGAGCGCGAGCGGCCCGCTCGACGACTCGAACGTCTCCGCCATGGCCCGCACCACCGCCTCCCCGGCCAGGATGTTGCCCTGCGCCGAGAAGTTCTCGCCCTCGACGTGTCCCGCCCATGCGCTGGTGCCCGACCCCGTGTAGGCCCGCACCCGTCCCTGCGCGTCGATCACGGCCAGCTGCCTCCGGTCGCGGCCCGGGTCGGAGCCCGTCAGGTGTTCCACCACCTCGTCCGGCGAGAGCCCCAGTTCCAGGAGCTCCAGTCCGCGGGGTCCGTACGTCTGGTTGGCCGACGCCTGGGTCGCGATCGCCCCGACCCCCGCCTTGGCGTAGGAGACGATCGCGCCGGCGCGGAACGCCCGGGACTGCACCGCCACTCCCAGTTCGCCTGTGGCGGGATCGCGCGCGATGATCGAGAAGGTGGCGACGATCTCCTCTCCGGTTTCGTCCCGGGCGGCTCCCGGCGTCCCGTCGGGGGAGCCGGGAGATTGGGCGTCGAGCGCCCGGCCGGGGAACAGGACGAGCCCCAGGGCCAACGCTGCGATCGACGTTCGGCGGATCATGGCATGCGCTCCGGCAAGGGTCGGATTCGGGGGCGAGGCCGGACTCTCGGGTTCCGGCGAACCGCGGGACCGCTTCACCGGGCGGAGGCGTCCAGAACCAGCTTCCTCCCCACCAGCTTGCCCGGGTCCGCGTTCGGCTTGGGGACGTACTTGCTCATCCAGCCGCCGTCCCAACTCGCGATGTAGAGGTTGCCCTCCCGGTCCACGTCGATCTGGTGCGGGCGCGACAGCCCGCCCGGGAAACCGCCCCGGGTGCCCCCGAAGGCGCCCAGATGGTACTGCAACTCGCCGTTGAGGTCGTACTTGAGGATCCGGTTCAACATCGCCGAGACGACCCACACGGCGTCGTTCTCGTCGATGAAGACGCCCACCGGGTCGGAGACGTCGGGCCACTCGTCGACGTAGACGCCGTCCTCGGTGAAGATCTGGATGCGGTTGTTGGTGCGGTCGCCCACGTAGATCCGGCGGTTGCGGTCCACCGCGAGGCCGTGGATGAGGTCGAACTGCCCCGGACCGCTTCCCAGCTCGCCGAACTCCGTCAGGTACTCGCCCTCGGCGTTGTACTTGACGATGCGCGAGTGCCAGTAGCCGTCGCCCAACAGGAAGTCGCCGTTGGGAAGGAAGGCCATGACCGACGGGTCCCCGTACTCGTACGGTCCCGGGTGCGGGTCGGCGCGCGCCTCCGCCCGGGTTCTCGGATGATCCGGGTCGACCAGCCGCATCACCAGCTCGCTGCCGTCGTTGGAGAACTTGAGAACCTGCATGTTGACGTTCTTGCCGCCGCCGCGCTCCACGACCCACACGTGGCGCTCGGGGTCGTAGGGGCTGATGTAGAGTTGATGGGGCTTGTTGAAGAGCGAGTCCCACTGGGACCAGTTCTCGACGACGTTGCCGTCCCGGTCCACGGCGACCACGTAGTTGGTGCTGCCCTCGCGTTCGTTCCCCTGGGCGTCGCGATCTCCCCAGATCCCGACGACGACGCGGTCCGGGTTGTCGACCGCCACCCCGGAGACTTGGCCCCAGCCCCAAGGTTCCTCGTGATCCGACGCCGGCTTCCACCAGCCCGGGACGGCGTCGTATTCGCCGGTGCGGTCGTCGCCGCCCTTGACCGCCGGCCCCGCCGCCGCCGACTCCGCGCCGCCGCCCGTGTTCTCGATCGTGCAACCGGGCGGCAGGGCGAGCGCGAAGGCCGCCAAGAGCGTCGAACCCGTGCGCTTTGTCCTCATTTCGACGGCACCTCCCCGGAGGCGTTCCTCCCGACAGCCGACAGTTGAAGCGGATCCGCATCCCGCAGGTCGATCATCGATCAATGTGCGGACCGGGAGCGGTTCGCGCGAGTCCGAAGCGTCTGCGGCGTCTGCCTCGACCCGAGGCGGCGCCGGCGCTGTGCGGGGGGCGGGTGGCTTGGCGCATCTCCGCCGGAGCGTTCGGTCACCGTCGGAGACGCGCTGCATGCGGATGGTCCGGGGGACGAGAGCGCGGTGTTCCCGATGGTTCCCGGACCGACGGCGAAAACCGGAGCGGCGACGGGGGAAGGTGTCGGAGGCCTTGAGACCGTCGGAGTAACGCGCCGGTGGCCCTTGCCGAGCCTCTTGGACTTGAAGAGCGAGTGCACGACAGCCACCATCTTCCCAAACCGTCCAAACGGGCCTGCCGGGGCGCTCCCTGTTACCATTCCCCCATGACGACTAACGGACCGAACCTGAACTGGATCGTCGGCTACGTCTGGGGGAATTGCGGACCGTGCGATGCCGGTGGACGCACACGACGCGCGGCACGAGGCGAAGAGCGCGATGATCGGTTACGGGATCAACTTCAACCTGTGCTCCATGACAAGCCGGAAGTGCGGACGCTGGACGAAATCGGAGCGGAGATCGCGGCGGTCGAGCGGGAGGGAGATGGGTTGCTCGGTGGGTGTCGGGGCTCGAGCCGCGCGGCCGGTCCGATGCGATGCAAGGTTGCGAATGGGGTGTCGCCCGATGGAGAATAGGAGCCCCAGGTGGGAAGCTGAAGCATGACCGCGTTGCGCTCGTACCCAGCCTACAAGGACTCCGGCGTGGAGTGGCTGGGGGAGGTGCCGGAGCATTGGGCTGTGCGGCAGCTGGGGACGTTTGGACGGTTTTTCAAGGGGAGCGGGGGTCCCAAAGCCGACGAAACCGATGAAGGTGTGCCGTGCATCCGCTACGGCGACCTTTACACGAGACACCGGTTCCACGTTACCGACAGCGAAGCTTGCGTTCCCCCTTGCTTGGCGGAGGCATACACGTCCATTCGCTGCGGGGACATTCTATTCGCCGGGTCGGGCGAAACCTTGGAGGAAATCGGGAAATCCGCGGTCAATCTCCTCGACGGGCCAGCAGTTTGTGGTGGCGATGTGGTCGTATTTCGGCCAACTCTCGGTGTTGACGCAGAGTTCATGGGCTGGAGCGTCGATTGTCGTCCGGTTGCTTCCCAGAAGGCTCGCATGGGGAGAGGCATCACGGTGATGCACATCTACTCCAGAGATCTCAAGTACTTGACGGTTCCGCTACCATCCCTCCCCGAACAGGCCGCCATCGCTCGTTTCCTTGGCGATGCCGACCGGCGCATTGGGCGCTACATGCGCGCGAAGGAGAAGCTGATCGGACAGCCACGGCGGGGATCACATTTCATTGTGATGCGTGATGTTGCGTCGGTTGGACGCCGAATTCCCGCCAATTGACTCCCGCTGAATGGAGCTCATGTGGTAGCCCTGCCACGCCTGTCGAGCGCCTCCCTGAGCTGCGCTAAGTCGGTGTGTTGATAGCAGCGAAGCACGGTGTCGGCTCTCCTCCACCCACCGAGCTCGCAGAGCACCTTGAGCGGCAAGTCCATGAGATCGGAGGCGAACTTCCTCCGCAGCGAGTGCCAGCCCCTGCGGGGCTTCGGCTCCAGCCCAGCGAGCCTCTCGGCCCTGTACCAGCATTGGTGCATCCGCGACGACCCCACGCACGTCGCGGAATTCCCCAGAGCAGGTAGCACGGGCGCCTTCCGGGCACCCGAACCCTGCGCCAAGGCCCGACGAAGAACGGACATGGCGTCAGCGGTGATGGGCGTCGTGTGTTCGTGGCCCGTCTTGTCGTGCTCGGCCCTCCACAGCACCGTGCGACCGTCGAGGTCGATGTCGGACCACCTGAGTTTCCGGATCGCTCCGATGCGGTGTCCCGTCTCGTGCGCGAGCACTAGGGCGACATTGAAGCGCCAGTCGACTTCCTCAGACACTTCGAGCAACGCTTGGTACTCCTCCTCGGTCAACACGACCCGCACCGGGGTTCTCGGCTTGGGCGTCTTGAGCCCCTTCAGCGGGTTCGAGGCGAGGAGCGGGCGACCGCTCTCGTCCTTCGACGTCACTGCCCAATTGAGGACCGCGATCAGGAACTTCAGGTCGTGCTCGATTGTGCGGTTGGACGCTGGCTTGCCGCTTGGTCCGACTCTACCCGCCCTCCGTTCGCGGATGAACCGGTCCCAGTCCCTCCGGGAAAGGGTCTCCGGATCCCGATTGCGTCCGAGGAGTTCGAGGAACATCCTGCCGGCGGCCCTGTCGTGGACTTGCGTTTTCCGTGCCTTGGTGGGTGTCACCTCTTCACCGTAGGTGTCGAGAAGGGCCCCCATGGTGATGCGCTCTGGCGCGGCTTCGGCCTCGCTGCGCATCTCTGGATCGGCGAGTCCTGCCGCAAACTCGTCCGCCTGCCGCTTCGCCAGAACCCAGTCGCGGTGCCCCAGAGAACGGCTCCGCCTACGCCCGTTCTCGCGCCACTCGACTTGGAACCGGCCGGTCTTGGGGTCGGGAAAAACCCTGACGCGATTCCGGCCCCACTCCCCAGCGCTGTATCCGCGTCGGCCACGTCTCGTGCGTACCATCAAACCAATCCTCCTCTCGCTCCGGAATTCCAACATGGAATTGGGACGGACCGACGTCCTTGGTCCAAATTCGCGCTCTTCGCGATGGCGGCGAAGCAGTAGATCTCTTCGCCATCGTCAGCCGGCTCCTTGGTGGCCCGTCCTTCGGAGACGGGATCGAGGCCGCCGCGTAGGTCTTCGCGGGCCGGATCGGGTCCGACCCTCCACTTCGGCCGGCGCGGGGATGATCCCGATCCTACACGGTTTGCAAATTCGGACTGGAATGCCGAAATTGCACTCACGATGACGACTCCGTTGATTCCACGCCGCCTCCGGCCGATCATCGAGGATCACCTCCGAGTCTTTCCGGCCGTCGCACTCCTGGGCCCACGGCAGTCCGGGAAGACCACGCTTGCCCGGATGATCGCCGATGCCGACGGTCCAACCGCATCGCATACGGAGCAGCCTGGGCTCTATCTCGATCTCGAAAATCCGGCGCACCGCGAGAGGCTGTCCGACGCTGGTGGCTACCTCGGATCAGTACGCAACCGCTTGGTCGTACTCGACGAACTCCACCGCGCCCCCGAGCTGTTCCGGGAACTCCGCGGCATCATCGACGAACGCATCCGCGACGGCGAGCCGGCGGGTCACTTCCTCGTGCTCGGATCGGCCTCGATGGAACTCATGAGGCAATCTGGGGAGACCTTGGCCGGTCGCATCGGGTATCTCACACTCGACCCGCTGGACGTCCGGGAAGTCGGCGGCGAAGAGGCGGACCTCCTGTGGGTACGGGGCGGATTTCCCCGTAGCTTCCTCGCTCCGTCCACCGCGGCCAGTGTTCTGTGGCGCCAGAATTTCATTCGCACCTACCTCGAGCGCGACATCCCGGCGCTTGGGCCGCGCATTGCATCGGAGACCTTGCGCCGCTTCTGGACGATGCTCGCGCACTCGCAGGGCGGACTCTGGAACGGCGCCACGTTCGCCCGAAGTCTCTCGGTCAACGGAAAGACCGTCGTGCGGTACCTCGACCTCATGGTCGATCTGCTCCTAGCGCGTCGCCTGCCACCGTTTCGCGCGAACGTCCGCAAACGGCTCGTGAAATCGCCCAAGGTCTACCTCCGCGACAGCGGCATCGTTCATGCGTTGCTCGGGGTGGACGCCCGCGACGAGGTGCTCGGTCACCCGGTGGCTGGAACCAGTTGGGAGGGATTCGTGATCGAGGCGCTCGTTCGGTCCGCTCCGTCCCGCACTCGCGCCAGCTTCTATCGGACCGCCACCGGGAACGAGCTCGACTTGGTCCTGGAACTTCCGGGCGGTCTCGTATGGGCGGTCGAGATCAAGCGCGGTCTGGTTGGTACGCCAAGCGGGCGAACCCTTGCCGCGTTGGAAGACGTCAAGCCGGACAAGGCGTTTCTGGTGTACGGCGGGCAGGTGCGCTATCCGGCAAAGAGCGGAGTCGATGTCATCGGGCTCATGGAGATGACCGAGGAGCTCGCGCGGTTGGCGTGAGACGCCGCTGCTCTGGATGACCCTGAATCCGATGGCGGGCCGCGACACGGTTTCATCGCATCGTGCCGACGACCAGCCGACAGGACGCCGATGAAGCGAGATCGCTGAGCGTCCCACACATGGGGGTTCCTGCGCCTCGTGGTGGTCGAGTGGGTTCGGACAACACGCACGCTTCAGACCGTAGCCCCTCCCGCCATCACGGGGCTGCCGCTGTCCCCTTCGTGCGCAGGTCAGTCTGGGGACCACACCGCGCAGTCGGTGTCCGCGAATCGGCAGAGCAACCCCGTATCGTCGGTCGTGGGGGACGTCATGATCCGCACGGGCGTCTGTGTCGTCCTCGACAGTGTTCTCCCATTCCAACGTCCGTCCCTCGTTCCTGAACACGAGGCCGATGCCGCCACCTTGCCGAGACGCTCTGGTTCATCGCGATCAGCGTCCAGGCCCGGTCTTCGCTGTCCCAGTGGGACCCGCCGAAGCGCTCGGTGGACTGCTGCGCGGCGGTGAGCCCGCCGTTGGCTGCAGGGCGCGAGCCACCGCTCGGGCATTCCCTTCCGGCCCGTGCAATCCCATCTCGCCAAGGAACTGCGACGCCTGCCTTGGGCGTTGGCGGTATTCCCGGGCTCGCGTCAGCGTCAGCGTCTCCCGTGCCCGGGTAATTGCCACGAAGCAACTGCGCCGCTCCTCCTCCATCTCTTGACTCTCCTCCCCCTTCTGGAGCGCCCAATGCGACGGGAATACGCCTTGGGCCATCCCGATGACGTAGACATGCGCGAATTGGAGCCCCTTGGACCGGTGCACGGTCATGCAACGGATGGCGTTGGGGGTGGGCGAGGGAGCTTTCGACTCCAAGTCCAAACGCTGCAAGTAGGTGTTCAGCGTCGTCCCGGGCTCTCTCCCTACGATCTCCCGATGAAGGACGCGCCACGTCTCAACCTCTTCCTCGGTGTTTGCTTCCGTGTCGATGTCCCCCCACGACCGCCATTCTCCTCGCAGGAACGAATCCACGATCCCGGGAAAGTCCAGCCCATCCACGAGGCCGGTTCGGATCGGTTGCAATGCGATCTGGCCAGCCGCCGCCTTCTCCGCCATATCGATCCAGGCACGCAGGAAATCCCCGCCGACCAGAGCCGCTGCGGCTTCGACCGCTTGGGACTCGATCATCGTTCCCGTCAAGCTGTCCCACTGCCGACAGAGCCTCCGCAGGACGATCCTGTCATGCCGCGAGTTGGCCAGCCTCAGCGCCTCCACCAAAACGCCGGGGGCAGGTGAGTCGAAGTCGCTTTTCGTCTGGGGAACGAACGCTTCATGACCTGCGCGCTGGAGGCGGTCGGCGGCGAGCTGGACCAACTGGTTGGTTCGACCGAAGACGGAGCACTCGGCCGGCGACAGCTTCCGTTTGCGGATGTCTCGCCCCACGAACCTCGCTTCTTCGCTCGGATCGTCGAACACTCTGTACCGGACAACCTCGGCCGAAGCCTGCGGTAGGCGAACGGATACGATCTTCCGTGCATGAACCAACCGTCCTCGATTGTGGTCGATGAGCTGGTTCGCCCGATCAACGATCTCGGGTAGACAGCGGTAACTCTCCGGCAGTGCGATCATCTGCGGCTGGTAATCGCGCCGCAGGTCGTCTAGCCGCTTGGGGTTGGCCCCGTTCCACTGGTGGATGATCTGGTCGCCGTCCGCAACGACGAAGAGATTGCACCGGTGATCGGGTGCGATGCGGCGAAGCAGGTCGTACTGCGCCCGGTTCGTGTCCTGGAACTCGTCCACGGAGATGTGCGTCCATCCCAGCCGCACCGTCCGCGTGATCGCCGGCTTTTGTCGGAGAAGCTGGTTCGCGAAGTGGAGCAAGCTACCGAAATCGAGGCGGTTGAAGGAGATCAGCGTGTCACAGTACTGACGGAAAAGACGGGGTAGCCAGCGTGGAGTTGCGATTAGCGAGGGAGAAGGGCCGTCCCCCTTGTACGATTCCGAGAAGAGCTGGTCGAGCAGGCTCAGCAGGTTGATGCGATCCGACGGCAGTTCCGCATCTCCGCCAGAGAGGTTGCAGATCGCCTCTTCGAGAATAGTGATCCGATCCTCGCGTCGTGCGATACCGAAGTTCGGCCGGATTCCCAAATGACTTCCGTGCTGCCCGAGGAGATCGACCGCAAACGCGTGAAAGGTGCAGAGCCGTGTGCGGTCGGTGTGTCCACCTAGGTGGCGGTTCACCCTATCCTGCATCTCAGCGGCAGCCCTGTTGGTGAACGTCAGTGCGAGGGCCGAGGCGCACTCGTCCTCTTTCAGAAGTCTGGCAATCCGGAGGGTGAGAACCTCCGTCTTCCCAGAACCTGGGCCTGCGAGCACGAGAAGTGGACCCTCGTTCCACCTGAAGGCCCTCTGTTGGTTGGAGTTGAGGTCGTCGAAGGTGATCATTGCCAACCCCGCCGTGCCAGCGAAACGACCTTTTCGAGGACTGAGCAGATCTCCGGGGTCACCCCGTTCTCGCCACGAACCTCCATCTTCAAGGCGACCGTGGCAGCGGCTTCCGTCTTTTGAGACTTGTGCGACTTCCGTCGATACACGTCCGCGTAGCCGTGCTTCTTTAGATTCTCTTCAATGTTGGGATAAGGAAACACGAATTTATCCGCCTGATAGGCGCCCATTAGGTGCTTCCTCAGCTTCTGTTCTTCCTTCTCTCGATTCTGGTCGTCATCCCCGACGCCGTACCAAGGGATGCCAAGCGCATTGGCGACCTTGGCTAGTACGCCAACGTTGGACTGCCCAAATTCCACCATGCGCACGCCCTCTCGATGGAGATTCATCTTGAGAGCGCGTGCGGCAGCAGAATACACCCACGTCTCGGTCTGACCTTCCACAAAAAGCCAGCATCGGGCGAACAACAGTTCTCCGCGAGTCTGACGAACATGGTAGTTGAACTTCCGAGCATCGTCCGAAGACAACAAATCGCGTGGAACTTGGAATGCCCGGATCCCTGTGTTGGATCGGGCAAGTCGACGAATTTCAAGAATATCGGTTTCTGCCAAAAGCTCACCGCTGTGGGTCGAAATCAGCTTTTGCCCGGCGAGGTCGCGTACTAGGTCCAACAGAGCCCGTACGGCGGACGGATGCAAATGAGCCTCCGGTTCCTCCAATGCGAGCACCGCAGCCCCTTTGGTATGGGCTTCCAGAAAGGCCGAGAACAACATGAGGACCGCGAGACTCTGGGTTCCCTCGCCATGTCGGATCAGCGGGATTTTTGCACCACTGGTGGTTCCGAGCCGTACTTGAACCTTGGCCAACATGTCGAACATTCTGTCGGGCACGGCCTCGATAGAGACGGCCTCTCCAGAGCTCAACGGTATCACGGACTGCACCCGTCGAAGTCCCTCTTGGACTTGTTCGAAGCTGGCGTGCGACGAAACGACGAGTTCGTTGACTTCGCGGAGCTTGTCCTCAATCTCGACCTTCTTCGCCAAGGAGAGCTGCGAGTCCTGCAGGAAGGGCCTCCAGAACGGGCCCTTGGCATCGAAATGGCGGGCGGCGTTTCGAAGAGCAGTCAAGTAGTGGTACCTGAGTTCATCTTGCATAACCGCGAGCGCCGACGCACTTGCACGGATAAGCGGATTTCCTTGGAGATCGAGAAACGACCACGTCTGTTTGAAGTCCCGCAAATCGTTGTCGTATTTGCAGGTGACCAGTAGCCGAACATGCTTTCGCTCCTCGTGGTCGAACTGGAGAATTTGCACTCTGTTCAGGCGCGCTACCAGTTGGTCGTCCCATTCGCCGCCCAGGGCTTCCGAGATCGTCACTTCAATCTCGATGGGGTCTGCGGAAGACGGTTCGGACTGACCGTCGGCCAAGTGAAAATCCAGCCCGTTGAAGACGCTGCGGCGCCGCGGGCCGAGATCGCGAAGGCAGAGCTTGAGCGCATCGAGCACCGAGGTCTTGCCGACGTTGTTCTCGCCGATCAACACCGTAACATCTCCCAGTTCCAAGTCCAATCTCCGGATGCCTCGGAAATTCCTGATTCGAACGTTGGTGATCCTCATCGTCTCCAGTCAGTTCGAGAACCGACACGCCTGCGGCCCGGCTGTTCCTCCAACGTACAACGAGTACACGACTCATGTCACGTCACGGTTCGCTCCCCGTAGGTCAACCCGAACACCACGCCGTTCAGCCACCGCCTGAAGTCCTCGTCGTCCACGAATCTCCGGAACAGTTCGGTGTCGTCCTTCATGATGTTCGTCATGATCCGCCCGAGCGCCTTGTCGTGCTCGACCCGCGCGTTCTCCCGATCCGAGTTCCGCTTCGCGTTCCTGAACTTGGGGTCCGCCGCCACCTTCGCCGGAATCTCCTCCGTGATCAGCTTCCGAACCCGGTCCTCGTCCTCCCACTCGATCCCCCCGAACCGGTCGTTGAACTGCTCGACGATGTTCGAGAGCAGGTCCAACTCGACATCGAGCCGCCCGTCGCCCCCTAGCCCCGGCACCGGATCGATCTCCGCGTCCGCATCCTCCAAGACGATCTTCCGCATCGCGCTCTTCTCGACCCGGTAGCTGTCCATGTCGATCATCTCGAGCACGCCCTTGGACAAGTCCGGCTCGTCAGGCGCGGGCAACTTCGGGATCAGGAAGTTCAGGAAGATCGAACGTTCCTCCCATCTCCGATTGGCGTAGGGCAGGATCGAGGAGAGGAAGGCGTAGGTGCGCACGAACGCCTTGGCCTTGCTCTTGAACGCGACCTGTCCGTCCTCGTCCAGATCCTTCACGTACACCGCCACGCACCGGTCCAGAACAGGGTCCAGTCGGTTGCGCTCCTCACCGTCCAAGTACCGCTCCACGAACTCCTCGACTTCGTCGGGCGAATACACCTGGGCGCCATCCAGATCGGCTTGGAGATCGTGGAGCTTGTTCGGGTCGGTCTCGTCGGCCAGGATCGTCGTGCGGTAGTACTCCGAGAAAGCCTCGGCGATCGTCTCCGCGTCGTTCAGGAAGTCGAGCACGAAGACGTCGTGCTTCTTCGGGTGCGCCCGGTTGAGCCGCGACAGGGTCTGGACCGCCTTGACGCCCGAAAGGGTCTTGTCGACGTACATGGTGTGCAGAAGCGGTTCGTCGTACCCCGTCTGGAATTTGTCCGCGCAAACGAGGAAGCGGTACGGGTCCTTCCGGAACGCTTGGGCGATGTTGGCCGACGGGAAGCCGTTCAGCGCAGACTCGCTGACCCTTGCGCCGTCGTGGTCGCGCTCGCCGGAGAACGCGACGATAGCCTCGTAGGGACTCTTGCGCTCCCGCAGGTAGCCTTGGAGCGCGTGGAAGTACTGAATCGCGCGTTCGACCCCGTTGGTCACCACCATCGCCCGCGCCTCGCCGCCGATCTTGCCTTGGGCGACGACTTGGTCGTGGAAGTGGTCGGCCATGATCTCGGCCTTGAGCCGGATCGCGTGGCCGTGCCCCTCGACGTAGCGGCGGAGCTTCTTCTGCGCTTTTCGGGCGTCGAACTCCGGGTCGCCCTCCACCGTCTTGGCGAGCTTGTAGTAGCTGCGGACCGGCGTGTAGTGCTTCAGCACGTCCAGGATGAACCCCTCCTGGATCGCCTGCTTCATGCTGTAGATGTGGAACGGACGACGCCGAACCCTGCCGTCGCCCTGTGGCTCCGGCGCGCCGAAGATCTCGAGGGTCTTGTTCTTCGGCGTGGCCGTGAAAGCGTAGTAGCTGGCGTTGGGAAGCAGCCTGCGCGACTCCATCAGGCGGTTGATCCGATCTTCGTAGGTCTCCGCTTCCGCCTCGTCCGCCTCGCCGAGCGCCCGGGACACGGCCGCGCTCGTCCTGCCGCCCTGGCTGGAGTGGGCCTCGTCGACGACGATCGCGAAGGTGCGGCCGTGCGGCTCGCTACCGATCTCGTCGAGGATGAACGGGAACTTCTGGATCGTCGAGACGATGATCTTCCTGCCCTGCTCGATGAACCGACGCAGGTCGCCCGACCGTTCGGCGTGCCCGACCGTGGCGCTCACCTGGGCGTACTGCCGGATCGTGTCCCGGATCTGCGTGTCCAGGATGCGGCGGTCGGTGACGACGATGATCGAGTCGAAGACGGGTTCGCCACGCCTTTCCAGCGGAATGAGCCGGTGCACCAGCCAAGCGATCGAATAGCTCTTGCCGCTTCCGGCCGAGTGCTGGATCAGGTACCGCTTCCCGGCGCCGTGCGCGCGAGCGTCGTCCAAGAGCCGACGCACCATGTCCAGTTGCTGGTAGCGCGGCCAGATCTGGACCCTCTTCCTTTTCCCCGTTCCGGCGTCCTTCGACTTCACCAGTTGCGCGTAGTTCTCCAAGATGTCGGAGACGCTCTCGCGGGTGAGAATCTCGCGCCACAGGTAAGCTGTCTTGAGTCCGTCCGGATTGGGTGGATTCCCCGCCCCGTCCTCCCAACCCCGGTTGAAGGGCAGGAACCAGGACGCCTTGCCTCGAAGGTGGGTGCAGAAGTGGACTTGGTGTTCGTCGACGGCGAAGTGCCCCACGCAACGGCCTGAGCGGAACAGGGGTTCGCGCGGATTCCGATCCCGCTTGTACTGCCAGATGGCGTCGCTGCACGTCTGCTTCGTCAGGTTGTTCTTGAGCTCGAACGTGAAGGCGGGAAGCCCGTTGACGAACAGCGCGATGTCCAGCGAGCGTTGCGTTTCGTCCAAGCTATAGCGGAGCTGGCGCGTGACGCTGAACCGATTCTTGTCGAAGCGCTCCCGGGCCGTCTCGTTCCCGGCGGAAGGCGTGCCGTAGAACAGGTCGAGGTCGTGGCGCCCGTGTTGCACGCCGTGGCGGAGAACGTCGACGGTGCCCCGTTTGTCGATCTCTTTCTTCAACCGGGCGAGGAACTTCCGGCGGGTGGGGCCGTCCTCGGCGAGGCCGAGGGCGGCGGCCGAGTCGGGTTGAGTGGCGTCGAGGAAGGCGTGCAGCTGGGCGAGATCGACGCAGTGCTCGCGGTCGTACTCGCGGTGGTTGCCTGGGGACCAGCCGACGCCACCGGAGGGCGCAGGCTGTTCCCCTGTCGAGTGATCGGAAGACGGATCACAGAGATCTCCGGTCAGCGCCTCGCAGACGAGGCGTTCGAGGCCGCGTTCGGTCAGGTCGGTGGGCATGGGCCAGGGTTTCAGATTTCGGTGGAAGGTTCTGGCGCGCTCCGTGCAGCTTCCCCGGCGAGCGGATCGGCATCGGGGATTGCGGCGGCCGCTTCACGGACATCGAGTTTGCCGGTCACCACATCGGCAATCAGGCGAGTTCGGTATTCGCGGAGTAGCGAGATCTGTCGCTCCAGCGTTTTTCGGCGCATCGAGATGCGCCGGTCGGCATCGCCCAGGAAACGGGCGATGGCGGCCTGCTCGGGGAGGGGTGGCACACACATCGGAAACGCCGCGAGGGTGTCCCTCGACAGCTCAGGAAACGTTGTCCCTCGACCCAGAGACTCCAGCATTGTTCTGGCTACTTTGAGAGAGTAGAAGAGGTAGACCGACCCAATCGCTTCGCGAATAGTCAGTAACTTGCAACCCTGGTTGGTGCATGCGGCCTTGCTGAGAATACCAACATGCCCGATCGGCGCTCTTGTGGAAACCACCACACTACCCTGTGGTGCTAGGTTAGTACCACAGGAATCGAACCCCGCCTGTGTTATATTCCTGGCACCCTTCCCTATCCGGGACTCCCTCAAAGCCCCAAGATCCTGGGGGGTCAACCAAGAGATATTGCCGTCCCAGTATGCGCTCGTGGTCGAGGACGGCGTGGCTCCACTATGTACGGATGCCATCGTCTTGATACGCCGCACTTCCCAATGCTCCGGCACCTCCCCCAGCCACTCCACGCCGGAGTCCTTGTAGGCCGAGTAGGGGCGCCCGGTGCGGAGGTCGATCCGGCCCGTCACGGCGTCGCTGATCAGGACCCGCCTATACTCCTCCAGAAGCCCGATCAATATCTTCTTCGCGCTCACGTAGCGCCCAATGCGTCGGTCGGCATCACCCAAGAAGCGGGCGATGGCAGCCTGCTCGGGGAGAGGTGGCACACACATCGGAAACGCCGCGAGGGTGTCCCTCGACAGCTCAGGAAACGTTGTCCCTCGACCCAGAGACTCCAGCATTGTTCTGGCTACTTTGAGAGAGTAGAAGAGGTAGACCGACCCAATCGCTTCGCGAATAGTCAGTAACTTGCAACCCTGGTTGGTGCATGCGGCCTTGCTGAGAATACCAACATGCCCGATCGGCGCTCTTGTGGAAACCACCACACTACCCTGTGGTGCTAGGTTAGTACCACAGGAATCGAACCCCGCCTGTGTTATATTCCTGGCACCCTTCCCTATCCGGGACTCCCTCAAAGCCCCAAGATCCTGGGGGGTCAACCAAGAGATATTGCCGTCCCAGTATGCGCTCGTGGTCGAGGACGGCGTGGCTCCACTATGTACGGATGCCATCGTCTTGATACGCCGCACTTCCCAATGCTTCGGCACCTCCCCCAGCCACTCCACGCCGGAGTCCCTGTAGGCCAGATAGGGGCGAAATACGGTCATTATCAGCGTCCCTCGCTAAAGCTAAAACGGGAGGCAACGCTTGGGTCGGGCCACAGCCCGGCCACCCGTCGGTGCCCGACGACGATCAAAAATCCTTGCCAGAAACGAATCCGCTGGACGGGTCCCTTAGCCACCGCCTTTCGCTCTTCGGGGGACATGTCCTGAATATCCGCGCTGATGCGGTTGCGGACGCTACGTATCCATGCCACACAGTCGAACGCCTTCTCGTTGCCTTCATTCATCATTCATCCTCGATCTCCCTCGGAATCCGGTCCTCCGTCGGGCGATGCCGTATTCCCCCATTTCTCATCGCACCACCGGATCCGCATCGGATTGCTCATGCGGCTCGATCCCCAGCAATCCTTCCAACAATCCCTCCGCTTCCCGCTCGAGCGCCGCGATCTCCGCTCCTATCTCGCTCAACGTCCGCATTGGCTCCGGCTTGTGGAAGTACCGGTTGAAGTTGATCTCGTAGCCGATTTTCACGCTCTTCGCCTCGTACCAAGCGTCCTGCGCGTAAGGCAACACCTCGCGCCTCATGAACCCCTCGACGCCCCCCTCCTCCTGCAACGGCACCCGCTCGGCGTCTCGGAGCTGCGAGTCCGGCTCGTACTCGACGACCCGCGACCGGCCGCCCTCGTCCACTGCGAACCTCCCCCGGATCGGATCGGCTGCCACTCCCCGAGGATGCACCTTCCGCACCAGCGGCTCCGCCCCCTCGTCTCGGTCGCCCAGTCCGCCCCGCAACAACCGCTTCCGCTTCAGCGTCAGCGTCGCACGCACGCCGGAATCGCCCAGCGCCTGCTTGACCGCACCTTCGAACACGCCGAAATCGCGATGCGGACCCGCGCTCGTCCCTTCCGCCACCGCGAGCACCGCGTCCCCCAGCGTCTCTTCGCCCGCACCCTCGCAGAGCTCGAGGAACCGCTCGATCCGCTCTCCGGAAAGATCGGCGGCAAGTCGCAACGGCCGTTCCACCGTCATCTTCCGGTATCCGAACGCCTCGTTTTCGAGGATCCTGCTCTGCTCCGTCTCCTCGAATTCGAGAAACGTCCGGCAGATCCTCTCGATGTCCTCCTCCCCCAGCTCGCAGTTCTTCTTGCCCAGGTTCTTGCGCAGAGGCCGGAACCACTCGGTCGCGTCGATCAGCTGCACCTTGCCCCGCCGACGCTCTGGCTTCCGGTTCGTCAGCACCCAGACGTAGGTCGCGATGCCCGTGTTGTAGAACATGTTCAGCGGCAGGGCGACGATCGCCTCCAGCCAGTCGTTCTCGAGGATCCAGCGCCGGATGTTGCTCTCGCCCTGCCCGGCCGAACCCGTGAAGAGCGAGCTGCCGTTGTGGATCTCGGCGATCCGGCTCCCAAGCGGCGTCCCCCGCTTCATCTTCGACAGCTTGTTCGCCAGGAACAGCATCTGCCCGTCGCTCGAACGCGTGACCAACGAGTACTCGGGATCGCCCGCGTGCTCGATCACGAAGCGCGGATCGCGCATCTCTCTCTTGCCGCCCATGCGCTGCAGGTCCGTCTTCCAGCTCTTGCCGTACGGCGGGTTCGAGAGCATGAAGTCGAACTCCCACGACGCGAAGGCGTCGTTCGACAGCGTCGAACGCTCCGGGCCGCCCTTGACGTTGTCGGCGGTCTCTCCGTCCCCCTTCAGCAGGAGGTCCGCCTTGCAGATGGCGTAGGTCTCGCGGTTGATCTCCTGGCCGAACAGATGGGTGGACACCTGCTTGCCCCGCTCCTCGGCGATCCGGCGCAGCACGTCCTCGGCCACGGTCAGCATCCCACCGGTCCCGCACGCGCCGTCGTAGAGCAGGTAGGTGGCCGACTGGATCCGGTCGGCGACGGGGAGGAAGACCAGCTTCGCCATGAGCTTCACCGCGTCGCGCGGGGTGAAGTGCTCGCCCGCCTCCTCGTTGTTCTCTTCGTTGAAGCGCCGGATCAACTCCTCGAAGACCGTGCCCATGCCGTGATTGTCGAGACCCGGCCGACGGACCGTTCCGTCGGCGTCCGTCACCGGTCCTGGGGCCAAGTTGACGTCGGGCGAGGTGAGCTTCTCGATCAGGGCACCGAGCGCGTCGGCCCTCGAGAGGCGCGCGAGCTGGTTGCGAAACTCGAAGTTGTCGAGGATGTCCTGGACGTTGGGCGAGAATCCGTCGAGGTAGTCCTCGAAGTCGGCTTGGAGTTGTTGGCGGCTGGCCCGGGCGCGCAGGTCGTGGAGCGTGAACTTTGAGGTGTTGTAGAAGGCCTGTTTCGCTACACGGCAGAGTGCGGGAGTCTGGTTGACGACGCCGACGGCGTCGAGGTCAGCTTTGCGGTTCAGCACTGCCTGCTTGGTGGGCTCGAGCACCGCGTCGAGGCGACGTAGCACGGTCATGGGGAGGATCACGTCGCGGTACTTGCCGCGGACGTAGACGTCGCGGAGCACATCGTCCGCGATGCCCCAGATGTAGCCGACGATCCAGTTCAGGTTCGGTCCGTTGGTCGTCATGGGGGAATGGTTGACAGGGAATGCTTCGGCAAGCCCGACCGCAGACAGGAGCAACGTACGGGACGGAACGGGCCGCGCAAGGCGTGACGACCTGTAGGTAGCAGGGATCGGCAGGGTGCGGTCGAGCGCTCGCCCGCATGGCGGGGTTGCACGGATCTCGAGAGTGTCGCCGGTGGGACGGCGCGACGCCGACCGGCCCGCGACCCCCCTATGTGAGCGAGCCGAACCGAGGTCGTCAGAAATGGAAGAACGGGCGGGACGCGCAGAAGGCGACGTATGCGAATTGACGCAGGATCCGGGGGTGATGGGGGGGAAGCGACTGTTGCGGACGAGGGGTGATGAACTGGAGCGGAGTTTTGCGCACATGCTGGACACTGGAGGACTACGGCGGATTCATTTTCGTCTGGGGACGAGAGGAGTGCGACTTGGGGCCTCTCATGCGCAGGCGAGTCGGTTTCGGGACCCGCGTAGCCTGCAATGGCTCACGGCGGCCGGAGCGGCGGTCGCGGCACAAAAGTCGGAGATGTTGACCGGCCACGCGGAACCCGACAATCCGCTCGATCGGCTCTTGGAGCCTCGATATCGGTGGTTCATGCGGAATAAATCTGCGAGTTGCGCGGAAACAGGGATGCCATCGGGAGGTTGACAATGGCCACCGACTTGGATGTTGGGGATGCCCGTCTCCGTGGAAGCTTCGGAACCGAGCCGTTGGCCGGCGATTCGCGACCCACTTGACCGGCGATTCGCGGTCCACCTAACCGCCAATTCGCGACCTGCCTAACCGCCAATTCGCCGATATTTTTCAGGCATGGTCGCACCGTCGTCGCTGTACCCGCGCTCGCTGGCTCTCGTCCTCGACCAAGCCACGACCGACTGAACTTCCTGATTCCGAAGTTGCCCGCCGGAAGAGCCGGACCTGTCCAAGGGCGTGCTCGGGACGATTCGACATGCACAGCTACCGGGTCGGGGAGCGTGCGATGCGGGAAATCGTCTTGGAGGATGCGGACACGGAAATTCGATCCGGTGCCGGGGGGCGGGGGCGGTGGACGGCGCGAGGTCGAGCTGGGTCCGTTCTCGAACGTCGTCGCGCAGTTCGACGGCGGGATCGAACGGGGGGACGAGGACCGGGTCTGGAGGTTGATCGCGAAGGAGATTCCGGCCAAGATGGCGGCGGCCCTCGAGTTCGGGAACGCGAGACGGAACTCGGATCGGGAGAACGCGCGGGTCGCGCGCGACTGGGCGCTCGGGCGAACCGCGACGTGAACGGGGCGCTCGTTTCGCCGGTGCGGTGCGGTGCGGCGAACGATGATCGCCTTCGACGATCTCGATCCCGACCAGCGACGAGCCATGGACTGGAGCGGCGGTCCGCTCCTCTTGCTCGCCGGCCCCGGTTCCGGGAAAACGGCGGTTCTCACCCTCCGGGTCGCCCGTCTGTTGGAGGAGAACAGGGACGCCTCGGTCCTCGCGCTGACGTTCACCGACAGGGCCGCCGCCGAAATGCGGAACCGGGTGGGCCACCTCGGGGGGGACGCGTCTCCCGCGCGTGGATCTGCACCTTCCACGCGCTCGCGGCCGACATCCTCGAACGGCACGGAAGCCATCTGCCCATTCGGCCGAATTTTCGCTTGCTCACGCGGGATCAGGACCGGATCGTCCTTCTGGAAGAGGCGATCCGCGGACTGCCGGGCGGAGACGCGGAACTGCCGCCGGACCGGATCGACGCGCTGCGTCTGATCGACCGTCTCTTCTCGGAATCGTACGGAGAATACACTCCGGCGTCCTCGCTGGCCGTCACTCCGCGTTGGTTGCCGCTTCTCTTCCGCCGGCACTGCCGCGCGCTGATCGACGCCAACCGCCTTGATTTCGGCGGCTTGATCCACTTTGCGAACCGGCTTCTCCAGCGGGATTCGGCGGTCGCGCGGGCGGTGCGGCTGGAGTGGACGCACATCCTCGTGGACGAGCTCTAGTGTAGTGTCCGGTTCATATAGTTTGATTATGCGGAGGCGACGGCCAAGGCCTGCCGAGCCCGGTGCACCTTCTCGAGAATCTTGTCCGCCGACTTCGTCCAGACCAAGGGCCTCGGGTTCTCGTTGTAGGTCTCGATGTAGTCCCTCAAGCACCGCTCGAGGTCGCTCACCGAATGGAAGACGCCGCGCCGAATCCGCTTCCGAGTCAACGTGCAGAAGAACCGCTCGACCAAGTTCAGCCACGACGCGCTCGTCGGCGTGAAGTGCAGGAAGATCCGCTTTTGACGCTCGATCCACTCCATCACCTTCGCGTGCTTGTGCGTCGCGTAGTTGTCCAGCACGATGTGGATCTCCCGGTCCTTGGGCACCGCCTTCTCCACCTTGCGCAAGAACTTCAACACCTCCTGGTGGCGGTGCCGCTTGTACGTCTCCCCGATCACTTCGCCCGATGCCACGTTCAGCGCCGCGAAGAGCGACGTCGTGCCGTTGCGCTTGTAGTCGTGGGTCATCGTCCCCGCGCGGCCCCGCTTCAACGGCAGACCCGGCTGCGTCCGATCCAGCGCTTGGACCGAGCTCTTCTCGTCGAAGCTGAAGACGACCGCATTCTCGGGCGGGTTCAGGTACAGCCCCACGACGTCGCAGAGCTTCTTCTCGAAGAGCGGATCCTTGCTCACCTTGAAAGTCCGCACCAAGTGCGGCTTCAGCCCGCACGACCGCCACACCCGGTGCACGAAGCTGTGCGTCGTCCCCGCCGCCCGCGCCATCGACCGGCACGACCAGTGCGTCGCATCCGGAGGATCCGTCTGCGTCGTCAAGCGGATCACTTCGCTCCTCAGCGCCGCCTGCGCCTTCGAGCATTTGCCCCCGTGGTTGCCCCCGCGGGGACGCTCTTTCGCGATCCCTTTCAGCCGTTCGTCCGCGAACCGGCGCCGCCAGCGGCCGACCTTGTTCCGATCGATCCCCATCGCTTCCGCGATGGCCTTGTTCGTCATCCCGTCCGCCGCCATTAGCACGATTCGCGATCTTTCCTGGAGCCGCACCGCCGCGCTCCGCGACCGCGTCCACTGTTCCAGGCGTTTTCGCTCCGCTTCCGACAGCTCGATCTTGACCGCTACCCGCATGACGCCTTCTCCTCGGTGAATGAATCTCTCGCGAAGAGAAGGTAACCAAACGGCGATACATAATCAACTATATGAACCGGACACTACGCTAGCAGCCCGTGGATAAAGTCGAGCGCTTCCGGAGATTGGCGAAATTGGGACTGAAGAGTGCCAGAAAAGCCCAAATTCACGGGTTTGGAGGCCAAATTTGCGGCTTTCGGCCCCCGAAATCCGTGATTTTGGCCATCTTGGAGCCACTCGCTCACCTGATGCCTGGGCATCCCATTTTCTCCACGGACTGCTAGGACACGAACCGGGCGCAGTACGATCTGCTTCGCTTGATCGCGTCCTACAGGCACGATCTCTTCGTCGCCTTCGACTCGCCCGTCCTCGGCGTTCCGGTGGAGGCGCTGAGGCTGGCCGACTCGCGGCGCGACCGGGTCGTCCTGGAACAGGTCTGCCGGCAGTGGCGAAGCATGACGGGCGCGGCGATCGAGCCCCGGGCGGTCGAGGCGGCGGCTTCGGCGGGCGGAGACTTCCTGCGGGCGTGGGCCGACGCGGTGGAGGAAGCGGGGCAAGGCCGGGCGGCGCTGCGGCGGATCCGCGCCGACCTCGTGGACGGGATGGATTTTCCCGGGATCGTGGATTCGTTCCTGGACGGCGGATGGCGGTCGTGGGCGAAGGGCGACTTGGCCGACGCCGCCGGCGAAGAGGTCGAGATATGGCGGATCCTGCACCGGGAGATCGCGAGGAGCGATCCCGGGGCGACGCCGAGCACCTACATGCGGTGCCTGGACTTGGCGTCGAAGGCTCCGCCGCCCGCCCCCGACGCCCTCCGGTGCATGACCGTGCACCGGTCCAAGGGGCTTCAGTTCGGGCACGTCTATCTCGTCGGAATGGCCCAGGACGTGTTCCCGTCGTATCGGGCGCTCCGGCAGGGGAGCGGGGAGGTGGAGGAGGAGCGGCGCAGCTGTTTCGTGGCGATCGCCCGGGCGCCGGGAGACGCTGACGCTGACGCGGGCCCGGAGGTACCGCGGCCGATACCGGAAGCGGGCGTCGCAGTTCCTGAGCGAAACGGGGTTGCGCCGCGAGAGGATGGCGATGTGATCCGGCGGCGGTCCGGTCCGGCGATTCCCGCGGCGCACGGCGGACCGAGGTCCCGGCCGGCGGGACCTACTCGAGCACCCGGTCCCCGATCAGATGCGTCGCGTGCTCCCACTCCTCCTGGGGAGCCGGCCACGCGCGGTCGCGCACGCGGCGCAGGTAGGTGATCTGGGCCAGATGGTACAGGTAGTGCTGCGCCATGTGGACGACGTCCGAACCGAGTCGCGAGGTCGTTTTCCCGTCCAGCGAAGCGCGTTCCGCGAACAGATCCGCGTCGCTCTCGCACGCCTTCACCTCGGCGACGATCTGCTCTTGGATCGTGCGCATGCGGGCGGCGATCTCTTCCGCCGGGCCCGGGGCGTCTTCCGCGATCGCGGGGACGACGCCCAGCCGCTCGAGGAACCAGACGTCGACTCGGTAGAGGTGCCGGCAGATCTCGCCGACGCTCCGCACCTTCCCGCTCGGACTCCAGTCCAGGTCCTCCCTGGAGATGCCGTCCAGCACCGTGAACAGGGGGCGACGCGCGGCTTCGAAAATCTCGACGGTCTCGGCGATCTTGCTCATGGGTTCGGGCCTCCTGTCTGCCGACGCCGCGCCCCGGCCGGGGCGCCGGAATCGTGGATTCGCCTCCGATTCGACGGGGGATCCGCCGGGACGGACCCGTCGAACCCGCTCGAGGCGAACGGGATGTCGAGGCAAGCTGCGGTTGTCCGACGTCCCGCGCCAGCGTACCGTCAGCTTGGCCGGAACGGCGATCCGGGCCGGCCGTCGACCGGACCGCCGCGCCCGGCGCGGCGTCGGGTCCCGACTTGAACCGCAGCGGGAAGGAGGAGACATGGCCGAGCGGTCGTCCACCGTCGCCCGGGTCCCGGGCTCCGTCGCGCCGTCGACCGGAGACCTCCCCGCGGAGGGCCTTCTGGCGATGCTTCCGGGACGGGGCAACGTCTCGCGCCGCCAGTTCATCAAGGGGGTCGTCGCGGCCGGCGCCTCGGTGTCGGCGTTCGCCTACTTCGCGGGCCCGGCCGCGGCTTCCGCGCGCGCCAGCGTCCCGCGGCTGATCTCCATCGACGTGAACGGACGCACCCGCCGGGTCGACGTGCTGCCGCAGGAGACCTTGGCGATGACCCTCCGCTACAAGTTGGGGCTCACCGGCACCAAGCTGGGGTGCGACAGGGCGGAGTGCGGCGCCTGCACCGTCATGATCGACGGGGTCGCCCACTACTCCTGCTCGACGCTCACGCGACGGGTGCGCGCGCGCGAGGTGATCACGGTGGAGGGGCTCGAAGGCCCGGACGGCACGCTGCATCCGGTGCAACGTGCCTTCGTGGAGGAGCTGGGTCCCCAGTGCGGTTTCTGCACCCCGGGACAGGTCGTGGCGGCCGCCGCCCTGCTGCGCGCCAACCCCAGTCCGACCCGCGAGGAGGCGCGCCGCGCGATGTCCGGCAATCTCTGTCGGTGCGGGGCCTACGACCACTACCTGAACGGGGTCATGCGCGCCGCCGGCTACGGGGCCGCCGCGGAGGAGGCCTTCGATGGCTGAACTGATCGGCAAGGACTTCGCGCCCCCGGACGTCGTCGCCAAGGTGACCGGCAGAGCCCGCTACGCGGAGGACTTCCGCGCCGACGGCATGCTCTTCTGCCGACTCGTCACGAGTCCCATGCCCCACGCCCGCGTGCGCGCCATCGACCCTTCCGAGGCGCTCGCCATGGAGGGCGTGGCGGCCGTCCTGACGGCGGACGAAGTGCCGGAGATCGAGGCGCCCGGCAACCCCATCCTCACCAACACGCCCCACTTCGTGGGCGAGCCGATCGCCGCGGTCGCCGCCGTCGACGAGACCACCGCCCATGACGCCATCGCCAGGATCGAGCTCGACCTCCAGCCGCTGCCCTTCGTGGTGGATCCGCTGGAGAGCCTGCGCCCGGGCGGTCCCAACGCGCGCGAGGAAGGCAACGTCACCCAGCGCGGCGAGCCGATCGGGGAGGTGAAGTGGACCGAGGAGGACTTCGCCGCCGCTTCGGGCGGCCGGTTGCCCATGGGCGAGGTCACCACGGAGTGGGCCTACGGGGACGCGGAAGCCGGCTTCCGCGAGGCCGCCGTGGTGCTCGACGAGACCTTCGTCACCGCGGGCACTTCGCATCACTCGATGGAGCCGCGCACGGCGATGGCCTACTGGCGGAACGGCAAGTGCCACGTCTTCGGATCGAGCCAGAGCCAGAGCGCGACGCTGAACGGGCTGGCGCGCTACGTCGGCGTCCCGCCCGAGGATCTGGTCTTCGTGGGCGAGTACTGCGGCGGCGGGTTCGGCTCCAAGGGAAGCGCCTATCCGATCATGGCGGTTCCGGCGCACATGGCGCGGAAGACGGGGCGTCCGGTGATGATGCGCGTCAGCCGCGCCGAAGAGTACGCCATCGGATCCGCGCGGGCCGGCTTCCAGGGCCGCATCCGCATGGGCTTCCGTCGCGACGGGCGGATCAGCGCGGTCGACCTCTTCATCGTGCAGGAGAACGGACCCAACAGCGGATTCGGGGACTTCAACAGCGCCGCCGGCGCCGTCACCATCGTCTACACGCCGCTGGCGATGCGCTTCCGCGGCATCCCGGTGCTCACCAACACGCCCGCGCGAGGCGCCCAGCGGGGACCCGGCCAGAACCAGATCGCCTGCGCGGTGGAGCCCCTGCTCGACAAGGCCGCGGCGCAGCTGGGCATCGACCCGCTGAACATCCGCGCCGTCAACGCGCCCGACTCGAATTCGCTCTACGGCGGGAGCCGGGTGCCGATCACCAGCGCCCATCTGGGCGAGGCGCTGGTCAAGGGCGCCCAGCGCTTCGGTTGGGAGGAGCGGCGTGCGCGCAGCGGCCGTCGCCGGGGATCGCGCGTGACCGGGGTCGGGATCGGCCAAGCCTACCACGGAGCGGGTCAGAGCGGCCGGGACGGGCTGCTGCGCATCGCGCCGGACGGCAGGTTGCACATCCACACCGGGGTCGGGAACCTCGGGACCTACTCCTATGCCGGCACCTCCCGCGTCGCGGCCGAGATGCTCGGATACGAGTGGGAGAACGTCGAGTTGGTGCGGGGCGACACCTCGCTCAACCTCGCGTCCAGCAGCGCGCAGGTCGGCAGCAACACGACTTTCACCATGACCCGCGCCGGCTACGCGGCGGCGACGGACGCGTTGGAGAAGCTGAAGGCGATCGCGGCCATGGAGCTGGGCGGCGCTCCCGAGGACTACGACGTGGGGGAGGAGGCGACGTTCGCGCGCGCCGACCCCGCGCGCCGCATCGGCCACGCCCGGGCGGCGTCGAGGGCCGTCGAGCTGGGCGGCCGCTTCAGCGGCGAGGAGTTCCCCGACGATCTGGACGACGTCACCGGGCGCTCGGTGCGCAACCTCGCGGGCAGCGGCCTGATCGGGGTCGCCCGCGACAACCTGCCGCGCAACGACGTCGTGCCCGCGCTCGCCGCCGGCTTCGTCGAGATCGAATTGGATCTCGAGACCGGGACGTACGAGATCGTCGATTACCTGGGCGTGGCCGACTGCGGCACCGTGGTGCACCCCATGGGGCTGGCGGCCCAGGTGAAGGGCGGCGCGGTGATGGGTTTCGGGATGGCCTGTCTCGAGCGCCACGTCTACGACACGCGCTACGGGGTGGCGGGCAACGTCGGTTTCCACCAAGCCAAGCCGCCCTCGTACCTGGACGTGCCTTCGCGGATGGACTGGGACGCCACCGACATCGCCGACCCGCAGAATCCGGTGGGCGCGAAGGGGGTGGGCGAGCCGCTCATGGGGTGCGCGGCGGCGGCTCTGCTGTGCGCCATCTCGGACGCGCTCGGCGGCCACTACTTCAACCGCACGCCGGTGGTCCCGGACATGATCGTGAACGCCGTGGCCCGGCGGTCTCCGCCGCATCGGCCGCTTCAGGTCAACACGCAGTGAGGAGAGGGCCATGACGAGGGACATGATGCCCCGCTTCGACCTGGTCCAGCCGAGCGACGTGGAGGCGGCGCTGGACCTGTTGCGCGAGCACGGTCGCGACGGTTGGGCGCTCGCCGGAGGCTACGACAGCTTCGACTGGTTCAAGAATCGGGACAAGCGGCCCTCCGTGGTGGTCGACCTGGAGGGGCTGGATGAGCTGAGGGGCGTGCGCCGGGTCGGCGGCGGCGTCGAGATCGGCGCCATGACCCGTCTCGCCGACATCGAGAACCACCCGCTGGTGCGCGAGCGCTACGGGTTGCTGGCGGAGGCGGTGAGCGTGGTGGCCAGCCCGCAGATCCGCAACGCGGGAACGCTCGGCGGCAACGTCTGTCAGGACGCCCGTTGCTGGTACTACCGCTACGGCATGCCCTGCTACCGGGCGGGCGGGAACGTCTGCTACGCGGGCGCGCCCGAGGGCATGAACCGCGAACACGCCGTCTTCGGCGCGGACCGTTGCGTGGCGGTCACGCCGTCGGACTCGGCGCCGGCGCTGGTGGCGCTGGACGCGGAGATGGTGGTGCGCAACGCCCGGGGGGAGCGGACGATTCCGGCCGGGGAGTTCTTCATGCCGCCGGGGGTGGACGTCACCCGCATGACCGTGCTCGGTCCCGAGGACCTGTTGACCGCCGTCCGCATACCGGCCCGGTGGGCGGGCGGGCGCTTCCATTTCGAGAAGGTCGCGGACCGCAGGACCTGGGATTTTCCGCTGGTGAACGTGGCCGCGGCGTTCAGGGTGTCCGGCGGCCGCGTCGACGACGCGCGCATCGTTCTGGGCGCCGTGCAGTGCGTCCCTCGCCGCCTCGCCGACGTGGAGGATCTGATTCGCGGCCGCGTGCCGAACGAGAGCGCGGCCGCCGAGGCGGGCGAGCTGGCTGCGCAAGGCGCCAAGCCGCTCAACTACAACGGCTTCAAAATCCCGCTGGTGAAGAACTTGGTGGCGCGCGCGGTGCGGAGCGCCTGAAGGTCCCGACCGAGCCCGAAAGCCGGGAGTTCCGACCCCGCGGCGGGGCTCTTCCGTTCGGGGAGGTCGAGTGGGCGCGGGCGGGAGGTTGCGGAAAGGGCGAGGCGAAGTCCCGCAGCTGATCGCCTTCCGCGGCGCGGCGGGGCGACGGTCGTCGTCTCCGCCAACTCTCGAGCGCGGCGCGGCGGCGTGCGGGGCGTCGCCGTCGACCGGGACGCCCGTTGCGTTGCGGGGAGCGATGCGCCCGAAAAGGCCGCCCTGGTCTCCGAACGCGGATGGGGCGCCCCCGGGAAGAGGGCCGCCCGGGTGGGGCGCGGGCGCTGGATTCCGTGGGATTCCGGTCTTCGGGTTACGGTCGGAAGCGGATCCACTTGGTGATGCGCCGCTGGCTCACCTCCGCGCCGTAGACGTTGCCCTCGTCGTCCACCGCGACGCCTTCGGGCCCGCTGAAGCCCATCACGTTGGGGATGTCGTCCGGGAGGAAGTGCCGCACCCAGCCCTCGCGCGCGTCGCCGATGCGGATGCCCTTCTCCCAGCCGGCGTTGCGCTGTCCGGTGAAATCGTTGGGTGCCGGACTCGACTCGGAGTCGGCCACGTAGATGTTGTCGTCGGCGTCGATGTAGATTCCGCTGGGGCGGCCGAACTGCGTCCAGATGGCGAGGAAATTGCCCTCCTGGTCGAAGAGCTGGATGCGGTTGTTGTAGCGGTCGCCGACGAAGATGCGCCCCTGCGAGTCCATCGCCAGCGCGTGCGGGTCGCGGAACTCGCCGGGCCCGTAGCCGAGCTGGCCCCAGGTCTCCATGTAGGTGCCGTCGGCCGCGTAGCGGACGATCCGTCCCTTGGTGCGGTCGTGGGCGTCCGCGACGTAGATCTGGCCGTTGGGCGCCACCAGCACGTCCGACGGCTGAGTGAGACGGTCGGGCGGATCGCCGGCCTCTCCGGGCGTCCCCAGCGTCATCAGCAACTCGCCCTCGGGGGAGAACTTGAGCACCGCGTGCCCGGTCGCGGTCGCGCCGGGTCGCCACGCGTCCGTCACCCAGAGGTTCCCCTCGTGGTCCACGTCGATCCCGTGCGGCCACGCGATCATGCCGCCTCCGAAGCTCCGCAGCAGGTTCCCCTCCTTGTCGAACAGGAGGATGGGATCGACGTCCGAGCCGACGCAGGTGTTCGCGCCGCAGCGCTCCGCGACCCAGATGTTGCCGTCCAGCGCGATCTCCACCGCGCTCGTCGAACCCCACTCCCTGCCTTCGGGGAGTTCCCCCCATCCGTAGACGGGCCGGAAGGGGTTGGTGGTCGCGGACTGGGCTCGAAGCGGGATCGCGGCGGCGAGGGCCGTCGCGGCGAAGATTCCAGAAGCGATCGTGGCGTGCTTCCATCCGGTCATCGGTCGGGTCTCCGGCGGGTTTGGTGGGGAGCGGGGTTGTGGGCTCGGGCGGGGCTGCGGAAGCTGCAGGGTGCGGGCGGAGGACGCGGCATCGGTCGCCGTTCACTGGGGCCGCCGGTTGCCGCCATCATGCGGAAAAACGTAGCTACGGGACTGCGTTCCAACGCCTTCCACGCTTCCGTTTCCGCGAACCGCCGTCCTTTCCCGATCCACGGGTGGCGTTCGCAAGAACCCACCGCGCTGCTTTCGCGTATCCGATCATCGGCTTCGGCGTCGGCTGAGTCACGACACAGGCGGCAACCCGGTTTCTCGCGGGGCTCCCTACGCCCATGTTGGTGCCCACGCAGTGCGAGCGCGGACAGCTCACATCGGGGAACATGCGTGCGTTCGGTGAGTAGCGCAACCTCTTGCGGGAGCCCTGTCCGATTCCGATCTTTCGTCGCACGTTCCTCCCACAATATGGTTGGTGAACTTTAATAATTTTCGTCACTTCGAAACACAACGAAGCTGAAGCGAGGGGGAGAATCATGAGCGTCCCAGACCGACTCGTAGTCGTCACCGCCAGCGTTTCGGTGGCGCGTTACGCGCAAACCCAGATGTTTTCGGCACGGTTCGCGGATCTAGGGATCACATCCTTCGGCACTTCGCCAGAGGATGCGATCGCGGAGCTGAAGAACCACTACAGGTTCTTCATCGATGCTCTTCGCGAGGAAGGCGTGCTGGAGCAAACCTTGAACGACTTGGGCGCTCAGTGGTGGTGGGCGGACGAGTACCCGGAAGACAAGCCACCCTACGAGAACACCCGCGAGGAGGAGTCGGATCAAAAGAAGAAGTTGCGGCAGGCGTTGTCGGCAAGCCAGTGGAATCCTGCCGATGCGGCCTCCAGCAGCCAGTCACTTGCCGCTGCGGCTTAAAGCGTAAGCATGCTGATTTCAACGGAAGCTGTCGCGCAGGCATTCGCTTCCATGGGGTTCAAGCGGCGAGGGGCTGGAAAACGCCATCTCTTCATACGCAACCATGTGGTGATTTCCTACGAAGAGGTGCGTCTCGGTTGCTTTGATTTGCACTATCTCTTCCAGGATGCCCGGAAGCGTGGGTTCGTCGAAGAACTGATTAGAGCCTTGTCCGAAAAGGACTTGGAGATCGCTGACCACAACTCCTAACCCATCCGTTGGAGCAGGGATGGGTTAGGAGTTGTGGCGGGCGACGCGAAGTGGGCGCTGGCGGCGCTCAGCATCTTCGAGCGACAACTCGAGCTTCGTGGTTGCGGATGCCGACAGGGGAATCCACCGACGCGTCCATTGTCTCGACGGTGCCGCCCTGGGTCGGGATCTCCCCGACCCAGGTTATAGGTGGCGTCCGCACGGTCGGCGCGAACCGGGCAACGGCATCTGAAAGGGGTGAGGGTGCCCGGAACCCGTCTCCCTCTCCCTGAGCGAAACAGGCGCCCCGACGCGGGGCGTAGTGTTCCCGAGCGCATCCCGATCGCCGAACTCGGACATCCGCCATGTCTTCCCGCCACGACCTCCATCTTCACGAACAGCTTCTGCTCCTGGTGCTGCGCGACCGCGAGGGCACCGTGGACTACCGCGCCGGCTTCTACAATCTGGCGATGGGCGGAGCCGTCCTCGCCGAACTCGCGCTCGCCGGGGTCGTACGCGTCGAGGAGAGCGGGAAGGCGCTCGTGGAGGCGATGCCGGGCACGGCCCGTCCCCGGGACGAGATCATGGCCGAGGCGTTGGAGCGGATTCGCGCGTCCAAGCGTCGGCGCCGCGCTTCCTCCTGGGTGTCGATCTTCGGAAACATCAAGCGGCTCCGCCACCGGACCGCGTTGGGGCTGTGCCGTCGGGGCGTCCTGCGCACGCGGGAATCCCGGATCCTGCTCGTCTTCAGCCGCAAGCTCTATCCGGCCATCGACCCCGGCCCGGAACGCGAGCTGATCGCCGATCTGCGCGAGGCCGTGATGGGGGACGGCGACGTCGAAGCCGGGCTGGGCGCCGTGATCGCCTTGGCCCACGTCACGGGCTCGCTCCGGATCCATTTCGAACGCAAGGAGCTCAAGGCACGCAAAGCGCGGCTGAAGGCGATCGGCGCCGGAGAGCGCTTCGCGAGCGGCGCCGGGCATGCCGCCCCGGCGGCCCGGGACGCGGCGAAGGCGGCCGTGGCGGCGGCCCGGGCGGCGGTGGCGGCGGCTCGGACGGCGGTGATCGTCACCACCAGCCCGCCGTGACGCCTCGTTCTCCTCGCGCGCGCGCCGCAGCTTGCGGCGGGGACGCGCACGCCGGCTGCCGGGATCGCGAGCGGGAGATTCGGTCGGCAGCCCCGCCTCGAGGCTGCGCAACGCGACCTGCCTCAGGACGGCGAAGGACGTCGCGGAGGCGGGCGGTCGGCGAACGCCGGTCCCGGCGTCCGGGCCCCAATAAGGTCCGAGGACGGCGTTTCGGCGCGCGACCTTCTCGCGGTCGGCGCCGGTGGGTCGGGTTCGGAAGGACGGGAGGGGCGGGGCGACGCTCGGCGCCGGATCGTTTCTCCGGGGAGCGCGGGCGCGTGCACGGGATCGCGACGCACCCGGGTGGCCTGTTCGAAGGCGTAGCCCAGGGCGAGCAGCCGGGCTTCGCCGAAGGGCCGTCCCAGGAACGAGATTCCCACCGGTAGCCGGTCGCTGGTGAAGCCGGCCGGAACGATCAGATCGGGGAGCCCGCTCATGTTGGCCATGTTGGTCGCGGAGGGCGCGGGGTCGGGGGAGGACGAGCCCCGGCTCGCGCCCGCGGGACCGGGCCGCGTGGGCGAAGTGGGATAGACGACGGCGTCGAGCCGCTGGTCGTCCAGCGACCCGATCAGGATCGCGCGCAGCAACGGGAGGCCGTGGTCGCGCATCGCCGTGTACTCGTAGTCGTCGGGGGTGCCGGCGTCCAGTTCCCGCTGGAAGAGCGCCCAGCGCGTGGGGTTGGGCACGCCGCCTTCCGGCGGCGCCGCGAGCATCTCGCCGGCGCGCTCGATCATCTCTTCCAGCGTGCGCGGATACCCGGGCGCCAGCTCCGCCAGGTACGCCTCGATCTGCCCCCCGAACTCGCGCCAACGTATGGTGGTGTAGAACTGCGCCTTGGCCTCGAGCAGCCACGGCGGATAGCGCACGTCCACCACGGTGGCGCCGGCCGCGCGCATCGCGTCCAGCCCCGCCTCGACGATCCAGTCGACCTCGGGGTCGTGGCCCAGGAAGTCGCGCGCGATCCCGATGCGCGCCCCGTCGAGCGCCCTCTCGTCGAGGAATTCGGTGTAGTCGTTCTCGTAGCGGCCCTCGCTCGCCGAGGTCGCCTCGTCGGCGGAATCCACCCCCACCATGACGCTCATCATGGCCGCGACGTCGTACACGTGGCGGGCCATCGGGCCGGCGGTGTCGAAGGTGAGCGCGAGCGGCACGATGCCGTCTCGGCTGAGCAGTCCGCGGGTGGGTTTCAGTCCGGCGATGCCGTTGGATGCGGCGGGGCCGCGCACCGATCCCCCGGTGTCGGTGCCGATGCCCAGCTGGGCGTAGGACGCGGCGATGGCCACTCCCGTGCCCCCGGAGGACCCGGAAGGCGTGCGGGTCGGATCGTGCGGGTTGCGCATCGGTCCGCTGACGGAGCCTAGCGCGACTCCCGACGCGAACTCGCTCATCGTGGTCTTGGCCAGGACGACGGCGCCCGCCTCCCGGAGCTTGCGCACGATGAAGGCGTCGTCGGGAGGAATCGAGCCTCGGAGCAGGAGCGAGCCCGCGGTGGTGGGCATGTCGCCGGTGTCCACGTTGTCCTTGAGCACCACCGGGATTCCGTGCAGCGGGGAGCGGGGTCCCCGGGCGCGCCGCTCCCGGTCGAGGGCCCGCGCCGTCTCCAGCGCTCGCGGGTTGAGGGTCAGGACGGCGTTGAGCCTCGGCCCCCGGGCGTCGTACGCCTCGATGCGCGCCAAATAGAGCTCGACCAGCCGTTCGGAGGTGAGCGAGCCCGCCTCGAAGGCCGCGTTGACGTCCGCGACGGTGGCCTCCGAGAGGGAAAGGGACTGGGCTTGCGCGAGCGCGGGCAGGACGGCGACGGCCAGCCAGACGGCGAGTCCGCGGCGGATCGCGGTGGGATTCATGGGGCGTTCAGCGCATGGACCGGAAGAAGCGGTCCGAGATCGTGAGGAGCAGCGGCGTCCCCGCCGCCAACGTGAGGAGGCCGCCGAGGCGGAGGGCGTCGCTTCTGTATTCCGGGTCCTCGCCGTGCATCAGCATCACGTATCCCGCGGTCGTCGAGAGGAGTCCGGCCATGGCGACGTGGAGGAGGCGGCCGCGGGATCGCCGCGTGCGCCCCGAGCGCGTCGCCGCCAAGCCGCCGACGGCGCCGGGCAGGCTCAGCGAGAACACGGCGGTCCCCATCGCCCCCATCGCTCCGCAGTGCGTCTCGAACCGTCGGCCATGCTCGGTGGCCTCGGTTCCCACGCACCGTTTCAGGGCCAGATAGCCGAGTCCCACGCCCACCGCGTTGGCGAGCGCCGTGTTGCGGAAGACCTTGGCCGACGGGTGCGATTCCTCCTCCAGCGACCAGTCGTAGCCGCTTCCGGAGGAGGTGCGGAACGGGTTTCGCCTCTCCGGGAGGCTCGCCGCCCGCGATTCGACCAGGAGGGCGCCTCTCGCCCCCCGGTCGCCGTAGCGGACGGCCGCCTCCAGAGGCGAGAGGACCTCCACCCGGACGATGTCGTCCAGGGACAGGCTCGCGTAGATCTGTCCGGGATCCGCGACCGCGACCCCGTCCAGGTAGACGGCGATCTCGTCGCATGCGCCGGCCCCTCTCCTCCGGTATTCCACGCACAGGTAGTTCCCGGACCGCGTGCCGCCGCGCACGCGTACGCCCGACATGCCGCCGCGCAGCAGATCCCCGAGGTGCTGGCCGGTCCGGGCCGCCTGCTCGATTTCTTCCGCAGGGATCTCGTTGACGCCGAACCCGGAGGTGAGGCGGCGGCGCTCGACCTCGCTGAGCGCTTCGACCACGAGGGGCTGGAGCTGGATGGCGCGCGGCGACATGAACGCCTCGATCCTCAGAGCCTTGCCCCCTTCCACGCTCACGTGCCGCGCGTACTCGCCGTAGGCGACGTGCTCCAGGAGGAGCACGCGTTCGCCCGCGGGGACGCCGTCGATGAGAAAGGCGCCGCTCGATCCGGAGATCTCCTGCAGGACTCCCTCCGGGACCGCGATGCGGACCACCGCGCCCGCCACCGGCTGGAAGGTGTCCTGGTCGAGGATGCGGCCGAAAACGCTGCCCGTTCCCCCCGCGTCCTGGGCGCCGACCGCCGCGGGCGGCAACGCGGGGAGGAGCGCGAACGCCCCCCGGAGCCACCTCGACGGGTTCACGTCCTTCCCGTCGTCGTCGGCGCCGCCCGGGAGCGTCGTGCGCCCGCCCCCCCGTCGCTCAAAAGACGTTGGCTTCGACGGGGACGTCCTCGCCGAAGCGGTTGTGGCGGAAGGCGGAGACGTCGACGGTGCACGCCTCGCCGTCCGCGATCAGCTCCGACACCGCGCGCCCCGTGGCCGGCGCGTGCATGATCCCGTGTCCGGAGAAGCCGCATGCGTCGATCCAGCCGCGGGCGCCGGGGTTGAAGCCGATGATCGGGCTGTTGTCCGGGGTGACGCCGTAGTATCCCCACCAGCTCCCGCGGCGGTCGACCCCGAGACTCTCCCACCAGGGGAAACGTTCGACGCCGGCGAGGTAGACGCGCTCGAGCCAGTCCCAGTTGACTCCCTCGACGAAGCCGTACGCCTGATCGAGGTCGTCCAGGCCGAAGAGGATGCGGTCGCCTTCGCTGCGCAGATACACGCCGGTGGCGAGGTCGATGGTGAGGGGGTAGGTGCGGGTGTCGCGCACGGGCGCGCTGAGGAAGATGTTGACGCGCTTGGGCCCCACCGGCACGTCGAGTCCGGCCAGGGCGGCGACCCTGCCCGACCACGCCCCCGCGGCGTTCACGAAGTTCGCGCAGGAAAAAGTCTCGTCCCCGCATCGGATCCGCCACCCGCGCCCCTTCTTCTCCGGCATCGCCCCGGTGATCGGGGCCGAGAACCGATAGCGCGCGCCCAGCTCCCGGCTCATCGCCACCCAGGCGTGGGTGGCCATGTGCGGGTCGATCACTCCGTCCCACGGCCCGTAGGTCGCGCCCGCCAGCTCCGAGGCGTCGAAGTCCACGTAGCGCCGGGCTTCGTCCGGGTCGAGCACTTCCACGGGCGCGCCCATGCGCTCGAGCAGCGCGACCGACTCCAGGTGCCGCGCCCACTTGTCGTGCGGCACCAGCAGCAGGTAGCCGATGTCCCGGTAGCCGACTTCGCGTCCGTGGCGTTCCGGAAATTCGCGGTACACCGGCAGGGAATACATGGAGAGCCCGATGTTCGCGGCGGTGGTGAACTGCACGCGCACCCCGGCGGCGCTCCTGCCGGTCGATCCCATGGCGGGCGCCGCATCCGTTTCCGCCACCAGAACGCGCATCCCGCGCCGGGCCAAGTGCCAAGCGCAGGAGGCGCCCATGATGCCGGCGCCGGCGACGACGACGTCGGGGTTCTTCAATGCCCGCCCAGCGCGAGCAGGCTGCGGGGGTCGACGCTGGTGGTGCCGTAGCGCACCACCCAGTGCAGGTGCGGTCCGGTCACGCGACCGGTGGCGCCCACCCGTCCGACGGGGGTTCCCGCCGCGACCGTGTCCCCGGCCTCCACCAGTTGCTCGCTCAGATGGAAATAGCCGCTCAGCAGCCCGGCGCCGTGGTTCAGGTAGACGATGTTGCCGGCCAGCAGGAAGTCGTCCACCAGCGCGACCACGCCGTCGGCGGCGGCCCGCACGGTGTCCCCGGGCCTCCCGGCCAGATCGAGCCCCATGTGGCGGCTGGAGATCCGCCCGTTGAACTCGCGGCCGTTGCCGAAGCCGCTGGTCACGCGGGAGTCGCGCGGAATCGTCACCTCGGAGCCCCAGAGCCGCGGGGTGGCGTGCGCCTCGCGCGCCACCCGACCGGCCTTGGCTTGGTCGCGCCGCAGCTTCGCCTGGTCCTCCTCGTTCAGCGGCGACCCGAAGCGCGGCGCCACCGTCAGACGCTCGTGCTCGTAGACGCCCTCCGCGATCGGGATGCGCAGGGAGTCGGTCCGGGTGCGTCCGTCGGCGTAGCTCGCCGTGATCCACGCTTCGATGGAGTCCGCGGCTCCGATGGGGACCGGCGCCAGGCTCGCCAGCGCGGAGTCGGTAGGCTGGAAGTGGAGTTCCTCTCCGCCGGCCTCGCCCGTGGCCGAGACCATTCCGTCCGCGGTCGGCGCGGCCACGCGGATGAGGAACAGGCGACCCTGGACGGGCGGGGTCGGCTCCCAGCTCACCCGGATCGGCGCCAGCTCCGGGGGCGGGGGCTCGCGGAAGCTCAGGAACAGCGACCCCAGCGCCGCGGTCGCGAGCAGGCCCGCGAGTCCGGTCCACGCGCCGCCGTGCGGTCTCTTCCTCCGGCTGGATGCGGTCAGCGCCATTCCCGCTCCCTGTCTTCGCCTGTCCGTGCGCGTCCGCTCGCCCTCGGGCGCGGCGCGTTCCTCCATGGGCCGGGTGGGTCTCGAACCCACGACCTACGGATTAAAAGTCCGTTGCTCTGCCAGCTGAGCTACCGGCCCGACCCGCTCTCCGCACGCCGCGCCCGGGGAGCCGCCCGCACCGGACGGACGAACGCGCCGACCGGATCGTCCCCCGGCAACCGAACCCGCTTGCGGAGTATACACGGTATCCCTCCCTCGGGGCCATCTACGCCGAGCCGGCCGCTTCGGCGTCCCCCCGCCCGATCCCGAATTCCAGTTGCTCCAGCCCGAAGGTCAGCCGGTGGTGGGGAGTGGGGCCGAGGCGCCGGAGGGCGGCGCGGTGCTCCTCGGTGCCGTATCCCGCGTTCCGCTCCCACCCGTATCCGGGATAGCGGCGCGCGAGACGGGTCATGAGTCCGTCCCTGCACACCTTGGCCATGATCGAGGCGCAGGCGATCGAGTGCACCGAGCCGTCGCCGCCCACCACCGCTTCGTGCTCCCAGGCGAGGTCGCGCACCGGCAGGCCGTCCACCACGATGTGGTCGGGACGCCTGGGCAGGCGGCGGATCGCTCGCTCCATGGCGCGCGCCGTCGCGCGCAGGATGTTCGCGCCGTCGATCTCGCGCACGGAGGCGGCCCCCAGGCTCACGGCGGCGGCCCGTTCCCGGATGCGCCGCGCCACCTCTTCGCGTTCCCCGCGCGAAACCCGCTTCGAGTCGTCCGCCCCCTCCACGCCGCGGCCTCGAGGCAACACCACGGCCGCGGCCACCACCGGACCCGCCAGCGGCCCCCGGCCCGCTTCGTCCACTCCCGCGACCTCGCGAAGACCGCGACTCCAGAACCCGCGCTCGTAGCCGAGCGGGATCCGGAACCCCGAACCGGCGCGCGGTGCCGGCGCCATGCCGGAGCGGCGTCAGCGGACGCGTTTCTCCGGGATGCGAGCCGCCTTGCCGCGCAAGCCGCGCAGGTAGTAGAGCTTCGCCCGCCGCACGCGCCCCCGTCGCACCACGTCGATCCCCTCGATCCAGGGCGACAGGTAGGGGAAGATGCGCTCCACTCCGACGCCTCCGGAGATCTTGCGCACGGTGAAGGTCTCGCCCATGCCTCCGCCGCGCCGGGCGATGCACACGCCTTCGAAGACCTGGATGCGCTCCTTGCGGCCCTCGCGAACCCGGTAGCGCACGCGCACCGTGTCGCCCGCAGCGAAGTCCGGAAGGTCGGTGCGCACGTGCTCCCCGTCGAGTTCCTGCAGAAGATCGGCCATGGTCCACCTCCTCGAGGCCCGTTCGACCGGGAAGCGTCGTCGATGCGCGGCGGTTGCGCCGCAACCGGGAGATTTCCCGTGCGGCACGGCAACCTAACGCAAGCCGATTCGTTCGTGAAGAGGACGTCTCGTCCAACGGCGGGCGAGCCGAACGCGAGAGCGGGGGCGGGCGGGGAGTCGGGTCCGAACCCCGGGGCGTCGGCCGCCCCGGAGGCGCGGTCGCGACGCTCGGCGCCGGACGGATTCGCGCCCCGAGCCGGGTCCCGCGGCTTCCCGGACGGCGGCCGGGAAGTCTCCCGGATCGATCGAACGCGCCGCCCGCGATTTTTTTCCCTCCGAAGGCCGGTCGCGCCGTCCCGAGCGCTGGGGGGACGCGGCGGCGGAGGGCGAAGGGACGCGCGCGGGCCGGGGAGCGTCGCCGCGCCCCTCAGATCTCGATCACCATCCCGTCCTCCGCCGCCTCGAAGCCCTCGATGGGCAGCGCGGCCAGGACGTCCTCGCCCATGTGGGTGAGGACGATGCGCGCGCAGTCCAACTCCGCGCGGCGCGCCCGCAGCGTTTCGACGTCCATGTGGACCGGGACTCCCGGCCGCAGGCTCCACGCTTCGCAGACGAAGACGTCGGCTCCGGCGGCGGCGGCGATCAGGCGGTCGTCCCACGACGTGTCGCCCGAAAAGGCCACGACCTTTCCCCCCGCCTCGATGCGCAGCGCGTGCGGGTTGGTCGCGGGGACGTGGGTCACGGGATAGCCGGTCGCGGTCAGTCCGCCGGGCCAAGCCTCGGGCAGGCTGACGGGGCGCAGCGACGCGTATTCGCGAAGGTCGAGCCGGAAGCGGTCCGGTCGCGGGGACGCGCTCGGGAAAAGGTGGTCCGCCAGGACGGGAAGGCGCGCGGCGATGCCCTCGGGACCCAGCACGGTCAGCGGGCGCTCCGCTCCGGCGGCGGCCCGCCGGAGCGCCAGCCAGGGGATGCCCGCGTAGTGGTCCCCGTGCATGTGCGTCACGAGCACGGCGTCGACCGCGTTCGGATCCACGCCGAACTTTCGGAGCCCCACGAGCGCCGAAGCTCCGCAATCCACGAGAACGCGACGGGCGTCGGACTCCACGCACAGACAGGTCTGCAGCCGTCCGCCGCTGCCGAAGGCGTCGCCGCTGCCGACGAAGCGAACGCGCATGGGCGCTACCACCGTTCCTCCTTCTCCAGGGTCGTGAACAGGAGCGCCTTTTCCTTGACGGGCTCGCCGGTGATCTCCTGCCAACACTCCGCGTACAGGTCCACCTGGCGGCGGTAGGCGCGCCGACGGCGCGGGAAGTCGGGATCGTCGCCCACGTCGGTCTTGTAGTCCACGATCACCCAGCCGCCGGGCTCGCGGAAGGCCAGGTCGATCACCCCTTCGAGCAGGCGGGGGGGGCCGCGTCCGCCCGTCCGCTTCAGCGCGAAGGGCACCTCGGGTTGGCGCGTCTTCGCGCGTTCGGCGCGCCGCCAAAGCGGCGACGCGCGCACCCGCGCCACCAGCGACATCAGTTCGTTCAGTTCGACCGGCGCGCCGCGTTCGTCCAGCGGGCGCTCGTGCTCCGCCAGAAGCGCGCGCGCCAGGACCTCGAGCGCCTTGCCCTCCACCCCTCCGGCGGCCGCGGCCAGGATCCCGTGCACGGCGCTGCCCCACTCGTAGCCGCGGGGAGGGGCGGAGGGCGACCGATTCGCTTCGCGGCGGGTTGCGGATGCCGGCGCGGTCGCGTCGGCATCCGGTTCCGCGCCGTCTCCTCCGTCCGCTTCGCCGCCGTGCGCCAGCTCGGTGACGGACGCGAACTCGTGGGACGGCCGCGCCCCCGCGGCCATCTCCGCCGCGGTCGACGCCGTCTCGTCCAGCAACTCCGCGGCGCTTCGGCGCATGCCTTCCCGCGGCCGCGGCGGATCCGCGGCGAGTTCCAGGGTCTCGGCGTTCCGGCTCAGCCAGTCGTCGAAAACGCTCCAGCAGGACGTGTTCCGGCCCTTCGTGCCGGCCTTGCGCGCGACGACCAGCTCCTCCTTCGCTCGGGTGCAGGCCACGTACAGGATGCGTTGCTCCTCGGCTTCCAGAAACCGCTTCTCTTCCGCCGCGAACTCGGACCAGCCCAGCGGTCGCGCGAGCTTTCGGGAACGGTAGGGTCCCGCGGGCGCGGCGATGTCGACGTAGGCCTCCGCCCCGCCCTTGGGGCCGCGGCGCGTGTGGGCGTTCAGGAACCGGTTGTGCGACACGCGCTGTCCGGGATTGGCGAGGACCACCACGGTGCTCTGCAGGCCCTTGGCCTTGTGCAGATTCATCACCCGAACGGCGTCCTCGCGCCCCGGGTCGAACGGCGCTTCCGCGTCCTCCCAGCCCAGCGCCGCCTCCAGCGCCTCGACCGCTCCTGCGAGCGACGCGTTGCCGCGCAGCGCCGCCGAACGCACCGAGTCGAGCGCGTAGGCCAGAATGCCGGCGCGCAGCGTGCCGAGCGCGCTGCTCGCGACGAAGGGCATGAGCCCCAGGCGGTCCACCAGGCGACCGACGACGATGTCGGCGGGTTCCCGACGGCTCTCCTTCCACCATTCGTGCAACGTGCCGAGCGCCTCCGCCGCCTCCGAGCCGGATTTCTCGCCGTCGGCGCCGTCGTCTTCCCGCCCCCGCGGCCTGAAGGTGAAGTCGAATCCGCCTCCGGCCAGCGCGTGCCGCGCCAGCTGCTCGTGGTCGAGGCCGAAGAAGAGTCCGGTGAGCACGGCCGCGACGTTCACCGGATCGCCCGGGTCGATGAGGGTTTCCAGCAGGAGGACGAGTTCGCGCAGCTCCTCCCCCGGTCCGGCCTGCGCCCCGGACACGTCGACGGTCACGTTGCGTTCCTCGAGCGCCCGCGCGTAGAGGTCGAGATGGGCCTTCTTGCGGGTCAGCACCAGGAAATCGCCCGCCGTCCGCTCCCCGTCGTCGATGCGGGTCCGGATCCAGCTCGCGAGCATCGCGGCGTCGGCGCGCGCCGTATCCGCGTTCTTCCGCGAGCCGGGCACGGAGTAGCGGAACACGCCCGCGGGCCCGTCGGGTTCGCGCGGATAGGGCTCCATGGGCGCGAAGCTCGCCTGTCGGTCGGTCTCCCCGCGCGGGAAGCGGTCGGGGTGGTCGAAAACGTCGTTGACCAAGTCGGCGACGGCCTGGCGCGAGCGGAAGTTGGCGGTGAGCGCGAGGACCGCGCCGAACTCCCGGAAACGGGCGCGCACCCGGTTGTAGACGGCGATGTCGGCGCGCCGGAAGCGATAGATGCTCTGTTTCGGGTCTCCGACCACGAAGAGCGCGCCGGGGCGCGGCACGGCGGCGTGCCAGTCCGTCGGTCGGCGTCCGGCGTCCCGGACCGTCCCGGGCTCGGATGCGAGCAGGAAGAGCAACTCCGCCTGGATCGGGTCGGTGTCCTGGAATTCGTCGACGAGGACGTAGCGGTAGCGTTGCCCGAGGTCGCGGCGCACGTTCGGATGCTCGCGCAACAGCTTCGCCGTCAGCGTCAGCAGGTCGTGGAAGCCGATCGACCCGGTGCGCAGGCGCTCTTCGGCGAACTCGAGGGCCGCGCGCCGCACCAGCCGGATCGCCATCGCGTACCGATGGGCGAACCAGCGCTCCAGATGCGGCCGGATCGGGCTCTCCTCGCCCTTGAGGGCGGCGAGATCGTCCCTCAGCCTCCTGACCTCGTTCGCGTCGTTGCGCGTGGACTCCAGCCAGCGCTTGAGCGTGAAGCTCGTTCCCGAGGACATCTTTTCGGCCGCGTCGAAGAGCGCCGCGAGGTCGTCCCATCCGCGGAACCGGCGCGTGAAGCGGAGGGAACGCACCATCGCTTGGGTGGCGTCCCACGAGGGTTCGGGCTCCTCGTCGGGGATCAGCGCGAGCGCCCGGTCGAGCAGCCCCTCGAGCACGTCGCGCACTTGGCGGGCTTCTTCGGGCCCCGGCGCGGCGACGCGCTTCGCGGGATGGTCGACGTCGAGGTTCTCCACCATCCGGGCGAACGCTCCCCGCAGCTCGTCCACCCGCACCCCCGCCTGCGCCAGCCGCTCGACCAGGGGGTCGGATTCGGAGACGACGCGCTCGACGAAGCTCGTCCAGAAGCGTTCCTCGAGGAGTTGGATTTCGGCCTCCTGCGCTTCCTGGAAGCCCGGATCGAGCCCGGCTTCGAGGGGGCGCTCGCGGAGCAGACGTGCGCAGAAGGCGTGGATGGTTCCCAGGAACGCGCGGTCGATGCGGTCGACGGCTTCCCGCAGTCGGGCCGCCGTGCCGGGTTCGCGCGCGGCGCGGTAGCGTCGTTCCAGCGCTTCCTGGAACCGCTCCCGCAGCTCGGCCGCCGCCTTGCGGGTGAAGGTGACGGCCGCGATCCCGGCGACGTCCCTGCCGCTCTCCGCCAGCGCGACCATGCGGTCCACGAGCAGGGTGGTCTTGCCCGATCCGGCGCCGGCCTCGACCAGGAAGCTGGTGCGCAGCTCGGTCCGGACCCGCTGCCGTTCGGGCTCGTCGACCGGCGGGCGGCGCGGGTCCGATCCGCCGCGCCCCGCCTCCTCGGGACTCACGCCCGCCCGCCCCCGGAACCCGATCCGGCGTCGGAGGCGGGGAGGAGCCCCGCCTCCTCCCGCTCCCAGTCGCGGACGACGCGCAGCCCCTCGAGCTCGGGCGCCCGCTCGATGCGCTCCCGGACCCAGTTCGCCAGCGGAGAGACGATGTCGAAGGCGCGCTCGCGCACCCGGCAGACCGCCCGGTAGTCGCAGAAGCGGCAGTCGCCGGGGTCGTCGGTGGGGAGAAAATGGCCGCCGGCGATGCGGTCGAGAAGACGGGAGACGAGTTCGGGTCCCCTGGCCAGGTCGGCGGCGGAGTAGCTGCGGATCCGGTTTTCGCCCTTGCGGGTGGGAAAGTGGTACTCCATGACCACGGACCGTTTCGGGTGCAGCCGCGCCGCGACCGCCGAGTAGATCACGTGCTGCAGCCGCCGACCTCCGTCGTAGACGCCCCTCTTGCCGGAAAAGCGGAAGGTGCCGCCGGTCTTGTAGTCCACGACCCGCACCCCGCCCGGCAGCGCGTCGATGCGGTCGATGGCGCCGCGCACCGTCACCTCGCCGGAGGTCGTGCGGAAAGGAAGGGGGGGCTCGTCCCCGAACCCGAACGCCCGCTCGGTGGCGATCCAGGAGGGCGGATCCCGCCGCAGCATGTCGACGAACGACGCCGCGTCGTCCGCCAGCCCCTCCGCCTCTCTCTCTCGCACCGCGTCGCTCGGGGCGGGCACCTCGCGCACGGCGCGGCGGATCTCCTTCTCGAGAAGCGTCTCGACCAGGCGCACGAACGCCGGTTCGGAATAGCCGACGCCCCGCTCGCGGGCCTCGGTCAGGACGCGTTCGTACAGCCGGTGCAGGACGTTCCCGCGCCCGAGTGCGTCCAGCCAGCCCTCGGGGTCGTAGGTCGGATCGTCGGGCGGCCGAACGCGCGCCACGTAGGCGTAGAAGTAGCGCTTGGCGCAGGCGCCCAGCTCGGCCAGGGCGTGCGCCGACAGCTTGAGTTCGGGGTTTCCGCGCGGATCGAGCTCGGGGCGCGGGACGATCTGGCCGTGGAAGGCGGTGACGGCGTCGCCGACCAGTCGGTCGCGCGCGCGCGCTCCGGCCCCGAGACGGGGAAACGCCTCCCGCACTCGTTCCTCGCCGTCCAGCAGGCGGCCGTCCCGTTCGAGCGACGCCATCCAGACGTCGGCGGCGTCCAGACGCGCCGCGCGCCGGGGAACCAGCCCCGCGCGCGGGCGGACGTGGGCTTCCATGTCCTCGAAGGTGGCCGCCGCGTCCGCCCGCATCAGCCGGAAGGCCTGCAGGAGATCCGCGGAGGGGGGAACGACGCGCGCCTCCGCGGGATCCCAGGCGGCGTAGCTCAGGCAGACCGAACCCCGCAGGCGGGCGAGGAGCGCCGCCAGGGCGAAGCGCCGCTCGCGGCCGCGGTCGGAGGAGAGGGGCAGGTCGGCTCCGGCCAGCTTCCGGCGGTCGGCGTCGAGCAGGTAGGGATCCTGGGCGTCCGCCCCGCCCAGGCGGTGGGCGTCGAGGCCCACCACGAAGGTGGCCCGGCGGCCCGTCCGGCCCCCGTTGCCGATCTCCGAGAGGTGGAGCGCTCCGCCCGCCGAACTCCACGGCGCGCCGCCCTCCGCGCGCGGGGCGGGGACGGGAAAGGAGACGTGGCGGCGCACGGTGGCCGCGGCGGCCCGGTAGTCGGTCCTGCGCGTCAGGACCGCCTCGATGCGCTCGGCGATGCGCGTCAGGCGCTCGAGCGCGGTGTCGTCGACGGAGCTCCCCGGGGAGGTGCGGGCCAGAAACAGGCGCAGTCCCCGGGCCACCTGCGCCGGCGACACCGGGACGGCCTCCGGGTCTCCGTCCTCGGGAACCGGCGGCGTCGCGCGCAGGACCGGGGCCAGCAGGCCGCGCAGTCCCTCCAGCTCGCGGCGGCTTCGCCGCTTGCGGCGCTCCAGCCGCTCGTCCGATTCGCGCGCGCCGGCCCGATAGGCGTCGACGTCCGCCAGCGCCCGCTCGATGGCGGGGAGGTAGCGGGCGCGCCCCCATCCGATGCGCAGCGAACGGAGCCGCCGGGCGAGCGCGGCGCCGCGGATCCACTCGCGGGGCCGGGGCGCGGAGACGTCGTTCGCGTAGAGCAGGGTCCGCACGACCCCGGCGTCGAATCCGCCCTCGATCCAGCGGAAGTACGCCTCCGCGACCCGGCCGGGCCGGGTTCGCTCCACCGGCAGTCCGCTGGCGAAGGTCACCGGCACGTCCATCCGCTTCGCGAGCGCGTGCAGCGCGGATCCGTAGGCGGCCGGATCCGCGGCCACGATCTCGACCTCGTCCCAGCTCAGGCCGCGCTCGCGCGCCCGCCGCATCGCCTCGCGCAGTTCGGCCTCGACGCCGTTGGCCGCGAAGATCTCCAAGGCGGCGCTCGGCTCCTCCGCGCCGGGGGGCGGCGCCCCCTCCACGTCGTGCAGGTGGGAGAGCAGGCGCCCCTCCCGGGCCTGGCTCCACACCAGGGAACCGGGGACCTCCAACCCGCGCACCGGATCGGTCTCGAGCGCGCGCGCGCCCCGGCGCCGGAGCGCGGACAGGAAGCGGCCGGCCAAGCCGCGCCGCTCGATCCCGGGCGCCAGATAGACGCGTCGGCGCACGCGCATCCCCGTCCGCTCGGCTCCCCCTCCGGTCTCGAGTTCCCGTCGCGCCGCCCGGTAGACGCCCGCGGCGTCCGTCAGCCCGCGCGCCCGCAGGCGCGTTTCGTAGGCGTCCAGGACGCGGGACAGGATACGCGCCTTGGCGGCGTCGGCGAGCGGCGCGGCCGAGATCCGCGCGGGCCGCACTCCGGCGCGGCGCAGGCTGGCGACCGCGCGCGCGAGCGCGCGCCGCATCCCCGCCCTCCGGGCCATCCGCGCGTGTTCGTCCTCCTCGCCCTCGAGCAACGCCTCGTCGATGGCTTCGTCGAGCAGTCCCTCCTCGTCGAAGGCGTCGGCCGGGCGAATCCCGCGCGCGGCCAGCGCGGGCCCGGCCACGGCGATCGCCAGCGCGCGGGGGGTGGTGGCCTCGAAGCCCACCCACGACCCGGTGCGCAGCCCGAGCTGACGCAGGAGTTCGCGGCCCTCGCCGCCGGTCCTGCACACGATCGCTTTGCGGTCGAAGGGGTGCTCGCGGGCGACGCGAGCGAGCGAGCGCACCAGCGCGTTCGCGTCCGCGGGACGGCCGGCTCGCTCTCGGGTCCCCGCGCCGTTCGGCTTCGGCGCCCCCGCCAAGGCGAACGACAGCTGTCCGTCCCCTCGCTCGGCGGCCGTCCGCGCGCGCCGCCCTTCGCCGCGCATCAGCGGCGCCGTTTTTTCACGAACGGGTACGCCAGCCGCGCCGCGAGCGAGCGCGGATAGGTCTCCTCCATCCCCTCGAAGCCGAGCCGTTCGGGTTGTTCCCGGTCCGACGGCCAGTAGGCGGTGCCGAAGATCCAGTCCCACACGCTCAGCACGATGCCGAAGTTCTGTCCGCCCTTGCCGTGCTGCACCGCGTCGTGGTGCCACACGTGCATCTTCGCCGAGTTGAGCAGGTAGCGCAGCGGCCCCCAGTCGATGCGCAGGTTGGAGTGGTTGAGATTCTGCATCAGCGTGCCCGCCACGGCCATCAGGAGGATCACGGTTCCGTCCACCCCCAGCACCACCAGCGGCAGGTACGACAGCGTCTTGTAGATCACCACCTCGCCCCAGTGGAAGCGGAAGTTCCCGATCCAGTCCAGCTCCTCGATGCTGTGGTGGAGCTTGTGGAATTCCCACAGCCACGGGATCCGGTGCAACAGTCGGTGGATGTTCCACTCCACGAAGTCCTTCACCAGGAAGAACGTCGCGAACTGGACCCAGAGCGGTTGCGCCGAGACCAGCGCCAGCGACTCCGGCACCGGCAGACCCAGCTCGAACAGCGCCCCGTTGAGGGCCTGCACCGCCCGTCCGGTCACCAGCGCCAACAGCACCCCGAGGTAGTGTCCGTTGAACGCCAGCCAGAACAGGTCCTGCCAGATCCCCTTGCGGAACGCGCGCTGCTCCCTGCGCCAGGGCCGGATGCGTTCCAGCAGAAAGCAGAGGAGCGAGACGGCGATCAGCCAGAAATAGTACTGGAGGTAGACGGGCATGGAGGCTCGAGTTCCCGGAAGCGGACGACGGAAAGGTACGACATATTCCGGCGAAGCGCGGCGCCGCGGCAACCGGCCTTCACGTGGTCGGCGCGTCGGTCAGGCGCCAGAGCGTCCAGCTCGCCACCGACCTGAGCGGCCTCCACGGCTCCGAGCGCTCGAGCACCTCTTGGGGCGCGGGTCGTTCCTCGAGTTCGTCCAGTCGGCGCAGGCCCTCGCGGACCCCGAGATCGGTCGCGGGCATCACGTCCAGGCGTCCCAGCTTGAACAGGAGGAACATCTGAGCGGTCCAGACGCCGATGCCGCGCACCTCGGTCAGCCGCTGGACGACTTCCTCGTCCGTCAGCCGCGCGACGCCGCGCAGGCGCAGCGAGCCGGACTCCGTGCGCCGCGCCAGGTCGGCGAGCGCGAGCGTCTTGTTGCGCGACAGTCCGGCGCCGCGGAGCGCCTCTTCCGGGAGGGCCAGCAACGCCCCGGGCGTGGGGAAGGCGCGTCCGGGCGCGAGCGCGCGCACGCGCTCGTAGATGGTCTTCGCGGCGGGCCCGGCGAGCTGCTGGTGGACGATCGACCGGCACAGGTAGTGGAAGTTCGAGAAGCGGCGGCCGCTGCGGGAGAAGTCCGGGAACTCGGGGACCCGGGCCATGGCGGCGCCCAAGCGGGGATCGGCTTCGACGAGACGGGCGAGCTGTTCCGGGGTGGGTCGCATGGACGGCGCGGGGCGGGGGCGGAGACGGCGCGCTTCGGGACGGCGCGCGTCCGGCGGGCGAGACGAACGCCGACGGAAGGGATCGCAACCGCCGCGGCCGGAGTAGAAGGCGAAACCCGCAACCGACATCTTCGGATCCGGGAGGCTCCGTGTCCATACCCTTCCTCGCCTGGGTTCTCGCCGCGCGCGCGTGGTTCTCCGCTCCGGCGGCGGACGAACGCGTCCCGCCGGATCGCGCGCGCGCGACCGTGTCGGGCCGGATCGCGGACGCCGACGACGGCGAGCCGCTCCCCGGCGCCCGCGTGTTCGTCACCGGCCAGACCGCTTCGGTCCTCTCCGACGGGGCGGGCGAGTACGTCTTCGTCCTCCCGGGCGAGGGCTGGGACGGGCGCGAGGTGGAGGTGCGCGCCGAACTGGCGGGATACCGGAGCCTCGCGCGCACCGTCCGCCTGTCCGGCGCGGCCACGCGGGCGGACTTGGCGATGACCCCGGACGAAGACGGGAGGCGAAGTCCGAAGTCCATGGCCTTCCTCCAGGCCTTCCAGGCTGCGCACGGATCTCCTCCTCTCCCTTCCGCGGGCCGGCCGCAGGAGGTGCGGTCGTTCGCGGCGCGGCCGATGCCCGGGACGCCGCTCCCCGGAACGCGCCCCCGTCTCCCCTCGCCGGACTGGAACGCCGAATCCTACGCCTACATCGAGGAAGCGGCCTTCCTCGACGCGGGCGACAATCCCCTGTCCACCTTCGCGATCGACGTCGACCGGGCGTCGTACTCCAACGTGCGGCGCTTCGTCGCTCGGGGGGAGCGTCCCCCCGTCGACGCCGTCCGCATCGAGGAACTCGTCAACTATTTCTCCTACGGCGAGCCGACGAGCGGCGGCGAACATCCCTTCTCGATCGTCGCCGAAGTCGGCGCGGCGCCGTGGCGGCCGGCCCATCGCCTGCTGCGCATCGGCGTCCGGGGCCGCGACGTCGCCCCCGAGGCGCTGCCCCCGGGCAACCTGGTCTTCCTGATCGACGTGTCCGGATCCATGGACGCGCCCGAGAAGCTGCCCTTGCTCAAGTCGTCCCTGCGGTTGCTGGTCGCGCGGATGAGACCCCGGGACCGGGTCGCGATCGTGGTCTACGCCACCCGCACGGGACTCGCCCTGCCCCCGACCTCGGGAGAGCTCAAGAGCGAAATTCTGTTCGCCCTCGATCGGCTGGAGGCGGGAGGGGGCACCGCGGGCGGCGCCGGTCTCCGACTCGCCTACGAGGTGGCGCGCGAGAACTTCAGCCCCGAGGCGAACAACCGGGTGATCCTCGCCAGCGACGGGGATTTCAACGTCGGGCCGTCGAGCGACGCGGAGATGATCCGCCTCGTCCGAGAGGAGCGCGACTCGGGCGTTTTTCTTTCCGTGCTCGGGTTCGGAACCGGCAACCTGAAGGACGCCAAGATGGAGCGGCTGGCCAACCACGGGAACGGCGGCTACGCCTACGTCGACGGCGAGCGCGAGGCCGCGAAGGTGTTGGTCGAAGAGTTCGCCGGCACGCTCTTCACGATCGCCAAGGACGTGAAGGTTCAGGTCGAGTTCAACCCCCGGGAGGTGCGGGCGTACCGGCTCGTCGGGTACGAGAACCGGACGTTGCGGGCGGAGGAATTCGAGGACGACCGCAGGGACGGCGGCGAATTGGGCGCGGGACATTCCGTAACCGCGCTCTACGAGATCGTTCCGGTCGGCGTCGAAGGCCCCGACGCGCCGCAGGCGCCGCCGTTGCGCTACCGCGCCCGCGCCGGCGTCGCGAGTCGGGCGGCGTCCGGAGAGCTCGGATTCGTCCAGCTCCGCTACACGCGGCCCGGCGAATCGAAGAGCGCGCTCGTGCAGCGAGCGTTCGCGGACGGGGGCGGCGACGGCTCCGGCGACCTGCGTTTCGCGGCGTCGGTGGCCGCCTTCGGCATGCTGTTGCGGGACTCGGAGCATGTGGGCGACTTCGCCCTGGGCGACGTTCTGGAGCTGGCGGAGGGATCGCTGGGCGACGACCGGGAAGGCCACAGGCGCGAGTTCCTCGATCTCGTCCGCAAGGCGCGCAAGTTGCCGAAGCGCTGATTCGCGCGAACCCGCCGGAGGGTTGCGCGCTCCGCCGAGAACCTCGTCCCATGCTTCTTTCGTTTAGGATACGTCGCTACGCCATGCCGCGAATCGGGCGGTCCCCGCAACCCGAACGCGGGATCGGGGGCGCCGTGCGCCGGCTTCCCGGTCGTTCGCAGTCCCGACAGTCACCCCGGCGCACTTTGGAGAACGGACGATGGAACGGAACGCGAAGGGATTGCCCGGGCGGGTCCTGGCGCTCGTCCTGTGGGCGGGCGCGGCGGCCCAGAGCGCCGCGGCGCAGGAACTGCCCGAGGGCGTCGTGGAAACGGCCTCGGTCGAGGGCATCACGGAGTACCGTCTCGACAACGGCCTCCGTTTCCTCCTGTTCCCCGATCAGAGCAAGCAGCAGATCACGGTCAACGTGACCTACATGGTGGGCTCCCGGCACGAAGGGTACGGAGAGACCGGAATGGCCCACCTGCTCGAGCACCTGGTCTTCAAGGGAACGCCCGATCACCCGAACATCCCCGACGAGCTGACCGAACGGGGCGCTTTCCCCAACGGCACCACCTGGTTCGACCGCACCAACTACTTCGAGACCTTTCCGGCCTCGGAGGAGAACCTCGCGTGGGCGATCGACCTGGAGGCCGACCGCATGGTGAACTCCTTCGTCTCGGCCGAGGATCTGGAGTCCGAGATGACCGTGGTGCGCAACGAATGGGAGTCGGGCGAGAACCAGCCCATGTCGGTGTTGCAGAAGCGCGTCCTGTCGGCGGCGTACGACTGGCACAACTACGGCAACTCCACCATCGGCGCGCGCGCCGACCTGGAGCACGTGCCCATCGAGCGTTTGCAGGCCTTCTACCGCAAGTACTATCAGCCCGACAACGCGTTGCTGGTCGTCGCGGGACGCTTCGATCCCGAGCGCGCCATCCGATTGGTGGCCGACGAGTTCGGCGCCATTCCGCGTCCGGACCGAAGCGGAGCCAACCGACTGTTCCGCACCTACACCGCCGAGCCCGCCCAGGACGGCGAGCGCACGGTGACCCTGCGGCGCGTGGGCGACGTGCAGCTGGTCATGGCCGCCCACCACGTCCCGCCGGGCTCCCACGAGCAGTACGCCGCGGTGGACGTGCTCACCCACATCCTCGCCGCCCGCCCGGCCGGTCGGCTCTATCGGAACCTGGTGGAGCCCGGCCTGGCCGCGAACGCGTTCGCCTTCAGCTACCAGCTGAAGGAGCCGGGCGTGCTGATGGCCGCCGCCCAAGTGCGCCGGGAGGACTCGCTGGAGGAAGCCGCGGCCGCGCTCCTGGCCACCGTCGACGAGATGGCCGCCGCGCCCCCCACCGAAGAGGAGGTCGAGCGCGCCCGGACCGACTACATGTCGGGCATCGAGCTGGCCTTCAACAACCCGCAGGGCATCGCGCTCCAGCTGAGCGAATGGGCGTCGATGGGCGACTGGCGCCTCTTCTTCCTGCACCGCGACCGGTTGGAGCGGGTCACGCCGACCGCCGTCCATCGGGTGGCGCAGGCCTATCTGAAGCCTTCCAACCGCACCGTCGGCTACTTCCACCCGACCGAGGAGACGCCGACCCGCGCCGAAATCCCCGCTCCGCCCGACGTGGCGGCGCTGGTCGAGGGCTACGCCGGACGCGAGGCCGTGGCCGAGGGGGAGGCCTTCGACCCGACTCCCGCCAACATCGACGCGCGCACGGTCGTCCACACCCTCTCCAACGGCGTGGAAGTCGCCTTCCTGCCCAAGGAGAACCGAGGCGACGCCGTGAACGTGTCCTTCACCTTCCGCCACGGCACCGAAGCCTCCCTCCTGGGCCGGGCCTCGGCCGGATCGCTGGCCGGCGGAATGCTGATGCGCGGCACGACCCGGCGCTCGCGCCAAGAGATCAGCGACGAGCTGGACCGGCTCCGGGCCCGAGGGAGCGTGAACGGTTCGGCGCTGACGGCCAGCGGGTCCTTCGCCACCGTGCGCGAGAACCTGTCGGCCGTCCTCCGGCTGGCCGGCGAGGTGCTGCGCGAGCCCGCGTTCGACGCCGACGAGTTCGAGCTTCTCAGGGAGGAGCGCTTGGCGGCGATCGAGCAGCAGCAGTCCGAGCCCCAGGCCCTGGTCTTCCAAGCCTTCAGACGGCATCTGAACCGGTTCCCCGAGGATCATCCGCGCTACTCGACCACCTTCGAGGAGGACGTCGAGCGCCTGAACGCGGCCACGGTCGAGGAGGCGAGAGCGTTCTGGCAGGCGTTCTACGGGGCCGAGGGCGGCACCGTCGGCGTGGTCGGAGACTTCGATCCCGACGAGACGCTCGCCGTGCTGGAGGAGGTGTTCGGCGACTGGTCGGCGCCCCAACCCTACGCGCGCGTGCCCGATCCGCACGTGGAGGTCGAGGCCGCGAGCATGGACATCGAGACTCCCGACAAGGCGAACGCGTGGATGGTGGCCGTCGCCGCCTTCCGCATGCGCGACGACGATCCCCGCTATCCGGCGCTGCGCATGGCCGACTTCATGCTGGGCGGCGGGTTCCTCAATTCCCGCCTCCCGACCCGAATTCGCCAGGAGGAGGGGCTCTCCTACGGCGTGGGATCGCAGCTGGCGGTGCCCGCGCTCGACGACGGCGCGGCTTTCTTGACCTACGCCATCTTCGCGCCCGAAAACGGCGACAGGGTGGTGGAGGCGTTCCGCGACGAGATGCGCAAGGCGCTGGAGGAGGGGTTCGCCCAAGAGGAACTGGACGCGGCCAAGCGCGGATATCTGGACGCGCAGCAGAACGGCCGCTCGGACGACGGTTCGCTCGCCGACCGACTCAGCGGCAACCTGTTCCGGGACCGGACCATGGAGTTCACCGCCGCCCAGGAGGAGGCGATCGAGGGGCTGACGCTGGAGGAGGTCAACTCCGCGTTGCGCGACTACGTCGCGCTGGACGGCATCTCCGTTTTCCGCGCGGGCGACTTCGCCGGTCGTCTGGTCCCCTGACGGGCCGGACGACCGGGCGGGAGCGACGGAACGCTCGGGCACCGCTCGCCGCTGCCGACGCGCGCGTCTTCGGAGAAGGCGGAGGCCGGGACGCCGATCGCGCGCGACCGGGGGGAGGGTTCGCATCGACGGGGAATTCGGGCGTGGGCGTCCGGAGATCCGTTCCCGAACGCGGCGCGCTTGGGAATTCCGTTCGCCCCGCGATACCATGACGTGGTTCGCTTCCCCGTCGTCGAATTCCCCACGGGCGATCCCGGCCGGGGTTCGCGGCCGCTTTTTCGTGCGCAGGCCGGGGGGCGCGCTCTTTCGACGGACCCGACTCGATCCCGGAACCGCGAGGACCGCATGACCGTCTCGTCCATGAACCGTCGCGATTTCGCCCGTCTCTTCGCAGCCGGAGGGTCGGCGGCCCTCTTCGCGCACCCCGCGTTCCGGGAGTTCGCGCGTCGCGAGCCCGCCGTGCCGAACGTCCGCGGCGCCGGAACGGGCGGCGCGGTGGACTGGGACGAAGTGCGCGCCCGCTTCCTGATGCCGCCCGAGCTGTCGGTGATGAACGCGGCCAACCTGTGCCCGTCGCCGCGGGCCACCCTGCAAGCGGTGCACGACTACACCGAGCGTCTGGACCGCGCGCCGGTGCCGAGTTTCCGTCGCGAGATGCAGAACGCCAAGGAGCCCGCCCGGGACCGGCTGGCGGGGTTCCTGGGCGTCGCCCCCGAGGAGATCCTCATCGCCCGCAACACCAGCGAGGCCAACAACTGGGTCTCGAGCGGCCTCCAGCTGGGACCGGGCGACGAGGTCGTGATCGTGCGCGACAACCATCCCAGCAACAACCTCGCCTGGAAGGCCAGAGGTCGACGTTTCGGCTACGCCGTGCGCGAGATCGAGCCGGCGATCCCGCATCCCGGAGCGGACTACTACGTCGAGGCGTTTCGCAAGGCGATCACGCCCGGCACCCGGGTCCTCTCCTTCACTCACCTGACCAACACCGCCGGCGACCTCTTCCCGGCGCGCGAACTGTGCGCGCTGGCGCGCGAGCGCGGCGTCTTCTCGGTCGTGGACGGAGCCCAATCCTTCGGTCTTCTGGACGTCGATCTGTCGCGCATGCGGCCCGACTTCTACACCGGGAGCGCGCACAAGTGGCCCTGCGGCCCCAAGGAGGCCGGAGTGCTGTACGTGAACGCCCGCGTCCACGACCGCTTCTGGCCCAGCGTGTACAGCGCCTACGCCGGATCGCGGGGCCTCGCGCGCACCCACGAGGGGCTGGGCCAGCGCGACGAGCCCGCCATCCGCGCCTTCGGCGCGCAGATCGGGTTCCTCGAGGAACTCGAGATGGCCGAGGTGGAGGCGCGTAGCCGCGAGCTCGCGACCGCGCTGGTCGAGGAACTCTCCGCGCTCCCCGGCGTGCGCATGTGGACCGCGCGCGAACCTTCCCGTCGCGCGGCCGTGGTCACCTTCCGTCCGGGCGAGCTCTCGCCGGCCGCCGTGGTGGCCGCGCTCGAGGAGGACGGCGTCGTGGCCGCCGCGCGCACGGGCGCCGACCGCCCCGGCGTGCGCTTCTCGCCCCACTTCTACAACGCGCACGCGGACGTGGAGCGGGCGGTGTCGGCGATCCGCCGGTACCTGCGCACGGGGCTGTAGCCTCGAGGCGGTCCCCTCGTTCAGCGTCCGCCGCCGCGCAACTCCTCCACGATGCGGTCCGCCAAGTAGACTTCCTCGAGCGCCTCGATGATTCCGCGCGCGTCCACCGACACGGCGCGCGCGCGGTCGGTCAGGAAAATGTACTCGCCGACGAGCCCCTCGGCGTTGCTGTCGAAGGCGAGCCCGACCAGCTCCAGTTCCGCGTTGACCAAGGGCGAGCCCGAGTTTCCGCCGACGATGTCGTTGGTGGACACGAAGTTCATCGGCGTGGCCAGATCCGGGTCGCCCGGCGGGTCGAGCCAGCGCCCGGGCAGATCCCACTCTCCCCGCCCGGTCCCGCCCGCGGCGTGCGAATGGTGCCGGTCGTAGAGGCCGTGGAAGGTCGTCACCACGGGAGCGGAGGTCCCGTTGTACTCGTATTCGGAGACCACGCCGTCGGCGATGCGGAGCGAGAAGGTGGCGTCGGGCGGGACGTCCGTGCCGTACACCGCGAAGCGCGCCCGTCCCAGCGCCGCCGCGACCTGCTCCTCCTGGGCGGAGATGGGCCCGAGCGCTCGCTGGAAGGGGCCGACGCCGGAGACGAGCGTGCCCAGAAGCTGCATGGCCGGGTCGCCCATCCCCACGCCGCCGATCGAGACGGCGCCGACCGCGCGCGCCGAGTCCGACAGCAGGCTCTCGGCGACGACCGAGGCGGCGACGTCTTCCGCCCTGCGTCCGCCGAGAACGCTCCGCGCGAGCGGGGAGTCGGCGCCGTAGCCGGCGACGACGTCGCGCAGACGGGCCGCCAGCAGCAACTCCTGCAACTCCGGCGGCTGATCCGGGACCGCCTCGAGCGACTCCGTCACCTCCTCGAGCGCCTGCGCGGGCGCCCCCGCGCGGATTCCGTTGGCGTACTGGAAGGCCAGGAGCGCGCGCGCCAGCACGGCGCTCTCGTATTCGGGGCTGCCGAAGGCCAGGAACGCCCCGAAGCCGCCCGCGTGCTCGGCCTTGCGCTCTTGCAGCTCCGCCATCCGGGCGACGAGATCCCCGTATTCCTCCGCGAGCGCGGGATCGGCGTCCAGCGCCTCCTGGAACGAGCGTTCCTGATCGCGGCGCTTCGCCATGATCACCGGATCGTGCAGCCCGCGCAGAATGCCCTCGTAGGCCTCCCGCGTGTTGTTCAGCGAGAAGACGGCGTTGCGCAGGTCCAGCTCCTCGGCGGCCTCCGGGTCCGCGGCGCGGAAGGTCTCGAGCGCGTCGATGCGGTTGTCGACGAAGTCCAGCAACCCCCTGTCGGAGACGTCGCGCCGGAACTCGAGCTCCGCCACCGTCCGGATGCGGCCGGTCGAGCCCGGATTCCCGATCATGAACACGGCGTCGCCCCGCTTCACGCCGGCCTCGCTCCAGCGGAAGAAGTTCTCGCGGGTGTCGAGCGGACGACCGTCCTCGTAGACGCGCAGGAAGCTGAAGTCGAGGGCGTAGCGCGGGTAGGTGAAGTTGTCGGGATCCCCGCCGAAGTAGCCGATGGAGAGTTCGGGCGCCATCACCAGACGCACGTCGGCGTAGCGTCGGAAGACGTAGGCCGAGGTGCGTCCGCCGCTGTAGAGCGAGATCGTCTCGACCTCGATGCCCGCCGCTTCGCCTCCGAATTCCTCGGAGATGCGGGCCGCGATCTCCTGCTCGGCCCGCTCGCGGGCCTGCGAGCGGGCCCGGGGCTCGCGGACGCCCTCCAGGGCCGCGTCCATCTCGTCGGTCACGTCGCGGATCGCGACGAGCCGGTCGGCCTCGAAGCCCTCGATCGCGCGTTCCTCGTCCGGGGTCGTCGCGTAGAAGCCGTCGTCCAGAAGGCGCTCTCCCGGCCGGGACGCCGCCGAGATGTGCTCGCGCGCGCAGTGGTGGTTGGTGAGCACCAGCCCGTCGCCGGACACGAAGGAGGCCGAGCATCCGGGGATGCGCAACGCGCCCAGCCGCGCGCGGCGGAACCAGACCGAGTCGGCGTCGAGGCCGTAGCTTCGGCGCAGGTAGTCGGCGGGCGGGTTCTCGAATGTCCACATGCGCCCGTTGTCGAAGCGTCCGGCGCGCACGGTGTCGAGACCTGCGGGGCGAGGCGGGGCGGGAGCCCTCGCGGACGCGGGGGGCGCCGGCGCTTCCGCGATCTCGATGGGCGCACGCTCCGCGCCCGGAGGATCGGTGACCATCCGGGGCGCCGACGCGGCCCCCCCGCCGCACGCCAGCGCGATCAGTCCCGAAAGGGCGTGGCCGCGTCGTAGTCTCAAGGGTCCGGCCTCGTCGGGTGAGTGCCGCGTCCGCTTGCCCCGCGGGAGGTCCGCCTCGGAACGGGGACGCTGTCGATGCGGTTCGCGCCTACCCGGGCGCGGACCGCGAGCTCCTTTTCCGGGCGGCGTCCTGGGCATCGAGGATTTCGTCGATCAGGAAGAGGTCGGTGAGCAGCGCCCGGAAGTGGATGGAGGCGTTCAGATTGTCGACGAGCTGGGAGCCGATCGCGTCCTGAGCGGCCACCAGCCGGACGGCCGCGAGCGTGCTCTCGGCGTCTCTGCCCAGCACCCGCGCCATCTCGGCGCGCGCCGAGGCGGGTGCTGGCTCGCGGGTTCGCATCAGTTCGGCGAACCCTGCGCCGAGCCCGTCGAGAGCCTTTTCGGCTCGGGCCAGAAAGCGCCGCACCTGGCCGCTCGAGGAGCCCGGTTCGGCGCCCGAGATCCCCCGGGCGGCGTAGGCCAGGAAGAACTCGTAGCTTTCCTCGATCGCCTCGATGCGGGCGCGCAACTCGCCAGGGGTCAAGTCCGCTCCGGGATCCGGTCCTGCGGCGCGTCTCCCGCCCAGCGTTCGGGATCGTGGTGCTTCAGGTAGTCTTCGCGGTCCACGAAGCCGTTGATCATCGACAGGGTGATCCACCACTTCTCGGGACGCACCGCGAAGTAGATGTGCGCGATCACCAGTCCGATCAGCGCCACCCCGCTCAGCCCGTGCACCACGTAGACCACGCCCCACAGAGCGTCGGAGAGGATGTAGGGGTTGCGCGCCCAGAACCACGTGTCGACCCGGAACATCATCAGGACGCCCGTGACGACCGCGGCGAAGGTCGTCGCCACGATGACGTGGTGGTACATCTTGTGGTCCAGCGGATACTTGGCGGCCTTGGGGCCCTCGGGCTGCTCCTTGCCGAAGAAACGCTTCATCTCGCGCTTCGCGGTTTCCACGTCCTCCCTGCCCACCCACATCGACCAGAAGTCCTGCCAGAAGGTGGCGTGGACGATGTGGTAGATCACCGCCAGGATCAGCAGCACCCCGGCCAGCCAGTGGAGGGTCACCCAGGGGAATTGGATGCCCGCCCACGGGAGGAAGGCGGTGACGAGCAGGACGAACATGGCGACGGCCATCAGCCAGTGGAACGCCCGCGCGGAGAAGGTGTGGCGCAGGATGCGCGCGGGGAGGCCCGAGGGAGGAGCCGGAGCTCCGTCCCCGTGCCCGTTCGCGGCCGCCGTTCTGCGCACCCACAGGGCGTGCCCCAGGACGAACGCCGCTCCCGCGATCAACGCGGCCCACATCAGGTCGAAGGAGATCCCGACGAGGACCTCCTGATTCCACGGATTGGCCGCCCTGCGCCAGAGCTCCACGGCTACGCCTCCGCGCCGCGCACTGCGCGCCGCACCAAGTTGCGCATCAGCGGCAGCTTGTAGGCGTTGTGGCGCAACGGCCGGGCGCGCCGGATGGCGATCTCCCCGGCCTCGATGCCGACGTCGTCGGTCGGCGCCCGGCCGACGACCGCCCGCTCCGCTTCGTCCAGCCGCATGGGGTAGGGCGCGACCCCGTTGACCGAGATGCGCGCGTCCTGGACGACGCCGTCCGAGATGCGCAACGCCGAGGCGACGGTCACCAGCGAGAAATCCCACGACTGGCGGTCGCGGATCTTCTCGAAGTGGAAGTCGGCGCCCGCCCAAGTGCCCGGAACGCGGATCGAGGTGAGCAGGTCTCCGGGCTCCATGACCGTCATGCGGGTGATGTCGGTGCCGGGACCGACGAAGAAGTCCCGGGCGTCGTGCACGGTCTCGCCGGAGGAGTTCGCGACCACCATCCGCGCGTCCAGCGCGATCAGGGCGGGCGCGGTGTCCGAAGGATTGACCGCCACGCAACGGTCGGCGCCGAAGACGCAGTGCTCGGCGTTCATGGCCTTGGGGGCGGAGGCGTAGCAGACGTTTCCGCCCGCCCGGTAGCAGGGCCATCCGCCCCGGTAGTACCAGCAACGGGTGTCTTGCGCGAGATTCCCGCCCAAGGTGCCCTGATTGCGGATCTGCGGGGTGGCCACCTCGGCCGCGGATCGGGCGAGAAGACCGAAGCGGCCGACCACCTCGGGGTGAGTGGCGACCTCGGTCAGGGAGGTCGTCGGGCCGACGATGAGCCCGTCGCCGTCGGCGCGGATCCCGTCCAGCTCCTCGATGCCCCCGAGGTCGACGATGGCCTCGGGCCGCTTGACGCGGTCCTTGAACCAGTCGAAGCTGTCCAGCCCGCCGGCCAGCACCCAGGAGTTTTCTCCGTACCGGTCCAGAAGGCCCAGAGCGTCGCCGACGCTCGCCGGCTGAAAGAGCTCGCACGGCGGGATCATGTCGCGAATGACTGCCATCTTCGAAAGCCTCCGGCTACGCGTGCGTTTCGAGGGGGCGGTACGGTTGCTCGGTGCCGGTCAGGGCGGCGAGCACCACGTCGGTGGTGAGCGGCGTGCGGCACAGGCACTTTCCACCCAGAGCGTCGGCGACCGCGGACGCGACCGCGGCCGCTCCGGCCCCGATGGGCGGCTCCCCGATCCCCTTCGCCCCCACCGGGGTGTGCGGATCGGGAAGGTCGACGGCGGCCCAGTCCATGCGCAGCGGGACGTCCAGGATGCCGGGCGGGCGGGCCGTGTAGAAGCGTTTGGCGAAGGCGACGCCCCACTGCGGGTCGAAGACCCACTTCTGGCTGCGCGCCTGTCCGAAGCCCTGGACCGCCCCGCCGTGGATCTGCGCCGCCAGGCTGCGCGGATGCAGCACGGTGCCGCAGTCGGTCACGCCGGTGTACTCCGTGACGTCGATCTTGCCGGTCTCCACGTCGACCTCCACCTGGGCGAAGCCCATCACCCACGACCAGACGCTCCCGCCCCGACCGTAGTTGTCGCGCGCCACCCCGACCAGCCCCTCGCCCGCCAGGTTGGTCGCGGACGCCCGGGTCATGGGGTTCAGGTCCTCGGGCAGTTCGTGCCCGCTGTACGCGCCGCCCGCCTCGATCGCGCGCCGGGCGGCGTCGGCGAAGCTCATCCCCCGCCTCGGATCGGAGCGCCGGAAAACGCGCCCGTCCGCGCAGTCGTAGTCGCCGGGCGATCCGCCCAGCGCTCCGGCGGCGATTTCCCGCAGCTTCGCCATGGCGTCCATCGCCGCGGCGTGGTTGGCGCGGGTGTGGGCGTGCGTCGTCTGGCTGCCCGACTGGCTCGAGCTCCAGGGAAGGTTGCGGGACGTGTCGCCCCACACCACCTCGCAGTCGCTCCAGTCCATGCCCAGGACGTCGGAAGCCGCGCGCGCGGTGTCGGCGATGGAGTGGGTGCCCAAGTTGCCGATCCCCTGGTGGACGTAGAGCTTTCCGTCCGGCCGGATCACCAGCAACCCGTCCATCCCGCTGCTGCCGCCCACGAAGGGGCTGACCCCGATTCCGACGCCGATGGCCTTGGTGCCGCGGCGCGTGCCGCTGAGCCGACTGCGCTCTTCCCACCCGAAGACTTCGGCGCCGATGTCCAGCGCCTCGCGGGCGAAGCAGCTGGAGAGCGTCCCCCGGTTCGGTCCCAGCCATCCGTCCGGGCCCGGGGCGTTGACGCGCCGGATCTGCAACCGGTCGATTCCCAGTTCGCGCGCGGCCTTGTCCACGACGGGCTCGAGCATCGCCACGATCTGGGCGCCGCCGGGCGCGCGCTGGGCCGACCTCGGGGGCGTGTTGGTGTACACCGACACGGCGCGGAAGCGCATGTTCTCGGGCTGGTAGCTGAGCGTCGCCACCGTGCCGGCGGTGCTGAAGTCGCCGGAACTCCCGTAGGAACCGGCGTCCTGGACGATGTAGAGGTCGATCGCCGAGACCCGGCCGTCGCGGCGGAACCCCATCCGGGCGAAGGCCTGGAAGCCGGGCCGGGCGCGGCCGATGGAGTTTTCCTCGTAGCGCGTGACGCGCAGCATGACCGGACGTCCGGTCTTGCGGGCCAGAATCGCGGGCACGTCGGTGATGGGCGCGCCGGAGATCTTGCTGCCGAAGCCTCCGCCGCAGTATTCGGTCACCAGCACGATGTCGGACTGTTCCATGCCCAGCCGGTTCGCCAGCGCGGCGTGGGTGCGCGCCGTGCTCTGGGTCGAGCTGTGCAGGTACAGCTTGCCGTTCTGCCAGTAGGCCATGCAGCTGCGCGGTTCCATCGGATGGTGCGAGAGCGACTGGTGCAGGAGCGTTTCCTCGAGCACCAGTTCCGCGTCCGCGAATCCGGCCTCCACGTCGCCGACGTTGAACTCCACCTGGGGCTCGCCCATGGGCAACCGGTCGGGACCCGCGGCGTCGAAGTCGGCGTCGGTCCACTTGAACTCGCGGATTTCGCGGGTCTGGCCCTCGCGCCACTGGATGTTGCCGTCCGTGCGGGCGTTGGGGCCGTTCGGACGCAGGCTGTCGAGCGGATCCACCACGAAGGGCAGGGGCTCGAAGTCGACTCGGATCGCCTCGACGGCGTTCGCCGCCGTGGTTTCGTCCACCGCGGCCACCGCCAGCACCGGCTCGCCCTCGTAGAGCGGCTCGTTGGTCAGGGCGGCCTCGGCGGCCACCCCGGAGATTTCGGGCATCAGCGGATCGTCGGCGGTCAGAACGTCGACCACCCCTTCCATCGCCAGGGCCGCGCTCAGGTCGATGCGCCGAACCCGGCAGTGGGGCATGGGGGAGAGCAGAAGCTTCGCGAAGAGCATGCCCTCCGCGCGGAAATCCTCCGCGTACTTGGCCCGGCCGGTGACCTTCGCGCGAAGGTCCGGGGGGGCGATGTCGCGTCCGATAGCCTTTTCGGCCATTTCGTCCTCCTCCGTGGAAGGCCGCCGGTCAGGCGCGCCGGCTCATGTACTCCACGGCCCGCTCCGCGGAGTCGAGGATCTTGTTGTAGTCGCCGCAACGGCAGAGGTTGCCGGAGAGCGCCTGCGCGCACTCCTCTCGGGTGGCGCCCGGGTTTTCCTCCGCCAACGCGACCATGCTCATGATGAAGCCGGGAGCGCAGAAGGCGCACTGGAACCCGCCTTCGTCCACGACCGCCCGCTGCACCGGATGCAACTCGCCTGCGGAGCTTTCCAGCCCTTCGACGGTGCGGACCGCGCGGCCCCGGACCTGATGGGTCAGGATCGAGCACGCGTAGTGCGTGACCCCGTCGACGTGGACGGTGCAGGCGCCGCACTCGGCCCGGTCGCATCCCAGCTTGGTGCCGGTCAGCCCCAGCTTGTAGCGCAGGGTCATCGCCAGCGTCTCGTACGGGAGCACGTCCACCCGTCGCCGCTGACCGTTGACGTCGAGCGTCACGAGCCGCTCCACCCCGTCCCGGGCCTGCCCGGCGGCCAGCGCCCCCGGACCCCGGAAGAGGTAGCTGGACGCGGAGACGGTCGCGCCCGCCGCGATCACGCCCTTGATGAACGTGCGGCGGGAGTACGGGCGGGGACCGCGGTCGCGGACGATCTCGACTTCGGTCACGGTCGTCACCTCCTTCGTGGCGTCGCTGGCCGGGGGGCGCCCGGCACGCTCTCGCAAGCCGTCAAGATAGGGAACGGCCCCGGGACGTGCGAGCCTTTCCGGGTCGGTTCGGGTTCGTCCCGGCCCGGGTGCGCCGATTCGCGCCGCCCGAGCGGCCCTCGCCTCGGGGCTTCATCCGATCCACACCGACTTGACGTTCACGAACTCGTGGATGCCGAAGAGCGAGAGCTCGCGCCCGTAGCCGCTCTCCTTGACCCCCCCGAAGGGAAGCTTCGGATCGGAGCGCACGAAAGCGTTCACGAAGCAGTTGCCCGCGTCGATCTCCTCGGTCGCGATGCGCCGCCCGCGCTCCAGGTCGCGGGTGAAGATCGAGGCGCCCAGCCCGTAGCGGGTGTCGTTGGCGACCGCGACGGCCTCGCGCTCGTCCGCGACCGGCATGATCGAGAGGACCGGACCGAACAGCTCCTCCTCGTAGGCGGGCATGCCGGAGGCCACTCCGTCCAGGACGGTGGGGGGATAGAACCAACCCGGATGCCGGGGCGTCTCGCCGCCCAGCAGCAGCGCGGCCCCGCGCTCCACGCTCCCGCGCACCTGGCCGTGCAGGCGGTCGCGCAGATCCTCGCGCGCCAGGGGCCCGATGCGGCTGGCCTCGTCGAGCGGATCGCCCCAGCTCGCGCGGCCCATCGCCGCCACGATCCGTTCCCGCATCTCGGCCAGCACGGGCTCGACCACGATGCAGCGCTTGGCTGCGACGCAGCTCTGGCCGGCGTTGGCGAGGCGGCTGGTCACGCACTCGCGGACGGCGAGCGCCAAGTCCGCGTCCTCCAGCACGATGCAGGGATCGCTCCCTCCCAGCTCCAGCACCGACTTCTTGACGTGGGCGGCGGCGAGAGCCGCCACGGCCTTGCCCGCCCTCGTGCTCCCCGTGAGCGCGACCGCGCGCACCCGCGGGTCGGCGATCGTCTCGGCTGCGCGTCCGTGGCCGATGAGCAGGGTGCGAAAGAGATCGTCGGGAAAGCCCGCTTCGCGGAAGACTCGCTCGATGGCCAAGGCGCAACCCGGAACGTTGGGCGCGTGCTTGAGCAACGCGCCGTTGCCCGCCGCCAGGGTGGGCGCGGCGAAGCGGAAGACCTGCCAGAAGGGGTAGTTCCACGGCATGATGGCGAGGACGACGCCGATGGGCCGGAAGGCGACGAAGCTCTGGCGGGCGGCGCTCTCGACCGGCTGCGGCGCCAGATAGCCCGGCGCCTGCGCGGCGTAGAACTCGCATACCGTCGCGCACTTCTCGACCTCCGCGCGCGCCTCGCGCAGGGGCTTTCCCATCTCGCGGGCCATCAGCCTGGCGAAGTCCTCGCATCCCCGGCGGAGGACGTCCGCCAGCTTCCCCACCCGCCGCGCCCGCTTCTCGACGGAGGCGTCCCGCCAAGCGAGGAAGGCGTCGTGGCAACCGGCCACGGCGCGGGCGCAGTCCCCGGAGGACATCCGGGGGTATTCCCCGATACGTTGCCCGGTCGCGGGATCGGTGACTGTGAACCGCATCGGGTGCATCGCTCCAAGCAATCGGGTGTATCCCCCCCAAGACGAACTGTCTCGGCACGTCGCCCGCCAAGCCTAGCCGGAACGCGCATGGAAACAAAGCGCCCCACCACTCCCGAAGCGGAGGAGATCCTCGGCCGCTACTACCCCGTGCTCGACCACGGTTTCGTGGCGCTGGTCGACTACATGGGGAACGACGAGAGCATCGAGCGCGCCGCGCGCGTCAGCTACGGCCACGGCACCCGCCGCCGGAGCGCCACCCGCGGGCTTCTCCGCTATCTGCGCCGACATCTGCACACCACGCCCAGCGAGATGGTCGAACTCAAGTTCCACTGCGCCATGCCGATGTTCGTGGCGCGCCAGTGGGTGCGGCACCGTACCGCCTCCGTCAACGAGCATTCGGGTCGCTACAGCCTGATGCCGCTCCTCTTCTACCTTCCCGATCCCGGCGAATTCGCGTTGCAGAGCGCTTCCAACGGCCAGGGAAGGGAGGAGGAGGCCGCGCCCGGGCGGATCTACCGGGAAGCCGTCCGGCGTTGGGAGAAGGTGCGCGCCCGCGCTTCCCGGACCTACGCCTGGATGGTCGCGGAAGACGTCGCTCGCGAGCTGGCCCGCATCGATCTGCCGCTCTCGACCTACACGCAGTGGTACTGGAAGATCGATCTGCACAACCTCCTGCACTTTCTCACCCTTAGGGTGGACGACCACGCCCAGTGGGAGATCCGGGAGTTCGGGCGCGCGATGGCCGGGATGCTCAAGCGGGTGGCGCCGATCAGCTTCGAGGCGTGGATCGACTACCAATTGTGCGGCGGCCGGATGAGCCGGATGGAGCTGGCGGCCTTGGCGACGCTGCTCGTTCCCGGCGAGGACGGCGGGGTGGCGGTGCGGGACGGGCGCGGCTCGCTCGGCTTCGAGGAACTGCGCGGGCTGGGGATGGCGCCCCGGGAAATCCGCGAGCTGACGGACAAGATCCGGCACCGCGCACCCCCGAATTTCGATCTGGATCCGTCGCGCTTCCGAAGCGCCGAGGAGGTCGCGGCCGAGATGCGCGAAGCGGTGCCCGGGAACCTCGATTCCGATTAGCCGCCGCGACGTCCGCATGGACCGGCCCGCCGCGCCGTACCGCCCGCGCACCCGCCCGGCGGAGATGTCGGGCCGCTACGTGTGCGACGTCGAAGCGGTCGACGGCGAGGAGGCGTGGGCGTTCTTCCAAGCGTGCCGGGACGGAGACGCGGACCGCGTGCGGGAGTCGATTCGCCGCGACCCCGCCCTCCTCCACGCCCAGCACGACTACGCGCAGCCCATTCATTTCGCCGTCCAGGCGAACCGCCCGGCGGTGGTGCGCGCGTTGCTGGAGGCGGGCGCGGAGCCGGGCCGCGTCCGCTTCATGGACTCGGGGTGGAAGGAGCTGGTGCGCCGAGCCGGGACTCTGGGCTTCGACGAGATCCGCGTCGTTCTGGAGGACGAGGCCCGCGCCCGCTTCGGATACGAGCCCCGTTTCGCCGAACTGCGGGAGGCCATGGCGGCGCGGGACGCCCGGCGGGTGGAGGAGACGCTGCGCCGCCGACCGCATCTGGCGGCCGCCGCCGACCTGCAGGGCAACAACGCCGTGCACTGGGCGGTCATGACCCGCCAGCCTGGCTTGGCGCCCCTTCTGGTCGACCGGGGCGCGGACCCGGGCGCCTGCCGGAGCGACGGCCAGACCCCGGCGCACCTTCTGTGCAACGGGGACTACGAGTTTCGGGTCCGACGGGAACTCGACGGGATCCCCCACCCGGAAGCGGACGAAGTTCTGAGTGCCCTGGCGGAGGTCGGAGCGCCCTTGGATTTGTCCGTGGCCTGCGCCACCGGAGACGTGGCGCGGGCTCGGGAGTGGCTCCGGGAAGATTCCGCGCGCGCCCGCCGCCTCGACTCGGGGCGGCGAAGCCCGCTCACCTACGCGGCGCGCGGCGGCCACCTGAAGGCGGTCCGCCTGCTCCTCCGCCACGGATGCGACCCCAGCCGCCCCGAGGAGCTCGCGCCCCGGGGGCGCGCCCTCTGGATGGCGTGCGCGCGCGGCGACGTCGCCATGGCGGAAGCGCTCCTGGAGCACGGGGCCGACCCCAACTCCGCGCCGGACGCTTCGGACAGCTGTCTGGGCGTCGCCAGGGCCCGTCCCGGGCCGGAGGCGGCCGCGCTCGAGCGTCTGCTTCGCGACCGCGGCGCCGTTCCCCCGGTCTGGTCCATGACCGTCGCCGATCTGCGTGCGGCCGTCGCGTCCGGGGCGGACGCGGCGCGGACGGCCGACTTCGCCGAGGAGGTTTTCGCCCGCAACGACCTCTCGTTGGCCGAGTTCCTGCTGGACGCCGACCCGGACGCGGCGCGGCGCCTCCACGGCGGTTCGCTCCGCCGGGGCGATCCGCACGTCGCCGTCTCCTCGCGCGCGGTGTTCGAGCGCCTGCTGGCCGCGGGCTTCGACCCGGGTCGCCCCGACTGGACGGGCAGGACCGCGCTGCATCACTACGCCGGCCGCGGCGACGTTCCCAACGCTCGCCTCGCGCTCGAGCGCGGAGCGGACGTGGACGCCCTGGACGACCGTCACCGCGGCACCCCGCTCGCATGGGCCGCACGCAGGGGGCATGGGGAGATGGTGCGGTTTCTGCTCGCCCGGGGAGCCGACCCCGAGCTCCCCCGCGGTCTTCCCCCGGCCACCCCGCTCGCCCGTGCCCGCGCCGCGGGCCACGAGGCGGTCGCCGCGGAGCTGGAGGGACGGGGCGGATCGGCCGGGGGGTAGGCCGGCGGAGCCGCCGGATCAGGGATTCGGCGCAGGCCTCTCCGCGCCGCGCTCGGCGTTCAGTTGCAGCACCGGAGTCGACTCCCGCTGCAAGGCGCTTCCCCGCCCGGACAGGCTGGGGTTGTTCATGAAGTAGTCGTGGGCGCTGAAGCGACGCGTTCCGTCCGGCGCCCGGCTGTAGGCGCCGTCGGCGGCCAAGTGCCAGCTGTTCTCGGTGTCCTTCAGGTTCGCGACCATGATCTGGTCGAGAATCTGGCGGTGCACGGTGGGGTTGGTGACCGGAACCAGCAGCTCCACGCGCCGGTCCAGGTTGCGCGGCATCCAGTCCGCCGAGGAAATGAACACCTTCGCCCGGTCCGAGGGCAGCTCCGAGCCGCCCCCCACGCACACGATGCGCGAGTGTTCGAGGAAGCGGCCCACGATGCTGGTCACCGCGATGTTCTCCGAGAGTCCGCGCACTCCGGGGCGCAGGCAACAGGTGCCGCGCACCACTAGGTGGATCTTCACCCCGGCGCGCGAAGCGTCGTAGAGCGCGTCGATGACCTCGCTGTCCAGCAGGGAATTCATTTTGGCCCAGATCCCCGCGGGCTCGCCCCGGCGCGCGCTCTCGGCCTCCGCGGCGATGAGCTCGAGCAGCGTGCTGCGCAGGGTGAAGGGCGCCATCGCGAGTCGGTCCAGTCCCTCGGGCCGCGCGTAGCCGGTCATGAAGTTGAAGGCCCGCGCGGCATCGCGCGCCAGCGCCGGATCGCAGGTGAAGTAGGAGAGGTCTGTGTAGATCTTGGCCGTCACCGGGTGGTAATTGCCCGTGCCGAAGTGCACGTAGGAGCGCAACGAGCCGTTTTCCCGCCGCACCACCAGGGAAACCTTGGCGTGCGTCTTCAGCTCCGCCACCCCGAAGACGACGTGCACCCCGGCGCGCTCCATCCCCCGCGCGAAGGCGATGTTGGCGGCCTCGTCGAAGCGGGCCTTGAGCTCCACCAGCGCGGTCACGTTCTTGCCCGCCTCCGCCGCCTCGATCAGCGCGGTGACGATCGGGGAGTCCTGGCTCGTGCGGTAGAGCGTCTGTTTGATGGCCACCACGGCGGGATCCTCGGCCGCTTGGCGCAACAACTGCACCACCACGTCGAAGCTCTCGTAGGGGTGGTGCACGAGGATGTCCTTCATGCGGACGGCGGCGAAGCAGTCTCCGCCGAAGTCGCGAATCCGCTCCGGGAAGCGCGCGTTGTACGGGGGGAACGCCAGGTCCGGACGGTCGTCCACGATGAGCTGGGCGGTGTCCCCCAACCCCAGCAGGTCGCCCTCGCGGAAGATTTCTCCCGGCCCGACGTCCAGCTCGCTCATCAGGAAGCGCTGCATGGCCCCGGACATGCCGCGGGAGACCCTCAGGTGGATGACTCGGCCCCGGCGCCTGCGCTTGAGCGCCGATTCGAACTCCAGCAGCAGGTCTTCCGCCTCGTCCTCGATCTCCACGTCGCTGTCGCGGATCACCCGGAAGTATCCCGCTTCCAGGACCGCGAAGCCCGGGAAGAGGGTGTCCAGATGCGCCTCGAGCAACTCTTCCAAGCGAACGAAGCGGTGGCGCTCTCCGGGAACCGCGACGAAGCGGTCGATTTGGGTCGGCAGCGGCAGCAACGCGTGCATCTCCGCGCCGTCCCGCACTCTCGCGAGCGAGAGCGCCATCGAGCACCCGGTGTTGGGGATGAAGGGGAAGGGGTGCGCCGGGTCGACGGCGAGCGGGGTGAGCACTTGGAAGATCTGTTTCTCGAAGTAGGCGTCCAAGGCGGCGCGCGCGCGCGCGTCCATCTCGCCGAGATGTGCGATGACGATGCCCGCGTCGCGCAACTCTTCGCGCATCTCGCGCCAGCGTTTCTGCTGGCGCAACATCAGCGCCGTGGCGCGGTGATCGATGGCTTCGAGCTGTTGCACCGGCGTCATTCCCTCGGGAGTCGCGGTCGAGATGCCGGCTTCCACCTGGGCCTGCAGTCCCGCTACCCGCACCATGTAGAACTCGTCCAAGTTGGTGGCGGAGATGGAGAGGAAGCGCAACCGTTCCAGCAACGGGTGGCGGAGACTCGATGCCTCGGCCAGAACGCGCTCGTTGAAGGCCAGCCACGAGAGTTCCCGGTTGAGGAAGCGCTCCGGGGTCTCGATCATCGGGATGCCGACCTTTGCCGCTGCCTGGGTCACAGGGTTCCCGCTCCGCAATGGGAAGGGCCACGAATCCGCGCATGCGCGGATTCGTGGTTTCGCTGCTTCCGCGACTCGCCGATCTCGCGCTCGGAGGACGATGCCGGGTTTTTCCACGGCGAAATCGAGGTCCGGGGGCTGTGCCGCACGATTCCACCATTTCCACACTTGCCCGGCAAGGTCAAGGTCCATGTCCCGGTCTTCCGCACACTCCGGCGCGCGCCGGATGCGCGGTCGGTGAATTCGCCGGGCCGCGGCGGGGTCGCGCGGTGGGCGGGACGGGTCGACGTGTTGTGCGCCGGGCCGCCGCCTCGTTACCATGGACGCCGAACGGAACTGCCGCAGGTTCGGGATCTGTACTACCCGCACCTCTGCCTCGGATCGTCAGGGGCGGCTGGGCGATCTCGCCCCAATCCCCCCAAAGGGGTTGCGTGGGCCGCCTCGACCTCCAACCGGCGAGACGAGGGTGGAACGTCCTCCCGGCTCCGTGTGATCCCTTGATCGAAGGTTCGTGGCTTCCCCGGAGTAGCCTCGGAAATCTGAGGGGAGGGCCTCAGATTTCTGAGGTTTCCTCGGATTTCCGAGGCTTCGAGGCACGGAGATGGATCCACAACCTGTTTATATGCAAGCATTTGCAGAATATTGCCGTTTTCGGCACGAGATTTGCATAGGAATGCCGTCGTCGAGTCACGCTACACACAGGGGACACGCGCTACGACATGAGCGTCGAACACCTGTACCGGGTCCGCGGGGTCGCGGCCCGGGAGAACGCGGGCCGCGACGCCCGCGACTCGAACCGGCCGGAGTCGCCGTCGGCGCGCGGAGGCGCGCGGGCGCGAGCCTTGCCGGAGGGCGCGCGAGTCCGTAGGCTCGCGGGGAGGCCAGCCCGCCAGCCCGCCAGCCCGCCAGCCCGCCAGCCCGCCAGCCCGGTTCAGTAAAGGCGGGGCTCCGCGAGCGCTTTCGCGGGGTTCTTCTCGGGGGTCGCGGGGCTTCTTCCTCTTCCGGATCCGGGAGTTTCCGGTTGCGCCTTCGCCTGCGAAGGCGGGCCGCAACCCGTCGTATCGGTGCGCCCGTTCGGCGCGCGCCGCCGCACGACGCCACGTCCTCCGTCGCGGATTCCTCGGGAGCCGCCGCCCGGCGCGTCGGCGGAGTTTCCGCGTCCACTGGGGTTTTCGACAACACCGCGCGCGCGCCTAGGCGCACGCCGCGCAACGCTTTCGTGCGTCGGCACGGGTCCGGGTCTTCCGGGCGTCGGTCGGCGCATGTCCCCGGGGGGCGGCCGTCGCAGGGTGCGGCGGCGCTGCGACCCTCCGATTCACCCTTCGCAAGGGAAGGTACCATGAACAGACTCAAGCTCTTGACCACGGCAACGCTGGCGTCGCTCGTCTTCGCGGCGTGCGACGAGGGTTCCCCGCCGCCGGTGGATCCGCCGGATCCGCCGACGCCGGTGGGCACGATCTCGGGCACGGTGACGATCGAGGGGACGGCGGTCGCGGGGGTGTCGGCGACGCTGTCGTCGGGCGCGAGCGCGACGACGGGGGCGGGCGGCGACTTTTCGTTCGCGGGCGTCGAGGCGGGGACGTACACGGTGACGATCTCGGGCTACCCGGAGGACGCGACGTTCGCGCAGGCGACGCAGTCGGCGACGATCGCGACGGACGGGGAGAACGTGCGGTTGAGCTTCGCGGGGGAGTACGTGCGTTCGTCGGCGGTGGTGGGAGCGGTGGTGGCTGCGGACGCGGCGATGAGCGGAGGGGACGGGCAGCCGGAGACGCTGTCGGGGGTGACGGTGACGTTGGGCGGGGAGCACGCGACGGGCGAGACGGTGCGGACGGGGATGGACGGCGGGTTCGCGTTCACGGGGCTTCGGGCGGGGACGTACACGGTGGAGATCTCGGGCTACCCGGAGGACGTGACGTTCGAGACGAAGGCGATGGAGGTGGAGGTGGAGGCGGGCGAGGTCGGGAACGCGGACTTCACGGGCCACTGGGTGCGCACGTCGGCGGTGGAGGGTCGTGTGGCGATCGAGGGCGAGGGGTTGGCGGGGGTGACGGTGACGCTGTCGGGGGGTCCTGCGGAGGAGAGCCGCAGGGCGACGACGGACGCGGACGGGGGGTACCGGTTCGAGGAACTGCGCGCGGGCGCGTACGAGGTGAGCATCGCGGGCGGGTACGAAGCGGAGGACTACGAGTTCGCGTCGACGTCGCGGGACGTGAGCGTGGAGATGGACGAGACGGCGACGGTGTCGTTCACGGGGGTGTTGCTGCGGACGTCGGGGATCAGCGGTCGGGTGAGCGTGGAGGGGATGGGATTGAGCGGAGTCGAGGTGACGCTGTCGGGGGCGGACGAGGAGCGAACGGAGACGACGGACGCGAGCGGACAGTACGCGTTCACGGGGTTGGCGGCGGGGGACTACGCGGTGTCGATCGGAGTGGAGGGCGAGGCGTACGTGTTCGGGACGACGAGCATGGACGTGACGGTGGCGGACGACGAGTCGAAGATCGTGAACTTCGAGGGGGAGCACGCGACGACGGCGAGCGTGTCGGGGATGGCGTACGTGGACGAGGGAACGAAGAACGACATGTTCGACGAGGGGGAGCATGCGCTGATGCGAGCGGGGATCCCGGTGGCGCTGGTGGGCCCTGGGGTGAACGAGCAGCGCTTGGGCGCGACGGACGAGGAGGGCGGGTTCTCGTTCGAGGGTCTGAAGGCGGGCTCGTACCAGCTGGTGGTGCTGATCGACGCGGATGCGTCGGCGATGCTGGCGAAGCACGACGTGGCGTACGGGGGTCCGTCGACGGGCTACGTGGTGGAGTTGGGAGTCGGGGAGGCGGCGACGCGGTCGTTGCCGTTCGACATAACGCACACGACGGTGGACTTCGAGGTGAAGTTGAAGAGCGGGGAGGCGACGGGGGACGCGCTACCGGACGCGAAGGTGAGCCTGTACGCGGACATGGGCGGGGAGAACATGTCGGGGAGCGGCGTGACGGACGACGAGGGCATGGCGTCGATCCGTGTGGCGCGCGCGGGCACGACGGGCCACACGGTGTACGCGACGGTCGTTGCGGACGGCTACAGCGTGGACATGGAAGCGGGCAAGCAGGCGGTGAAGTGGGATCCTCAGGAGTGGAGGGTGTCGGCGAAGAACGTGGCCGACGTGGTGAACATGAAGGTGGACGTGTCGGTGAGCGGGAAGACGGTGAAGACGGAGTTGGGCGGGGGCATGGCGTTGGGCGGCTGGGCGATCGGCGTGACGTCGGGGGAGGAGACGGTGGAGGGCGCGCCGAAGAAGCTGGACGAGGAGGGCATGGCGAAGCTGGAGACGACGGCGGAGTCGGTGCCGACGACCTACGCGTTCATGCTGGCGAAGGACCAGGACGACGAATTGGACGGTGGGGAGAAGTACGAGTCGGAGGCTGTGGAGTACAAGCACACGGGTCTGAAGCTGGCGGGCGAGACGATGGAAGCGGGGATGCTCGAGGCGAGCTACGCGACGCAGACGTTGAAGGTGTACGTGCACCACGAGAAGGATCAGGTGGAGGGGTACACGGGGAACGTGCTGGGCGGGGACGAGCGGGCGAAGACGGGGTACGTGGACGTGTCGCTGCGCTACGTGAGCGGGACGGGCCGGTCGCGCTCGTTCACGAAGGAGGAGTGGGATTCGAAGCACATGAGCGAGAAGGACGGGGTGGTGACGTTCCTGCACGTGCCGACGGACTACGACGTGGTGGTTCGCGCGAACGAGAGTGCGGCGGGTACGACGGCGGGGATCGTGCTGCTGGAACCTGACGAGCTCGAGGCGTACCGGGACGCGGAGGCGAACGGGCTGATGGGCGGAGCGTTCGGGTCGGAGGGCGGATTCGGGCACACGGTTTCGCTGTGTCCGTTGCAGGAGACGCTTCCTCAGGACCACGACGAGTGCGCGTCGTTCGCGTACGTGACGACGCATTCGGTGAAGGGCGAGGTGTGGCGCAAGAGCGTGACGGCGGCGAGTTCGGGGGACGGGTTCTCGACGGACACGATGAACCGGAAGAACCCGGGGGTGACGGTGGACCTGACGCCGGTCGAGGGGAAGAACCTGGCGGGCGAGGCGAAGACGTTCGCGGCGCTGGCGAAGGACGTGGCGACGACGACGACGGTGAACGAGACGTACCAGTTCGATTTCGGGAAGCTGGCGGCGGGCGCGTACGAAGCGAAGGCGTCGGCGGGCTGGCGGGTGCGCAAGAAGGGTGGCATGGAGCTGGGCACTGCGTTGAGCCCGCTGAGCGGAGCGGTGGAGCTGGAGGTGACGCCGTCGACGGGTACGGTGTACGGGCGGGTGAAGGGGAGCGACGGGTTCCCGATCGACAGCGCGACGGTGACGGCGAACGGGAAGACGGCGATGACGGACCTGTACGGACGCTACGTGATCGCGGGGGTGTCCTCGGCGTCGCGGAGCGCGATGACGAACAAGTTCTTCGTGAAGGCGACGAAGGGCGCGACGACGACGAAGGACTCGGTGCGTGCGTTCGTGGCGAACGGACTGGAGATGGTGGACGTCGCGTTCGGGGGCACGGCCTCGAAGGCGACGGTGAGCGGTAAGGTGACGGCGTCGGGGAGCGGCGCGGCGGTGGCGGGCGCGGAGATCCAGGTGAGATACGCTTCCGACACGACGAAGTGGGTGGCGCCGGAGAACAAGGCGTCGAACGGGAAGCTGACGACGGGCGCGGACGGGAGCTACATGGCGGAGGTGAAGGGCCAGGACGTGGGCGGGACGGCGATGGTGCGCGTGATGAAGACGGGCATGAGCTTCGCGCCGGGGTCGATCACGGTGCCGGCGCACACGGGCGCGGCGATCTCGGGGATCAACTTCACGGGCTTCGTGAACGCGACGATCACGGGCCGAGTGAAGGATGCCAACGTAGGGTTCAGCGGTCCGGTGTCGGCGGGCTTCAAGATCACGGTGACGAAGGCGGGCGAATCGACCGCGACGGATTCGACGACGACCGGAGAGACGGGAGTGTTCACGTTCAACGTGCCGTTCGGCGCCTACGACGTCGCGGCGTCGAAGGAAGATTGGGGCTTCGTGTATCCGAACGGAAGCCAGCGCGTGTCGGTGGCGCCCGGAGAGGACAAGAACTACGGAACGATCGACGCGCGCACCTGGGTGCTTCGGGACGTGAGTGCGAAGCGAGGCCCGCCGTGGGTGGACAGCGTCGCCAACTCGGTCGGGGATTCCGTCGCCGTCCACAAGGACAGCGCGAAGATCCACATCTTGTACACCAACTGGGATTCCCAAGGCGCCGGCATCACCTGGGCGCAACTCGGCGGTCCCGCGGGGTCGACTCCCCCTACCAATTACCAATATTGGTATCGGGACACGGACGGGGCGTGGCAGTTCTTGTTCCATCCCGAACTCCCCCCGGGCGAAACCCGTTACGACAAAGGGACCATCCAGCGGGCTTGCTCGGACAATCGGTACGCCGTCTGCAAGCCGCTCGGCCGTAGGGTCCCCGACGACACGTTCAGCATCCGGGTCGTTTCGAGGGCGACGAGCGCCAGCAATGCGCTGATAAAAGCCGACACCCAGGTCGTTCTGGTGCCGGCGATCGATCCCTCGGCGAGGTCGATCAAGGCGCGTCGCAGCGCGGACAACGACACGATCCAGCTCGACTGGGTGGCGACGACGAACGAGAGGTCGCATCAGCGGATCGTCTGGCAGTTGGCGGTGGCGGGCCAGGGCGGCGCGAAGCTGACTCTGTATCACCAAGCCAGAGGCACGAGCATCTGGGACGGGAGACAGTTGCTGGTGCAGGGCGTCAAGGAGACCACGGACTTCGCCAACTTCCAAACGGAGAGCGGCGGCGCGGTGAGTCTCACGGCGGCGGATCTCCAGGGGGAGATCGTCATGTGGATCGAAGCCAGACAGAGCGGCGATCCCACTCCGTGGAAGATGGGTCCCAAGGTCACGCTCGCGGCCGTGAGCTCGGGGAGCGGATAGGGTAGACCGCTCCGGCTCCGTCGACCGGCAGTCGACCGGTCGGCGGGGTCGCGGGCCCCTCCGAACGTCGGCCCCCCGTCCGGGATCCTTCCGGGCGGGGGGCCGACGCATTTGCGTCTGTGGGCGGCGCAAGTCCGAGACCGAGAGGGCGAAGTCGCCCGGCATCTCGCGTGCCGTGGAGAAGCGTGATCGTGGGGACTTCGCCGACCGTCGCCGCGGCGGCACCTGCTGCAAACGCAGGCCTTCGCGCCCCCGATGGAGAACTCTCGGTGCGGGCGCGATTTCTCGTCGTGGCTCGTTTTCGTGCGGCGGTGGCACACGACCGGGCAAAGCCGAAGCCGGGGAGGGCGAGCGAGCGTTACCCGAACCGCATTCTGGTCACGGGAGCGATGGCAATGGCTCGGCACGCGAGCCGCGGCGGCGAGATCGCTCCGAGAGTTCGTTCCGTTCGCCGACTGCGAATCGGCGGGCGAGACGAATGCAGGAGTTGTGTCGGCTGGCGATGACGCGAGGGGTCGTTCACGCGCGTCCGTGCCCTCCCGAAGGTCGCGCACGCTCGCGTTCCATGCGCTAGATTGAAAGTGATCGGATGGAATCTGGAACGCCGCCGCGCACCGATGAAGGACCTGAACCTCCTCGAGAGCCCCTCCCCATCGCACCGCCTCCCCCGCGGGAACGGCACGGTGCCGATGTGCGCGGAGTTGGCTCCGCAGGTTCCGTTGCGGGCCCTGGACCAGCTCTGGTTCCAAGTCGGCGGCACGGTGTGCAACTTGCGCTGTCGGCACTGCTTCATCTCCTGCAGTCCCGACAACCACTCCTTCGGGTTCATGACCCGGAGCCAAGTCGCCGCCGCCCTCGCCGAGTCCGTGTCGTTGGGCGTGAAGGAGTACTACTTCACCGGCGGCGAACCCTTCATGAATCGCGAGCTGTGCGCCATTCTCGAGGACGCGCTGACGCTGGGGCCCGTCACGGTTCTGACCAACGCGACGCTCATGCCGGAGCGAACGGTGCGCGAGCTGGCCCGGCTGGCGGCCGCGTCGCCGTATTCGTTGGAACTCCGGATCAGCCTGGACGGGGTCACCCCCGAGATGAACGACGCCATTCGCGGGCGGGGGACCTTCGCGCGCTGCGTGGAGGGCGTACGGCGGCTGGTGGGCGCGGGGTTCCTGCCCATCGTCACGGCGATGCAGAGCTGGTCCGACGACCGGACCGGACGCATCCTGAGAGAGTTCCGCGAGTTGCTGGCGGGCGTGGGATACTCCCGTGTCCGGCTGAAGATCATTCCGCCGTTGCTCATCGGCGAGGAAGCCCGACGCACGCACGGGTACGCTGCCTCGACGAAGGTCACGCACGAGATGCTGCACGGCTTCGATCTCGATCGGCTTCTGTGCACGCGCGCGCGCTTGGTCACCGCCACCGGGGTTCACGCCTGCCCCATCCTGCTCGACTACCCGGACGCGCGTCTGGGCGGTACTCTCGGCGAAGCGGTGGCGCGGCCCGCCTCGCTCTCCGAACAGCCTTGCTACACCTGCTATCTGAACGGGTCCATCTGTGCCAACGCGACGACGAGCGGCGAGCTCTAGCGGGTGGCGGACGATCCGTTCCGCGCGGGCGAGAGGCTCGGAGACGCCTCCGCCCCAAGGTCTCGAGGCGGAGGACGAACGCTTCCGCGGCACGGACCGTTTCGGGCGCGTGGCTGTGTTCGGCGGCGTCTACTCCAACCACTTGGCGCTGGCGGCCGCCATCGAGGACGCGCGCGCCCGGGGCGCGGAGGCGCTCTTCTGCCTGGGCGACCTAGGAGGCTTCGGACCCAGTCCGGACAAGGTTTTCCCTCTGCTCCGCGGCGCGGACGTGCTGGTGGTGCGAGGCAACTACGACGACTCGATCGGGCGCGGGCTGGACGATTGCCGTTGCGGCTACACCGACCCGCGCGACAATCACTACGCTCGGCTGGCGTACGACTACACGCTCGCCAACACTTCCGCCGCCAACCGCCGTTGGCTGGCGGCGCTTCCCGGAACTCTCCGCTTCCGGCTGGGCGGCCTGCGGGTGCTCGCCTGCCACGGCAGCCCGCGTCAGGTCAACGAGTTCCTGTGGGAGACCGCCACCCCTTCGCATTTTCTCGCCCAGCTCGCTCGGGACGCGGGCTGCGACGTCATTCTCGGAGGGCACACCGGCATCCACTGGACCCGGCGCTTCGCGTCCCGGGGTTGGTACGTCAACGCTGGGGCGCTGGGGCGTCCGGCCAACGACGGGCGGAGTTGCGTGTGGTACGCCATGGTGTCGGCGACGGAGGGACGGTTGGGCGTCGACTTCGTTCCGGTCCGCTACGACCACGAGGCGCTGGCGCGCGAGATGGCGGACGAGGGGATCTGCGAGGAGTTCGTCGCGACGATCCGTTGCGGGTGGTGGACCACCTGCCTGGAGATTCTGCCCGGCAAGGAGCGCGCGCGCGGACGCTACTGATGGTCGGACGTGGGCCCCGCGTCTCGCGTTTCGAGCCGATGCCCAAAAGGACCCGGGACTCTGCCGCCGCGGGCGGACCGGACGAATCCGGCTTTCGGCGTTGCGTGGCCGTCGGTCGGCACCGCGACGCTTGCGGCCATGCCCCGGGGCGGGCTTCGGAGTCGCGTGCGGAGACGATCTTCCTTCGGGCGCGGGCGTCCTCCCGGCTACCGCACCCGCAACCCCCACATGGCGATGTGACCGGGCAGCCGCCCGCCGCCCGCCGCCGCGACCTTGACGCTGGTCGGCTCGAACGCCCCGCTCGGCGTCCAGTGGAGGTACAGGTTGGAGCCGCCCTTCACCCGGTGTCCCTCGATGCGGGGGCTGAACGAAGAGGAGGTCTGGTGGATCCGGAGCGCGACCGGCACGTAGTTGTCGAGGATTTCGTCCAAGTTCCAAGTCGTCATCCCAGGGGCCGTCCAGCCTTGGATGTCCGTCCAGAGCGCGATGTAGAAGTCGGCGAGGATCCGCTCGGCCGGCCAGGATCGTCCGGGGCTGACGTCGGTCAGCGACGCGAATCCCTGCGTCGGGGCGTACGTCAGTCGCCGCACGAGGCCGCCCTCGCCTCCGGAGTAGCCGCCGCCCCAGCGGTCCATGGCGTAGCGAAAGACCATGGAGGGGACGCCGTAGATCGCTCGGGCGCCCAAGGCGCAGGGCATCGCGTTCCCGTCGCGCGGCCTTGCGATCCAGCCGCACTCCTCCGGCGCCCCGGCGATGATCCGGGGGTTGGCGCGGCTGCCGTTCCATCCCAGGAATTTGCCCATGTCGCCGAAGGTGTCCACGTACCACACGCTTCCCTTGGACCATGGGAACATGGCGCCCCAGCCGAGCTCCTCACCCGAACCGTGTCCGAGGACGCGGTGGCCGACGAGCATCTCGGCGAGCACGGCGCCGGCCTCCCACTCCCAAAACGGCTTCAGGGGGCCGGTTCCGGTGACGTGGGCGTTGCTCTGCACCAAGTGCGTGACTTCGTGCGCGATGAGGCGCGGATACCAGGCGAGCAGCCCCGCCCGCGCGGCGTTCGAGTCCGGCATCTTGCCGTAGAAGATCTCCGCCTCGTTGCTCGTCGCGCACTGGCTGCGGGAACGCAGGTCGTTCCACGAGACGCGCCCTCCGATTCCGAGGCGATTCATCTCCTGGGTGATCAGCACCATGAAGCGGTCGTTGTCGTCGATGTCCGACAAGCCGCCGAAGTAGTCGTCGTGGACGCTCTTGACGTTCGCCGAATAGAAGGCGTCGAGATCCTCCAGCTGCTGGTCCGTGAAGCTCGCCACGGAGTTGTCCACATCGTCCAGCCAGATCGCGTTGTCGCCGACCACTCGGACCACGGCCTTCACGCGCGCTTCCGCAACGGTGCAGCTTTGGGGACTGCGCGGAATGTTCAGCGAAAGGGTGTCCCCGACCGCCGGGAGGCTCCGGGCGGTCCGGGAGGCGAACGGGCGGCGAGCGTCGCGCTTCCACTCTCGGAGGAGCGCTCGATCCCCTTCCACGATCTCGCTGTGCGCGCGCGCCCACTCTTCCGTCCACGCGTCGGCGACCGGCGGCGCCGCCCCGGGTGCTCCGCCGACGAAGGCGCGGGCCGACCGGATCGGCCCCTCCGCGAACGCCGCCACGGGACCCTCGGCCGTCGATCCCGTCCCTTCCGCGTCCGTCCACCTCGGCGTCGCGAGCCGCTCGTCGGCGACCGCCGCCGCCACGGTCGCGTCTCCGGGCGCGCCCGTCACCGTGACGCCGGTGAGCGAAGACGCGCTCTCCGACGTCGACACCACGCCGATCAGGTACTCCACGCCGGCGCCGCCGCTGGGCAGGTGCAGGCACCCGGATCCCGCCCGCGTCCACCGGTACTCGCCCCGGCTCAGGTTCGCGTTCGCCAGCTCTTGGCGCGTCAGCGGCGCCACTCCGACCGTCCGGGCGTCGCTCCCGCTTCCCGTCGTCACCAGCAGTTCCTCGCGGCGTGCCGGCAGGCAGTCGCTCTGCGGCACCTCGAAAGTGAGCGACGTGCCGGTTGCGGCGGTCACGCGCGCGCCCCGTCCGGCTAGGAAGACCTGGTTCCCGGCGGCCGTCGGCGAGAACCCGGAACCGGAGATCGTCGCCTGCCTGCCCTCGATCAGCACGGCGGGGACGACCCCCGAGATCGTCACGGCCGTCCCCGTCTGCGTCTTGGACCGCACCGTCGCGGAGAAGCTCGCGTTCGCGGAGAGTCCGCCGGGATCGGTGGCTGTGACCGAGACGACGGCCGCGCCGGGAGCGAGTCCCTGTACGGAGACGGCGCTGCCGGAGACCGAGATCGAGGCGACCTGGGCGTCGGAGCTGGAAGCGGCGTAGGTCAGGGGATCGCCGTCGGGGTCGGAGAAATAGGGCGCCATGTCCACCGAGGTCGCCGTGCCGGCGAACACGAAGCGAGCGGGAACGGCGCCCACCGCGACCGGAGCCCGGTTCCGGACGGTGGCGCGCCCTCCGACGGTGACGGCGAAGTCGAGGCGGGCGGAGAGTCCTTCGGGATCGGTGGCGGCGACGGAGACGGTCGCGGAGCCTCGGGCCGCGCCCGTCACGTTCGCGACGCTGCCGTCCATGGAGACGGAGACGACGGCGGAGTCGGAGCTGGAGGCGGCGTAGGTCAGGGTGTCGCCGTCCGGATCGACGAAGTAGGGTTCCATGTCCACGGCAACGGTGGTTCCGAGAGGTGCGGACAGGTCGGGGACGGAGCCGGCGGCGGCGGGGGCCCGGTTGGGCACGGAGACGGCGAAGTCGAGGTGCGCGGAGAGCCCGCCGGGATCGGTGGCGGTGACGGAGACGACGGAGGCGCCGGGGGCGAGGGCCTCGACGGAGACGACGCTGCCGGAGACCGAGACTTCGGCGACCGCGGCGATCGAGCTGGAGGCGGCGTAGGTCAGGGGGTCGCCGTCGGGGTCGGCGAAGTGGGGGGCCGCGTCGACCCGAGCGGTCTCCCCGGCGAACACGGACAGGTCGGGGACGGAGCCTTCCGCGACCGGCGCCTCGTTGGGCTCGGTCGCGCGAACGGGGAAGTCGAGGCGAGCGGAGAGCCCGCCGGGATCGGTGGCGGTGACGGAGACGGTCGCGGAGCCCTGGGCCGAGGCGACGAGGTTCGCGACGCTGCCGTCCATGGAGACGGAGACGACGGCGGGGTCGGAGCTGGAGGCGGCGTAGGTCAGGGGGTCGCCGTCGGGGTCGGCGAAGTGGGGGGCCACGTCGACCGGGAGCGTGGCGCCCACGACCACGGACGGGTCGGGGACGCTGTCGGCGGCGGCGGGGGCCCGGTTGGGCACGGCGACGGAGAAGTCGAGGCGAGCGGAGAGCCCGCCGGGATCGGTGGCGGAGACGGAGACGACGGCGGAGCCTTGGGCCGAGGCGGCGAGGTTCGCGACGCTGCCGTCCATGGAGACGGAGACGACGGCGGGATCGGAGCTGGAGGCGGCGTAGGTCAGGGGGTCGCCGTCGGGGTCGGAGAAGTGGAGGGCCATGTCCACGGATGTCGTGGCGCTGACGAACACGGACCGTTCGGGAACGCTGTCGGCGGCGGCGGGGGCCCGGTTGGGCACGGCGACGGAGAAGTCGAGGCGAGCGGAGAGTCCTTCGGGATCGGTGGCGGAGACGGAGACGACGGCGGAGCCTTGGGCCGAGGCGACGAGGTTCGCGACGCTGCCGTCCATGAAGACGGAGACGACGGCGGGATCGGAGCTGGAGGCGGCGTAGGTCAGGGGGTCGCCGTCGGGGTCGGCGAGATGGAGCGCCATGTCCACGGGGACCGTGGCGCCGACGAACGCGGATAGTTCGGGGGCGTCGCCGGCGGCGGCGGGAGCCCGGTTGGGCACGGAGACGGAGAAGTCGAGGCGAGCGGAGAGTCCGCCGGGATCGCGGGCGGTGACGGAGACGGTCGCGGAGCCTTGGGCCGAGGCGACGAGGTTCGCGACGCTGCCGTCCATGGAGACGGAGACGACGGCGGGATCGGAGCTGGATGCGGCGTAGGTCAGGGGATCGCCGTCGGGGTCGGAGAAGTGGGGAGCCACGTCCACGGGGACGGTGGCGCCGACGAACGCGGATTGCTCGGGGACGGCGCCGGCGACGGCGGGGGCCCGGTTGGGCACGGAGACGGAGAAGTCGAGGCGAGCGGAGAGTCCGCCGGGGTCGCGGGCGGTGACGGAGACGGTGGCGGAGCCTTGGGCGACGGCGGTCACGTTCGCGACGCCGCCGTTCATGGAAACGGAAGCGACGGCGGGATCGGAACTGTACGCGGCGTAGGAAAGGGAGTCGCCGTCGGGATCGGTGAAGCGTCCGGCCACGTTGACGGCGACGACCTCTCCCACGGCCGCGATCCGTTCCGGGATGGTGCCGTTCGCCAGCGGCGCCCGGTTCTCGGAGTTCGGTCCCGTGGCTCCGTCGCCGCAGGCCGTCGCCCACAGGGTGGCCGGGATCGCGACCCGTGCGAAGCCGATCCGCCGCCGCCGGGCTCGCGCGCGCGCGGGCTCCGTGGCGGGGGCGCGAGCTCCCTTGCCTGCGTGGCGCTTCGATTGCGCCAAGCCGAGACGGATGCCCCGGCCTCGGCCGTTGTACGCATATGGATCGACGATGCAAGTGGAAACGATATCGACGTCGTGCACCGGCGAGACGGTGCGGCACGAGAAGGCAAGATTGGCGCGTCGCTCGACGGTTTCGCAAATTTTTTCGTCGGTTGCCCGGCAGGGCCGTGAAGCGAGGGTCGAGTCCATCCCGTTTCGGTGGATCCGTCGGGGACGGGGAGGCGACCCGAAGGGGGGCTGCGGCGCCCGGCCGAAGGCGGGCGGAACCGCGTGCGGCGCGCCATGGTACCCGCGGCGGGGAAGAGTTGGCGGGCCTGCGGTGGACCTTCGCGGTCGCCCGTCCGGAGGACGGGCCGCACTGCCGGGAGATCCTTCGGAGCGACGACTCGGGGAGCGCGTGCGGACGCTACCGGCGTCCGACCCGCACCTCCAGCCGTCGACCCCGGCGTTCGAGGCGGGAGACGCCCGTTTCGAACGCACGGCGCCGCTTGCTTGGGAGGAGCCACGGGCGCGCGCCGCTCGCCGCCGGTCCCCGCGCCCGTCGGACCGGCGTCCGAAAACGTGAAAATCGATGCGGGAAAGACGATGGGAGACGCCATGAAGACGCTTCCGGAGAACGTCGTGCGCACAAGCAAGTCGCCCGAGTTCACCGAGGAGTCGCTCCCGGAGCGCATCCGGTCTTCGCACCGGACCAACGCCGAAACCTGGGTGAAGATCGTCGTCCTGGACGGCAGGTTGCGCTACCGCGTCCTGGAACCCGAAGTCTCCGAAGCCGAACTCGCTCCCGGGAAGCCGGGGATCGTGGAACCCGGGGTCGCGCACGCGGTCGAACCCATGGGCAAGGTCCGGTTCTTCCTCGAGTTCCACCGCTGATCTCCGCCGCGCTCGAGCGGGTTGCCCGGGGAACGGCGTCCCGGCCGGGATACGGATCGTGAGTGTGCGCGTCCGGAATCTCGTCCGTCTCGAAAGGCGCCGCCCCCGCTACGCGGGGCCGGCCCTTCTGAGCGAGGGCTTCCGTCCCATGTTCCTGCTGGCCGGGTTGTGGGGAACGCTCTCCGTTCCGTTGTGGCTCGGGGTCCGGGCGGGCGCGGTTACCTATTCCGGCCTGTTCGTTCCTGTGGTGTGGCACGCCCACGAGATGATCTTCGGCTATGTCGGGGCCGCCTTGGGCGGTTTCGTGCTGACCGCGGTGCCGAACTGGACCGGCCGGGCGCCGGTACGCGGGATCCCGCTCGCGCTGCTGGCCCTGACGTGGCTCGTCGGCCGCCTCGCCGTCTGGTGGGGCGCGGATTTCGGAGCGTCGGCCGCAGCCGTTGCGGACACCGCGTTCCTGGGCGCGCTCGCGGCGCTGATCGGCAACGAAATCGTGGCGGCGCGCAGCTGGCGCAATCTGCCGGTGCCCGCAGGGCTCGCCGCGATGACCGCCGCCAACGCGCTGTTCCATGCGTCGGCGGCGGACGCGACCGATCTCGGCGGCGCGGCGGTCCGGCTCTCGGTCGCCGCCATGGCACTGCTCGTGGCGCTGGTCGGCGGACGCATCGTGCCGAACTTCACGCGCGACTGGTTCGCGAAGCGGCCAAGCCCGCGGAGCGTCCCCCCGCCGGGCCGTCTCGACCGGACGGCGCTCGCGACGACGGCGACCGCGCTTGCCGTCTGGGCGGTCTCCGGGTCCTCCGTCGTCTCCTGCGTCCTGCTGTCGGCCGCGGGCGCGCTCAATCTGGCGCGGCTGGCGCGCTGGCGCGGCTGGAGCACGGGAGCCGAGCCGCTCGTGGCGGTGCTGCATCTCGGCTACCTGTGGCTCGCGCTCGGCCTCGGCCTGCTCGGGCTGACGATGCCGTCGGCGGACTTGGTGCCCGAGCCGCTGGCGTTGCACGTGCTGTCGGTCGGCGCTTTCGGCACCATGACGCTCGCGGTCATGACCCGCGCGGCGCTCGGCCATACCGGACGCGAGCTCCGCGCCGGACCGTGGACGACCGCGGTCTACGGTTTGGCGACCCTCGCGGCGTTCGCGCGCGCGGCCTTCGAGGTCGTGGGAGGGAGGATCCTGCTTTGGACGGCCGGCGGCGGCTGGTCGCTCGCTTTCGCGCTCTTCACGGCCGTCTACGCACCGATGCTGCTGCGACCGCGCCGGGACGGAGAAAGGCGGCGCTGATCCGAGCGGTCCGGCCGCCGCGGAGACGGACGTTCCCCGCCATTGTTCCGGGATCGGCGCTTCCCCGCGGCACCTGCGGCACCCGCGGCACCCGCGCAGCGCGCGAAGCGTCCCGGCGTCCCGTCCGTCCGATTCGGTGGGCGTCCCGGCGTTCCCACGCGGGTTTCCCGAGGTTCGGATCGTTCCGCCTCCGGGAGCAGCGGATCGGCTCCGATCCTCGTGCGCGCTGCCGTTACGCGGGCGTTACGCGCTCTATCCCGTGGCGTTACACGCTCTCCTTAACGTTGTCCGTGCATCCCGCGCGGGGCTCCGCGCCCCGGCGCCCGAACCGGCACCTCGATCCCCGTCCCGAGCCTTGAATCCTCCCCCCGCCCCGCCCGTCTCGCCGAGCCTCTTCCCGGAGAATGCGATGTTTCGAAGGATCGTCACCCTAGCCGCGTGCCTGTGCGCACCGGCCGGACTCGCCGCCCAGGCACCCGCCAGCGGGGAAACCGGCCGCATCGTGGGGCACGTGATCAGCGCCCGGACCGGCGGCGCGCTGGCCAGCGTTCAGGTCTTCGTCCCCGGCACGGGGATCGGCACCCTCACGTCGCCCGACGGGCGCTTCGTTCTCAGGAACGTCCCGGTCGGCACGCACGACCTGCAGACCCGGATGATCGGGTACGGATCGAAGATCGTCTCGGACGTGACGGTGTCCGGCGCCGACCCGGCGGTGGTCGACGTCTCGCTCGACCCGCAGGCGATCGAGATGGGGGAGTTGACCGTCTCGATCGAGGCCGAGCGCGGGAGCACCGCGGCCCTGCTCGGCGAACGGCGCCGGGAGGCGATCGTCGTCGACGCCATCGGCCAGGACCAGATCTCGCGTTCCCCGGACGGGGACGCGGGCGCGGTGCTCAAGCGCGTGCCCGGCGTCTCCCTGGTGGACGGCAAGTACGCGTTCGTGCGCGGGCTGGGCGAGCGCTACAGCGCCACCACCCTGAACGGCGCCCGGCTCGCGTCTCCGGTTCCCGACAAGAAGGTCATCCCGCTCGACGTGATCCCCTCGGGGATGCTCGAGAGCATCGTCACCGCGAAGACCTACTCTCCCGACCGGCCGGGCGACTACTCCGGAGGTCTGGTGCAGATGCGCACCAAGGACTTCCCCGTCTCGCGCATCTTCTCGGTCAGCGCGAGCAGCGGCTGGAACTCGGTGGCCACGTTCAAGGACGGCCTGGGCTACGCCGGCGGATCGCTCGACTTCCTGGGACTGGACGACGGGACCCGGGATCTTCCGGCGTCGGTTCCCACCGACGCCCCCCTCCGCTACTCCCCGGGCGGCCTGAGCCGCGACGACCTCGCGAACATCGGCCGCAGCTTCGGCGGGGACTGGGGACCGACGCCGGTCACGCTCTCGCCCGACCGGAGCTTCGGAGCTTCGTTCGGAGACGAGTTCGACCTGTTCGGCCGCTCGTTCGGCTTCCTCGCCTCGGTGTCCCAGTCGCGCAGTTGGACGCAACAGGCGGACTTGGTGGAGCGGGTGTTCGCCACGGGCGGCGGCGCCGACGACCCCGAGGTGGACTACGGCGGCGACTTCACCACCGCATCCGCGGCCATCGGCGGCCTGATGAACCTGTCCTACGAGCTGGCGGCGGCGCACAAGGTCCGCGCCAACGTCGTCTACAACCGTCTCGTCGACGACGAGGCGCGCACGCTCGAGGGCTACAACCTGGACTCCGGCACCGACCAGCTCAACACGCGCATCCGCTACGTCTCCCAGACGCTCGCCAACGCCCAGCTCGAGGGCACGCACGTCCTGCAGCGCCTGGGCGGATCGTCGTTCAAGTGGCGCGGCGTCTACACGCGCGCCGAGCGCTACGAACCCAACACCCGCGAGGTGCTCTACCGCGCCTCCGGCGACACCTTCATCTACGACGACTTCATCCAGAGCGGCAGCGTCTTCCACCAGGACATGGTGGACGACGGGACGAGCGGAGGGGCGGACGTGGATGTGCCCTTCCGGTTCCGCGGCCTGCCCGCCTCCGTCCGCTTCGGCGTGAACGGCGAACGGCGCCAGCGCGACAACTTCTCGCGCCGCTTCCGCTTCCGCCCGCGGCGCGGCGGCGACATCGACAGCGGCGTGCTCGCGCTTCCGCCCAACGAGTTGTTCGCGCCGCGGTTCATCTCTCCGACCGGGTTCGAGGTCCAGGAGGCGACCTTCCGCGCGGACAACTACGACGCCCGGGAGACCGTCGGCGCCGGCTACCTGATGATGGACGCGGAGATCCTTCCCCGGTTGCGGCTGATCGGCGGAGCGCGCGTCGAGCGCACGCGGCAGTCCGTGACGCCGGTCGACCTCTTCCCGGTCGAGGGCCTGGAGTCCCAAGCGGGCGCGGACATCGACGAGATCCAGTGGTTGCCCGCGCTGAACCTCGCCTACGCGGCGAGCGACGCGGTCAACGTCCGGGCGAGCGTGTCGCAGACCCTGGCGCGGCCCCAGCTGCGCGAGCTGGCCCCCTTCTCCTTCGCGGACTACGCCGGCGGCTATCTGGTGGTCGGAAACCCCGAACTCACCGTATCGCGCATCCGCAATTTCGATCTGCGCTGGGAGTGGTTCTTCGAGCCCGGCGCCCTGATCGCCGTCAGCGGTTTCTACAAGAGGTTCCGCGATCCCATCGAGGCGCTGACCTTCCCATCCACCGAGCTCATCCGTAGCTGGGTGAACGCGCCCGAAGCCAGCAACTACGGAACGGAGATCGAGTTGCGCACCGGCCTGGCGTTCCTTTCCGAGGCGCTGGAGAGCTTCTCCCTGAACGGCAATCTGACGCTGGTCAACTCCACCGTCGCGACGGGCGGCACGGCGCGAATCCACCTTCAGGGCTCCGGGGCCGCGGACTTGGCGGTGGTGGACCGCGAGCGCGGCCTGCAGGGCCAGTCCCCCTACATGGTGAACTTGAGCTTGGCTTACGCGTCGCGCTCCGAAGACACCCGCGCCTCGATTTTCTACAACCGGTTCGGCCGCCGCATCGACGCCATCGGCGGACAGGCCACGCCCGACATCCACGAGGAGGCGCGGGGCACCATGGACGCGGTCCTCGAGCGGGAACTGGCCGACGGTTTCTCGACGAAACTGTCGCTGACCCGTCTGCTGGGGAACGTGGTCCGGTTCACCCAAGGCGACGGCACGGTTCGCCGCTACGACAGCGGCCGCAGGGTCTCGCTCTCGGTGCGCTGGGGAAGCTGAACCGCCGAACCGGACCTTTTCCGGCGGCGCGCGCGCCGGCCCCCGGAGCGTGAACGACCCGTATGCGTCCTCGCCGCGAGGGCGCCAGAGGGAGGCCCGTGTGGGCACCCCGTCCATTCCCGAAAAAGGAGAAACCCGCAGATGGAGATGAAGAAGAGCGCGAGTCGGTTTCCGGTGGCGACGTTCGCCGTCGCGTCGGCGCTCGTCGTCGCTTGCGACGACGGCGAGCCGGTTGCGCCGCCGCCCCCTGAAGTCGTCCCTGCCGCGCCCACGAACGTTCGGGCCACCCTCGACGCGATGGCCCATTCGGTCACCGTGACCTGGAGCGCCTCCGAGGGCGCCGAGAGCTACACGGTCGATCGGAACGTGGTCGGCGGCGGCAGCGGGTTCGCCGAACTCGCCTCCGGGATCGCCGGCACCGAGTACGTGGACGGGAACGCGCCCATGGGCACTCTGCAGTACCGGGTGAAGGCGGTCTCCTCGGCCGGAACCTCCGGGGGAAGCGATCCGGCGGAGGTCGTTCACGAGGAGATGGCGGCGCCGTCCGCCACGCTCTCCGTTCGGATCGCTCCGGGGGAGGTCCGGAGGCTGTCCTCCGACACCGTCTACACGTTGCAGGGCGTGGTCGCGGTCGAGGACGGCGGCGAGCTCCACATCCCGGCCGGCACCCGCATCCTCGGCTCCACCGAGGTGCAGCCCACCGCGCTCATCGTCAGGGCCGGCGGCAAGCTCTTCTCGCGCGGCACCGAGGAGGCTCCGGTGGTCTTCACCAGCGCCAACCCGCCGACGGAGCGCGGCAAGGGCGACTGGGGCGGCATCGTCCTGAACGGCCGCTCGATCTGCAATTTCCCCGCGGGCCAGTGCGTGGGCGAAGGCAGCTCGGGGCAGTACGGCGGCGGCGATCGCGACGACAACTCGGGCACCGTCGTCTACACGCGCATCGAGTACGCCGGCTTCGAGGTCAGCTTCGGCAACGAGCTCAACGCGCTCACCATGAACGGCGTGGGCTCGGGCACCACCATCCACCACGTGCAGACGCATGCGGGATCGGACGACGGTTTCGAGTGGTTCGGCGGAACCGTCAACACCCATCATCTCCTGGCGACCGACATTTCGGACGACTCGTTCGACTACTCCACCGGCTTCCAGGGCATGGGGCAGTTCTGGCTCGCCCAGCAGGATCCCGACGACGGCGACAACGGCTTCGAAGTGGACGGGAACGAGGACGACTACGACGCCGAGCCGTTCACCGTCCCGTTGCTCGCCAACGTGACCTTGATCGGCAAGGGCGCGAGCGGAGAAGGCGGCACCGAAGGGAAGTCCGTCGACGGCATGAGGCTGCGCCGCGGCACCGGCGGCCACATCGTCAACGCGCTCGTCGTCGGGTTCGGCGACGACGGCCTGGACATCGACAACGACAAGACCTTCGCGCGCAAGGACGCGGGGCTGTTCAGCATCAGGAATTCGATCGTCGCGCTGAACGCGGACGCCTTCGAGGACGCCGACGAAGAGACCTTCTTCAACACCGAAGGCTGGGGGAACCGGGTCGGCGTGGATCCGATGCTGGGCAACCCGTTCGATCGCGCGCATCCCGACTTCCGGCCGCAGGCGGGCTCTCCCGCTCTGGAGGGCGCGGCCGCCTTCGCGGATCTGGCGTCCCTCGTCCCGACGCTCCCCGCGGAGCTGCGGCGGCACTTCGCCGCGGCGGCCACGTTCTTCGACTTCTCGGCCGTCTACGTGGGCGCGGTCGGTCCCGACCACGACTGGACCCAGGAGGCTTGGACCACTTGGGGGTCGAGCGCGACGGAAGGCATGTAGCTTCGTCTTTCCGTGGCTCGGCGGCGGCGCCGAAGCCCGAAAGACGGCTCCGTCGATCTCCGGTCGGGCCGGGAGACCGGTTCGGCCGCAGGTCGGCGGAGCGCGCATCCGATCTCCGCGAACGAACGCCGGCGCGATGACCTCCCACCCCAACCCGCTGATTTCCGCGTGCCTGCTCGCGTGTCTGCTCGCGGGCTGCGACCGATCTTCGTCGCCGGGAGAGCGTGCGTTTCCGGGGTCGTCGCGGTCGGTGGACGCGCTCGCGCGGGACGCCCTGCGCGCACTTGCCGCGGGGGACGCCGACGCGCTCGAAGGGCATCGGCTGACGGAGTCGGAGCACAACCGAACGGTGTGGCCGGAGTTGCCCGCGTCCGAGCCGGAGATCGGCTTTCCTGTGGATTTCGCCTGGCGGAACATCCAGCTGCGCAACCGCGCGGCGCTGGAGCGGGTGGCCGACTGGTACCGTTCGAACCCGGTGCGTCACCACGCGACGGAGTGCAGGGGGGACATCCGGGAGTTCGCGACCTTCCGGGTCCATACCGACTGCTGGGTCCTCTTCCTCACCACCCGGGGCGAACTCCTGGAGGCCCAGCTCTTCAAGGACGTTCTGGAGCGCGGCGGCGGCTTCAAGATCTTCCGTTACTACGACGAGCTTCCGCGGTCCGCGCGTCCGTAGCCCGAGGAAGCCGGGCGTGCGCGTGACCTCGGCCGCGGCTCTCCCTACGTTAGCGGACGTGCGGCCGCGCCGTCGAAGCATGAGGACCCTCGGGGGAGCGTGAAGCGTGGAACGATCGGAAGCGGCGAGGGACCGGGCGGGACGCGGGTCCCGGGACGTTGCGGATCCTCCGCCGCGGGTCCTCGTGGTCGAGGACGAGGCCGACATCGCGGCGCTGGTCGCCTATCAGCTGACGCGCGACGGGCTGCGGGTGGAAACGGTGTCCAGGGGCACGTCGGCGCTCTCCTCCATCGACCGCGAGATGCCCGACATCGTCGTCCTCGACCGCTTGCTTCCGGGAGAGTCGGGCGACGAGGTTCTGCGCACGATCCGTCGCAGGTCCGCGACCCGCCAGTTGCCGGTGCTCATGCTCACCGCCAAGCGGGAGCGGGAGGACCGCATCGAGGGGTTGGAAATGGGTGCGGACGACTATCTGACCAAGCCCTTCAGCCCGCGCGAGCTGATCCTGCGGGTGCGCTCCATCCTGCGGCGCGCTCGGTCCACCCACGCCGGAGCCCCGGGCCAGACGCTTCGCGCCGGCCCGCTCGCCATCGACCTGACCGGGCACCAGGTGACCCTCGACGACCGGGAGCTCGGCCTCACGCCGACCGAATTCCGGCTTCTTCGCGTGCTCGTCGAGCGCCGCGGACGCACCCAGAGCCGTCGGCAGTTGCTGGAATCCGCCTGGGAGGTGGGCCCGGGCGTGTCCAAGTACATCCACACGCGGACGGTGGACATGCACATCCGCCGACTGCGCACCAAGCTCGGGGCGGTGGGCGAATGGATCGAGACCGTGCGCGGCTTCGGGTACCAGTTCCGCCTGCCCGGCGCGGGGGGCGGGCGGAGAGCGCCGTGAAGCTGCGCGCGCACCACGGTCTTTTCTTGGGCTTCGTCGCCGTGGTGGGGATCCTCGTGGCTTCGCTGGTGGTCGTCGTCGGCACCGGCTTGCGGCGGCAGTTGGTCGAATTGCATCAGAACGACTTGGCCAGGGACTTGGCGCTGGCGCGGCTGCTGCTCGAGGGCGGCGGCGGGGGCTTCTCCGATCTGCACGAGTTGACGGAGCGCGTGCGGGAGCACGTCGACTACCGGGTTACGCTGATCGCGCCCGACGGAACGGTGCTCGCCGACTCCGACTCCGATCACCGCACGATGGAGAATCACGGCGACCGGCCGGAAATCCGAGGGGCCCTCGCCGGTTCGACCACCTTCGCCGAGCGCCGGAGCGCCACGGTGGGCGCCGCCCTGTTGTACGGGGCCGCCGAGCTGACCTTCGGGGCGGAGCCGGTGGTTCTGCGTTTGGCCGCGTCGCTGGAGGCGATCGACGCCACGGTGGCGCAAACCCAGGGCGCCATCGCGGGGGCGGGGGCCGTGGCCATCGTGCTGGCCCTGGGGCTTTCCTACGCGCTGGCGCGCGCCCTGGCCCGTCCCCTCGAACGCATGGCGGCGCGAGCGCGCCTGATCGCCGGGGGGGCGGCCGACATGCAGCCCCTGTCCTCCTCGCGCATGACCGAGCTCGCCGAACTGGTGGAGGCTTTCAACAGCCTCACCTCCGATCTGGACGAACGCATCCGGGAACTCGCGGGCGAGCGCGACGAGGCGCGGGACGTGCTGAACGCCCTCAACGAGGGCGTCGTCGCCGTGAACGACGAGGCGCGTCTTGTGCGCATCAACGAGGCCGCGATGCGCATCCTCGGCGTGGATCCGGTTCCGCCGCTGACGCACGTGAGCCGATTCGTGCGCTCGGCCGAGCTCAGGAGGCTCGTGGAGGCCGCGCCCTCCCGCGCCGTGGGCGCGCGCGAAATCCATCTGGACGAGAAGCGGTACCTGGTGTCCGGTCGGCCGCTGGGCGCGGGAGGCGCCGTCGTCACCTTCGTCGACGTGAGCGAAGTCCGGCGTCTGGAGGAGGTGCGCAGCGACTTCGTCGCCAACGCCTCCCACGAGCTCAAGACGCCTCTCACGGCGGTGCGCGGGTTTTCCGAGACCCTCCTGGAGGACGATCCGCCCGAGGAGCTGCGCCAGAGCTTCCTCGATCTCATCTGGCGCAACACCGTGCGGCTTCAGCGGCTGGTCGAGGACCTGCTCGACCTCTCGCGCCTGGAGTCCGGGGGATGGGTGCCCCAATCCGAACCCGTCCGGGTGGAGGAAGTGGCGGCCAGGACCTGGGTGCGGACCGGTCCGCGGGCGTCCGGCTCGAGCGTGCGGCTGTACGTCGACGGGGACGGCGTCGCGGTCGCGGACGCCCGCGGGCTTTCCCAGATCTTCCAGAACCTCTTCGACAACGCGGTCCGGCACACGCCCGACGGGGGCTCCATTCGCGTGCGCGTGGAGTCGGAATCGGAGGAAGGAGCGGACGGGACCGGGGAGGAGCCGCGAGCGAACGTTCGGGCAGGGGTCGAAGCCCGGGCGGACGCGTCGGACGAGGACGGGGACCGCATCCTGGTGTCGGTGCGCGACACGGGCAGCGGCATCGCGCCGGTTCACTTGCCGCGCATCTTCGAACGGTTCTACCGCGTCGATCCGGCCCGATCGAGAGCGGAGGGAGGGACCGGACTCGGGCTCGCGATCGTGCGTCATTTGGTGATCGCCATGGGCGGCGAGGTCTGGGCCGAAAGCGAGCTGGAGCGCGGCACCGCGATCCGCTTCACGTTGCCGCGCGGCTCGGCGGCGGCGGTGTCGGTGATGGAGATGGACGAGGACGACGAAGACGACGAGGAACTCGACCCCGGGGACCTCGTCTCCGTGTCGGCGCGCATCCCGGAGTGAGGAGCATGGGAGAGAAAAAGGAATCCGGCCGACGCGCGCGCGACCGCGAATGGAAGCGGCGCCTGACTCCGGAGCAGTATCGCGTGACCCGTCGCAGGGGGACGGAGCGGCCTTTCGCCGGAGCTTATTGGGATCTGAAGGAGGACGGGCTCTACCGTTGCGTGTGCTGCGGCGAACCATTGTTCGATTCCCGAGACAAATACGACTCGGGGACGGGGTGGCCGAGCTTCGGCGACACCGCCGCGGGCGCCGACGTCCGCTTGGCGGAAGACCGCAGCTTCTTCATGCGCCGCACCGAGGTGGCGTGCGCGACGTGCGACGCACACCTCGGCCACGTGTTCGGAGACGGTCCCGCTCCCACCGGCCGGCGCTACTGCATCAACTCCGCGGCGCTCGCGTTCGATCCCGCCCGCGACCGGGAAGATACGCCACCCCGAGAGTGAAGACGCCGACCTCGCGCCTCCAAAGCGCCTCGCCCGTGCCGACGCGGAGCGCGACCACCCCGCCCGGCTCGCCGATCCGGCCTTCCCAGGTCACGTAGGCGACCTCGCCGGCGGGATCGAGCGCCACCCCGTGCGGGTACGCCGCGCCGACCAACTCGATGCGGCGCAGCTCCGCGAGAGCGGCTGCGTCGAGTACCGAGACCGAGCCGTCGCCCCGGTTGGCCGTCACCAGCACCCGTCCGTCCGCCGAGCCCGCGATCTGGGCCGGCATGCGCCCCACCGAGGCGACGTCCTCGGGAGCGCCCGTGCGAGAGAATGCCCGCACTTCGCCGGTGCCCGCCATGGTCGCGAAGAAGCGAGCGCCGTCGGGGCTCCAGGCGACGTTCATGGGGACGTAGCGCGGCGCCCCGGCGGCTCCGGGCCCGGGCCCGGCCGGGACGCGGACGAGGACCTCCGCCGAAGCCGCGTCCATCAGCGCCAGTTCGTCGGAGCGCGAGCAGGTCACGGCCACCCGCGTCCCGGACGGGTCGACGGCGGCGTGGTGGGGGGCGGGGCACACCACCGGCATGGCGGCCACGGTCAGGTCGTGGAGGTCCACCACGGCCACCCGGCTCTCCTCCCCGAGGCCGTCCCGCCAGTAGTCGGGCACGAAGGCGCGGACGCCGTCGGGGGTGAGTCCCACCCGCGCCGCGCCGGGCATGTCCAGTCGGAGCCGTCCGACCAGCCGGTCGCCTTCGGTCTCGTACTTCCAGAGCGTGGGATGTCCGTGCGCGAGGGTGGCGTACCAGTGGCGCCCGTCGGGGGAGACGGTCACTCCATGGGGCTCGTCGGTTTCGGTGCGGCGCAGGTTCAGCGTCACGGTGCGCAGGGGTGTCCCGTCGCGCGCGTCCAGCACGTGGACCTCGTCGGTGAATCCGGAGGTCACGTAGAGGCGGGGCGGCTCCTCCGGTCCGTTCGCGCCCCCGCATCCGGCCGCGAGGAGCGCGGCGCCGACGCTCCATGTCCCGCGTGCGCGGCACGCCGTCCGAGGGGCGGGGCCGGATTGGACGTTCCCTCCGGTCATGGCTTCGACTCTAGCGTCCGGGCTCCAGGACGACGAGCCCGTGATTCATGTCCGAGACGTACAGCTTTCCGCCGTGCAGCTGGGGCGCCCAAGCGCAGGTGGCGCCCTTGGGGCCCCTGTAGCAGTGGGTGGTATCCGTCCCGTACCGGACGAAGCCGGTTTCCCGTCCCTGCAGTTCCAGCTGGCCCATCAGCTCCCCGGCGACGTCCAGGGCTCGAAGCCCCCGTTCGTACCAGGCCAAGTACAGGGTTTCGGCGCCCTCGTCCAGCCAGTAGTTGTGCGAGGAGGCCCCGGGGACTTCGTAGGTCGCGACTTCGCGCGGCCGGGCGACGTCGCTCAGATCCACGACGTGCAGAATTCCGTTGGGTCCCCGGGAGTAGCCGAACTGCTCCTCGCCCACGAACGCGTAGCCGGCCCGGGGCCAGTACCAGACGTTGTGGGTCTCCCCGTCCAGGTCCCGCAGGCGGCTCACCTCCACCGGGCGGGTGGGCGACCCTCCGGCCCTCCCGTCGCCCACGTCCAGGATGATCAACCCCGCGTTCCAGTGCGACAGGAAGGCGAGCCCGTCGCGCACGTAGACGTCGTGGAGGTAGCTTCCGCCGCCGTAGAAGCTGGAGACGAGCCGGGGCGCGGCGGGGTCGGAGACGTCGAGGATGCGCAGGCCGCTGCCGTACGGGCCCAGGGCCAGATAGGCGTAGTCGCCCTCGAGCCAAGCGTTGTGGACGCCCGAGGACAGACCTTCGGTGAAGCGGCCGACGACGCGCGGGTGCGCCGGATCGGAGAGGTCGAAGAAGGTGACTCCGTTGAGGCCGTCGGGGTCGCCCTCGTGGGTCAGCACCCCGAGCCGTCCGTCCGCGCGGATCTTGACGTCGTTCACGGTCCGCGCGCTGACCGTGATCGAATCCGAAAGGGTCGGCAGCCCTCTCGCGTCCAGCGTCCATGCGTACAGGAGGTTGCCCGGGAGCATGCCCCGACCCGGAATGTCCCCCCAAGTGCCCGTGTACGCGTGGCTGCCGTGCACCCACAGGTGGAAGTGAAGCGATCGTCGACGCGTCCCGTCCCCGCCACGCGGAGCGACTGCGAGAGCCCGCGCGCCCGGACCGCGACCGTGGCGACGGCCGAGTCCGGCTGGACCCGACCGCCCACGTCGAGCCTCGTGCGCGCGACGACGCGGACGTTCCCCGGGGCGTAGGCGACGAACCGGCCGTCCGCGTCGAACATGCCGGCGTCCGGCGGCGCGACGTGCCAGGCGACCCGAGCCCCCTCCACCACGTTTCCCGCATCGTCCCGGACCGAGGCCGAGTAGCGCACGACGTCGCCTTGGCGAATGCGCCGGTTCCCCGCCGCGATGGCGATGCGCGCGCCGTCGACGGGCTCCGCCCGTCTCTCCACTTGGAAGCGCACCTCCAGGGACGCACGGACGTCGGCGGCGCCGGCCCGCGCCTCCAGGGTGGCCCTGTAGGTGCCGTCCGGGGCGGTCCGCGGGACGTTCGCCGCGATGGAAACGGTCGTTTGGGCGCCGGGGTTCAGCGTCGGGATCTCGGAGGGTTCCGCCCGCGGAATCACGCCGGGCACGGCGATCTGGCCGGTGCGGGCGGCTCGGGCCGACAGGATCACCGGTCCGACCGCCACCTCGCCGGTGTTGACCAGAACGGCGTCGCCCCGGTAGGTGCGCGCGCTCCCGGAGTCGGACGTCACCAGTTCGAGGGAGGCCGCGGAAAACTCGATCGCCGGTCCCGCCCGGGTCTTGGACCGCACCGTCGCGGAGAAGCTCGCGTTCGCGGAGAGTCCGCCGGGATCGGTGGCTGTGACCGAGACGACGGCCGCGCCGGGAGCGAGTCCCTGTACGGAGACGGCGCTGCCGGAGACCGAGATCGAGGCGACCTGGGCGTCGGAGCTGGAAGCGGCGTAGGTCAGGGGATCGCCGTCGGGGTCGGAGAAATAGGGCGCCATGTCCACCGAGGTCGCCGCGCCGGCGAACACGAAGCGAGCGGGAGCGGCGCCCACCGCGACCGGAGCCCGGTTCCGGACGGTGGCGCGCCCTCCGACGGTGACGGCGAAGTCGAGGCGGGCGGAGAGTCCTTCGGGATCGGTGGCGGCGACGGAGACGGTCGCGGAGCCTCGGGCCGCGCCCGTCACGTTCGCGACGCTGCCGTCCATGGAGACGGAGACGACGGCGGAGTCGGAGCTGGAGGCGGCGTAGGTCAGGGTGTCGCCGTCCGGATCGACGAAGTAGGGTTCCATGTCCACGGCAACGGTGGTTCCGAGAGGTGCGGACAGGTCGGGGACGGAGCCGGCGGCGGCGGGGGCCCGGTTGGGCACGGAGACGGCGAAGTCGAGGTGCGCGGAGAGCCCGCCGGGATCGGTGGCGGTGACGGAGACGGTCGCGGAGCCTTGGGCCGAGGCGACGAGGTTCGCGACGCTGCCGTCCATGGAGACGGAGACGACGGCGGGGTCGGAGCTGGAGGCGGCGTAGGTCAGGGGGTCGCCGTCGGGGTCGGCGAAGTGGGGGGCCACGTCGACCGGGAGCGTGGCGCCCACGACCACGGACGGGTCGGGGACGCTGTCGGCGGCGGCGGGGGCCCGGTTGGGCACGGCGACGGAGAAGTCGAGGCGAGCGGAGAGTCCTTCGGGATCGGTGGCGGAGACGGAGACGACGGCGGAGCCTTGGGCCGAGGCGGCGAGGTTCGCGACGCTGCCGTCCATGGAGACGGAGACGACGGCGGGATCGGAGCTGGAGGCGGCGTAGGTCAGGGGGTCGCCGTCGGGGTCGGAGAAGTGGAGGGCCATGTCCACGGATGTCGTGGCGCCGACGAACACGGACCGTTCGGGGACGCTGTCGGCGGCGGCGGGGGCCCGGTTGGGCACGGCGACGGAGAAGTCGAGGCGAGCGGAGAGTCCTTCGGGATCGGTGGCGGAGACGGAGACGACGGCGGAGCCTTGGGCCGAGGCGACGAGGTTCGCGACGCTGCCGTCCATGAAGACGGAGACGACGGCGGGATCGGAGCTGGAGGCGGCGTAGGTCAGGGGGTCGCCGTCGGGGTCGACGAGATGGAGCGCCACGTCCACGGGGACGGTGGCGCCGACGAACGCGGATCGCGCGGGGACGTTTTCGGTTACGGCCGGCGCCCGGTTGGGCACGGCGACGGAGAAGTCGAGGCGAGCGGAGAGTCCTTCGGGATCGGTGGCGGAGACGGAGACGACGGCGGAGCCTTGGGCCGAGGCGACGAGGTTCGCGACGCTGCCGTCCATGGAGACGGAGACGACGGCGGGATCGGAGCTGGAGGCGGCGTAGGTCAGGGGGTCGCCGTCGGGGTCGGCGAGATGGAGCGCCATGTCCACGGGGACGGTGGCGCCGACGAACGCGGATAGTTCGGGGGCGTCGCCGGCGGCGGCGGGAGCCCGGTTGGGCACGGCGACGGAGAAGTCGAGGCGAGCGGAGAGTCCGCCGGGATCGCGGGCGGTGACGGAGACGGTGGCGGAGCCCCGGGTCGCGGCGGTCGCGTTCGCGACGCTGCCGTCCGTGGAGACGGAGACGACGGCGGGATCGGAGCTGGAGGCGGCGTAGGTCAGGGGATCGCCGTCGGGGTCGGAGAAGTGGGGAGCCACGTCCACGGGGACGGTGGCGCCGACGAACGCGGATTGCTCGGGGACGGCGCCGACGGCGGCGGGAGCCCGGTTGGGCACGGAGACGGAGAAGTCGAGGCGAGCGGAGAGTTCGCCGGGGTCGCGGGCGGTGACGGAGACGGTGGCGGAGCCTTGGGCTACGGCGGTCACGTTCGCGACGCCGCCGTTCATGGAGACGGAAGCGACGGCGGGATCGGAGCTGTACGCGGCGTAGGAAAGGGAGTCGCCGTCGGGATCGGTGAAGCGTCCGGCCACGTTGACGGCGACGACCTCTCCCACGGCCGCGATCCGTTCCGGGATGGTGCCGTTCGCCAGCGGCGCCCGGTTCTCGGAGTTCGGTCCCGTGGCTCCGTCGCCGCAGGCCGCCGCCCACAGGGTGGTCGCGATGACGGCGCGAGCGAAGCCGGTCCGAGGCCGCAGGAATCGCGCGCACGCGATTCCCGTGGCGGGGGCGCGAATTTTCTTGCCGATGCGACGATCCGCCGAGCCCGGACGCCCGTCCGAGCTTCAGCCCTTGCATGCATGCGTTTCGGGAGGGAGAGGTTCCGAAGGCCGTTTCGCGAAACGGTGCGGCACAGGCAAGGTTGGAGCATCGCTTGCCGGTTTCGCAACCTGTCGTCCGCCCGGCGGGGCGTTGGAAGAAAAAGCGTGGCGGACGGCTCGCAACGCCGGGCATGCCGGTCCCGGGGAAGGGCGCCGCCGCCGACGAGAGCCTGCCGGGGCCGAAAAGGATTCGAAGACTCCGGAACGCGCTACGCGCGAAAGCCGGGGCGGTTGCATGCGCCGACCGACGAAGCGTGGCGTGAAGATCGCCTTGCGGAACCCCGGAGGAGCGTTCGCCGCAACGGGCGGCGGGCCCGGATCCGACGTTCCTGCGATCATGGCTCCGACTCTAGCGCCCGGGCTCCACAACGACGAGTCCGTGATTCATGTCCGAGACGTACAGCATGCCGTTGTCGTGCAGCTGGGGCGCCCAGGCGCAGGTGTCCTCGGGGCCCAGATAACAGTAGTTGGTCTCCGTCCCGTATCGGACGAAGCCGGTTTCCCGTCCCTGCAGTTCCAGCTGGCCCATCAGCTCCCCGGCGACGTCCAGGACCCGCACTCCCCGTTCGTACCAAGCCAAGTACAGGGTCCCGGCGTCCTCGTCCAGCCAGTAGTTGTGCGAGGAAGCGCCGGGGACCTCGTAGGTCGCGACTTCGCGCGGCCGGGCGATGTCGCTCAGATCCACGACGTGCAGAATCCCGCTGGGCGCCAGAGAGTAGCCGAACTGCTCCTCGCCCACGAACGCGTAGTCGGCCTCGGGCCAGTACCAGACGTTGTGGGTCTCCCCGCCCAGATCCCGCAGGCGGCTCACCTCCACCGGGCGGGTGGGCGACCCTCCGGCCCTCCCGTCGCCCACGTCCAGGATGATCAACCCCGCGTTCCAGTGCGACAGGAAGGCGAGCCCGTCGCGCACGTAGACGTCGTGGAGCAGGCTTTCGCCGCCGTAGAAGCTGGCGACGAGTCGGGGCGCGGCGGGGTCGGAGACGTCGAGGATGCGCAGGCCGCTGTTGTACGGATCCACGGCCAGGTAGGCGTAGTCGCCCTCGAGCCAAGCGTTGTGGACGCCCGAGGACAGACCTTCGGTGAAGCGGCCGACGACGCGCGGGTGCGCCGGATCGGAGAGGTCGAAGAAGGTGACTCCGTTGAGGCCGTCGGGGTCGCCCTCGTGGGTCAGCACCCCGAGCCGTCCGTCCGCGCGGATCTTGACGTCGTTCACGGTCCGCGCGCTGACCGTGATCGAATCCGAAAGGGTCGGCAGCCCTCTCGCGTCCAAGGTCCATGCGTACATGAGGTTGCCCGGAAGCGCCTCGCGCTGGCCCCAGGTGCCCGTGTACGCGTGGTCGCCGTGCACCCACAGGTCGGAGGTGAAGCGGTCGCCGACGCGTCCCGTCCCCGCCACGCGGAGCGACTGCGAGAGCCCGCGCGCCAGGATCGTGACCGGGACGACGGCCGAATCCGGCTGGACCCGACCGTCGACGTTGAATAGCGCGCGCGCGACGATCCGGGCGTCCCCCGGAGCGTAGGCGACGAACCGGCCGTCCGCGTCGAACATGCCGGCGTCCGGCGGCGCGACGTGCCAAGCGACCCGAGCCCCCTCCAACGCGGCCCCCGCACTGTCGTGGATCAGAGCCGAATAACGCACGACGTCGCCCTGGCGGATGCGTCGGCTTCCCGTCGCGATGGCGATGCGCGCGCCGTCGACGGGCTCCGCCCGTCTCTCCACTTGGAAGCTCATCTCCAGCCACGCATGGACGTCGGCGTCGCCGGCCCGCGCCTCCAGGATGGCTTGGTAGGTCCCGTCCGGAGCGGTCCGCGGGACGTTCGCCGCGATGGAAACGGTCGCCCGGGCCCCGGGGTTCAGCGTCGGAATCTCGGAGGGCTCCGCCCGCGGAACCACGCCGGGCACGGCGATCCGTTTGGTGCGGGCGGTGCGGGCCGACAGGATCACCGGCCCGACCGCCACTTCGCCGGCGTTGACCAGAACTGCGTCGCCCCGGTAGGAGCGCACGCCCCCGGAGTCGGACGCCATCAATTCGAGGGAGGTCGCGGCGAACTCGATCGCCGCTCTTCCGGCGGGCGGATCGCTCACTTCGGCCGGGGTGCTGCAGGCGGCGAGCGACAGGACGAACGCCAGGCAGGCGGGGAGCCCGCCGCCGCGGCGTACGCTTCCGGGGCCTGCGAATGGACGCATGCGTCTGGACTCCGGACTCGAGGGCGCGATCGGAACCGAAATGCGGAATCCCGTGCCGCGAATCTGCGGGCTTGCAGGTGCGGCCCGCGGAGCCGTCTTGTTCCCGGCGAAACCACCTTCTCGAACACCGGATTCGATCTCGGAGTTCCTCCGATGGCCCTCCGGGCACGTCCTCTTCCGCCCACCCGGACGGAAAGGGAGCGGGCCGGAGGAGGCGCCGAAGCATTGAGTTGAATCCGAGCGGGCACTAGACTGTCTGAACGCCGATACGCCGTACCGGCGCAAGTTTGCGGGACATCGCCCGAACCCGGGGTACGGATGCGACGCTCCTTGACATCGCCGAAAGGGAAGCCGGGCGGGAGAACGCGCGCGGCCGACCGGGGCGGGAAGGGCGGGGACGCGTCCGGTTCGGGACTTCCGACGCGCCGGTCCGTGATCCGCTCCGGGCTGGCCGCGTTGGCGGTCGCTCCCTGGGCGGGGCCGTTGGCCGCGGCCGAACCGCGCGCGGGCCCGCGCCGCGGCCGCTCCGCCCAGGAGGGCGAGATCGTGCTGGGCGTGTCCGCCGCGTTCTCGGGGCCTTCCCGCGGTCTGGGCACCGAGCTCTACCGCGGCTCCATGGCGTGGTTCAACCACGTCAACGACGGCGGCGGGGTCGGGGGCCGCAGGATCGTCCTCGAGCTCACCGACGACGGCTACCAGCCCGATCCCTGCGTGGCCAACACGATCCGGCTCATGCGGGACGAGCGCGTCTTCCTGCTCTTCGGATACGTGGGCACCCCGACCGTCACCCGCGTCCTGCCCCTCCTCAAGAGATTCCGCGAGCAACGGGTCTATCTCTTCTTCCCCTTCACCGGCGCCGAGCCGCAACGGGAACCCCCCTACGGCGAGTTCGCCTTCAACCTGCGCGCCTCCTACCGCCAGGAGACGGCCGGGCTGGTCGACAATTTCGTGGGCATCGGGCGGCGGCGGGTTGCGGTCTTCTACCAGAACGACGCCTACGGCCGGAGCGGCTGGGCGGGGGTGCGGGAAGCGCTCGCCGCCCACGGCGAGACCATGGCCGGAGAGGCCACCTACATGCGCGGCACCCAGTTCGAGGCGAGCATGAGGCGCCAGGTCGAGATCCTCCAGGCGCAGTCGCCGGACGCGGTGATCTGCATCGGAGCCTACGCGGCGTGCGCGGCCTTCGCCCGCGACGCGGTCGATCTGGGGCTCCACGTTCCCGTCGCCAACCTCTCCTTCGTGGGGAGCGAAAACTTGCTCGCCCTGATGCGCGAGGGACGCGCCGACCCGGAGTCTCATACCCGCTTTCTGGTGAATTCCCAGGTCGTTCCCAGCTACGAGGACACCTCGCTTCCGGCGGTGCGGGAATATCGCGAGCTGATGGAGCGCTACGACCCGTTGCCTCCCGAGAACGTCGAGCGCATCACTCGGGGAGAGTCCTACGAGCGCTTCCCGGAGAGCTTCGTCAGCCTCGAGGGGTTCCTGAACGCGAAGCTGGTCACCGAGATCCTCGCGCGCATGGGCGACGCGCCGGACCGCGCGCGCATCGAGCAGGCGGTCTTCGCGGTTCGGAACTTCGATCTCGGGGTCGGCGAACGGGTTTCGTTCGGCCCCGACCGCCGACAGGGGCTGGACAGGGTGTACTACACGGTCCCGGAGGAAGGCCGCTTCGTGCCGCTCGCGGACTGGGAAGCCAAGTTCGGCGCGCCGTGAGGATCGACCGGCTCTTCCGCACGTTGCGCTTCGGCTTCTTCGCCCTGTTCGCGGCCGTGGTGCTCCTGCTCTCCCTGCTCTCCATCCGCACCGTCTCGCGCGAACTCGAGACCGAGTACGTCGGCAACAGCGCCAACATCGCCAAGAACATCGCCGACGCCAGCGTGGACATCCTGCTCAACAGAAACTTGGCCACTCTGCAGTCGCTCATCGATCAGTTCGTGGAGATCGAGAGCATCCGCTACATCTACATCGTCAGCGACGCCGGGGACTTTCTCGCCCACACCTTCGTGCCCGGCATCCCCGAGGAAATCCTCGCCAGCGACCCCACGGCCACCGATCCGGTGGAACGGAGCCTTCCGGGGCTGGGCGAGTTCGTCGAGGTGGGAAGCCCGATCCTTTCCGGGGTGGCGGGAACGGTCCACGTCGGGATGGACACCGAACTTCTGGCGCTCAGGATCCAGCGGGCGGTCGGACGGCAGATCTACCTGCTGTGCATCATCCTGGTCGCGGGGGTGCTGGCCTCGATCTGGCTGGTCAAGTCGGCGTCCAGACCGCTGGAGGAGTTGCTGGCCTACGTGACGCAGCTGGCGCGCGGCGGCGAGACGGCGTCCGGGAACGGGATTCTGGCCAGGAAAGACGAAATCGGGGACATGGCGCGGCTCATGAGTCACGCCGCCGGTCGCGCCCGGGCGCCCGGAGAGGTTCGGGGTCCGGGGCCCCCGACGTAGTCGTTCCCCCGCGAATCGTGCGTCTTCCCCGCAGCCTCATCGTCCTGTTCTGCACGCTGCTTCAGCTGTGCCTGGGGACGGTCTACGCCTGGAGCTTCTTCCAGACCATGCTGGTACGCGACTTCGGCTGGAGCTTCAGCGAGGGCGCCGCCGCGTTCAGCATCACGATTTTCTGCTTGGGGGTGTCGGCGGCGCTGGCCGGCCAAGCGCTGCCCAGGGTCGGGCCCAGGGCGCTGGCCCTGACGGGCAGCGCCCTGTTCTCGGGCGGCTATCTGGTCGCCAGCCTGGCGCTGTCGCTGGACGCGATCTGGCTGTTCTATCTGGGGTACGGGGTCCTCGGCGGCGCCGGGATCGGGATGGGGTACGTGACGCCCGTCGCCACGGCGGCCAAGTGGTACCCGGACCGCAAGGGGCTGGTGACCGGCATCGTGGTGATGGGGTTCGGCGTGGGCGCGTTTCTGCTGAGCAAGGGGCTCGCGCCCTTCCTTGTGGTGCGGGCGTCCGGAGACCTGCAGCTCGTCTTCCTGTGGCTGGGGATCTTCTTCGCCTGCGTTCTCGTTCCCAGCAGCTTGGCCCTGAGCGACCCGAAGCGCGCGGCGCCCGCCCCGGGGCCCGGTTCCGCCGTCTCCGCGCTCGCGCCCGGGAAGGCGGAACCGGCGGCGCCGTACCTGCGCACGTCTCAGTTCGGCATCATGTGGATCGTCTTCTTTTTCAACATCGCCGCCGGCATTTCCGTCATCAGCTTCCAGTCCGAGCTTCTGCAGGAGGTGTGGGGTCTGGCCGACCCGGCCGTCGGCCCGGCCCGGCTCGCCGAGTACGGAGCCACGCTCATCGCGGTGAGTTCGCTCTGCAACGGGGTGGGACGCCTGTTCTGGGGGCTTCTGTCGGACCGCATCGGTCGGGTCGGCGTCTTCCGCATCCTGCTGGCCAGCCAGATGGTGGTCTTCGGCGTTCTTCTGACCGAGACCAATCCCTGGGTCTTCTCCGCGCTGGTCTGCTACGTGCTGCTCTGCTTCGGCGGAGGCTTCGCCACCATGCCGTCGTTCATCGTCGACGTGTTCGGCTCGAGCAACATGTCCAAGATCTACGGAACCGTGCTTACGGCGTGGGCCGCGGCGGGAATCGTCGGTCCGATGTACGTGGGGTACCTGAAGGACACCTACCCCGACCGGGCGGTGATGTACTGCTTTCTGATCGGGATTCTGATGCTCGGGGCGGGATACGTCTTCTCCTACCTTCTGGACGGCCGCCGCATGCGCTTGGGCCGACCGACGGTGCGCGACACGTTGCGTCGGTACGGAATTCCGGTTCCCGGGGAGGGGTAGGGGACGTTCCGCCCGCCCGCCCCGTCTCGGGGAACCGGGCGGGCGGAGCCGGGCCGACGGGCGAGGGCCGGTTTTCCTATCTCCGGCGTTCGCGCACCAGCACGCTCGGGCTCACCGAGACCTCCGCGGCGGCGCCGAGGACGTCTTCGGCGCCGCCGTCCCCGGTCCAGTCGCGCACGATGCTCAGAACGCGCCCCGTGGCGCGGCTGGCGACGATGGCGCCCCTTCCGCCGCCGTCGCCGCGCTCCAGGGCCGCGAAGCCCTTCGGGCCGGTCAGCGTCACGCGCTCGATCTCGTCCGCCCAGCCTTCCCGCGCCGGGACCGCGAACAGGAAGCCCGCGCCGCCATGGTGGTCGATCCCGTCCGGCGCGAAGTTCATCGAGAACATGCGCGCGCCCGCCGCGTCGACCCCCTCCAGCAGGTAGGGGCCGGGCGACGCGGGGAGTTTCGCGGGGGCGTCCCATTCGAAGACGGGCTCCAGACGCAACGTTCCGTCGTCCCGGATCCTGCCCCACAGCAGGAGCGCGTTCCGGGACCGCCCCGCCGCGGGGAGCGGCGGCAGCTTCGTCCGGTACCGGAGGGCCTTCGCGAAGCTGAAGTCGCTGACCCACGACGGATCGCAGTAGGACATGAAGTCCCGGTAGCGCGCCGGACTGATCAGTCTGCCGAAGTCGCCTCCCGTGTCGAAATCGACGCCCCAGACCCCCGTGAACGCTTCGCTGTACGGGTAGTTCGGATCGGGTCCGCCCGCGCCGCAGCCCGGAGCGTGTCGCAGGCTGAGGTTGTGGCCCAGTTCGTGGGCGAGAGTCTCCGGGAACCCGGTGTAGTAGAGGCCTCCGATGTGGGACAAGGTCAGGCCGGCCGATGCGGAGAGGTAGGCGACCCCCGCAAAGCCCCAGGAAAAGGGATGGCGCGAGGCAGGCCAAGCCAGGATGCCGTGGTAGTACTCGTTGGTGGCGCCCGCTTCGATGAAGCGGAGGAGCCGGATTTCGTCCAGCAGTTCGATGCCCCCGCCGTCCAGCGTGTCCGCATGGGTGACGTACGGCTCGCGCGCCCTGACGTTCAGGTCGGCCAGAGGCAGCAGCGCGCGCGTGGGCCCGAGCGTTCCCCGGGGGTCGCCGTCGGCCATCTCCCGCACCAGCGCCGCCACCGCTGCGTTGTCGCCCCTGCTCGCCCGGGAAGACAGCGCGACCGGGACGAGCGTCACGTCCAGAGGAAGGCAGCGTGCGCACGTCCAACGCCTTCCGTCCCGTCTCGGGGATGCGCATCCGGCTGTCGACGTGGGTCGGCAGCGTGCCGCCCGGATCGATCTCGACGACCATTTCCACGCCGGGCCGCAGAACGGATCCGGGGATCATGGCGTTGAAGGAGCGGTTCAGGCTGCTTTCGTCGACCTCTTTCGGAAGGCCGGGCGGCACGGTCAGGTCGGCCTCGTGGATCTTCCGCCCGTCGAGGTGGAAGGTGGCCCGGGCCGCGGGGCGGTACGCGTTGACGTGGTCGGCGGTCGCGAAGACCCGCAGCAGGGCCTTGCGGCCCGCCACCAGGGGCACCTTGCCGTCGTAGGATTGGGCCGCCTGCACCAGGTAGGCGGCCTTGGCCTCCACTTTCACGCTCGGGGGATTGGCCAGCACCAGCGGGTGCCCGGCCGCGGGCGTCGTCCCACTGAAGCTCGCGGGCGTGGCCGGAAGGGAGTCGAAGGCGACGAACTGGAACACGCCGTCCTCCCGACGGGTCGCCGTCACGAGGCGGCTGATCGTGTCCCCCGCGGCGATCGTCACCGTCGTCGAGCGCGGTCTGCCCCCGCGGACGCCGAACGTCACGCGCATGTCGAACGGGGCGCCTTCGCGGACCGATATCCCGATCCGGGCGGGTCCCTCCGCCAGCGGGTCCCGGGCGTCGGTTCTCACCGCCTCCAGCGTGAGCGGGAACGGATCGACGAGGTTGTCCTCCAGCCAGAGGGCCTCCAGCGAGGTCATGCCGACGAACGCTCCGCGCGGCAACTCCGTCAGCGCGTTGCCGAACACCGACAACAGGTTCAGGTCGGGCGTGCCTCGGAAGGCGCCGTCGGGCAGCCGCGCCAGATCGTTCGCGGACATGTACAGCGTGTCCAGATCGCCGAGGCCGTCGAGAAGGCCCTCGGACAGCTCGGTCAGCTCGTTGAACGAGAAGCTGAGGTAGTCGAGGTCGGCCAGACCGTCGAAGACGCCGTCGGGCAAATCGGTCAACCGGTTTCTCGTCACGGTCAGCCGATCCAGGCTCGCCAGACCGTCGAAGACGCCGTCGGGCAACTCCGTCAGCCGGTTCATGGCCAGCGAGAGGCTGCCGAGGTCGGCTAGGCCGTCGAACGCCCCTTCGGGCAGGTCGCTCAGCAGATTGTCGGTGAGGTGCAGTTCGGTCGCGTCGGCGACGTCGTCGAAGACGCCGTCGGGCAGTTCGGCCAGAAGATTGCCGGAGAGATTCAGGATCTTCAGGCCGGTCAGGTCGCGGAAGGCGTCGTCGGGCAACCGGGACAGCCGGTTGTTCGACAGGTCGAGGGTCGTCAGTCGGGAGAGGCCGTCGAAGGGGCCGTTGGGCAGGGCCGCGATCCAGTTGCCTTCCAGCGTCAGCCTCTCGAGTTCCGCGAGGTCGTCGAAGACGCCGTCGGGCAGGGCCGTGATCCAGTTTCTTTCCAGCGCCAGCCTCTCGAGTTCCGCGAGGCCGTCGAAGACGCCGTCGGGCAGAACGGTGAGCGCGTTTTCCGACAGATCGAGGTGCTCCAACCCGGTCAGCGCTCCGAAGACGTCTCCGGGCAGGGACGCCAGCAGGTTTTCCTGGAGGTGGAGCGTGTCGAGGGCCGGATTGTCGTCGAAGACGCCGTCGGGCAGTCCTCTCAGGTGGTTGTGGCCGAGGTCCAGGAACCGAAGATTGCTCAGCCCCTCGAAATCGCCGTCCCTGAGCGAGAGGATGCGCTCGCTCTCTCCGTCGCCGTCGGCCGCGTTCATGGCCGCCATGCCGCCGCCGGGAGGCGTGCGCGCGGCTCCGCAGCGGCCCCGCGCGCCGCCGCGCTCGTACGCTTCGCCGAACGCTTCCGCGCAATCCGCCGCCGCGCCCGCCGCGCTCGTTCCGCTGACGTCGAGGCGGCGGATGCGCTCGAGCAGGCCCGCGTTCACTTGAGCGCAATCCGAACGGCTGGCGGCGGCCGTGATCGCGTCGCGGACCTGCGGGGTCCGGCCGCAGACGCCGGCGGCCGAGTCGTTGACCGACGCCCGCGCAACGGCGCTCGCGTCTCCCGCCACGACCGTGATCTCGGTCGCGCCCCGGGACACCGCCGTCGCCACGCCTTTCTGGTCCACGGAGACGACCGACGCGTCTTCGCTCGTCCAGGTGAAGGTGGCGGGCATGGGATCGCCGTGCTGGTCCAGCACGGTCACGACGAACTCCACCTTCTCGCCGGGGACGCCGAGCTCGACCCGGGAGGGGGAGATCGAAACCGAGGCCGCGCGCGACGGTTCCGGCTCGACGACCTCTCGGACGTCTCCGCACGACATCGTGGCGCAGAGGGCCGCGAATGCGGCCGTCTTCCCCGGACGACGCTTGAATTGACGCATGTTCGTTCGTCTCGCTCCGACTTGAGGATCGCGTTCCGCCGGTTCGCGAGGTCCTCCGGAGGGGACGGATTCGTCGTCCGCCGGTTGCGGACCCCGCGCCTCCGCGCCGACGCCCGGCCGCGTGCACGGGGGGACGATCCCCGCACCCGCCTGCCGCTCCCGGACGGGAGCGCACGGCGCGACGATCTTGCCGCACCGGTCCGGCGGAGACATCCTTGCGTGGCGGCACGGCCGACACCAGCGCACCTTGCTCCAAAATAGCGCCACGCCCCGACAGACGCGAGGAATCCATGCGCATTCGCGATGCGGTCGCCGACGAGATCCAGTGCTCGCGATGCGGCGAACTCCGCGACCGCGGCGCCGTCGACCGGATGCTTTGGTGCGCCGGGTGCCGCGCCCGCGCCCGGCTGATCGCCGCGCGCAGGGCGCGCATCGCGGCCACGGTTCTGGCCGCCGGCGTGGCGGGCTACATTTGGGGCGTCGTTCGCCCGACCGACTTGGTGATCGGGGGTTGGATCGCCACGGTCCTCGCGGCGTACTGGATCGGCGGCAGACTGGCCCGCGAACTCTTCTACGGAATCGAGCGCGCGGGCGGAAAACGCTATCCCGGCGCGGACGGCTGATCCGGGCGGTCTTCCTCCCTTTCTTCGAACTCGGACACGCACGCGCCGCCCCCCGGCGGCGAGGACGCACCTCATGGCGGAAAAATTTCAGGGACTCGACTTCTACGATCTGGATTCCGTTCTGAGCGAGGAGGAGCGACTGATCCGGGACGCCGTCCGCGAGTGGGTGGAGGACGAAGTCGTCCCGATCATCGGGGAAGCCTACTGCGCGCGTCGCTTTCCCCGCTCGCTGATCCCCGGACTGGGCGAACTGGGGGTTCTGGGAGCCAACCTGCCGGAGGAGTACGGGTGCGCCGGACTCGGCAACGTCGCCTACGGACTCATCATGCAGGAACTCGAGCGCGGGGACTCGGGGTTGCGCTCGTTCGTCTCGGTGCAGGGCGCGTTGGTCATGTACCCCATCCACGCCTTCGGTTCGGAGGAGCAGCGTCGCGCGTGGCTTCCCAGGCTGGCCGCCGCCGAGGCCGTCGGATGCTTCGGCCTCACCGAGCCCGACTACGGATCCAACCCCGCCGGGATGCTCACCACGGCGAGGAAGACCGGGGACGGCTGGGTGCTGAACGGGACCAAGATGTGGATCACCAACGGGTCCATGGCCGACGTCGCGGTGGTGTGGGCGCAGACGGGCGCGCCCGGCGAGACGAAGGGCGTCCGCGGTTTTCTCGTCCCCACCGACGCCCCCGGCTTCAGCGCGCGCGACCAGAAGGGCAAGCTGTCGTTGCTCGCCTCCGACACCAGCGAGCTCGCGCTCCAGGACGTGCGCGTCCCCGACGACGCGCTCCTGCCGGGCAGCGCGGGGCTCAAGAGCCCGCTCACGTGCCTCACCCAGGCGCGCTACGGGATCGCGTGGGGCGCGGTGGGCGCGGCCATGGCCTGCTTTCACGAAGCCCTCGACTACAGCAAGGAGCGGGTCATGTTCGACGCCGCGATCGGCGCCAAGCAGATCCAGCAGGTGCGCATCGCGGACATGCTCACCGGCATCACCCAGGGACAGCTCCTGGCCCTGCGGCTCGGGCGGCTCAAGGACGAAGGCCGGGCCACCCCGCAGCAGGTCTCGCTCGCCAAGCGCGCCAACTGCCACATGGCGTGCGAGGTGGCGCGGGAGGCTCGGCGGCTGCTGGGCGCCAACGGCATCCTGGCGGAGTATTCCGCCATGCGCCACATGGCCAACCTGGAATCGGTCTACACTTACGAGGGAACCCACGACATCCATTCCCTCATCCTGGGCCAAGCGATGACCGGGTTGGCCGCCTTCTGACGGGTCCGACCGCCGAACGAGCCCTTGACCCCGTTCCTCCGGCGGTGCAGGTTACCCGCTCGGCGACGAGATCGTCGGCCTCGCTAGCTCAACTGGTAGAGCAACTGACTCTTAATCAGTAGGTTCGGGGTTCGAGTCCCTGGCGGGGCATCGGAGATCGGCGGGTAGACCCTGGGGGGCTGCTTGCTCGGTCCGGGAAGCTGGGCCGGCGCTCCGGCCCGGCGCGGAGAGCCCCGCCGCCCGCGCCTCGGCGCGGTTCCGCCGCTGGCGTTCGCGCGCCAGCGCGCTCCGGTCCACCGCGAGCCCGGCGCCGCCGAGCGCTTCCGCTTCGAGCCGTTTCCCGGTCCGGTCGCGCACGAGGCTCGGAACGCGCCCCGAGCCCGCCCTTGCCGCCACGGTCGACCGGAGTCCGGCGCGAAGCTCGTCGAGAACGTGGGCGCACCCGCCGCGTCGATTCCCTCCGGCCGGTAGGACCGAAGACGCCGGAAGCTTCGCCGGGGCGTCCCGATGGCCCGGACCAAGCCGGGAACGCGACGCCGCGGGATCGAAGACCGGTCCAAGGTTCCACCCCGCCCGCGCCGCACGACTCGCTCGGGTTGCGGGGACCGAACTACATCGCGTACACCGACCTGCCCCGCGAGAAAGTCTCCACGACCGGGATGAACTCCAGGTTCTCCGGATCCGCGGTCAGCGGGTTTTCGCCCAGGATCACCAAGTCGGCCTGCTTGCCGACGGCGATCGAACCCTTGACGTCCTCCTCGAAGTACTGGTACGCGCCCCCGAGCGTCACCGCGTGGAGCGCCTGCATCACCGTCAGCCGCTGGTGCGGCCCCAGGACGTGCCCGCTCCGGGTCCTGCGGTTCACCGCGACCGACACCAGGCGCATCGCGTGGGGCGGGACCACCGGGGCGTCGTTGTGGATGGTGAAGTTCACGCCGCGCTCCAGCGCCCAGCCCATCGGACTGACGTTGTTGCCCCGCTCCTCCCCGAAGCTGATCCGGTGCCAGTCGCCCCAGAAGAAAGCGTGCGCCGCGAAGAACGAGGGCACGATTCCGAGCTCCCGGGAGCGGTCCAGTTGGTCGGCGCGCATGAGTTGGGCGTGGATGATGACGGAGCGGTGGTCGGGCATGGGATCCATGTCCGCAACCGCCTCGTCGACCCCCTCGATCATGAGATCCATCGCCGCGTCGCCGTTGGCGTGCACGAGAATCGGAACGCCTCCCCGGATGAGCTCCGCCGCGGCCGACTTGTACTCGCCGGGGATCATGACCCCGTAGGCCACGTAGTCGGGCGGGGCGCCGGGCGGTCCCTCCTCGTAGGGGACCGTGACCCAGGCCGTGCGTCCTGGGGGGAGCCGTCGAGCATCAGCTTCACTCCGCCGACCCGAAAGCCGCCCCGGTAGTCGCGCCTGTAGGGGATGCCCGTCGCGTCCGCGGGGGTTTCCGCGAAACGCAGAAACGCCGCGACGTCCGCCTTGAAAGGCTCGCGTTCGGCGGCCGCTTGGAAGGCCTCGGCCTGCGCCGGAGCGGTTCCGCCGTCCTGCACGGTGGTCGTTCCCCGACTCAGGTACACGTCGATGGACCGGCGGATCAGGTCGTCGAGTTCTTCCTCGGACTGGGCCGGATAGCGCTCGAAGGCGAGCAGCCCGCGGGCGGTTTCCTCGAGGACGCCGTCGGGCTCCGTCGAACCCTCCATGCGGCGGACGTGGCCGCCGGGCGGATCCGGCGTGTCGGCGTCGATGCCGCTGGCCGCGAGCGCGGCGGAGTTGACCGCGGTCAGGTGCCCCGACACGTGGGTGAGGACGATGGGGTGCTCGGTCGACGCGCGGTCGAGGTCCGTGCGCGTGGGATGCCGACCCTCTTCGAGCAGGGAGTCGTCGTAGCCGCGCCCGGCCACCGCTTGGCCCGGGGGGATGTCGCGCTCCTCGATCCACGCTCGGACCTTGCGCACGATGTCGTCGATGGTGTTGACGTCGCCCACCGGCGGCGGATGAAGCAGGAGGGAGGTCTGGTCGCGTCCCGCGCCCAGGAAGTGGCCGTGGGAGTCGACGAACCCGGGTAGGAGGGCGTTGTCTCCCAACTCCACCACCCGCGTCGACGGCCCGGCGAGCGCCATCGCCTCGTCCCGGGATCCCGCCGCCACGATGATCTCGCCCCGCACCGCCACCGCCTCCACGGCGGGTTGCTCCGGATCCATGGTCACGATGTTGGCGCCGTGGAAGATCGTGTCCGCGGGCGGGGGCGCGTCCCGAGCGCAGGCGGCCGCGCCGACGGCCAGAATGAACGCGTATGCGCCGAGGATTTTCGCCGATCCGGCCATGACTCCCTCCCCTTATGTCAGAAACGAACGTCCGGGCACCGTACGTTCCGCCGCTGCGTCCCGTCAAGCTGCGACAGAGGTTTCCACGCTCGGCCTCCCGGCGGCGCCGCGGACGGTCTTCGTCCCCTGCGTTTTCGCGGGCGCCGCGGAATCTTCCGTGCTATGTTGCCTTCGGGTCTTCGGGCCGTCCGGCCCGAAGAGGGCGGCGGGACCGGGTTGTCCCTTGCCGGACCGGGCGTCTCCGCATCGCCCCCCGACGCACGCACGCCCCGGCGCGCACGGGTGCCGACGGGGACGACCGACGGGAGAAGCTGGACATGGCCAAGAGAAGAATGACCCCCTCCGAGGCGCTGGTGGAAACGCTCGTCGCCGAAGGGATCACGGATGTGTTCGGGTTGGTGGGGTCGGCGTTCATGGACGCCTTGGATCTGTTCCCGGACGCGGGCATCCGATTCATTCCGGTGGCCCACGAGCAAGCCGCCGCGCACGCCGCGGACGGGCTGGCCCGGGTCACGGGCAGGCCCCAGGCCTGCATCGCCCAGAACGGCCCCGGCGCGGCCAACTTCGTCTCCGCGATCGCTGCCGCCTTCTGGGCGCACTCCCCGGTCGTGGCCCTCACCCCGGAGACGGGATCCATGGGCATCGGCACGGGAGGTTTCCAGGAGCTGGACCAGATGCCCATGTTCGAGGCCCAGACCGTCTTCCAGGTCCGCGTCAACCGCCCCGAGCGCATGGGCGAGATGGCTCGCCGTTGCTTCTACCGCGCCAAGCTCGAACTCGGCCCCACCCAGCTCAACATCCCCAGGGATTACTTCTACGGGGACGTCGAGGAGGAGATCTTCGCGACGCCCGCCCTGGGCGCCGGCCGCCCTCCGCGGGCCGACGTCGAGGAAGCGGTCCGGATTCTGAAGGATGCCCGCCACCCGGTCGTCGTCTCCGGGGGCGGCGTGTCCCAGGGCGACGCCTTGGAGGAAGTCAAGGCGCTGGCCGAGCATCTGAGCGCCCCGGTGGTCAACACCTATCTGCACAACGACACCTTCCCCTACAGCCACGAGCTGGGGTGCGGCCCCCTGGGTTACTGCGGCTCGAAGGCCGCCATGCGCACCATCGCCAAGGCGGACGTCGTGCTGGCGCTGGGCACCCGCCTGGGGGTTTTCGGCCTGCTGCCCCAGTACGGCATGGCCTACTGGCCGGAGGACGCCACCCTCATCCAAGTGGATCGGGACGCCAAGCAGTGGGGGATGAGCAGGATCCCGGCGCTCTTCTCGGTCGCGGACGTGAAGGAGTACGCGGCCGAGCTGCTCGAGGAGCTCCGGAATGCCGTCCCCTCGGGACGAAACGAAGCGCGCATCGCCGAAGTGGCGCGCGAGAAGCGCGCGTGGGACGAGGAGCTCGAGGGCTGGTCCTCGTCCACCAGCGAGCTCATGCATCCCCGGCGCTTCCTCCGGGAGTTCGCGCGCGCGATTCCCGGAGATGCTCTGGTGACCACCGACATCGGCAACATCTGCTCGATCGCCAACGGATACCTTCGCTTCGACGGTCCGCGCCAGCACCTCGCGGCGCTGACCTGGGGGAACTGCGGTTTCGCCTACGGAGCGGCGCTGGGCGCCAAGGTCGGCAGGCCGGACGCGCCCGTGTTCGCCGTCCAGGGGGACGGTGCCTGGGGCATCAGCGGACTGAGCGAGGTGATGACGGCCGTGCGCGAGGACATCCCGGTCATCGCCGTCGTCGTCAACAACCACGAGTGGGGCGCCGAGAAGAAGAACCAGATCGACTTCTACGACCATCGCTTCGTGGGCACCAACCTGCGCGCCAACCCCGACTTCGCCGAAGTGGCGGAAGCGATGGGGGCGAAAGGGTACAGGGTCGACGACTATCGCGATGTCCGGGACGTGGTCCGCGACGCGCTCGCCAGCGGTCGGCCCTGCGTGGTCAACGCGGTGGTCGAGGGCGGAGCGAAGGTGCTCGCCGAGCCCTTCCGCCGGGACGCGCTGGCTCCCCCGACCCGTCACCTGCAGAAGTACGCGCACCTGAGCTTGGATTAGGATTGGGCGGAGGTCCGGGATGTTCCGACGACGGGACGATGGACGTTGACGGGGATGCGAGCGTCTTCATAAGATGCTTCCCTTTTCCGGCGCTGGAGCGTCTCGGATTGCGCACGAACGGCGGGAGGATGCCTGATGCTTTCGTTTAGAGTAACCGTGGTGGTCGTGCCCGATGGCGATGGGTACCATGCGTTCTGCCCCGCCTTCAAGGGTCTGCACATGGACGGCTCCACCGTGGAGGAAGTTCTCGAACGCACATGCGAGGGGTTGGATGTCTACCTTCGATCCCTCGCGCGACATGGGGATCCTGTTCCTGTGGGGCCAAACTGCGAGGTTGAAGGCGACGATCCCCGTTCCCGTTTCGTCGTTCCGTCCATCCCTCCCCAGTCCATTCTGCGGAACGTAGAGGTTCCATGTCCAGTGATCGCCTGATCTGGGACCAACTGAAATCTCTGACGCCCGTCCGGTTCATCCGGGCACTCGAGAAGGATGGCTGGGAAGAAGAGGAAGAACGCCGCGGTGCGACCCGTGCCTTCGTCAAGCATTTCGGCAACGGTGCGGGCTCCCCTCGTCGGCGTCGGATCGTCGTCCACTACCACCCCGGCAAAACTTGGGGGATGAGATTATTGAAAGGGTTGATCTCGGATACGGGATGGACGCCGGACGACCTCAAGCGCCTGAAGCTCATCAAGAGGATACCCTAGTCCTCCGGAACAAGTCGGACCCGGAGAAGGTGGGCTGGGAACATCGAATCCGCCGGGGGCGGTGCCGCCCCGGAAGGGATGGAGGGAGAAACCGCATGTCCGACACTCGAGCCCCGCTGGACGACTACGATCCCCGGGACGTCGTCCGGAAGGACAGGAGGCACCTCTGGCATCACCTGTTCCAGCACAGCGTCCTCGAGGCCCGGGATCCGCAAATCTTCGTCGAGGGCGAGGGCGTGCGCGTGCGCGACATCCGCGGTCGGGAGTATCTCGACGGCACCTCCGGCGGCGTCTGGTGCGTCAACGTGGGCCACGGGCGCGAGAGCATCGCCCGGGCGGTCCACGAACAGTTGCTCCGCCTGCCCTACTACGCGGGCGTGGTCGGCACCGTCCCGGCGGCCCAGTACGCGAGCGCGCTGGCGGAGTGGTTGCCGGAGCTGGACCGCCTCTACTTCGCCAACAGCGGCTCGGAGGCCAACGAGAAGGCGATCAAGATGGTGCGCCAGATCGCGCACTTGGGGGGGACCGGAAAGTACAAGATCCTCTACCGGGACCGCGACTACCACGGAACCACCATCGGCTGCCTGGCGGCCACCGGACAGGAGGAGCGCAAGGAGGCGTACGGGCCGTTCCCCGAGGGATTCGCGCCGATTCCCCACGCGCTGTGCTATCGCTGCCCTTTCGGCGAGACGTACCCGGAGTGCGACGTGCAGTGCGCCGGCGCGCTGGAGGACGCCATCGAAGCCGAGGGACCGGACTCGGTGGGCGCGGTCATCCTGGAGCCGATCACCGCCGGCGGCGGCGTCATCCCTCCGGTCGCGGAGTACTACGGCATCGTCCGCGACATCTGCGACCGCTACGGGGTCCTGCTGATCGTCGACGAGGTCGTCTGCGGATTCGGGCGCACCGGGACCATGTTCGGGTACCAGCACTACGATTTCGTGCCGGACATCGTCACCATGGCCAAGGGGATGGCCAGTGCCTACGCGCCGATCTCGGCGGTCGCCGCGCGCGGCGAGGTGTTCGCCGCGTTCCTCGGCGATCCGGACGAGAAGTACCGTTACTTCCGGGACGTCAGCACCTACGGCGGATGCACGGCGGGCTTCGCGGCCGCGCTCGAGAACCTGCGCATCATCGAGGACGAGGACCTGATCGAGAACAGCCGCGCGATGGGGGCGTACTTGCTGGACCGCCTGCGCGAGCTGGCCGACCACCCGAACGTGGGCGACGTGCGCGGCAGGGGTCTGTTCGCCGGCGTGGAGTTGGTGGAAGACAAGGTCTCCAAGACTCCCGTGAGCGAGGACGTGATGGCCGCCGTGGTGGAAAAGGCGGCCGAGGAGGGCGTTCTCGTGGGCAAGACCACGCGTAGCGTCCCGGGGCTGAACAACACCGTCAACGTGGCTCCGCCCCTCGTCGTCTCCCGGACGGACGTCGACGAACTGGTGGCCGCGGTGGGTATCGGGATCGAGCACGGGTGCCGGGATCTCTGACGGGCTTGGCGCAGCGTGGATGGCGCATATCGCGGCAAGGAATCGTCCAACGTCTACCAGGGCTGCACGATCTGTTGCTTTGCCGCCGCCGGTTGATCGGATTCCGAGGAATTTGGCGGCGAGGGCGAGGTCGTTGCCGGCGTCGAGGAGGGCGGTGACGAAGCTGCGTCGGAGGGTGCGAGGAGAGACGTCGCCGAGGCCGACGCATTCGTGCGAGGGTGCGGGCGCGTTTGCCGACGGCGTGCGGGGAGATGCCGCCGTCGAGGACGCGGCCGCCGCGATGGACGGCGCGGGCCGAGCGACGATCGACCGATGGAGCCCGCGTCGTTTGTCCAGCGGGTTTGGCTGGAAGTGCGAACTCCGCGTCCCCCGTCGTCCGTTCGTCGTCGCTTTTCGAGCCTGCGGTCGATCCTGAAGGGATGGCCCCTGCATCTCCTCGTCGGCGACTTCGATGGAGCCGCCGCTCGCGGTCTTGAACCTGTGAGGGGGCGTGCCGTGCCACCTCGCCCGTCTGGCCAGACGCGACGACGGCGGATTCTCGTCCGCCCATGGCGTGTAGCGCACGGTCGCGCCGACGCCGCCGAGAGCCGCGATCGACGGAAGGGTCGGCGCAACCCTTTGCAACGACGTGAACCCGCCGCGCCGATCGAGCGGTTGACCGGGGGACGAGGCGTACGACGAGACGGTGTTCGCTCCCCGGTCCAGCACGATCGAGTCGCCGGACCTCCCGGCCTCGACGGATTTCGCCACGAAGTCGATCGCGGACGCCGTCGCGAGGTTGCGCGCCGTCGACCCGACCCGCACAATCAGCAGGGTTCCTTCGAAAAGCTCGGCCGAGTCGATCCCGTAATCCCTCCGGTCGTCGAGCCCGGGCGGCGGATCCCGAACGCGGGTCTCGTGTGAGGACGTTCACCCTGTCGGGGAGGTTCCCGTGCCACGGTTCTCGGTTCCGTTCTTGCTCCTGATCGTCGGCCTTCTGTCGGTGCCGCCCGCCCCGCTTGCGGCGCGGCTCGTCCCGCCCCCGCCGACCGACGTCCCCGCCGCAGTGCAGGGAACCGTCACCGGCACGGTGACCGACGCCGACACCGGCCAGCCCGTGGCGGCGGTCCAGATCTCGATCGTGGGCACCGGGTTGGGCGGGCTGACCAACGAAGACGGCCGCTACTTGGTCCAGAACGTGCCGGACGGGCCCCGGACCCTGCGCGCGGAGCGGGTGGGGTACGCGACCGTCAGCGTGGAGATCTCGGTCGCCTCCGGCCAGACGGTCGTGCAGGACTTTCAGCTCTCGGAACAGGCCTTCGCCCTGGACGAGATCGTCGTGACCGGCGTTCCCGGGGGCACCCGCCGACGCGCCATCGGCAACTCGGTGGGCACCATCGAGGCGGCGGCGATCACCGAGGCGGCCCCGGTCGAGGACGTCCAGACCCTGCTGCGCGGGCGCACCCCCAGCGTCAACATGATGGGCGGAGGGATGGTGGGGCAGGGTCCCCGCATGCGCATCCGCGGCGCCTCCACCTTCTCGCTCAACGGCCAGCCGCTCATCTACATCGACGGCGTGCGGGCCAACAACGACGAGACCACGGGTTACGCCTTCGGCAACAACGCCGGCGTACGCTCGATCCTCACCAGCCTCGACCCGGAGCAGATCGAGAGGATCGAGGTGCTCAAGGGCCCGGCGGCGGCGACGCTCTACGGCACGGAAGCCTCGCGCGGCGTGATCAACGTCATCACCAAGCGGGGCCAGGAGGGGCGTGCGCGGGTCGACGTCATGGTCCGCCAAGGCGTGAACTTCATGGCCAATCCGCAGGGCAAGGTGGGATACGAGAATTTCTGGACCGATCCGGCGACGGGGCAGGTCCACAGCCTGAACATGCTGGACTACCACGCCGATCTCGGCACCGAGCTCTACGCTCCCGGTTCCGTGCAGGCGTACAGCGGCAGTCTGAGCGGCGGATCCGCCGACACGCGTTACTTCCTCTCGGCCACTTGGTCCGACGAGACCGGGTTGCTCGGCCACAACTGGCAGAAGAAGTTCAATCTGCGCACCAACATCGAGACCCAGCTGACCGACGAACTCGGCCTCGCCGCGAACATGGGGTACAGCAAGAGCAGCGACCGCCTCAGCCGCGACGGATTCGGGAGCATCACCGAGGGCGTCGAGTTCGGAAGCCCCCGGCTTCTGCCCGAACACCGGTGCCGGGCGACCGACAACGGTTTCGGTTGCGACTTCCTGCACGGCTTCAACAACTACGATCTGCCCATCCGGGATCTGACCGAGAACAACCACCAGTACTTGGACCGCTTCACCGGCGGCCTCACTTTCAACCACGAGGCGTTCGGCTGGCTCTCGACCCGGTTGACCACGGGCATCGACTACACCGGCGAGCAGAACGTGGCCTTCCGGGAATACCAGACCAACGACACGGCGGTGGTGGCGCTGGGCGCGAACAACCGCCGAGGCTTCCGCAACGAGGGGCATTTCACCCATTTCCGGACCACCGCCGACTTCTCGACCACCGCCAACCTGGACCTCTCTCCGGCGCTGAGCGCGGCCACTTCGCTCGGGGTCCAGTACTACACCCGCACCACGACCTTCCTCTCGGCCACGGGTCAGCAGTTCGCCGGTCCCGGCCTGAGCACCATCACGTCCACCTCGATCCCGGGAGTTCCGGCCAACAACCGCATCTCGGACAACACCCTCGGCACCTACCTTCAGGAAACCTTGGGGTGGCGGGACCGGCTGTTTCTGACCGGGGCCGTGCGCGTGGACAACAACAGCGCCTTCGGCAACGACATCAGGTTCGTGACCTACCCGAAGGCGTCGCTCTCGTGGGTGACGAACGAGGAGAGCTGGTTCCGGGACGGCGCGCCCTCGTGGCTCAACACCCTCCGCCTGCGCTTGGCGTGGGGGGAATCGGGCGAGCAACCGGCGTCGTTCTCGGCGTTGCGCACCTGGGCGGCCGTCACGGGGCCGAACAGCACGGCGGGGGTCACGCCCAACACGGTCGGGAATCCGGATCTCACCGCGGAAGTGGGTCGGGAGACCGAAGTGGGATTCGACGCCGAGCTTCTCGACGGCAGGTTGGGCTTGCAGTTCACCTTCTACGACAAGCTCACCCGGGGGGCGATTCTGGAGCGCGATCTTCCGCCGTCCGGCGGATTCACCGGACGGCAGTTCGTCAACGCGGGCCGGATCGCCAACCAGGGCTTCGAGGTCTCCCTCGACGCGCAGATGGTCGAGAGGGCGGGGATCGACTGGGATCTGGGGATCAACTTCTCGAGCAACAGCTCGGAGATCCTGCAGCTGTCCGGGGAGGTCGGCGACACCACCATCGTCTTCAACAGCTGGAGCTCGATGGAGCACCGAGTGGGGTACGCGCCCTACAGCTGGTTCGGCGTCGACGTGGTGAGCGCGTCGCTGGACGCCGACGGGAACACGGTCGGCGCCATGTGCAGCGACGGGCAGGGCGGCACCACCCCCTGCTTCGACGAGGGCGGCACCACGATCGCTCCGCGCGTCTTCCTGGGCCGGGCCATCGCGCCCTGGGAAATCTCGCTCACCTCCGACGTCGCCATCGGCGGTAGCCTGCGCATCCATGTCCTGGTGACCTCCGAACAGGGTCACAAGCGCTTCGACAACACCCTGCGCCAACGCTGCCGACTCTATCGGGTTTGCCGCGCCAACCACCATTCCCAGGAATGGGATCCGATCATGAAGGCGACGGTCGAGAGCAGCGACCAGATCATCGACTCCTGGGTCAACGACGTGAGCTTCGTCCGCCTCAAGGCGGTCTCCGTGACCTACGACTTGCCGGAGCGCTACCGCTTCGGCTCCAGCCGCGCCGTGTTGCAGGTCGCGGCTCAACACCTCTTCACCCTGTCGAATTGGACCGCTTCCGACCCGGAAGTGATGTTCTCGAGCGGCGGCAGGGCCTTCATGGCGCAGAACAACCTGCCGCTGCCCCAGCAGATCACCGCCTCGCTCCGCCTGAGCTTCTAGGAGCCCGACCAAGAGGAGATCGCGATCATGCGCTCCAAGATCATCCGAACGATTTCCCGGGCCTCGGGATGCGCGGCGCTTCTGGCCTTCTCGGCCACCGGCTGCGACGTGAACAGCTTGCTCGAAGTCAGCGACCCCAGTCGCCTGCTGGCGGAGAACGTCGAGGTGCCGTCGCAGGCCGGCGCCCTGATGAACGGACTCGAGGCCGACTTCGTCTGCGCGCACGGCGCGTTCGTGGTGGTGAGCGCCGATCTGAGCGACGAATACGAGGACACCAACGCCGGCGGGGACAACTGGTCGCTGGACCGCCGCCGGCCCCAGGGCCAGAACGCCTGGGCGGACAACGACTGCACCGCGGCGCTACCCTCCGCCTACGTCCCCGCCTCCCGCGCCCGCTGGGTCGCCGACAACTTGGTGAGCCTGCTCGAAGGCTGGAGCGACGCCGAGGTCGGCATGCGCAATCGGCGGCTCGCGCGCGCCTCGCTGCTCGCGGGGTTCAGCTTGGCCATGCTGGGCGCCGCCCACTGCTCCATCGCCCTGGACGGCGGTCCGGAGATGACTTCGATGCAAGCCTTCGCCGAAGCGGAGGACCGGTTCTCGAGCGCGCTTCAGTACGCGCGGAGCGCGGGCGCGGACGACGTCGCCAACGCCGCGCTGGTGGGACGCGCCCGGGTGAAGCTCTTCCAGGGAGACGCGCAGGGCGCGCTGGCCGACGCCCGGCAGGTCCCCGAGGGGTTCCGCATGGACGTCCATCCCTCCGACGCGACGCCTCGCATGTACAACCGCGTGTGGGCCACCAACCTCTTCGGCTTCAACTTCGGGGTGGCTCCCTGGACCCGCGAGCTGACGACCGGCGGGATGCCGGATCCGCGCACGGCCACCTACGACACCGGCCAGAACACCGGCTGGGCGCCCGGCAACGTCTGGGGACAGAGCAAATACACGTCGGCGGCCTCGCCCATGCCCGTCGCCCGCTGGGAAGAGGCGCAGCTCATCGTCGCCGAGGTGGCGGGCGGCGAGGAGGCCGTGGCCATCGTCAACGCGTTGCGCGACGCGCACGGCCTGCCGCACTTCACGGGCACGGACGCGGACGAGATTCGCCAGGCGGTGGTCGACGAGCGCCAGCGCGAGCTGTGGTTCGAGGGCTTTCGGGCCTACGACGTCCGCCGACTCGGCCTGCCTCTCGTCCCGGCCGCCGGGACGCCGTACCAGCTGGGCGTGAAGGGGGGATCGTACGGCGACCAGACCTGCGTTCCGATCCCGATCATCGAGACCTTCAACAACCCGACCATTCGCGGAGGCGCTTGAAGGGGAACCGAACGCGAGATCGTCGAGTCTGCGCGATGCGCGTCGCCCGAGTCCGGCGCGGTCCGCCATGATCGCCCTGATCGGGTGGATGTGGCGTTCCTGAGCGAGGTGCGCCGCCGGGCGGCGCAGCGGCGCAGGAGCGTCGTGTTTCCCGAGGGCGCGGATCCGCGAATTCGCGAGGCGGCGCTGACCTCGGCCGCCGCCCGACTCGCCGATCCCCTCTTGCTGGGGCCCGCCGACGAGCTGAGGCGCCGCCTCGCCGACGATCCTCGGGCGGGCTCCGTCCGGGTGGTGGACCCGACCGACCCGGACCGGGTGGAGCGCCACGCCGCCGTCCTAGGTCGGATGCGCCGTTTTCGCGGCCTCTCCGCCGACGAGCTTCGCCATCTCGCCGCCCGCCCCCTCCACCACGGCGCGCTCATGGTCCGCACCGGCGAAGCCGACGGCGGGGTCGCGGGGGCGGCCTACACCACGGGAGCGGTGATCCGAGCCGGAATCCACTGCATCGGTCGGGCGGAGGGAACCGCCACCGTCTCCTCTTCCTTCTTCATGGCGGTGGAGCCCTTCCGCGGCTCCGAACCCGAGGTGCTCACCTTCGCCGACTCGGCCATCGTGCCCGATCCCACGGCGGAACAGCTGGCGGAGATCGCGTCCGCAGCCGTCGACGCGCGGCGGCGCATCGTCGGCGACGAGCCTCGAGTGGCCTTCCTGTCGTACTCGACTCGAGGGAGCGCCGAAGGGCCTTCCGTGGACCGGGTGCGGGAAGCTCTGGATCGCTTCCGCGCGTCGAGCCCGGAGATCGCGGCCGACGGCGAACTCCAGGCCGACGCGGCGCTCGTCCGGGCGGTCGGCCGCCGCAAGCTTTCCAGATCCCCGGTGGCGGGAAGGGCGAACGTGCTCGTCTTCCCCGATCTGGACGCCGGCAACATCGCCTACAAGCTCGTCCAGCGCCTTGCCGACGCCCGGGCGCTGGGTCCGATCGTACACGGGCTCGCCGGATCCTGGTGCGATCTCTCCCGGGGCGCGTCCGCGGAGGACGCGGTCAACGTGGCGTGCATCGCGTCCCTTCTGGCGGATTGACGCGGCCCGCCCATCTCACTCCAAACGGGGACGCCGTTCATGGGTCTCGACGAACGAATCGACCGGTTGATGCAGCCGGTCACCGACGCCGTCGCCGGCTTCGTCTTCCACGCCGTGCCGATCGCCGGCGTCCGGGTGCCCCTCATCGTGGCGTGGCTCGTCGCCGGAGGCGTGTTCTTCACCCTGTACCTGCGTTTCATCAACGTGCGCGGCTTCAAGCACGCGCTGGACTTGGTCCGGGGACGCTACGCCGACGCGTCCCAGCCGGGCGAGGTTACGCCCTTCCAGGCGCTCGCCACCGCCGTGTCCGGCACGGTCGGCATCGGGAACATCGCGGGGGTGGCGGTGGCGATCTCCCTGGGCGGGCCCGGAGCCACTCTCTGGCTGATCGTCGCCGGCCTGCTCGGGATGAGCACCAAGTTCGCCGAGTGCACGCTGGCGGTGAAATACCGCCACGCCAGCCCGGAGGGCTCCGTCAGCGGCGGACCCATGTACTACCTGCAGCGCGGCCTGGAGCTGCGCCGCCTGCCCCGTCTCGGCCGAGGCTTGGGGATGTTCTACGCCGCCGCCATGGTGTTCGGCTGTCTGGGGATCGGCAACATGTTCCAATCCAACCAAGCCGCGGCCATTCTCGTCGAAGTGACGGGAGCCGGGGGCAGCTTCTTCAGCGACAAAGCTTGGTTGCTGGGCGTCTTCATGGCCCTCGCCGTGGCGATGGTCATCGTCGGCGGCATCAGGAGCATCGCCCGGGTCACCTCCAAGCTGGTCCCCTTCATGGCGGCGCTCTACGTGCTGTCGGCGCTGGCGATCATCGGCATCAACGCCGATCAGCTGCCGACCGCCATCGTCCAGATCTGGCGGGGCGCCTTCTCGCCCGAAAGCGTCGGCGGAGGGATGGTCGGGGTCATGATCATCGGTTTTCGGCGCGCGGTTTTCTCCAACGAGGCCGGTCTGGGCTCCGCGGCCATCGCCCACTCGGCGGTCCGAACCGACGAGCCCTGCACGGAGGGCTTCGTCGGTCTGCTCGAACCGTTCATCGACACGGTGGTCATCTGCACCATGACGGCGCTGGTCATCGTCACCACGATCTACGACCCCGCGCTGGCCGATGCCGGCGTCGGCGGCATCGAAATGACCAAGACGGCGTTCGAGAGCACGCTCGCGTGGTCGCCCGTGCCGCTCTCCGTCGCCGCGGTGCTGTTCGCCTTCTCGACCATGATCTCCTGGAGCTACTACGGTCTGAAGGCGCTCACCTATCTGACCGGCGAGAACCGGTCGGTGGAGGTCGGCTTCAAGATCCTCTTCTGCGGGTTCGTGGTTCTGGGCGCCGGCGTCGACCTCGGCGCGCTGATCGATCTCTCGGACGCGATGATCTACGTGGTCGCGGTTCCCAACCTGCTGGGGCTGTACCTGCTCGCGCCCGTGCTCCGGCGCGAGGTGCTCTCGTACCGGAAGCGGCTCGGGCGGTATTGATCGACTTCGCTTCGCTCACCCTCGCCACAGGAGAGGCACGATGCTCAGAAACATTCTCGCGGCCGTCGCCGGATACCTTGCCATGGCGCTCTCCGTCTTCGTCCTGTTCTCGCTTCTGTGGGCGGTGCTCGGCTCCTCGGGGTCCTTTCAGCCCGGATCCTGGGAGATTTCCGACGCTTGGACCGCGGGCTCGATCGTCGTGGGGTTCGCGGCGGCGTACCTCGGCGGGCTCGTCTGCGCCCGGCTGGCGCGCGATCGGGGGGGCGCCACGATTCTGATCGCCGCCGTGGTCGCGCTCGGGGTGGTCGTTGCCCTGGCCGGCGCCGGAGGGGAGGGGGCGACGGGGCCGCGTCCCGACCAAGTGTCGATGATGGAGGCGATGTCCAGCGCCCGGCAACCGACGTGGATCGCCTGGCTCAATCCGTTGCTGGGCGCCGTCGGCGTCTGGATCGGGTCGTGGAGGTTGCGCGCGTAGGCGGCCGCCGCGTTCTCGTGCGGTTGGCCGACGATCATGAGGATTACCGGATGGATGCGATTGCGCGGTCGAGCGCCGAACCGGTTGAGCCGGCAGACGACATCGCCCCGGACGGGCACGGCGCGCGCGCCGTGCCGCCGCCGAGGAAGTCGGCGAGATGCTTGCGAACGGCTTCGAATCAGCTCGGCCGGACCGCGCGGAAGGTCGAGCTCGGCCATCGGACGGAGATCCGTTGAACGATGCCGCGGGTGACCTTCCAAGCCCGGTGATCGTGCATCCGCGTGGTGGACCTGTGCGGGCGATGACGAAGAAAGCCTACGGCATGCATGTTGATGCCCGAGTCTGAGTGTCGCGTGGATGATCCATGGCCTCGATTCGGAGAATGAGGGTTTGCGACGGCGCAAGCTTGCCGGTCGCAACCCGTCTCCGATGTTGCAATTCGTTGCCATGGATGGGTTCGGACATGGCGGGGCTTGTCATCGGTTGGGGCAGAGGTGGGTGCGCTGGAGAAGACGATCACGGTTCCTCCGGGCGTTTTTGTTGGTGCCCATTGGAAGAATTTTGCCCCCGGGGTGCGAGACCAGCTTGCCATTCTGAAAGTCGTTCCAGAGGTCGCGATCCTCCGAGCAGAGGATTCTGGCGCCGCTCACCCGTGCCAAAGCGATGACGTGTGGGTCGTCGGAACGCAGCTCCCGGGTCGGCAACGCCTCCTCTTCGTTCTCGATCTGCTGCGGCGGAAACCGTCTCAGGCGACCGTCTTTGCCGGCTTCTTCGGCCCATCTCTCGAACCTTCCGTCATGCGCCAGTTCGTCGTAGAGTTTGCCGCCCACGACCAGTCGCGCACGCGGATTCTCGAGCCATTCGAAGACATCCTGGCCGACCGGGGAGTCGCCGCGGAATACCGTGCCTACGACATTCGCGTCGAGAATCAGGCACATTCGTCAAAGCCCCAGCGAACGTCGGCGTTCCGTGCGGAAGAACTGTCGGTAGGAATCCGGGATCGATCCTCTTTTAGCCACGAGATTGCCGTTGTCGTCCCACCCCAACGAGTGGATCGTAACCGAGAGATTGTCGCGCTCGAAGTAGAGGATCGAGACATCGTCTGGGCCGAGCTCGATTCGATCATCGCGGATGTCCATGCGAATTCGGTCGATCAAGTGGTCGCTGTGTGTTTCGACGATGACCGGCTGTCCAGCTCTCGGTGCAACCCTTAACAATAATCCACCAAGAGCGGCTTGGGCGCTCGGGTGAAGATGGACCTCCGGCTGCTGAAGAAGAAAAATCTGCGGCACAACCGGGTGGCGCAGGAGGTCGACGACTACTGGTAGCACTTGGCTCAGTCCATAGCCCATGTCAATCAGATTCCGATCTGGAACCTCGGCATCTCTTCCCCACTTCTTCACACGGACCTGAAATGGTCCTCCCGCCGTCCCTCCCAACTCCTTGATCTTGATTTCATCAAAGAGTCCCGCTTCCTTACCGAACTTTTCAAGGGACTTCTTCAGGCGACTCCATGTCGCCGCGTCGTCTCGCGCCATCGTGGCGAGTAGCCTCGGCACATATTCACCCTCTGGGTCCGGAATGGTCTGGCCGGTGTCGTAGGTTCTACGAGGCCGCGATCTCACTGGGGCGCTGGAAAAGGATCGTTCGGTCGGCAACGATGGCTGCGATATACGATCGCAGAGTTCGCTGATTTCCTCGAGATCCTGTGCCCCGGGCAAGCCGTTCTTGCCATGGCTTTTAAAGAGAGGGCCAAGTTCGAATTCCTTAAGGGACAGCAACAGTATGTGAATCAATAGCCGCAACGAAGGAAGGTCGCGGGACTGGCTCGCCCATCCGGATGGTGCGGCCCATCGCCACAGGACATCCGTGTGTGTAGGTGTGAACTTCCATTCGTCGCGACTGGTTCCGATGCCAATCGACACGGATCCATCGGCCGCAATTTCGCACTCTACCCACACCGACCCCATCGCAATCCGTCGAACACTCGGACGCACACCCGATCCGTAACGCCGGAAAGTGCAGTCCCAGCGAAGCAACCGCTCCTCGGACCCACTGCCATTCATCGTCCCCATCGAGCATCCTGCCTCAAATTTTTCCAAACGCCGCTCCGCATGCCCGCGAAAATGGACGATGTCATCGAAGGCCCCAAGGTCGTAGGGCGGTTCCTTGAAGTCTGGAATCCGTTCCCGGAAAGCCACCTCGCAGAGAGCCCTGATCAGAGCCAGAAACGAGGTCTTTCCAGTACTGTTCTCCCCAACAAGCAAGGTAAGCGGGGCAAGGCATGCGGTTTGGCGCTCGGCGAAGCACCGGAAGTTGGTGACTGTCACCTCATTCATGGGGTACTCCGGTTGCAACTTCGGGTGAGTGAGGTCGGGAACACTAGTTGCCATCCGGGAGAAGTGAGGCCGAAGAGAGATCCGACCCTCTCGTATCTTCTACTTTAGGATGCACCCTCACGAGCTGAGAGTCAACCCCATCTGGCCGAAGAACCCGTCCCCACGCTCACCCACCAACCGCCAACTTGTCCCGCTCCATGACCACGATTGCGCCTGTACTCGGCTTCCGAAATCAGTCGTACCGACAGCCGACCGGCGCGACTTGCTTTTCTTGGACAATTCCGAGATGGATTCTTGGCGATCTCCCAAGCGGTTGCGGTGCGCCCACCCGCCCGCACCGCTTCCGATCCCGCCTGCGGCGGGCCCGGATCACTCGCCGACCAGCCGATCGTACCTTTCCAGAATCTCGCGCAGGCGGTCGTGAGGCAGAGCGTGGATGGTCCAGCCGTTGGCGCCGGTCATGGTCTCGCCCGCGACCAGCGCGTTGATCACCGCCTCTTCGGTGCCCTCCACGGTGGCGCGGAAGATGCCGTCGAGGCGGCCGTTGGGGAGCATCTCCAACCGCGCGGTTCCGCTACCGGTCGCCGCGGCGTCCCGGTTCGCGGTCGAGAACGCCATGAAGATGTCGCCCGAGCCGCCCGTGGACACGCTGCCGTTGCGCGCCAGCCCCAGCGAGACGCGGCGCGCCACCCGCTTGAGCTGGTTGGGAAGCAACGGCGCGTCGGTGGCCACCACCACGATGATCGAGCCGTCGCGGTCGGCCCGAGGCGGTCCCGCAGCCGGGCCGGGCGCGTCGTCCTCCTCCGGCCGCTCCGGCATCAGATCCGGGATCTCCCGCCCCACGGGCACTCCGGCCACCCGCAGCAGGTCGCGTGCGCCGTAGTTGCACTGCACCAGCACGCCCACGGTGTAGGCGGACCCGTCCATCTCCACGATTCGCGACGCCGTCCCGATCCCCGCCTTGAACCGATGGCAGCGCATGCCGGTCCCGCCCCCCACGTTTCCTTCGGCCACCGGTCCTCCCCGCGCCGACTCCATCGCCCGGATCGCATCCGCTTCGGTGACGTGCTGCCCGCGGATGTCGTTCAGCGTCCCGTCCCAGGTCTCGGCGACCACCGGCAGCGCGTTGAGCCACGCGCCGTCGCCGGTCTCGACGCTTTTCGCGACTCCGTAGCGGATGACCGCATGGTGCACGATTCCGACGCTCAGGGTGTTGGTGATCATCAGCGGGGTGTCCATCATGCCGCGGTCTTCCACCCAAGTTGTGCCGGTCATCTCGCCGTCGCCGTTCAGCGGGAACCAAGCCGCGAACACGGGTGCCGGGTCGTCTTTGCCGCGTGGCCAGATCGCCGTGACCCCGGTGCGCACCGGTCCTTCCCCGACGACCAGCGGACCGCTCCCGCGGACGAGGGTGGCGTGTCCGACCGCGACCCCGTCCACGTCCGTGATCGCGTTCAGCGGGCCGGGAGTGCCGTCGAAAGGAACCCCGAGATCGCGCGCCCGCGGCCTGTCCGCGCCTTGGGCCGCCGCTTGGAGGGGCGCCGCGAGCGCGACCGCGAGGAGGAAGGAGACGGTCCGCGCCATGGTTCCGCGCTCCGTCACGGACCGCCCGCATTGGGGTTGGGGGCCATCGACACCAGAAGGACCAAGCGTTCGCCGCTTGCGTTGCGCACCCCGTGGGGCTCGTCCGGCGCGGACCACGCCAGCCCTCCGGCTTCCATCCGACGCGTCTCGGCCCCGACCGTGAAAAGCCCTTCGCCCTCGATCACGTAGTAGAATTTGGTCGCGCCGGCATGCGCGTGGACCTTCTGTTCCTGGCCCGGTTCCAGGCAATAGACGTCGCAGAACATCTGGGGCGTCTCGAAGAGATTGATCTTCCGCATCCTCGCGGGAGAGAAGCGCGGGACCTCCCCTGTGTGGACGAACGACATTGGTTCCGGGCTCCTCGAGCGGGTCGATTCGCGAATTCGGGCGCCGGACGCACCGCAAACGCCTCGTCCACCGTAGCCGGCCGGGGAATCCGGTGGCAAGGCTGCCGCGAGAGCGCGGTCGACCCGCCCGAGGCCGGGCGAGGCGCGCCGACTTCTCCGGCTCGCGCGAGCGCCGTTCCCGGGCTACTGTGCTATCTTCGGTCGTTCGGCGGGTCGTACCGGGCCGCGCCCGTCCGTCGCCTGGAGCCCCCGAATCCCCTGCCGGGACCGATCGGATCCCGCAGAGGTTCCACGACCGCGATCAACCGCACCGGGAAGGACGAACATGACCTGCCTGACGAGGGCTGCCGCGACGCATCTGCGACCGGGGGCTTCGATTCTGGGAATCGCGCTCCTGTGGGGATGCGCGAGCGACGCAAGCGACGATCTCGAAGGAGCCGACGCGAGCAATCCGCTGCTGAGGCCGGCCGAGCTGGCCGAAATCGCGCCCGATGTCTACCGCGCCCGCTTCCGGACCAACGAAGGCGTCTTCGTGGTCGAGGTGACCCGAGCGTGGGCGCCGAACGGAGCCGACCGCTTCTACGCCTTGGTCAAGAACGGGTACTTCGACGGCGCCCGGTTCTTCCGGGTGATCGAGGGCTTCATGGCCCAGTTCGGCATGCACGCCGACCCCTACGTCACCGCCGCCTGGCGCAACCATCCCATTCCCGACGATCCGGTGGTGCGGAGCAACCTGAGGGGCTACCTCAGTTTCGCGGCCACTTCGCTTCCCAACTCGCGCACCACGCAGGTGTTCGTCAACTTGGTGGACAACGTCAACCTGGACGAGATGGGGTTCGCCCCCGTCGGTCGGGTGATCGAGGGGATGGAGGTCGTCGACGACCTCTATTCGGGCTACGGCGAAGGAGCCCCGGCGGGAAACGGACCGTTGCAGCAGAACATTTCCGCCCGCGGCAACGACTACCTGACCGAGAATTTTCCCGATCTCGACTACGTGGAGCGGGCCACCCTCGTCGAGGGGTAGTCCGCGCTCCCGGCCGTTTCCGCCTCCGGCCTTGACAGCGGGGGGATCCGAGCCGCAGTCTGCCCACAGGTTGGGGCGGGAGTTTCTCGGAGCGCTTGCGCGTTCGCCTCGTTTGAGACGGGTTTCGTCCCGTTTCCGTCCGCGTTCGTTCCCCTCGCCCTCGGACGAGCGGAGCCCCGCGCCCCGCCGGCAAGAGCGCGGGCGCGTACGTCGCCGCGTCGGAGGAGAGCGACGACGGCCGAGCGTTCGTCACGGAATCTCCGAACGAGGAGGCGCGCCATGCATCCACTCCGACGTAGCCTGTTGCCGATCGTGGGCGCGCTGGTCCTCCTCCCTGCGGCGTCGCTTGCGGCCCAGGAGAACGGGCGCATCACCGGAGTCGTAACGGAATCGGGTTCGGGCGGTCCGGTCTCGGAAGCGCAGGTGTACCTTCCGGGTCGCGCGCTCGGCGTGCTTTCCCGCGCCAACGGGCGCTACCTCGTCGTCAACGTGCCGCCGGGAACCTACACGGTGCGTGCCGAACGCATCGGCCTCGGCTCCACCGAGCGGGAGGTCACGGTCGGTCCGGGCGAGACCGTCGTCGCCGACTTCGTGCTCGAGGAGCTCGCCCTCGGCCTCGACGAGATCGTGGTCACCGGGACCGCCGGAGCGGCGCGCCGCCGCGAGATCGGCAACTCCATCGCCCAGATCAACGTCGCCGAGTTGCCCGACAAGCCCGTGCAGATGGTCGATCTGCTCCAAGGCGCCGCCCCGGGTCTCGACCTGAGCGCGACCGGCGGCGAGCTGGGGGTCGCGCCCGCCATCCGCCTGCGGGGCAATTCGAGCGTCTCGATGAGCAACAACCCCATCATCTACATCGACGGGGTGCGCATGCGCAGCGAGCCGCTGGCTCACGTGGCGGCCCCCGACAACCGCGGCATCCGCGGGTCGAACACCTCCAAGACGCCGCTCAACTCGATCAACCCCAACGACATCGAGCGCATCGAGATCATCAAGGGCTCGGCGGCGACGACCCTCTACGGGACCGAGGCGTCCGCCGGCGTGATCCAGATCTTCACCAAGCGCGGGTCGGTGGGGGCGCCCCAATGGACGCTGGAGAGCCAGCAGGGCGCGGTGTGGAGCCGCAAGTTCGGAAACTACCCGGACTCGCCCTTCCCCTACCTGCGCATGGAGCCCTTCGTCAAGACCGGGCACAACCAGTACTACGCCGCTTCGGTGCGCGGCGGCCTCGACGACCTGCAGTACTTCGTCTCCGGCGCGTTCTCCGACCAAGAGGGCTACCTGCCCAACGAGTACAGCGACGAGTGGGTCGCGCGCGGCAATTTCACCTTCGCCCCGCTCCCCGACTTCCAGATCCAGTGGAACACCGCGTACTCGAGCGAGGCCGCGCAGCAGCTGTCCCAGAGCAACGCGCAGGGGCTCGGTCACAACGTGTACCGGGGCAAGGCGAACTACTTCACCGACGATTCGCCCGACGTCATCAAGGCGAGCGTGCTCGACTTCGACATCCGCCACACCATCGACCGCTTCACCACCGGCGGCACCTTCACCTACACGCCGATGGCGGACCTGACCAACCGCTTCACCATCGGCTACGACTGGTTGCAGCAGGACTCGCGCAACCTGCGTCCCTTCGGTTTCCGCTTCCGTCCCCGGGGCGCGCTCCTCAACCACCACTGGCAGAACCGCCTCGTCACCTTCGACTACGTCGGCACCTACAGCTTCGACCTGATGGACGAGTTGCGCGCCAACTTCTCCTGGGGCGGCCAAGCGGTGGGGGACGAGGAACACACCGTCGAGGCCTGGGGCGAGGGCTTTCCGGGCGCGGAAGAGCCCACCGTCAACTCGGCCGCCGCGACCCAGGGGTTCGAGCAGCGCCAGAAGGTCTGGAACGCGGGCTTCTTCCTGCAGAACGTCTTCGACGTCCGCGACAAGTACTTCGTCACCGCAGGCGTCCGCGTCGACGGCAACAGCGCCTTCGGCGAAGGATTCGGGCTCCAGGTCTATCCCAAGATCAGCGGTTCCTGGGTGCTCTCCGACGAAGAATTCTGGGATCCCGCCCTGGGTTCGCTGAAGCTGCGCGCCGCCTGGGGCAGATCCGGGCGCGCCCCGGGCGCCTTCGACGCGGTTCGCACCTGGGACGCCGTGGGGCTCAACGATCTTCCGGCCTTCGTTCCGCAGAACGTGGGGAATCCGGACCTCGGACCGGAGGTCACCACCGAAACCGAACTGGGCTTCGACGCCTCCTTCGTCGACGACCGGGTCGCGGTGGACTTCACCTACTACCGCCAGCGCACGACCGACGCGCTGTTCGCGGTGTTGCAGATCCCGTCCAACGGGTTCCAGTCGAGCCAGCTCGAGAACATCGGCGAGCTCGAGAACGAGGGCTTCGAGGTGTCGATCGACGCCACGCCCTACCGGAGCGCCGACTACGAGTGGAGCCTGGGCGTCAACGCCTCCACCAACAACTCCGAGGTGCTCGACCTGGGCGGAGCGCAGCCCTTCCAAGCCAGCCAGGGAACCTGGATCATCGAAGGGCAGCCCGTTCCGGTGGTGCGGGACGACTACGTCGCCAACCCCGACGAGATCGCGGACCCGGTCCGGAAGCGGGATCACGTCTACGGCCCCAACTTCCCGACCCACAACGTCGGTCCCAGGACGAGCGTGCGTCTGCCGGGCGGGATCTTCCTCTCCGCGGCCGGCGAGTTCAAGGGCGGCCACTACCTGCGTGACTCCAACGTGCACCCCGGCGGCGTCAGCCGGGGCGGCAAGATGCCCCTCTGTTGGCCGTACTACGCGGACAAGGAAAACAACACCAACATCGAGCTCCGGTCCGACACGCCCGCCCTCTGGCGGGCGCGATGCACGCCCAGCCTGATCGACTCCGGCTACCTGACCTGGGACGCGGACTTCTTCAGGTTGCGCAGCTTGAGCGCCCAGGTGCCGGTGGACTTCGCGTTCCCGGACCGGATCGGCAGCGCGTTGCTCACGCTCGCGCTCAACAACTCCTACACATGGAAGAGGATGCCCTATCTCGATCCCGAGATGCGCGGCAACCAGGGCGGAAACGACCTCGCTCAGGCGATCGCGGCCCGCAACCCGACTCCCATCAGCTTCCGGGCCTCGCTCCGGATCCAGTTCTAGCGAGGAGGGCGGACCCATGACCGCGACCGATCGACGACGGACGGCTGCCGCGCTCGCGCTGGCGGTGTGCGCGAGCGCCTGCGAAGTGACCAACCCCGGTCCGGTGCAGGACAAGTTCCTGAACGACGAGACCTCGCACGCGGCCCTGGTGCGCGGGGCGGAGCGCATGGTGCTGGAAACCGCGAACTACGTCTTCTACACCACTTCCGTCGTCACGCGGGTGCTCTTCCCCGGGGGCGACACCAACTCGCACAGTCCGCGCATCCAGGGAGGCTCGCTTCCGCCCGAGGACGTCAACGACGACTGGAACAACGCGCAACAGGCGCTCTTCATCGCCGAGAGCGCCCTGGAGCGTGGCGTGACGGGCGAAAACCTGGCGCAGGCGCACATCTGGGCGGGCTACACGTACCGCATCCTGGGCGAAAACTGGTGCCGGTGGCTGAAGAACGCGGGGGCGCCCCAGCCTCCGGGCGCGGCGCTCGATCTCGCGGAGGAGCATTTCACGGAGGCGCTGAGCGCGGCCGCCAACCCGACGCAGACCCGCGCAGCCCGCGCGGGACGCGCCCAGGTGCGGGTTGCGAAGGGTGACTGGGGAGGTGCGGTGAGCGACGCCGCCCAGGTACCGCCCGACTTCGTCTTCCAAGTCCGTCCGGATCCCGATTTCGAGGCGACCCGCAGCCGGGTCGGATGGGCCAACGCCGACGAGCCCTACCGGCAGTTCACGCTTCTCTTCACTTTCTTCGGCGAGCAGGCCGTTCCCGACATCCGCTCGCGACTGCCGCTGGACGCCGACGATCTTCCGGTCACCCTTCCAGGCACGGGCTACTATGCGGAATCCGGGGATCCTCGGGTGGCGTGGCGCACGGTCCCCGACCAGCCTTTCGCCAACGCGTCGTTGCAGGGGTTCGGCCAAGTGCCGTGGAGCACGTTCTCGTGGTTGACCCCCGAGTCGCCCATCCACTTGGGAACCGGGACCGAAATGCTCCTCTACCGGGCGGAAGGAATGCTCCGCGACGGCAACCGCCCGGGCGCCATGGAACTCGTCAACCAAGTGCGTTCGATGTACGTCAGCGACCGCACCGGAGCGCCGCTGGCGCCCCGCGAAGCCGCGAGCCTGGAAGAGGCGTGGACGCATCTGAAGACCGAGCGCATGATCGAAGGGTTGCTCGAAGGCCGACGGCTGGTCGATCTCCGCCGCTGGGCCTCCGACGGTTCGCCGGGCGAGGCTCCCTTCCCGGCGTGGGAGAACCTGTCGCCGCTCTTCGCGGAAGAGCCGATGGCGACCTGCTTCCCCATCCCCGAAGACGAGGTGAAACGCAACCCCAATTTGGGCGGTTGATCCGTTCGCGGAAGCGGAACGGCGCCGGGGCAGGAGGCGTTCTAGGCGCCGGAAACGGGATGCCGAGCGACGGCGCGGGGCCGCGCCCTCCCGACGGGTGGTGCCGGGAAGCCCGCGCATGGGTTATCATGTAGAGTGGACATGGGCCGACTCCCACCGGAGGACTGGACGATGAATCTCATCACGGGCAAGCACATACCGAGGCGAACCTTTCTGCGCGGGGCCGCGGGCGCGGCGGTGGGACTGCCGCTTCTGGACGCCATGATCCCGGCGGGAGGGCGCTGGCGGGAGGTGAAGGCCGCCGTCGACAAGACGCGCCTGGTCGCCATCGAGATGGTGCACGGGGCGGCGGGCTCCAACGACTGGGGAGCCTCCCAGCACCTGTGGTCGCCCGCGCAGCTGGGCCGCGGCTTCGACTTGGGCACCAGCGCTCTGAGTTCGCTCGAGCCGTACCGCGACCACCTCACCATCGTGTCCAACACGGACTGCCAGATGGCGGAGGCGTTCCAGCCCAAGGAGATCGGGGGCGACCATTTCCGCACCAGCGCCGTCTACCTCACCCAGGCGCACCCGAGGCAGACCGAGGGTTCGGACGTCTACATCGGCACGTCGATGGACCAGCTGTACGCCCGGCGTTTCGGACAGGACACCCCCATCCCCTCGATGCAGCTGTGCATCGAGAACGTGGACCAGTCGGGCGGGTGCGCGTACGGCTACACGTGCGTGTACACCGATTCGATCAGCTGGGCTTCCCCCACCGAGCCGCTCCCCGTCATCCGCGACCCGCGGGTGGCCTTCGACCAGCTGTTCGGAGCGGGCGGCACCCCGGAGGAGCGCGTGGCGCGTCGCCGCGAGAACCGGAGCATACTGGACTGGGTTGCCGACCGAGCCCGTCGCCTCAAGGCGGAGCTGGGGATCGAGGACCGCGCCCGTCTGGATCGCTACTTGGACAACATCCGCGAGCTGGAGCGGCGCATCGAGATGACCGAGGCGCAGAACCGGAGCGGCGAGGGGCGCGAGTTGCCCGAAGCTCCGGCCGGAGTGCCGGACTCCTTCCGCGAGCACGTCGAGATGATGTGGGACGTGCAGGCGCTCGCCTTCCAGTCCGACGCGACGCGGGTCTTCTCCTTCAAGATGGGACGCGATTCCTCGGCGCGGGTTTTCCCCGAGAGCGGCACCGACAAACCTTTCCATCCGGCGTCGCACCATGGCGGCAACCCGGAGGCGGTGACGGAGTTCAACCTCATCAACCGCTACCACGTGAGTACGCTTCCCTACTTCCTGGAGAAGTTGAAGAGCATCGAGGAGGGCGACGCCAATCTGCTCGACAAGAGCATGATTCTCTACGGATCCGCGATGGGCGATCCCAACCTGCACAACCACAAGCGGGTGCCCTTCGTCGTGCTGGGCGGAGCCAACGGACGGCTGGAGGGCGGCTTGCATCTCAAGGCGCCGGACGGAACCCCGCTGGCCAACGCGATGCTGACTCTGTTGCACGCCCTGGGTCTGGAGGACTTGGACGGGTTCGGCAACAGCACCGGCGAATTCGCCCTGTCCATGCCGTCCTCGGTTGCGGAGCAGGCCAGCGGCAGCTGACAACGCGCGGCCTCCGCGCGGAGGCCGCGTTCGGAAGAACCGCCGGAGGCGAAAATGAAGGATGCGAGAGGAAACGCGCGCGCGCGCTACGGTGCGGTGGCGGCGCTGTTGGCGTTGGGCGCGATCTCCGCCGCCGCCCCTCCCCCCGATTCCCCGGTCGCCGACGCGGCCATGCGGGGCGACGTGGAGGATGTGCGGAAGTTGCTGAGAAGCGGCGCCGACGTGAACGCTCCCCAGAGCGACGGGCTGACCGCGCTGCACTGGGCCGCCGGCAACGGCGACGCGGCGCTGGCCGACGTGTTGATCCACGCGGGGGCCAACCCGGGTCCGCTGACCCGCAACGACGCGTACACCCCGATGCACATGGCAGCCCGCGGGGGACACGCCGAAGTGATCGAGCGACTGCTGGAAGCGGGCGCCGATCCGGCGGTGACGACCTCGCGCACCGGGGTGACCCCGATGCACTTGGCGGCCAAGGCCGACAACGCCTCCGCGCTCCGGGCGCTGGCCGTCGGAGGGGCGGAGATCGACGCGCGCGATCACCGGTGGGGGCAGACGCCGCTCATCTTCGCGGCCGGGTTCAACCGGCTGAAGGCGGTGAAGGCCCTGATCGAGCTGGGCGCGGACGTCACGCTGACCGAGGACGTGCTCCACATGCCTACCCGCTACGCGGTGGACATGGCGGCCAGGGCGGCGCGCAACGAGGTGTTGGAGTCCTTCCGGGCACAGTCCGACGCCCCCGAGCTGTGGGCGCCCACGCCGCAGCAGGTGCAGGCGGCGTCGGAAGCGGCTTGGCGGGTGCAGGCTCTCCCTCCCGAGAAGATCGTCGACAAGGCCACCGGGCAGCGGATGACCGAGAACCAGCTCGCTCTGCTCGAGACCAATGCCCTCTCCTACCACGAGCTGGTGGGCAACCAAGGCGGACTCACAGCGTTGTTGCACGCCAGCCGCGACGGCTCTCGGGACATCGTGCACGCCCTGCTCGAAGCGGGCGCGGACGTCAACCAAGTGAGCGCGGGCGAGAAATCCAGCCCGCTCCTGATCGCGGCCATCAACGGACACTTCGACCTGATGCTCGAGTTGCTCGAGCGCGGCGCGGATCCCGGACTGGCCGATCTCGCCGGGAGCACCCCGCTGTTCGCCGTCGTCAACACCCAGTACGCGCCCAAGACGCGCTATCCCCAGCAACAGGCCTTCAAGCAACAGGAAGCCACCCACTTGGAGGTGATGGAGGCGTTGCTCGAAGCGGGCGCGGATCCCAACGTGCGATTGGATCGGCACCTCTGGTACTTGGAGTACAACTTCGCCCAGCTGAGCGTGAACATGTGGGGGGCGACCCCTTTCTGGCGGGCGGCCCACGGCACCGACGAGAAGGCGATGCGGCTTCTGTTCGAGTACGGAGCCGATCCCACCGTTCCCACCCGCAGGCCGCCTTCGCGCAGGCGAGGTGGCTACGGCGGCGGCCAGGCGTTCGATCCGTCCGGTTTGCCTCCTGTGCCCACCGGCGGCCCGGGCGTGTTCCCCATCCACGCGGCGTCCGGTGTGGGATACAGCGGCGGGGACGGAGCCGGGCGCGCGGGCGTGTCGCACATCCACGTCCCCAACGGCTGGATGCCGTCCGTGAAGTTGCTGGTCGAGGAACTCGGTGCCGACGTGAACGTACGCGACCACAACGGTTACACCCCGTTGCACTTCGCTGCGGCGCGCGGCGACAACGAACTGATTCTCTACTTGGTGGAGAAGGGCGCCGACGTGACGGCGGTTAGTCGGCGCGGCCAGACCGTGGTCGACATGGCCAACGGTCCGGTGCAGCGCATCCAGCCCTTCCCGGAGACCATCGCGCTGCTCGAAGGCATGGGCGCCATCAACAACCACAACTGCGTTTCTTGCTGATCGGCGCTCAGCGCGAATCGACGGCCACGGGGTTTGGGACTTCGGGAATCGGCTCGACGAATCGCTCACTGGAGGGCCAGCCCCGCCCCCCCATCAAGATCGGAGGGCCTCAGATTTCTGAGGTTTCCTCGGATTTCCGAGGCTTCGAGGCACGGGAATGGATCCGCAACCTGTTTATATACATGAGTTGCAGAATATTGCCATTTTCGGCACGAGGTTTGCATGGGAATGCCGTCGTCAAGTCACGATCACAGGGGACATGCGCTACGACATGAGCGTCGAGCACCTCTGTTCCGGATCCGCGAGGTCGCAGACAGGGAGAAACGCGAGCCGCAACGCCCGTAGCTTGGACTGGCCGGAGTCGCCGGCGTGCGGGTTCGAGCCTTGCCGGAGGGCGCGCGAGTCCGTAGGCTCGCGGGGAGGCCAGCCCGCCAGCCCGCCAGCCCGCCAGCCCGCCAGCCCGCCAGCCCGCCAGCCGTTCAGTAAAAGCGGGGCTCTCGTCACTCTTTCACGGAGCTCTTCTCAGGGGCCACGGGGCTTCTTTTTTCCGGATCCGGAGGTCTCCGTTTGCGCCTTCGCCAGCGAAAGCTGGTCGTAGCCCGTCGTATCCGTGCGTCCGTTCGGCGGGTGACGCCACGTCCTCCATACGCGGATTCCTGGCGAGCCGCCGCGCGGTGCGTCGGCGGGGTTCCCGCGTCCACCGCGGTTTTCGATGAACTCCGCGCACGCGTCTAGACGCGCGACGTTTTTCGTGCGTCGGCACGGGCCCGGGTCTTCCGGGCATCGGTCGGCGCATGTCCCCGGGGGGCGGCCGTCGCAGAGTGCGTCGAAACGGCGCCCCCATCTGATTTCTTTCACTCCATCGCAAGGGAAGGTACCATGAACAGACTCAAGCTCTTGGCCACGGCAACGCTGGCGTCGCTCGTCTTCGCGGCGTGCGACGAGGGTTCCCCGCCGCCGGTGGATCCGCCGGATCCGCCGACGCCGGTGGGCACGATCTCGGGCACGGTGACGATCGAGGGGACGGCGGTCGCGGGGGTGTCGGCGACGCTGTCGTCGGGCGCGAGCGCGACGACGGGGGCGGGCGGCGACTTTTCGTTCGCGGGCGTCGAGGCGGGGACGTACACGGTGACGATCTCGGGCTACCCGGAGGACGCGACGTTCGCGCAGGCGACGCAGTCGGCGACGATCGCGACGGACGGGGAGAACGTGCGGTTGAGCTTCGCGGGGGAGTACGTGCGTTCGTCGGCGGTGGTGGGAGCGGTGGTGGCGGCGGACGCGGCGATGAGCGGAGGGGACGGGCAGCCGGAGACGCTGTCGGGGGTGACGGTGAAGTTGGGCGGGGAGCACGCGACGGGCGAGACGGTGCGGACGGGGATGGACGGCGGGTTCGCGTTCACGGGGCTTCGGGCGGGGACGTACACGGTGGAGATCTCGGGCTACCCGGAGGACGTGACGTTCGAGACGAAGGCGATGGAGGTGGAGGTGGAGGCGGGCGAGGTCGGGAACGCGGACTTCACGGGCCACTGGGTGCGCACGTCGGCGGTGGAGGGTCGTGTGGCGATCGAGGGCGAGGGGTTGGCGGGGGTGACGGTGACGCTGTCGGGCGGTCCGGCGGAGGAGAGCCGCAGGGCGACGACGGACGCGGACGGGGGGTACCGGTTCGAGGAACTGCGCGCGGGCGCGTACGAGGTGAGCATCGCGGGCGGCTTCGAAGCGGAGGACTACGAGTTCGCGTCGACGTCGCGGGACGTGAGCGTGGAGATGGACGAGACGGCGACGGTGTCGTTCACGGGGGTGTTGCTGCGGACGTCGGGGATCAGCGGTCGGGTGAGCGTGGAGGGGATGGGATTGAGCGGAGTCGAGGTGACGCTGTCGGGGGCGGACGAGGAGCGAACGGAGACGACGGACGCGAGCGGACAGTACGCGTTCACGGGGTTGGCGGCGGGGGACTACGCGGTGTCGATCGGAGTGGAGGGCGAGGCGTACGTGTTCGGGACGACGAGCATGGACGTGACGGTGGCGGACGACGAGTCGAAGATCGTGAACTTCGAGGGGGAGCACGCGACGACGGCGAGCGTGTCGGGGATGGCGTACGTGGACGAGGGAACGAAGAACGACATGTTCGACGAGGGGGAGCATGCGCTGATGCGAGCGGGGATCCCGGTGGCGCTGGTGGGCCCTGGGGTGAACGAGCAGCGCTTGGGCGCGACGGACGAGGAGGGCGGGTTCTCGTTCGAGGGTCTGAAGGCGGGCTCGTACCAGCTGGTGGTGCTGATCGACGCGGATGCGTCGGCGATGCTGGCGAAGCACGACGTGGCGTACGGGGGTCCGTCGACGGGCTACGTGGTGGAGTTGGGAGTCGGGGAGGCGGCGACGCGGTCGTTGCCGTTCGACATAACGCACACGACGGTGGACTTCGAGGTGAAGTTGAAGAGCGGGGAGGCGACGGGGGACGCGCTACCGGACGCGAAGGTGAGCCTGTACGCGGACATGGGCGGGGAGAACATGTCGGGGAGCGGCGTGACGGACGACGAGGGCATGGCGTCGATCCGTGTGGCGCGCGCGGGCACGACGGGCCACACGGTGTACGCGACGGTCGTTGCGGACGGCTACAGCGTGGACATGGAAGCGGGCAAGCAGGCGGTGAAGTGGGATCCTCAGGAGTGGAGGGTGTCGGCGAAGAACGTGGCCGACGTGGTGAACATGAAGGTGGACGTGTCGGTGAGCGGGAAGACGGTGAAGACGGAGTTGGGCGGGGGCATGGCGTTGGGCGGCTGGGCGATCGGCGTGACGTCGGGGGAGGAGACGGTGGAGGGCGCGCCGAAGAAGCTGGACGAGGAGGGCATGGCGAAGCTGGAGACGACGGCGGAGTCGGTGCCGACGACCTACGCGTTCATGCTGGCGAAGGACCAGGACGACGAATTGGACGGTGGGGAGAAGTACGAGTCGGAGGCTGTGGAGTACAAGCACACGGGTCTGAAGCTGGCGGGCGAGACGATGGAAGCGGGGATGCTCGAGGCGAGCTACGCGACGCAGACGTTGAAGGTGTACGTGCACCACGAGAAGGATCAGGTGGAGGGGTACACGGGGAACGTGCTGGGCGGGGACGAGCGGGCGAAGACGGGGTACGTGGACGTGTCGCTGCGCTACGTGAGCGGGACGGGCCGGTCGCGCTCGTTCACGAAGGAGGAGTGGGATTCGAAGCACATGAGCGAGAAGGACGGGGTGGTGACGTTCCTGCACGTGCCGACGGACTACGACGTGGTGGTTCGCGCGAACGAGAGTGCGGCGGGTACGACGGCGGGGATCGTGCTGCTGGAACCTGACGAGCTCGAGGCGTACCGGGACGCGGAGGCGAACGGGCTGATGGGCGGAGCGTTCGGGTCGGAGGGCGGATTCGGGCACACGGTTTCGCTGTGTCCGTTGCAGGAGACGCTTCCTCAGGACCACGACGAGTGCGCGTCGTTCGCGTACGTGACGACGCATTCGGTGAAGGGCGAGGTGTGGCGCAAGAGCGTGACGGCGGCGAGTTCGGGGGACGGGTTCTCGACGGACACGATGAACCGGAAGAACCCGGGGGTGACGGTGGACCTGACGCCGGTCGAGGGGAAGAACCTGGCGGGCGAGGCGAAGACGTTCGCGGCGCTGGCGAAGGACGTGGCGACGACGAAGACGGTGGACGAGACGTACCAGTTCGATTTCGGGAAGCTGGCGGCGGGCGCGTACGAAGCGAAGGCGTCGGCGGGCTGGCGGGTGCGCAAGAAGGGTGGCATGGAGCTGGGGACTGCGTTGAGCCCGCTGAGCGGAGCGGTGGAGCTGGAGGTGACGCCGTCGACGGGGACGGTGTACGGGCGGGTGAAGGGGAGCGACGGGTTCCCGATCGACAGCGCGACGGTGACGGCGAACGGGAAGACGGCGATGACGGACCTGTACGGACGCTACGTGATCGCGGGGGTGTCCTCGGCGTCGCGGAGCGCGATGACGAACAAGTTCTTCGTGAAGGCGACGAAGGGCGCGACGACGACGAAGGACTCGGTGCGGGCGTTCGTGGCGAACGGCTTGGAGATGGTGGACGTCGCGTTCGGGGGCACGGCCTCGAAGGCGACGGTGAGCGGTAAGGTGACGGCGTCGGGGAGCGGCGCGGCGGTGGCGGGCGCGGAGATCCAGGTGAGGTACGCCGACGACACGACGAAGTGGGTGGCGCCGGAGAACAAGGCGTCGAACGGGAAGCTGGTGACGGGCGCGGACGGGAGCTACATGGCGGAGGTGAAGGGCCAGGACGTGGGCGGGACGGCGATGGTGCGCGCAATGAAGAAGGGCATGAGCTTCGCGCCGGAGTCGATCGAGGTGCCGGCGCACACGGGCGCGGCGATCTCGGGGATCGACTTCACGGGCTTCGTGAACGCGACGATCACCGGCCGGGTGAAGGATGCCGGCCTAGGGTTCAGCGGTCCGCTTTCGGGCGTCAAGGTCACGGTGACGAAGGCGGGCGAATCGATCGCGACGGATTCGACGACGACCGGATCGACGGGAGTGTTCACGTTCAACGTGCCGTTCGGCGCCTACGACGTCGCGGTGTCGAAGGACAAGTGGGGCTTCACGTATCCGAACGGAAGCCAGCGCGTGTCGGTGGCGCCCGGAGAGAGCAAGGACTACGGAACGATCGACGCGCGCACTTGGACGATCAGTGAGAGGTTCAGAGCCTTCAACGCCAAGCGGGGGCCGGCGGAGCGAACTGCGGACGGCCCTCATACGGACACCCTCGGCAAGGTCCACATCTCGTATGCCGACAAGACAATAGACAGCACCCTCACCGCTGCCCAGTACGGGTTGCCTTCGCAGTACGATTCCGGCCCGCCCGTCGTGATCGGCGACGCCTACTTTTTCCAAGACATCGACTCGACCAGTTGGAGGATCTTATCGCACCCCGAATTCCCGCCCAACACGGACACGGTCGCCGTCCGCTACAACTTGGGCGTGGTGGTGCGCGCGTGCGTTTACACCGATCCGATCATCATCGCGACGTTCACGGCGCTCGGCATTCCCAATCCCTGCCCGGTGGGTCACACGGTCCCCGACGGCCAAGTCACCGTCATGATAACCAGAACCGTGGCCGACACGACCCAAGCCTCCGAACAGATCTACGCCGCCGACACCGCGTACGTGGCGTTGGGGCCCTTCGATCCCGTGGCGACTGCCATCGGCAGCCGGCGCTCTGCGGACAACGACTCTCTGTTCGTCGGTTGGACCGCCACGACGAACAAGAGGACGCAGCAGCGGATCGTCTGGCAGTTGGCTGCGGCCAGCCTGGGCGGCGCGAAGACCACGCTGTACTACCAGAGCTCGGGCACGGACATTTGGAACTGGCGACATCTTTGGGTGTCGCCCGTCAAGACGGCCACGAACTTCGCCCATTTCCGCACGGCGGCCGGCAGCGCCTTGTCTCTCACGGCTGCGGATCTCCAAGGAGAGATCGTCGCGTGGATCGAAGCCAGACAGAGCGACGCCGATACGTGGGAGGCGGGTCCCAAGACGACGATCAAGGCCGTGAGCTCAGGTAGTCGATAGGGTGGACCGCTCTGGCCCCGTCGACCGGTAGCGCGGTCGGCGGAACCGCGGCACGTTCTGAACGTCGGCCCTCCGTCCGGAATCCCTCCGGGCGGGGGGGCGACGCAGTTTGCACCCACCTGTCAGCGTCCACTCCGGCGTTCGAAGCTCCTGGTGGCCGGGAATCTCGCTCGAGTGTCTCGAGCGACCGGCGGCCCGAGAAAGATCGGCGCGTCCCGACGCGGGCCGGTTGGCGTACATGCCGAGCGTTGAGGTCGTTGCCGTTGAAAACCGCCCCATGGTTCGGGCGCGCTCGCCGTTGGACGGAACTCCATCACGCCGAGGGGACCGGAGCCGTGACGATAAGCGACGACTCGAAACTCGTTCGCTGGCTCGGTCCGCGCGTCCTGCGCCCAAGCGGTCCCTCCGGTTCCCGGCTCCATTCGTCGTAATCCGCCGAGTGGTCGGTCCGGGCGAAGGTGAAGCGGCGGCATCGGCGGGCATCCTCGATGATCCGGACGACGGAGCGCGCCGTTTGGAAATCGTTCCAGCTGGTAGCGACCGAAGGCGGGTCATGGAGGTGACGACATGGCTTGAAGCGCTTCGGGTAGTACGAAGTTCCAGGGTATAAAACGGGCTAACCGACTTTTTCGTAGTGAGTTGTCTGGGTTTCGGGAGTGTACGCCACTGGGCGCAAGCCATGGACGGACGCCGAGCAGCCGGAAGGCTTCCGATGCTCTTATGTACGTCAAGGGGCGGTTTCCCGTGGATCCCGACGTTCGCCGGGATCCACGGCAGGCGCTTCACGCTGTCCACTGGATCGTCAACTACCGTCGACGCCCGCCCGTAGCGCCCGTTGACCAGCTGGAAACCCAGCCCTCCACACGCCGACCACGGCTTGCCGCGCCTCCGGCTCACCCTCGCGATCCCTTCCCTCCGCATCAGCCGCTCGACACGACCCGCGCTCGCTCTCTCGCCTTCCTCACGCAGCGTCTTGTGGATCCGTGGGCGACCGTACGTCCTCCGACACTCCCGAATCCTGGCCCCCAGCCGTTCGTTCTCCTTCTTTCTCGCTGAAGGAACCCGCTTCAGCCAGTCGTAGTACCCGCTGGAGGAGGTCCAGCACACGGCACATCGCCCGAATCGGAACTCGGCTCGGTGAGCCTTCATGAATCCGTATCCCCGCTGGGGATCGATCCGCTCTCCTTGGCAAACCAAGCCGCAGCTTTTCTTGGGATGTCGCGCTCCACCCTCAGCCGCTCGATCTCTCGATCCTTGCGCAACAGATCCAGCCGCATCCGCGTCTTCAGCCCGTCGTTGCGACGCCCTTCGTCCAGATTCGCCTGCTTCACCCAGTTGCGGATCGTCTGCTCCGTCGACTCGAACTCGCGCGCCGACGACCCCGCACTCCGACCCGCCCGCACCCACTCGACGATCTGCTCCCTGTACTCCAGCGGGTACCGCTCCCTGCCGTTCCCCTGCCACGGCTCACCTACTCTTGACGTTGACACCCTGAACAAAAACGTCCGAAAGCGCAGGGCAACTCCACAGTGCTTTCTCTCGGGTACCGGAGTACACCTTGACGGCCTGTCCAAAAAACCGGGACCACCTCAGACCCCGCACACCCTCCCGTTGGTTTCTCGGCGCGTCCGCCCTCCGAAGGCGATGGCTCCGGTCTCTCGCGCCCGCAAAAAAAGCGAGGTCATTGCCGATTCGGAACGGCCCCGGCGAGCGGTCGCGGCATGGTTGTTGCTCCGTATCTCCTTTCGCTAGTTTGGCGGGCGGGTCGCGGAGCGCACGGCCCCCTTACCACCCCGCCCATATCACTTGACGCGGAGGACGGCACGATGATTCGGAATCAGATCGGCGTATCCGCCCGTTCGCTCTTGGCCGTCGCGGTGGTTGGCGCGTTCCTGCTTCCACCGGCGGGCGCGGGCGCTCGGGAACCGTCCCTGGACGGTTGGGACGAGATGGCTCGGACTGCGTCGCGGGCGCGGTCGACTTCCCCGCGAATCTCCATGTCGCGGACTTGGACCGGATCGGTCCACGAGGAATTCCGCATCGACATCCGCTTCACGCAGAGCGTGACCGGCTTCGCCATCGGGGACATCCAAGTGATCGGCGCCACGAAAGTGCCCCCCTTGACCGGTTCCGGTTTGAGCTATTCCCTCCTCTTCAGGACGCTGCCGAACCATAGCGGCCCGGTGATCGTGAGCATCCCCTCGAACGTGGCGCAGAATGCCGCGAGAGAGGGGAACATCGGCGAGGCGCTCACCTTCCAAGCCGACAACAAGGTGCCGGAAATTCAGGAGGCGAAGGCCAACGGCGACGAAATCGTCGTCGTCTTCGACGAAGCGCTGGACGAAAACGCCGTTCCGCCGAGCGGGCGCTTTTCCGTGTCCTTCCTGAGGGGAGGGTCGTTCAACGTCAAGACCGTGTCCTCGGTCGAGGTGCTCGCGCGCGAGCTGTTTCTGACTCTGGGCAGCCCCGTCGACACGTCGGACGTGGTCCGGGTGTTCTACCAAGGCAGCGGCGCCAACGCGCTCAGGGACTTGGCCGGCAATCTCGTGTCCGGCTTCGACAGAGAGATCAGCAATGTCACCGGGGAGGCGCGCACCGGGCGCCCCGCCGCGCCCCGCGATCTCACGGCCGTGGCCGACGGCTCCACCGTGATCGAGCTGGAGTGGGATCCCCCGACCGCAGACGGCGGCCGCAGCGTCACCGGCTACTTGATCGAGGTGTCCGCGGACGGGGGCGACGCTTGGTCGAATTTGGTGCGCAACACCCGGAGCACCCGCACCAGCTACCGTCACACCGGGCTCCGGGGGGGCGTCACGCGCCACTACCGGGTGTCGGCGATCAACTTCAACGGGTCGGGACCCGCCTCGAAAGTCGCCACCGCCACGACGGAGCACACGGTGCCGGACGCGCCCCGGAGGTTGACGGCGCGGGCCCGAGGGACGTCCGCCATCCAGTTGAGCTGGAACGCTCCCGCCTCCAGCGGCTCGGCCTCGGTCACCGGGTACCGCATCGAAGTGTCGCGGACCGGAAGCGGAGGGTGGCTGACGCTCGAGGCCGACACCGAGTCCACGGCCACCGCCTACACCCACGACGACCTCGGGCCGGGCGTCGCCCGCCACTACCGGGTCGCAGCGATCAATCGGGCGGGCAGGAGCGCTTGGTCGAACGTCGCTCGCGCGGTTACCGAGATCACCACCCCGAGCGCGCCCACGGGTCTCCGGGTGGTTCCGAGCGGCGTGGGGGGAAGCGACCAGCTTCTCCTTACTTGGAGCGCCCCTGCCGAAGACGGCGGGAGCGCGATCACCGGCTACCGCATCGAGATCTCCTCCACCGGCGTTTCGGGGTGGATCATCCTGGTGGCCAGCACCGACAACACGACCACCGCATACCTGCACACAGGCCTCTCCCCGAACACCGCCCGGTTCTACCGCGTGGCCGCGGTCAACGGCCGGGGCACGGGAGCCTTCTCGAACGTGGCCCGGGGCGTCACCAACGCCACGCGTCCCGGACAGCCGCAGAACCTGCGCGCGCGCGGGAACGGACCGAACAGCATCCTCCTCACTTGGGATCCGCCGGAGATCCTCGGAGGAACTCCCGTCACCGGCTACACCATCCGGGCGCGCGGGCCCACCGACAACTCCTGGATCATCCTCCGTCCCAACACGGGAACGGTGTCGACCACATTCACGCACACCGGGCTTCGGCCGGTGACCCGGTACCAGTACCAAGTCGCGGCCATCAACCGCGTGGGCGCCGGCCATTGGTCGCTCACGGCGGCGACCCTCACGCACGCCGATCGCGCCGGAGCTCCGACCGGGCTCAGGGCCCGGCCGGCCGGCACGTCGCGCATCGACCTGTCGTGGACCGCGCCCCGCTACACCGGCGGCGTCTCTGTCCTCGGCTACCGCGTCGAGGCTTCCGACGACGAGGGCCTGACCTGGAACATCATCCGCCGCAACACGAACTCGGCGGCGACGGCGTTCCCCGATCTGAACCTGAATCCCGCGACCACGCGCCACTACCGCGTCGCCGCGATCAACATCGCCGGCCCGGGACCGTTCTCCAACATTGCGCGGGCGACCACCGAAGCGACCTTGCCGGGCGCGCCCCGAAGCCTCGCCGCACAGGCGAGCGGCACCTCGCGGATCGTGCTCTCTTGGCGTGCGCCCACGTATGACGGGGGCGCCGACGTCACCGGCTACCGAGTCGAGGTTTCGGAGGACGGGGGCACGGTCTGGCAGGACTTGGTGGCCGACACGCGCAGCACGCGCACCGAGTACTCGCACGGCGAGCTCGAGCCGGCGACCACGCGCCACTACCGCGTCTCGGCGATCAACCGGATCGGCGCGGGCGAGGCGTCGCGGGTGGCGAGTGCCACCACCGACGCGACCGTTCCCGACGCGCCCACCGGGCTGGCCGCCACCGCGACCACGCCCACCCAGATCGACCTCGTCTGGGTCGCGCCCGCCTACGACGGCGGCGCTCCCGTCACCGGCTACCGGGTCGAGGTTTCGGAGGACGGTGCCGCATGGGCGGATCTGGTGATCGACACGGAGTCGACGGGCACCGCGTTCTCGCACACCGGCCTGTTGCCGGGGAGCATGCGCCACTACCGCGTTTCGGCGATCAACCGTGCGGGCACCGGCGCGGCGTCGAAGACCGCATCGGCCGCGACCGACGATCCCGTTCAGCGCGCGGGCAGGCTGAACGCGCGCGTGCTGCCGCACGTGGCCGCGGCGATGACCTCCAGCACGGTCTCGGCGATCGTCCGCCGCGTCGACGCGGTGGCCAACGGGATGGGAACGGAGCGCCGTGTGGAGGCGAACGGATTTTCGTCGATGGCCGCGAGCCTGTCCGCGCCGGGCGCGGGCGGCCTCGGCCAAAGCGACGGCGCCGCCTTGGCCGCGCTCTTCGGCGGCACTTCGTTCCAGATGCCGTTCGGCGCCCCCGAAGCGCCGCAACAATCGGCCGTCGGCACCCGGCTGGCGAGCTGGGGCGCGGGCGAGTACCACCGCCTCGGCGAACCCGGCGCGAGCGCCCTCGACTGGAAGGGCGACATGGTGAGCCTCCACGCGGGGGTGGACGCCCGTATGGGGTCCGACATTCTGGCGGGTCTCGCGGGCTCCTATTCCTCGGGCGCCTTCGACTTCACCGACAAGACCGGCGCCGCTCCGGTCGCCGGCACCTACGGCGCCACCATGTTCAGCGTGCATCCCTACCTGGCTTGGTTCTCCGGCGAACGCGGCAACGCCTTGTGGGGTTCGGCGGGCTTCGGTCGGGGCGGCATCGAGGTCACGGACAAACGCGAAGCGCTCCGCACCGGCTCCACCGGCATGATGACGGGGGCGGCGGGCGGCAGCTACCAGCTGTTCTCGAGCGGCATGGGCGGCGTCCGCGTCAAGGCCGAGGGTTGGGCCTCCCGAGTCGTGGTCGACGGCACCGAGAAGATCGATTCGGTCACGCTCGGGATGCAGCGCGGCAAGCTGGCTCTCGAGCTGACGCAGGGCTTTCGGGCCGGCGAGAGCCACGACGTGGCGTTCGTGCTCGAGGGCGGGATGCGCTACGACAACGGCGACGGCATGAACGGGACCGGCGCCGAGCTCGGCGGCGGCGTCCGGTACTCGAACTCCGCCGTGGGCTTGACCGCGGAGGGCCGCGGCCGTTTGGTCGTCTCGGCGCGGGAAGGCTACGAGGAGTGGGGTCTCGGCGGCATGCTCCTGTTCGATCCGGCGGCCCGGGGCCAGGGACTTTCGATCCGGGTGACGCCTTCGTACGGCGACCACAGGAGCGGGGTGAACCAGCTGTGGGAACGCGGGATGACCGAGGCGACGAACGGCCGCGCTGCGGGCATGGGCGCCCGGGTGGACGGAGAAGTGGCTTACGGCATCGCCGGCTTCCATGGGATGCCCTACGGAGGATTCCACTTCGCGGGAGACGGCGTGCGCGCCTTCAGCAGCGGCGTGCGCTACGAGCTCGGCGCGGGAGTCGGACTTCGTCTCGAAGGTACTCGGCGCGAGAGCGCGCTCGGGGAAGCGGCGCATTCGGTGGGCGTCCGCGGACGGATAAGGTTGCGGTAGAGAGAATGGACGACCGAGGTTCCTGCGAGCAGAGGGGCGACCGGGACTCCGCCGGGTGCGCACCCGGCGGAGTCCCGCTTTCGGGCCGCGTTCCGGTGCGCCCGACGGTCGCGGTCGCCTTGGCGGCGCTGGCGATTCTCCCGGTCGGTTCGGGTTCGGAGGCCGGGGCGCAGGACGCCGGCCCGGAGGACGCGGAGTACCGGCTCTACGTGGCCAACGAGTCGTCCGACGTCGTGAGCCGGGTGGCGTTCCGACCCGGCATGGGCGCGGAGGTGGAGAAGGAGATTCCGGTCGGGATCATGCCTGCCGACAACGACGGTGCGCACGGACTCGCGGTTTCGCCGGACGGTGCCTTCTGGTATCTCACCGTCGCCCACGGCACGCCCTACGGGCACGTGTGGAAGTTCGCGGCCGGGCCCGACACCCTGGTCGGGCGCGCGAAGTTGGGGCTCTTCCCGGCCACCGTGGGGATCACCCCCGACGGCCAGTTTCTGGTGGTGGCCAACTTCAACTTGCACGGCGACATGGTGCCCTCCGACCTGTCGGTGGTGCACGCCCCCACCATGACCCAGCTGTCGCGGGTCGCCACCTGTCTCATGCCCCACGGCAGCCGGGTGAGCGCATCCGGAAAGCGTCAGTACTCGACCTGCATGCACTCCGACCAACTAGTCGAGTTCGACCTCGTCGCCCTGGAGGTGGGTCGCCGTTTTTCTCTGACGCCGGGACGGGAGGGCGGCTTGGATGCGCGCGACCGGGGGATGGGGGGGCATGCGACGGCCATGGAGGGTTTCGCGAGCGCGGGAGGAGGCTCCGTCCGCCCGCCCGCCATGCGGGACCGCTCCGGCATGGCCGAGGACGCGCCGGTGTGTTCGCCGACTTGGGCCGAACCCGGCGCAGGCGTCTTCGCCGACCGGGTGGTCTACGTCGCCTGCAACCGGAACGACGAGATACTCGAGATCGACATCGAGACTTGGTCGGTGCGCCGGCGCTTCTCCACCGGGATCGCGCCCTACAATTTGGAGGTCACCGCGGACGGCGCGTTGTTGCTGGCGACCCTCAAGGGCGAGCAGGCCCTCTCGGTGATCTCGCTCGAGTCCGGCGCGGAGCTGGCGCGTATCGCGACCACTCGGCCCGTTACCCACGGCGTGGTGGCGAGCCCGGACGGACGCTACGCCTTCGTCTCCAACGAGGCCGTCGGGACGACGCCCGGAACCCTCGACGTCTTCGACCTCGCCGCCCTCGAGCGGGTCGCCAGCGTCGAGCTCCGCTACCAGCCCGGCGGGATCGATTTCTGGCGGGTCACGCCCGTTTCCTGAACGTGGAGCGCGGAGAGGGCACGGGCAGGCGATGAAGCGTCTCGCGTCATGGGGCATCGCGATCGCCGTCGCGGTCTTTCTCGGATACGTGGTGTATTCGTCGATGGCGCCCGCCACCGTCGCCTGCGAGGTCTGCTTGGCGTTCGAGGGCGAGGAGGTGTGCCGCATGGGCGCCGGCCCCACCGCCGCCGCCGCCGCCGCCGCCGCGCAGGAGAGCGTCTGCGGCGGCAACGCCATGGGGATGGTGCTGAGCGAGCGGTGTCGCGCGCGCACGCCGGAGCGGATGACGTGCTCCCCGTGACGAACGCCGGATCTCGTTTTTCAGTTCCCTCGCGGGAGGACGTCCGCTTGGTCGACGAAGCTGGGCGGGAGGGATCGAACCAACCGAGTGCGGAAGATCCTCGTCCCCGGTTCGTCGTCGCTTTCGACGGGCGCGCCTGTTTCCGGACGCATTCTCGGGCGAGAGCTCGCGAGATCCTTCGGGATGGGCTTGCAGAGCGTCTTTCCGAAGACGAGAGGATTGGTACGGGGAAGTGCTTTCTTCTCATGGATCCGACCGAGGGATGCGTCGAAGAGATCGGCGACCGTAGCTTCCACTGCCTCGTGCATCGTCGAGAGAAACTCGTCCCCGATACCGGTGGATGGATGGCATGTCCGGTGTGCGTCCGAGTTTGGTTCTGACCTCGCGCCTCGGCGGACTCGCGGAGCGTCCTTGCCGGGCGACGAGCTGATCGGGAGTTCCCGGATCGACGGTTTTTTGAGCTGATCGAGAGCGCCTGCGGCGATGACGTCGGCCGCCCGAAAGCCGGGCGGCTGGATCCTGCTCCCGGTGACGAGTCGTCGATCGCCGTGACCGACGATGGAGAAGGCGTGTCGCTCGATCTGTCGCGATCGTTGCGCTCGTGCCGGGCGCCGACCGGCGGCTCGCCGTAAACGAGAACGCGGTCGCATGTGAATCGCGTTCTCGAGAACCGGCCGTCGAAGGTTCGGCCCTGGGCGTACCCTATCCATCGCCCCGAGAAGCCGTTTCTCGGCTGGTTCGTCCCGTGGAGCGGACCTGCGCGCGCAGGCGCGGCTCCTGCATTCCGGCGATGCGAGAAGAAATCGACTGGACCGACATGACGCTTCGGATCGGCTGGATCGGCATTCTCCAGCGCCGCTCCGCGACGACCGCCGATTCCGGTCGAGTTTGCGCCGACGGCGACGTCCTGGATAGACTCGATAGGAGGCGGATTGCGTCGATGCGGCGAGACGACGCATGCGGAAGGCTCGACGAGGGAATCCGCTTCGGGGCCCGCGTCCTCGTCCGTGCGGGGGAGGTTCGATGCCTGCGATAACGATGACGGTGAACGGGATCTCGCGTTCGGCGGAAGTCGAAGGCCGCACCCTTCTGGTCGACTTCCTGCGCGAGAAGCTGGCGCTGACCGGAACCCATGTGGGGTGCGACACCAGCCAGTGCGGCACCTGCGTCGTGCACATGAACGGCCGGTCGGTGAAGAGTTGCACCTGCCTCGCTGCGGACGCGGACGGGGCCGAGGTGACCACGATCGAAGGGCTTGCCGACGGAGCCGATCTGCATCCGATGCAGGAGGCTTTTCGCGAGCACCACGGCCTGCAGTGCGGGTTTTGCACGCCCGGGATGGTGATGAGCGCGATCGACTTGGTGGCGCAGAATCCGAACCCCAGCGAGGGCGATGTCCGGCACTGGCTCGACGGCAACTTCTGCCGGTGCACCGGCTATCACAACATCGTCCAGGCCGTGTTGGCGGGAGCGAGCGCGATGGGGGGCGAATCATGAACGGCGACGGCCGCAACGGAACGGGTCTCATCGGCGCGGCGTTGAAGCGCAAGGAGGATGCGCGCTTCCTCACCGGCCGCGGCCGCTACACCGACGACATCGATCTGCCCGATCAGCTGTACGCCCACCTGCTGCGCTCGCCGGTCGCGCACGCGAACCTGGGGCGCGTCGAAGTCCGCGCGGCCGAGGAGGCGCCCGGGGTGCACGCGGTGTTCACCGGACCCGACATGGCGGATGTGGGCGGTCTTCCCACCGGGTGGCTGATCCACAGCAAGGACGGGTCGCCCATGGTGGAGCCGACTCACCCGGCGATGGCCATCGGCAAGGTGCGCCACGTGGGCGAGATCGTGGCCGTCGTGATCGCCGAGACCCGTGCGGAGGCGCGCCGGGCGACGGAGCTGATCGAGGTGGACTACCGGGAGTTGCCTGCGGTCGCCTCGATCGAAGCCGCCCGCGCCGACGGCGCGCCTCGGGTATGGGACGAAGCCGCCGGCAATCTGTGCTACGACTGGGAAGTGGGCGACCGAGCGGCCGCGGAAGCGGCCATCGGCGGCGCCGCCCATGTGGTCTCCATCGACGTGGTGAATCAGCGGCTCGTCCCCAACGCGATCGAACCGCGCGCGGCCATCGGCGCCTTCGATCCGACCACGGACGCCTACACCCTGTACACCACCAGCCAGAACCCGCACTTGGTTCGACTGCTGATGGGCGCCTTCGTGCTCGGTCTGCCCGAGCACAAGCTGCGCGTCGTGGCCCCCGACGTCGGAGGGGGCTTCGGGTCGAAGATCCCCCACTACGCGGAGGAAGCGATCGTCGTATGGGCCGCGGGTCGGATCGGTCGCCCGGTGAAATGGACCGCCGACCGCTCGGAAGCCTTCGTCTCCGACACCCAGGGCCGCGACCACGTCAGCACGGCCACGCTGGGGCTCGACGAAGAGGGACGATTCCTAGGGCTCGAGGTCTCCACTCGGGCCAACCTGGGCGCCTATCTGTCCACCTTCGCGCCCTGCGTGCCCACCTACCTGTACGGCATCCTCTTCGCCGGGCCGTACACGACTCCGGCCATCCACGTGGAGGTCGAGGGGGTGTTCACCAACACCGTCCCGGTGGATGCGTTGCGGGGGGCGGGGCGGCCGGAGGCCACCTACCTGCTCGAGCGCTTGGTGGACAAGGCGGCCGCCGCGACGGGCATCGATCGGGTCGACATCCGGCGCCGCAACTTCATCCGCGAATTTCCCTACCAGACGCCCGTCGCCCTCCAGTACGATCAGGGCGACTACGACGCCACCCTCGATCTCGCACTGAGCGCCGCCGACTGGGACGGCTTCGAAGCGCGCCGGGCCGAGGCGGCCGGTCGCGGGAAGCTGCGCGGGATCGGCATCTCGACGTTCATCGAGGCGTGCGGCATCGCGCCCTCGGCAGTGGTGGGATCGCTGGGCGCGCGTGCGGGGCTGTACGAATCCGGTAGCGTGCGCGTGCATCCCACGGGCTCGGTGTCGGTCTTCACCGGCACCCACAGCCACGGCCAGGGGCACGAGACGACCTTCGCCCAGATCGTCGCCGACATGCTCGGCGTCGACTTCGACGCGGTCGACGTGGTGCACGGCGACACCGGCGCCATCCCCTTCGGCATGGGCACCTACGGGTCGCGCTCGCTGGCGGTGGGCGGAAGCGCCATCTGCAAGGCGGTGGAAAAGATCGTCGCCAAGGGCAGGAAGATCGCCGCCCATCTTCTGGAAGCCTCCGAGGAGGACGTAGAGTTCGCCGACGGCAACTTCACGGTGGCCGGGACCGACCGATCCAAGAGCCTCGGCGAGATCGCGCTGACGGCCTACGTGCCCCACAACTATCCCGAGGGCCTCGAGCCCGGACTCGAGGAGACCGCGTTCTACGATCCGTTGAATTTCACTTTCCCCGCCGGCACCCACATCGTCGAAGTGGAGGTGGATCCGGATACGGGTCGGGTGGAGCTGGTGGGCGTGACCGGGGCCGACGACGTGGGACGCATCGTCAACCCCATGATCGTCGACGGACAGTTGCACGGCGGCCTCGCCCACGGCATCGGGCAGGCGTTGCTCGAGCACTGTCGCTACGACGCGGAGGGCCAGTTGGTGACCGGTTCGTACATGAGCTACGCCATGCCGCGCGCCAGCGACCTGCCCTCCTTCGACGTCAACCACAATACGACCCTCTGCACCCACAATCCCTTGGGCGCGAAGGGAGTCGGCGAGGTCGGCTCCATCGGCGTTCCGCCCGCGGTGATCAACGCGGTCCTCGACGCGCTGAGCCCGCTGGGGGTGACTCACATCGACATGCCCGCCACGCCGGAGCGGGTTTGGCACGCGATCCGGGCCGCACGGGCCGGGGACTGACCGGAGGCGACGGTGGAGAATTTCCAATATCATGCGCCGTCGTCGCTCGACGGCGTCCTGGGTGCGCTCGGGAGCGCAGCCGACGGCAAGGTGCTCGCGGGCGGCATGAGCCTGTTGCCTCTTCTGAAGCTGGGACTGGCGGCGCCGAGCGATCTGGTTTCGTTGCGCAACGTGCCGGGCCTGAGCGACATCGAGGACCATGGGCACTGCGTGAAGATCGGAGCGTGCGCCACGCACGCGCAGGTGGCGGCGTCGCGCACGCTGCGCGAGCGCATCCCGGCGCTGGCCGCGATGGCCGGTCGCATCGGCGATCCCCAAGTGCGCAACCGCGGCACCGTCGGGGGTTCCGTGGCGCACAACGATCCGGCGGCGGACTATCCGGCGGTGTGCGTCGCCCTGGATGCGACCGTCGTCACCGACCGGCGCAAGATTTCCTCCGACGACTTCTTCGGAGAGATGTTCGAGACCGCTCTGGAGGAGGACGAGCTGATCAAGGCCGTGTGCTTTCCGATCCCGAAGCGGGCCGCCTACGCGAAGTTCGAGAATCCGGCGTCGAAGTATGCGGTCGCGGGGGTCGCGGTGGCCGAGGGCTCCGGAGGAGTGCGGGTCGCGGCGACCGGCGCGGGCGCGGGCGTCTTCCGGATGGCGGAGATGGAGTCCGCGCTGGCGGACGACTTCTCGGCGGACGCGGTCGCGGACGTTCGCGTGCCCTCGGACGGACTCCTGTCCGACAGCGCGGCGGGCGCCGAGTACCGGGCCCATCTGGTCGGGGTGATGGCGAAGCGGGCCGTGGAGGCCTCGATCCGACGGAGCCGGACGAACCACGGATGAGGGAGGGGAGCAGGGCGGAAGGCCGCTCCGGCGCGGACGGTCCTCCGCCCTTTCCCGAGTCCGTCGACGAAACCGTGGCGTTGCTCGCCGGCCGAGGGTACGTCTCGGACGCGGGTTTGGGGACGGCGCTTTTTCTGGCGTTGCGGCTGGCCCGACCCCTGTTTTTGGAGGGTGCGGCGGGAGTGGGCAAGACCGAGCTGGCGCGTTCGGTGGCCGACGCGCTGGACAAGCCCCTGGTGCGGCTCCAGTGCTACGAGGGGCTGGACATGGCCGCCGCCGCGTACGAGTGGAACTTCGCCAGGCAGATGATCCACATCCGGGCTGCGGAGCTGGGACGGAACGCTCGCGCGGACGGCGACGCGGCTCGCTCCGAGGGTTCGCCGTCCGCTGTCGAACGCGATGTCTTCGGCGAGGAATTCCTCATTCGCCGTCCTCTGCTGAAGGCGCTCGATCCGGACGGGGGCGTGGCGCCCGTGCTCCTGATCGACGAACTGGACCGCAGCGACGAGCCCTTCGAAGCCTATCTCCTGGAGGTGCTCGCGGACTTCCGGATCACCGTCCCCGAGCTGGGCACCATCCGGGCGAAGACCCCGCCGGTGGTGGTCGTCACCTCGAACCGCACCCGCGAAATCCACGACGCGCTCAAGCGCCGTTGCATCTATCACTGGATCGACTATCCCACGGCGGATCGGGAGCTGGCGATCCTGGCTTCCCGGGTGCCGGAGGCCCCGGAGCGGCTGAGCGCCCAAGTGGTCGGCTTCGTGCGCAAGGTACGCGAGATGGAGCTCTTCAAGCGCCCCGGCGTGGCCGAGACCCTGGATTGGGCCCGCGCCCTCATGGCGTTGGACCGTCGCGCGCTCGACCGCGAGAGCGTGAATCGCACGCTGGGCGTACTGCTCAAGTACCGCGACGACTTGGAACGGTTGCGCCGGGACGGGGGCGTCGAGAAGGCGATGGCGGGAGCGGGAGAGCTTGCGGAGTGAGGCGAGAAGGATCGCTCGCGCCCGCGGCGAAGGGGGCGCGTGCGCGCGAGGAGATTGCGCCGGGGACGGGAATTCCGACCTCCGCGTCGGACATCCGACGGCCGTTCCATCTTGGCCCGGCTCTGTGGTGACCTCCCACCTGCCCGGCGTCGTCGCCGGGGGCTCGTCGCCTGATCGATGCCGGGGGAGGTTGCCGCGCTCAGGGCGTCGCGCCGAGCCGCTTCGGATTCTCGTCGGGCGTCGAGGCGTGGATGCGCGCGTGACGTTCGTGGTCGGCGGGGAGCGGTCGACGGCGGTGCGCCGGGGCGTGCTTGCGGAGGACTGCCGGGGCCTGTGGCTCGCGAGCGCCGTTGCCGGACCGACGACTTGTCCCGCCCCGGGTTCCGGCCCTGGCGTCGATCCGCATCGACCGCCGGGCGAACGTGCGTCCGCACCGGCCCGTCGCCGCGGATCGACGGTCTTGCCGCGGACCGCCGTCGGGGTGCGCGGATTCCGTCGGAGGCCGTCGTGAACCGAGCGCGCCCGCGCCGACCCACGGATTCCGTCGGCAAGCTCGCCGACAACGTCGTCCGTTTCGTGCGCATGTTGCGCGAGGCCGGGATGCCGGTGGGGCCGGGCCACGTGGTCTCCGCGGCGCGCGCCCTCGAGGTGATCGACGTCACCGAACGGAGCCAGTTCTACTGGGCGCTGCACGGGACGCTGGTTTCGGCCCCGGAACAGCGCGTCGTCTTCGACGGCGCTTTCCGGCTTTTCTGGCGCGATCCGCTGGGGCGGGACGAGGCCTTGCGGGCGTTGCTCTCCACGTCGCGTATGGGCGAGAGCGAGTCGGCAGCGCGCCCTCCGGCCAGACTCTTCCCGGAGGCGGCTCCCGGGTACGCGCGATCCGCGCGCGCCGGCGGTGGGGAGGAGATCTCCGTGCGCATGGCCTTCTCGCCCTCGGAGGCGCTGCGCACCCGGGACTTCGAGCAGATGACCGCCGAAGAGGTCCGGCAGGCTAGGGAGGCGCTCCGCCGCATGAGGCCGGATTTGCGTCCGATCCCGACGCGCCGTTTCCGTTCCGACCCCCGCGGGCCCGGGATCGACGCGCGGCGCACCCTGCGGGCCAGCCTGCGCACTGGCGGATGTCCCGCGTCCCTGAAGCGCCGCTCACGCGCCGCGCGCCGTCCGGCACTGGTGGCGCTCTGCGACATCTCGGGCTCGATGGAGAGCTATTCGCGCATCCTGCTGCACTTCTTCCACGCGCTCGCCAACGCCGGCGAGCGCGTTCATACCTTCCTGTTCGGTACCCGGCTCACCAACGTTACCCGGTTGCTGCGCGGCCGGGACGTGGACCGGGCGATGCGGCGCGTGGGGCGGGCGACGCCCGACTGGTGCGGCGGCACGCGCATCGGGGCGGCGTTGCGGACGTTCAACCTGCATTGGTCGAGGCGTCTGCTGGCGGAGGGTGCGGTGGTGGTGCTGGTGACGGACGGGCTCGACCGGGAAGGCGCCGACGGCATCGCTTTCGAGGCCCGGCGTCTGAGAAAGTCGTGCCGGCGACTGATCTGGCTGAACCCGCTGCTGCGCTTCGAGAAATTCGCGCCCCGGGCCGCGGGCGTCCGGGCGCTCCTCCCCGAAGTGGACGAGCATCTGCCGGTCCACGATCTTGCGAGCGTGGAGGCGCTGGCGAACGCGCTGGGGCCCCGGCCCGGAACTCGGGCGCGGGCTTCGTAGCCGAGCGCCGAAAATCTCCCGTCCGACCCCGCTTCGCCGAATCGTCGACCTCGCTGTCCGCGGATGTCCGGTCCCCGCTACTCGACGATCCCGGGCTTGGTGTCGCTCAGGATGGAGCGGATGGCTTCCAGGTCGTCGGCGGAGAGATGCGCGAAATCGCCGTCGCTCTCCTCGCCTCGGAGAACGCTCCGGATGCGCCCCTCGACGTAGGCGCGGGCCTGGACAGGAAGGGCGTCGTACTCCGGCGCGTGGATCAGGTAGCTCAGCGGGTGGCGGAAGAGCCGGGTGCGGAGGTCCAAGTCGCGCAGGGAGCGGCCTTCGGCGTCCCTGCGTCCGTTCGCCACGAAGTCGGAGGCGAAAATCGAGGTGCCTTCGATGGGGCTCTCGAAGCGCGGTGCGCCCACGAACAGGAATGCGCGCACCAAGGATTCTCCGAGGCTCTCGACCAGGCGGGCGGTGCGCGGGGACGTCTCGCCGGAAGGAAGGCCCGCCTGTCGGTCGGCGTGGAGTGCGGTGCGGACGCGATATCCCACCAGGGTGATCAGGTTCTGCACGGTGATCTGGTGTTCGGCGACCAGCAGGGCCACGATGTCGCTGTGCGCGGCGGGGTAGGGAGCGACGTCGACGAGCCGCGACAGATCGGTGACGTTGCCGCCGGCGAAGAGCGAGTCGCCTCTCCGGCCAAGGGCGACGTTCCCCATGTGAAGCTGGCTGCCGTGCGTGCCGGTGACGTACCAGCCGCCCCAGCGTTCCCGGATGGGGGTGGTGTCGGTGGTGATCCGCCAGAGCTCGTGGGAGGCGAGCTGACCGTTCTCGTCGGTCGGGCCGGAACCCATGACGTGCCGGGGCACCCCGCCCCCGGTGAGCGAGTAGGAGTCGTGGCACTGGAGGCAGAGTCCGGTCCGGCGGCGGATGCGGGGGCCATCGTCTCCGCCCGGCTCCAGATTGTAGAAGACCGGTCCCAGCTCCGGATCCTGGGCGGAGATCTCCAGGCCGTCCGTCCCCGGCGTCCAGGCGACGTAGACCCGGTCGTTGAAGTAGATGGCGCGCGGGGTTTCGGGCCAGATCAGGCGGGCCAGCAGGCTGGTTTTGGAGAAGACCAGCATCTGGGAGGAGACGGGGACGTCGAGCGCGCGCAGGACGTCCTCCAAGTAGGCGCTCGGTCCCTCGCGGGCGAGGGCGAACTCCCCTCGCTCCAGCTGATGGGCGAGAACCGCCACCGGATTGTCGGTCGCGCCGGTCGCGTAGGGGATGGTCGGATATTCGGCGTCGTAGGGGAGCTGAGGCGTGGCGGGAGCCGCGGCCGCGCTCGCGGCCGGTACGGCGAGCAGGGCTGCTGCGCCCGTCGCCAAGAGACCTGCGGGCGGGATCGACGCGATGGCTCTCCTCGCACGGAGAAGCTTCATCGGACGATTACCGGACGTCGCAGGGTCGTTCGACACGCGCTCACGCGGAGTCCTCCAGCTCGTCGTCTCCTTCCGCCCCGGCCGAGCCCGCTCGCGACGCACGGGCCGGTCGCGCACGCGCGCTTCCCTGACCGACTGCGGCCGATGGTTCCATGCGACCTCCCCGCGTTCCCGATTCGGCGCGATCCGGGGGCAATGTAGGCGAAACGGCTGCCGGGAGCCCGAAGCCCCCCGGCAGCCGCCGGTCCCCGCATGTCCAGCCAAAGCGGTCGATCAGGTTCCGCCCAGTTGGGGAACGTTGTCGTTGCGCTCGCGCTCCGAGTTGGGAACGTCGAAGCAGAGGCGCACCTGGTTGTTGACGACGGTGCCGCGCGGGTTGTCGCTGAAGATTTCGGAGATGCGCTCGAAATCGGGCAACTCGAGATCGCCCGGCGTGTTGTTCTCCGCCCAGCGCCGCTGGTCGCCCAGCGTACGCGCTTCGAGGAAGAGCTCGATCGCCCGCTCGCGCTTGAGGCGCTTCCAAGCCTCCTCGAGGTTGCTCGCCGTCCAGGGCTCCAAAGGTTCGCCGCCCTCATGCAGCATGGTTTCGTTGGTGGTGTAGGTGGCCCGCAAGCGGTTGACGATGTCCATCGCCGCTTGCCAGTTGCCGTTGGTCAGCTGGGCTTCGGCTTCGATGAGCCGCATCTCCCGGCCGCTGGCCACGGTGTAGGAGTCGTTGGGATCGTCGTACTTGGTCTGGTTGAACCAAGGAGTCTGGCCGTAGCCCAGAAGGGAAGCGTTGGACCACGGGAAATCGGGATCCTCGAACCACTCCGCCCGCGGATCGCCGGTCTCCTGGTAGTATCCGGAAGCGCGGATGGGAACGCCCCCGGCCGACATGTCCGGCTGCGGCCCGTAGTAGGTGTTCCACATGGTGAAGGCCAGATAGGGCGTCCTGGCGTTGGCCCACTGCGGGGTGTTGCGCGTGTCCGCGACGGCGGCGTCCGACAGCACCACGTACTCGAAATCGTTGGGGATGCCGCCCGCGTCCGCCGCCGCTCCCGTCCAGTCGCCCAGGAAGGCGCGCACCGAGGCTCGGCCCGCCATGGCCGCCATCCTCAGGGTCTCGCTGGGGTTCAGCGCCAGCGCGGCGCCGAATTGCTTCTCGGCTCTCCTAAGGTAATCGGAACCGGGAAGCAACTCCGATCCGTCGATGACGGCCTCGCACCAGTTCTCCCCCAGAAGCCGATTCGAGAACCCGGCCCAGACGTTGGCTTGCGCGACGACGTCGGCGGCGACGTCCTCTCCCTCGAACAGGGCGAGGGCGGTCTCGGCGATGAAGCGGGCCTGCTGGGCGTCGTTGAAGTACGTGTTGAATCCGCCGGGCTCGATGAATCCGCCCTGCGCGTTCACGCTGTGTCCGTAGGAGCCGGTCTGCCCCCCGGGCATGATCTGTCGGGTGATCAGCGCGCCCGTGTAGCCGATCCAGCCGATGGCCTCGTTCAGCCTGCGCTGGGAGCCGTTGACCAGCCCCTCTCGGGAGTCCTCCTGCACCAGAAACTCGTCCTGGATGGGCCCGGGGTTGATGACCTCGCATGCGGCGGCGCCGCCGAGGACGGCCGCCGCCATGGCCGCGTTGCCGATTGCGTTCTTCGCGTTCATTTCGTGTCCCTCCCCTTAGAACGTGATCCGGAGGGATGCGTGCAGCGTGATCGGCGCCGGCACGGACTCCTCGAAGTTGTAGCCCCCCTGACTCTGGTCTTCCGGGGGATCGGCGGTCAGCTCGGGGTCCATGAAGGGCATCTCAGCCATCCAGAGGTAGGAGTTGCGCAACGCGATGGTGAAGGTCGCGTTGCTCACCCGCTCCGGCATGACCGCGTCCACCGGAATGGTGGCGCTGACGGTGCGCAACTTGAAGAAGTCGCCCTTCCACACGTAGCCTTCCCCCTCGCGGGGATTGCAGCGGGCGCGGTACAGGGCCGGGGTGTCGTCTCTGAGATCGATCGAGTTCCGCCAGTCCACGTACCAGGGGTAGCACAGGTGCGAGCGGACGCTCCGGGAGATGGACCAGACCGCTTCGTTCATGTAGAAGCCGCCCTTGAACTCCCCGGAGGCGGAGAGGGTGACGTTGCCCGGCGTCCGCACCGTGAGGTTCCCGTTCACGAAGGTGGTGGGCAGGTTGGGCCCGTAGTTGTGCGCGTCCCGGTCGAAGTCCGCTTGCACCTCCGAGCACACCAGAGTGCCGGGGCAGTAGTCGGGAGCCGCGATCTCGTCCGGATTCTGCACCATCAGGTCGCGCACGTTGCGAAGCGTGCACCCCTCGTCTCCGTTGGGTCCGCAGTCCATCCGCAGCGCGTTGGTCTCGGGGATCCCGAGTTCCAGCAGCTTGGAGTGGTTGGTGGTCAGCGAGCCGCCGATGTCCACTCCCCAGCTCCGGGTGTCGAGCGCCGTGAAGCCCAATTCGACCTCGACGCCTTGGTTGCGGATCTTGCCGACGTTGGTGAGCTGACTGTTGGTGAAGCCGTTAGAGGGGATCTGGGGGACCTCCAAGAGCGCGTCCCTCGTGATCTGGCGGTAGACCGTGAAGTTGGTCGTGAGGCGGTCTCCCAGCCACGAGGCGTCGAACCCGGCCTCGATTTCCTCCGTGACCTCGGGGCCGACCTGGTCGTTGCCGACGTTCTCGGGCACGAAGGCGGGGCTGCCCGCCAGCCCCTCCGGATCCCATGTGCGCACGGCGTCGAAGGCGCCGGGCGCGCGCCCCGATTGGCCGAAGGCGGCGCGTAGCTTGAACTCGCCCAGATCCGGCCAGAAGGACTCGTCCGAGAGGATCCAGGAGCCGCTGAGCTTCGGATACACCTGCAGGCCGAAGCCCTTGCCGAAGGCGCTGTTGCCGTCCACGCGCGTGCCCAGGGTCACGAAGTAGCGGTCGGAGATGTCGAAGACGTTCTGGAGGAAGAAGCCCGCGTTCCAGATCTTGGAGCGGGTCTCGAACGCCTGGGTTGCGGCCGCGGAGTTGAGGGTGGGATCCGCGGCGCCGGGAAAGTTCTCGCCGAAACCTTCGACGTTGCGGTCGTCGTCGCCGATGGCCTGACCGCCCCAGGAGAAGCTCGAACCGATCGAGGAAGTCAGGTCGAAGGTGTAGGTGCCGACGTAGTCGAAGGAGAGCACGCGGTTCTGGAAGGTGTTGTTCAGCAGGGACCCTTCCGGCACCTGACGCCACGCGTAGGGACGCAGGTTGCGGTGCTCCCGGCTGGACCAGTCGTAGCCCACCGTGAACCGGTTGGTCATCCGTTCCAAAGGCTGGTAGGTGACGGTCGCGCCCGTGGTCAGCCGCTCGATGTCCTCGTTCAGCTCCTGCTTCATCAGCTCGTTCAGCACGACGGGATCGCCGGTGCCGAAGTAGTTGCGCTCGGCCCGGAAGGCGTTGAGGGTGATGCCCTGGGCGTTGTTCTGCCCGGCGGTCATCGTGAGGAGGTGGTTCGAGTACGCCGTGTTCCACTGGACGGTCAGATCGCTCGCGGGCGTGAAGGTGAAGTTCGCGCGCGTGTGGTATTTCTTCTGACTGTCGTTGGTGATGTAGCCCTGTTCGTCCAGGAAGCCGGCGGACACGAAGTATTGCAGGTCCTGCCGACCGCCGCGCACGGAGAGCGAGTAGTCCGTGGAGAACGGCGAGCCGGGATGGTACTCGCCGCAGGAGAACGGCCCGGTGCACAGCCAGGGGCCCATGTTGATGTAGGGATCCGCGTTGGGCGTCTCCACCCCGAACTTGCGGCTCCACGCGCTCCCGGCTTTCACCTCGGCCGTCCACACCGGAGCTCCGGCGGTGCCCCGCCGGGTGAAGATCTGGATGACCCCCGCGGAGGCCTCGGTGCCGTACAGCGTGGTGGCCGCGGAGCCCTTGATGACCTCGATGCGCTCGATGTCGGCCGGATTGATGTTGTCGAGCGGACTGACCGCGACGTTGCCGCTGCGGCCGCCCCGCCGGTCCGGAGGGTTGGCGTCCGGGAGCGGATCGCTGCGCATGCGCACGCCGTCGATGTAGACCAGCGGGTGATTGGAGAGCGACACGCTGCTCTGGCCGCGCAGGCGGATGATCTTGGCCTGGCCGATGCCGCCCCCGCCGTAAACCTCCAAGCCGGGCGCCTGCGACTGCAGAATGTCGGACACCATGGCCGGGCGATCGGGGACCTCGGCGACGTTGATTTGGGCGATCGTGTTGCCGATTTCGCGCTGGCGCGCCGCTCCGGCGGTCCCGGTCACGACGATTTCGTCGAGGCCGAGCGCCTCCTCGGCCAAGGTGAAGTCCTGGACCAGCGTCTGGTCGGCGGTCACGGTGATCTGCGCCGTGGCCGATCCCAGACCGATCCGTTCGGCGCGGATCTCGTAGCTTCCCGGGGGCACGTTGAGCAGAACGTAGCGTCCGTTCTGCCGGGTCAGAGTTCCGACGCTGGCGTCGACCAGGAACACTTGGACCTCGCCGAGCGCGGCCCCGGAACCTTCATCGGTCACCTGGCCGGTGATCCGGCCCGGCTCCTGCGCCAACGCGGGAGCCGCCGGGATCAGCGCGGCGACCGCGAGCAGGATGGCCGAACGCGCGATCCCCCCCCCTTTTTTCCGTGTCCCGTGGGAGGGGCTCGGGGTTGCGAACCTTCGATCCGTCATAGGTACGATCTCCTGATGAAAGGAACGTATGGAGCGCTTCAGCTTGCGCATCGTCGCACCGCCGCGCAAGGGGGAGCGGGCGGACGCTTCGCCCGCGGATTCTTCGGATCGCGCCCGCGGCGGCCTCGCCCCCGCAGCCCGATCAGCGTCCCAAGCGGAGGGTGAGGACGCGGCGGCCGCGGTCCTCCACCGGGTCGAAGGGCGGGTCGACCGGATCGGGTTGACGGGCGTCGTTCAGGATGAAGGCGATCAGTCCGGCGATGGCGGCCGCGGCGCCGCCCACCAGCAACCCGGTTTTGGCCTTGCTGAGCTCCCTGCGCTCGATCTGGACGATCTCCCCCGCGGGAACGCGGATGTCCTGCCCCAACTGGGCGCTGTGAAAGCCCACCTGCCGCCGGACGGTGGGGACGCGCACGTAGAGGTCGGCGCCGGTCCGGCGCACGAATTCGCCGGAGAGCACGGGCTCGAGCTCGGCGCTCAACGCCTGCGCGGCGCCGTCTCGGTCGAGCGCCTCCACGCCCGCGCGGGTGAGATACAGCCGCACCGGCTCGCCGGGCGGGACCGCGCCGATCTCGGCGGGCACGTAGTTGAAGCAACCGGTGGCCGTGGAGAGCGTCAGAATCGCGGGGAGGAGGGCGGCGGCGAACGTGGAGCGTCGCGGGTTCGGCTTCATGGGCGGCGGGGGAGTGTAGTAGGGGATCCGAACGTTAGTTCCGCGACCCCGGGGCTGGCAACGGCGTTGACGGTCGGGATCGGGGCCCCGACAATCCACCATGCCTTCGCTCCAGGAACTTCTCGCCGCCTCCAGCCGCACCTTCGCGGTGGGGATCGGGCTTCTTCCCTCGCCGCTCGAGGAAGAAGTGGCCGTCGCCTACCTGCTGCTCCGGGTCTCCGACTACCTGGAGGACAGCCGGGAGTTGGGCGTGGAGGAGAAGGTGGCTCTTCTCGGGAGCTGGCGGCGCGTGCTCGCGGGGCGGGCCGGACGACGGTCGCTGATCGAGCGCCTGCGGGCGGCGCGCGAGGACACGCCGGACGCCTTGGTCGCCCGCCACGCCGCAACCGTTCTGGACGGACTGGACGGGGTCGCGCCGAGCGCGCGGGAAATCCTCGTCCGGCGCGTGCGCGAATCGAGCGCCGGCATGGCGCGCTGGACGGAGCGTGGACCCCGATTCGAGACCGAGGCCGATCTGGACGACTACATGCACGAGGTGGCCGGGCGCGTGGGCCATCTCCTCACGGAACTTTTCGCGCTGCGGCTCCCGGGGGTGAGGAACGCGCGGGAGCGGATGATGCCGCTCGGGCGCGAATTCGGGTTGGCGCTCCAGACGGTGAACGTCGTCCGGGGACTCCACGAAGACAGGGATCGCGGGTGGGTGTACGTGCCCGCGGCTTTCCTCCCCGATTCGCGCACCCCCCCGCACGAGCTCTTCCGTGCCGCCAACCTGGACGCGGCGATGACGGCGCTCGCCCGCTTGGTCGAGAAGGCCGACGGACATCTCGCAGCGGGGCGAGCGTACATCCGGCTGATCCCCAGACGCTATCACCGGGTGCGTCTGTTCTGTCTGCTCCCGCTGCTCTTCGCGGTGCGCACGCTGGCCATCAGCCGGGCCAATCCGGCCGTGCTCCGGCGAGAGACCAAGGTGACGCGCCGCGATGTGCGCGCGATCACGCGCCGGGCCTTGGCGCTGGGGTTCTCGAACGGCTGGATCGAGCGCTACTGCAAGCGGCTCGCCTTCGCCCCGCCCCGTCGGGACGAAACGCCCGCCCGCCCGCCCGGTCGGCGGGCCCTCGTTCGGCGCCCGAGCGCAGGTTCGGGTCCGTGACGTCGCCCGACGCCGCGCCGCTCGCGTCCTTCCGAGACGAGTTTCCCGTCTCCCGGACCCACATCTTCCTCAACCACGCGGGGGTGGCGCCCACTTCGACGCGCGCGGTGCGGGCGGTGCACGGCTTCATGGATCGGCTCGCGCGCGAGGGCCGACCCGACTTCGACGCCTGGGAGTCGATGGCGGAGGATTGCCGGGAACGTTTCGCGCGTCTGATCGGGTGCGCACCGGACGAGGTCGCCTTCGTGCGCAACACCTCGCACGGGCTGTCGCTGCTCGCTTCGGGGCTGGATTGGCGGGCCGGAGACCGGATCGCGGCGGCGGCGGCGGTGGAGTACCCCTCCAACGTCTATCCTTGGATGGATCTGGACCGACGGGGCGTCGCCGCGCTCGACGCGATCCCGGTGGACGGCCGCGGGACGGTGACGGTGGAGGCCGCCGAGCGGACGCTCGGCCCCGACACCCGCGTGCTGGCGGTGAGCTCGGCCCAGTACGCCACCGGCGCGGTCACGGAGTTGACGGAACTCGGACGGCTGTGCCGCGAGCGCGGGACGATCCTCTGCGTCGACGGCATCCAGACGGTCGGCGCCCTGCCCGTCGACGTGAAGGAGGCGGGCATCCACTTCATGTCCGCGGACAGCCACAAGTGGATGCTCGGGATGATGGGGATCGGCGCGGTGTTCGTGGACCGCTCGGTGGTCGGGCGCGTTCACCCGCCGCTGCTCGGCTGGCGGAGCACGACCGACGCCTTCAACTTCGACAGGGTCCACTTCGAGCTTCTGGACCATGCGGGGCGCTACGAGGAGGGGAGCCTCGCGTATCCGCTCGTCGCCGGTTTCGGCGCCGCGCTCGAGCTTCTCGAGGAGGCCGGGATCGACGCGATCCGCAGGCATGTGTGCGCGCTGGTGGCGGACCTCGCGGAACGCCTGGAGCGGCTCGGTTGCGCCACTACGCCCGAGGCCGGGAGCCGACGCCACATCCTCGCTTTTCGCCACTCCGGCCTCGACAGCGAAACGCTGTTCGCGGGACTCGAACGCTCCGGCGTGGTCGCGTCGCTCCGGCGCGGCCGAATCCGGGTGGCGCCGCATCTCTACAACACGCACGAGGAAATGAGCCGGGTGGCCGAGGCCGTGCGCGCGTTGCTCGCCGCGCAACGCCGACCGGTCGGCGAGGGAAGACGACCGGCGGCGCGGGTTTTTTCGAGAGAACGAGTTCCGGGGAGGAGCGAACCATGAAGAGATTCGCGAGGAGACGCGCGGCGCCCGCAACGGGGACGACGGAGAGGATCGCCGTCCAGAAAATCGCGGTGGCGCTGGCGCTCTTGGCGTCGCCGTCGGCCGCGGAACGGGTGCGGGCGCAGCAGGGGACCGCCGGCGCGTTGCCCGCCATCGCCGAGCACACCGCCTCGATGGAACTCATGGACGGCTTTCTGCCCATGTACTGGGATGCGGCGGACGGGCGCATCTGGCTGGAGATCGCGCAGTGGGACGCCGATCTGCTGCACGCTTCCGGGATCGGCGCCGGGCTCGGGTCGAACGACATCGGCATCGACCGGGGGCAGCTGGCCGGCTCGCGCGTGGTGCGCTTCCACCGCGTCGGCCCCAAGGTGCTGATGGTCCAGCCCAACTACCGTTTTCGCGCCTCCAGCGCCAATCCCGCGGAGCGCAAGGCGGTGGAGGACGCCTTCGCGCCCTCGACGCTCTGGGGCTTCGAGGCCGCCGCCGAGACCGGGGAACGGGTGCTGATCGACTTCACCCCCTTCCTCCTGCAGGACATCGCCGGTTTCGCGGGACGCCTGCGCCCCGGCACCTACCGGCTGGACCCGAGTCGCAGCGCGGTGTATCCGCCGATGGTCATGAACTTCCCCGAGAACACCGAGATGGAGGCGTCGCTCACCTTCGTGCGCCAGGACGGCGGGACGGCCGGCGGCCGCTTCGGGGGCGGGGGCGGCGGCTTCGAGGGAGTGGGCGCCGTCGCCGCCAACGCCGCCGCGGCGACGGTGCGCATGCATCACTCCTTCATCCGGTTGCCCGAGCTGGGCGAATACGCGCCGCGTGCGCACGATCCGCGCTCCGGCTACGGCGGCATGTCCTTCCGGGACTATTCCGCTCCGTTGGACGAGCCCATGACCCGGCGCTTCATCCGCCGCCACCGCTTGGAGAAGCGCGACCCGGACGCGGCCATGAGCGAGCCCGTGGAACCCATCGTCTACTACCTCGATCCGGGGACCCCGGAACCGGTGCGCTCCGCGCTGCTGGACGGGGCCCGGTGGTGGAACCAAGCGTTCGAGGCGGCGGGCTTCGTCGACGCCTTTCGGGTGGAGATGCGGCCCGAGAACGTGAGCAGCCACGACGTGCGCTACAACGTCATCAACTGGGTGCACCGCTCGACGCGGGGATGGAGCACGGGCGGATCGATCACCGATCCGCGCACGGGCGAGATTCTCAAGGGCAACGTGACGCTGGGGTCGTTGCGGGTGCGCCAGGACTACATGATCGCCGAAGGGTTGCTCGCCCCCTACGAGAACGGGGACGAGGAGGCGCGCGAGCTGACGGAGTGGGCGCTGGCGCGCATTCGGCAGCTTTCGGCGCACGAAGTGGGACACACGCTGGGGCTGGGGCACAACTACTACAACAGCGAGGTCGGACGCATCTCGGTTCTGGACTACCCCCATCCGCTGATCACCTGGGACGGCGAGGCGTTCGACCACTCCGAGGTCTACGACGCCGACATCGGCGAGTGGGACAAGGTCGCGATTCGGTACGGGTACTCGGTGTTTCCCCCGGGCGCCGACGAAGCCGCGGAGCTGGACCGGATCCTGGACGAAGCGTGGGCGCGGGACGTCCGCTACTTCACCAACCAGGACATGTCGGCGCATGCGCGGGTCGACCAGTGGTCCAACGGAATCGACCCCGGAGTCGAGCTGGACCGCATGCTGGACGTGCGCCGCGCGGCCCTGGAGCGCTTCGGAGCGCGCGCGATCCGCACGGGCACGCCGATGGCGCGGATGGAGGAGGTGCTGGTTCCGCTCTACATGCACCATCGCTACCAGGTGACCGCCGCCGCGTCGGTGCTGGGCGGCATGCACTACACCTACGCCACCCGGGGCGACGGGCTGGAGCCGGTGCGCCCGGCCTCGGCGCGCGCGCAGTTGCGGGCGCTCGACGCGCTGATGCGGTCGATGCAACCCTCGGAGCTGACCGTCCCGGCTGCGGTGCTGGACAGGCTGCCGCCGCGCCCCGCCGGCCACGGCCGCACCCGCGAGCTCTTCCCTCGCTACACGGGGCCTATGTTCGACGCAGTCTCGCCGGCGGTGGTCGCGAGCGCCCATGTGGTGGGCGAAGCGCTGGAGCCTAGCCGGGCGGCGCGCCTGCTGGAGCAGAACGCGCTCGATCCGTCGCTGCCCGGGCTGGAGGAAGTGATCGACGCGCTCGCGGCGGTCGGGGAGCCGGACCCGGCGGACTCCCCCTACGAGGCGGAGGTACGCCGCGCCGTGGGTCGGGTGGTCGCCGAAGGGCTCGTGGCTTTGGCGTCCGCCGCCGCCATGCCGCAGGTGCGGGCAGTTGCGGCCCAGCGCTTGGGGTGGCTCGCCGAGAAGGCCGAGAGCCGGGCGGCGGGCGAGGGCCGCGACGCGGCCCACTTCGCCCTGCTGGCCCGCGACATCCGGCGCTTCGAGGAGCGGCCCCACGATCCGTGGACGCCGATGCCGACGCCCGAAGCGCCTCCCGGTGCGCCCATCGGCGCCGCGCCCATGGATTGGATCGGGCTCGGAACCGAAACCGGGCGCGCGCTCGCGGTCCGCGCCGGGCTCGGCTGGCTGGAACGACTGATGCCGTTCTGTGCCCACGGACAGTGGTGAAGGCCTGCCGGAGCGGCCGATGCTGTGGTGCAGCTGGCCGCGGTTGAGGAGAACAAGAAGCACGTTCGGCGGATCGGCCCGCTCCAACGCGCGGGTTCGCGGCGACCGGGGAGGGCTCGAATGAGACGCGAATCCATGCTCCTGACGTCGACGGCCCTCTTGGTCGCCTGTGGGGGAGGCGCCTCTCCCACAGGCGATGTCCGGGTGCAAATCGAGGACAGCGCGGGGGTGCGCATCGTCGAGTACGCCGAAACGCCCCGCGTCGGGCCCGCCTTCTCGGTCGACGAAGAGCCGGCGTACCGGCACGGCACCGGCTTGGGCGACTACGAGTTCCGCGGCGTTAACGCCGGTCGGCTCCTCCCGGACGGCAGCGCGGTCGTCGCCGACCGGTGGGCCGGCGAAGTGGTCGCCTTGAGCGCCGACGGCGCGACGCACCGCGTGATCGCAGTACGAGGCGAAGGCCCGGGCGAGGTCGTCGATCCATGGGCCGTGTTCGTCGCGGGCCGCGACAGCGTCTACGTGCACGACAGCCGTCTGCTCCGCCTCACCCTCTTCGTCGGCGACTCGGTCGCGAGCGTCGCGAGCCTTCCCCGATCCGTCCTCGGCGTCGAGGGCTTCGGGAGGTCCGGGGAGCTGATGCTGGCGAACCGGCAGCCCTACCGCAGCTGGGGCGGGATGGAGGAGGAGTGGATGGCCGGACACATGGCCCTGTTCGACCCCGAGACGGGCGCCCTCGACACGGTCGCCTCCTACGACCACTGGCCGAAGAACCCGCGGGGGCTTCGGTTTAACCCGATTCGACCCATAGGCGAGGTCACGGTCGCCGACGGGCGGTTCGTTTACACGAGGTCCGACAGACCCCAGGTCACGTGGAGGCTCCCGGACGGCGCGGTGAGCCAAGTGGTGCGCTGGCGGGCCGAGCCTACCCCGCTGACCGGGAACCTCATGGAGCCCGTCGAGGCCTACAACCGCGTCGATCTGCGGATCAACAACGACGGCGTCGCCGCTTCCCGGATCGAGGAGATGGTGGATGAAGGCATGTCCGAGTATCGCGCCATGATCGGCCGTCCGATGCCGTTCTTCGGCGCTCCGTTCGCCGACGCCGACGGAAACGTGTGGCTGCCGTCCTACCGGCCCGCGTACCCGCGAGAAGCGTCGCCGTACACCGTCCTTTCTCCGGACGGAGAGTGGCTGGGCAAGGTCGAGACTCCGCCCAGATTCAGAATTCTCGACGTGGCCCGAGGACTCCTGCTCGGGGTGATCCGGGACGAATTCGACGTCGAGAACGTCGCGGTGTACAAGTTGGCGGTCGGTTCTTCGTCGGACCGCTAAGTGCTAAGCTTGCTAAGCTTTAAGCTAAGGAGGCGGTCCGCAACCGACCGAAGGGCACGGTTGCGACTGTGGCCTCGGGCTCGCAACGCGGTGTACTTCGCCTTTGCCGAGCGCACCTTCCGGGAGGGACTGGGACCCGTTCATCCTGCGAGCGGAGGGCGGGCAGGATCGGCCTGAGCGGCGGAGCCGACTTCAGCGCAACACGCGGAAGATCCGGTCGGCGAGCGTTGTCACGAGCGGCGTGCCGACCGCCAGCAGGACGATTCCCGCCGTCTCCGCGGAGCCGACCCCGTTGCTTCTGCCCTCGATGAGCAGGAGATAGCCGGCGGTCGCCGCCATCGCGCTTCCGAGCGCGGCGGGAAGGAAGCGACCCTTCGATCGACGGGTCCGGCCGGCCCACCCGGCCGAGTAGCCTCCGACCGCGCTGGGCAGGGCCAGCGCCAAGACGCCCGCGCCCGCCGTCGGGACCCCGGCGCAGCGCGGGCGCAGGCCTCCGATCGCGGTGTCGATTTCGAGGCACCGCGCCGCCAGCCCGAGTCCGACCGCCAGCCCGATCGCGTTTCCCACGAAGGAGCCGAGGAGGACCCGCTCCCATCCGTAGCGCTGCTCCTCCAGAGACCAGTCGAACCCGGTCGCCAGATGGTCGGCGGCGGCCTCGCGACCGCGCTGCGGGCCGGTCTTGGTCTCCACCAGGAGGGCGCCTCCTCCCGCGGACATGCCGAACCGGGTCGACGCCTGCAGGGGCGACAGCAGTTCCACGCGCGCAATGTCTTCGAGAGGCATCGAGAAGTAGAGAAGCGACGGCACCGCCGCCCGGACTCCGTCCACGTAGACGGACACGTGGTTGCACCCGCCCTGCGCCGAGGCGGAGCGGTACTCGACGCAGGATCCGGTTCTGCTCGAGCGTATCCGGAGGCCCGGCAGGTGCTGCGCGAGCACGTCCGGCAGGGCGAGTCCGCGCCGGGCAGCCTCGCCGAGTTCCTTCGGCTCGATCTCGTTGACGGAGTGGCCGGTGGAGATTCTCCTCCGCTCCAGTTCTCCGACCGCTTCCACGACCAGGGGCGCGAACTCGATGGTCTGCGGCGAAAGGCGCACGTCCAAGCGCAGGTCTTCGCCCGGATTCACGGCGATTTCGCGCGATCGGTCGCCATAGGCCAAGTGCTCCACCACCAGGAAGTGCGCCCCTACGGGCACGTCCTGGAACCGGAACATTCCGGCGGCGTCGGTCGCGGTGGAGCGGCGTAGATCGTCCAAGCGCACCACGACGTCGGGGATGGGCCGGGAACTCCGCGACTCGAGCACGCGCCCGGTCAGGGTGCCGGGCTCTTGGGCCGCCGCCACGCCTGCGGGCGCCAGCGCCGGAACGCACAGCCCGACGACCCGAAGGACCGCGCGCGCGCGCCGCGCCGCAACCGCGAAGTCTGAACCGGCGGCGATGGACGTCGGCCCGTCCGGCGGGAGGGATGCCATGCGCACGCCTATCGGAGGAGAAGTGCCCAACCGAGAAGAAAATACCCTGCGGCGCTCCGGTGCGTTCCGCCCGATCCGGGTCCGGGGATCTCGCCGAAGCCGACGGCGTGCCGCCGAACGCGGGCCGCTACGCTTGATGCCGGGGCGCGGCCGACGGTCCGATGTCCACGCGGATGTCGCGCCACTTTCCCTGGCGGTAGCGCGCCACGCTCAGAATGCAGCGGGCGGCGTGCCCCAGAAGGATCGCGGTCCAGATGTCGGTGGGCTCGATTCCCCGGATCCACTGCAGGCCCGCGAGCAGGCCGAGAGGGATCGCCACCTGGGAGACGATGGAGATGAACAGCGGGCTCCGCGTGTCCCCGCTTCCCTGTAGTCCCCCGGTGTAGGAGAGCGCGACGGCGACGAAGAGCCCCGAGACGCTCAGGAACCCCAGGAGTTGGACCCCCAGACCGACCACTCGGGGATCCTCCATGCCGAAGACGGAGAGCAAGGCCCTGGGGATCAGCAGGAACATGGCGCCCACCGCCAGCGCGACCAGGAGGCCGATGCGCGAGGCGACGCGCACGCCGTGGGCGGCCCGCTCAGGCTGGCCCGCACCGAGGTTTTGCCCCGCCACCGCGGCGGTCGCGCCCATGAGCCCGACGGACGTCCACGTGATCAGCGAGAAGAGCTGGACGTAGCCCACCGCGTAGGCGGCCTGCGCCTCCGCGCTCAGGGCGAGGGAGCCGATGAAGCGCAACAGCAGCACGCCGGCGACGTTCATGACCACGCCCTGGACCCCGGCGGGGAGCCCGAAACGGAAGAGCCGACGGATGATGCGCCAGTCGGGAGCGAGCGGCATGCCCCGCTCGAAGGAGACCACGCACCGGCGCGAGAGGAGCAACCAGACCGCCACGACGCTGATGACCGCGCCCGAGATCACCGTCGCCATGGCGGCTCCGGAGGTGCCGAAGGGGGGGATCGGTCCCAAGCCGCGGATCAGGGTCACGCTCAGCGCGACGTTGAGGAGCGTGAGCGCCACCCCCAGCCGGAGCGGGGTGCGCGCGTCGCCCGCGGCGCGGAACGCCCCTCCGGCCATGAAGAACATCATCATGCCGAAGCTGAAGACGAAGAGAGTGCGCAGGTAGGGGAGCGCCTCGAGCCGGACTTCCGAGGTGGCGCCCACCAGCCCCAGGAGGAAGGGGGAGAGAACGTATCCGAGCGGCGCGATGATCCCGATCGAAAGGGCCGCCGCCGTCAAGAACGCTTGGTAGACGGTGCGGTTGACGTTCTCCTTGTCGCCCGCGCCCGCGAAACGCGCCACCAGGATGCCCATCCCGGTGAAGAGCGAGGACACGAAGACGATGACGACGAGGTAGATCTGCGACGAGATGCCGATCGCGGCGTTGCCCGCGTAGCCGACGTAGTTGCCCACCATCGCGTGGCCGACGACGCCCTGCATGCCGGCGATGACGTTCTGGAGCATGGTGGGCCACGCCAGCTTCCAAACCGCCCGAGGGACCGGTCCCTCCACGATGCTGCGGTCGAAGGGGCGTCCGCCGCGCCGCGCGGGCATGGACCGAGCCGCCCCGCCGGGATCAGGACGGCGGGCGGGTTCCGCGGACGACTCGGAGGAGCTTCGCCAGAGGATCGTACGCCCGGTCCACCACGCGCTCCTTCAGCGGAATGATGGCGTTGTCGGTGATGGTGATGCCCTCGGGACACACCTTGGTACAGCACTTGGTGATGTTGCAGTAGCCGATGCCGTGGTCGGCGCGCAGCGCGTCCAGCCGGTCCGCGGTGTCGAGCGGGTGCATCTCCAGCGCGGCCGCGTGCACCAGGAAGCGGGGACCGACGAACTCCTCGTGCAGATGGTGGTCGCGCAGGACGTGGCAGACGTCCTGGCACAGGAAGCACTCGATGCATTTGCGGAACTCCATCACCCGGTCGACGTCCTCCTGGAAGATTTCCCAGGTGCCGTCCTCGCGGTCCGGTTCGCGAGGGCGGAAGGCGGCGACGCGCTCCTTGGCGCGGTAGTTCCAAGACACGTCGACGACTAGATCGCGCACCAGGGGGAAGGCCTTCATCGGCTCGATGGCGACGGGCTCTTCCATGGGCAGGTCGCTCAGGCGGGTCATGCACATGAGCTTGGGCATGCCGTTCACCTCGGCGGAACACGATCCGCACCGGCCGGCCTTGCAGTTCCAGCGCACGGCCAGGTCGTTCGCCTGCTCCGCCTGGATCCTGTGGACGGCGTCGAGCACCACCATTCCGGCTGTGGTCTCGACGGTGTAGTCCCGGAACCCTCCGTCCTCTCGGTTCCCTCTCCAGACCCTGAACGTGCTTTCGGCCATTATCCCTGCTCCTCGATGATCCGGCTGAGCCGCCGGGGCAGCGTGCGGACCGGTTCCGTGCGGCTTCTCATGCGCCCGTCCGCGTCCTTCCACAGCACTTGGTTGACGCCGCCCCACTCCGGGTCCTTGTCCGGGTGGTCGATGCGGGAGTGGGCGCCCCGGCTCTCCCTGCGTTCGAGGGCGGCGCGGGCGGCGGCCTCGGAGACGATGAGCAGGTTGTCGAGATCCAAGGCCGTGTGCCAGCCGGGATTGTATTCCCGGTTCCCGGTCACCGCGACGCGCGCGGCTCGTTCTCCGAGCGCCCGGATCCCCTCGAGGGCCGACGCCAAGTCGTCCTCGGTGCGCACGATCCCGACATTGTCCTGCATGAGCTCTTGGAGGCCCTCCTGAACCCGGTAGGGGCCCTCGCCGTCCCGGGTGGCGAAGGGAGCGAGGCAGCGGCGCTCGGCCTCGGCGACTTGCCCGGCGTCGAGCGTCGGCGCGGCGTTCTCGCGGGCGAAGCGGGCCGCGTGCTCGCCCGCCCGCGTGCCGAAGACCAGCAGGTCGGAAAGGGAATTGCCGCCCAAGCGGTTGGCGCCGTGGAGTCCCGCGGCGCACTCCCCGGCGGCGAAGAGGCCGGGCACGGACGACATTTGCGAGTCCGCGTCCACGCGCACGCCCCCCATCGCGTAGTGCGTGGTGGGCCCGACCTCCATGGGTTCGCGCGTGATGTCGATGTCGGCGAGCGCCTTGAATTGGTGGTACATCCCCGGAAGCTTCTTGCGGATGTGGGCCGGCGCGTCGGGAAGCTTCTCCGCGATCCAGGCGATGTCGAGGAAGGCGCCGCCGTGCGGGCTTCCCCGTCCTTCCTTGACCTCGCGCACGATGCAACGGGCGACGTGGTCGCGGGTGAGCAATTCGGGAGGCCGCCGCGCGGCGCGGTCGCCCGTCACGTAGCGCCACCCTTCCTCGGGCGAGTCGGCGGTCTGGTCCTTGTAGAGGTCCGGGACGTCGTCGAACATGAACCGGCGCCCCTCCGAGTTGCGGAGCACGCCCCCCTCTCCGCGCACCCCCTCGGTGACCAGGATGCCGCGTACGCTGGGCGGCCAGACCATGCCGGTGGGATGGAACTGGATGAACTCCATGTCCATCAGTTCCGCCCCGGCATGGTAGGCGAGGGCGTGGCCGTCCCCGGTGTATTCCCAGCTGTTGGAGGTGATCCGGTAAGCCTTGCCGATGCCTCCGGTGGCGAGCACCACCGCCTTCGCGCCGAAGACGTGGAAGCGTCCCCGCTCGCGGTCGTAGGCGAAGGCGCCCGCCACGCGCCCGCCGTCCAGGAGCAGGCGCGTCACGGTGCACTCCATGAAGACGTCCATGCCCTGGTGGACGCCGTGGTCCTGCAGGGTGCGAATCATCTCCAAGCCGGTGCGGTCGCCCACGTGCGCGAGGCGCGGGTAGGCGTGGCCGCCGAAGTTGCGTTGCAGGATGCGTCCGTCCGGGGTGCGGTCCATGAGCGCCCCCCAAGCCTCCAGTTCGCGCACCCGGTCGGGGGATTCCCGGGCGTGCAGCTCGGCCATGCGCCAGTCGTTCAGGTACTGGCCGCCGCGCATGGTGTCGGCGAAGTGCACCTCCCAGCTGTCGCGCTCGTCCACGTTGGAGAGCGCCGCCGCCACCCCGCCTTCGGCCATGACGGTGTGCGCCTTGCCCAGCAGGGACTTGCACACCAGCCCGACCGATGCGCCTTGGGCGGCGGCCTCGATGGCGGCTCGCAAACCGGCGCCCCCGGCCCCGACGACCAGGACGTCGTGTTCGTGACGCTCGGATTCGGCCATCAGAAGACGATCCTCCAGTCGTTCCAGACGCCCATGGCGCACAGGCGCACGTAGACGTCGCTGAATCCCACCCAGACGAGGCTCGCCCAAGCCCAGAGCATGTGGCGGCCGTTGAGGCAACTCACGTATCTGTGGACGCGCTTGCGCACCGGGCGCCCGGAGAGCTTGTCCAGCCCGCCCCCGACCAAGTGGCGCAGCGAATGGCATCCGAAGGTGTAGCCGCCCAGCAGCACGACGTTGGCCAGCAACACCAGCGATCCCACGCCGATCCCGAAGGTCTCGCCGCCGCCCGGGGCCTCGAACCGGAACCCTTTCCAAGCGTCGTAGGACAGGATGGCGATGAAGAGCACGGCCACGTAGAAGAAGTAACGGTGGACGTTCTGCAGGACGAGCGGAAAGGACTTCTCGCCCCGGTAGCCCGTGCGCGGCTCGCCGACCGCGCACGAGGGAGGATCGGCCCAGAAGGCTTTGTAGTAGGCGCCCCGGTAATAGTAGCAGGTGAGGCGAAAGCCCAAGGGCGCCCAGAGGATCAGGAAGGCGGGCGACCAGCGCAACCAGCCGAGCCAGGAGTCCGCCCACCACGCCGGCGCGCCCCCCAGCCAAGCGTGGTGGGAGTCGCCCAGCAGCTCGGGCGAATAGAACGGGGAGAGGTAGTTGCCGAAGGCGTAGTGCTCGCCTTGGAAGGCGGCCCAGGAGGAGTAGACGCCGAAAGCGGTCAGACCCGCGAAGACCGCCAGCGGTTGCGCCCACCACCGATCCCGACGTCCGGTGCGCCCCCACGGGCGCGGCGTGGGCAGGGGGGGCGGAGTGCGGACCGGGAGCGAGTTCGTGTCCGACGCCATTCGCGAGTTCTCCTGCGCGCGCCCGTGCGGCGCTTCTTTCGTTTGGGACCCGAAGGCGCGCCCGTCGGTCATCCGCGCGGCGCGCGCGCCCTTCCGCGTTGCCGGAGGCGATCCCCGCAAACCCGGGGCGCCCGACGTGCAGAAGAATATCCCCGGCGCGGGCATTCGCCAATACGGAGCGAGGGACGCGCCGGAAAGGGAGGGAGTCCTGGCGAGCGGGCGCGGACGGGCTGCGGGATCGGTCCGGACAGGGAGAGCGGGCGATCTCCGAAGCGCGCGTCAGGACGCCCCGAGCGCCCGGGCTCGGCGCCAGACGTCGTCGAACATCTCCCGGGTCAGCTTGCCGGTGAAAGTGTTCTGCTGGGAGGGATGGTAGGAGGCCAGGACGGTCAGGTCCGCACGGAGGGGCACCTCCCGCATGTGGCCGAAGCGGGGAAGGGGGCGGGGCAGCGTCTCGCCCCGGTCGCGCAACAGACGGAGCACCGCCGAGAACGCGAAGGCGCCCAGCGCGACCGCCACGCGCAGATTGGGTAGCAGCGCCCACTCGCGCTCGAGGAACGTTCCGCAGGTGTCGCGCTCGGTCGGGGTGGGGCGGTTGCCGGGGGGCGCGCAGCGGACCGCCGCGGTGATCCAGGCGCCCCGCAGGACGAGGCCGTCGGCGCGCGAGACCGAATTCGGCCGGGTGGCCAAGCCCGAGCGGTGGAGCGCCGGATAGAGCATGTCGCCCGAGCGGTCGCCGGTGAACATGCGGCCGGTGCGGTTGGAGCCGTGCGCGCCGGGCGCTAGCCCCACGACCGCCAGCCAAGCGGCCGGGTCTCCGAATCCGGGCACCGGTCGGCCCCAGTACTCCTCTCCGGCGTAGGCGGCCCGCTTCTCGCGCGCGACCTGCTCCCGCCACTCCACCAGCCGCGGGCACCGGCGGCAGACGCTCACCTCGGCGGCGAGGGCGGCGAGGAGGCGGGGCGAGGATGCGGTCGGCGGGGGCGGGTTCACCGAGCGGGCCCGGTGCGCAGATGCAACGCCCCCGGCGTCCCCGAGCCCGCATCCGGCGCCAGCACCGTGCCGATCGCGGCCGATCGCGGGCAACCGGCGGCGCGCAGGGCGTCCACGCACGCTTCGGCCCGTTCGGCCGGGACGCTGGCGAGCAGCCCTCCCGCCGTCTGCGGGTCGGCTAGAAGCTGGACGGCGGGATCGTCGAGCGTCCCGCCCGCGCGCGCCGCCTCCAGCGCGCGCAGGTTCTGGGGCTGGAGCGAGGAGAAGACGCCGATCCGGGCGAGGTCGAGCGCTCCGTCCAGCAACGGGACGTCGGCGAGGTCGAGCGAGACCTCCACCCCCGACGCGCGCGCCATCGCGCGCAGGTGGCCGGCGAGCCCGAAGCCGGTCACGTCGGTGGCTGCGGTGGCTCCGTGCCGGGCGAGGATTCGCGCCGCGGGCCGGTGGGATTCCTGCATGGCGGCGAGCGCGGCGTCGATCCAGATGCTGCGCGCCCTGCCGCGCATCTCCGCGGCCAGGATCACGCCGGTGCCGACCGGTCGGGTGAGCACCAGCCGGTTCCCCGGACGCATGCCCGAAGTGCGCAGCAGGTCCTCCTCCGCAGCGGTCCCGGTCACGGAGAACCCCATGGCGAGCTCGCTCCCCTCGCCCGTGTGTCCGCCCGCGAGCGCCACCCGGTCGCGGGCGAGCACTTCGAGCGCCCCCGCCATGAGCTGCGCGAGATCCTCCTCCATCTTCTCTTCCGCGGCGAACGGCATCGTCACCAGCGCCAGCGCCGCCAACGGTTCGGCGCCCATCGCGAAGACGTCGCCGAGCGCGTGATTGGCGGCGATGCGCCCGAAGAGGAAGGGGTCCTCGACGAAGGAGCGGAAGAAGTCGACGCTCTGCACGGCGACCCGTCCCGCCGGGATCCGCATCACCGCGGCGTCGTCGGGGGCGTCCAACCCGAGGGGCACGTCCGGATGGCCCGAGGCCGAGGCGTCCAGCCGCCCCAGCGCGCGAAAGAGCGGCTCGCTGCCCACCTTGGAGCCGCATCCTCCGCAACGCATCGAGGGACCGAGGCCGACGGGCGACCCGTGCCGAACCGAGCCGTCGCCGCCGTCCGCTTCGTCCATCCGGGGCAACTCGGTGTAGGCGCGGATGAAGCGCCGGTCGATGCGGTCCTTCCACGTCCATACCCAACGCCCGCCGACCGTCAGCCCGTTGCGGGCGGCGATGGCGTGGCGGCGTCCCGTGGAGACGATGCTCAGATACTCGCGCTGAGGCCGAAAACCGGCGAGCGGCGCGCCGCGCAGACGGCGCTCCAAATTGCGAGCGAGCGGCGGACCCTGGCGGACCGCGAACACCCCCGCCTTCGGACGCGGATGCCCCTCCACGGCGGCGACGTCTCCGGCGGCGAAGACGTCGGGATGCGACAAGGTCTGCAGGGTGTCGCGCACCCGGATGAAGCCGCGCCCGTCCACCTCCAGGCCGGACGCGCGCGGCCAGTCCGGAGCGGCGGCGGTCGTGACCCAAAGCAGTTCGTCGAAGGCCGCCCTGGATCCGTCGCCGAAGTGCAGGCTGCGTTCCTCCACCCGCACGACCCGACGACCTGCGTGCACCGCGACGCCGGCGCGCTCGAGCGTGCGCGAGAACCGCGCGCGCATGCGCCGAGGGTAGGCGGGCAGGATCTCGCCGGAGTCGGTGAAGAGCTCGATTCGCACCCTGCCGCGAGGCCCCTCGGCGGCCTCCGCGGCGCGCGCCAACCCGTGGCGGATCGAGAGCGCGAGTTCCACGCCCCCCGCCCCGCCTCCCACGACGCCGATCGAGACCGGATCGACGCTGCGGGCGACGCGCGCTCGGAGCCGGGTCCAGCGGGCGAAGAAGCCGTCGATGGGCTTGACCGGGACGACCGAGCCCGCCGCGCCCGGGACGGCGCGCACCCCCGGAGCCGACCCGGTGTTGATCGACAGGACGTCGAAAGCGACCGGCGGTCGACCGGCGCACAGCACCCGCTTGCGCTCGAGATCGATCCCGGTCGCTCGGTCCCGCAGAAAGCGGGCGCGGGCGAAGCGGGAGAGCGGAGCCAGATCGATGTGCGCGTCCTGAAAGGCGTAGTGACCCGCGATCAGTCCCGGAAGCATCCCGGAGTAGGGGGCGTTCGACTCGCGCGAGATCAGCGTGACCCGGACTCCGGGCACCGGCTTCATGCCGAAGCGCTTGAGCACGGCCACGTGGGTGTGTCCGCCGCCGATCAGCACGAGATCCTTGGTCACCGGCCGAGGCGGCGAGTTCATGGCGTCCCTACGCATGGGCTCAAGATGCCGCCGCAGCGAGGCGGCGTTCAAGGTTCGGTCGGCGCGAGCGCGCCGGAGCCCCGTCCTGCGCCCGTCGTCTCAGGACAGCGGCGCACGCCTGCGCGCGGCCAGCTCCGCGGGAAGCAGCGCCGCATGGATGAACTCGTGGACGGGGGCGGAGACATCGTGCGCACGGCCCAGACGGACCACCGCGCCGCTCAGCTGCTCGAGCTCCGAGGGCCGGCCCTCCGCGATGTCGCGTTGCATGGAGGGGGCGGAGTCGTGGGGAAGAGCGTCGAGGAAGGCCAACGAAGCCGCGACCGCGTCGTCCGCCAAGCGCACCCCGCGGGCTGCGGCCACGGCGACGGTCTCCTCCATGGAGCGGCCGAGGAGGCGGCGGGTGGCCGGGGTGGCGCGCACGTCGCCGATCGGCATCCGCGCTACCGAACAGACCCCGCTCGCCGGCGCCATGAGGAGGAGCTTGCTCCAGAGCTCCGCCTCGATGTCGCCGACGACTCGGGCCGACGCGCCCGGAGCCCGCTCCAGCGCGCGGGCCAGCGGACCGCAACGGCCGGCGCTCCGTCCGTCGCGCTCTCCCATCACGATCACGGGATCGATTCCGGTGTGCCGAACGCGGCCGGGTTCGATCAGCTCGCACAGGATGCGGGTCAGACCGCCGACCACCGTCTCGGCCGGAAGCGACCGTTCCAGCCGGGAGGCCGCCTCCACTCCGTTCTGGAGCGGAACCACGACCGTGCCGTGCCCCACCAGCGGCCGGATCGCCCGCCCGGCGGCTTCGACTTGCCAGGCCTTGGTGGCCACCAGCACCGCGTCCGCCCTTCCCAGCGTCGCGACGTCGTCGGTCGCGACGACGCGCTCGAGCCGCACGTCGCCGGCGACGCTCTCCACCGCGAGGCCGCCCGACCGGAGCGCCGCCAGCTGACGCCCGCGCGCGACGAACGCGACTTCCTCGCCGGCTTGGACGAGCCGCGCCCCGTAGTATCCGCCGACCGCTCCGGCTCCGTAGATCACAATGCGCATCGCTCGCTCCCGGGTCCGACCCGACGAAAAGCGCCGCCGCGCGGCCCCCGCCCGCGGGTCGGTCGTCCTTGTCGCACGCCGACGCGATTATCTTGGCATCGCGGAAGAGAAAGCTCCACACCCCGAGAACCCGGAGGTTCCGATCATGTCCGACCGGTTTCGCGTCGAGCGCGATTCGCTGGGCGAAGTCCGCGTTCCCGCCGACGCCCTCTACGGGGCCCAGACGCAACGCGCCTTCGAGAACTTCCCCATCAGCGGCCAGCGTTTCGGACGCCGTTTCGTCCAGGCGCTGGGGCTGATCAAGAAATCGGCTGCGCTGGCCAACCGCGAGCTGGGATGCATGGAAGCCGACGTGGCGCGGGCGATCGTCGCCGCCGCGGACGAAGTCGCGCGCGGGCTCCGGGACGGCGAGTTCGTGCTCGACGTCTATCAGACCGGTTCGGGGACCTCCTCCAACATGAACGCCAACGAGGTGATCGCGGCGCTGGCCAACCGCGCTTTGCAGGACTCCGGGACCGCGCGCGTGCATCCGAACGACCACGTCAACTTCGGCCAGTCCTCCAACGACGTCGTCCCGACCGCCATGCACGTCTCCGTGCGCACCGCCGTCGAGGAGGAACTCGTTCCCGCGCTCGAGGGTCTGCGGGAGCTTCTGGCGGCCAAGGCGGAGGACTTCGACGGCGTGCTCAAGTCGGGTCGCACCCATCTGATGGACGCTACCCCGGTGCGGTTGGGGCAGGAGTTCGGGGGCTACGCGACGCAGGTCGCGCGCGCCGTCCGGCGTCTGCGCAACGCCTCCTCGGAGCTGGCCGAGCTGGCGCTGGGCGGCACCGCGACCGGCACCGGCATCAACACTCATCCCGACTTCGCGCGCCGCGCCATCGAACACCTCTCCCGGGAGACCGGCCTCGAGTTCCGCGAAGCGGAGAACCACTTCGCGGCGCAAGGCGCGCAGGACGCCTGCGTGAGCGCTTCCGGGGCGCTGAACGCGGCTGCGGCCGGCCTGATGAAGATCGCCGACGACGTTCGCTGGCTCTCCTCCGGGCCGACCTCCGGGATTCACGAGATCCGTTTGCCCGCCGTGCAGCCGGGGAGTTCGATCATGCCCGGCAAGGTGAATCCGGTCATGTCCGAGGCGCTGATGATGGTCGCGGCCCGGGTGGCCGGGAATCACGTCACCGTCACCATCGCCGGCGGCCGCGGCAACTTCGAGTTGAACGTGATGTTGCCGGTCATCGCCCATTCCCTTCTGGAATCGGTCGCGTTGCTCGCCGGGGCGAGCCGCGCCTTCGCGGACCGGTGCGTCGCCGGCATCGAGGCCAACGAGGAGCGGGCGCGCGAGCTTCTCGACCGCAACCCCTCGATCGCGACGGCGCTCAACCCTCACATCGGCTACGACGCGGCCGCCCGGGTCGCCAAGCAGGCCGCCCGCGAGGGCAGAGCGGTGCGCGACGTGGTGCGCGCCCTGGGGGTGCTCGACGAAAAGACGCTCGAGGAGGCGCTGAACGTGCGCGGAATGACCGAGCCGGGGCTACCCGGGAAGGAGTGAATAGGGGCAACGCGAAATCGGACGTTCGCGCAAAAAGCGACCTCGCCTCCGCGGACGCAAGGCGGACGACGCGCTCGCTGCCCGGCGGCCGCCAAAGAACGCCGGACTCCGCGACGCCTTGTCCGGCCCATCGAGCCCCGCGTCGGCTTCCTTCGCCCCGTGCGCCTCGTGCTGCGGAACGAGGCCGCGACCGCGCGGTTCTCGCCGCTTTCTCGACCGCTGTCCCGAGCCGCCTGCCCACGGACCGCTGACCTTCGAATGATCTAACCGCCCGGCCCCGACAGCCTCTCGATCGCCGCCTCGAAGGAGGCGATGCCCTCCTCGCCGGTGAGTTTGACTTCCCCGGTCAGCTCTCCGCTCCGGTTGAGCACGAAGGTGGGCGTCCCGTCCACGGCGAGCAGCTGGGCCATGTTCATGTCGCTCGTGATGAGGGGCGAGACCGTGTCCCGGACGAGGCAGGCTTGGAACTCCTCCATCGGCAGGTTGATGTCCGCCGCGAACCGGAGGAAGACGGGAATCGGATCCTGCAACGGTTGCCACACGCTCTGGTTCATGTACAGGCGGTGCTGCATCGCCTCGAAGCCCTGCCGGTCGTTCAGGCCGCCTGCGCACAGAGCGGCTTCGGCCGCGTGGTATCCGCGCATGAGGCGGGCGAGCGGAAACATGCGCACCACGAAGTTCGCCTTGCCGGCCTCGACCAAGTTCGCCTTGAGGGAGTCGGTGCGCAGGATGTAGAAGGACCGGCAGGTGGGGCAGCCGAAGTCGACGAACTCGTCGATGCGCGCCAGGGTGGAGTCCACCATGTAGATGCGCGACTGGTCGGCGCGTTCGAGGAAGGCCACGTCCGCCATGCTGAGCGCGGGCGCGGAGGGCGCTTCCTGCTGCATGGCGGCGGTCGGCATGGCGGCCGCCGCCATGCCGACCGCCGCGAGCGCCGAAATCGTCGCCCGCTGCGGGCGCGGGCGCTTCTTTCGCAGGGTTCCGGCTTCTTCAGGGCGGCCCGTTTCCGGCAGGGGACGGGCTCCGTTCCGGACGGTTGAACGGAATGCGTGCATCGGGTTCGCTCTTGGGAATTCGGCTGTTTGCGAGGCGCCGTCGCCGGGCGTTCAGCGTCCCCTGGGAATTAGTCGGACGTTGCCGGCCTGGATCAGGAGATCGAAGACCTCGCCCGCGGCGACCGCCAGCTCCTGCGTACGGTAGTTTCCGCCTCCCAGCAGATCGACTTCGAAGCCGATGGTGGGGAGCCTCCACTCGCGCGTGAACCGCTGCCGCGTCTTCCCCGAAACGCTTCCCAGCCGAGTGCGTCCGCCGCCGGTCGAGATGTAGATGCGCGCGTCGCTGAAGTCGAGGTTGTCGACGAATACGGTGACGTTGCGGGAGGGTTCCGAACCGATCCCGGGGGGCGCTCTTCGCTGTCCCGCGCAACCGGCGGCCGCAAGCGCCGCCAAGGTGCAGAACGCGTACAGGGACCGAACGTTCATGATGCCTCCTCGCGCGGGGGGGACCGGACGCCTGCGCGCCGCCGACGGTCCGAAACTCCTGCCCTGCATACATTGTATCGCGAGCGGTGCGGGTCTGCTACCGGTCCGACCCGCGGTCGACGGGCCCGGGCGCCGAGGACGGGGTTGCCCGCGCCGCGCGACCGGCCGAACCTGGTGCGCGCCGCGGCGGGCACGCAGGCGACCCACTCTTTCCCGGGGACGCGGAATGCCGACGACGGACGCGAATGCGGAGGGCACGGGCGGGACGACGCGGTTTCCGGACGATCTGGTGGATCGCGCCGCGGGGGGCGATCCCATCACCCTGGTCGTGCTCGACGGGGTGGGCGGGCTTCCCCATCCCGCCACCGGCCTGACCGAGCTCGAGTCCGCGGTCACCCCCAACCTGGACGCGCTGGCCGCGGAAAGCTCTCTGGGCATGCATGTTCCGGTCGCGCCCGGGATCACGCCCGGGAGCGGTCCCGCGCACCTCGCGCTGTTCGGGTACGATCCCGCTCGCCGCCTTATCGGGCGCGGCGTGCTGGCCGCGCTGGGGGTCGGGATTCGCCTCCGCACGGGAGACGTGGCCGCCCGGCTCAACTTGGCCACCCTGGACGGGCGCGGACGCGTGACCGACCGCCGCGCCGGTCGGCCCGACAACGCCGAGGGCCGCCGGGTGGTGCGGCGGCTCCGGGAAGGCGTGGCCGCGCCCGCCGGGGTGGCCCTCCGCTTCCGGCACGTCATGGAGCACCGCGCGGTGATGGTGTTGCGAGGCGCCGATCTGGGCGCCGGGGTTTCCGACACCGATCCGCAGCGCACCGGGGTCCCGCCCCGCACGCTCCGGGCGCCCGCCTCCGACGCCCCCTCGCAGCGCACCGCGGAGGCCGCCGACCGGATCCTGAGGCGGGCGGCGGAGGTCCTGGCGGACGAACCGGTCGCCAACGGAGTCCTCGCCCGCGGGTTCGCCGAATACCGAGCGCCGCCCGGCTTTTCCCGGCGCTACGGGCTCGCGGCGGCGGCGGTGGCGCGCTACCCCATGTACCGAGGCGCGGCCCGTCTCGTCGGGATGAAGGTCGCGGGAGCCCCGGCGTCCGACGAAGAGGCGGTGGAACTGATGCGGGCCGCCGCCGGGGAAGCGGATTTCCGCTTCTTCCACTACAAGGCCACGGATTCCCGCGGGGAGGACGGGGACTTCGCCGGCAAGGTCGCCGCCATCGAGGCGCTGGACCGCCTTCTTCCGGGGCTGGACGACGGCGGCGTCGTGATCGTCACCGGGGACCACAGCACCCCCGCGACCCTGGCCGGTCACTCCTGGCACGCGGTGCCGCTCCTGATCCGGTCGCGCTGGCCCCGACCCACCGGACGCCGTCTGACCGAGCGCGAGTGTCGGCAAGGCGACTTGGGCGTCCTCGCCGCGCGCCACGTCATGGCGTTGGCCTTGGCGCACGCCGGACGTCTAGCGAAGTTCGGCAGCTGAGCCTCCTCCTTCCTCGCCGTCCGGGCCGCTCCGTGATCTCCATCGCCTGCGAAGAGCACACCCTCGAGAACGGACTCCGCATCGTCCTTTCTCCCGAGCCCTCCGTGCCCGTCGTCGCGGTGAACCTCTGGTACGACGTCGGGTCCCGAAACGAAGGCCCGGGCCAGACCGGCTTGGCGCACCTGTTCGAACACATGATGTTCCAGGGCTCGCGCCACGTGGCCGAGAACCAGCACTTCGAATTGCTCGAGGGCGTGGGGGGGTCGGCCAACGCCTCCACATGGTTCGACCGCACCAACTACTACGAGACCCTCCCCTCCCATCATCTGGAGCTGGCGCTCTGGCTCGAGGCGGACCGCATGGGGTGGATGTTGCCCGCGCTGACCGCCGAAAAGCTCGAGAATCAGCGCGACGTGGTGAAGAACGAGCGCCGCCAGCGCTACGACAACCAGCCCTACGGGGACTGGGACGAGCGGATGTTGGCGATGGTGTATCCGCCGGGACACCCCTACCGGCATCCGGTCATCGGCTCGCTGGAGGACATCGGCGGGTTCGCGCTGGACGATCTGGAGTCGTTTTTCCGCGCCTACTACGCGCCCGACAACGCGGTGCTCACGCTCTGCGGCGGATTCGATCCGGCCCGCGCGATCGAATGGATCGGACGCTACTTCGGCGAGATCCCGCCGAGCGCCGGGCGCCGGAGAATCGCCGGGGACGCGGACGCGGAGCGCGCCAACCCCGCCGATTCCCGACAGACGGTGGAGGCCGATGTGCCGCTCCCGCGCGTCTACGCGGCGATGCGCGTGCCCACCTTCGACGATCCCGCCTTCCACGCGGCCGACGTCGCGGCCGACATTTTGGGAAGGGGACGGGCGTCGCGGCTCCATCGCGCGCTGGTGCTGGAGCGCCGACTCGCCAAGGACGTCGCCGTGCACGTGCTTCCGCTCATGACCGGGGCCGCCATGATGCTGGCTCGGGCGACCGGCAACGCGGGGGTCGAGCCGGACGAACTCGAGGCGGCCGTCGCGGGCGAGATCGACGGGTTGCGCGCGGTCGCGCCCGAGGAAGTGGCGCGAGCCGTGGCGCTGGCGGAGACCGCCGTCTTGGGGCAGCTCGAGGTCGTGGCCCAGCGGGCCGATCTGTTGTCGATGTTCACGCTCCACTTCGCCGACCCGGGGCGGATCTCCACGGAAATCGACCGTCTGCGCGCGGTCACCCCGGAAGCGGTGGAGGCCTTGGCGGACGCACGCCTGGGGCACGAGAACCGGGCGATCCTGACCTACGTGCCCCGGGGCGACGCATGAACCCGGCGGGCTTTCCATCCACGCCGCCGCCGCCGGGTCCGGCCGCGTCCTTCGCGGTCCCGGTCGTCGACGCCGCGCGCCTCGACAACGGACTGGAGGTGCGGGTCGCGCGTCGCAGCGCGGTTCCGGTGGTGACCGCCCTGTTGGTCATGGATGCGGGCGAGGTTGCGGTCGAGGCCGGGCAGGCCGGGCTCGCCCTGCTGGCCGGCAAAGCGCTCCACGGCGGCAGCGTCCGGCGCTCGGCCGTGGAGCTGGCGTGCGCCATGGAGGACTTGGGCACGCATCTGGGCACGTCGGTCGGCTGGGAATCCTCGGTGGTCTCGCTCACCTGCGCCGCCGACCGGTTTCCGCGCGCGTTGCGGCTGCTTTCCGAGGTGATTCTGACGCCCGGATACCCGCAGGAGGAGGTGGAGCGCACGCGCGAGCAGCAGCTGGGAGGAATTCGGCAACGGCGGGCGTACCCCGCGCAACTCGCCGCCGCCGCCGCGGCGCGCTTTTTCTTCCGCGAGGGCGCCACCTACGGGCGGCCGATGGCGGGAACGGAGGCCACCGTCGCCGGCCTGGGGCGCGAGGACGCGGCGGACTTCGCCGCGCGTCGCCATCGGCCGCGCGGTGCGGCCCTGGTCGTGGCGGGCGACGTTTCGTCGACGGAGGCGACGGAGCTGGCGGCCGAGTGTCTCGGCGGTTGGCGGGGGCGAGCCGCGCGCGTCCGGGCCACGGCGGGCGCCCGCTTCCGCGAGCGCCGCATCGTGATCGTCCACCGCCCGGGCGCGGTTCAGTCGGAGTTGCGCATCGGTCATGCCAGCGTGCCGCGCGCGACGCCCGACTTCTTTCCCCTGATCGTGCTCAACGCCCTGTTCGGGGGCACCTTCGGCAGCCGTCTCAACCTGAACCTGAGGGAGGACAAGGGCTTCACCTACGGGATCGGCTCGCGGTTCCTCCTCCGGCGCGCTGGCGGGATGTTCCGCATCGCCGCAGCGGTGGCCACCGAAGTCACCGCCGCGGCCGTTCGGGAGGTGCTCGCCGAGACGGAGGCGCTGGTCGCCGAGGGGCCGAGACCCGCCGAGGTGCGCGCCGCGCGCGACTACCTGGCGGGCGTCTTTCCTCTGCGCATGGAGACCGCCGCCCAGATCGCGACCGGCATCGCCGGGATCTTCGTGCACGACCTGCCCGCCGACTACTACGCGCGCTACCGGGAACGGGTACGGGCCGTGGGGGTGGACGACGCCGCTCGCGCGGCCCGCCGTCGGATTCACCCGGAAGCCCTTACGGTGGTGGTGGCGGGCGACGCCGACCGGGTGGCTCCGGAGCTCGAGGCGCTCGGCCCGGTGGAAGTCCACCACGACTTCTGACCCGCGAGGGCGTTCGCCGCATCCGAGGCAACCCTCCGCCGCCCGCGCGCGCCCAAGCGGTGCGGACGCGGACGTTCCCCGTCGGCTGTCCGCCCCGCCGCGGTCGATGAAACGTGTCAGGAGAACTCCGAGTGTCCGGACGCCGTCCCCGACCCCGTGCGTTTCTCGACCGAGCGATCCACCGGGACGCGGAGGCGGTGCGGTACCCGGAGCCGCCCGCGGTCCTCGGGTCGGACGGTGCGGGACGCCTGGCCAGCCGCGTGGTGCACGACGGGCGGGTGGTTCGCCTGTCCGTCGACCGGGTGCGCTTTCCGGACCGGTCGGAGGGAACCCTGGAATTGATCCGGCACCCGGGCGCGGCCGCGGTGGTGCCCTTCGCGGATCCGCCGGAGTCGCCCGATCCCGCGATCCTGCTGCTCCGCCAGTACCGCTACGCCTCGGGCGGATATCTGTACGAGGTGCCGGCCGGACTGCCGCAGGGGCCGGACGAGACGTGGGCCGAGTGCGCGCGCAGGGAACTGGCGGAGGAAACCGGATACGCCGCGGCGCGGGTCGACTACTTGACGCGCATCTTCACGACGCCCGGCTTCACCAACGAGGTCGTCCACCTCTTTCTGGCGACCGATCTCGCGGCCGGAGAAGCTCGGCGGGATCCGGACGAGTTCATCACCGTGGACGCGCATCCCTTCTCGCACGCCTTGGAGATGGTGCGCACCGGGGAGATCGTGGACTGCAAGACGGTCGCGGCCCTCCTGTACGCCGCCGCGTTCCGGAGGGGGCCGGGCGCGGACGGACGGTGCGGCGTCCGAAATTCGGACACCGCCCGCCCTCCGCAGGGGACGCCGACGGCGCGGAAAGGCGGGAAGGACGCGTGATTTTATTCGGCACGAAGCTTGCAATGAAACATTCGCTGTTCGGGACGCGAAGAGCCATCTCTGCCGGGGGAGCGACATGAATCCTCAGAAAATTGTGGCGATGGAGCCCGTGCGGCCGACCCGCGAGGGCCGCGCGGCTTTGGACGAGTTGGACGACAGCGCGGTCGTGAAGCGCTTTCTGGACGGCGAACAGAGAGCTTTCGGAATCCTGGCGGAACGCTACGACGTCCGGTTGGTCAACTTCGTCCACCGAACCGTCGGAGATCGGGAACGGGCGCAGGATCTGGTGCAGGAGACTTTCATTCGGGTCTACCGGCACCTGCACCGCTTCGACCAAGCCAGGAAATTCTCCACCTGGATCTACACCATCGCCAGCAACTTGGCGAAGAACGAACTGCGCAACCGCGCGCGCAATCCCTTGGTCTTCTTCCAGACGATCAAGAAGAACTGGGAAGCGGACCATCGGCCGCTGGAATGGGAGGACCACTCCTACAAGCCCGACGACCTGTACCGGAAGCGGCATCTGAGGGAAGTCGTCGAGAAGGCCGTCGGCGAACTCCCGGAGCACCACCGGACGGTCTTCGTGTTGCGGGAACTCCATGGGAAGACGTACGAGGAGATCTCCCGGATCACCGACGTCAACCTGGGCACGGTGAAGAGCCGCCTGAACCGGGCGCGCAACAACTTCGCCCGCATCGTCGCGCCCATGCTGGGGGACTACAAGGACGACTTGACTTGACTTGACTTGACGATGGATGCGAGGTCAAGCTCCAGAGGTCAGCGGAAGAACCCTCAGCATGGAGTTTCCACATGGCCAACTCTCCCTCCGCAGAGCCCACCCGCAAGAAACCCCTCAAGTTTGTCGGCACTGCTGTAGGCCTCGGCGTTGGATGGAAGGTAGGCGGAGTTGGACTGGCTGTCGCGGGGACGGCGATAGGGATCCCCGCCGTTGGAGTCATGGCTGTTCTCGGAGGAATTGGCTATGCGGCTGGTCGCTATGCGGATGGTCGACTCTTGGGTGACTCGGAGGGCTTGCAAGAAGACAAGGAGTAAATGGGTCCGCGACTCCCATTGATCCACCCTGCCAAGATCGTCGCTGGGTTGCGGTGTCTGCTTTGTCACCTCTCGTCCGGCCCTCCTTCTCGTGACGGATGCGGTCGCTCATGGAGATGGGGAAGACGAGTAACCCCCGTCCTCCGAAGACCCTGCTCTGGCTCGGTGCCCGAGAGCGGGGCGGTTGTTCGGCGAACCCCATCGATCCGTCCCGCTAGTGCGATCCCAGCGCATTCCGGATCCAGCTTCTGGAACCCCTCCTTGCACACGCGCCTTGAATCCGGGGTGCCGGTGCCGAGCATCTCCATCACTCCGGCGTCCGTCCGGGGAGGAGAATCTTCGTCGGTCCTCTCCGGCGGCAGAGGGTTCTCGCCTTGCTCCCCGCCGTTGAGGGAACCCGGGCGCCCCACCGCATGTAGAGGCATTGGCAGGGCGGGGAACGCTGACGAGCAACAGGCTCGCCGGGAAAGGGCCGCAAGGATCGGGAGCACCCGGACGCACATGGAATGCAAGGAATTTCTGGAGCGTTTCTCCGAGTTCTACGACGGTGAAACCGCCGATGCGGGCGTCTTCGAACGCCACGCCGCGGAATGCGCGAGGTGTCGACGCTACGCGAAAACGCTGACCCGCAGTCTGGCTCTGTTGCGGGTCGTTCCGGACATCGCCGTCTGCGAAGACTTCCACCCCCGGCTCCGACACCGCATCTACCACATCCGAGAGGATCGCGCGCGCCGCCGTCTCGGCACGCCGTTCACCCGCCTGGGCGTGGCGTTGGCCGTCACGGTTCTGCTCGCGCTGGCCGTGTGGGGGCCGGAGCTTCTCCGGTCTCCCCCCGCCGAGGTCGCGCTCCCCCCCATCGTGGTCTCCGATCCTCCTTCGACGCGCGCCGCGGCTCCGTCCGCGACGGTCCGGTACCGCAACGTCCGGTTTCTGAACTCGGGCCTGAACGACGACGACCTGTGGAGTCGCGCGCTGTACGAGTACTCCCCCCTGGCCCAGCGCTGACCGCCCCCTGCGGTCTCGACAGGCGATGATCCCCGTCGCCTACCGGCGCGCGCTCGGCGGCGCGCACGGGGGCGGGGTTTTCTACCTCCACGGCGAAGACGATTTCCGCAAGCGCGAAGCCGCGCGGGAGATCGCCGCGGCGCATCTCGATCCCGCCACCCGCGACTTCAACTTCGACGTCATGCACGGCCCGGAGCTGGAGGTGCGCGACCTCGCCTCGGTGCTGGCGACGCCGCCCATGATGGCCGAATGGCGGGTGGTGACGGTCGTGGGCGCGGAGGCGCTGGCCTCGACGCCCGCGGCGCGCAAGCTCGTGCTCGACGTCGCCGCGTCCCCGCCCCGGGGGCTGGCCTTCATCCTGACCGCCACCGAGCCTGCGCGCTCCAGGGCGCGTTTCTACCGCGACCTCGCGCGGACGGCGCGTTCGCTGGCGTTTCGTCCCGTACGGGCGAACGACCTGCCGGGTTTTCTCGTCTCGTGGTGCCGCGACCGGCACGGAACGAAGATGGACGAGGACGCCGCCCGCGCCCTAGCGGCCGCGGTCGGATCGGACATGGGCGTGCTGGCGCAGGAGGTCGCCAAGCTGGCCGCCATGACGCCGAAGGGAGAGGCGGTCACGGCCGCCACGGTCGAGAAGGGCGGAATCCGAGTCCCGCGTCTCAACCCTTGGCGTTGGTTCGACATGGTCGGGGCGCGCGACTTCGCCGCGGCCACCGCCGGGCTCGGCGAGCTGTTCGCGGGCGGCGCGTCGGGCGTCCATCTGGTGATGGGTCTCGCCACCCACCTTCTTCGCCTCGGGATCGCGCTCGACCGGGGACTCGCCGGGCTGGAGGCGGAACTCCCCCCCAACCAGCGCTGGATCGCGCGGCGCATCCGGGGACAGAGCCGGGGATGGAGTCGCGAGAGCCTGGACTCGGCATTGCTCGGCCTGCGCCGGGTGGACCGGCTCATGAAGGCGAGCACCCTTCCCCACCGCCACCTCTTGGAGGAATGGTTGCTCGCGCAGCGCGTCGCCGCAGAGGAAGGAGGCCGACCCGGACGCCCTCGAGCGGGCGCGCGAGAGCAAGCCGCCGGATAGGACGGGGGGCGCGATTCCGTCCCGGATTTCCGCCATCCCCTGTCCGACCGGGTCTTCCGGGGCCGGTTCGGGCGTTCGCCCGCGCCCCGGACCTTCTCGAAGCGAGGCGTTCCCGGCCCGCCGCCGCCGTTCGGCAAGAGCGGCGGCTACCCGTCGACGCCCAAGCTCCAGATGAACGCCGCGAGCGCGCGGATTTCCTCGTCGGACAGATCCATGCCGCCGCGCGGCAACATCAGGCCGGGATGCTCCTTCGGTTCGAGCACCCCGGTCTCGATGACTTCGACGATGCCGGCGTAGCTGCCGTCCGAGTTGAGCCACGCGTCGTCGGCGAGGTTGGGCGCGAGTTGCCCGCCCTCTCCGTCCATCCCGTGACAGGCGAAGCAAGTCGCCCGGGCGTTGAAGAGGCTTCGGCCCTCGGCGACGGATTCCAGGGTGACGCCGTCCGGGGCCGCGTCGTCGGCGAGGATGGCGTCCAGGGCTTCCGGCACCGGGAGCTCCGCGTCCGCGTCTCCGGTTCCGCCGCACGCGGTTGCGGACAGGACCAGCGCCAGGGGCAGGACGTGCTTCGGCGACGACGCGAATGGCATCGGACATTCCTCGCTCGGGTCGTTCGGAACGCGCCGCCGCGCGCGGCGGCGCGTCGACGGCGACGTCGTCGATCGACGACGACACGCCGGGAAATACCCCCGAGGTCCGCCGGGGAGCCCGTGCCCGAAGGACGGTCCCGCGCCGCTCCCCTTCCGGGACGGTCGGCGAGGCCACAGCTTGATCGGGAGCCGGAAGCGGATTCCGGCGGGAGCGGCGGAGCGGCCTGCGCGTCGAGGTCCGCCACCGATACGCGGGCGGTTTTCGCGTGCGTCAGGACCGTGCATCAGGACGAACTCTCGGGATGACCTCCGGCGGCAGCGCCACCTCCGCGGCCCAGGACACGCCGCTCATGCGCCAGTGGCGGACCGTGAAGGCCCGCCACCGCGACGCCTTGGTGTTCATCCGGGTCGGCGACTTCTTCGAGCTTTTCCACGAGGACGCGGAGAAGGGCGCGCGCCTGCTCGGGTTGACCCTCACGGCGCGCAACAACGGCGCCGCCCGCAAGGTGCCGCTCGCCGGCGTGCCCGCCAAGGCGCTGGACGACTACCTGCGCAAGCTGGTCAAGCTGGGTTGCCGGGTGACGATCTGCGACCAAGTGGAGGATCCGAAGGCGGCCAGGGGATTGGTGCGCCGCGAGGTGGTGGAGACCGTCACGCCGGGCACGGTGGTCCACGACGAGTTGCTCGAGGCGCGGCGCAACAACTTCTTGGCGGCGCTCGTTCCGGCGGGCGACGGGACCGGCGGGCTGGCGGCGCTCGACCTGTCCACCGGAGAGCTGGTGCTCGAGGTGGCCGGCGAGGAGGCCTTCGCCGCGCGCATGGGCGAGCTCGCGCCCGCCGAGATCCTTCTGCCCGCCTCGCTGGAGGAGCGGCCTCCCCCGGACACGCCCCCGCAGGCCCTGCTCACCTTCCGCGACGACTGGATTTTCGCCGAGGAAGCGGCGCGCGAAGAGACGCAGCGCGCCTACGGAGTGCTCTCTCTGGACGGCTTCGGCATCGGAGCGGACGACGCGCCCGCGGTGCGCGCCGCGGGCGCTCTGCTCGCCTACGTCGCGGAGATCCGTCCGGGCGGAGTGGCGCACCTGCAGCCCCCCGCCGTGCGCCGTCCCGGCTCGGCCATGGTGGTCGACGAAATGACCCGCCGGAATCTCGAGTTGACCGAGCCGCTGCGCCCGGGGGACCAAGGCGCCACGCTCATCTCGGTGCTCGACCACACCGTCACCGCGATGGGCGCGCGCACGCTGCGGAGCTGGCTGCTGGCGCCGCTGGTGGAGGCGCCCGCCATCCGGAAGCGCCAAGAGGCCGTGGAGGAGCTCTTCGAGCGGTTCGAGGTGCGGCGCGACGTGCGCGGGGCGCTCTCGCAGGTCGCCGATCTCGAACGCTTGGCCGGGAAGATCTCGCTGGGGCGGGTCGTGCCGCGCGATCTGCTCGCCCTGGCGCGCTCCCTCGATCGGGTTCCTCCGGTGCGCGCGGCGCTGGCCGAAGCCGAACTCCCCGGGTTGCGGGAACGGGGCGCCCGCCTCGACGACATGGAGGACGTGCGCGGCATGCTCGCGCGGGCCATCGCCCCGGACGCGCCGACGACCCTCCAGGAGGGCGGCGTGATCCGCCCCGGGCACGACGCTCGCCTGGACGCGCTCCGCGAGACCCGCGCTTCGGCGCGCGCGTCGATCGCGACCCTGCAGGCCCGGGAGCGGGAGCGCACCGGCATTCCTTCGCTCAAAGTCGCCTACAACAAGATCTTCGGGTACTACCTGGAGGTGACCCGCGCGAACCTGGGGCGGGTTCCGGACGACTACGTGCGCAAGCAGACGCTGGCGAACGCGGAGCGCTTCTTCACCCCCGAGCTCAAGGAGTGGGAGGGCCGCATTCTGGACGCGGAGGACCGCATCGCCACCTTGGAGGCCGAGCTGTTCGCCGCGGTGCGGGACGAGGTGGCGGAGCGGGTGGGGCGGCTGCAGCGTCTGGCGCGTGCGCTGGGGCGCCTCGATGCGCTCGCGGGACTCGCGGAGGTCGCGGAGCGGCGCGGCTACGTCCGTCCCGAGATCCATGCCGGCTACGCCGCCGAGGTGCGCGCCGCCCGGCACCCGGTGGTGGAGGCGGTCGTGCCGGCGGGCGCCTTCGTCCCCAACGATCTGGTGCTGGACGAGGAGGCCCGGATCGTGGTGCTGACCGGCCCCAACATGGCGGGCAAGAGCACCATCCTGCGGCAGGCGGGGCTCATCCAGCTTCTGGCTCAGATGGGGTCCTTCGTGCCCGCCGACCGGGCGCGGCTGCCGGTCTGCGACCGGATCTTCACCCGGGTCGGGGCGAGCGACAATCTGGCTCGCGGGCAGTCGACCTTCATGGTCGAGATGCACGAGTCGGCCGCCATCGTGCACGGCGCCACCGCCGCCAGCCTGGTGTTGCTGGACGAAATCGGGCGCGGCACCTCCACCTACGACGGGGTTTCCATCGCGTGGGCGATGACCGAGCACCTGCACGAGGCGGTGGGCGCCAAGACCGTCTTCGCGACCCACTACCACGAGCTCACCCAGCTGAGCGAGCTGCTTCCGGCCGTGCGCAACATGAACGTGGCCGTGCGCGAGTCCGGCGAGGACATCGTCTTCCTTCGTCGGCTGGAAGAGGGGGGCGCCGACCGGTCCTACGGGATCCAGGTGGCGCGTCTCGCGGGGATGCCGGACGGCATCGTGCAGCGGGCGAAGGAACTTCTCGCGGAACTGGAGGGAAGACGTACGCAGGAGGGAGGAGGCTCGGGCCGCCGGGACGAGCCTCGACCCGCGCCGACCGGCCAGCTCTCCCTCTTCGCCGCGGAGGCCGAGGCGTGCGCGCGCCTCCGGGAGATCGATCTCGACACCATGACGCCATTGGAATCCATGACGTTGCTCTCGGAGCTCCGCCGTTTGGTCCGCGGTCCGCGCTAGCCATGCGGGCCGCGATCCTGGCGTCCGGCCTTTCCGTCCTCGTCGCGAACTGCGCCGAAGACCGCGAGGTGGAGGAGCCCGCGCCCTTGGGGGACGCCGTTCCCATCGAGTATCCGCTGGAGATGTGGGAGCGGGGAATCGAGGGCGAGACCGTGCTCGAGGTGCGGGTCAACGAGCTGGGCGGGGTGGACTCCGTCGCGGTGGTCGAGACCAGCGGCCACGGCGCCCTCGATTCGGCGGCCGCCCGGGGCGCGCGAGAGATGCGCTTCCAGCCCGGCCGCCAGGACGGACGGGACGTGCCCGTGCGGGTGCTCGTCCCGGTGCGGTTCTCCAAACAGGCCAACTCCGGGCGCTGATGCGGGATCGCGGGAGAGGGGGGACATGAGCGTTCGCCACCGGGAGCCCTACGACAGCGTGATGGACATGGTGGGGTGGACGCCCCTGGTGCGGCTGCACCGGGTCGCCTCCGGTTGCCGCACTCCCGTCTACGGCAAGTGCGAGTTCATGAGCCCCGGCGGCTCGGTCAAGGATCGCATCGGATTCGCCCTGATCGCCGCGGCGGAGCGCGACGGAACCCTCAGGCCGGGGGGCGTCGTCGTCGAGGCCACCAGCGGGAACACCGGGCTGGCCTTGGCGATGGCCGCGGCCACGCGCGGATACCGTTGCATCTTCACCATGCCCGACAAGATGAGTCGGGAGAAGGTGCGGCTGTTGCGCGCCTTCGGGGCGGAGGTGGTCGTCACCCCCACGGCCGTCGGGCCGGACCATCCGGACCACTACCAGCAAATGGCCCGGCGCCTGGCCCGCGAAACCCCCGGCGCCGTGCTGGCCGATCAGTTCTGCAACCCCGAGAACCCGAAGGCGCACTACGCGACCACCGGCCCCGAACTCTGGGAGCAGAGCGGGGGCCGCATCAGCCACTTGGTGGGCGGAGCGGGCACCGGGGGCACCATCTCCGGCACCGGCGCGTACCTGAAGGAGCGCAACCCCGCCGTCGCGGTGGTGGGCGTGGATCCCGCGGGGTCGGTGCTCTCCCCGTTCTTCAACACCGGCGAAATGACCGCCGGACATCCCTACCTGGTGGAGGGGCTCGGCAACGACAGGATCCCCGGCACCCTGGACCTGGACGTGGTGGACGCGTACGTGACCGTCGAGGACGGGGACGCGTTCCGCATGGCCCGGCGCCTGACCACGCGGGAGGGTCTCTTCGTGGGCGGTTCGGCGGGGCTGAACGCGCATGCGGCGGTGGAGCTGGCCCGTCGGCTCGACGACCCGGAGGCCTTCGTGGTCGCGATTCTTTGCGACTGGGGGGAGCGCTACCTTACCAAAATGTACGACGACGAGTGGATGCGGCAGAACGGCTTCGCGGAACGTCCGGGCCGGAGCGTGCACGACTTGGTGCGCGCCAAGGAGCCGCTCGACTTCCGGCTGCTGACGACGCCCCCCTCCGGCTCCGTGCGCACGGCGCTGTCCACGTTGAACAGCCACGGAATTTCGCAGCTCCCGGTGGTTCGGGACGGGGACTGCGTGGGTTCGGTGAGCGAGGGGAGGCTGATGGCGCGCGTCATCCAGGACCCCGGCGTGCTGGACCGCCCGGTCGAGGCCGTCATGGGCTCGCCGTTCCCCGTCGTGGACAGCCATCTCGACGCCGAGGAGGCGACCCGGCTGCTGACCCGGGACAATCCCGCGGTCCTGGTGCGGGAGAGCGGGAAACTGGAGGACATTCTCACCCGCTACGACGTCGTACGCACGCTCACGGGGGCGGCCGGGTGAGCCGCGTCCGGCCGAGGCGGCGGCGGTGAAGGTCGCCGTGCTCATGGGCGGAACCTCCGAGGAGCGACCGGTCTCGCTGGTTTCGGGCGCGGAGGTCGCGGCCGCGTTGCGCGAACGCGGACACGAGGTGGTGGCGATCGATCCCGCCTCGGGGGTGCTCAGCCGGGAGCGGGAGGACGAGTTGCGCGCGTCGGGCGTGGCCCGCGACGCCCCGCCGTCCGCCGGACCGGGCGCGGACGACGCCCTGCTCCCGCTCGACCGGGCGTTGCGCGAGCGCGCGCCCGACGTGGTCTTCCCCGCCCTGCACGGCGGCTCCGGCGAGGACGGCACCGTCCAGGCGTTGCTCGACCTGATCGGCGTCCCCTACGCCGGGAGCGGACAGACCGGTTGCGTGCTGGCCATGGACAAGGATCTCGCCAAGCGGTTGTTGCGCGACGCCGGCATCCCGACCCCCGAGTGGATCTCGGGGCACGCCCCGCCCGAGCGGGTCGCGGCCGAGCTGGGTCTGCCCGTGATCGTCAAGCCCCCGAGGGGCGGATCCACGCTGGGGCTCGCCCTGGCGCACCGCGCCGACGCGATCGGGGCCGCGGAGGAGCGGGCGCTGGCCTACGGAGGCGAAGTCATGTTCGAGCGCTACGTCCGGGGACGGGAATTCACCGTGGGCATCCTGGGCGAGGAGGCGTTTCCGCCGGGCGAGATCGTCTCCGGCAACGAGATCTTCGACTACGAGAGCAAGTATCAGCCGGGGATGGCGCGCGAGATCTTTCCGGCCCCCATCCCGGAGGACCTCGCCGCCGCGCTCCGCCGCCAGGCGCTCGCGGTCCACCGCCTGCTCCGGCTGAACGGGTTCAGCCGGATCGATTTCATCGTCGACTCCGAGGGCGTCCCCTGGTGCCTCGAGGCGAACGCGCTTCCCGGCCTCACGGCCGTCAGCCTGCTTCCGCGCGCCGGACGCGCCGCCGGCCTCTCCTTCGGCGAACTGTGCGAGCGCATCGCCGCCCTGGCGCTGTCCGGGCGGGCGGGCCCGCCCGCCCGTCCGTCGTCGTGACTCGGTCGGCTTTCGGGTCGGGCTACGGGGCGTCGGCGCTGACGCCGTGGGTCAAGCGCATCCTCGTCGCCAACGCGGCGATCTTCCTGTTCGCGCGGATCACCGGGAGCGCCGGCTTCTTCGTGGAGTGGTTCGCCTTCAGACCGTCGCTCGTTCTCTTCCGCCCGTGGGGAGCGGTCACCTACATGTTCCTGCACGCGGGCTTCTGGCACGTGTTCGTCAACATGCTGATGCTGTTCTTTTTCGGGTTGCCCCTGGAGCGGCGCTGGGGGTCGCGCGAGTTCGTCAAATACTACCTGCTGTGCGGGTTGGGAGGGGTGGCGCTGAGCCTGCTTTTCCAATCCGGCTCGATCATCGGCGCATCCGCGGCGGTGTACGGCCTCATGGTCGCCTTCGCCATGACTTGGCCGGACGCGCCCATCCACGTCTGGGGGATCTTTCCGGTGAAGGCGAAGTGGCTGGCCGCCTTCCTCTTCGTGGTGAGCACGCTGAGCGCCTTCGGCGGCGGCGGCGACGGCATCGCCCACTTCGCCCATTTGGGCGGGCTGGCCACGGGGTTCGTCTACCTCAGGAGCGGAGGGCGGATCCCTTCGTGGTTGCGGGCGCGCGGACGCGGAGGAGCCGCGCGCCGGGAGTTCGGAGCGGGAGCCGGACGCCCGCCGCAGCGTTGGCGCGGCGACGACGAGGAGGCGTTGCTGGACGAGGTGGACGCCGTCCTGGACAAGATCTCGCGGAGCGGGATGGGGTCGCTCACGCGCAGGGAGCTCGAGCTCCTCGACGAGGTTTCCCGCCGCCGCCGCTCCTCCTAGCTTCCGCTCCCGGATCCGTCCGCGCTGAATCTGCGGGCGTTGCGCCGCGGCGCCCGGCTCGACCCACTTCAAAGGAGGCCAGATGGCGGAAGGGAAGGAGTACATGACGGAGAACATCCGCAACGTGGCCGTGCTGGGCCACGGCGGCTCCGGCAAGACCATGCTCGTGGACGCGCTCGCCTTCGTGGGGGGCACCGCGCGGCGCAAGGGCGACGTGGCGGAGGGCCATGCCCTCACCATGACCACGCCCGAGGAGATCCAGCACGGGATCTCGATGCAGCTCACTTCCGCCTTCACCGAATGGGAGGGAACCAAGATCAACCTGATCGACACGCCCGGGTACCTGGACTTCACCGGGGAGGCTTTGGCTGCGGTCCGGGTGGCGGACGCGGCCGTCATCGCGGTGAACGCGACCTCGGGCGTCGAAGTCGGGACCGAGCGGGTGTGGCGCTACTGCGAAGAGCGCGGCATCCCGCGCATGTTCTTCGTCTCCATGATGGACAAGGAGCACGCCGATTTCCGCAAGGCGTTCGAGGACATCCGGGAGACGCTCGCCGCCGCCGCGCTGCCGGTGGAGATCCCGATCGGGGAGGGGCCCGCCTTCCGCGGGATCATCAACCTCTTCAGCGGACGCGCCCACGTGTACCGGGAGGACTCCTCGACCGGCGAGTACGACGAGGCCGGCGTGCCCTCGGAGCTCGAAGATCTCTTCGAGGAGTGGACGACCGAGTTGCAGGAGACGCTGGCGACCACCGACGAGGAGCTTCTGGAGCGCTACCTGGAGGGCGAGAGGATCACGCGCAAGGAGGCCCTGGAAGCCATGGCCATCGCGATGGGACGGGGCGAGGTGGTGCCCGTCTTCTGCGGCTCCGCCACGCGCGTCCGCGGAATCCGGGCGCTGCTGCGCAAGATGGTCGAGCTCTTCCCCGATCCTTCCGAGTCGGGCAGCCACGCCGCGGCCCGGCCGGGCCTCGACCAAAGCGCGGAACTCCGCGCGGACGACGACGGGTCGTTCGCGGCGCTGGTCTTCAAGACCGCGACCGAGCCGCATGTGGGCGAGCTTTCCTATTTCCGCGTCTTCAGCGGCGTCGCGGTCAACGGGATGGAGGCGCACAACGCGGACCGAGGCTCCGGCGAGAAGCTGAACCACGTTTCCGTCCCCCTGGGCCGGGACCGCCTGGAGGTGCCGCGGCTGCACGCGGGGGACATCGGAGTGGTGGCCAAGCTCAAGAACACCCGCACCAACGACACCCTCTCCTCCCCCGCGCGCCCGCTCGCGCTCGCCAAGATCGATTTCCCCGAGCCGGACGTCGCCGTGGCCATGCGCGGGGCGACGCGCGCCGACGACGACAGGATCGGCGAGGCGCTGCAGAAGCTGCACGAGGAGGATCCGACCTTCCAGGCCGAGTACGACCCCGAGCTGGGGCAGACCATCGCGCGAGGGTTGGGGGAGCTGCACTTGGACGTCCAGATGCAGCGCATGAAGCGCAAGTACAACGTCAACGTCGAGACCGAGCGGCCCAGGATCGCGTACCGCGAGACCATCACGCGCACCGCCGAGGGGCGCGGGCGCTTCAAGAAGCAGACCGGCGGCCGCGGCCAGTTCGGGGACTGCTGGGTCCGACTGTCGCCGCGACCGCGGGGCGACGGCTACGAGTTCGTGGACAGCATCAAGGGGGGCGTCATCCCCGGCAAGTACGTGCCCTCGGTGGACAAGGGCATCCGGGAGGCCGCCGGGAAGGGACTCCTCGCCGGATTCCCGCTGGTGGACTTCGAGGCCGAGTGCTACGACGGCTCCTACCACTCGGTGGACTCCTCCGACATCGCCTTCAAGGTGGCCGGGTCGCTGGCCTTCCGCGAGGTCGCGTCCCGGGCCGGCCCGGTGCTGTTGGAGCCGATCGTCGAGGTGGAGGTGTCGACCCCGGACGAGTACATGGGCGACATCATGGGCGACATCACGCAGCGGCGCGGCAAGGTGCAGGGCATGGTGCCCGGCAACGGCAGCACGGCGGTGCGTGCGCTCGTGCCCGAGGCCGAGCTCTACAAGTACGCCACCGCGCTGCGCTCCATGACCCAGGGGCGCGCCCACCACACGCGCAGCTTCGCCGGCTACGAACCGATGCCGACGCACGAGGCCGAGCGGGTGATCGAAGCGCTCGAGGCGAAGGAGTAGGGCAGGGAGACGCCCGTGGCCGGACACAGCAAGTGGGCCCAGATCAAGCGCAAGAAGGCGGTCAACGACGCCCGGCGCGGCCAGACGTTCACCAAGCTCATCCGCGAGCTGACGGTGGCGGCGCGCGACGGCGGGGGCGATCCCAACTTCAACCCGCGCCTGCGCCTGGCGGTGGACACCGCCAAGGCCGCGAACATGCCCCAGGAGAACATCGAGCGGGCGATCAAGAAGGGGACCGGAGAGCTCGCCGGCGTCGACTACGAGGAGGTCGTCTACGAGGGCTACGCTCCCGGCGGGATCGCGCTCTACATCGAGACGCTGACCGACAACCCCAAGCGCACCGTGGCCGAGGTGCGCCACCTCCTCGCCAAGAACGGAGGCAGCCTGGGGACCGCCGGGTCGGTGGCCTGGCAGTTCGACCGCAGGGGGCGGATCTACGTCGAGGCGGCCGGGCACTCCGAGGAGGAGGTGCTCGAAGCGGCGTTGGAGGCGGGCGCGGAGGACGTGGCGCTGGAGGGGGACGACATCGTGGTCACGACCGAGCTGGCCTCCTTTCACCAAGTGCAGGAAGAGATGCGGCAGGCCGGGATCCGCATCGCGCAGGCGGAGTTGGCGATGATCCCGCGCAACGAGGTGGACGTGGGCGGCGGGGCCGCGGAACGGCTGGTCCGCCTGATGGAGGCGCTCGACGGATCGGACGACGTCCAGAAGGTCTCGTCCAACGGCAACATCGACGAAGGAACCTTGGCCCGGCTGACGGGATGAGAGTCGGCCGCCGGCCGCGTCGCCTCCGGTGATCCCGCCGGACGGAGGGGAGGTCGTGCTCGGGGTGGATCCGGGCACGGCGTGCACCGGCTACGGCGTGGTCGCCCGGGACGGGCGAAAGCTCTCGCTCGTCGAGTGCGGGGTGGTGCGCACCCGACCCCGGCGCCCGCTCGCGCTCCGCATCCGCCGCATCTTCGAGACGGTGCAGTCCGTCATCGAGCGCTTCGAGCCCTGCGTGCTCTCGGTCGAGAAGGTCTTCCAGGGCAGGAATCCGCAGAGCGCGCTGACGCTCGGCCATGCGCGCGGCGCCATCCTGTTGGCGGGCGCGCTCGCCGACGTCCAGATTGCCGAGTATTCGTCGACCGCCATCAAGAACGCGGTCGTCGGCACCGGCCACGCCACCAAGGAGCAGGTGGGGTTCATGGTCAAGACGCATCTGCGGCTGGTTTCCGCGCCTTCGCCCGCCGACGCCGCCGACGCCGTGGCGGCCGCGCTCTGCCACTGCCTGATCGGGAGCCTGCCCGGATGATCAGCCGATTGCACGGCGTGGTGCTCGACCGGGACGCGGATTCCGTCGAGGTGGAAACCGCGGGCGGGGTCGCCTACGAGGTGCGCGTGCCGACGACGGTGGCGGAGCGCCTGCCGTCCCCGGGATCGGAGGTGCGGTTGCGCACGGTGCACGTCCTGAGCGTCGACTCGATCTCCCTGTACGGATTCCTGGAGGCCGACGAGCGCGCCATGTTCCGGCGCCTGCTGGCGACGAGCGGAGTCGGGGCCTCGTTGGCGTTGGAGATGCTCTCCACCCATTCGGTCCGGCGGCTGGCCCGGGCGCTCGTCGACAAGGACGTGACCGCGCTGACGCTCGTGCGGGGAGTGGGGCGCAAGAAGGCCCAACTGCTCGTCCTCAAGCTGAGCGACAGGATGCGCGACCTCGCGGAGGCCTCCGGCGATGCGGGCGCGCCGTCGCCGCGCGGCGCGCGAGAGGCGGTCGACGCGCTGGTGGCGCTGGGGTACTCCCGCGCGCAGGCGGAGCGGGCGGTGCGCGCCGCCGCGGTCGGCGGCGGGACCGGGCGGGAGACGGAGGTCGAGGATCTGATCCGCAGGGCGCTCGAGCGCGTCGCTCGATGACGGATCGCCGCGAAGTCACCACGCCCCGGGAGCTTTCCGGCGAGGGTCCGGCGGAGCGGTCGCTCCGGCCGCGCCGCCTGGCCGAGTTCATCGGCCAGGCGAAGGTGCGCGAGACCCTCTCGATCGCGATCGAGGCGGCGCGCGGGCGGGGGGACGCGCTCGACCATCTGCTCTTCCACGGGCCTCCGGGGCTCGGCAAGACCACGCTGGCGACGCTGCTCGCCTCGGAGATGGGGGTCGGGTTCAAGATGACCTCGGGGCCGGTGCTCGAGAAGCCGGGCGACCTGGTGAGCGTCCTCACCGATCTGAACGACCGGGACATCCTGTTCATCGACGAGATCCACCGCCTGCGCCCCGTCGTGGAGGAGTTCCTCTACCCCGCGATGGAGGATTTCCGGGTGGAGATCCGGATCGCCGACGGACCCGCGGCGCGCACCGTGAGCGTGGCGCTCGAACGCTTCACGCTGGTGGGCGCCACGACCCGCTTCGGGTTGCTCACCGAGCCCATGCGCGCCCGCTTCGGGATGGTGGAGCGGCTGGGTTTCTATCCGCCCGAGGATTTGGTCCGGGTGGTTCGGCGCAGCGCCGCGATCCTGGGCGTGGCGACGACCGGCGAGGGCGTCTTCGAACTGGCGCGGCGGGCGCGCGGCACGCCCCGGGTGGCCAACCGGCTTCTGCGCCGGCTGCGCGACTACGCCGAGGTGCGCGCCGACGGCGTGATCAGCGGCGAGGTCGCGCGGGCGGGACTCGAGTTGCTGGAGGTGGACGAGTACGGCATGGACGAGATGGACGCGCGCGTGCTGCGCACCATCATCGGGAAGTTCGGCGGAGGCCCGGTGGGGTTGGCTTCCCTGGCCGTGGCGATGAGCGAGGACGAAGGAACGCTCGAGGAGGTCTACGAGCCGTTTCTGATCCAGAACGGCTTCCTGGAGCGCACCCCGCGCGGCCGCGTGACCACGACGCGCGCCCACCGGCGGTTCGGCCCCCCCTCCGACCGGTTGACGCCGCCGGACGCGTCCGGCGGCGGCCAGGCGTCGCTCTTCGGGCGATGACGGCGGCCGACCCCGCCCCGGACTTCGACTACCGCCTCCCCGGAGACCGCATCGCGCGCTACCCCGCCGCGCGCCGCGACCGAAGCCGCCTGCTGGTGGCGCCCCGGGCGGGAGGGACCTTCGCGCATCGGGTGTTCCGGGATCTGCCCGGCCTGATGCGCCCGGGCGACCTCGTGGTGGTGAACGAGTCGCGCGTGCTCCCCGTGCGCCTGTTGGGCGTCAAGCCGACGGGCGCGTCGGCCGAGGTGCTGCTGCTGCGGCCGCTGGAGGAGGCGTCGGCGCCGGAAGCGGTCGGCGAAGCCGGGACGGGACGCGGCGCAGCCGCGCCTGCGGACGGATCGGGTCGAGGCCACCTCTGGGAGGCGCTGGTGCGCCCGGGGGGCAAGCTCAAGCCCGGGCGCACGGTCGAAGTCGCGCGCGACCTGGTGGTGCGCATCGTCGACTCGACCCCCGACCGCGGCCGCATCGTGCGCGTCGAGACCCCGTTGCCGCTGGAGGAGGCGCTCGAGCGCCACGGCCGCGTGCCCCTACCCCCCTACCTCGGCCGCCCGGACGAGCCGGCGGACCGGACGCGCTACCAGACCGTGTACGCGCGCGTCCCGGGCTCGGTGGCCGCGCCCACCGCGGGACTTCACTTCACCCGCGAGCTGATGGAAGCGCTGGAGGCGGGCGGGGTGCGCATCGCGCGCGTCGCTCTGCACGTGGGGGCGGCGACCTTCCGGCCGCTCGGCCCGCCCGGCGGCGAAGCGCGCGGCCCGGGGGAGGAACGCTACCGCGTGTCCCGCGAAGCGGCCGACGAGATCGCGCGGGCGCGCGCGCGCGGAGGACGGGTTTGGGCGGTGGGCACCACGGTGGTGCGGACGCTGGAGAGCGCGGCCGACGGGAAGGGCGGGGTGCGGGCGGGGTCCGGCACGACCGGGCTCTTCATCCGCCCGCCCTTCGACTTCCGGGTGGTCGACGCCCTCGTCACCAACTTCCATCTTCCCCGCTCGACCCTGCTGATGCTGGTCGCCGCCTTCGCCGGCCGCGAACGCACCTTGGCCGCGTACCGCGAAGCCGTCGAGCGGGGCTACCGCTTCTACTCCTACGGCGACGCGATGGCGATTCCGTGAGCCCGGCTCCCGCCTTCGACTTCGTCGTGGAAGGCCGCGCGCAGCACGCCCGCGCCGGGGTGCTGCGCACGCCCCACGGCGAAGTTCCGACCCCGGCGTTCATGCCCGTCGGCACCCTCGCCAACGTGAAGACCCTCACCCCGGAGGAGCTCCGGGAACTCGGCGCGCGCATGGTGCTGGCCAACGCCTACCATCTCCACCTGCGTCCGGGGGCGGAAGTCGTGCGCGAGCTGGGCGGACTTCACGCCTTCATGCGCTGGCCGGGCCCCATCCTGACCGATTCGGGCGGGTTTCAGGTCTTCTCCCTCGCCCGCATCGCCCGCGTCCGGGACGACGGCGTCGTCTTCCGGAGCCACATCGACGGTTCGCGCCACCGTTTCACGCCGGAGCGCGTCGTCGACCTCCAGCGCGCCCTGGGCGCGGACGTCGTCATGGCGTTCGACGAATGTCCGCCCGGAGACGCCGACCGCGCCTTCGTGGCGCGGGCCCAGCGGCGCACCCTCGCCTGGCTGGAGCGTTGCGCCGAGCGCTTCCGGGCGACGGAGCCGAACGACGGGCCGCACGCCCCCCGGCAGGTCCTCTTTCCGGTTCTCCAAGGCGGCGCGTTCGACGATCTGCGGCGCGCGTTCGCGGCCGACGTCCGGGGCGTCGCCGACTGGCGCGGCTTCGGCATCGGAGGGCTGGCCGTCGGGGAGGAGAAGGCGGACATGCGGCGCGTCCTCGAGCTTCTGGACGACGAGCTGCCCGACGCGCGTCCGCGCTACCTCATGGGCGTGGGCTACCCCGACGACCTCCTGGAGGCGGTGGCGCGCGGTTGCGATCTCTTCGACTGCGTCGCCCCCACCCGCAACGCCCGCCACGGGACCGCCTGGACCTCCGTCGAAGGCCAAGTGAACGTGAAAGGGGCGCGCTTCCGGACCGCCGCCGATCCCCTCGACCCCGCCTGCGCGTGCTATACTTGTCGGAGGTTCGACCGCGCGTACCTGCGTCATCTGCTGGTTGCGGGCGAGGCGCTGGCCCACCGGCTCCTCTCCATCCACAACCTGAGCTTTCTGGTGCAGCTGGCCGGCGAGGCCCGGCGGCGCATCTTCGACGGATCGTTTCCGGGGTGGCGTGCGGAATGGCTCCTTCGGTACCGTAGCGCACGGGCGAAGGGGTAGGGAACATCCATCGACGGCCCCGGGTCGGCGCATCCACGGAGGAACGAATCTTGGCACCTTGGCTCGCGGCACCGTTCCCCCCGCTCCCGTTCCTGGCGGCGACGCCCCAGGAGGGGGGAGGGATCGGGGGAGGAGGGGGCATGATCTTCTTCGTTCAGCTGATCGCGATCGTCGCGATCTTCTACCTCCTGCTGATCCGTCCCCAGCGCAAGGAGCGCCGTCGCCACCAAGAGATGGTGGCGGCGCTCAAGAAGGGGGACGAGGTGGTGACCGCGGGCGGGATCGTGGGCAAGGTGATCCACGCCCAGGAGCGGCGCCTCACCATCGCGACCGCGGAGAACACGCGCATCGTGATCGAGCGTTCCAAGGTCGCGACGATCGCGAACGCGCGGGACTCGTCCTAACCGGACCCGGGCATGGCTTTGCGCAGGATCGAGCTGTACGGCAGCGAGGCGTTGCGCCGGCCGGCGGATCCGGTCGAGGACGTCGACGACGAGGTGCGCGCGCTGGTCCGGGACATGTTCGAAACCATGTACGACGCCCGGGGCATCGGGCTGGCCGCGCCGCAGGTGGGCGTCTCCCGAAGGGTCATCGTCCTGGACGTCGAGGAGGAGCCCGGCGCGTCGAACCGCCTGACGCTGGTCAACCCCCGGCTCGTCGACCGGACGTCGAGGAAGGACAAGCAGACCGAGGGATGTCTGAGCATCCCCGGTGTGGAAGGCGTCGTGGAGCGGCCGGTGTCGGTGGTGGTGGACGGCGAGGACGTCGAGGGGCGCAGCGTGCGGGTGGAGGCGGACGGCCTTTTCGCGCGCGCCCTGCAACACGAGATCGACCATCTGGACGGCGTGCTCTTCGTCGATCGGCTGAGCCCGCTCAAGCGGCAGATGCTGCTCAAGAAGTGGAGGAAGCTGCAGGCCGAACCCGCGGAGCCGTGAGGATTCTCTTCTGGGGAACGGCGAACTTCGCCCTCCCGTCCCTCCGCGGCCTGGTCGATGCGGGCCACGAGATCGTGGGCGTGGTGACGCGGCCCGACCGTCCCGCCGGCCGGGGGCGGCGCCCTCGCCCGACGCCCGTCAAGGAGGCCGCGCGGGCCGCGGGACACCCGGTCTTCGCCCCCGACCGACCGACCCGGTCGTTCCTGGCGCGCGTGCGGGCGCTCCGGCCGGAGCTCTCCGTGGTCGCGGCCTACGGCCACTTCCTGAGCCGGGAGGCGCTGGACCTGCCCGCCCGGGGGTCGATCAACGTGCACGCGTCGTTGCTCCCCGAGCTGAGGGGCGCGGCCCCGGTCAACTGGGCCATCGCGCGCGGCCATTCCCTCACCGGGGTCACGATCGTGCGCATGGTGGAGGCGATGGACGCGGGTCCCGTCCTGCACCAGGAGAAGACGGAGATCTTCCCCGGAGAGGCGGCCGGAGAACTCTACGGGCGCTTGGCGCGGGTGGGCCGCGTCGGGCTCCTCGAGGCCCTGGAGGCGATGGCGGACGGCACTCTGGACGCGCGCCCCCAGGACCATGCGCAGGCGACCTTCGCGCCCCGCCTCTCCCGCCGGGACGCGCGGGTGGAGTGGGCCCGTCCGGCGGACGAGGTGGCCCGCTGGATCCGCGCCATGGACGCGGTGCCCGGAGCGTGGAGTCGGCTGGACGGGACCCCCGTCAAGCTTTTTCGCCCGCGCGCGGAGGCGGCCGCCGCTTCCGGGGGGCGGCCGCCGGAGCCCGGCACCGTGATCGCGGCGGACCCTAGGGAAGGACTCCGGATCGCCGCCGGGCGCGGCTCGGTCGAGGTGGGCGAGGTGCAGCCCGCCGGCAAGCGGCGCATGCCCGCGCGCGACTGGCTGCGGGGGCGTCCGCCCCGGCCGGGACAGCGGTTGCGGTGATCCCCCGACTGCACGTCGTCACCGACGACCGGGTCCTGGCGCGCCCGGACTTTCGCGCGGCCGCCCTGGAGGCGCTGGAGGCGGGCGGCGCTCGCCTCGCCCTCCACCTGCGCGGGCCGCGCACCTCCGGCCGCGCGCTCTACCGCGCCGCGGCCGGCTTGGTCCGTCCGGCCCGCCGGGCCGGAGTTTGGCTGGCGATCAACGACCGCGTGGACGTGGCGCTGGCGCTGGGCATCCCGCGGGTTCACCTGGGCGGCCGGTCGATGCCGTCGGCCTCCGTCCGCCGCCTGCTGGGACCGCGCGCGCGCGTGGGCCGCTCGGTGCATTCCGCGGCCGAGGTCCATGGGGAGGACGGCCGGATCGATTATCTTTTCGCGGGAACGGTGTTCGCGACGCCGTCCCATGCCGGGGTTCCGGCGGACGGGATCGGGGTGGTGCGGGACGTCGCGTCCGCCGGTCCGACGCCCGTGGTGGGCATCGGCGGCATCACCGCCGAGCGGGCGGGCCGGGTGCTTTCGGCCGGCGCGCACGGAGTGGCGGTCGTCCGCGCGGTGTGGGACGAATCCTCGCCCGCCCGCGGCGTGCGACGCTTTCTGGATTCGTGGACCTGAGGGAGGAGGACGTCGGCATGGCCGGGGTGAAGATCCGTCTGAACGGGAAGGAACGGGAAGTGGCCGCGGGCGTCACGGTGTCCGGCCTCCTGGACGAGCTGGGGCTGGCGGCCGGGATGGTGGTCGTCGAGCGCAACCGGGAGATCCTCGCCCGCGACAGCTATCCCGAGGTGCGCTTGGGCGAGGGCGACCGACTGGAGCTGGTCCATTTCGTGGGCGGGGGATGAGGAGACCGCGGAGCCGGGCGCGGCCGAGGCGCGCCCGGGCGGGCCGGAGAGCATCGGAGGAGCGAGGCGGGGACGCGCGGACGGGGCGGGGGACGCACGGGAAACCGGAGACGCACGGAGAAAACCGAGCAGTGACTTCAACGCACGCGGGCGACACCCCGTTCGTGGTCGGGGGCAGAGAGTTCGAATCCCGCCTGATCGTGGGGACCGGCAAATATTCCGACAACGACGTCATGGTGCGGGCGATCCGCGCCAGCGGCGCCGACATGGTGACCGTGGCGGTGCGGCGGGTGGATCTCGATCGCACGCGCGAGGAGGGCATACTCCACCACCTCGATCCGCGCGAGTTTTTTCTCCTCGCCAACACCGCGGGCTGCACCACGGCCGCCGACGCGATCCGCTACGCGAGGCTGGCGCGCGCCGCCGGGTTCAACGAGTGGCTCAAGCTCGAGGTGATCGGGGACGACGCCACTCTGCTCCCGGACACCCAGGCCACCCTGGAGGCCGCCCGGGTGCTGGTGGCCGAGGGGTTCAAGGTGATGGCCTACACCAACGAGGACCTCGTCGCCGCCCTGCGCCTGGAGGATGCGGGATGCGTGGCGGTGATGCCGCTGGCCAGCCCCATCGGCAGCGGACTCGGATTGCTCAACCCGTACTACGTGCGCGCGATCAAGGAGCGGTGCGACGTCCCCGTCGTGGTGGACGCCGGGGTGGGGACCGCCTCCGACGCCTGCACGACCCTGGAGCAAGGGGTGGACGGGGTGCTCATGAACACCGCCATCGCGGAGGCGCGCGACCCCGTGCGCATGGCGGCCGCGATGCGCGACGCGGTGGTGGCGGGACGGCTCGCCTACTTGGCGGGCCGCATGCCCGCCCGCGAGGTGGCGGTCCCCTCCTCTCCTCCGCTTCCGGAGTAGGCGCGTCGGCCGCCCATGGGCCCGGAGGGATCGCGCGCCGCCAGGCGGGTCGCCCTGCGGACGCTCGCCGCCTGCGCCCGGGGACAGCGTCTGGACCGCGCCCTGGACGCGCGCGCGGGCGCCCTGAAGCCCCGCGACCGGCGCTGGACGCACGCCCTCGTCTACGGGGTGGCGCGGTTGCGCGGCCGCCTGGACCACGCCCTCGCGCGTCACGCGCACGGGGGGCTCGAGCGCCTCGATCCGGCGGTGCTCGACCTGTTGCGCATGGGCGCCTACCAGCTGCACTGCATGCACGGCGTGCCCGCCTACGCGGCGGTGTCCTCCACGGTGGAGCTCGCGCGCGCGACCGGTGCGGGTCGGGCGGCGGGGCTGATCAACGCCGTCCTGCGCGCATCGGCGCGCGCCGGAATGGGCGCGGACGCCTTCCCCTCTCCCGACGCCGACCTCGAGGGCCATCTCACTCACTGGCATTCCCATCCCCGCTGGCTGGTGCGGCGCTGGCTGGCCCGCTGGGGCGCGGCCGACGCCGAGGCGCTCCTGCGCCACGACAATCGGGTTCCCGGGCTTTTCTTCCGCCCGGTGGGCATCGAGGTCGCCCGCGCGCTCGAGCGGCTGCGGGCGGCCGGGATCGCCGCCGCCGAAGCCGGGCTCGGCTCCGGTAGCGTGCGCCTCGAGGACGGGACCGATCCCGAGCGCGCCCTCGAAGCGGCGCCCGGCGTCGTCCAAGACCCCGGCGCCGCTTTGGTGGCGCGCTACGCCGCCCCTCCGCCGGGCGCCCTGGTCGCCGACCTGTGCGCCGCCCCCGGGGGCAAGGCGCTGGCGCTCTCCGAGCAGGCCGGTTACGTCGTGGCCGCGGACCTTTCCCCGGCCCGCCTCGGGCGGGTGGTCGCCGCCGCCGCCCGCCTCCGGGCCCGGGTCGGCGTCGTGGTCGCCGACGCCGGCGCCGCGCCCCTCCGTCGGGCCGACGTCGTCGTGGTGGACGCGCCGTGCAGCGGCACGGGGACTCTGGCCCGCCGCCCCGACGCTCGCTGGCGCCTGTCCGAGACGGATCCCGCCGTCCTCGCCGGCGTCCAGTCCCGAATGCTCGCCCGCGCGTCCGCCGTCGTCGTCCGCGGGGGACTTCTGGTGTACTCCACGTGTACATTGGAGCCGGAGGAAAACGACGAGGTCGTGGACGAGTTCCTTGGCCGAAGCTCCGATTTTCGCCTGGAAGCTCCCGAAGACATGGATCCGCACGTTCTGGACGAGCGCGGCGTCTTGCGCGTCCTGCCGCAGCGCACGGGGTTCGACGGTGCCTTCGCGGCGCGCCTGCGCAGAGTCCGGTGAAGCTGGGAGGCTCGATCGGCCGGCGTCGGCCCGGGCGTCGCGCCCGCGCCAAGCGGCGCGCTCGGAGGAAAGGACGGCGTCCCCGCGCTTCGCGGTCGGGCGACGTCTTCGGCCGCGCCCTGCGCGTCCTCCTGCTGGCGGTCTTCGCCTTCGGCACGGGCTATGCGATCGCCGCCCGGGTCGTCTTTCCCGCATCCGAGCCGCCGCCGGAGCTGCTGGAGGTGCCCGATCTGGCCGGACTGGACCAGCGGGAAGCGGTCGCCCGAGCCGAGGCGGCGGGACTTGCGCCGGGGGCCGTCGATTCGATGTTCCACCCCGTCGCTCCCGCCGGCTCCGTCCTGGGACAGAGTCCGCTGCCCGGCCAGCTCGCCGTTCCGGGGACGGCCGTCGAGCTGGCGGTCAGCTTGGGCGCGGAATGGCGGGCCGTGCCCGACGTGGTCGGCGAGCCCGGCCGCAGGGCGCGCATCCTGCTCGGCGCGAACGGCTTCTCCGTCGCCGTGGACACCGTCGAGTCCGACGAACCCAGGGGCGAGGTGGTCGCCGTGGAACCGGAGACGGGAACCGGCGTGCATCTGCCCTTCGAGGTGCGGCTCGCGGTCAGCTTGGGTCCGCCGGTGGTGGAGATGCCGCTCCTTCTGGGGCTCGACCGGGAAGAGGCGACCGCCTTGCTCGACTCCCTCGGGCTCTTCGTCGTCGAGGTCGAACGGGAAGCGTCCGCCCGGGGCGGGCCGGTCGCGGTGATCGGGCAGGATCCGCCCCCGGCGCGCACGGTCGAGGTGGGCTCCGGGGCGACGCTGACGGTCGGCGACCGCGCCCTGCTGCCGACCGATCTCCCCGCGCGCGACACCGCCGGGGCCGGGAACAATCCTCGGAGGCGGGAACAAGAGAGGAAACAGGACACGATAGGGACCGCGCGGCCCGAGTCCGCGGGTTCCGGGAGACGTCGGACATGATCCGCAGACCTTCGCGCATCCCGTATCTAGTGGCGTTGCTGGGCGCCGGCGCGCTCGTGCTCATGGCCTGGGTCGGCCGGGGGCGGTTTCAGCCTGCGGGCGTCGGCGCCGACGCGCCCGCCTTCGCGATCCCCGACCTCCGGGGCGAGCCGGTTTCCCTGGCGGACCGCCGCGGACGGGTCGTGCTGGTCAACATCTGGGCCACTTGGTGCGGCCCGTGCGTCGTGGAGATGCCCTCGATGCAACGGCTCTACGAACGGCTCGGCGAGGAGCCGTTCGACATCCTCGCGATCAGCGTGGACGCGGCCCGGGGCGAGACCGACGAGGCGGGCAACCCCGGCGGCGACGTGGCCCGCTTCGTCCGGGAGCACGGGCTCACCTTCACGATCCTGCACGACGCCTCCGGGCGCATCCGGCAGACCTACCGAACCACTGGAGTGCCCGAGTCCTTTCTGATCGGCAAGGACGGGGTCATCTACAAGAAGATCGCGGGAGCAACGGAGTGGGATTCCCCGGAAAACCTGGCACTGATCCAGCGGTTGCTGGCGGACTGAAGCTGCTCTGGCGGGCGTTGGAGCCGGGGCGCAACTCCACCCCGATGCTCGCCGCGCTGGCGCTGGCCGTCGTCCTCTGGGTCGTGGTGCAGATGGAGCAGCCGGAGCGCCGAACCTTCGACGGCGTCCCGGTCCGGGTGCAGATGAACGACCCCCAGTGGGCGGTCTCGGGCGCCCCGGCCCCCGCCCGCGCCACCCTTCGGCTCGCCGGCACCGCCCGGCAGCTGTTGCGTCTCGCCGGAAACCAGCCCCTGATCATGGTCCCCGTGGACGCCGTGGGCTCCGCCGACACCTCCCTCACCATCGATCGCAACTGGGTGCGGCTGCAGGGCGTCGAGGGCGTGGTCGTGGAGGCCGTCGAGCCGGCCACGGTCTCCGTCGCCTTCGAGCCCATGGTCGCGGTCGAGGTGCCCGTCGCCCCCAACGTGGTCGGCTCCCTCCCGGACGAACTGACGCTGGTCGCCCCGCCCACCGCGTCCCCCTCGTCGATCCGCGTCATCGGGCCGGCAAGCCGGGTCGCGGAGTTGGGCGCCATCCAGCTCGATCCCCTGGACCTGTCGCGCATCGCGCGCTCGCAGGCGGTGCGGGTCGGGGTCGGGGTCGGGGTCTCGGGCGAGTGGATCAGCTTTTCGCCCGACACGGTCGAAGTGCGCTTCGATCTCGCTCGTCGGCAGGAGCCGCCGAGGCGGTGAGCGACCCGCTCGTTCTCGGGATCGAGACCAGTTGCGACGAGACCTCGGCGGCCGTGCTCCGCGGCGCGCACGACCTCCACGCGCACGTCATTCTCTCCCAAGACGTGCACGCCGTGTACGGCGGCGTGGTCCCGGAGCTCGCGGCGCGCGCGCACCTGCAGGTGGTCGGCGACGTCGTGGCGCGCGCGCTGGACGACGCCGGATGCGCGCTGGCGCAACTCGACGGCATCGGCGTGACCGCCGGTCCCGGTCTGATCGGGGCGTTGCTGGTCGGCGTGTGCTGGGCGAAGGCGGCCGCCTACGCCTCGGGCGTTCCCGTCGTGGGGGTGCACCACATGGAGGCCCATCTGTTCGCGCCCCACATCGAGGATTCCGCCGCGGAGCCGCCCTTCGTGGCGCTCCTGGTCTCCGGCGGGCACACCCTGCTTCTGCACGCCAGCGCCTGGGGCGCGTATCGGTTGCTGGGACAGACCCGCGACGACGCGGCCGGGGAAGCGTTCGACAAGGTGGCGCGCCTGCTCGGGTTGCCCTATCCGGGCGGAGCGCCGTTGGAGGCGCTCGCGCGGGAGGGCGACCCGGAGCGGTACGCTTTCCCGCGACCGCTGCTCGCTTCCGGGGGACCGGATCGCGCCGGAGCGTTGGACTTCTCCTTCAGCGGGCTCAAGACCGCGGTCGCGACCCGGATCGCGGCGCTCGAGGCGAGCGGCGACCTCGACGCCGAACGCGCGCACGTGGCCGCGTCGTTCCAGGCGGCGGCGATCGACGTTCTCGCAACCCGAACGGCGCAGGCGGTGGAGCGCACGGGCACCGAACGGATTTTGGTGGCCGGGGGCGTGTCCGCCAACGGCGCCCTGCGCCTCGAGTTGCGCAGGCGACACGCCCCCGGGGTCCGGCTCTTTCACGCGAGCCCTCGACTCTCGGTGGACAACGGGGCCATGGTCGCCCGCGCCGCGGCGTTTCGCCTGCTCCGGGGGGAGGCCTCCGACGTCGACCTCTCGGCGAACGCCTCGCTCCCGTTCCCGGGCCTCGGCGAATGACGACGTCCCTCCCGTCCGCTTCCGCCCGCCCCGAACGCCCCTCCTAACCCCTGGCGGACCGTGTATCCGATCCTGTTTCGCTTCCCCGAATGGCTGCCGATTCTCGGCGGAGCGCCGGTCACTTCGTTCGGCGTCATGCTCTTTCTCGCCTTTCTCGCGGCCGGCTACCTTCTGCGCGCGGGCATGAGGGAGAACGGCATCGACCCCGACCGCGCTTGGGACTTGGTGTTCGCCGCGGTGGTCGGGGGCGTCGTCGGAGCCAAGCTCTACTACGCGTTCCTCAACTTCCCGCGCCTCGTCGAGAATCCGCGTTTTCTGTTCTCGCGCGGCGGGTTGGTGTGGTACGGGGGCTTCCTCGGAGGAGCCGCGGCGGTCCTCTACCGGATGAAACGGCTCGGGCTGCCGGTGCGGCGGACCAGCGACCTCGTCGCCCCGTGCCTGGCGATGGCCTACGCGATCGGGCGCGTCGGATGTTTCCTCGTCGGCGACGACTACGGCCGCCCTACGGCTTCGTGGGTGGGAATTCGCTTTCCCGCCGGCTCGCCCCCGAGCTCGGTGGACAACTTGGCGCGCTTCGGCATCGAGGTGGACCCGGCCCTGGTCGAACGCTACGGACAGATCGTGCCGGTGCACCCCACGCAACTGTACGAGGTCGCCATGGCGCTGGCGATCTTCGCGGTCGCTTGGCGCCTCCGGGGCGTCCGCCGCCCGCCGGGCTGGCTGTTCGCGCTGTGGTTGTCGCTCGCCTCCGTCGCGCGCTTCCTGGTCGAGTTCGTGCGCGCCAAGGACGACCGCTTTCTGGGCAGCCTCACCGTCGCCCAGGTCATCAGCTTGGCGCTGGCGGCGGCGGCGGCGGCGGCGATGATCCGTCTCGCTTCCCGAAGCGGCGGGGCGCGGTCGAAGGCGGCGGGGGCGCAGTGACCGGCCCCGACGGCGCCTTCACGATCCTTCACGGCTCGGACCTGCACTTCGGCCGGCCGCACGCGCCCGCGGCGGCCGCCGACTTCCTGGCCCTGGCGCACGACGCCTCGCCCGACTTGATCGCGCTCTCGGGGGACTTCACGCAACGGGCCAAAACCCGGGAATACGCGGCCGCGGCCGCATACCTGAAGCGGCTTCCGCGGGTCCCGCTGGTGGTCACGCCCGGCAACCACGACGTGCCTCTGTACCGGCTCTGGGAGCGCGTCAACGCGCCTTTCCGAAACTATCGGCGCTGGATCTCCGACGAGCTGGACAGCGTGCACCAGGTCGGCGGCGCGGTCGTGGTCGCGCTCAACACCACCACGCCCGACCGAGCGATCGTGAACGGCTACCTGGACGACGAGCAGCTGGAGCGCGCGGCGGCGGCGTTCGCTCGGGCGGAGCGGGCGGGGTTGCGCGTCCTGGTGGTGCATCACGCGCCGGTCGGCGCGCCCGGCGGGGACCGCATCGCGGTCCTTCCCCGCGCCCGGCGCGTCGTGCGCCGACTGGCCGGGATGGGCGTGGATCTGGTGCTGTTCGGCCACCTGCACCGCGCCTTCGCCGCCTCGGGCCGGCGCAGCAAGGGCGCGGCGGCGGAGGATTCGTCCGTGCTGCTGGTGTGCAGCGGCACCACGGCGTCCGACCGGGGACGGGCATCGGAGCGGGGCAGGAACAGCTGCAACCTGGTGCGGGCGACGGAGGACGAGATCGCGGTGACCCGGTATCTGCGCTCCTCCTCGGCGGACGGTTTCCTGCCGATCGCGCGCGAGGCCTTCCCCCGCCGCGCCTTCGCGCACGCACGGTCGCCGGGGATCGCGAGTCGCGCGTGACGCGGGGCCGGCCGACACGCGGGCCGCCGCCGCCCCGGGCGGCGGCCGCGGCGTTTCTCGCCGTCCTGTCCGCCGCCGCGCCCGTCGCCGCCGCGGTCCAGGACGAACCGGAAGAGGTCGCGGCGCTCCGCTTCGAGGGCAACGAGGTCTTCTCCGACCGCACGCTCGGCGCCTCCATCATGACGCGTCCGACCGAGTGCCGACACTGGCTACTCTCCCTCTTCTGCTGGTCGGGAAGTTCCTTCGCCATCGACGAGCGCGTTTTCGGTCCGCGCGAGTTCGAACGCGACGTGGTGCGTCTGCGTCTGTTCTACTATCGGCACGGATACCGGGAGGCGCTCGTCGAGCCGATTCTGGAGCGCACCGGGGAGGGGGTTCGGATCACCTTCCGGATCGAGGAGGGAAGGCCGGTGCTCATCGACGCCCTGGTCTTCGACGGGATCGGCTCGTCGGGCGGCCCGGAGCTCCTCGACGACCTCCCGGTGCGCACGGGGGATCCGCTCGACCAAGCGGTGCTGGACGCGGCCCGCGACTCCCTCTCGATCCGGTTGCGCAACGCCGGGTACGCCCGCGCCGAGGTCCTGCTCGACATCCTGATCCCCGCAGCGCAGCCGTACGGCGCGCGCGTCGCCTTCGACGTGTTCCCGGGACCCTTGGCGCGCTTCGGGCCGATCTCCATCGACGGAAACGACCGGGTGGACCGAGGCGTCGTCCTGGGCATGATTCCCTTCCGCGAAGGCAGCGTCTACGACGCCGGGCTCGTTCTCGAGGCCCGTCGCAACCTCTACGGCATGGAGGTCTTCAGCAACGTCGTCCTGGAGGAACCGGACTCCGCGCCCGACAGCGTGGTCCCGATCGCGGTGACGGTCGTCGAGGGCGACGTCCACCGGTATCGCGCGGGGGGCGGCTGGAGCACGGCCGACTGCTTCAACGCCGAAGCCAGCTGGACCAGCCGCAACTTCTCCGGCGGCGGGCGCCGCCTGCAGTTGCTCGGACGTTTGGCGAACGTCCTGAACGCACCGCTCAACTCCACGCTCTGCCGCGACGCCGGCACCGGCCCCTACGGCCGCCACAACTGGTCGCTCTCCGCCCAGTTCTCCCAGCCCCGCCTCTTCAGCCTGCGCACCTCCTTCGCGGCCAACGTGTTCTGGGAGCGCCAGAGCCTGCCCGACCTGTTCGTCCGCCAGAGCCTGGGCGTCGATCTTTCGGTCACTCGGGGGGGGGCGCCGGGCCACGCGCAGACCGTCTTCGTTCAGCCGACGGCGGGAAAGCTGGACGCGGCGGACGTCTTCTTCTGCTCGAGCTTCCTGGTGTGCGACCCGGAAGGCATCGAGGTGCTGCAGCGGAGCAACTGGCTGTCGCCCGTGGGCCTTCGCATCTCCCACGAGCGGGTCGGCCGGGGGTTCGGCCCCGCCCTGGGGTATTCGCTGCTCGCCGAGATCGAGCACGCTTCGCGGCCGACCGGATCCGATTTCGTCTACAACTTGGCGGTGGGCGAGGCGTCGGGATTCCGCGAGCTGCGGGGCGGCTGGATCGTGGCCGGACGCGTGCGCGCGGGATGGCTCGACGCCGGGGGGTTCGGGGGGCTGGGCCGGGAGGCGGGCGCCGAGATCGCGCACCCGCAGAAGCGGTTCTACTCGGGCGGCGCCACTTCGGTGCGCGGCTTCGCGCACAACCAGCTGGGTCCCCGAGTGCTGTTCGCGGACGTGGAAACGCTGTTGTCCGGGACCGGCGGGGCGGGCGCGTGCACTCCGGCTCAGATCGTCGATCTGAGCTGCGATCCCCGCACGCTCGGCGACGACCGCTTCGCCTCCAACCCCACGGGAGGCAGCCGGTTGATCGAGGGCAACGTCGAACTGCGCGTTCCGTTCCGTTCCGTGGACTGGCAGGGGGCCCTGTTCCTGGATTTCGGACAGGTTTGGTCCGGCGACAGCTTCCGGGACCCCGCCGACCTCGAATGGACGCCGGGAATCGGGGTCCGCTACTTCACCGCCGTCGGCCCGTTGCGGCTGGATCTGGCGTACCGGTTCAGCGGAGGGGAGCGGCATCGCGTTCTGACCTCGGGCATCCGGCCCTACGACCCCGCCTCGGACCGTTCCGAGGAACGGCTGGCCGTCGCGCCCGACTTCGTCCGTTCCGGCGAGCTGGAGATCCTGTCCCACCCGGTGCTCTACGGCGAATCGGCGGATTGGTCGCTGAGCCGACTCCAGCTCCATCTCTCCCTAGGGCAGGTGTTCTGATGGCCGCCCCCGAACCCTCGGAGCGCGCAGCAGGGACGCCGAACCCGCTCCGCGCCCGCGTCCGGACGACCCTTTGGGTCGGCGCCGCGCTGGTCGCGACGGCATGCGTGGCGGCGGCGGCGTTGCTCTACGGCCGGCGCGGACAGCGACTGGTTCTGGAACAGGTCCTGCGCCGCGCGTCGGCCGACCTGGGCGCGGAAATCGCCGTTCGCGGGATCCGGTCCGCCCGCCCGCTCTCTGAGGCGACCCTGTCCGGCGTCGCGATCTCCGAACCCGGTCGGCCCGCCGCGTTCCGCGCGGACTCGATCCGCGTGCGCTATTCGTTCCGGGCCCTGCTCGGCGGAGAGTTCTCGCTCTCCGGACTGGAGCTGTGGAACCCGGTCCTGATCGTCGAGCGTCGTCCCGGAGAGGACGAGCCGAACTGGAGTCGCATCCTCGCGGATCCCCCCGGGGCGACGGTCGCTCTCGAACCGCAGGCCGGGTCCGGCGGCGAGACCTTCGCCGTCGCGGTGCGGGACGTTTCCGTGTTCGGCGGCGACGTTCTCGTGCGCACGCCCGCGGACGAGGGGAGCGGCGGCGCCGGAGTCGTGCCGGCGCCCGACGGCGAAGGCTTCGTGCGCGAGCGGCGCTTCGACCGGATCGACGCCCGCCTGAGCGAGGTGGCGCTCGGAGCGAAGCGGAGCGTCTTCGACGTCTTCGCGCTCTCCCTCCTGGGGCACGCCACCGAGGAGCCCTTCGAACTGTCCGACTTTCGCGGGCGGGTGCTCGTGGAGGAGGGCGAACTCCGCTTCGACGCCGAGCGGCTCTGGTTGCCGGAGACCGAGATGTCGGGCGAGGGCCGGATCGCCTGGGGCGGAGAGGTGCGGGCCAGCGCCCGCCTGAGCGCTCCGGTGGCGGCGCTGGCCGACTTGCGCTGGCTGGTTCCGGAGCTGCCCTCGGCGCGGGGCGCGCTGGAGCTGGAGCTGGTCCTGGAGCCGGACGCCGCCTCGCTCGCCTTCTCCTCCCTCGACCTCCGCGCCGCCGACGGGGGCGTCGACGGCAGCCTCGCCCTGACCCTTTCGCCGGACGCCGCCTTTCTGGAAGGAGACTTCGCCCTGCGCGAGCTTCGCCTCTCGGCGCTCGCCCCCTGGCTGACCGCGCCGCTTCCCTGGCCGGGCGCGCTCGGCGGCACCGTGCGCGTGGACGGCAGCCCCGGGGACTTGGAGGTCGCGGGCGCGCTCGAGACGGTCGCGACCCCGAGCGGCGCAGCGTCTTCCCGGTTCGAGTTCTCCGGGCGGGTGCACCTCGGGGCGAACCCGGGCGTGACCGGCTTCACGCTCGCGTCGACCCCGTTCCAGTACGGCTTGCTGGGCGAACTCGACGACCGCGTCGTCGTCGAGGGATCGGGCTCGTTGCGCGTCGAAGCCACGGGACGCCTGGCCGACGGGATCGATTTCTCCGCCTCGGCGACGCACGCGGCGGCGGGCCTCCCGCGCTCCGTCGTCGTCGCCGTCGGCACGGTCGGACGCAGGAACGGCGAGACCTTCCTGGAGGCGACCGGCGACCTGCAGCCGTTGTCCTTCACGGCGCTGGGCGCCTACGTCCCGGGGTTCCCGCTGACCGGCGAGGCGCGCGGCGCCGTGCACGCGCGCGGGTCCCTCGCCGACCTCGCCGTGGAGGCGGATCTCGAAACCGAGGCGGGACCTCTGACGACGACCGCGCGCTTCGACGCGCGCGACGTCGGCCGCAGCTATCGGGCCGAGGCCGAGGTGCGCGACTTCCACCTATCCCGCATCGTCCCCGGGCTCCCGGAGCCCACGATCGTGACCGGCGACGCGTTCGTGGACGGCCGCGGGCTGCGGCCCGACGAGGTCGAGGTCGACGTGCGCGCGCGCATCGCCTCCGCCACGGTGGGGGAACTCGCCGTGGACTCGGCCCGATCGACCTTCCGGATGGAGGCGGGCGCCGTCCGCTTGGACACTCTGCACGCGGCGACCGGCCTGGGCACCCTGGACGCCTCCGGAGACCTGGGACTCGCGGACGGTCTCCCCCCGGGCGAAGTCCGCGTCGCGTTCGCTAGCGCGTCGCTGGACGGCCTGCGTCCCTTCTTCGCCGCGACCGGCCCCGTCATCGCGGCCGACACGCTCTCGCGCCTGGAGGCGCAGATGCTGCGGCTCGAGGGGATCGACCCCGACACCCTGCCCCCGCTCGGCGAGATCGCCGTCGAAGGGCGCGTGCTGGCCGGGTTCGCCCTGCGCGGCACCATGGACCGGTTCTCGGCGGAGGGCTCGGTCGACGTCGAAGGCTTCCGCTTCCGGGACAACTCGATCGTCCGGGCCGGGCTGGATCTGCGACTCGACGGCCTGCCCGGAACCGGGGGGCGGCTCGTCGCGTCGGTTCGCGCCGACTCTTTCGCCGTCGGAGAGCGGGGGTTCGTCTCGGCGGCCGTCGACTTGGACCTCTCTCGCGCCGCGGGTCGCGTGCGCGCCGACCTGCGACGCTCCGGCGAGGAAAGCTACCAGGCGCGCGCCGACTACCGGGCGGACTCGGCCGCCGGCGTCGTGCACTTGGACGAGTTCACCGCCCGCTTCGAGGGCGGCCGCTGGAATCTGGGCGGCCCGGCGCGCTTTTCGTGGGACGAGGAGCGCTTCGCGGTCGACGACTTCAGCCTCGTCCACCCCGGCCCCGACGGGATGAGGATCGAGGCCGACGGCTTCGTTCCGCGCGCCTCCGGTCCGGCCGACTTCGGCTTGGCGGTGCGCAATCTCTCCCTGGAGCGCCTGGTGCGCGTGGCGTGGCTGACCCCTCTGGAGGAGGGGGGGCTTCGGGGGGCGACGAACCTCGATCTGCGGGTCGCGCGGACCGGCGACGGACCCGGGATGGAGACGACCTTCGAGGTCGTCGGACTGGGGTACGGGAACGTGGAGCTCGCCCGGGTCGCGGGGGACCTCCGCTACTTGGATCGGCGCATCGTCGGCGAGATCGGGGCGTGGGACCGGGGCGCGCGGATCCTGTCCGCGCGGGGCGCGCTGGCCGCGGCGCTGGAGTTCGAGCGGGTGCCCGCCCGCTTCCCCGAGGAACCGATGGACATCGCCGTCGCCGCGCGCGCGTTCCCCGTCGCGGTCGTCGCGCGCGCGTTCCCCGGTCTCGAGGAGGTCGAGGGCGCGGTCGACGGGGAACTCCGCCTCGCCGGGCCTCCGTCCGGCGTGCGCACGGACGGCGAGCTGATCCTGAGCGACGGCGCGCTGGCCGTGCCGACCCTCGGGGTTCGGTACACGGACGTGGAGGCCGCGCTCGCGTTCGCCGAGGACGCGCGTGGGCGGCTTTCGGCCCGTCTGCGCTCCGGCGGCTCCGCCCAAGTGAGCGGGTCGTTGCACCTGCGCCCCCTGCGCGACCCGGTCCTCGATCTCTCCATCGACGGGAGCGCCTTCCGAGCCGTCGACCGCCACGACGTCGAGGGCGTGGTGAGCGGGCGGTTGCGCCTGACCGGGAACTACCGCAGCCCGGTCGTGCAGGGCGCCCTGGAGGTGGAGCGGGGCACGCTCCATCTCGACGAGTTCGCGCGCTACCAGACCGTCGTGGATCTGGCGGACGCCAGCTTCTTCGCCGCCGTGGACACCGCCTTGGCCGGCGTGCTCCCCGTCATCGAGGCGGGCCGCAACCCTTTCTCCGACAACTTGGTCGCCGGGATCGAGCTGAGCGTGGAGAGCGACAGCTGGCTGCGTAGCCGCCAGATGGACGTGGAGATCGACGGCGACCTGGAGCTGGAGTACGACCGCGGCGCGCGCAGCTTCGTGGCGGCGGGGGAGCTTGCGGCCATCCGCGGATCCTACCGCAACTTCGGCCGCCGCTTCGCGGTGCAGGAGGGAACTCTGAGGTTCATCGGCGTCCCCGGCGTCAATCCCAATCTGGACATACAGGCGGTCGCCCGCCTGCGCGCCGGAGACAGCCCGCTGAACGTGATCGCGAACGTGGGCGGCACTTTGGTGGCGCCCACGGTGTCGCTGACCAGCGACGCGCCCGCTCCCATCGAGGAACCGGAACTGATCAGCTACCTGGTGTTCGGCCGGCCTCCGGCGCTTCTCGGCTCGGGCGAGTCGTCGCTGTTGAGCGGAGCGGTCACCGACGGCCTGACCGTCGGCCTGGGCCAGCTGGCGGACGGACTCCAGCAGGCCGTGGCCCGGGAGATCGGCTTCGTGGACTACTTCGCCGTCTCCAACCAGCGGGCCGCGCAGCGGCTCGGACCGGATCCCAGCCTGCTGGGCACACTCGCCTCCACCCAGATCGAGCTGGGCCGCTACCTGTGGGACGACGTCTTCCTCTCCGTCGACTTCGCTCCGGCGGTCGGCACGACCCCCCAGGCGCGCACCCGCCTTCCCAACGCGCGCCTGGAGTGGCGCTTCGCCGATCTGTGGGGCTTCGAGAGCTTCGCCGAGGATCCGCTCCTGCGCCGCGGCATGCTCGGACTCCAGCGCGGCGGCCCGACCTACGCCCACTCCCTGGGACTCTTCGTCTACCGCGAGTGGGGCAGATGAGCGGCGACGCGCTCGTCGTGCGGGGGGCCCGCGAGCACAACCTCCGCAACGTCGACCTGGAGCTTCCCAGGGAGCGTTTCGTGGTCGTCACCGGCCTGTCCGGCTCCGGGAAGTCCTCCCTCGCTTTCGACACCATCTTCGCCGAGGGCCAGCGGCGCTACGTGGAGTCGCTCTCCGCCTACGCCCGCCAGTTCCTGGGCATGATGGAGAAGCCGGACGTCGACGCCATCGAGGGGCTGTCGCCGGCCATCTCCATCGAGCAGAAGACGGTGAACCGGAACCCGCGCTCGACGGTGGGCACGGTCACCGAGATCTACGACTACCTGCGCCTGCTGTGGGCGCGCGCAGGCACCCCCCACTGTCCGGAGTGCGACCGTCCGGTCCTGCGCCAGAGCGCGACCCAGATCGTGGACCGGCTCCTGGAGCGGTGGGCGGGCAGCCGGATCGAGATCCACGCCCCCCTGGTGCGCGGGCGCAAGGGGGAGTTCCGGGAGCTGTTCGAGCGGGCGCGGCGGAGCGGCTTCGTGCGCGCGCTCGTCGACGGCGAACTCCACGACCTCTCCCGTCCTCCCCCCGCGCTCAACCGGTACGAGAACCACGACGTCGCCATCGTCGTCGACCGCCTCGAGGTTCGCGACGCCGAGCGGGGCCGCCTCGCCGACTCGGTGGAGACCGCGCTCTCGGCCGCCGAGGGCGTCGTCGGCGTGCGTGCGGAGGGCGCCGACCGCGTCCGGCTCTTCAGCGAGAAGTACGCCTGCGTGGAATGCGGCACCAACCTGCCGGAGCTCGAGCCCCGCCAATTCTCCTTCAATTCCCCCTTCGGAGCCTGCGAGGACTGCGGCGGGCTGGGAACGCGCCGGGAGGTCAATCCCGAACTCCTGCTCGGCGACCCCGGTCTTTCGGTCCTGGAGGGGGCGGTGCTTCCCTGGGGAGATCCCGTCGGACATCTGCGCCGTTCGGTGATTCCAGGGCTCGCGGCCGCCTACGAGTTCGATCCGCGCGCGCCCTGGGGCACTCTGGACCCCGAAGCCCGCCAGGGCGTTCTGTGGGGCTCGGCGCCCATGAAGATCCGCTTCCCCTACCGTTCGGCGGGCTCCGCCGGGCACTACGAAGACGTGTGGGAGGGCGTGGCCCCCAGCGTCGAGCGCCGCTACCGGGAAACCGAGTCCGACCACGTGCGCGCCAAGCTCGAGTCCTACATGTCGGCGTTGCCGTGCAAGGCGTGCGCGGGGACGCGCCTCGGTCCCCGCTCCCGCGCCGTGACCCTGGGCGGCCGCTCCATCGGCGAAGTGATCGAACTGCCCGTCTCCGAGTGCCTGGCCTTCGTGCGCGCGCTGCCGGTGGCCGGTCGCCCGCGCGCCGTCGACGACCGGTCGAGCGGTCCCCCGCTTCCGGCCGAGATCGCCGGCCCGATCCTCAAGGAGGTGGAGGGCCGCCTCCGGTTCCTGGCCACCGTGGGGCTGGACTACTTGAGCCTGGGGCGCTCGGCCGACACCCTCTCCGGGGGAGAGGCGCAGCGCATCCGCTTGGCGACCCAGATCGGCAGCGGCCTGGTGGGCGTGCTCTACATTCTGGACGAGCCGTCGATCGGGCTTCATCCGCGCGACAACCACGGCCTCCTGGACACCCTCCGGTCGCTGCGCGACCTGGGCAACACCGTGTTGGTCGTGGAGCACGACGAGGACACTATCCTGGCCGCCGACCACGTGGTCGATCTGGGTCCGGGCGCGGGCCGCGAAGGCGGCGAGGTGGTGGCGGCGGGCACGGTTCGGGAGGTCGTCCGCCATCCGCGCTCGCTCACCGGCGCCTACCTGCGCGGCGAGCGCGAGATTCCCGTGCCCGAGCGGCGGCGTCCCGTCGATCCCGAGCGGCGGCTCGTGGTGGAGGGCGCCCGCCAGCACAACCTGCGCGACCTGGAGGTGGGCTTTCCGCTCGGGTGCTTCGTCGCGGTCACCGGGGTCAGCGGATCGGGCAAGTCCACCCTGGTGAACGGGATTCTGTACCGCGCCCTGGCGCGCCGCCTCCATCGGGCGACGGCTCTTCCCGGGGATCACGACCGGGTGCGCGGCGTCGGGCGGATCGACAAGGTCGTCGAGGTGAACCAGTCGCCCATCGGGCGGACCCCGCGCTCCAATCCCGCCACCTACACCGGCCTCTTCACCCCCATCCGCCAACTTTTCGCGCGTTTGCCCGAGGCGCAGGTGCGCGGCTACGGCCCGGGCCGCTTCTCGTTCAACGTGAAGGGGGGGCGGTGCGAGCCGTGCAAGGGCGACGGGTTGGTGAAGATCGAGATGCACTTCCTGCCGGACGTCTACGTGTCCTGCGACGCGTGTCGCGGTCGGCGCTACAACCGCGAGACCCTGGACGTCGCCTACAAGGGAAGGAACATCGCCGAGATTCTGGCGATGCCGATCGCCGAGGCCCTCGAGTTCTTCGACCCCGTGCCTCGCGTCCGCCACCGCCTGGAGACGCTGGCGCAAGTGGGACTCGGCTACGTGCGGTTGGGTCAGCCGGCCACCACCCTCTCGGGGGGCGAGGCGCAGCGGGTGAAACTGGCGAGCGAGCTCTCCAAACGCGCGACCGGCAAGACCCTCTACGTCTTGGACGAGCCCACCACGGGGCTGCACTTCGAGGACGTGCGCGTCCTGCTCGAGGTGCTGCACCGCCTGGTCGACCGCGGCAACACGGTGGTGGTCATCGAGCACAACATGCACGTGGTCAAGACCGCCGACTGGCTCGTCGACCTGGGGCCCGAGGGCGGCGCGGGCGGCGGGTGCGTGGTCGCCGCCGGGACCCCCGAGGATGTCGCCGCCGATCCGGCCTCCTACACGGGAGCTTTCCTGAAGGAAGTTCTGCCGCGCGGGGGCCGAAGGCGCCCGGGGGCGTAGTCTCCGATGCGTGCGCGGCGTACGCGTTCCCGTGGAACTTCTCGGGGTTGGGCGCGCGCGTCGGCGTTCGGAGATCCGGGCCGGACTGCGGGAGGGTCCGTCGGCGCCGATGCCCGCGACTCGTTGCGGGCATCGGCATCGGCGGTCGTCGGCGATCCCGGTCTCTCGTGGCGGGGACGGACCGGGCGACGGGCGTCTCGGAGGCGCGGCGCGCGTCGAGTCCGCAGCCGGGGAAGAGCGCAGGCGGGACGCGGATTCCGGGCTCGACCCCTTCCCGAAACCGGTCCCGGCCGTCCGGGCTCGTTCGACGTTGGGCGAGGCCGAAGCTGGCCTCGCCGCCTCCGCGGTCGCTACATTTTCGGGCTGTGCCGCCGGAACGCGGGCGCGGGCGTCCGCGTTCCGGCGAGCAGGAAGAGCGTCGCGAGCGGGCGGAACTGCCCGCCCCACCCGCCATACGGAGTGCAAGTCATGGTGAGTCGAGAGGATGTGGAGGGCTTCCTGATCCGCATGGATCTGGACTACGAAGAGGTCGACGAGGGCATGTTCCTCGCGCACGGCGACAACGGAGGCGCGGGCGTGGTGGTCCACCACTCCGATCCCGTGCTGGTGCTGCGTCTCAAGATGATGGACCTTCCGCCGGATCCGGAAGAGGAACTCGGCGCCCTGTACCGTACCCTGCTGGAGCTCAACGCCACCGACATCGTGCACGGGGCCTACGGAATCGAGGAAGGAGAGCTGATTCTCACCGACACCCTCGAACTCGAGAATTTGGACTTCACCGAGTTGCAGGCCGTGATCGAGAGCCTGCAACTCGCGGCTTCGAGTCACATGGGCAGAATCCGCGAACTCGCCCGGACGGATCGCGCACCGCAGGCGATGGAGGGCTGAACCGATGGGAATCTTCCAGAAGCTGTCGACGCTCATCAAGTCGAACATCAACGACCTGATCGCGAAGGCGGAAAATCCGGAGAAGATGCTCAACCAGATCATCCTCGACATGCGCGACCAGCTCGCCAAGGCGAAGCGCGACGTCGCGGGGGCGATCGCGGACGAGCGCAAGCTGGGAAGCCAGCTCGACGCGGAGGTCAAGCAGGTCCGGGCGTGGGAGAAGCGGGCCAAGCTGGCCGTCAACGAGGGCCGCGACGATCTCGCCATGCAGGCCCTGGGTCGGCAGCAGGAGCATGCGCAGCGGGCGGCCGCTCTGGAGCAGACTTGGCGCGCGCAGAAGGCCGAGACCGAGAAACTCAAGGCGTCGCTCCGCACGCTGAACGACAAGATCGAGGAGGCGAAGCGCAAGCGGAACCTGCTGATCGCGAAGCAGAAGCGAGCCCAGGCGCAGAAGCGCATCCACGCCACCATGTCCGGGCTCTCGGATCAGTCGGCCTTCGACGCCTTCAATCGCATGGCGGCCAAGATCGAAGAGGAGGAGCGCCGCAGCTTGGCCCAGGCCGAGGTCAGCGAGGCGCTGACCGGGGATTCGCTCGAGGACGAGTTCACGAGGCTGGAGTCGGGCGGCGAGAGCTCCGGGCTGGACGACCGCCTTCTGGCTCTGAAGGCGCAGATGGGGTTGCTCCCCGCAGGCGAGGGCGAAGCTCTGCGGCAACTCCCCTCGGGAGATGCGGCGGCCGGCGCCGCGTCCGGGGAAGACGCCGGGGCCGAAGGTTCCGCCGAGATCCAGGAGGCGAAGCTCCTCGAGGAGTTCGAGCGCCTGGGCAGCAACGACAGGTCGTGACGTGGACACGGTCTACCTGAACGGCGAGTACCTGCCGAGGGACCGGGCCCGCGTGGCCGCCGACGACCGGGGCTTCCTCCTGTCGGACGGCATCTACGAGGTCACGCCGGCGTACGGGGGGCGCTTCTTCCGCGCGGACCGGCATCTGGCGCGCATGGCGCGCGGCTTGGCGGCGTTGCGCATCGACTACGACATCGGCCGTCTGCCCGCCGTCGGACGGCGGCTGCTCGAGCTGAACGGCCTCGCCGACGCCGACTTCTCCTACGTCTACGTGCAGGTGACCCGGGGCGCGGCCCCGCGCACCCACCACTTTCCGCCGGACGCCGTCCGGCCCACCGTCTACGCCTACGCCCGCCCGCACCGGCGGCCCGCGCCGTCGACTTGGGCGAGAGGGTACCGGGCGGTCACCGCCCCGGATCGGCGCTGGGCCAGGGTCGACATCAAGAGCGTGGCCCTGTTGCCCAACGTGCTGGCCATGCAGGCCGCCGTGGACGCCGGGGTGGACGACGTGATCCTGGTGCGCGACGGAATCGCCATCGAGGGGGCGCACAGCAACTTCTTCGCGGTGCGGGACCGCGTCCTGACGACCCACCCGGCCACCCATCAGATCCTGCACGGCGTCACCCGCGAGTACGTGCTCGAGCTGGCCGAAGAATTGGGGATGGAGGTCGAGTTGCGTCCCCTCCAGGCGGAGGAGCTCGCCGTCGCGAGCGAGGCGTTTCTCACGGGCACCACCACGGAGGTCCGTCCCATCGTGGAGATCGACGGCCGCGCGGTCGGAGACGGATCCGTGGGGCCGGTGGCGAAGCGGCTTTCGGAGGCGTTCCGGAAGGGGTTGCCGGGCGCGGCCTGACGCCGCCTGCGGGCGGGCGCTCGATCGCCTCGCCGGGTTCGGCTACCCCTTCCGCAGCCGCAAGCGTCCGTAGACCAGCAGGTCGCAGGTCGCCGCCTGGGCCGGCGACGGCGCGCGCGGCTCGGCCACCAGCAGGGCGCGCTCCCTTCCTCCCTTCGGCAGGTGCAGCACCAGCAGGCCGGGATCCGCGGGGGACGAATACTCGTGCGCCAGCCCGGTGCGATCGACGACGACGGTTCTTCCCTCGACGGTGAGCCGCGCGATGGCGCGTCCGTACTCGATCCATGCGGCGATCGGCTCCTCGCCCGCGGCGATCGCCGGGATCAGCCGACCGCGGTAGTGGCCGATCGCCCGTGCGAAGACGCCCTCGTCGACGCCCTTGAGCGCCCGCAGACGTTCCCTGCATACGCCCCGGGGATCCGGCGCGCCCGTCTTCTCGAGCGCGGCCTCCAAGCGACGGTCCGCCAGCGCCTGCGGATCTTCGGTCTTTTCGGCGTCGGCCATCCGGGGCTCCGTGTTTGCCGACCCGCGGCCGGTCGGCGGTTTGCGGCGGCCGGACGTCCCGCCGACGCCGACCCGACTTGCTCACGCGTGCGGGACGGCGCCGGGACGGTGCGCCCGGGCGTGCGTCCCGGCGCGTTGCCGTCTCTCCGCACCGGAACGACGTGCCGTTCAGATACCGCCCGCCCGCGTTTCGGGTCCGACCCGGAGGGCTGTGCGGATGCGTTTCGGGAGATTGCCACCCCCGGGGACGCCTTGCGCCGGCGCGCACGGCCATGCGCTTTCGCCCGGGCGCGGAGCCGCGCAGGCTCGGCCTTTTTTGCGTTGGAGACCGGTGGCGCCGTACTCTTGCAACGGTGTGGGAGGCGTCCGGAGACCGGAGGTTCGCCGTGAACCCGAAGTGGAAGCACGAGAGTGCGCTGAAGGGCATAGAGGGCGCGGACCGCTTCCGGTTCGCGCGTCGCCGCCTCACGATCGCCGACAGGAGGAGGACATGACCGTCTCCCGCAATTGCGCCCGCCCGCCGCGGCTCGTCCTTCCGTGCGCCGTCCTGCTGTGCGCGCTCCCGTATCCCGGCGCGCTGGCGGCTCAGTCGGCCGACGGGGACGAACCGGAGATCACCTTCGCGCGCGACGTCGCTCCGATCATCCAGGAGAACTGCCAGATCTGCCACCGGGAGTCGTCGGTGGCGCCGATGTCGTTCACGACCTACCGGGACGTGCGCCGCTACGCGCGCCGGATTCGCGAGCAGGTGTCTCGGCGCTTCATGCCTCCCTACCATCTCGACGTCGGCGTCGGCATCCAGGACGTCAAGGACGACTGGCGTCTGAAGCGGGCGGACATCGAGACCGTCGTCGCCTGGGTGGACGCGGGCGCGCCGGAGGGCGACCCGGCCGATCTCCCGGCTCCGAAGGAATGGCCGGACCGGCAGATGTGGCAGCTGGAGCACATCCTCGGTCCGCCCGACCACGTCGTCAAGTCGAAGCCTTTCACGGTTCCGGCCGAGGGCGGCGACACCTGGTGGCGCCCGCGCGTCCCGACCGGGCTGGACGAGGACCGTTGGGTGCGGGCCTTCGAGACGCGCCCTTCCTTTCCGGGCGGCCGCGAGGTCGTCCACCACGCCATTCCGCGCCTCCTCAGACTCGACGAGGAGGGCGAGTACCAGCGCATCGCCAGCCTTTCGGAGTACGCCATGGGCAAGGTGGGCGAAATCGTCCCCGCCGACGCCGGACGCCTGCTGAAGGCGAGCGACGTGATCGAGTGGGACGCGCACTACTACCCGATGGGCCACGAGGTGCCGGACGACGAGGTCGAACTCGGCGTCTGGTTCCACGACGAGGGCTACGAGCCCGAGTTCGAACAGGATCTGCGTCTCTACACGTTGCAGGGCGACATCGCCTTGGCTCCGGGCGGCACCGCGATGACCCAAGGCTTCCACCGATGGGATCACCCGGTCCGCCTGGACAGCTTCCAACCGCACGGACACGTGCACCTGCACGCCATGTCGATCCGCGCCGTCTACCCGGACGGCAGCGACGAGCTGATCAGCATGGTCACCGACTTCAACGCCCGTTGGCACCACAGCTACATCTACGGCGACGACTCGGCGCCCCTGCTGCCCGAGGGAACGGTTCTGGTCATCACGGGCTGGTACGACAACACCGCGGACAACCCGCTCAACCCCGACCCCGAGATCTGGTACGCGCGCGGAAACCGCACCACCGACGAGATGTCGCACGCGTGGCTCGCCGTCACCCATCTGACGGACGAGGGCTTCGAGCGTCTGGTCGAGGAGCGGAAGGCCAAAGCCCGGGTGGTGAGCGACGGGAGCGGCGGCTCGCGATGACGGGCGCGTTGGCTCCGCGCCCGCCCCGCAGAGAGTTCGGGACGGGAGGGGAAGCCCGTTCCGGGGAGCTCCCGTCCCGTCCCGGTCGGCGACGGCCGCGTTTTTCGATTCCCGCCGGGGGCGCCATCAAAGGCTTGCGGGCCGGGTTCGTCCTGTCCGCGGCGCTCGCCGCCCCCGCCGCGATCCCGCTGAGTGCGCAACAGGTGCAACGGTTGCCGCTGGCTCCAATTCCGCCGACGGGGGAACCGGTCGCGCCGTTCTTCGAGGGTTGGTACCGGAACCCGGACGGGACGTTCACCTTCTCCTTCGGATTCTTCAACCTGAACACCGAGGAAGTCCTGGAAATCCCGCTGGGTCCCGACAACTTCATCGAGCCGACCGAGTTCGACGGGGACCAGCCCACCCACTTCCCGGTGCGCCCGCGGCGCGACCGGGGGGTCTTCTCGGTGACCGTGCCCGAGAGCTACGCGGACACCAGCCGCCGGGTGGTGTGGACCGTCGCCAGCAACGGCGCGACCTATTCCACGCCGGCCCGGGTGGGGATCGACGCGCTTCAGCTCGACTACGGGCCGCGCGCGATGGGTTCGGTGCCTCCGCTGGTCCGGTTCGGGGACGGAGGAGAGATCGGCCAGCACGTCCAGGGCGTGCGTTCCGAACCCCGGACCGCGGTCGCGGGCGAACCCCTCCTGATCGCGCTGTGGGCGTCGGAGGTGTCGGAGCGCGCCCCGGACGACGACGTGAACGCGGACGTCGAAGTGCGGGTCACTTGGTTCAAGCACCGGGGGCCGCCCGGCGAGGTGATTTTCGAGCCCCGGCGGATCGTCGTTCCCGGCACGGGGGAAGCCGACACCCTGGTCACCTTCGCCGTTCCCGGCGAATACCTGTTGCGCGCTCGCGTGGACAACTTCGACGCCAACGACAGCGCGGGAGGGGACCAGTGCTGCTGGACCAACGGCTACGTGCCGGTGACCGTGACCGGTCCCGTCGGCATGCGGTGAGATCGTCCGGCCTCTTGGCGGCGGCGCTGGCCGCTGCGTCGGCGGTGTGCGCCGTCCCGACGGTCGCGCAGGAAGCGATGGACCTGGATCTCCTCGTCGAGCGCGGTGGCGTCTACCTCGAACCCGGCGCTTTTCGGCCGTACTCCGGTGCGGTGGCGCGCATGTGGGTGCCGGACGCGGTGCGCGAGAGAGGCGTTCTGGACGAGGGCCGTTGGACTGGCGTGCGCGAGTGGTTTCATCCGAACGGTAGGCTTTCCGGTCGGGAAACTTGGCGGAACGGCGTTCTTCACGGTCCCGCGGAGATGTACTTCAAGTCCGGTCTGCTCTCGATGCGCGAAAACTACGCCAACGGCGAACTCGACGGTCCTTACGAGTCCTACTGGACGCGAGGCGCGCTGGCCGAACGGGGCGCCTGGCGGTCGGGGCGGCCGTGCGGCGAATGGACAAGCTTCGGCCGCTCCGTCGTCTTCCCCTCCTGCGCCCGGCCTCGGTATCGGTAGCCGTGGCGGAAGCGGTTTGCAAGGACGTCGGTTGAGGGCGAAAGATTGGCGGGAACCGCGCGACCGCAGTGCTGTTGCGGGCACGCCCAAGCTCGGCGACGATTGGGCGCGCGCGTCGCTGTCGGGCCAGGGGCGACTCGATCTGCTGGACGTCCTAGACGACCGCTACGGTCGGCGTGGCACCGTTCCGGCGTCTCAACTGCCCGTCATTCACTGGCACGACATGGTGGGCGATCGCATCTTCGCGGACGCGATCCTGGACCGACTGGTCAACAATGCCCACAAGATTGAGCTCGCGGGCGGGTCGATGAGAAGGTTCTACGACTCAACCAAGGCGGCGCGCGGCGCCGGGACCCGGCTTGACCGCGAACCGCCGCGAGACGACCGGCATGGTCGCGCTCGCCGGGGAATGCGACGATGGCCTCGTAGGGACCCTTTGTGCTCCCGCAGATAAGCCTTGGAGTGCGTGGAAGTTGACACCAGATCGTGTGAGGTTTAACGTCGTACGCGACAGTTGTCGGCAGGAAGATTTCTCAACGAAGGAGAGTTTACAAGAATGAACACGGCGATTCGGGAACTACAGCTAGCAATCGTGGAAAAATGGGCGCTGGTGGTGGTTGTAGCCGTTGCCATGGCGGTCAGTTTCGCTGTCATGCCAAATCAAGGACATGGCCAGACTTCAGAATGGAAAATGTTCAATTTCTCAGACGAGTTTGGAGAAGAGACAGATGATCGATACACTGTTAGCCATGCATCTGAACCAAAAGTGCCAATGACTTTTCCTTATGGTAGCACGGTAGCTAGAATCATTGTCAATTGTGACCGAGCGTGGATTAGTTTCAACGTATCTCCAAACCTGAGCGGAGGTGAAATCGGAGATGGAATAACAAGATATACCATTTCTGGCAGAATAGATGGGAGGCGGTTTCCATTAAAGATGTGGCAAAGTTGGAGTGGGAAGGCTCTGTACTTTATTGATTTCCAGAAGGACCTTTTCAAGGGCTCAAAATTCGACATTTCCATTCCATGGTACGAGCAAGGATATGTAGTATTTTCATGGAATCTTGCAGGTTCTTCTTATTCTATTGAACAGAGCTGTGAATAGGTTTGATCAAAACAAGGGCAACCGACCGCACAAGCTGCCCTACCAGCCCGTGGATAAAGTCGCCGTCGCACTGACCGCATGGTTTGGTTAGATTACAGGTTCTACGAAGACCTCGGTCATGGAGTGCGTAGATGGCGATCGGCATGCGGCTAAAGGAGCCGCAGATGGAGATGTTCGTCGCGTCGAACCGGATTCGGTCGTTGGGCAGCCCGTTCTATCGGGCATTGAACAAAATGCTCGACGCGAACGGATTCGACGAGTTCGTGGAACGAGCTTGCGTCGACTTCCATTCGAAAACTCGCGGACGACCGGGGATTCCGCCGGCCGTGTACTTCAGGATGTTGCTGGTCGGGTATCTCGAAGGCATCGGCTCGGAGCGCGGCATCGCGTGGCGGTGTGCGGACTCGCTTTCCCTTCGCGAGTTTCTCGGCTGCGGGCTGGACCGGAACCCGCCGGAACACTCGGGCCTGTCCAAGACGCGCAAGCGGCTGAGCGTGGAAGCCTACATGAAGGTGTTCGACTGGGTGCTGAATCTGCTGGACGAGTCGGGGCTCCTGAAGGGCAAGACGCTCGGGGTGGACGCGACGACGCTGGAGGCGAACGCGGCGATGCGCGCGATCGTGCGGCGCGACACGTTGCAGGGCTACACCGAGTGGCTGGAGGAGTTGGCGGTGGCGTCGGGGATCGAAGCGCCGACGCGCGAGGACCTCGCGAAGCTCGACCGGAAGCGCAAGAACAAGGCGTCGAACGAGGACGATGACCACCGGCTTGGATGCTGGGGAATGCCCGCTCCCGGGGAAGCCTCGAAAACCCATTTCCTCCACGGACTGCTACCTACGGATTGGATTCGTTTTCTCAGTTGTGCAGTACCCTCGATCACGGGCCTTGGCGGCTTGGACGAGAGAGTTCATGGCCTCGAGGAGACCGTTCGTGATGCGGGAGTGGAACCAATGTAGGATGCCCTTCTCATGCTTCCGCACGGTTTCGGCGAAGGTCGCCATGGCGGCGAGTCCGTCGCTCGCGGCCTTTGCACCAGCGTTCGAGGTGACGTTCGGCTACGATGGGAGGCAGGTCCCACAGCTCTTGGAACTCGACCTCGAGCTTGTAGGCTTCGACCGTGTCGGGAGCTGCGGTGGCCTCGGCGAGCAGTTCGTCCAGCCGGGCCTTCTGCGATTCGCTGAGCCCTGCGGATCGTCGGCCTCTTCGCTTGCTCCTGCATGTGGTTGCGGAACCTGTCGCGCCACAGGCTCTTGTGCGCATAGGACAACGCCGGCGCAGACTCGCAGGTTCTCCGCACGTGCACCCGCCATGGCTTCCGTTCGCCGGGCTATGTCCGACAGCGCGTCCCACGGCGCCCGGGACACGGAGGACACGGAAAGGGAGCGATCGACCGGCCGCTCCCGGCCCCCCCCTGGGGGATGCGGCAGGCGGAACGCTCCCGTGTCCAGCGCCCGACGCCGACTCATCCCCTCTGCACTCGCGCGCCCGAGAGGATGTCCTTGAAGCCGGGATCGGATCATTGCGCAGCTCGACCGCGATCCCGCTCCAACGAGGACTCTCTGGACAGGTTCATGCAACTCTGCACGTTGCCGACCCGTCTCCCACGGCCGCTCCGTCCGCGCTGCGTCGGTCCCCTTCGCCCGGATCCGACAAGCCCGTAGCCGGGTCCCTCCGCACACCCGCCCGATCCCGCCTCGCACCTGGGGTCCCGGCGGCCGTCGCCCGAGCTTCGGCCACCCTCCCGCTCGCCGCATCGGACGACTCCGTCGGGATCGCTGCCCCGACACCGCTCGTCAACGCCCGGTACACGCGACGGGCCATGTACCGCTCGAGGCACTGCACCGCATCGCCTCGCGCTTCGACAGCCCCTCTTCCGTACGCCGCTCACTCGCGCCGTTGCTGTTCGACGACGAAGTTCGCGGCGGAGCGCCGCGCGCTTCGCCTGTGGCGCCTGCCCGCCCGTCCCGCTCGACCCGTGACCAAGGCAGGCAGGAAATGCACCGAAAAGAGCTTTCCCGTCCACAGCTTTCGGACGTTGCTGGCGGATCTGGCCACCCTGACCCGCAACCGCGTGCAACCTGCCGCCGGGGGGCTGTGGCCGCCGACGTGATCGCCAGTCCCACCCCGCTTCAGCATCGGAAATCTTCCGGTTGCTTGGTGTCCGTCCATCCATGACTTGTACCTCTAGTAGCGTACACTTCAGATTTATATATGCAGGCAACTCATTATAAAACAGTCGGTTAGACTGTTTTATATGCTGGAAGTGCGGCCTATAGCGCGAGGCGCGTGAAGTAGCCCAGCACGATCTCGGGCCCGGTGGCGAGATTGCGACCCGCCAGGGGCAATCTGGAACCCAGCTCCACCTGTCCGGGCCCGGCGGTCACCAGCAGCGAGGGGGCGAGCCGCAGCATCTCGCGTTCCTGTCCCTCGCCCGTCAGCCCTCCGAAGGAGGGCACGCCCCCGTACCACCCCTCGAACTGGATCTTGAACCCCAGCGCGTCGCCTCCGCCTCCGAAGCTCGCGTTGAAGAAGCGTTCGTCGCCGAAGTCGCCGCCGGCGTCCTGCGCCTCGCGCCATCGGTAGCCGGCCCACGCCTGCGCGTAGAGGGGCCGCGGCCAGAAGGAGTGTCCCACCTCCGCCAACACCTCCCAGTCGCGCTGGCCGTCCCCCAACGGGATGAGATCGGTGCCGGACTCGAATTCGGCGGGAAGCTTGGCGCCCGCGCGGATCGCCAGAGGGAAGTCGCTGCCCAGGAGTCGGAGCGGCGCGGCGCGCACGTACACGCGGGTGTCGCCGAACCCCCATGAAATGCGGGTGCCGTCCAGGTCCGCGTACTCCAGCCGGTGGTAGGACGGCTGAACCCAGACGTCCACGCCGGGAACGACGCCCATCGCGACCGTCAGGAAGGAGGACATGGTCTGCGCGCGGCCGTCCAAGACGAAGGTGCGGACCTCGCCCGCGGGGCTGAACTGCTCTCGGGTGTCGAGATAGTGCATCGAGAACGAGACCCAGCCCCGGAGCTCGGGCTCGATCCACTGCCCGTGGGCCGGCGGGGCCGCCAACGCGAGCAGGAAGGCGGTCGGGGCGAGGGGGCGCGCGAGAATTGGGGCGAGGTGCGATCGGGTCATGGCGTATCGCGCGGGCGGCGCGTAGGGGCGGAAGGTTCGGGCCAGGTCGGGAGGCTGCGGGCCGTCGTTCCGCCCGCCCGTCGATCCGCGTCCCCGCGCGGCGTCGCGTTCACGTCCCCGACCGTACGCGTACAAAGTAGCCGACGACCAGCGCGGTGCCAGCCGGCAGGTTGGTGCCGCGCAACGGAATCTGCACGCCCGCCTTCGCCCGCCCCGCCCCCAGTCGGTAGTTCAGCGAGGGCGTGAGGCGGATCATCGAGCGGGACGCGGAGGCGACCGCAATCCCCTCGACGACCGGAACCCCGCCGTCCCAGCCCTCGACGACGACGCGCGTCCCCAGCCGTCCGAACTCGATCCCGCCGGAGAGCAGGAAGAAGGCTTCGTCGCCGAAGTCCCTGCGCGACTCCGGGTTCGCCTCCCGCCAGCGGTGGCCGATCCAGGCGCTCGCGTAGGCGGGAACGGGATGGAAGGAGCGGCCCAGCTCGAGGACCAGCTCCCAGTCTCTTTGTCCGTCCCCGAGCGGGATGATTTCGGCGTCCACGGCGAATTCGCCGACGGGGATCTTGACCCCGCCGCGAACCGCCAGTGCAAGCTCGTCGCCGAGGGCGCGGCCGGGCTGGAAGCGCAGGTGGAGGCGCGTGTCGCCGATGCCGGTGCGCAGCCGTTCGCCGCTCAGGTCGTCGAAGCGGAGGCGCTGGAAGGGCGCCTGCACCCAGGCGTCGACGCCTGGAACCAGCCCCAACGCGAGGGTCGCGAAGACGGAGGTGCTGACGGCGTGCCCCCGGGTGAAGGGGTCGAAAGCTCGGACGTCCCCGTCGGAATGGAAGGCCTCGCGCGTGTCCAGATGAAAGATCGACACGTCCAGCCAGCCCCGCCCGGGGGACTCGACCCACTGGGCGCCGACTTCCGTCGCGCCTCCGGCCCCGGCCAGAACGCCCGCCAGGACCGCGGCGCCGAGCTCTCCTCGAGCCCGCCGCCCGCCACCGGAGCGCGAAGGCCTGAGGTTCACGGGCCGTCGATCCGCACCGTCACCGTGGCGGACCGGGAATCCCCCGCCAGAGTGGTCGCCGTCGCGCTCGCGACGTAGATGCCCGGTTCCCCGTAGGCGTAGTCGAAGCGCCCGGCTTGATCGTTGACGTTGACGGGCGGGCCGCCGGCGTAGACGTAGGGAATCTCCTCGGAGTCTCCGTTGCCGTAGTCCACCACGGTCCGCGACAGATTGGTGCCGCGCGACGCGTAGCGGAACCGGATTTTCTGGCCCACGGACGCGCGCTCCCGGCTGGCGGTCAGGGAAACCGTCAACGGTTGCGGCTCGAGGGGCGGGTTCAGGCAGGACGCGAGCAGAAGCGCGCACGCCGCGAACGTCGCTCGCCCGCGCGCGAACCGACTGGACATCGTCGACACCGCCTCCGGTGTGGGTTTCCGCCGACCCCGCCGGTGGCGGAGACGCCGTGCGAAACCTATGTTCTCCGCAGGACGTTGTCTGCATCTCGAGTCTCGCGGAATCGGTCCGGTCCGGCCGGGATGCGCAACCGTCCGCGGGTCCGGGTCGGCGTCGCGGGTCCGCGGGGTTCGGAGCTACGGAATGAACGCACTCTACAGCGTCGCGGCCGCCTTGGGCGTCGCCTTGATGGTCGGCGCGGGCGGAGACGGCTTTTTCGCCGCCGACGCTCCCGATCCCGCTCCGGATCCCGTCGGCCGCGTCGCCTCCCTTTCCGATCTTCCCTCCTCCACGCTCACCGACGTCGTGGCCCGCTACTGCCAGGTCTGCCACAACGACGCGCTCCTGACCGGCAACCTTTCCCTCGCCGGATTCGACGTGGCGCGCGCGGCCGAGCGCCCGGAGACCGCGGAGAAGATGATTCTCAAACTCCGCGCCGGAATGATGCCGCCCCCCGGGATGCCTCGCCCCGCGGGCGACACCGTGACCGCGCTGGTGGAGGAACTGGAGGCGAGGATGGACGCGGCCGCCCTGGCGGCGCCCAATCCCGGCGGACGCACCTTCCAGCGCCTCAACCAAGCCGAGTACGCGGAGTCGATCGAGGATCTGCTGGCCCTCGAGATCGACGCCGGCGACTACCTGCCGCCCGACACCAAGAGCGCGAATTTCGACAACGTCTCCGAGGCGCAGCTGCTCTCCCCGACGCTCCTCGACGCCTACATGAACGCGGCCGACCGGATCAGCCGTCTGGCCGTCGGCGACCCGGGCGCCCAGCCCGCCGAACGGACCTACACGGTCTCCGGCTACGTTTCCCAGCGGGACCGGGTCGAAGGCGCGCCCTTCGGCACGCGCGGCGGGACGAGCGTGGTCCACCACTTCCCCGCGGACGGCGCCTACCGGTTCCGCGTCGTCTTCGAGCACACCACCACGGGCGAGGGCTTCTTCGGCCAAATCGCCCGCCTCGAACAGCTCGAGATCTCGATCAACGGCGAGCGGGTGGCGTTGCTGGACGTGGACCAGTGGATGCACGTCTCGGACCCGGAGGGCATCTCCATGCGCACGGATCCGGTGTTCGTGCGCGCCGGACCGCAACGCGTGACCGCGGCTTTCCTCAAGCGCGCCGAGGGACCGGTGGAGGACCTCGTGTCGCCTCACGACTGGTCTCTGGCGGACCGGCACACCGGCATCGGCGGCTACGGGCTGACGTTGCTCCCGCACCTGCGGGATCTGGTGATCGGCGGACCCTACGAGACGTCCGGCGTATCGGAGACTCCGAGTCGGCGGCGGATCTTCAGTTGCCGTCCGGAGTCCGAAGAGGAGCGCGAAAGGTGTGCGCGCGACATCCTCGCGCGGCTGGCGGGCAGGGCGTACCGCAGGCCCCTGCTCGAACGCGACGTCGCGCCGCTCGTGGCGTTCTACCGCGCCGGGGAGGAGGAAGGCGGCTTCGAGACGGGCGTCCGGACCGGGCTCCAGGCGATCCTGGCGAGTCCTCACTTCGTCTTCCGCATGGAGGAGGCGCCGGTCGGCGTCCGGCCGGGGGAGACGTTCCGGATCGGCGACGTGGATCTGGCCTCGCGGCTGTCGTTCTTTCTGTGGGGGACGCCGCCGGACGAGGAGCTGATGGCGTTGGCGCGGCGGGACGAGCTTTCTCGGGACGACGTTCTGGAAGCGCAGGCGCGACGCATGCTGGCCGATCCGCGCGCGGCGTCTCTGGGGTCCAGGTTCGCGGCTCAGTGGTTGCGCCTCCAGGATCTCGATCTGGTTCACCCGGACCAGTTCTGGTTCCCCGACTACGACCAGCAGCTCGCCGACGCCATGGTGCGCGAGACCGAGCTCTTCTTCAACCACTTGGTCGCGGCGGACCGGAGCGTTCTCGATCTGTACCGCGCCGACTACACCTTCGTGAACGAGCGTCTGGCGCGTCACTACGGCATTCCCGGGGTGCTGGGCAAGCGGTTCCGGCGGGTGACGCATCCGGGACCCGAGCGGCGGGGCGTGTTGGGCCACGGCAGCGTTCTCACCCTGACCTCGGTGGCCAACCGCACCTCGCCGGTGTTGCGCGGCAAGTGGGTGATGGAGGTGTTGCTGGGGACGCCTCCCCCGCCTCCCCCGCCGGGCATCCCGGACCTGGAGGAGACCGAAGGCTCCGAGGGCGGGCGTCTGCTCACCACCCGCGAACGCATGGAGCGGCACCGGGCCAACCCGGTGTGCAACGCCTGCCACCAGTTCATGGACCCCATCGGGCTGGCGCTGGACAACTTCGACGTGACCGGGAAGTGGCGGATCCGCGAGAACGGCATGGCGCTCGACACGCGCGGCACCTTCTACGACGGCAGCGCGGTCGCAAGCCCGGCCGACCTGCGCGAGGCGTTGCTGCGGCGCCCGGAACCGCTCATCCGCACCTTCACGGCGAACCTGATGACGTACGCGCTGGGCCGCCGAACCGAGCACTACGATCAGCCGGCCATCCGCGCCATCGCGGCGCAGGCCGAACGGGAGGACTACAGGATGTCGGCCTTCGTCACGGGTGTGGTGAAGAGCGACGCCTTCAGAGCCAAGAGGGTCCCCGAGGCGCTGGCCGAGAGCGCGCCCCGCTAGGCGCACCCGCCGCCGGAGGCGCGCGGGAGGTCTCCGGTCGTCCGCGTCCGCCCGCACGGGGGCGACGGCGCACCCCTTCAAGGAGAGTGGAAATGCACTTCGTCACCGGGACGCACATCCCCCGCCGCACCTTCCTGCGCGGCGCCGGCGCGGCCGTCGCCCTGCCCTTCCTGGACGCCATGATTCCCGCCGGGGCGCGACGCGCGGCCGCCGAGCCCGCCACCCGGCTGGTGGCCATCGAAATGGTGCACGGGGCTGCGGGCTCGAACGAATGGGGCGCCACCCAGCATCTGTGGTCTCCCGCGGCGACCGGCCGGGACTTCGACCTCTCCCCCAGTTCGCTGCTTCCGCTCGAGCCCTACCGGGACCGCCTCACCATCGTCAGCAACACCGACGTGAGGATGGCCGAGGCACGCGAGCCCCACGAAATCGGGGGCGATCACTTCCGCTCGAGCGCCGTTTTCCTGACCCAGGCCCACCCCAAGCAGACGCGGGGCTCGGACGTGTTCGTCGGTACCTCCATGGACCAGTTGCACGCCCGCCGCTTCGGACAGGACACGCCGATCCCGTCGATGCAGCTGTGCATCGAGAACGTGGATCAGTCGGGGGGGTGCGCCTACGGCTACTCGTGCGTCTACACAGACACCATCAGCTGGGCTTCGTCCACCGAACCGCTTCCCATGATCCGGGATCCGCGGGTGGCTTTCGAGATGCTCTTCGGCGCCGGGGGCACGCCCGCCGCGCGCGCCGCGCGCAGGCGGACCGACAAGAGCATCCTGGACTGGATCTCCGGCGAAGTCGCGTACCTCAGACGGGCGCTGGCCCAGGACGACCGCCGGCGCCTGGACCGCTACCTGGAGAACGTCCGCGAGCTGGAACGGAGAATCGAGGGCATCGAACGCCGCAACGCCAGCGGGTCGCCGCGCGAGCTTCCCGAAGCGCCGGCCGGGGTCCCGGACTCCTTCACCGAGCACATGCAGCTCATGTTCGACATCCAAGTTCTCGCCTTCGCGTCCGACGTCACGCGCGTGTTCTCCTTCAAGACGGGACGGGACGCGTCGTCGCGGGTCTACACCGAGAGCGGCGTCGACAAGGCCTTCCATCCCGCCTCGCATCACGGAGGCAACGAGGAGGCGATCCTGGACTTCGCCCGCATCAACGCCTTCCAGGCGGGGCAGCTTCCGTATCTTCTGAAGAAGCTCGAGGAGACCGCGGAGGGCGGCGCCAGCCTGCTCGACCGGACCATGATCCTCTACGGCTCGCCGATGGCGGACGGGAACCTGCACAACCATCGCCGCTGCCCGCTGATCGTGCTGGGCGGCGCGAACGGGCGCCACGAGGGCGGGCTGCACCTCGAAGCCCCCGACGGCACTCCCATGGCCAACGTGATGCTGAGCCTGCTGCACTCCTTGGGCCACGACGACATGACCAGCTTCGGCGACAGCACGGGCGAGTTTCGACTGAGCCCGCCGTCGTCGGCCGTCGAGGTTTCGTCCTCCGGCGAGCGCCGGTAGTGCGCACGCCGCGAACGTCGCCCCGTCGGAGGGGCGTCCGGCTGGGTGCGGCGGGCGCCGCCGCACTGTTGCTGTGGGCCCCGTCCCCCGGCAACGCGCCGGTGGCGGACGCGGCGATGCGGGGCGACGTCGCGGCCGTCGAAGCCTTGATCGCCGCGGGCGCGGACGTGAACGTTCCCCACGGGGACGGCATGACCGCCCTGCATTGGGCCGCGGAGCGCTCGGACGCCGCCCTGATCCGCGTCCTGCTGGGCGCCGGAGCGGACGTGGCGGCGGTCACGCGCAACGGGGACTACGTTCCTCTCCACTTGGCCGCCAAGTCCGGTGGCGCGGACGCCGTGGAAGCGTTGCTGGAAGCGGGCAGCGATCCCCGCCGGGCGACCGCGACCGGTGCCGTCACGCCCATGCACTTCGCGGCCGGAGCCGGCAGCGACGACGCGATCGCTTCCTTGGCGCGGCGCGGAGGTCGACGCACGAGAATCGGAGTGGGGGCAGACGCCGCTCATGTTCGCCGCGGCGGGCGGCAGGACGGACGCCGTGCGGGCGCTCTTGGCGCTGGGGGCCGACCCGGAGGTCCGGAGCCGGGCGGTCGACGTCGTGGAACGGGCGGCCGTCGACCGCGAGGCGGGAGAGGCGCGCGACCGGGTGCTCGATGAGTTCCGGGCGCAGGCCGAGGACCCGCGCTCCTGGCGGCCGACGCCCAGTCAGGTGCGGGCGGCCGTGCGAGCCGGCCGCGAAGTCCAGATCTCGCGCACCCGGGCCGCGTCCGGCCGCGAGGAGCCGGAAGCGGCTCCCGACGCTTTCCCCGGATACACGGGTCTGGTGGGCGCCCAGGGCGGAATGACCGCGCTCCTGCACGCGGTGCGCGAGGGGCACGGCGAGACCGCCCTGGCGTTGCTCGACGCCGGCGCGGACCTCGACGGCGCGAGCGGCGGCGACCGCACCGGTCCGTTGCTGATGGCGACCATCAACGGCCACTTCGATCTGGCCATCACCCTGCTCGACCGCGGCGCCGATCCGCGCGCGGCCAGCGACGCGGGCGCGACTCCGCTCTACGCCGCGATCAACGCCTACTGGGCCCCGAAGTCGCGCTATCCCCAGCAGCAGGCCTACCGGCAGCAGCGGGCGACCTACCTGGAGTTGATGGAGGCGTTGCTGGAGGCCGGCGCCGATCCCAACGCGCGTTTGGCTCGCCACCTCTGGTACATGTCCTACACTTTCGATCTGTTGCGGGTGGACACCCGGGGCGCCACGCCTTTCTGGCGGGCCGCCTACGGAACCGACGTGGCGGCGATGAGGTTGCTGGTCGCGTACGGCGCGGATCCGTCGATCCCGACCGCGAAGCCGCCGGAGCGACGCAGGGACGCTACCGTCGCGCGGGATCCTTCCGGGCTGTCGCCGGTGCCGACGGGGGGACCCGGAGTGTACCCGATTCACGCGGCATCGGGCGTGGGCTACGGGGAAGGCTACGCGGGAAACTCGCACCGGCACGCCCCCAACGGCTGGTTGCCGTCCGTCCGGTATCTGGTGGAGGAGCTGGGGGCCGACGTGAACGCCCGCGACCACAACGGCTACAACGCCCTGCATCACGCCGCCGCGCGCGGCGACGTGGCGCTGATCCGCTACTTGGCGGACCGGGGCGCCGACGTGACGGCGGTCAGCCGCCGGGGACAGACGACCGCGGACATGGCGAACGGTCCGGTCCAGCGCATCCAGCCTTTCCCCGAAGCGCTGGATCTGCTGGAGCGCTTGGGCGCGCGCAACAACGACGCCTGCTTGTCCTGCTGAGGCCAAGCTAGGGAGTAGGGTAGGGGGGGACTCCGCCCTTCGCGGCGCGCCCCTGCGGTCCCTTCGCTCTCCGGAAGCGTCCCCGCGCTTCAGGTCCCGCCCAGTTCCTCCATGAGCCGTTCGAACTCTTCGCGGCGAGCTTGATCGAGGCTGACCTCGAGGGTGAAGCGCTGGTATTCCTCTTGGGACATTCCGTGGCCGTCGTAGATCTCGACGAGCCTCCGGTCCATCTCGAGGCGCAACTCCTCCTTTCCGGGATCGTCGTGCACCACGGCGATGGCTTGGTTGAATTCCTCGCGGGCTTCGACCACTTCGATGTGCACCCGCACGAAGAGCGCGAACCTGTCGTCGCTCGTCTCCGCCGCCGACGCGTCTTCCTGCTGACTTTGGAGCGTCGAGGGCCCGAGGACGAACAGGGAGGCGAGCGCCAGCAGGCCGCCCGGAACCGTGAGTCTCGGAGTTTTTCTCATCGGGGTACCCTCCTCACCGGCTACGCCTTCGCACAGGCGCGGATGCATGTCGGCCAAAGGTGGCGGCGCGGCAAGGGATCGAGCCCCCGCCGACGCGACCGGGACACTACATTATCTTCGTCGGCTCCGCCCGGAACAAGTCCCCTGTTGCGTTGATCGCGGCGCGTGATGATCTTGAGGCCGGATCGAGCGACGGTGGAAGGCGCTGGCGCCGCAGTGGGAGCGAAGGGAGCGAGGCGATGCCCGTCTACGAGTACGTTTGCAACGAGTGCGCGGAGCAGTTCGAGGTTCTGCTGCTGAGACGGGAAGTCGCCGAATGCCCCTCGTGCGAGAGCGGCGACCTGAAGCGGATGCTGTCCGTGCCCAAGGTCAGCTCCTCGTCGACGCACGACTTGGCTATGCGCGCGGCGAAGAAGCGCGACCGCGCCCAGGCTTGGGAGCGGGTGAACGAACAGCGCAAGTACGAGGAGAGTCACGACCGGCACGGCTGAGTCCGTGCGGATCCGGGGCGCGAAGCCGCGCCGACGTCGACGTTACCGTGAACCGAAGAGGAGTGGAGATGATCGCGAAAGGAAAATGGAGTTTGGCCGCCGTCGGCGCGCTGGCGCTGGTCGCCGCCGCGCCCGCTGCGGACGGGCGTGTTCCGCAGGCGTTGCCGGACGGCGTCACCGAGGCGATGGTGGAGGAGGGCCGCACCCTCTTCGCCGGAACCGCGCTGTGCGCCACCTGCCACGCGACGGGGGAGGGGGTTCTGAATTTGGGTCCCAACCTCACCGACGACACTTGGTTGAACGTCGAGGATCCCACCTCCTACGACGCCTTCGTCGAACTGATCAACACGGGAGTCGCGACGCCCAAGGAGCACATGATCCCCATGGCGGCGCGAGGAGGGAGCGCCATCACGGACGAGCAGGTGAGGGCGGTCGCCGCGTTCGTCTGGACGCTGGCGAACGGGAGCTGACCGTTCGTTAGCCGCCCAGCGGCTCGGCCGGAAAAAAACCGCCGCCCCCTTCCTCAAGGGGGCGGCGGTTTTTCGTTTCCGGGCGCGCGGGATTTCGGAGTCGGGGCTTCGAGCCCCCCGGACGGCCGTGCGCGATCCCGGTATCCCGACAAAGGGGGGGAAAAGGCGGCTCCGGGGGTCAGCCCTCCATGCCCTCGCCGCGCTTCATGAAGCCCATGTGGGCGTTGGCCTGCTCGAGACCGCCCTCGCCTTCCTGCCAGCCCACGCGCCCGTCGCCGTTGGCGTCGAGCCCGGGGATGAGCTGACCGGCCACTTCCGCCATCTCCTCGACCAGCGGCGCGGCGTCCTCGGCGGACTCGGCCTCCTGGATCCGGGCGGCCAGCTCGAGGATCCTGTCCGCGCGCGCCACCGTGTTGGTGGCCGATGTGGCGACGTGGTTCGAGTGGGCGCGGATGTTGTCCGTGGCGCCCTCCGAGTCCGCGGCCATGGAGATGTGGCGAGCGGCTCCCGACGCGGCCGGCTTCACGCCGTATCCGTGGCCCGGGCCGTTTTCCACGACCTCGGGGTCGATGGCGTTCTGGACGTGACCGGCGTGGAGCTTCATGGCGTCGAGGTTGGTCGGGTCGCCCGCCGCCAGCTCCGCGTGCCGGGCCGCGACTTCGGCTTCGGCGATTGCGGTGGGAAGCAGTCCCTGGCCGTCGGGAGTGCCGCGGAATCCGTCCGCGACGTGTCCCATGTGAGCGTGGGCGGGGCTGTCTTGGGCGGCTGCGTCGGTCGCGAAACCGGCCACGGCGAGCGCCGTCAGGGCGATGGTGAGCGGATGTGCGCGCATGGGTTTCCTCCGTGCAGATGGAAGGGGGTGGATCTTCCTTGGAACCGGATGGCGACGGCTCGGCGCGGGCGGTTTCTCGCAGGCGAGCCTTGCCTCGGGCGATTTTTCTTCGCCTAGGGCACTATGGGATAAGTTTGCGCGTTTCCGCGGCGACAGGCAAGCGAACGACCGAGTCCGCGTCCGAGAGCGGTTGCGCGGGCTTCGGGCCGCTCCCCGGAGGAGGCGCGGGCGCGGCGGCGGTTGCCGGGGGCGTGGCGCGGATCGGCGGAACGCTTCGTCGCGTTCGTCTGCTGCGCGGGGATTCGCGGTCGAACGCGTCCGGCCGCGGCGCTGTTCCGTCCACCGTCCCGTTCGTCGTTCCGACCGCCGCTGCGGGCGTGCCGGGTCCCGAAGCTCGAACGCGCCCGCTTCGCTTCAGATTTGGCGCGCCAGCGGCGGCGCCTCCGGGTTGCGGACGACGTCGACGATCTGTCCCAGGATGGCGAGGGCGATTTCGGCGGGAGTGCGAGCGCCGATGGGGAGTCCCACCGGGCTGTGGACGCGTGCCATCGCATCCTCGGCGACGCCGGCCTCGCCGAGACGCCGCCGCCGCTGTCGGCGGGTGCGGCGTCCTCCCAGCGCGCCGATGTAGAAAGCGTCGCTGCGCAAGGCGGCGACGAGGGCGGGGTCGTCGATCTTGGGGTCGTGGGCGAGCACCACCACCGCGCTGCGCGCGTCCAGCCCGATCCGCTCCAGCGCCGCGTCCGGCCAAGCTCGCACGATCTGCGCGCCGGGGAAGCGTTTGCGGGTGGCGAACCCTTCGCGAGGATCGACGACGGTGGTCGCCATTCCGATCTCGGGCGAGGTGCGTGCCAGCACTTGGGCGATGTGCACCGCGCCCACCGTCACCAGCCTGCGGGGTGCCGTGTAGGGGCGGAGGAGGACGGTCCCCCGGGGCGTCTCGGCCACTTGAGCCTCCTCGGCGCGCAAGGCGGCGTAGACTTGGTCGGCCGAGACGCCCGCGATGTCCCGCGGCGCGTACGCCCCCGCCGGCCCGATGCTCACGAGCTCCTGGACGCCGTCGCCGAGCCGGGTCGCCAGGACGACGCTCCGTCCCGACCGCCCGGCCTCCAGGAGCGCGTCGAGGAGGGCGGAGTTCGCGGATCTGCGCACGTAGACCTCCACTTCGCCGCCGCAGGCGAGTCCGACTTCCCACGCCATCTCGTCGGTGACGCCGAACCTGAGCCGTTGCGGATCGCCGGATTCGATGACCTCCGCGGCGGCGTGGACGACCGCCGACTCCACGCACCCGCCGGAGACGGATCCGGTGAAGTCGCCGCCCTCGGCCACCGCCATGTGGCTCCCGGCGCGCCGCGGCGCCGAGCCCCAGGTGCGCGTCACCGTCGCCAGCGCCACGCGGCGTCCCGCGCGAAGCCAGCCGACGGCTTGCTCGAGGACCGAGTCCGTGTTCGTGTGTCCCGCATCGGAAGGCACCATGGCCCCCAAAGTGTTCCGGTCGCGCGCGCGCGCGCAACGTTTCCCGCGCGCCGTGCTATCGTAAGATTCCGGAAGCGCCGCGCAGGCCGGCTCGATTCATGTCCACAGCACCGAGACGCATGACTCCCTCGACCAGACACGACATCTCCGCCGTCCAGGAACGAATCCGCGAAGAGAGCGCGTTCGTGGAGCGCCTCATGGACGAGGTCGGGCGCGTGATCGTGGGCCAGCGCTACATGGTGGAACGGTTGCTGATCGGCCTGCTTTCCGACGGACATGTGCTCCTGGAGGGCGTTCCGGGACTCGCCAAGACGCTCACCGTGCGCACGCTGGCGGCGGCCCTCCGCACCTCTTTCCAACGCATCCAGTTCACGCCCGACCTGCTGCCCGCGGACCTGATCGGGACCCTCGTCTTCGATCCCAGGGAATCCGAATTCAAAACCCGCAAGGGCCCCGTCTTCGCGAACATCGTCCTGGCCGACGAGATCAACCGCTCCCCGGCCAAGGTCCAGGCCGCGCTGCTCGAGGCGATGCAGGAGCGCACCGTCACCATCGGGCAGACCACTTTCCCGCTCGACACTCCTTTCCTCGTGCTCGCCACCCAGAACCCCATCGAGCAGGAGGGCACCTATCCGCTCCCCGAGGCTCAGGTGGACCGCTTCATGCTGAAGCTGGCCGTGGGCTATCCCGACAGGGACGAGGAACTCGAGATCATGCGGCGCATGGCGACGGGGCCTGCCCGCGAGGCGACTCCGGTGGCTGGCCCGGACGAGGTTCTGCGCGCGCGCGACGCGGTCGAGATGGTGTACATGGACCCGCAGATCGAGCGCTACATCGTCGACTTGGTGTTCGCGACCCGCGACCCGGCCGCCTACGGGCTGGACGATCTGGCGCAACTGATCGCCTACGGGGGGTCGCCCCGGGCCAGCATCTGCCTGGCGAAGACGGCGCGCGCCCACGCCTTCCTCCGTCGGCGCGGCTACGTGACTCCGGAGGACGTGCGTTCGGTGGGGCTGGACGCGCTCCGCCACCGGGTTCTGGTCACCTACGAGGCGGAGGCGGAGGAGGTCTCCCCGGAGGATGTGGTGACGCGCATCCTGGACAGCGTCGAGGTGCCCTGACGGCATGATCGCCAGCGAAATCCTGCGCAAGGTCCGCCGCATCGAGATCACCACCCGGGGGCTCGTGAACGAGGTTTTCTCCGGCGAATACCACTCCGTCTTCCAGGGGAGGGGGATGAATTTCGCGGAAGTGCGCGAGTACCAGTACGGCGACGACATCCGCAGCATCGACTGGAACGTGACTGCGCGCGCCGGGACTCCGTTCGTGAAAATCTTCGAGGAGGAGCGCGAGCTCACCGTCATGCTGGCGGTGGACGTGAGCGCCTCGAGCGACTTCGGCACGCGGATGCGCATGAAGGGCGACGTGGCGGTGGAGATCTGCGCTTTGCTGGCGTTCAGCGCGATCAAGAACAACGACAAGGTCGGGCTGGTCCTCTTCAGCGACCGCATCGAGAAGTTCGTGCCCCCGCGCAAGGGGCGCCGACATGCGTTGCGGGTGTTGCGGGAGCTTCTCCATCGCCGCCCGGACCGGAGCGGGACCGACATCCGGATGGCGCTCGAGTACCTGACGCGGGTGACCCGCCGCCGCGCGGTGGTGTTTCTGGTGTCGGACTTCCTGGCCGACGGGTTCGGGCGCGCGCTGAACGTCGCGGGTCGGCGCCACGACACCGTCGCGGTGCGCGTGCGCGACCGGCGCGAGACGGAACTGCCCCCCATCGGGCTGGTGGAGTTCGAGGACGCCGAGACGGGGGAGCGGTTCGTGGCGAACACTTCCGACCCGAGGTTCCGGGATGCGTTCGGACGCGACCGGGCGGCGGGCGAGAAGGAGCTGGAGCGAACGCTTCGCGCCGGCAAGGTGGACCTGATCGACGTGCGTGTGGACCGGCCGTACGTGCAACCGCTGATGCGCTTCTTCAAGGAGCGGGAGCGGCGACGGTGAAGGGATGGGCGAGGGCGGGGGCGGGCGCGGCGATGCGGCGCGCGTCCCGTCTCGTGCGCCCGGGGCTGGCGGCGGCCGCGATCTCGGCGTACCCCGCGGCGGACGTCCAGGAACTCCCCGCGCTGCGGACCGAGGTCGACGCCACCACGACCACGGTGGGCGGACGCCTCCGCTTGACCGTGGCGGTCGAGCACGCCCCCGGCGCTTCCGTCCGGTGGCCCGACTCGCTCGACCTAGCGCCCTTCGAAGTGCTCGACGCGGCGGTGGCCCCCCCGGTTGCGGGCGACGGGCGCACCGCCACCGAGGCCGTGTTCACCCTCGCCGCTTTCGAGCTGGGCGAGCTCGAGATCCCGAGTTTCGCGGTCGAAGTCGCCTCCCCCGCCGGCGCGACCGAACTCTTCACCGATCCTTTCGGCGTCGCGGTGGTGAGCGTCGGGCTCGACGAAGGACAGGACATCCGCGGGATTCGGGGCCCGCTCTCCATCCCGCGCGGCTGGCTGCCGACGGCGCTTTGGATTCTCGCGCTCGCTCTGGCCGTCGCCGCCGGCTGGTGGCTCGCGCGTCGCGCCCGTCGCCGCGCCGCCGAGAAGGGGGCCGTCTCCGAGGATGGTCCGTCGCGCTCCGCGCACGAGCGCGCTCTGGAGGAGCTCGACCGGTTGGAAGCGTCGGGGTTGCTGGAGCGGGGGCGCGTCAAGGACTACTACATCGAGGTGTCGGACGTCCTCCGGCGCTATCTGGAGGGGCGCTACGCCGTCCGCGCGCTGGAGATGACCAGCCGCGAGGTGCTGGAGCGGCTCGAAGGCGCCGCCGTCGGCCCTCGCGTCCATCGGCGTTTCGCCTCCTTCTTCGACGAGTGCGACTTGGTCAAATTCGCGAAGCATCGTCCCGACCGCGACGCCTGCGGCGCGATCGTGCCCGCGGCGCGCGCCCTGGTGGACGCGACCCTGCCGCCTCCCGAGCCCGAACCGGAAGAGAGGACCGCACCGGGCGACGGGACGCCGGACGGGGAAGGGGGCGCGTCCGGAGCGGGGCGCCCGGACGGCGAGGGCGAGCGGCCCCGAGCTCTTTCCGCGGCGAGCGGGGAGGGGCGTTGAGTTTCGAGTTCGCGGACCCCGCCCTTCTCTGGTCGCTGCTCGCCGTGCCCGCGCTCGCGTGGTGGCACTTCGCGCGCAGAAGGCGCATGGGCGGCTCCATCGTCTACTCCGATCTCGCGGCGGTGCGCCGCGCGGACGTTCGCGGAGGCGGGCGTTGGCGCCACCTGCTTCCCGTGCTGCGCCTGCTGGCGGTGGCCGCGCTGGCGGTGGCCTTCGCCCGGCCCCGCGCCGGCGTCACCACCGAAAACGTGCTCACCGAGGGCGTCGACATCGTGCTGGTGATGGACGTATCGAGTTCCATGCTGGCCGAGGATCTGGATCCCAATCGCATCGACGCCGCCAAGCGGGTCGCCGCCGACTTCGTGTCGGGTCGACCCGACGACCGCATCGGCCTGGTGGTGTTCGCGGGCCAAGCCTTCACCCAAGTGCCCCTCACCTTGGACCACGGAGTCGTGCGCGGCCTCATGGACGAGCTGGAGGTGGGCATGGTCGAGGACGGCACCGCGGTGGGCATGGGGCTCGCCACCGCCGTCAAGCGGCTGCACCGGAGCGTGGCCGAATCGAAGGTGGTGGTGCTGCTCACCGACGGCCGCAACAACCGCGGAGAGATCGACCCGCTCACCGCCGCGCAGATGGCGCAGGCCCTGGGCGTGCGGGTGTACACGGTCGGCGCGGGGTCGCGCGGCACCGCGCGCATGCCGGTCGACGACCCGCTGCTCGGTCGGCGCTACGCCACGGTGCGCGTCGACGTCGACGAGGAGACCTTGGCGTCGGTCGCGAGCACCACTGGAGGACGCTACTTCAGGGCCACCGACACCGAGAGTCTGGCGAACGTCTACCGGGAGATCGACGAGTTGGAAACCACCGAAATCGAGGTGCGGAACTTCACCCGCTACACCGAGCTCTTCCACCTGCCGCTCGTGGCCGGCCTCCTGCTCCTGCTGATCGAGGTCGGACTCGCCCACACGCTTCTGCGCAAGCTTCCCTGAGGGGAACGGTCCATGGACGAATTCTCTCCAGGCGCTCGGACGGCGACGCGTCCGCGCCGCGAAAGCGATGTCCCGCGTTGCCTTTCCGTCCGGCATCGGCGCTATTCGGGTGTTCGGTCCCGGGGTCGCTCGCCCGCGCGCGCCGTCGCCTTCGGAAGGCGCGTCGATTGGCGCGCGGACAGCCGGATGCGGTTCGAATCGGATAGAGGTGCACCATGGCTTTGAGGGTGGCGCTCGCCTACTCGGGCGGGCTGGACACGTCGGTGATCGCGAAGTGGCTGATCGAGAGCTACGACGCCGAAGTGATCTGCGTGGCGGTCGACGTGGGTCAGCCGGGAGGGCTCGCCGGGTTGCGCGAGAAGGCCCTGGCCACGGGCGCGGCGGCCTTCCACGGCGTGGACGCGCGCGAGGACTTCGTGTCGTCCTACGTGTGGCCGACGCTCCGTGCGGGCGCGGTCTACGGGCGCAAGTACCTGCTGGGCACCTCCATGGCCCGACCGCTCATCGCGCGCCGCCAAGTGGAGGTGGCGCTGGCCGCGGGCGCGAACGCGCTGTCCCACGGATGCACGGGCAAAGGAAACGACCAAGTGCGTTTCGAGCTCACCTACCGCGCACTCGCCCCGGAGCTCGAGGTCGTCGCCCCTTGGCGCGAGTGGGACATCGCCTCGCGCGAGGACGCTCTGGCGTACGCGCGCGCGCACGGCATCGACCTCGCCGGCGTGGACCAGGTCAAGCTCTATTCCTGCGACGAGAACCTCTGGCACATCTCCTACGAGGGCGGCCCGCTCGAGGACCCCGCGTTCGAGCCCGAGCGGGAAATGTTCCTGTGGTCGGTGTCGCCGACGGAGGCGCCCGACAGACCGGAGCGAGTGGAGATCGGGTTCGAGGAGGGCTACCCGGCTTCGATCGACGGAGAGCGGCTCGGGCCGGTGGAGCTTCTGGTCGCCCTGAACGCCGTCGGCGGTCGACACGGGGTCGGCAGGGCCGACATCGTGGAGGATCGACTGGTGGGGATGAAGTCCAGGGGCGTGTACGAGACCCCCGGCGGCACCATCCTCCACGCGGCGCTCGAGGAGTTGGAGGAGCTGACCCTGCACCGACGCTCCATCGCCCTGAAGGATCTCGTGGCGGACCGGTACGCGGATCTGGTCTACGAGGGCCGCTGGTGGACGCCCGAGAGGGAAGCCATCGACGCCTTGGTGGACGCGTTGATGCGGCGCGTGACCGGCAGCGTGACCATGGAGCTGTACAAGGGCTCGGTGCGCGGGGTGTCCCGCACCAGCTCGAACTCCCTCTACGACGGCGACTTGGCTTCGTTCGGCGAATCCGGTTCCGGCGACTACGATCCCGGCGACGCCGCCGGCTTCATCAGGCTCTTCAGCCTGTCGCTCGAGTCTCCGGAGGCGCGGCGGATCGCGCAGGGCGCGCGAAGCGCGGAAGACGGGGAGCGCGCCGACGCGCCGAGCGCTTCGCGCGTTCTGCGGGGCGGACCGGACCGCCGTCCGACCGCGGATCCGACCCGATCGTGACCGACTCGGGAGAGGTCGGCGTCCGAGCTCCGGGCCACGGGCTCTGGGGCGGAAGGTTCTCCGAGGGGATGGCGCCGGAGATGGAGCCGCTCAACCGATCCCTGGACATGGACTTCCGCTTTTGGCGCCAGGACGTGCGCGCCAGCCGGACCTGGGCGCGGGCGATCTTTCGGGCCGGCGTCCTCACCCGCACGGAATGGCGGGACATCGACGCCGGGTTGGAAGCGGTGGCGTCCCGGCTCGAAGGGATGGACCCCGCCACCGTCGCCGACGAGGACATCCACTCGCTGGTGGAGCGGCTGCTCGTCGAGGAGGCGGGCGAAGCGGGGGCCAAGCTGCACACCGGCCGGTCGCGCAACGACCAAGCGGCCACCGGCGTGCGCCTCTGGGGCATGGACGCGGTGACTTCCCTGGATCGCCGCGTCGTCCGACTGGGCCACGTCCTGGTCGATCTCGCCGCGGAGTCGCGGGATCTGGTCATGCCCGGCTACACCCATCTCCAGCGGGCGCAACCGGTGCGTGCCGCCCACTGGGCGCTCTCGCACGTCTGGCCGCTGGTGCGCGATCGGGCGCGCCTGCGCTCCGCCGCCGACGAGGCCGCCGTGCTGCCGCTGGGCGCGGGCGCGATCGGAGGGTGTCCCTTCGACGTCGATCGGACGGCGATGGCCCGCGAACTGGGATTCCGCTCCGCGACCGCCAACAGCATGGACGCGGTGGGCGATCGCGACTGGATCGCGTCGACGCTCTTCGCCGGGGCGATGATCGGGGTGCATCTCTCGCGTCTGTGCGAGGATCTGGTGCTCTTCGCCTCCGAGGAATTCGGTTTCCTGAGGCTTTCCGACGCCTACTGCACCGGATCGAGCCTGATGCCCCAGAAGAGGAATCCCGACGTGGCCGAGCTCGCCCGCGGCAAGAGCGGACGCTTGGTGGGCAACTTGGTGTCCATGATGATCCAGCTCAAAGGTCTGCCGACGGGTTACAATCGCGACCTGCAGGACGACAAGGCCGCCATCTACGACACGGTCGACACCCTGGAGCTCACCCTGCCGGCGGTGGCGGGGGCGATCGGCGGGGCGGCATTCGATCCCGAGCGCATGCGGGCGGCGCTGGACCCCGCCCTTCTGGCCACCGACTTGGCCGACTTCCTGGTCGGGAAGGGCGTGCCCTTCCGCACCAGCCACGAGGTCGTGGGGCGGGTCGTGCGCCGCGCGGAGACGCTGGGCTGCTCGATCGCGCAACTGTCCGAGCGAACTCTCGTCGAGGAACACCCGGCCTTCGACTCCGGCGTCCGGGAAGTGTTCGACCCGGTGCGTTCGGCGGACGCGCGCGCGGTGCGCGGCGGCACGGGGCGCGCGGCGGTGGTCGAACAGCTGGAGCTGGCGCGCGAGGCGCTTCGGGCCGGATTCCGGTAGGAGCGTCCCGGGGCTTGGGTCGAGGTCGGTTCCCTTCCTTCCCTTCTCCTTCCCCGCATGTGGCGCACGGCGGCTTCCTCTCCCCAAAACCGAAGAGGCCGAAACGACGGGCGGCGACCACGGGCCTCGGCTCGATCTCGAAGATCCGGGCGAGCGCCTCCGTCGAGCTCGTTCGCCGCTTCCCTCGCTGCGGATTTCGGGAGGCCGCGGCGCTCGCCCCGACCGCGCCCGCCGTTCAGAGCGGAGCCAGAGTCCTCCCCGCGGCCCGGGCGAACGGGGCCAATTGCTCCATCATCCGCGCGAACTCCCCGAAATCGAGCGACTGGTCGCCGTCCGACCACGCGGACGCGGGATCCGGGTGCACCTCCACCAACAGACCGTCCGCCCCGGCCGCGACGGCCGCGAAGGCCAGCGGCGCCACCAAGTCGCGTCGTCCGCCCGCATGACTGGGGTCGGCGATCACCGGCAGGTGGGTTTCCTTCTTGAGGACCGGGATGGCGGCCAAGTCGAAGGTGTTTCGGGTCGCCGTTTCGAAGGTGCGAATTCCGCGCTCGCACAGGATCACCTGGCTGTTCCCCTGCTGCATGACGTATTCCGCCGACAACAGCAGATCCTTGACGGTGGCGGACATGCCGCGCTTCAGGAGCACCGGCCTCTGCGTCCTCCCGACCTCGGTCAGGAGGTTGAAGTTCTGCATGTTGCGGGTGCCGATCTGGAGCACGTCGGCGTACCCGGCCACCAGCTCCACCTGCCGGGTGTCCATGACCTCGGTCACGACCGGGAGGCCGTTGGTTCTGCGCACTTCGGCCAGCAGTTCCAGCCCCGACTCGCCCATCCCCTGGAAGGAGTAGGGCGAGGAGCGGGGTTTGAAGGCGCCGCCGCGGATGCCGTGCGCCCCGGCGGCCCGCACCTTCGCGGCGGTCTCGTGCAACATGTCTCCGCCCTCCACCGAGCAGGGACCGGCCACGACCACGAGGTTCCGCCCGCCCACCCGTCTGCCGCCGAGCGGAATCCGCGTCGGATCGGCCTCGAATTCCCGGGAGGCCAGCTTGTAGGGTTTCATGACCGGATGCGCGGCCACCACCCCCGGGATCGAGAGCAGGGGGACGTGCTGCAGCCGCTCCTCGTCCCCGATGCATCCCACCACCGTCAGGGTTTCGCCCCGCGACACGTGGGTGCGCAACCCGAGCGCCTCCACGCGTTCGCGGATGCGGTCCAGTTCTTCGTCGGTGACGCCCTTGCGGGTGACGAGAATCATCTGCTTCTCCGAGTTCGTTTCCGGTTGGCGCGCGTGGTCCGGGCGCGCTCGCGCTCGTGCGCGCGAGCGGCCCCTCGCGGCCACCGGGACGCCTTTCCGCTCTTGTGGCGTCCGAATAGATTCCGGGCGCGCTCGACGCCCGAATATAGCCAACCCACCCCTCGCGACAGCCCCCTTCGCAACGATTCCATGGCCACGACCCGACCCTCGCTCCGCGACCTCGATCTCGATCTCGGCAAGCGCGCCCGCCTCCACGGAATCCTCTATCGCCACGGTCTGAAGAACGGCACCATGCTCGCCTTGCCCATCGACCAAGGGCTCGAGCACGGACCGATCGATTTTTTCCCCAACCCTCCGTCTCAGGACCCGGAATTTCAGTGGCGGCTGGCGGTGGAGGGCGGCTTCAACGCGATCGCCTGCCATTACGGGCTCGCGCGTAAGTACATGCCCAAGTACGCCGGCCAAGTGCCGCTCATCCTGAAACTGAACGGCAAGACCAACATCCCCCCGGCCGACAAGGCGCTGTCGCCGTTGACTTCGACGGTCGAAGACGCGGTGCGCATCGGGGCCGACGCGGTCGGGTACACGCTCTACGTGGGCACGCCGCGACAAGACGACGATTTCGCCCAGTTGCGCCGGGTGCGCCGGGATTCCGAACGCTTCGGCATGCCGTTGGTGGTGTGGTCGTACCCGCGCGGCGAAGCCATCGACGCGAAGGGGGGCGCGACCTCGCTCTACGCGGTCGACTACGCGGCGCGCGCGGCCCTCGAGCTCGGCGCCGACGTCGCCAAGCTGGTGATCCCGCCCGCGACCGGACCCAACCCGGCGCAGCCGGGCGAGTACGCCCGGATCGTCCACACCTACGCGCAAGGAGCGCGGCGGGTCTTCCGCTCGGCGGGCCGCACGATGGTGCTGGTCAGCGGCGGCAGCAAACTCTCCGACGAGGACATGCTGGCCAAGGTGAGAATCTCGATGGAGTCCGGCGCCACCGGGCTCATTTTCGGGCGCAACATGTGGCAGCGCCCCTTCCAGGAGGCGCTCGACATCGTGCGCCGGGTGAAGGAGATCCTGAGCCGGTTCCCGTCCTGACGGCGCCCGCAGCCCGCCTCGCGACGCGGAGTACCGGGACTTGACCTCCACCGACGCTCTGAAGCGGGCCGCCGCCGCCCGGGCGCTCGAGAGCGTCCGCGACGGTATGGTGCTGGGGCTCGGGACGGGCAGTACCGTCCGCTTCTTCCTCGACCTTCTGGGAGAACGCGTGCGCGCCGGCGGGCTGAGCGGCGTGGTGGGAGTGCCGACCTCCCGGCGAACGGCGAAAATCGCGCGCGGGCTGGGGATCCGGATTTCGCGTCTGCGCGTGCAGCCGCGCCTGGATCTGACCGTCGACGGCGCCGACGAGGTCGATGCGCGCGGCGATCTGATCAAGGGGCTCGGAGGCGCGCTGTTGCGCGAGAAAATCGTGGCGCAGGCATCCGACCGGTTCGTCGTCGTCGTCGACGAGAGCAAGGTGGTCGAGCGGTTGGGTACGCGGAATCCGCTGCCGGTGGAGGCAACCCGCTTCGGCTCGTCGCGCCACGAGGCTTTCGTGGCGGCGCTCGGGGCGGAGGTCGCGGTGCGCCGGGCGGCCGACGGGAGCCGCTACGTCACCTCCAACGGCAACTACATCCTGGACGCGCGCTTTCCGGGAGGGATCGCCGATCCGGAGGCGTTGGACCGAGCTCTGCGCGCCCGGGCGGGCATCGTGGAGAATGGGCTCTTCCTGGGGATGGCTACCCGGATCCTGGTTGCCGCTTCCGGTGGCGTGCGCACGGTGACCCCGCGCGACGACCGGCGCCGGAGGGAATAGCCGCATGAAGGTCCGCATCGCCCCGTCGATTCTGGCGTCCGACTTCGGAAGGCTGACCGAGCAGGTGCTGGAGGCGGAGGAGGCCGGCGTCGACTGGATCCACGTCGACGTGATGGACGGCCGTTTCGTTCCCAACATCACCGTCGGTCCGGCGATCGCGGAGGCGGTGCGACGGGCGACCCGGCTTCCTGTGGACGTGCACCTCATGATCGAGGCGCCCGACCGCTACGTCCAGGCGTTCGCGGACGCCGGAGCGGACTACCTGACCGTGCACCGGGAAGTCTGCCCGCACCTGCACCGGACGCTCCAGAACATCCGCGCGGCGGGGGCGCGCCCCGGGGTCGCCGTCAATCCCGCCACCCCGGTGGAATCCGTCGCACCCGTCCTTCCCGACGTCGATCTCCTGCTGGTGATGTCGGTGAATCCCGGATTCGGGGGACAGAGCTTCATCCCGTCCGCGATCCGTAGGCTGGCGCGGGCGCGGGCGCTCCTGGACGCGCACGGAACCGGAAACGCGGTTCTGGAAGTGGACGGCGGGATCGACGCCGCGACTGCCCCCGGGGTTGCGGGCGCGGGCGCGGACGTGCTCGTCGCCGGCTCGGCCGTCTACGGCCATCCGGAGGGCGTCGCCGCCGGCGTCGCCGCCCTCCGCGGCGCGGTGGAAACCGTAGCCGACTGACCGCGTACCGAGAGCATGGCCATCTTCCGGCGCAAGCGTCGATTCCCTCATCCGGTCGCGGAGGTCTTCGCGTGGCACATGCGCCCCGGGGCGCTGGAGCGCCTCCTGCCCCCGTGGGAAAACGTGCGCGTGGCGGCGCGCGAGGGCGGCATCGCGGACGGAGGCGCGGTCACGGTCCGCGTGGGCCGCGGCCCGCTGAACGTTCCGTGGACCGTGCGCCACACGGCGTTCGAGAAAGGCGTCTTCTTCCGGGACGAGCAGGTCCGCGGTCCTTTCGACCGCTGGGTGCACACCCATCGTTTCTCGCAGGATGCGGAGGGCGCGTGCATTCTCGAGGACGAAATCGACTGGCGTCCGCCCCTCAACGTCGGCGCCGCACCTTTCGTGCGCAGGATCGAGCGCGTCTTCGAACGAGGTTTCGCGTTCCGACATCGGCGGCTCGCCAACGACCTCGCGCTGCACGAGCGCTATCGTCGGTCCGGGCCGCTCACTGTGGCCGTCAGCGGAAGCTCCGGTTTTCTGGGACGCAACCTCCGGCACTTCCTCACCACGGGCGGGCACCGGGTGCTGCGCTTGGTCCGTACGCGTGCGAAGGTCGGCGAGGACGCCGTGTACTGGAACCCCGCGCGCGGAGAGGTCGATCACGCCCGACTCGAAGGAGTGGACGCGATCATGCACTTGGCGGGCGAGCCGCTCGTCGGCGTGCGCTGGACCGAGGCGAAGAAGGCGGAGATTCTGCGCTCCCGCAGGGACGGCACCGAGTGGATCGCCCACACGGCGGCTCGGCTTTCGCCTCCGCCACGGGTGTTGGTGTGCGCCTCCGCGGTCGGGTACTACGGCGATCGCGGCGACGAGATCCTGACCGAGGAAAGCGCGCCGGGCCGGGGTTTCTTGGCGGAGGTGTGCGAGGAATGGGAAAAGGCGGCCGTCCCCGCGCGCCGTGCGGGGATCCGAGTCGTGCATCTGCGCCAAGGAGTGGCGCTTTCTCCCGACGGAGGCGCGCTCCGGCTAATGCTGCCCGCCTTCCGCGCCGGGGCCGGAGGCAGGTTGGGCAACGGGCGGCAGTTCTTTCCCTGGATCGGCCTGGACGACGCCCTCGGGCTCGTCCTTCACGCCATCGCCACCCCCGAGATGTGCGGGCCGGTGAACGCGACGGCCCCGCTTCCGGTCACCAACGCGGCCTTCGCCAGCGCGCTGGGTCGGGTGCTCGGCCGGCCCAGCCTCGTGCCCGTACCCTCGCTGGCGGTCTCCGCCCTGCTGGGCGAGATGGGCCGCACCGTGCTTCTGGACGGGCAACGGGCGGTTCCGGCGCAGGCCGAGAAGACCGGATACGAGTTTCTCCACCCGTCGCTCGAAGAGGCGTTGCGGTTCGGGTTGGGGGTCGTGGGGGGCGATGACGCTGTAGGGTGACTTTCCCGAGCCAGCGGCAACTTGTCGAGGTTGTCGCAGGTCCGCTGCCCCGACGCCGGCCTGCTGGAGCGCCGCGTTCGAGAGGTTGCCGTTCGACGTCGGGCCGACGAACGAACCGCGTGCGGCGGAAGGTGCCGGTGGAGGTCGAGGATGTCCGTCTCGCCCACCCGGTCGGCCGCACCGCGGGCGACGCGCCAGAGCTCGGTGAACGAGCCGCCGGCGCCGAAGCGCCGGATGGCGTCGACCGTCTCGCGGCCCGCGCCGCCGAAGTCGCAGCCCCGGACGATCCCGTTGCCCATCGGGTCGACGAGATCGTTCGCCGCGCGCGACGCGTAGCCCGCCCACCGCCTCGGACCCCGCATCAGAACAACCACGCCAGGAAGCTCGCCGCGCCCATCGCCATCCCGGTCCCGAAGATGGTTTCGCCAGCGTGCGCATGCTCCCGCCCTCCTCGAACGCGAACATCAGCCCGCCCACCACGATGGCGACGAGCGACGGCCTTCGCGCAATCGGACCCGTGAACTCGGCCTGCACAGCTCGTCGACCCTTCTCCACCCACGGGCTCGCGCCCTGCGCCCGCAGCGCGGCCCACGGCTCCCCCTATCTCCTCGACTCCTCGTTAAACGGTGTGCTTCCGCCCGCACGTCCCCGGCCCGGACACGACCGACCGATCCCCCGGCGACGACTCCCGTCCGCGCGCGCGCTCCCACTCCGCCATGAACGCCAGCACGCGGTCCGCCGTCGCCAACCGCGGCGAACGGCCCCGCCGCACGTCGCCCACGAACTTCCGGTCGCCGACCGCCCGCTCGCCGAACTCCGAGGGCGAGAGCCGCGACCGCCGCAGGAACGCTGTCACGCGCCGCTCGAACTCGTTCGTCAGATTCTCCATCGCGCATGAATCCGAACATGGTATTGGTATGTTCCGCAAGCAAGTAGGATGTATGCTATTTCCCATGTCGTTCGACTGCAACGAGATGCGCGAATCGGAGGGACGACCGCCGCCGCCAGCTGCGAGTGCGGGAAACCGTTTCATGTCGGCGTCCTTCGCGGTTGGAGGCGGAACGTGGGAGAGGAAAGAGGGGGGGGACGTCGTTCGGTCGACAGGTCGACGGGGACTTGTGCGGACCGAGTTGCGTAGGTAACGTCCTTCCCATGGTGCGACGCACGAGAAGAGACGACTCGGAACTGGACCCCGTGCGCCGACGGATCCTCAGGCTACTGGCGGAATGCCGCTCGAGCCTGCGGATGGCGTCGCTCGCGATGGGCCGAAACGGCGCGTACATGCACCAGTTCATCCACCGGGGCACGCCCCGCGTGCTCGCCGAACACGATCGCGAGGCGCTCGCCGAGCACGTCGGATGCAGTCCCGACCTGTTCCGGCACCCGCTGGAAATGGGGGCGCACTTGAAGGCGCCGACCGTCTCGCACAGCGTGCCGAGGGGTTACGCGGCCGTTCCCGAGCTCGACGTGCGCGCTGCGGCGGGACCGGGCATGTGGGACGACGAGCCCAACACGGTGGCGCGGTGGCTGTTCGCCGATTCGGTCGTCCGCCACGAGTTCCGCGCGCGGGCGGAGGATCTGCGCATGCTCGCCGTCGAGGGCGACTCGATGGAGCCGCTGCTGTCGGCCGGGGACCGCGTGCTGGTCGACGTGAGCCGCACGGCGCCGACGCCGCCGGGCGTCTTCGTGATCTGGGACGGCATGGGATGCGTCGCCAAGCGAGTCGAGTACGTGCCGAACTCCGATCCGCCCCGGGTCCTGATCAAGTCGGTCAACCCGGAGTACGAGAACTACGAGCGTCTCCTGGAGGAGATCCGCGTCATCGGCCGCGTCGCCTGGGCATCGAGGAGGATGTGAGGAGTCGAAGCGCTCTCGACCGAAGTCTCGCGCGGGCGGCGCAAGGTGCTGGTCGAGACGGCGACGGGGCACCGGCAAGACGCGGACGGCGGCGGCGTTCGTCAAGCGGCTGTTCGAGGCGGACATCGTCACCCGCGTACTGTTCCTCCCGGTGGATCGCCTTGGCCCGGCAGGCCGAGGACGTTTTCGCCGACCACTTGCGAGACTACACTGCCACGTGCTTCGGCCCGCGTCACGGTCTACGTGTTCCGCTGCTCTGGGACGCCCGGATGAGTGCGCCCCGCAAATTGTCGACAAACGCCCCGAGAGAGCGCACAGCCTTTCCGGCTCGGCAGAGTCTAGGTGAGCTGGATCACGGCAAGGAATCGTCTAACGTAAATCAGGACTGCATGATCTGCCGCCTTGCCGCGATCAGTTGATCCGACGTTGTCTTGTCGAAATGGCTGGAATGCAGGCCCGAAAAGCGGGAAATCCCAGTGGTGCGAGTCTCGGCCGGGTGGCAGCGACCAAGGGTGCGAGTCGGCGTCGGGAGAGGGCGCGCCGGGCCGTCGTCCCGATCAGGGGATTTTCGCGCACGTCGCCGCCGCGTCTGGCCTGGGCAAGCCCGGCCAGCTTGTGGCGGACGAAATCGCCGACGCGGTCCAACACGTGAGCGCCGTGCTCGAGAAACGGGGACTCGAGGTTCCGCTCGGCGAAGCGCTTGATCTCGTGCCGGAGCACGACGGGGGACCGAAGGGGGTGTGCACGGTCGCGGCGCTCATGCTCGCGAACGCTTGCCTCCTGCAACGGAGGCTCCGCGACGAACCACAGATGGAGACGATTTTGCCGCTGACAGGGTGTCCAGGGCGAGCGACCCGGGCAAGAGGCTCGGCATCGCGTGGGAAGCGATCCTCAAGAAGGACTACGCGCCGGTGTTCATGCCGGCGCTCGCCGTACTGAACGCGTTCCCGGAGGGCGACGCCGTCGTCGTCGGCGCGGTGCGCGAGCTTGTCGAGTGCGCGAACCGGGTCGCCGATTCCCTGAGCGACCTCGGCTACGACCACGCGGGGCCGCTCTATCACCGCATCCTCGGGTCCGCGAAGAGCGACGGCGCGTTCTACACGAACAACCTGTCGGCGATCATGTTGGCCCGGCTGGCTCTCGGCGCCGACTTGATCGACTGGTCCGACATGGACGCCGTGGGGAAGCTGCGGATCATGGACCCCGCCTGCGGGACGGGGACGCTTCTGATGGCCTGCATCCAAGCCATCAAGTCCCGCGTCGCTTTGCGACGCGAGGGCGGTCGCGGTGCCGCCCGGGCGCGCATAGACCGTCGGGTCCGAAGCCACCATCCATCCGTTGCAGCTTGCGGTCCCCGCTGTTAACGTCCGCAGACGACGCGAACGCCTTGGTACGAGAGCTCGTGGTGCGGTCCCTGGGGCTCCGGGCGGATCACGTCACCGGGTTGCACTGGGGCGGCGAAACCCGTTAAGAGGGCGGGCGCACCACATCTGATTGAAGCAGGGACACCCTCGACCGGCCTCGCCGGTTTCGCGCATGGAGGTTGCGTATGGCACGGGAAGTGGAGAGCACCGCCGCGCTTGAAGGATCGGAGGTCGCAGCTCGGGACTTGGACCCCAACCGAAGCACTGGACGTGAAGCGAACGTGGGGACGCGAGACATTGGCGGAGCGGTTCACGACGGACCCGAACCGCTGACGAGTCAGCTCCAAGACGCCATCGCCGGGACGATCCACAAGAGCGCCCCGCCGGCCGCACCGTATTTTATCGTCGGCTTGCATCGCGAGAGCGCTCTGGAGGATCGCAACGCCGCATGGGAAGGCCACGCCCTCGTGCCCGATTGGGTCGACCCCCGAGACGTTGGCCTCGACGCTTTCTTCACTCGCCCTGACGTCGCTCGAAACTGCTACGCTTCTCTGCTGGCTTGGATGCAGAGCGACGGAGCCGACCCAGCGACGTACCAGTTCTTGGAACCCAGCGCGGGCGCGGGCGCCTTCTACGATATCCTCCCCCCGGAGCGCCGTATCGGCGTCGACCTGATTCCCTATCGGCCCTCCTACCAGGTCGCCGACTTCCTTTCCTGGAACACCCCGCAAGACGACCTCCATCGCGCCGTTGTCGGCAATCCACCTTTTGGACACCGTAGCTGGCTCGCGCTAGCGTTCGTCAACCGCGCCGCCACGTTCGCCGACTACGTCGGCATGATCCTCCCCATGTCGTTCCAAAGCGACGGAAAGGGCAGCCCGAAACACCGTGTTCGAGGGCTGCGGTTGCTCCATACCGAATACCTCCCGGAAGACGCCTTCACCGATGTCAATGGACAATCCGTCAAGATCAACGCGCTCTGGCAAGTCTGGCATCGGGGCGTGAACAACTCACGGCACTCGACGAGCGAGAGCAAGTGGATCGACGTCTTTACCGTCGATGCCCGAAGTCACCGCCTCTGCGGACACAAGCGACTGCAGGAGGCCGACTTCTTCATCGAGCGCACCTTCTACGGATCCTCGCCTCCCCCACTCGTCGAACGGTTCGGCGACGTCAAGCACTGTGGCTACGGATTGGTCATCAAGCGCGACCGCGACCATGTGCTCGCTGCGCTCCAGAGCGCGGACTGGGAAAGACACAGCAACTTGGCTGCTCACAACTGTCGCCACATCAGCATGGTTCACATCACTGCAGTTCTCGCCGAAGCCGGTCTGGTGGAATGACACAAATCGCGCACTCCATTCTCCTGGAGGTGCTGGAGGGGTACTCGACCGAGGACCGATGGACCGATGCGCCGTTCGAGCGCATTCGCCGCATCCAAACCGCCATGCGAGGGCAAATTGGCCAGCATCTCATTGCCCGGCTTTGCGACGCACTCGGTCTGGAATCGGAGACCGGCAAGGTGCAGAGCCCATGGGACATCATGATCGAGGGTCGGACCTTCGAGGTGAAAACGGCCACCGAAGGATCGAATCTGACGTTTCAGTTCAACCACATCCGCTATCACCGGCCCTACGAGTTTCTGCTATGTGTCGGAATTACGCCGAAGGACATCCTGTTCGACGCGTGGAATAAGGCGGATGTGGTGACCGGAAAAGCAGGTCATCTCGTCACAATGGAGAAGGGTGCCAACGCCTCTTACAAGCTCACCAAGGCCACCCACTCGATGAGGCCAATCAACCAGTTCAAGGATCGCGTCCTTACGCTAGCGAATACACGGTAAGTGAATCGAGATATTCAGTATCTCGGTGTGCGTCAGAATTATCGCGGATCACCGCAAGAGCTTCCCGAACCCCATCCATCGTACTGATGACCTCGGGAATAGAAGAACCCGCTAGTCAAGGTTCAACGGGTCAAGTTCAAGTCCGAACCCCTCGAGATGACCGCCGGCGCCGTCGCAGGCCGCGAGATCCTTGAACGTAGCGGCGTCGTCGATTGGATCGCCGCTCGCATCGACGATCCCCGCCAGCCCGGCAAGACCAAGCACTCGGTGCGCGAGTACCTCCGCGCCCTGATCCTGCTCGCCGCGCAAGGGCGCCCCGACCACAACGACGCCGACGCGCATCGCGACGATCCCGCCTTCGCGCTCGCCGTGTGCGACCGCAAGGGCGCGGCCGCCGCGGGCTATTCGCTGCCGTCTCAGCCCACGCTGTCGCGCCTCGGCGCAAAATGAAAAACCGGACGAGGAGTTCGGATCTGTTTCCGTAGCAACGCCAATCTTTGGAAGGCGGAGCGGACGTACTTCGTGGCGGCCGTAGCGACGCCGGGGACCACATGCATCGGGGTTGCGCCAAGGATCTTGTGGAGTTCCTCCGCGCCGAGGCGGCGGATGCGGTGCTTCTTCAGCAAGGCCTCGAGCGTGCCCAGGCGGATGCGCCGGGCCTGCTGTGGGGTGGGCGCGCGCTTCCACAGCTCCATGACCCACGGTTCGCACACGTTCTTGTTGCCTTCGAGGATCGCCGGGTAGTACCTCCACAGTTGCTCGCGGATGCGATGGGCGATGCGAACCCGGTCTTCCTCGAGTTCGCCGATCATCCGAACGCGGGAGGAAGGCGCGTGGCGGCGAGTCCTGCGGCGGTTTCACGCGATCATGGGGCCGAGACCAGGAAGTGGAAGCCGTGAATCGGCCTCTAACAGTCCGTGGAGAAAATGGGATTCCCAGGCATCAGGTGAGCGAGTGGCTCCAAAATGGCCAAAATCACGGATTTCGGGGGCCGAAAGCCGCAAATTTGGCCTCTAAACCCGTGAATTTGGGCCTTTCTGGCACTCTTCAGTCCCAATTTCGCCAATCGCCGGAAGCGCTCGACTTTATCCACGGGCTGCTAACGGGCGATCTCGGCGTTCGGACGGGTAGTAGAGGTCGTCTGGAAAACGCTCTCGAAACGGCGCCTCGCCGGGATCCGATCAGGCTGTTCCCAGGAAGCGCTCGACCTCTCGGCCCGCAGATGGCGACCCCCTGCCGCTCAGCCGGGCGAACGGGACTGGGGCGGACGCCGACGTCCGCACCGCGCCCCGTTCCGGTCGCTCCGCTCCCTGCACGGGGCCCGGTGCGCTGGCCGGTGTAGCTGACATCGATGCGCTGTCGCACTACAATGCCGCGAACGCCCGACGGCGCCGCGAAGACGCTCCCACCCTCGACTACGGGAGGTGTAGACCACTCACGACCCATCATGACCGAATCGTATCCAGCGCCCCTTCAGGATCCCCGCCCCAACCCCACACCGGGAGCCACCGACGGGTGGATCACATGGCGTGGAATCGGTGGATCACATACCTGGAATACGCAGCACGATCTGCCGCCCTACCGCCACCATCTGGTCTGATTGCGTCGTGTCGAAATGGCTGGAGTGCAAGACCGAAAAGCGGGAGTCTCGATGGCGCAAGCGCCCGGACACCGAAGAAGTTCGAGCAGGTCGAGACGGCGTAGGTTGGAAAAGAGGCATCAGGCCCAGTTGTCGAGCACCAAGAGCCAAGTCTTGGCGAGCCTCTAGGAAACGCAGTTACGAGAGTTTGTGGACGTGTCCCAAAACGTTGAGCACGACGCCGCGTGCTTCGACTCGGCGAACGCGTTGTCGTTCGAGCGGCGCGGCCGACGGCGTGGCGTACGGCCAAAGCACCGCTGACGGTTGCGCTGTACCGCGAGATGAACCAGATCGCGCGCCTCGACCGGGTGGACCGGATCTTCGCCGCGCACGACGCCAAGGTGGCCCGCGAGCGCTACGGACAGCTTCCAGCGTGGTTCGCGCGATGGCGCGGCGGGCAGCGGCATGAACTGGCGCCTCGCGCTCTTGGAGCTCGAGGCGGAGCGTTCGTACCTGGTGGCGACCTGTTCCCGCCACCGCGTCAACTGTTCATCGCGTCCCTGAAGAAGCTGCGGCCGTAGAGGACTTTCTTGCGCATGTGCCGGTTCGGACGCTCGATCTTCCCCTTCGTCTGCGCCCAGTACGGACGGAAGGCTCGGACCTTGAACCCACAGCGATCAGCAAACCCCGTGACCGTTTCGATCAGCTTCCTGCCCGCTTCGCGCTCGTCGGAGGTTGCCACCGTATGTCTTGAGGTGGATCGGGCCAGCATGACGAAGCTCCAGTATTCCAATCTCTGAGTGCACGAGATTCACTCCGCCTCCTTAGTGTTGCCGGAGTCTCTCGAGTACGCTGTTTGTCGCACTTTGCAAGTTCAGTCTCACAAGAATCTCATCCACCAAGTGGACAGGAATCGTTACGGAATCTTCCATGAGTGTACGAAGCCCTTGATCGCAGGGATCATCACGCGTCAGCGGGTTATGAAGACTGATTATAAAATCCTCTTTACCATCGCGTGACACGTAGATTGGGGCGACAAACACGCCCAATCCAGTGACCGTTACAGATTTCTCTAGGTCAAGAGTCACTCCTTTGACATCTTTTCCGTGAATATCGTCAAAGAGCATTTTGGTTGATTGCTCTATCCGATTACGATCAAGAACCGGAGGGGTGTTGCGCAGGATGCACCGCAATAGACTCGCACCTAGGTGGCGATCAAGCAGATCGTGTTCAAATTTATTCTTGTAGCTGCGGAGACAACGATAGCATGATTGATCACAGTCGTCCGGGCATTTTTCCATGATGTCTAGAGCGTGGTCAAATACCTCCATTCCTAGTTGACCTACGCGCTGCGAAAACCCTGCTCCCCCAGGTAATGTGTCATACAAGTAGATTTCCGCTTCCCTACCTTTACGACCTCTAGGAGTCAGAGCGGGCCGGAATTCTGCTTGAAGCTCCTTCGCTTCGAGTTCAAGCAACTTGCAAGCTGCCTTCGCCAGTGCTTCGCTCAGTGTCCGGAGAGCTACGTTAGTTGCAAGGTGATGCGGTGCGACAGTAATAGGTGGTTCTACGGCTATCGAGATGAGCAGAACATCGCTGATGAAATCCGTTCCGAGCACTATCCCATGGGTAGTGCCACCGCCTGGGCACTTCTCGTCTAATGAGTCGGGAAATGGCTTCTTGTGGGCTGACTCCACCGTACCATTCAGGGAAGCCGTCGGTTCAATAAGACCGCACTTAGTACAATAAGTGTAACCTTCCTTCCGTGGTCCTCGGTTCGTGATGAGAAGGTGCTCTCGCGTCCAATACATGCGGATAGACGAGTTGACCTTTTTCCACCTCGAATCTCTTGGCGGCGTGTCCATGGTTAGCTTCGCTCGCGTCGCGTAGCTCCGTGCAGGCTGATCATCCGGCGATGTACCTTCCTCTTGAAATACAGGATGTGCAAATCCGGGGGGCCGCAACCACTGTCTTGCAGGCCCCATTGTACCATCGCCGCCACATGCCTCACAGTCTCTCTCTTCATCATGTAGGTCTATATCCAGCGGAACGGTCTTGGCGTAACCACAATCTCTGCATTCATAATAGAAACGGCGGCTATCCCAAGCACGAGATCGGTCGCCTCGAATTGGTGAATAAATGGCTCCAGACGTCCAGAGTTTATGCCCGATCCACACCTGTTTTCCTGGTGCATATTGCGATAGTGCTACGCCTAAGCTCTGAGATGGTGTAAAGCGAAAGACAGGCTGATAAGAACTCGACCTCTCGCGATCAAATACATGAAATGCCGCCACGTCCGTCGGAAATGCATAGCGAGGCAAAACACCCTCGTAGAGCAATCGATCAAGGAGATTGCCTGAAGCAAGCTTCTGTCTTGGCGTTTCCTCACCCACCTCGTATAGCATTTCGAGAGGAATGCCATCGTCGCCTTCCTCTGTGTTCCCGCCATATTTCGCTCCTTCATTTTCAGGCTCGTAGCCAATCACACGGTCGATCAACTTCAATGTTTCCGGGATCAGTGACTCCAAAATACACTGCCGGTCGCTAGTAGATATCTCGTTAGGCAACCACGAACTCACTTCTGCTCTCAATTCGTTTTGATTTGACCGAAGCCATCGTTCCAAATCGACTCGGTTGAGAGGCTTCTGTGGGTTCTTGAAGTCGGCAACGGTGCCAAGGACTTCAAACAAGTGAGGTTGTGATTCCGGTTGGATTTGCGGCAGTCTTTCTTGATGGTATCGCTGAAGTAGATATGCCGTGACATGGCGACGTGTGATTTCTCGATTGTCAAGAGTGAGAGAAGGATCATCAACTTTACCACGGATCATCTGATCTGGTTGTGTGAAATACTGTTCATCGTGACTGTCGGCGCTTCCAAACGCCGTCACCGTAGCGACGGCATTGCCTCGGCGCCCGGCGCGGCCCGCGCGTTGCTGGTAGTTTGCACGAGCCGGTGGCATGTTGCGTAACGACACACCGGTGAGTGAGCCGATATCAATGCCGACTTCCATCGTTGTCGTACATGACAGGATATCGACTGCCGGTCGGCTGCGTCCCGAGTCGTCGGGGCCAAGATCAACATCTTGAAATAGCAATTCATGTTCTTCCGCCTTCGAAAACACCTCGGCATATTGAGCGGTATTGAGTTGCGCAGTGTGCTCAGCTGCGATCAACGCCATCGGCGGTTCCGGGGGGTTCGTCATCGCCTTCACGGTACTGGCGCGGTAATACCCCTTACGAGCTATAAATACTGGATCCATATCGGGATCAATTATCTTTGCCTTCTCTTGCCCACAAACCACGCATGTCATTCGTTCGGGGAATGGACGCTGAACTGATCGGCAAGACTGGCAATACGCCCATGTTCCTCCCACTTCGAGGGCCAACTCGCCGCCACGTAAACGGAACTTCCCTGCTATTGGCTCCGCAAGCAACCGAAGCAGTTGGGGGATCCATTTATTTTTAAATGTTCTTTTGGCTGTAGTGTCTCTCAAGAATCGGGACATGGAGTGGAACTTTCCAGAGTGAGATCGCACATACGATGACTGCCACGCAGAGGGCATATGATGTGCCAGCCAAAACCTTAGACGCCGATCAAGCCAGCAACGTAGCCACACCCGCGCTAAAGCCACCTTGGTGCCTTCGGACTCCGCGACACCAGGTACATCAGGAAGCTCTCTTAGAGTAGGTGTGTGCTTTGGTCGCTCCACAAGTGACGCGAGCGCCAGCGATTCAAGCCCATAGTAACGATCTGTCAGCAAATTGATTATCGCACGGAAGAGAGACTCGGGAGGACGGCAACTCCTGATTTCTACAAACAGATCCAAAAGGCGCTCGTCATCATTTTCCAAAGCTCCGTTTTCCACGGCTTCTGCCACGATTCTCTGTGCTCTAAAATCCTCGTCATTCCTTAGTTCCGGACGAAGACGGACGCCCAGCTCTTTCGCAGCCACCAAAACAGCGAGATAAACATCATATAGACCCAGATGGTTAGCAATCGGAGATTGTGTCAGACGTGCGTATCCGGCGACAATTAGCGGCCGAAGGGCGTCCTGCGTCAAATTTGTCTGGAGATTCGGGGCGAGCCTTGCTGCTGTCTGCCGTGAATCCGAGAATACGAGGACTTTCCTGCCCCGTAAGGGCGCAAATTCTGTAGCTTCGACAGGACTCGGAGGTTGAATTTGAATTTGCTTTGCGATCAATGCCTGAAAAGGCTGATCTCCATTTGTTTGGTGGTCTTGAACTGATGATCGGCCGAACGCGGCTTTCTGGCCGCATACTGCACATGGACGAAATTGCCCCGGCGCGACATTCGAGGTCTCTCCATTGGCTTCAAGTGGTGCCGACCGGTTATTTCGAAGGAAGACCTGCCGATTGCGTTGCCCGAGATTCTCGGGATTTAAACGTCCAGTCACGAGATCATAGTCCGCAGGTTCGACTTCGTGCACAAACACGGGCTGCTCTAGAAAAAGATCAATCGGCGCCAGTTCATCAACTTGGCCCGAATGAGTACGAAATGATCGTCCCGCTTCCGACCATAAGTAGTCTGGGTTATCTACGTCATCAGTATACGCACGACCGTAGGCCGCGCCACAGTTACGACAACTGTAAAGTTCAAGCACACACGCTCCGCAGTCGCACCTATGCCGCGGCTGGCCAAATAGCATCCCTGTAGAATTGCCACGTTCATCGAGTGACAACGAACCGCAGTCTGGATCCATGCAAACCCAAAGGCCAGCTAATCCTCGATAGAACGAGTGAATGCGACATGGGAGGAGGCTGGGTTCATCTGATCGCCTTTTCGCCATGCTACCGAGAGCAATCAAGTTTGTGGTAGCACGATCAACCACTTCAGGCGGGAGTTCATCGAACAATTCCATACCGAGGTCTTTGATTGGCCAAGCTTTTGTCATTGTGCAGTTGATGAGCTTCACCATCGGCGGAAACGATGCAAGGGCGTCGTAGAGTGCGTGTTGCAAAGTAGGATGTGATGACACGCCGCGGCACTTCAAAAAAGGCTGTAGGCATGCGAGGCGAGTATCATCGCTGTTTGCATCGTAGAAGGATTGTAGTTTGATCGCAGCAAGGACTTTTGCTTCCCGCAAAGTCACGTGTCGCTGATCTGCTTGATGTGTCTTCCGAAGGAGTTCACCCACGACAGGATGGAAATTCCCAGGGTCTTTTCCTGTCAATTGAGCACCGAATTTCACCGCCTTTTCTGGATCGTGAAAACTCGCACTGGTACAGATGATTTGGAGGCGACTTGGCGAGATTTCGAGACGTGTTCGCAGACGCCGTATGAGCAGCGCGACTTCTGCACCTGCGGCCCCGCGATAGAGGTGTGCTTCGTCAATAACTAGCAAGAACTTCTCGCTTGGGTTGGCCTTCAACCAATCGCGTGTATAATCAAATATCGGGCGTTCGAGTGGACGCATCAGCATGTACTCGAGCATCGAGTAGTTTGTGACCAAAATATCGGGCGGTGCGGCTTGCACTTCGTGTCGAGTGACGAGTTCTGGATCCGAAGGGAGTGTCACACATCTTTGGAATTTCCCTGTATTCGGATCGGACCATTGACTTCCTTTCTCTCCATACCAGCCAACCAGATCTGGCTTAGCCGGCCATTTTCCTCGTTTCTTTAGCTCACGCACTAATGAAGCCGCTGCTTCCTGTTTATGAGATTGTGTTTGCTGGCTCGTTTGCAATGTGTCGACGTAGTATTCCCCGATTGCCTTAAGGCGAATCTGATCCTTGGACTTCGTGCGGACTCCCGGGTAAGGGGTGCGGCTTGTGTATCGTGCAAACCTCGCGGGACGATCCGACCATTCGATGAACTTCTTTGTGATTCTCCGATCCCCAAACAAGAGTCGAAGGCGTCCCAGTTGATCGTTAACTAGCGCATTCATCGGATACAGCACCATCGCCCGCATAGCGTTATGATCTTTGAAAGAAGTACTACTTTTGTTGGCAGCCTCACGGGCGAGCTTACCGAGTATCGGCAAGAGGAAACACTCCGTCTTTCCCGAACCGGTACCAGTCATGACCATCAGACTCCGTTCTTTAAGAAGGGACATCTGTATGGACTCGGCTTGATGTTGGTAAGGAGGGTCGTGGATACGGACGTGTAAGTCTGCCTCTGATTCAGAAACTGCGGAATAGGCTTCCAAAACCGGCATGTCTAAGTCCAATTCCGAAAATGGTCTTGCAAGCCTGTACCGAGGAGTACTTTCCAAGTACGGACGCTGGTGGATTATCCCCGGTTGCATGAGAAGTCGTCGGCGCTGCGCCACTAATCTTGGGTTGCTCAAATGATAAGTCGCTTCGATATAGTCCTGTAATTCCTGCCGCAGTTCCCGGATCGCATCATTGATGGTGGAGCGCACGTGATTCATGTTTCAGGTTCCTCGTTGTCTTATGTGGGCAATCTGAATTCGAACCTGGCTCCACATGCGGGGCTGAAGGCGGTGATCTAGTACCTCAAGCTTTGCTTCGAGTTCAGCCGGTGCATTTGGCGCGAACTGAAGCCATGGAGGTGGTCCTACGTCGTCGGACAGATTGAGGGCGGAGTTGAAGTGTACTCCACAGCTCCGCGTGGGACGGGTTCGGGGTGCCCCTGAACGAACACTGCCGGCCTCGCCAACCCACCACCCCGAACAGCCCCCACCCCACCTCGGGGTGAAAATAACGTCGGTGTTTCCGGCGAAAATCGAATTTCCGCACCTAGGACCCCGCTCCGCGAGCGCTTCGCTCGTGAACGGCGGCCCCTGGTCCGTATTGAAGATCTCCAGAGTCCCCCAGCGCAACCTCTCGTCCCGTGGGCATCCGGTGGCGGCGTGCCTGTTACGTATTCCGCAGATGTTCACCACCGATTCCGCGTGATGGTTACCACCTTCACCTGGTCCGGCTTGGAGCGGGGATCCTGAAGAGGTGCTGGATTCGATTGGGTCGAGGTGGGTCGTGAGTGATCTACATCTCCCGTCGTCGAGGACGAGGAGTCAAGTCTTGGCGAGACTCTAGATGGCGCGGGGGTAGGAGCCGTTGGCCCGTGCGAGAGCGAGTGTTCGAGGAGGCGAGAGACGCGGTAGTGGTGGGTCGAGAGGCCGACGCGGCAGGCTTGGTGACCGAAGGCGTAAGTGAGGAACGACTTGCCGGAGCCGGTGGCGCCGACGATGAGGAAGGGCTGACTGTCGCGGATCCACACCACACTTGATTCGCTCCCGATACCTCCACGCCGCGTAGCAGATAGGGAAACACTCGGTGCTCGAGGTTCGCCATGCTCGTCTTCAGGTGCCGGTGAATCGCCTCGATCCCCATCTCTCGCATCAGCCGGCGGACCCGGTGCCTCCCGACCGTCATCGCATCGCGCTGGAGATGTCGCGCCATCTGCTGGCTCCCATAGAACGGGTAGTCCATGTCGAGACGATGCGACCCATGAGATCGAGGTTCTCTTCGCTCTCGCCCTCCGGAGCGTAGGTACAGCGCCGACCAGCTCACGCCCCAGCAAGGCGCACTGCTTCGACAGCACCATCGGGCCATCCCGCTGGACCATCCGTCGGTGCTCTGCGCGAGTTGTTCGCGTATCAGCGTCGCAACCCGCGCCGAAAAAAATGCCGCTTGACGGTAAGCTCTCCGATCTTAGCGTTAGCGTAGCGTGCAAGTCGCGGATCTTCTCCTCCTGCTCCAGTCTATTCCACCGCGGAGATGAGCCCGAACGCGAGGGATTCTGGGATTGGGTGGAGAGGCCCGGAATCCGAAGCGTCGTGGGCGTGAAACGAAGGTATCAGGTATCCCCGCTGGAGCCAAGTCGTAGTCTTATCCAACGGCAAGTGAGCCTGAACGAGAAGGCGGTTTCCAACGGGAGTCGAGCCCCGATCCGAGGCGCTGCGATCATGGAGCATGATCATGTCGCTCAGCACCGAACGGATCCACACCCTCGACCAAAGCCGCGATCTCCTGAACGGCGCTGCCGCTACGGACACCGTGGCGGGCGGCGACCGCGCCGAAGCCTACCGCTTCATCAGCCGGACACTGGTCGAGTTCAAGTACCGCCACGACCTCCCGAGACCCGGCAAGAGCTTGGTCGAGCGCTACATCGAAAAGGAGACCGGCTTCTCCCGAGCCCAGGTCGCCCGCCTCCTCGCCCGGCACCGCAGGACCGGCCGCATCCGCGACCGCCGCGGCAAGCCGCCCGCCAACACCTTCCAACGCCGCTACACCAGCCACGACGTCGCCCTGCTCGCCGAGGTCGACGAGGCCTGCGGGCAGCTCTCCGGGCCCGCCGCCAAGGTCCTGTCGTGGCGCATGTTCCACGTCTACGGAGACGCTCGCTTCGAGCGCCTCGCCGACATCTCCAACGGCCACGTCTACAACATCCGCACGCGCCGCGCCTACCGCACCGGACGGGTCACCTACTGAGGCACCAAGGCCACCCCCGTGTCCATCGCCGCCCGCCGCAAGTCCCAACCCGACGGCAAACCCGGCCACCTGCGCGTCGACACCGTGCACTTGGGCGACAGGGACGGCGAGAAGGGCGTCAACGTCGTCGACGAGGAGACTCAGTTCCAATACCTCGGCGCCGCGCCGCGCATCACCTACCATTTCCTCGGCCCCCGCCTCGAAGGCCTCCTGGCCGCCTTCCCCTTCCGCATCGAGGCGTTCCACGCCGACAACGGCAGCAGTGAGTTTGGAATTGACGCCGGTTCCCCCGGGTGGTCTGACCCAAACGGTAGCTGACCGAAGTGTCCTTGACTCGGTTTGTCGACCTCTCGAGGGGGCCGGATAGAGCGCCGGCCTCGACCGACATCGTGACCTGATAAGAGCCTGACGCGCTCTCGCGCGTCCCATCGCTGCTTTGTCCAATGTCGGCCGAGGCCGGTTCCATCGCTGCATGCCAACATGGGAACAGGAGGCCGGCATGGCGAGTGCGCAGGTGGAGGGCAACGGCGTCGTCGGTGGGGTGGACACCCACCAAGACCAACACACCGTTGCAGTTGTGAGCATCGATGGCGCGGAGCTCGGGACCGAGTCGTTTCCGACGACCGGCGACGGGTACCGGGCGATGCTCGCGTGGCTGCGATCCCACGGCGAGCTGCTGCGCGTGGGCGTCGAGTGCACGGGGACGTACGGCGCAGGCGTGAGCCGCTGCCTGGCGGCGGCTGGCGTGCCCGTGCTCGAGGTGATCGGTCCGGACCCCGTGGCCCGAAAGGCGCAGGGGAAGGACGACGCGCTGGACGCGATCGCGGCGGCGCAGGCGGCTCGCATCGGGTACCGAACGCATGTGGCCAAGGACCGCACGGGCGCCGTCGAGGCGCTTCGGACGCTCTGCGTGGCCCGCCGGAGTGCGGTGAAGGGGTGCATTGCGGCCCAGCAACAGCTGCACCACCTGATCGTCTCGGCGCCCGAGCGGCTACGCGACGAACTCCGCGACCTGCCTCGCATGAAGCGCCTGCGCAAGTGCGCGGCGTGGAGGCCGCGAGCGGAGCGCGCACATGAGCCGGAGGTCGCGACGAAGATCGCGCTCAAGCGTCTGGCTCGCCGGGTCCTGGCCTTCAAGGATGAGATCGCCGGACTGGACGAGTGCATTCGCCCAATCGTCGAGGGTGCGGTTCCGGCGTTGCTCGAGCTCGAGGGCGTGGGACTCGAGGGCGTGGGACTCGCGACGGCTGCGGATCTGTTGGTGGCGGTCGGAGAGAACCCGGACCGGATGCGCTCGGAGGGGAGCTTCGCGATGATGTGCGGAGTCAGCCCAATCCCTGCGCCGAGTGGAAAGACGCGGCGGCATCGCCTGAATCGGGGCGGGAACCGGAGTGCGAACTCGGCACTGCATCTGATCGTGCTGACTCGAATGCGCACGGATCCGAGAACGCGGCGCTACGTCGAGCGGCGCACGGAAGAGGGGCTGTCGAAGCGCGAGGTGATGCGGTGCCTCGAGCGCTACATGGCCCGTCGCGTGTACCGGGCGCTGACGAACGGCGTCGGGGCGGCGGTCCCGACGGAGTCGTCCGATGCGGCGAGCGCGGCGGTGGCCGAAGCTCGGGAGACGGCCGCCGGGAGCCAGGGCGAGAGGCGGGATCGGGCGGGTGTGCGGAGGAGCCCGGCTGCGGGCTTGTCGGATCCGGGCGAAAGGGGCCGGCGCAGTGCCGACGGAGTGGCTTCGGACCGCCAGCCAGCTCGATCCGGTGCGCGTTGTGGACCAGCCGATCCAGAATCGCGTCCGCGAAGGTCCGATCGCCCACCACGTCATGCCAGTGATCGACGGGCAGTTGAGACGCCAGCACCATGCCGCGCCGACCGTACCGGTTGTCCAGGATGTCCAGCAGATCGTGCCGGCCCTGGCCCGACAGCGACGCGAGCCCAGTCGTCGAGGATCAGAAGCCACGTCTTGGCGATCCGTTGCACCAGGCGAGGATAGGAACCGTCGGCGCGGGCCACCTTCAGTGCCTCGAACAGGCACTCCACACGGTAGTACAGGGTCGAGATCCCGATATACGGCACGCCTGGTGGCCCAACGCGCACGCGAGGTACGACTTCTCCGATCCCGTGGTGCCCGTCACCAGGACCATCTGTCCCCGCCGGATCCACTCGCCGGTCGCGAGTCGCAGCACGAGCGAGCGGTCGAGTCCTCGAGCCGCCTTGAAGTCGATGTCCTCGACGGCGGCGTCGAGGTGGAGCTTGGCCGCTCCCCGAAGGCGCACGTACCGGCGCTGAGCGCGGTCCGTCCTCTCGCGCTCGAGCAACAGCGTGAGGCGGTCCTCGAAGGTGTGAGGCGGTCCTCGAAGGTCAGTTCGGCGATGTTCGGCATCGCGCGCTGCTCTTCGAAGGATCGCGCCATCCCGGTCAGGCGCAGTTCGCGAAGCAGGTCCAGCGTCGGTTGATGGAGCATGGGCGTCAGGACTCCTCGTCGGGGGTGGAGTCCTTGTAGTAGTCCGGTCCGCGGACGCGCTCCCCTTCTCGCTTGCGGACGTGCGCCGCCTGCCGCTTGCTCCTGTGGAAGACCTCGACGGTCGTGGCCGAGACCCTGACGTCGACTTCCTTGCGGGCGAGCGTGTACGGCACGCTGTAGAAGCAGCCCCCGATCTGGACGTGGTAGTCGACGTTGACGCGCGCCTTGACCCAGCGGGCGAACTCGTAGCGCAGCGCCGGGAGCGGTCGCAGCGCCGGCCGATCCAGTTTCTCGAAGAGGTTCTGGCGGCTGCCCTCGATCTTTCTGGAACGACCGCTCGTTGAGCGCCTCGACCAACGGCGCGATCGCTTCGCGCGCTTCGGACAGCGAGAAGAAGCGGTGGTTGCGCAGCGGCGCGAGCACCCGCCACTCGACGTGCTGCACTGCCGCCTCGACCTTCGCCCGTCCCCGGGCAACCGCGGTCGCGTCGGCAGCACCACGACTTCGTAGTGCCGGGCTATTTCGAGATACGTTGGGTTCAGTTCCGGCTCGTAGCGGCACGCCCGCCGCACACCCGCCTTCTCGTTGTCCGGGATCAGCAACTCCACCGCCCTGTCCCAAAACTCGAACATCCGCACGTGCGGGCCCGTCCAGTCCTCGAGCTTCCGCGTCGGCGTCAGGTCCACGAACGTATGACTCGACGCAGCCAGCGTCGCCACGAACACGTTCGCCTTGCCGACCTCGCCCGTCTCTGGATCGATTGACGCGACCGTCTGCCCGCGTAGTCGATGAACACCCTCTCGCCCCCGGCGTACGAGTGTCGCATTACCACGTCGACCCGCTTCGCCCACTCCCGGTACCGAGCGCAGAACCAGCTGTACTCGTATCCGTCTTCGGGATGCGCCTCCCGATACTCCAACCACAGGAGCTCCAACGTCGTCCCCTTGCCCCGCGACATCTCGCGGTGCACCTCCGCCGAGTCCGGCACCGGTCGGCTTGCGCCCGCAGACACGGGCGCAAAGAGTGACGCCTTCAGCTCTCGGTCGCCGAAGTTCTCGGGCAGCGGCCAGGACAGCCCAACCTCCTCGGCGCGGCGAACATACCGACTCACCGCGGCGTGGCCGATCCCCAGGCTCGTGGCGATCTCCCTGTGGCTGCGGCCAAGCTCGAACTTGAGCCGCAGAACGTCGTGTAGCTTGTGCATGGAGTGCGCCGTGGAAAGGCGCCGTTTCCCAGCGGGTGCGAATCCCGTCCGGCAACTGTCGTTCCAGCCGGTAGCAGCCGAAGCGGGTCGTGGAGGTAACGACATGGCTTGAAGCACTTCGGACAGACGGGCCGCCATGGGCGGCTCAGCGAACATGCGGGCCGTAACGCGAGTGAACGTCGAGCAGGCCTCGAAATCAAGCAGTCGCGGAGGCCGACCCGCCTCCATGACGGGGAAGGCTGCCAGCGACCGGTAAGCGAACGACGAGAGCGCCGGTCGTCTCCGCCGGGGTAGTGGCGACGGCACGCATGGAAGAGGGAAGCGGCAGCAACACGGGAAGCCCTGTCGGTGGCGTCGCGCGACGCCAACCGGGACCCCGCGAGGGGCAGGCTGGGCCGGCAGGGTGGCGGAGGGGCCCGTAGTACCGGAGACGCCGGGTAAACGCCGGTCGAGGGAAGGGGCCCTGGTTCGAGAGCGGTACGGAAAGGGGGAAAGGACGTGACCACTGGCGGGAGCCTACTAGGGTCGGAGAAGGTTCGGAGACTCCAGACCGTGCTACACGCGAAAGCCAAGGAGGAACCCGAGGCGCGGTTCTATACGCTCATCGACAAGGTGTGGCGCGACGATTTTCTCGCGGAAGCCTGGAGGCGGGTGCGCCGCAACGGCGGATCGGCCGGGGTGGACGGAGAGACGTTCGCGGACATCGAGGCGTACGGCGTGGAGCGGTGGCTTGGGGAACTGGCGCGAGATCTGAGGGAGGGCAGCTACGCGCCGCGAGCGGTGCGGCAGGTGCTGATCCCGAAGAAGCAGCCTGGGAAGTACAGGCCGTTGGGCATTCCCTGCATCAGGGACCGGGTGGCGCAGACGTCGGCGTTGTTGGTGTTGACGCCGATCGTCGAGGCCGATTTGCAGCCGGAGCAGTACGCCTATCAGCCCGTGGATAAAGTCGTCGTCGCACTGACCGCATGGTTTGGTTAGATTACAGGTTCTACGAAGACCTCAGCCATGGAGTGCGTAGATGGTGATCGGCAAGCGGCTAAATGAGCCGCAGATGGAGATGTTCGTCGCGTCGAACCGGATTCGGTCGTTGGGCAGCCCGTTCTATCGGGCATTGAACAAAATGCTCGACGCGAACGGATTCGACGAGTTCGCGGAACGAGCTTGCGTCGACTTCCATTCGAAAACTCGCGGACGGCCGGGGATTCCGCCCGCCGTGTACTTCAGGATGCTGCTGGTCGGGTATCTCGAAGGCATCGGCTCGGAGCGCGGCATCGCGTGGCGGTGTGCGGACTCGCTTTCCCTGCGCGAGTTTCTCGGCTACACGCTGGACCGGAATCCGCCGGAACACTCGGGCCTGTCCAAGACGCGCAAGCGGCTGAGCGTGGAAGCCCACAAGAAGGTGTTCGACTGGGTGCTGAATCTGCTGGACGAGTCGGGGCTCCTGAAGGGCAAGACGCTCGGGGTGGACGCGACGACGCTGGAGGCGAACGCGGCGATGCGCGCGATCGTGCGGCGCGACACGTTGCAGGGCTACACCGAGTGGCTGGAGGAGTTGGCGGTGGCGTCGGGGATCGAAGCGCCGACGCGCGAGGACCTCGCGAAGCTCGACCGGAAGCGCAAGAACAAGGCGTCGAACGAGGACTGGGTGCATCCGCACGACCCGGAGGCGCGCAGTACGAAGATGAAGGACGGTCGCACGCACATGGCCCACAAGTTCGAGCAGGCGGTGGACATGGAGACGGGAGCGGTGGTGGCGGCGACGGTCCAGTCGATGGAAGGGGGAGACGTGGCGTCGCTGCCGAAAACGCTGGACGCGGCGACCGAAGGGCTGAGAGAACTTGGGAAGGAGCCGAAGGAGGTAGTGGCGGACAAGGGATATCACGCGAACGCGACGATGACGGGGGTGGCGGAGCGGGGACTGCGAAGCTATGTGAGCGAGCCGAACCGAGGTCGTCGGAAATGGAAGAACAAGCGGGACGCGCAGAAGGCGACGTATGCGAACCGGCGCAGGATCCGGGGGAAGCGTGGGAAGCGGCTGTTGCGGGCGAGAGGTGAGAAGCTGGAGCGGGGTTTTGCGCACATGCTGGAGACGGGAGGTCTACGGCGGGTTCACGTGCGGGGACGGGAGGAGATCCGAAAACGGATCATGATCCAGGCTGCCGCGTGCAACTTGGGGCTTCTCATGCGCAGGCGATTCGGTTTCGGGACTCCGCGTAGCCTGCAGGGTCTGGCGACGGCCGGAGCGGCGGTCGCGGCGTAAAGTCGGAGGGACGGATCGGCGACGCGAAGCCCGACAATCCACCCGATGGACATTTGGAGCTTGGAAATCGGTGGTTGATGCGGGGGAATCTGGGAGTTGCGCAGGAAATGGGGATGTCATCGGAAGGTTGACGATGACCACCGGCTTGGATGCTGGGGAATGCCTGCTCCCGGGGAAGCCTCGAAAACCCATTTCCTCCACGGACTGCTATAGGCCGGAGCGGAGCGCGCACGATGCGATCCGAAGGATTCATCGGCTCCTATATCAGGGGCACAGGGAGGTGGTCGACTGCGACTTGGCCAACTACTTCGGCGAGATACCGCACGCGGAGCTGATGAAGTGCTTCGCCCGACGCATCAGCGACGGGCGGATGTTGAAGCTCTTGAAGGCGTGGCTGGAGATGCCGGTGGAGGAGGACGATGGGGAGGGCGGCGTATGCCGCACGAACCGGGCGCGCAGGGAGAGGAAGGGAACCCCGCAGGGGTCGCCGTTCTCGCCGCTGGCCAGCAATCTGTACATGCGGCGATTCGTGCTGGGCTGGAAAACGCTGGGCTACGCCCAGCGGTTCCGGGCGGAGATCGTGAACTACGCGGATGACCTGTGTGTGGTGAGCAAGGCCCCGGCGGCGGAAGTGCTGGCGGTGGTCGAGCGACTCATGGAGAGGCTGAAGCTGCCGATCAACGAACGGAAGACTCGATGTCTGCGGTGCCCCGAAGAGGCGTTCGAGTATCTGGGGTATCGGGTGGGGCGCAACTACCGAGTGAGCGGGCGGGGGTGGTACATCGGGACCCGGCCCAGCAAGGGGAGCGTCCAGGACATTGTCCGCAAGGTCAGCGAGATGACGGCGAAACGGTACACCGGACTCCCGGTGGAGGTAGTGGTAGAGCGGATCAACCGAGCGGTATACGGGTGGGCGCGCTACTTCAGCCTTGGGCAGGTCAGCCCTGCGTACGAAGCCGTCAACACGCACATGGCTAGGCGGTTACGCCGGTGGCTCTGCTTGAAGCACAAGGTGAAGTCCGGGCAACACGCGCGGTTCCCGGAAGAGAGGCTGAGAGAGATCGGCCTGTTTCGCCTGACGCGACGAGAGATGGGCTTTTCGAAAGCGAAGGCGTGATCTCGTCCGAAAGCCGGATGCGGGAAAACCGCACGTCCGGTTTGATGGGCGGGGACTGGAAACGTGGCCATGGGAGTCGAGCTTGAGGACCGAAGCGAAAGCTACCGGAGCAACCCCACCGGACCCTAAAGCCGGCGCGCCAGTCCCCGACCCTAGTGTGCCGTGGAAAGGCACCGTTTCACAGCGGGTGCGAATCCCGTCCGGCAGCTGTCGTTCCAGCCGGTAGCAACCGAAGCGGGTCGTGGAGGTAACGACATGGCTTGAAGCACTTCGGGTAGAAGGGCCGCCTTGGGCGGTTCAGCGAACATGCGGGCCGTAACGCGAGTGAACGCCGAGCAGGCCTCGAAAAGGACAGACGCGGAGGCCGACCCATTCTAGGGTACGGGGAAGGCTGCCAACGGTCGGGAAGCGAACGACGAGAGCACCGGCCGTCTCCGCCGGGGCAGTGGTGACGGCACGCATGGAAGAGGGAGACGGGAGCAACACGGGAAGCCCTGTTGGTGGCGTGGCACGACGCCAACTGGAACCCCGCGAGGGGCAGGCCGGGCCGGCAGGGTGGCGGATGGGCCCGTAGTACTGAGGACGCCGGGTAACGCCGGTCGAGGAAAGGGGCCCTGGTTCGAGAGCGGCGCGGAAAGGGGGCAAGGGACATGACCACTGGTGAGAGCCTACAAGGGTCGAAGACGTTCGGAGACTCCGGCACGTGCTACACGCGAAAGCTGAAGGATGAACCCGAGGGAGACCGCGAGCGGATGTTGAGCGCGGCGGACTCCGACTTGGGGAACCCGACGCGAGCCCGAACGGCTCCGTCGGTGGCCCTGCCTGGGACGGAGGATGGAATCGGGGAGACGTGCACTTCCTCGGACAGGAGGCTGGGAGACCGCCTCCACCAACCGAAGCGACGGGTCATGGGGCTTCCGAGCGCGAAGGCGTGATCTCGTACGTAAGCCGGGTGCGGGAAAACCGCACGCCCGGTTTGATGGGCGGGGGCTGGAAACGCGGCCATGGGAGTCGGCATTGGAGGCCCGGAGCGAAAGCTAACCGGAACAACCCCACCGGACCCTAAAGCTGGCGCGCCAGCCCTCGACCCGACCCAACCTTGGCTGCGGCAGCGTCTTCCCCCTCTTGAAGGATCGATCACGAGGTCGAAAGAACGGCCCTCTACTTCAGGTCATCCAGCACTCCTCCTGCCCGCCCGGCCCCGCACGGGTCGCTACCCGTAGACTGCCGAATGAGGTGAGCCGCCACGCCGACACTCCCGTTGCCACCGTGGATCACATCCCGTGGAACGAGTGGCTCACATCGCTGGAACACATGGATCACATCGCTTGGAATACGCACCGTTGCCACTCCCATCACGATGTGCTCAAGAAGATCCGGTGTTACACCTGAAACAACAGAGAACCATTCTTCATCATCCTTGATTAGCAGCTTGATTAAGCCAAAGCACTTGACGAATAAACCGAATTTCTTCCAAGAAATCACTGTTGTGAAACTGATACGAGAATAGACACTTGTCGCTCGAAATGCGCTCTCCAACGGCATCCCAACGCCGCTGTGCCCACATCGGGACAGGCGAAAAAAACGCAACAATACGTTTATCACCTGATCCAACGCGAATCGCGAACTGTTGAGGATGCCCTCGATTCGCATCGATAGCCATTTGCAAATGCCACGCCTCATCGCAGCCACGCCAACGGCTCTTGAGAAGCGGAAGATCGATAAGCTTCTGCGGCTCGCCGTCTATTACTTGAACGTAGGACCATAATGGAGCACCGTAGGCTTGGCTTCGACGTGCGACGAATAACCCTGATTGCTTGTGAGGATCCATCCACCGATCAGGATAGTACTTTACTGACCGTTCCGAATCTAAAAGCCGAAGGCCCGGCACATCTCCTGAAGGTCCTGCCACGCTCAGTAACTCATTGTATTTTGATACCAACGCCCAAGGCGTACTGGATTTCGGGTTCATTCGCCACGTATCTAACGGCATCTCACGTAAACCGAGTCTTTTCAGTTTCTCCCGGAGATTCTCACTGGCATCCGGACGCAGACGTCGCGTGTGGCCTACGTGATCGATTCGGCGAACAAGATCGCTAGGCAGCGTTTGGATCTCGCCAGCAATGCCCAACAGAATATACGTGCCAGTGTCACGAGGAATAAACGTCAATGGCGACGCGAACAATAATATGCGTTCTCGCACTCGATCACTATCATCAAATTCTTGAAACTCAAGCAGGTCACCATGGGCAACTATCCGCATCAATATCTTTTGGGTTCTGTTTCCAATCTCGTCCTGCTCTCCAACCGAAATCAAGCCACGCAAAGGCCTGACAACCGCACGAACTAGCAGGCTGGCGGGGCATGGGCATAAGAAACTAGCGGCTCTTCGGAGAGCTCCTGCGAGAGTCTCCGGTGACATGAGATCGAAGCGATTTGGATCTAGTCCGAGCTCTACCACTAGTTGACGTCGTAAAATACGAGATTCTTGCGTCTTCAATTCCATGTCCACCCCGCGTATATTTCGTCAGCTTTTGCATCCGCGTCCGAATGATCGTGAGTGGCGAGGACAACGAATCTTGCTGCGCGTACCATGATCGGTACTTCCATTAGACGTGTAGCTGCCTTTTGCAGATCGGCTGCAGCCCAAGCGACCGCATCTCTCGGATTGCTAGCGAGCCTCAACGCCCACTCGGCTATCCATTCGAGATGGTCCCATACAGGACGCGCAATATCTCTTACTTCTGATACCACGCCGTGATCCTTGACGATTTGAGCCAATCGGTTCACTCGCTCTTCAGTCGATACTTGAGCTAACTTCGCCATAGCACACGCAAGAGTTGACACAAACGAAACATCGCCGATGCGTCGCGCTACAGCGTCTTTCAAAATCGAAACGTCGTGTGCACCTCCATTCTCGAAGGTCGCCTCTGCATGAGTCCAGTGTTCACCACCAATGAGCCCTACGTAGTTTCGGATGATCACTTGAAGTACCTTGCGGCGGTGTATAGAAGAGAGAATATGACCTGAAGATTTTGCCGTAGCCCAAATGTTACCCAAATTCACGACTTCGAGGACTGATTCCAATGTTCGCCTCCGGTTCGGGACTACCGGAGAACGTGGCAGGTGGTCCAGCTGCTTCATCCTTTTCCACACCACAATGGTGCTAGCAAGAAAATTCTCCTTTCGTGCGAGATAGAGTCCACCGGGCACAGGCACCTTGTATTCCCAAGCAAAATCTGGACAGATCTCGGATGCCGGTTTCTCTAGTTCATAGTAAGACACACGCGGAAGCTCCTCGGTTCCGCTATCATCGAGAAGCTGTACCCATAGCTCGCGGTTACGTTCAACAACGGCCCATCTGAGTGGAGTGAAATCTCTTTCACAGTTCAACACAAATGTCCCCAGATCGTCGCTAGCAAAACGAACCCGGCATATGTGGGCCGCATCGTACTTTCTCTGCACCGCTTTTCTATTACGGATATTCTGCTCGAAATGACGTCTCCATTGACTTGGCGTGATCGGCAAACTCATTTGTCTGATTTGTCGGACAATAAAAACGGATCGGCTCCGCCCTGCTTCTCTGTGGAGCAATTCAGTCTCGCACGTCACCTCACGACCATGAGGTCCAAATATCTCGATGTCCACTTGTCCTTCCCAGAGTTGCTCCAAAGTTGGCACTACCGGATCTAAACGAACCAATAACGGTCCTCCAGGATCAACACCATGGTGCCATGACCGCGCCTCGACTACGCGCACGTCCAATTTCAGTTTGTCCGTAATCGCACTATTGTCTGCGACAGCATCGACAAGGATTGTGTAGAAACCGATTGGCAACCGAGGCAGCTGTACGAATAACGGTTTGCCAGGAACAACATCTGTAAGCGTCAGAGGTGGGATGGACTGCCCACATACGACCACTCTGATCATGCTCAACGTATGATCACTTTCAATTCCAATCGTCGGTTGATCACCTGCACACCATTCACCATACCCCTGGCCATCCCAATACACTGGAGCAAGACCTGCGGGCCAAGCCGCAATCAGTTTCGACTGCATCAGATCGAGATTCTGAATTATCTCTTCCGATTGCGGATCTAGCGCAGCTGGAAGATTGAGGAGATATCCTCCAATACCTCGGCATTGAATGTTGACCGGTTTGACCCAAGAAGGGGTATTCAACCCATTCATCTGCGTGGTGGTAAGGATGACATACCGTTGTCCAGGTCGCACTGTCAAGTTCCTGCACCCATATCCAAATCCATCAGCTTCAATTCTGAATAACCAAGGGGGACCAGGTCTAAGTAGACACTCTGTCTTCAGAAGAAACTCTAAGGTCGGATGGGATTCTTTGAATTTCAGAAGGACTTCATGAGGCTCGGGCCATCTTGACAAATCAATGCGCTGCGCACCGTAAAGGAAGCGTCCCCGCGCAATGGGTCTCCCTTCGTATCCTGAGATTCGGCACCGTGACTGCGTCAGAATATTTTGCGTATCTGGAAACTCGTGGCAAATACTTGAAAGATTGGGAATCTCCAATACCACGGTCCAAGATGTGTTTTTGTCATCAGCTGGTTGAAGAACAATTCGAGGCTCGATTCCCAAAGCGGCTACCGCTGTACGTCCTTCTTTCGTTGTTTGCGATTTTGTTCCTAATCTTGATTGCAAACTCAAACGAGGAACACGCACTAGGCCGTGAACGTTAACCCGTTCCTTGGCCGAAGTCCGGGCCACCCGTAACCACTCACGTGCACGACGCTCCTTATCCAAGTCTCGGACAATCCTCAGTAACGTCGGAGTGTCGATGAGGCCACTCGTTTCTGATTCGTCCTCGAGCAACAGAGCAGCTGCAATTTGTCCAACAAGGTTCTCTTCCTGCACGAAATGCTGAAACCGCGTGGACGTTGCCCAACTCCGTGTCGCAACGAGATCCCCGAGTGTGGTGGGGTTTTTTAAAACTGCATGTGAAAACGAGTGTCGCAACTCATAGAGAACGCGAGCGAACGGTCTTTGTAGGTCCTTAGGCAGTATAGCGTGCGTTATCGGCCAACAAATTATCGTAAACCAATTGGCCCACTTACCAGAGGGCTGTGCGCCCCCGTAGTGTTGGTGAAACCAGTGATAGCACTCCCGAATCCAAGAGCGGTCGCCATGTGTACGCCATCCAGGCGTCCTTACCTCAAAGCTCTGCCAATACTCGACTCCAGCATAGTCATAGCCGAGTTCTGCGGCGTAGACAACCCAGGGAAGCATGTGATCTTGAGTGTGGATCGCACAAGATTTTACCGACGCGTGAATGGCGCTCGAAAGGTCACCGAACTCTGTATCTCCAAGCCCATGCTCGAGAGCGAAAATCGGAGGTGTTCCCGAGTCCGAGTGCCGCTTGGCTGCGAGTGATTTGAAGTGGGAATCCAAACGCGCATGCCAATGATCGAGAAGTCTTGTCATCGCGATGTCTCCTGCGGGTCTTTGTGCTGTAGAGTTGAGAGAATCCACTCACGGCGAAAGGTCGCATAGGTATCATCGCGTTGTGCTCGAGGTACAACCCAACGATCAAGGCAGTAGCGTGAGATGGCTGATGCCCGAAGGGTTTTCGGTTCTACGTTCTTCTGAGAGCCCAACAATGCGCTTCTAAAATCGTTCGCTAGAGCTGCAGCGTATACCTCACGCCGGACGCCATGCCTTAGAATAACATTGCCGTCCACTCCAATGTGCTCAAGCGCAGCACGAATCACACGGAGTTTCCAATTCGGCCCCATCCCAAATCGATGACCATTGGCATATGGGTGGCCCGTTTTTTCCAAATAGAGACGAAGTTCGTTGAATATCTTTCCCGATATATGAAAATGTCCGAACCCTCTGGTTTCGCCAATTTTAGTAAATTGGACTCCGCTTGGAATTCTCAGTCGATTATATAGCGATGAACGACCAAGAGCTGATGTCGTTGTGAGCAAAAGTAGCCGAGCGTTGTTCAGTTTTCGACTGATAACGCCTTTCCTGCCGAGGTATTTTCTGTCGTATGCATTCTGGACCTCTTGGCTTCCCGTAAGCGCTGCAATCATCTTGCCACCAATGAGAGACGAATACGGAGGAACCGCGCCCAATACGTAAGCATCCATTACGTGTACGAGGCGAGAAATTCTGTCCTTGTGAGACCATCCGATCCACGAATCGCGCGCGTTGAGGTTGAAGACCGGATCTCCGAGGGCGAACAGTCCGATTAGTGATCTGTTGTGATAGCGATCACGCACTAGAAACCGAAGCCGCCGACCAAATCCCTGAGAAACCGGAATAGACCACAGCAAAGTGGCAAAACGAAAGAGCCGGGCTTCGGGAGATCCAGCTGTGACCTCAACGAGTTCAGGGTCGATTTTCTTGGGATTGAGCGTTTTTCCGTTGGCAAAATGGCGTACTAGGCTAGGCCCTTCCTTTTCGATGAAATCTCGGTGTGTTTCGAGCGTTTCCTGACGATGGCTAGCATGTAGGTTGCGGATGTCCTGCTTGGACATTTCGCTTGGAGCGCGATATCCGTTTCCATTCTTGGAGAATCCAAGGCCGGTTAGGTGGGCATCCAAGGCCTGACGCAAGGCAGTAGCAGTCTGTATCGCCTCATTCATACGGCAGAAGTACCATTTGGTAGTGGAAGTTCCAGGAGCCCTCTGTAATTTGTGTCCAAGCGCGGCGAACCTAGAATATCACTTTCACGATATCTTGGATGGTTGGACATCTTTCGAAAAATCCTCCAGAGGAACCGTTGTTGTCTAAAATCGATTCGCAGTCCATAGTCGTAGCGGGATGCAAGCGAGAACCAACGGTTCTGGCTCAACTCACCGCCACTCAGCTGACATCACATCACGAAGCTATGGACTGCGTCGAGGCACCGCAACCCATTTCTCCGCCAACGACCTGGCAGCCCTCCGTGCATCCCCTCGCCGAAACTTGGTGGAGAGCCGACAACGTCGTGCCCCATGCCCACTCCACTAGTGTAGTGTCCGGTTCATATAGTTGATTATGTATCGCCGTTTGGTTACCTTCTCTTCGCGAGAGATTCATTCACCGAGGAGAAGGCATCATGCGGGTAGCGGTCAAGATCGAGCTGTCGGAAGCGGAGCGAAAACGCCTGGAACAGTGGACGCGGTCGCGGAGCGCGGCGGTGCGGCTCCAGGAAAGATCGCGAATCGTGCTAATGGCGGCGGACGGGATGACGAACAAGGCCATCGCGGAAGCGATGGGGATCGATCGGAACAAGGTCGGCCGCTGGCGGCGCCGGTTCGCGGACGAACGGCTGAAAGGGATCGCGAAAGAGCGTCCCCGCGGGGGCAACCACGGGGGCAAATGCTCGAAGGCGCAGGCGGCGCTGAGGAGCGAAGTGATCCGCTTGACGACGCAGACGGATCCTCCGGATGCGACGCACTGGTCGTGCCGGTCGATGGCGCGGGCGGCGGGGACGACGCACAGCTTCGTGCACCGGGTGTGGCGGTCGTGCGGGCTGAAGCCGCACTTGGTGCGAACTTTCAAGGTGAGCGAGGATCCGCTCTTCGAGAAGAAGCTCTGCGACGTCGTGGGGCTGTACCTGAACCCGCCCGAGAACGCGGTCGTCTTCAGCTTCGACGAGAAGAGCTCGGTCCAAGCGCTGGATCGGACGCAGCCGGGTCTGCCGTTGAAGCGGGGCCGCGCGGGGACGATGACCCACGACTACAAGCGCAACGGCACGACGTCGCTCTTCGCGGCGCTGAACGTGGCATCGGGCGAAGTGATCGGGGAGACGTACAAGCGGCACCGCCACCAGGAGGTGTTGAAGTTCTTGCGCAAGGTGGAGAAGGCGGTGCCCAAGGACCGGGAGATCCACATCGTGCTGGACAACTACGCGACGCACAAGCATGCGAAGGTGATGGAGTGGATCGAGCGTCAAAAGCGGATCTTTCTGCACTTCACGCCGACGAGCGCGTCGTGGCTGAATTTGGTCGAGCGGTTCTTCTGCACGTTGACTCGGAAGCGGATTCGGCGCGGCGTCTTCCATTCGGTGAGCGACTGAGCTGGTCCCGGTTTTTCGGACAGGTCGTTAAAGTGTACTCCCGTACCCGAGAGGAGGCACCGAAGTGGCCAAGAGAAGACGGAGATTCACCCCGCAGTTCAAGGGCCGCGTGGCCCTCGAGGCGGTCCAGGAGCGCGACAGCCTCCAGGCGATCGCCCGCCGCCACGAGCTCCATCCCAACCAGGTGAGCCAGTGGAAGCGCCAGCTGCTCGCCGCCATCCCGGACGTGTTCGTCGCCGGCGCCCAGAAGGCCGCCAAGGAGCGCGACGCCACGATCCACGACCTCCACGCGAAGATCGGGGAGCTGACCGTCGAGCGGGATTTTTTTCGGCGCGGGTTGCGCAGCTGACCCGCGCCGAACGCCGACGGATGATCCAGCGGGACGGCCCGATGGCGCTGGCGAAGCAGTGCGCCCTGCTGGGCGTGAGCCGGTCGTCGCTGTACTACGTGCGCAAGGGCGAGAGCGAGGACAGCCTCGCTCTCATGCGCCGCATGGATCGGCTCCACATGGACTACCCGTTCTATGGGAGCCGGCAGATGGCGCGCCACTTGAGGCGCGAGGGCACGACGGTCGGCAGACACCGGGTCCGCCGACTGATGCGGAAGATGGGGATCGAAGCGATCTACCGGCGTCCCAGGACGAGCGTGGCGAGCCCGGAGCATCGGGTGTTCCCCTACCTGCTGCGCGACGTCGAGGTCTCGCGGGCGGACCACGTGTGGTGCGCGGACATCACCTATGTGCCTGTGGCCCGTGGGTTTTTCTACCTGGTCGCGGTGATGGACTGGGCGACGCGCCACGTGCTCGCGTGGGCGCTGTCGAACACGATGGACGCGTCGTTCTGCGTGAGCGCGCTCGACGAGGCGCTGGGCTCGAGGAGGCCGGAGATCTTCAACGCCGACCAGAGCTCGCAGTTCACGAGCGAAGCGTTCGCGGAGCGGGTCCTGAGCGCGGAGATCCGGTTCTCGATGGATGGGCGGGGGCGGTACCTGGACAACATCTTCATCGAGCGGCTGTGGAGGTCGCTGAAGTACGAAGCGGTCTACCTGCGGGAGCTCGAGGACGGGGTCGCGGCTCGACGGATCATCGGGGATTGGATGGACTTCTACAACGAAGTGCGTCCGCACTCGGCGTTGGAGGGGCGGACGCCCGGCGAGGCGTACCGCGAGGGCGTGGGCGTGGAATGAGCGGGCCCGGATCGTTGCGAGGGACCGGGTCGGAACCGGCGAACCGGCGGCAGGGGTCGCATGGGGCGACTCGGCGCCGGTTGCCTCGGTTTCACCCCGAGGCTGGGGAGGGGGCTGTTCGAGGGGTGGGTTGGCGAGGTCGGCGGAGCCCGAACCGGGATTCGCCGCACCCGCTCGAATCAACCCCGAAAGGAACCGTCGCAAAGCGGCGGAGTACACTTTATTTTTGCCCCCATTCTGTTCGACGAAATGGGACCCGCCTCAGGTCAGGCTCAGGAGGAGGGACCGAAGTCGGCGGACAAGATTCTCGAGAAGGTGAACCGGGCTCGGCAGGCCTTGGCCGTCGCCTCCGCATAATCAACTATATGAACCGGACACTACACTAGATGCGACGCGGTGCATCTCCACACCTGGAAGCTCGCGCGGCAGAAGGACCTGCGAATGGGCGTGAATTCCCGGTAGCCGGGTCTCCAAGCCGGATTTCGGGTAACGAAACCGCTTGGACGACGACAAGAGCCGGTTGTCAGATGAGGAAATCGCCGCATTCCGGATCCCACTCGCCGCCCACGCTCTCCATGCCATGGAGGCTGAACCTCTTGGACTCCCTTCGCCTCCTTTGATCCACCTGACTCGATCCTTAGACCGAAGTTCTGGCAAATTTGGGGTGATTTTTGCGTCTAACCCATTGACATAGGCACACTTACAACGATATCTACGCTGTTTTGTGTGCCCATGTATGGCATGGATCATGAAGTTGACATGCATCCGCATACCAACTACCTTCATGTCCATGTACATTGATCGCGTACCCAACCGGAACTCCCCGCCTGCCGTCCTCCTCCGCGAGTCCTTTCGCCAGGACGGAAAGGTCAAGAAACGCACCCTCTCCAAGTGGCCCGACCACCTCGTCGAGGGCCTCCGCATCCTGCTCAAGGGCGGCGTCGCCCTCCCCTCCCTCGGACACGCCTTCTCGATCCTCCGCTCTCGACCCCACGGCCATGTCGCCGCCGTCCTCGGATCCGCACGTCGCCTCGGACTCGACAAGCTCCTCGACCGCCGACCCTCCCGAGAACGGGCCCTCGCCACCGCCATGATTCTCGCCCGCATCCTCGATCCCCGCTCCAAGCTCGCCACCGCCCGCTCTTTCGGTAGCGAAACCCCGACCCACACGCTGGGCGAGGAGCTCGACATCTCGGACGCCGACGAAAACGAGCTCTACCGGGCCATGGACTGGTTGCTCGAGCGCCAGTAGAATCAGGCGTTCCCGATTCTGGGGCGTGCCGAAGTGTCCGGCGTTGAGAACGCGCCATGGTACGCGCACCGCGTATCCGCTCCGCGAAAACTCGTCGATCAGTTCGTCGAGGAAGCTGCGGTGCCGACTGATCGTCAGTCCCTTTACGTTCTCGAAAACGAAAGTGCGAGGTTCGATTTCCTCGACGATGCGAACGAAGTCGCGCACAAGTCCGTTGCGCGGGTCGTCCAGAGCGCGATGGCCGATCAGGGAGAAGCCCTGGCAAGGGGCGCCGCCGAACACGCAGTCGACTCTGCGGTCGCCGACGTCGGCGACCTCCAGGATATCGCTGGCCGAAAGCGTCTCGATGGAGTGGGGGATCGTGGCCGTGTTGGGAAAGTTGAATTTGTGGACGGCGCAATGCACCGGATCGATCTCCACGGCGGCCGCCACGTCGAAGCCAGCCTGCTCGAAGCCCAAGCTAAGTCCGCCCGCGCCCGCGAAGAGGTCGATCCCAATGGGTCTCATGGCCCTCCTACCTCTCCCGTAGGCTGGAGTCGCGTTGCTATTTGAAATCCGAAGGCAACGTGTTGTCCGAGAAAGCGAAAACTCCGCCTGAAAACGCTCGTCATGGGTGCCGCTCGCGCACCCTCGCGGGCCGGAACTTGCCAGCCGGAGCTGATCGGAGACCGGTGCGACCCCGCGACCCTGCCCCACAGCAGCTCTACATCCTCCTCGATGCCCAGACAACGCGGCCGATGACTCGGATCTCCTCGACGAGGCGCTCGCAGCTCTCGTACTCCGGGTTGAGCGACTTGATCAGGACGCGGGGCGGATCGGAGTTCGGCACGTGCTCGACGCGCTTCGCGACGCACCCCATGCCGTCCCAGATCGCGAAGACGCCCGGCGGCGTCGGCGCCGTACGGCTCACGTCGACCAGCACGCGGTCGCCGGCCGACAGCAACGGCTCCATCGAGTCGCCCTCGACGGCGAGCATCCGCAGGTCCTCCGCCCGCGCGCGGAACTCGTGGCGGACGACGGGATCGGCGAACAGCCACCGCGCCACCGCCCTGGGCTCGTCGTCCCACATGCCGATCCCCGCCGCGGCGCGCACGTCGATCTCGGGAACGGCCGTGTAACCCCTCGGCACGACGCGCGAAGCGGCCGGCGCCTTCAAGTGCGCCCCCATTTCTCGCGGGTGCCGCAACAGGTCGGGACTGCACCCGACGTGCTCGGCGAGCGCCTCGCGGTCGTGTTCGGCGAGCACTCGGGGTGTGCCCCGATGGATGAACTGGTGCATGTACGCGCCGTTTCGGCCCATCGCGAGCGACGCCATCCGCAGGCTCGAGCGGCTCTCCGCCAGTAGCGCGACGATCCGTCGGCGCACCGGGTCCAGTTCCGAGTCGTCCCTTCTCGTGCGTCTCATCATGTAGAGGACACTACCTATGCGATCCGGTCCGCGCAAGGCCCGCCGACCTGTGCGCCCGATTCGACGGCTCCTTCCCCGGACGTTCCGCTCGCAACCTCGAAGGGACCGGTGTCTACTGGTTTCGCGCCGTGGGGCCAGGAGTTTCCGAGGCTCCGGCACGCGACTGGCGGAGCCGGTCGGCGGACCGAATCGCGCATCTCGTTGCGGTTGAACGATGTGGGAAAGAGCCCATACCCCATACACTTGCGTTATTTGCCCACATGGTGTTCGGATTCCCGCACGATGGAGAACCTGCCGGGGCTGCTGCTGGTCCCGCTGGCGCTCGCGGCTCCCGTCGCCGCCCAGCGACCGGATGAAGACGCCGCCCTGCTCCGGGTGCCGGCGGCCGAAGGCGGCGGGGAGCGGATTCCGCGACTCCGCGCGCGCGTGCGCCACACGACGGTGATCGTGCTGCCGACCGGGGAGCGGATCCTCGACTTCGTGACCGGCGACTCGGAGTACTGGCGTCTGACGGGCGCGGCCAACGTCGCGTACCTGAAGCCCCTGGCCGAGGACGTGGCGACGAACGTGGCGCTCGTCTGCGAGTCGGGCCGCATCTACACGTTCCTGGTCTCGGAACGCGGCGACGAGCCGCCCCACCTGGTCGTCCGCGTCGAATCGGGCGCGGAAGCGGCGGCGACGGGCGGGGGCGCGCGCGCGTTCGTCGCGCGAAGCGAGGTGGCGGCCTACCGCGAGATGGCCGAGACGGCGACCGGGGCCGCGCGCCGCGCACGCGCGGAGGCGGAAGCCGAGATCGAGGCGTTCCGCGCGGCGTATCCCGGTCGGTTGGCGTTCGAGTACCGGCTCGACGGCGACGCGTCGAAGCGTCCGTTCCTGGTCGAGGCGATGTGGCACGACGGGCGGTTCACCTACATCCGGTCGCGCGCGCAGGAGTCGCCGGCGCTGTACGAGCTGAAGGACGGCGAGCCGAGCCTGGTCGCGTTCGACCTCGACGAGGACGGGCTCTACACGGTGCGCCACGTGCTGGGCGACGGGTGGCTGCGGATCGGCGACGAGCGGGCGCGCTGGCGGTTCGAGCCCCGGGAGGGGTCGAGATGAGCCGCTGGAGGCAACTGGTCAAGCCCCCGAAGGGTGCGCTTCCGGCGGGCGTCGTCACGAAGGCGGGGATCGCGCTGATCGCCGTGCTGGTCGCCGGACTGCTGTTCTCCTCGTCGCTGACGGGTCCCGAGGAGGCCGCCGATCCCGCAGCGGCGGGACCGCGCGCGGTGGACGACCGGGCGGGTCGTTCGTTCGAGGGGCGACTGCGGCAGGAGGCGGAGCGCGAGACGCTGCGGGCCGAAGCCGAGTCCCGCGAAGATTCGGCGGACCGGCCGGTCGCGGGCGTGACGGAAGTGGCTGCAGTCGAGCCGGAAGGCAGGGCGGTCGGTCGAGCGGTCGGCGTGGGCCGGGCGGAGGCGGAACTCCGCGAGGCGCTCCGGCTCGAGGAGGTCGAGCGCAGGACCCGTTCGCTGCGCTCGCCTCCGGTCGCCGAGTCGCACCGCGACCGTGGCGGATCCCAGCGCGCCGGCCGGGCGCCGGGCGGCAGTGTCCGGGAGGGGGAGGAGGAACTCACGGACGCCGCCTTCGAGGAGACGCTCGCCTCTTTCGAGCGGTCGCTCGTTGCGCTCGACGGCGAGATCGCGGCCGGACTGGCGAGCGGAGGGGTTCCCCCAACCACCGCCGGGCCAACGTCGCCGCGCACCCCGGCTTCCTCCACGCACGTCGCGGCGGAGCCGGGCCGCGTGGTCCGACCGAACGATCCGCCGGGCTGGGAGCGGATCCGCGAGGGCTCGTTCCTCGAGGCGGTGCTGTTGACGCAGCTCTCGGGCGAGTTCCCCGGCCCGGCGCTCGCCATGGTGTCCGTGCCGTTCCATTCGGCCGACGGCCAGCGCGTGTTGATCCCGCGCGGCGCGCGCGTCGTCGGGACCGCCCAAGCCGTCCGTCACCGCGACCAAGGCCGGCTCGCCGTGGCGTTCCACCGGCTGCTGTTTCCCGACGGCAGCCGGATCGACCTCGAGTTCGCCGGTCTCGACCAGACGGGGGCGACGGCGCTCCGCGACCAGGTCGACCGCCACTACCTCTCGACGTTCCTGGCCGCCGGCGCCGTCGGCGCGATCAGCGGGCTCTCGCTTGCCGGAGCGCCGCCGTACGGCGTCCGGGCGGGCGTCGGCCAGGGGCTCGGCCAGAGCGCCGCGTCGACGCTCGACCGGTTCCTCAACCGGCTTCCCACGGTGACGGTCCGCGCCGGCCACCGGCTCCGCATCTGGTTCACCGCGGACGTTCCGGTCCCGTCCCCCGCTGCGCGCCGATAGCGCGAAAGGACTTCGCCCATGCATCGCCACGTCCTCGCTCCCGTCCTGCTCGCGGCGCTCTCGACGGTCGCCGCCGCGCCCGCGCACGCCCAGTTCGACCTCGGCAGCTGGGCCCAGCGCGCGCAGATGATCGCGAACCAGCTGCGACAGATCTCGAACCAGGCACGCCAGCTCCACAGCATGACCCGCCAAGTCTCCGAGCTCGAGAGCCAGCTCGACCACATGCGCCGCTCCGCGCGCGGCGAACTCGACGCGCTGACCGAGCCGTTCTCGCGGCTGGCGGCCGGGCCCGTCGACCGGGTCGGCGACGGCGTCGCCTGGGGCTCCGACTTCGGCGGCGCGGGCCGCGAGACGGTCGAGGCCGTCCGGCGCTTCGGCGTCGGCGGCTCGTTCACCGAACTCTGGCGCGCCGCCCACGGTGCGGCCGACCGGGTGGACGAGACGGACGTCCTCGACCTCCACCGGCGCCTCCCGCCGCGCGCGGCGACGCGCGCGCTCGAGGACCATCGCCGCGACCGGGAGGCCGCCGACCGGCGTCGCGTCCTGGACTACGCGGCGCTCGACGCGGCGGCCGCGCTCGCCGAGACGGTCGAGAGCGCGCGCGGTTCGTTCGCCGGCCTGACGGCGAACGGCAACCTCTCGAACACGGCGCTCCAGCAGGCGGGCGTCGCGGCGGCGCTGAGTCGGGGACGGATCGACGCCGCCGTGGGCCAGGCGCTCGCCCACCAGCTCGCACGCGAAGCCGGACGGGCGCGGCAGGCCGAACTCGCGCGCCTCGAATGGCTCGCCCGCTGGCGCGAGGGCCGCGAGCGGGCCAACGGGCTGGCCCGGACGCTGCGCGAGTCGGCGTCGGCGAACCGCGACGCGTTGCGCACCGGACTGCTGCTGCGCGTCCCGTCGTCCCACGACCGCGACTTCTGATCGGAGGAACACGGACGCCATGCAACTCCCCCCGCAGTCGGTCGACCCGAACGTCCCGACCCGGATCCCGCCCGATCAGCTCCAGGACTTCAAGAGCTTCCTCGACGTCGTGCTCGACTCGGTCGTCGCCGGCGCGGCGCCCGACGTGCACGCCGTCGGGCTCCAGCTCTGGGGCGGGCTCGCCGCCGTCATGATCGCCTGGACGGGCCTCAAGATTGCGTTCAGCGGCGCGTTCGACGCCTGGACCATGGTCCGGCTCGTGATCGGGATCGCGATCACGAGCACGCTGCTCCACTACTACGCCGTCCCGATCCCGGGCGTCGGGTTCACGTTCCCGGCGATGATCGCCGGCGGCGGCGTCTGGCTCCAGGACCTGTTCCTCTCGGACGTCGTCTCGACCGGCTACTCCGAGCTGACGGCGCTCGTGCAGGCCTACGGCGCGCACCTGAACGCGGCGTGGTCCACGGGCAACCTGCTGTCGGTCGTGGCGGCGGGCGCGACGGTGATCTTCTCCTCGCTGGTCTCGCTCGCGATGGGCGCCTCGCTCGTCGTCGGGCTGCTCGCGCTCTTCTGCGTCACGTACGCGCAAGTGATCTGGGCGCAGGTCGCGCTCGCCGTCGCGATCCTGCTCGGTCCGGTGTTGATCCCGTTCCTGCTCTTCGAGCCGCTCGCGTTCCTGTTCTGGGGCTGGTTCCGCTCGATGCTGGTCTACACGCTGTACGGCGTCGTGGCCGGCGCCGTGCTGCGCGTCTTCATGGGCGTCGGCATGGGCTACGTCACGACGTACGCCGACGCGCTGATGGGCACGGGCACGGCCGATCCGCTCGAGCTGTGGCTCTGGGCCGTGGTGCTGCTGCCGCTCGTCGTCTGCGGCTTGATGGCCGGTCTCAAGGTCGGCGAACTCGCGTCTATGCTGGTCTCGGGTTCGGGCTCGTCCGGGTCCGGGTTCATGGCGCTGGTGATGCGCACTGCGGGCGCGGGCGCCGTCAAGCCGCCCGCGGCGGGCGCATGAGGCCCGGGAACGACGGCATGACGCACCGGGACCGGGGTCGAGACCGGGACGCGGGCCGCGAGTACGCCGAGATCTGGAGCGAGGCGGTCCGGTCGAACCGGAGGCTCAAGGCGATCCTCGTCCTGCTGGGCGCGGCCCATCTCGCGCTGTCGGTCGCGCTGCTCCGGCTCGCGACCGTTCCACCGCCCAAGCCGGTCGTGGTCCGGGTCGACGAGGTCGGGCGCGCCGAGGCGCTCGCCTACGAGGCGGCGACCGCCGAAGCCGATCCGCTCGATCCCACGACGAAGTACTTCCTCAACCGGTTCGTGCACGACCACCACGCACGGCGTCGCGCCACCGTCGAGGAACGATGGACGCGCAGCCTCCGGTTCCTGTCGACTGGACTCGCCAACGCCGCGTTCGCGAGGGACGGCGCCGAGGTCGCCGCCGCGGCGGCCGGGACGGCCGAGACCGAACTCGAGGTCGAGCGGGTCGTGCTCCGCGTGCACCCCTCGCCCGAGCCGCCGCACGGCGCGACAGCCGACTTCGACCTGGTGCACTTGTTGGATGGGCGCGAAGCCGCGCTCGAGGCGTTCGGCTGGACGGGCGCGAAGGCCGAGTGGATCGCGCTGGCGTGCCTCCACAGCGGCGTGTTCACCCGTGCGCAGTGCGCGGCGTTCCTGGACGCGCACCCCGAACAGGTGCGCCGCGTCGTCCACGCGCTGATCGCGCAACGCTTCGCCGTCGAGGAGACGGTGCCCGGCGTCCGCGGGATCGGACGCGTGTGCCGGATCCACTCGCGGAAGGTCTATCGTGCGCTCGAAGCCGAGCACGTCCGCCACCGGCGGAGCGCGTCGACCGGCGTGCTCATGCGTCGGCTGCTCTCGCTCGACCATGTGATCGAACGCTTGCGCTCGCCCTGGCTCGCGACCGAGGCCGAGAAGGTCGCCGCGTTCGAGGCGCTCGGGATCGAGCGCGAGCTTCTGCCCTCTCGGCTCTACCGTGGCGCGGCGAGCGCCACGCGTCGCTTCTTCCCCGTCAAGCTGCCCGTCGCGCTCGGCCCCGAGCGCGCCGTGTTCGTGTACGCCGATTCCGGCCACCGGACGGCGGCGGCGCTCCGCTCGTGGGGCGCCGCGCACCGCGATCTCTGGCGTACGCTGCGCAGCCGGGGCCGCGCCGTCGAAGTCGTCGTGGCCGTTCGGACGCTGCGGGAGACCGAGCGGGCGGACCGCGTGGCCGGACGGTGGGTCGGGGCGCCGAGTTCGGATCGGCCGGACGATTCGGCGGCGGACGAACTGGCCCGGATCGAGCGCGCGATCGTCGAGGGCGCCGTCGACGTGCTCGACGAGTTCGGCGGCCTCCAGGCCGCCATGAAGCGCAGCGTGGAGCTCGAGAAGCGCGTCCGACAGGGAGGCCGACAGGGCTCGGTCGACCGTGCGGTCACGTGGCGGACCGAGCGGCTCGCGGGAGCGCGCTACCGATGAGGCGCGCGCGACGTCGGACCGCTCCGCAGCGTGAACCCGACCGCAGCCGCCGATTCACCGGCCGCTCCGGCCGGAGTCCGCGCCGACGCCGACGGCCATCCGTCGGCGCGCGGGCGTCTTGCGCCCGAACGGGCCGCTCTGGCGGCATCGGAGCGGGCGCGTGGACGGGGCTGCAAGCGACCCCCCGGCCCGAGGGCCGGGTGCGGGTCGGGGGCGGGGTGCGTTTTCACGCCCCGCCCCCCGGACCCGCACGGGGTCGCTTGCAGCCATCGATCCCTCCGGGAAGGGGTCCCAGCCGATGAAGGCCGACACGCTGGCCATCGTCGGGGCCGCCGTCGGAGCCGCGGGCGCTCGAGCGCTCCACGCGCCGTTCCCCGGCGCCGGCGCGAACCCGTACCTCGACCTGATCGCCCGCCACGATCCCGGCCTGCACGCCGCGCTCCGCGTCTGGCACCACGCGTGGCCCGCCGTCGCCGTCGCGCTCGCCGGATCGGTCGTCGTCTCCGTCTGGCGCGTGTGGTTCCAGCCGCTCGCGCGCCCGCGCCGACGCGGTCGGCTGCCCGAATGGCCCGCCTCGCCCCGCGACGACGCGCCCTCGCTCGTGATCGGCGAGGTGCACCATCCGACCGAGCCCCGCGAGAGCGACCGGCCCTCCTGGCTCGTCGTCCCGGAGAAGGGGCTCTACACCGGCGTCCTCGTCGTCGGCGCCGTCGGGACCGGCAAGACCACCGCCTGCATGTACCCGTTCGCCCGCCAGCTGCTCTCCTGGCAAGCCGACGACGCCCGTCGGCGCGCCGGCGCGCTCGTGCTCGAGGTCAAGGGCGACTTCTGCCATCAGGTGCGCCGCATCCTCGAGGACGCCGGACGCGGCGACGACTACCTCGAGATCGGGCTCGGCGGATCCTGGCAGTGGAACCCGCTCGACGATCCGCTGCTCGATTCCTACTCGCTCGCCTACGGCGTCGCGTCGCTGATCAACCAACTCTTCGGCAAGAGCCGAGAACCGTTCTGGCAGCAAGCCTATACGAATCTCGTACGCTGGATCATCGAACTGTTCCGGCTCTTGCCGGGGGGTTGGGTCACGCTCCGCGACGTCTACCGCTGCACCGTGGACCCCGAGCTGCTCGCCTCGAGGATCGCCGAGGCGCGCGCGCTCGCCGACGATGCGTGCCCCGAGCGCGCCGTCGTCGGCAACCGGGACCTCGCCGCGCACCGCGAGGCGCTCGCCGACTGGGCCTGGGAGGCGCTGCCCGACACGGGGACCTCGGCCTGTCGGCTGGACTCCGGCCTCCGGGAGCGGCTCGCCGAGCTCGAGGTCGCCCACACGGTCGAGGCGGCCGAGGACGGCGCGGGCGCCGAACTCCGCGAACGGGTCGAGGCCGTCGAGCGTTGGTACCTGCTCGACTGGTCGGCGCTCGACGCGAAGCTCCGCACCTCGATCGTCGAGGGGATCAGCGTCTTCCTCTCGCTCTTCGACCAGCCCGACGTCGCCGGCGTCTTCTGCCCGCCGCCACCCTGCGATCTCCCGCCGGAACAGGACGACGCGGAGGAGGACGTCGAAGACGCGCAGACACTGCCGGGGCTGCGTCGGCGTCTGCCGCCGCTCGCGCGGTTGATCGACCGGGGCAGGGTCCTCGCGCTGAACATGCCCGCCGGCGCGAACCCCGCGCTCGCACGCGCCGTCGGCGTGCTGCTCAAGAACGCATGGATGCAGGCGCTGCTCCGGCGCCCGGCCGAGGCCGCGCGCCGACCCGACCGCTACATGCGGCCCGCCGTCTTCGTCTGCGACGAATACCAGGCGATCGCCACCGTCGGCCAGGACGACCCGGCGGGCGACGAGAAGGCGTTCGCGCTCACCCGCCAGTGCCGTTGCGTCCCCGTCGTCGCCACCCAGTCGATCTCGTCGCTGCGCTCCGCGCTCCCCTCCGGCGAGGCGTGGCGCACGCTCGTGCAGACGCTCCGCACGCGCATCTTCCTCGCGCTCTCCGACGAGGCGTCCGCCCGGATCGCGTCCGAGATGTGCGGCGCCGTCATGAGGACCCGCGCCTCCCACACCTTCACCGAGACCACCGGCAGGCCCGAGTTCTCGCTGCTCTCCGGACGCGCCGGCGGCGGTCGCGGCTCGATCGGCGTCAGCAAGTCGTTCCGCCAAGCGCGCGAGCCCGTGTTCGCGCCGCGCGAGTTCGGCCTCCTCGCCAACCACCAGGCGATCTGCCTGCCCTACGACGGCGTGAACTCGCTCGCCGCTCGTCGCGTCTACCTGAAGCCCCACTACCTGCCGCGCGACGTCGGCTACTGGCGGCTCCGCCTCGAGGGCCGGATATGAGGCGCGCGAGCGACGTCGGGCATCTGAAGCCGTTCCTCCCGGGCCTCGAGGGACCGCTCGAGGACCCCGAGGTCTCCGAGATCATGATCAACGGGCCCGGCAACGTCTGGGTCGAGCGCCGGGGTCGGCTCGAGCCCCGCGAAGCGCCCGGGCTCGCCGCCGCGTGGCTGCACCGTGCGGCGATCCACATCGCCCGCCCGCTCGGGCTCGATCCCGCCGCCAGTCCGGTGCTCGACGCCCGGCTCGGCGACGGGTCGCGGGTCGCGATCTGCACGCCGCCCGCCGCGCCCGAGGTCGCCATCACGATCCGCCGCTTCGGGGGCCGCGCGTTCTCCGCCGACGACCTGGTCCGCATGGGCTCGCTGCCCGCCCCGGCGCTCGAGGCCGCCCGGATCACCTTGGCGGCGGGCCGCAACGTGCTGGTCTCCGGGGGCACCGGCTCGGGCAAGACGACGCTGCTGGGCGCGCTGATCGAACTGTTGCCCGCCGACGCACGGATCGTCGCGATCGAGGACACGCTCGAGCTCGTGATCGGACGCGCCAACTGCGTCAGGCTCGAGGCCGGCGCCGTCGGCGCCGAAGCGTCCGTCTCGATCCGCGACCTGGTGCGCCACGCGCTCCGTCATCGGCCCGACCGCATCGTCGTCGGCGAGGTGCGCGGCGCCGAGGCCGCCGACCTGCTGCAGGCGCTCAACACCGGTCACGGCGGCTCGCTCACGACCGTGCACGCCAACGACGCGCGCTCCGCGCTCTCGCGGCTCGCGAGCTGTGCGATGCAGGCCGCCGACGCGCTGCCCTGGGAGGTCACCTGCCGCAGCGTCGTCGACGCCGTCGCGCTCGTGCTCCACACGACCCGCCGCGACGGTCGCCGGTTCGTCGAGGAGGCGCTCGAGGTGCGCGGCCACGACGCGGCCACGGGCCACTGGCTCGCCGCGCCCGTCGAGATCGAGGAGATGCAGGCCCACGCACCCACGCACCCGAGGAGGTGAACGCATGACCGACGACCGGATCGTCCGCGTCCGCACGCTCGACGACTTCGACCGCGAACTCGCCCGCGACGGCGGCGAGACGCTCGAGGTCCCCGCCCCCTTGGCCGAGGAGTACGGCCTCTTCCCCGAGGACGTCGGGACCGAGGACGAGATCCGTCGCGCCGCCGACCCGCACGGCCAAGCGGGCGTCGAGGCGGACGAGCGATGAAGTCGGACGAGTACCACCGCAAGTTCGCCGACGCGATCGTCGCGCAGATCCGCGAAGGCACCGCGCCCTGGCAGAAGCCCTGGGGGCCGGGCGAGCGCGTGTTGCCCACGAACGTCGACACCGGCCGCGCGTACCGCGGCGGCAACAGCCTGCACCTCGCCGCCGTCCAGCAGCAGCGCGGCTACGACGACGTGCGCTGGGGCACCTACCGCCAGATCTAAACTCGGGGCGGACAGGTGAGGAAGGGCGAGCGCGGCACGCGCATCCTCTCGTTCCAGGACAGGCGCAGGATCGCCGTCACCGACGAGCGCGGCCGTCCCCGCAGGGACGCCGAGGGCAAGCGCGTCTACCGCCACGAGAAGCTCGCCGTCCCCCACATCCGCCAGTACACCGTCTTCAACGCCGTGCAGGCCGACGGTCTGCCCGAGCGTTCGAACGCTCCGACCCAACCGCTCTGGAAGACCCACCAAGAGGCCGAGCGGGTGCTCGACGACGGCGCCGCGAGCGTCCGCCACGTCGCCGGCGACCGCGCCTGCTACGACGTCGAGCGCGACGAGATCGTGCTGCCCCGGCGCGGGCAGTTCCCCTCCGCCAACCACTACTACCAGACGGCGCTCCACGAGCTCGGCCACAGCACCGGCCACCCGGACCGCATGAACCGCGACACGCTCGTCCAGGGGATCGAGAACGGGTTCGGGTCGCCCGACTACGCGCGCGAGGAGCTGCGCGCGGAGATCGGCGCCATGATGACCGGCGAGCGCGTCGGCGTCGGCCACGACCCGAGCCGGGGCGCCGCGTACGTCGAGGGCTGGATCCAGGTCCTCGAAGACGACCCGCGCGAGATCCGGCGCGCCGCAGCCGCCGCGCAGAGGATCTCCGACTTCGTGCTCGTGCGACACCGCGAACGCGCGGCCGAGCGCGAACCCGTCGCCGCGTCCCGAGCGCCCATGCCCATGCCCGCGCCAGGACCTCGGCGGATCGTCGCGCCCGCAGCGCGCATCCCGCTCCCCGAGCGCGAGATCGGCCCGAGTCGCTGACGCGACGAAGGAGACACGCCCCCAAGGAGAATGATCAACCGACGGATCGAGACGGACCCGCGCCCCGCCGCGCCACACAGCCGCAACGGCAAACGCATGCGGGACGGCCATCGCCGAGAATACGCCGCGAACCGGGCGCACGGGTCCGTCTCCTTCCCCGAACGCTGCGCCGGCGCGCTCGCCGACGTCGGCGTCCACGGAACCGTCTCGTTCCGCGATCTCGCCGACGCCCACTTCGGCGGGCATCCCTACACGACCCGGCGCGCCGTCAACGCCTGGGTCCGGGAGGGCATCGTCTCCGAAACCACCGCCGTCGGACCCAGGGGCAACCCGTTCAAGGTCGTCAGGCTCACCCGCAGGGGCGTCGCCGAGATCCGCAAGCTCGACGCCGTGCGCGCGATGGGTCCGGGGCAGAGGATTCGACCCTCGCGCGGCCGCCCTTCCGAAGCCGCCCACGACACCGCCGTCTACCGCGCCTGCGTACGCGAACGCCGACGCCTGCATGAACAGGGCGCCACCGTCCGGCGCGTCCGCCTCGACTCCGAACTCAAGGGCACCGTCGCGCGCGCCAGCGAGACCGCGCGACGCAAGCGCGGCAAGCGCGCCGCCGACGCCGAACGGCTCCGCATCGCCCGCGAACTCGGCCTGCCCGTCGACGCCGACGGACGCGTGCTCCACCCGGACGCCCAGATCGAATACGTCGACGCCGACGGACGCGTCGGTCGGGTCAACGTCGAGGTCGTCTCCGGCAACTACCGCGAAGCCGCCATCCGGGCCAAGGCCGCCGCAGGGTTCGCCCTGCACGCCAACGGACCCGTCGCCGAGCGGCGCATCCGATCGCTCGGGCTGAAGCTCGGCGGCAGCGAAGGCGGCTCCTGGCTCAAGGGACCCGTCGACCGCGATCCCGCCGCGCTCGAACTCTGAACCCTGCGGAGGACCCGACATGCAACCTTGGAGAATCAGTGCGGGGCTCACCGCCGCCGTCGCCGGGTCGGCGTTGCTGATCGGCGGATCCCGCCTCGACTACCTCGCGCCGCACTGGACGGCCATCCTCGCCCGCCACGGCGTGCCGCTCGCGCTGCACCTGACCCTGGCGCTCGCCGCCTTCGCCGCCGCCGTCTACGCCGTCGCGCGCGCCGCCGGACTCGCCGACCTCGGCCGCCGCGTCGATCTCGTCGAACGCTCGATCCGCCGCGGCGAAGTCGATCCCGAACTCGCCGACGCGCTCCGCAGGGACGCCGAGGGTGACTGGCCTTGAGTCTCACGACCGGATCGGCGACGGATCGCGCATCTGCCGAGGGCTTGCCCGCCGTCTGGCGGAGTCGGGCCAAGGCGCTCCGCCGCTACGGGAGCGACGCCCCCGCCGTCGCGCTCGAACGCTGCGCCGACGAACTCGAGACCACGCTACGGGAGCGCGACGAGACCGGCCTGTCGCTCGTCGAGGCCGCCCGGGAGAGCGGCTACTCCGCCGACCACCTCGGACGCTTGGTCCGCAGCGGCAAGATCCCGAACGCCGGACGGCCCGGCGCGCCCAGGATCGTGCGTCGGCACTTGCCCCGGAAGGCGACCGCCGAGCCGCGCCTGGCGCGGACGCCCCGGCGACGCCAGCTTACGAACAGGCAGATCGTGCAGTCCATCATCGAGAGGGGAATCGAGTGATGGGACGCACGAAACGTGGTCGGCGCGGATACAGCGCCGGCGAATGGGGCCGGAACCGGGTCAGGGTCTTCCCCGATCCCAAGACCGGCCTGTTTCAGATCGAGTGGCGCGAGAACGGGCGCAGGCGGAGCCGGTCGCTGGGACATCGCGACTGGGTTCGGGCGAAGCGGCAGGCGGACGAGTTCGCCGCCGGATTCGTCGGGCCGGAGACGTACGCCGAAGCCGAGCCCGAGTCGCTCACGCTGGGGACGCTTTTTGACATCTACGGTGAGGAGGTGACGCCTACCAAGGGTGGGCAAGCTCAGTGGCACGACAGGACCACCGCCAAGATGTTCCTCGAGTTCTTCGGACGGAACCGCAAACCGGAGACCCTTTCCCAGAGGGATTGGGACCGGTTCATCCGCGAACGGAGAGCGGGCACGGTCGGTCCGAGCGGCAGGCCGGTGTCGGACTGCACCGTGGAGCGCGACCTGAAGTTCCTGATCGCGGTGCTCAATTGGGCCTCGAAGTCGAAGGACGAACGAGGCCGCCCGCTCCTCGTCTCGAACCCGCTGAAGGGGCTCAGGACGCCCAAGGAGAAGAACCCGGTCCGGGTCGTGCTGACCGAGAAGGAGTACCAAGCTTTGCTCCGGGTGTCGGCGGAGGTCGACTGGCGCTTCCGGGTTGCGCTCGTGCTCGCGCACGAGACGGGACATCGCATCGGGGCCATCCGCAAGCTTCGGTGGTCCGACATCGACTTCGACGGTCGTACCGTCCGGTGGAGGGCCGAGCACGAGAAGACGGGCTACGAGCACACGACGCCCGTCACCGCCGAAGCCCTGTCCGTTCTCGACGAGGCTGTGGCGATGCGCTCGGGCGCGGGAGACGCTCCGGTGTTGCCCACCCCGGGAAGTCCTTCGGAGTGGGTGAGTTCGTCGCGGGTGAAAGCCTGGTGGAGGAAGGCCGAGAGGCTCGCCGGGCTCGAGCCGAAGCCCCGCAGGGGCTGGCACTCGCTGAGACGGAAGTTCGCCTCCGACCTCATGGATCTTCCGCTCAAGGTGCTCTGCGAGCTCGGCGGCTGGAGGAAAGCCGAGACGGTGCTCCGTTGCTACCAGCAGACCAACGAGATGCAACTCCGGAAGGCGCTCGACAACCGTCGCAGGCCTCGCACGTAAGGCCGGTTCAGCGGGAACCGAGCAGCGGGAACACAGGTGTATCGTCCCTCAAGATCAACAATCGCAAGAGGATGTGAGCCTTGTGTCATCTTCCGGCTCGATAAAGGTCCATCGCGTCCACCAACTCTCGAGCGAATTCGACGCCTCCAATCGACGGGCGACCTCCGTCGGCTACCGCAGTAGCGAGAATTTGCTTGTAGTGGTCTCGTGCACACTTTTGCGGGCCAACCCTGGGTTCGATTCCAACCACATCGTGAAACGACGGAGGATCGGCCAGATACCAACGCTCAATGTGCGGATCGGGGCAGGCGGGAACCAGCATGGTAGCGAACGCGGCACGAGTTGCACGCTCGACGTCCTTCGTGGCCTCGCGGAGACCGGAGCAGTTTCCATCGATTGCAACCATCAAGAGATCCGGTAGCCGGGTGCCGATCACGCCCTTCTCGAGCAGGATTTGGCGTTGCTTGAACGATCTGATCGCCCTCGCGTGTCCTCCCCGCGCCTCTTGCACTTGGCACCGTATCTTTATCCCTTCTTCCTGGGCCACCCGCTCTACGAAAGGAACAAGCAGTGCCTCATGGGCGTGGTCCTCGACGAAGAGTTCGACCCGTAGAGCATCACTCATCGATGTGTCCCGCTAGCATCAAACTCTCAAAAAGGTGGTCTTCGACGGGCATCTGGAGAGCTTCGGCGATTTCTGGATCGTCAAGCAGGGATCCATGAGCCGGGAACGGCTCGATCACACTTCCGTCTCCATCGCGGCGTACGTTGAAAAGACCGACCTCGGCAGTTGACCTCGAACGAGCTTCCTTGAGCACAGCGTTGCAAAACACAGGCGAGTGGGTGGTGACCACGACCTGACTACCACGGTCCAGTGCGAGCGAAGTCAACACCTTGGCGATCAGCTCGATTCGACGGGGATGCACGCCGTTTTCCGGCTCCTCGAAGGCCAGCAAGGATCGATTCCATGGATTGACGCTGAGAGCCCATAGTCCTATGATGCGCAACGTTCCTTCGGAAACGACTCGGGAGGAGTACTTGGCATCGTCCTGCTGAATGTAGAAGTCGAGCATACCGCGACTGTCGAGGTCTACATCGAATCGAGATACGCTCGGGACTGTGGTCCTCACGCCCCTGCGAACTCCTTCGTAGTGCATGGGACGTTCTCGTTTGAGCTTGTAGAGGAACGGAACGATGTACTGTCCGAACACTCCAATGTCGGAGACGTCCATGGGCGGCATCTCCGCGCGCATGGCGACACGTGGGTCCAGAAAATAGGATCGCCAGTCTTCGAGTTCCCCGCGCACTCGTTCGATGTAGGGGTAGGCCGGAGACCCGAAGCGGGCATCGGACAGAATCGCGTAGTTCTGCCCCAGCTGCTCCAACCTCGGTCGCCCGCCGCCTTTTTGTCGACGAACCGATATTTGGCCGTCGGTGACTTCGATCGCGGGCTTTCCCTTGGGGCGACCGGTCATGGACAGAGCCGATAGGCACTCGCCCCGGTTAGCCAAGGTGCCCGACCTGTAGTCGATTTCAATTTCGATCTCGTAGCGGTATGCGTTCTCGCGACCGATCTGCTCGCGGGGAACGCTCAGATCCGCCTCGATGGAGAAGCGGGCCTCCGATTTCGAGGCGAGGTCCGGGATTCCCCCTCGATGCAGAGTGAACAGCTCGAACGCGTAGCCTCGGATCATCCGACCGTCGAGCGCGTCCATGAGTGTGCGACGGGTGCCGATCCTGGAAAGCGCCTGAATCGCGTCGAGCAGATTGCTCTTTCCCGCCGAGTTGGGCCCGAACAGCACCGACATGCGTGGAAACTCCACCGTCGCGTTCTTGAACGACTTGAAGTTACGGACGCGGAGCCTCTTGAGCATGTCGTCCCTGCGGCTCGATCATCTTGGCGTCTGAGAACCGGACGCTACCTAATTCAACATTGCGCAGACGACGCATCTTCGCAACCTCCGGGCGTGTGGGCCGTGGCCGCGATGAACCCGTGCGTCCGCTCGCCAAATTCGGGCTATTCCCGCGACGCGAGCGCAGCGTGTCCCAGATCGTCTTCGCGTTCCTCGCTGGAAGCGGATTCGATTCCTCGCGGCATGTTCGTGAAACGCGCTCGATATGCAAAGAACGTATCGAAATTCGGGGAACGCACGGCCCGCCCGGACCGGTGCGTGGTCGAAGCCGACTCCCGGAGGGCGAAAGGTTGCCCGGTCGCCAATACCGCAGCAAGCGCATCGCGGACCTCAAAGGAGCGCACGAGGCGGATTCCTCGGTCCTGGCGATCCGGGTGCCATGCGGATATCGTGATCGTACCCTCGTCCCAAGCCGGAGTGCTTCCATGCAACGGTTGACCGCCCTCGCGTCCCCGATCCTTCTGTTCGCGTCGCTGATCGCGTCCGGGCGCGCCCATGCGCAGGCCGGCGCCGGGAGCGTAGTGCGGTTGGCGGCGTCTCCGCCCTCCGTCGTCGTGGTGGCGGGGGAGGAAGTCCCCTTCGAGGTGCGCGCGCTCGACGCCCGAGGGCGCGTCGTGGCGGACGCCGGGGTGCGGACGGTGGCTCCGCGTGCGGCGGCGACCGTGCGCGGGGGGACGGTCCGCGGACGGTCCGCGGGCGAGTACGAGATCGTGGCGACGCTGCTCGCGCCGCCCGGGTTCCAAGGAACGCCGCCCAGCCTGCGCGTGCCTCTCACGGTGCTGGAGCCCGAGGTCGCCTCGGTGACCGTTGCGGCCGAGCCGGGCCGCCTCTATCAAGGCACAACCCTTCGCCACACCGCGACCGCCCGGCACGCGGACGGATCGGCGCGGCCGAGCCCGGCCGTGTCGTGGTCGAGCTCGGATCCGTCCGTCGCCGCCGTCGACCGCTTCGGCTACGTGACCGCCATCGGCACCGGCGCGGTCGCCATCCACGCCGATGTGGAAGGGACGGTCGGCACGACCGCCTACGACGTGGTCCCGTTTCCCGCCGTCTCGTTGGAGATCGTCGGGCTGGCCGACGAGGTGCGCACCGGCGACGTCCAGCGCCTCGTTGCGGTGGCGCGCGACGCGTCCGGCGCGGCGGTCGCGGACGTGCCGGTGACTTGGACCCACACGGCGGTGCCCGACGCGGACATGATAGCGCCCAGCGCCTCCGGGCAGATCGCGCGCGGCCGCTTCGTCGCGGACGTGCCCGGGGTCCACACCGTCGTGGCCAACGCAGGTCCGTTGGCGGCGCGCGCGAACTTCCGAGCCGTGGCGCGCGACGCTGTGCGCGAGCTCACGGTGGTGGGGAAGGGGAGCACCGCCACGGTGCGCACCACGGACTTCTGGGTGTTCGAGGGACGGGACGGCCGCGACTACGCGCTCACGGGCGCCAAGATGTCGGACGGGTACGCGTACGCTTGGGACGTGACCGACCCGGGCAACATCTTCAAGACCGACTCCCTGCAGGTGGACGCGCGCGCAGTCAACGACGTGAAGGTGTCTCCCGACGCCCGGTACGCCACCCTCACCCGCGAGGGGGCTTCCAACCGGCGCAACGGGGTGGTTTTCCTGGATCTGGCCGATCCGGCCCACCCGGTGATCGCCTCCGAGGTCGTCGAGGGGCTCACCGGCGGCGTCCACAACGCCTTCCCGGCCGTCGACTACGCCTACGTGCTCTCCGCCGGAGACAAGTACGTCATCGTCGATGTCGCCGACATCTACGATCCGCGCGTGGTGGGCGAGTACAATCATCCCGACAGCCGTCTGCACGACGTGTGGGTGCTCGACGGCATCGCCTATTCGGCCGAATGGGAGAAGGGCATGGTGGCCGTGGACGTGGGCAACGGGCGCTGGGGCGGCACTCCGGAGAACCCGGTGCTCATATCCGAGCTGCCTGTGCCGACCGGCACCACCCACGCCGTCTTCCCCTATCGTTCGCAGTCCACGGACCGGTTCTACGTCTTCGTCGGGGACGAGAACATGCAACGGAACGGACTCGCCAACGCAGGCCCGCGCGGCGGCGGCTCGTACCAAGTTCCCTACGACCCGGAGACCGGGGCGGGCGGAGTGCCGCTCGCGACCCAAGGCTATGTCCAGGTGATCGATTTCACGGATCCCGACAACCCGGAAATGGTCGCCCGCTACGAGGTCAGCGAGTACGGCACTCACAACATTTGGGTGGAAGACGACATCCTCTACCAAGCCTACTACGAGGGCGGGTTGCGCGTGGTCGACGTCTCGGGCGAGCTCATGGGCAATCTGTACACCCAGGGTCGCGAGATCGCCGTGCACAAGTCCACGGACGTGAACGGATGGGTGCCCAACTCGACCATGGTGTGGAGCGCGATGCCGTTCAAGGGCCACGTCTTCTTCTCCGACACGAACTCCGGGCTTTGGTCGGTGAAGGTGGAGCCGTCCGTGCGCCCGGTGTCGTAGGCGCGGCTGGACGGAGGCGAGCCCGGACGCGAGGTGTCCGGACCGGGCGCCGGAACGATGAAGGCCGGGGCATCCGACCGCATTCTCGACGCGGTCCTCGTCGGCGGCGGACCCGCCGGATCGGCCGCAGCCCGCCTGCTCGCGCTCTGGGGCCACCCGGTCGCGCTCCTCGCCCGTCCGCGGACGGGCCGTCCTCCGCTCGCCGAGTCCATCCCTCCCAGCACGCGCAAGCTCTTCGCCCTGCTGGGGATCGCACGCCGGATCGACGGTGCGGGCTTCTTTCCCGCCCGGGGCAATCTCGTCCGATGGGGCGACGCTCCGCTGCGGCGCGCCGATTTCGCACCCGGCTCGGTCGGTCGCCACGTGGTGCGCGACGCCTTCGATGCGTTGCTTCTGGATCTTGCCCAGGAAGCGGGGGCCGAGGTGCTGCGCGACGCCGCCGTGCGGCGCGTGTCCCGCGCGGACGCGGCCTGCGGTGCGGCCGGGGAGCGCCTCCACCGCGTCGAATACGAAGGGGGAAGCGGCGGAAAGGGAACGCGGTCGGCCCGCTTCGTCCTCGACTGTTCGGGCCGCAGCGGGGTGATCGCCACGGAACTGCGCGTCCACGACCCGTCCAACGCCACCGTCGCCCTGGCCGGAGTGTGGCGCTCCGCCGCCCACGCGCCCCCCGCCGATCCCTCCACGCTGGTGGAGAGCTACCGCGACGGTTGGGCTTGGTCGATGCCGGTGTCGGACACGCGCCGCCACCTCACCATGATGATCGATCCGCGCCGCACCCGCCTTCTCAAGGGTCGGAGCCGCGCCCGCCTCTATCTGGCCGAACTGGAGAAGACTCGGGAGGCGCGCCGCCTAGTGGCCGACGCCCGCTTGGCGAGCGACGTCAGCGGGCACACCGCCTCCCAATACACCGCCTCCCGCTTCGTCGGGGACGGCTATCTGCTGGTCGGCGACGCGGGCAGCTTCATCGATCCGCTCGCCTCCGCCGGGGTCAAGAAGGCGCTCGCCTCCGCGTGGTTGGCGGCGGTTGCGGTCCACACCTGCATCTCGACGCCGGGCATGCGCGACGTGGCGCTCGACTTCTTCGCCAGCCGCGAGCGGGCGGCTTGGCTCGCCTATCGGCGTCACACCGCCCGGTACTACCGCGAGGCGGCGGAAGCCCACGGTCACGGCTTCTGGAGTGCGCGCGCCGAGGCCGCAGGAGACATTCCGCCGTCCGGGCGACCTGCACGCGCGCCCGGCGCTCCGACGCCCTCCGTCCCCGCCTTCGACACGTCCGCGGCGGCGCCCGTGCGCGCCTCCGCCCCCGACCCGGCGGCCGAAGTGCGCATTCCGGTCCCGACCGAGCCCGACGTCGCTTCGTTGCGTCGGGATCCGGATGTCCTGCGCGCCTTCGGCGAGCTGCGCGCCGCGCCGACCGTCCGTCTCCGCGCCGCGGCCGACCTGCGTCGCCTCCGACTTCCCGCGGTGCGCGGTCGCCGGATCGTCATGGACGAACATCTCGCCTCGCCCGCGCTCCCCAGCGGCGTGCGCTTCCTGCGCGACGTGGATCTTCCGCCCCTGGTCGCAATGGCCGCTGGCTTCGATCGGATCCCCGACCTCTATGAAGCCTATCTGGATCGGGTCGCCACCGTCTCGTTGCCGGATTTCCTGGGTGCTCTTTCCGTCCTCCTGGGCAAGGGGATGCTCGTCAACGACTCGTCGCCGTGAAAGCGAGGTGGTCCGGGCGGACTTGAGCGCACACGGACGGGAAGGAAGCAGGAGCGGGTCGAGACCGCGTGGAGCGCCGGTGCAGGAGGGCGGGCTTGAGCGAGCCGTTGCGAAGGGTACGCGGACGTGGACTGGACTTCGCGGAGCCGCCACGTCTGTGGACGGCGGAGAAATCCATTCCCACGGGGGCGGCGGGCTGTTCGCTACGGCGGAGCGGGTCGGGAAGCCGAGTCGTGCGGGCATCCGCACCGTTCGGACTCCCGCTTTTTGGCCCGCGGTCCGGCCGCTTTCGGCAGGGCGGAACCAAATCGTTGGCCGCGGCGTGGCGGCAGATCGTGCAGTTTCGATCAACGTTGTACGATTTCCGCGAAGCGATAGAGACGGCCTCCGCAGCACTGTTCGAGGGTCTTTCCGAGGTGTTCCGTCCATCCGGCCCTCCGGTTGCGAGGCGCCGGGCGGGACGAACTTTCGGAGCGCTTCCGGACCCTCGCTCGAATCGAGCTTCCCGGCTACACCCGCAAGCGCGCCAGCGTCACTGCTCGATGAAAGGACCCATCGGCTCCCCCGTGTAGAACGCACGGGTGCGCGCCGCCGCGGCCTTCGCCGCACCGGGATCCGCGCCGGCCGAGACCGCCGCCCGTTCCCACCCCTCGCAGCTACCCCGGATGAAGGCTTTGCCGTCCGGCGACGCGGCGAAGGCGGCATCGTCCGGCTTCGGCGCGTCCGGTTGCGCGAGGTGGAACGCGAGGCCCAGGAACGCCAACTCCCAGCCGACGCCGCCGGCGCCCGGTCCGTACCGGTTCCAGTGTTGCGACGGCCGTTGCGTGTGCGTGAGCGCGAGCTGCGCGCGTCCGGCGCCGGCTTGCGCGCAGCGTGCTTCCACCCAGCTCACGTCGCCGGAGAATTCCCATGTGAGCGCGAGGTGCCACGGCTGCCCGCAGGCGGTGATCACGCCCCCCGCGTTCCCCTCCAGCCGATAGCGGCCGCCGGGGCGGAGGTCGCCGCTGATCGGCAGGAACCACCGTGGGAGGCGCTCGCTACGGGTGATGGCGTCCCACAGATCGCGCAGAGTGGTGGCGTAGCTGCGGGAGAGGGTGATCGCGCGGGCCGGTTGGCCGTCGCGCTCGATCGCCGCCACCGAGCGCTCCGCAGCGTCCAGGTGTTCTCCGACACCGAAGTTCACGGCTTCCTTCCCTTGCTCGAGATCCGTCCTCGCGTGTTGCGGGTTCCACGGTTCGTGAACAGCTTGGCGTGCCCGGCTGCACCTGTCCAGGGCTCCGTTTGTCTCCGAAGCTCGCAGGCGATATCATCCCATGTGTCGGGCTCCAGCTTCTCCAACCTACGGGTCTCTCCGCATGCCCCACCGCCCCCGCCCACCCCGTGCGCACCTGCTGGCGGGGCTTTGCGCCGCGGGCGCGTCCGTCTTCGCCTCCGACGCCCGCGCGCAGGGCGAGGCGGAAGGGTTCGCCATCGAGCACGAGACGATCCGCGCCCGTTGCGCGGCGTGCCACGTCCCGGACTCGGAGGGGCGCATGTCGCGCATCTCCTTCGAGCGCAAGACGCCGGAGGGCTGGCAGAGCTCGCTCCAGCGCATGATCTCGCTCAACGGCGTGACGCTGGAAGCCGAGGAGGCGCGCGAGATCGTCAAGTATCTCGCGGACAACCAGGGACTGGCCCCGGAGGAATTGCGTCCGGGCCTCTTCGAGGTCGAGAAGCGAATGATCGACCACCGCTACGAGGCCGATGGCGACGTAGAGCTCACCTGCATCCAGTGCCATTCGATGGGACGCGTGATCACGCAACGGCGCACGGCCGAAGAGTGGGAACTGCTCATGTCGACGCACCGCGGCTACTACCCGCTCGTCGACTTCCAGGCCTTTCTGCGCATGGGCCCCACGCCCGCGCAGCCCGGTCCCGACGAAGAGCCTCCCGACGTCCGCGAGCCCATGGAGCGCGCCGTCGACCACCTGTCCGAAGCCTTTCCCCTCCACACTCCGGAGTGGTCGGCGTGGTCGGCCACCATGCGCCCGCTCCGTCTCGACGGCACTTGGGTCTTGGCGGGTCGCCGACCCGGCCGCGGGGCGGTCTACGGCACGGTGACCATGGCCGCCGCCGGCGAAGACCGGTTCGCCACCCGCGCCAGCGCCGTCTATCCGGCCACCGGCGAGACCGTCGCCCGCACCGGTCGCGGCATGGTCTACACCGGCTACCAGTGGCGGGGCCGCTCCGCCGTTTCGGGTGCGGCGGGCGACACGATGCGCGAGGTGATGTTCGTGGAGCGCGGGGCGAACGAGATCTTCGGGCGCTGGTTCAGGGGCGACTACGACGAGATCGGCATGGACGTGCGCCTTCGCCGCGTCGTCGGCTCCGCCGTGATCGCGGGGGTGCACCCCCGCGCCATCCGGATCGGCAGCGGCGAGAGCGAGGTGCGCATCTTCGGGGCGGGTTTCGCGAGCGGCGTGACCCCCGAGGACGTCGATCTGGGTCCGGGTCTGAGCGTGAGCGAGGTGGTGCGCTCGACCTCGGAGGAGGTCGCGTTGCGGGTGACGGTGGCCTCGGACGCGCTTTCCGGAGGACGCGACGTTTTCGTGGGCGACGCCAGCTTGGCGCAAGCGGTGGTGCTGCACGACGGCATCGACCGCATCCAGGTGCTGCCGCGCACCGGCTTGGCGCGCTTGGGCGGCGTCGTCTTCCCCAAGGGGTACCAGCAGTTCGAGGCGGTCGCTTTCGACGACGGCCCCGACGGCCGCCCCAGCTCCGGCGACGACCTCGATCTCGGCCCGGTCGATGTCCAATGGAGCTTGGAAGAGTACGCCGCCACCTTCGACGACAACGACGTCGCTTTCGTCGGCGGCATCGATCGGACCGGGCTGTTCACGCCGGCCGCCGATGGCCCCAACCCCGCCCGCGACCGCAACCGCAACAACGTCGGCGACGTCTGGGTCGTGGCGACTCTCGACCGCGACGACGGCGCCCGTCCCCTGCGGGCGCGCGCCCATTTGGTCGTGACCGTTCCGCTCTACATCCGCTTCGATCCGGGTGCGAACCTGAGCGGGGTGGCGGGCTCGGATCGAGCGACCAGCCAGGACCCGGGGGGAAGCCGGCCTCCGCAGCCCGATCCCGGAGCGGGAGGGTGGAAATGAGCTCGTTCGGTCTCGCGTCCGCGTCCGCCGCGCGCGCGGCCTCCTCCTCCGAGCCCTCGACGGCCCCGGACCTCCTCACTCTTGGGGAGTTCCACTCCTTCCGGGCGGAGGGCGCCGCTTTTCTCTACCTCGTGCCGAGCGCGGCCATTTTCCGCTTGGACGCCCTCTCGCTGGCGGTCCTCAAGGTTCTCGAAGCCGCCGACCGCACGCCCGCCGAGCTGGCGCGGCGGCTCGAGGACCGTTTCCCCGCCGGAGAGGTCGCCGACCGCATCGACGAGCTGCTGGGGGTGCGCGCCATCGGCCTCCGGGACACGCCGGCCCCGGCTGTGCCCGACATGTTGCCGCCCAAGGGCTTTCCGCTGACCACGATGGTCCTGAACGTGACCAGCAAATGCAACTTGGCGTGCACCTACTGCTACGAGTACGGCGACGACCGCATCGTCGAGGCCGATTCCAAACCTCGCTACATGGACCTCGAGACCGCCCGTGAGAGCGTCGACTTCATGTTCGAGCAGGGCGGATCGAATCGGCTGGTGCATCTCACCTTCTTCGGCGGCGAAACCCTTCTCAACTTCAAGTTGCTCGAGGACACCGTCGCCTACGCCCGCAAACGCGCGCTGGAGGTGGGCAAGGAGGTCGACTTCAGCCTCACCACCAACGCCACCCTGCTCAAGCCTGTGATCGTCGACTGGCTGGCCGAAAACCGGGTGGGCGTGACCGTTTCCATCGACGGACCCCGAGAAGTTCAGGACGGCTTGCGCGTCTTCTCCAACGGGATGGGCAGCTACGACGTCGTTCTGCCCAGGATCAAGGATCTGCTGGCCCGCCACCGCACTCGCCCCATCGGCGCGCGCGTGACCCTCACCAGCCGGAACTTGGACGTGAAGCGCATTTTCCGGCACCTGACCGAAGAGATCGGCTTCTGGGAGGTCGGCTTCGCGCCGGTCACCAGCTCGTCGTGCCGCGACTTCTCCATCTCGGACGCGGGCTACGACAGGATGCTCGGACAGTTCGAGGAACTCGCCCACGACTTCCTCGATCACGCCTGCGCCGACCGCCATCACGGATTCTCCAACGTGAAGGACACCCTGGAGGAGATCCACAAAGGCGTGAGCAAGGCGTACCCCTGCGGCGCCGGCCTCGGGCTGATGGGCGTGGCGACGGACGGCGACGTGGCGCTCTGTCACCGCTTCGCCGGCTCCGACGAGCACAGGATCGGGTCGGTGTCGGAGGGCGTCGACGTCGACGTGCAGTACGACTATCTGAAGAAGCACCACATCAACGGCAAGACCGACTGCCGCACCTGCTGGGCCCGTCCCATCTGCGCCGGGGGATGCTATCACGAGGCCCACACCCGGTACGGCACCACGGCGACCCCGAACCTCCATTTCTGCGAGTGGGTTCGAAGCTGGACCGATACCTGTCTGCGCGTCTACGGAGCCATCTCGGAGCGCAATCCCGGGTTTCTGGCGCGTTTCGACGCATGAGCCGGTTCCTCGCGACCGCGTCCACAAAGGAGGGAGAGCGTTGGGACACTTGAAACCGATCAACCGCAAAGCGGACCGGATGGTGGCCCATCTGGCGAATCGGGGCGACGCGCCCCAAGCCGAGCGGATGGCGGGTCCGGTGGAAGGCGGTTCCGGAGAAGACGGCGAGGACGTCGTCGCGCTCGGAGGACGCCTCCCCGAGGTGCCCGAGATCCCGCACATCCCGCTGGGGTGCTCGCTGGTCTTCGCGCCCGGCTGGGAGGTGGACGAGGCGGGCGGCACCGCCGGACTCTGCCAGCCGGTGGAGCGCGATCTTTTCGACTGCCATCTGGCGTGCTTCTGGCCCGCCCATGTCCCGGACCAGCTGAACCACAGCCCGGACTGGACCGGCAAATGCGCGGCGGCGCAGAACGACTGGCGCAAGCTCGAGACGATCTTCCCGTAGGCGAGTGCACGCCTCCTTTCCCGGTGCGGCGAGGTTCTCGGGCGAGTTGTCGTGCGCCCCCGAAGGCCCCCGCGCGCTCATCCCTTCCTCGGACGGAACCTGACGAAATGGCAGACGCGTCTCTCAGGACGTCACCCCCGGCGCGGGCCGCGCTCGCGGCCGCGTTGCTTTGCGGCACGGCCGCGGCGGCCCTGACCGCCCAAGAGGTCCGCTCCGGGGGCGCCGGCACCATCTACATGGGGGCCTACGACAAGTCCGTCTACGTCATCGACGAGGCGACGCTCGAGGTCGCGGAGCGCATCCCGGTCACGACCGGCATCCCCAACCTGATGCAACTCTCCCCGGACAACCGGATCCTTTACGTGCGCGACGCCGCCATGGAGCACATCGAGGTGATCGATCTCGTCGAGAGGCGCTCGGTCGACTCCTTCACCCTGAGCGGGGGCAACACCCGGGTGCGCATCCGTTCGATGGCGGTGGATCCGCGCGGAAGGTACGCTCTGCTCGGCGCGCGCGGCTACACCAAGTTGCTCGACCGCTTCGAAATCGGGGACTTCTCGATCCTGCGCGTCGACCTCGACTCGCACGAGGTGACCGACACCATCCCCTCGCCGGTGGGCGAGCAGCGACGGGGCGCGAACCTCATGTTCTCGCCCGACGGCGGCCTGCTCTACTTCTTCGACCGCGACATCATCGCCGTGGAGACCGAGAACTTCACCGAGGTCGACCGCTGGGAGTTGTCGCAACCGCTGGAGGAGGGGCTCGGACGCATGAGCCTGAGCTTCCAGCCGAGCCCCTACGACGACGAGGGCGTCTTCACTAACCTCTTCCGGATGACGGATCCCGTTCAGGGTCGGCGGATGATGGGCGTCGCGCGCGTGAACTTGGCGGAACAGGAGGTCGACTTCTACACCCTCGGACCCAGCGAACCGGTGAGTTTCGCGCTGGCGCCGGGAGGCCGCAAGGCGTACGGCCTGCGCTCCGAAATCGGCTCCTATCAATTCTGGACCTTCGATCTGGAGGGGCGCCGGGTCGAGAGCCGGGTCGAGTTCCCGGGGCGTCCGCGCATGTCGCTTCTACCGAGTTCCAACGGCGAGTTGCTCTACGTCTACAACGCGGGCAACACCATCGACGTCTACGACGCCGCCACCCACGAATTGTTGCGCACGGTGTGGCTCGACGCCGACATGACGCGCTTCCTGCTGGTGCCCGGGAGCGCGCCTGCGGACGGCGGCGGTTTCTAGTAGGGTCGACGTTTCCGGGCGCTCCCCGGATTCCGCTGTCCGGGCGTCGGATGACGGACCGTCCCCGCAGGCGGAACGCCCGCCTTCCGCCGTGCCCGTGAGGCTTCCTTCCCGAGCGTTGCCCGGCCGCGAAGTGCGCTGGGCCCTGGGCTTCGTCCGCCCCCACGCGAAGTGGCTGGTCCTGGTCCTCGCGCTGAGTCTGGCGGGCACCGCCCTCTCGCTCTGCGTCCCCTATCTCTCCAAGGATCTGGTGGACACCGCCCTGCTGGGACGGGACGCCGCCGCGCTCACCCGCGTCGTGGCGCTGTTTTCGGGAATCACGGTGCTTTCCTTCGGGCTCAACGTGGTCGCGGGGATGCGCTACACGCGCACCTCGGCCGACATTCTCTTCGACATGCGCCTCGCGCTCTACCGGCACCTGCAACGGCTCTCGCCCCGCTTCTACGCGCGCACCCCGATCGGCGACATCGTGTCGCGCATCAACAACGACGTCGGCGAGATCCAGCGCGTCGTCTCCGAGAGCCTGCTCGCGTGGCTCGGCCACGGCGCGTATCTGCTGGGGACGGTGGGCGTCCTGGTCTGGCTGGATGCGCGGCTCTTCCTGGCGAGCTTGACGGTTCTGCCGCCCTGTCTGTGGGCGCTGGCGCGCTATCGGAGGCGCCTCGAGGACGTCACCGCCGAGTTGCGGGAACGAAGCGCGGAAATCGGCAGCTTCCTGATCGAGACCGTTCTCGGGATCAAGCTCACCGTGGCGTCGAACGCGCAGCGCCGGGAGCGGAGGCGGTTTCGGGCCAAGAACGACGCCTTCGTCCGCACGCTCTTGTCGATGCGGTTGCTGACCTACCTAGCCGGGGGGCTGCCCGGGCTCATCCTGGCGGGCGGGACGGCGATCATTTTCCTCTACGGGGGACAGAGGGTGATCGCCGAGGCGATCACGATGGGGACGTTCGTCGCCTTCATGGCGTACCAAATGCGGTTGTTGGGACCGATCCAAGGGCTGATGGGTCTGTACGCGAGCCTTGCCGGCGCGCGCGTGTCGCTTGGGCGCGTGCATGCGATTCTGGACACTCCGGTGCGGGTGCGCGATCCGGCGCGGCCGGTGCGCGCGGAGGGGCTGACGGGGGAGGTGCGGCTGGAGGGCGTGAGCTTCTCGTTCGGGCGCGGAGAGCCGGTGCTGGACGGGGTCGATCTGACGGTGCGCGAAGGGGAGGTGGTGGCGGTGGTGGGCGCGAGCGGGAGCGGCAAGTCCACCATCGTGGACCTGCTGTCGCGGCAGCTCGATCCGGATTCCGGTCGGATCCTTCTGGGCGGCCGCGATCTGCGCTCGCTGCGCCTCGACGATGTGCGCTCGGCCGTGGTGCCGGTGGAGCAGACTCCGTTTCTGTTCACCGCCACCGTCGCCGAGAACATCCGCTACGGGCGCCCGAGCGCGTCGGACGAAGAGGTGGCTGTCGCAGCGTGCGCGGTGGGACTGGACGCTTTCCTCGCCGATCTGCCGGACGGATTGGAGACCCGGACGGGCGAGCGGGGAGGGGAGCTTTCGGCGGGACAACGCCAGCGGATCGCGGTCGCGCGCGCCTTCCTGGCCGACCCCCGGGTGCTGGTGCTCGACGAGCCCACCTCGTCGCTCGATCCGGCTTCGGAGCGCGCGCTCGTGGAGGGCTATCGGGCGGCGATGCGGGGCCGCACGACCATTCTGGTTTCGCACCGGCTCGCGCTCGCCCGGCGGGCCGACCGGGTGGTGGTGCTGAAGCGCGGCCGCATCGTGGAGGAGGGCCCGGCCGCTCGGTTGCTGGAGCGGCGCGGCACGTTTTTTCGGCTGTTCGCGGGCGAGGAGGTTCGGTAGCGGTCGGGCTCCGAGGTCGGGTTCGTCGCCCGGCTGGCCGGTTCCTCCACGCCCGTGCCGAAGCACGACTTCGAACGCGTCGCGACTCGCGTTCTTGGCCCGCTCTGCCGTCACGGCTTGCATCGATAAAGGACCGGATACCGTGTCTCGAAGAGAACTCCGCGAGCTTCGGCTGGACGACCCCGCTATGTCCGGCCTCCGGGCCAGAGGCGTTCGCATCGCCGTGGTGGACAGCGGGGTCCACGCCATGCATCCCCATGTGGGTGGGGTCGCGGGTGGGGTGGCGATCGGGCGGGACGGGGCGGCGACCGGCGACCACCTCGACCGGCTTGGCCACGGGACGGCCGTAGCCGCGGTCGTCAAGGAGAAAGCGCCGGAGGCGGAGTTGCTTGCCGTGAGGGTGTTCCACGACCGGCTCGCAACCAGCTGCGACGCCTTGGTGCGGGCCGTCGAGTGGGCGGCGGAGCATCGGGCGCGGCTCGTCAATCTCAGCCTGGGCACCGCGAATCCGGCGCACGAAGCGAGGCTCGCCGAGGCGGTGGCACGGGCGACGCGGGAAGGCGCGCTCGTGGTTGCGGCACGGGAGAGCGACGGCGTGCGCTGGCTCCCGGGTTCGCTCCCCGGAGCGGTCGGCGTGTTGCTGGAGTGGGACTGTCCCCGGCATGCGTTGCGCCTGGAGTCCCGTCCCGAAGGGACTCCGGCGTTCCTCGCGTCCGGGTTTCCGCGTCCGATCCCCGGGGTCTCCCCCGCGCGCAATCTGGCGGGCGTGAGCTTCGCGGTCGCCAACGCGACCGGCGTGCTGGCGAGGTTGCTGGAAAGGGAACCCGGCGTGCGCGACGCTGCCGGGCTCATCGAGCTGGCGCGCCGTCACGCCCGTCTTTTTCCCGTCACCCGGTAGAACACCAAGCCGACCGCGATCAGGCCCAGCCCCATGAGTCCCTGCTCGGGCCGGTCGAGGAGAATGTAGAAGAGCGTCCACGAGGTCAGCGCCAAGTAGGCGAGCGGCGTGACCGGGTACCCCCAAGTGCGGTACGGACGATCGAGATCCGGCTCGCGCACCCTCAGCACGAAGACGCCCGCCACCGCGAGCATGCTGTTCAGTCCCAGCGTGAATCCCGAGAACACCAGAATCGCTTCGAAGGACGCGCTGAAGATGAAAAGGAGGGCCAGCGCGGCTTGGGCGAGAATCGCGACCCTGGGGATGCCGGCCGGCGTCCGCTTCCCTAGGAAGCGGAAGGCGGGGTAGTCCTTGCCGATGGTGTGCAGGACGCGCGGGCCGGCCAGCACCATGGCGCTCACGGTGGAGATCAGCAGCACGGCTAGGACCACGCCCATCACGTCGGCTCCGAGGGGGCCGAAGATGTGCCGCGCGGCGATGTGGCCCACCTCGATCCTGCCCTCCAGCTCCGACATCGGCGCCGCGCTTAGGAAAGTGTAGTTGAGCGCAAGATAGAGGAGCGTCACCAGCAGGGTGCCGCCCGCCAACACGCCCGGAAGCGTGCGCCCGGGGTTGTCCAGCTCGCCGGTGAGGTAGGTGGCTGCGTTCCATCCGGTGTAGGCGTAGGAGACGTAGATCAGGGACACGGCGAAGGCACCGTCGAAGACCAGTTCGGCGTCTCCGGGAGAGGGGAGCAGCGCGACGGGCTCGGGCGCGTCGACCAGGACGACCGCAGCGGTGCAGAAGGCCGCGATCAGGATCACCTTGGCGGTGGTGAAGCCGCGCTGGAAGAGCGAGGAGGCGCCGTAGGTGGCCGAGTGCGCCCACGCCGCCGCGGCCACTAGGCCGGCGGCCATCCATGTGGGCGACAGTGCGGGGAAGACCGAAGCCAAGTAGGTGCCGAAGGTCATTGCGGCCAGCGCGGTGGGGGCGGCGAACCCGATCGTGGCCGAAATCCATCCCGAGACGAAGCCCGCGGCGGGATGGTAGATGCGTCCCAGAAAGGTGTACTCGCCGCCTGAACGTGGGATCGCCGCGCCTAGCTCCGCGTAGGTAATCGCCCCGCAGAAGGCGGCGGCCCCTCCCGCCACCCAGAGCAGCAGGAGCGGGAAAGTGGATTGGAGGGTCTCGATCTGGAATCCCAAGCTGGTGAACACGCCCGTGCCGATCATGTTGGCGATCACCACCGCCGCCGCCGCGTGGAATCCGTATCCTCGTCCGGATGCCACCCCGTCTGCTGAAGTGGAGTGCATGGAGCGGCCTGGGCCCAGGTTCCGTTTCGTTTCGATCCCGCAAAATACGGCTCCGGTGCGGGAGGGCGACCCGTCGGCGCTGCACTTGCTTCGTCTCCGGATGATCTCGGGCCTTGGGAGGCGGCGTCCTCGGGCGTCGTGTCCGGTTTCGAACTCGGCCAACGTCAGACGTAGGCTCCCGCAGGCCGCACCTCCGCGCGGTTGCACAGCAACGCAGCGTGTGGGTCGGGGTCTCGCTGCCACTACCCCGGCGGAGGCGGCCGGGTGCTCTCGTCGTTCGCTTCCCGTGCGCGCCGAACGGCCGCCCGGGCGGCCTCCAAGTCGGTCGCCTCCATGCCAGAGCTCTTCCCAGAGTTCTTCAAGCGACTCGAGGGTGGCGTCCGGCTTGAGGAAGCGCTCGGCGTCGGGCAACGACTTGAACTTTTCGGAAAATGACCTGCGCCTCGTTGCCGGTAGCGCCGCTTGACCCGGCCGTTGGCGCCAACGACCTCGGTGACGAAGAAGCAGGGCCTGTGGAAGTCGAGGAAGACGGAACTGGGTCTGCTCGTCGACGACGTAGACGCCCTTCTCGCCGTGGCGGTCGTCCAAGTGCACGGTGTCGACGCGCAGGTGGCCGGGCTTGCCGTCGGGTTGCGGCGAGCGGCGATGGATACGGGCGTGGCCTTGGCGCCTCGGCAGGCGACCCGTCCGGTACGGTAGGCGCGGCGCTTGCGGATGTCGTGGATGTGGCCGTTGGAGATGTCGGCGGGGCGCTCGAAGCGTGCGTCTCCGTAGACGTGGAACATGCGCCACGGCAAGACCTTGGTGGCGGGTCCGGAGAGATGGCCGTAGGCTTCGTCGACCTCGGCGAGCAAGGCGATGTCGCGGTTGGTGTAGCGGCGTTTGGAAGGCGTTGGCGGGCGGCTTGCCACGGCGGTCGCGGATGTGGCCGGTCTTGCGGCGTTGGGCGAGAAGGCGGGTGACCTGGGCTCGGGAGAAGCCGGTCGTCTTCTCGATGTAGCGCTTGACCAAGCTCTTGCCGGGCCTCTGAAAGTCGTGGTGGTATTTGAACTCGACCAGCGCCCGGCTGATGAGGCGGTAGGCTTCGGCGCGGTCGCCGACCGCCACGGTGTCCGCGGAAGCGATGCCGTTCGGGAGGTCGCGGATTCGGTCGAGGGTGCGGATCCGTTCGGTGCCGAGCGACACGATCATGCTCCATGATCGCAGCGCCTCGGATCGGGGCTCGACTCCCGTTGGAAACCGCCTTCTCGTTCGGGCTCACTTGCCGTTGGACAAGACTCTGCGTGGACGAAACTCCGTTTCGCCGGTATCTTGGCACAGGACATCTGCCACGCAGTCGGATTCCGAACATCGACACGGAAAGCGCGGAGGAACGCATGGTGCGTCAGCCCTCGTCCCCGAAGGCATTCGCCGTCGGCCTCGCGATCATCTGCTTCGCCGGTCAGTACGCTTGCCAAGCGGACGCGCCGAGTCGAGCGGACGCGGAGGGGCGAATGGATGCGGAACGCCAGCAGGGCACGGAGAGCGACGAGGTTCGTTGGAGTTACGAAGGCGCCACCGGACCTGACCGGTGGGGCGCGTTGAATCCGTCCTTCGCGGTCTGCGACAGCGGTCTGCAACAGTCTCCGATCGACTTGGCCGGCGCGGTTCCGGCGGGCGGCGGCGGCCTAGAGATCCGGTGGCGGCCCACGGACGGGCGGGCGGTGGACAACGGGCACACCGTCCAAGTCGATGTGGACGCCGGAAGCTCGATCCTCCTCGAAGGGCGACAGTTCTCGCTCCTGCAGTTTCACTTCCATCTTCCGAGCGAGCACACGGTCGAGGGAGAGAGCTACCCGATGGAGGTGCACTTCGTGCATCAGGCCGAGGAAGGCGACCTCGCGGTGATCGGGGTCTTCATGGATGCCGTCGGGGACGCCCATGCGGTTCTCCAAGCCGTATGGGACGCTGTGGCGGGCGGCGGGACGTCCGCGGCGCCGATGGCTGGTGTAGATCCGACCGCTTTTCTGCCCGAAGGGCGCGGCTACTTCCGATATGCCGGTTCCCTGACCACGCCGCCTTGCTCGGAGGTGGTCAGTTGGGTGGTGATGACCGAGGCGATCACCGTCTCGCAGGCACAGGTCGACGCCTTCGCGGCCCTGTATCCGATGAACGCGCGTCCGGTCCAGCCGCTCCACCGGCGGTTCGTGCTTCTGAAATAGAACTGGCGCACGCTTCGAGAGACGCGCCGGTGGGCGGCGTCCGCCGCATTCCCGTGGTCGGGGTCATGGGGTCCGGCACCGTCAGGCACGCCAGTCTCGCCGAGCCGCTGGGACGCGCCTTGGCGCGGATGGGCGTCCATCTGCTGACCGGAGGCGGGCGCGGGGTCATGGAAGTCGCATCCAAGGCGTTCCACGAGGTGTCCGGACGCGCGGGGCTGGTCGTCGGCGTACTCCCCGCAAGGGACATCGGCCCGGGCGAGCCCCCCGGCTATCCCAACCCCTGGGTCGAGCTCCCCATCCGCACCCACCTGAGCGCCCGCGGGGAGGACGGCTCGGGGTTCCGCTCCCGCAACCCGGTCAACGTTCTGTCGTCGGATGTCGTCGTCGCCCTTCCGGGCTCCGGGGGAACGGCCTCCGAGGTCGAGTTGGCGATCCGCTTCGGTCGCCCGCTCATCCTGCTGGGCGATGTCGAGCGGGCTGCGAGCCTGCCGGGATCCGTGCCGGCGACCGAAGACGTGGAGGAGGCCCTGGTGCTGGTGCGGCGCGCTCTGAGCGAAGTCGACCGGCTCCGCACGCTCTGCGGAGCCGGTCGGGGGAAATGCGCCGACGGGGACGCGTAAACTATCTCCGGGCTACAGGTCGCCGGTTGCGATCCTCGCCACGAACACGATCACGATCATGATCACCGGCACCACGAACGAGAGTCCCACCGCCAGCGTCAGGCCGGCCCGAAAGAGCGCCGGACCCGCCGGAAGCAGGCCGCGCCCCCAAATTTTGTGCAGGAACGATTCGACCACCCACCCCAGCGTGTAGCAGACGTTCGCCAGGATCATGAAAGGCAAGCCCGGCACCGCGACCGCCCGGAGCACTTCCAACGGCGGGTTCAGCGTCAGCAACGCCATGGCGACCGTCCCCATGCCGCATCCCGCGAGCACCGCGTTGTAGCCCAGACGGCGCTTCTCCCACCATTTGACGATCTGGCCGACCGTGCGTCCGGCTGGCGCGGGATACAGAAAACGGACCAGCGCGGATTCCCGGCCGGGCTCCCGGGTGGAGAACTCCTCGAGGTCCGTCGACTCGGATGCGAACACAGGCGTGGCGGCGTCAGAAGCGGGAGGTCACCGTGACCCGGAAGCTGCGAGTGGCTCCCGGATTGCGTTCTTGGATGTCTACGTACTCCGCCTGCAGAAGATTCTCCACCTTCGCTTGAACGTCCATGTCCATGACCTTGAGCGCGAGCCGCAGGTCCAGCAGCGTGATGGGTCCGCGTTCGTCCAATGGATAGGCGAGAACGGTTTCCGCCTCGCTGCGGTGACGCACATCCAGCGCCACCGCGTCGGCCCAGCCGGACAAGGTGGTCGTCAGGTTGTGGCGCGAGCGGTACGCGAGCGGTCGGTCCGTGTCGAGATCCCGTGAGTCGATGAAGAGGTAGTTCGTGTGCAGGTTGAGCTTCTGCGGCACGACCCCGACGCGCATGCCGGCGTCGAGCCCGCGCACCCGAGCCTCGGCCACGTTGCCGAACTGGAAGGTGAACGGTCGGTCCGGAGCGGCCGTCACCTCGATGAGGCCGGAGTACTGGCTCCAGAAGAGTCCCGCGTCGAGCCAGAGCCGCTCGTTCGGGACGACGGTTGCGCCCAACTCTCCGGCCCACGCCGATTCTCCCCGCAACTCGAGATTGGGCACGACCTGGAAGCCGAAGTGGATGGTTCTGGTGAACTGCTCGGAAACGCTGGGCGACCGGTAGCCCCGGCTCAGGGACGTCCTCAGGCTCGTCTCCGGGGTGGCTTGGAAGACGAGCCCGATCTTGGGGTTGAGCGCTAGGTCGCCCTCCACCGCGGAGGCCTTGTGCGAATCCAGGCGGATGCCTACGGAGCTGCGCAAGCGATCCGAAAATTCGATCTCGTCCTGGACGAAGAGCGCCAGATCGACGACTTGCGGCGTCGGGCTCAGGAAGTTGGACGCCACATGGGTTCTAGAGGCCTCGCCGCCCACCGTGACCGCGTGTCGGCCGCCGGAGAAGAACGAGACCTGCAGGTCCGTGCCGACGCGCGTCGAGCGATGGAAGTCCTGGTTGTCGTGGAAGTGGTTTCGATTTCGGACGTGCTGCAACTGAGGCCTCAGTTGCACCTTGAGCGCCGCCGTCGCGACCGGGATGGCCGTCATCCCGAAGACCAGATCGGAGTTGCGTCTCCAATCCCCCAGTTCCGCGGGGTCCACTTCGAGACGACGCTCGGGAGAGAGCCAAGTGAAGAACTCCTCCAAGTCCTCGCGCTTCCCGCTGGCGAACACCTCCAGCGGTCCGGACGACTCGGCTCCGAAGACCGCTTTGGCCCGCCACTGCCAGCGTTCGTGGCCTCCGTTCTGGCGAAAGCCGTCCGATCCTTCGCGTCCGGCGAACACCGCGACGGCCGCGTTCCCGATCTGTCGCGAGTGCTGGATCTGGAGACCCCGCATGCTGAGGCGCTCGTCGGTGAAGTCCAGATTGACCGGGGTGTCGAAGACGCCGTAGTAGCCGCGCACGGTGGTGCGCGGAGGTCCCAAGGGCGGGCGGGTGATCACGTTGACGACGCCCGCCAAGGCGTTCGTGCCCCACAGGGTGGAGTTGGGGCCCTTGACGACTTCGATGCGGTCGACGTCCAGGAGCGGCAGAATTCCGTAGTCGATCCCCGACTCCACTCCGGTAAGCGCCCGGTGGCCGTCCAGCAACATCAGCACCCGGCTGCCGACGCCGCGGGCGATGCCGCTGGAGCCGCGAATGTCCATCTGGCCGGCGTTGAAGGTCACGCCTTGGGCGAACGGGAGGGCTTCCCTCAGGTCGGTGACGTCGCGGCGCCGGAGCTCCTCTCCGCTCAGCATCGCGACGCTCGCGGGAGCCTCGCCGGGGCGGACCGTGGTCCGGCTCGCGGTGACGGTGACGCCGGGGGTGTCGAAGAGCAACGGCTCGAGCGGGATGCGGAGCCGCTCGGATGCGTTTGCGGCGACCGCGACCTCCGCGCTTGCGTAGCCGTCGGCGACGACGAACAGCGTGTACGTGTCGCCGTCCGACGTCGGCACCGCGAAGCCGCCGTCCCCGCCCGTGAGGACGCGTAGCGGGGTCGACCGCACCAGCACCTCCGCGCCCGCGACGGGGATGCCGTTCTCGTCCACCACGACGCCCCGGATGGCGGGCGGCGTCTGGGCGGCGAGAGGTAGGGCGCAGAGCAGGGCGAGCGCTGTCGAGGCTCGCGTCGAGCGACCGGGCCCTCGCATGGGTCAGTTCCGCCGCCAGACCGAATAGGCGGCGGCTAGCGCGGGCTCGATCACTTCGACGTGCAGGGCATCGCCTTGTAACTCGTAGGTCCCCTGCCCTGAAAACTGGTCGCCCGTCTGCGACCAGCGGCCGTCGGAACGATTCAAGTAGCCGCCTCGATCCTCGAAGGACGTGGTTTCGCCCTGACCGTCCGGGAGCACGAGGCTGATCGCCATGGTGCCGGTGGCCACGGAACCTGCGACCGTCTCCTGCCGAACCGTGAAGGTGCCCGATACGGTGTCCGACGTCTCAAGGGTGTCTCCGCCGGTCAACAGCGCTGCGGAAAAAGACTGCAACGTGTAGGATCCGGTGAGGTCGGGCGGGGCTTCGCCTCCGGGGTCTGCGAGATCTTCGTCCCCGCCGCATGCGGCCAGCGCTAGGACGAGGAACGGGATCGGTTTGGAACGGAGCATGGTCGTGTCCGCGATACGGTTGCGGTTGGGTCGGAGCGGAATCGGATCCTTAATCGAAACTGCTACACGCCTTGTGAAGCTTATGATCCTGCGGGGATCCCCGCCAGAAAAAGTCCCGTCCAACGACGAACGAACCTGAACCGGAAGGCGGTGTCCAACGGGAGCCGAGCCCCGATCCGAGGCGCTGCGATCATGAGCATGATCCTGTCGCTCGGCGCCGAACGGATCCGCACCTCGACCCGATCCGCGACCTCTCGGACGGTACCGCCGCCGCGGACGACGCGGAGGTTGACGACCGTGCCGGAGCCTACCGCTTCGCCGGCCGGACGCTGGTCGGGCGCCGGTCCCCCCGACGCGAGGGATCCGGGCTCCGAGCGCTTCCAAGCTTCCGACGGCGGCGAGGCGGATTCTTGCGGACGGGAAACTCGACCGGGCAGGGAGGCCCACACCCCCCGCCGGGGTTGGTTTTCCTCCGCACCTGCCGGTCGCGCCCGAGCGGGTCTCTCTGCGACGGAATCGTCCTCTCGGCGTTCGGGCGGGACGGGATCGACGGACGCGCAGCTCGGATCCCGGCGTTCGCCCGAGTCGTCTGCCGAGACCGAAGACGCTGGCGGAGTTCGACTTCACGTTCCAGCCGTCGCCAGCGGGTCGAGTCGTTGCACGAGCTGGGGTTCCTGGAGCGGAAGGAGAACGTGGTGATCCTGGGTCCTCCCGGAGTCGGGAAGACTCGCATCGCCATCGGCTTGGCGTTTGCGGCGGCCGAGGCGGGGCGGAGGATTTACTTCGGCAGGCGCTTCATGCGAGGCAGGTCGCGGAGCTGATCGCGCAGCCGCTCGGGCGCCGAGACGATCAGGCCGTGCATCTGTCGCTGGGCCACAAGGCACCCCTTCACCGCGCTCCGGCGCTCCGGCGCTCCGGCGCGCCACGCAGAGCGTGTTACCGAGCGTTTAAAATTGCACACTTTTTGGCGTCAGGAATTGCACACTTTTTGGCGTTTAGCGTTGCGCAGATTTTTGCACACTTTCGTGGCCCGCAACTGTTCGCGGAGGGCATCCGGAGGCGGACCCGGAGGGGGGTGTCCCTGAGCTGGATCATCGATTACGCGTGTCCCATCCACTTCGCCCAAGGAGACGCGATGATCGACGGCAGCACGAAGGTACAGGCGAGGAAACTCTTGGAACGAGGGTTGTCCAAGACCGCGGTCGCGGCCGATCTGGGGATCGCCCGGAGGACGTTGTACTACTGGATTTCCGGCGGTTGGCTGGACGACGAGGCGGGCGGTGCCGGATCCGGGACACGCTCGCGGCGACCTCGGAAGTCGAAGCTCGACGACTACAAGCGATTCATCGAAGAGCGTTTGGCCGAGTTTCCGAAGATGAGCGCCGTGCGGTTGTACGAGGATGTGCGGAGGTCGGGATTCGAGGGGAGCTACAGCGTTGTCGCTCGGCATGTTCGGTCGGTTCGGCCGCAAGATCGGGTCGAGGCGGTGCAGCGGTTCGAGACGGAGCCCGGTCGCCAGGGGCAGGTGGACTTCGCGGAGTTCAAGTTCCCTTGGGGCAAGCGTTTCGCGCTGGTCGTGGTTCTGGGTTACTCGCGCTGGATGTGGGCGCGCCTCTACGAGCGCCAGACGATGGCCGTCCTGGTGGACGGGCTCGAGAAGTCGTTCGTCGCCATGGGCGGCGTGCCCAGGGAGTTGCTGTTCGATCGGATGAAGGCGGTGGTGATCTCCGGCGAGCGCAAAGCGGGCGGGAAGCTGATGGAAAACGCTGCGTTCACGGGGTTTGCCGATCACTGGGGATTCAAGGTCCGGGCCTGCCGTCCATACCGGGCGCAGACGAAGGGGAAGGTCGAGCGTCCCATCCGGTACATGCGCGAGAACTTCTTCTACGGGCGCAGCTTCGCAGGGGACGCCGACATCGACGAACGGTTGAAGCGGTGGCGGGAGCAGGTCGCCAACGTCCGGATTCACGGGACGCTCGGGGAGAGCGTGTCGGATCGTTTCGCGTCGGAGCGGCCCCTTCTGTTGCCCTTGGCACCGAGGGGGTATCGGTTCGCGACCCCGAGACCGATGCCCGAGCCCGAGGCGAAGCGGTCGGAGCCGTCGGCGCCCCTTCCGTCGGTCGACGTCGAGCAGCGGTCGTTGGACTACTACTCGGCTGAACGGAGGGTTTCGTGAAGGCTGCGAGCCGGAGGGATCGGATCGCGGCCCAGCTGGCGGATTTGAAGATGCCCGGGGCGCTCGAGGCGCTGGACGAGGTGTTCAGGCGAGTGGACGGCGGGGAGTACACGGCGGGCGAGGGGATCGAGCGTCTGCTCGGGGCGCAGATCGAGCTGCGCAACGGTCGTCGCTTGACGGCGGCGATGCGGTCGAGTCGTCTGCCGGGACTGAAGACGCTGGCGGAGTTCGACTTCACGTTCCAGCCGTCGATCGATCGTCAGCAGGTCGAGTCGTTGCACGAGCTGGGGTTCCTGGAGCGGAAGGAGAACGTGGTGATCCTGGGTCCTCCCGGAGTCGGGAAGACGCACATCGCGATCAGCTTGGCGGTTGCGGCGGCCGAGGCGGGGCGGAGGATCTACTTCGGCACGCTGGCCGCGCTGGTCGAGTCGCTGGAGGAGGCGCACGCGGCGGGCAGGCTGAAGCGTCGGCTGAAGACGTCGATGCATCCGGCGTTGCTCGTGGTGGACGAGATCGGGTATCTGCCGGTGACGTCGAACGGAGCGCGTCTGTTCTTCCAGCTGGTCAACGGGCGTTACGGGCGGGCGTCGACGGTGTTGACGTCGAACAAGCCGTATCAGCAGTGGGGCGAGGTGCTGCACGACGAGGTGATGGCGGCCGCGTTGTTGGACCGTCTGCTGCATCGCAGTCACACGATCAACATTCGGGGCAACTCGTACAGGATGCGGCGCCACAAGGAGATCTCGAGGGCGATCCATCCGACGGCATCGCCGGCGAGCGATGCTGGAGCCGACGACACGGACAGGAGGTAGGACATGACGAAGGTTGGGACACGGAACGCGGAGCCGCGTCGGAACTCGATTCGCAGGCCGTGGCGGGGGATCCGGCGAGGCTGGAGGCTCGACCGCGCGAGCGAAGCCGTAGGATCGCCCCTGAGGGCCGATCACGACCCTCGGAGGGGTAGGGATACCCGCGGAAACGGCATGTGGGGGATTCTGCGCCGGGGAGCGGAGCGGTTCATGGAAGCCATGGGGTGCATGATCGCCGGGGTTCTCCACGCGGAGATCGAGGGGATCCACCCTTGGACCGGTCGGAGGGGGGTTCGGATGGTCGGGATCCTGGCGGGTGGAGGCGCCCGGATGCGGCGGAGGTGGGCTGTGAACGGCGCCCTCCTCGGGGTCCCCGTTTCGGTCGCTACGCTCCCTGCACGGGGACCCCGAGGAGCCTGCTTGACGCCAAAAAGTGTGCAATTTTCGGTGGCCCAAGAGGTGCCCTTGCCGGGCACAAAAAGTGTGCAATTTTTGACGATGCTCTTATGTACGTCAAGGGCCCATTTTTGCCTCCTCGCTGTCCTCAGCGGGCGTGTCCCTGGAAAGCCCCGCCAACCCACATAAAACACCGAAGAGCCCCAGTTTTCCGTAAATTCGAGGCTGCAGGATCGCTTCTAACGGCGTTTCGGGACCTTTTCCGAGGGTTGGGGGACGTAGCGAGCGTCGCACCTCGCGACGTTCCGTCGGGATCATCGGCAGACGCTTCACGTTGCCCGCGAGTCCTGCGGATCGCCGGCCTCTGCTCTTGCCTCTGTGATTGCGGAACCTGTCGCTCCACAGGCTCTTGTGCGCATAGGACAACGCTGGCGCGGGACCCGCAGGCTCTTCGCGCGCGCACCCGCCAGCGTCCGTTCGCCGCGCCATGTCCGACAGCGCGTCCCACGGCGCCCGGGACACGGAGAGGAAGCGGCCGACCGGCCGCTCCCGGGCCCTGACGCCTCGCGCAGGGAGCGGAGCGACCGAAGCGAGGCGCCAGGGCCCGCGTCCCCCGGGCAGGTGCGGCAGACGGAACGCTCCTGCGTCCAACACCCGACGTCGGCCCATCCCGTCTGCGCTCACGCGCCCGAAAGGACATCCTTGGAGCCGGGATCGGATCATGGCGCAGCTCGACCGCGCGATCCCGCTCCGAAAGGAGTCTTCGGACAGGCTCATGCAGCTCTGCACGCTGCCGGCCCGTCTTCCACGGCCCCTCCGTCAGCGCTGCGCCGGCCCCCTTCGCCCGGATCCGACAAGCCCGCAGCCGGGCTCCTCCGCACACCCGCCCGATCCCGCCTCTCGCCCTGGCTCCCGGCGGCCGTCTCCCGAGCTTCGGCTACCGCCGCGCTCGCCGCATCGGACGACTCCGTCGGGATCGCCGCCCCGACGCCGTTCGTCAGCGCCCGGTACACGCAACGGGCCATGTACCGCTTGAGGCACCGCATCGTCTCGCGCTTCGACAGCCCCTCTTCCGTGCGCCGCTCGACGTAGCGCTGCGTTCTCGGATCTTTGCGCATGCAAGTCAGCACGATCATATGCAGCGCCGCGTTCGCACTCCGGTTCCCGCCCCGATTCAGGCGATGCCGCCGCGTCTTTCCACTCGACGCAGGGATCGGGCTGACTCCGCACATCATCGCGAAGCTTCCCTCCGAACGCATCCGATCCGGGTTCTCTCCGACCGCCACCAGCAGATCCGCAGCCGTCGCGATTCCCACGCCCTCGAGCTCGAGCAACGCCGGACCCGCACTCTCGACGATCGGCCGAATGCACTCGTCCAGTCCCGCGATCTCCTCCTTGAAGGCCAGGATCCGGCGAGCCAGGCGCTTGAGCGCGATCTTCGTCGCGACCTCCGGCTCATGCGCCCGCTCTGATCGAGGCCTCCACGCCGCGCACTTGCGCAGGCGCTTCATGCGAGGCAGGTCGCGCAGCTCGTCGCGTAGCCGCTCGGGCGCTGAGACGATCAGGTTGTGCACCTGTTGCTGAGCCGCAATGCACCCCTTCACCGCGCTCCGGCGCGCCACGCAGAGCGTGCGCAGCGCTTCGACGGCGCCGGTGCGGTCCTTGGCCACGTGCGTTCGGTACCCGGTGCGAGCCGCCTGCGCCGCCGCGATCGCGTCCAGCGCGTCGTCCTTCCCTTGCGCCCTTCGGGCCACGCGGTCCGGACCGGTCACCTCGAGCACGGGCACGCCGGCCGCCGCCAGGCAGCGGCTCACACCTGCGCCGTACGTCCCCGTGCACTCGACGCCCACGCGCAGCAGCTCGCCGTGAGATCGAAGCCACTCGAGCAACGCCCGGTACCCGTCGCCAGTCGTCGGAAACGACTCGGTCCCGAGCTTCGCGCCGTCGACGCTCACAACTGCAACGGTGTGTTGGTCTTGGTGGGTATCCACCCCACCGACGACCCCGTTGCCCTCCACCTGCGCACTCGCCATGCCGGCCTCCTGTTCCCATGTTGGGATGCAACGATGGAACCGGCCTCGGCCGACATTGGACAAAGCAGCGATGGGACGCGCGAGAGCGCGTCAGGCTCTTATCAGGTCACGATGTCGGTCGAGGCCGGCGCTCTATCCGGCCCCCCCGAGTGGCCGACAAATCGTTAAAAGGACACTTCGGTCAGCCAAATGCTGGGTCAGGCCACCGAGGGGAACCGGCGTCAGTTTCAAACTCGCTGCCAATTGACAGAGCGTGCGTAGCGCCTCGACAGCGCCGGTGCGGTCCTTGGCCACGTGCGTCCGGTACCCGGTGCGAGCCGCCTGCGCCGCTGCGACGGCGTCCAGCGCATCGTCCTTCCCCTGCGCCCTTCGGGCCACGCGGTCCGGACCGGTCACCTCGATCACGGGCACGCCAGCCGCCGCCAAAGGCGGCGGCTCACGCCTGCGCCGCACGTCCCCGTGCACTCGACGACCACGCGCAGCAGCTCGCCGTGGGAGCGAAGCCACGCGAACATCGCCCGATACCCGTCACCCGTCGCCGGTCGTCGGAAACGACTCGGTCCCGAGCTCCGCGCCGTCGACGTTCGCAACTGCAACGGTGTGTCGGCCTTGGTGGGCGTCCACCCCACCGACGACCCCGTTGCCCTCCACCTGCGCACTCGCCATGCCGGCCTCCTGTTCCCATGTTGGGATGCAGCGATGGAACCGGCCTCGGCCGACATTGGACAAAGCAGCGACGGGACGCACGCGAGCGCGTCGGGCTCTTGTCAGGTCGCGATGTCGGTCGAGGTCGGCGCTTTTTCCGGTCCCCCCGAGCGGCCGAGAAATCGTATCGTTGGTAGGGCACTTGGGTCAGCCGATCGCTGGGTCAAGCCGCCCGAGGGGAACCGGCGTCAGTTTCAAACTCGTCGCCAATGACACCCTCCCCTGCGAAGCCCACTCCGTTCGGGCTCGTCACCGCACTGGGAAAGACTGAAAAAGAGGCCGGAGCTCGGGGCGGCGGGCGTTGTGGGCGCGGCGGGCTGCGCCTAGAGTTCGCCTCCTGTTCCCCGGGACGCGGGACCCTCCGGGGCACGACGCTTCGCAACGGTGGAGGATCCGTCCGATGACGACTCCAAAAGACCCGCACGTCGAGTTCGAGAACATCGCCAAGAGCTACGACGGTCGGGTCATGGCGGTCCGTGGATTGAATCTGGCCGTGCGCCGGGGCGAGTTCCTGAGCCTTCTGGGCCCGTCCGGATCCGGGAAGACGACCTGTCTGATGATGCTCGCCGGGTTCGAGACCCCGACCTCGGGATCCATCCGCATCGGCGGACGCTCCGTGCACGCCCTGCCGCCCCGCAGGCGGGGCATCGGCATGGTGTTTCAGGACTACGCCCTCTTCCCGCACATGAGCGTCGAGGACAATCTCGCCTTCCCGCTGGACGTGCGCGGCACGGGCCGCGGCCGACGGCGGAAGCTGGTCGATCGGGCGCTCCGGCTGGTCCGACTGGAAGGTTTCGGCACCCGTCGGCCGGGGCAACTCTCGGGCGGGCAGCAACAGCGGGTGGCGATCGCGCGCGCGCTGGTCTTCGAGCCCGAACTCGTGCTCATGGACGAGCCCTTGGGCGCTCTCGACCGCCACCTGCGCGAGGAGTTGCAATACGAAATCCGACGCATCCACCGGACTCTCGGGGTGACCGTGGTCTACGTGACCCACGACCAGCAGGAGGCCATGGTCATGTCGGACCGCATCGCGGTGCTGCGGGACGGCGGGGTGGAGCAGGTGGCTCCGCCGGAGGCGCTCTACGAGGAACCGGAGCGATCCTTCGTGGCCCGCTTCATCGGCGAGAACAACCGTCTTCACGGGCGGGTCGCCGCGTCGCGCGGGGATCTCTGCGAGGTGAAGGTGGGCGACCGGACGGTGGTCGGGCTACGCGTGGTGGAGTGCGAGCCCGGAGATCCGGTGACCCTGTCGGTCCGTCCCGAACGGGTGGCGATCCGTCCCGAGGAGGGCCTTTACACGAACGAATTCGGCGCCCACGTCCGGGACATCGCCTTCGTGGGCGACCACCTGCGCATCCGCATGGAGGTGTGCGGGCGCACCGACTTCGTCGCCAAGATCTCCAACGTCGCGGGACAGGGAGCCGTGCTGGCGGGCGACCGGATCCGCGTGGGTTGGACGCCCACCGACTGCCGGGTGTTGGACCACGGAGGCGGAGAGGGCGCGACATGAGCCGTCGGCTGGTGTCCGCCGCGCTCGCGGCGCTGGGCGTCTCCGGTTGCGGAGGCGAGCCCGGGGACGCCCTGACCGTGACTTCCTGGGGGGGCGCCTACACGCGCGCCTGCAGGCTGGCGTACTACGAGCCGTTTTCCACGGAAACGGGCATCGCCGTCCGGGATGCGCTCTACAACGGAGGCCTCGCGGAGATCCGCGCGCAGGTCGACGTGGGCAGGGTCCACTGGGACGTCGTCTCGATGGAGGTGGCCGACGCCGTGCGCGGTTGCGAGGAAGGGTTGCTCGAGCCGCTCGATCCGGCGATGTGGCCGCCGGGGGCGGACGGCACGCCGGCGGAGGAGGACTTCCTGCCCGGCACGCTGACCGAGTGCGGCGTGGGTGCCGAATTCTACGCAACCGTCATCGCCTACAACCGCGAGAATGTCCGCGGCCCCGCGCCCGCCTCGGTCGTCGACTTCTTCGACCTGGAAGCGTTCCCGGGGCGCCGCGGTATGCGTCGCAAACCATTGGGGAACATGGAGTTCGCCCTAATGGCCGATGGGGTGCCTCCGGAGGATGTGTACGCGTTGCTGGACACCCCCGAGGGGGTCGAGCGCGCGTTCCGCAAGCTGGACGCCATCAAGGAACACATCGTCTGGTGGGAGGCGGGCGCCCAGCCGCCGCAGTTGCTCGCCGACGGCGAGGTGACCATGACCACGGCCTACAACGGACGGATCTTCAACGCCCAAGTGCTCGAGAATCAGCCGTTCGGGATCGTTTGGGACGGCCAGATCCTCGACTTCGGGCAGCTCGCGGTGGTTGCGGGGACCCCGAATCTGGAGGCCGCCGTCGACTTTCTGGCCTTCGCGACCTCGTCGGAATCCCTGGCCGCGGTCGCAAGCCACATCTCCTACAGCCCGACGCGCAACTCGGGGCTGGCGCTGGTGGGGACGCACGCCGAGGCCGGCGTGGACATGCTGCCGCACATGCCGACCTACCCGGAGAACCTGGAGCGGGCGCTGCGCATGGACGGGACGTGGTGGGTGGACCACGCCGACGAGATGAACGAGCGCTTCAGCGCGTGGCTGGCTCGATGAGGAATCGGGACTGGCGACCGCGCCTGCGGGCCGGAGGGCTTGCGTTGCCGCTCGTCGCCTTCGTCGGCGCCACTTTCGTTGCGCCTCTCGCGACGATGCTCTCCCGGAGCTTCCATGACGCGGTGGTGGCCGACGCGTTGCCGGAGACGCTCGCGTCGCTCGATGGTTGGGACGGGGAAGGGGTGCCCGAGGAGGAAGTGTTCGCGGCCGCGGCGCGCGAGCTGACGCGCGCCGCGGAGGAACGGGAGATCGGGCGGGTGGCCGGCCGCGTCAACCGCGTCCGGAGCGGATTGCGGAGCGTCGTCGCGCTGACCGGACGTCGGCTGCCGTCGACGCCCCCGGGATCGTGGCGCGAGGCCCTGACCGACATCGATCCGGCTTGGGCGGATGCCGGTACTTGGCACGCGGTGCGCGCCGCCGGAGAGCGCTTCACCGCCCGTCACTACCTGGCCGCCCTCGACCTGCGACGGCTCGACGACGGTTCCGTCGTCCGCCAGGACGAGGACCGCCGCATCTATCTGCGCCTCTTCGCGCGCACCTTCGTGGTGAGCTTCGCGATCACCGGGCTATGCCTCCTGCTGGGCTACCCGTTGGCGCACTTCATCGCCCATGCGCCGCCGCGCCGCGCCGGCCTCCTGCTGGCGCTGGTGCTGGTCCCGTTCTGGACGTCGCTCCTCGTTCGCACCACATCGTGGATCGTGCTGCTGCAGGGCCAGGGCGTGATCAACGACATTCTGGTCGCGCTGAAGCTGGTTCCGGACGACGGGCGGCTGGCGCTCGTCTACAACATGACCGGCACCTTCGTGGCCATGACCCACGTGTTGCTGCCCTTCATGGTTCTGCCGCTCTACTCCGTGATGCGCGGCATTCCCCGGTCGCACACGGACGCGGCGGCCTCCTTGGGAGCCGGTCCGGTCCAGGGCTTCCTGCGCGTCTACTGGCCGCAGACGCTCCCCGGGGTCGGCGCCGGATCCCTTCTGGTGTTCATTCTGGCCATCGGCTACTACATCACCCCCGCACTCGTCGGGGGCAGCACCGGCCAGCTGATCGCCAACATGATCGCCTACCACATGCAGACGTCGCTCAACTGGAGCATGGCGGCGGCGCTGGGGGGGATCGTCCTAGCGTGCGTGGTCGGCCTCTACCTGCTGTACGAGCGGGTGGCGGGGACCGAACCCGTGGGCGTCCGATAGTGCGGGCGCTGAGCCGAGGGGAGCGTGTCGGCCGCACCCTCCACGCTGCCTTCTGTGCCGCGATGGCGTTTTTCCTGGTGGCGCCGATCCTCGTGATCGTGCCGCTGAGCTTCAACGCCGAGCCCTACTTCACCTTCACCGAGGGCATGCTGCGGCTCGACCCGGACGCTTGGTCGCTGCGCTGGTACCGTGAAATCGCCACCAGCGCGGCGTGGCGTGGCGCGCTCGCCAACAGCTTGGCGATCGGCGGCGCGGCCACGGCCCTGGCCACGGCGCTCGGCACGCTGGCCGCCCTCGGGCTCTCGAGCCCCCACATGCCCGCCCGGCGTTTTCTGATGGGCTTCCTCGTCTCGCCGCTGGTGACCCCGGTGATCATCTCGGCCGCAGGGATGTTCTTCTTCTACTCCCGGCTGGGGTTGAGCCAGACCCACCTCGGCCTGATCCTGGCGCACGCGGCACTGGGGACGCCGTTCGTGGTGATCACGGTGACGGCCACCCTGACCGCCTACAACGACACTCTGAACCGCGCCGCCGCTTCGCTCGGAGCGGGGCCGCTGACCACGTTCCTGCGGGTCCAGTTGCCGCTGATCGCGCCGGGGGTGCTCTCGGGGGCGCTCTTCGCCTTCGCCGCCTCGTTCGACGAGGTGGTGGTCGTGCTCTTTCTGGGCGGGGTGGAGCAGAACACCGTCCCGCGCCAGATGTGGGCGGGCATTCGCGAGGAGACCAGCCCCGCCATCCTGGCGGTTGCGACCTTCCTGATCGCGTTCGCCGCGGCGCTTCTGCTCGTGGTGGGGTGGCTGCGGCGGCGGGGACTCGACGGCAGGTAGACCCGCTCCCTGTCGGAGGCTTTTCCTCGAGTCCCGGGATTCGTCGGAACGGAAGGGCTGCCCAGAGTAGGGAGGCCGGAAATCGCGCGCGCGTACGCCGATTCCCTCGCCGCCGCGCCGACTCGCCGGGATCCGGCCATTGGAGGGAGCCGTCTCGGGCGATCGGAGCCCGGGAAGGCGGTTACCCCGCCGAAGGCGAGTCGTCGAGTTCGCCTGCCGAGGGGCGGACGCCTTCGCCGTCCACCCGCAGGGGCATGGCCGCCGAATCGACCGGCGCCATGAGATTTCGGGGTCGCGACTCCGGGTGCCGGGCGCGCCTCGCGAATCCCGACCTTATGGCAGGCGTCGGTACGCGTCCCTCGATCGCGAGCTGCGGAACGGGTTTTCCGGGATCCGTTCCGTCCTCGGCTCGCGGATGCCGGACATGATCGGGAGCGGACACCCGCGAGGAGGCTGCGGGGGACGGCGGGCCCGTCTCCCCCCGGCCCCGTCGGGGACGCGGGAAGAGGATCGGGACCGGATGCCGGTTTTACGGTTCGGGCGTGGCGGCGTCGACCATCTCCGCTAGTTCCTCGTAGGCGGTCGGGTCCACCTGGGCGAACTGCGGGATCACCCCGGCGATGCGCCCGTCCGGTCCGACCACGATGACCGAGCGGCTGTCGACCATGTCGTTGTCGCGCTTGCCGCCGCCGAACGCCTCGTAGGTGGCGCCGCCGGTGCCGGCGTCGCTGACGAACAGGAAGGGGAAGTCCTCGTCTTTGAGCCAGGAGCCCAAGTCCTCCGGGCTGTCGTTGGAGATTCCGACGACGACGACGTTGCGGCCTTCGTTGAACAAGCTTGCGTACTGATCACGGTACGCTGTCATCTGCACCGTTCACCCGCGTGTTCGGACGCGGAAGAAGAAGGCGAGAACGACCGTTTCTCCCCGGTAGTCGCTGAGGCGAACCGGATCCTTCAGCACGCCGAAGCGGGTGGCGCCGGGCAGTTCGAAGTCGGGAGCCATCTCTCCCGCTTCGAGGAGCTGGGCGTCCGCCTCCGCGGAGGGGGCGAAACCGAGCGCCCCTGCCAGCAGGAGTAGGGTGGCGAACCTGCGCATGGTCCGATCCTCCTTGGAATCGAGTCGGTGGGTTGGAAGCCGGTCCGCGATATCGCTCGCGTCCGCAACGGACAAGATGCGCTACCGATGCCGACTGCGACAGGGCGGGGTGGCCGCGGGTCGGTCGGCGCGCTCGGCCGCGGTCCGCGTTGGCGCGACTTCGGATCTCGGCAGGGCGGGAACCCTGCGAGCCGATTTCGCGTGTGCCGTGGAAAGGCGGGACGCCTCGAGCGCGGCTTCGCGGCGACCCAAGTGCGCGATCATCGCGCCTCGCCCGTGACCAAGCCAGGAGATCACCCCAATTCGCCAGAACTTCGGTCTAGGAGCTTGCGCGGCGGAACCGAACGTCCGGCTTTCCGCGGAACCGCCCGACCTCGTCGCGCCTCTCCCGAGCCCGCCGAGCGGGCGTCGGCGCTGGCGGCGGCCGCGTGCCCTTTCCGCATCCGTCTCCGCGTGGGTAGGTTGCCGCTGGCGGCCGGGATGGCGGAACGGTAGACGCAGGGGACTTAAAATCCTCCGGGCTCGGCCCGTGTGGGTTCGAATCCCACTCCCGGCATTGTCGCGGATTGGGCGGCGCCCCGGACCTCGCGTGAAAAACGCGTCCCGAGGCGTTACCATGCCCGTTGCGAATGCGCACGACGCGGGGAAGCGAGCGCGCTTCCCGCGAACACGCCGACTAGGGGGGGCCATGGCGACCGATCATCAGTTCAGCCGAAGAAATTTCCTGAGAGGCGCAGGCGCTACCGCGGTCCTCGGTGCCGTGGGGGCCGGACCGGGCGGCATCGGCGGCGCCGCCGAATTCCTGGCCTCGCCCGCCCGGACCGACTTCGACTTCGACGAGGTCTATGATCGCCGGGGCACCGACTGTACCAAGTGGGACCGCGCGATCGCGCAGTTCGGCGAGGGGATCGAGGTCGGCATGGGCATCGCCGACATGGACTTCCGCGCGGCCCCCTGCATCACCGAGGCGCTGGCGAAGCGCTGCGAGCACGAGAACTGGGGCTATCTGACCCGGCCCGATTCCTACGTCCGAGCCATCGCGGACTGGAACCACCGGCGCTACGGTCTCGAGGTGGATCCGTCCACCATCGAGCTCACAACGGGCGTGCATCCCGGCTTGATCGCCGCGCTCCACGCCTTCTCGCCGCCGGGGTCGAGGGTGCTCATGAACACCCCCACCTACAACGGCTTCTACAGCGATCTGACCTTCACCCGCACCGTCGCCGAGGACAGCGAGATGCACGTGACGGACGGACGCTACGAGATCGACTGGGACGACTTCGAGCGGCGCGCCACCCGGGTCAACGTCTTCCTCCTGTGCAACCCCCAGAACCCCACGGGTAACTGTTGGTCCGAGGAGGATCTGTTGCGCATGGGCGAGATCTGTCTCCGCAACCGGGTCGTCGTGCTCGCCGACGAGATCCACTGCGACTTCGTGACCTCGGGCAACGCCTACACGCCCTTCGCAAGCCTGCCCGACAAGGAGATCGTCGACAACAGCCTCACCTTCAAAGCGGCCAGCAAGACCTTCAGCCTCGCCGCCATGAAGGCCGCCTGGTACTTTTCCACCAACCCCAACCTGCTCGCGCGCGCCCGCTCCTACACCCGGGCCGACCTGAGCACGCTGGGCATGGAGGCCAACAAGGCCGCGCTCACCGACGGAGACGAGTGGCTCGACCAGCTGTTGCCCTACGTCGACGGCAACCACGACTTGGCGCAGTCCCGCCTGAACGACATCCCCATGGTGAGCTACACCAAGGCCCAGGGCACCTACCTGGCTTGGCTGGACGTGAGCGGGCTGATGGACGGGGTCGGCGCCCGCGAGAGGGCCGAGGAGGAGAGCAGGACCTCGGACTCGGTCGTCACGCCCGAGCAGATCATGCAACGCTGGTTCGCCGAACACGCTGGAATCTACCTGAACCCGGGGCATTCCTACGGCACCGGCGGGAGCGGTCGCATGCGCATGAACCTGGCCACCTCGCGCGTGCTGGTGCGCAAGGCTCTGGACAACATCGCCGAGGCGGTGGCGAAGGCATAGGAAGGCGGAGGCCTCGCGTCGGTCGGGCCGACCGTCCCGTCGAGTCCTCCGGGAGGTTGCCGGGCGCGCGGGATCAGGCCGGGAGGCCGTGCCGGATCACTCGCTCCATGGCGTCACCGAAGCGGTCGAGCTCCTCGATGGTGGTGTACACGCTGGGCGTGATGCGTGAGCCGGGGCACTCCTCGTGTCCGATGCCCACCGCGATGATACGGTGCTCGTTCCACAGGTGCCGGTTCAGGGCCGCGGGGTCGATGCCGTCGATCTGCACGTTGGCGAGCCCGCAGGCGAGGCCCGGGGTGCGGCTGGTGTGCAACCGCACCCGGTCGTGCCGCAGGAGGCGGTCCGCCCAGTAGTCGCGCAGGTACGTCATGCGCGCGCCCTTGCGCGCGCCGCCGATCCCCTGGTGGAAGGTGAGCGCTTCCGCGACGGCCAGATAGTTCGCCGCGGGGTGGGTGCCGATCTCCTCGAACTTGCGGATGTCGTCGTCCATGCGCTCGGGGGCGGCGGTGAGCGGCCACACCTCCGGGATCCTCTCCCGGCGGACGTAGAGCAGTCCGGTTCCGTGAGGCGCGAACAGCCACTTGTGCAGCGAGGTGGCGTAGAAGTCCACGTCCAGCTCGCCCAGGTCGAAGTCGAAGTGGGCGAACGCGTGGGCTCCGTCCACCAGCACCGGGACGCCGTTCCGGCGGCCGAGGGCGGTGAGTTCCTTCACCGGCAGTATCTGGCCGGTGAGGTTGATCATGTGGCAACACAGGATCATGCGCGTGCGCGGGGTGATCCCTTCCTCGAAACGCCGCACGATCTCGGCGGGATCCTCGGCGGGAACCGGAATCCGGATCTGCTTCAGCACGATGCCGTCCCGCCGTTCCCGCTGCTGGAAGGTGGTGATCATGCGCCCGTAGTCCTGGGTCGTGGTCAGGACTTCGTCGCCCGGCTCCAGGTCGAAGCCGTGCTGCAGGATCTGCAGGCCCTCGGAGGCGTTGCGGGTCAGGGCGATCTCCTCGGCGTCCACCCCCCACGCGCGCGCCAAGCGCGCGCGCACGGCCTCCCGCTGAGGCTCGAGGATCTGCCACATCGTGTAGGTGGGCGCCTCGTTGGAGTAGTCCAGGTGGCGCTTCATCGCCTCCTGCACCCAACGGGGCGCCGGACTCACCCCCCCGTTGTTCAGGTTGACGAGGCTCCGGTCCACTGTGAATGCCCGGGCCACCTCGGTCCAGAAGTCCTCGTCGCGCGCGATCCGGGCGGGCGTGCCGGGCCAGTCGCCCAGCTCGTCGACGATCACGCGCGCGCCCTCGGAGAAGCGGACGCGCGGAAGAGGGAGTCCGGCGGCGGCCGCGGCGGGCACGGCCATGGAGCCGAGAAACTGGCGGCGGCTGGGCGTCATCGGGTTTCTCCTAACGAGAGGATCGGCGCTCGCTCCAGTGCAGGCACGATACCGCGGGCGGGCGGGTCTGTCACGCGAGCCTCTTCGCCTCGACGCGGACACGATGCGGTGCGCGGGACGGTCCGGGAACCTTTCGCGCCGGGGCGGGCTATGCCAGCGTTCCCGTCCGCCGTCCGCGCGAACGACTCGCTCTCGACGCGGTCCATTCCCCGAGCCTCGACCGCATCGCGCGGCGACAGGCAACCCAGGCACGAAACGGCAAGAGGAGCGCGATGCCGAAGTTGCTTGCTACCCGCGCCTTGGCCTGCGCGGGCGTCCTGTCCGCCGCGTCTCTGTCCGCCGCGGCCCAGACGCCGCCGTGCGAGACCGTCTCCGATTCGGCGGTCGTCCGGATGGACTCGCTGGTGGTGACCGCGATCCGCATGGCCACGACCAGCGAGGAACTCGCCGTGTCGGTCAACCTGGTGGGACGCGCCGAACTGCGCCAACGGCCGGTCCGCCTCCTCCTCGACGTTCTCGCGGCCGAACCGGGCGTGCTGGTGCAGCAGACCACGGCGGGGCAGGGAGCCGCCTTCGTGCGCGCGCTCACGGGTAGCCAAGTGCTCCTGATGGTCGACGGCGTGCGCCTCAACAACGGCACCTTCCGCCAAGGCCCGAGCCAGTACCTGTCCTCCGTGGACCCCGAGATCATGGAGCGCGTGGAAGTGGTGCGCGGGGCCTCCTCGACGCTCTACGGGTCCGACGCCATGGGCGGGGTGATCAACGTCGTGACGCGGCGCGCCGGCGACCTGCTCCGGCCGGGCGAGAGTTGGACGGCCGAAGGCTCCTACACTTTCGACGGGGCCACCGACGGAAGCAGGGCGCGCATCTCGGGCGCGGTCGCGGCGCCGGATTTCCTGTCCGGGCTGGAGCTGTTCGGGGGCGTCAGCTTCGGCTCCTGGTCGCACCTGAAGCCGGGGGGAGGGCTACCCCCTCAGGACCCGACCGGCTACGACCAGCGGAGCGGCGACTTGCGCCTCGATCTCCAGGCCACCCGACGGTTGCGCGTCGAGATGTCCGGCCAGCATTCCGAGCAGAGCCACGTCCCGCGCTACGACCGCTACGTCGACTTCCGGGCTCCGGGGGTCGACGGAGGGGGAGTGGGCCGCAACGCTCTCTACCTGTTCGAGCCCCAGGACCGCTCGCTCGCGCGCCTCAAGGGCAGCTTGGCGGCGAATCGGCCTTGGATGTCCACTCTCGACGTGCAGGTGTCCTGGCAGGTTCAGCGGGAGGGACGGGCGATCCGCGGGCAATCGCTCGTGGACGGCGTCGTCGTGCCGTCGGACCGCGTCCGGCACGTCTCCGACGACGTGCGTTCGGTCGCGCTGGACATCCAGGGGCAGGCGATTCGCGCCGACGGCCGCGGTGGCGTCACCTACGGGTTGGAGATGTGGGACAACGTCACCCGCTCGCATGGACGGGACGAGGATCTGGCGACCGGGATCGAGACGGCCTCGCTGCGGTGGAGCGGGTCGGAGGCGGTGCCCACGGGTCGGTTCCCGGACGGCTCCCGCTTCGGCGGCGGCGCGCTGTACGCGTTCGTCGACGAGCTCTGGAGGATGTTCCGAGTGCAGTTGGGCGGGCGCGGGAGCGTCTACCGCACGACCACGCGCGTGGGCGACGCGTACGGCGGCGACGTGCGTTCCCGGATCGGGAACGTCACCGGCGAGATCGGCTTGGTCTACCGGGCCATGCCCGGGCTGTCCGTGCGGGCGCGGGCGGCCCAGGCGTTCCGTGCGCCCAACATCTACGACCTGACCTTGGTCGGCGACGTTCCCGGCGGCGTCTCGTTGCCCAATCCGGATCTGGACCCCGAGCGAGGCCACACCCTGGAGATGGGCGCCGCTTGGACCCGGGGCTCCGCGGCGGCGGAGCTGACCGTCTTCCGCATCGTCATCGACGGCATCATGGACCGTGACTTGGGGACCTCCGGGTTCGCGAGCGCGAGCGCCGTCGGATCCGGCCAGCTCCGCCTTCTCACCGTCCAGAACCTCGGCTCGGCCACCGTCGACGGCGTCGAGGGATCGCTCTCGGCGGAGCTCCCCGCCCGCGGTCGGCTGGATCTGTCGGCTTCGTGGACTCTGGGCGACGCCGTTGTGGTCCGGGACGGAGAACGCGCGGCGGAGCCGCTCAGCCGCGTTCCTCCGCCGACGATGTCGCATCGCGTTCGCTGGCCGCTGTCGCGGGACGGACGCTCGGCCTGGATCGAGTATTCCGGCCGGATGGCGGGCAGGCAGGCCCGTCTCGGCTTCCGAGACCAGCTCGACAGCCGCATCCAGATCGGCGGGACGCCCGCGTACCACGTCCACTCCCTCCGAGGAGGCGTCGCTTGGGGGGAGCGATTGCGCGTCTCGGTCGGCGTCGAGAACCTCTTCGACGCGTTGTATCGGGTTCACGGATCGGGGATCGACGCCCCCGGTCGGCATCTCTTCGTGCGGCTGGACGCGCGGCGCTGACCGGGCCCCTCGGGCGCCAAGCATGATTCGAGTCACTTTTTTGGGCACCTCCGCCGCGTGTCCCACGGTGCGGCGCAACGTGAGCGCGATCTCCGTGCAGCGCGAGGGCGATCTCATGCTCTTCGACTGCGGCGAGGGGACCCAGCGCCAGATGATGCGCTACGGGACCGGATTCTCCCTCTGGGCCGTCTTCGTCACGCACATGCACGCCGATCACTTCGTGGGGGTGACGGGACTGTTGCGCACCATGGCGCTCCAGGGGCGGAGCGCCCCCCTGACGCTGACCTGCCCGGTTTCCGGAAGGCGGGTGCTCGAGAACGCCGTCCACCTGGGCTTCGACCGACTGAGCTTTCCGGTCGAAATCCGGGAGCTGAGGCCGGGCGACCGCCTCGCTCGGGACGGGTACGAGGTGCGCGCCTTCCGGGTGAGCCACGGTAGGCCGGCGCTCGGCTACGCGTTGCACGAGGATGCCCGCCGGGGACGTTTCGACGTGGGGCGCGCGCGCGCGCTGGGCGTCCCCGAAGGTCCCGCCTTCGGCCGCCTGCACCGAGGCGAGACGGTGGAGGCGGGCGGGCGGCGGGTGCGGCCGGAGGAAGTGGTCGGACCGGATCGCCCGGGCCGGACGGTGGTTTACACGGGCGACACTCGGCCCGTGCGCTCGACGGTGGAGGCCGCGGCCGGGGCGGAACTGCTCATCCACGAGTGCACCTTCGCCGCCGACGAGGCGGAACGGGCGCGTCGCGTGGGCCATTCCACCGCCCCCGGAGCCGCGCGCGTGGCCCGCGACGCCGGAGTGGCCCGTCTGGCGCTCACCCACATCTCCGCGCGCTACTCCGAGAACCCGGCGCGCCTCGAGCGCGAGGCGCGCCGAGTGTTCCCGGCGACCGTGGTGGCCTCCGACGGGCTGACTCTGGACGTGCCCCACCGGAACGCCGCACCCGGTCCCCGCGCTTGCGAGGGGACCGGGTGAGCTCCGCCCCAGGCCCGCTCCCCGCTCCCGCGCCGAGCTTCCGCACGGTGGCCATCGTGGGCCTCGGCTTGATCGGCGGGTCGTTGGCCCGGGCGCTCGGAGCGCTCGGGCGGCCGCCGCGCGTGGTCGCCTCCTCCGAATCGACGATCGATCTCGAGCGGGCCGACAGGGCGGGCGTGATCGCGGACGGGACCACCGACCCGGAAGCCGTCCTCGCGGGCGCCGACCTAGTGGTGTACGCCACTCCGCTGGACGTTACCCTGCGCCTGCTCGCGGACCACCGCGACCGCTGGCCGGAGGGCGCGGCGGTCACCGACGTGGCCAGCCTCAAAGCTCCAGTGGAGCGGACCGTGCGCTCGCTCGGCGCGTGCGACCGCTACACCGGGGCCCACCCCATGGCCGGCGGAGAGGGATCGGGGTTCCGCCGTTCCTCGGCCGATCTGTTCGTCGGCGCCACCGTCTGGCTGACGGGGCGGGGGACGGCGGCGGGCGGCGTGGAGGCGCTGTGGCGCGCCGCGGGCGCCCGCCCGCGCTGGACCGACGCCGCCGATCACGACCGGCGCATGTCCTGGTGCAGCCATCTTCCCCAGCTCGCTTCCACCGCTCTCGCGGGCGTGCTCGAGCGGTCGGGCCACGCCTTCTCCGACCTGGGCGCCGGCGGCGCCGGGATGGTGCGTCTCGCGGGGAGTTCTCCGCAGATGTGGCTGCCCCTGCTGGCGCGGAGCGAGGCGGGAGAAGCGCTCCGACGTCTCGCGCGCGCGGCGCGCGAGCTCGCGGACGCGGTCGACCGGCGCGACCTGGAGACCTTGGAGGACTGGATGAGGACCTCCCGCGCCTGGCGCGCCGGGGATGCGGACGGGACCGCGCGGCGATGAAGGAACTGAGGGTGCCCGGAGACAAGTCCATTTCCCACCGCGCGCTTCTGCTGGCGGCGCTGGCGGACGGCCGCAGCCGGATCCGCGGCGCGCTCGCCGGCGAAGATCCCCAAGCGACCGCGTCCGTCCTTCGGGAACTGGGCGTGGAGGTGCCGCCGCTGGCGGCGGGCGGGGAGCTGTGCATCCGCGGGCTGGGCGTGCGCGGGCTGCGCGCCCCGGGTCGGGCGCTCGACTGCGCCAACAGCGGCACCACCGCGCGGTTGACGCTGGGCGTCCTGGCGGGGCAAGACCTCGAGGCCACCCTCGTCGGAGACGAATCCCTGCGACGTCGGCCGATGCGGCGCGTGACCGATCCGCTGGCCCGCATGGGCGCGCGCTTCACCCCCTTGGCCGAACCCGGGACGCTCCCGCTGCGCGTGGCCGGGGGGGGGCTGCGCGCCCTCGACCACCGTCTCCCGGTCGCCAGCGCCCAGGTCAAGAGCGCGCTCCTGCTCGCCGGGTTGACCGGCGGCGTGCCGGTGCGGCTCGCCGAGCCCGGCATCTCGCGCGACCACACCGAGCGCATGCTATCCGCTGCGGGGTGCGCGCTGGACAGCTCCTTGAGCGATGGCGTCCACCGGGTGCGACTGACCGCCCCGCCCCCCGCCCTGGACCCCCTGGACGTGGCGGTGCCGGGCGACTTTTCGTCCGCCGCCTTTCCGCTCGCGCTCGCGTTGCTGGGCGGAGCGGGCGAGGGGATCGTCCTCAAGGGCGTGGGGCTCAATCCGACACGAACCGGACTGCTTTCCGTATTGGAGAGGATGAACGCCCGCATCGACGTCGATCCGCGCTCCGCCCCCGGGCGCGCGGAGCCCGTCGGCGACCTGGAGATCCGTCCCTCCGACCTGTCCGGCACCGAGGTGGGGCCGGAGGAAATTCCGAGCCTCGTCGACGAGGTCCCGGTTCTGGCCGTGCTCGCCGCCCGCGCCCGGGGGATCACGCGCATCTCCGGAGCGGCGGAGTTGCGAGTCAAGGAATCCGATCGACTGGGCGCGCTCGCGGCCAACCTCTCCGCCTTGGGCGTGGAGGTGGAGGAACTGCCCGACGGACTGGTGATCGAGGGTGCCTCCCGCCCTCTCCGCGGTCCCGTGGAAGCGCGCGGCGACCATCGCATCGCCATGGCCTTCGGCGTGCTCGGCGCGCTCCCCGGTCACTCCGTCCCGGTGGACGCTCCTGCGACGGTGGACGTGAGCTATCCCGGATTCTGGGAGATGCTGGAGCGCGTCTCCGCGCCCGGGGCCCGCAGGGAAGCCGCGGCGAAGGCGCCCGTCGCTCGGGCGCGAGCGCGGGATCCGGTGATCGTCATCGACGGACCCGCCGGTTCGGGGAAATCCGCCACGGCCCGGGAGGTGGCGCGCCGGCTGGAGTACCGTCACTTGGACTCGGGTGCGCTCTACCGGGCCCTCGCGTTCGCCCTGCTCGCCTCGGGCGCTCCGCCCGAGGCGTGGTCCGCGCTCACCGCGGCCGACCTCGAAGCCCACTCCGTGCGGCTGGTGCCCGAGGGAGCCGCCTTCCGGATCATGTTGGGCGCGCGCGCCCTGACCTCCGAACTCCGGAGCCCCGAGGTCGACGCGCACGTCTCCGACGTCGCCCGACTGCCTTCGGTACGGGCGTGGTTGCTCGACCGGCAACGGCGGGCGGGGGAGCGGGGAGCGCTGGTGGGCGACGGGCGCGATCTGGGCACGGTCGTCTTTCCTGAGGCGGAAGTGAAGATCTTCCTGGTCGCGGACGCCGCCGAACGCGCTCGCCGCCGTCTGCTGCAACAGACGGGGCGCGCCCCCAGCTCCGGGAGCGAGGTCGCGGCGGAGGCCGATCGCCTGCGCGCTCGCGACCGCATCGACGCGAGCCGCGGAATCGCGCCCCTCGCGAAGGCGTCCGACGCGTTCGAAATCGACGGAACCGCGCTCTCGTTCGAGGAGCAGGTGGACGCCGTTCTCGCGGTGGTGCGCGCCCGCGTCGGCCCGATCTCAGAGCCTTCGGCGTCGGTTCGATGATTGACGCAAGGGGGCGCGGCCCGTATTTTCCTACGTTTAACACCAGCGAGTCGCTCGTGCCTTGCTGGAGGGAAGGCGATTTCCCGAGCCCGGCCTCCGGCATGCCGGAATTCCTCCCGGGCCGGGTTCTTCCCCCGTCCTCCGGCATGCGATGAACCCTGAACCCGGACCGCGCCGCGCGGGACTGGCCAGCAAGGGTGCTTCCCCAGAGGGGACGCGCCAGGGACGACAACCGATGACCGATCAGACAGCAGACCCCCATCCTTCCTCGCCCGATCCCTCCTCCCCTCCCCTCCCCGACGATTCCGAAGGAACGGGTTCCCCGCAGAGCGGGCAACCCGACGATCAGAGTGGGCAACCCGACGATTCTTCGACCGAATCGCCGTCCCGGTCCTCCTTCGGAGACTTCGGGACCTTCGACGCCCCCGACGAGCTCTGCGCCGACCCGCGCGGCGAGAGCGGCTTCGGCGGATCGGCCGAAGCGGGCGGCGGCGACCTCCCCATGTCGAGGGAGGATTTCGGTTCCATGCTCCGAGAGTTCGAGTCCGGCATCCAGGACGTGCGCGAAGGAGAAATCGTGCGAGCCAAGGTGGTGCGGGCCACCGAAAGCGCCGTCATCCTGGAATTCGGATTCAAGAGCGAAGGCGCGGTCCCGCGCGAAGAGTTCCGGGACACCGAGGCCCTGGTCCCCGGTTACGAAGTCGAGGTCCTGCTGGAGAGCCTCGAGGACGACGACGGGGTCGTGGTTCTGTCCAAGAAGAAGGCGGACTTTCTCCGGGTCTGGGAGAAGATCCGGCAGGCCCACGAGGACGACGCGCCCATCCAAGGCAAGCTGGTGAGCAAGATAAAGGGCGGCATGACCGTCGACCTGATGGGGGTGGACGCCTTCCTGCCGGGCTCGCAGATCGCTCTGCGCCGGGTCCCCAGCATCGAGGACCTGGTCGGCGAGGTCTACGACTTCAAGATCATCAAGCTGAACAAGAGGCGCCGCAACATCGTGGTGTCGCGGCGCGTGATCCTGGAGGCCGAGCGCAGCAAGAAGCGCAAGACTCTGGTCAAGGAACTCCTGGTCGGCCAAGTGCGCGCCGGCGTCATCAAGAACGTCACCGATTTCGGCGCCTTCATCGACCTCGGAGGACTGGACGGGTTGCTGCACATCACCGACATGTCCTGGGGGCGCGTGGGGCACCCGTCGGACATCGTGGACATCGGGCAGGAACTCGACGTCAAGGTGCTCGACATCGATTGGAAACGGGAACGGATCTCGCTCGGGCTCAAGCAGCTGCTCCCCTATCCGTGGACCGACATCGACCTCAAGTACCCCGTTGGCGTGCGCGTCCACGGCAAGGTGGTCTCGATCACCAACTACGGGGCTTTCGTCGAGCTGGAGAAGGGGGTCGAGGGGCTGGTGCACATCTCGGAGATGTCGTGGACCCGCAACGTTCGCCACCCCTCGAAGCTGGTCTCCGTCGGCGACGAGATCGAAGCGGTAGTGCTGAGAGTGGATCCCGCGGCCGAGAAGATCTCGCTGGGGATGAAGCAGATCGAGGAGGACCCCTGGCTGGCCCTCCCCCTCAAGTATCCCACGGGAACCCGGCTTCGGGGGAAGGTGCGCAACCTGACTTCCTTCGGCGCGTTCGTCGAGATCGAACCGGGGATCGACGGGCTGGTGCACGTTTCCGACATGAGCTGGACCAAGCGCGTCGAACATCCCTCGGAGATCGTGAGCAGGGGACAGGAACTGGAGGTGATGATCCTGGACGTGGACGGCGAGAACAAGCGCATCTCCCTGGGCATCAAGCAGGTGCTCGACGATCCCTGGCCCTCGCTTTCGGAGCGCTTCGCCCCTGGCGTGGAGTGCCGGGGCGCCGTCGTGCGAATTCAGAGCAAGGGAGTCGTGGTCGACCTGGGCGACGACGTGGAGGCGTTCGTCCCCGTATCCCACGCCCGGGTTCAGGATGGCCTGCTGGAGGACCATTACGCACCGGGGGACGAACTGGAACTCAAGGTGCTCGAGTCGGATGCCGCCAGCCGCAGAATCGTGATGGCGGCGACCGCTCCTCCCCGCCGCCGAGACGACGAAACCGATTCCGGCCCCGGGAACGCCGAGGAAGCCGAGTCGTCCGCCGGTGAGGCCGAGTCGGCGGCCCGGGAGGCCGAGCCGGCGGCCGAAGAAGCCGACGCGGACGATGTCGCCGCCGAACCGTCGGCCGACGAGGCCGAACCGTCCATCGAAGGCGCCGGAGAGTGACGCCTATCCGTGATGCGTAGCCCGCTTCGTGCCCGAGCCCTGGCCGTTGTCGCGGCCATCGCCGGTTGCGCGCCGGGGGCGCCGGGCGCGCAGCCCCCCGGGGGGATGCGGCAACAGAACGCGGAGGCGCCCCCCGCGGCCGCGCCCGAACCGGAGGTCGAGTCCGCGCCCGAATCGGAGGCGGCCCCGGTGGTCGGCGTCATGTTGCCGATGTCGGGTTCTCCGTTCCTGCGGCGGTATTCCGAGCTGATCGAGGAAGGCGTGCGCGCGGCCATGGCGACGGCCTCGGAACGCGGCGTTCTGCCGATCCTTCGGCTCGTCGACACCGGTGCGGGTCCCGGCACGGCTCGTCGAGCGCTGGCCGAGCTGGAACGGGCGGGTCTGTCGGCGATCGTCGGACCGTTGCAAGACGTCGCAGTGGCCCGGGTGGCCGAGGAGCGCGGTCGGCCGGTGCCGTTGATCGCTCCCGCGGCCCGGGAGCTGCCCGAGGGTCAGGCGGGCGTCTATTCGCTGGCCGGGCCGGATCCCGGCGCCGCCCGGGCACTGGGTCGGGCGGCTTGGGAGGCGGGCGTCCAGCGCGTGGTGGCGATCGCGCCCTCCACCCGGTACGCACGCATCGAGGTGGAGGCTTTTCGCGAGGCGTTCCGTCCGGGCGGCGGAATTCTCGTCGACGCCTTCTACTACCCCCCGGGACAGATCGATTTCCGCGCCGAGGTCGCCGAGCTGGTCCGCATCGATCCCGACGGCGTGTTGCTTCCGCTTCCGCCGTTGCCCGCGATGGACATCCCCCAGGTCGCCGGACAGGTGCAACACTACGGGCTGGACGATTCCCTGAGCGTCCGAGTGCTGGGCACCGCCGGCTGGTCGACGCCGAGCGTGCTCCGCGACGTCGACGTCAACTTCACCGAGGACGTCCTGACGGTGACCGCCCGCCCTCCGGGGCGGGGCGAGGCGGCTTGGCGGGAGTTCGTGAGGAGCTACGAGACCGTGCATCGCAAGTCGTTGCGCAGCGACGTTCCCGCGCTCGGGTGGGACATCATGGGGCTGTTGCTGGAAGCGTTCCGCACGGGTGCGCGCACGCCGGAGGAGGTGCGCGACGCGCTGGAAGGGATCGACGTCTTCGAGGGTGCGACCGGAACCCTCGCTGTGGAGAACGGCCGCATCACGCGCGCCTACGAGGTCGTCGTGATCCGGGACCGGGAGTTGGTTCGGCTCCGCTGATGTCTCGCCCTCTTCCCGTCTTCGCCCCGGCGAGGGCGGTCCCGTCCGAGCCTTCGCCCCGGTGAGCATGCGGGAGGAGCTGGACCGTCTGCGGCGGCGGCGCGAGGAAGCCGAGCGGGGCGGAGGCAGGGAGCGTCTGGCGGCGCAGCACGCGCGCGGCAAACTCTCGGCCCGCGAGCGTCTCGATCTGCTTCTGGACCCCGGAAGCTTCGTGGAGCTCGATCGCTTCGTCACCCACCGCGCGACCGGATTCGGGCTGGAGAAGCGCAAGGTTCCCGGAGACGGGGTGGTCACCGGACACGGGCGCATCGACGGACGTCTGGTCCACGTCTTCGCCCAGGACTTCACCGTCTTCGGAGGGTCGTTGTCGGAGGCCCACGCCGAGAAGATCGTGAAAGTGCAGGATCTGGCGCTGAAAACCGGAGCGCCGGTCGTGGGGCTGAACGACTCCGGAGGCGCGCGCATCCAGGAAGGAGTGGTCTCGCTGGGGGGCTACGCCGACATCTTTCTGCGCAACACCCTGGCTTCGGGCGTGATCCCCCAGATCAGCGTCGTCATGGGGCCGTGCGCCGGCGGGGCCGTCTACTCGCCCGCGATCACCGACTTCGTCTACATGGTGCGCGGCACCAGCTTCATGTTCGTGACCGGACCGGAGGTGGTGCGCACGGTGACGCACGAGGATGTGGACATGGAGCGTCTGGGCGGCGCCGCCACCCACGCGTCGACCTCGGGCGTGGCGCACTTCGTCGGGGACTCCGAGGCGGAGACCCTGGCTTCCGTGCGCCGGCTCTTCCGCTACATCCCGCAGAACAACGCCGAGCCCGCGCCGCGCCGCCGGACCCGGGATCCGGCGGACCGGGGCGACGAGGCCCTGTTGGACGTGGTGCCGTCCAACCCGAACAAGCCCTACGACATGAAGGACGTCGTCGGGCGCGTGGTGGACGACGGCGGGTTCTACGAGGTGCACGCCGATTTCGCTCCCAATCTGATCACCGGTTTCGCCCATCTGGGGGGACATTCGGTGGGCGTGGTGGCCAACCAGCCGGCCGTGCTCGCGGGCGTGCTGGACATCGATTCGTCGGACAAGGGAGCGCGGTTCGTGCGCTTCTGCGACGCCTTCAACATCCCGCTGGTGGTCTTCGAAGACGTTCCGGGGTTCCTCCCCGGGGTGGGTCAGGAGCACGGAGGCATCATCCGCCACGGCGCCAAGCTCCTGTACGCCTTCGCCGAAGCCACGGTGCCCAAGATGACCGTCATCACGCGCAAGGCGTACGGCGGCGCCTACGACGTGATGAACTCCCGGCACGTCCGCGGCGACCTGAGCTTGGCGTGGCCGACCGCGGAGATCGCGGTGATGGGGCCCAAGGGAGCGGTCGAGATCCTGTTCCGCAAGGAGATCGCGGACGCCCGCGATCCGCAGGCCGCGCTCGAGGCGCGGATGAAAGAGTACCGGGAGCGTTTCGCGCACCCCTACGTCGCGGCGGAACGCGGGTACGTCGACGACGTCATCGACCCGCGCGAAACCCGTGCCCGGCTGGTCGGCGCCCTCGACGTGCTCGAGGACAAGCGCGACGCCAACCCGCCCCGCAAGCACGGCAACATTCCGCTCTGAGGGGGCCGGAGTGCTGGAATCGGTCCTGATCGCCAACCGCGGCGAGATCGCGTTGCGCATCGTGCGCGCCTGCCGGGAGCTGGGGGTGCGGAGCGTCGCGGTGTGCTCGGAGGCGGACCGCGCCGCGCCCCACGCGCTCGCGGCCGACGAAACCTACGAGATCGGCCCCGCCCCTTCCGGGGAGAGCTACTTGCGCGTGGACCGCCTGCTCGAGGCCGCGGCCCGCTCGGGGGCGCAGGCGGTGCATCCCGGGTACGGCTTCCTCTCTGAGCGGGCGGAATTCGCCCGCGCGGTCCGGGACGCCGGGCTGGTTTTCATCGGTCCCAAGCCCGAGACCATCGCCGCCATGGGCGACAAAATACGCGCCCGCAGGCTGATGCGGGCGGCGGGCACCCCGGTGATCCCGGGTTCCGAGAGTCCGTTGCGCGACGCGGCCGAGGCGGTCCGGGAGGCCCGCAGGATCGGCTTTCCGGTGCTGCTCAAGGCGGTGGCGGGGGGCGGGGGCAAGGGGATGCGCGTGGTGAAAGGGCCGCACGAGATGGAACGGGCGCTGGCGGCGGCGGGCCGGGAGGCCGAGGCGGCCTTCGGCGAAGCGGCGGTCTATTTGGAACGCCACCTGCACGCGCCCCGGCACATCGAGGTGCAGGTGCTGGGCGACGAGCACGGCAACCTCGTGCACTTGGGCGAGCGCGAGTGCTCCATCCAGCGGCGGCACCAGAAGCTGGTGGAGGAGTCGCCCTCTCCCGGGAGCACGCCGCAACTGAGGGCGCGCATGGGCGAGGCCGCGGTGCGGGCGGCGCGGGCGGTCGGCTACGTGGGCGCGGGCACCGTCGAGTTTCTTCACTTGGACGGCGGCTACTACTTTCTGGAGATGAACACCCGCCTCCAGGTCGAGCACCCGGTGACCGAGATGGTCACCGGGATCGACTTGGTCGAATGGCAGTTGCGGGTGGCGGCGGGGGAAGCGCTTTCCTTCACGCAGGACGACGTCCGTCCGAATGGGCACGCCGTCGAGTGCCGCATCGCCAGCGAGGATCCCTTCCGGGGTTTTTTGCCGGCCACCGGACGGGTGGAGGCGCTGGAGGTGCCGACGGGCGCCGGGGTGCGTTGGGACGGCGGCGTCCGTCCCGGGCTCGAGATCGGACCCCACTACGACCCGTTGCTGGGCAAGCTGGTCGCTTGGGGGCCGGACCGCGCCGGGGCGGTTCGGCGCATGGCGCGCGCGCTGGACGAACTGGTCCTCGTGGGAGTGCCCACCAGCGCGCCCTTCCACCGGCGCGTGATGCGTCACGAAGCCTTCCTGCGGGGCGAGCTGAGCGTCCGCTTCGTCGAGGATCATCCCGAACTGACCGCCGCCGCCGTCGACGCGGAGACGCTCGGGGTGGTGGCGGCCGCCGCGGCCTTGCTGGAGGACGACGCGCGCGGGGTTCGCTCCGCGCGCGCGGAGCGCGCGGACGGGCGCCGGGACTTCTCGGCGTGGCGACGCGCGGGGGCGGCTTGGACGGCCTTGCCGTGAACGGGGCGGGAGGTCGGGGGTGGGGTGGGGCGACGCGCTATCGCGTCTCCGTCGGGACGCGGGTTCTGCAGGTCGAGGTGGACGGCGAGGCCGGACGGGCGAAGGGCGCCGGCGGCGAGGTGCGGGTGCTCGAGCGCGGCCGCGACTCCTCGCTCTGCCTGTCGGTCGAGGGCCGACCGCGCCGCGTGTTCGGGGTCCGATCCGGCCCGGGCGTTTGGGAGATCCACCACCGCGGACGCTCGTTCCGGGTGGAGGTCGCGGACGAGAGAAGCTGGCGGGTGCGCCGGGCGCGGCGGGAGAACGGGGCCGCCCCGCTCCCCGGCCTCGAGCCTCTGCGCGCGCCCATGCCGGGGCTCGTGCTGCGGGTGGAGGTGGACGAGGATCAGGAAGTCGCCCGAGGCCAAGGACTGTTGGTCGTGGAGGCCATGAAGATGGAGAACGAGCTCCGCGCCCCCGCCTCCGGGCGCGTGCGTCGGGTGCTCGTCGCGGCCGGGGAACCCGTCCGGCGGGGCGACGTCCTGATCGAGTTCGCCCATGATGCGGCCGATGCCCGCAACGGTCGAGGTCTCCCGGCGGGCGGAGCGGAGCCGTGAGCGGCGGTTCGCGTCCGGCCACCGACAGCGGCATCCCGGTCCGGCGCCTGTACGGCCCCGACGCCTCGGATCGAGTCTCCGGCGGCGGCCCGGGCGAGCCGGGGACGTTCCCGTTCACGCGCGGCATCCACCGCACCATGTACCGGGGTCGTCCCTGGACGATGCGCCAGTACGCCGGCTTCGGCACCGCGGCCGAGACCAACCGCCGCTATCGCTATCTGCTCGCCAGCGGCACCAACGGGCTCTCGGTCGCCTTCGACCTCCCCACTCAGATGGGCTACGACTCCGACCACCCCGCGGCCGCCGGCGAGGTGGGTCGGGTCGGGGTGGCGATCGACTCCATCGAGGACATGCGCCTGCTTTTCGACGGGATCGCGCTGGAGGACGTCTCCACTTCCATGACCATCAACGCGACCGCGGCGATTCTGCTCGCGCTCTACGTCGCGCTGGCCGACGAGCGGGGCGTGGCGCGCGCGCGGCTGGCCGGGACCGTGCAGAACGACATTCTCAAGGAATACGTCGCGCGCGGCACTTACGTCTGGCCGACGGAACCTTCGTTGCGCTTGGTGTCGGACGTCCTCGCCTTCTGCGCGCGTGAGCTGCCCCGGTGGAACGCGGTGTCGATCTCGGGCTACCACATCCGCGAGGCCGGCTCGACCGCGCCCCAGGAAATCGCTTTCACCTTCGCCAACGGGCTCGAGTACGTACGTCGCGCGCTCGCGCGCGGGGCGGCGCTCGAGGATTTCGCGCCCAGGCTCTCGTTCTTTTTCGCGGCGCACAACGATCTCTTGGAGGAGGTGGCCAAGTTCCGCGCCGCGCGCCGACTGTGGGCGCGGCTGATGCGCGAGCGGTTCGGGGCCTCCGGTCGGAGCGCGCGGTTGCGCTTCCACACCCAGACCGGCGGCTCGACGCTCACCGCCCAGCAGCCGCTCAACAACGTGGCGCGCACCACCCTCCAGGCGCTCGCGGCGGTGCTCGGGGGGACCCAGTCGCTGCACACCAACGGGTACGACGAGGCGCTCGCCCTTCCCACCGAGGAATCCGCGCGCACCGCCCTGCGTACGCAACAGATCCTGTTGCACGAGAGCGGAGCGGCGCGCACGGTCGATCCGCTGGGAGGGAGCTATTTCGTCGAGGCGTTGACCGACGAGATCGAAGCGCGCGCCCGCGCGCACCTGGAGCGCATCGCCGAATTGGGCGGAGCCGCGCGGTCGCTCGACTACATGCGCGACCGCATCCATCGCTCGGCGTATCGTACCCAACTCGCGATCGAAGCTGGCGAGAAGGTGGTGGTGGGCGTGAACCGCCACGTTGCCCAGGGGGGTGCGGAGCCGCCGCGCCGCTCCCCCGATTACCGGGCTCTCGAAGCCGGACAGCGCGCCAGGGTGGCCGAACTGCGTTCCGGCAGGGACGGCCCAAAGGTCGCTCGCGCCCTCCGCCGGGTGCGCGAGACGGCGCGCACGGACGCCAACTTGATGCCGCCCATGGTGGCCGCCGTGCGCACCCGTGCGACCTTGGGCGAGATCAGCGGCGTGCTGACGGAGGAATGGGGGAGATACGCCGGGCATTGAGTCGGCTTCCGAATTTCCGCCCCGGGCACCGACTCCGCGTGCTGGCGTCGCTTGAGGCGACGGACACGTTGGTGGCCCCTCGAGCTCGGACGAGAAGTTTCGAGGCGGCGTCTTTCTCGCGGCGAGACGAGAGTCTCGGAAATCTGAGGGGAGGGCCTCAGATTTCTGAGGTTTCCTCGGATTTCCGAGGCTTCGAGGCACGGAGATGGAGCCACAACCTGTTTATATGCAAGCATTTGCAGAATATTGCCGTTTTCGGCACGAGATTTGCATAGGAATGCCGTCGTCGAGTCACGCTACACACAGGGGACACGCGCTACGACATGAGCGTCGAACACCTGTACCGGGTCCGCGGGGTCGCGGCCCGGGAGAACGCGGGCCGCGACGCCCGCGACTCGAACCGGCCGGAGTCGCCGTCGGCGCGCGGAGGCGCGCGGGCGCGAGCCTTGCCGGAGGGCGCGCGAGTCCGTAGGCTCGCGGGGAGGCCAGCCCGCCAGCCCGCCAGCCCGCCAGCCCGCCAGCCCGCCAGCCCGCCAGCCCGGTTCAGTAAAGGCGGGGCTCCGCGAGCGCTTTCGCGGGGTTCTTCTCGGGGGTCGCGGGGCTTCTTCCTCTTCCGGATCCGGGAGTTTCCGGTTGCGCCTTCGTGTGGGAAGGCGTGCCGTGGCGCGTCGTATCGGTGCGCCCGTTCGGCGCGCGCCGCCGCACGACGCCACGTCCTCCGTCGCGGATTCCTCGGGAGCCGCCGCCCGGCGCGTCGGCGGAGTTTCCGCGTCCACTGGGGTTTTCGACAACACCGCGCGCGCGCCTAGGCGCGCGCCGCGCAACGCTTTCGTGCGTCGGCACGGGTCCGGGTCTTCCGGGCGTCGGTCGGCGCATGTCCCCGGGGGGCGGCCGTCGCAGGGTGCGGCGGCGCTGCGACCCTCCGATTCACCCTTCGCAAGGGAAGGTACCATGAACAGACTCAAGCTCTTGACCACGGCAACGCTGGCGTCGCTCGTCTTCGCGGCGTGCGACGAGGGTTCCCCGCCGCCGGTGGATCCGCCGGATCCGCCGACGCCGGTGGGCACGATCTCGGGCACGGTGACGATCGAGGGGACGGCGGTCGCGGGGGTGTCGGCGACGCTGTCGTCGGGCGCGAGCGCGACGACGGGCGCGGGCGGCGACTTCTCGTTCGCGGGCGTCGAGGCGGGGACGTACACGGTGACGATCTCGGGCTACCCGGAGGACGCGACGTTCGCGCAGGCGACGCAGTCGGCGACGATCGCGACGGACGGGGAGAACGTGCGGTTGAGCTTCGCGGGGGAGTACGTGCGTTCGTCGGCGGTGGTGGGAGCGGTGGTGGCGGCGGACGCGGCGATGAGCGGAGGGGACGGGCAGCCGGAGACGCTGTCGGGGGTGACGGTGAAGTTGGGCGGGGAGCACGCGACGGGCGAGACGGTGCGGACGGGGATGGACGGCGGGTTCGCGTTCACGGGGCTTCGGGCGGGGACGTACACGGTGGAGATTTCGGGCTACCCGGAGGACGTGACGTTCGAGACGAAGGCGATGGAGGTGGAGGTGGAGGCGGGCGAAGTGGGGAACGCGGACTTCACGGGCCACTGGGTGCGCACGTCGGCGGTGGAGGGTCGTGTGGCGATCGAGGGCGAGGGGTTGGCGGGGGTGACGGTGACGCTGTCGGGCGGTCCTGCGGAGGAGAGCCGCAGGGCGACGACGGACGCGGACGGGATGTACCGGTTCGAGGAACTGCGCGCGGGCGCGTACGAGGTGAGCATCGCGGGCGGGTTCAAAGCGGAGGACTACGAGTTCGCGTCGACGTCTCGGGAGGTGAGCGTGGAGATGGACGAGACGGCGACGGTGTCGTTCACGGGGGTGTTGCTGCGGACGTCGGGGATCAGCGGTCGGGTGAGCGTGGAGGGGATGGGATTGAGCGGAGTCGAGGTGACGCTGTCGGGGGCGGACGAGGAGCGAACGGAGACGACGGACGCGAGCGGACAGTACGCGTTCACGGGGTTGGCGGCGGGGGACTACGCGGTGTCGATCGGAGTGGAGGGCGAGGCGTACGTGTTCGGGACGACGAGCATGGACGTGACGGTGGCGGACGACGAGTCGAAGATCGTGAACTTCGAGGGGGAGCACGCGACGACGGCGAGCGTGTCGGGGATGGCGTACGTGGACGAGGGAACGAAGAACGACATGTTCGACGAGGGGGAGCATGCGCTGATGCGAGCGGGGATCCCGGTGGCGCTGGTGGGCCCGGGGGTGAACGAGCAGCGCTTGGGCGCGACGGACGAGGAGGGCGGGTTCTCGTTCGAGGGTCTGAAGGCGGGCTCGTACCAGCTGGTGGTGCTGATCGACGCGGATGCGTCGGCGATGCTGGCGAAGCACGACGTGGCGTACGGGGGTCCGTCGACGGGCTACGTGGTGGAGTTGGGAGTCGGGGAGGCGGCGACGCGGTCGTTGCCGTTCGACATAACGCACACGACGGTGGACTTCGAGGTGAAGTTGAAGAGCGGGGAGGCGACGGGGGACGCGCTACCGGACGCGAAGGTGAGCCTGTACGCGGACATGGGCGGGGAGAACATGTCGGGGAGCGGCGTGACGGACGACGAGGGCATGGCGTCGATCCGTGTGGCGCGCGCGGGCACGACGGGCCACACGGTGTACGCGACGGTCGTTGCGGACGGCTACAGCGTGGACATGGGAGCGGGCAAGCAGGCGGTGAAGTGGGATCCTCAGGAGTGGAGGGTGTCGGCGAAGAACGTGGCCGACGTGGTGAACATGAAGGTGGACGTGTCGGTGAGCGGGAAGACGGTGAAGACGGAGTTGGGCGGGGGCATGGCGTTGGGCGGCTGGGCGATCGGCGTGACGTCGGGGGAGGAGACGGTGGAGGGCGCGCCGAAGAAGCTGGACGAGGAGGGCATGGCGAAGCTGGAGACGACGGCGGAGTCGGTGCCGACGACCTACGCGTTCATGCTGGCGAAGGACCAGGACGACGAGTTGGACGGTGGGGAGAAGTACGAGTCGGAGGCTGTGGAGTACACGCACACGGGTCTGAAGCTGGCGGGCGAGACGATGGAAGCGGGGACGCTCGAGGCGAGCTACGCGACGCAGACGTTGAAGGTGTACGTGCACCACGAGAAGGATCAGGTGGAGGGGTACACGGGGAACGTGCTGGGCGGGGACGAGCGGGCGAAGACGGGGTACGTGGACGTGTCGCTGCGCTACATGAGCGGGACGGGCCGGTCGCGCTCGTTCACGAAGGAGGAGTGGGATTCGAAGCACATGAGCGAGAAGGACGGGGTGGTGACGTTCCTGCACGTGCCGACGGACTACGACGTGGTGGTTCGCGCGAACGAGAGCGCGGCGGGTACGACGGCGGGGATCAAGTTGTTGGAACCTGACGAGCTCGAGGCGTACCGGGACGCGGAGGCGAACGGGCTGATGGGCGGAGCGTTCGGGTCGGAGGGCGGATTCGGGCACACGGTTTCGCTGTGTCCGTTGCAGGAGACGCTTCCTCAGGACCACGACGAGTGCGCGTCGTTCGCGTACGTGACGACGCATTCGGTGAAGGGCGAGGTGTGGCGCAAGAGCGTGACGGCGGCGAGTTCGGGGGACGGGTTCTCGACGGACACGATGAACCGGAAGAACTCGGGGGTGACGGTGGATCTGACGCCGGTCGAGGGGAAGAACCTGGCGGGCGAGGCGAAGACGTTCGCGGCGCTGGCGAAGGACGTGACGACGACGACGACGGTGGACGAGACGTACCAGTTCGATTTCGGGAAGCTGGCGGCGGGCGCGTACGAAGCGAAGGCGTCGGCGGGCTGGCGGGTGCGCAAGAAGGGTGGCATGGAGCTGGGCACTGCGTTGAGCCCGCTGGGCGGAGCGGTGGAGCTGGAGGTGACGCCGTCGACGGGTACGGTGTACGGGCGGGTGAAGGGGAGCGACGGGTTCCCGATCGACAGCGCGACGGTGACGGCGAACGGGAAGACGGCGATGACGGACCTGTACGGACGCTACGTGATCGCGGGGGTGTCCTCGGCGTCGCGGAGCGCGATGACGAACAAGTTCTTCGTGAAGGCGACGAAGGGCGCGACGACGACGAAGGACTCGGTGCGGGCGTTCGTGGCGAACGGCTTGGAGATGGTGGACGTCGCGTTCGGGGGCACGGCCTCGAAGGCGACGGTGAGCGGTAAGGTGACGGCGTCGGGGAGCGGCGCGGCGGTGGCGGGCGCGGAGATCCAGGTGCAGTACAGCGGCGAAACCAAGTGGGTGGCGCCGGAGAACAAGGCGTCGAACGGGAAGCTGGTGACGGGCGCGGACGGGAGCTACATGGCGGAGGTGAAGGGCCAGGACGTGGGCGGGACGGCGATGGTGCGCGCAATGAAGAAGGGCATGAGCTTCGCGCCGGAGTCGATCACGGTGCCGGCGCACACGGGCGCGGCGATCTCGGGGATCAACTTCACGGGCTTCGTGAACGCGACGATCACCGGCCGGGTGAAGGATTCCAACGACGGGTTCAGCGGTCCGGTGTTGGCGGGCTTCAAGATCACGGTGACGAAGGCGGGCGAATCGACCGCGACGGACTCGATGACGACCGGAGAGACGGGTGTGTTCACGTTCAACGTGCCGTTCGGCGCCTACGACGTCGCGGTGTCGAAGAACAGGTGGGGCTTCGTGTATCCGAACGGAAGCCAGCGCGTGTCGGTGGCGCCCGGAGAGAGCAAGGACTACGGAACGATCGACGCGCGCACCTGGGTGCTACGGAACGTGAGCGTGGAGCGCGGACCGGGGGTGGTGGACAGCGTCGCCAACTCGGTCGGGGATTCCGTCGCCGTCCACAAGGACAGCGCGAAGGTCCTGTTCCGGTACACCAACTTCACTGTCGCCGAGACCGGCGTCCTCACCACGGCCCAATGGGGGCTTCCTACGGGGAGCGTCCCCCCGGTGGGCTACGAGTTCTGGTATCGGGCCGCGGACGGCAACTGGCGGTTCATGTGGCATAGCGAGAATCCGCCCGGCGACACCGTCACGACCTCGAACTACGGGAGGATGATGCGGGCCTGCTCGGACCCGGGCGTTTCCTCTAGACTTTGCGCGACCGGCCGCGTGGTGCCCGACGACACGTTCAGCGTCCGGGTGATTTCGAAAATAGGGACGACCTCCGGCGGTAGGGGCACGTTACTGGACGCCGACACGCTGGTCCTGACGGTGCCGGCGCTGGATCCGGTGGCGAAGTCGATCAAGGCGCGTCGCAGCGCGGACAACGACACGATCCAGCTCGACTGGGTGGCGACGACGAACGAGAGGTCGCATCAGCGGATCGTCTGGCAGTTGGCCGTGGCGGGCCAGGGCGGCGCGAAGCTGACTCTGTATCACCAAGCCAGAGGCACGAGCATCTGGGACGTGAGACAGTTGCTGGTGCAGGGCGTCAAGGAGACCACGGACTTCGCCAACTTCCAAACGGAGAGCGGCGGCGCGGTGAGTCTCACGGCGGCGGATCTCCAGGGGGAGATCGTCATGTGGATCGAAGCCAGACAGAGCGGCGATCCCACCCCGTGGAAGATGGGTCCCAAGGTCACGCTCGCGGCCGCGAGTTCGGGGAGCGGATAGGGTAGACCGCTCCGGCTCCGTCGACCGGCAGTCGCCCGGTCGGCGGGGTCGCGGGCCCCTCTGAACGTCGGCCCCCCGTCCGGGATCCTTCCGGGCGGGGGGCCAACGCGGTTTGCGCTTACTCCATATCCATTGCAGGTCTTTGCTCCACCGGTGGAGAGCTTCGGAACGGCCGCGACTTCCCGGATCAGCGTGGATTGGGCCTCGCCTCCCGCCGAAAGCCGAGTGTGGGAAAACCAAGTCGCTTCCTGACCTCCACGGTTACGTCCCGAGGTCGTCCGGTGGCGGCGGGACGTTCTCCCCGCTACGTCATCCGTCCGGAGCGTTTCGGATCGACCCGGACCTACGGAATTCTTCCGGAGCGTGAGTGCGCCCCCTCGCTTCCTGGTCGGCGTAGCCGACGATGACGGGGCAGAGGGCAACGGTACGTTCGATGGGTCTGCGGTCCACCGCCATGGTGCCGTCCAAGAAGCTGCGGCTCCGCTCGGGTGCGAAGCGTCACGACCGTGTTCCCACTGATCGCACTTGGATTTCAGGTTCGCTTCCCGTTGAAAATCGCTCCCGCGGTCGGGCTCGGTCCGGGACGAGAACGCCCCTTCTGCCGCACGGGCCGCCAAAATAGTTTTAACATAGTTCCGAGCCCGACGAGTCGAGCCAACACCGGATCCACCGCCCCATGCCCACCTACGACTACCAGTGCAACGGTTGCGGGAAGGCCTTCGAGGTCTTCCAAAGAATGTCCGACGAGCCCGTCTCCAGCTGTCTCGATTGCGGAGCTCCCGCCCGACGCCGGATCTCCGGCGGAGGCGGCTTCATCTTCAAGGGCGAAGGCTTCTACATCACCGACCATCGAAGCCGGGAGTACAGGGACGAGGCTGCGGCCGACGCGGGCAAGGAACCGGTCTCGGCGTCCGTTGCGCAGGCATCCGACGGAGCCTCGGCGAAATCCCCGGGGAAAGGCGGAGACAAGTTGGCGGCATCCTCCTCCGGCTCGGGCTCGGAGGCGCCGGGCGCCGATTCGGGTGGATCCACGGCGTCGGGCGGCGCGGAGCGCAGGACCCGGCCCGGTTCCGGGCGATGAATCGGCAGGCGTTGCGCGGCGTCCTGGAAGAGGCGCTCGCCGGGATGGGGGTGACGGGACACGAAGTGCGGCTCGAGCGGCCGCGCGACCCGGACCACGGCGACGTCGCCTCTTCGGTGGCGCTCGTCCTCGCTTCCCGGTTGCGGCGGTCGCCGCGCGGCATCGCGGAAGAGATCGCGGGGCGGCTCGAGCTGGACGGCACGGGGATCGCCTCGGTGGAGATCGCCGGCCCGGGCTTCCTGAACTTCCGCCTCTCGGCCGCGCGGATGTCCTCGACGGTCGCCGAAATTCTGAGCCGAGGCGAGCGCTACGGCCGCACCGAGGACGGGCGGGGAAGGAAGATCATGGTGGAGTTCGTCTCCGCCAACCCGACCGGACCGCTGCACCTCGGCCACGGGCGTCAGGCCGCGCTCGGCGACGCCTTGGCCAACCTCCTCGACTGGACCGGGTGGGCGGTCTGGCGGGAATACTACTACAACGACGCCGGGCGCCAGATCGAGCGGCTGGGCGAGAGCGTCGCCTGCCGCTACCTGGGCCGCTTCGGCGTTCGGGCCGACTTCCCGGAGGATGGATATCGCGGAGCGTACGTCGCCGAGATCGCCGAACGGCTCGCCGAATCCGAGGGCGGGCGGTGGGTGGACGCCGAGCCCGCCGAGCGGCTCGCCGCCTGTCGGCGCTTCGCGGTACGTGCGTTGCGCGAGGAGCAGGACCGCGACTTGGCTGACTTCGGGGTGCGCTTCGACCGCCACTACCTGGAGTCCTCGCTCCACGAGGACGGCTCGGTCGAGGAGACCGTCGCGGCGTTGCGCGAGACCGGGCACGTCTACGATCGCGACGGCGCCACTTGGCTCGCCGCCACCGCCTTCGGCGACCAGAAGGACCGGGTGATGATCAGGAGCGACGGCAGCCCGACCTACTTCCTCCCGGACGTCGCCTACCACATGGGCAAGTGGCGGCGCGGCTTCCACGAGGTCGTCAACGTTCAAGGATCGGACCACCACGGCACCGTCGCCCGGGTGCGCGCTGGGCTCGAAGCGCTCGGCCGACCGCAGGGGTATCCCGAATATCTGCTGCACCAGATGGTGACCGTGGAGCGCGGCGGGACCGAAGCGAAGCTCTCCAAGCGGTCCGGGGGCTACACCACGTTGCGCGAGCTGGTCGACGCCGTGGGCCCGGACGTGGTCCGCTACTTCTTTCTGATGCGCAAGCCGGAGGCGCACTTGGTCTTCGATCTGGACGCCGCCCTCGACCATTCCGACCGCAACCCGGTCTACAAGGTCAAGTACGCGCACGCGCGCATGTGCAGCATCTTCCGCAAGGCGGGGATGGACCCCGATTCGACGCCGCCGGATCGGTTGCTTCCCGACGGCCTCGACCCGACGCTCCTGGTCCACCCGCACGAGCGCCAACTGACGAACCGGCTGGGCGAGTTCCCGGAGCTGGTGCGCCGGGCGGCGCGCGCGCGCGCGCCGCACCTGCTGTGCGAGTACTTGGAGCACACCGCCGGCACGGTGAATTCCTGGTACCACGCCGGCAATCCTGCCCGCGACCCCGATCTCGCCGTGCTGGCTGCGGACCCGGCGCTCCGGGCGGCCCGTCTCGCCCTCGCCGGGGCCGTTCGGGTGGTGCTGCGCAACGCGCTCGCCCTAGTGGGCGTGGAGGCTCCGAGCCGTATGGAACGGCGCGGAGGTTGATGCGGCCGTGTCCGTCCTGATCGTGGGAAGCATGGCGCTCGACACGGTCGACACCCCGTTCGCAAGGGCCGAAGAGGTGATCGGGGGATCGGCGTCGTTCTTCGCGGCGGCGGCCAGCCACTACCACCCGGTCCAGGTGGTGGCGGTGGTCGGCGACGACTTCCCGCTGGCCGAGCTGGACTATCTGCGGGAACGGAGCGTCGATTTCTCGGGGCTAGAGACCGCCTCCGGCGAGAGCTTCCGCTGGGGAGGGGCCTACAGCGCCGACTTCCGCGACCGCAAGACGCTCTTCACGACCCTGGGCGTCTTCGCCGACTTCAGCCCGACCATCCCCGCCTCCTTTCGCCGGGCGCGCATCGTTTCCCTGGGCAACATTCACCCGGTGCTCCAGGGAGAGGTTCTGGACCAAGTGGAGCGTCCCGAGCTGGTGGTGTGCGACACCATGAACTACTGGATCGAGCGAGAGCGGAGCGCGCTGATGCGGCTTCTCGGACGCGTCGACGTGCTCATGGCGAACGAGGCCGAGATCCGCCAGCTCTCCGGCATCGCCGATCCGACGCGGGCGGCGCGCTGGGTGCGCGAACGCGGACCGCGGCGGGTGATCGTGAAGGAGGGCGTGCGGGGCGCGCTCCTCGTCGACGGAGATTCCGCCTTCCGGTGCCCCGCCTATCCCGTGCCTCGCGTGGTGGATCCCACGGGAGCGGGAGACGCCTTCGCCGGAGGGTTCGCAGGGCATTTGGCCGGGCGTTCCCGGTTCACCCCGAACGCGTTGCGAGAGGCGCTCGTGCAGGGTTCCGTGATGGGGTCCTTCGCGGTCGAGTCCTTCTCGCTGGACCGCTTTCGCGCTCTGGACGCGGGCGAGGTGGCCGAGCGCGGGCGCGTCCTCGCCGCCCGCGTCTCCTTCGAACCCTCGCCGCGGGGAGCGGGCGTTGCCTGACGATTCCCCCGGGCTGGACTACCGCGCGGCGGGCGTCGACCTGGACGCCGCGGACCGGGCGAAGCGGGCCATCGCGTCGCTGGTGGCGAGCACCCGCGACCGCCGTACCCTCGCCGGCATGGGCTCGTTCGGGGGCGTGTACGCGGTGCCCGCGGGGATGAAGGCGCCGGCGCTGGTGTCGAGCGCGGACGGAGTGGGCACCAAGCTCAAGGTGGCGTTCCTCTCCGGTCGCCACGACACGGTGGGAGCGGATCTGGTCAACCACTGCGTGAACGACGTCTTGGTGCAGGGAGCGCGGCCGCTCTTCTTCATGGACTATCTCGCCACCGGCGACATGGACGCGGGGGTGGTGGAGCGGGTGGTCTCGGGCCTCGCCCGCGCGTGCCGCGACAACGGTTGCGCGTTGCTGGGAGGCGAGACCGCGCAGATGCCCGACTTCTACGCCCCCGACGAATACGACTTGGCGGGGTTCGTCGTGGGGATCGCGGAGACCGACGCGCTGCTGGACGGCGCGCGCGCGCGCGCCGGCGACGCGCTGGTGGCGTTGGGTTCTTCGGGGTTGCACACCAACGGCTACACGCTCGCCCGGCGCATCGTCTTCGACGTTCTGGGGCTCGATGTCGGGAGCCGCTTCCCGGATTCCGACGCGACCGTCGCCGACACGCTGCTGGCGGTGCATCGGAGCTATCTGGGCCCGCTCGTCCCCGAACTCGAGCGCGGCGGCGTCCGCGCGCTGGCGCACGTCACCGGCGGGGGCATCCCCGGCAACCTGCCGCGCTCGCTGGGCGGGCTGGGCGCGCGCGTCGACACCGCGAGTTGGCGGCCTCCCGCCGTGTTCCGGGTGCTGGAACGGGCGGGGGGCGTGGCGCGCGAGGAGATGTACCGGGTCTTCAACATGGGCGTCGGTATGCTGGCCGTGACCGCGCCCGAGGAAGCCGACGGCCTCGTGTCCCGCCTGCAGGGGCGGGGACAGGAGGCGTGGGTTGCGGGCGAGGTGGTCGCGGGCGCGGGGGTGGAGTTGGAATGAGGGCGGTCGCGGTACTGGCGCTTGCGGGTTTCGCGTCCCCGGCGGGCGCGCAGCCGGTCGCGGAACTCGCCGCCCGCTGCAGCGACGCCTCCGAGGGCGCCTCCTGGTGCGCCCTCGGCGCGCTCGCTTACCGGGACGTGGCGGCGGGCGTGGGACTGGTCGCGGCGGCGGGGAGCGAGATCCCCGGTACTTCCAGCACCTTGGGATGGCGCCGGGGACTGGGGCCGCGCATGGCGTTGAGCGCCCGCTTCACCGGCGCGCGCGTTCCGGTGCTCGATGCGGGCCGGGCTTCTTCCTCCCGGTCGTCCGAGCTACCCTCCCTGATCACCGGCGCGTCGCTCGATGCGGCCGTGGGGCTGTTCGACGGAGTCCGCGCCGCGCCCCTCTACGGGGGGATCCTGGGGCTGGACGTGGTCGTTTCGGCGGGCGTGCTCAGACTCGCGCGCAAGGACGGCTTCCAAGGCGGCGGTATCCCGTTCGCGGGGCTCGGCGCGCGCCTGGGTCTCCTGCGCGAATCCTTCGACGCGCCCGGAATCTCGGTGTCGGTGACGCGCCGCTTCGTCGGGGAAGTCCGGCTCGGAGCCGAAGGATATCCGGTTGCGTTGCGGCTCGACGCGGCCGCGACCTCGGTGCGGGCCCTGATCGGGAAGGATCTCTCCGCCGTCGGGGTGACGGTCGGGGCGGGGTGGGACCGCTATTCCGGAGACGCGACCCTCGGGGGCGTCGCCTCGGGGGGGCGGCCGGACAGCGTCGCGCTCGCCGGGCCGGCGGTGGACCGCCTGCTCTTCTTCGGCGCCGTCTCGCGCACTTGGCAGGTGATCCAGGCGACCGGGGAACTCGGATGGGCCGCCGGGTTCGACGAGCTCCCGCCTGCGGAGATCCCGTCCTCGGGCGCGGGGACCGCGAGCGCCTTCGGGTCCCTAGGCCTGCGGATCACCCGGTAGCGTCCGGCGGAAGCGGAATCCGCGCCTTCCTTGTAGTTTCCTCCTGCCAACCGCGAACGAAGCGACTCCATCGTCCACGAGATCGTCGACGGCAAGAAAGGAGGACGGAGCGATGGCGACCGATCCGAGACACGGGTACTGCGTCACCGTCGAAGAAGGTCGATGTTCCGACGGAACTAGCTACTACACAGCGATTGCGCCGGAGTTGCCCAACTGCCTGTTTCAAGCCGACGCTCCTGAAAAGGCCAGAGAAGGTCTCCATGACGTCGTTTCGCACTTGATCGATCTGACGATCGAGCGCGGGAAGACGCCTCCGACCCCTTGGCTCGCGAGACGTGCCGCCGTCGGCGTCCGGCAAACCTCGCAGCCTTGGCCTCGGATCGAAAACCGCATCGCCGCCCAGCGCCCCGTCGTTTCCTTCGCGGACTCGAATCCTCCGCCAACTTCGGCCGACCTCGACCGTGGCCGGGACGTCGAGTGGTTGCCGGTCGGCTCGTCCGCGACGCGACCTCGCCGAGGCCGGACGGGCTTCGCGGTCTCGATCCGTCCGGGATAGGCGGAGACGCCCCCATGGGCGAGCGGGTGTCGGAGGAGGACATGGGCTTCCTCGATCAGGCCGTCCGCCTAGGCCGCCGCGGCTGGGGACGGGTCTCCCCCAACCCGATGGTCGGGTGCGTGGTGGTGCGGGACGGCGCAGTGGTGGGAGAGGGGTGGCACCGGGAACTGGGGGGGCCGCACGCCGAAGCGCACGCGCTCGCCCAAGCGGGCGGGCGCGCCCGTGGCGCCACCGCGTACACCAGCCTCGAGCCGTGCGCGCACACGGGCCGCACGCCGCCCTGCACGCGCGCCATCCTCGAGGCCGGAATCGCGCGCGTGGTTTTCGGCGCGACCGATCCGGGCGCGGGGGCGGGCGGGGCCGCGGCGTTGCGCGCTGCGGGGTTGCGGGTCGACGGCCCGGCCTTCTCCCGAGCCCGGGCCGCATCGCACAACCCCGTCTTCTTCCACGCCCGGCGCTCCGAGAGCGCGGAGAGACCGTACGTCGCGCTCAAACTCGCGCTCAGCTTGGACGGCCGCATCGCGCGCGCGGGCGAACGGACCAGGATCACGGGGTCCTCCGCGCATGCGCACGTGCACCGCCTGCGCGCCGGTTTCGACGCGATCGTGGTGGGCGCGAACACCGTGAAGGTCGACGATCCTCGCCTCACTGCGCGCGGGCGTCCCAGCCCCCGCCGCGCCCCGGACCGGATCGTGCTGGACTCGCGCGCCCGCACGCCCCCGCAGGCCCGGATGTTCGGGATCGACGGCGGCGGCCGGGCGCGCGTCTTCACCGGCGCGGACGCGCCCGCGGACCGGGTGCGGGCGCTCCGGGCGCGGGGCGCCGCCGTGCACGCCGTGTCCCGGCGCGCGGGCGGCCTCGACCTGGACGCGGCGCTCGACGTCTGTCGTCGCGAGGGGCTCGTTTCCCTCCTGTGCGAAGGAGGCGGGGCGCTCGCCGCCTCGCTCCTCCGCGGAGGACACGTTCAGCGCCTCTACCTCTTCTTCGCCGCGGTCACGCTGGGGCCCGGATCGGTTCCGGCCTTCCCCGGACTGGACGCATCGGCTTGGGAGGGATGGCGGCCCGCGCGCGCGCCGAGGGCGTTCGGGCGCGATCTTCTATGGATCCTGGACCGGGACGGCTGATGTTCACCGGACTGGTGGAGGAAGTCGGGACGGTCGCCTCCGTGGCGGGGCGTCGGGAGGGTCGGCGGACGATCCTGCGCGCCCCGGGCGTTGCCTCCGGCTTGAAGGAAGGCGACTCGGTGGCGGTCGACGGGGCGTGCCTGACGGTCGCCGCCCTGACGGCCGACGCCTTCGCCGTGGACGTGGTGCCCGCCACTTTGGACCGCACCGTCGCCGGCGCCTACCGGGCGGGAACCCGCGTCAACCTGGAGCGGGCGCTCCGCTTGGGCGACCGCTTGGGCGGTCACTTGGTGCAGGGCCACGTCGACGGGGTGGGATCGCTGGTTTCCCGCGTCGATCCCTCCCCCGAGGGCGGCGCTCGCCTTCTCACCTTCCGCATCCCCCCGGAGGTGGCTCGCGCCACTCTCCCGCAGGGCTCCATCGCCGTGAACGGCGTGAGCCTCACCGTCGGCGAGTTGCCCGCCCCCGACTTGGTGCGCATCGCGATCGTTCCCTTCACTTGGGAGCGCACCAACCTGTCGACCCTCGCTCCCGGGGCGCGCGTCAACGTCGAAGGGGACCTGATCGGGAAGTACGTGGGTAAGCTCCTGTCCGTTCGCACCCCGGATTCCCCGCAAGGCTGAAAGCCCCGTGCCGCACTCCCGCGTGGAAGCTGCCGTCCGCGACGTTCGCGAAGGCAGGATGGTCATCGTCGCCGACGACGAGAACCGGGAGAACGAGGGCGACTTGGTGTGCGCGGCGGCGGCCGCCACCCCCGCGGCCGTCAACTTCATGATCAAGCACGCGCGCGGCCTCGTCTGCGTGGCGCTCACGCGCGAGCGGGCCGGCGAACTCGGCCTTCCGCCCATGACCGAGGACAACACCGATCCCCACGGCACCGCCTTCACTGTCTCGGTGGACGCGCACCGCAGGTTCGGGGTGACCACCGGCATCAGCGCCTTCGACCGCGCCAAGACCATCGAGGTGCTGATCGACCCCGCGACCCGCCCGGACGACTTGCGCCGGCCCGGCCACGTCTTTCCCCTGCGCGCCGTCCCCGGCGGGGTGCTGCGCCGGGTGGGGCAGACGGAAGCCTCGGTGGATCTGGCCCGCCTCGCCGGATTCGAGCCCGCGGGCGTCATCTGCGAGATTCTGCGCAAGGACGGCTCCATGGCGCGCCGTCCCCAACTGGAGCGGTTCGCCCGCGAACACGACCTGCGCTTCATCACCGTGGCCGATCTGGTGGCCTATCGACTGGCGAAGGAGCGTCTGGTGGAACGGGTGGCCACCGCCCGCCTCCCCACCGTCGCCGGTCGATTCGACGTCATCGGCTACCGGAGCCCGCTGGACGACCGCGAGCACGTGGCCTTGGTGAAGGGGGAGATCGACGGCGCGGCGGACGTGCTGGTGCGCATGCATTCCGAGTGTCTCACCGGAGACGTCTTCGGTTCGGTGCGCTGCGACTGCGGCCAACAGCTGCGCGCCGCGATGTCCCAAGTCCGGGAAGAGGGGCGCGGGGCCATCGTCTATCTGAAGCAGGAGGGCAGGGGGATCGGCCTGCACAACAAGCTCAAGGCCTATCAGCTCCAGGACGACGGCCAGGACACCGTCGAGGCCAACCGCACCCTCGGCTTCGATCCCGACCTGCGCGACTACGGCATCGGCGCGCAGATTCTGCTCGATCTCGGGCTCAGCTCGATCCGCCTGCTCACCAACAACCCTCGCAAGATCGTCGGTCTGGAGGGATACGGGTTGCGGGTGACCGGGCGGGTGCCGCTCCGAATCGAGCCGTCCGACTTCAACGAGCGCTATCTCGACGCCAAACGCGCGAAGCTCGGCCACCTGATCTGATCCGGGCGCCGCGCGCGTTCGACCTCGGGTCGCGACCCTCTCCCTCCCCCCCCCCCCCCCAGCCGGAAACGGCGGATGACCGGTTCCAACGTCTTCAGCGCCTCTCTGGACGGTTCGGGCAGGCGGTTCGCCGTGCTCGTCGCCCGCTTCAATCCGGAGATCGCCGACAGCCTGCTCGCCGGAGCGCTGGCACGCTTGGTCGAACACGGCGTCGCCCCGGAGGACGTCGACGTCCTCCGGGTCCCGGGCGCCTGGGAGCTTCCCCAGACCGCGGCCCGTCTGGTGCGCAACGCGGCCCATCACGGCGTCATCGCGCTGGGATGCGTCGTCCGCGGCGAGACGGCGCACTTCGACTACGTGGCGGGGGAGGCGTCGCGCGGACTCGGCGCGGTCGCGCGCGCATCGGAGATCCCCGTCGTCTTCGGCGTGCTGACCACCGACACCCTCGAGCAGGCCGAGCGTCGCGCCGATCCGAAGGGAATGGACAAGGGCGGGGAGGCGGCGTCGGCCGCCGTCGAGATGCTGCTGCTGTCCGAGCGGCTCGCGCGGGAGGCCGCGGCCGACGACGGCCGCCGCCGCCGGCGTGCCTGAAGGGCTGCGGTCGTGGACAAGCGATTCCGTCGCGCCCGCACCCGTGCGCGAGCGTGGGCGCTCCAGGTGCTCTACCGCTGGGAGGCGGCGGAGAGCGGGACGGTCCTGGACGCACTCGAGACCACGCTGGCCAACCGGCGGGTGGCGCCCGAACGCCGAGCCCACTTGGCGCGGGTGGTGCGGACGTTCGCCGGACGCGAGGAGGAGGTGCGCGCGGCGATCGGGCAGGCGCTGGACAACTGGCGGCTCGAACGGCTCGCCCGGGTGGACCGTTGCGTCCTGTTCCTGTCGGTGACCGAGATGCTCTTCGTGGACGGCGTTCCGCCCGCGGTGGCGATCCAAGAAGGGGTTCGACTGGCGCAACGCTACGGCAGCGACCGTTCGGACCGTTTCGTGAACGGCGTTCTGGACGCGGTCCTGAAGGCGCGCCCGCCCGCCCGCCGGCGTCGCCCGTAGACCTGGAGCGCGGTTTCCGTCTACCTTCGTCGGGCCGAAACCAGAAACCCGAACCGGAATCCGGAGTGAAATGGACATTGCCGTGAACACGGTCGCCCGCCACTGCGACGTGCCCGACTTCGTGACCGGGCGGGCCAACCGGAAGATCGCGAAGCTCGTCCGCTTCGAGCCGCGTCTGACCTCCGCCAAGATCGTGTTCCATACCGAACGCCACCTTCACCGCGTGGAGGCCGTGCTCTCGCTCAAGGGAGACGAGCCCGTCGTCGCCCGGGGCGAGGCGGGCGACTTCGTGACCGCGCTCGACCAGGCGGCGGATCGCCTGGGCAGGATCCTGCGCCGCCGCCGGGACCAGTTGGTGGAGCGCCGAGCCGACCGATGACCGTTCCGGACAGGGCTCCGAACGCGAGTCGCCCGCAGCCGCGATTCCTCACCTCCGAATCGGTCACCGGAGGACATCCCGACAAGCTTGCCGACCGGATCTCCGACGAGATCCTCGACCACATCCTTGCGCAGGATCCCCATGCCCGGGTGGCGTGCGAGACCCTGGTCACGACCGATTTCGCGCTGGTCGCCGGGGAGATCACGACCGACGCCGACGATTCCGACTACGAGAAGATCGTCCGCGAGACGATCCTCGACGTCGGCTACACCTGCCGCGCGTACGGCATCGACGGGCGCAGCTGCGAAGTGGAATTGAGGATCGATCCCCAGTCGCGCGACATCGACGCCGCGGTGAACGAATCCGGGGCGGGCGACCAAGGGCTCATGTTCGGCTACGCCACCGACGAGACCGACGAACTGATGCCCGCCCCCGTCCTCTTGGCCCACCGGCTCGCCCGCCGGCTCGCCCGGGTGCGCGAATCGGGGTTGCTGGAGTGGTTGCGGCCCGACGGAAAGACCCAAGTGACCATGGAGTACGACGACCGCGGAAAGCCCGTGCGCGTCGTCGCCGTCGTGGTCAGCGCCCAGCACCACGAAGACGGCGTCGACGACCGGATCCGGAAGAAAGCGATCGAAGAGGAGGTGATCGAACCCGTGCTCTCCGCCTCCGACTTCGAGTGGAGGGAGTGCGAAAAGTACATCAATCCCTCCGGTCGGTTCGTGACCGGCGGGCCTCGAGGGGACGTGGGCCTCACCGGCCGCAAGATCATCGTCGACACCTACGGGGGCGCCGCCCGCCACGGAGGCGGGGCGTTCAGCGGCAAGGACGCCACCAAGGTCGACCGGTCCGGCGCCTACGCCGCACGCTGGGCCGCCCGAAACGTGGTCGACGCCGGCATCGCGCGCCGTTGCGAGATCCAATTGGCCTACGTCATCGGCGGGACGCGGCCGGTCTCGGTGGCGGTCGACACCTTCGGAACGGCGAAGGACGGGATGCCGGACGAGTCCGTAAGAAAGGCGGTCGAGGAAGTGTTCGACTTTCGTCCTCGGGCCATCATCGAGCAGCTGGGCCTGCGTCGCCCCGTTTTCGCCCCCACCGCGGTCTACGGCCATTTCGGCCGCTGTCCCGACACGCGTTGGAAGGACGGATCCGAGATCGAGCTGTTCCGCTGGGAGACCGACCGGACCGAGGAGCTGAAGGCGGCCCTCGAGCTCCAGCTCCGATAACTCCCGCGCGTCCCGGTCTCGCACGCCGGAACTTCGCCCGCGAGCGGGGGTCCCAATGCCTCCGGCGAGACGCGTCCCGCCGGAGGCCCGCCCGGAGCGCGGGCGCGTCGTTTCGTTTCCTGCCGGACGCGAACCCTCGAGTCGAATGCCCAGCACGCTAGCCGAAGTCCACCCGTCCCGTCCCGCCGCCGCGCGGCCGTCCTTCAAAGTGAAGGACTTGGGTCTCGCCGAATGGGGTCGGCAGGAGATCGAACTGGCCCGCGGCGAGATGCCGGGGCTGATGGCGTTGCGCGAGGAGTTCGTCGGCGCCAAGCCCCTCGCCGGCGCCCGCGTTTCCGGGTCCCTGCACATGACCATCCAGACCGCCGTGCTCATCGAGACCCTGGTGGAACTGGGCGCGCAGGTGCGCTGGGCGTCCTGCAACGTCTTCTCCACCCAGGACCACGCCGCCGCCGCCATGGCCGACGCGGGCGTGCCCGTCTTCGCGTGGAAGGGCGAGACGCTGGAAGAGTACTGGTGGTGCACCTGGATGGCTCTCGCGCACCCCGGGGGCGGTCCCGATCTGATCGTCGACGACGGGGGCGACGCCACGCTCCTCGTCCACCGGGGGGTCGAACGCGAGCTGGAGGCGGAAGCCGGAGCCGCGCGCGTTCCCGGAGCTTCCGAGGAGGAGGAGGAGATCGGCCGGTTGCTGGACAGGGTGCTCGCCGAGGATCCGCGCTTCTGGAGGGAGCTGGCGGCCGGTGTGCGGGGCGTGAGCGAGGAGACCACCACCGGGGTGCACCGGCTCTACCGCATGGCCGAGAAGGGCACCCTCCTGTTCCCGGCCATCAACGTCAACGATTCGGTCACCAAGTCCAAGTTCGACAACCTGTACGGGTGCCGGGAGTCGTTGGTGGACGGCATCAAGCGCGCCACCGACGTCATGGTGGCGGGCAAGAAGTGCGTCGTTCTCGGGTACGGCGACGTCGGCAAGGGCTGCGTGCAGGCCTTCGCCGGGCTCGGCGCCTCGATCCACGTCACCGAGGTCGACCCCATCAACGCCCTTCAGGCGGCCATGGAGGGCCATCGGGTGGTCGCCATGGACGAGGCCTGCGCCTTCGGCGACATCTTCGTCTCCGCCACCGGCAACGTCTCCGTCGTCACCCGCGAACACATGGACCGCATGAAGGACGGGGCCATCGTCTGCAACATCGGCCACTTCGACTCCGAAATCGAGGTGGCCCGGCTGGCGGACCTGGAGTGGACCGAGATCAAGCCTCAAGTCGACAAGATCACCTGGCCGGACGGCAAGAGCGTCGTGCTGCTCGCGCGCGGCCGGTTGGTGAACCTGGGGTGCGCCACCGGTCATCCCAGCTTCGTCATGAGCGCCAGCTTCACCAACCAGTGCATGGCGCAGATCGAGCTCTGGAAGAAGCGCGGGACCGGGGAGCACGGGAAGCGGGTCCACGTCCTGCCCAAGATTCTGGACGAGAAGGTCGCGCGGCTGCATCTGGACAAGCTGGGAGCGCGGCTGACGACGCTCACCCCGGAGCAGGCGGACTACATCGACGTGCCGGTCGGAGGCCCCTACAAGCCCGACCACTACCGCTACTAGCGGGCCGGAGGGCAGGCGTGCCTGCCGCGGCGGTCCGCTGCGAGCCGGCGGGGTAGCGTCCCGCGAGGAGGAACGTTGGTCGAGGTCAGGGTGCAGAGCCTGGGGCTGGACCCCGCGTCCAACACGCCCGTCGTGATCCTTCGGGAAATCGAGGGCAAGCGGGTGCTCCCGATCTGGATCGGTCCGGGGGAGGCCAGCTCCATCGCCATGGAGCTGGCCAGCATGAAGTTCAGCCGACCGCTCACCCACGACCTCATCGCTTCCGTGATCGAGGGGCTCGGCGGCATCCTGACGCGAGTGCTCATCACCCGCGTTCTCGACAAGACCTTCTACGCCGAGCTGGTCGTGCAACGGAACGGCGACATGGTCGCCATCGACGCGCGGCCCTCGGACTCGATCGCGGTCGCGCTCCGGACCCGGGCGCGCATCTTCGCCCAAGAGGATCTCCTCCACGCGACCTCGGTCGAGGTCGTCGACCAGGAGGACGCGGACGGAGGGGGAGGGGGAGGGGAGACTCCGCCGGGGATGGACGCGGAGGAGTTGCAGGAACACCTGCGCAAGCTGCACCCCGAGGATTTTGGCCGCTTCACGCCCTGACTCTCGGGCGGCCCGGCACCGACCCCCGCCCAACCAGGGATCGCCCCCGGGACTCGGCGCGCGCACGGGCGGACGGCGCGCGCCGTCCGCCGCCCGGACTTTCTCTTCTCCGCGCCGCGCGTTCCCGCTGGGCGCGCTCCTGGTCGGATTCTGCTTCGCGCCTCCCTCGGCCGGTGCCGCGTCTCCGGCTTCCGGGACGGGCGCTCCGCACCAGGATGCGGGCGGGGCCGCCGCGGCGGCCCGCGAGCCGACGGCCGCCACGCTGCGCGGCAGGGTCGTCCTGGACGGAGCCGGAGTCGGATCGGCCACGGTGACGTTGCACCGGGTGACGCGCGGCGGAGGAAGCGGGATCGACTCCGCCGCGGTCGCCGACGACGGGTCCTTCGCCTTCGAGTTGCCCGGCGTTCCCGACCCGGAGTCGGGCGCCGTCTTCTTCGCCTCGGCCCTGTATCGGGACGTCCTCTATTTCGGCGCCCCGGTCAACAGCGCCGTCCAACTCGACAGCGCCTACGTCGTCCGGGTCTACGAGACCGAACCCGCCCCGCCCGGAGGCGCGGATTTCCCGGTCTCCGCGCGCAACGTTTTCCTTCAGGACACGGGCGCGGGGTGGAGCGTGGTCGATCTCATCCGGATCCGCAACGGCGGGCCCCGGACCTTGATTCCGGCGGACGGAGCGCCGGTGTGGTCGTATCCCTTGCTCGGCGGCGCCCGGGACTTCGAGGTCGGCGAAAGCGATCTGGCGGAGAACGCGGTGCGCTTCGCCGACGGACGCATGCACGTCACGGCTCCCGTGCCGCCTGGGGAGCGGCTGTGGGCGGTCCGCTACACGCTCCCCGGACACGAGTTCGTGGCGCCGCTCCCGGGGAGCACCGAGATCATGGAGGTGCTGGTTCTCGAACCGTCTCCGCCCACCGCCGTCACCGGGCTCCGGCCCGTCGCCCCGATCGAGATCGAGGAGGGGGCGACTTATCGCCGCTACACGGGCGACGGTCTCGTCGACGACGCGGTGGGCCTGCTTCTGGGGGAAGAACCCGGCGAGCTCCCGCTGGAATGGATGGCGGTGATTCTCACCCTCGTCCTCGCGTGGCTCGCGCTGTACGCGTTCCACCGCGATCCCGCCCGGGGAACGGCCTCCCTGGCCGACGAGCGGCGCAGGTTGCTGCGCGAAGCGGCGGTTCTGGACGAAGCCCATGCGCGCGAAGGCAAGACGGGGAGCAAGGCACGCAAAGCCTACCGACGCAGGCGCGCGCGGTTGTTGGAGCGCATCGAACTCCTCGGCGATCGCGGAACGTAAGGAGATGTCGCTTCTTTCCACGCGCGCCATCCTGCTGAGGACGCACCCCTTCAGCGAGACCAGTCTCGTCCTCCGCTTCCTCACACGCGACCGAGGTCTGGTGAGCGTGATGGCGCGCGGCGTGCGCAGACGCGGAACCCCTCCCGGGATCTTCTCCTCGGGCGTGCTCGTGCTCTACTACCGCAGCAACCGGGATCTCCAGACCTATCGGGAGTTCTCGGTCGTGCACGCGCACCGGACTCTGGCCGACGACGTCCGGCGTTTTGCGGGCGCGTCGCTGTTCGCGGACTTGGTCCTGCACCACGCCGGCGAGGAGCGGAGCGCGGCCCTGTTCGCCGGGCTCGACGCCTCGCTCGAACGTCTGGCCGATGCGCGCGCGGAGACGATCGCGGTTTTCGTCCTCTCCAGTGCCTGGGCCCTGGTGTCGCTGATGGGATACGCGCCCGAGCTCGAGGCGTGCGTGGAGTGCGGCGAGGAGTTGGGCGTCGACGTCGTGGGCCGCCTGGACTATGCGGCGGGAGGGGTGAACTGTCCGCAGTGCGCGGGCCCGGCCTCCGGGGCGCCGCGCATCGGCCCGTGCGCGCGCGCGCAACTGGGGGCGCTGTTGCTGGGCGAGCCCGTGGCCGAGCTCGCCCGCATCGCCACGCATCTCAAGGTGCTCCGCAACTACGTGCAGCATCATATCTCCGGATCCCGTCCGTTGCCCTCTTTTCCGTTCCTCGAGACCGTTCTTGGCGAAGCCGTCTGAACCCGAAGCGCGCGCGGCGCGCACGCGACGCCTGATTCTGGGCACCGCCGGGCACATCGATCACGGCAAGACCGCCCTGGTGCGGGTTCTCACCGGCGTGGACACCGACCGGTTGGCGGAGGAGAAGCGGCGCGGCATCACCATCGATCTCGGGTTCGCCGAGCTGCCGGTGAGCGAGGAGCTGGCTTTCGGGGTGGTCGACGTCCCGGGTCACGAGTCGTTCGTCCGCAACATGCTGGCGGGCGCGACGGGGATGGACCTGGTGCTGCTGGCGGTCGCGGCGGACGAGGCGACCATGCCTCAGACGCGCGAGCACCTGGCCATCGTGCGGTTGCTTGGGGTCGAGCGGCTGGTGGTGGCGCTCACCCGGATCGACTTGGTCGAGGAGGAGTGGCTGGAGCTCGCGACGGAGGACGTCCGGGACCTGCTTGCCGGTACCCCCTACGCGGATGCGCCCATCGTGCCCACCTCCGCGCTCACGGGAGCCGGCTTGGACGACCTGCGGGCGGCGCTCGCGCGGGAGGGCGAGAAGGCGCGCGCGCGTCTGGACGCCGACGTCGTGCGCCTGCCGGTGGATCGGGTGTTCACGGTGCGCGGCACCGGTACCGTGGCGACGGGCACGCTCTGGTCCGGATCGCTCGCCCTCGACCAGCGCGTGCGACTCGAGCCGGGCGGGATGGCGGCGCGCGTGCGCGGCATCGAGCTGCACGGGCGCCCGGTGGAGACCGCGCGTGCGGGCGAGCGCACGGCGGTCGCTCTCGTCGGTGGCCGCGTGGGTCGGGAGACGGTGGGCCGGGGTCAGGTGGTGGTCGGCGACGATCCTTGGATGGCCGTCGACCGCGTCACCGCCCGCATCGAACTGCTCCCCGACACCGCCTGGGGCATCGAGCGCGGCCAGCGGGTGCGGGTGCATCTGGGCACGGCCGAAGCGATGGCGCGGGTTTTTCTGTTGGATCGCGCCGAGATGGCGGCGGGGGAATCGGCTTGGGCGCAACTGCGGCTGGAAGCGCCGCTGGTGGCGCGCGCCCGCGATCGCGTGGTGCTGCGCTCCTACTCGCCGGTGACGACCATCGGAGGAGGGATCGTGGTCGAGCCCTCGCCTCCGCCGCGAACGCGGCTGCGGGACGGGGAGAGTTTGCTGTTGGAGGCGGTCCTGGGGCCGGATCCGCGCCTGCGCCGGGACGCGTTGCTCGACTTGGCGGGGTGGGCGGGCGTCCCGAAGGCGGAGTTGCCCATCCGCACCGGAGATCCGCCGCAGGCCGCTTCCTCCGAAGACGGCGTCGCGGTCTTCGCGACCGCCCGGGCGCTCTATTCCGGAAGCGTGGCCGCCGCAGGCCGCCGCCTGCTTCGGCGCGCGGTCGCCCGCCACCATGGCGCCGAGCCGCTCCGGCCCGGCATGCCCCTGGCCGAGGCGCGCGGGACTCTGCCCCGCGCCGCCGGTCCGGAGTTGGCCGACGCCCTGCTCGCGGAGATGGCGGAACGGGGCGCGCTCGAAGTGCGCCGCGACTTGGTGCGCGAGCCCGGCTTCGCGCCCTCCCTCACCGAGGAGCAGGAAGGCGTGCGGTCCGCCTTGGCGGAGCGGTACCGGGCCGCGGGCCTCTCCCCGCCGTCCCTGCGCGACCTGCCCGCCCCGCTGCGCGACCATCCGGACCTGTGGCCCATCCTCAAGCTGCTCGAGCGGGCGGGGGACATCGTCGCGCTGGGCGGCGACCTCTTCGCCGACGCCGGCGCCGTCGAACGAAGCGCGCGCGAGGTGCGATCGCGGTTCGGGGGGCGGTCCGGACTCGGTCCCGCGGACTTCCGCGAGGTGTTGCCCGTCACCCGCCGCCACCTGCTCCCGCTGCTCGCCTGGTTCGACCGGACCGGGGTGACGGTGCGGCGAGGCGACGGGCGGAACGTGCCCGTAGGAGGAGAAACGCTCTCCTGATCCACGGCGTCCCGGCGCCCCGAGGGGTCGCGCGCCTCTTGACCCCGGGTCCGGCGGGCGAACGTTTCGGGCTCTGCGGTGTCCTAACGGAGGCAACCGGGTGCCCGGGGGTTGCCGCACGTTCATGTTGACTCGGGTTGTCGAACCCGCTTATCCTGCCTTGGTGGCGCAGGGTCAAGTCCATGATGCCTGGGAGGGCCGTTCGTTCCTAAGCTACCGAGAAAAACTGTACGGAGGTTGACATGAGGCGCTTTCTACGCGTCTTGGCAGGCCTCCTCGTCATCCCGCTCGCAGGTCTCGATCCGAGCTCGGCCCAGGAAGCGGGGAATCGGGAGGGTCGACGGGATCCCGGATTCGAGCTTCGCCAGAACTATCCGAATCCGTTCAACCCGGAAACCCGCATTCCCTTCACGCTGAGCGGGGATCTGTTCGCGGACGGCGAGCCGGTCGTCGTTTCGATTCGCATCTACAACGTGCTCCAACAGCTCGTCGCTTCCCCCACCGCCCTCAACAACCCGGGAAGCGACGGCCTCCCCGTGTCCGACATGGAGTACGGGATGCCGGGGGACTACGAAGCCTACTGGGACGGGCTCGATCTCAGGGGCAACCAAGTCGCGTCCGGGATCTACATCCTGGAGCTGGTGGTGAACGGTCGTTCGAGCGTCATCAAGATGTTCGTGACCAAATAGGGCCGCGCGGCGTCCCCGGGGGGGGGTCCGGGTGCGCGCCTCGGAGTCAGTGCTCCAGCAGCGTCTCCACGTGCGCGGCTGCGGCGAGCGCGGTGCCGTCCAGGTTGTACCCGCCCTCCAGCAACGCCACCAAGCGTCCCTCGCAGCAGCTGTCGGCGTAGTCCATCGCCGTGCGGGTCATGCGCCGGAAGGCGTCGTCGGTGAGGTCGAAGCATCCCAGCAGGTCGTCGCGGCGGCTGTCGAATCCGGCGGAGACGATCACGAAATCGGGGTCGAACGCGGCCACCGCCGGCGAGAGCGCGTCGTCCCAGCGGCGGAGCATGTCGGCGTCGCTGGCCCCGCAGTCCAGGTGCACGTTGATGTTGAGGCCCGAGCCCTCTCCCTCGCCGGTGAGCGACGGATCGCCGGTCCCCGGGTACGCGTGCCAGTCGTGGGAGGAGAAGAAGAGCACCGAAGGGTCGTCGTAGAACGCGTTCTGGGTGGCGTTGCCGTGATGGTAATCCCAGTCGATCACCAGCACTTTTCCGTATCCGTGGATCTCTTGGGCGTACCTGACCGCGATGGCCGCGTTGCTGTAGTAGCAGAAGCCCTCTTCGGCGCCGGTGTTGTTGGCGTGGTGTCCCGGTGGCCGGAGGGCGCAGAAGGCGTTGCGCACTCTGCCCTCCGCGACCGCGTCCACGCCTGCGAGGACGCCGGACACCGCGAGCTCGGCTACGGCCGCGGTCGTGCCCAGACGGCGCACGGAGTCCACATGCTCGCCGGTGTGGTGGGCGCGGATGCGAAGCAGGGGGTCGACGGTGGGCGCGACCGGCACCGTCGCCTCGATCAGACCTCGCGTCTCCAGCTCGGCTCGCATGCGCACCAACCGTTCGGGGATCTCGGGCGACCGGACGGGCACGTGGTCGAGGTAGCGCGGGTCGTGGACTAGGGCGGTGCCCGCGGCCTGCGGAGACGTGCCCCGCCCTTCTCCTTCTCGGCCCGCCGGAGACGGATCGACGCGCCCGGAGAGAGATCCGCCGCGCGCGGGAGGAGACATCGCCAGAACGGGACGGACGCCGAGCGCGGCGACGGAAGATTTCACGAAGTTGCGTCGGTGCATGACGTCCTCTCCGCCGGTCGAGTTCGCTTCCTGCGGTGGACGCAATAGTACCTCTCGGGACGGGTTGCCGGAAGGTCGCGGGGTGGTCGGAACGGGCCGACGTCCGTATTCTCCGTCCGGCCCCGGCTTTGCGGCTTGGGTCGATTCCAGGTTCTCGACTCGTCGATCCGTCTCCGGGGGAGGAGGAATGGCGCGCGCGCTTCGGTCGGCGTACCGGCTCGCTGCGGGCAGCGCGCTCGCGACCGCGCTCGGCCTCATGTGGGTGATCGGCGCCGTCGGGCTCGTCGGCGCCGAGGGCGATCCGTACGACTTCGCGTACGGGAGCGTGCTCGCCGTCGGCATCGTCGGATCCGCCGTCGCTCGCTTCCGGCCGCGGGGGATGGCACGCGCGCTGGTCGCGGCGGCGCTCGTCCAAGCGCTGGTGGCCGTCGTCGCCCTGATCGTCGGCAAGCAACATTCTCCGGTCAGTTCCGTGACCGAAATCCTAGGTGCCAACGGGTTCTTCGTCGGGCTCTGGCTCGCCTCGGCGCGGTTGTTCGTCCGCGCCGCCCGGGTGCGGGAAGCGGCGACGGCAGGTCGTTCGAGGCGATGCCCGGGATGCGGGCGACGTGCGCCTGAAACGTTGCGGACGAAGCCGTCGTCGGCTGTGCGATGAGGGAGCTGCGCCCGACAGCCGTTGCCATGCCGCCATGCACGCGGCATTTTCATGCATGCTCAGACGACTCCGAGCTGTCGGCGACAACGGTCATGCGACGGTTGCGCGAAGAGGCCGTGCGGCGCGAGACCGATGATGTTGGCCTTGGTTTTGGAAGAGAATTGAATGCTGGTCGAGGAAGTTCGGCGCGACCCTCCTCCCTCGTTTCCGGCTTGGGATCTTTGCTACGAATTCCCGCGAGTCGGCACCCGCAGGAGAGCCTTTCGGTCGCCGTGGAGCCGGGTGCAGGCGCGAAACTACGTAGCCGGGCTTGAACGCCGGGGATTGCCCTGCCCCTTCCGACGCCGCGTCGCTCGGTCGTACTCGAGCGGACCGTGGCGGAGTTGCCTGACGTTTGCGGGACCAGATGCACGGATCTTCACGCGACAGTGCCCGTGCGCGAGCATGGCGTAGGCCGGATCCGTACGCGCGACACCGATCTCAACCGATTTCCCGTTCTCGCGGTGGGTGGATCCCGTGCGACGGAGGGCGAGAGGACGACCCATATGGACGGAGGCAGAGAGGGATGATCGCCAGGAGCCGAGATGGCGACGGCTGGCCCTATCCGGGAGCGCGCTGGTGGAAGTTCGACTTGCACACGCACTCGCCAGCTTCGGATGACTACGGAGGTGGGGGGGACGTCGGGTCGCGCGACATCGCGCCGACCGAATGGTTGCTTGGATTCATGCGGGCCGAGATCGACTGCGTTGCGATAACGGACCACAACTCTGGAGAGTGGATCGACAAATTGAAGGATACGCTCGAAAGAATGGAGCGCGACCGGACTGCGGGCTTTCGACCCTTGTACTTGTTTCCAGGCGTGGAGCTGAGCGTCAACGGGGGATTCCATCTCCTCGCGATCCTGGACCGGGATGCAACCACTTCGGATGTCGACGCGCTGCTGGGTGCGGTCAGATACAACGACTCCAAGGGGAAGAGCACTGGAGTGACCATAAAGTCGGCCGTCGAGGTGGTGAAGGCCGTGCTGGAGGCGGGAGGCATCCCCATTCCCGCCCACGCGGACCAGCGGAAAGGTTTGCTCCGTGTGCAGCGGTCCGATAGTGGGCGGTCGACCGAGATCGATGCCGGCACGGTAGCGCAGGTTCTGGACTGCGATGAGATTCTCGCGATGGAGATCGTCGATTCCGATTGGCGAAAGCCGGGGATTTATCGAGACCGAGAGATCGAGTGGACCGAAGTGCTGGGATCGGATTCCCATTGCCCCGACGGCGACGGTGCGCGGACGCTTTTCCCCGGTTCACGCTACACATGGGTGAAGATGGGGACTCCCCCGTCGATCGAAGGGCTACGGCTGGCGTTGCTCGACGGCAAGGGGTTTTCCGTCAAACGGAGCGACGTGGGCTCTTTCGATCCGCTTGCCGTACCGGAACACTTCATCGATTCGATCGAGATTGACAAAGCGCGCTACATGGGGCGCCCCCAGTCCGCGACCCTCCGTTTCAGTCCGTTCCTCAATGCGATCGTGGGTGGTCGAGGAACGGGGAAATCCACGGTCGTCCACGCCTTGAGGCTCGGAGCGAGAAGGGAGTCCGAAATTCTGAATCTTGAAGAAAAGAGCATTCCCCGGTCCACCTTCGAGGCCTTCGCGAAGATCGCGAACAAGGGCCGCTTCGGGGACGGTGCATTGACCAGCAAGACTTGCGTAAGGTGGACGGTCGTGCGCGACGGAGTCGGGCACCGCATTACGTGGCGGGCGGACGGGAGTGGCTTGACCGTCGAAGATCGAAACCGGGACGGCGAGTGGATAGCGTCGTCTTCCCAGTCCGTCGCTCCGCAGCGTTTCCCCGTGCGAATCTTCAGTCAGGGACAGATCGCGGAACTGGCAGGCGGAAGTCGACCTGCGTTGTTGCCTTTGATCGACGAAGCCGCGAACGCTTCAGCGCTCGTAGCCCGGTTGAGCGAAGCGCGCGATGGATTTTTCGCATCCAGGGCGCATCTTCGAGAACTCGAAGGCAAGCTGAAGCAGCAAGACGACCTCATGGTGGAATGGCAGGATGTCGAACGCAAGATGAGTCGTTTCGAAGAACGTGAACGCTCCGAAGTTCTGAGGACTTACCGGCATCGAGCTCGCCAAGAGGCGGAGATCGACCGCAGGTTCGAATGGGTCGACGGCGTGGTTCGAAGCATCAATGCTTTGGCCATCGAACTCCAGCCGGAAGATTTGTTCGATGGACTGCTGAACGATTCCGAAGCTGATCGCTATTACCGCGAAGCACTGGGTGCGTTGGAAACCGCCGTAGAAACTGCGGCGCGGAAATTGAAGAGAGAGGCGGAGCGCTTGCATGAAATCACCGTGAACCAACGCCGAATTCTGTCCAATAGCTCTTGGCGGAAAGCGGCGGACGAGGCCATGGCCATGTACGAGGATCTGGTTGGCAAGCTACGGCCAACGGACGTTGTCGATCCGAGCGAATACCAGCGATTGGTCCAACAACGCCAACGGATCCGCGAGGACCGGAATAATCTGGAGTCGAAGGAGGAGGAGCGTCAACGGCGGGCGACCGAATCCAAATCGCGTCTGCGCGAGGTTCTGAAGGCCCGCCGGTCGATCAGCGATGCACGTGACGAGTTTCTCTCCGCCGCGCTGGCTCGCAACGACTTCGTTCGAATTTCGATACGGCGGTACGGCGACGACGCCCGTGTGATCGAACGGTCGCTACGGAGAGCGTTGGACGTATTGGACAACCGGTTCGAGAACGACATCCTGATCTTCGAGGAAGGACGACCGAAAGCCGGGGTCGTGGCGGAACTTCTTCGGGATCTGACTACGGATTCCTCGGAACGCGGGACTGAGCTGGAACGTCGACTGGAGAAGCTCAAAAATCGATTGGAGAGTGCATGCCGCGGTTGCGGTGGTTTCGGCGGACATTTCAACAACTACCTGGAACGTACATTCGCGAACGATCCCGCTTTTCTCGACAGGCTGTGGACATGGTTCCCCGAGGATGGCCTGCACGTTGAATACAGTCGCACCGGCGACGGCAGTGGTTTCCGACCGATCGGTCAGGCGTCCGCGGGCCAACGGGCTGCGGCAGTACTGGCATTCCTTCTGACGCACGGCACCGAACCGCTGGTGCTCGATCAACCGGAAGACGACTTGGACAACCGTTTGATCTACGATCTGATCGTTCGTCAGCTTCGAGAAAACAAGCTGAGGAGACAGATCATCGTCGTCACCCACAACCCCAACATCGTGGTGAACGGCGATGCGGAGATGTTGCATGCCATGAGTTTCGCCGCAGGTCAGTGCTCGATAGCGGAAGCCGGAAGTCTCCAAGAACGGTCCATCCGCGAAGAGGTGTGCCGGGTGATGGAAGGAGGTCGCGAGGCCTTCCGGTCACGTTACCGTCGCTTGGGACTCGCGTCGCTCGATGGCCGTGATTTCGATGGCCGGAGAAACTGATGTACGACAGCAACAAGGAGCTCTTGGACCACATAGCTCTCGGCGAGACCACGTTCTTGGAATTCAAGGAAGTGCGGTTCAAACGAGGTCGAGTGACGGGACCCGCCGAGGCGAATCTAGCGGACGAACTGGCTGCGTTCGCGAACAGCCAAGGCGGCGTCTGTCTGCTTGGGGTGAGCGACCGCCCGCGGGAGGTCGTGGGCATCCCGCTCGACCGCCTCGACAGCGTGGTCGGTTTCGTCCGGCACGTCTGCGCCGAACTGATCGAACCAACTCTGAACGCCATAATCGACCGCCTCTGGTTGCCGAACACGGCAGGGGAGAAGGTGGCGGTCGTCAAGATCGAGATCAGGAAGAGCCTGTTCGTGCACCGGAGTCCGTCGGGGTATCTGCATCGGCTGGGCGACGAGAAGCGGACCATGCCTCCGGACCATTTGGCGCGGCTGTTCCAGCTACGAAGCCAGACGCTGATGATCCGATTCGACGCGCAGGTGGTTTCGTCCGCCACCGTGGAGGCGCTCTCGCCCGATCTTTGGAAACGATTCCGCACTTCGCGAACCCGGAACGAACGGGACAACCTGCTTTCGAAACTCAGCATGGCGCGGAAGGACGACGACGGCGTATTGAGGCCGACGGTGGCCGGCGTTCTCATGGCGGCTTCGGATCCCCGGCGCTGGCTGCCCAACGCTTTCATCCAAGCGGTCGCCTACAGGGGAACCCGGATCCAGCCACGAGGCGCGAGAGAATCCTATCAACTCGATGCCGCCGACATATCCGGTCCGTTGGACGTCCAAGTGGAGCAGGCCTGCCGGTTCGTCGGCAGGAACATGAAGGTCGCCGCTTTCAAGAACTTCGGACGCGAGGACCGTCCTCAGTTCGACATGACGGCGGTATTCGAGGCGGTCGTCAACGCGGTGGCGCACCGCGACTACTCCATTCACGGTTCGAAGATTCGGTTGCGGCTCTTTGCCGACCGCCTCGAACTCTACTCCCCCGGGGAGATTCCAGGCACTAGCGATCCGGAAAAACTGCTCTACACCCAATTTTCCCGAAACGAAGTCGTCAGCAGCCTTCTCGCCCGTTGTCCGGTGCCGGTCGACGTTTCCTGGCTGGTCACCGACCGGAGGACGTTGATGGACAGGCGCGGGGAAGGGATGCGCATCATCGTGGAGAACAGCTTCGAAGTGTCGGGGCGGCGGCCCGAGTACGGGATGGCTGGAGCCTCGGAGTTTCTCGTGACGATCTACGGCCCTTCGGAAGAAGAAGGCGGACGCGCATCCCCCGCTTGAAGCGGTGCGGATTCGGCCGTCCGGCATCCGCTCCGCCCGCCCCCGCAGCGTCTGTTTGGCGGCTAGCCGACGCTTGCTCTATCTTGTCCGGCTGATGCCGGGCGAGATCGCTCGCCTGCGGATCTCCAACAACCCGTCTTCATCGTGAGCGATGCCAGCAGAGCAGCAGGCCGGGCTACGCGGGAGCGTCCGAACTCGGACGCGGCGACGTTTTCCCCGCCAATCCGCGTCCCGTCGCCGCCAGTCCGGGGGTGCCGTGGCCGAGGACGCGCTCACTCCGGCTTGGCCCGCACCGGCGGTTGCTCCGAGGACCGGATCGCGCCCGGGGCATGGGGCGCGTCCGACGCGCGTCGTCGAAATCGTCCGCGCGGCCTCCAGTGCCGCGTAGGCCCGGCTCGGTTCGGGTGAGGGCCACGGGTCCGGGGCGACGCCGGTCGTCCCCCTTGCATCTGTTTGCCCTTCTGTGCCTAGTCGCCAGCTGCGGAGAGGACGCGCCCACCGCACCCGCCGCCAAGGAGCCCCGACTGGTGGCCACGACGGTGACCTTGGAGCCTTCGTCGGCGATTCTGCACGCGCTCACCGACACGGTCCGCGTCGTCCCCACGGTGCTGGACCAGAACGGTCAGGTCATGACCGGGGCTCCGGTGAGCTTCACTTCGACCGACGCCTCCGTGGCGACGGTGGACGACCGGGGTCTGGTGAAGTCGGTGGGAGACGGGAGCGTGGTGGTGACGGCTTTGAGCGGGGCGACGGTGGGCAATTCGATCGTGCTGGTCGAGCAACGAGTGGCTACGGTGCGAGTGTCGCCCGACACGGCGGCGCTGGCCGCGGTCGGGGACACGTTGCGGCTGAGGGCGGAGGCGCTCGACTCGAGGCAGCAGGCGGTGAAGGGCGAGCACGCGTTCGAGTGGTCGAGCGACGAACTCGCGGTTACGGTCGACGCGACCGGCTTGGTGACGGCGGCGAGCAACGGGAGCGCGGTGGTGACGGCCACGCTCGGGGCCGTGTCCGGCCGCGCGGCGGTGACCGTGGAGCAGAGCGTGACGGAGGTGCGCGTGTTGCCCAGCCTCGTCACGCTCTTCGCGGTCGGCGACACGGTCGAACTCGAAGCTCGGGCGCTGGACGCGAACGGGGAGACGGTGGCGGACGTCGAGTTCGAGTGGTCGGGCGACGGCGCCGCAGTGCGCGTGGATTCCTCCGGTCGAGTGATCGCGGTGCGCGAAGGAAACGGAGTGGCGACCGCCACCTACCGCGGGACGATCGCGGGAAGCGCGGCGGTGACGGTGAATCCGCTCGCCGGCGCCGACCGGGACCGCGCGATATTGGAGACGCTCTACGACGCGACCGGCGGTCCTTCCTGGATCGACAACGCGAACTGGCTCACCGAGGCGCCGTTGGAGGACTGGTACGGGGTCGGAACCGACGCCCAGGGCCGGGTCGTGGAGATCTCGCTCGTCGCGAACAACCTGACGGGCTACATCCCCCCCGAACTCGGGCGGCTCGAGGAGCTCAGGGAGCTTCGACTCGATGCGACGTCGGTCTACGTCACATGGTGCTATCGGCCGTTCACTCCTCCCGAAGCGGATGCGCGAAACTCGGGCGTCGGCGCCGGATTCGAATCCGCAGGCCGGGCCGAAGGTCCGTATTCGCTTTCGTGGGCCATGCACGCCGCGGAGGGCCGGACGCACGGAGTCGAGTTCGGCGCCGGGGGAGTCCGCGCGTCGCGCGCCGTGGCCGCCGGCGCGCGGCGCGACGGGCGCCGGCTGGCGGGTCGCATCCCTCCCGAACTCGGAGACCTTACGAACCTCGAGACGCTCTCCCTCGACCTGAACGCCCTGTCCGGACCGATCCCGCCGGAGCTGGGCGGGCTCGCCAACCTCAGAACGCTGTCGCTCGCGCGAAACCGGCTGACGGGCTCGCTCCCGCCCGAGCTGGGCGACTTGACCCGTCTCGAGAGGCTGAACCTCGCCGTCAGCTACGACGTTTCGCTGACTCCCCCTACACCGCGGCACGTGTTGTCCGGACCGATCCCGCCCGAGCTGGGAAAGCTCGTCAACTTGGAGGAACTCAACCTCAAGGGGCACAAGTTCACCGGCTCGCTCCCGCCCGGGTTCGCAAGCCTCGCGGAGTTGCGGTATCTCGCCCTCACGTGCAACGCGCTCGTCGGCCCGATCCCCCCGGCACTCAGGCGACTCCGCGGCCTGCGTCATCTGGACCTGTTCGGCAACCAGCTCGAGGGCTGGGTTCCCGAGTGGCTCGGCCAGCTGTCCGACCTCGAACACCTCGACTTCGGCAGCAACCACCGCCTGATCGGACCCATCCCCCCGAGGATCGGCAGGCTGACCCGGCTGATCAGGCTGGGTTTCGGGTCCAACCGGCTTTCCGGTCCCATCCCGGCGGCCTTCGGAAACTTGACCAACCTGGAAAGCCTCGGGCTAGGCGACAACCGGCTGGCCGGCGCGCTTCCCGCCCGATTCGGAGAGCTGACGAACCTCCGAAGCCTCTCGGTGTTCCGGAACCCGGACCTCGCCGGGTCGCTTCCTCGGGAGCTCATGCAGGCCCCGTTGAACAATTTCGATTGGCGGGGGACTGGCTTGTGCGCCCCGCGGGACCGCGCGTTCCAGAGCTGGCTGGCCGACATTCCGAGCCATCGAGGGGAACGCGACTGCACGCTCCCTCCGCCGGAGGTTCTCGCCGCGTTCTTCGAAGCGACCGGGGGGGTGGCCTGGACGGACAACGCGAACTGGCTCACGGACGAACCCGTGTCCTCTTGGTTCGGCGTGACCGTGGAGGACAGTCTGCTCGTCGGGCTGGAACTCCCCGGGAACGGGCTGGCGGGCACGCTCCCTCCCGCGATCGGAGACTTCGTGGACCTGAAGCGCCTCGACTTGGAAGGAAACGAGCTGTCGGGCGAACTGCCCGCGGATCTCGAGAACTTGACGCGACTCGAAGACCTCGATCTGTCCGACAACGCTTTCTCGGGGCCTGTCCCGCGCGGAATTTCGGGGATCGAGCCGCTGAAGCGCCTGGATCTGTCCGGCAACGGAATGCGGGGCGCGCTCCCGGGCGGTTTCGCGAATCTCGCGTCGCTGTCGGACTTCGACTGGAGCGAGAGCGGGACGTGCGCCCCGGAGGTGGAGTGGTTCCAGAAATGGCTCGCTTCGGTCGCGACTCGTTCCGGACCGATCTGCGAGGGTCCTTTCTCGCTTTCGGTCGCGGACGCGCACCTGTCCCAGGCGACCCAGGGCGTTGGCGGCGACGTTCCGCTCATCGCGAGGCGGCCCGCGATGGTGCGGGTGTTGGCGACCGCGGACCGGGCGAACGGGTACCGTCCGAACGCCCGGGTCGCGTTCCTGCTGGACGGGCGCGAAATGCACGCGGTCGAGATGACGCTCGGCTCGTCCCGCGGCGTCGCCGAGCATTCCCCCGGACAACCGGACCAGTGGTACCGTGCGGTGGTCCCCGACGGCGTACTGGTCCCGGGAGTCGAGATGGCGGTGCGCATCGACCCCGACAGCGTCGTGCCCAGGACGGCGATGGACGAAGTGCGTCTGTCCTTGGACGTGCGCGAGCTCCCCCCCCTGGAACTGACCATCGTGCCCGTCGTCACGGGATCCATGAAGGACGCGGATGTGCGGGGATGGGTCCAGGACTCCGGCGATTCGCCCGTGGAGTTCATGCGCACGGTGCTGCCGGTCGGAGAACTCGAGCTGACCCTTCGCGATCCCCTCGTCGTCGCCGCCGAACCCTCCGCCGAGAGAGGCACCGAATGGCTCGCGATCGTCGAGGACATCCAACTGATCCGGAAAAGCGAGGGCGGCCGGGGATACTGGTATGGCGTGGTGAATCGCGAAGGAGACGAGGGCATCCGCGGGATCGCCCTTGTCGAGGGCCGGGTGAGCCTCGGCGTTCCCCACGCCGAGGTCTTCGCGCACGAGCTGGGGCACAGCATGAGCCTCATGCACGCACCGTGCGGGAATCCCTGGCAGGTGGATCCCGACTTCCCCTACCGCGACGGCAGCATCGGCGTTCTCGGCTACGACCACCGGTCCGGGGGTCTGGTGGATCCTTCGACGCCCGACCTGATGTCCTACTGCCATCCGCAGTGGATCAGCGACTACAACTTCAGAAAGGCGCTGGAGTATCGGATCAGGGAGGAGACGCGTCCGCACGCGTTGGCGGCCGCCCAAGAAGCCCCCAGGGGCAGTCGGCTGTTGCTTTGGGGCCGCGTCAGCTCGGAGGGCGAGCTCCATCTCGATCCCGCGTTCGTTCTCGAAGCCCCGGCCGCGTTGCCGAGGAAGCCCGGCCCGTACCGGATCGAAGGCGTAGACGGGGATGGCGCGAGCGTGTTCGCGCTGGACTTCGAGATGCAGACGGCCTCGGAGGGCGGCGGCAGCTTCGTCTTTCTCGTCCCGTTCGCCGAAGATCGCTTGGGTTCGCTCGATCGTGTCGTGCTCTCGGGACCCGAAGGTTCGGCGGCACTGGACCGGCATGCGCCGACACAGCCGATGGTCATCGCGATCGACCGGGAGACCGGGCGGATTCGGTCGATCCTGCGGGGCGAAGCGGCCGCAGCGGCTATCGTCGGAGTCGCTGCGGACGCGTCCTCCGGAACCGGGTCCCGCGAGCGCGTGCTGGTGAGCACCGGACTGCCTGGGCCCGTCCCCTGACATCGATGAGGAAGCGGGCCCGCGACCGGGAAGAAACACGTCGGCGCGGACATGCCGAACCCCATCGGATCGGGCGATGGCGGGTTCGGCAATTGATCCTCGAATCCGAACTGGGAAGGAGTGGACGACCAATGCACGAGCATGATCGGGCTTGCCCCCATCCTGTCCAACGAACGTGACCTCGGACGAGCGCTACGAAATAGAAGTCCGGGACGTGGCTCTGGGAACGCCGACCATGGCGATCCGGGAGTCGAACCTCCGGAGGTATCCCGTAAGCGATTTGGACCGAAGCGAATACGAAAAACTTCAGCTGGACAACGCGAGCGACCGCCAGAGCGAGAGAGCTCTGCTCGAGAGTATCGAGTATCCGTCCTACAAACCTTCGCACGTCCGGCTGTTGATAGACGAAGTCGGGCGTATGTGGGTGCAAGAGGCGGATGACAGCAATGTATGGCGCATATTCCGAGCGGACGGCGTCGTGGAAGGCGTCGTCACGCTACCGGAGGGATTCGAGTTGCACGATGTGCGGAAGGATGAAGTGTTCGGCGTGCAAACCATGACCCTCGATCACGTCGAGGTGCGTCGCTACTGCCACTTCTCGGCCGCCACACGCCACTCGACGTCGGCCCCGCCGCGAGAACGATCTCGGGACTCGAACCCCGTTTCCGCCGCAGTCCCCGTCCGATTCCGGGAGGCGGATTCGGGGCGATGTCGGAGCGGGGGCGGCCGGACGCTCCTCCTCTCGCTTCCTCCCTTCGCGCTGAATTCTCCTCGCCTCGGCCGACCCGGCGGATCCGTTTCTGGCGAAGCCGTTCGATAATCGTCGGACGTCGACCGACCATCCGTTCGGTTCTTGCAAGGGTCGTTTCGCTGGCACGATGTGGTTGGCGGCGATCGCCGCCTCCGACTGGAGCAACGGCCCGCTTTCCGTGCTCGCGGGCCACGGGTTCCGGGAAGACGGAGATTCTCCGCCTCCGCGTCGTCCGGCTACCGGAGAAAAAAGCGAGCACGCCTCGGCCCTCGAACCGTAGCCGCTCCCGCTGGGCGGGACGTTGCGACGAGGCGCCCCCTCGCCGGTCGGCTCGCGGAAGCGGGTGCAACCGGCCCGACCGGTGCCGCCGGAAGGGTTTCTGGATTCGGCGGGTCGCAGTGCGGAGACCCCTCGCCCCCGCGACGTTCTCGTGCGGCGGGACCGCATCGGGACGCGGGTGCGGCCCCGACGCGAACGGGTCGTGCACCGGCGGGTGACCCTTGTAACGAGGTGGTGTTACCTTCCGAACAACAGCGGGGAGTGGGTGCGCCCGGTTGCGCTGCCTGCACGAACGTGTCGCCGGCCTGCCTTGTCGACGTGCGAAACATTGCGAAATCATAAGCTTGCGGAGTCCCGTGCGATCCGGTCGCGGGGTCGGCCGTGTCCTTCGGATTGACATGAGCGTACCTCGGCACGTCGCCGTCATCATGGATGGCAACGGGCGCTGGGCCCGGCGCCGGGGACTGCCCCGCAGGGCAGGCCACGAGGCCGGGATGGACGCGGTTCGCACGGCCATCGAGGCATCGGTGGCCGTCGGGGTCGAGATCCTCACCCTGTTCGCGTTTTCCACCGACAACTGGAATCGTCCTTCCGAGGAAGTTTCCGCCCTCATGTCGCTGCTGAAAATCTACGCCGAGCGGGAGCGCTCGGAATTGGTGGAGAAGGGCGTCGATGTGCGCGTGCTGGGGACGCTGGCTAGAATGCAGTCCTCGCAACGCTCGGCGGTCGAGCGCATCATGCGGGAGACTGCGGGGGGAACGAAGCTCAGGCTCAACCTGATGATCTCCTACAGCGGAAGGGAGGACATTCTCACTGCGGTGCGGCGCTTGGCGACGCGCGTCGAGGCGGGCGAACTGGCCCCGGAGGAAATCGACGAGGCGTGCTTGGAGGAGGCGTTGCTGACGCGCGGCGTTCCCGATCCCGACCTCCTGATCAGAACCTCCGGAGAGTGCAGAATCTCCAACTTCATGCTGTGGCAGATCTCGTATTCCGAGATCCACATCACCCCGGTGCTGTGGCCGGACTTCTCCCGGGACGACTTTTTCGCCGCCGTGTCGGATTACCAGCGTCGGGACCGCCGCTTCGGGCGGATCACGTCGGGCTGATGGCGGCGACCGACCTCTCCCGCCGCGCGCTGGTGGCGGTCGCCGCGTTGCTCGTGGTGCTTCCGGCCGTCCACCTGGGCGGATGGATCCTGGGAGCGCTCGCGGCGGCGCTGGCGGCGCTGGCCTCCCGGGAGTTCTGCCTGTTGGCGAGGAGGGGAGGACTGCGGCCCTTCACCGGAACCGCCATGGCCATCTCGGCGGCGCTCGTCCTAGCGGCGGCGGCGGAACCGTTCTTCGTCGGCTTCGCCCCGCTTGCGCTGGCGGTGCTGATGGGCGCTTCCGTCGTGCTCCCGATCGCCGCCGTACGCGCGCGGAGGGTGGCGGACAAGCCGCTGGCGTCGGTGTGCGCGACCCTGACCGCCGCACTGTACGTGGGCGGAGGGCTCTGCTTCGGCGTGTTGTTGCGACACCTGCCTGAAAGGGGGGTGGCCGTGAGAGCCGCGAGCCCGTTCGAAGGACCGCTGTTGCTTCTGTTCCCCTTGGCGGTCGTCTGGGCCGCCGACGTCGCCGCCTATCTCGTCGGCGGTTCGTGGGGAAGGCGCCGTCTGCTTCCCGCCGTCAGCCCGGGCAAGACCGTGGTCGGCGCCGTCGCGGGACTGGCGGCCGCGCTCGCTGCGGGCGCGCTCTTCGCGACCCTGGCTGCGGAGCCGTTCGTCCCGATGGGCGTCGGTCCGGGCTGGATCGTCGGGATCGCGCTGCTGGTCGGCGTGGGAGGGATGGCGGGCGACTTGTCCGTGTCCCTGCTGAAGCGCGAGGCCGGAGTCAAGGACGCGGGCTCGCTGTTCCCCGGCCACGGGGGCGTGCTCGACCGGCTCGACGCCGTGCTGGTGGCGCTTCCGCTCGCATACGCCGCGCTCGCGTTCGCCGGTTCGATGCCGTTGTGAGGGCACCCGCGACCCGCGTCGCGATCCTGGGATCCACGGGGTCGGTCGGCCGCAGCGCGCTCGAGGTGATGGGTCGGCATCCCGAGCGTTTTCGCGTGGTGGCTCTGGCCGCCCGCCGCTCGGTGGACGCGCTCCGCGAGCAGGCCGCGCGGCATCGGCCCCGCCGGGCGGTGGTCGCCGATCCCGACGCCGGGAAGCTGGATCTCCCGGGCGTGTCGTGCGGTTACGGGCGGGAGGCGCTGGTCGAGCTCGCCGCCGCCAGCGGCGCGGACGTGGTTCTCAACGCTCTGGTGGGCGTCTCGGGCCTCGAGCCCACCCTCGCCGCGCTGAAGGCCGGCAAGCGTCTCGCCCTGGCCAACAAGGAGTCGCTGGTGGCGGGAGGGCCGCTCGTCGTCGAAGCGGCGCGGGCGACGGGAGCCGAGCTGGTGCCGGTCGATTCGGAGCACAGCGCCATCCTCCAGTGTCTCGCGGGCAGCGATCCCGGGCATGTGGCCCGCATCGTGCTGACGGCGTCCGGCGGTCCTTTTCTGCGTCGGCCCGCGTCCCGGATGAACGACGTCACCGCCGCCGACGCGCTGCGCCATCCCACTTGGAGCATGGGCTCCAAGATCACCGTCGACTCGGCCACCCTCGCCAACAAGGCGCTCGAGGTCATCGAGGCACACTTCATGTATCGGATGGGGTACGAGCGCATCGACGCGGTCGTCCACCCGCAATCGATCGTCCACTCCTTCGTGGAGTTCACGGACGGGTCGGTCGTGGCCCAGCTTGGACAGCCGAACATGGAGCTGCCCATCCTGTACGCCCTGACGCACCCGAACCGGATCGTCGACGGTCGGTTGCGCACCTTCCGGCCGGCGCGCCTGACGGACCTCACCTTCGAGGAACTGGACCGGGCCCGTTTCCCGCTCTTCGGACTGGGCGTGGAGGCCGGGCGCGCCGGCGGTTGGGCGCCGACGGTCTTCAATGCGGCCAACGAGGTGGCGGTCGGCGCGTTTCTCGAGAGCGCGCTTCCCTTCGGGGAGATGGCGGGCGTGGTGGGCGCGGCGCTGGAGCGGACACCGGCCGGCGTGATCGACTCGGTCGAGGAAGTGCTCGGCGTGGACGCCGAGACCCGGCGCGTGGCCCGGGAATTCATTGCGGCGACGGTCGCGTAGCGTCCGCGCGATTCGCGAGCGAGCTTATGGTGGAAGGGGAAGCGACATGACGGCGTTGGCGGCGACGGTCGTTGTTCTGGGCGTACTGATCCTGGTCCACGAGCTGGGCCACTTCTGGGCGGCCAAGTCGGTGGGCGTGAAGGTCCTGCGCTTCTCCATCGGGCTGGGGCCGCCCGTCAGGCTGGGGTCGCGTCTCCTGGGTTTTCGTCGAGGCGACACCGAATACGTGATCTCGGCGATCCCGCTCGGCGGCTACGTGAAGATGAGCGGGATGGCCGACGAGGCCATGGACCGGGTGGAAGGCGGCGACGGCGAGGCGCCGCGCGAGCCCGAGCCCACGGACTTCGACGGCAAGCCGCTGTGGGCGCGCGCGCTCGTGCTGTCCGCCGGCGTGATCATGAACATGGTCTTCGCGTTCGCGACGTACACCGTCATCGCCGCGGCCTGGGGGAGGGTCGAGGCCGGCGAGACCCGCGTCGGCCATGTGGACATGCAACTCCTGCCGCCCGGCGCCGAAGCTCTGGGGGGGCTTCCCGTCGGCGCGCGCATCGTGCGCGTGGACGGTCGGGACGTGGAGCACTGGGGCGACGTCGAAGACGGATTCCTCTTCGCCCAGGGCGAAACCGTCACCGTGGAGACCGAGTCCCCGCGAGTGACGGTCTCGGTGCCGACTCCTCGGGACTCCGACGCGCGCATGCGCATGGCCCTGTCCCTCGAGTACTGGATCGAGGCCGAGGTGCTGGACGTCGAACCGGGAGCGCCCGCGGCGCGCGCGGGGATTCGGTCGGGGGACCGCATCCTCGCAGTGGACGGCGTGGACGTCGCGAACTGGGCACCGTTCCGGCACGAGATTCAGCGGCGTCCCGGGCGCACGGTCGAGCTTCGGGTCTTGCGGGACGGGACCTTGATGGAGATCGCGGTGCCTCTCGCGTCGCGAGAGCAAAGATGGCTGGACGGGGAGATCAGGACCGTGGGCCGCGCGGGGATCCTGCCGTCCCAGGCGGATCCCGTCTACGTGCCCGTTCCCCCGACCCGCGCCGTGGTCCTCGGATACCGGGAAACCGTGGGCACCACCCGGATGATCCTCGCGTCCCTGCGCGACTTGGTCACCGGCAACGTCTCGCCTCGCAACGTCGGCAGCATCGTCAGCATCGGGGCGATGTCGGGCCAGGCCGCGGAGGCGGGACCCCAGGTGTTCCTCCGCTTCATGGCCCTGTTCTCGGTGAATTTGGCGATCCTGAACCTGCTTCCGATCCCGATCCTGGACGGCGGGCATCTCCTTTTCCTCGGCATCGAAGCGCTCCGGGGCAGGGCGCTCAGCATCGAGCAACGGTTGCGCTGGAGCCGGGTCGGCCTCCTGATGATCATGGGCCTCATGGTCTGGGCGCTTTCCAACGACATGCTGCGCGTGTTCGGCCTGTAGTCCCGGTTCGTCCCCCGCTCCGCTCCTCCCCGAGGGCGGAGCGGGGCGGGCCGTCGGCGCGTCAGAGAAGCGACAGCTGCTCTGGGCCGCGGGTGCGGCGCAGAGCTTCGACGCGGAAGATCTCCGTGGGTTCGTCCTGCCCGGCCACTCCCAGAAACCCCCGGTACCCGGCGTCCGCCAGCGCCTCCGCGACGGTCGTGCGCGCCAGCTCGGGCGTATTGCATTCGCCCGAGAGATGGGCCAGCAGAATGCCGGCGAGACGGGGATGCAGGAGCTCCAGGGCGAGGCGGGCGGCGGCGCTGTTGGAGAGGTGTCCGTGGCTGGAGGCGATGCGCGACTTGACGGTGGCGGGGTAGGAACTCTGGTGAAGAAGCGTCTCGTCGTGGTTGGCCTCGAGAACCAGGAAGTCGCACCCCGCGAGGGCGTGGCGCACGATCGCGGTCGGACGCCCCAGGTCGGTCGCGATTCCGATCCGGGTCCCGGATTCGACTTCGACCAGGGCGATGGCCACCGGGTCGGCTGCGTCGTGGACGGTCGCGAACGGCTCCACCCTCAGATCCCGGACGTCGAAGGCCGTTCCTGGCCGGTACTCCAGGACCTTCTCCGATCCGCGGAACAGGCGGCCGCAGGCCCGCCGGGTGGCTTCGGTGAGATGGACGGCGATGCCGTGGCGCCGGGCCAGAACCCCGCTTCCGCGGGTGTGGTCGCCGTGCTCGTGGGTGAGGACGATGGCGGCGAGTTCGCGCGCCTCCACGCCCACCAGCTCCAGGCGCCGCTCGGTCTCGCGCGCGCTGAAGCCCGCGTCGACCAGGACCGTCGCGCGCCGGGAACGGACGAGGATCGAATTCCCCTTGCTGCCGCTGCCCAGCACGCAGATCCGCACGTCGGCCCCGGAACCGGCTATCCCGTGCCGGCCACGCCGCGCCAAGCCCGCTCCAGGACGGCGCGCATCTCCGGAGCGAGCTCCACTTCCCTGCGCTTCATCGTCCGCGCCGCGGCGTCCAGGAAGCGGTCCAGCCGATAGATCGGCGCCTCGGCGGCCGCGCCCCATCGGAAGGGCGGGAGATGGGTCGCCGGGGCTCGGCCGCCGAACAGGTTGCATCCCGCCCCGACGATCGCCCCGGTGCCCAGAAGCGTCCCGATGCCGGTCTTGACGTGGTCGCCCAGGAAGCAACCCAGCTTGACGAGACCGGAGGCCACCCGGCCTTCTCCGGTGTGGAGCCGCACTTCCCGGTAGTCGTTGCGAAGATCGCTGTTGGTGGTCAGCGCCCCGAGGTTCACCCACCGCCCGAGATAGGCGTGGCCCAGGAAGCCGTCGTGGGCTTTGTTGTCGTAGCCGAGCAGGACGCTGCCCTCGACGTCGCCCCGGATCCGGCACATCGGTCCCACGAAGGAGGCGGACACTCTTCCGCCCAGGACGACCGAGCCGCGCGCCACGAAGAGCGGACCTTCCAGACGAGCGGGTCCGAGGACGCGCACCGCCTCTCCCAGGACGACCGGCCCCGCGCCCGTGTCCACCCAGACTCCGGGCTCGACGACGGCCCCGCGTCCGAGCGAGAGCAGGCCGTCGCCCAAGACGTGGACGCCGGGAGGACGGGGAGGGGAGCGCACCGTCGCGGACGAAAGGCGCGCCTCTCCCTCCAGGTCCTCGCGCAGCTGGGCGCGGGTGCGCGCCACCAGATCCCAGACGTGCTCCAGAACGAATCCGTCCAGCTGGAGGTGCGTGCGCGCCCGGGGAGCGGCGGCGGGATCCGCGAGGCTTCCGGGAGGGGGAAGGGGCGTGCCGGGGGGCAGGCTCCATCCGACCCGCTCGCCGTCGATGCGCAACTCGGCCGGGATCGGCGGCAACTCTCGGGGCGCGGTCCGCGCCACCGCCCGGCTGGACATCAGGATGCGGTGAGCGCGCCGATCCACCTCGTCGGCCGCGAGCGCTCTCGGCCCGTCTTCCTCGCCGAACCCGACCAGGTGGTCGGCCGCGAGGTGGCCGCCGTATTCCGCGTCCCACGCACGGGTCGCCCGTTCCCACAGGCGCAGGGCGCCCAGCGCCAGTTCCGCGGCCGGGCGCGTCAGCGCGAAGGGTTCCCACCGCCGGGCGCGGGCGTCGTCGAACAGGTGGAGCCGCCGCGTCACGGACCTTCCCCGCGCGCTCGGGCGGGCAGCCGTTCCACGAGACGCTTGAGTTCGCGGGCGCGCGCGCGGGTCGTGACCAAGGTCGCGTTCCCGGTCGCGACCACGACCAGATCGCGGACGCCGTACAGCACCACCGGCCCGCGCTCGCCGTATGCGATGTTGTCCGCGCTGTCGAAGAACTCGACGTCTCCGACTCCGGTGTTTCCTGCCCGATCGTTCCGACGCGTCCGCGCGAGCGCCTCCCAGCTGCCGACGTCGTCCCAGTGAAAGGTCGCGGGCAGCGTCGCGCACGCACGGCTGCGCTCCAGCACGGCCTCGTCCACGCTCGTCGCGGGCGCGCGGCGGAAGAACCCGTCCACGTCTCCGGCCTCGAGCCGCGGGATCAGGGCGGCGATGCCGGGCGCGTGCGCGTCGAGCTCCGCCAGGAACGTCGAGGCGCGCCACACGAAGATGCCCGTGTTCCAGAGAAATCCCCGACGGATGTAGTCGGCGGCCCGGCGGGCGTCGGGTTTCTCGTGAAAGCGCAGCACGCGGCGCGGGGGCTCTTCCTCTTCTTCGGTGCCGGATCCTCCCCCCAGGACTTCCCCCGGTTGCAGGTACCCGTACCCGGTGTCGGGCCGGTCGGGCTGTGCGCCCACGGTCAGCAGAACGTTCTCTCGGGCGGCGATCCGGACCGCCCGCAGGAGCAACGACCGGAACGCCGTTCGGGGGCGGACGACGTGGTCCGAGTGCAGGGACGCGACCACGGCGTCGGGATCGCTTCGCCACGCGCGCCATGTGGCCCAGGCGAGCGCCGGCGCGGTGCTGCGCGGCAACGGCTCCCACAGAAAGCACTCGGAAGGCAGCTGCGGCAACGCGGCGGCGAGCGGCGACTCGAGGTGTCGTCCGGCGACGATGCGCACACGGTCGGCGGCGACCAAGTCCAGCGCCCGCGCGACCGCGTCCGCCACGAGGGGACGGCCCGAGGCCAGGGGCAACAACTGCTTGGGGCGGGCGGGGGTGCTGGCGGGCCAGAACCGGGAGCCGACGCCACCCGCGAGGATGACGACCCGAAGGTGGGAGTCGATGGAGGTCAACGCCGCTCGTGGAAGGTCAGCATGCACGGGGCAACTTATCCGGGACGCAGTGTAAAAGCAACGAACGATTTTCGCCGCTCGGGGGTTGACCCGCCGGAGCCGCCGGAATAGTCTTGGCGCGCTCCAGACGCGGTCGTCGCCCCGCCGGAGCGCTCCCGTTTTCCCCATGGCCCAACGTCTTTATGCGTTCGCTCGGGATCTTCGCCCTTCTTCTCCACGTGTTGAGTTCCGCTGCCGCGTGCGGAAGGGATCCGTTCGCGCTCGAGTGGATCGCCTCGGCGGATACCGTGCGTCTGTACGCCATCTCGCGGCCCGAAAGCAACGTCGAGGCCGGGTTCGACTTCGGCGCGCGCCGTGCGGTGCGCATCGAGGCTCCCGCCACCACGTCGTCCTGGGATCTGGCCGTGGACATCGTGGACGGGAAGGCCGTGTTCGTGACCCCCGGCTTCTTCGGCATCGAATCGGACGCCGCGCTGGCGAAGCTCCCCGACGAGAACTTCGACGAGATCGAGAACGCCCCCGAGGACGAAGACGTCTACATCGGGAACCGAGCGGTGCCGATAACTCTCGGAACTCTGTACGTGGTCCGTACGCGGCGGCTGCGCTCCAACTACGGACAGCTCTGCAATCACTACGCGAAGATGGTGCCCTTGGACTTGGATCCCGTCGAGCACAGCTTGGTTTTCGTGTTCGACACCAACGGGGTCTGCAACAGCCGCAAGATGCAGCCGGACGTCGTCCGCTGAACCGTCTTCCGTCCCAACCCCTCGCGAGGCCATGCTCGACCTGCGGATGATCCGGGCGCAACCGGATCTGGTGCGCGCCGCGATGGCGCGACGCGGCATCGCCGGCGGAGCCGCCTTGGTGGAACAGCTGCTCGTCCTCGACGAGCGGCGCCGGTCCGCGATCGGCGAAGCCGACGAGCTCAGGGCGCAGCGAAACGCCGTCTCCCGCCGCATCGGGGAACTGAGGCGGAAGGGCGATCCGGCGGACCGGCTGATCGCCGAGATGCGGCGCGTGGGCGGCCGCATCGACGCGCTGGCCGAGGTGGTCGAGGACGCCGACACCCGCATCCGCGACACCCTTCTGGATCTCCCCAACCTCCCGTTGTCCGAGGTGCCCGACGGCGGCGAGGAGGCCAACGCGGTGGTCCGCGCATGGGGCGAGAGGCCAAGCTTCGATTTCGACCCGTCGCCCCACTGGGAGCTGGGCGAACGTCTGGGGCTCCTCGATCTGGCGCGCGGATCCAAGATCTCCGGTTCCGGGTTTCCGGTGCTCGTCGGCCGAGGCGCCCGTCTGCAACGGGAGTTGATCGGCTACATGCTCGATCTGCACGTCGAGGAGCACGGCTACGCCGAGATGCGCGTACCCTACATGGTCACGCGCGAGAGCCTGACCGCCACCGGCCATCTTCCGAAATTCGAGGAGGACGCCTACGTCACGGTTCCCGACGACCTGTGGCTGATTCCCACCTCCGAGGTCCCTCTCACCAACATGCGTCGGGACGAACTCCTCTCCGCCGACGAGCTGCCGCTCCGCTACACCGCCTACTCCCCCTGCTTTCGCCGCGAAGCCGGGGCCGGCGGCGCGGATACCCGCGGCCTTCTGCGCGTGCACCAGTTCGACAAGGTGGAGCTGGTGCGCTACGAGACCCCGGAGCGCGGCCGGGAGGCGCTCGAGGAGATGACCGGGGAGGCGGAGACCGTTCTCCGGCGCCTGGGGCTCCCCTACCGCGTGCTGAGTCTGGCGACGGGCGACTTGGGGTTCTGGTCCGCCATGACCTACGATCTGGAGGTCTGGGCACCGGGCGTGCGCCGCTGGCTCGAGGTGTCGAGCGTCAGCACCGCCACCGACTACCAGGCGCGGCGGGCGAACCTGCGCTACCGCCCCCGCCCCGGAGCGAAGCCGGAGTTCGTGCACACGTTGAACGGCTCGGCGCTGGCCCTGCCGCGGTTGCTGGTGGCCCTGCTCGAGAACGGCCAGAAGGAGGACGGGAGCGTGACTCTGCCGGAGCCGCTCGCCGAGCGGCTCGGCGGCCGCCTGCTTCTCTGACGGAGCGACAGGACGCGTGTCCCCGAAGCGCTGGTACGTCGGGCTGGCCGCGCTTTTCGTAGTTCTGGTCGGCTGGTATCTGCTCTACACGCAACAGATCGTGCGCGCGTTGCGGTCCGACAGCGAAATCTTCACGCGCATCTACGCCGAAGTCATGGAGGGACTGACCGATCCTCGGGAAGGCAGCTCGATCCAGGCGCTCAGGCGACTTCAGCTGACGATCACGGAGTCGGGCGTGCCGTTCGTGATCACCGGGCCCGGAGACACCGTGCTGGCCGTCGAGAACCTTCCCTTCCGAGCGGACCTCGCGACCCCCGGCGGACAGGAGCGGGTGCGCGCCTACATCGCCGCGCTGGACCAGCGCAACCCTCCGGTGGGCAATCCCGAGTTGCAGCACATCCACTACGGATCGCCCCCGATTCTCGCGCGCCTGCGCTGGATCCCCTGGCTTCAGGCCGGAGGGCTGGCGCTGGTCGTGCTCATGCTGGCGGGCTTGGTGCGCTACGAGCGTCGAGTGGCCGGAGAACGCGCGTGGACGGTCATGGCGCGCGAGCTGGCGCACCAGCTGGGCACGCCCATCTCCTCGCTGCACGGCTGGGTCGAGGTGCTCGGGCTTCCGGCGCCCGAACGACCCGGAGCGCTCTCGGAACGCGAGATTCTGCACGAGCTTCGCGACGACCTGGAACGCCTCGAACAGGTCACGCGCCGGTTCGAGCTGATCGGCCGCGAGCCCGCTCTGGGCCGGGTCGACCTGGCCCGGGTGCTGGCGGAGCTGGAGAGCTACTTCCGCTCCCGTCTTCCGAGCTTGGCGTCGGAAGTGGAGCTGGCGATCGACGTTCCCCCGGATCTGCCGGCGGTGCGAGGCCACCACGTGCTGCTCGGCTGGGCGTTCGAGAACGTGCTCAAAAATTCCCTGGACGCCGTGGCCGGACGCGGGGGCAGGATCTCCATCGTCTGCTCTCGATCGGGGAGCGGGTGGGTGGACGTGCGCATCGCGGACTCGGGCCCGGGCATCGATCCCGCGGTGCGCGACGACATCTTCGAGCCCGGGGTGACCACCAAGTCGACCGGATGGGGGGTCGGCCTCACGCTGGCCCGGCGCATCGTCCAGGGCGTGCACCGAGGGAAGATCGAGCTGGCGCCGGAGTGGAAGCCCGGCGCGACCTTCAACGTAAGACTCCCGTCCGAGGCCTGACGCGATGGACCATCTGGAGGGACTGAACCCCCGGCAACGCGACGTCGTGCTCCACTTCGAGGGGCCGCTCCTGGTGTTCGCGGGCGCGGGGACCGGCAAAACCCGGGCGCTCACCTGCCGAATCGCGCATCTGGTGCGCGAGCGCGGCGTCCCGCCCCACCGCATCCTCGCCGTCACCTTCACCAACAAGGCGGCGCGCGAGATGCGGGAGCGCGCCGCACGGTATCTGGAGGGGGATCCGCGCGGGATGTGGCTCGGCACCTTCCACGCCCTGGGCGCGCGCCTCCTGCGCGCCCACGCGGCCGAGATCGGGTGGACGACCTCCTTCACCATCTTCGACGCCGTGCAGAGCTTGAACCAGGTCAAGCGGGCCCAGAAAGCCGCGGGCGGCCGAGAGCAAGTGGATCCGCGCGCCGTGCATGGCGTCATCAGCTCCGCCAAGAACGAACTCGTCGGCCCGCAGCGGTTCCTCGAGCGGAACGAGGGCACCGCCAGCCGGCTGGTGGCTGAGGCGGCGCGGGTGTATCCCGAGTACCAGGCCGCGCTCGCCCGCCAGGACGCCTTCGACTTCGACGACCTGTTGATGAGATCGGTGCGTCTGCTGGAGGAGCGCCCGGACGTCCTGAACCGGTATTCGGACCGCTTCGCCTTCCTGATGGTGGACGAGTACCAGGACACGAACCGTGCGCAGTTCCGGTTGCTGGAGCTGCTGGCCGACGTCCACGGGAATCTCATGGTGGTGGGAGACGACGATCAGAGCATCTACGGGTGGCGCGGGGCCGACATCGAGAACATCCTCCAGTTCGAGTCGGTGTTTCCGGGAGCCCGGGTCGTGCGGCTGGAGCGCAACTACCGGTCCACGGGGCGCATCCTCCGCGCGGCCAACGCGGTCATCGCCCGCAATCGCAATCGCAAGGCGAAGACGTTGCGCACGCGCCGCCCGGACGGCGCGCGCCTGATCGCGCTGCATGCGGCGAGCGAGACCGACGAAGCCCGTTGGATCGCCGACGAAATCGAGTCGCTGATGCCGACCGAGGGATGGACGTACGGGGATTTCGCCGTCCTCTACCGCACCAACGCCCAGTCGCGCGCCTTGGAGGACGAGCTGGTCCGGCGCTCCGTTCCCTACTGGATCGTGGGCGGGGTCCGCTTCTACGAGAGACGCGAGATCCGGGACGTGCTGGCCTACCTGCGACTCGTTTCCAACCCGCGCGACGAGGACGCCTTCGGCCGCGCCGTCGGCTATCCGAAGCGCGGCATCGGCGCGGTGACGCAGGAGCGACTGCGGATCTGGGCGAGACGGCGAGGACTTTCCCCGCTCGAGGCGGCGGAGCGGGCGTCCGAGGTCGAGACCGTCCAGCCTGCGACGGCGCGCGAGCTCGAGGAGCTCGCGCGCATGGTCGCGCGCTGGCGCGCGCTGGCGCGCCGCGCCGACGCGGGCGAGGTCGTCGGTGCGGTGGTCGACGACACGGGCGTGTTCGAGCTTCTGCGCGACGAAGGTCCGGTCGGCGAGGAGCGGGCGCGCAACGTCGGGGAGTTGATCGCCGCCGCCGTCCGCTTCGATCCCTCCTTCCACGGTCTGGACGGGGAAGAGGGCGTCGTCCCGGCCAGCGAGCTGGACCTGTTCCTCCAGCACGTCGCGCTGGTGACGGGCATCGACGCGCACGACGGAGACGCCGACGCGGTCGCCCTGATGACGATCCACAGCGCCAAGGGGCTCGAATTTCCCTGCGTCTTCCTCGCGGGAATGGAGGAAGGACTGTTTCCCCTGTCGCGTACGCTGGAGCAGCCGGGCGAGCTGGAGGAGGAGCGTCGCCTCTTCTACGTGGGGCTCACGCGGGCCGAGGAGAGGTTGTACCTCAGCCATGCGAAGCGAAGGTGGCGCGCCGGCAAGACGATGAACGCGATGCCGTCGTCGTTTCTCCGAACCCTCCCGTCCGAGTTGGTGGAGGAACGGCGCTCGGCGCGCCTGCGCGCGTTCCCCCGTCCCCGGCGTCGCAAGAGTCCGAATGGGAGCGGTCGAGGAGGTGGGCGTGGACGCGCCTTCCCGGACCGGACCGGAGCGCATGCGGGCTTGGATCCGGTCGGCTGCGACGACTTGAACCAGGACGCGCCCCGGTACCGGACGGGCGAACGCGTCGAGCACGCGACCTTCGGCACCGGATCCATCGTGGACGTCTCGGGGTTCGGACCGGACTTGAAGGTGACGGTGGATTTCGACGAGGCGGGGAGGAAGCGGCTGGTCGCCCGGTTGGCGGGCCTCGGACGGGCGTTCGAGTGAAGGACCGCGTCCCCGGCGAAGGGCCGCGTCCTCGAGAGGGAGGCGTGACCGTGACCGTTCGGGAGGTCCGCCGGATCGCGGCGCTCGCGCGCCTCCGCCTCGAGCCGGAGGAGGCGGAGCGCATGGCGCCCGACATGAGCGCGATCCTGACCCACATGGCGGTGTTGGGCGACGCCGACCTCGATTCGGCCGGGCCGTCCGGGCCGCAGGAAGGGGGAGAGGCCGCGCGGTGCGGGAGCGGCGACGCCGGGGGCGCGAACTCCGTCCCCGGAAAGCGGAACGCGGAGCCGGATCCGCTCGTCCGACCGCTTTCGCGTCTCGCGCCCGACTGGCGAGGGGGCTTCTTCGTCGTGCCCCGGCTTCCCGGAGTGGCGGGCGCGGACGACGAGCCCGAGGGGCCGTGAGGACGCGTGGGCGCGGCGTAGCGGCGCTGGCCGCGGATGTGCGCGCGGGGAGGCTGTCTCCGGGCTCGCTGGCCGCGGACGCGCTGGAGGCGCACCGGGCGTGGGCGCGCGCGCCTCGACCGCTGAACGCCTTCATCTCCTTGGACGAGGAGGCGCACCGGACGCGGGGTCCGCGGGACGGACCGCTCGCGGGCATTCCGGTTGCGGTCAAGGACAACTTGGCCACCGCCGATTTTCCCACCACCTGCGGTTCCCGCATTCTGGAGGGCTTCCGCTCCCCCTACGAAGCCACCGCCGTGGGCCGGTTGCGCCAGGCGGGCGCCATCGTTCTCGGCAAGACCAACATGGACGAGTTCGCCATGGGCTCGTCGACCGAGAATTCCGCCTTCGGACCGACGCGCAACCCCTGGTGCCCGGAGCGGGTTCCGGGGGGGAGCTCGGGCGGATCCGCCGCGGCGGTGGCCGCGGGGATCGTGCCCGTTGCGGCGGGTTCGGACACCGGCGGCTCGGTCCGCCAACCGGCTTCGTTCTGCGGGGTGGTGGGAATCAAGCCCACCTACGGGCGGGTGAGCCGCTACGGCTTGGTCGCCTTCGCTTCCTCGCTCGATCAGGTGGGCGCGCTCGGCCGCACCGTGCGCGACGCGGCGGCGCTGCTCGAGGTGCTGATCGGTCGCGATCCGCGCGACGCCACGTCGGCCGACCGCCCCGCGCCCCCCTTGGCGGCGGCGTGCGAACGGGGAGTGCGCGGGTTGGTCGTCGGGGTTCCGCGGGAGTACTTCCCGTCCGGGCTGGATCCGGGGGTGCGCCGACTGGCGGAGCGGGCGCTGGACGCGCTGGCGAATGCGGGTGCGCAGGTGCGCGAGGTGTCCCTGCCGCACACCGAATACGCGATTCCCGCCTACTACGTCATCGCGCCCGCCGAGGCCTCCTCCAATCTCGCTCGCTACGACGGCGTCCGCTTCGGGCGGCGGTGCGGGGAAGCGGGCTCCGTCGAGGAGCTCTACGAGCTGTCCCGCTCCGAGGGCTTCGGCGCCGAAGTCAAGCGGCGCATCCTGCTGGGCACCTACGCGCTGTCGGCGGGCCACAGCGAGGCGTACTACGCCCGTGCGCAGGAGGCGCGCGGGCGCGTTGCCGAGGATTTCCGGGGAGCGTTCGGCGACGGCGTCGACGCGCTCTTCACCCCCACGTCGCCGACCCCCGCCTTCGCCCTGGGGGAACGCCTCCGCGATCCGTACCGGATGTACCTGTCCGACGTCTTCACCGTGCCCGCCAACTTGGCCGGGGTGCCCGCGCTCTCCGTCCCGATCGGGCTGGCGGGAGGGCTCCCCGTGGGCGGACAGTTCATGGCGGCGCACTGGCGCGAGGACACGCTGCTGGCCGCGGCCGCGAGCCTCGAGCGCGCGCTGGGGGGGGTGGGCCCCGCTCCGCCGCCGCCCGGCGGGGGGACGAAGTGACCGAATCGCCGCCGGAGGTCGTGATCGGTCTCGAGGTTCACGTCCAGCTCGACACCGGGCGAAAGCTGTTCTGCGCGGACTCGACCGCGTTCGCGGCGCCGCCCAACACCGCGGTGTGTCCGGTCTGCCTCGGCCTCCCCGGCGCTCTCCCCGTGCTCGATCCGCGGGCGGTGGACCTGGCGTTGCGGGCGGCCCTCGCTCTGGACTGCACCGTCCACCGCACTTCCGTCTTCGCCCGCAAGAGCTACTTCTACCCCGACCTTCCCAAGGGCTACCAGATCTCCCAGTTCGAGCGTCCCCTCGCCACCTGCGGCGCCCTCGTCCTCGACGACGGACGCAGGGTGCGGATTCGGCGGGTGCACATGGAGGAGGACGCGGGCAAGTCGCTTCACGACCGTTTTCCGGCGGCGACCGCCGTCGACCTGAACCGCTCCGGCACGCCGTTGATCGAAATCGTCACCGAGCCGGACCTGCGCGCTCCCCGGGAGGCGCGCGCTTGGCTCCGGCTGCTCAAGCGGCTGATGGAGTACTTGGAGGTCTCCGACTGCAACATGGAGCAGGGGAACCTGCGGGTGGACGCGAACGTGTCCCTGCGCGCGCGGGGCGGCGAGCGTCTGGAGACGAGCACGGAGATCAAGAACCTCAACAGCTTCTCGGCGGTGGAGAAGGCGCTCGACGTCGAGATCGCGCGCCAGACGCGGATCCGCGCCGAGGGCGCCGCAGTGACTCGCCAGACCCTGCTCTGGGACGCCGGGGCGGGCGACGTCCGCGTCATGCGGGAGAAGGAGGGCAACCGGGACTACCGGTACTTTCCCGATCCCGATCTGCCGCCCGTGGTCCTCTCGACCGAGCGCGTCGCGTCGATCCGGGCCGGGCTGGGCGAGTTGCCGCAGGCCAAGCGCGAGCGCTTCCGCCGACAGTACGCACTGCCCGCCTACGATGCCGGGGTGCTCGTCTCGTCCCGCCGCCTGGCCGACTATTTCGAGGCGGCGGCCGCCGTCGGACGGCGGCCCAAGACCGTGTCCAACTGGGTGATGGGGCCGATCCTCGAGATCGTGAAGCGGGGCGCCGGCGACCTCTCCTCTCCCGGGCTGGCGCCGGAACGGCTCGCGGAGCTACTGGCGCTGATCGACGACGGGACCCTGTCGGCGGTGGCCGCCAAGGCCGTTCTGGTCGCCATGGCGCGCACCGGAGATCGACCCGGGGCCATCGTGCGCCGGGAAGGCCTGACCCAGGTGCGCGAAGACCGGGTGCTGGAAAGGTGGGTGGCGGAGGTGGTGGCGGCGCACCCGGAAGAGGTCGCCCGCTACCGGGAAGGCGAACCCCGGCTTCTCGGGTTTCTGATGGGCCGGGTGATGCGCGCTTCGGAGCGCAAGGCGGACCCGCGTCGCGCCAACCGGCTGCTACGCGCCGCGCTGGACGCCGACGCCGACTGAAGGCTTCCGGAGTCGTCGAGTCGGACGCGGGTCTTCCCGCAGTTGCGAACGGTGCTTGCGGCCCGCGCGGGCCGCAAGCACCGTCATCCGGTTTCCGCGGACGGTATCTCCGCGGACGGTTCGCGCCCGTCGTCCGCCGCGGGCCCGCCCTCGACGCGTCCGGCGGACGTCCGCGCGTCCTCCGCCCGCCCGCCGCGCGTCCCTTTCCGTCCGCTTTCCAGGGCGCGCACGCCGGCGCTCACCCCGCGGACGGCCGACGCCGCCCTCAGGAACGTCTCCTCGGCTTCGGCCTGCATCACTTCCAGCAACGCGTTGAACTCGTCGATGCGGGTCTCCATGTGCGTCGACGCCTGCCTCATCCGGTCGGACAGCGCCCGCACCGAACCGGTCAGATGCTCCGTTTCTGCGCGCAGCGAACGAGCGATGTCTTCCACGTCGTCCACGATGACCGCGGCGCGCTCGAGCACCGGCCGACTCCCCTCCTCCACCCGGCGCGCGACGTCGGCGAGTCGGCGCCCGTACAGCTCCAAGCGCCAGAGGAACGCCAAGAGCGCCGCGACGCAGACCGAGGCCAGCCCGACGAGGGCGACCACGCCCCAATCGCCCGGCCCCATGGCGGCGGCGGGCGCGGCCACGACCAGAATCGTGTCGCGCACGGCCTCCTGTCCCGCCGCCCCGCCGAATGTCGCGACCGCAATCTTCAAGGCACCCCGAATCGTCTTGGGAGGGGGGCGCGACGCCGTCGAAACGGCGGCGGCTTCCTGCGAAGGCACCGTCACGCAAGTTGCATCCGACGTTCCGACAACAACTTGCACCGCAAAATAAATCCCCAATACGATAGCCCATGACCCGCGCGCACTGCAAGCCCCTCCGCGCAGGGTCCGGATCGCGCTGGCCGCAGAGCGGGGGAACATGGTATGTTGGCGCGGTCCTGCGGCCGAAGTCCGGCCCTCCGGCGCCCCCCCGTCCGGCGCGAACCCGTTCGGCTTCCCCTCCACTCCTCTCCGGCTCCCCTTCATGGCACACTTCCTGGTCGAAGGCGGCCATCCCCTCGACGGGACCGTCCGGCCGGCGGGAAACAAGAACGCGGCGCTTCCCGCCCTCGCGGCGACGCTTCTGACGACCCGGCCCGTCACCCTGGAGAACGTGCCCCGCATCAAGGACGTGGAGGCGTTGGTGGAAATCCTGCGCGCCCTCGGAGCGGAGGTGTCCTGGGAGGAGGCCAACGTGGTCGTCGTGGACGCCGGGCAGGTCGACGAAGTCCGCCCGCCGCGCGCGCTCGCCGAGCGCATCCGTGCCTCGATTCTGCTGGCGGGCCCCTTGCTGGCGCGTTTCGGGCGCGTGCTGTTGCCTCCTCCCGGGGGGGACGTGATCGGCCGACGACGCCTGGACACCCACTTCATGGCGCTCGCCGCGTTGGGCGCCGAGACTCGGCTCGGGCGGGAGTTCGAGATCCGCGCCCGGAACCTCAGAGGCGCCTCCATGTTTCTGGACGAACCCTCGGTGACGGGAACCGAAAACGCGGTGATGGCGGCCGTGCTCGCCCGCGGCCGAACCCGGATCCGGAACGCGGCGGCCGAACCCCACGTTCAGGACCTGTGCCGTCTTCTGAACGCGATGGGCGCGCGCGTGCGCGGCATCGGAACCCATGTCCTCGACATCGAGGGCGTCGAGGAACTCGGCGGAGCCCGGTACCGGATCGGCGCCGACCACATCGAGATCGGCTCTTTCATCGGCCTCGCCGCGGTGACGCGAAGCGACCTGACGATCGAGGGCGTCCCCTTGGAGCACCTCGATTCGACTCTGCAGGGGTTCCGGCGCCTGGGCGTCGACTGCGAGCCCGAGAACGGCGCGCTGGTCGTGCGCGGCGCGCGTGCGCCCGTCGTCCGTTCGGACGCCTTCGGTCATGTCCCCAAGATCGACGACGGGCCTTGGCCGGCGTTTCCCGCCGATCTCACCTCGATCGCCCTGGTGACCGCGACGCAGTGTCGCGGGACCGTGTTGGTGTACGAGAAGATGTTCGAGTCGCGCATGTTCTTCACCGACAAGCTGGTCGCCATGGGGGCGCGGATCATCCTGTGCGACCCGCATCGCGCGGTCGTGGTCGGCCCGGCCGAACTTCGCGGCGAACGCCTCGAAAGCCCCGACATCCGCGCGGGCATGGCGATCCTGCTGGCCGCGCTGGCCGCCCGCGGGACCAGCGAAATTCGCAACGTCGCCCAGATCGAGCGGGGGTACGAGCGGATCGACGAGCGGTTGCGCCGACTCGGAGCGCACATCGAGCGGGTGGACTGAAGGCCCCCCCTGCAGGGGGCGTCGCGCGACGTCGAAAGCCTGCACGGGGAGGGACGCGTCGTCGAAGGCGGCGGCGAAGGGCCGGGAACGCCGCAGGAGGAAGGGCGTCCTGCGGTGCGGCCTGCGTCGCAGGCTCGGGTTTCTCTCTCGGCGCTCGGGGACGCCGTCGGGGGGACGCTGGACGAGGACCGGGATCGGGAGGACGGCGCGAAAGCGGTCGAGGTTGCGTCGTTCCTCGCTCGGGCGGCCGCCGAACCCGCCCGCGACCGCTTCGACCTCGCGACCCGGTCGAGCTTCGGGAGGATGAGCGGGTCTCGCCGCGGGGATCGAGCGCTTGGAGGGGCGAACCTCCGGCGAAACGACCCGGGGCGCCGGGACGGTGCGCGCCGGGTCCGGCGGGGCGAAGCCTTGAACGGGATTGGGCAAACCCTTATTGTTGCAAGGTCCGGGCGGGTCGTCGGTCGACGACTTCTGAAGTGGGGAGCCAGTGGCTCCCGCTTTTTTTTACCCGGCAGGCCGGGCGGCCCCCCGTCGGGGAGCCGCCCGAGACACGATCCCGCAAGGGAGGGACAGCGGGACGGCGGGCGACCCCGCGCGTTCCGACAGGGCGAACGGAGTCGATGATAGCGAACTCGGGACAGATAATCGCGGCGTTGCGCGACATGGCCGCCACCAAGAATCTGTCCGTGGATGAGCTCAACGAGTTGATTCAGGACGGCATCATGGCCGGCCTCGCACGCATCCACGGGCCGAACGTGCGCGCGGAAGTCGACGTCGACGACATGAGCGGCGAGATCGACATCGTCGTTCTCAAGCGAGTGGTGGAGCAGGTGGAGGACGACTCCGCGGAGGTCTCCCTGGAGGTGGCCCGCTGGGACGACGAGGCCTTCGAGGTCGGAGACCTCATGGAGATCCCCATGGACTTCTCCGAGTTCGGGCGCAACGCGGTGATGGCGACCAAGCAACGCATCGTCCAGCGCATTCGCGAAAACGAGCGCGACCGAATTCGCGAGGAGTTCGCGGGCCGGGTCGGCGAGCTGCTTTCGGGCGACGTCCAGCAGACCGAGCGCGGCAAGCTGGTGGTCATGTTGAACCTCGCCAAGGACGCGGACGCCATCATCCCTTGGAAGGAGCAGAACCCCCGGGAGCGGTTCCGCCAAGGCGATCCGATCCGCGCGGTGCTGAAGAAGATCGAGGAATCTCCCAGGGGCCCCCGGCTCATTCTGTCGCGCGCGGATCCCGTCTTCGTCGAATCTCTCTTCAAGCTCGAGGTTCCGGAGATCTACCAGGGCATCGTGGAGGTCCGGGAAAAGGCCAGGGAGGTCGGAGGCAGGACGAAGATCGCAGTCTCCTCGCGCGACGAATCCATCGATCCGGTGGGCGCGTGCGTCGGGCTCAAGGGGTCCCGGGTGCAGGCCGTGGTTTCCGAGCTGGGGGGCGAGCGGATCGACATCGTTCCCTGGCATCCGGACCCCGAGGTGTTCGCGCGCAGGGCGCTCGCGCCCGCGCGGGTGGCCAAGGTCGTCAGCAACCACGACACGCAGGTGATCACCGCGATCGTGGACGAGGATCAGCTTTCCCTGGCGATCGGCCGCAACGGGCAGAACGTCCGTTTGGCTTCGCAGCTGATCGGATGGCAGATCGACCTCTACGGATCCCGCGAATGGCTGGAGCGTCGAACGGACGCGCTCGGGGAGAACGAGGAGAACTACGAGACGTCCGATTTCCCGCTCTCGGAGCTGGAATTGTCCGCCGATGCGCTGGAGGCGCTGGAAGCGGCGGGATACTCCACGTTCCTCCAGATCATCAATCTCGAGCGGGGAGATTTCCTGGAGATCCCCGGGCTGTCCGACGAGGCCGTGGACCGCATCGTCGCGCTGATCGACGAATTGACCGTGATCGAAGGCGAGGAGGAGGACACGCGAACCGAAGTAGTTGCGGACGGTGGGCGCGCGGGCGAATCGGATGGATAGCGACGCGGCGTAGACCGACTTCGGTCGTCGACCCGGAAATCAAGGGAGGAAGTCCAGGGGCATGCGGGTGTTCGAGCTTGCGAAGGAGTTGCGGGCCTCATCGCGGGAGGTGTTGACGTTGCTGCGAAAGCAGGGCGTCGCGTTGCGCGGGGACAAGGATTTCGTGCCCGGCGACGACGTGTCCCGCCTGCGGGCGCGAATCGAACGCGAACGGCGGCAAAGCGGCGTCGGGATGCGCGAAGCGGTGCAGGCCTTGCTGGAGGACGTCCAAGCCACCCATGTCCGACGCAGGCGGAGCCGCCGGAGGATCCGGCGCGCGGCGGAGAGGAGCGGGTCGGCGGCGGCGTCCGCGATGGTTGGGGCGGCCGTGGAGGAACGCTCGGGGACGACGGCCGGGCCGCCTGCGGATTCGGCGCCGCCGGTCGGCGGCGAAGCCGACGGTTTCCCCGTTGCGCCGGAACCGGCGTCCGGCGCGGAGGTCGCATCCCCGGAGGCCGGAGGAACGGAGGCCCGATCGGTCGCGAAGGTGCGGAAAGAGGCCGCGTCCAACGGGCTTGCGGCGCCCTCCGACGGGGAAGGGGCGACGTCTCCGGGCATCGCGCCCGGAGCGCCCGGGGGGGACGGTCCGGAGGCCGCCGGGGTCCGCTCCTCCGACTCCCCGCATGCCGAAGGCGGGGTTGGCGCGGGATCCGAGACCGCCGTCGAAGAACCGCCTCCGTCGCCTTCCCGAACCGAAGCTCCGCCGCAACCCGCCGTGCCGGATCCCGCCGACGAGGGCGATCCCGCCGCGCCGCGCCCGTCCCCGGCCAAGCCCAAGCTTCGCTCGGCGCGCAGCCAGGGCCCCGAAGGCCCGGTCCGCGTCGTGCGCAAGGCGCCCAGGCTGTCTCCGGCGGCCAGCGCCGGTCCCGGGGGGCAGGTGCGCATACAGGCCGAGGGATACGGGCCCGACGGAACGCGCAAGCGGGGAAGGAAGAAGGGCAAGCGGCGCCAGCGGGTCGACCAGGGCGCGGTTCAGGAGAACATCCAGCGCGTGATGGCCGAGCTCAAGGGCGGCGGCCGACGTCGGCGCAAGAGCCGCGAGCCCCGTCCCACGGTCGAGGAAAAGGAGGCGCGCAGGGAAAAGGAGCGCAAGAAGGAAGAGCGCGAGGCCAAGACGGTGCGCGTCAACGAGTTTCTCACCGTGGCCGAACTCGGGGAACTCATCGACGTGTCTTCGACCGAGCTCATCGGTTCCGCGTTCAAGAGTTTGGGCCTCATGGTCACGATCAACCAGCGGCTCGATTTCGACCAGATCGAGATGCTGTTGGAGGAGTTCAACTTCACGGCCGTCCGCGAGACGGAATACGGCGCGATCGAGGAGGAGGAGCTGGAGGAGGAGGAGGATTCCGAGGACGCGCTGTTGCCCCGGCCGCCGGTCGTCACCGTCATGGGGCACGTCGACCACGGGAAGACCAAGCTGCTCGACTCGATCCGGGACGCCAACGTGGTGGCGGGCGAGTCCGGCGGCATCACCCAGCACATCGGCGCCTACCATGTCCAGGTGGACGGGGATCGCTCGATCACCTTCCTGGACACGCCCGGCCACGCCGCCTTCACCGCGATGCGCGCGCGCGGCGCCGACGTCACCGACATCGTGATCCTGGTGGTCGCGGCCGACGACTCGGTCATGCCCCAGACCGTCGAGGCGATCTCCCACGCGCGCAACGCCGGCGTCCCCCTGGTGGTGGCCGTCAACAAGATGGACCTGCCCGCAGCGGACGCCGACCGGGTCAAGCAGCAGCTCCTCAACCACGACGTCACCGTGGAGGACTTCGGCGGCGACGTGCTCGTGGCGCCGATCTCCGCCCGCGACGGGACCGGGATCGAAGACCTTCTGGAGAAGGTGCTCCTGCAAGCGGAGTTGCTCGAGCTGCGGGCCAACCCCGACCGGGCGGCGACGGGCGCCGTGATCGAAGCCCGGCTCGACGTCGGGAAGGGTCCCGTCGTGTCGGTGCTCGTCCAGCGGGGAACCCTGAGCACGGGCGACAACTTCGTCTGCGGCAAGTTCGAGGGCCGCGTGCGCGCGCTTCTGGACGAGCGCGGGGCCGAAGTGCGGGAGGTCGGTCCCGGGATTCCGGTGCAGATCCTGGGCGCCAGGGGCGTTCCCCAGGCGGGCGACACGTTGCAGGTCATGGAGTCCGTGCGCGCGTCGGAGATCGCGGCCACCCGGCAGCGACTGGAGCGCGAGAAGCTTCTCCGCATCAAGGACCGCGGGATCCGGCTCGGGGACTTCTCGCAGGTTCTGGCCGAGGGCGAAGTCAGCACGCTTCCGCTCATCATCAAGGGCGACGTGGACGGCTCCGTGCAGGCGGTGTCGGACACCCTGCAACGGCTCGGCACCGCGGAAGTGCGGGTGGAGATCGTCCATCGGGCGGTCGGGGCCGTCAACGAGGAGGACGTGATGCTGGCGCGCACCTCGGGCGGCGTGATCGTCGGGTTCAGGGTGCGTCCCAGCGTCAGCGCCCGGCAGATGGCCGAGCACGAGGACGTGGACATCCAGCTTTACGACGTCATCTACGACGCCGAGAACGACGTGCGCGCGGCCTTGGAGGGCATGCTCGCTCCGGAGCGCCGCGAGAAGGTGGTGGCGAGCGCGGAGGTGCGCGCGATCTTCAAGGTGTCGAAGGTGGGCACCATCGCGGGTTGCTACGTGAGCGAGGGGGTCGTGGAGCGCGATGCGGAGGCGCGCCTGATCCGGGACGGCATCGTCGCCTACACGGGGAAGATCGGTTCGCTCAAGCGGTTCAAGGACGACGTCGGGACGGTTCGCAGCGGGCTCGAGTGCGGGATCGGGATCGCCAACTACAACGACGTGAAAGCCGGTGACGTCATCGAGTGCTTCGAAGTCGAGGAGGTCGCGCGCACCCTGGCCGGAAACGCCCGCGCGCGATGAGGCCGAAGGCGCCCCGGCACCGCGCCGACCGTGGTGATCGCGGCGGTCTCCTGGGACTTGCTGCTTCCGGGGTGCGCGTCCCTCAAGGACAAACGCAACGTGGTGCGTTCCCTGAAGGACCGCATGCGCCACCGCTTCAACGTCGGCGTCTCGGAGACCCATTTTCGCAACGTGCACGCACGCGCGGGGCTGACGGCGGTCTTCGCCACCGCGGAGGGGCGTCGCGCGGAATCGATTCGCGGCCGCTTGGTCGGTTTCGTGGAGGCCGACGTTCGCGTCGTGGTGCTGGCGGTCCGCGATCCCTTGGCCTGATGCCCTTGCCGGTCCTCCACGGAACCCTCCGCGGCGCGCGGCGCTCCGGTCCCTGACGACGAATGGCGCGGCGGCTCGCGCGGGTGAACAGCCAGTTGCGGCGCGAGATCGCGCACATTCTGCGCAGCGAGGTGCGCGACCCCCGGGTGGGCATGCCGATCGTGACCGAAGTCCGGGCGTCCCCCGATCTCTCGTTCGCGCGCGTCTTCGTGCGGCTCGTCGACGCCGACCGGGGGCGCGATCGGGCTCTCGAAGGGCTTGCGGCCTCGGCGGCGTTCGTCAGAAGCTCGCTCGGTGCCCGGCTCCACATCCGTCGGGTGCCGGAGTTGCGTTTCGTCGAGGATACGTCGGTCGAGCACGCCGAGCGCATCGAGGAACTCCTCGAGCGAGTGTTGCCCGGCCGAGGCGAGAACGGCGAGGAGGAGGCTTGAGCCGCCCCGGCGACGGCGTGTTGCTGGTCGACAAGCCGCCCGGCCCGACCTCCCACGACGTCGTGCGGGAGGCGCGCGCGCGGCTGGACCTCGGCAGGGTCGGCCACGCCGGAACCCTGGACCCCTTCGCGTCGGGGTTGCTCCTGCTCTGCCTCGGACCCTCCACCCGCATCTCGCAGTACCTGTCGGCGTTGGACAAGCGCTACGTGGCCACCGCTCGCCTCGGGACGGAAACCGCGACCCACGACTTGGACGGGGAGCCGATGGAGGAGAGCGCCCTGTGGCGCGAACTCGACGAGGGTGCCGTCCAAGGCGCGCTCGAGGCGTTCCGGGGTTCGATCGACCAAGCGCCTCCGCGCTATTCCGCGAAGAAGGTGCGTGGAACCGCGGCCCATCGCCGGGCGCGCCGGGGCGAAGCGCTGCGCCTCGACCCGGTGCCGGTTCGGGTGCACGAGATCGATGTCCTGCGTTGCGCGCTTCCGTTCGTCACCTTCACGGTGCGCTGCTCGTCGGGGACCTACATCCGGGCTCTGGCGCGCGATCTGGGGAGGGCGTTGGGCACCGGAGCCCACCTCACGGCACTGAGACGCACCGCGGTGGGCTCGATGAGCGTCGCCGCCGCCGTGGACGCGCGCCGGCTGGGAGAGGATCTTCCGTCGGCCGCTCGCCTGTCCGCGGCCAAGGCCCTGACGCATCTTCCGGCCGTGCGCGTGGGCGAGGACGAGGCGGCGCGCTTGGCCTTGGGGCAGGCCGTCGCCCCGACTCTCGATCCGGTTCCCGAGGCCGACTCGGTCGTGGCGCTCGCGCAGGGCGCCCTGGTCGCCATCGGCGCCGGGCGCGGCGGCGTGCTTCGTCCGCGCAAGGTCTTCCGGTGACGGGCCGCGCGCGGGGAAGCGTCGTCACGGTCGGGACTTTCGACGGCGTCCACTTGGGCCACTGGGAAGTCCTGCGCGCGATGGTCCGGCGGGCCCGGCGCACGGAAAAGCCAAGCGTTCTGGTGACCTTTCAGCCGCATCCGCTTCAGATTCTGAGACCGGACCGGGCGCCCCGGCTCCTGACCACGCCGGTGGAAAAGAAGGAGATCCTCGCCCAGACCGGACTCGACCACGCCGTCATCCTGCCCTTCACCCGCACGCTCGCCCGCTACACCCCCCGACGGTTCGTGGAGAAGATCCTGGTCGCGCGCATGAAAGTGAGCGATCTCGTGATCGGCTACGACCACGGCTTCGGCCGGGGGCGCTCGGGGGACGTCGAGACTCTGGAGGCGCTGGGCGCGGAGTTCGGATTCCGCGTCCGAGTCGTGCCGCCCATGACGACCGAGGGCGGCCCCGTGTCCTCGAGCCGGATCCGGAGTGCGTTGCTGGCGGGCGACGTGCGCGCCGCCCGCATCGGTCTGGGCCGCCCCTACTCGTTGCGCGGCGTGGTGGTGCGGGGCGACGGACGAGGGCGGCGCCTGGGGTTTCCCACCGCCAACCTTCACGTCGCCGATTCCCGCAAGCTCGTTCCCGCGGAGGGGATCTACGCCGTGCGCGCCCGGAGTTCCGAAGGAGCGTGCGACGGGGCCTTGCACATCGGACCGCGTCCCACCTTCCCGGGCTCGCCCGCCACCGTCGAGGTCCATTTGCTCGACCGCGGCGGCGACCTCTACGGGGTCGAACTCCGGCTGGACCTCGTCGAACGCCTGCGCGAGGTCAGACGCTTCGCCGATCCGGCGGAGTTGATCCGCCGGATCGGCGAGGACGTTCGGCGCGCCCGCCGGATCCTGGCCGAACACCGAACCCGCGATTCCGCACAGACACCTCGATTCCGGATGGCGTCATGACCGAACTCGCCCGACAGACTTGCGAAGCGTGCAGGGTGGGAGCTCCCCCTGCGAGCGAAGCCGAAATCGCCGCTTGGCGCCCGCAGATCCCGGACTGGGAGATCGTCGAGCGCGCGGGCGTCCCTCGCCTGGAGCGCGCGTTCTCTTTCCCCGATTTCCTCTCCGCCCTCGCCTTCGCCAACCGGGTGGGCGCACTCGCCGAGGAACATGGACACCACCCGGCGTTGCTGATCGAGTGGGGACGCGTCGCCGTCTCGTGGTGGACTCACAAGATCCGCAACCTGCACAGGAACGACTTCGTCATGGCCGCCAGAACCGACGCGGCGGCCGGCGAGGATTGAGAGGACGGGAAATGCGGCGGACGCGCCTTGTAGCCCCCCGTCCCTGTGGCTAGCTTTGGTCGCCGTTTCGCAAGTCGGCGGATTTCCTCTCCCCCTGCTTCCCTTGCAGCGTCGAGACTCCCGAGGAGGCGTTCCCGCGATGGGATTCGTAAAGGAAGAAGTCGTACGCAAGTATCGGGTTCACGACGGCGACCGGGGCAGCGCGCCTGTCCAGATCGCGATCCTGACCCACCGAATCAACCACCTTCAAGGTCACTTCCGTGAACACGGCAAGGACCATCACAGCCGCCAAGGCCTCCTAAAGATGGTGGGCCGACGTCGGCGGCTCCTCGAGTACATGAAGCGGACCGATTACGAGAAGTACCGCGAACTCATCGCGGATCTCGGGCTCCGCCACTAAAGGCAGAGAATGCGAAAAAGAATCGAACGACAGTTCGCGGGACGCACCCTGGTGTTGGAAACCGGAGTCATGGCGAAGCAGGCCCACGGGGCCTGCCTCGTTCGTTTCGGCGACACGGTGGTGCTGTGCGCCGCGACGGCCCAGACGAGGCCGACCCATCTCCCGTTCTTCCCCCTCACGGTGGAGTACCGGGAAAAGACCTACGCCGGCGGCAAGATCCCCGGCGGCTTCTTCAAGCGCGAAGGCCGTCCGGGCGAGAAGGAGATCCTGGCCGCGCGCTCCATCGATCGTCCCATCCGCCCGCTGTTTCCCAAGGGGTACATGAACGAGACCCAGATCGTCTGCTACGTCCTGAGCGCGGATCAGGAGAACGACGCGGACGTTCTCGGTCTGATCGGCGCCTCGGCGGCGCTCAACATGTCGAAGATCCCCTTCCACGTTCCGGTGGCGTCGGTGCGCATGGGCCGGATCAGGGGGGAGTGGATCGTGAATCCCACCTTCGAGCAACTCGAATACTCCGACGTCGACCTGGTGGTGGCGGGATCCGCCGAAGCGATCACCATGGTCGAAGGCGCAGCGACGGAGGTGCCCGAAGAGGACCTTCTCGGGGGACTGGAAGAGGCCCACGCCGCGATCCGCGAACTGGTGGCCATGCAGCGCGAACTCCTCGACGGGATCCGCGAGGAGGAGATGGAGTGGACCAGCCTCGAGCCGGCCAGGGACTTGGTCGACCGGGTCGAGGCGCTCGTCGGCGACAAGGTCGCCGCCGCGCTCGAGGTGGAGGAGAAGCAGGCCCGCGTCGAAGCCTTGGCCGCGCTCGAGGCGGAGGCGACCGACGGGCTCGAGGCCCGCGGAGCCGACGGCGAAGAGGCCCGCGCCGCGGTGGTCGGGGTCCTGCGCAGGCTGGAGAAGTTGCATATGCGCGCGGCCATCCTCGACGACGGCCGGCGCTCCGACGGTCGCGGGGTGGACGACGTCCGTCCGCTCGCCTGCGAGGTGGGCGTCCTGCCCCGGCCGCACGGATCGGCCCTCTTCACGCGCGGACAGACGCAGGCCCTGGGGGTGGTCACCCTCGGCACGTCGCGCGACGAACAGCGCATCGATTCGATCGACACGCAGGAGGAAACCACGAAGTCGTTCATGCTGCACTACAATTTCCCGCCTTTCTCGACCGGCGAGGCCCGGCCGATCCGGGGCACTTCGAGGCGGGAGGTGGGACACGGCAATCTGGCCGAACGCTCCGTTCAGCCCCTGCTCCCCGACTACGACGACTTTCCGTACACCATCCGCGTGGTCTCCGACGTCTTGGAGTCCAACGGCTCCTCGTCCATGGCTTCGGTCTGCGCGGCCTCGCTGTCGCTGATGGACGCGGGAGTTCCGCTCAAGGCCTCCTGCGCGGGAGTGGCGATGGGGTTGGTGAAGGAGGGGGAACGCTTCGCCGTCCTGACCGACATCCTGGGGCTCGAGGACGCCCTGGGCGACATGGACTTCAAGGTGGCCGGGACGCGCAAGGGGGTCACCGCCATCCAGATGGACATCAAGATCGAGGGGCTCTCCCTGGAGGTCATGAGACAGGCGCTGGGTCGGGCGCGCACGGCCCGCATCCATATCCTGGACGCCATGGACCGCGCCATCCCCTCGGCGCGCGCGGACCTGTCCCGGTACGCGCCGCGCATCGTCTCGGTCTCGGTCAATCCCGAGAAGATCGGGGAGGTCATCGGGCCCAAGGGCAAGACGATCCGGGCCATACAGGACGAAACCGGAGCCAAGATCGACATCGAGGATTCCGGGCTGGTGAAAATCGCCGCCGTTTCGGGCGAAGCGGGCGCGCGCGCGAAAGAGATGATCGAGGCCATCGCCCGGGAACCCGAGGTCGGACGCATCTACGAGGGGCCGGTCAAGAACACCACGACCTTCGGGGCCTTCATAGAGATTTTCCCGGGCACCGAGGGGCTTTGCCACATATCGGAACTCGCGGAAGGCCGGGTGGGCAGGACCGAGGACGTCCTCAAGGTCGGGGAGATCACCCGGGTGAAGTTGCTCTCCATCGACGAGAAGGGTCGGTTGCGCCTCTCCAGGCGCGCGGCGCTTTCGGACAACGCACGGCCAGGGAAGTCGCCTCGGGCTCGCCGGTGACGCCGGTTCACCGCCGGTCCCTGCGGTCCGCCGAGGCGGCCGCGCCCGGCTCCGCCGTTCTTCCCGAGGCCCGCCGCGAAGGGGGGCGCATGGTCTCCACGGCGCTCGATTCCGGCATTCGGGTGCTGAGCGAGTCGATCCCGGGCGTTCGCTCCGCGGCGGTCGGCGTCTGGGTGCCCCAGGGCTCGGCGCACGACGGAAAGGACGTCCTGGGAGCGAGTCATCTGCTGGAGCACATGGTGTTCCGGGGCACGGAGCGCCGTTCCTACGAGCAGATCGCGCTCGCGCTGGAGAGCTTGGGCGGTTCCCTGGACGCCTTCACGAGCCGCGAACACACGAGCTTCCAGGCCCGCGTCCTGGACGAGCACCTGCCTCGGGCGATCGAGGTTCTGGCGGACCTCGTGCTCTTCCCGAAGTTGCTGGACCGGGATCTGGAGCTCGAGCGCGGCATCGTGCTCGAGGAAATTTCCACGGTCGAGGACACGCCCGAGGATCTCGCTTTCGAGTTGCACGGAGCGCGCCTGTGGGACGGACACCCCTACGGAACGTCCATCCTCGGCACCCGCGAAACCGTGTCGGCCATGGAGGGACGGACCCTTCGGGAACTGCACCGGGCGCGCTACGGCGCCGACGGCATGGTCGTCGCGGCCACCGGCAACGTGACGCACGACGAGGTGGTCGAGCTGACCGCGCACCGCTTCCGCGCCGCGGTCGCCGGCGCGGGTCCGCCCCCGATCCCCGCACCGAGACCGGCGGTGGGGCAGGAAGTCCATGTCCGGCGGGAGTCCGCCCAGACCCACATCGTGGCCGCGACCGCGACTCCTCCCCGCAGCGACCGCAGGCGGTACGCGCTGATCCTGCTTGCGGCGGCGATGGGCGGGGGGATGAGCTCGCGGCTGTTCCAGCGCATTCGCGAGGAGATGGGACTGGCCTACTCGGTGTACACCTTCCAGTCCTTCTACGCGCGCGCGGGGATCTCCGGGATCTATGCGGGCACCCGTCACGACGCGGCCCTCCGGGTCGTCGACGCCGTTCGGGAAGAGCTGGCGCGCGTGGCCCGCGACGGGCTCTCGCGGAGCGACTTGACCCGGATCAAGGGTCAGGTCAAGGGTCAGATCATGCTCGCGTTGGAGAGTCCCGGGGCCCGACTGTACCGACTGGCGGGGTTCGCGTTGCACGGGGAGCCCTTCGCCACGCTCGACGAACTGCTGGCGCGCATCGACCGGGTTTCGGAGGCGGAGATCGCCCGCGCCGCGGCCGGGTTCTTCCATCCGGACCGGCAGTGCCTGTTGCGCCTGGGGCCGTGACGCCGCAACGGGGACGGAAGCCATGCTGATCGGCGTTCCCGTCGAGCGCAAAACGCACGAGTACCGGGTCGCGCTGGCTCCGCCCGGCGTCGAAGCCCTCGTCCGGGCGGGTCACCGGGTGTTGATCGAGCGAGGCGCGGGTCGGGCCAGCGGTCTCGCCGACGATCTCTACGAGCGCGCGGGCGCGCAGGTCGTGGACACCGCGCAGGAGGTTTGGGCGCGCTCCGCCATGATCGTGAAGGTCAAGGAGCCGATCGCCGAGGAATGGCCCGCCATGCGCGAGGGACAGATCGTCTTCGCTTTCTTTCACTTCGCGGCTTCCGAGGCGCTCGCCCGGGCGGTGCTGGAGTCCGGCTCGGTGGCGATCGCCTACGAGACGGTCGCCACCGAGCGGGGCGCGTTGCCCCTGCTCGCGCCGATGAGCGAAGTCGCCGGCCGGATGGCGGTGCAGGAAGGGATCCGGCATCTGACCCGTCCCTCCGGCGGCAGCGGCATCCTGATCGGGGGCGTCCCGGGCGTCCTGCCGGGCAAGGTGCTGATCCTCGGCGGGGGCGTGGTCGGCGCCGAGGCCGCCAGAATGGCGGCGGGGCTGGGCGCGCGCGTCTCCGTTCTGGACACGTCGTTGCCGCGGCTCCGCTGGCTCTCGAATACGATGCCCGCGAACGTCCACGCCCTCCACTCCACGCGCTACGCGGTCCGCGAGCAGTTGCGCGACTCCGACCTCGTCGTGGGAGCGGTCCTTCTGCCGGGCGCCCGGACTCCGTCCCTCGTGTTCGAGGAGGATCTCGAGACGCTGCGTCCGGGATCCGTCGTCGTCGACGTCTCGGTCGACCAGGGCGGCTGCGTGGAGACCATCCGGCCGACCACGCACGAAGTCCCCACCTACGTCGTCGGCGGCGTGATCCACTACGGAGTGACCAACATTCCGGGCAGCGTGCCTCGAACCAGCACGCTGGCGTTGACCAATGCCACGCTGCCCTGCATCCTGGAGCTGGCGGGCCGAGGCTGGCGGGATGCCTGTCGCCGCAATTCCTCCCTGGCGCGGGGTCTGAACGTGGCGCGGGGCGAGATCGCCCATCCCGCGGTGGCGGACGCGTTCGGCTGGAAGTGCGCGCCGCCCGACAACTGGTTCCGACTCGAGCGTCGGCGATGACGGATCCTACGCACGCTCCGCCTCGGGCGGAAGTCCGAACCTTGCACCGGAGGATACCGCGCCTTAAGATTGCGAACGATCCCGCGAAAGCCGTTCGGAGCCTGTCGCTACCGGCTTTATGTTGACATAAAACATTGCAAGGGAAACCACTAGAGTTATGGCTCCCCGTTGGTTCAAGTCGCGTCGCAGGCTCGCTCCGATTCACGACATCGCGATCGATCTTGGGACCGCCAATACCCTCGTATACGTCCGAGGCGATGGGGTCGTGGTCAACGAACCCTGCGTGGTCGCCGTGGAGAAGAACTCGCGAGAGATCTTGGCGGTCGGTCTCGACGCCAAGCACATGCTCGGGCGCACCCCGGGAGAGATCGAGGCGGTTCGCCCGCTGAAGGACGGCGTGATCGCCGACGTCGACGTCACCGAGATGATGTTGCGCCACATTCTCAAGCGGATCACGGCGCGGCGCATGTTCCAAATGAAGCCGCGCGTCGTTCTGGGCGTTCCTTCCGGCATCACCGAACTCGAACGGCGGGCGGTCCGCTCCTCGGCGTTGGCGGCGGGCGCGAAGTCGGTGTTCATGGTGGTGGAGCCGGTCGCCGCCGCGGTGGGCATGGGTCTGCCCATCGAGTCGCCGAGCGGCAACATGGTGGTCGACATCGGGGGGGGCACCACCGAGATCGCGGTCATCTGCCTGTCGGGGGTGGTCGCCGACTCGTCGATCCGCACGGGTGGCGACAAGATCGACAACGCGATCCTGGACGCTATGCGCAAGCACTACAAGCTGCTCATCGGCGAGCCCACGGCCGAGATGGTCAAGGTCCAGATCGGCTCCGCCTTCGACACCGGGGAGGAGCACGAGATGGACGTCAAAGGCCGCGATTTGGTCAGCGGGATGCCCAAGACGATCCGGATCGGTTCGTCCGAGGTGCGCGAGTGGATCCAAGAGCCCATCCGAGCCATCGTCGAGGCGGTGTGCCGCGCGCTCGAGGCCACGCCCGCGGAGCTCTCGGCGGACATCGTCGACAAGGGCCTGCTGATGACCGGGGGCGGCGCGATGATCCAGGGTCTCGACCAGCTTATCGCCTTCGAAACCAGCCTGACCGTTCACGTCGACGACGATCCTCTGACCTGCGTTGTGCGGGGCGCGGGCCGGATCCTGGAAGATCTGCCCGCGTTTCGCAAAGTTCTGACGACTTGACCGGTGATTGACGGCCGTTCCGCGAGCGGTCGGGGGGGCGGATTCGGGCGGGCGTGATGCGGACACTCGGAAGCGACGGAAACAAGGGGCGACACCGGCAAGTCCTCATGGCGGTCGCCTGCTTGGGAGTCGGATTGTTCCTCTACTTGGTTCCCTCGGGGCTTCGACATAATGTCGCGTCGGGCATCCGACTCACCCTGTTGCGCCCCTTTCTGGATATGCGAAGCGCCGTGTCCGAGGCGCGTACCCGAAGCGGAGAAGTCGACATGCTCCGGGCCCGGGTGGATTCCCTGAACGCCTGGATCGCCAACAACGCGCTGGCCGTCGAGGAGAACCGGCGACTTCGAGTTCTGGTCGGCTTGGCGCCTCGGTTGGAACGTTCGTACCGGTCGGCGAGCGTGCATCGCCCCGGAACCTTGGGCGCCCAGGGCACGCTCGTGCTCGATCTCGGACGCGAGGACGGGGTCCACGAGACGAGTCCGATCATCACCGCCGACGGCCTCGCGGGCAGGGTTCTCGAAACGCACGCCACGCTGTCGATCGGCATGGATTGGTCGCACCCCGACTTCAGGGCCTCGGTCATGTCGGAGGACGGCGAATTCTACGGCATCGTCGAGCCGGAACCCGTCGTCGTCGGCGGAGCCGAGCGTCTCGTTCTGACAGGCATTCCGTTTTTCGACCTCCTCGAAAACGGCACTCTGGTGGTTACGAGCGGCCGCGGCGGCGTGTACCCGCGCGGCGTGCCCGTCGGCCGGATCGGGGGACCGGCCGAAGTCGACGAGGGATGGCATCGGAGCTACTGGGTGTATCCGTCGGTGCATCCGGCATCCGTGACCCACGCCTTGGTCGGGGTTTCCGGCGACGCCGGACCGGACCTGTCCGACGTGTTCCGGGAGAACGGCTCGCCGGTCCCGCATGGAGACGGCGGCGGCCCGCCGACCGCCGATGGCAGTGGCTGAACACCGGCTATCCGGCTCTCGGCGGCTCGGAATGGAGTCGGGCGCGGTCCTGGCGATCACGCTGGTCCTGGTTCTGCTCCATTTCGTGCTTTGGCTCGGCTTCGGTCTGGGCGCTGCGGCCCCCGACCTGCTGACCTTGGCGCTCCTGCTCAACGCGCGCAGGGTCCGGGCCGGAACCGCTGCGTGCATCGGCTTCGCGCTTGGCGTGCTGGCGGATGCGTTCGCGCTCGTGAACTTCGGAGCCAACGCCTTGGCGATGAGCTTGGTGGGCATCCTGGGCGTGCAGACCCGGGCGCTCATCGTCTCCGCCATGTCGCGTTCCTTTCATTTCGTCTACTTCGCGGTCGGCAAATGGTCGCGCGACCTCGTCCACTGGGTCCTGCAGCAGAGAGCCGGGCACGCGAGCGGGTTCGTGGACGCGCTGATCCTCGATGGCGTTCCCGCGGCGCTCTACGCCGCTTCGGTCGGCGTGCTCCTCGTGATGCTCGTCGGTCTCTTCGGCGAGAGAAAGCCGTGAAGCCGCTCTCGGCGGCCGATTCGCCGAAGGTGCGCCGCGCCCGCGGCGCCGTAGTCGGGTTGCTGGCGCTCTTCGGGGTTCTCGCGGCCGCCTTCTTCCGCATCCAAGTGCTCGAGGCGGGCGCGTACAAGCTCCGCTCCGATTCGAACCGGCTTCGCCCTTATCCCATCGAGGCGCCCCGCGGGGCGATCTTCGACCGAAACGGTCGGATCGTCGCCAGCAGCGTCCCGGGCTATTCGCTGCATGTGGTTCCGTCCACCTCGCCCGCGGTCATGGAATCCACGCTCGATCGGCTCGAGCCCTACCTCGAGCTGGACGACGAGCGGATCGCTGACCTGCTCGAACGCGCCCGGCGCGACCCCCATCGGCAGCTCCTGGTGGAGGGCGATGCGGACTTCGATCTCGTCTCCGCCCTCGAGGAACGCCGTGCCGAGCTGCCCAACGCCGTGGTCCGGATGAAGCTGAAACGCGAGTACAAGGCCGCGCGGGCCGTGTCCCATGTGATGGGATACGTGGGCGAAATCACCGCCGCGGAGCTCGAGCGGGCGGAGTATTCGGACTACGAGCAGGGCATGGTCGTGGGCAAGGAGGGAATCGAGCGGCACTACGAAGCCAGGCTCCAGGGAACGCGGGGGTTGCGCTACACGGAGGTGGATGCGCTGGGTCGGATCGTCAGCTCCCCCCTCGGGCGGATCCGGAAGGCGCCCGAGCCCGGGACGGACATCCATCTGAACCTCGATCTGGACCTGATGGAGTGGATCCATCACATCTTCCCCGACTCGATGCGTGGCGCCGTCGTGGCCTTGGACGTGGAGGACGGGGGCGTGCTGGCGCTGTATTCGGCCCCTACCTTCGATCCCAACAGCTTCGCCGGAGGGATCGACCCCGGCGAGTGGGCATCTCTCAACGGCGACCCCGAGCAACCGCTCTTCAACCGGGCGGTCGTGGGCCGCTACGCCCCGGGATCCACCTGGAAGCTCGCGGTCGCGGCCATCGGACTTCAGCTCGGGCTGGTGGACCCGGACGAGCGCATGCCGCGCCCGTGCGCCGGCGCGATGTTCTTCGGAGGCCGAACTTTCCGCTGCTGGAACGCGGCCGGGCACGGAGCGCTTGATCTCGTGGGAGCGATCCAGCACTCGTGCAACGTATACTTCTACCAATTGGGTCTGAAAATCGGGCTGGAGCGCCTCCTGGACAACGCGAACGACATGGGCTTCGCTCGCCGATGCGGCATCGATCTGCCCCGCGAGTCGCCGGGCGTGTTCCCCGGCGGGCTCGACTTCTGGGAGGAGCGTTTCGGGTACGCGGCGCGCGAAACCGAGGTTCTGTCCCTCGCGATCGGCCAGGGACCCAACGACCAGACTCCCCTGGGGGTCGCGCAGTTCTACCTCGCCATGGCCCGGGGCGGACGGGCTCCCGCCCCGCGCATTCTGCGCGAGGACGAAGTGCGCGACACTTGGGACATCGGGATCTCGCCGGAGCACGGCGAGACTCTGAGAGAGGGCCTGCGGCGCGTCTTCATGCCGGGGGGCACGGCGCACCTGTCCTCGGTGGAGCACTGGGAGCTGATGGGGAAGTCGGGCACGTCCCAAAACGCGCAGGACCCGGATCGCAGCCACGCGTGGTTCGCGGCGATGGCCGGTCCCCGGGGAGGAACTCCCGAGATCGTCGTGGTCGCGTTGGTGGAACTCGGCGAAAGCGGATCGGCCATGGCCGCTCCCCTGGCCGCCAAGTCCGCGGACTATTTTCTTCGCATGCGCTACGGCATCCCCACGGACACGATCCAGACGCTGCGCGAGCACATCCTCACGGGCACGCCCGCTCCGTGGGCGAACTGGTGACCTCGCGCCCGAGTCCGGGAACGGGGCGATGAGGGGTCCGTTCGAGCGCTGGGCTCTGGACGGCGGATTCGTCCTCGCCCTGCTCGCGCTGTCCGGTTTCGGCGTGGCGATGATCTATTCCACGGGCCAGCTCAACGTGTCCAGTCCCGTGGTGGACGGCGCCTGGATCCGACAGCTGGTGTGGCTCGCGTTCGGGATGGTCGCCTTCACCGCGGTGACCCGTCTGCCCCGGAACTGGATCGAGTGGTTCGCCGTGCCGGCCTACGTTGTCGCCGTGGTCTTGCTGGCGGCCACCCTGGTGGTAGGCACCGGATCGGGGACCGCGACGGGGGTGAACAGCTTTCTGCAGCTGGGCCCCGTCCGGTTCCAGCCGGCCGAGGTCGCCAAGATCGCCACCGTTCTGGCCTTGGCGCGTCTGATGGCGTCCCGCTTGGACGCCTCCGGAAGCGGCCCTCGGAGGCCGTGGCGGTTCTCCGACGCGTTCGCGCCGTGCGCGTTGGCGGGACTCCCGTGCGCGCTGGTGCTGATGCAACCGGATCTGGGCACGGCGGCGGCGTTCGGCGGCATCCTGGTGGCCACGCTCTTCTGGTCGGGGATTCCGGCTACCCATCTGTTTCTGCTCGCGAGCCCGGCCGTCGCGCTCGCGGCCTCCTTCGACACTTGGTTGTTCTCGGCCTACATGGTGGCGCTCGTCGGGTTGCTCTACCTGTGCCGTCTCCGCCTCCATCCCTTCGAGCACGCCGCGGTGCTGGTTCTCAACCTCGCCGTGGGCACGGTCGCGCGCCTTCTCTGGGAGTCCTTGGCCCCCTACCAGCGGAACCGAGTGCTCGTCTTCCTGGACCCAGATCTCGATCCGCAACAGGCCGGCTACCATCTGATCCAGTCGAAGGTGGCCATCGGGAGCGGAGGGTTGGTCGGCAAGGGCTTCGCCTTGGGAACCCAGAAGCGGTTCAACTTCCTGCCCGAACAGCACACCGACTTCATCTTCGCGGTCGTCGGCGAGGAGTTCGGTTTCGTGGGCACGCTACTGGTCCTGTTCGTGTTCGCGCATGTGCTTTTGCGAATCGTCCGCATGGCGGCCGGGACCGACAGCCGCTTTGCAAGCTTCGCGCTCTTCGGTATCTTCGGCATGTGGATCACGCATGTCTTCGTGAACACCGGAATGACGGTCGGGCTGGTCCCCATCACGGGCATTCCCCTTCCGTTCATCAGCTACGGGGGCTCCTTCCTTCTGATGTGCTGGGTGGCCGCGGCCCTCGCCGTGCGCCTCGCCCGACAGGACTGATCGCGCCCGCGCAGCCCGCCCCGAGACACGCCATGGCCTGGTTCAACAAGCCCAAAAAGCCGTTGCGCGCCCAAGACCGGCGCGAGGTTCCGAGCGACGTGTTCCGCAAGTGCCCGGGTTGCCGCGCCATCGTGTACCGCGAAAAACTCGCGCAGAACCTCTCCGTGTGCCCGGAGTGCGGGTTCCACTTCAGATTCGGCGCATCGGACTACTTGCGCCTGTTGGCGGACGAGGGCTCCTTCCGCGAGGAGCACGCGGAGCTGGCCAGCGCCGACCCGTTGCGGTTCGTGGACTCCAAACCCTACCCGGCCCGGGTGCAGGTGGCCGAGAAGCGGGCGGGCAGGCCGGAGGCCATGGTGGTGGGCTCGGGCAGGCTGGACGGCGTTCCCGTGTCGCTGGCGGTGATGGACTTCTCCTTCATCGGAGGTTCGATGGGATCGGTGGTGGGGGAGAAGCTGGCCCGCATCGTCGGCGGATCGTTGCGCGAGGAGATTCCGCTGGTCGTGGTCAGCGCCTCCGGAGGCGCGCGCATGCAGGAGGGCATCCTGTCGCTGATGCAGATGGCCAAGACCGCCACCCTGCTGGCGAGGCTGCACGAGGCCGGACTGCCCCACATCTCCATCCTGACCAACCCGACCACGGGCGGAGTGACCGCTTCCTACGCCATGCTGGGCGACGTCAATCTCGCCGAGCCCGGCGCCCTCGTCGGATTCGCCGGTCCCCGCGTCATCGAGGAAACGATCCGGCAGGAGCTTCCGGACGGGTTCCAGAGAGCCGAGTTCCTGCTCGAGCACGGCATGCTCGACCGCGTCGTGCCGCGCAAGCGACTCAAGGCGACGGTGGCGCTTTTGCTCCGACACATGTGGGCGGGGTGGGGTCCCCAGGGCTGAAGGCCCTTCGGACAGGCCCCCGCACCCTTCGGAGCAAGTGGCGTTGAAGGCGGGGACGGGCGCGGAGGGCCAGCTGTTCCCGCAGTTGGGGCATGGCGTCCAATGGGGCCTCGACCGGACTCGATCCCTGCTGGAGGCGTTGGGCGAACCTCAGCTCGGCTACCCGACGATCCACATCGGCGGAACCAACGGCAAGGGGTCGGTGGCGGCGATGTGCGCTACGGTCTTGCGGGAGGCCGGCATGCGCACGGGCCTCTACACGTCCCCCCATCTGTGCGACTTCGGCGAACGCGTTCAGGTCGACGGTCGCCCGGTGGCGCACGGGATCCTGGCGCGGACGGCGCGCGAGCTGCGTCCCGCCGTCGACCGCGTCGGCCCCACCTTCTTCGAGGCGGCCACGGCCTTGGCGTTCGGGGTCTTCGCCGACCGGGAGGTCGACGTCGCGGTGGTGGAGGTCGGGCTGGGAGGGCGTCTGGACGCGACCAACGTCATCGTGCCCGAGGTCGCCTGCGTCACCAACGTGTCGCTCGACCACGCCGACTACCTGGGCTCCACCGCGGAGGCCATCGCTCGCGAGAAGGCCGGGATCGTCAAGCCCGGCGTCCCGCTTCACACGAGCGAGACCGGGCGCCGGGTCCGGCGTCTGCTGCGGGACCGCGCGAAGAGGGTCGGCGCGCCCTTTCACGCGCTGGATCCGGCTCGGGAGGTGCGCGGCTTGGAGCTCTCGGACGGGCGCACGAGCTTTCGCATGTCCTCGCGGATCTGGGGCGAGCTGGAGCTGTCGGTGCCGCTGGCCGGAGCGCACCAAGCGGTCAACGCGGCGCTGGCGGTGCGGGCGCTGGAGTCGCTGCCGACGGCGCTGCGGCCCGCGCGCGAAGCGGTGGTGCGCGGCTTGGCCGAAGTCGCTTGGCCCGGCCGGGTGCAGGTGGTGCGCGGCCCGGACGCGACCTGGGTCTTCGATGTGGCGCACAACGCCGCGGGCATGGAGGCGCTCGTCGGCACCCTGCGTTCACTCGCCCCTTCGCGCCCGGTCGCGGCGCTCGTCGGCATCTTGGGGGACAAGGACTGGGGCGGAATGCTCCCGGGCCTTTTCTCTCTCGCGGATGCCGCGGTTCTGACGCAACCCCCCTCCGCGCCCGGAGCGCGGAGATGGAGCCCGCAACGGGTCGCGGACGCGCTCGCGTCTCGCGTCTCGCTCGATGTGGAAACGGATTTCGCCCGAGCGCTTCGGAAAGTGTCCGAACGGGCGCACGGGGGCACGGCGGTGGTCACGGGTTCCTGCCACACGGTCGGCAGCGCCTTGGACGAGCTGGGCATCGAGCCGTTCCCCGCGGCCTTTCCTGTCGGAGGCGAGTCGTGAGCGCGAGGAACTCCGAAAAGGCGATGGCGGTCGGCGGATGCAGATGTCCATGCGAGATGGTATGATGCGAAGGAAGCGGTTTCCGTGGCCGACGGCTCGGAGCAGGCCCAGGTCCAGCTTCTCGAAACAAGCTGCGCCGCCTGCCCCCGGCCTTCTGGAACGGTCGCTCGTTGAGCTCTGCCACCAGGGACTTGACCTGTTCGCGCACCTCCGACATCGAGAAGAACTTGTGGTTTGCGCAGCGGAGCCATGACCTAGCGCTCGACGTGCTGGACCGTTGCCTCGGCCTTCGCCTTGTCCTGCGGAGCCCGGGGACACTCTGGCAACACGTTGGTTCCGTAGTGCTTAGCTAGCTCCTGATACGTCGAGTTCAGATCCGGCTCGTAGCGGTTCGCCTACTTCACAGCCGACTTCTCGTTGTCGGAGATCACCAGTTCCAGCATCCCGCCCGTGGAGAGGGCTTCCAAGAAGGTCTACCCAAACGCACGCTTGGTGAGTATCCTTGATGGTGGTCTGCATGGGGAGTGTTGCCTTGAGTATCGTGGAGTTCACGAACATGAGTACAATACAAGCCTCGTTCGAAGAGTTTACCGACCTGCTGGCTGGATCCCCGGACGTTACCGGTAGCCTCGCCTCCTTCGCTGATTTGTTCTGCGGAATTCGCGGCTTCCATTGTCGCGGCGTTACGCATCGGGTTGGAGTCATCATGACATGCTGTTCGCTGGTGTGCCCTTTCAGCCGTTCAGCATCGGAAACCGGAGAGGCATGGCTGACCCGTGGGGACCCTGTTCTTCGACAGGGCTCGCGTCATCGAGGCCAAGCACCTGCAAGCCGTCATATCGACATCCAAGCAGCTTGCGATGGCAAGTATTAGTGATTTCAGACAGACTACAAATGTGAGATTGCGATGAATTTAGAGATCTACTTTGGTGACAATCTGAAAGTCACAACCATTTTCGAATCGCATTCCTTTGACCTGATTTATATTGATCCGCCTTTTAACACTGGAAAAACACAATCCCGCAAGCGCCTGAAGACGGTAAGAGACGAAAATGGTGATCGTATTGGATTTCAAGGAAAGCGATACAGAACCGAGGTTGTCGGCACGTCGTCTTTTGATGATTCTTTCGATGACTACATGGCCTTCATTGAGCCTAGGCTTAGGGAAGCACATAGACTCCTTTCCTCAAGCGGGTCGCTCTTCTTTCACATTGACTATCGTGAGGCTCATTATTGCAAGGTGTTGTTAGACGGTATTTTCGGTCGCCGTTCATTCATGAATGAGATCATCTGGGCATATGATTACGGCGCAAGATCAAAAAAAAGATGGTCTCCCAAACACGACACCATATTCTGGTACGCCAAAGATCCGGACAATTATACTTATCGTTATGACGCCATTGACCGCATTCCATATATGGCGCCTGGGCTCGTGGGGCCAAAGAAAGCGGCGAGAGGAAAGACGCCGACTGACGTATGGTGGCAGACAATCGTAAGTCCGAATGGCAAGGAGAAGACCGGATACCCAACCCAGAAGCCCATTGCTATTATGAACCGGATAATCCGCGTTCACTCCAATCCGGGTGACAGGATTTTGGATTTTTTCTCTGGTAGCGGAACAACCGGCGAAGCAGCTATCATCGCAGGTCGAACTGCCGTATTGGTAGACAATAATCCAGAAGCAATAGAGATCATGAAGCGCCGTTTAGCTTTCGCTTCCCCACAAATATACGGAGAAAACAATGCCGTCGATCAAAGATCCCGAAGTCAAGATACTAGCGACTTGTTCGGAAACCTTGCAGTCTGATTATCCAAATGAGGAAGAAGGCGATTGGCACGAGAGTTCATTCAATTGGATTAGAACACGAAGATCGTCTCGGCAGAGGGGTGCGATAGGAGAGAAACTAATCTCTGGTTACTTGTCTTTGAAAGGTTTTGGTGTCACAAGGTCTCCAGATTCTGAAGCAGACAGAATTGTTGGCGGAAAACGAGCCGAAATAAAGATCAGCACACTTTGGAAAGGTGGTTTTTATAAATTCCAGCAGCTGAGAAATCAAAACTACGATTTCGCTTTATGCCTCGGAATCAGTCCGTTTGACGCTCATTGTTGGGTATTACCCAAATACGTTTTACTGGATCGCTGGGAAAACGAAGCCCCGGGGATCGCTTCTCAGCATGGCGGAAGGCTCGGAACGGATACGGCATGGCTGCGTATTCACCCCCAAAACGTTCCTCGATGGCTGAGTCAGTGGGGTGGAACGTTATCGAGCGCAGTAGATGTGATTGAGAAAATTACGGGTCAGGAACCACTGGTTTGAAAATCGACTCCATGTGCGCAAGAACCTGGGGCGCGACAGGTTCCGCAATCACCGACGGGCGGAAAAGCGCAGAGGCCGATAATCCGCAGGGCTCACGAGCCGAAGCGCGGTCACGTTGCACGGGCAGTTTGCTGGCGACGACGCATTGAGGTGGTCCCAGTTTTTTGGACAGGCCGTTAAGGTGTACTCCCGTACCCGAGAGGAGGCACTGAAGTGGCCAGGAGAAGACGGAGATTCACCCCGCAGTTCAAGGCCCGGGTGGCCCTCGCGGCGATCCAGGAGCGCGACAGCGTCCAGGCGATCGCCCGCCGCCACGAGTTCCATCCCAACCAGGTGAGCCTGTGGAAGCGGCAGTTGCTCGGCGCCGCCCCGGGCGTGTTCGACCCCGGCGCGCAGAAGCGCGTCAAGGAGCGCGACGCCACGATCCACGATCTCCACGCGAAGATCGGGGAGCTGACCGTCGAGCGGGATTTTTTTCGGCGCGGGTTGCGGGGCTGACCCGGGCCGAGCGCCGACGGATGATCCAGCGGGACGGCCCGCTGGTGCTGGCGAAGCAATGCGCGCTGGTGGGCGTGAGCCGGTCGTCGCTGTACTACAAGCCGAAGGGCGAGAGCGAGGACGTCCTCGCGCTCATGCGTCGCATGGATCGACTCCACATGGACTACCCGTTCTACGGGAGTCGGCAGATGGCACGCCACCTTCGGCGCGAGGGGACGACGGTCGGCAGACACCGGGTCCGCCGGCTGATGCGGAAGATGGGGATCGAGGCGATCTACCGGCGTCCGAGGACGAGCGCGGCGAGCCCGGAGCACCGGGTGTTTCCGTGCTTGCTGCGCGACATCGAGGTCTCGCGGGCGGATCAGGTGTGGTGCGCGGACATCACCTATGTGCCTGTGTCCCGGGGGTTTTTCTACCTGGTGGCGGTGATGGACTGGGCGACGCGCCACGTGTTGGCGTGGGAGCTGTCGAACACGATGGACGCGTCGTTCTGCGTGAGCGCGCTGGAGGAGGCGCTGGGCTCTGGGAGGCCGGAAATCTTCAACACCGACCAGGGCTCGCAGTTCACGAGCGAGGCGTTCGCGGAGCGGGTCCTGAGCGCGGAGATCCGGTTCTCGATGGACGGGCGGGGACGGTACCTGGACAACATCTTCATCGAGCGGTTGTGGAGGTCGCTGAAGTACGAGGCGGTCTATCTGCGGGAGATCGAAGACGGGGTCGCGGCGCGGCGCGTGATCGGGGATTGGATGGACTTCTACAACGAAGAGCGTCCGCATTCGGCGTTGGGCGGGCGGACGCCCGGCGAGGCGTACCGCGAGGGCGTGGACGTGGCATGAGCGGGTCCGGAGCGTTGGGAGGGACATGGTCGGAACCGGCGAACCGGCGGCAGGGGTCGCCTGGGGAGACGCGGCGCCGGTTGCGTCGATTTTCCCGGCGGGCTAGCCCGCCGGGAAAATCGAGGTTAGACTCACTCCGAGGTGAGGAGGGGGCTGTTCGAGGGGGTGGGTTGGCGAGGTCGGCGGAGCCCGGTTCGGGAAGCGTCGCACCCGCTCGAACCAACCCCGAAAGGAATCGTCGCGAAGCGACGGAGTACACCTTAACTTTGCCCCCATCCTGTCCAACGGAGTGGGACCACCTCACATCACATTTTACGCCTCATCGCTTGGACGGCGCGCTCGAAGGGCTCGCGCAGGCATGGCTGGTGGACCGGAGAGGGGGGTCGGGCACGCCAAAATCGGGGAGCTGACCATCGAGCGGGATTTCGGCGCGGGTTGCGACGCTAACCCGCGCCGAGCGCCTGCGGATGATCCATGGGGGACGGCCCGATGGCGCTGTCGAAGCAATGCGCCTTGCTGGGCGTGGGCCGGGCGTCGCTACTACGACTGCTTTCGGGGTTGGCGTCGCCCGCGCGCTGGAAACCGTTGCTCTCGTCCGGGCTCGCCTGTCGTTGGGCAGGGATTCGCGGTTTGACGCGCCGAGCGAAGCGCGTAGATTCGCCGCCATGTCGAACGGGAACGCCTTTCCCAGACTTCCGGGCTTTCGGGACTTCGCCCCCGAAGCCCTCGCGGAGCGCGAGCACGTGTTCCGGAGCTGGCGCGGCGCGGCGCGGCGCTACGGCTTCCAGGAATACGACGGCCCCCCGCTGGAACCGCTGGAGCTCTACCGGGAGAAGAGCGGAGACGAAATCGTCGGGCAGCTGTACGCGTTCGCCGACAAAGGGGGGCGCGAGGTCTCGTTGCGCCCCGAGATGACTCCCTCGCTGGCGCGCATGATCGGCGAGCGTGCGCGGGCGATGGCCAAGCCCATCCGCTGGTTTTCGATCCCGCAACTGTTCCGCTACGAGCGGCAGCAGCGGGGGCGTCTTCGGGAGCACTTCCAGTGGAACGTCGATGTCCTCGGCGAAGCGGACGTGGGCGCGGACGCCGAAGTGCTGGCGGTGGCCATCGACGCCCTCCGCGATCTGGGCTTGGGGGCCGCCGATTTCGTGGCTCGGGTGTCGGACCGGCGCCTGCTGGGAGCGGCGCTCTCCGCGCTGGGGGTTCCCGGAGACCGGATGACCGCCACCTTCGCCGACGTCGACAAGTACGAGCGGGTGGGCGCGGACGCGACGCGCGCCCGGTTGCGGGCGTCGGCCGGACTGTCGGACCGGGCCGCGGACGCGCTCTTGGACATCTTGGACGACTCGGGGCTGGGCGCGGTCCAAGATCTGCTCGGCGAGCGGGACGCGGTAGGCGCGCGCCTCGCCGAGCTGCGCCGCTATCGAGCCGACCTCGCGGCCATGGGGTTCGCCCCCTTTCTCCGCTTCGATCTGCGCATCGTCCGCGGGCTCGCCTACTACACCGGGATCGTGTTCGAGCTCTTCGATCGGAAGGGCGAGTTGCGCGCCATCTGCGGCGGAGGTCGCTACGACCGGTTGCTCGAGCGCGTGGGCGGCCTGCCGTTGCCCGCGGTGGGCTTCGGCATGGGGGACGTGGTGCTCACCGAGCTGCTGCGCGACCGGGGACTGCTGCGGGCGCCGACCCCCTCGCTCGACTGGTTCGTCGTCTGCGTTTCCCCGGATCAGCGTCTTCTGGGACGCGAGATCGCTCATGCGCTGCGCGAGGCCGGATCGACCGTCGCCTACGCGTTCGAGCATCGTCCCGTGCGCAAGCAACTCTCGATGGCCGCCCGGCAGGGAGCCCGCAAGGTCGTCCTGTTGGGACCGGACGAGACGGCGCGGGGGACGGCGGTCGTCCGCGACATGACGCGGGGGGGACAGCGGGAGGTTTCCCTGGCCGATCTGCGCAAGGGCGGGCCGGCGCCGTGACCCCTCCCCTGCGGCGTCCGGGACGGCCGCCTAGCCCCAACCCTGGCGAGCTCCTCTCTTCCGTCGCGCTCCTGCTCGCATGGGCCTGTTCTCCCGACGTCCCGCCCGACGCCCGGGAGGATCCGGCGTTCGCGCCTCCGGCCCGCTCTTTCTTCGGCGACGACGAGGCGGAGCCGACTTCGCTCCTTCTCTTCGACGAAGTCCCGGATCCCGCGCTCGAGCGTCGACTCACCCTCCACTTCCTCGCTCGCGAGCCCGCAGGGCGCGCGGAGTTCAGCCGCGCCCTGCGCACGCTGTTGCCCGAACGGGCCGAACGCGACTCCACGCTGGTGGCCGTCCGCGCCATCGTCTACCGGGCGGCCGTGCGACGAGAGGACAACGAGGGCGATCTGATCCCGGTGGCATGGGGGGAATGGATTCCCCTGCAAGGATGGCGCGGCGATGTCGGGGAAGGTCGGGGAAGCGGACATCGGGTCTACTTCTACCACGGAGCGCCCCCGGAATGGTAGCCGACGGCACCAAGCTGGTGCGCAGGGACATGGCTCGCGCCGTGCGTCGGCTCAACGTTCTCGAATGTCTCGTCCTGGCCGCGGCGGCGGCGATGGCGCTCGGCGGAGGCGCGCTGGTGGCGTTGCTGCTGGGCGAGTTGACGGACGCGCCGTTCCGGGTATCGTGGTTCGTCTCCTCGCTTCTGCTCTTCGGCGTGCCCGGCTTCTTCGCGTTGCGCAGAGAGAGCAGGCGCGACCCTTCCCACGGCTCCGCGGACCAAACCCGGGATCGAACGAATGGCTGACGACAAGCGGCTCACGCCGCGGAGCGAGAGCTTTTCGGCATGGTACGGCGACGCCGTTCAGCGCGCGGAGCTCGCCGACCATTCGCCGGTGCGCGGATGCATGGTCATCCGTCCCTGGGGATACGCGATCTGGGAGTTGATGCAGCAGGGACTGGACGGGCTCTTCAAGGAGACCGGCCACGAGAACGCCTACTTCCCCCTACTCATCCCGATGAACTTCATCGAGCGGGAGAAGGAGCACGTCGAGGGGTTCAAGCCGGAGTTGGCGGTGGTGAGCCACGCCGGCGGCAAGGAGCTCGAGGAGCCCTACGCCGTGCGCCCGACCTCGGAGACCATCATCTACTCGATGTACGCGAAGTGGGTGCAGAGCCACCGCGATCTGCCTCTTCTCCTGAACCAGTGGTGCAACGTGATGCGCTGGGAGTTGCGCACGCGGCTCTTTCTGCGCACCTCCGAGTTCCTCTGGCAGGAGGGGCACACCGCGCACGCGACCCGAGAGGAGGCGGAGGAGGAGGCGCGGCGGATGCTCGGCGTCTACCGGAGGTTCCAGGAGGACTGGATCGCGATGCCTCCGATCAGCGGTCTGAAGAGCGAATCGGAGAAGTTCGCGGGCGCGGTGCGAAGCTATTCGGTGGAGGCGCTGATGCAGGACGGGCGCGCGCTCCAAGTGGGAACTTCCCACTTCCTGGGACAGAACTTCTCGCGCCAGTTCGACCTCGCCTTCCAGAACGAGGCGGGGCGGGAGGAATACGCCTGGAACACGTCGTGGGGCGTTTCCACGCGCATGGTCGGGGGCATGGTGATGACTCACGGGGACGACGCCGGGATCGTCGTGCCGCCCAGGGTCGCGCCCGCTCAAGTCGTGGTGGTTCCGATCTGGCGCAACGATGCGCAACGCGCGGCGGTGCTCGAGGAGTCCGATCGCCTTCGCGCCCAGCTCGTCGCTGCGGGAGTGCGCGTCCGCGTGGACGCGCGCGACCACCTCAACCCGGGCGCCAAGTTCTACGAATGGGAGCGCAAGGGCGTCCCGTTCCGGGCCGAGATCGGGCCCCGGGACGTGGCGAAGGAACAGGTGGCGCTGGCCCGGCGGGTGCCGTTCGCGGACGGGGCGCGCAAACGCTTCCTCGCACGCGCGGAGGCCGTATCCACCCTGCCCGCCCTGCTCGACGCCTTTCACCAAGACCTGATCGATGCCGCCCGCGCGCGCCGCGAGGCCGATTCCCACCGGGGCGTCTCCGATCTGGACGAGCTCGAGGAGATCCTGGAGACGGGCGGCGGCTTGGTCTACACCGGGTGGAGCGGAGACCCCGACGTCGAAGAACGGGTCAAGCGGGCGACGAAGGCCACCATCCGCGTGATCCCGGACCCGGAGTTCCGCTCCTCCCGTCCGCCGTCCCGGTGCATCGGGGGCGGTGCCGCGAAGATGGAGGTGGCGTGGGCGCGGGCGTATTGACGTGACCCCGCTGGCCCGCTCGGGGGGTCTGCTTCACTGCGGGCCGTTCGCCCTCGACGACATCGCCGCACGCTTCGGGACTCCGCTCTACCTCTACGACGGCGCGCTGATCGACGACAGGTACCGTGCCTTCGCCTCCGCATTCCCTGGCGTCCGTCTGCTGGTGGCGTATTCGGTCAAGGCCAACGGGAACTTGGCGCTGCTGGCTCGGCTGTCCGGTCTCGGTTCCGGCGCCGACGTCGTGAGCGGAGGCGAGCTGGCGCGCGCCCTCGGGGCGGGAATCCCGGCCGACCGGATCGTCTTCGCCGGCGCGGGCAAGAGCGAGGCGGAGCTGGAAGCGGGGCTCGACGCCGGGATCCACGGGTTCCACGTCGAGAGCCGGGAGGAGCTTCTCCTGTTGGAGCGGATCGCCGCGAGGCGGGGCGCGACGGCCCGCCTCGCGCTGCGCGTGAACCCGGACATCGCGGCGCCCACACCCCACGAGTACACGCGCACCGGCCACGCGGGCAGCAAGTTCGGTCTCCCGCCCCGCGAGGCGATGGACCTCTACCGCTGGGCGGCGTCCCGGACCGCGCTCCAGGTCGTGGGCGTCGCGGTGCACATCGGATCCCAGATCGTGGACGCCGAGCCCTACGAGCGCGCCGCGCGCGAAGTCTTCGCTCTCGAACGCGCGCTGCGCGACGAAGGCATCCCGCTCGAGTACGTGGATCTGGGCGGAGGGTTCGGAATCGCATACGGAGACGGCGAATCCGGGATCGATCTCTCCCGCCTCGCCTCGGCCGTTCTGCCGACGGTGCGCGAGCGCGGTCTGCGGCTGATCCTGGAGCCCGGCCGCTTCATCGTGGGGGAGGCGGGGACGCTGATCGTACGCGTGCTCTCGGTCAAGCGTTCCGGCTCGAAGGTTTTCGTGATCGCGGACGGCGGCATGACCGAACTGCTGCGTCCGAGCCACTACGGCGGATACCATCGCATCGATCCGGTGCGCCGCCGTCCGGGCGCCGTCCGGGCGGTGAGCGACGTGGTCGGGCCGGTGTGCGAAGACGGCGACTTTCTCGCGCGCGAACGCTCCATCGAGCTGCCCTGCGCCGGGGATCTGATGGCGGTGCGGACCGCTGGAGCCTACGGTTTCTGCATGGCCTCGAACTACAACGGCCGCCTGCGTCCTGCGGAGGTGCTGGTCGCCGACGGGCGGGTGGCGCTGATCCGGGATCGGGAGACGTTCGCGGACTTGGTGCGCGGGGAGATCGTCCCCTCGTGACTCGGAGCAAGCCGCGCGACCGGGTTCTCATCCTCGACTACGGGTCGCAGTTCACCCAGCTCATCGCGCGCCGCGTCCGCGAGGAGCGGGTCTATTGCGAGATTCATCCGCCGACCCGGTCGCTGGAGTGGATTCGCGGCTGGGCGCCCAGCGCGATCGTGCTCTCGGGGGGACCTTCTTCCGTCTACGACGACGACGGTCCCGGTGCCGAGCTCGAACTCCTGCATCTGGGGATTCCGGTGCTGGGGATCTGCTACGGCATGCAGCTGATCGCCCGATTGGAGGGAGGTCGGGTGGTGCGCGGCAAGCGCGAATACGGACGAGCCGAATTGCGCGTGGCCGAGGCGCAGGGCCTGTTCGCGGGGTTCCCGAAGGATCCGGTCGCGGTCTGGTGTTCCCACGGCGACCATGTGGACCGGCCCCCGGAGGGCTACCGCGTCGTCGCCTCGACGGAGGGGCTCCCGGTGGCGGCCTTCCGGGCGGAGGACCGCGCCATCCACGGGGTGCAGTTCCATCCCGAAGTCGCCCACACCCCCGAGGGCGGCCGCATGCTCTCCAATTTTCTCTTCCGGGTCGCGGGGTGCCGCCCCAGCTGGACGACGCGCGCCTTCGTGGAGGAGAGCGTCGCCGCCATTCGCGAGCAAGCGGGAGACGGATCGGCCATCTGCGGGCTGTCCGGCGGGGTCGACTCCTCGGTGGCCGCCGCTCTCGTGCACAGGGCGATCGGCGATCGGCTGACCTGCGTCTTCGTCGACAACGGATTGCTCCGGAAAGGCGAGCGCGAGCGCGTCGAACGCACCTTCCGCAAGCACATGGGGATGGAACTCGTCGTCGCCGATGCGCGCCGGGAGTTTCTGGAGCGGCTCGCCGGGGTCGACGATCCCGAACGCAAGCGCAAAATCATCGGCGAGACTTTCATCCGCGTCTTCGAGCGCGCCGCCCGCGACGCCGGCAAGAACGCGTCCCTGCTGGTTCAGGGCACGCTCTATCCGGATGTCATCGAGTCCCTGTCGGTGCGGGGTCCGTCGGCCACCATCAAGACCCATCACAACGTGGGCGGACTTCCCGACGACATGCCGTTCGAGCTGATCGAGCCGCTCGACGAGCTTTTCAAGGACGAGGTGCGCAGGGTGGGACGGGAGCTGGGCGTCCCCGAGGCGTTCGTGGCTCGGCATCCGTTTCCCGGGCCGGGTCTCGCCGTGCGCATCTTGGGCGAGGTCACGCGGGAGCGGCTCGAGATCCTGCGCGACGCGGACGCCATCTTCCTGGAGGAGATCCGAGCCGCCGGGATCTACGACGAAATCTGGCAGGCGTTCGCGGTTCTGCTGCCCGTGCGCTCCGTGGGCGTGATGGGCGACGCGCGCACCTACGAGTGCGCCGTCGCGTTGCGCGCCGTGGCCTCGCGCGACGGCATGACCGCCGACTGGTACCGGTTTCCGCCCGATGCGCTCGCGCGCGCCTCCGCGCGCATCATCAACGAAGTCGAGGGCGTGAATCGGGTGGCCTACGACATCAGCTCGAAGCCCCCGGCCACCATCGAATGGGAGTGAGGGGACGCGGGACGCGCATCTCGCGCGCCGTGGACGGTCAGGACGCCGGCGGGGCGTCCTCCCGCGTGCGCATGCGCCTCAGCGAATCGTCGATCTCGGCCCACACGTCGGCCATGAACTGCACGCGCGGCCCGTGCGCGTCGACGAACTCCGCCAGTTCGGCCTCGGTGATCCCCCTCGCCTCCAAAACCTCTTCCTTCGCCGTCGGGCCGATCCGACCGCCCGGCGTGCGCAGAGCCTTCAGCCGCAGCTCCACGTAGGCGTCCACGAAGACGTCGCGCGGGATCGTCTCCGGCTCCTCGGGGGTTCGTGCTCCGACGCACGCGCCCAGGGCGCACGTCAGTCCTGCCGTCACGATGCCCCGCCAGTCGCTGATCCTCATCGGCGCCGTCCCTCGCAAGTCTCCGCGTTGCGACCGTGTGCCGGAGCGACCGAGGCGCCCGCGCCTCCGACGCCGCTCGAGCTCCGACCCGAAATTCCCGGTGCATGGGCGAGGGGATCGGTCGCGACGCGGACCCCGGATCCGGTTCCGCGCGACGGATGCGCCGCATCGGTTCCCGGCCGACGTCGGCACCGGATCCGGGACTTGGCTTCCGCCCCTGCGCCCGAGGACTACATCGGGCGACACGACGGAGTTCCCTCCCTCCCTCCCTCCCTCCCTCCCTCCGCCGCTCGCCTTCCCGGCTTCGGTTCGGGCGGCGGCGTCGGCTCGAATTCGCGGATCCACGGCCTCCGGGTCCAAAGCTGCGCCCGCTCCGAGCCGGCTCGACGATCCGTTCCCGCAACTCGCGCGGATAACGTCTCCGCCGCCTCCCGCGCGTCCGCCGGGGCGGGGCGAACTCCGGTCGGTTGTTGCTCCCGTGCGCCGTTCGTGCCAAAGTTGACCGAGCGTTCCGGACCATCCGCGCGTGTGCGCCCCGAACTCGGGGTCCCGGTCTGGATTCCGGAGGTCTCGGGAGACGAAACCGCCTTCGCCAACCGGATTTCCCCGCGTCGACACCCAGCCGCTCCGCAATGAGTCGCATCGCCACGGTCATCGCGCCACCGACCTCCGAGTTCGACGCCCGCGTCGGCGCGGCCGACCAGGTCGACCGTCGCCCCCGGTCCCGAGCTCTCCGGAACCGTCCGCCCCGCGTCCGAACGGAACGCCGCGTGCCCATCCGCGGGGAGGGGCCGGCGTGAAAGTCCGGGTGGAGTCCCGGAATGGGGTGCTCGTGGTGGGCGTCTGCGGCCGAGTCGACTCCGTCAACGCGCGCGAGTTCGAGACCGAGTTGCGGGACGTGCTCGGAAAGGGGGCGGCGGGCGTCGTTCTGGACTGCACGGAACTCGACTACGTAAGCAGTGCGGGGCTGCGCGTCCTGCTCAGGATCACGCGAGACCTCGATCGGAAGCGGATTCCCTTCACGGTCTGTTCCCTGAGTCCCATGATTTCCGAGATCTTCCAGATCAGCGGGTTCGACCGAATCATCCCGGTCGCCGACTCCCGGGCCGATGCCCTCGCCTCTCTCCCCCGCTAGAGCCGGAACCATCCCTCCGGTCCCGGACGAGGAACGCCGCGTGACGCCCCTCAGGATTGCGTTGCCCAACAAGGGCCGCCTGTCGGAAAGCGCCTTGGCGCTGTTGCGCAAAGCCGGGCTTCGCGCCCGCATGCGCAGCGATCGTTCGTTGACCGCACCGCTCGGAGATGGCCATCGGGCCATTTTCCTGCGCGCCGCCGACATCCCGGAGCTGGTGGCGGACGGGGCGGCGGAGATCGGGGTGACGGGCGCGGATCTGGTGGCCGAGAGCGGTTGCGATGTCCGCGAGCTGCTGGACTTGGAGTTCGGTCGTTGCCGGCTGGTGATCGCGGTGGAGGACGAGAGCGCCGTCCGGAGCGTCGCCGACGTCCCCGCCGGCACGCGGGTGGCCACCGCGTTCCCTCGGCTGACGCGGTCGTACTTCGACCGCCACGGGATCCCGGTCAAGATCGCGACCGTGTCGGGGGCCGCCGAGATCGCGCCCCTTCTCGGGGTGGCCGAGGTCATCGTGGACTTGACGGCGACCGGTTCCACGCTGCGCGTGAACGGAATGCGGGAGGTGGAGACCGTCCTGGAATCCACCGCCCGCCTGATCGCGAACGAGGCGGCGTTGGAGCGGACCGACTTGGCGAGCCGGATTTCCGAGCTCCGCCTGGCGCTTGATTCGGTGCGCCGCGCGCGCGGGAAACGGTATCTGATGGCCAACGTGCCCCGAGATCGGATGGACGAAGTTCGGAAAGTGATCCCCGGAATCTCCGGGCCCACCATCGTGGAGGTGGCGGGGGGAGGATCCTGGGTCGCGGCGCACGCGGTGATCGACGAGGATTGCCTGTCGCGAACGGTTCCGCGGTTGAAGAGTCTGGGAGCGGAGGGCATCCTGGTGACCCCGATCGAGAGGCTGACGCCATGAAGCTGGCCTTCGACGCGTCGCTGGAGGCGATGGGCCCCGACGAGCGGCGGAGGTTGCTGGAGCGCGGTCCCGCCGTCGAGGAGGGGGTACGGTCGACGGTCGCCGCCATCCTCGCCCGTGTGCGCGACCGGGGCGACGCCGCCCTGCGGGAACTGGCGCGCGAGCACGACGGGGTCGAGCTGGAAGCCTTGGAGGTTCCGCGCGACCGATGGGCGGAGGCGGCGGGACGTCTGCCCGGGGAGGTGGCCGAGGCGCTCGAGCGCGCGGCGACCAACGTCGCCGCCTTCCACCGGGCGCAGTTGCCCGCCGATTGGGAGATGGAAACCGAGCCCGGGGTGACGGTCGGACGCCGCTGGACGCCGCTCGCCGGCGCCGGCGTGTACGCGCCGGGCGGCCGAGCCGCCTACCCGTCGAGCGTCCTGATGGGGGTCATCCCCGCGCGCGAAGCCGGGGTGGGCGACGTGGCGGTGTGCTCCCCGCCCGGCCCGAGCGGGGAGCCCTCCGAGGCGGTGATGGCGGCGTGCGCGCTGGCCGACGCCACCCGGCTGTTCTCGGTGGGGGGCGCGGGAGCGGTGGCCGCCATGGCGTACGGCACCGAGTCGGTGCCCGCGGTCGACGCGGTGGTGGGCCCGGGGAACCGCTGGGTTGCCGAAGCCAAACGGCAGGTGGCCGGCGACGTTCTCGTCGACGCGCCCGCAGGTCCCTCCGAGATCCTGGTGGTGGCGGACGGGACCGCGCCCGCGCGGTTGGTCGCGCTCGAGATGGTCGCGCAGGCCGAGCACGACCCCGACGCGTCGGCAGTTCTGGTCACGCCCAACGCCCGTCTCGCCGCACGAACGCGGCGGGAGCTGGGCGCGATCGTGGCCGGAACGGAGCGTCGGCGGGTGGTGCGCGAGGCGTTGGGCGCCCGCGGCGCGATCGTCCTCGCACGCACGCTCGACGAAGCCACCGACTTCGCCCGCGCCTACGCGCCCGAACACCTCGCCCTCTACGTGGCCGATCCGGACGCGGCCATGGATCGAGTGCCCACTGCGGGCACCGTCTTCCTAGGCCCCGCAAGCTCGGTCGCCATGGGCGACTACATGACCGGTGCCAATCACGTCCTGCCCACGGCGGGTCTGGCTCGGTCGCACTCGGGGCTGTCCGTCGATCGTTTCGTGCGCGCCTACACGTGGCAGCGTGTTCTGCCCGAGGCGGCCGCGTCGCTCGCGCGACCGGTGGCCCGCTTGGCGACCTTGGAGGGACTCCCCGGGCACGCCGAAACCGCTCTTGCAAGGACGATCCCATGAGCCCGTTCCCCCGCGAAAGCTTCCGCGCGCTCGAGCGCTACACCCCGGTCGAGGATTCCGTCGAGATCGAACTCTCCGACAACACCAACCTCTGGGGGTGCCATCCCGACGCCCTCGCGGCGATGCGCGATGCGGTTTCCGGAGACGTCTCCAACTATCCCGAGGCCTACTCGGGCGACCTGCGCGACGCGGTCGCCCGCAAGTTCGGCGTCCCCGCCGAGTGCGTCGTCACCGGATGCGGATCCGACGACGTCCTCGACTCGACCTTTCGGGCGGTGTGCGAACCGGGCGCGCGGGTCGCGTTCCCCAGCCCCACTTTCCTCATGGTCCCGCACCTTCTGGTCGTCAACGGCCTCGAGGGGAAGGCGCTGGGCGACGCGCGCCGCCCCCCCTCGCCGCAACGGTTGCTGGACGCCGAGGCCGACCTGATCTACGTCTGCACCCCCAACAACCCCACCGGCACCGCCCTCTCCCGGGCATGGATCGACGAGCTTCTGGACGGCGTGGGCTCCACCGGACCGGTGGTCGTTCTGGACGAGGCGTACTACGAGTTCGGGGCCGCCTCCCCGGGCCACGATCCGGGCGAGACGTCGCTCGTCGAACGCGCGCTCGCCGTTCCGCGCGTCATGATCGCGCGCACCTTCTCGAAGGCGTACGGTCTCGCCGGGTTGCGCGTCGGGTTCGGGATCGCCCATCCGGAGCTGCTGGGCGAGGTCGAGAAGGCCCGCGGCCCCTTCAAGGTCGGCCTGCTCGCGGAGCGGGCCGCCGCCGCCGCGCTCGACGATCGTTCGGGCTGGCTCGAGCCCACCGTGCGCGAGGTCGTCGCCTGCCGCGAACGGCTGGTCGCCGAGCTGCTGCGGCGCGGCGGCGCGCCTTTGCCCTCCTCCGCGAACTTCGTCATGCTTCCGATTCCGGTTTCGGCGCGCGAAACCGCAAGGGAGATGATCGCCCGGGGCATCGCCGTGCGTCCCTTTCCCGACGTGCCCGGCGTGGGCGAGGCGTTGCGGGTGACGGTCGGACCGCCGCCGGTCGTCGAACGCTTCGTGGAGGCGTGGGACGAGATCTGCGGCCCCCCGACCCGGGTTGCGGGCCGCGAAGCCGCGGCGGTCGAGGCCGCCGGATGACGCGCGTCGGCGTCTTCGACTACGGTGCGGGGAACCTGCATTCGCTCGCCAAAGCCATCGAAGCCTCCGGCGCATCCGCGCGGATATTCACCGACTGCCGGGAAGCGCTTTCCTCCGATGCGCTGGTGTTGCCCGGGGTGGGTTCCTTCGCGACCGCCGCGAGCGCGCTGGCGGACGACGGAGAGACGGTGCGCGAGGCGCTGGAGGCGGGACTCCCCTGTCTGGGCGTCTGCCTCGGGATGCAGATCCTCTTCGAGGAGAGCGAGGAAGGCGGCGGTCCCGGGATCGGCTTTCTGCCCGGACGCGTGGAACGGCTGCGGGGCGGGATCGTGCCCCACATGGGGTGGAACGACGTGGCCACGGGCGACGATCCCCTGTTCTCGGGCGCGCGCGACTTGGTCGCCTACTACGCCAACAGCTACGTCTGCCGCCCCCGGGACGAGAGCTCGGTGACCGCTTGGTCGCGCTACCAGGGCGACCGGTTTCCCGCCGCCGTGCGCCGAGGCCGCTGCTGGGGCACCCAGTTCCATCCCGAGAAGAGCTCTCGGCCCGGACTGCGCATCGTCGCCAATTTTCTGGCGGAGGCGACGCGGTGACTCCGGGTCCGGTCCGGCGGGACGTGTCGCGCGAGGCGATGGCCGGGGCCCGTCCGTGATCGCCGTCCCCGCGGTCGATCTCAGTCGGGGACGTTGCGTGCAGTGGGTGGGCGGGCTTCCCGAGACCGAGCGGGTTTCCCTTCCCGACCCGGTCGCGGTGGCCGAGCGCTGGTGGCGCTCGGGGTTCGGCGTCCTGCACGTCGTGGATCTGGATGCGGCGCTCGGCCAAGGCGACAACCGAGCGCTGGTGCGCGAACTGATCTCCTGCACGGACGCGCTCGCCCAGTTCGGAGGCGGGGTGCGGGACCGCGCGGGGATCGAACGGGCGCTCGAGGCCGGAGCCGACCGCGTCGTCGTGGGGACGCGAGCCGTCGAGGATCCCGATTGGCTCGCCCGCGCTGCGGCGGAGTTTCCGGACCGGGTGGTGGCGGCGGCCGACATGCGCGACGGGAAAGTGCTGCATCGGGGCTGGACTCGGGTCAGCGACGCCTCCGTCGAGGATTTTCTGGTTGCGTTGAAAGAGCTTCCGCTTGCGGGCGCACTGTGTACGGACGTGGCCCGGGAGGGACGCGTGGAGGGCGGAGACCCGGCGCTCTCGAGGGCCGTCGTACGGGCATCGGCGCATCCGGTGTGGATGTCCGGGGGAATCAGCTCGCTCGAGGAACTGCGACGCCTGGGCTCGGCGGGAGCTGCGGGCGCGGTCTTGGGTATGGCCCTCTACGACGGCACTCTGCCCGTCGAGGCGGTGGCCGCGGAGTTCGGTGGGACGGAGCGATCGAAGAGCGAGGAGCGGTGAGAATGGGTCGGATCCTGCGCGAGACCGGAGAGACGCGGGTTCGCGTCGCGGTGGACCGGGGCGACCGCCTCCCCCGCATCGACACCGGCGACGGCTTCCTCGACCACATGTTGGAGACCTTCGCCCGCTACTCCGGGCTCGATCTCGCGGTCGAAGCGCGCGGCGATCTGCGTCACCACCTGGTCGAAGACGTGGCGATCACGCTGGGCATGGCGCTGGCCGACGCCGTTCCCGCGCACGCGGCGCGCTACGGTTGGGCGACGGTGCCGATGGACGAAGCGCTGATCCATGCCGCGATCGACGTCGGAGGACGCGCGCACTACGCCGGCGGCTTGCCCACGAGCCTCGCCGATCACTTCTTCCGGAGCCTGTCGACGCATCTCGCCGCGACCTTGCATATCCGCGTTCTCCGGGGCCGCAACCGTCATCACGTGATCGAGGCCGCGGTCAAGGCGGTGGGGCTCGCGTTGCGCCAGGCGCTCGAGGAAGGCGACGGCGTCTTCAGCACCAAGGGCGCGGTGCGGGTGACGCGCGGCCCCGCTTCGGCCGACTAGAGGGCGCGCTCGTGTTGCGGCCTCGCATCGTCGTCTGCCTCGACGTCCGCGACGGAAGGGTCGTCAAGGGGACCCGCTTCGCGAACCTGCGCGACGTGGGGGACCCGGTGGAATTGGCCAGCCGCTACGAGGCCGACGGGGCCGACGAGGTTGTTTTTCTGGACATCGCCGCTTCCCACGAAGGGCGCGCCACGCTGCTCGACACGGTGCGCAGAACCGCGGAAGCGCTCTTCATCCCGCTCACCGTCGGGGGCGGGGTCGGGACCGTGGACGACGTGGGCGCGCTTTTGCGGGCAGGTGCCGACAAAGTGAGCGTCAATTCCGCCCTCGCCCGTCGGCCGGAGCTCGCCGAGGAGGCCGCGGCGCGCTACGGCAGCCAGTGTCTGGTCGCCAGCGTCGACGCGGCCCGCGAGGGCGACGGATGGCGCGTGTACACGCACGGCGGCAGGCGGGCAAGGGACCTGGACGCGGTCGAATGGGCCGCGGAGTGCGCGCGGCGGCAGGCGGGCGAAATCCTTCTCACCAGCATCGACCGGGACGGATCCCGCATCGGCTACGACCTGGAGCTGACCCGGCGGGTCGCGGAACGGGTGACGGTGCCGGTGGTGGCCTCCGGCGGCGGCGGTTCGGCGCAGGACGTGCTGGAGGCGCTCACCGCGGGAGGAGCTTCCGCGGCCTTGCTGGCCGGCATTCTGCACGACGGGGCCACCACGGTGACGAAGATCAAATCCGCACTCGCGGCGCAGGGCATGGCGCTGCGATCATCGAGCAACGGCGCCAAGGAAACACCGAGATGACCGATCCCTCCGATGCGACCGCTCAGGACGAGCCGCTCGCCACGATCCCCGGCCGGAACCTCGAACGCGCGCGCGATCTGACGTACGTAAAATTCCGGCGCGACGGTCTCGTTCCCGTGATCGCGCAGGACGCCAAGACCGAGGAAGTCCTCATGCTGGCGTACGGAAACCGCACCTCGCTCGCCCTTACCCTGGACACGGGCCAGGTGTACTACTGGTCCAGGTCGAGAAAGGAGATTTGGCGCAAGGGCGCGACCTCCGGGAACGTGTTGTCGCTGGTTTCGTTGCGCTTGGACTGCGACGCGGACACGGTGCTGGCGAGGGTGCGGCCGGCGGGTCCGGTGTGCCACACCGGGGCGCGTACCTGCTTCGTCGAACCCGGCGCCGAGCGACCGGGTTCGACTCCCGCCGATCCGGAGCGGACCGATTCCGAGAAGCGCCCCACCCCCGGCGGGGGCGAGGTTCTGGACGACCTCTGGGTCACCCTGCGCTCCCGCGCCGAGAACATGCCGCCGGACAGCCACACCGCGCGCCTGCTGGCGGACAGGAACCTGCGGCTCAAGAAGCTCGGCGAGGAACTGGTGGAGCTGACCGTGGCGCTCGCCCTGCGCGATCCCGCGGCGGTGGCCGAAGAGGCGGCCGACCTGATGTACCATCTGATGGTCGCGCTGATGGGTGCGGGCGTCTCGCTCCACACCGTCGGCGCCGAACTCGCCCGGCGCTCGGGCGAGGATCCCCCCGGAACGGAGGAACGACCGTGACTTCCGCGCTGTTCGCCATGTTCGCCATCGCCGTCGGCGGGCTGATCCGCCTGTTCTCTCCCACCAATCGCCGCAATCCCGGCACGACCCGGCTCGTCTCCTACGGGGTGATGGCGGCGGGCGTCGCGCTCCTGGCCCTCAATTCCGTCATCCTGATCGACGTCGGCGAAGTGGGCGTGGAGCACTTTCTGGGCAACGTCAACCAGCGTCCTCACGCGCAGGGCGTTCACCTCGTGAACCCCTTGGCCAGCATCGAGAGGATGTCGGTGCGCGAGCAGAGCTTCCCGCCCGGGGGCGACGTCGAGCGCATTGAGGCGCAGACCAGCGAGCAGCTGAACGTGACGCTCGAGGTGTCGATTCTCTATCGGATCGAGGGCGGCCGGAGCCCTTCGCTGTTCCAGGAGCTGGGAACGGAGCGGCAGATCACGAACGCGATCGTGCTCAACTCGGTGCGCAACGGAGTGCGCGATGCGGTCGCCACGCGCTCGATCAACGAGATCTTCTCGCCGGACCGCGCGGAACTCTCCGACAACATCGAGTCCGCCATCCAGTCCAACGCGGAGGACCGCATCCAGGTGGTCCAGGCCTTCGTGCGCGACATTCAGGCCCCCGAAGGCGTGCGCCAAGCCATCGAGGAGCGCCAGCAACGCGAGCAGCAGGTCGCTCAGGAGCGCTTCCAGACCGAGATCATCCAGGAGCGCGCCCGCCAGCAGATCGAGCAGGCGCGGGGCATCGCCGAAGCCCAGCGCATCATCTCCGAAGGCCTGACGCCCGAATACCTGACCTTCCACTACATCGAGAAGTTGGGCGAGTTGCCCGCGGGTTCGGTGGTGTACGTGCCCACCGAGGGCGGGATTCCGCTGATGCGGTCGCTCGGCGGCGGCAGCTAGCCGTTGCGGCTCGCGGACTTCCGGACGCGCCGGGAGCGGAGGCGTCCGATGGGAAGGCGGGGGCGCCTGCTGGTCCTGGGGACCGCAGCCGTCGGACTGGCGGGGGCGGCGGCTTCCTGTTCGCCCCTCTACGTTCTGCGCGCGGGATGGGCCGAAGCCCGCATCCTGACCGCGCGGCGGCCCATCGAGGACGTCATCGTCGATCCGGACACCGACGAGCGCACGCGGGGCAAACTCACCTTCGCCCGGCTGGCGCGCGCCTTCGCCGCCGAGGAGCTGGGGCTCGACGTCGGCGACTCCTACGCCACCTACGTCCGCCTCGACCGCGACACCCTGGCGATGGTGCTGTCCGCGGCCGAGAAGGACCGTCTGACGGCCAAGACCTGGTGGTTTCCTGTGGTGGGGCGGGTTCCCTACCGGGGGTTCTTCGATCCGGCCGACGCCCTCGAGGAACAACGCAAGCTGGAGGAGGAGGGATACGACACCTATCTGCGTCCCACCTCGGCTTTCAGCACCTTGGGGTGGTTCGCGGACCCGCTGATGTCCACCGCGTTGCGCCAGGACGAGATCGGGGTGGTGCAGACGCTCCTGCACGAACTCTCGCACGCCCACCTCTGGGTGGCGGGCAGCGTCGGCTTCAACGAAAGCTTCGCCACCTTCGTGGGCGACGCCGGCGCGGCCGCCTTCTTCTGCGCCGACGCCGGAGAGCTCGAGACCGTACGCTGCGCCCGGGCCAAGCGGCGCTGGAGCGACGCGATGAAGTTCTCGGTCTTCCTGGACGACCTGGTGGCCGAGCTGGAGCGCGTCTACGACGATGCCGCGCTGACCCGGCAAGAACGCCTGTCGGCGCGCGAGCGGGTGTTCGCGGACGCGCTGGCGCGCTTCGCCACCGAAGTCCGGCCCACCTTCGAGGCGCGCACCTACGCGGGCTTCGCGCAAACCCTGCTCAACAACGCCACGCTGCTCGCGCGCATGCGCTACTACCGCCGTCTCCCCGACTTTCAGGCGCTGTTGGACGACCACGGCGGCGATCTGCGCTCCGCGGTCGCGTGGATCGCGACGAGGGCGCCGGAACTCGCCGACCCCTTCGACGTGCTTCGGCAGCCCGATCGCCCGCTCGGCGCACAGGAGGGCCGCCTCCCCTCGAGTCCCGAGGCGCTGGGCGGCCGGGCGATTCGTCGTCGCCTCGGGCGGCGACGTGGCCGAAGACGCGCCGGTCGGAGACTCGCCCGACGGTTGCCCTCGACGGTTCCGGGCCCGCGAGACGGACGACTCGGGCTCGAGACGGCGCCCCGGGACCGCGCCGCTTCCCGATCGTTCGGGCTGTTTTCAGGCTCGCCTCCGTAGCGGAGCGCGGTCGGCCCTTCTCGAGCGAGCGCGGCCACGGCGCCCCGGTCCGGAAACGCGGCGACCACGGCGGAATCCGACGCGCGCGAAGCGCCGCGAAATCTCCGCCGGAGCGATCGAGACCCGCGCGTGGCCGTTGGCCGCGGCCGCGTCGTGCAGCGGCGCGAAGCCGCCGGTTCTCGGCGCCCCGGGAACGGCGCCCGCCTCCGCCGGCGCGCGCGTCATGTCCGGATCCGCGCCGTTGCGCGTCGGGAGCCGAACCGTGCTCCGGGCCCTCGTCGCTGCGCCGGGCGACGTGCAGGGGCGTGGAGCCATCCCGATCCCGCGCGTCGGCGCCCGCGGCGGTGCGGGCGGCCACCTTCTCCGGCGTGGCGCGCGCGAAGAACGCGTCCGCGTTCCAGCCGTCAATCCGGAGGCATGAGCGCCGATTGACATCCGCCGTCGGACGGCCGACGTGCCCGGACGCGGGCCGGGGCGCGCGAGCGGGATTCCCTCCGGAAGCGGAACCCGTGGGAGCGATGCCTCGATTCGCCCCGACCTTCTCGCGGTTCGGAACCCGTTGCGTCGCGCTTCGTGCGTCGCAACGACGATGGCAACGTCGTTTTGCCGTGACGATGCGGCAACGAAAACGGTCGCGGTCGGCCGGGACCGGCGGCGGAGCCGTCGGGGCGCCCGCGGAGGTTGCGAGAGGCTCCACCCGGGGCGAACATATGGACATGGAAGACATCCACGCTCCCCATGCCCGGAGCTATTTTCCTTCCCGGGTCGAGGCCAAGTGGCAGCGGATCTGGGAGGAACGCGGCGCCAACTCTTTTTCCGAGCGGGAACTGCGGACCTCCCGGGCGCCCTATTTCAACCTGATGATGTTCCCCTACCCTTCGGCCGAGGGGTTGCATGTGGGCAACATCTACGCCTTCACCGGAGCGGACGTCCACGGGCGCTTCCAGCGGCTCCTCGGGCGCGACGTCTTCGAGCCCATCGGCTTCGACGCCTTCGGAATCCACTCGGAGAACTTCGCGCTGCGGCACGGAACCCACCCGATGGATCTGATTCCGGCGAACGTGGCCAACTTCACGCGCCAGCTGCGTCGCATCGGGGGGATGTTCGACTGGAAACGCTCGGTCGACACCACTTCCCCCGAGTACTACCGCTGGACCCAGTGGATCTTTCTGAAGCTCTTCGAAGCCGGGCTGGCGGAGCGCAAGAAGGCGCCGGTCAACTGGTGCCCGTCCTGCAAGACGGTGCTGGCCAACGAGCAGATCGAAGACGGCGTCTGCGAACGCTGCGACGCCACCGTCGAGCAACGGGTGATCGCGCAGTGGTTCTTCCGCATCAGCGACTACGCCCAGCGGTTGCTCGACAACCTGGACCGCATCGACTGGTCGGAATCGACGCGCAAGGCGCAGACGAACTGGATCGGCCGCAGCGAGGGCGCCCGCCTGGTCTTCCCCGTGGTCGGCTCCGACGACGCGGTCGAGGTGTTCACGACGCGCCCGGACACCGTTTTCGGAGCGACCTACGTGGCGCTCGCCCCCGAGCACCCGCTGGTGGAGCGCATCGCCGCGCCCGACCGGCGCGAGGCGGTGCGCGCGTACGTCGACCGGGCGGCGTCCATGGACGTGGTCAGCCGCCAGAAGACCGCCGGGGAGAAGACCGGCGTCTTCACCGGGGGCCACTGCGTGAATCCCGCCACCGGGGAGAACGTCCCGGTCTGGGTCGCCGACTACGTTCTCGCGGGCTACGGCACCGGGGCGATCATGGCGGTGCCCGGCCACGACGAGCGCGACTTCGAGTTCGCCCGCGAGTTCGGACTGCCCGCGGTGCGGGTGGTGGCGGGGCCGGAGGACGACGCCGACGCCCCGCTCGAGGCGGCCCAGACCGACGTCGGCGCCGGGCGCATGGTCAACTCCGGCCGCTTCGACGGGATGAGCGTCGCGGAGGCGAAAGTCGCCATCGTCGCCGATCTGGCGAAGCGCGGGTTGGGCGAGGAGCGGGTCGACTACCATCTGCGCGACTGGTGCATCTCGCGCCAGCGCTACTGGGGTCCGCCGATCCCCATCGTGCACTGTCCCGACTGCGGCCCGGTCCCGGTTCCCGAGTGCGACCTGCCGGTGCTGCTGCCCCGCGTCGAGGACTTCAAGCCGGACGACGACGGCGTGAGCCCGCTGGCCAGGGTCGAGTCTTGGTACAGCGTGCCCTGTCCCGCCTGCGGTGCCGCCGCGCGCCGCGAGACCGACGTCTCCGACACTTTCCTGGACAGCTCCTGGTACTTTCTGCGCTATCCCTCGGCGGGCCGCGACGAGGTCGCCTTCGATCCGGACGTCACCCGCCGCTGGCTTCCGGTGGACTCCTACATCGGCGGCAACGAGCACGCGGTGTTGCATCTGATGTACGCGCGCTTCGTCGCCATGGCGCTGCACGACATCGGGCTGCTGGACTTCGAGGAGCCGTTCACCCGCTTCCGCGCCCACGGCATCATCGTCAAGGACGGGCGCAAGATGTCCAAGACCCGGGGCAACGTGGTCGCCCCGGATCCGGTCATCCGGGAGTTCGGCGCCGACACCTTCCGCCTGTATCTGATGTTCCTGGGGCCCTTCGCCGAGGGCGGGGACTATCGCGACGACGGCATCCGGGGCCCGCTCGGGTTCCTGAGACGGCTCTGGGACACCGTGTTGCGCGCCGCCGAGAACGAGGCCGACCCGGATCCGCGCCTCGAGAGTCGGCTGCACCGCACCATCGAGCGAGTGACGCGCCAGATCGCGGATCTTCAGTACAACACCTGCATCTCGGGGATGATGGAGTACCTGAACGCGGTGCGTGCGGGAGGGCGGACGCCGGCGCGGGCCGAGATCGAGCCGGTCGTGCTCATGGTGGCTCCGTTCGCGCCGCACATCGCCGAGGAGTTGTGGGAGCGGCTCGGGCACGAAGGCGGCCTGTTCGGGCGCGCCCGCTGGCCCGAGCATGACCCCGGAAAAGCGCAGCGGCGCGTGGCGACCCTCGCGGTGCAGGTCAACGGGAAGGTGCGCGGGACCATCGAAGGTCCCGCGGACATGAGCCGGGAGGATGCGGCGGCGCTCGCCCGCAAGCAGGAGAACGTGGCGCGTTTCCTCGAGAACGGAGCCGTGCGCCGCGTGATCCACGTGCCCGGACGGCTGATCAACCTAGTGGTCGAATGAGGCCGGTCCCTCGGCGCGCCCCCGCGGGTTGCCGAAGGTGACGCGACCTCGCGCGTCGCCCGCGCCCGCCGCAAGTCGCTTGCGGAGCGCGGTCTCCGCTCCGTTCCCGCGCGAGGCGCGGTCCCGCCCCCGCGCCCCTTCGAGGAAAGGCTGAGATGTCCGCGCCCCCGCTCCCGGACCCCGCACTCTCGCGCCTCGCGGTCGACGCGGTGCGCGTCCTCTCGATGGATGCCGTGCAGGAGGCCAACTCCGGCCATCCGGGCGCGCCCATGGGACTCGCGCCGGTGGCGTATCTGCTCTGGACCCGGCACCTGAAGCACAATCCGGCCAACCCGGACTGGAGCGACCGGGACCGCTTCGTGCTGTCGGCGGGGCACGCCTCCATGCTCGTCTATGCCCTCCTGCACCTGACCGGCTACGACCTGTCGCTGGAGGAGATCCGCAAGTTCCGGCGGTGGGGGTCGCGCACGCCCGGGCATCCGGAGGTCGGGCACACGCCGGGCGTCGAAACCACGACGGGCCCGCTCGGTCAGGGGGTCGCCAATTCGGTGGGGATGGCGCTCGCCGAGCGCTGGCTGGGACACCGTTTCAACCGGCCGGGACACGCGGTCGTGGACCACCGCACCTGGGCGCTCTGCTCCGACGGCGACCTCATGGAAGGAATTTCGCACGAGGCCGCCGAGTTCGCCGGACACCAGCGGCTGGGCAAGCTGGTCTGGGTGTTCGACGACAACCGCGTCACCATCGACGGCGGGATCGACCTCTCGTGCTCCACGGACCACGAGGGGCGATTTCGCGCGTACGGCTGGGACGTGCGTCGGGTGGACGACGGCAACGACCTGGCCGCCCTGGACGCCGCGCTCGAGGGCGCGCGCGCGGAGGAGCGGCGGCCTTCGCTGGTGATGGTGCGCACCACCATCGGGTACGGCAGTCCGGGCAAGGCGGGGTCGTCCGCCTCGCACGGAGCGCCGCTGGGCACCGACGAGGTGGACGCCACCAAGCGCAACCTGGGCTACCCCTCCGCCGAACCCTTCCACGTGGAGGCGGAAGCGCTGGCGCACGTGCGGCAGGCGGCGCCGCGGGGGGCGGAGCTGGAGCGGGCGTGGCGGAAGCGGTGGGCGGCGTACGAGACGGCGCATCCCGCCGCGGCCGAGGAACTCCGCCGCGCGCTGGCGGGCGAGCTGCCGGCCGACTGGGACGCGGACGTCCCCGATCTCGGCGCGCCGTCGAAGCCGCGCGCGACCCGGGTCCACTCCGGGCGGGTGCTCGAAGGGCTGGGCGCGCGCATCCCCAACCTGCTGGGCGGGTCGGCCGACTTGGCGGGCTCCAACAAGACCACCCTGCCCGGGGAGGACGACTTGCTCGCGGAGACTCCGGGCGGGCGCACCCTCCACTTCGGAGTCCGCGAGCACGCCATGGGGGGCATCCTGAACGGGATGGCGCTGCACCGGGGCGTGCGCCCGTACGGGGGCACTTTTCTGATCTTCTCCGACTACATGCGCCCGTCCATCCGGCTGGCGGCGCTGATGGGTCTGCCCGTCGTCTACGTGTTCACCCACGACAGCGTCGGCGTCGGCGAGGACGGACCCACCCACCAGCCCGTCGAGCAGCTGGCGTCGCTGCGCGTCGTTCCCGGCGTGCTCGATCTGCGCCCCGCCGACGGACCCGAGACCGCCGAAGCTTGGCGGGCGGCGCTCGCCTACGCGGACGGACCGAGCTTCCTCGCCCTCACCCGCCAAGCGGTGGCGGTCGTCGACCGCGACCGGGCCGCGCCCGCGACCGGCCTGCACCGGGGCGGCTACGTCCTGCTGGAAGCGGACGGCGCTCCCGAGACGATCCTCATCGCCAGCGGCTCGGAGGTGGGACTCGCCGTGCAGGCGCGCGCGGCGCTGCAGGCGGAAGGCGTGCCGACCCGGGTGGTCTCCCTGCCCAGCTGGTTCCTCTTCGCCCGTCAGTCCCGGGCGTACCGGGATCGGGTGCTTCCCCCCGAGGTCGCCGCGCGCGTCTCGGTGGAGGCCGGGAGCACGGCCGGCTGGACGCGCTGGACCGGCGACCGGGGCGCATCCGTCGGCATCGACCGCTTCGGGGCCTCCGCGCCGGGCGCGGTGCTGTTCGAGAAGTTCGGGGTCACGGCCGAGGCGGTGGCGGCCAAGGCACGCGCGCTGGTGCGGTCGCGGCCGGTTCGCCGAACTTCTGGCGCATAAAACAGGCTAACCGACTGTTTCGTGGTGAGTTGTCTGCGTTTTGAGAGTGTACGCCACTGGGTACGAGTCATGGACGGACGCCGGCGAGGGTGACCGGTTTCGGCCCGACCTCGCCGGTCAGGCTCTCTCCGAGCGACGTTCGATTTCCGCCATCACGGCTTCGCCCAGGACGTCGACGGCGGAATCCGTCTCCAGGTCCATCGCGTCCAAGTCCGGATGGCGCACGCTCCGGATCGCTGATTCGATGGGCTCTCCGTCGAGCTTGGCCGCAAAGGCGGTCTCCTCCTTGCCCATTTTCCATACCACCGAGAGCTTCACGCTGAAGCTAGGGGACCCGGATCCTCGATATCCCAAAAAATTGAACACCCGCCTCAGGTTCACGGAGTCTTCGTCCGTGATCCGAACGAGCTCCGCGGCAAGGGTTCGCCTAGCCTCTTCCCAATTCTCGACCAGATTCGGCAGGGGCGACGACGGAGCTGTTCTCGGCGAACTCCAGTAGTCCGCCGAATTCCGGCCTCCGAACAGATCGTCCAAAGGCCCGAACGCCCGATCGAGCCTCTTCAGCTCCGGAAGAATCCACTGGCGGGCCACGCGATCCAACAGCTCGGGATCGAACGCGTCCGGGGTTCCTCCTTTCCTCCGTTGCACGAAGACGGCGATTTCCTTGACGACGTCGTCGGCCTCGCGGAGCGATTTTCCCTTCGCGGCCCGGATTCCCAGATCGAGCGACCGCATGACGTTTTCGAGCATGAACCGCGCCAGCGGATCCGTGCGGCCCGCATCGGCGTGCTGCAGCGCTCCGATGTAGCGGTCGCGGTCGGCAGTCTCGATCACCATGGGGGGCAGGCCGAGCCTGAGCAGGACGTAGTTGGCCAACAGCCGGGCGGTCCGTCCGTTGCCGTCGTCGAAGGGATGGATGCGCAGAAAGCTCCAGTGCGACTCGGCCAGGAAGAGGGGAAGCGGAATTCCGCGTCTCTCCAAACCGAGCCGGAACTCCCGCGTCCAGCGCTCCATCTCCGCCGGCGTTTCCTCGGGCTCCGCGAACCGGTGGAGTTCTCCGGCGGCCGTCCGGACGTGGTTGGGCTGCGTTTTGTAGGTTCCCGGAACGATCCGCTTGCGGGTTCGCTGGCCGTCCGGTGTCCGCGCAACGTGCCAGAACGGCTCCTTGAGAAGAATCGCGTTGAGATCGCGGACGTCGCCCTCGCCCAGAACCCGCTCGGCGCGGGCCAGATGCCGCACGTGCTCGATCGCGGCGTCGTGCGCCTTCATCTCCTCGTAGTGCCGCATCGGACGTCCGCCGCTCGCTCGGCCGAAGACGAGCAGCAATTCCGTCTCGTGATAGGTGAGCGTGTTCCCTTCGATGCGGTTGGTGTTGTAGTTCCACTCGAGGCGAAGCTTCTTCCGGAGTCGCGCGTCGTCGGCGTCCCGCATGGATCCGCGGCGTTCGCGCCATTCCGAGACCGCCGCGTCCAGGCGAGGCAGGCGCTCGAAGAGTCGGACGTGCCCGTCCGTCAGAACCGGGACGCGGATACCGAGCGCGCGGGATTCGGCGATCCAGCTCGCCATGCGCTCCCCGGCGCCCGCAGCGCGCGCAAGCGGCGCAAGCGCGCTCGCCTCCACCGAATACCGGCCCAGACGGGGATGCTCGACGATCGTCGACTCCGCGGTCCGGGCGACTTCCGCCGCTTCTCCGGTCAGCGGGCAGGTGCCGTTCATCGCTCGATCTCCTCCGTGCGTCCTCGCCCGTCGCGCCGCTCCGAAACCGCGCGAATTCCCCTACATGTTCCGCCGATACCGGCCCCCGACCTCGTAGAGCGCGGACGTGATCTGCCCCAGCGTGCACACCTTGCACGCCTCCATCAGCGCGGCGAAGGTGTTGCCGTCCGTCAGCGCCACCCGCTTCAGCGCCTCGAGGGCGGGCTCGGCGCGGCCCCGGTTGCGGAACTTGAAGGCCCGGACGGAGGCGATGGCGCGGTCCTTCTCCTCCGGGGTGGCGCGGACGACCTCGGAGGGCACCCGCGTGGGCGATCCCTCCGGGCCCAGGAAGGTGTTGACCCCCACGATGGGCAGTTCGCCGCTGTGCTTGCGCGACTCGCGCTCGAGCGACTCGTCCTGGATGCGGCCGCGCTGGTACATGCGCTCCATGGCCCCGAGCACGCCTCCGCGCTCGGAGAGTCGCAGGAACTCGCGCATCACCGCCTTCTCCACCAAGTCGGTCAGCTCCTCGACGATGAACGACCCCTGCAGCGGGTTCTCGTTGCGGGACAGCCCGAGCTCCCTGCTGATGATCAACTGAATCGCCAGAGCTCGGCGCACGCTCTCCTCGGTGGGGGTGGTGATGGCTTCGTCGTAGGCGTTGGTGTGCAGCGAGTTGCAGTTGTCGCACAGGGCGTGGAAGGCTTGCAGGGTGGTGCGGACGTCGTTGAAGGCGATCTCCTGGGCGTGCAGGCTGCGTCCCGAGGTCTGGATGTGATACTTGAGCTTCTGCGCGCGTTCGCCGGCTCCGTACACGTGTCGCATCGCCTTCGCCCAGACGCGGCGCGCCGCCCGCCCCAGCACCGCGTACTCCGGATCCATGCCGTTGGAGAAGAAGAACGACAGGTTGGGCGCGAAGTCGTCGACGCGCATCCCGCGCGCGCGGTAGTACTCGACGTAGGTGAAGCCGTTGGCGAGGGTGAACGCGAGCTGGGTGACGGGGTTGGCGCCGGCTTCCGCCATGTGGTATCCGGAAATCGACACCGAGTAGAAGTTCCGCACCCCTTCGTCGATGAAGTACCGCTGGACGTCGCCCATCATGCGCAGCGCCATCTCGATGGCGAAGATGCAGGTGTTCTGCGCCTGATCCTCCTTGAGAATGTCGGCTTGGACGGTGCCCCGGACCACCGCGAGGGTGTCGCTGCGGATGCGCCGGTAGACGTCGGCGGGGAGGACCTCGTCGCCGCTCGCGCCGAGCAGCATCAGGCCGAGGCCGTCGTTTCCGTCCGGAAGCGCGCCCCGGTAGCGGGGGCGCTCCGCGCCGCGTTCGCGGTGGAGGGCGCGGATGCGCTCCTCGACCTCGGCCTCCAGCCCGCTGCGGCGGATGTGGAGTTCGCACTGCTGGTCGACGGCCGCGTTCAGGAAGAAGCCGAGCAACATGGGCGCGGGACCGTTGATGGTCATCGACACGCTGGTGGACGGGTCCGCCAGGTCGAAGCCGGAATAGAGCTTCTTGACGTCGTCCACCGAGGCCACGCTGACCCCCGAGTTGCCCACCTTGCCGTAGACTTCCATGCGCTCGTCCGGGTCCTCGCCGTAGAGCGTGACCGAATCGAAGGCGGTGGAGAGGCGATTGGCCAAGCTGGCGCGGCTCAGGAAATGGAAGCGCCGGTTGGTGCGCTCGGGCCCCCCTTCGCCCGCGAACATGCGCTGCGGGTGCTCTTCCCGCCGCTGCAGGGGGAAGACCGCGGCGGCGTAGGGAAACGCTCCGGGGACGTTCTCGGCGAGCCGCCAGCCGAGCACCTCGCCCCAGTCGCGGAAGCGCGGCAGGGCGACCCGGGGGATGCGCGATCCCGAGAGCGATTCGCTGAAGAGGCTCCGCTCCACCTTCCGACCCCGGACCCGGTACGCGTACGCGTCGGCCCGGTAGCGGCGCAGCACCGTCGGCCACTCTTCGAGCAGGGCCAGGCTCCGTTCGTCCAGTCGCGCGCGCGTCCGCCGGTAGAGGTCGATCAGGGGCGCGGACGGTCCGTCCCCGGCGCTCGGAGCGGGCAGCTCGGGCGCGATCTCTTCCGGCTCCCCGGGGAGGGACGCGTCCGCGTTCGCGTCCGCGTCGGCCGGGCCGGAGGATTCGGGGCCTCCCTCCCCGAGCAGCCGGATCGCGCCGTGGAGCTGGTACAACTGTCGGGCGAGCGCGACCTGCTCTTCGACGCGGCGGTCGTAGGCCCGGGCCGCCTCCACGATCTCCGCCAAGTAGCGGGTGCGTTCCGGCGGGATCGCCCGGTGCTCGGCGCGTTCGCCGCCGCGGGGCGCGCGTCGGGTCGCGAGCGTCCCGGTCCGGATCCGCAACCGGGCGAGGAGCGCCAGGTACGCCCGGTCGACGCCGGCGTCGTCGAAGCGCGACGCCACCGTCCCGTACACCGGCACCGCCTCGTCGGGGACGCTCCGCAGGCCGTGGTTGCGCCGGTACTGCTTGCGCACGTCCCGCAGCGCGTCCAGCCCGCCCGGGCGGTCGAACTTGTTGATGGCGACCACGTCGGCGTAGTCCAGCATGTCGATTTTCTCGAGCTGGCTCGCGGCGCCGTACTCGGCCGTCATCACGTACAGGGACACGTCCGAGCGCTCCACCACTTCGGCGCCGAACTGTCCGATCCCGGGCGTTTCGACGATCACCAGGTCGTGGCCGGCGGCCTTGCACACGTCGACCGCGTGGCGCAGGTGCGGCGACAGGCCGAGCGTCGAGGCGCGGGTGGCCATCGAGCGCATGTAGACCCGCGGATCGCTGGCGGCGTTCATCCGGATGCGGTCGCCCAGCAGCGCGCCTCCCGTGCGGCGCTTGGACGGGTCCATCGAGACGACGGCGACCCGGCTGTCGGAAGTCGCGGACAGGTAGCGCCGAACCAGCTCGTCCACCAGCGTCGACTTGCCCGAGCCGCCGGTCCCGGTCACGCCCAGCACGGGCGCGCGCCGCGCCGCCGCCATCTTCGCCACCCTCCGCATGGCCTCTTCCGCGCCCTCGTGGCCGTTCTCGACCGCAGAGATCAGGCGCGCCACCGCGCCCGCGTCCCCCCGTCGGAGCGCGCGCAACTCGCTCTCCGCATCCTCGAGCGACGAGCGCACCGAATCGCGCGCGCCCTCCAGCACCTCGTCGATCATCCCCTGCAACCCCATCGCCCGCCCGTCGTCGGGAGAGAAGATCCGAGCGACGCCGCGCCGGGCGAGTTCCTCGGCCTCGGCGGGCAGGATGGTTCCGCCTCCGCCCCCGAAGACGCGGATCCCGCTCCCCCGTTCGCGCAGCAGGTCGTGCACGTAGGTGAAGAACTCCATGTGCCCGCCCTGGTACGAGCTGATCGCGATGGCGTGCGCGTCCTCCTGGATCGCGCACTCCACGATCTCCAAGGCGGAGCGGTTGTGTCCCAGGTGGACGACCTCCGCGCCCGAATCCTGGAGGATCCGGCGCATGACGTTGATGGCCGCGTCGTGTCCGTCGAAGAGCGACGCGGCCGTGACTACCCGGACGGGCTGAACGGTGCGCGGCGGGGAAGCGAGCGGGTCCATCCGGCCTCCTTCACGGCACGATCACCGAGAGCGCCGACGGGACCGCGTCCACCCGCACCTCGCCCGCGCGGGACTGGTGAACGTCGCCGTCGACCTCGTAACGTACGCGTCGGTCGAACCGCACTGCAAAGGCGCGGCCCTGGCGCAGGGAGACCTCCCTGGCGCCCCCGTGTCTGCCCTTTCCCGCCAAGCCGAACAGGCGAGCCCGCCCCGCGGGCGACGAATCGGCGATCGCGCAGACGTCCAGCCGTCCGTCCTCGAGTTCCGCGTCTGGAGCGATCGGAAACCCGCCTCCGAAGATGCGCCCGTTCGATATCGTGAGCATGAGCTTGCGTCCTTCGGTGCTCCACCCCCTGCCGTCCGACAGGCGGAGTCGGGGGCTCCTGTACAGGAGCAGCTGTTGCAACGCGGCGACCTTGTACAGGAACGCGCCTCGCAGGAAACGGGCCCTCGCGCTGGCGTCGATGACGGAGACGTCGAAGCCGAAGCCCACCAAGTTCAGGAAGTGGCGAGGTTCGTTTCGCCAAGCCACGCCGGACGTCGCCCCCGGGGCCGGGGCCGGACGCCATTCCGACGCCACCCGGCCCACGTCGATGCGGCGGGTTCGGCCCGCCGCCAACGCCGCCACCGCCCGCTCCGGACGGGCGTAGCTCAGCCCGAGGCTCTTGGCGAAGTCGTTGCCGGTTCCGGAAGCCAGCAGTCCCAGCGCGACGTCCGGGCGCCCGGACGCCACCATCCGATCGGCCACTTGGCTCCAAGTGCCGTCGCCGCCCACCGCTACGACCAGCTTCGCTCCTTCGGCGATGGCCCGGTCCGCGAGTTCGGCCTCCTCGCCCGCCGCGGTGGTCGCCGCCCACGCGTACGAGGGGAGGTGCGCGTCGAGCAGTTCCCGGTAGAGGGGGATGCGGCGTGCGCCCCGGCCGTGTCCGGAAGCCGGGTTGAAGATGACGAAGGCGCGCACCCCGTCGCTCAGATCCGCTCCAACTCCTCGAACGCCTGGACGCCGTCGCGCATCCACTGCTCGCGGAACGGGCGGGAAGCCACCCGGTCCAGGGTCAGCTGGGAGGTCATGGGATGCTCGTGCAACGTCAGCGATCCGAGCTCCTCCTCGTGTTCGCTGTGCGGCCCCCGCATGTGGATGTCCACTTTGAGCCGGTCGCCGCCGCCCACCATGAACGACTGGTAGAGGTGGTCGACCGGCTCCGAGGCGCGGTCCGCGATCTCGAAATCGAGGACGGGCCGCTTCCCTTCGCGCACCTCGACCCGCATGCGTCCGTCCGAGGGCTCGAAGTCGATGTCGAGATCCTTCATGTAGTGCGGAAGGTGCCAACGCTCGATAGCGTGCGCGCGCGACGCCTCCGTGCTCGTCCCGACCATGAAGGGGTAGAACGCCGATTTCGCCATGCCCCGGCCCGGGGCGACCAGGGGCGGCACGATCACCGACAGCACGATCTCCCGATAGGATCCGACCATGCTTTCGGTGAAGTCGAAGGCGGTTACGGCGAGGATGCTCGACTCGTGCCGCACCTCCAAGGGCTGGAGGTGCGGGGGAAGGATGCGCCGGGCGTCCGACGTCGCGATCTCGAAGAAGGCGCTGACGGCCTGGGAGTAGCGGTACCGGGTCAGGGGCATTTTCCGTGCTTCTTGAGGATGGAGACGATGATGTCGGCGCCTCTCTCGAGTTCCTCTCTGGTGTGGGACGCCGAGATGGACATGCGGAACCGCGACTTGTGCTTGCCCACCGCGGGATAGCGGATGGGGTTGATGTAGACGCCCGCGTGGAGCAGGTCCTCGGCGATCTGGAAGATGCCGGCGTCGTCGCGGATCATGATGGAAATGACCTGCGACGTGGAGTCGCCGACGTCCACGCCCGCTTCCTGGAGCAGCGCGTGCATGTAGCGTGCGTTGTCCCACAGCCTGTCGCGCAACTCGGGCTCGTTGCGGGCGATCTCCAGCGCCTTGAGCAACCCGGCCACGACGCCCGGCGGCAGCGCGCAGGAGAAGACGCGCGAGCGGGCGAAGCCGCGCAGGTAGTTGATGAGTTCCGCGGAACCGGCGACGAATCCCCCCAGTCCGCCCAGGCTCTTGGAGAAGGTGCCCAGGTGGATGTCGACCTCGTCGTCGAGCCCGAAGTGCTCCGCGACCCCTCGCCCGTTGGGGCCGTACACGAACGTGGAGTGCGCCTCGTCGATCAGGAGACGCGCGCCGTGCTTCCTGCACACGTCCACGATTTCGGGCAACCGGGCCACGTCGCCGTCCATCGAGTAGACGCCCTCCACGGCCACCAGCTTCTTGCCGCCGAACCCGCTGAGCTTGCGGTCCAGGTCCTCCGGGTTGTTGTGCTTGAAGAAGCGGGAGGTCGCCTTGGAGAGGATCATCCCGTCGACGATGCTCGCGTGCGCCAGCTTGTCGGCGACGACGAGATCGCCCGGGCGCATCAGGCCCGCGATCAGCCCGACGTTGGCGCTGTATCCGGTCGAGAAGACGATTGCGGCTTCCTTGCCCTTGAAGTCCGCCATCTCCCGCTGGAGCCGCTTGTGCAGGTCCATGGTGCCCGACAGGATCGGGGAACCGGACGCCCCGGCGCCGTACGTGCGCACCGTGTCGCAGATGGCTTCGATCACCTCGGGGCGGTACGACAGCCCCAGGTAGTTGTAGGACGCGAAGTTGACGAGGTCCCGCAAGGTCTCCCGGGTCTTGGGATCCCCGATCGCCACGCGCGTGGCGGGCGCGGAGGCCATGGGCAGGGCGTAGAGGTAGTAGCCTCCCCCGAACTCGGCGTCCTTCCACCACTCCCCGAACGGTTCCAGGATCCCGAAGGGATCGGTGCCCGCTCCGAAGTAGAAGTTGGTGTAGTCGTAGTCGTTGCGCGGACGGAGCCCGGGCGTCTCGGCGGCGGGCGGCGGACGGACGTCCCGGTCGTCGCCGCTTCCGCCGTCCGCGGGCGTCCCGTCTCCGTCTTCCAGGACGGGTCGCGTTGACGCCGAAGCGGATTTCCTGCTAGCGTTTCGAATGTCAGTCATATGTTTGCCCGATGTTCTCCCGATCGGACCACACCGGCGACTCAGGAAACGTCACGTGCATCTTCGCGGTTCCATCGCCCTGACCGCGCTCGGCGCGGCGTTGCTGGCGTGCGACGCGATCCAGCGCCTCCTGATCGCGCCCCTGGCGCGGCTGTTGCCGGGAAGTCGCGACGCTCTGCTCACTCGGTGGCAGCGCTTCGCGGCCCATGTGATCATTTTTTTTCTCCGCTTGGGCGGGGCCCGCTTCGGCGCGTTGCCGACCGTTCCGGCCACCGCCGGCGTGCTGGTGCTCATGAACCACCAATCGCTTCTGGACATCCCGCTCGTCATCGCTTCGATGCGCGGCGTCTACCCCCGCATCGTGACGCGCAAGCGGTACACCAAGGGCGTTCCCCTAATATCCCACATGGCGAGGCTGTACCGATACCCCACGGTGGATCCGCAAGCAACCCGGCGGGACGAGCTGAGGCGGATGCGCGAGGAGGCCGCCGCCTCGGCGCATCCGCTGGTGATCTACCCGGAAGGCACTCGATCCAGAACGGGTCGCATCGCCCCCTTCAAGGTCCTGGGGCTCGCGACCATCCTGGCGGCGCGACGGTGGGCGGTGTACGTCGTGGTGGCGGACGGCTTGTGGCGGTGGACGCGATTCGGCGATTTCTTCGGAAACCTATCGACGATGCGTACCCGCGTCGAGTGCAGGGGCCCCTTCGGGCCGCCTCCTCCGGGTGCCGATCCGCGGGCGTTCATCGGAGAAATGCGCGGCGTCATGACCGGGATGCTCGACGAAATGCGCCGCGCCGCCCAGCCGGTGGAGCCGGCGTGACGGAAGCCGGGGCGGACACCGAACGCCTGGTTTCCCGGCTGCGCGAGAGCAGCGGCGACCTCCTCGCGGCCGTGCTGGCGTACGGCTCGCGGCTGGTGTCGACGAACCCGGACCGGCACAGCGCCCACGACCTGGTGGTCGTGGTGGACGACTACAAGGAATTCTACCGCACGTTCGCCGACGGAGGATACACGGCGCGCAGCGCGACGGTGCTGACCCTGGCCAGCCGGGTGCTCGCGCCCACCGTGGTCGCGTTCTGGCCGTCGCCTCCGGACGGCCCGCTGGCCAAGTGCCTGGTTCTCTCGCGGGCCGATTTCGAGCGCGAGCTCGGACCCCGCCGCCTCGATCACTTCTGCCTGGGCCGGGTGGCGCATCACATCTCGGTCGCCCATGCCCGGAACCCGGAAACGGCCGCATGGGTCGAGGGGCTCGTGGCCGACGCCCGAGAGATGGTGCTCGACTGGACGCTTCCGTTTCTGGAGGGCTCCTTCTCCGTCGACGACTTCTGCCGACGCATGATCGAGGTCTCCTACGCCGGAGAAATCCGGCCGGAACGCAAGGGCCGCGCGGGCGCCGTCTACGAGGCGCAGCGGGAGACCCTGTGCGGCATCTACGCGCCCATCCTGGAGGCCAAGGCGGACGCCGGCGCGCTCGAGCGGCGCGGGGATCGGTACCGCGCCGCTCGAGCTCCCTCGCCCGGCGCCCGGCTCAGGCTGAACGCCTACTTCGGCGTCAGCAAGGCGCGCGCCACCACCCGCTGGCTCAAACACATGCTGACCTTCGAGAGATGGCTTCCGTACATCGTGCGCAAGGTCGAACGGCGCACGGGGATGACCGTCGAAGCCACGCCCCTCGAGCGGCGCTTCCCCTTCCCGTTGCTGCTTCCCAAGGTGGTGCGGGTGTTGCGAGCCCGGGACGCGCAGCTGGAAGGCGCGGGCGGAGGGAGCGCGCGGGCCGTGGCCGGTCGGCGGCGAGGCCGTCCCCGGTCCTCCTCTCCGGCACGCTCCAGGCATGATCGGTCGTGAGGCCCGAACTGCTGGCGCTGGCGCTGGTGGTGGGCTGTGCGCTCGCCACGATGCCGATTTTCGCGCGGAGCGGCGCGCGTCGCGCGGTCGACGCGCTCGAGTCCTCGGCCCGAGGCAAGTTCGTGCTCGGGTCGTTCGTGCGCCGCTGGTTCTACTGGTTCGTGCGGCCCGCGGAGCGGCTGTCGCTCGCGCTGGGGCTGTCGCCGCTCTTCTACAACCTGCTCGGGTTCGCCTTCGGCGCGGCGGCCGGCGGGTTCTTCGCCGCCGGACGGCTCGCGACGGCGGGCTGGGCGGTGTTGCTCAGCGGCGTCGCGGACGCCTTGGACGGGCGGATCGCGCGGGCGCGCGGATTGGCTTCGCGGCGCGGAGCGTTCCTGGACTCGACCATCGACCGGTTCGCCGAAGTGGCCGCGTTCGTGGGGCTGGCGGTGGCTTTCCGCGCTTCGGGCCCGGCGCTCGCGACGGTGGCCGCGGCGCTCGGGGGCTCGTTGCTGGTCAGCTACGCGCGCGCGCGCGGCGAGAGCCAAGGCGTACTGTGCACGGCGGGCGTCATGCAGCGCGCGGAGCGGCTGCTGCTGATCGGGTTCGGAGCCGTCCTGGACGGCTCCGGCTCCGCGCTGTTGGGGCGGGAGCCGGGCACGGTCCTGCTGGGCGTGCTGGCGGCGACCGCGGTCGGCACGGTGGCGACCGCGGTGTACCGGACGGTGTGGATCGCGCGAAAGCTGACGTAGCGTACGACTTCGACCGTCGACGCCTCCCCGGCCAGGGCGCGGTTCCGGAACGCCGCCGCCGTCGCGGCCGGAGCGCGGAAGAAGGGCGGGGGCGACTCGCCGCCGGCCGGCGGACGCCGGGTCTTCCCCGCGCGGGTATCCTCCGGTGTTCCCGCGGGACGGCACGCGCTACACTTGCACCTCGGCCCCCGAATGCAGGGTTCCGCAGTATCCCTCGAGGAGGATGCCCCCGATGAGACTCGTCCGGACCCGCGGGCGTCGCGTCGCGACCGCCTTGGCGCTTCTTCCGCTTTGGGCCGTTCCGGCCCATGCCCAGCGACCGCTCGCGGAAGATCCCGAGGTCGCCGAAGCCCTTCACCTGCTGGACGTCTGGATGGATGCGGCGCAGGCCTACGGGGGCATCCCCGGCGCCTCCCTCTCGGTGGTGCACGACCAGGAACTGGTGTGGGCGAAAGGATACGGGTACGCGCACGTGGAGCGCGCGGAGCCCGCGACCCCGTCGACCCTGTACTCGATCTGCTCCATCTCCAAGCTCTTCACCTCGGTGGGCGTGCTGCAGCTGCGCGACCGGGGCAAGCTCGGGCTGAACGACCCGGTGGCCCGTCACCTCGACTGGTTCGACGTCCGGAACGCCTATCCGGAGGCGGGGCCGGTCGATGTCGAGGGGTTGCTCACGCATACCTCCGGCCTTCCGCGCGAGGCGGGGGCACCCTACTGGACCGGTCCCGACTACCCCTTCCCGACCCGCGAGGAGATCGTCGCGACCCTGCCCACCCAGTCGATGCTGTACCCTCCGCGCACCTACTATCAGTACTCGAATCTGGCGCTGACCTTGGCGGGCGAGATCGTGTCGGAGGTGTCCGGGCGGTCCTACGACGACTACGTGCGCGCCAACATCCTGGACCCGCTGGGGATGACCAGCACCTTCACCGATCTGGAGGACCGCTTCCGCGGCAACCGGCTGGCCACGGGCTACACGGCGCGCGGGCGGGACGGCAAGCGCCGTGCGATCCCCGAATACCGGGTGCGCGGCATCAGCCCCGCCGCCGGCTTCGTCTCCACGGTCGAGGATTTGGGACGTTTCGCCTCGTGGCAGTTCCGGGCGCTCGAGGGCGACGACGAGCTGCTCGACCGCAACACGTTGCGCGAGATGCACCGCGTGCACTGGTCCGAGCCCGACGGCACCACCACCTACGGGCTGGGCTTCTCCGTCTGGAAATCGGACGGGGACACCTTCGTGGGCCATGGCGGCTCCTGTCCGGGCTACCGCAGCCAACTTCTGCTTCGGCCTCGGGACAAGATCGCCACGGCGTTCATGACCAACGGCCAGGGCGTGAGCGCGCGCCGGTTCGCCCAGACCGCGTTCGACGTCGTCGCGCCCGCGTTGCGCAGGGCGGGCGACGACGAGGCCGGGAACGTGGACGAACGCGGCATCGAGGAAGAGCTCCGGCGTTTCGTCGGCACCTACGAACGGCCGCTCGGAGGGGAGAGCGCGGTGCTGGTTCGGGACGGCGATCTGCATGTGCTGTCCCTTCCCACCGACGACCCGCTCGGCTCGCTGACCCGGTTGCGCCACATCCAGGACGGCACCTTCCGGCGTGTGCGCGACAACGAGGATCTGGGCGAGGAATTCGTCTTCGAGGAGACGCGCGACGGACGGATGCTGATGTGGCGCAACGACAACTACAGCGTACGCCCGGAGAGGAGATGAGCGGAATCGGCGGACCGAACCCGCGGCGACGCGACCGCGCGGCGTCCGCTTCGGAGCGCCCGCGCCTCCCGGAAGGTCGCGCGTCGGCACGGCCGTCGCGCTCCGTCCTGTTCTCGGCGCTTCTGGCTCTTCCGGCGCTCGCCGAGGGCCAGGCCGCGCGCCCGATCGACCCTGCCGCCGCCTTTCCGGTCGACCGGGCGATGGTCGCCCGCATCCGCGAGGAAGGGTTCAAGCGCTCGCAGCTGGCCAACGCCCTCTCGTACATGACGGACGTGCTGGGGGGGCGCCTGACCAACTCGCGCGCCATGGACCGCGCGCAGCGCTGGGTCGTCGGGGAGATGGAGCGCATCGGGTTGGCGAACGTGGTCCGCGAGCCCTTCATGCCCTACGGGGCGAGCTGGGACAACGAGTACGTGTCGGTGCACATGACCGCCCCGGTCTATCAGCCTCTGGTGGCCTATCCGATCGCCCACACTCCGGGGACGGACGGCAGGCTCGAGCTGGACGCGGTCGTCGCCGACGTGCGCTCGCGGAGCGACCTGGCCTCTTTGCGGGGCCGCCTGCGCGGCCGGGCGGTGCTCTCGACTCCGCCTCCCGTCATCGACCTGACCCGGTTCGCGACCGGCACCCCGCGCCGCAGCGACGAGGAGATGCGGCGGCTCGCCGAGGACGCGATCCCGCCGCCCCCGGCGCCCGACGCGTACTTCTCCCGTCTCTACCCGGACCCGCCCGCCAACCCCGACGTCCTGACGGCCGCGGAGCGGCTCGCCTTCTACGTGGAAGAGGGCGTCGCGCTGGTGCTCGAATCCAACAGCGGCTGGCCGGGAGCGGTGCGCGGCTTCGCCCGCGCCGGGGCCCGCGCGGACCGCTGGTCGCGCGACGCCACCCTCGCCTCGGTGCCCGTGGTGGCGGTCACCCCGGAGCACTACAACCGCATGTACCGCATCCTGCGGCGCGGCATTCCGGTGACCGTGGAGGCCGAAGTGCGCAACCGCCACGGCGAGTCGGCGACCGAGGCCCGAAACGTGGTGGGCGAAATCCCCGGCACCGACCTGGCCGACGAGGTGGTCATGCTGGGCGCTCACTTCGACACTTGGCACGCGAGTCCCAACGCGAGCGACAACACCTCCGGGGTGGCGGTAATGCTCGAGGCGGCGCGCATCCTCAACGCCATCGGAGCGCGGCCGCGAAGGACCGTCCGGGTGGCGCTCTGGTCCGGGGAAGAGCAGGGGCTGTTCGGCTCCACCGAGTACGTGCGTCGGCATTTCGGCGACCCCGCGTCCGGCACCGCTTCCGACTACGAGAACTTTTCCGTCTACTTCAACCAGGACTACGGTCCCGGCCAGTACCGGGGCGTCTGGTTGCAGGAGAACGAGCACGTGCGTCCCATCTTCGAGGCCTGGATGGAGCCTCTGCGCGACCTGGGCATGACGACCCTTTCCACCCAAGGGGTGGGGAGCACCGATCACGTCCCCTTCGATCGCGCCGGCCTGCCCGCCTTCCAGTTCCTGCAGGCGCGCGTGGGCGGCACCGGGGGGCACACCAATCTCGATTTCTACGACACCCTGCCCATCGACGACCTGAAGAAGAACGCGGTCGTCATGGCTTCCTTCGTCTATCACGCGGCGATCGCGGACGCGCGCATCCCGCGCAAGGGGGTCGGGCGCTGATCCCGGCCCACCCCGCCTGCGGAGGCGGGATGACGAATCGGCGAGAACCGGTTCGGCCGCGCGCGTGAAACGAACCACCCCAAAACCTGGTACGTTGGAGGCATGAACGCCGATCGCGCCCCGCTCCTCTTCCTGCTCGTCGCCGCCCAGGCCTGCGTCGGCTCCGGAGCCCCGACGTCGGCCGTGCGCCCCGACGCCGACCGCATCGCCCGGCTCGAGCGCATCTACCAGGCGCGCGCCGACAGCCTTCTGCTCGACCCGCACGAAGCCGACGTGCACTTCATCACCGGGATGATCGGACACCACGCCCAGGCGCTGGTCATGGCGGGCTTCGCACCCGAAAACGGCGCCAGTCGCGAGATCCAGGTCCTCTGCGCGCGCATCGTCAACGCCCAGAGCGACGAGATCGCGGTCATGCAGCGCTGGTTGCGCGAACGCGACCTTCCGGTGCCCTCGATCCACATCGAGGGCGGCACACTCACGGTTCACGGGCCCGAGCACGCGATGGACATGCCCGGCATGCTCTCCCCGGAGCAGTTGCGCGAGCTGGAGGCGGCTCGAGGGCCGGACTTCGACCGGCTCTTCCTGGCCTACATGATCCAGCACCACGAGGGTGCCGTCGTCATGGTGCACGACCTCTTCGCCACCGACGGCGCGGCCCAGAGCGACTTCATCTTCAAGATCGCCTCCGACATCCAGGTCGATCAGGCCACCGAGATCGCGCGCATGGAGCTGATGCTCGAGGAGATGACGACACCCGCTCGCGGCCGGGGCGCGCCTTAGCGCTTCAGCGCCGAAAACGCCCGGCCACGCCCCGAGACCGGATGCCGCGCTCCGGCGTTGGCGTCCGCAGTCCAGCGAGGGGCCCGGGTTCGCTCGTCCGGGGGATCTCCGGCCTCGGGGGCAAGTTGCCGGATTTCCCGGCGAGTTGTGGCAAGGGCGACTTCGGACGCGCTATCTTCCCCGCTTTGGACGGTGGCCATCCGGAGGACAGACGCCCGTGCGACCCGAATTCACGCCTGCGGAAGCGGAGGCGCTGGCCAGGAGCCGCTACGGCATCCGCGCCCGCGCCTCCGAACTCCCGAGCGAGCGGGACCGGAACTTCCTGTTGCGCACGGCCGGGGATGGAGCGGACGCCGGAAACGGGTTCGGCGAGAACGAGGCGGACGCGGCCGGCGCTTTCGTTCTGAAAATCGGCAACCCGGACGAATCCCGGGCGTCCCTGGAGATGCAATGCGCCCTCCTCGCGCGCTTGGCGGAGCGCCGGTCGGGGGGCGCGAGCGCTCGCGTCGGCGCGTCGCGGGCGGCGTTCCCCGCGACGGTGGCCGACCTCGCCGGAGCCGCCCTCGCGACCGTCGAGAAGGAAGGCGTCCGCTTCCCGCTCCGTCTGGTCACTTGGTTGCCCGGAGTCCCGGTCGCCCGGGTGCGTCCCCAGCGGCCGGAGCTGCTTCGATCCTGGGGCGCGACGCTTGCCGGGCTGGACGCCGCGCTCGCCGGCTTCGAGCATCCCGCGGCCGAGAGCGGCTTCCACTGGGACCTGCGCACCGCGAGTTCCGTCTTCGAACAGCGCGTGGGGAGCGTGAAGGGAAGCGGCCGCCGAGCGACGCTGCGTCGCCGCATGGCGGACTGCGAGGAACGGTTGGCGCCTCTGATTTCCGGTTTGCGCGCCCAGGTGGTGCACGGGGACGCCAACGACTACAACGTCTTGGCCAACCGGGTGCGGGACACGCCCCCGGGCGGCCGCTACGGCGATCGGCGCGTCGTCGGCATCATCGACTTCGGCGACGCCATGCGCACTTGGCTCGCTTCCGAGCCTGCGGTCGCGGGGGCCTACGCGATGCTCTCCAAACGCGATCCCGCAGGCGCGCTCGCGCAGCTGACGCGCGGGTTCCACGAGGCGTATCCGCTGCGAGAGGAGGAGATCGCCGCGATCTTTCCGCTCGCGGGGATGCGCCTCTGCCTGAGCGCCGCCATGGCCGCCTTCCAGCGGGCTCGGGAGCCGGACAACGAGTATCTCGGCATCAGCGAAGCGCACGTGTGGGAACTCCTGGAGCTCTCGGAACGATCCGGGGAGCTTCAGCCGGACCTCGTCCACTACCGCCTGCGCGCGGCGTGCGGCCTGGAGCCCGATCCGCGCGCTCGGGCCCTGAGGCGCTGGCTCGCCCGTCGTCGTCGGCAAGGCGACTTCGCTCCGGTGCTGCCTCCGGAGCTGGCCAAGGGACCGCACACCGTATTCGACCTGAGCGTGGGCAGTCGCTGGCTGGGGACCGCGGGCGACCTGGACGCGCGCGGCTGGACCGATCTGCTGTTCCGGCGCATGCGCGCCGCCGGGGCCGCCGTGGGCTTGGGACGCTACGACGAAGCGCGCCGCTGGTACGACTCCGACGCGTTCGCCGTCCAGGGCGAGGACGGGCTCGAGCGGCGAACCGTTCATGTGGGCGTCGACCTCTTCGCCGAGCCCGGCACGCCGGTCCGCGCTCCCTTCGCCGCGGTCGTCCACAGCTTCCGCGACAACCGCGCGCGCCTCGACTACGGACCCACCGTCGTGCTGCGCCACGAGGCGGACGGCGGGGTGGGCGAGTGGCACACTCTCTACGGCCACCTGTCGCGCGATTCCCTGAAGGGACTCCGTCCCGGGCGGCGGATCGCGGCCGGAGAAGAGATCGGCAGGATCGGGCCCCGTCCGGAAAACGGCGATTGGGCCCCGCATCTGCACTTCCAGTTGGTGACGGATCCGCTCGACCGGGAGGGCGATTTCCCGGGCGTGGCGCCGCCCAGCCAGCGGGAGGTGTGGCGGAGCCTTTCGCCCGATCCCAACCTCGTGCTGGGCGTCCCGGAACTGGATCCGGCGCCCAGGAACGCGGTCCCGGAGCTTTTGGGCGACCGCAGGAGGTTGCTCGGCCCGTCGCTTTCCATCTCCTATCGGCGTCCGCTCGAGATGGCGCGCGGCGTCGGCGTCCACCTCTACGACGAGGGCGGTCAGCCCTATCTGGACTGCGTGAACAACGTCGCGCACGTGGGCCACGCGCACCCGCGCGTGGTGGAGGCCGGCCAGGAGCAGATGGCCGTGCTCAACACCAACACCCGCTACCTGCACGACAGTCTCGCCGAGTACGCCCGGCGCCTCGCGTCCACGCTGCCCGACCCGCTCGAGGTCTGTTTCTTCGTGTGCACCGGGAGCGAGGCCAACGAGCTGGCGCTGCGCATGGCGCGCGCCCACACCGGCCGAGAGGGAATGGTCGTGCTGGAGGGCGGCTACCACGGCAACACCGGTTCCCTAGTGCAGCTCAGCTCCTACAAGTTCGACGGTCCCGGAGGCGTGGGTCCGCCGCCTTGGGTGGCGTGCGTCCCCATGCCGGACGGCTATCGCGGCCGTTACCGATTCTCCGATCCCGACTGCGGCGCGCGCTACGGGGAGGAGGTGGGCCGCGCCATCGAAGCGCTCGGGGGCCGACCGGCCGGGTTCCTCTTCGAGTCGATCCTGAGCTGCGGCGGCCAGATCGTGCCTCCCGACGGCTTCCTGCGGGACGCGTGCGCGCGCGTGCGCGCGTCCGGGGGCGTGTGCATCGCCGACGAGGTGCAGGTGGGGTTCGGGCGGGTCGGATCGTCCTTCTGGGCCTTCGAAGAGCACGGAGCGGCGCCGGACATCGTCACCATGGGCAAACCCATCGGCAACGGGCATCCGCTCGCCGCCGTGGTCACCACCCCGGAGATCGCCGACTCGTTCGACGACGGCATGGAGTACTTCAACACGTTCGGCGGCAATCCGGTGTCGTGCCGCATCGGCTTGGCGGTGCTGGACGTGATCGAAGAGGAGGGATTGCAGGGCCGCGCCCGCCGCGTCGGGGCGCGGCTGCTCGCCGGGCTGAAGGGCTTGGCGGAGCGCCATCCCGTCGTCGGGGACGCGCGCGGGACCGGGCTCTTCCAAGGCATCGAGCTGGTGACCGACCGGGAGTCGCTCGATCCCGCTCCCCGCCACGCGTCCTATCTGGTCGAGCGCATGCGCGACCGCGGCATTCTGCTCAGCACCGACGGCCCGCTCCACAACGTGGTGAAGATCAAGCCTCCGCTGGTCTTCGGCGAGGACGACGCCGACCGATTGGTGCGAAATCTGGACGAGGTGCTCGCGGAGGACGCGTTGCGCATCGGGAGTGACGAATCGGGTTCCTCGTGAGGTTCGCGTCCAGCGCTCGCTTCGATGTCCTTGCGAGATTCGCCATTCGGCCTCGTCCCGCAACGTCAGGGCTGAACCGCTGCTTGCGTGGCTCGATTTCTTCGCCGACCGGTCCGGGTTCGCCGTTGGCCGTTCCGGAGTTGCCGGTGCGCGCGCGTTGCGCCGCGGTCTCGCCTTGCCGATCCCGGTGAATGGCGACATCTTCTTCCGTACCTAGCTGGATGTCGGGGGAAGCCGTGGCGGTTGGAACGACACATGGATTGCGATGAATATTCAGAGCGAGCTGGATCGCGGAGGCGCGTCGTGCTGGACGAAGATGATCGCCATGCACGGCAAACGTCTTCGACGCGCGCAGATCGCGTTGCGGTGTCGGTCGACGGTACTTGGGACGGTACTTGGAAAGTGAGGAGCGCGATGCGGATCGAACCGGAGATCAGCGGCGTGGATGTTGTGCTTTTAGGAAACTTCAACCCGGCAATTTTTACACCGGCATGGTTTGCGCTTTACGATCTTCTGCCCGAAACCGCCGCGGAAAATGCGCAATTGCAAATCGCTCATCCCAACTGGACCGCGTTCTCCACGGAGTGGCTTCGCCTTCAAGTGACGCCTGACCGCTTCGTGATCGGCACCCGAAGGGATCCCCATGTTCGGTTGCGCGACCTCACGGTCCGCGTGTTCAAAGAACATCTTTGTAATACCCTTATAAGAAATTTCTCCATCGACCGTTATGTTCATTTTCGAGCTGCGAGTCCGGTCGAGCGAGATAGAATTTTCAGACGGTTGGCGCCGACGGAACCGTGGGGACGACGGAAGGACGATTCTGGATCAGGCAACAATTACATAGAAATGACTTCGTTGATCATGACACATCGTCCTCCAGATCGCTCGCATGACGGGCAGGTGGATGTGGTCGTGCAGCCGTCGCTCGAAATCGACGACGGTCGATCCATTTACGTCATGGTTGCCGATCGCCACACGAGTGGCGGTGGCGACGCCGGCAAGCGTGCACAGGCGATAATTTTTTTGGAAGATCGTTTTGATCGATCGATCCAGCGCAGTAACGAGATCATCGATCACGTCATGTCCCTGTAGCTGGATCGGGAAATACATATGAGCCAAGTCGTTTGGACGACACGGGTTCCAAGTTCCGGAACATCGCTTCAGAGGGGTAGCCTCGACGAAGATGTTGCAACCCGCTTGCTTTCGAATGCCCAAATCGCAGTGAAATCGGCCGCGCCGATCATCGACCCTCCGCGTTTCGGAACATCGCCTCAAAGGAGTAACTTCGACAAAGATGTTGCAACCTGCTTGCTTTCGAATGCCCAAATCGCAGTGAAATCGGCCGCGCCGATCATCGACCCTCCGCGTTTCGGAACATCGCCTCAAAGGAGTAACTTCGACAAAGATGTTGCAACCCGCTTGCTTTCGAGTGCCCAAATCGCAGTGGCTTGGTACGGAAAATCGGCCGCGTCGGTCATCGACCCTCCGTCGGCGGAGGTGCCCGAGTCTTCCATGGCTGCGTTTCATGCGTTGCAGGAGTGGGAAGGATATGTGGTCGGCATCGAAGACGATGCGTTCGTGGCTCGCTTGGTCGATTTAACGGCCGACGCATCGTACGAAGGCGAAGAAGCCGTCATTCCGTTGAAAGAGCTTTCCAACCGTGACGTGGCCAACATCAAGCTCGGTAGCGTTTTTCGTTGGGTAATCGGATACGAAAGATCGCCCGAGGGGACCCGGAAGCGGATGTCGGAGATCGTCTTTCGCGATCTTCCTAGGATGACCGAGGGAGATTTGCGAGCTGGGCGAGAATGGGCGGCAGAAATGTCGTCAGTGCTTGATCCGTGACGAACGCGACAGATCCGCCGGGAGAAATGGATTTTGAATTCACCATCATTGGTCCCGGTTACGGCGAGAGTATAGTTTTGCATGTCGGCAACGGTATGTGGATCGTTGTCGATTCCTGCCTTGATCCCGACAAAAAGCCGAGCGCCCTAAGCTACCTGGAGAACATCGGTGTCGATCCGGCTCGCGACGTTGCGTTGATCGTCGCGACACATTGGCACGACGATCATGTGCGTGGGCTGGCACGACTGGTCGAGACTTGCTCCAACGCGCATTTTTGTTGTGCGGGCGCCTTTTGCAAAGAAGAGTTTACGGCCTTGGTGGGAGCATTGGAAGGCCGTCATTTTTCCGCTCGCGGCTTCGGGGTACGCGAATTGCACAGGGTGTTTTCGCGGTTGAGGGATTCCGGGAAGAATCCGATACATGCGCTTGCCAATCGCGTCGTCTTTCGAAAAGGCGAATGCACCATATCGTCGCTCTCGCCGAGAGACGGGATATTCCAGAGATTTATAAAATCTGTGGAACAATTGATCCCCGATCAAGGAGAAAACAAGATACGCATTCCGAGTTTGTCGCCCAACGATGTCTCGGTAACGTTATGGGTTGAATGCGGCAAGTGTTTGGTTCTTCTCGGGGCCGACTTGGAGCGACGAGGTTGGATGGCCATACTCGCGGACGAGGCGCGCCCCGTCGGCGCAGCTTCGGTGTTCAAGATCCCGCACCATGGCTCCGAAGGAGCGGACGAACCAGCGGTGTGGGATCGCTTGCTTGAGGACGAACCTTTCGCGGCTCTCGCTCCTTGGCGTCTCGGCGGCAAGCCTTTGCCAACCATGTGCGATGTCGAGCGTATTTTATCGGCGACACCGAATGTTTGGATTACAAGCAAATGTTCGTCGAATCGAAATTCGAAACATGAAAACAGAGAGGTTGCAAGAACTTTGCGTGAAATGGGGGTGCGGCTTCGGCGTCTGACAGGCGATCCGGGGATGATTCGGTTGCGGCGTCCTATCGATTCGGACGACCCGTGGGCAGTCCAGATGTTCGGAGCTGCCTGCCGCCTCGCCGATTATACGGTTTGAACGATCGGTGTCCGACACCCCGTTTTCGATCGAACTCTGGCAACTCGATCTCCGATGCGAGGCGACGATGAAACGAACGCTGGCCGTGTTGCGGAAACCGCGCGTGGCGCCTCAGGCGCATCCGTGAGCGCGGGAATTTCGTCAATCAAACCATGACCTCGTCCCGCGCCCAGACTTTCGCCAGGGTGTGGAACTCCCCGTTCTCGCCGAAGCGGTCCACGCCGTCGGGCAGTCGCGTCATCGCTTCGCGGTCGAAGCGCTGGCCGGGGACGAGTGCGCCGAGCGCCGCATCGGTCGCGGCGGACACCTCGCAGACGATTCCGCTCGCTTCCAGGTCCGCCATCAAGGTCTCGTAGGGCACCCGCCAGATGGGGAAGTGAAGCGCCGCGCCGCGACTCGCCGCGAGCGCGCCGAGGGCCCCCGTGCGCCATTCGCGGATGTGCTCGAGATGCAGATCGCCGAAGACGAAGCGCGCGACCTCGGGAATCAGGCCGAGCGCCTCCGCGATCCGCGCCTCGTAGGCGAGCCCGGGACGGAGCGGCACGCCCAGCAGGGGGACCTCCAGATGCTCGGCTTGGCGGACCACGAGCTCCACCCGGAGTTCCTGATGCGCGATCGTTCGGCTGGTCGCGTCGAAGGTGGTCAGGAGGACCACGGGTCGGGCGCGCTCGCGCACGAGAGCCCGATAGCCGAGGAAGCTGTCCTTGCCTCCGCTCCAGAAGAGCGCGTCCACGGGTCCGGGTCCAGGGCGCAGGGGAGTGAGCCAGAGCGGGGGCGCCACGGTCGACGCGTCCTCCTCGGCGTCCGCCCGCTCGGCCTCGAAGGGACAGTGACGGCAACCGCTCCGGCAACAGCCGTCCCGCTGGCGCAGGCCGAACTCGGTGAAGACGGCCAAGCCGGTCTCCGGGTCGAGATAGAAGGTCTCTCGGTTGCGGGAAGCTTCGTCGTGCAGGCGGCGTCGGGCCGCGCGCGACGCGTCGGCCGCGCTCACGGGTCGGGGGCTCGCGGCCGGAAGCTCTCGAAGTCGAGGGCGACGTCCAGGCGCGGGACGCCGTAGGTCAGCGCCCCCGCGGAGATGCGGTCCACTCCGGTCTCCGCCACTTGGCGTACGCGGTCCAGGTCGATGCCTCCGGACGCCTCCGTGAGAGCTTCCCCGCCGATCAGGCGCACGGCTTCGCGCAGGGTCGCCGGGTCCATGTTGTCGAGCAGGACGATGTCCGCGCCCGCTTCCACCGCTTCCCGCGCCTGCTCGAGCGTGTCGACCTCCGCCTCGATGGGGGTGTCCCCCGACGTGCGGGCGCGGGCCGCGCGCACCGCCCGGGCCACGCTTCCCGCGACCGCGACGTGGTTGTCCTTGATCAGCACCGCGTCGTAGAGGCCGATGCGGTGGTTGGCGCCGCCGCCGGCGCGCACCGCGTACTTCTCCAGCGTCCGCAGTCCCGGCGTGGTCTTGCGCGTGTCGAGGATGCGGGCGCCGGTTCCGGCGACGGCCGCTACGAAGCGGGCGGTGCGGGTGGCGATGCCGCTCAGGTGGCCCAGGAAGTTGAGCGCGGTGCGCTCCGCGGCCAGCACGTCCGCCGCCGGTCCGCGGACGCGGGCGAGGATTTCGCCCTCGACCACCGAGTCGCCGTCCCGGCGCAGCGACCGGACCGCCGTCTTCGGGTTCGCCAGCGCGAAGGCGCGCGCCGCGACGGACAGTCCGGCCACCACCCCCGCCTCCCGCGCGACCAGCCGCGCGTCCGCCGTCGCGCCGTCCGGGATCACGGCCCGGCTGGTGACGTCTCCGGCGTCGGCGAGGTCCTCGTCCAGCGCCTCCCGGACGATCCGGTCCACGGCGGGGCCCGCCGGAGCGGCGAGCCCGGTCACTTCCCCGGAACGGATCCGGCGCAGGGCGAAGGATCTGCGGGAAGCCGCGCGCGGAATCCGCTCATTCGCGTCAAGCGCGCGCGGGTCGCCGCCCGACCTCCAGCATGCGCTCCACCGAGGAACGCGCTCCGTCCGCCACCGCAGCGTCCACCGTCACCTCGTGACGCATGCTCCGCAACGACTCCAGAATCCCCTGGAGGGTGATGCGCTGCATATGCGGGCACAGGTTGCAGGGCCGCACGAACTCCACCTCCGGGTGCTCCACCGCGACGTTGTCGCTCATCGAGCACTCGGTGACCAACACCACGCTGGCGGGCTTGTTGGCCTCGACCCAGCCGATCATCCCGGCCGTCGATCCCACGTAGTCCGCCTCCTCCAGAACGTCGGAGGGGCATTCCGGGTGGGCGATGATCCGCAGTCCCGGCTGGCGAGCCCGGTAGTCGCGCAGCTCCGCTCCGGTGAAGCGCTCGTGCACCTCGCACGAGCCCTCCCACAGAATCAGCTCCTTGTCGGTCTGGGACGCCACCCACTGGCCCAGATAGCGGTCGGGGAGGAAGATCGCTCGATCCTCGGCCAGCGACTCGACCACCTGAAGCGCGTTCGAGGAGGTGCAGCAGATGTCGGCTTCGGCCTTGACCTGTGCGGAGGTGTTGACGTAGGTGACCACCGGGACCCCCGGATAGCGCTCCTTGAGCAGGCGCACGTCGGCTCCGGTGATCGATTCCGCCAGCGAGCATCCGGCGTCCGTGTCCGGAATCAGCACGGTCTTCTCCGGGCTCACGATCTTGGCCGTCTCCGCCATGAAGTGCACCCCGCCCATCACGATCACGTCGGCGTCGGCGCGGGCGGCTTGGTAGGCCAACGCCAGAGAATCGCCGGTGAAGTCGGCGGCGCCGTGGTAGATGTCCGGCGTCATGTAGTTGTGGGCCATCACGATCGCGCCGCGCTCGGCCTTGAGCTCTTCGATTTGCGCGAGCAGGCGCTCGGCGACGACGCGCTCGGCGTCGGGCAGAATCCCCGCGAGGCGTCGGGTGGGGGAACGGGTCGTGGGCATGGGGAAAACGGCGTGTCGACGAGAGACGCTTGCGTGGCTCGAACCCCCAAATATTGCTGCGCTCTCCGGGGGAGTCCACTGGCCAGCCGCGCCGCAGGGCGCGATGATGGCATCCGGCCCGCAATTTCCGGACACGCCCGAACCCCCCGAGGAGGAGGAGAAGATGAACGTGTTTCGCTTGGCGGCCCTCGCGCGCGAACCCTCCGATCCGGTCAATTTCACCGGCCCCGGAAGCCTCCGCCGCATCGAAGGCGCGCTTCCCGAAGATCCGCGGGTCAACGTCTACCGCGTGCGCTTCGAGGCTCGCTCGCGCACCAACTGGCACGTGCGCAGCGGGCATCAGATGCTCTTCGTCGTGGCGGGTCGCTGCCGCTACCAGAAGGAAGGCGAGCCCGTCGGAGAAGCCGGTCCGGGAGACCTCGTCGTCGTCGAGCCCGGCGAGAATCATTGGCACGGCGCGGCGCCCGGGGGCGCGATGACTCACCTCGCGCTCAACGTGAACGCGGCGACGAGCTGGGGGGATCCGGTGCGCGAGGACGAGTACGATGGCGTCTAGCTCCAGTCCCGGCGCGAGTCGGCTCCGACGGGCGATGCGGCGTCTGAAGCGGGGCCTGCGGGCCGCCGGGGAGATCTACGAGGGCATCTACTTCGCGCCCTACCGGTCGCAGATCTATCGCTCCTACCGGGAGGAGCGCGACACCTTTCTGCTCCTGGGCTTCGCGGACCTGCTGGGAGCGCCGAACCCGGTCGCGTTCTACGCGCTCGAGCTCTATCCCGACGTGATCGAGGAATTCCACCAATGGCACAGGCGCATCGGCATGCCGCGTCCGCCGGATGGCGGCTTCAGATGTTGCTGAGACCTGACGCTGGGCCGCTGCCGCGCCGCCGCGCCTGATGGCCGCGCCGCGCCGCATCCTCGACCGCGAGGTCGTCTTCTTCGGCGGCAAGGGCGGGGTCGGCAAGACCACGGTGGCTGCCATCGTGGCGCTCGAGGCCGCGCGCGCGGGGCTGCGCACCCTGTTGGTCTCCACCGATCCCGCGCACTCGACTTCGGACGTGCTCGAGACCCGGCTGGGCGGAGAAGCGCGCGAGGTGCGGCCGCGGCTGTGGGCGCTCGAGATCGATCCCGCCCAAGAGGCCGACCGCTACATCGAGGACGTGAAGGCGCGCGTCGCCGACAACACCCCTCCGCGCCTGATGGCGGAGGTCGAGCGCCAAATCGACATCGCGCGGGTGACGCCCGGAGCCGAGGAATCGGCTCTGTTCGACCGCTTCACGCGGATCGCCGAGGAGGCCGGAGGCGTCTGGGACCGGCTCGTCTTCGACACCGCGCCGCTGGGACACACGCTGCGGCTGCTCTCGCTGCCGGAGTTGATGGATGCGTGGATCGACGGCCTGATCTCGCGGCGCCGCAAGGTCAACGCGCTGGGGCGCATGTGGCGCAACGTGGCGGGCGCGGCGGCGGGTTCCCAGGACTCCGGCGGGGATCCGGTCCTGCACGCGCTCCGGGAGCGCCAAGCGCGCTTTCGTCGGGCGCGCGCGCTGATCACCGACCCGCGCCGGAGCGGCTTCGTCTTCGTGGTCACGCCGGAACGCCTGCCGGTCGCGGAGACCGAGCGGTCGGTGAAGATGCTCGACCAGTACGGGATTCCGGTGGCCGCCATCTTCCTCAACCAGATGGTTCCGGAAGACGCGGACGGGGCGCTGTTCGCGGCTCGGCGCGACCGCCAGCGCGAGTACGCGGAGCGGGTGCGCGAGAGCTTTTCCGCCTACCCCGTGCACCCCATTCCCCTGATCGAGGGCGAACTGCACGGGCTGGCGGCGCTGGAGCGACTGGCGGCGGCGTTGCCGATGTCGGAGCGCGCAACGTAACATGACCCGGCCTCGCGCCCCGGCAGGCGTGCGCGCGCGCACCGGTCCCTCAGCGAAAGGACGGCTTCCGTGATCCCCTCGATCGTACTCCTCTTGGTCGGATTGTCCGCGTTCGCCACCGGATACTTGGTCTATTCCCGGTACGTCGCCCGCAAGATCTACCGGCTCGACCCCGACTTCCGCACGCCGGCGCACGAGTTCGAGGACGGAGTGGACTTCCTCCCCACCAACCGCAACGTGCTGTTCGGCCACCACTTCACCTCGGTGGCGGGCGCGGCGCCCATCGTGGGCCCGGCGATCGCGGTCATCTGGGGCTGGTTGCCCGCGTTCCTGTGGGTGGTGTTGGGCACCATTTTCGCGGGCGCGGTGCACGACTTCGGCACCCTGTGGATTTCGACCCGGCACAAGGCGAACTCCATCGGGACGCTCGCGGGCCGGATCGTGGGCGACCGGGGCCGGGTGCTTTTCCTGCTGGTGATCTTCTTCCTGTTGCTGCTGGTGAACGCGGTCTTCGCGGTCGTCATCTCCAACCTGTTCATCGGCAATCCGGGCGCAGTGCTTCCGGTGTGGGGCAGCTTGGCGGTCGCGCTCGCGGTGGGCTTCCTCATCTACCGCTCCGGCGTGGGACTGCTGCTGCCGTCGATCGCGGCGCTGCTGGTGCTCTACTTCCTGATCTGGGTGGGCCAGTCGGTCCCGATCCAGCTGCCCGACTTCTTCGACTTCGACCCCACGCCCGCCCAGATCGAAACGGCCGGGGGCGATCCGGCGGCCGCAGCCGCGGCCGCGGCCACGGACGGCGTGCGCGCGGGTTGGGTCATCGTCCTCTTCGTCTACGCCTTCTTCGCCAGCGTGCTGCCGGTCTGGCTCCTGCTCCAGCCGCGCGACTACGTCAACAGCCACCAGCTCTTCGTGGCGCTCGGCATCATCGGGCTCGGCATCGTTTTCACCAACGCGCCGGTGGTGGCTCCCGCGGTCAACACCGACCTGCCGCCGGATACGCCCAACTGGTTCCCGCTCCTCTTCGTCACCATCGCCTGCGGCGCCATCAGCGGTTTCCACGGGCTGGTGTCGTCGGGAACCTCCTCCAAGCAGCTCGACAAGGAAACCGACGCCCGCTACGTGGGCTACGGGGGGGCGATCGGCGAGGGGTCGCTGGCGCTCACCTCGATTCTGGCGACCACCGCGGGATTCGCGGTGGTGGTGAGGGTGGACGACTGGCACGACCACTACGGTTCGTTCGCGTCGGCTTCGGCGGGCGCGACCCAGGCGTTCGTGCAGGGGGTGGGGTACTTGGCGCAAGGGATCGGCATCCCCCAAGGGCTTGCGGTCACCTTCGCCGCCGTGGTCGTGATCAGCTTCGCGGCGACCACCATGGACACCGGGGTCCGACTTCAGCGCTACATCATCTCGGAGCTCGGCAACGAATACGGGATCGGGATCGCGCAGAACCGTTGGATCGCGACCACTCTGGCCGTCTCCAGTTGCGCTCTGCTGGCGCTCGGGGTCGACCGGGGCGCCGGGGGCATGCGCCTGTGGCCGCTCTTCGGCACCACCAACCAGCTTACCGGCGCGATGAGCCTGTTGGTCGTCACCCTCTTCCTGTTCAGTCTCAAGCGGAAGTTCTGGGTGACGATGGTGCCGTTGGTCTTCCTGCTGGTCATGACGGTCTGGGCCATGGTGATCAACATGATCGGCTATTGGACCAGCGAGACTTGGCTCCTGTTCGGCGTCGGCGGCGCGATTTTCGTACTGGTGCTGTGGCTCGTGTTCGAGGCGCTGGCGGCGATGCGGGTGGCGCTTGCCGCGAGCGGGCCGGGGGCTCCCGCGCGTCGAGCTCCGTGACCGCGCTCCGGCAGGGGGCGCCCCGCAGGAGGCCGGACGCGACTCCGGAGACGTCCAGGCGGCGGCGACCCGCCCGATTCGCGTTCCGGGCGGCGGCGGCGACGGTCTGGCTCGCTCTGGGCGCGCCCGCGGCGTCCCAGGCGGTTCCCGCCGCGTCGGTTCCCGGGGACCTGACCCGCCTGTTCGAGGTCGGCGGTCTCGTTCTGGACACCAACGGCGACCAGGTTCCCGATTTCGTCGACGCCTCGCTGGTGACGGGCGCGGCTCCGACGCCGGCCGAGACGCGCGCGGCCGCCGAGATCGCGGCTCGTCTGGGCTTCGAGACCATGGCGCTGGACCTGCCGCTGGCCCGAGGCATGGAGGCGGAGGGCGTGCGGGTGGTGGTCGGGCGGAGCGGGTTGGCCGCCTCGGGACTGGTCTCGCCGGGGGTGGATCCGGCCTCGTTGGACGCGGACGAGGGGGTGGTGGCGGTGCGCGAGGCCGGAGATCGACGCTGGGTGCTGGTGTTGGGCGGGGGAGAGGAGGGACTGGCGGCGGCGGCCCGCATGTTCGCGGGCGTGCTTCCGCACACGCGCACCCTGTCCGCGCCTCCGCTGGCGGTTGCGAGCGACGACGTGGGCGCCGCGCTGGAAGGAGCTGGGGTGGAGGTGGAGGAGATCCGGCTCTGGCAGGCCCGCGCGCGCGCCGGATCGGACGGGGTGAGGCGCCTGATCGCGCACGTGCGGGTGGCGGAGGCCGACGCGACGGTAGCGACCGAGGCGTTGCGCGCGCTCGCGGCCGGAGAGGACGTCCCGGTCGCGGCCGAGCGGAACGAACCCCGGGAGGCCGACGATGCGTCGGAGTCCTTCGGTCCGTTCGCCTATCCCGGCCTCGGATCGGTGGAAGTGCGCTTCGCGTCGGGCCCGGTGGTGCGCATCCCGAGCCGCGCCGCCCCGGAACCGCCCGGACCGATACCGGGCCGGCCGGGCAGCGGAGCGAAGCGGTCGCTCGACCTCTCCAACCTCTACACCCCCGACGGCCTGCTGGGCGACTCCGACGGCGACGAAATCCCCGACCGGGTCGACGCCCTGCTCGCTCCGGGCTCGGCCGCGGCGGAGGGGTTGCCCGACTTGGCCGCTCGTCTGGGACTGGAAGCGACCGGGCTGGTGGTTCCGCTGGTGGAACCCGCCGACGGCTTGGAGCGTCTCGCCTCCCGTCCCACTCTGGTCTTGGTCGGCACCGACAATCCGCTCACGGAGCGGCTGGCCGACAGTGGCCGCGTCGACTTGGCCGGCCTCCGGCCAGGGGAGGGGATCGTCCAGCTGGTTCCGGCCGCTTTCGGCGACAAGCCTTCGCTGGTCGCGACCGGTGCCGACGCCGAGGGCGCGCGCCGCGCCCTCGACCACCTCGCTCTCACCCTCCCTCACCTGGACGCCCGGGGCGACGACCGCCCCACCCTCGACCATGTGGAGAGGGAACTCTGGAGCGCGCTCTCCGGACGCTCTCCCGCGGGCCAGGCGGCCATCGGCCTCTACAAGCTCGACCGCATCCTGACGGACCTCGCCGGCCGCGACCTGGACGCTGCGGAAATCCTGATTTCGGTCGAAAAACCCGCCCCCGGCCTCGCCGGTCTTGTCCGGGAGCGGGCGGCGGTTCTGGACGTCGGCGAGCTCGAGGTGGTCGTCGACGACCGCGACGTGCGCAACGCCGCGCCCGTCTTCTCCGAGTCCGTCGCCCTGCCCTCCGAGGTGGAGCGCTTTCGCGCCGTCCTCCGCACGGACGTGTTCCCGGCGGTCGCATCCGGAGATCCGGTCGCCGTGCATGTGCGCCTGAGCGAGCCGCCCCATGTGCGCCGCCGACTGGAGACCGAGACGCGCGCCGCCCTGCTCGAGCGGGGCGCCGACCCCGAAGCCACCGTGGTCGAGGTGCGTTCGGCGTTCAAGCAGGGATACTCCTGGCTCTACGAAGGCGTGCGGCCGCAGCTGGAAGGCGCCGACGTCGGCGAGATCCTCATCCGCTTCCGACGCAACGACCCGCCGCGGGAATGGCCCCAGCAGGCCATCCACACGCCCGTGCGCTGGCTGCACGAGATCTTCCCCATCGACGAAGTGCTGGCGCGCGACTTGGACATCGACCTCGACCGCATCCGCTTCGAGCAGGTGCTGGAAGGACCGACCTACGAGGTGGTGGTCACGGATTCGGACGGCGACGTCCTCCTCGTCGACAGCTTCGACCCCCGGTGGGTGCTTCGCCCCTACTTCGACCGCTTCCGAGACTACGAGCACGTGCGCGTCACCACCGGCTGGATCGAGGCGCGCGCCGCCGGCCGCGTCCTCGCCGACGAACGCATCGTCACCGATCCGGAGGCGTTCTGGGACTTCTACCAGGAGACCGTCCTGCCGGCCGTTTACGACCACGTGATGGAACGCCACGACGGCATCCCGCGCGGCGGCGACGCCGACGCGCCGTTCTTCGGCGAGCTGATGGTCGAGGTGCGGCTGAGCGAACCCGACTACCGTCTCGGGATCGACAACGAAATCCACTCCACCATGGACGCCCTTCACGAGGAGGTCTACTTCGGCACCATCGAGTTCTTCGACCTGATCGGCCGCAACTCGCGCGGGCGCGGGCTCACCTACCCCGGCCGCATCCTTCCCGTGATGCTGCCCAAGTCCGACGGCTCGGCGGGGAGCGCGAACGTCTCTCTGTCGGGGTTCGCCACCTCTCGGCCCGCGGTGGTCGTCCGGTGGCGGGAAGGCTCCGGAGAGACCGGCGAAATGCGGCTGGACATCCCGCGCATCGCGATGGAGCGTCCCTCTGCGCGGCGCGCGCACGTGCGCGCCGACGCGCTCGGTCTCTCCCATCTGGTCCTGCGCGTCCGCGTCGACGCCGACGCCGACATGCGCGACAGCCTGCTCGTCCACGCCCCTCCGCTGCAGGTCGACGAGCGGATGCTCTCCGCCGAGCAGGTGGAGGCCACCCTCGGGTACGTCGAGACCCTGCGCGAGCGCGGCATGTACGCCTCCGCGCTGGCGTTCCCGGGCCTAGGATCCCTGGAGGTCCACGCGGAATGGTCGCACGAGGAGGATCCCGCGTCCCGCCGCACCGTCCGTCTCGCGGCCAACGGCGTCCCCGATCCGCTGCCGGACTGGCGCGCCCTCCTTCCCGAAGGCTGGAGCCACTCGGGCGAGCGCTTGGTGCAGTGGGACACGCCCATTCCGCCCCCTGAGGGACATCGCATCCTCGCCCAGCTGGGCGCCGCCTTCGAGGAAGCGAGCGTCTACAAGGTCGGCGAATCCTATCTGGGCGAGGCAATCTGGGCCATGGACCTGATGCCGCCCGTACGGACCTCCCACTGGTCGCGCGCCAAGGCCACCACCTACAAGCCGACCGTCGTCTATTCGGCGCGTCAGCACGCCAACGAAGTGTCCTCCACCAGCCACGTGCTGCGCCACGCCGAACTTCTGCTCACCGACCCCGAGCAACGCCGCAGGCTGGACCGGGTGAACGTCGTCGTCCATCCCTTCGCCAACCCCGACGGCGCCCAACTGGCGTACGACCTGTACCGCGCGACCCCCGACTACATCCTGCACGCCGGCTATCTGGGATCGCTCGGCGTCGACGTCACCTCGGGCTCGGGCGACGACCATCCCATCTACCCGGAGTCGAAGGTGCGCGGCAGGCTCTGGGAGGCTTGGCTGCCGGACGTCTTCCTGAACCCGCACGGCTATCCCTCGCACCAGGTGGTGCAGCTCTTCTCCGAGTACACGGGGCTCGTGCGGCGCGGGCGCGTGACCGAGCGCAATTGGGGATTCAACAAGGGTTGGTTCATGCCCGGCTTCGGCTACGTCGACGATCCCGAGTTCCCCCGGCACCGGGACGCCGCTTTCCAGCTGCGCGACTACATCACCCGGGGCATCAATTCCAATCGCGACGTCTTCGAGATGAACCAACGCGCCTACGCGCGCTATCGGCGCTACGGCACCGACTTCGACCCGGACGTCTTCCGTCTGCCCATGACCGACAGCGTCCTGATCCAGATGCCCCTCGAGGGGTCGTCCGGGGACGGCGGCTACAATCCGCGGGTGACCGTCTGGAGCGGCACCACCGAAGCGCCCGACGAGACCGCCCACGGCCCGTGGATGGAGTTGGTGGCGAAGGCCGGGCTCTCATGGGACCAAGCCGTCCTCGATTATCTGTACGAGGGCGATCACGAGGTCCGGCGCTCCGGCTCCGCCTTTTTCGGCGGGGTCGCGCTGAGCGCGAATCGCGCGCGCCCGCCGGAAGAGAAGGAAGAGGTCGCGCCGCCCCCGGGCGGGTGAGGGTTCGGGTGCGTCCGACTTCCTCGAGTGCGGGGGGCGCCGACGCCCGCCGCGCTACGGTCGCTTTTCGAAGCTGGAGGTTCTGTAGTGTCCGACCTCCTCTCCGATCTGCACGTGGCCGACCAAGCGGTAGACGCCGGGCGGGAACCGGTCCTCGCCGATCTTGATGGGACAGATCGAGCCTCCCGCGTCCGGTCTGGCGTTCATGTGGGCCTCGGCGTTGTCCTGGGCGACGATCCATCCGCCGCCCGCCCTGCGTTGCCACTCCGACCAGAACACGGTGAACGGCCGACCGCCGACCGGGAAATTCTTGAGTTGGAGGCAGAGGCCGAGCGTGAGCTCGCCGCCGCCGCCGGGGAGTTGCGCGGCAAGGCTCCCGTCCTCTCTCACCGAGATCCCCGGCAACGTGTCGTACTCCTCCCGATGCACCCGCACCAGGATCGAGTCCTGGGTGACGGACGCTCCCCCTCGGGCGGTGGCCGTCACCGACAGCAACGCCACGCTGACGCCGTCCTCGGCGGCCCCCACCCCCGTCGTGGTCACCGTCCCGCCTTCCGCCGCCGCCGCCGCCACGGTCCGGTCGGAGGTCGCGGCCGCGTAGGTCAGCTCGTCTCCTTCGAAGTACGGCGACACGTCGAGCGCCACCATGCTGTCCACGATCATGTCGTGGGCGGGGATCGCATGGACGATCTCGGGGGCCGCTCCCGCGACGGTGACGTCGAATCGCTGGCTCGCGGAGAGTTCGCCCGGGTCGGTGGCGGTCACGGTCACGGTGGCGCTTCCGGCCCCCGTGGCCACGACGGCGACCACGGCTTCCGAGACGGACACCGCCGCAACGGCGGCGTCCGAACTGGCGGCGGCGAAAGCGAGTTCGTCGCCGTCGGGATCGCCGAAGTGCCGGGACGCGTCGAGGGCGGCCGTGTCGCCCACGACGAGGGTTTGCGCCGGGATCGGCTCGGCGATCTCGGGCATGCGGTTGGCTCCCGCGACGATGACGTCGAACCGCTGGCTCGCGGAGAGTCCGCCCGGGTCGGTGGCGGTCACGGTCACGGTGGCGCTCCCCGGCGCCACGGCCGTGACGAACAGGTCGGCGTCCGAGGCTTCGACGGTCGCCACGGCATCGTCCGAGCTGGTGGCGGCGAAAGCGAGTTCGTCGCCGTCGGGATCGCTGAAGAACGCGGCCGCGTTCATCGCCACTCCCTGGTTCTCCTCCATGATCAAGTCTTGGATGTCCTCCGCCACGGGAGCTCGGTTGACGGCCTCGACCGTCACGGCGATGTTCTGGGCCGCGGTCAGGCCGGCCGGGTCGCGCGCCGTCGCCGTGACGGTCGCGGTGCCCGCCGAGACGCCCTCGACGGTCACGTTGCTTCCCGACACCGAGGCCGTGGCCACTGCGGCGTCGGAAGTGGCGACCGAATAGGCGAGCGCGTCCCCGTCGGGGTCGCTGAAGTTCGAGGCCACGTCGACCGAAGCGCTCTCTCCGACCGGGATCGTCTGCGGCGCGACGCTGCCCGCGGCCGCAGGCGCGCGATTCTCGGGCGGCGGCGGGTCGGGTTGGGTTCCACCGTCGCCGCAGGCCGCTCCTACCAGGATGGCTGCCGACGCGACCGGGAAAAGGGACGGAATTCGGATGACGCGCATGTGCTCGTTCTCTCTGTCGTAGGGTCGACGCTTCGGGACGGAAGCTCGTCCGTGGGGCACGCTATGGCCAGCCCGGAACCCCGCGCAACGCGGCGGATGGCGTGCCAAGGGCCCGGCACGTGCGTCTTCTGCCGAACCTCATTGCTCAGCAAGCATCGTGCCGGATTCCGCGAGCCGAGCCGAGTGGCGCGGGTCTGCGGACTTCACCGTCCTTTCCCCCTCGGCCCTTTCCGACTCGTCGGAGTTCCCAGTCGGTACATCGCCCTGAGCATGAAGTACCGTCCGAGGGAGTCCGTGCGCGATTCCTCGATGCGGCTCGCCGAGCTCGCGACGTCGACGCCCTGATTCTGGTTCAGGAGATCGTGGGCCCGCAACTCGATCTCGATCCGACCCCCGAGCGTCCGTCGGGAGATGCCGGCGTCCCAGCGCGCGACGTTGCGCGTCTCTCCGAAGAGGTTGGGGTCGAAGACGCGATGCTGCAGGGTCGATTCCAAGGTCCACTCGTCGTTCGGATGCCAGATGGCCTCGGCGCGATATCGGGCGTTGACGTAGCTGCGGTTCAACTCCCGGTTCAGCGAGTACGCGACGTTGTTGAGGTCGAGGGTCGTCGAGGCGCTCAGGTCGAATCGGTCCTTCTCCCGGTTGCCGATCCCGATTTCGAGCGAGTTGCCCATGATCCGGCTCTCGTTGGCCTCGAGGTTCACGAGCTCGATCCCTTCGGACCAGGACACGAGGTACCCGATTTCGAGATCGATGCCGAGCCTTCGGATCGGGATGCCGAAACCGGCTCCCAGGTCGCTGGACCATTTTCCGCCGGCGTTGACCGGCATCCGCGTCTGCAGGCCGCGTTCGTCGAAGACGCGCGACTGCGAGATGCTGTTGGCGGTGTAGGCGAGGCTGCCGAAGGCGATGACGAACGTGGCCTCGTCGAAGAAAGCGTAGTCGGCCATGACCTGATGCTCGTATTCCGGGCGCAGATGCGGGTTTCCGGAGCGGACGTCGAGCGGATCGGCGTTGTCGGCGAAAGGCTGAAGTTGGGCGAGCGACGGCTCGCGGCTCGATCCTCGGTACTCCGCATGGACGGTCTGCTTTTCCGTGAGCTCCTTCTCGAGTTCCACGCTGCCGAGCAGGTGCGTGTAGCCGGTGGCGACGGATTCGTCCCGGTCCCGGACGACGCCGTCGAGCCGGGATCTCTGAAGGCGCAGCCCGAGGGCGAGCCAGGAGCGATCGAAGTTGCGGCTGTAGCGCGTTCCGCCTCGGAAGTAGGCGTAGGCTCGCTCGAATCCCGAGCTGGCTCCGGCGTTGAAGACCGGCGCGCCGTCGATCAGATCGTGGACCGAGTTGTCGCGGTCCTGGAGGATCGCGTTGCGTTGGCCGAACAGCTCCAGCGTGTGGCCCTCCCCGAGCGGCTGGGTCAGCGACAGGCGCGCCGAGTGGCTCCGGGTCCGTCCCGCGCGCGACTGTTCCTGCAGGATCTTCCGAACCCCGTCCTCGTCGTCCCGGTCCCGGCGCGGCTCGAAGATCTGCGAGGACAGGTCCGCCGCCGCGTCCGAGCGCTCGATGTCGCTGCTCAGCTCCGCGACCAGACTGCGGCCCTCCTCGTTCAGGCGTCTGCGCCAAGTGAGCCGCCCGTCCCCGCTCAGTTCGTTGCCGTCCGCCAGATAGTCGGTGGTGGCGGAGCTGAGCATGCTCCCGCCCAGAGTTCGCGTTTTCCGGCTGGCGAAGGAGGCGAACGACGAGGCGCGTCCGGTCCCGCTCAGGCGCACTCGCAGGTCGTGCCCTTCGGAGAAGGCGATCTGACCGCTCAGGTTCAGGCGATGGCTCACATTGCCGGAATTCCGGCTTCTGGTCTGATCGATCCGCGATGCCGCGCCCGATCCGAGCAGTGCTCGCTGCCGCAGGGTTCGGTCCTGCGCGTTGTCGAGCCGACGGGCGGAGTAGCTGCCTCGCACCCAAGTGTTTTCGCCGAATTCCCGGCTTCCGTTGAGCCCGAGGCTCATGGTCTCGGCGAACCCGCCGCTCGATCCTCCCTCTCCGGCCCCCTCGCCTCCGGCCGACACGCCCCCGGCGAGATCGGCGAACCCCCGCGAGCCCCTTCCCCGGTTCACGTTGTTCGCGCTGGCGACGAGCGCCAGCTGAACGGTGGGCGAGAAGCGGTTCAGGGAAAGCGACCCGTTGTATCTGGCCTGGTTGCCCGAGGGCGCGATGAGGCGGGCGCGGCTGCCCGCATCGCCGCCGACGTCGCCTCGGACGCGGCCGAAGTACCCGTTTCGCGCCTCTTCCTTGAGTTTCAGGTCGATGGTGCGTTCCTCCCGGCCGTCGGGGATCCCGGTGAACTCGGCCATGTCCGACTTCTTGTCGTAGACGGCGACCCGCTGGATGGCGTCCGCCGGCAGGTTCTGCGTCGCGATCGTGGGGTCGTCGCCGAAGAATTCCTTGCCGTCCACGAGAAGCTTCGCGACGCTCCGGCCCTGTACGGTGATCGTTCCGTCCGCGTCGACCCGGATCCCGGGGAGTCGTCGGAGCAGGTCCTCGACGGTCGCGTTGGGCGGGGTCGGAAACGCCAGCGCGTTGTAACTCGTGGTGTCGCCGCGCTTCAGGAAGGGAACGTGCTCCACGCTGACCACCACGGGGTCCATCTCGAGGGCGGCGACCGACAGCGTCGCGCTGCCCGCGTCCACGTCGCCGTTCGCGACGGCGAAGTCGCGGCGCAGCGTCCGGTAGCCGATCAGCGTGATCTGCAGGACGTAGGCGCCCGCAGGCAGGTCGGCGAGGACGAAGCGGCCGTCGCCGGAACTCAGGGTGTGCTCGACCAGCACGGAATCCGGCCGCGCGAGCGCCACCACCATGGCGTTCCGCAGTCCCGCGCCCGTCGAGTCGACGACGATGCCCTGCACTTCGAACCCCGGTCGCGCCTGTCGAGGCGCGACCGGGGTGGGCGAAGGCGCGGGGATGGACGGCCCGACCCCTGGGGCCGCGGAGAGCGGCGCGGCCGCCATCTGCGGCGCGGCCATCGCGAAAAAGACCAGGGCTCGACCTCCGACGGCACGTCGGCGCAGCGTCCCGGCCCTTGTCTCCATCACGCTTCCGTCCGCTTCGCGCGACCGGCTTCCGAATCCCGAATCGGGCGCCGCCGCAAGCCGCTCCCCTCGGGACGCCGCCGCCGCGGTCGGGAAAAGGGACGGGCTCCGGGCGACGCGCATCCGTTGTTCCCCCTGCCGGAAGGGTTGAACGTTGCGGAGCGGAAGTTCGTCCACGGGACGCGCTAGGGCGGATCCGACCCGCACGCCGTTCTTCGAACTTCATCGTGCTGCAAGCGCCGTGCCGAATTTGCGAATTCGTGAATTTCGCCGTTTCTTTTCCCGCGACTCTACCCATGTTCGCCGGGGTTCCCATCTGGTGCGTCGCCCTCGACGCAAGTTAGGGAATTCGCGCGCGATCCCCGGATGCGGTTCGCCGAGTTCGCGGGGCCGACGCCTTGATTCCGGTTCGGCCGGTCCTCGATCGTTCGCCGGGAGACGTCGGCGTCCCGGAGCGCGACGCTGCGCTTCCCGATGGAGGTTCGGGTCGAATACGATGGCGGGATTCTGGAAGCGGTCGCCGGGTGCGTGTCGATCCCGCAGCCGGGGGAGGGCGGTTGGAGTCGGAGTCGGATGCAGGGGGCATGAAGCCAGTGCTCTGCCCGCGCCTGCGAGCGGTCGGCGGTTGCGGCTGCTGTAGCGCGTTCCGCCCCGGAGGTGGGTGTAGGCCCGCTCGAACCTCGATCCCTGGCCCCGGGCATTGAAACGGTCGTGCCGTGAACCGAGTCGCCGCAGCCCTGCGGGGGGGCGTCGGCCGAGCGGCCGGGTCAGCGGCGGACGCGCCGAATGGCTCCGGGTCGCCCCGTGCGCGACCTTCTGCAGGACCTCCCTCGACGCCGTCCTCGCCGTCCCGGTCCCGGCGCGGCCCGAAGATCCGCGAGGACAGATCCGTCGCCGCGCCCGAGCCGCTCGATCCCGCAACTCAGTTTCGCGACCGGGTTGCGGCCCTCCTCGCTCGGGCGTCCGCGCCACACGGGCCGATGGTGGCGGAACCGAGCGCGCCCTCGGCCCGGACTTGGCGAGCGAGACGGCCGAGGACGTCCCGGCGCGCGGCGTCGCACGCCTCTCCGAAGAGCTTCGGGTCGAAGATGCGACGGCGCGCGCCGCTCGCGGTTCCTTCCTAAAGCGGCCTGTTCGGGTTGGCGATGGTCCGCCACATGTGCGCGACCGGACTGTTGTCGTAGCCCAGCCCTTCCTTCGGCTGCTTGAACTGGCGTCCGACGATGTCGGTGAACACCTCGATGTCCACGTCCATGTCGTCCTGGAACGCGTAGGTGTCGTTCACCGTGATCAGCCGCGCCTCGGCGTACCATCTGTGCTTGCGCGCGAAGTCGTAGGCCTGCTTGACGTAGGGTTCCGGCACGTAGTCGTGCCCGAAGATGCGGTTGTACATCTCCGGATACTCGTACCCGAACTCTTCGTCGGGGTAGAAACGCAGCGGGGCGTGGTAGCGGATGCCCCAGGAGACGCGTTCGTCCACGTAGGGTTCGACCAGCTGGGCGCCCCACCAGCCGTGGTCGCCGCGGATGAGGTTGAGCACCACATCGTGCATCAGGCACGCGAAGACGGTCCGCTCGGGCTGCCCCGTGGTGAGCGCGTGCGTGGCGCTTTGCAGGACGTGGTTGGCGGGCGCGAAGCGCAACCGGAAGAAGTCGAGCAGCGTCGGAGCCTCCGGCATCGGCTCGAACTCCTCTTCCCGCGGCTGGAAGAGGCGTCCGGTGCCGCGCGGCGCCCGGGGTCCCTCCTGCTCGAGTTCGTCGAGGGTGACGATGGAGCCGGCCTCCCCGTCCGTCTTCCCTCGCCGCACGGCGATCTTCTTGTCCAGTTCATCTTCGAGGTAGTGCTCGAGCGCCTCCGCCTTGTCCTCGTGCGACATGACGGCGAGCGCCCCCGCGGGAAGGCTTGCGAGGAAGGCTTTCCGATCGACTTCCACCATCTCGACCTCCGGCCAGAGGGCGGCACGAAGAACTTCCTCGCACCCCACTGACCTGTACGGTGTCGACAGGCGTGCGGCAAGGGGGGAGGTCGGGTGGCGCGGTACGGGATGGACTGTCCGCTACCGAACGGAGAACGGCCCGCCCCCCCGGGGGACGGGCCGTTCCGTCGGGACGTTGCTCGTCTTCCGGACTCACCCCGCGTCGGCCAAGTCGCGCACCGCCTGCGCCAGCTGCCGCACCTTGGCGGGATCGAGCGCCCCGCGGGCGTCGCCTCGAAGTTCGTCCGACAGCGACCGGAGCGCGGAGGCGCGCCCCGATCCGCTCATGTCCTCGGCCGCGGACAGTTCGTCCCGCGCCGACGCGATCCGCGCTTCGTCCAAGCCTCGATGCCGCTCCAGCTGATCCAGATAGGCCCGCGCCAGCGCGAAAGTCGCCGGCCATTCGAAGACGGGCTGCCCCTGGGAATTGAGGTGGGTCAGCCGGACGGCGTTGGCCGCCTCGATCTCGTTGCGGGTCATCGCTTCGCTCGGAACCAGCTCGAGGATGTCCAGCCCGCGCGCGATCTCCGAGTTGACGATCACGCCGTTGTACCAGTAGACCGACCAGCTGCCGCCCATCCGCATCGCCTCGCCGTCGACGGGTCCGCGGTCGAAGTAGGCGATCTCGACCGGATTCGCCGGATCCGTCCAATCGATCAGGGAGATGCCGCCCTGGTACCATCCCTGGATCATGACGTCGCGGCCGGGAATCGGGATGAGCGAGCCGTTGTGCGCGACGCAATTTTCCTGCACGGTCTGCGGCGCGGGCAACTTGTAGTAGCTCTGGAACGTCATCTCCCCGTTCTCGACGGCGAAGATGGCGTTGGCGCCCCACTCCACCGGATCGGAGGCCCGGCACTTGGGCGCGCCGCCGCCGCCCCACTCGTCGGTGAACATGATGGCGGTGCCGTCGTTGTTGAACGTCGCCGAGTGCCAGTAGGAGAAGTTCGAGTCGGCCACTTCCGCGAGTCGCACCGGGTTCTCCGGGTCGCTGATGTCGAGCAACATGCCGTAGCCCTCGCATGCGCCGCCCGCCAGCCCGATGGCGGGATACACGGTGATGTCGTGGCACTGGGTGGGCCCGGCGTCCTCGTCGCCGCCCGCCATCTGCGCCGCCATCACGGGAAGCATCCGTCGCAACGCCGCGCTGTCCGCGGCGGTGGGCGGGCCCTCGCCGCCGCGCTCCGCCACGGCTTGTGCGAGGAGTTGTCCGGCCATGGCGTCGGGCACCACCATCTCCTGCCCCATGAGCTCGACGACGAAGGCGCCGCGCGCGCGCGCCTCTTCCAGCTCCGCGAGATCGTCGGGGGCGAGCCCGTGGGTGGGCGGCGCCACCAAGTTCTCGAAGATGCGGGGCGAACTGACGATGGCCGCGCTCGCCGGATCCGCGAGCGGCACTTTGATGACCTCGATGCGGAAGAGCGCCGTGTTGGGGTCCTCCTCCGGGGACGCGCCCGAGCAACCGGGGAGTTCCTCGGCGGGCCGGACCGGGGCCGAGCCGGAGACGTAGACGTAGACGTTCTCGTCGTCGCCGGGGTGCTCGAGCACCGTGTGCGTGTGGGAGCCGCGGCAAGTCTGCACGTTGGCGACGTACTCGGGCGCGGAGATGTCGGAGATGTCGAAGATGCGGATCCCGCGCAGGCGGTCGTGGCTCACGGCCTCGTCCACGCCTTCCCCGCTGCAGTCCAACCGCCCTCCCATGCCTTCGCCCGAAACGAAGAGCAGGTGCTCGAACACGGAGACGTCGCTCTGCGAGGCGGGGCACACGTAGGTGATCACGGATTCCGGGTTGGCCGGGTCGGAGATGTCCCAGATCTGGATGCCGTCGTAGTTGCCCTGGATGGCGTAGTCGCCGGTGAAGGCGAGGTCCGAGTTGGTCTGGCCCACGAACGGTTCGGTCGGAGGCGTGGCGGAGACCAGCCGCAGGTTCCAGATCGCTTCCTCGGCGTCGAAGAGCCCGGGCGCCAGTCCGACGCGCGGATCCGGCGTGGGCGGGCTGACGCGCAGGGGCGCGAGGCGTGCGGGGGCCATGCCGCCGCCGGGCGAGGAGTAGCCGCCGCAGGCGGGGAGGAGTGCGAGCGCCGCCGCGCAGGAAAACAGCGCGCCGACGCGTACCGGGGCTCGGACGCGGTCGCGCGTCGGAGGGAGAGAGGTCATTCCTGTTTCCTCGATTCGAAGGTGGGTTGTCCGCGATTCTTCGTCCGTCGGCTTCCACAGCCTCCGCGCCCTGCGGAATCCGGCGCGGCGCCGCTCCCGTTCCAAACGTACGCGCGGGCCAGCGCGAAGGTTGCGGAAAAGACGACGGACCCGCATGCGACTTCGGAAGCGACGGTCGCGCCGCCTCGCCCGCCGACCGGCCGTGGTTCCTCGACCGGGCTCCGACTTTGCGGGACCGTTGGCTCGCCGCCGCCGGAACCAAGATACACGGTCCGCCGGGATCCACAAAAAACGAGCGCCTCGCAGGAACCACGCCTCCGACTTCGGCGTCACGGTCATTGGGCGGCGGCGACCCCCGCGCGCCGTGGCCTGCTCGCTCCGCTCCCGTCCGCCGGTGCGGGTCCGGGCCGCCTCGACCGGGCCGCAACGCCCGTCCGTCCCGGATCGCCGCCGCCCGTGGTCCGGGGGGATGGCTGGATGCGGGGCGGCGGCGCCCGCCCGCCCGAGCCGACGGCTCGCAACGTTGCCGCCCGACGCGCCATGTCCGTCTTTCTCGAAGCGTCGGCTTCGGACCTTTCGTCCCCGCACCCGCGTCATCGGTCTGCGGCGCAACGATTTCACGCCACCGCTCCGGTCCCGGCGCACTGCGTTTCCGACTTGCCCGCAAGGGCGGCGGCGACCCACATTCGCCCGACCCTCTCGCTCGCTTCCCTCGGCGATTCAATCCGGAGGCCTCCATCGACTCGGGCGTTCAAGCCGTGCTTGCGCTTCTTCCCATCTTCGTCGGCGGGACTTTGCTCGTCGGGTTCCGGGTGCCGGCGAAGTTCGCTATGCCCATCGCCTACGTTTCCGCTGTCGTCGTGGCGCTCGCGGCATGGCGGATGGCTCCGATCCGGGTCGCGGCCTCCTCCATCCAAGGACTTTTCCTGACCTTCGATCTCCTGGTCATCGTGTTCGGCGCCATTCTGTTGCTGAATACGCTGGAGGAGTCCGGGGGCGTCTCCGCGATCCGGCGCAGCTTCCGTAGCGTCAGCGAGGATCGCCGGATCCAGATCGTCGTCGTCGCTTGGCTTTTCGGTTCCTTCATCGAGGGAGCGGCGGGATTCGGCACGCCGGCCGCGGTGGCGGCCCCGCTCATGGTGGCGATGGGGTTTCCGGCCGCCGCCGCGGTGATGATCGGCATGATGATCCAGAGCACTGCGGTGACCTTCGGCGCGGTGGGCACGCCCGTGCTGGTGGGCGTGCAGGGCGGCTTGGGGGGAGAGGCGTTCGACGCCCGACTCCTCGCCGCAGGCATCACGATGAACGATTTCCTGCGGCTGGTCACCGACCGGGTCGTGGTTCTGCACGCCGTCGCGGGCACCCTGATGCCCACCTTGATGATCGTCATGACCACCCGCTTCTTCGGCGCCAACCGGTCGTGGACGGAGGGACTGTCGATCTTCCCCTTCGCCCTCTTCGCCGGGGCCGCCTTCACCGTCCCCTACACGTTCACGGGCTGGCTGCTCGGGCCGGAGTTCCCCGCGCTGCTGGGGGCGCCGATCGGGCTCGCGATCGTGATCTTCGCCGCGCGTCGAGGCTTCCTGATCCCGGACGACACCTGGGATTTCCCGGAGCGGAGCCGATGGGGGCGAGGGTGGGCCAGCGGGCTCGAGGCCCGGCGGGACTTGGACGACGACAGGCGGGTTTCTGTGGGGATGGCTTGGGCGCCCTACGCGTTTCTGGCGGCGTTGCTGGTGCTGAGCCGACTGTCGACGCTGCCGGTTCAGGGCTGGCTGCGCGCCCCTGCCGTTTCCTGGACGAACGTGCTCGGCACCGACGTCGCCGCGACCACCACGCCTCTCTACCTCCCGGGAACCGTCCTGATCGCGGTGGTGGCCGCCACCTTCTTCCTTCATCGAATGAAGGCCTCGGAGTTGCGGCGGGCTTTCGTCAAGTCGTCGCGCGTTCTCCTCGGAGCCGGCTTCGTCCTCGTCTTCACCGTGCCCATGGTGCGCATCTACATCCAGTCGGGGGTGAACGCCGCCGGGCTGGTCGGCATGCCGATCGCCATGGCCGCCTGGGTTGCGGACAACGTGGGCCGGGTGTGGCCGTTGTTCGCCGGCGTGACCGGAGCGCTGGGCGCCTTCATCGCAGGTTCCAACACGGTCAGCAATCTCATGTTCTCCCTCTTCCAGCATGGCGTCGCGGAACGGCTCGCGATGTCGAGCGCGACGATCGTGGCGTTGCAGGCGGTCGGCGCCGCAGCCGGAAACATGATCGCGATCCACAACGTGGTCGCCGCGTCGGCCACCGTGGGGTTGCTGGGTCGGGAAGGGACGACGCTGCGCAAGACCATCCTCCCCACCGTCTACTACTTGGCCGTCGTCGGCGTTCTGGGGATGATCGCGGTGCACGTCGTCGGGCTGACCGATCCCTTGGCGGCCGCAGGCGGCGCAAGTCCCTGAGGCCCGCCCGCCAAGAAAAAAAGGAAGGTCCCGCATGTCCGATTCTCCACGGCGCGACTTCCTCCGCGGCGTCGCCGCCCTGTCGCTCGTCCTCGCCCTTCTTGGCTGCGCCCCCGCCGAGACGCCGTCCTCGGACCGCGTGGTCGCCTTCACCGGCATGCGTCTCGTCGACGGGCTCGAGGGCGCCCCGGTCGACGACGCGGCGATGGTGGTCCGCAACGGGCGCATCGAGGCGGTGGGCTCGGCCGCCGAAACGGACGTTCCCGACGGCGCCGAGCGGGTCGACCTGGGCGGCCGGAACGTCGTTCCCGGGCTCGTCAACACCCACGGCCACGTGGGACGCTCGGCCCTCGGCCTGGAGGGAGAGGCCGCCGACGAGGCCGTCCGCGACGAGCTCCGGCTGTATGCGGTCTACGGGGTCACCACGGTGAACAGCTTGGGCGGAGGGGGCGAGCCCAGCATGCGCGTGCGCGACGCTCAGGAGGACGATCCCCGGCTCGACCACGCCCGCCTGCTCATGGCCGGTCCCGTTCTCGTCGGCTCCACGCCCGACGAGGTGCGCGATCAGATCGAGAACAACGCCCGCCTGCGGCCCGACTGGCTCAAGCTGCGCGTGGACGACAACCTGGGCGCCTCGGTCAAGATGCCTCCCGAGGCCTACCGCGCGGCCATCGACGAGGCTCACGGCATGGGCCTCCGCTTGGCCGCGCACATGTTCTACCTCGAGGACGCCAAGGATCTGTTGCGCTCCGGCGCCGACTTCCTCGCCCACAGCGTACGCGACGCCCGCATCGACCGGGAGTTCGTCGACCTCGCCAAGGAGACGGGCGTCTGCTACTGCCCGACTCTCGCTCGGGAGGTGTCCACCTTCGTGTACCGCGAGCGCCCCGCCTTCGTCGACGATCCGTTCTTCGCCCGCTACGCCAACGCCCGGGAGGTGGCGTCGTTGCTGGAGGAGGACCGCCAGCGCGCCTTTCGGGAGAGCCGCTCGGCCGCCCTCTACGAGGAGGCGCTGGCCGTGGCGCTGGGGAACGTGAAGGCGGCCGTCGACGCGGGCGTCACGGTGTCCTTCGGCACCGACACCGGGCCGCTCGGACGGTTCCAGGGCTACTTCGAGCACATGGAGATGGAACTCATGGCCGCCGCGGGGCTTTCGCCGTCTCGGATTCTCGCCTCCGCCACCCGGGACGCCGCGGCTTGTCTGCGACTGGACGACGTGGGGACCCTCGAGGTCGGGAAGTGGGCCGATTTCGTGGTCGTCGCCGAAGACCCCCTCGCCGACATCGCGAACCTTCGTTCCATCGAGTCGGTGTGGATCGCGGGCAACCGGGTGAAGCGGTAGCGGGCGCGCACGGGCACGAGAGCAAGCGCGGACGCCGACACGATCCAGCTCGAATGGTGGCCACGACGGTCGTCGACGCGCTGTGTTCGCGGCGCGAATCGGACTGCGTCCCCGAAACGTCGCCGCGTCGCTTGGCTTGAATTTCCGCCACGCTCCGGCTAGACTGAAGTTCCGACCGGAGGGGTCCACGGAAGCCGGTGCGAGTCCGGCGCGGCCCCGCCACTGTGATGAGGCCCGGGGTTTTTCCCCGGTAAGACTTCGGCTCGAACATGCCACTGGGCTCCGAAAGAGGAGCTTGGGAAGGCGAAGCCGGAGGCCTCCAGCCAGGAGACGAACCCGTCCGGCGCCCTATTTCTCGCCACCTCCGCGGGGAGGTGGAGGGCGTCTTCCGGCATGTGCGCCGGTCGGCATCTCCTCCTTCCGCGCGGCGGAGGAGATCCGACATGGACCGCGTTCGATTCGCTCGCCTCGCCGCCGTCGCCGCCGCATGTCTGGCCGCGCCCGCCGCCGCCCAAGAGTCGGGGAACCTGCAAGGGATGGTGGTCACCGCCAACCGGTTGCCCCAGCCCGAATGGGCCGCCGCCGCCCACGCGACCGTCCTCCACGGCCCGGAACTGGAAGGGATCGGCATCGAATACGTGGCCGACGCCCTGCGCCTGCTTTCGGGCGCGGCGCTGGCCCGGAGCGGTTCGTTCGGCGCCGTCACTTCGCTTTTCCTGCGGGGAGGAGAATCGGACTACGTGCAGGTCCTGATCGACGGGGTGCGCGTGAACGAACCCGGCGGAGCGTTCGACTTCGCCTCGCTCACGACCGACAACGTGGAGCGCATCGAGGTCGTGCGAGGGCCCGCCTCCGCGCTCTACGGGTCCGATGCGGTGAGCGGCGTCGTCCAGATCTTCACGCGGCGCGGGAGCGGCCGCCCCCGGGGCGACCTTTCGTTTCAGGGCGGTAGCTACGGGACCCGTCGCTGGCAGGGGGGAATCTCGGGCGGAACCGATTCCTTCTCCTACGCCTTCTCCGCCGGGGCCAACGAGACCGACGGCACCCTCCCTTTCAACAACCGGTTTCGCCAAACCACGGCCACGGGGCTCGTGCGGGGACGACTCGACGAAGCCGCCGACGCGTCGGTCTCGGTGCGCCACGAGGATCGGCGCTTCCACTATCCCACGGACGCCTCCGGGAACTTGGCCGACGAGAACGCCCACAGCTTCGGGGACGCGCTCTCGTTCAACTTCGATGCGGGACGGCGCTGGAGCGACGTTTTCGAGACTCGCGTCGGGATCGGCGTCCACGAATCGGACTCCGGGACCGAAGACGCCCCGGACGGCCCGGCCGACACGCTCGGCCGCTACGGCTACGCGAGCCTCGCGGACCTGCGCCGCGCCACCCTCGGCGTCCGGGCCGTCTGGCGCCCCGGCGCGGGCACCTCGGTCGCCGCCGGATACGAGCTGGAGCGGCAGTCGGTGCGCGACTTCAGCGAATCCCTCTCCGAGTGGGGTTCGAGTTCGGCCAAATCCCGCAACGAGCGTGGAAACCGAGCCTTCTACGCGCAGTTGTCGGAGTTCCGCGGACCCGCGGCGCTGAACGTCGGGGTGCGCCTCGAGAGCAACGAGCGCTTCGGCCGGGCGACGACTTGGCGCGCGGGCGCGGCGTGGCGCGCGGTTTCCTCGGGCACGCGCGTACGGGCGTCGGCGGGCACCGGGATCAAGGAACCCGCCTTCCACGAGATCTACGCCACCGGATTCGCGACCGGAAATCCGAAACTCGAACCGGAGAGATCGACCAGTTTCGAAGCGGGGCTGGACCAGGAACTGGGGGGTGTCGCCCGGCTCTCGCTCACCGCCTTCCGGCAGAGCTACCGCGACCTCGTCCAGTACACCTCTTCGCCTCCCGAGCCCGGAGGGCCGAACTATCACAACGTGGCCAAGGCGCGCAGCCGCGGGCTGGAGGCGGAGGCGTCGGCGGTCGCGGGCCGCATTCGGTTGTCGGGCTTCTACACCTACCTGGACACGGAAGTGGAGGACTCCGGTTTCGACGAGGGGCCGTCGGCGGCGTTCGTGGAGGGGGAGCCGCTGCTCCGCAGACCGAGGCACGCCGCCGGAGCGGGCGCCTTCGCCCGGATCGCGGACGGGATCGGGCTGGACGCGAGCGTGCGGCGCACGGGAGAGCGCGGCGACCGCGACTTCGGTGCTTGGCCGGCCGAACCGGTGACGCTCCCCGCCCACACGCTGGTGGACTTGGCGGCGAAGTTCGAGTTGAAGCCGGGCCCGGGACGCCCGGAGATGCGCCTGACCGTGCGCTTGGAGAACCTGCTGGACGAGTCCTACCGCGAGGTGTGGGGGTTCGCCGCGCCCGGGCGGGCCGTCTACGTTGGCGCAAGCGTGACGCTGGGCGGCGGAGAGGGATGAGAGACGGGACGACCTGCGGGTCGGGAAGGGAACGGTCGTCCCGATGAAATCGGAAGACGAGGAGGCGAGAGAGATGAAACCGAGATTTTCCGTGATCGTGGCGATGTTCGCCCTGAGCGTCTGCGCGCGGCTGGCGCCGTATCTTCTGGCGAAGTTCGGGATGTCGATCGGCCCGGACGGGACCGCTTGGCCGTGGAATTTTTCGCCCATGTTGCCGCTCTGCCTGTTCGGGGGCGCGTTCTTCGCCCGCGCGAAGACCGCGTACCTGGTCCCGTTCTCCGCGTGGTTGCTGGGCGATCTGGGGATTCTGGCGCTGACAGGGCGGATCGACTGGGCGTTCCACGCCGCCCAGCCGACGGTCTACCTGTCGCTGGCGCTGGTGGCGACCACGGGCTTCGCGTTGCGCGGCGAGACGTCGTGGACGCGGGTCGCGGGCGCCGGACTGGCGTCGTCGGTCGCCTTCTTCGCGATCACCAACTTCGGCGTCTGGGCCTTCGGCGACGGCGCACTCTATCCGAAGACGCTCTCGGGGTTGGCGGACTGCTACCTACGCGCGATTCCGTTCTTCCGCAACACGCTGATCAGCATGGCGATCTTCCTGCCGCTCCTGTTCAGCCGCGCGGCTCTGAGGAATCCCGCGCCCATTCCGCTTCACCGGCTCGCGTCCAGCCGCACGTAGCGCGGATGCCCCACCGGATCGTCTCGCTCATCGCGAGCGGGACCGAGATCGTGTGCGCGCTGGGCTTCGAGGACGAGCTCGTGGGCCGCTCCCACGAGTGCGACCATCCGCCCGGCGTCGTCCGTCTGCCCGCCTGTTCCGCCTCGAAGGAGAGGGGCGAGGCGTCGAGCCGCGCCATCGACGACCGGATGCGGACGATCTTCCGAGACGGCCTGTCCGCGTACAGCGTCGACCCGGTTCTGCTGGACCGCTTGGCCCCCACCGTCGTCGTCGCCCAGACACAGTGCGAGGCGTGCGCGGTCGGCTTGCGGGACGTGGAGCGAGCGGTGCGTCGCCTGGTGCGTTCGCAGCCTGCCATCGTGTCGCTCGAACCGATGGCTTTGGACGACGTGTGGAGCGATGTCCGGGCGGTCGCGGCGGCGCTCGGGGCGCCGGCGCGGGGCGAGAAATTGGTGGCGCGCTTGACCGGTCGGCTCGAGGCGCTCCGCGCCGAGACGCGCACGTTGCGGCCGCGCCCCTCCGTCGCCTGCATCGAGTGGATCGACCCGCTGATGGTCGCGGGCAACTGGGTGCCCGAGCTGGTGGCGCACGCGGGCGGCGTGGATCCGCTCGGCGAGGCCGGCGCGCACTCCGGCTATCTGGACCCGAGCGAACTCGCCGCCGTCGATCCCGACCTGATCGCGATCATGCCCTGCGGGTTCGACGTCGAGCGCGCCGCGCGCGAGATGTCGGCGCTGACCGCCCGCCCGGAGTGGCGGCGGCTCTCCGCCGTCGGCGCGGGCCGGGTGGTGATCGCGGACGGGAACCGGTACTTCAACCGGCCGGGTCCCCGCTTGGTGGAGTCGGCGGAGATCCTGGCGGAATGCCTCCATCCGGGGCGCTTCGATTTCGGGCACCGCGGGCGTGGATGGAGGAGCTGGGAGCCGCCGGGGGAACGGGAGCGTCGGCGACCGTTCTCCGCTCGGCGGCGGGACGGGGCCGCGGGGAGTTGCGGGGCCGTCCCGCGGTGAACGGTCCCGGCTCCGTCCCCGCTCATGCCCGCGTCCACTCCGCGCTGCGTTCCCAGAGTTCGCGCGCCAGCGAGTCGTCGCGCGCCTGAGCGCTCGGGGCCTCCTCGCGCCGGACATGGAAGTACCGTCCGGTCGCCTCTTCCCCGGAGGGGGGCGCGACCAGATTCATCACGGCTCGGCCGCCAACGTCCGGGCCCGCCATGAACCAAGTGAGGGGACGGATCGACAGGCGCACCGCGAGCGGCGTCTTCTTCCAGATTTCGGTCGCCAGCACGCCGGGATGCACCGCGTCGGCGGCGATGCCGAGGGAGCTCCAGCGCCGCGCCGCCTCGACGGTGAAGAGGACGTTGGCCAGCTTCGAGTCGGCGTAGGCCTGCAGGCTCCCCCTCCAGGCGCGGCCCCGGGCGATGTCCTCGAGCCCCGCCCGCCGCAGGTCGCCGCTCCGATGGCCCCGCGAACTCACGTTGACGACCCGTCCCCGCCCCGCCTGCAGCCGGTCGCGCAGGAGACGGGTGAGCAGGAAGTGTCCGAGGTGGTTCGTGGCGAAGGTGAGTTCGAATCCCTCCGGGGAACGCACGCAACCCGCCTGCGCGACGCCGGCGTTGTTGACCAGGACGTCGATCGCCGGGAGACGGGCGGCGAGCCGCCCGGCCAAGTCCCGCACGTCCTTCTGCCGGGAGAGGTCCGCGAGCTCCAATTCGACCGAGCCGCCCGTCTCCGGCCGGGCGCCGCCGCCGCCGGCGGGTTCGCCCTGCACGCTCCGGGGCCCGGAAGCTCGCGCGCCCGCGCGCAACTCCGCCAACGCGCGTTCTCCGCGCTGGCGGTTCCGGCACACCATCGCGACGTGGGCGCCCGCCTCGAGCAGCATCTCGGCCACCGACCGGCCCACGCCGGAGTTGGCTCCGGTCACGACCGCCACCCGTCCCTTCAGGGAGCCGGACACGCGCTCCTTATAATCCCCGGCCCCGCCCGGGACGATGGCGGACGCTCGGCGGGACGGACCGTCCGCCGCCGCGCGGATTCGCCGTTCTCCGTTCCGTTCCGAACCGGGTTTTCGCGGTTGCGGACTTCCCGCTGCCCCGACTGCCTGCGTGGGTCTCGCGGCGATTCCGCTTCATGGTCCCCGTTCGCGGATCGGCGCCGCACGCGGCGACCCCCTCCGCCCCGACGGTCTCCGACCGAGCGCGAAGTCGGGAGATTCCGCGCCGCGAAACCGCTGTCGTCGGACAGGTCCAGCGGGTTCGGATCGACGAGTTTCCCCAGCTCCGGGGGGATGGACCGCGTCGGGTCGTTGCCCGAAAGGATCGGCGCCCCCGGATCGACCGAACGGCTCGGTTCCGGCGGGATCGCGCCCGTCGCTCCGTTGCCGCCCAGGTCCAGCATGTCGGGGTCGGCGAGGCGTCCCGACTGGCGTCGGAAGCGAACCCGTCGGGGTGAAGCGCCTCCGGCGCCGTTCGGTCCTCGTCGGCCCGACCGGCTGGCGGTGCAAGCGGCGCTCGACTTCCGATCGCGTCGCCGCCGACGCGTCCGGCCGCCATCTCCGTCTCGCCGAAGACGTCGGATCGACGGACGTCCTCGAGTTCATCGTTCTTCCATCCACACGTCCTCCAGCACGGCGACCAGCCGGGAGAACTCCTCGCCGTTCACGGTCAGCGTCACCCGGTACGCCCCCGGCTTCGCCACCGGCGCCCGCGGTTCGCCGAACCCTCCGCCCGTCGCCGCGTCCTCCGGAACGTTCCCCAGAAGGTCCCACCGCACCCGGTTGATTCCCTCGCGGCCGGTGGCCTCCAGATCGCGAAACACCTCGCCGGTGACGGGGTCGGCGATCGTCAGGCTCACGTGGTCGTCGTCGATCTCGTCGGAGAGGCGGTAGTGGATCGCCGTTCCCGGCATGGCGTTGTCGCCGCGCAGCACCTTGTCGCCCGTCACCGAGCGCGAACGCGTCCGGTTCTGCCTCCAGGCCACGGCCTCCCGGGGCTCGAACAGGAACGCGTCCCGCTCCAGCGCCTCCGGGGTCAGTTGCTGGAGGGGCGTGACGTCGTCCATCACCATCACGCCCCGCCCGTGCGTGGCCAGCACCAAGTCGTTGTCCCGCGGATGCACCACCACGTCGTCGACGCGCACCACCGGGAGCCCGGTCATGAACCGGTGCCATCTTCCGCCCTCGTCGAGCGAGACGAAGAATCCGAACTCGCTGCCGACGTACAGGAGGTTGCGGGCGCGCGGGTCCTGACGCACCGTGTTGACGTTGCCGTATTCCGGCAGGTTCGACGCGACGTCCTCCCAGCTCGCCCCGTAGTCGCGCGTCGCGTAGACGTAGGGTCGCAGATCGCCGCTCTTGTGGCCGTCCAACGAGGCGTAGGCCGTGCCCGCGTCGAAATGCGAAGCCTCGATCCGCGAAACGTAGTAGCCCCGGGTTCCCCCGGGGACGTTCTCTCCCACCTCTCTCCAGCTGGCGCCGCCGTCCCGGCTCACTTGGATGTTGCCGTCGTCGGTTCCTACCCAGAGGAGGCCCGGCACCAGCGGCGATTCGGCGAGCGACACGGCCGCACCCCACGATCTCACGCCGTCGTTGCGCGAGAGGATGCACTCCCGGCCCCGGTCCATCCGATTGCAGCGGGGCAGAACGTTGGCTTGGCCCATGACCTCGATCGCGTCCCGGTCCATGTTCTTCGATAGATCCGGGCTCGTTCTCCAGGTCTCGCCCCGGTCCATCGAGGTGAAGAACCGGTTTCCGCCGGCGTGCACCACCTCCGGGTTGTGGGGAGAGAGAATGAAGGGCGTGTTCCAGTTCCAGCGGATCTCGGTGCCGCGCTCGACCATGGGCACGACGTTCGACGAAGGGTCGTTCCCGCTCGGCGCCCGCGGCCGGATGCCGACCTGCTCGCCGGTCGCGAGGCTCAGGCGTCGGATGTTGCCGTTCTGGGACTCGGAGTAGACGACCGTGTGATCGGTGGGATCGACGGCGGTGTAGAAGCCGTCCCCGCCCCCGACCCGGTACCAGTCCTCGGAGAGGATCTCGCCGGTCCGGACCGCGCTCGGGCCGCACCAGCTGCCGTTGTCCTGGAGTCCTGTGCACACGAAGTACGGACGCCGCATGTCCACGGAGGCGTGGTAGGATTGACCCACCGACCAGCGTCGGAGCGACTCCCACGTCTCGCCCTGGTCGTAGCTGACGTCCACCGAACCGTCGTTGCCCGCGATCAGGTGGTCGCTGTCCCCGGGGTCGATCCAGAACGCGTGCTGGTCCACATGACCGTATCCGTCCAGCGCCTCGAAGGTGCGGGCTCCGTCGCGCGATTTGTGGATGCGCTGATCGACGACGTAGACGATGTCGGGATCGGCCGGGTCGACCCGGATCTGGCTGAAGTACATCGGGCGTCCGTTCTCGTTCGAGCGGAATTCCCAACTCGCCCCCCTGTCGCTCGAGCGCCAGATGCCGTTGTACTGGGGGTCGGGAGGCAGCGCGCCCTCGTCGGCCAAGCGCTCCCACTCGGCTCGTTCCTCGTCCGTCAGGGGCTCTTCCTCGTCCGCCGCGACCTCGATCTGGGCGTAGACGACGCCGGGATCGGCGAGGGTCGTCGCCAGCGCGACGCGTCCCATGGTGCCGCGCGGAAGGCCGTTGCCGCGCAGGCGGGTCCAGCTCTCGCCTCCGTCGTCCGAGCGCCAGATGCCGCTTCCGGGTCCTCCGCCCACGAAGCAGCACGCCGTGCGGCGCCGCTGGTAGGTGGCCGCGAAGAGCGTGTTGGGGTTCGACGGGTCGAGGACCAGGTCTGTGGCGCCGGTGTCCTCGTCGACGGCGAGCACGTGGTTCCAGGATCTCCCCCCGTCCGCGGTCTTGAAGACGCCGCGTTCCGGATTGGGGCCGAAGAGGTGGCCGACCGCCGCGACCCAGGCCACGTCCGCGTCGTCGGGATGCGCGACGACGCGCGCGACGGTCTGCGTCTCGCGCAGCCCCGTGTGGACGAAGGTCGCGCCGCCGTCCACGGACTTGTAGACGCCGTCTCCGAACGAAGAGCTTTGCCGGTTGTTGGCTTCGCCCGTCCCGATCCAGACGACGTCCGGGTTCGAGGGCGCGATCGCGATCGCGCCGATCGAGTGGGTGCCGTAGTCGTCGAAGACCGGTGCGAAGGTGGTCCCGTTGTTGGTCGTCTTCCACAGCCCGCCGGTCGCGAAGCCCACGAAGTAGATGCGCGTGTCGGTGGGGTGCACGGCGATGTCGTCGACCCGTCCTCCCTGTCCGAACGGCCCGATGGAGCGCCACGAGAAGGGGCGCAGCGACGGATGGTCGGAGGCGTTGACGGGAGGGTCGGCGTACTGGGCCGACGCGGCGCCCGGAAGCGGGACGAGGAACGCGAGCAGGGCGAGGCGAGCGGCCGACGAGCGGAGGGGAACGAATCGGGGTTCGGACATGACGGCCTCGTGCGACGATGGAGGGAACGGCGGTGGGACGCGTTCCGGTCTCCGGATTTCAGGGCTGCGGGAGCCGTTCCGGCCGAATCGGGTTGGAGACCGGGCTGGTTTCGGCGTTTTCGTTCGTGAAGCGGTCCGCGCCCCGGAGAGTTCGGAAGTCTCCGGCAACCGAATGGTCCCGCAGCTGCCGCGACATGCAGACGAGGTCATCTCCCGCATTCGATCCTCACCGTGAACGTCCGCGCCCTGGTTGCGACGACCTCCGTCTCCGGGACGATGTCGGACGGAGCGGTTTCGTACGCGATTCCTTCGGCGTCGAGGAACGCGCGGGCGGTGCCGGCGCTCACCGCGAAATTGACGTTCTGCGCGACCGACGGATCGAGCGCCGCCGTCGCCACGCCGACCACGCGGCCCGCGCCGTCCAGTACGGGTCCGCCGCTGTTGCCGGGGTTGAGCGCCGCCGTCATCTGGAAGAGCCGGCGATCGTTGTCGGGGCCCGCGAGACGACTGACGACGCCCGTCGTGACGGCGAGGTCGGAGGCGTCGAAGATCCTTTGGAGAGGAAAGCCGACGACGACGAGGTCCGTGCCCGGCCGCACTCCGCGCCCCTGCCGAAACGGCGCGGGCGGAGCGGTCGCGTCGACCTTGAGAAGCGCGAGATCGCTCGCGTCGTCCCGGGCGACGATGCGAGCGGCGCCGCCCGGGAGGACGCGCACCTCTCGGCACCGCTCGATCACGTGCGCGTTCGTGAGGACGTGCCCGGAGCGGCTGACGTGGAATCCGGACCCGGCGGGCGTGGACGCGTCGTACCTGCCGAAAGTCGCGAGGGCGATTCGATAGTCTCCCGCGGTCCCGCCCCCGTAGTCGTCCACCACGACCAGATACCAGCCCGATTCGGGCAATGCGGCCTCCACCCGCGAGTCGAGGCCTCCTCCTCCGTCGTAGCCGATCGGCGCGTCGAAGTCGACGTCGGAGCCCGACAGGAGGGTCACGGTGGGATCGAACGTCGTGGACGCCACGTCGACGACGGCCGCTTCTCCGCGCTCCCCTTCGAAGGCCCACAGCCCTCCCTCGGACAGATCGCCGACCGCGGAAGCGCTCGGAAGCAACTCGGCGACGCGGTCCGCAACGATCTCGTACCTTCCGCCGCCTTCGTCGAAGTCGTGCACGCGCACTTGGTATCGGCCCGGCGCTTCGAGTCGTTCGACCAGCAGGGCACCGAGACCCGGCCCCGAATCGTCGTCCGTTCCGAGCCACGCTCCGGTCGGCGAATACAGATCGACGACCGGATCCATCTCGCTCGAGGTCGCCCCGACGACCACCACGTCGCGCGCGGAACCGTCGAACGTCCACAGGCCGACGTCGTATCCGCCGGGGTCGATCGTTCCGACGGAGTTCGATCCCATTCGAATTCGGTCGATGGATTGATCTCGCACGGCGATCGCGTAGTCGCCTCCCTCCGGTTCTCCGAAGTCCGCCTCCCTGACCCTGACCCGGAAGCGCCCGGACGCCTCCAATGTCGTCACGAGCTCCGAGTCGAGTCCCAGCCCCCCGTCGTCGTCCCGGGCGATCAATTCGCCGCTGGGCGAAAACAACTCGACCAGCACGTCGAAGTCGTCGGACTTGGCGGAAATCCCGATCGTCCGGCCCGCCGTTCCTCGAACGGTCCAGATCTCGGCGAAATTGTCCGCGCCCGTGCCGATTCGCCCGCCTCGCGGCTCGCCGTAGGCCAGGGCGCGGTCCCGGCGGGGCGAAGGGTCGCCGCCGTGCCGAGGGCAATGGAGCGCGATCGCCTTGGCGCCTCGGCCGGCGCCGATCAGGTTGGCGAGGACGGCGGCATCGTACGCCGGGTCGCTCGGCGGCGGCAGCTGGACGGGGTTCCGGGGGTCCTCCGACATGAACTGGAGGTAGACGGCGTTGGCGCCGAGTTCGCCGGCTTCCTCGCGCAGACCGTCTAGCAGATCGCCTTCGTCGGCGAAGTTCCTGCTTCCGTGGGCGGAGAGGAGCGCGACCGGATCGCAGTCCCAAGGGACGTGGCCGCCGAAGAGGAAGAAGGCGACTTCCCGCGGCGGGACCGGATGGGCGGACCGGTCCGCCAGAACCGCGTGCGACACGCTGACGCAGGCGGATAGCGGCGTCAGGACGAGCGCCGCTGCCGTGGCTCTCTTCATGGAGACCCGTTTCTTCCTATGGCGAGTCCGGCCGACGCTCTTCGACCGGGATCGTCCGGCGAGGGGCAATCTCGCACGGGCGGAGCCGCGGCGACAGCGCCCGGCGGCGGGGAAGGGCGGGGGGGGCGCGGGCTTCCGACTATCCCGCCGGATCCGGCGCCCGCTCCCGGTGGAAGTCCGTGACCGCCTGATACGCCGCGAGGACGGCGAGCAGCCGTTCCTCGCCGAAGGGAGGCGCCCCGAGCGTGGCCCCGCGCGGCACCCGCGCCCCGGTGGTCTCGTCGGTGTCGAATCCGATGGGCGCGCACGCCAGCGGCAACCCCGCGCCGTCGAACGCGCCGCCGGAATCCGTGACCACCACGTCGCACTGGTTGAAGAGTTGGGCGACCATGCGGTGGCGCAGGAGGTTGCGCGCCTGTTGGACCTTCACGTAGGTGTCGGCGCTCTGGAGCATGCCGTTGAGGAAGCGCGGCAGGCGGTCCGCGAAGTTGCGCACGTCTTCGCGCAGATGCTCGACGAAGAACGCCGTCGGATCGCCGTGGGAGCCGCCCAAGGGCGGCGAGGTCAGGGTCTCCCAGTCTTCCGGGAGGGTCACGTCTGGAACGACGGTCACCGCCGGATTGCGCTCGAGTTCGGCGAGGAATTCGCGCCGGAGCCGGTTCGCCGGTTCGCGGTCCCCCTCGAGATACCCGGGCCAGACGCCGACCCGGGTGGGCCAGCGCACGCGGGGGCGGTCGCCCCCGTACGGAGTCGCCGCGCGCACGTAGTCGGGGGGGTTCGGGAGGCCCAGCGTGCGGGGATCGTTCGGATCCGGTTGCGCGCACACTTGGAGCAGGACGGCCGCGTCCATGGCGTCGCGCGCCATCACGCCCACGTGGTCGCGGGTGTAGCTCAGCGGGATGACCCCGTGCAGGGAAACGCGTCCGAAGGTGGGTTTGACCGCGGTCAGCCCCTGCGCGTTGGAAGGACCGACGACCGAACCGCCGGTCTGCGTCCCCAGCCCCGCCACCGCGAGCCGGGCCGCCACGGCCGTGGCGGTGCCCGACGAGGACCCCCCCGGACTGTAGCGCGCGTCGTCCGGCGTCCAGGCGTTGCGCGTCGTCGGCGTGGTGGTTCCGTACGCGCGCGCCCTGCCTCCCGCCAAGTTGCCCATCTGCGCCTTGCCCACCACCAGCCCGCCCGCTCGGCGCATCAGCGAGACGGCGGCGGCGTCGAAATCCGGCCGGAAGCCCGCGAACACCAGCGACCCGCCCTCGGTGAGCAGATCCGCCGTATAGAAATTGTCCTTGGGCGCGAGGCACATGCCTCGGAGCGGGGCGCGCCGCTCGTCGGCGGGCGTCCGGGCCAGCTGCGCGAGCAACGTTTCGCGCGAGGGGCGGTCGGCGTAGGCCCGAACGGCTCCGTCGAAGGCCTCGATGCGGTCGACGTAGGCCTCGACCAGTTCCCGTGGGTCGAGGGCGCCCGTGCGGATCAGGGTCATCGACTCCGACATCGTGAGCCGCGTGGGGTCGTCGACCTCCTGAATCCGCGTCTTCGCCCGGAACGCTTCCGGAGCCACCTCGGGGCCGCGGGGGCTGGCTGCGGCCGGTGCGCGCGCGAACAGGGTGCCGGCGGCCGTCGCCGAGGAGATCCAGGCCATCCGCTCCAGGAACCACCGGCGCGAGATCCGCTCGTCCTGAGGCTCGGGAGCCTCGCCGCCCGCCCCCGCCGCGCGGATGCCCCCGTACCCGCGCCCGCTCACGACCCGTCCTCCTCCGTCCACGCCGCGAAGGGCGCCGGAAAGGCCATCGGCAGATTGTGCTGGGGATCGATGCGGAAGTCGGCGGCCTCGGCGTCCTGGCGAAGAATCGAGCGGGCGTGGGCGAGTAGCCGCTCCCGGTCCATGGGCGCGTCCTCGTCCGATTCCGGAAGCACGGAGACGTCGATTCCGAGAAGCCGGTAGCGCGTCAGAACGTAGGCGTCGAGCTCCTCGTCCGAGGGCTCGGGCGGCGTCTGGGGTCTCGGGCGCATCTCTCCTCCTGTCGTCCGATCGCGTGGTCGTTCGTCGCCGAGTTCGCGGCGCCGTGCATCGCTTCGGGCTCCGGATCGATCGTCGTCGCCGCGCCGGCTCCGGAAGCCGCCTGCCGACAGGGCCGTTGCAACGGGCTCGCCTCCACGCGGCGGCCGAGGGTGCGGGAAGTCGCGTTCGCGAGCGTCCTCCGGCGGAATCTCGACGTTGACACGTCGCCGTGCGGACGAATACCTTGCGTCCCGCAATGAACGAAGTAGCGTGCGCGAAGCGCGCCCGCTAGGGTTCCGCCTGTCCGGGCGCCTGCGATCCCGGTCGAATCCCGACTCCAAGGAGGGTCTCCGGTGGCCAACGATCAATTCGGACTCCTGACCCTGTTCGCCGACGGCGGGTTCATGATGTATCCGCTGGTTATGTGTTCTCTCATCGCGCTCGGCGTGATGATCGCCAAGTTCTGGACCCTGTGGGTCGCCCACAAGGACACCGGGAAGGTCCTGGCGGAAGTCGACGAGCTGGCCCGGGCCGGAGACATCGACGGCGCGATCGAGGCGGCGAGCTCCAAGCGCGGGCCGGCGTCGGCCATCCTCATGGCCGGGCTTCGGCGCATCAAGGGGCGCGAGGTCGGAGAGGGCGAGATCGAGCAGGCCATCGGCACCGTCGGAACCATCGAGCTCGGTTTTCTGGAGCGCGGGCTGGTGGTGCTCGCGACCATCGCCAACGTGGCTCCCCTCATGGGTTTCCTGGGCACGGTGGCGGGCATGATCCTCGCCTTCGCCTCGATCGAGGCCGCCGGCAGCGTGGATCCCGCGCTGGTGGCGGGCGGAATCAAGGTGGCGCTTCTCACGACCGCGTCCGGGCTCGCGATTGCGATCCCGGTCAACATCGGATACAACTTCTTCGTGACGCGAATCGACAAGCTGATCGTGGACATGGAGCAGGGCACGCAAGCGATCCTGAACGTCACTTGGGATCTGGAGAGCGCGGGACAGCTGACCGTGGTCGCCAGGGACCCGATCACCGCGCTCTCCCCGTCCGCGCCGAGCCTGCCCGCCTGACCGCGGACGCGACGGGGAACGAAACGAGGGATGGACGGGTAGAAGCCCGGGGAAAATCCGCAACAGCCGCATCCGGCGGGAGGATCCAGGATGGCCGTACTCAACAACAAGAAATCCAAGGTCAGCGACGAGGTCCCGACCTCGTCGATGGCCGACATCGCCTTTCTGTTGCTCATCTTCTTTCTGGTGACCACGGTCTTCCCGAAAGACAGCGGGCTCGCGGTGGTGCTTCCCGAGTCGGCCGAAGAGGTCGCGGTGAGTCAGCGCAACATTCTGCACCTTTCGGTCCTCCCCAACGGGCTGGTGGACGTGAAGAGGGGCGAGAGCACGCAGATCCAGCAGGTGCGCGCCAACGACGTGGAGGCCATCTGGCGTCAGGGGGTGACCGAGAATCCCAACCTGATCGCCGCCGTCAAGACCCACCCGAACGCGCCCTACAGGTTCATGGTCGACGTCCTCGACGCCCTGCAGAGCGCCGGGGCGGAACGCATTTCCCTGCAATTGCTGGAGAACTAGTCGATGAGCATCAAAAGCGGTGGCGGCGGCTTGGAGCGCAAGTCCAAGACTTCCAACGAGATTCCTTCCTCGTCCCTGGCGGACATCGCCTTCCTGTTGCTCATCTTCTTCATGGTCACGACGGTGTTCCGCACCAGCAAGGAGCGGCCCATCGAGTGGGCGCAGGCTGCGGCCAGCGAGAAGATCGACGAGAAGAGGGAGGACATCCTCCACGTGTGGGTCGAGCGCAACGGGGACGTCTGGGTGAACGACCGCAGCGTCACCATGGCCGCCCTGTCCAACATCGTGGCGCCGCTGTACGCGGCTTCGGACCGGCGTCTGGTGATCTCCTTGCGCGCCGACACCGAGGTGCCCTATCAATTCGTGAATCTGGTTCAGGAAGAGTTGCAGGAAGCAAACGTGGTCCGGGTCGTGTTCGCGACCGAATTGGAACGCCGCATGACGAGGGAGAGACGATGAGCGACGGCGATTTCGTGCAGATGCAGGAATCCTTGCCCGCCGAGACGGCGAACGACCGCTTCAAGAAGTCGTTCAACACTTGGTTCTGGGGATCGGTTCTGGCCGCGACCGTGGTGCACTTCGCGATGTTCATGTTCTGGCCGAGCATGACCGCGGAGGACGTCTCCTTCGACTCCGAGGAGCTCGAGGCGATCAACATCCCGCCCGAGATCGAGATTCCTCCTCCGCCCCAGGCGATCAGCCGGCCCGCGACCCCCGTGATCGCGGCGGCCGACATCAGCGAGGACATCACGATCGCGCCGACCACCTTCGAGGACAATCCGGTCGAGGATCTGCCCCCGCCGCCGGACGAGGAGGCCGCCGACCTCTCGGCGGCGCCCAGCTTCACCCCGATGACCGTCCGTCCCTCCCTCACCAACGAGCGGGACGTCCAGCGCGCGCTCGAGCGGGAGTATCCCCCGATCCTGCGCGATGCGGGCATCGGCGGAACCGTGCACGTGCACTTCTTCATCAACGAGGAAGGGGTGGTCGAGAGAACCTTGGTCCAGCAGACCTCGGGACACACTTCCCTCGACGATGCCGCGTTGCGCGTCGCCAACATCTTCAAGTTCACCCCGGCGATGAACTTGGACAAGGTGGTTCCGGTGTGGATTTCGTTTCCCATCACCTTCCAGACGCGTTAGCCGACGCTTCGGACGGTCCGACCCGAAAGGAACCTCGCCGGAGTTCCGGCGGGGTTCCTTTTCGTTATCGGCGGCGGAATGGACTCGATCTACGCCCGAAGGCTGAGGGAATCCCTGCCCCGCGTCCGCGACGAGATGCAGGAGGCCGCGCGCCGGGGCGGGCGCTCGGCCGACGCGACGCTGGTGGCCGTGACCAAAGGCCATCCGTTGGCGGCGGTCGAGGCCGCGCTCGCGGCCGGCCTCCGGGACGTCGGCGAAAATCGGGTGGAGGAGCTCGAGGTCAAGGCGAAGGCGCTGGGGGATCGTCCCGCCGCCCCGCGCTGGCATATGATCGGCCACCTGCAACGCCGCAAGGCTCCCCGGGTGGTCGGGATCTGCGACCTGCTGCACTCGGTGGACACGGTCCGGCTGGCGGAGCGGCTCAGCCGCTTCGCGTCCGCCGCCGCCGCCCCGCTTCCAGTGCTCGTGCAGGTGAACGTCTCGGGGGAAGCCGCCAAGAGCGGCGTTCCCCTCGACGAGGCGCGGGAGGCCGTCCATCGGATCGCGGAGTTGCCGGGACTCGCGGTGCACGGGCTCATGACCATGGCGCCGTTCACCGATCGCGAACGCGTTCTGCGCGCCGCGTTCCGCGCTCTGCGCCGACTGCACGGGGAACTCGGTTCGCTGAAAGGATATCTCGGAGAACATCTGTCGATGGGGATGACCAACGATTTCGCCATCGCGATAGAGGAGGGCAGCACGATGATCCGCTTGGGCACGGCGCTCCTCGGGCCGCGTCCGACGCCTCCTGCGCGCCGCGCGCGCCCGCCCGCGTGACCTCGGCGAGCGGAGCGGCCGCGGCGGAAGCGGTCGTCGGCGAAGCTTCCGCGTCCGACTTGGTCGGCCGCGTGAAGGAGGCGGCCGCGGCGGTGCGCGCCCGGTGCGCGCTCCGGCCGAAGGCGGGGATCGTGCTCGGCACCGGATTGGGGGGACTCGCGCGCGAGATCGCCGTGGAGCGCGCCGTCGACTACGCCGAGCTGCCCCACTTTCCGGCGCCGACGGTGGAGAGCCACGAGGGCCGCCTGCTGCTGGGCACGCTCGAGGGCGTTCCCGTGGCGGCCATGCAGGGCCGCTTCCACCGCTACGAGGGCTACACTCTGCGGCAGGCGACCCTCCCGATTCGGGTGATGGCCGCGCTGGGCGCGGACGCCCTGCTGGTGGCGGGCGCCTCGGGCGGGATGGATCCGCTGTGGTCGCCGGGGCAACTGGTGGTGCTCGACGACCACATCAACCTGATGGGCGACAACCCCTTGGTGGGACCCAACGCGGACGCGTTCGGCCCGCGTTTTCCAGACATGTCGGAGCCCTACGACCGCGAGTTGCAGCGGGTCGCGCTGGACGCCGCGCTCGCCCGGGGCGTTTCGCTCGTCCGCGCCGTCTACGTCGCCGTGACCGGGCCCTCTTTGGAGACCCGGGCGGAATACCGCATGCTCCGCGCCATGGGCGCGGACGTGGTGGGGATGTCCACCGTGCCCGAGGTGATCGTCGCGCGTCACATGGGCATGCGGGTGTGCGGCCTGTCGGTCGTGACCGACGTCTGCCTCCCGGACGCGCTCGAGGCGGTGGACGTGCCGACCCTGATCCAGGTCGCCCGGGACGCGGAGCCCGAGCTCGCCGCGGTGGCTCGCGCGGTCGTCGCGTCGCTGGCGTAGACCCATGCGCTATCCGGAGTTGCCGACCGACCAAATCGAGCTGGAGCGGCGAATTCTCGACCGCTGGCGTGCGGAGGACCTCTTCCGCCGCAGCATGGAAGCCGCCGAGGGACGCGAGCCCTTCGTCTTCTACGAGGGGCCGCCCACCTCCAACGCCCGACCCGGCCTGCACCACGTGCTGGGGCGCACGCTGAAGGATCTCGCCTGCCGCTACCAAGCGCTCAAGGGACGCCGCGTCACCCGCGTCGCCGGATGGGACGCGCACGGACTGCCCGTCGAGATCGAGGCCGAGAAGACGCTCGGGATCTCGGGGAAACCGGAGATCGAGGCGGTGGGCATCGAGCGGTTCAACCGCACCTGTCGGGATTCCGTCTTCGCCCACAAGGCCGATTGGGAGACGCTTTCCGAGCGCATCGCCTACTGGCTCGACTACGACCGTCCGTACGTCACCTGCGACGCCGACTACATCGAGTCGGTCTGGTGGATCCTGAGCCGGTTGGCGGAAAAGGGACTCCTCTACCGCGGACACAAGAGCGTGCCCTACTGTCCGCGGTGCGGCACCGCGCTCAGCTCCCACGAGGTGGCGCAGGGATACCGCGAGGTGGAGGATCCGTCGCTCTTCTTCCTGGCGCCCCTGCTCACCGAGGAAGGGGCGCCCGACCCGGAGGGGCGCGCCTTCCTGGTCTGGACCACCACCCCTTGGACGGTGCCCTCCAACGCGGCGCTGGCGCTCAACCCCGCGCTCGCCTACGCCGAGGCGGAGACCGACGACGGGCGCCGCGTGATTCTGGCGAAGGATCTGGTGGAGCGGGTTCTGGGCGAGGGCGCCCGCGTCGTGCGGGAACGCGACGCGGGCGCCCTGGAAGGCGTCCGCTACGCGCGGCCGCTGGAGACGATGCCCGTCCCCGACGATTCCTCCACGGCTTGGCGCGTCGTCCTCGAGGACTTCGTGACCGCGGAGGACGGCACCGGCATCGTGCACATCGCGCCCGCCTTCGGTGCGGACGACTACGCCGCCGGCCGGCGCCACGGGTTGCCCCTGATGCGTTCCATCGACGACGCCGGGCGCTTCCGCGAGGGGCTGGAGGGGGTGGGCGGGATGTTCGTCAAGGACGCCGATCCCGTGCTGATCGAAGAGCTCGACCGCCGCGGAGCCCTTTTCCGGGTCGGTCGCGTGACGCACTCCTATCCGCACTGCTGGCGCTGCCGGTCCCCTCTGCTCCACGTCGCGCGCGAATCCTGGTTCGCCGCCACCTCGACGCTCAGGGAGGAGATGCTCGCCGTCAATCGCGAGACGGCCTGGCATCCCCCGGAGATCGGGGAGGGGCGCATGGGCGAGTGGCTGGCCGGAAACGTGGACTGGGCGCTTTCGCGCGACCGCTACTGGGGCACGCCGCTCCCGGTCTGGGTCTGCGACCGCGACGCCGAGACCACCGAGTGGATCGGCAGCTTGGCCGAGCTGGAGGAGCGCGCGGGCCCGCTGGGCGAGGATTTCGATCCGCACCGGCCCTTCATCGACGAAGTCGCTTGGCCCTGCCGCGAATGCGAGGGCACCATGCGCCGCGCCGCGCCGGTCGTCGACGTGTGGTTCGATTCGGGATCGATGCCCTACGCGCAGTGGCACTACCCCTTCGAGAACCGAGAGCTCTTCGAACGCCACTTTCCCGCCGATTTCATCAGCGAGGGACTCGACCAGACCCGCGGCTGGTTCTACTCGCTGATGGCCATCGCCTGCATGCTCGGACGGGGGAAGGCGTTCCGGCGCGTGCTGGTCAACGATCTGGTGCTCGACGCCGAAGGCCGGAAGATGTCGAAGTCGCGCGGCAACGCGGTCGATCCCTGGGAGGCGGTGGACGCCTGCGGGGCCGATCCGTTGCGCTGGCACTTCGTCGCATCGAGCAACCCGTGGGTGCCCAAGCGCTACGACGAGCGCGGCATCGCCGAGGTGGCGCGCACGTTCTTCGGGACCCTCTTCAACACGTACCGTTTCTTCGCGCTCTACGCGAACGTGGAGGGATGGCGAGCCGGGGAAGGCGAAGGATCCGACGGCGATGCGCTCGAACGGCCTGCCGAGGCGGGATCGGCGTCTCTCCTCGACCGCTGGATGCGCTCGAGGCTGCATCGCCTGGTGGCCGACGTGCGGGCCGACTCGGACGACTACCGGTTCACCTCCGCCTGTCGAAGGATCGTCCGGTTCGTCGGCGAGGATTTGTCCAACTGGTACGTGCGGCGCAGTCGGCCCCGCTATTGGGGCAAGACCGACGCCGCCGACGCGGACGCCGCGTTCCGCACCCTGCATCTGGCCCTGCGCACGGTGAGTTTGCTGATGGCCCCGACGGCGCCCTTCACCGCCGACTGGCTGCACCGGGCCCTGACCGGAGGCGAGAGCGTCCACTTGGCCCTGTTGCCCGAACCGAACGAGGCGTGCCTGGACGAGGAGTTGGAGCGGGAGATGGACGCGGTGCGGCAGCTGGCCACGCTCGGTCGGGCGGCGCGCGAGCGGGCGGGGGTGCGGGTGCGCCAACCGTTGCGCACGCTCCATGCGGCCGTGCCCGGAGGCGTCGCCATCCGCGGGGCGGCGCTGGAGGTGCTGAGGGAGGAGCTGAACGTCGAGCGGGTCTCGTTCGTGCGCGACGCGGGCGGACTGGTGCGTCTCGAGGCGCGGCCGAACTTCCGGGTGCTGGGTCCCCGCTTCCGGAGGCACAGCGAAGCCGCGGGCGCGGCCATCCGCGCCCTCGGGCAGGAAGAACTGCGCGCCTGGCGCTGCGGCGAGACGGTCTCCGTCTCGCTGGCGGACGGCGAACACCCGCTCGGACCCGACGACCTCGAGGTGGCGGAGGTCGCGCGCGGGGACTTGGTGGTGTGCGCCGCCAACGGTTTCACCGCCGCTCTCGATCCGACGCTGGACGACGACTTGCGCGCCGAAGGGCTGGCGCGCGAGTTGGTGAATCGGGTCCAGCGGCTGCGCAAGGACTCCGGCCTCGAGGTGACCGACCGCATTCGGCTCGCCGTTTCCGGCCCGGAGGGCGTGCGCGCCGCCGTGGCCCGTCACCGCGCCTTCATCGCGGGCGAGACTTTGGCGGCGGACCTCGCGGTGTCGGGAGAAGGGAACGCGCCGCCGGAGGCGTACACGGACCGCAGGGAAGAGACGTTCGACGGCACCCGCGCAACGATCGCGCTGGCGCGCGCGGGCGCGTAGTCGCGTAGCTCGGCGATCGAGTGGCGCGGCGTTCTTCCCGGCCGGTTCCACCGGAACGCGCCGTGAGCGGAGCGTCCGGGCGGCGCGAGACGCTCGTCGTCCGAGAGGGTCGCGGGCGCTTGGACGCGTGGCTGGCCCGCCGCCTGGACCTTTCCCGCACGCGGGCGGCCCGGCTGGTGGAACGGGGACTCGTGCGGGTCGAGGGGCGAACGATCAGGAAATCCGCGCCGGTGGCGGTCGGCCAACGCGTCGAGGTGGAAATTCCGCCCCTCGATCCGGTCGAACTCGAGCCCGAGGACATCCCTCTCGCGGTGGTCCACGAGGACGCCGCGTTGCTGGTGGTGGACAAGCCCGCGGGTCTTGTGGTGCACCCGGCGCCGGGGCACCCCCGCGGGACCCTGGCGAACGCGCTCCTCCACCATGTCGGCGACTTGGCCGGAGTGGGAGGACGCTTGCGTCCGGGGATCGTGCACCGCCTCGACCGCGACACTTCCGGGTTGCTGGTGGTCGCCAAGAACGACGCGGCGCACCGGGCCCTTTCGAGCGAACTGGCGGCGCGCAAGGTGCGCCGCACCTACCTCGCGGCCGCTTGGGGGCACCTGCGCGACGCCCCGACGACGGTGGACGCTCCCATCGGCCGCGATCCCCGCTCCCGCCAGCGCATGGCGGTGGTGGAGGGGGGACGCCGGGCCGTCACCCATGTGGCGGTGCGGGATCGCTGGTTGGCGGCGGAGTTGCTCGAGGTGCGCCTCGAGACCGGACGGACCCACCAGATCAGGGTGCATTTGGCGCACATCGGGCACCCGGTGGTGGGCGATTCCGTCTACGGAGCGGGGTGGGAGCGGGGAAGCGCCGGGCTCGCCCGGCGCTGGGCGGGAGAGATGGCGCGTCGGACGGGGCGGCAGTTCCTGCATGCGTGCGCCCTCTCCTTCACGCATCCCGTGTCGGGGACCCGGGTGCGCTTCCGCTCGCCCCTGCCCGCCGACTTGGCCGAGGTGGCGGACTGGGCGCGCGCCCGGAGTTGATCCGGCTCCGGCGGCCGGGATTCGAGTCTTGAGCGCGTCGAGCGCGCTCCTGCTCGCGCTCGCGGCGCTGGCGGGCCGGCCGCCTCTCCAGGAACTTCCGTATTCCGTGCTCCGACGTTCCGGCGTGGCGGTGCACTACTCCTCCGGCGATTCGCTTCGCGCAGAACGGATCCTCCGCGTCTTGGAGAACCACTCCGATCTCCCCGCGTTGCCGCCGGGCGTTCCCGGAGCGGCGCGCGTTTACTTGGCGGCGTCCGAAGCCGACTTCCTGACGCTGTCCGGCGGCGCGGTTCCCGAATGGAGCGCGGGCGTGGCGCTTCCCGCCGCCGCACCGTCGTGCTGCCCGCCTACGCAGCCGGGCGCACGCGCGGTTGGAACGAAGCGCGCGTGGCCCGTCACGAATGGGCGCATCTCGGTCTTCACGAGTACCTCGAGGGCCTGCGCGTCCCGCGATGGTTCTCCGAGGGGTACGCCGAGTGGGCCTCGGGAGGATGGGATGCAGCGGAAGGCTGGCGCCTGCGCGTCGCCATGGCCGCCGGACGCGCGCCCGCCCTGGACTCCCTCGCTCTGGAATGGCCCGCCGATCGGGCGTCCGCCCAGGTCGCCTACATGCTCTCCGCGACCGCGGTCGAGTACCTGGTGGCGGCCGGCGGCGAGCGCGGCCTTGCGCTCTTTCTCTCCCGCTGGCGCGAGGGCGGCTCGTTCGAGGCGGCGCTGCGCCGCACCTTCGGCGTCACGGGCGGGCAGCTCGAGAGCGACTGGGGCAAATACGTGCGTCGGCGCTACGGCTGGCTCCTCTTCTTTTCCCGCTCGCTCGTTTTCTGGGCCTTTCTGGGGACCCTGCTCGCTGTCTTGGCGCTCGTGCGCCGTCGCCGCGGGCGCCTGCGCATGGCGCGTCTGCGGGCAACCGAGCTCCCGGACGATCCCGCCTTCTGGCTTGACCCCGACCGCGGTCGGAAGGATCTTTGAAGCCATGGCAAGAAAGCAGACCACCCGTCGGGCGTCCCGTTCCCGCAAACGGGAGAGGACGAGCCGCAACGGCGGCGGCTCTCTGCGTTTTTCGCGCAAGAACGCCGTTCTCGCCGTCGTCGGGATACTGGTCGTCGTCCTGGGCTATGTCCTGCTCGCCCAAGGGTCCATCACCGCGGCGCCCCTCCTGCTGGTTCTGGGGTATCTGGTGCTTCTTCCGCTGGCGTTCGTTCTCTAGCTTCCGGTTCCACAGCCCGGAGGGGACCGGCGTCCCGGGAGGCCTTCTTCCGCGGCACCGGCTTCGCGCGGCGCCCCATCCACGTCGGCGCTCCGGGGCCCGTCCGCGTTCCGTTGCCGCGGACCGCGTCGGCACTGGCTTGGCCTCCCCCTCTGGAGTACGATACACCGAGCAAGCCCCGCGCCGCCGACCCCTTGGCGAGGAGGATCGTCATGTCTCGGATTTCAGGCCCGTTCCCCGGTGCCCGCGCCCGGATGGCGCTGTGCGTTTCCTTTCTCGTCCCGATCTTCGCGGACGCGCGCGCGGCCGCGGCGCAGGCGGAAGTCGTGGAGGGCCACGAGCCGTCGCGCCGCATCGAATCGGTTCGCCCGCGCACGGGCCCTGCGGGAACCCGCGTCAGCATCAACACGGGGGGGTTGCCCGCCATCACTCCGACCCGCATCGGGCTCGGAGCCGCCCAGTTCGGGTTCGAGGAGATCGGCCAGGAAATGACCACCGAGCGGGGCCGGATCGACATGACCGTGACGGTGCCCGAGTGGGCGCACCTCGACCGTCCCACCGTCTTCATCGTCTTCGACTTCTACTTCCGGCCGCTCGCGCTCTCCAACTACTTCCACGCCACCGACGAGAACGGCATCCTTACGCGCCGAGGCCAGCTCATCCACGTGGGCGAGCCCTGCTCGGTGCTGTTCGGCGAGTTCGGCGACGTCTACGCGCTCGACGGCGAGCCGGGAGAGTGGGAGGAGGGGACCGAGGTGGTCGTCCAAGGCGTGCTCAGCGAGAGTTCGCCCTGTCTGCACGAAACCACGATCTCGGTTCGCAGGATCCAGCCGGCGCGCGGCGGCTCCTGACCCGTGCGCGGCGGAGGACTCGCTTCGGCCGTGGGCTCGGGTTCCGGGCTCGCTTCTTCAGAGAGTGCATCCCCACGGAGGGTTCGATGAGACGCCTGTTCCTCGCTCTCGCTTTTCTCCTTCTGGCTCCGTCCACCGCGCTCGCCACTTGGTCGATCATCGCCATCGATCTCGACACCGGACGCGTCGTGATCGCCTCCGCCACCTGCGCGGCCACCGGCCCCGACCAGCTCAAGCTGCTGCAGGCGGTGGTGGTGCCCGGCGTGGGCGTGGCCGCCGCCCAGGCGGGCGTGGACCGCACCCACGAGAACCAGAAGCTCATCTTCCGGGAGTTGCGCAACGGCACCGAACCGACGGAGATCGTCCGCATGCTGGAGGAGGATCCCGACATCGAGCGTCGGCAATTCGGCATCATCGACATCGAGGGGCGCACCGCAGGGCGCTCCGGCGTCGACAATCGGGCCGTGGCGCTGGACATCCAGGGACGCAGCCCGGACAACGTCCTCTACTCGGTCCAAGGCAACATCATCGCGACCGAGGAGGCGCTCGTCGAGTCCGCGCGCATCATGCAGGAAGGCGCCGACGGCGTCGTAGACCGCGTCATGCGCGCTCTTGAAAAGGCCGACGAGCTGGGGGGCGACAGCCGTTGCACCTGCGAGACCGAACCCCTGCCGGAAGCCTACGCCGACTGCAGCGGCAAGACCTCGCACGTCGCCTACGTCCTCGCCGCGGATCCGGAGAACGCTCTGGGCGAATTCGCCGACGACCATCCCGAGGATCTGCGCGCGCCCTACAACGACGGGGAATACTCCCTCTACATCTCCGCAATTCCCGCCAACACCCTGCCGCACGAGGACGCCAATCCGGTCCGAACCCTGCGCATGCGCTACGACGCTTGGAAGGCGTCCGAAGCCCCGGCGGACAAGCGACGTGTTCACGATTCCGGCCCCGACGATCCTTCGCGGCGCTCGTCGGTGGCGCCTTGGGAGCCATGAGCGCCCGTTGGAAATTCCGGGCGTCGCGATCGCGACGGGCGCTTAGCTCAGCTGGTTCAGAGCGCCTGCCTTACAAGCAGGAGGTCGGCGGTTCGAATCCGTCAGCGCCCATTCGACGTGGCGGGATTCGGGATGCCCGATTCCCACCAGCACCGACCGAAAATCCGCTCACGCATCCGGAGGGATGCTTCGATGCGGGTAGCGTCGGCGTTCCCCGGTTTCGCCCCTGGCCGGTGTCGCGTTCCGTGTCGACGGCCGGCCAACGCGTCGGCGGACGGCGCCGATGCGGCGCTCCGACGCTCCGTCCGGTGGGCGAGGGCTTGCGAGGCGGAAGCGCTCGCAACAGGCGCGGCAAAAAAAGAGAAGTGCCCGGCCGCGTTGCGCCGACCTGCCGGAAGGGGCCGTTCGCCGTTGCGGCGGTTGCCGTTCTGTCGGCGGCATGCGCGGGCGGAGACGCCCCCGCCAGAGAGATCGTCCCCCCGCTTCGGGGGGCGTCCGAAGTGCCGTTGAGCGAGAATCCGACCATCGTTCTGATCGACGAAGCGATCGCGTGCACGGTGGAGTCGTACGAGTATCGGGTGCACTGCGCGGGGCCGAACGGCGAAGGTGCCGTGAGTTTCGGGACTCGGGGCCAAGGTCCGGGCGAGTTCGAATCGTCGGGCGTCGATCTCCTTCGAGGACCTGATGGGGTGATCGGCGTTTTCGATCCAGGTCTAGGGCGCATGTCGATGTTCGACCCGGACGGCACGCTGAAGACCGATTTCAACTTCAACATCCCGGAAGGTTCTTTGAGCTTCGCCGACCTGACTTCTCGGTCCCTCGCGGGTAGGACGACGTTCGCGAAGTCACACATATCTCGCGAAATTCTTCAGGATTTCGCCGGCATAAAATTCCGCCATGTCGAAGTCGACATGGCGTCGGGCGAGATCGTGTGGGAAAGGATGTTTCCCTTTCATCGGGTAGAACCGCCGTTGCCGTGCGAACGAGGCGAGGGATTCCTCGACGGGCTGGGCATCGGAACGCTCTCTCCTTCGGGAGTCGTCGCGTTCATGCCCTGCCGCGGAGAGCTCGTCTTCTTCGCCGACCGGGACGCCCCGTCGGGCACAGCGATCAGCGCACCCGGATACGTCCTCGAGTACCCCAGCGACCGGGAAGTCCAAGAGTACGTCGAGGAGGCCGGTGCCTTCGCCGACGAGGACACCTGGCGGCGCACGCCGAAGCCGTACGGGCCGAGATACACGGGCGCGAGGATGTTCGACGGCGAGAATCGGTTCTGGGTCGTGACCGCTCGAAGCAGAGGGGAGGGGTTCTCGTACTTGGACGTCTACAAATTCCACCGGCCCGAGGAGGTGGAGTACCTAGGCGACGTCCGGGTGCGCCACGGCGCGATCGCGATCGACGTCCTGGGTTCGACGCTCGCGGTGCTCGTGGATCGTCCCCCCGGCTTCAGCGAAGAGTACGGAATGCTGCATCCCGGTCGGGGGATCGACTGGTACGACATCGGAACCCTGGAATAGGGCGACCGTTCCCCCACGGGGGCGGCCAACGCTCGACTCGGGCAAAGGCGCCCTCGAAAACGATGCGGAAGCGGCGGTCCCTCCGAGCTGGCGCGACACTTCGAGCCCGATTCCGTTGTCCGCCGGATCCGACGCGCGCGTGGTTCGGCTTAGGAGGTCGGGAAGACGCCCCACGCTCCGGTGCTCAAGGATCGGGAGGTGGAGTCGGCCTCCGAGCTGGGGTGGGGACCCCCGTTGGAAGCACCTTCGCCGGGAGGCGCATGCGCCTCTCATGATTCCTTCTCACCCGATTCCCGTGGGGCTGTTGGGTGCCACCGGTATGGTGGGTCAGCAGTTCGTGCGTCAGCTCCACGGGCATCCCTGGTTTCGGCTCGCTTGGTTGGGCGCCAGTCGCCGTAGCGCGAATCGTCGCTACGGCGAGGCGACCCGTTGGGTCCAGGACTGCGACTTGCCCGAGGGTGTCGCCAAGCTCGAGGTCCGGTCGGCCATTCCGGATGCGGCATGCCCGAAGCTGGTGTTTTCGGCAATGGACGCAGCGGTGGCGGGCAAAATCGAGCGCGCTTTTGCGCGTGCGGGACACACGGTTCTTTCCAACTCGCGGAACCATCGTTTGGAGGAAGACGTTCCTCTCATGGTCCCGGAGATCAACCCGGAGCACCTCGGACTGATCGCCGCCCAGCGGAAGCGGCGGGGTTGGCCGGGTTGCATCGTCACCAATCCCAACTGCTCCACCGTCACTGTGGTCATGGCCTTGGCGCCACTCGCAACGTTCGGGATCCGGCGCGTGCTCTTGACCACGTTGCAGGCGGTCAGCGGGGCGGGGTATCCCGGAGTGTCGGCGGTGGATGCGTTGGGCAACGCCATTCCCTTCATTCCGGGCGAGGAGGACAAGCTGGGAGCGGAGACGAGCAAGGTCCTCGGTCGATTCCACGTCGCCGACGGCGACATGGATTCCGGGCGGATCGTGCCGCACGAGGTGACGGTCAGCGCCCACTGCAACCGGGTGCCCACCCTCGACGGTCACTTGGTGTGCGCATCGGTCGAGCTCGAGGAAAAACTCTCGGTTTCTCGGGTGCGAGAAGCCATGGACAATTTCTCCGGGACACCCCAGCGGCTGGACCTGCCCACCGCTCCCCGACGGCCTCTTCGGGTCGTCGAGGGCCCTGATCGTCCCCAGCCCCGTCGAGACGTCATGGCGGGCAAGGGGATGACCGTCTCGGTGGGCCGTCTGCGAGAGTGCCCCGTCCTGGACGTCAAGTTCGTGGCCCTGGGACACAACACGATTCGCGGGGCGGCGGGGGCCTCGGTGCTGAACGCCGAGCTCTTGGTGGCCAAGGGGCATGCGACGTGACGAGGCTCGTCGGGATCGACCGCCTCTGCGCATCGCACCGGCCGGATACGACCGGACGGGTCGCCCGGTCGACGACCATGATCTGGAGGCCGACTACGGAATCCGTACGGTACCCGCCCCTCGACGGTGGCGGCAATTCGGTGTCGCGGCGCTGACGAAAGAAACCCTCCGGGACACGATGCGGTCATCGGAATTCTCGACGACGGACACCCTCCTCGTCGACCGGTCGCGACCGAGAACGATCAGGCGAGCGCAGGTCCGGTCCGTCCGACCCAGGTCCCCCGGCTCTCCAGCGACGCCACCCGGAACGCCAGCCCATGTTGGGCGGCGAAGCGAAGCGCCTTGTCCTGGACCACACCGCCGCCGATCCGAAGCGCCTCGGTCCAGCTCAGGTGCCGAAGCGGGGAAAGCCCCGGCCGGTCCCTGGGGTCGCACTCGTAGATTCCGTCGACGTCCTTGACCAGGCAAACCTCGGCCGCGCAGAGGACGTGGCCGAAGAAGAGAGCGCTCAAGTCGGAGCCTCCCCGACCCAGCAGGGATGGCGCCCCCGTGGCATCGATTCCCACGAAGCCCGGGAGCACGACGACGTCGTTGGCCGCGAAGCCTCGCACGATGCGGTCGGCGTCCACGTGCACCGGTTCGGCATCCACGAGAGCTCCGCGGGTTCGCACCGGCAGACTCGACGCCGTGAATCCCTTTGCCGACACGCCTCGCGCCACGAGCGCCATCGTCAGCAGGGCGGCGGATGCCTCCTCTCCGGTCGTCAGGAGAGCGCTCAGCTGGGCGGCGGGAGGGGTGGGCGTCACGGTCTTGGCCGCCTGCATCAATCGGTCCGTGGCGTCTCCCATCGCGGAGACGACCGCAACGATCTTGCGTCCATGGGTCACCTGGACCCGCAACGCGTCCGCAACCCGCCCGAAGCGGCCAGCGTCCGCCAGCACCGACGAACCGAACTTGAGGACGTGGATCGGCGCGTTCACGGACGATACCCCCAAGTCCGGCACGCGCCCCGCGACTACGCCAGTTGACATGCCCCCTCCTTGGCCCGGCACAAGGCGTGTTGTAGATCGGCCACCGGGTCGCCGAAAGCCTCGATTCCGACCGGCAGCCGTGCCCTTTTCTCGCCGATCCCGGCGGACGACCGGTTCCGTCCCTCCATGGACGCATGGATCGTCGGCGCCGGATGGGCGATCCGGCTTTCAACTCTTCCCGAAGATTCCGCAAGCGCGGGGTGTTTTGTTTCTCGTGCGAGAGTGCGCGCCGAGTCACGATCGTCCTCGGTGTTGTGCGCGACGCGGATCGCGTCGATCTCGCGGGCGGGACGCGACCACCGGCGAATGTCCGCGATGCGAGACGACGGCTCGCTGGGCGTCTCGATCCACACCGTCCGGGGCCGCAACGCCCGGGCGCGGTCGAAGCCCTCGGAACGCGTCGTGTCCGAAAATCGAAAGAAATGGCTTCCGCGGGCCGCCTCCGCCGAAGAACAGCGGCGACTACTCTCGTAGCCTGCGGGGTCGGCGGAAGATCGCCCGCCGGGAGGAATCTCGTCGCCACGGCGACAGCCGACATGCCCGAAGAGGCGATCGCCGCCCCGCAACCGCCCCCCAGGTCGGCTGCGGTTCTTGCCGTCGGATCGCGCGTCGAGGTGCCGGATCGCGCGTGGTCGTAGTCCTTGCGCACGCCCGGGGCTTCGAACGAGGAGCGGGAGCGATGGACCGCGCACAGAAACGACCGAGCGTTCGATACGGTCGGCGAACGGTTCGACGAAGGCCAGCGCGACCGTCCCGTCGCACGAACTCCTCGGCCAGCTTCGGCCACCATCCCGGCTCTCGAGGCGCTCCTGCATCGGCGCCGAAGCGCCCTGACGATCGGGCGAGATGTCCGCAACCGCAGAGGCTTCGACGGGATCGCGAGCCTCGCACCGCACCGCCACCGTTGCCTCGTCCAAGCGGTGGGCCGGGATGCGCGCATGCGCATGCCCGATCGAACGGGGCGACCGGAAACGGCGACTTTTTCGGGTTCGGGTGCGACCGGGGCCGTGGGTGTGGCGGTCGACCTCGCCATGTTCAACGTCTCCCAAGTCCGAAACGTCCTATCCATCGGACTCCGAAGACTAGACACCCGGTCGTGCCGCGGCGGCCACCCGGTGAGGGCGGAGGGCGCATCATCTTTACAATGGAACCATGTCCATCGCAGGAGTTGGCACCTTTGCGGGAATGCCGTTCCCGCAGGTTGCCCCGGCTTCGAAGGGCCTTTCCCTCAGCCGGTCTCGATGAATTGTCGATTGCTAGGCAATGGGTACGCTTCGCTCCCGACGATGTCAACCCGCCCGGGTCCCGACCACCCGAATCCCCCTCCGACCGGTCCAGGGGTGGATCCCCTCGATCTCCGGGTGGAGAACCCCGGCGATCGTGCACTTCAAGGTCCCATGAACCGGTCCACTCCCCGGCGCAGAATCTCCCACACGCCATTTCCGTAGGGTATCCCTACCCCTCCGAGGGTCGCGATCGGCCCTTGGGGGCGATCCCGTGGCCTCGGTTGCGCGGTCGAGCCCCCAGCCTCGCCGGATCCCTCGCCACGGTCTGCGAATCGGGCTCCGACGCGGCTCCGCGTCCCGTGTCCGAACGTTCGTCATGTCCTACTTCCTGTCCGTGCCGTCGGCTCCAGCATCGCTCGCCGACGATGTCGTCGGATGGATCGCCCTCGAGATCTCCTTGTGGCGCCGCATCCTGTACGAATTTGATGCTCTTGCGGATGTTGATCGTGTGACTGCGATGCAGTAGCCGATCCGCTGCGTGCGCCTCCTCCAGCGACTCGACCAGCGCGGCCAGCGTGCCGAAGCAGATTCTTCCGTCCCGCCTCGGCCGCCGCAAGCGTCAAGCCGATGGCGATGCGAGTCTTTCCGGCCCCGGGAGGACCCAAGGATCACCACGTTCTCCCTCCGCTCCAGGAACCCCGTCTCGTGCAACGATTCGACCTGCTGGCGATCGATTCGACGGCCCGAACGTGAAGCCGAACTCCACCAGCGTCTTCAGCCCCGGCAGGCGACTCGACCGCATCGCCGCGGTCAAGCGATGATCGTTGTGCAGCTCGATCTGCGCCCTGAGCGGCGCTCGATCCCCTCGCCCGCCGTGTACTCCCCGCCGGCGACAGCGCAGTTGTTCGGGGAAGTTCGGGCGGCGAGGCGTTCGGGCGGCTCCGATCAGGTGAAGCGGCATGTGCGGGAAGTTCGCCCGCGACCGAGCCCGAGGCGGTGCAGCGGTTCGAGACGGAGCCCGGTCGCCGAGGGCGGGTGGGCTTCGCGAAGTTCGAGTTCCCCTCGCTCCCTGCACGGGGACTCCGGGGGACCGGCTTGGCGCCAGTGCACGGCTCTGCTCGTCCCTCGGACCACGGGGACCCGACGTTTTCGCTGCCCTGAACCCTGCCACTTTACATTCCGGAATCCTGACATTCCACTTGTCATTGACAGTCCGGTCCGTCGCCGGTTATCCTGACGTCGTTGCCCGGAGGTTTTTTTATCGACACGCGGAGGAAGAGGCAATGCGAGCGACACCGGGTTTTTCTGGCCGACACGTCCGTCTCGGGGGCTCGCGCGACAACGTGCGTCGCACTTTCGACAATGCAGATGCAGGGTGCGCCACGGGCAAAGGCGGGCGGCGCTTCCGAAAAGGAAGCGTTCGAAACAGGCAAGACGTACGAGGGAGCGCGTCCAGCTCCGGCCGCGTTGCGCCGACCTGCCGGAAGGGGCCGTTCGCCGTTGCGGCGGTTGCCGTTCTGTCGGTAGCATGCGCGGGCGGAGACGCCCCCGCCAGGGAGATCGTCCCCCCGCTTCGGGGGGCGTCCGAAGTGCCGTTGAGCGAGAATCCGACCATCGTTCTGATCGACGAAGCGACCGCGTGCACGGTGGAGTCGTACGAGTACCGAGTGCACTGCGCGGGGCCGAACGGCGAAGGTGCCGTGAGTTTCGGGACTCGGGGCCAAGGTCCGGGCGAGTTCGAATCGTCGGGCGTCAATCTCCTTCGAGGATCTGGTGGGGTGATCGGCGTTTTCGATCCCAGTAGGAGAGGGCGCATGTCGATGTTCAACCCGGACGGCACGCTGAAAACGGGTTTTGACATGCCGGAAGATGGTTGGCACCTAGGCGAACCGACTTCTCCATCTCTCGCGGGTAGGGCGATGTTCTCCAAGTCGTACATAACTCCCGAACTTATTCGGGATTTTAAAGGCGCGAAATTCCGCCATGTCGAAGTCGACATGGCGTCGGGCGAGATCGTGTGGGAAAGGATGTTTCCTTTTCATCGGGTCGAACCGCCGTTGCCGTGCGAGCGAGGCGAGGGGTTCCTCGACGGACTGGGTACCGGAAGGCTCTCTCCTTCGGGAGTCGTCGCGTTCATGCCCTGCCGCGGAGAGATCGTCTTCTTCGCCGATCGGGACGCCCCGTCGGGCACAGCGATTAGCGCACCCAGATATGTCCTCGAGTACCCCAGCGACCGGGAAGTCCAAGAGTACGTCGAGGAGGCCGGCGCCTTCGCTGATGAGGATACTTGGCGGCGCACGCCGAAGCCGTACGCGTCGAGATACACGAGCGCAAGGATGTTCGACGGCCAGAATCGGTTCTGGGTCGTGACCGCTCGAAACAGAGGGGATGGGTTCTCGTACTTGGATGTCTACAAGTTCCATGGGCCCGGGGAGGTGGAGTACCTGGGCGACGTCCGGGTGCGCCACGCCGCGATCGCGATCGACGTCCTGGGCTCGACGCTCGCGGTGCTCGTGGATCGTCCCCCCGGCTTCAGCGAAGAGTACGGAATGGCGCATCCCGGTCGGGGGATCGACTGGTACGACATCGGAACCCTGGAATAGGGCGACCGTTCCCCCAAGGGGACGGCCACTGGAAGCGCTTTAGCCGGGGGACGTTGCTTCGCTCACGATTTCTTCTCGCCCGATTCCCGTCGGGCTGTTGGGTGCCACCGGCATGGTGGGTCAGCAGTTCGTGCGTCAGCTCAAGGACACCCATGGTTTCGGCTCGCGGCCCCGATCAGGTGAAGCGACATGTGCGGGAAGTTCGCCCGCGGCCGAGCCCGAGACTGTGCGGCGGTTCGAGACGGAGCCCGGTCGCCAAGGGCGGGTGACGCTTCCTGGACCCTGCCACTTTAGATTCCCGGAATCCTGTCATTTCGTTTTGTCATTGACAGCTCGGTCCGTCGCCGGTTACCCTGGCTCGTTGCCCGGAGGTTTTATCGACACGCGGAGGAAGAGGCAATGCGAGCGACACCGGGTTTTTCTGGCCGACACGTCCGTCTCGGGGGCTCGCGCGACAACGTGCGTCGCACTTTCGACAATGCAGATTCAGCGTGCGCCACGGGCAAAGGCGGACGGCGCTTCCGAGAAAGAAGCGTTCGAAACAGGCAAGACGTACGAGGGAGCGCATCCAGCTCCAGTCGCGTTGCGCCGACCGGCCGGAAGGGGCCGTTCGCCGTTGCGGCGGTTGCCGTTCTGTCGGCGGCATGCGCGAGCGGAGACGCCCCCGCCAGAGAAATCGTCCTCCCGCTGCGGGGGGCGTCCGAAGTGCCGTTGAGCGGTAATCGAAACCTTGTTCTGATCGACGAAGCGACCGCGTGCACGATGGCGTCGTACGAGGAGCGGGTGCACTGCGTGGGGCCGAACGGCGAAGGTGTTGTGCGCTTCGGGGTCAAGGCCAAGGACCGGGCGAGTTCGACTCGGGGTCCACTAGCAGCCCGTGGATAAAGTCGAGTGCTTCCGGAGATTGGCGAGATTGGGGCTGAAGAGTGCCAGAAAGGCCCAAATTCACGGGTTTAGAGGCCAAATTTGCGGCTTTCGGCCCCCGAAATCCGTGATTTTGGCCACTTTGGAGCCACTCGCTCACCTGATGCCTAGGGATCCTATTTTATCCACGGACTGCTAGGATCCTGAGAGGACCTAGCGGGACGATCGGTGTTGTCGATCCAAGTCTAAACCGTATGTCGGTGTTCGCCCAGGATGGCACGCTGAAAACGATTTCGCCCATACCGGAAAGCGGAATCGGCGTGGACTATCTGGCTTCTCCATCCTTCGCGACTACGGTGACGCTCGCGAAGAGACACCTCACTCGAGAAATGCTTCGTGATCTTGTGGGCGCGAAATTCCGCCATGTCGAAATCGACATGGCGTCGGGCGAGACCGTGTGGGAAAGGATGTTTCCCTTTCATCGGGTCGAGCCGCCGTTGCCGTGCGAGCGAGGCGAGGGGTTCCTCGACGGACTGGGCACCGGAACGTTCTCCCCTTCGGGAGTCGTCGCGTTCATGCCCTGCCGCGGAGAGATCGTCTTCTTCGCCGACCGGGACGCCCCGTCGGGCACCGCGATCAGCGCACCCGGATACGTCCTCGAGTACCCCAGCGACCGGGAAGTCCAGGAGTACGTCGAGGAGGCCGGCGCCTTCGCTGATGAGGACACCTGGCGGCGCACGCCGAAGCCGTACGCATTGGGATACGAGGGCGCGAGGGTGTTCGACGGCGAGAATCGGTTCTGGGTCGCGACCGCTCGAAACGGAGGGGGCGGATTCTCGTACTTGGACGTCTACAAATTCCATGGGCCCGGGGAGGTGGAGTACCTGGGCAACGTCCGGGTGCGCCACACCGCGCTCGCGATCGACGTCCTGGACTCGACGCTCGCGGTGCTCGTGGATCGCCCCGATCGCCTCAGCGAAGAGTACGGAATAATGTATCCCGGTCGGGGGATCGACTGGTACGACATCGGAACCCTGGAATAGGGCGACCGTTCCCCCACGGGGACGGCCAACGCTCGGCTCGGGTAAAGGCAACTCGACCTAGAAAGCGTCCCGCCATCCAAGCGACCCGCAACGCCCCTCCCGGACGGCGTTGACGCTGGCGTCGGCCGTGGTCGGCGCGCGAGCGGCCAAGCCGGCCGCCCTGAAGGCCGTCTCGGAGGAGGGCTCCGGTGCCACGGACGGGCCGTCCCGTCTCCAAATGTTCGCTTCGCTGCCGCGAGCTCCGGGCGCGGCCGCGTCGGCGAGTCCGGCCACGGAGTTCTCCCTCCCAAGCTTTCGATGCCTGAAACGTACGCTGCCGGTCCGATAAGAGAAGGCGTACGTGAAAGCCAACTCCAGCGGGGGGCGGCTCCGGCGCATCGCTCCGGCCGGGCTCGAGGCGAGGCGTCCTCGAAGGGCAGCCGAAAGCTCCGATTTCCTACGTCCGGCCGCCTTACGGGTTCCGTCGAAGGACGGGTTCGCTCGTCGCCGGATTTCAGGCTGTCGAGCGGTGGGCGTGGGGGCCGCGCGAGGTCGCGTTCCTCCGAGTTCCGGGACGGGAGGGGGGAGCGCGCGCGAGTTTCTCCAGGAAAGCTTGCCCCGGAGGTTCCGCGAACGCCCCATTCCGTGTATCCTGTCTTGTCGTTCCGCCGAAGGGCACGTCGGCGGAAGCCGCATGCACCCACACAACGCAGGAGACGTGATGAACAAGAAGGAAATGTCGGTTGCGCTCGCGCAGCAGGCCGGACTCTCACAAGCGAAGGCGTCGGACGTGATCAACTGCCTCTTCGCCACGGGCGCCGGGGAAGGCATCATCGCCGGAGAACTCGACGCGGGTGGCAAGGTGGCGCTGCCCGGGTTCGGCACCTTCGGCGTCAAGTTGCGCGCGGCGCGGACCGGCACCAATCCGGCTACCGGCGAGAAGATCGCCATCGCGGCGAAGCGGCACGCGTTCTTCAAGCCCGGCAAGCCGTTGAGGGATCGCATCGCCGCCGGGTGACCTCTCGACGAAGGTAACGCAGTACGGAGATCGCTCCGGCGCGCTCGGGCGCGATCCGCCACGGACGGCCCGCGACTCCGCTCGGCCCGTGCCCGGGTGGCTGGACCTGAACCCACGGGCGCGCCGGAGGCTCTCTCCATTTCCCCGGAATCCAAAAGACTTTGGTCGACCGAATCGTGAACCCTTCCTCCCCTCCGGTCGATTCCCGGGACGATTCGCACGCGCACGACGCGGTCGCGCCCCCGAACTCGCTCTGGGCCAAGGTCGTCGACCATTCCCGGTGCATCGGTTGCCACGCCTGCACCACCGCGTGCAAGTCGGAGAACGAAGTCCCGCTGGGAGTCACGCGCACCTACGTCAAGTACGTGGACGCGGGCCGCTTCCCCCGCGCCCGGCGCGCGTTCCAGGTAACCCGGTGCAACCAGTGCGAGGATGCGCCGTGCACCGCCGCGTGTCCCACCTCGGCCATGTTCCGCCGACCGGACGGGATCGTGGACTTCGACAAGGCCGCGTGCATCGGTTGCAAGGCCTGCATCGCCGCCTGCCCCTACGACGCCATCTTCATCAACCCGCAGGACCATTCGGCCGAGAAGTGCAATTTCTGCGCGCACCGGCTGGACATGGGCCTCGAACCGGCGTGCGTGGTGGTGTGTCCCACGGAGGCGATCCTGGTCGGAGATCTCAACGACCCGCTGGCGAAGGTGACGGAGATGGTGCACGAGGACGCCCTCACGGTGCGGCGTCCGGAGAAGGAGACCCGGCCCAAGCTCTTCTACAAGGGCGCGCGCCAAGCGACGCTGGATCCGCTGGCGGCGGCGCGGCCCGAGGGAGGACTGTTCATGTGGAGCGAGCAGGGAAGCGGCGCCGGCCAGGTGACCTCCGGACATCCGGGCCGGAGCAACTCCTCCGCGGGCGCCGTTCTCAGCTACGACGTGCCCCACGGAGCTCCTTGGGACGCGCGCGTCAGCCTCTACACTTGGACCAAGTCCATCGCGGCCGGAGCCTACCTCGCGCCCCTGCTGCTCGTCCTCTCCGGCGCGCTTTCCTGGACGGACAGGCTTTGGCTCTTCGGCGCCCCGTTGCTGGCCATGGTCTTCCTGGCGCTGACCACGGGCCTGCTGATCTGGGACCTGGAACACCCCGCACGCTTCCACTACATCCTGCTCCGGCCCCAGTGGCGCAGTTGGCTGGTTCGCGGGGGATTCGTGCTGGCGGGGTTCGGAGCTCTTCTGGCGGCCCATCTGGGCGCGGCCTGGGCGGGGGCTCCCTCCGCCGCGCGCGCGCTGGCGGTAGCCGGAGCCCCGCTGGCGGCGATGACGGCGGTGTACACGGCCTACCTCTTCGCCCAGGCCAAGGCCCGGGATCTCTGGCAAAATCCCCTGCTTCCCCCCCACTTTCTGGTGCAGGCGTTGCTGGCCGGCGCGGCCGCGGTCCACCCGCTGGCGCCCCCGGAATCGAGCCCGTTGCTCGAGGGCGGCTTCGCGGCTCTCACCGCCGTCCACCTTCTCATGGTTCTGGGCGAAGCCACCCTCGCGCACGGCACCGCCCACGCGCATCTCGCCGTCCACGAGCTTGTGCGCGGACGCTACGCCGCTTGGTTCCGCGCAGGGATCCTCCTGAGCGCGGTCGGACTCGCCGCCCCTTGGATCGGGTTGCCGGCTCTGCTGGCCGGCCTGCTCGGGCTGCTCGCCTACGAGCACGCCTACGTGCAGGCCGGGCAGGCCGTCCCTCTCTCGTGAGGATCGCGTCGTGAGCGACGGCGGCCGCGCGGAGCTGGAGCGCTTGGGCGAGCGCGTGTCGGCCGCCCGCAGGGAAGCGGAGCGCCGGGGCGAGCGCTTCTATCCGGGACCCAGTCGCACGCACTTGGCTTCGTTCCCTCCCAGGGAGCGCTGGAACGACTGGGTGGAACTCGATTCCCGCGCATGGCCCCGGCGCGTCGAGAAGCGCTACATGCTGGTTCCGACGACCTGCTTCAACTGCGAATCCGCGTGCGGGCTGCTGGCCTACGTGGACCGCGACACGCTCGAGGTGCGCAAGTTCGAGGGAAATCCCGAGCACCCGGGGTCGCGGGGGCGCAACTGCGCCAAGGGGCCGGCGACCGCCAACCAGATCGCCGACCCGGACCGCATCCTCCACCCGCTCAAGCGCGCCGGGGAACGCGGCTCGGGCAAGTGGACCCGGGTCGGATGGGACGAAGCCCTGGACGACATCGCCGGACGCGTTCGCCGCGCGCTCCGCGAAGGGCGGCAGAAAGAGATCATGTACCATGTGGGCCGCCCGGGAGAGGACGGCTTCACCGAGCGCATGCTGGCGGCCTGGGGCGTGGACGGCCACAACTCGCACACCAACATCTGCTCTTCGGGCGCACGCGCCGGCTACCATCTCTGGATGGGGATAGACCGCCCCAGCCCCGACCACGAGCACGCGCGCGTCATCCTCCTGGTTTCGAGCCACTTGGAGACCGGACACTACTTCAACCCGCACGCCCAGCGCATCGTCGAAGCCAAGGCGAACGGGGCGAAGCTCGTCGTCCTCGACACCCGTCTCTCCAACACCGCCACCCACGCCGACCACTGGCTCTCCCCGTACCCGGGCTCGGAGGCGGCGATCTTCCTGTCCGTCGCCCGCTGGTTGGTCGCGAACCGGCTCCACAACCGCGACTTCGTGCGCCGCTGGTGGAATTGGCGAGAGTTCATGGCCGAGGCCCATCCCGATCTTCCCCCCGAATTCGAGCGCTTCGAAGAGCGACTGGAGGAACTGTACGCCGAATACACCTTCGAGTACGCGGCGCGCGAGTCGGGCGTGGACGCGGGCGCCATCGAGGCCGTGGCCCGTCTCGTGGCGGAGGCCGGCACCCGGCTCTCGACCCACAACTGGCGCAGCGCTGCGGCGGGCAACCTCGGCGGCTGGCAGGTGGCCCGCACCCTCTTCCTGCTGAACGCGCTGACCGGAGCGGTGGCGACCGAGGGCGGCACCCACCCCAACTCGTGGAACAAGTTCGTCCCGCGTCCCATCCGTATGCCGCGCCATCCCGATCACTGGAACGAACTCACCTGGCCCGCCGAGTATCCGCTCGCGCTGATGGAGATGTCCTTCCTCCTGCCGCATCTGCTGAAGAGGAACGGCGACTTCCTCGACGTCTACTTCACTCGCGTGTACAACCCGGTGTGGACCAACCCGGACGGCTTCTCCTGGATCGAGATGCTGACCGATCCGGAGCGGGTCGGCCTGCACGTCGCTCTGACGCCGACTTGGAACGAAACCGCTCACTTCGCCGACTACGTTCTGCCCATGGGCCTCGGCTCCGAGCGCCACGACGTGCACTCCTACGAGCAGTACGCGGGCCAGTGGGTGGGCTTCCGGCAGCCGGTGCTGCGCGCCGCGCGCGAACGCCTGGGCGAGCGCGTCCCGGACACCCGGGAAGCCAACCCGGGCGAGGTGTGGGAGGAGAACGAGTTCTGGATCGATCTCACCTGGCGCATCGACCCCGACGGCGATCTCGGCATCCGCTCCTTTTTCGAGTCGCGCGCGAATCCCGGGACCAAGCTCGGCGTCGACGAGTACTACGCATGGATGTTCGAGAACTCCGTGCCCGGGCTTCCCGAGGCCGCGGCCCGGGAGGGCGTCGCGCCGCTCGAGTACATGCGCCGGTACGGCGCCTTCGAGGTAGCCGCCCGGACGGGCGCGTTGCACGAGGAATCCGTACCCGAGGCGGAGCTCGAGGACGTTCGCGTCGATTCGGGAGGACGCGTCTTCACCCGCGCCGCCAAGCCCGATTCGCCCAACGTGGTCCCGCTCCCGGCGCTCGACGGCGACGGGGAGGGGCGCAGGCGGGTCGGGGTCGAAGTGGACGGACGCCTCGTCAGAGGATTCCCCACGCCCTCGGGGCGGCTGGAGTTCTGGTCGCGCACCCTCGCGGAGTGGGGCTGGCCGGAGCTGGCCACCCCCGGCTACGCGCGCAGCCACATCCATCGGGAGAACCTGGACGCCGACCAGATGGTGCTCATTTCGACCTTCCGGGTTCCCGTCCAGATCCACACCCGCAGCGGCAACGCCAAGTGGCTCGACGAGATCGCCCACACCAACCCGCTCTGGATCCACCCGCGCGACGCGCGCAGCATCGGCGTCGGCACCGGCGATCCGGTGCGCGTCGAGACCGAGATCGGGCACTTCGTGGTGCGTGCATGGGTGACCGAGGGGATCCGCCCCGGGGTGGTCGCGTGCAGCCATCACATGGGCCGCTGGAAGGTAGCCGACCGGGGACAGCGCCAGGCGATGGCCAGCGTGGATCTGGAGCGCGTCCGGGACCGCTGGTCGCTCCGTCGGCGCAAGGGGGTGGAGCCGTACCCGTCGGCGGACGCCGACACCGAGCGGATCTGGTGGACCGACGTGGGCGTGCATCAGAACCTGACCTTCCCCGTGCATCCCGATCCCGTTTCCGGATCGCACTGCTGGCACCAAGCCGTGCGGGTGCGCGCGGCTCGTCCGGGAGACGCCTACGGAGACATCTCGGTCCGCGCCGATCTCTCCGACCGGGTCTTCCGCAAGTGGCTCGGCTACACGCGCGCCGCCGGAGCCGTGTCGCCGGACGGCACCCGTCGTCCCTACTGGATGCTCCGGCCGGTGCGCCCCTCGCGGAGCGCGTACCGGTTGCCCGCGGACGATCCCGCGGGAGGTTAGCCGTGTCCGCCGTCGGGGAGCTCGTCCGCGCGCTGGCGACGCTGGCCGAGCCTCCGCACCCCGCGCACGCCCGCGTGGCCGACGCCCTCGGGCTTGCGGATCTCCCCCGGCCCTCCGACCACACCGAACTCTTCCTCTTCCAGCTCTATCCGTTCGCCTCCTTCCACGTGGGCGCGGAGGGGATGCTCGGAGGCGAGGCGGCCGACCGAGTGGCGGGCTTCTGGCGCGCCCTGGGCGGGGAGGTCCCGGAGGAACCGGACCATCTGAGCGCGTTGCTGGGCCTGTACGCGGGGCTCCGCGACGCGGAAGAGGCGGAGCCCGCCGGTGCGGGACGCGTCCTGCTTCGCCAGAGCCGCAAGGCCCTCCTCTGGGAACACCTGCTCTCCTGGCTGCTTCCGTACCTGCACGCCATGGGCGCGGCGGCTCCCTCCTTCTACCGGCGCTGGGCCGGACTCCTGCGCGCCGTCCTGCTTTCGGAAGCCGGGGAGCTGGGCGCGCCGGACCGTCTCCCGCTGCACCTGCGCGAGGCGCCTCCCCTGTCGGATCCGCGTTCCGGCGGAGGGGACCGCTTCCTTCGCCAGCTGACCGCGCCCGTGCGCACCGGCATGCTGCTCACGCGCGCCGATCTGGCGCGTTGCGCCGCCGATCTGGAGCTCGGCCGACGCGCCGGAGAGCGCCGTTTCGCGCTCCGGTCGCTCCTCTCGTCGGATCCGGCGTCCACGTTGGGCTGGCTCGCCCGAGAGGCCGCCCGTTGGCGCGCCGTCCACGAGGGGGACCGCGGGGACGCCGAACTCGTGTCGGGGTTCTGGGCGTCCCGGGCGGAGACCGCGCAGCGTCTGCTGGAAGAGCTGGCGCGCGCGGCGAGGGACGCCGCGCGCGACGTCTCCACGGCTCCGGCGTGAGTTCGGGGTGAACCCCGGGTCGCGGGTCGGAGCGGGGCGGGGGGCCGCGCGCGCGCCCGGGGAGACGCGCGCGGGGGTCGTGCGGCGCGACTTGGTGGCGGGAACCAGCGTCGCGCTCGTCCTGATCCCCCAGTCGATGGCGTACGCGGAGCTTGCGGGGTTGCCCGCCCAGTACGGGCTCTACGCCGCCGCCCTCCCCCCGCTCGGCGCCGCGATCTTCGCCTCCTCCCCGTATCTCCACACCGGTCCGGTCGCGCTCACCGCGCTACTCACCTTCGGCGCGCTCGTCCCCATGGCCCCGCGCGGGAGCGCCGAGTACGCGGGGCTCGCCGCGCTGTTGGCGCTGGTGGTGGGCGCCGTGCGCCTGCTCATCGGGTTGTTGCGCGCCGGCGGCGTCGCCTACCTGATGTCCCAGCCGGTCATCCAGGGGTTCACCTCGGCGGCGGCGATCCTGATCGTTCTCTCCCAAGTGCCCACGGTCGTCGGGGTGGTCGGACCCGGAGAGGGCGTCGTGGGCCAGGCGTTTTGGGCGCTGACTCATGTCGGGCTGTGGCAGGCCTCGAGCATCGGCTTCGCCGCCATGGCCGCGGTCGTCATCGCGGGCGCGCGCCGCATCGATCCCAGCTTGCCGGGCGTCCTCTTCGCGACCGCGCTGGCGCTGGTCGTCTCGACGGCGACCCGGTACGAGGGAGCCGTGCTCGGAGAAATCCCGGTCGGCGGCATCCCCGGCGCGCAGGGAGTGCCCTGGCTTCAGTTGCCCTCCCTGCTGGTCCCGGGGTTGGTGATCGCCCTGGTGGGGTTCGCCGAGACCACCTCCATCAGCCAGACCTTCGCCGCCCAGGACCGCAAGCTCTGGGATCCGAACCGGGAGTTCGTCAGCCAGGGGGTGGCCAACGCGATCTCCGGGCTCTCGGGCGGATTTCCCGTGGAAGGCTCGTTCAGCCGCTCCAGCCTCAACCGCTCCGCCGGCGCGCGCACGCGCTGGAGCGGTGCGGTGAGCGGGGTGGCGGTGCTCGCCTTCCTGCCCTTCGCCTCCGTGCTGGCGCCCCTGCCCCGGGCGGTGCTCGCGGCCATCGTCGTCACCGCCGCGGCGACGCTGGTTCGCGTCGGGGATCTGGTTCGGATCTGGAGGTTCTCGCGCCTTCAGGCGATGGTGGGATGGACCACTTTCGTCCTGACCCTCCTTCTGGTTCCCCGGGTCGAGGAGGCGATCCTGGTGGGCGTGGTGCTCTCGTTGGCGGTCCATCTCTGGCGGGAGCGCGAGATGAGGCTGTCGCAGTGGACGGCGGACGGAGCGTTGCACTTGGCGCCCCGGGGCGTCCTCTGGTTCGGATCGGCGCCCATCCTGGAGAAGGCGGTCGCCCGCGCCTTCGCGGAGGTGGGGGATCTGCGCGAGGTCGTGTTCCACTTCGACGGAGTCGGACGCCTCGACTTCACCGGAGCCCTGCTCGTCGAGCGGATCACGCGGCAGGCGCACGACGCGGGTCTGGAAACGCGCCTCGAGGGCGTCCCGCCCCACGCCGAGAAGCTGATGCAGCGCGTCTTCGGCTGAGGGTTCCTTTTTTCCTCCCTCTCGATCCCTCGAGGCGCCCGCGCGCGACGGCGCGCGACGGCGCCGGAGGGCGAGCGCGAACCCGTCTCCCGCTTCGCCGCGGCCGTCGCCCAAAACCATTCGGGCGGGCCGCGCGTACGGTCCGGGTCCACTGAAGACACGACGAACGCGGAGGACTCGACATGACCGCATCGGCAACCAATCCGCCTGCGAGGAAGACGTGGCCCCTTCGGCGCAGCGCAACCCTGCTCGCGCCCGGCGTCGCGCTGGCCGCCGTCCTAGGCGCTTTCGTTCGGGCCGCCCCCCAGGAGTATCGGATCGTCGGCGACCACGTCGCCGTATACAATCTCGCGGGCGAGGTGAGCGTCGTAGCGGGAAGCGGCGACGACGTCGTGGTGACCTTGGAACCGGGAGGGGCGGACGCGGACCGCCTGGAGGTGGAATCCGGGGCGATCCGGGGCAGGCAGACGCTGCGCGTCCGCTATCCCTCCGACCGGATCGTCTACGGAGGCATGGGCCGCGCCTCCCGCACCCGGATCCGGGTGCGGGAGGACGGAACTTTCGGCGACGGCGCCTCCCCGCGCGGCGAAACGGTCGACGTCCGGGGCTCGGGGAGGGGGCTCGAGGCCTGGGCCGACATGACGCTGGCGGTTCCGCCGGGCCAGAAGCTGTCGCTCCACCTGGGCGTGGGCGAGATCGACGTCCGCAACGTCGACGGCGATCTCGAGATCGACGTGGGTTCCGGCGCGGTCGCGTCGACGAGCACGACCGGATCCTTGGACATCGACACGGGCTCCGGGGCGGTGACGGTGACGGGCGCGGACGGCCCCCTCCGTGTGGACACCGGTTCGGGCAGCGTGACCCTCGAGGACGTGGCCGGCGCGCGCGTGGGGATCGACACCGGGTCGGGGGGCGTGCGCGCCTCGGGGGTCCGGTCGGAATACGTGGAGGTGGACACCGGTTCGGGCCGCGTTAGCTTGCTGGACGTGGCGGCGCCGAACATTCTGGTCGACACCGGAAGCGGCAGCGTGGAACTGGATCTCGCCGCCGACGTGGATCGCCTGGAGGTGGACACCGGGTCGGGGGGCGTGACCCTGCGCGTCCCCGGCGACCTGGGCGCGCGGATCGAGGCGGACACGGGCAGCGGAACCATCGACGTGGGAGTTCCCGTTGACGAGCGGACCCGGCGGCGGACCTACTTGCGGGGAACGATCGGCGACGGCCGGGGCGCCATCGCGCTCGACTCGGGGTCGGGCTCGATCCGCATTCTCGCACGCTGATCCGGCGGCGACTTCGGCGCGGCACGCCTCCGCGCCGGTCGCCTCCGCCTGCGCGCCTCCGGTCCGGTGACCGGAACGTTCCGCTTCCGGCATCCGGTCCGGGTCCGCTTTCAGGACGTCGACGCGGGCGGCCACGCCCATCACTCCAAGGCCCTCTCCTACTTCGAGGAGGCGCGCGCAGCCTACTGGCGGGAGGTCGCCGTCCGCCCGGATCCGAAGGACGTAGGCTACATCCTCGCGGAGGCCGGGATCCGCTACCACGCACGGGTTCTCTACCCCGATCGGCTCGACGTGGGCGCCCGGGTGTCCGTTCTCGGCAAGAAGCACTTCGTCATGGAGTACGAGGTGCGGTCGGAGGCCGGGGGGCTCCTGGTGTCCGGGAGCACCGTTCAGGTCATGTACGACTACTCCGCCGGGGCCAGCCGACGAATTCCGCCCGATCTCGCGGAACGCATTCGCGCCTTCGAAGGGCCGCTTCCCGCCCGGCGGGGATCCTGAGCGGCCCGGACCGGGGCGCGGAGGCGCCGGACGCCGCGCCCGCGGCCGCGCCTTCGCCCTTGACGCGCAGCGCGCCGACGCTCCCTTTACGCCTTGGATTCGGTTGACCGCGTCCCGCGTGCCCGTATAGCTTGCGTAGCTTTCCCGGTAACCCTTGGCGGAGTTCAGGAGCGATGGTCTTCAGGTCGACATTCCCCCGGCTGGGAACCGCGTCGCTTGCGGCGTTCCTTCTGTTGCCGTCGGCGTCGGCGTCGGCGCAACAGGAGGTGCAGGGACGCTTCAGGATCATGATCCCCGACCTCTTCCCGGGGGAGGACGCCGGTCGGGGCTTCGGGGAAGACGTGGCCGAAGAGCTTCGCGACCTCATCAACGAGCTGCCCACCCACGAGCCGGTCGAGCGCAACGAAATCCGCGACGCGTTGCGGCAGTTCGACATCGACCGCGACGACCTGAACTGCATCCGCGCGCGCCAGCTGGCGACCCAGATCGACGCCGCGCTGGTGATGTGCGGGTCGTACACGGAGGGCGAGGACGAGTGGTTCCTGGCCGACATCTTGTTCGTGAGCGTGGAGTCGGGGGAGACGTTCTCGGTGGAGAACTTCACGGTTCCGGACCGCGACGGCGACGAGCTCGCCGCGCAACACATCTTCGGCGTGTTCGACGGATACGTGGAGCAGTTGCGCTTCGCGGCCATCTGCCTGGAGTACTTCGGCAGCCAGCAGTGGGCCAACGCCCTGCAGAACTGCGACCGGGCCCTCGAGGGGAACCCGAGTTCGGAATCCTCGCGCTACGCCCGCGCCCGGGCGGTCATGGAGCTGGGGGATCGCCGGGAAGGCCTCGACGAGATGCTGCGGGTCCTGGACCTCAACCCGTTCAACGAGAACGCGCTCCAGTTCGCCGGGATGCTCTCGGCCGAGTTCGGCCTGAACGAGGAGTCCCTCAAGCACTACACCGCCTACCTCGAGCTCAACCCCGGAAGCGCCGCCGTGCGCATGCGCGTGGCGTACGATCTCGCGACCGCCGGAAACGCGGAGGGCGCGATGATCCTGATCGAGGAAGGCATCGCGGTGGACGACGCCAACGACGACCTCTGGGAACAGCTCGGGGGGTTCGCCTTCACGGCCGCCGGTCGGGCGATGGAGGGCCAGAGCGAGCCGACGCCGGAGGTCGAGCGGCTCTACCGCAGGGCCATCGAGGCGTACACGCGCGTGTTCGAATCCCGCGGCGCGGAGACCGCCCCCGCGCAGTTGTCCAATGTCATCGCGGCCTACATGCAGCTCGAGGATCCGACCGCCGTCGAGTTCGCGCAGAGCGCGGTGGAGGCGCATCCCGAAGAGGCTTCCCTCTGGTCGCGGCTGGCCGACGCCCTGCAACGCAACGACCGTCTCGACGAGGCGATCTCGGCGCTCGAAAGCGCGAAGCGGGTCGACCCCGACTACGCGAATCTCTCGGCCCGCCAGGGGAGTTGGCTCCTGGAGGCGGGGAACGTCGACGGCGCCCTCGAATTTCTCAAGGACGCGGTGGCGCGCGGCGAGCAGTCGGCCGACGCGATGGCGGGCGTGTTGTTCGGCAAGGCCTACAACGACGGCGTGCAGGCGCAGCAATTCGCCTTCGCCGCCGACATCATCGAGACCGCCAAGTCGGAGTTCGAAGTGTCCGACCAGATGTCTTCGCAGCTCAACTTCTGGCACGGCTGGTCGCTCTACAACCACGGTCTGGGGCTTCAGGAGCCCAGTACCCTCGATTCCGCGCGCCAGTCGCTCCCGGTCTTCCAGGAGGCGCTCCGGCTCTTCGAACTCGGCCGCGCCTACGCCGCGACCATGGACTCCATCAATCTGCCCGACATCCTCTCCGCGACCCAGACCTACGTCGAGATCCAAGACGCCATCATCAGGCGGGGCGGAAGGGAGTAACCGCCCGCTTCCCCCGGTCGGCAGCCCCGGGCGCCGCGGATTCGTCCGCGGCGCTTTTTTTTTGCCCGAACCTTCGCGCCCGGGCTTCCGCGCGGGTTCGTCCTTCCCGGGGCTTGCGCTCGCCCGGTACCCCCCGTACCTTCTCCACCCTTTTCCACTTTTCCCCACTTCAACCCACAATCCACCACCAAATGAGCGGTTTTCTGGGGCGCTACGAGAAACGTCTCGACGAGAAGGGTCGCCTGGGCCTGCCGGTCCCGTTCCGGCGGCCGACGGAGGACGCGCCCCTCGTGCTGCTCCAGTACCAAGCTCCCGCGCTGACCCTGTTCCCGGAGGAGGCGTGGGGGAAGATCCGGGACCGCCTTTCCGAGTACCGGCGCTCGCACCCCGGCGCGGCGGCGTACGTGCGCCGCATCACCTCGTTCGCGGCGGAGGTCGCGCTCGACAAGGCCGGGCGCATCCTCATCCCCGCGTGGCTGAAGGAGGCGGCGTCGCTGGACGACGAGGTTCTCGTGGTGGGCTCGCTGGACCGGATCGAGATCTGGAACCCCGGACTCTTCGATTCCCACCTCGAGGACGACACGCCGGACGCCTCCGGGTTCATGCACAAGATCTTCGGATGAGCGGCGCGTGCGCAGGCGAGCGGACGAGGCGGTCGGCGGGCGGGCGTACCACACCCCGGTGCTGGTGCGGGAGGTGCTCGAGGTGCTGGAACCCGAGCGCGGAGGACTTTTCGTGGACGGCACCGTGGGCGGCGGAGGGCATGCGCGCGCGATGCTGGAACGGGCTCCCGGGCTCCGCCTGGTCGCGGCGGACCGCGACCCCGGCGCGCTCGCGGAAGCCGAACGGGCGCTCGCTTCCTTCGCGGATCGGGTCCGGTTTCTTCTCTCCGACTTCCGCGACGCCGCCCGCGCCCCGGAGCTCGAGGCGGGCGCGGTGAGCGGGGTGTTGCTGGATTTGGGATTGAGCTCGCGTCAGCTGGACCGCGGTCGGCGGGGGTTCTCCTTCCGCCGCGGAGTGCCGCTGGACATGCGCATGGACGGAAGCGAGGCGCGCACCCGGAGCGCCGCCGACGTGCTCAACGCCTACGGCGAGGGGCGACTGGCGCGGGTCTTCCGCGAGCTGGGCGAGCACCGAGGCGCGCGCGGACTGGCGCGCGAGGTCGTCCGGCGGCGGAGGACCCGGCCGTTCGCCGTCAGCGACGACTTGGTCGGCGCCCTGCGCGCCGCCATGGGTCGGTCGCCGACGCCGCGCGACAAGGCGCGCGTCTTCCAGGCGCTGCGCATGGAGGTGAACGACGAACTGGGCGCGCTCCGACAAGGTCTCGACGCCCTGAGCCGCGCCTTGGCCCCGGGCGGAAGGATGGCGGTCGTCTCCTATCACTCGCTGGAGGATCGCGAGGTCAAGAACCGATTCCGCGCGTGGAGCCGAGCGTGCGTCTGCCCTCCGGCGTTGCCGATGTGCGTGTGCGCCGGACGCGCCCGGGGAGAGACGCTCGTGCGCCGTCCGGTGCGGCCCGCCCCCGAGGAGATCGCGGCGAACCCCCGTTCCCGGAGCGCGCGCCTGCGCGCATGGAGGAAGGCGTCGTGAGACGAATGGGCGATTCGAAGCGGGTGGCGCTCGCGCTGGCGGCCCTGTTGGCGGCGCTCAGCGTGGTCACTTGGCGCCAGATGCGCGCGCTGGAGGCGCTGGAGGAGCTGCACGATCTGGGTCAGCGGATCGAGGTGGTGTCGGCGGTCCGAAAGGACCTGCTGGGGGAGATCCAGTACTTGGAGAGCCGGGGGCGCGTGGTCCCCGAGGCGCGCGAGCGCTTGGGCATGCACACCCCGGCGGCCCATGAAATCGTCTATCTGTCGGGGGTGAACCCATGAAGACGTCGCCAAGACCGCGCCGGCCCCGCCAGCTAATTCTCTTCGCTTGGCTGGTCTCGGCCGGCGTCGTCGTCGCGCGGGCTGCGGTGCTCCAGGTGGGGAACACCTCCGAGTGGCGGGCGCTGTCCGCCGAACAGAAACAGGTGTCGCGTCCGGTGCCGGCGATCCGCGGCTCCATCCGGGACCGGGACGGGGTCCTGCTGGCCCAGAGTCGGGAGATGGTGAGGGTGGCCCTGGCCCCGGGCGAGCTGAAGCGCGACGAGAACGGCCTCGCGGTCGAGGCGTCCTCCGCGCTCCGGTCCGCGCTGGGGCTGTCGGCCTCCGAGGCGCGGCGGCGCACGGACGCCGCCGACCCCTGGGTGGTCGTTCCGGGCCGTTACCCGACCACCGTGCGCCCCGAGCTGGAGGACGTCCGGGGCGTGTACCTGAGTCGGGAGTACGAACGCTTCCGGCCCCACGGGGACTTGATGGCCGGCGCATTGGGCACCGTGCTGGACGGGAGCGGCGCGGGCGGGATCGAGGAGTCCCGCGACGAGGTCCTCACCGGACGGCCCGGCGAGGAGATGGCGTTGCGCGACGCGCGCGGCGTCGAGCTCCCCGGCCGCGCCGTGCAGGTGAAGCCGCCCGTTCCGGGCGGAGACGTCTCGCTCACCATCGATGTGGATCTCCAGGAAATCGCGCGCGAGGAGCTTCAGGCGGCGATCGACGCGACCGGGTCCGGGGGCGGAGACGTCCTGGTCACGGATCCGCAGAGCGGCGAGATTCTGGCGGTCGTCTCGATCCGCGACGGCGACGCGGCCGGTTTGGCGGCGATCAACACCGCCAACGAACCCGGGTCGACCCTGAAGCCGTTCACGGTCGCGGCGATTCTGTCCCACGGGGTGGGCGCGCTCGACGATCGGATCGACATCGGCAACGGAAGCTGGCGCGTCGCGGGCCGCGTTCTGAACGACGTGCACCCCGAAGCCAGCGTCCTGTCCCTGGCCGACGCGTTGCGGGTGTCGTCCAACGTGGGGGTCGCCAAGATGGCCGACCGGCTCTCCCGCCGACAGCAGTACGAGATGTTGCGCGACTTCGGCTTCGGCACGCCCACCGGAGTCCCGATCCCCGGAGAGACCTCGGGCGTCCTGCGCAAGCCGGAGCAGTGGTCGGGCCAGTCGTCCGCATCCCTGGCCATCGGATACGAGATCTCCGCGAGCCCGTTGCAACTGGCCATGGCCTACGGCGCGCTGGCCAACGGCGGGCGTCTGATGGCGCCCCGAATGATCCGGGAAGTGCGCGCCGCCGACGGATCGCTCGTCGAGCGCGTCGAGCCGCGCGTGATTCGCCAGGTGATCGACGGCCGGGTGGCGCGCGAGATCAGCCGGGTGCTGGTCGAGGTCACGGAATCGGGCACCGGCACGCGAGCGCACCTGACGTCCTTCGCGGTCGCGGGCAAGAGCGGCACCAGCCGCGCGTACGCCACGGGCGGCGGCTACGCCCAGGGCGAGTACTTCGCCACCTTCGTCGGCTTCTTTCCGGCGGAGGATCCGCAGCTGCTGGCGTACGTGAAACTCGACAGCCCCGAGGGCGTCTACTACGGCGGCGCGGCGGCCGCTCCGGTGATCCGGGCCACCATGGAGGCCGTCCTCGCCGCCGAGCGGCCGCCGGTGGACCGCGCCACGCTCGCCCAGGCCGCGCGCCGCCCCGCCCCGCAGAACGCCGTGATTCGCTTCGCGGCGGCGGAGGCCGGCGAGTTCGAGGGCCCGTTGGACGGAGAGGGAGACGAGGCGGTGGTGCCGGACGTCCGCGGCCTGTCCGCGCGGGTCGCGGCGCGTCGGCTGCACGCGGCCGGACTGCGCGTGGTCTGGCCGTCTCCCGGACCCGTGCTGGGGACGTGGCCCGCCGCCGGAACGGTGCTCGCGCAGGGCGACACCGTGTCGATCGACGTCAGGAGAACCGAACGTGGACGGAGCCCCTAGCTTCCCGCTCGCCCGGATCGTGGAGCGATTGGCGCTCGCCGACGCGGTCGCGCCCGGGGCGGATGCCCCGGGGGACGTCCGGCTGCGAGGGGTGAGCCACGACTCGCGGACCGCCGGAGCGGGCGACCTGTTCGTGGCGTGGCGCGGCACCGGGCACGACGGGCACGGGTTCGTCGCGGAGGCGGTGCGGCGGGGGGCGGTGGCGGCGCTGGTGGAGACGCCCCTGCCCGGCGTGGCCGTGCCCCAGGTGGTGGTGCGCGACGGCCGCCTGGCGGGCGCGCTCGCCGCCGCCGAGTTCTACGGAAATCCGTGCCGGAATCTCTTCGTCTACGCGGTCACGGGCACCAACGGCAAGACCACCACCACGCTGCTGGCGCGCCATCTGCTGAACGCCGGCGGGACGTCCGCCGCGATCGGCACGCTGGGGCTCGTGGACGGCGACGGAACCGTGCGGCCGACGACGACGGGCCTCACCACGCCGGGACCGGTGCGGCTCGCCGCGTGGATGCGTTCCCTGGCGGACGCGGGAGCGCGTCACGTGGGGCTGGAGGCCTCGTCCCACGCCCTCGACCAGCGTCGCCTGGACGGGCTTCGATTGGACGCGGCCGCGTACACGAATCTGTCCCGCGACCACCTGGACTATCACTCCGACATGGACGGCTACCGGGCCGCCAAGGCGCGCGCGGTGGAACTGGTGGCTCCGGACGGAACCGTGATCGTGAACGCGGGCGATCCCGCGTGGTTCCGGCTCGACGCCGGACCGCGGCGTCGCATCTCCTACGGGGTGGACGCCGCCGCCGCGCTGAGCGCGACTTCTCTCGAACTCGGGCCTGCGGGCACCCGCTTCGAGCTGACTTGGGAGGGACGTTCCCTGCCGGTGGCGACCCCTCTGCTGGGACGCTTCAACGTGGAGAACGCCTTGGCCGCGGCGGGCGTCGCGCTGGCCGCCGGCCGCCGCGTGGACGAGATCGCGGACGGGCTCCGGGACGCGCCCGCGGTCCCCGGACGCATGGAACTCGTCGCCCGCCGTCCGTGCCCGGTCGTCCTCGACTACGCCCACACTCCGGCCGCGCTGGCGTGCCTGCTGGACGCCCTGCGCCGCCTCGTCGCCGGTCGGCTGATCGTCCTCTTCGGAGCGGGCGGGGATCGCGACGCCGACAAGCGTCCGCTGATGGGCCGGGCGGTGGCGGAACGAGCCGACCGCGTCGTCGTCACCTCCGACAATCCGCGCACCGAGGATCCCGACGCGATCATCGACCAAGTGGTCGCGGGGATGGGCGGAGCCGCGCACGAGCGCGTCGCCGACCGCCGCGCCGCCATCGACCGGGCGCTCGGGATGGCCGCGCCCGAGGACTTGGTGGTCCTGGCCGGAAAAGGGCACGAGACCTTCCAGGAGATCGGGGGCGATCGGCTTCCGTTCGACGAGCGCGCCATCGTGCTCGCGCACCCCGCGACCGGGGGAGGAGCCGCATGAGCGCGTTTCGCTGGACGCACGGGCGCGTGCGGGAGGCGTTGGCCCTGCGGGACGCGTCGGCCCCCGCCGGCGCCGTCTTCACGGGGATCTCCACCGACACGCGCACCCTGGTCGAGGGCGAACTCTTCGTGGCCGTCGTCGGAGAGAGATTCGACGGACACGACTTCGCCGCGGCCGCGGCCGCGGCGGGGGCGGCGGGCGTGGTGGCCGCGCGCGCGGTCTCGGCCGGCCCCTCGTTGCCGGTCTACCGAGTGCCCGACACCCTGGTCGCGCTGGGCGCGCTGGCGCGCTATCGCCGCCGCCGCCACGCGGCCCGGGTGGTGGCCGTCACGGGATCCTCCGGCAAGACGACGGTCAAGGAATTCCTCCGGGGCGCGCTCCAGCGCAGCTATCGGACGCACGCCACGCCGGGCAACCTGAACAACCGCATCGGGCTCCCTCTGACTCTCCTGGAGGCCCCGGACGCCGCCGAGGTGCTGGTGCTGGAGATGGGCACCAGCGAACCCGGCGAGATCGCCGCCCTCACCTCCATCGCGGAGCCGGACGTCGGGGTGGTGACGACCGTCTCCGAAGCGCATCTGGAGAAGCTGGGATCGCGGGAGGGGGTGTTCCGCGAGAAGCTGGCGCTCCCCGTCGGGCTGAACGGGCGCGGCGCGGTGGTGGTGGGAGACCGGCCGGCTTCCCTTCCGGCCCGCGCGCGCGGGCTCCATCCCAACGTGCGGGTCGCCGGATGGTCCGCGTCCGCCGACGCGGACCTGAGGCCCCGGAACCCGCACGCGGACTCGGAGGGACGCTACTTCTTCGATTGGCGCAACCAGCGCGTCCATCTCCGGCTTCCGGGACGACACGCGGTGTACGACGCCCTCGTCGCGCTCGCCGCGTCCGATCTCCTCGACGTCCCCTACGGGTCGGCCGTGCGCGGGCTGGAGCGTTGCAGGCCCCGGGGCATGCGGGGCGAACGGTTGCGTGCGGGCGACCTCGCCGTCCTGCTCGACTGCTACAACGCGAATCCCGAGAGCGTTCGCGCCGCCCTCGACCTGCTCGAGCTGATTCCCTCCGCGGGGCGCAGAGTCGCCGTGCTGGGGAGCATGCTCGAGCTGGGGGACCGGAGCGAGGCGCTGCACGACGAAGTGCTCCGCGAAGCCCTGTCGCGGGCCGCGGACGTGGTGCTGGCGCTGGGCGACTTCGCCGCCGCCGCCGAGCGCCTGAGGGCCGACGGCCGGGCGACCGCAGGGCCGGCGTTGCTCGCCAGCCCGGACGCGGAGGAGGGCTACGCCATGCTGCGGGAGCGCCTGCAGGGCGACGAGCTGGTGCTGCTCAAGGGATCCCGCGGAGTCGCGCTGGAGCGCTTGATCCCGCTCATCGAAGCCGATTTCGGGCCGGCGGTCCGGAACGGGGCGAGGTGAGCCATGCTCCATCATTTCCTCCCCAGGTTCACCGATGTGCACATCGCGTTCAACCTGTTCAACTACATCACTTTCCGTACCGCCGGCGCGGTGGCGACCTCGCTGGCGCTCACCTTCCTGCTGGGTCCGCTCACGATCCGCTGGCTGACCCGATTGCGCTTCGGCCAGGTCGTGCGCGACAACGGTCCGCGGACCCACCTGAAGAAGGCGGGCGTCCCGACCATGGGCGGGACGCTGATCGTCGCCGCCGCGACCGTCTCCACGCTGCTCTGGGCCGAGCTCGCCAACGCGTCGGTTCTCGTCGCCCTCGCGACCTTCCTCTGGACCGGCGCCATCGGGTTCCTCGACGACTACCTGAAGGTCGTCAGGAAGACCAGCGCGGGGCTGGCCGCGCGCTACAAGATGATCGGGCAGTGGGCCTTCGGGCTGGCGCTCGGATCGTTTCTTCTGCTCTATCCGGTGTGGCCCGTTCCCGCGACCTGGACGGGGGTCCCGTTCTTCGCCGAGAGGGTGGCGGAGCTCCTGCCGCCGATCTACGTCCTGCTCGTGGCGACGGTGGTTTCCGGCACCTCGAACGCGGTGAACCTGACCGACGGGCTGGACGGGCTGGCCGCGGGCCTGTGCGGGATCGCGGTCGCCACCTTCGGCGTCTTCGCCTACCTGATCGGGCGCGTGGACACCTCGAGCTATCTCGGCGTCCTCTACCTGCCCGGGGTCGGGGAGCTGACGGTTTTCGCCGGCGCCCTGGCCGGCGCCGCGATCGGGTTCCTCTGGTTCAACGCCCACCCCGCGCAGGTGATCATGGGCGATACCGGATCCCTGTCGCTGGGGGGCGCCATCGGCGTCATGGCCATCCTGCTGAAGTCCGAGTTCCTGCTGGTCATCGTGGGCGGGGTGTTCGTTGCCGAGGCGCTCTCGGTGATCGCGCAGGTCGGGTACTTCAAGTTCACCGCCCGACGCTACGGAGAGGGGCGCCGGGTCTTCCTGATGGCCCCCGTCCACCACCACTTCGAGAAGCTCGGATGGCCGGAGAGCAAGGTCGTCACGCGCTTCTGGATCGTCGGCGCGCTCTGTGCCATGGTCGCCCTGAGCACCCTGAAGATCCGATAGGTCGCGTGAGCACCCCGGCGGAGTTCCATGACGGCACTGAGCGGACAGCGCATCGCGATCCTCGGTCTCGGGGCGAGCGGCCGGGCCGCGGCCCGGCTCGCGCTCCGGCACGGCGCGCAGGTGCGCGTTTCCGACGACGCCGACGCGCCTTCGTTGCGCGCGCGCGCCATGGAGCTGGAGGCCTTGGGCGCGCGCGTCCGGCTGGGCGGGCACGACGCGGCGCGGATTCGGGCGTCCGAGCTGGTCGTGGCGAGCCCGGGAATCCCGCCCGGGGCGCCGGTGCTGGCCGGGCTGGGCAGGGCGGGGGAGCGCTGGATCTCCGAGCCCGAGTTCGCATTCCGCTTCTTCCGGAGTTCGCTGATCGCCGTGACCGGCACGAACGGCAAGACCACCACCTCCGCGCTGGCGGCCGACATGCTTGAGGCGGCGGGGATGTCGGTGGGGCTGGGGGGCAACGTCGGGGGCGGCCTGGGTCCGCCCGCATCGGAGTTGGCGCTCCGCACCCCCGCTCCCGACTGGCTGGTGGTCGAGATGAGTTCCTATCAGCTGGGCGCCGTCTCGCGCTTCCGCCCCGACATCGGCGTGGTCACCAACTTGGCGGCGGACCACCTCGACCGCTATCCGGACCGGGCCGCCTACTACGCCGACAAGGCCCGACTCTTCGCCAACGCGCGCGAGGACAGCCGGTGGGTGCTGGAGCGCGGGGTGCCGGACGCGCTGTCCCTGGGCGACGACGTGCCGGGCGCGCGCCATCTGTTCGAGGCGGACGAATCCGCCCGGCGGCGATCGGACGGGGACGCCCCGTCCGCCGCGTACGTGCGGGACGGCTGGCTGAGATTCGCGTACGCGGGTCGGGACGAGCGCGTGATGCCGGTCGCGGACATCGCACCGGCCGGCCGGGGCGCCCTCGCCAACGCCATGGCCGCCGGACTCGCGGCGCGCTTGGCGGGCGCCCGGACGGAGCCGATCGTCCGGGCGGCCCGGGCTTTTCGTCCGCTGCCCCACCGCATGGAGCGCGTCGTCGAGCGGGACGGCGTCCTCTGGGTGAACGACTCGAAGGCGACCAACGTGGCCGCCGCCGCGAACGCGATCCTAGGCTTCGACCGCCCGATCGTGCTGCTGGCCGGAGGGCTGGACAAGGGGGAGGATCTCGCGCCGCTCGCGGACGCCGTCCGCGGCCGGGTTCGTTGCGTGGTCGCGTACGGCGACGCGCGCCGTCGGCTCCAGCAGGCGCTGGATCGGGCCGCACCCGCGGTTCGCGTGGACGCGGGCTTCGACGCGGCGGTGCAGGAGGCCCGGCGGCGGGCTCGGCGCGGCGACGTCGTTCTGCTCTCCCCCGCCTGCGCGAGCCTCGACCTGTTCTCCAGCTACGAAGCGCGCGGTCGCCGCTTCGCCGCGCTCGCCGAAAAGGGGGAGGGGTGAAATGACCGCGTCCACCGCCCGCCGCCGTCCCCTGTCCGGCGTCGGCGACGCCTCCCCGTCCGCGAATCCGGAATTCGCGCGCGGGTGGGAGGGCGCCGCCGTCCTGGCGCTGACGCTGCTCCTGCTCTCCTTCGGAATGGTCACCCTCTACAGCGCGAGCTCCTTTTTGGCGCAGCGCCAAGGGCTCCCCGACCACTATTTCGTGTTTCGCCAGGCGGTGGGCGCGGGTGCGGGGCTGTTCGTCCTGGCCCTCTTCTCGCGGATCCCCTACGAAAAGTGGCAGGCGCTGGCTTGGCCGATGATGCTGGCGGCTTGGCTGTCGTTGGTCTTCATCGTCCTTCCGGGCACCGAGTCGTTCGCCCCGGAGCGCAACGGCGCCCGCCGCTGGCTGCAGGTGGGCCCGGTCGGATTCCAGCCGTCGGAGGCCGCCAAGCTGGCCATCCTGGTGTGGACGGCGACCCTGGCGGTGAAGAAGCGGGACCGATTCCGCAGCCTCACCCGCGGCCTGGCTCCCTTCTTCGTGGTGTGGAGCGCCCTGCTGGCGCCCGTGCTCCTGGAGCCCGACTTCTCCACCGCGGCTCTGATCGGCTTGCTCGGCTGCGTCGTCGTCTTCGCCGCGGGAGCGCGGCCGAGTCACTTCGTTTTCGTCGCCCTGCTCGTCGCGCCCGTGGTTCTGAACCAGTTCGCGACCGATTTTCGCGAGATGCGGCTCTTGGCCTTCCTGAACCCGGAGGCGCACACTTCCGGGGCCGGATATCAGGTGCACCAATCGCTGATCGCGATCGGCTCGGGCGGAATCGGGGGCGTCGGCTTCGGGGAGGGACAACAGAAATTCGGCTTTCTCCCCGAGGCGCACAACGACTTCATCTTCGCCCTGATCGGCGAAGAATGGGGACTGGTCGGCGTGGTCGCGCTTGTCTGCTGCTACGCCGCCCTGATCCTAATCGGATTCCGCATCGCCCGGCGCGCGCCCGACCTGCTCGGGGAGCTACTGGCGATCGGCTGCACCAGCCTCGTCGGCCTGCACGCCTTCCTGCACATGGGCGTCAACCTGGGGCTGTTGCCCGCGACAGGGCTTCCGCTTCCCCTGATCTCCGACGGACGCTCCAATCTCGTGGTCACCCTGGCCGCGATCGGCATCCTGCTGTCCGTGGCCCGAGGCGTCCCCCAGAGTCCGAGGCCGACCCGTGGCTAGGCGCGGGAAAGACGTGGTCGTCTTCTCCGGCGGCGGCACCGGCGGGCACTTCTATCCCGCGCTCGCGCTGGCGCGCGCGCTCGCGGCGCTCAGGCCGGACGTCCGACCCTTCTTCGTCGGCGCGCGCCGCGGGATGGAAGCGCGGGCGCTGCCGGACTCGGGGTTCGACTACATGCTGGTCGAGGCGTCGGGGCTGGACCGCAGGCGTCCGTGGAACAACGCGGCGACGGCGCGGTCGCTCCTGGGCGGCCTCCTGGAGGTTTTCGAGACTTTCCGGCGGCTGCGCCCCGAGCTGGTGGTCGCCACCGGCGGATACGCGTGCGCGCCCTCGGGGCTGGCGGCCGCCTGCATGGGCGTTCCCTTGGCGCTCCAGGAGCAGAACAGCCTTCCGGGCGCGACCACGCGGTGGCTCAGCCGCCACGCGTCCCAGATCCATCTCGCGTATCCCGAAGCCGCCCGGGCGCTTCCCCGGCGCGCGCGCGGCAGGGTGGCGGTGAGCGGGAACCCGGTGCGCCCCCCCGAGGGGATCCGGCGCGGCGCGGCGCGGCGCCGGTTCGAGCTGTCGCGCAGGGGGCGGGTCGTCCTCGTGGTGGGCGGCAGCCAGGGCTCCGCCGCGCTCAACCGCTTGGTCGCCGCCGGGATCCGGCGCGCGGCGCGCGGCGCGTGGGAGCGCCCGGACGGTCTCCAGTTGCTGTGGGCCAGCGGTCCGGACCGCTTCTCGCGGACGTCGCGGGAGCTCGCGCGGGCCGGATTGCCGGAGTGGGTGCGGCTGGTGCCCTACATCCACGACATGCCCGCCGCGCTCGCGGCGGCGGACCTGGCGGTCAGCCGGGCGGGGGCGATGGCCGCGTCCGAACTGCTCGCGCACGGGCTGCCGGCCCTCCTGATTCCGCTCCCCACCGCGGCCCGGGACCATCAGACCCGCAACGCCGCGGCGCTCGCCCGGGCGGGAGCGGCGCTGCACCTTCCCGAGTCCCGGACCGACGCGCGCGCTCTCTGGGCCGCCATGACGGAGCTGGCGGGCGACGACCGCCGCATCGCCTCGATGGCGCGGGCCGCCAGAGCGCGCGCCCGGCCCGACGCGGCCGCGGACATCGCCGCCGCGCTCTCCGAGCTGCTCCCGCGCGGGCCGCGGTCGGTCGTTCCCGGGGAGGCCGCGTGAGCGCCGCCGGACCGCTCCCGCGCGCCGGCGAAGGCACGGTGCACTTCGTGGGCATCGGCGGGGCGGGCATGTGCGCCCTGGCCGAACTCTTCCACCGCTCCGGCCACCGGGTGAGCGGTTGCGATCTGCAGCGCGGTCCGAGCGCGCGCGCTCTCGAGGCTCTGGGCGTTCCCGTCGCCCTCGGTCACGCACCCGACCATCTGGACCGGGTCCGGACGCTGGTCGTCTCCTCCGCCGTCGAGGCGGCCAACCCGGAAGTGCGCGCGGCGCGCGCGCGCGGCATTCCGGTGGTCAAGCGGGCCGAGGCGCTCGGACGATGGGTCAACGCCGGCACGGTGGTGGCGGTGGCCGGGACCCACGGCAAGACCACCACCACCGCGCTCGCCACCGAGATTTTGGCGGCGGCGGGCCGCGATCCCACCGGGCTGGTCGGAGGGCGGGTGGCGGGCTGGAAGGGGAATCTGCGCTACGGCCGCGGCGACCTGTACGTGGTCGAGGCCGACGAGTACGACCGCTCTTTTCACCACATCGTGCCCCGGACGGCGGTGATCACCAACCTGGAGGCCGATCACCTCGACACCTACGGAAATCTCGCGTGCCTGCGCGAAGCGTTCCGCACTTTCGCCGACGCGGTGCCCGCGGACGGCGCGGTGTGCGTCTGCGCCGACGACCCGGGCGCCTCCGGGCTGCTCGCGGGTCTGGAGGCCCGCACCTGCACGTACGGGTTCGCGGCGGGCGCCCAGCTGCGGGCGACCCGGGTGCGCACCGGCCCCGGCGGGAGCGAGGCGCGCATCCTGGAACGCGGACGGGACCGGGGCCCGCTGTCGATCCGGCTCCCCGGCGCGCACAACTTGCTCAACGCCCTGGGAGCGGCCGCGGCCGCCCGCAGGATGGGCGTCGAATGGGACGCCATCCGCCGGTCGCTCGAGAGCTTCGGCGGGGTGCGCCGCCGGTTCGAGCGGCTCGGCTCCGCGCGCGGCGTCGCCGTGGTGGACGACTACGCGCACCATCCCACGGAAATCGCGGCGGCGCTCGCTGCGGCGCGCGCAAGCTTTCCCTCCGCCCGCTTGGTGGCCGTCTTCCAGCCCCACCTGTTCACGCGCACGCGCGATTTCGCCGACCGGCTCGGCGCGGCGCTCGCCGAGGCGGACCAAGTCTGGGTCACCGACGTGTACCCCGCGCGCGAGGCTCCCCTGCCCGGCGTCACCGGAGCGCTGGTGCGCGAGGCGGTGGCCGCCGCGGGCGGAACCGACGCGCGCTACCACTCCGATCTGGAGACGCTTCCCCGGACCCTGGCCGGCACCCTCCGCGCCGGGGACGTATCCCTCTTCATGGGCGCCGGATCCATCGAGTTCGCGGGCCCCGCACTTCTTCGCTGCCTGGGAGGACACGATGCGTAAACCGATCGCGTTGACCCTTCCTCTCGTGCTCGCGGCGGCCACTCTGGCCTCGCTGGGAGACGGTCCCGACATCCTCGCGCGCTTCTCGAAGTTCCGCGTTTCCGCCGTGCAGGTGCGGGGCGTTCGCTACCTCGACGCCGAGGAGATCCGCCGGTGGGTCCCGGTCTACCGGGACAAGCGCGGGGGCGCCCGATCCCTCGAAGGGCGTCTGCGCGCCCACAGGTTGATCGCGGACGCCACGGTCCGGGTCCTGCCGGGCGACACCGCCGAGATCGTCGTCCGGGAGCGCGCGCCGGTCGCGCTGGTGGCGACGCCGACGCTGAATCCCGTCGATCCCGGGGGGGAATACGTCCCCATCGATCCCGTCGTCCACAGGCTCGACCTCCCCATCCTCCGTCCCATGGAGCCCCGGTTCGGCACGCTCGCGCCGTCGGAGCATCAGCAGATCCGGGCCATGGCCGCGGAGATGCACCGACTGGGCGAGCTGCATCCCGATTTCGCGCGGTCGGCCTCGGAGGTCGCCTGGACCCCGCAGGGCACGCTGACGATCGGTTTCGCGCAGACCCGGGCCCTGATGCGGTTCGCGCCGCCGCTGAGCGTGCGTCGTCTGCGCCAGGGACTGGCGGCGCTGGCCGACGCCGTCCCGCACGCCCCCCGGGGGGCGGTCACCGTGGCCGACCTTCGGTTTCAAGGCCAGGTGGTCGTAAGGCACGCGGTTGTCGGATCCGGCCACGAGAGGCGATGAGCATGGCTTCCCATCTGGTTGCGGGACTGGACATCGGCGCGACGCGCACCACGGCCGTCGTCGCGGAGGTGAGGGGCCGCTATCCCGGGCACTGGATCGAGGTTCTGGGACTCGGGCAAATGCACACCAACGGCATCCACCGGGACGTGGTGCAGGACGTCGAGGAGATGACGGAGCGCGCCGCGAAGGCGGTGCGCGAAGCCGAGCTCATGGCGGGCTGCTCGGTCTCCGGCATCTACGTCGGCATCAGCGGAGACCAGGTCCAGACCTTCCCTTCCCACGGGGTGGTCGCCATCTCTTCCGGGGAAGTGTCGGCCGACGACATGGCCCGGCTCCACATGGTGGCGCGCGCCGTTGCGCTGCCCCACGACCGCGAGCTGTTGCACGCGGTCCCGCAGAGCTACGCGGTCGACCACAACTCGGGCGTCCTCCACCCGGTCGGCATGCCGGGCACGCGCCTGGAGTCGGAGGCCTATCTGGTCACCGGAGCCTCGGCGATCGCCAACAACATCCGCAGCGCCGTCTCCCGGGCGGGCTACCGGGTCGAGAAGCTCGTCCTGGAGCCTCTCGCCGCCGCGCGCGCGGTGCTGCGGGAGGACGAGCGGGAGATCGGGGTCGGGGTGCTGGACCTGGGCGGGGCCACGAGCCAGATGGCGGTGTTCGTCGACGGCAGGCCGTGCCACACCGACATGTTGCCGACCGGCGGCGTCGCGCTGACCTGGGATTTGGTTCAGCGTCTTCACGTCCAGTACGAGACGGCCCGCCGGATATTGGAGAACCACGGGTGCGCCATGGCGCAGCTCGTGGATTCCAAGGACGCGATCGAAATCCCCGGACCCACGCCGTCGAGACCTCGCCGCATCGGGCGCGCCACCGTCGCGGACGCGATCGAGAATCGCCTCGCGGCGATCGTCGCGTGGTATCAGCGACAACTGAATGCGCGCGAACTGAACGCGCCGCTGGGCACGGGCGTGGTGCTGACCGGCGGCATCGCCGCGCTGGACGGGATCGGGGAGATGGTGCAAGTGATGCTCGGGACGCCGGTTCGCGTCGGCGCGCCCGGCGCGGGCGTCGGCGGGCTGGCCGATTCGATGAACCGCGCCCGCCTCTCCACGGTCGTGGGAGTGGCGCAGTACGGAGCCGACCGCTTCGCCAAGACGGGGCAAGGCGCCCACGCCCATGCCACCGGAGTGGTCGGAAAAGTGGGAACGTGGCTCAAGGAGTTCTTCTAGGCCCGGGGGCGGTCGGCGGGCCCTCGGGCGGGAAACGGGCGCCGGGTTCCGTGCCCGGCGCAAACAACGGGAAGCGACGGCGTCCCATTCAAGAGGAGGCAACGATGACGATCTTCGACTACGACGAAAGCGCGACCCCCAGCGCCTGCATGAAGGTGATCGGGTGCGGCGGCGCGGGCGGCAACGCCGTCAACCGGATGGTCGACGAGAACCTCCAGGGCGTCGAGCTCATCGCCGCCAACACCGATGCCCAGATGCTGCGCCAGTCCCAGGCGTCGATCTGCATCCAGATCGGGAAGAAGCTGACCCGGGGCCTGGGCGCGGGAGCCCGTCCCGAGATCGGCCGCCAGGCCATCCACGAGAACGCCGACGAGGTGACGAAGGCGATCCAGGGAGCCGACCTGGTCTTCATCACCGCCGGGATGGGAGGCGGGACCGGAACGGGGGCCGCCCCCATCATCGGCCGGTTCGCCAAGGAGATGGGCGCGCTCACCATCGGCATCGTCACGCGGCCCTTCTCCTTCGAGGGCAGAAAGCGGCTCCGGCAGGCCGAGCAGGGACTCGAGGAGCTGCGCAAGGTCGTGGACACGGTGATCGTGGTTCCCAACGACCGCATCATGACGGTGGTCGGGAAGGGAACCAGCTTCCAGGACGCCCTGAAGAAGGCCGACGAGGTGCTTCTGCACGCCACCCAAGGCATCAGCGATCTCATCCGGATCGCGGGCGAAGTCAACGTCGATTTCGCCGACGTGCGCACGGTGATGGCCTGCGGCGGCGGGGCGCTCATGGGCTCCGGTTCCGGGACGGGCGAGCACAGGGCCGAGGAGGCCGCCCGCAAGGCCATCTCCTCCCCGCTTCTGGGCGACGTGTCGCTCAAAGGCGCCCAGGGCGTGTTGATCAACATCACCGGGGGGATGGATCTCGCCATTGACGACGTGAACAGGATCTCTAGTATCATTCAGGAGGAGGCCGGGAACGAAGCCGAAATCATCTTCGGCGCGGTCCACGATCCCAAATTCGACGAGAGCGTCAGGGTCACGGTCATCGCCACGGGGTTCGGCAACGGATCCGGAAACGGATCCGGGAGGTCGCGCGTTTCGGGATCGGAGGCGGCGAGCAACGGGTCGCCTCCGGTGCTCGACAGGCGGCGTCCGCCCATCCCGTCCCCGCGTCCGACACGGTCGGCCGTCGTGCAGCCGGCGGCGTCCGCGAACAGGAACTCCGCACGCGTGAGCACCCCCCCCGCCCCGTCCCGGAAAGAGCGGCCCGAGCCCTCCAAGCGCATCGTCGCCCCCGGCCCGGTCGACGCCCTCGAGATGCCGACCTTCGTGACGCTGGCCCGGTGAGATCGCGGAGGGCGGGGGCCCGGGCGGATTCCGCCGCGTGTCGGACCGGCGCGGCGTCGCGCGTTCCGGACGCTCCGAGAGGATGATGCGCGCGGGACGGAGGCGTGGGGCCGTAGCGGCGTCGGCCGCCGCGCTCGGCGTCCTGGTTCTGGGCGCCGCGGCGTGGCTCGCCGGGCGCGCGCCCGAGTTCCGGGACGCCGGCACCTCGGCCCCCGTCGTCGCCACGCCCCCGGAGAAAGCCGAGCGCGTCGGCCTGCGGCGCGGGCAGACGCTGGGATCGCTCTTCCGCGCGGCCGCCCTCTCCGACGGGGAACGGGTCGCCCTGCTCGCGGCCTTCGGGGAACGGGCCGATCCTCGAAGGCTCGCTCCGGGCACGCCGGTGACGTACTGGAGGGACCGCCGCGACGACGCGTTGACGGCGGTGGAGGTGGGGCTCGGCCCGGATTCGGCGGTGCGTCTGCGCCGATCCGGGGAAGGGTGGACGTCGCGAACGACGCGAACCCCGGTGCGGACCGACACGGTCTTCGTCGAAGGCCGCATCCGCTCCAGCCTCTGGCTGGCGGTGACGGGAAGTCCGTCGCTGCAGTTCATGCCGCTCGGCGACCGGGCCAAACTCCTGGACGGACTGGACAGGATCTTCCAGTGGGAGGTGGACTTCCACCGGCAGGTGCGGCCGGGCGATTCCTATCGCGTCGTCCTCGAGCGCGCCGTTCGTCCCGACGGATCCATGAGAGGCGACGGCCGCATCGTGGCGGCGGAGTTCGTCAACCGGGGGACGCCGCTCAGAGCCTACTGGTTCGACGTCTCGGGAGACGGTCGGGGGGCCTACTACGATTCCGAAGGCAGATCGGTCCAGCGGCAGTTCCTTCTGAAGCCGCTGGAATACCGCCGCATCTCCTCGCGGGTGCAGCGCGCGCGCTTCCATCCCGTGTTGCGGAGATGGCGCGCCCACAACGGAGTCGACTACGCCGCCGACGTCGGCGTTCCGGTCATGGCGACCGCGAGCGGGGTCGTCGTCCACAGCGGATGGAGCGGCGGGTACGGCAACCTCGTGGAGATCCGGCACAGCCGCGGCTTCACGACGCGCTACGCCCACCTGAGCGGCTTCGGTTCCGGCGTGACGGTCGGGGCGCGGGTGACGCAGGGCCAGACGATCGGATTCGTCGGCATGACCGGCATGGTGACCGGCCCCCATCTGCACTACGAGCTGCGCCGGGGCGGCAAGGTCGAGGATCCGCTGGACATCCGTCTTCCGCCCGGAGAGTCGATTCCGGATTCGATGCGGGTCCGGTGGGAGATCCGGCTCGCCGAGGGACGGGCGCTTCTGGCCGGTCCCGGCTTCGCGCCGCATCGGATCCCGCCGGGCGCCTCCGTCGTGGCCGAGGCGGCCGAGCCCGAGGGCGAGGAGTGACCCCATCCGGCGCTCCCGCCGGGTTGGAGGAGTGAGCCTGTCCGCCTGGATCGTCCCGCCCCTCCTGCTGGCCGGGGCCTGCGGCTTCGCGTTCTGGGTCTACCGTCGCCGGGAGCTGCCGGTCGCGGGCCGGTGGCTGCTGGCCGCGGCCAGGGGCTTGGCGATCTTCACGGTGTCGCTCCTCATCTGGAATCCGCGCCTGCCGGCGAGCCCCGCCCGCGACGACGAAAGCTCCCTCGTGTTGCTGGACGGCTCCCTCAGCATGGCGGCGGGTCCGCCGGGCGGAGAGACGGTCTGGTCGAGCGCGGTCCGCGAGGCGGGTCGCGTCGCGGGCCGCGAGGGGCGGATCCTGGTGTTCGGGGACGCCGTCTCGGCGAGCCCCGCCGACCGGCTGGAGACGCACGCGCCCGCGGCCGTTTCCTCGCGCCTCCTCCCCGCGCTGCGGGCGGCCGCGGAGTCGGGCGCGCGCACGGCCACCGTCCTGAGCGACGGACGCCTGAGCGACGCCGACATGGGCGGCCTTCCGACGGTGCCCGGGCTGGAGGCGCGCCTTCGGGTGGTGGACGCGGAGGTGGCCAACGCGGGGATCGCCGACTTCGTCGTTCCCGAGCGCGTCGAGCGGGGCGCGTCCTTCGCCGCCGAGCTGACCGTGTTCGGCGAGGCCGCCCCCGGGGCCGCCTCCGCCCGGGTGGAGGTGCGCGAGGAGGGCCGGCGGGTCGCCTCGGCGCCGGTGGAGATCCCCGCGTCCGGCGGGGTCGCGCGCGTGGAGGTCGACCTGCGCGCCCCCGCGGCCGAAGGGCCGGTGCGCTACACGGCCGCGGTCGCGTTGGACGGGGACGGGTTCGCCGCCGACGACGAGCGCGTGCGCTATGTGCGCGTCGCGCCCCCGCAGGCCGGACTGGTCCTGCTTTCCCTGCGCCCGGACTGGGAGCCCCGCCATCTCCTTCCCGTGCTGGAGGACGTGACCGGGCTGCCGGCGCGCGGCTTCCTGCGCGTCGTCGGGCCGCGCTATCTCCCGCTGGGGCGCGGGAGCGAGGTCGTGGAGGAGGTCTCCGAGGACGAGTTGCGCGCGATGCTCGCCGCCGCCGACGTCGCGGTGCTGCACGGCGTGGACGCGTCCGCTCCGGGCTGGGTGCGCGACGCCGCCCGGGTCGCGTCCCGCCTCCTCGTCTTTCCGGCCGACCGGGCGGGCGCGTCGCTGGGCGGGATGGCGGTGGCGGGGGAGGTCGCGGGGGAATGGTACGTCGCCGCCGATCTCCCCGCCTCGCCGCTGGCGGGGGAGTTCGCCGGTCTCGATCTGCGGGCCCTGCCCCCGCTCACGGCCCTCCGTCCCGCCGCGGCTCCGTCCGGCTCGGTCGCGGTGCGCGCGCGACTGGGGGGACGCGGCGCCGGAGAACCCGTCCTCGTCCTGAGCGCCGGGGAGGGCAGGCGGGTGGCCGTCGGCTTGGCCCGGGGATTCTGGCGATGGGCCGCCCGCGAGGGGACCCCGCGCCGCGCCTACCGGTCTCTCTGGGCCGGAGTGGCCAGCTGGCTGTTCGCGGACGAACGGGTCAGCTCGACGGCCCCGCCCGGCCCCGCCGAGCCGGTGGTCGCGCGCGGGCGGCCCGTGCGCTGGGAGGCCCGCGGAATGGCGGGGCGGAACCTCGGCGTCGTTCTCTCCCGCGACGGCGAGACCGTTTTCGACTCCACGGTGGCGGTGGACTCCACCGAGGCGTTCGCGACGGCGCCGTTGGAGCCCGGCGTCTACGACTTCGCCGTCTCCCCGGAGGGGGACGGCGAGGAAGCGCGCGGGCGCTTCGACGTCGAACGCTACTCCGGCGACCTGCGCCTCCCGAGGGTCGCCGCCGCCGTCGGCGGAGACGCGGCCGCAGCCGACGCGCGGGCGGCCGACGGCCGCCCCCTCCGCACGCATCCGGCGCCCTTTCTTCTCGTTCTGGCGGTTCTGTGCGGAGAGTGGATCGGCCGCCGCCGCCAAGGGCTCCGATAGCTCTCGTGGCGACTTCGGACCGGACGAGGCGCGCGAAGAGCGACGCGCGCCGATCGCTGTGGCGCAAGGTCGTGGACCTCGCCCTCCCCGGCATCCGTCCGACCGGGCGCCGCTTGGACCCCGAGACGCTGGAGGATCTCGAGGACCGCCTGTTGGCCGCCGACTTCGGAGTGGACGCTACCCTGCGGCTGATGGACCGCGTCGCCGCGCTCGAGCGGCGCGGCGGGATCCGCGGTCCGGAGGAAGTGCGCGCCGCCCTGCGCGAGGAGGTCGCCCGCATCCTGGTTCCGGAGCCTCCGGGCGGAACGGTCCCGGCCTCCGTGGCGGATCCGGCCTTCCCCCTCCGCGAGCCGGCGCAGGGGATCGCCGTCTACCTCGTGGTCGGAGTCAACGGGGTCGGCAAGACCACTTCCGTCGGCAAGCTGGCGCACCTGCTGGCCGCCCGGGGCAGGAGCGTTCTCCTCGCCGCGGCCGACACCTACCGCGCGGGCGCGATCCCGCAACTTCGCGTCTGGGCGGAGCGCACCGGCGCCGACTTCGTGGCCGGCCGACCGGGAGGCGACCCCGCCGCGGTCGCCTTCGACGCCATCGACGCCGCCCGGGCGCGGGGGAGGGAGGCGGTCGTCGTCGACACCGCGGGGCGTCTTCACACCCGCCGCGGGCTGATGGAGGAACTCGCCAAGGTGCGGCGGGTGATCGCGCGCAAGCTTCCGGGCGCGCCGCACGAGACCCTCATCGTGCTCGACGCCACGGTCGGGCAGAACGCGCTCGCCCAGGCGCGCGCCTTCCGGGACGCCGTCGATCCGAGCGGGATCCTGCTCGCCAAGATGGACTCCAGCGCGCGCGGCGGCATCGTCGTCGCGCTCAGGCAGGAGTTCGCCTTGCCGGTCCGGCTGGTCGGCGTGGGCGAGGAGCCCGCAGACCTCGAGCCCTTCGACGCGAACGCGTTTCTGGAGGGCGTTTTCGGACCTCCGGCATGACCTTCCTCAGGCTCGACGCGCCGGTGCAGTACCTCAAGGGGGTCGGCCCCAAGCGCGCGGAGCGCCTCGCCGGACTGGGGATCCACAAGGCGCGCGATCTGCTCTACCATGCGCCCCGGCGCTACGAGGACGCCTCCACGGTCCAGCCCGTCGCCGGGCTGGAGGTGGGAGACGCGGCCGTGGTCGTCGGACGGGTGCGCAGCGCCGGGGTCGTTCCCACGCGCAAGGGATTGCGCATCTTCCAGGCCGTGATCGACGACGGCACCGGCCACATCACTTGCGCTTGGCCCGGTCAGCCTTGGCTCGACCGCAAAATTCGCAGGGGGGACCTTCTGCTCACGGCGGGGACCGTGCGCTTCTTCCACGGCCGCCAGATCCAGCCGCGCGAGTTCGCCATCCTGGAATCCGGGAGGGACCGTCGGGAAGGCGCCGTCCCGGGGGACGGGAAAGAGGCCCGGGGCGCCATCTTCGTCGTCTATCCGGCCTCCGAGGCGGTTCCCCAGTGGGTGCTGCGCAGGCTGCTCGAACGCAACCTGCCCAGGCTCCTGAGGCAGGTGGAGGAGGAGGAGCATCTGTCGCCGGAGGAGCGCCGGGAACTCGGCCTGCCGGGGCTGGCCAAGGCGCTCGGGGACATGCACGCGCCCGAGTCCCTCGCGGACAAGGAGCGCGCGCGGCGGCGCCTCGCCTGGGACGAACTCTACTTCCTCCAGCTCATGCACGCCCACGCTCGCCACCGGAGCACCGCGGCGGTCGCCGGCATCCGCTTCCACCGCACCAATCGGCTGATCCGTCCCCTGCACGACGCGCTGGAGTTCCGCCTCACCGGGGCCCAGGCTCGGGTGTTGCGCGAGATCTTCGCGGACATGACCGCGGACCGTCGCATGAACCGCATGCTCCAGGGGGACGTGGGGGCGGGGAAGACCATCGTCGCCGTCTTCGCCATGTTGCTCGCGGCGGAGGGAGGGCATCAGGCCGCCCTGATGGCGCCCACCGGGCTGCTCGCCGAACAGCACGCCCGCAGCCTGGAGCGCCTGCTCGGTCCGTTGGGGGTCGAGACCCTGCTGCTCACCGGACGCACGGAGGCCGCCGAACGCGCCCGCGTGCTCGACGGCCTCGCCGACGGCAGCGGTCCGGTGGTGGTCGGCACCCACGCGCTCATCCAGGAGACGGTGGAGTTCGCCCGCCTCGGGCTGGTGGTGGTGGACGAGCAGCACCGCTTCGGAGTGCGCCAGCGCATGGTCCTGAGCGAACGCGACCCCGCGCCCGACACCTTGATCATGTCGGCGACCCCCATCCCCCGCTCGCTGGCGCTCGCCCTCTACGGCGATCTCGACCTGAGCGTGCTGGACGAGTTTCCGACCGGGCGCGAGCCGGTCGAGACCCGCTGGCTGCGGCCGTCCCGCCGCGCCGAGGCCTACCGGTTGGTGCGCGAGGAACTGGCGCGCGGACGTCAAGCCTACATCGTCTATCCGCTGGTGGCCGAGTCGGAGAAGCTGGAGTTGCGCGCGGCCGCCGAGGAGTTGGAGCGCCTGCGCGCGGAGGAGTTCCCCGACGCCCGGGTCGATCTTCTGCACGGACAGCTTCCCGGCGAGGAGAAGGACGCGGCGATGCGCGCTTTTCTGGCCGGGGACGTGGACGTCCTGGTGGCCACCACGGTGGTGGAGGTGGGCATCGACGTGCCCAACGCCACCGTGATGCTCATCGAGCACGCGGAGCGCTTCGGGCTCTCGCAGCTGCACCAGTTGCGCGGGCGGGTCGGGCGCGGGGCGGAGCGAAGCCACTGCGTCGCCATCGCCGACGCCGCGGAAACCGCCGCCGAGCGCCTCAAAGTCTTCCGGAACACGCACGACGGGTTCGCCATCGCGCGCGCCGATCTCGCCATGCGCGGCGAGGGAGACTTCTTCGGCTCCCAGCAGCACGGGCAACCCGTTCTGCGGTTCGCCGACCTCGCCTTGGACGGCGACCTCATGCGTACCGCCCGCGAACGCGCCCGCGCCACCATCGCCCGCGACCCCGAGCTGCTCGCCCCCGAGAACGCGATCCGTCGCCATCTGCTGACCAACCGCTTCGGGGATCGCCTGCGCCTGCGCACGGTGGGGTAGTAGCGTTGGAAGCTCTTCGCCGCGTTCGGGCTCGTTCGCCGTTGGGCGGGAACCCGCATCCGCGTTGCGGCGGTCTGCGGCGGGCAAGCCGCGTCGCCCTGGGCGCGGTCCCGCAGCGGCTTCACCCTGCTCTTCGAGGGCCTCGTCGTCGCCATGGCCAGCGCCATGCCCGTCGCCGTCGTCGCCCGCGTCGGCGAGCACGACACCCGTCTGTGGCGTAGCGTATCGTCGAGCACCATGTGGGCATGGCGCGCACCGAAGCCGACTTCTCCAGGGTGGTGGCCGTGGGCGTCGACGAAAAGGCGGCCCGCCGGGGCCACGACTGCATCACGCTCTTCGCCGACCTTGATCCGCGTCGTCTCCTCTTCGCGACCACGGGCCGGACGGCCGATGCGTTCGCCGAGTTCCGAAGGGATCTCGAAGCGCATGGAGGAGCCGCGGAAGAGGTCGACGAGATCTGCATGGACATGTCGAAGGCGTACATGAAGGGCGCGCGCGACGAGTTCCCCGACGCCGAAGCGACTTTCGACCGTTTCCATGTCGTGAAGTTGCTGAACGAACTGCTCGCCGAGGCCACCGCAGTTCCCGACACGGTCGAAGCCTACAAGAACGAGGTCGAGTTCCAAGATCTGTGGGACCTGCCTCCCATCGCAGCCGAGCGTCACCTCGATCGCTGGTGCAAGGCCGCGAGCGAGAGCGGACTCGCGGCCATGGCGACCTTCGCCGAAACCGTGCGGAAGCATGAGAAGGGCATCCTGCGTTGGTTCCACTCCCGCATCACGAACGGTCTCCTCGAGGCCATGAACTCTCTCGTCCAAGCCGCCAAGGCCCGTGCTCGAGGGTACCGCACAACCGAGAACCTGATCGCCATGGCTTATTCGGTCTGCGGCAAACTTCAATTCAACCTGCCCACATAAAATACGGAGAGCCACCAGACCTCCTCGCCGTTCGAGAGGAACACGAACGGAACGTCGAGCTGTTCGGCGTAGTGCCTGCCCTGATCCTGGGCCGTGATCGGATCGATGCTCGCGCGTTTGGCTTCCAGCACCGCCACCGGTCGACCCCGACGGTCGCAGAGCACGTAGTCGGCTCGTGTCCCGTCGGGCACCTCATGATCGAACAGGACACTCAATCCGTCGGTCAAGTCCCAGTTCGCATCGCCGAGCAGAGCATCGATCTTGGTGCGTGCGAAAGCCTCGGTCTCGCCGCTCATGCCATCACCCATGGATCTAAGTCTAAGGCTCCCTCCGCGAGACCTTCGAGTTCCCCGCGAAAACCAAGGCTCCGTCGTTGTTCCACGTCCCAGCTATCGCGACGAGTCAAGCCGTGCCGAGACGCAATACTCTTCCCACGAACGAAGCACGGCGCCCGTCGCCGCCGGTGACCAAGGGTCATGGTGATCAAAGTTCGCCTACAATGCGATCCAGTTGATCCAGTTCCTTGCTCGCTTGCAAATACTCCGAGTACGCCTCCTTCGCGCTCTGGATAAGAGTGTTATAGTAGACAATCCGACTGCCCGGCGAAATCGAATTCATCGACGACTTGTAGCGATCAGGATTTTCTTCCATTTCCTTGACCAGCGTGCCGAGTACGAACACGACCTCAATGTCGGGAGACTTGATTCCTTGCTGGATCAGGATTTTCTTCAGCTTGTCGACGTATTTCTGACCCTGCCCCACGAGGTCAAGGAGCTTCATGCTCCTTTGGGCACGTTTCAATTCGACGATGATGTGCTTTCCGGCGTTCGTCCAGTAGGCAATGTCGACTCGACCAAGTTTCTCCTCCCGGGTCATGTCATCGGTCACGCCAATTTCCCGGAGACAGGATTCAATAAGCTCACTCCCTGTGGCCCGCTCCCACGCGGTGTCTAGCAACCAAAGGTGATCGAACAGATATTCCTGAAGAACCCTCTCTTTCATGCTCTCATCTACGATACGCCGAAATGCACGAATGACCTCAAGTCGAGATCGGACGATGTCCCGATACAGCGCAGCTTCCAAGGCGTCTCGATCAGCTAAAAGCACGAGCAATCGGTCGATGTTCTCTAGCAGTCCGTGGAGGAAATGGGTTTTCGAGGCTTCCCCGGGAGCGGGCATTCCCCAGCATCTAAGCCGGTGGTCATCGTCAACCTCCCGATGACATCCCCATTTCCTGCGCAACTCCCAGATTCCCCCGCATCAACCACCGATTTCCAAGCTCCAAATGTCCATCGGGTGGATTGTCGGGCTTCGCGTCGCCGATCAGTCCCTCCGACTTTACGCCGCCGCCGCGACCGCCGCTCCGGCCGTCGCCAGACCCTGCAGGCTACGCGGAGTCCCGAAACCGAATCGCCTGCGCATGAGAAGCCCCAAGTTGCACGCGGCAGCCTGGATCATGATCCGCTTTCGGATCTCCTCCCGTCCTCGCACGTGAACCCGCCGTAGACCTCCCGTCTCCAGCATGTGCGCAAAACCCCGCTCCAGCTTCTCACCTCTCGCCCGCAACAGCCGCTTCCCACGCTTCCCCCGGATCCTGCGCCGATTCGCATACGTCGCCTTCTGCGCCTCCCGCTTGTTCTTCCATTTCCGACGACCTCGGTTCGGCTCGCTCACGTAGCTTCGCAGTCCCCGCTCCGCCACCCCCGTCATCGTCGCGTTCGCGTGATATCCCTTGTCCGCCACCACCTCCTTCGGCTCCTTCCCAAGTTCTCTCAGCCCTTCGGTCGCCGCGTCCAGCGTTTTCGGCAGCGACGCCACGTCTCCCCCCTCCATCGACTGGACCGTCGCCGCCACCACCGCTCCCGTCTCCATGTCCACCGCCTGCTCGAACTTGTGGGCCATGTGCGTGCGACCGTCCTTCATCTTCGTACTGCGCGCCTCCGGGTCGTGCGGATGCACCCAGTCCTCGTTCGACGCCTTGTTCTTGCGCTTCCGGTCGAGCTTCGCGAGGTCCTCGCGCGTCGGCGCTTCGATCCCCGACGCCACCGCCAACTCCTCCAGCCACTCGGTGTAGCCCTGCAACGTGTCGCGCCGCACGATCGCGCGCATCGCCGCGTTCGCCTCCAGCGTCGTCGCGTCCACCCCGAGCGTCTTGCCCTTCAGGAGCCCCGACTCGTCCAGCAGATTCAGCACCCAGTCGAACACCTTCTTGTGGGCTTCCACGCTCAGCCGCTTGCGCGTCTTGGACAGGCCCGAATGTTCCGGCGGATTCCGGTCCAGCGTGTAGCTGTAGCCGAGAAACTCGCGAAGGGAAAGCGAGTCCGCACACCGCCACGCGATGCCGCGCTCCGAGCCGATGCCCTCGAGATACCCGACCAGCAGCATCCTGAAGTACACGGCGGGCGGAATCCCCGGTCGTCCGCGAGTTTTCGAATAGAAGTCGACGCAAGCTCGTTCCGCGAACTCGTCGAATCCGTTCGCGTCGAGCATTTTGTTCAATGCCCGATAGAACGGGCTGCCCAACGACCGAATCCGGTTCGACGCGACGAACATCTCCATCTGCGGCTCCTTTAGCCGCTTGCCGATCGCCATCTACGCACTCCATGACTGAGGTCTTCGTAGAACCTGTAATCTAGCCAAACCATGCGGTCAGTGCGACGACGACTTTATCCACGGGCTGCTAGATCGTCCACCAACTCAGCCTCCGATCCACGGAGCTTCATTCGCTCGAACGCAAAGAGGCCGTGGCGATACAGCAGTCTCCTATCTTCTTCCTCGTCCATCGGAAGCGCGCTGAGCTTCGCGATCAATTTTTCGGCGGCCGTGCGATGGCCCGCCGGTAGCATTTCGAACCAATCCCGCAACGCGGGAGATACCTCTTTCGCCCTTCGAACCTCGTGCTTGCGACGCCACTCTGTCCATCGCTTCTCAACGGCATTGAGGCTACATCTGAGAAATTTCAGCAACGCTTCGTAGCGTTTGCCCTCTTGAATTCGCTGTCGGTCGCTCGTCGCGATGTCCCGGTAGTTGTCCTGATCGAGGAACTCCGCCTCGATGTGTCCGGTGAGGTACTTCGTGTACAGGCGACCGTCGTTGATCTTGTCGAGAATGTTCTCGTGAAAGAGACGTCCTCTCGCAAAGACGACGATGCCGTTGAGATTGCCGGCGTCCCTGCTGTCCAATTGTTTTGGCTTTCGAGCAGTGCCCAACCATCCTCGAATCGCCCAACCGCGCTCTTCGGAAAGCTCATTCGGGAGAGAATCTGTTTCGACCATAACGGGCATGGCGGTCTGGTCGATTTCGGATTTTCCGAAGGTCCACAGGAACTGGATCATAGACACGTCGTCTCGGTCTTCGAGCGTAATCTGTCGGCCGTCGATGAAAACACTGAAGCCATGGGATTCACCGATGATTGAAAAACGCCGCGCAAGCCTCTTTCGAAGAGCGATGATTCCAGGTATTAGACTTTTGCGCCTGATGTCCCTGATGACGATGCGAGTGCCTTTGTCGACGTCGATCTCGTCTTCCCGCAGCGGCTCGGGATAGTAGGCGCCGTCTCCCCGTTCCAGGACCTGGCGGATCTTGTCGACGGCGATGCGGAGGCCATGGCGTCCGCCGTCTTTGGCGGACTGTACGTCGATCTGGTCTGCGATGGAGAAAAGCGAGAGCTTGCCCAGGCCCTTGCGACCCATCACGGGACGTCCTCCGGGTGTGCGGCCGCCGTCGGCGCCGACCTGCTGACGGCGATAGCCCACTCGGAGGTATTTGTCGTTCATGTCCGCGACGGTCATCCCGACTCCGTCGTCGGAGATCGTGATCCATCGGCGATCCGGGTCGACTTCGATGTTCACTCGTTCGGCGTCGGCGTCCCAGGAGTTGGCGACGGCCTCGGTCAAAACCGCCGGGACGTTGCTGTAGAGGTTGATTCCGAGATGCTCGAGCACGTTGAGGTCGACCGTCATGCGATACGGGCCCGGTCCGCGCACGGTCGCGTCGTCTCCTCCGTTGGCGCCGGTCACGTCAAGGTCCTCCGGGACGACGGCGATCTCGAACATGGCGCACGAAACTGGCGCCGACCGCATATCCGAGATTGACCGGTACGGCGTTGCCCACTAGGCTGCCGATCTTCCTTCGACACATCGGGTCGCCTGGCTTCACGAACCTGTAGTCGCGGGGAAAGCTCTGGAGGATCGCTCCTTCGCGCAGCGAAATGGCCCGATCCTGTTCCGGATGTCCGAAGCGGCCGTTGCCGAAGCCGTAGTATTGCGTCGTCACCGTAGGCGACGGCTGGTCCCACGTCATGCGGCCGTACACGCTGGGATAGGTGCGCCCTCTCGGCCTCCGATGGCATCGCGCCCTCAGCTCCTCGTCCCAATCGCGCCAAGTTCCCCCTGGCCTCGAAGCGCGGATCCGCCTGACGTTGAGAGGGGAGAGCTTGCAGGATCGGTGCAGCGGATCTTCGCTGCACGCTTGGCCGGCTTCGAGGCGCGGGAGGTCGGCGATGGCGGACCTGACCGTTCGGCGACGGCTCCCGGGGGTGGTCGGAGGCGCTAGGCGGACCGGCCCCAGCGTGGAAGCGAGAACGACGAGACGGCGCCGACTCTGGGGCACGTCGTAGTCGGCGCAATCCACCACGCCCGTCGCAACGGAGAACCCCTCGTCCTCGAGCGTCGCCACGAAGTCCGAAAACACCCGCTCTCGTTCAAGCATCGGGACGTTCTCCATGGTCACGAGATGGGGTTTCGCTTCCCGCACCAACCGACCGAAGTGATCCAGCAGATTCCAACGACCGGTGGGTGTGCGCGAGCGAGATCGGCTGTAGGTCGAGAACGGTTGGCAGGGCGCGCACCCGGCAAGCATCCGGAAGGGGGCGTCGTGGAAGGCGGTCGGAAAGTCGTTCGCGGTGATCTCCTCCACGGGCTTCAGGAGGAACGCGGCCCTGTTGTTGTGGGTGTAGGGGTATCGGCAGATGGGTGCGGCATCGACGCCCAGCGTCACGTCGATTCCCGATTCCTCCAGTCCCCGTGTGAGTCCACCCGCCCCGCAGAACAGATCCACCGCGCGAATCGGAGGACGAGTCTTGTCCCGGTCCGGCGGCGGACCTGTATCCGACTCTGGTCGGAAGACGGCGGTTCCGGCTGCATCACCCATCGCTCCAGCACTCCTCCGCTCGACGGCGCTCGTCTCTGAAGCCGCCAAAAGCGGCGAACGGTGGTTTGCCGTCGCTTCGCCAGCGACATGGGCGCCGGGCCGACGCCTTCGCATGGTTCGCACGTCCGCGAACACGGGGCGCAACTCCTCCGGGAGCCGGAATCCGCGATGCGACGCTTCTGCGAACTGTGATCACAGTGTACCCGTTGCGCGCACGCTTGGGTAGATCCGACTTGGAAGACGCACGGACAGCCTAGTGGGAGATCCGGCGTTCCAAGACTTCTGGGCCCTGGGGGCCGAGCAGGTCCGCGAGGTGCGGTTGGCCCGGCCACGGTTTGGTGCTGGTTGTTCGACGCCGGGCTGTGGGAATGGCCCCGGCAAAGAACCGAAGCACCTGCAGGCGACATCCCTACCGGGCGGTGCTGGGAAAAATGGCGTAGCGAGACGACTCAGCCAACCCGCCATTCTCTCCCGCAGCACCCCTACACCCTTCTCGAAGCCCAAACCACGCGGCCGATGACGCGGATCTCGTCGATGAGGCGCTCGTAGCTCTCGTACTCCGGGTTGACCGATTTGATCAGGACGCGAGGCGGATCGGAGTTCGGGACATGCTCGACGCGCTTCGCGACGCACCCCATGCCGTCCCAGATCGCGAAGACGCCCGGCGGCGTCGGCGCCGTACGGCTCACGTCGACCAGCACGCGGTCCCCGGCCGACAGCAACGGCTCCATCGAGTCGCCCTCGACGGCGAGCATCCGCAGATCCTCCGCCCGCGCGCGGAACTCGTGGCGCACGACCGGATCGGCGAACAGCCACCGCGCCACCGCCCTGGGCTCGTCGTCCCACATGCCGATCCCCGCCGCCGCACGCACGTCGAGCTCGGGGACGGCCGCGTAACCCCTCGGCACGACGCGCGAGGCGGTCGGCGCCTTCAAGTGCGCCCCCATTTCTCGCGGGTGCCGGAACAGCTCGGGACTGCACCCGACGTGCTCGGCGAGCGCCTCGCGGTCGTATTCGGCGAGCACGCGGGGCGTGCCCCGATGGATGAACTGGTGCATGTACGCGCCGTTGCGGCCCATCGCGAGCGACGCCATCCGCAGGCTCGAGCGGCTCTCCGCCAGCAGCGCGACAATCCGTCGGCGCACCGGGTCCAGTTCCGAGTCCCTTCTCGTGCGTCTCATCATGTAGAGGACGCTACCTACGCGACCCGGTCCACGCAAGGTCCCGCCGACCTGCGCGCCCGATTCGACGGATCCTTCCCCGGACGTTCCGCCCGGAACCTCGAAGGAGCCGGTGCCCACTTGCTTCGCGCCGTCGGGCTAGGAGTTTCCGAGGCTCGAGTACGCGACTGGCGGCGCCGGTCGGGGACCCGAACCGCGCATCTCGTTGCAATCGAACGACGTGGGAAAGAGCCCATATCCCATACACTTGCGTTGTTTGCCAATATGGTGTTCGGATTCCCGCACGATGGAGAACCTGACGAACGAGTTCGAGCGGCGCGTGGAGGCGTTCCTGCGGCGGTCGCGGCTCTCGCCCTCGGAGTTCGGAGAGCGGGCGGTCGGCGACCGGAAGTTCGTGGGCGACGTGCGGCGGGGCCGTTCGCCGCGGTTGGCGACGGCGGACCGGGTGCTGGCGTTCATGGCAAAGTGGGAGCGCGCGGACGGACGGGAGTCGTCGTCGGGGGATCGGTCGGGCGCGTCCGGGTCGGGGATGTCCGGGCGAAGCACACGCTTTTTAATAAGGAGTCGAGGAGATGAGGGGATCGCTGTGGGCCGCGCTGGCCGTGCTGACGCCGGGTGCGGTGTGGGCGCAGGGCACGAGCCCGTGGGTGGAGGCGGTGAACGAGCTGCAGGCCCAGTTCACGGGTCCGATCGCTCGAGGGCTGTCGCTGGTCGCCATCGTGGTGGGCGGACTGATGTTCGCGTTCGGGGAGGGCGGGAGCAAGCGCACGCTGGCCGGGATCATCTTCGGGATCGGGATGGCGATGGGCGCGGTGAACTTCCTGGCGTGGCTGTTCTGATGCGGGGGCTGAGGCGCTGGACGGGCTACGCGGCGCTGAACCGTCCGTTGACGGTGCTGGGCGTCGAGCGGCGTCTGTTCCTGCTGGGCGCGACGCTGGCGGCGGCGGTGTGGAACGCGACGGCGTCGCTGACGGCGGGCGGCGCGGTGTTCGCGGTCTGCCACGGCGCCGGGTGGCTGGCGGGCCGCCGGGATCCGGCGTTGCTCGCGACGCTGCGGGCGGCGATGCGCCATCCGCCGCGGTACGACCCGGGCAAATGGACGGCCGAGCCGTGGCGTCTGCGCATCCGGGCGGATTCGTGAGGGTCGCCGAGGAGCGTGCGGCCTACGAGGCTGCGGGCTCGCTGGCCGACGAGCTGCCCTACTGGGGTTGGCTGGCCGATGGTCGGGCCTGTCTGACCCGTTCGGGCGAACTGATCGCGGCGGGCCGGATCCGGGCGGCGACGACGGGACGGTCGCACGCCCCAACAGGTGGATCGCGTACTGAGCTGCTGGCAACGACTGCTTTCGGGGCTGGGTCCCGAGACGCGCCTCCAGTTCCATCTGCTACGCCGCCCCGTTCCGGCGACCGATGTGGAAGAGGGGAACGGCTACGAGATCGCCGAGATCTCGGGTCGGAAGCGTCGCGCTTTCTTGGCCGGGCGCGTGCAACGCCGCGACGCATTTTTCCGGTCGCCGAAATGCCCACGAGCGGGGGTACGACTCCAGCCGGGCCACCGCCGCCGCCGAAGGCGACGCCCCTGTCCGGAACCGCCACGCCAATACGTAACGATGCTCTTATGTACGTCAAGGGCCCAGTTTTGGCTCCTCGCTGTCCTCAGCGGGCACTGCGAGTTCGAGGTGACCCTCCACCGCTGAGTGGCCCCCGAGACCGACGACCACACGAACGGCGCTGAAGGGGGATCGACGGCACCCGCCGATCAGCAAAGCGGCACTCGTGTAGGGCGACGCGCGTGTACGTGCTTGGGCGCACGGCGGGGCTTCCGAAGCCAGATTGCACGGTAGCGGGCGTCATCGGTCGCATGAGGCACTTGGGCATCCCACGACGCCCCAAGAGGTAGCGCGTCCCGCATCGCCTCCTCCCTTGGACGTGTATCCACATAAAACACTGAAGACCCCCAGCTTCCGTAAATTCGAGGCTGCAGGATCGCTAACGGGGTTTCGGGACCTTCCGAGGGTTAGGGGACGTTGCGAGCGTCGCGCCTCGCGACGTTCCGTCGGGATCATCGGCAGACGCTTCACGCTGCCCGCGAGTCCTGCGGATCGCCAGCCTCTGCGCTTGCCCCTTTGACTTCGGAACCTATCGCTCCACAGGCTCTTGTGCGCATAGGACAACGCTGGCGCGGGACCCGCAGGCTCTTCGCGCGCGCACCCGCCAGCGTCCGTTCGCCGCGCCATGCCCGACAGCGCGTCCCACGGCGCCCAGGACACGGAGAGGGAGAGGGAGCGGCCGACCGGCCGCTCCCGGGCCTTGACGCCTCGCTTCGGTCGCTCCGCTCCCTGCGCGAGGCGCCAAGGCTCGCGCCCCCGGCGGATGCGGCAGGCAGAACGCTCCCGTGTCCAGTGCCCGACGCCGGCCCATCCCGTCTGCGCTCGCGCGCCCGAGAGGATGTCCTCGGAGCCGGGATCGGATCATGGCGCAGCTCGACCTCGATCCGCTCCGAAGGAGTCTTCGGACAGACTCATGCAGCTCTGCACGCTGTCGGCCCCTCTGCCGAGGCCGCTCTGTCGGCACTGCGTCGGGCCCCTTCACCCGGATCCGACAAGCCCGTAGCCGGGTCCCTCGGCGCGCCCGCCCGATTCCGCCTCTCGCCTTGGGTCCCGGCGGCCGGCTCCCGAGCTTCGGCCACCGTCGCGCTCGCCGCATCGGACGACTCCGGCGGGCTCGCCGCCCCGACGCCGCTCGTCAGCACCCGGTATACGCGACGGGCCACGTAGCGCTTGAGACACCGCATCACCTCGCGCTTCGACAGCCCCTCTTCGGTGCGCCGCTCGACGTAGCGTCGTGTTCTCGGATCCGTGCGCAGCGGAACGCTCCCGTGTCCAGCGCCCGACGTCGGCCCCCGTCCCCTCATGCATTCGCGCGCCCGAGAGGACATCCTCGGAGCCGGGATCGGATCATGGCGCAGCTCGACCTCGATCCCGCTCCGAAGGAGTCTCCCGACAGGCTCATGCAGCTCTGCACGTTGCCGGCCCGTCTTGTTACCGAGCGTTTAAAATTGCACACTTTTTGTCGTTTAGCGTTGCGCAGATTTTTGCACACTTTCGTGGCCCGCAACTGTTCGCGGAGGGCATCCGGAGGCGGACCCAGAGGGGGGTGTCCCTGAGCTGGATCATCGATTACGCGTGTCCCATCCACTTCGCCCAAGGAGACGCGATGATCGACGGCAGCACGAAGGTACAGGCGAGGAAACTCTTGGAACGAGGGTTGTCCAAGACCGCGGTCGCGGCCGATCTGGGGATCGCCCGGAGGACGTTGTACTACTGGATTTCCGGCGGTTGGCTGGACGACGAGGCGGGCGGTGCCGGATCCGGGACACGCTCGCGGCGACCTCGGAAGTCGAAGCTCGACGACTACAAGCGATTCATCGAAGAGCGTTTGGCCGAGTTTCCGAAGATGAGCGCCGTGCGGTTGTACGAGGATGTGCGGAGGTCGGGATTCGAGGGGAGCTACAGCGTTGTCGCTCGGCATGTTCGGTCGGTTCGGCCGCAAGATCGGGTCGAGGCGGTGCAGCGGTTCGAGACGGAGCCCGGTCGCCAGGGGCAGGTGGACTTCGCGGAGTTCAAGTTCCCTTGGGGCAAGCGTTTCGCGCTGGTCGTGGTTCTGGGTTACTCGCGCTGGATGTGGGCGCGCCTCTACGAGCGCCAGACGATGGCCGTCCTGGTGGACGGGCTCGAGAAGTCGTTCGTCGCCATGGGCGGCGTGCCCAGGGAGTTGCTGTTCGATCGGATGAAGGCGGTGGTGATCTCCGGCGAGCGCAAAGCGGGCGGGAAGCTGATGGAAAACGCTGCGTTCACGGGGTTTGCCGATCACTGGGGATTCAAGGTCCGGGCCTGCCGTCCATACCGGGCGCAGACGAAGGGGAAGGTCGAGCGTCCCATCCGGTACATGCGCGAGAACTTCTTCTACGGGCGCAGCTTCGCAGGGGACGCCGACATCGACGAACGGTTGAAGCGGTGGCGGGAGCAGGTCGCCAACGTCCGGATTCACGGGACGCTCGGGGAGAGCGTGTCGGATCGTTTCGCGTCGGAGCGGCCCCTTCCGTTGCCCTTGGCACCGAGGGGGTATCGGTTCGCGACCCCGAGACCGATGCCCGAGCCCGAGGCGAAGCGGTCGGAGCCGTCGGCGCCCCTTCCGTCGGTCGACGTCGAGCAGCGGTCGTTGGACTACTACTCGGCTGAACGGAGGGTTTCGTGAAGGCTGCGAGCCGGAGGGATCGGATCGCGGCCCAGCTGGCGGATTTGAAGATGCCCGGGGCGCTCGAGGCGCTGGACGAGGTGTTCAGGCGAGTGGACGGCGGGGAGTACACGGCGGGCGAGGGGATCGAGCGTCTGCTCGGGGCGCAGATCGAGCTGCGCAACGGTCGTCGCTTGACGGCGGCGATGCGGTCGAGTCGTCTGCCGGGACTGAAGACGCTGGCGGAGTTCGACTTCACGTTCCAGCCGTCGATCGATCGTCAGCAGGTCGAGTCGTTGCACGAGCTGGGGTTCCTGGAGCGGAAGGAGAACGTGGTGATCCTGGGTCCTCCCGGAGTCGGGAAGACGCACATCGCGATCAGCTTGGCGGTTGCGGCGGCCGAGGCGGGGCGGAGGATCTACTTCGGCACGCTGGCCGCGCTGGTCGAGTCGCTGGAGGAGGCGCACGCGGCGGGCAGGCTGAAGCGTCGGCTGAAGACGTTGATGCATCCGGCGTTGCTCGTGGTGGACGAGATCGGGTATCTGCCGGTGACGTCGAACGGAGCGCGTCTGTTCTTCCAGCTGGTCAACGGGCGTTACGGGCGGGCGTCGACGGTGTTGACGTCGAACAAGCCGTATCAGCAGTGGGGCGAGGTGCTGCACGACGAGGTGATGGCGGCCGCGTTGTTGGACCGTCTGCTGCATCGCAGTCACACGATCAACATTCGGGGCAACTCGTACAGGATGCGGCGCCACAAGGAGATCTCGAGGGCGATCCATCCGACGGCATCGCCGGCGAGCGATGCTGGAGCCGACGACACGGACAGGAGGTAGGACATGACGAAGGTTGGGACACGGAACGCGGAGCCGCGTCGGAACTCGATTCGCAGGCCGTGGCGGGGGATCCGGCGAGGCTGGAGGCTCGACCGCGCGAGCGAAGCCGTAGGATCGCCCCTGAGGGCCGATCACGACCCTCGGAGGGGTAGGGATACCCGCGGAAACGGCATGTGGGGGATTCTGCGCCGGGGAGCGGAGCGGTTCATGGAAGCCATGGGGTGCATGATCGCCGGGGTTCTCCACGCGGAGATCGAGGGGATCCACCCTTGGACCGGTCGGAGGGGGGTTCGGATGGTCGGGATCCTGGCGGGTGGAGGCGCCCGGATGCGGCGGAGGTGGGCTGTGAACGGCGCCCTCCTCGGGGTCCCCGTTTCGGTCGCTACGCTCCCTGCACGGGGACCCCGAGGAGCCTGCTTGACGCCAAAAAGTGTGCAATTTTCGGTGGCCCAAGAGGTGCCCTTGCCGGGCACAAAAAGTGTGCAATTTTTGACGATGCTCTTATGTACGTCAAGGGCCCATTTTTGCCTCCTCGCTGTCCTCAGCGGGCGTGTCCCTGGAAAGCCCCGCCAACCCACATAAAACACCGAAGAGCCCCAGTTTTCCGTAAATTCGAGGCTGCAGGATCGCTTCTAACGGCGTTTCGGGACCTTTTCCGAGGGTTGGGGGACGTAGCGAGCGTCGCACCTCGCGACGTTCCGTCGGGATCATCGGCAGACGCTTCACGTTGCCCGCGAGTCCTGCGGATCGCCGGCCTCTGCTCTTGCCTCTGTGATTGCGGAACCTGTCGCTCCACAGGCTCTTGTGCGCATAGGACAACGCTGGCGCGGGACCCGCAGGCTCTTCGCGCGCGCACCCGCCAGCGTCCGTTCGCCGCGCCATGTCCGACAGCGCGTCCCACGGCGCCCGGGACACGGAGAGGAAGCGGCCGACCGGCCGCTCCCGGGCAGGTGCGGCAGACGGAACGCTCCTGCGTCCAACACCCGACGTCGGCCCATCCCGTCTGCGCTCACGCGCCCGAAAGGACATCCTTGGAGCCGGGATCGGATCATGGCGCAGCTCGACCGCGCGATCCCGCTCCGAAAGGAGTCTTCGGACAGGCTCATGCAGCTCTGCACGCTGCCGGCCCGTCTTCCACGGCCCCTCCGTCAGCGCTGCGCCGGCCCCCTTCGCCCGGATCCGACAAGCCCGCAGCCGGGCTCCTCCGCACACCCGCCCGATCCCGCCTCTCGCCCTGGCTCCCGGCGGCCGTCTCCCGAGCTTCGGCTACCGCCGCGCTCGCCGCATCGGACGACTCCGTCGGGATCGCCGCCCCGACGCCGTTCGTCAGCGCCCGGTACACGCAACGGGCCATGTACCGCTTGAGGCACCGCATCGTCTCGCGCTTCGACAGCCCCTCTTCCGTGCGCCGCTCGACGTAGCGCTGCGTTCTCGGATCTTTGCGCATGCGAGTCAGCACGATCATATGCAGCGCCGCGTTCGCACTCCGGTTCCCGCCCCGATTCAGGCGATGCCGCCGCGTCTTTCCACTCGACGCAGGGATCGGGCTGACTCCGCACATCATCGCGAAGCTTCCCTCCGAACGCATCCGATCCGGGTTCTCTCCGACCGCCACCAGCAGATCCGCAGCCGTCGCGATTCCCACGCCCTCGAGCTCGAGCAACGCCGGACCCGCACTCTCGACGATCGGCCGAATGCACTCGTCCAGTCCCGCGATCTCCTCCTTGAAGGCCAGGATCCGGCGAGCCAGGCGCTTGAGCGCGATCTTCGTCGCGACCTCCGGCTCATGCGCCCGCTCTGATCGAGGCCTCCACGCCGCGCACTTGCGCAGGCGCTTCATGCGAGGCAGGTCGCGCAGCTCGTCGCGTAGCCGCTCGGGCGCTGAGACGATCAGGTTGTGCACCTGTTGCTGAGCCGCAATGCACCCCTTCACCGCGCTCCGGCGCGCCACGCAGAGCGTGCGCAGCGCTTCGACGGCGCCGGTGCGGTCCTTGGCCACGTGCGTTCGGTACCCGGTGCGAGCCGCCTGCGCCGCCGCGATCGCGTCCAGCGCGTCGTCCTTCCCTTGCGCCCTTCGGGCCACGCGGTCCGGACCGGTCACCTCGAGCACGGGCACGCCGGCCGCCGCCAGGCAGCGGCTCACACCTGCGCCGTACGTCCCCGTGCACTCGACGCCCACGCGCAGCAGCTCGCCGTGAGATCGAAGCCACTCGAGCAACGCCCGGTACCCGTCGCCAGTCGTCGGAAACGACTCGGTCCCGAGCTTCGCGCCGTCGACGCTCACAACTGCAACGGTGTGTTGGTCTTGGTGGGTATCCACCCCACCGACGACCCCGTTGCCCTCCACCTGCGCACTCGCCATGCCGGCCTCCTGTTCCCATGTTGGGATGCAACGATGGAACCGGCCTCGGCCGACATTGGACAAAGCAGCGATGGGACGCGCGAGAGCGCGTCAGGCTCTTATCAGGTCACGATGTCGGTCGAGGCCGGCGCTCTATCCGGCCCCCCCGAGTGGCCGACAAATCGTTAAAAAGACACTTCGGTCAGCCAAATGCTGGGTCAGGCCACCGAGGGGAACCGGCGTCAGTTTCAAACTCGCTGCCATATGGGCGACGTAGGACGAATGTCGAGGCGGTCCGCCGGTATCGGGGTGCCGCCGAACAGAGCAACGTCTATGCCCAACGTCGCCTCGGTTGCATGTACGCCGAAGGCTTGGGAGCACTGGAGGACGATATCGAGGCGGTTCGTTGCCATCGGGCTGCTGCCGAGCAGGGCGCGCCTGTCCGGGAACCAACTCGGCCTCGGATGCGAAGTCGGAACGGCGGGACGAGAAAGCCGTTCCATCGACGCGAACGCATTCGTTCAGGTCGGGAACGGGCGCCGTGGCTTCGGTTTTCGGCTACCTTTCGAAACGATCCGTGCATTGGAGCCGCGCCGCTCGGGCGGACCAGTGCCGCGCAGCCCCTTTCCCCGCAAATGCTCATGACGCTTCGTGCGCTCCGCACGACGACCCCGATCTTCGGGTTCGCCGCATCGCTCGCGGTCGCGGCGGCCGCCCAAGCGCAGAACGACGCCGTGACCGTCTTTCTGGTGCGTCACGCCGAGCGCTTGGACGACAGCGGCGACTCTCCGCTCAGCGACGCGGGGCGCGCGCGCGTGGCGCGGCTGCGCGCGTTGCTTGCCGACGTCGACTTCACCCATGTCCATTCCACCAACCTGACGCGAACCCGCGACACCGCCCGCCCCGTCGCGGAGGACGACGGCGTGGAGCTCGCCTTCTACAGCCCCGGAGAGCTGGAGCGGCTCGCGGAGACGATTCGCGCCACCCCCGGACGCCATCTGGTGTCGGGGCACAGCAACACCACGCCGCGGTTGGCGGAAGCGCTCGGCGGCGAGTCCCACGGTCCCATCGGCGAGATGGAGTACGACCGACTCTACGTCATCGTCCTCCAACCGGGACGCCCCGCGGTCACCGCCTTGCTGCGCTTCTGAATCGCAGCCAGCTTGCCGCATGCTCTTGGAAACCCCCTTCCACGCCCGCACCCGCGCGCTCTGCCGCCACCGCCGATGGCGCAACTGGTCCGGCTACGCCGCCGCCCTCGGCTACGAGCCGAGCCACGAGTACGAGTACTACGCGGTGCGCAGCGGGGCGGCGCTCTTCGACATCTCGCCTCTGCGCAAGTACGAGATCCGCGGTCCCGACGCGGCCGCGTTGGTGGACCGCATCGTCACGCGCGACGTGGCCGACTGCCCGCAGGGGCGCGTGCTCTACGCCCCGTGGTGCGACGAAGCGGGCAAGCTGATCGACGACGGCACGGTGCAACGCTTGAGCGCGGACGTCTTCCGCATCACGGCCGCGGATCCGTGCCTTCGCTGGTTCCAGGACTGTGCGTTGGGCATGGACGCCCATGTGCGCGACGTTTCCGGCGACTTGGCCGCGCTCGCGCTCCAAGGGCCCACCTCGCGCGACGTCCTGGCGGGTTTGGTGAGCGGGGGGGACGTGCGGGCCCTCCCGTTCTTCGGGTTGATGGAGGGGAGCGTCGGAGCGGTTCCGGTCACGATCACGCGAACCGGATACACGGGCGACTTGGGCTACGAGATCTGGGTGAGCCCCGAACGCGCGCTCGCCCTCTGGGACGCGCTCATGGAGGCGGGTCGGGGACACGGCATCGCGCCCGCGGGCCTCGACGCCCTCGATGTGGCTCGCATCGAGGCCGGGCTCCTGCTCAAGGAAGTGGACTACGTGTCGTCGTGGACGGCGCTCGTCGAGTCGCGCAAGTCGTCCCCCTACGAGGCCGGCCTCGGATGGACGGTTCAGCCGCGGCCCGGACGCGACTTCGTGGGCAGGCAGGCGCTCGAACGGGAGGCGGCCCGGCCCTCCGAATGGGCCTTCGCGGGGCTGGAAGTCGACTGGCCGAGCATCGAGCGGCGCTTCGCCGCCGTCGGACTGCCCCCGCTGGTGGCGGGCCGGGCGTCGCGTGAGCCGGTGCCGCTCTTCGCCGCCGGCACCCAGATCGGCTTCGCGACCAGCTCGACCTTCTCGCCCATCCTCAAGAAGTACATCGCTCTGGCCACCCTGAAGCGCGACTTCGCCCGCCCCGGCGACCGGTTGGATTTCGAACTCACCGTGGAGTTCGTGCGCTACGAAGTGCCCGCCACCGTGGTGGAGACGCCCTTCTTCGCGCCCGAGCGCAAGCGCGCCCGAGCCCGATGAGCCGCACCTACGACGCGGTCGTGATCGGCGGCGGCCACAACGGCTTGGTGCACGCGGCGTATCTGGCGCGCGCGGGGATGGACGTGTGCGTGCTGGAGGCGCGGGAAGTGCTGGGGGGCGCCACCGTCACCGAGGAGATCTTCCCGGGCTTCCGGTACAGCGTCTTCTCCTACGTGGTGAGCTTGATGCGCCCGGAGATCGTCCGCGAGCTGGAGCTCCCCCGCCACGGGCTCGCCATCCTGCCGCTCGAGAGCACGCTCACGCCGCTTGCGGACGGCGACCGCCTCTACCGGGACGGCGACCGCCACCGCACGTGGCGCGAGATCGCCCGCTTCTCGGTGCGCGACGCCGAAGCGTACGACGACTACGGCCGGTCCCTCTTCTTCATGGCGCGAGCGGTGAAGCGCCTGCTCGACGTCGTCCCTCCCGACCCCGTCCGGCCGGGTCTCCGCGATCTCTCCGGCCTGCTGGGTTTGGCCCGGCATTTCCTGGGGTTGGAGCCGGAACAGTTGCACCTGCTCGCGAAGCTGACGACGATGAGCGCGGCGGACTTCCTCGACGAGTGGTTCGAGACGGACGCGCTCAAGGCCACCCTGTCGGCGAGCGGGATCATCGGGACCTTCCTGGGTCCGCGCTCGCCGGGCACGGCCTACGTCCTGCTTCACCACTACATGGGCGAGATCGACGGGCACTTCCGGGCGTGGGGCTTCGCCAAGGGCGGGACCGGGGCGGTGGCGGAGGCGATCGCGTCGGCCGCGCGCGCGGCGGGGGCGGAGATCCGCACCGACGCCCCGGTCGCCCGGGTGCTGGTGCGCGACGGTCGCGCGGGCGGCGTGGTTCTCGCCAACGGCGACGAGATCCGCGGAAGGGTGGTCTCCTCCAGCCTCGACCCGCGCCGCACCTTCCTCGGCTTGGTCGGGGAGCGCCATCTTCCCGGCGAGCTGGTGCGCGCCGTGCGCGCCTTCCGCTTCCGCGGCTCCTCGGGCAAGGTGAACCTGGCGCTCGACGCCGCCCCCGACTTCGCCTGCATGCCCGGCACCGGCGCCCATCTCCGGGGCGCGATCTCCGTCAGTCCCTCGCTCGACTACCTGGAGCGCGCCTACGACGCGGCGAAGTACGGCGACTTTTCGAGGGAACCCTACATCGACGTCGTGATCCCCTCGGCGATCGATCCCACCATGGCGCCGCCCGGAAAGCACGTCGTGTCGTGCTTCGTGCAGTACGCGCCCTACGAGTTGCGCGAGGGAAGTTGGGACGAGAAGCGCGAGGCCTTCGGCGACGCCGTGGTCGACACGCTGGCCCGCCACATCCCGAACCTGAAAGACATCGTCCTGCACCGTCAGGTGCTCACGCCGCTGGACATCGAGCGCACCACGGGACTCTCGGAGGGCAACATCTTCCAGGGCGAGCTGAGTCCGTCGCAGCTCTTCTTCCTTCGCCCGGCCGTCGGCTACGCGAAGTACCGGACGCCGGTGCGCGGCTATTACCAGTGCGGCTCGGGGACCCACCCGGGCGGCGGCATCATGGGCGCGCCGGGGAAGCTTGCGGCCAGCGTCGTGCTGGCCGATCTGGGACGGGGGAGGAGGAGGAGGAGACGGTGACGGGAGAGGCCCGCGTCCCGACCGGGGCGCCGCAGCGCGGTGGCGGTCGAAGCGGCGCCGCGGCTCGACGCGCCGCCCGCGCCGACGCGGTCGTGGTGGGCGCGGGGCACAACGCGCTGGTCGCCGCGGCGCTGCTCGCCCGCGCGGGGTGGAAGGTGCTGGTGCTCGAGCGCCGCGGGACGGTCGGGGGCGCGATCGCCGCGGAGGAGCTCTTCCCCGGGTGCCGGGTCGGTGTGGGCGCCCAGGACGCCGGCCTCTTCCAGCGCGACATCGCCTCCGACCTCGGTCTCGATGCGCTGGGGCTCGAGTGGGTGCGCCCCGCCGCGGTGGCGACCTCGCTCGTCGGCGACGGAGAGGCGTTCACGCTCTGGCGCGACCCCGCCCGCGCACGCGAAGAGGTGGCACGTCGCAACCCGGACGACGGCGCGCGCTTTCCCGACTGGACGGACTACCTGCGTTCGATGGCGCGCGCGTTGCGGGTCGCGTCGGATCACGCTCCGCCGATCCTCCACGGCGCGTCCGCCCGGGACCGACTGCGTCGGTTGCGTCCCCTGCTCCGAGCCGCCCGGCTCGGAAGGCGCACGGTCGTGGAGTTGCTGCGGGTCCTTCCGCTGTCGGCGCGCGATCTGCTCGACGACTGGTTCTCCGGCGACGTTCTCAAGGGGATGCTGGGCACGAGCGCCCTGCCGGGTTCGTGTCGGGGTCCGAGCGCCATGGGCGGCGCCTTTCGCATGCTCCACCACGCGACCGGCTGCGAAGCCCACGGCTTTCGTTCGACCGCCTTCCCGAAGGGCGGACCGGGCGTCCTCTCCCAGGCGCTGGCGTCCGCGGCGCGCGGGCACGGGGCCGAGCTTCGCACCGGGGTCGAGGTGGAACGCATCCGCGTGGAGGACGGGGTCGCCACCGGAGTGGCGCTGGCGGGAGGCGAGGAGATCTCCGCGCGTTGCGTGATCTCGGGCGTCGATCCCCGCCGCACCTTCTTCGGCTTGGTGGGGGCGCCCCGCTTGGGCCCCGAATTCAACCGCAAGGTGACCAACGTCCGGCTGCGCGGAGCCACCGCCGTCCTGCACCTCCTGCTCGACGGGCTGCCGCCCCTGCCGGACGCCGCCCTGCGGCTCGCCGGCCGCACCCTGGTGGCCCCGGATCTGGAATACCTGGAACGCGCCAGCGACGACGCCAAGTACGGCCGCCCTTCCGTGCGCCCGCACCTGGACATGGTGATGCCGACGCTGCACGATCCGACCCTGGCGCCCGAAGGCCGCCACCTGGCCTCCCTGCAGATCCGCTACGCCCCCTATCGGCTGCGCGGCGCGAGTTGGGAGGACGCCTCGGCCCGCGACGCGTTGCTTTCCGGAGCGTTGGGCGCGCTCGACGAATTCCTGCCGGGCTTTCGCGAGCGCGTCGTCGACCACCGCCTGCTCACGCCGCTCGACCTCGAGACCGAGCTCGGCCTCACCGGCGGCGACGGATACCATGGGCGGATGGAGCTCGACCAGCTTCTGTTCATGCGTCCGGTACCCGGATGGGGTCGGTACCGGACGCCGGTGGAGCGTCTGTTCCTGTGCGGCTCGGGCACCCATCCCGGAGGCGGGGTCACGGGTCGCCCGGGCTGGCTCGCCGCACGCGAAATCCTGCGCGACCCCGGGCCGGCCCCCGGTCGCGCGCGCCGCACCCGACACCCTCCCGAGGAACCGATTCGATGCCCCCGACCTTCGACATGACCCTGATCCAGCGCGGAGCCCGGCTCCGCCGATCACCGTATTTCGAGTCCACTCGGCGCGCGGGATGCCTGAGCTATACGGTCTACAACCACATGTTCCTGCCGACCCGCTACGACGATCTGCGGGCCGAGTACGAGAAGCTCCTGACCGGGGTCACGGTCTGGGACGTGAGCGTGGAGCGCCAGGTGGAGATCACCGGACCGGACGCCTTCAGGTTCACCGATCTGCTGACGCCCAGAGATCTGTCCAAGTGCGCCGTCGGGCAGGGCAAGTACGTCCTCGTCACCGCGGAGGACGGGGGCATCGTGAACGATCCGGTGCTGTTGCGTCTGGGCGAGAACCACTTCTGGCTGGCGCTCGCCGACAGCGACGTGTTGCTGTGGGCCAAGGGGGTCGCCCTCAACTCGGGGCTCGACGTCGAGATCCGCGAGCCGGACGTCTCGCCGATGCAGGTGCAGGGTCCCAAGTCGAAGGAGGTCGTCCGCAGGCTGTTCGGAGACGAGGTGAGCGGGTTGCGTTACTATTGGTTCGTCGAGAAGGAGCTGGACGGCATTCCGGTGGTCGTGACGCGCACCGGATGGAGCGGCGAAGTCGGATACGAGATCTACCTGCGGGACGGCAGCCGGGGGACGGAGCTCTGGGACCGCGTGATGGAGGCGGGGCGCGACTTGGGCATCTCTCCCGCAGGACCCTCCGACATCCGCCGCATCGAGGCCGGCATCCTCAACTACGGCATCGACATGACGCTGGACAACAACCCCTACGAGGTCGGTCTGGGATGGCAGGTGGACCAGGAGGGCGACTTCGTCGGTCGCGAAGCCTTGGCCCGCATCGCCGCGGAAGGACCGAGCCGGCGGCTGGCCGGAGTCGAGATCCAGGGCGCCCCGCTCGATCTGAACATGACTCGCTGGCCCGTGCATCGGGACGGAGCGGAGATCGGCTTCGTGACCTCCGCCGTGCACTCGCCGCGCCTCGCCCGCAACATCGGCTACGCCATGGTTCCGGCGGGGTGCGCGAAGCCGGGCACGCGCCTGGGCGTCTCGACCCCGGACGGCGAGCGCGGCGCCACGGTCGTGCGCACGCCCTTCGTCGACCCCGACAAGCGGATCCCCAAATCGTAGGGGGAGGCGGAGAGGCGCGGCGGCGGCGGCGGACGGCGCGCGTCGTCCCGGTGCGGCGGTTCGCCCGCATGGGATGCGACATCGACATCGACGGAGGAGAGGAGTGAGCGAGAACAACCCCGCGGGGCGTCCGGTCGTGCTCGGGCACTTCGCCAGCTACCGGTTCACGAGGCGGTTCTGGGAGATGCGCGCCGCGCGCCGACGCGCGTGCGCCGGCGCTTGGTTCGAGGACGTGCGCGGAGCTGCGGACTTGGCCCACCCCTACGTGTTGCAGGGGCTCGAGGCCGGCGCCGACGTGCTGGTGTGGAGCTCGGTGCGCGCCGACGAGGACGAGTCGGGCGGGCGCTACTTCATGCGCCGGGCCGGAGCGGAGAGTCGGCACCGGAACATCGTCCGGCCGGTGACCACGCTCTGGGGCTACACCCGTCCTTCCGAGTACAGCAAGGCGCGCTCGGCCCAGGAGATCGATTCCTTCGCCGACGCGCGCGATCGATACTTGGTGGTCTACCCGTTCGCCAAGACGGCGGCTTGGTATCTGCTCGGGCGGGAGACGCGTCAGGGGATGATGAACGAGCACATCCGCATCGGAAAGCAGTTCCGGCGCATCAAGCAGCTGCTCCTGTATTCGTTCGGGCTCCAGGACCAGGAATTCGTGGTCGTCTACGAGATGGACGATCTGCGGCTGTTCTCCCGGCTCGTGCACGAGCTGCGGGGCACCGAGGGCAGACGCTACACCGCGAGCGACGCGCCGCTGCACACGGGGATCCTCGCGAGCCCGGAAGCGTGGCTGGACACCTTGGGATAACGTGACGCGCAACTCCGCGCCCGGCTTCGGGGGGCGCCGAGGAGGCTCGCCTCCCCCCGCGGCGCCGCTCGTGGGAGTGCGGGTCGCCACGACGCGAAGCGCGTCCGCCGAGGACCGCCTCGGCGCCCTGCTCGAAAGAGCGGGCGCGCGCGTGTTGGCGTGGCCGACCTGCGCCTATCCCCCGCCGTGCGATCCCGCCCCGCTGGAGGCCGCGCGCGCGCGGATCGACCGTTTCGGTTGGCTGGTGTTCACGAGCGCGCGCGCGGTGGCCGCGATGGGCGAGGGACGTTCCGCCCCCGTTCCCCGGGTCGCCGCGGTGGGTCCGGCCACCGCGCGCGCCGCCGTCCGGGCGGGCTGGCCGGTCGCGGTGGAGGGCCGCGGGCCGGGTGCGCGCGGCTTGGCCGCCCGGGTCGCCGAGACCGCGACGCTGGAGGGCGCGCGCGTGCTCTTTCCGGCCGCCTCGGGAGCCGCGTCCACCGTGGAGGAGGAGTTCGCCGCGCTCGGGGCCCGGGTCGCCCGAGTGGAGGCCTATCGCACGGTGGCGACGCCGCCCCCGGTCGCGCGGGTGCGCGCCGATCTGGTCGCCGGGGTGGATGCGGTCGCCTTCGCGAGCCCGGCGGCGGTGGAGGCGGTGGACGGCGCGCTGAGCGAGGCGGGGGAGGATGCGGGAGCCGAAGATCCGGCGCGCTCGCTCGCCCGCGCGCTCGCCGGGGTCCGGGTGGTGTGCATCGGTCCCGCGACCGCCGCCGCGGCGGAACGCCGGGGGATCGCGGAGGTGCGGGTGGCGCCGACCGCGACCTTGGAAGGGATCGTGGACGCGCTGGCGGAGCTGTTCGGGAGGGCCGGTTGCGGGCGCCCGGACGCGGAGGCGGGACGCGCCTCGAGGGCGGACGGCGCCGACCTCGCCCGCCGTTCGGGAGTTCGCCCGTGACCTCGCACAGCGAGGAGCTGTTCGCGCGCGCGCGTCGGGTGCTGCCGGGCGGAGTCAACAGCCCGGTGCGCGCCTTCGCGTCGGTCGGAGGGGTGCCCCGTTTCATCCGCTCCGCTCGGGGCGCGTACCTCGAGGACTCCGACGGGAACCGCTACCTCGACTTCATGGGTTCGTGGGGGGTGGCGATCCTCGGGCACGACCATCCCGAGGTGCGCGAGGCCACCGTGCGCGCCCTCGCCCGGGGCGCATCCTTCGGGGCGCCGACGCCGGACGAGGTCGAGATCGCCGAGCTCGTCGCCGAGCTCGTGCCCGGCATCGAGGTGGTGCGATTCGTCAACTCCGGCACCGAGGCCACCATGAGCGCCCTCCGCCTGGCGCGCGCGGTCACCGGACGCGACCGGATCGTCAAGTTCAGGGGCGGATACCACGGGCACGCCGACGCGTTCCTCGTGGCGGCGGGGTCGGGAGCGGCCACCTTGGGCGTACCCTCCAGCCCGGGCGTGCCGACGGCGGTGGCCCGGCACACCTCGGTCGCCGAATTCAACGACCTCGCCTCGGTGGAGGGCTGCTTCTCCGCCTCGGAGGAGGGCGTGGCCGCCGTCGTCGTGGAACCGGTCGCGGGCAACATGGGGTGCGTGCCCCCCGAGGACGGGTTCCTGTCCGGACTGCGGGAGCTGTGCACTCGCCACGGCGCCCTGCTCGTCTTCGACGAAGTGATGACCGGATTCCGCGTCGGCCTCGCCGGCGCCCAGGGGCGCTACGGCGTCGTGCCGGATCTCACCACCCTGGGCAAGGTCGTCGGCGGCGGGTTGCCGGTGGGCGCGTACGGCGGCCGCGAGGATCTGATGCGCGAGATCGCTCCCGACGGCCCGGTCTATCAGGCCGGCACCCTTTCCGGGAATCCCCTGGCCATGGCCGCGGGGCTCGCCACCCTGCGCCATCTCGCGGCGCATCCCGAGGTCTACGCGCACACCGAACGCCTGGGCCGCCTTCTCGACCGCGGTTTCGCCGAGATCGCCGGGAATTCCCCGGTGCCCATCCGCTGGAACCGCGTCGGCGCGATGGGGTCCCTCTTCTTCTCCGAACCGCCGGTCGTGGACTGGCCCTCCTCGCACGCCTCGTCGAACGAGAGGTTCAACCGACTCTTCCACGGCATGCTCGACCGCGCCGTCTACCTGCCCCCGAGCTCCTACGAAGCTTGGTTCTGGTCGGCGGCCCACAAGGAGTCCGAAATCGCCCGCGCCCTCGAGGCCGCCGCCGAAATCGTCCATCGGACGAGCGGCTGAGACGGGATCGGTGCGCGGCCCGCTCGGCCGGACGGCCGGCGCTTCCCGGCGCAAGGGCGCCGCGCACCCGCGATCGCACGAATCCACCCGGTGGACGACGGCATATGAACGAACCGGACAACGCCACCGTCTTCGAGCGCGCCGCGCGCGGCCGCCCGGTGCCGCACACGCCCGTTTGGGTGATGCGCCAGGCGGGACGGTATCTTCCCGAATACCGGAAGTTGCGCCGCAAGATCGACTTCGCGACCGCCACCCGCACCCCGGAAATCGCGGCGCGCATCACGTTGCAGCCGATGCAGCGCTTCGACGTGGACGCGGCCATCCTCTTCAGCGACATCATGACGCCCTTGGATCCGATGGGCGTGGAGGTCGAGTTCGCGCCCGGGCCGGTGCTGCCCGAGCCCGTGCGCACCCCCCGCGCCGCGCGCGCGGTGCGCGAGCTGGTCCCGGAGGAGGGGACTCCCTTCGTGCTGGAGGCGATTCGTGCGGTCCGATCCGAACTTCGCCCCGAAGCCGCGCTGATCGGCTTCGCCGGCGCGCCTTTCACGCTCTTCTGCTATCTGGTCGAGGGGAGCGGTTCCAAGGACTTCATGATCGCCCGCAGCTTTCTCCGGCGCGAGCCGGAGGCCGCACAGGCTCTGCTCGACACGCTGGGCCGCTCGATGGCCCGCTACCTGGCGGCCCAGGCGAAGGCCGGCGCGGACGCGGTCATGCTCTTCGACTCGTGGATCGGCTTGCTCGGCCCGGACAGCTACATGCGCTTCGTCCACCCGGTGCTGGCGCGGACGTTCGCGACCGTGCGCACGGCGGTGGATTGCCCGATCGTCTATTTTCCCAACCGGGGCGCGGCGCTGCTCCGCGCGATGCGCGGGCTGGACGTCGACGTCGCCGCCATCGACTGGACGCTGCCGCTCTCGCGGGCCGACGCCCTGCTGGGCGGCGGGCGCGCGCTCCAAGGCAACCTCGATCCCGCCGAACTCTTCGGCTCTCCGGAAGCGCTCCTGAGCGCCGCGGACGCCGTGCTCGCGGAGGCGCGGGGGCTGGCGGGGCACGTCTTCAGCCTGGGGCACGGCATCGATCGGCGCACCGATCCCGACCAGGTCGCGCGCTTGGTCGACCACGTCCACGAGCGCCGTCCGGATTCGGGCAACGACCCGTGAGGAAGGATCGACCGGAACCGCCTCCGGGCGCGAAGAACGCTCGGGGGATCGGCGTTTCGAAAATCGTGCGGGACGTCGAGTCGTCGCTTGCCCGCAACTCGGACTCGGACGCGATTTCCGTCCGCGATCGAGCGGTCCGGGAAAATCCGAAGCGCATGCGACTCTTCTCCGACTGCGCGGTCGCGGACGGCGAGCGGTGCGCATGGCGAAGGGACGAGGATCGCGGGGTCGTGGGCCAGCGCGCGAAATTCGACCCGCACCGCGGGAGGTCGCTCTGAAAACCGCCGTTCTCCTGATCAACTTCGGCGAACCGACCGACCCCGTGCTGGAAGAGGTCACGCCCTTTCTGGAGCGCATCTTCCTCCAGAACGCCGACTTGGAGCGCAACCGGTCCGCCCGCGCCCGCGCCGCCCAGCTCGCCGAAGCCCGCGCGCCCCATCTGGTGGAGGCCTACCGCGCCATCGGCGGCTCGCCGCTGGACGCCCAGGCGCGCGCCCAGGCCGAGGCGTTGGGGGAGGCGCTCGCCCTGCGCGGCATGGACGCCCGGGTCGAGGCCGTCTTCCAGTTCACCCCGCCCTTCGTCCGCGACGGCGTCGCCCGCGCGCGCGGTATAGGCGCGGAAGTCCTGGTGGGTTTGCCGGTCTATCCCATGTGCGGCCAGTCCACGACCGTAGCCGCGCTCGATTCGGTTCGCTCCGCGATGGACGAGCTGGACTGGTCCGTTCCCTTCGTCGGCGTCGCCGGCTGGCACCGTCATCCGGGCTATCTCGCGCTCCGGACCGGACACATCGAAAGGTTCGTCCGCGCGCGCGGCCTCGACCTCTCGGCCCCGGACACGATCCTCCATTTTTCCGCCCACGGCACGCCCGTGAAGTATCTCCTCGAAGGCAACCGCTACGACCGCTACGTCGAGGAGCACTGCCGCCAGATCGCCGAGGCGCTGGGCGTCGGCGACCGCTTCGCCGTCGGCTTCCAGAACCACACCAACCGGCGCATCTCCTGGACTTGGCCGGACAACGAGGAGCGCATCGAGACGCTGGCGGAACGGCGTCTGGTGGTGGACGCGGTCAGTTTCGTCCACGAGCAGTCCGAGACCCTCGACGAACTCGATCGCGAGCTGCGTTCGGCGGTGGAGGCGATGGGCAAGGAGATGCACCGGGTGCCGGTTCCCCACGACGATCCCCGCTTCGCCGGCGTGCTCGCCGACCTCGTGGGCGAGGCTCTGGGCCAGTCCCCGGAGGAGGGCGTGGAGTTGGCGCCCTGCCGTTGCCGACCGGTTCCGGGAACTTGGTGCACGAACGGCGCGCGCGACCTCGATCCGAGCCCGTACGTCAAAGCGGACCCCGATCTCGCGCCTCCTTGATCGCGGTCGTCGGCGGTGGCATGAGCGGTCTCGCCTTGGGTCGCGAACTGGTCCGGCGGGGGCGGGAATGCGTCGTCCTGGAGGCGGAGGGCCGCCCCGGCGGGGTCGTGCGGAGCGTGCGCGCGGGCGGACTGCTCTTGGAGAACGGTCCCCAGCGGATCCGCCTCACCGCGCCTCTCGCCGCGCTGGCGGAGGAGCTGGACCTCGCCCGCTCGCTCGTCCGCGCACCCCGGGACCTCGATTTCTTCATCCACCGCGACGGCCGGTTGCGGCGGGTGCCCCTCTCCGCATCCGGTCTGCTGGCGTCCGACGCGGTGAGCTGGCGCGGCAAGCTTCGCGCGCTGCTCGAGCCCTTCACGCCCGGCGCGCGCGAAGACGAGCGGGTGGCCGGGTTCTTCCGCCGCAAGCTGGGCCGCGAACTCTACGAGCACGTCGTGGGTCCCCTCTACGGAGGACTGTACGGGACCGACCCGCGCGACATGGTGGTGGGACTGTCGCTGGGCGGGTTGTTGCGCGACATGGGGATCGGACGGAGCCTTCTCCTCGCCCGCCTTCGCCGCCCGGCCGCGCGCCCGCCTCCCGCTTGCTCCTTCGCGGACGGGATGGAGAGCCTGCCCCGCGCCCTCGCCCGGGCCTTGGGCGCACGGGTGCGCCTGGGCGCGCGGGTGCGCGCGCTCGAACGCCGCTCGGACGGCTGGTCGGTGGCGCTGGACGGGGAGACGCTGGCGGCGGAGCGGGTGGTGCTCGCGGTTCCGGCCCCGGTGGCGTCCCGACTGCTGAGCGAGGCGGCTCCGGAAGCGTCCGCCCGCATCGGCGGCCTCCGCTACAACCCGCTCGCGGTCGTGCACCTGCGCGCCGACACCGAGCTCCGGGGGATCGGCTTCCAGGTGTCGCTGGCGGAGCCGCGCGCTCTGCGCGGCGCGACCTTCGCCCACTGCCTGTTCGGCGGGGAGGGGGGTCGCGCCGACCGCACGGGCGTGTACACGGCCTATCTGGGCGGCTCGGAACGCGCGGACGCGGCGGAGGGCGACGAAGAAGCGCTGGCCGCGCTGGCCGCCGAGGAATTCCGGCGGTGCACGGGCTGTGCCGCGGAACCGCTGGCCGTGGCGCGCCCGGCCATGCCCGCATGGGACGCTTCGTGGTCCGCGCTCCGGGATCTCGCGCTTCCCCCGGGGGTCCACGTCGCCGCCAATTGGGAGAGCCGCCCGGGCTTGGCGGGACGGTTCGCGCGAGCTCGTGCGCTGGCGGCCGACCTCGACGCGCGCCGGGCGGTCCCGCGTCCCCGCCGTCGGACATGATGCGGCGACTGGTCGAGGAGGAGCTCTACCTGTTCGACGGGACGCCGCTCTTCCCGGAGCGCCGGGCCTACACGGTCTGCTACGGGCTTTCGCCGGGCGAGGGGGCGCTCTACGAGGCGGTGACGCGCTACGTGCGCGAGGAGATGAACCGGGCGGACCGGTTCGCCGAGGACGGCACCCGGCGTCGCAACAACGTCGGGTTCGCGCTCCAGATCCTGCAGCGTCGTCTCGCGTCGTCTCCGGCCGCGATCCACGAGTCGCTCAAGAGGAGGCTGGCGCGTCTGGGCGACCGGCTCGAGGAGGAGAGGCTGGCGCGAGCGGGCGGCGGCCTCGATGCGCGGATCGCGGCGGAGGCGGGACCCGCGGTCGACCAGGCGGGTGGCTTGAGCCCGAGAGATGCCGGTCGCCCTCTGGCCGATGACGCGCATCCGTTCGGGGTGAATCGCCATTTCCGTCCTCGGACGATCTCGTGGTTCGGGGTTCGTGCTCTTCTCCCGCTGGGGACCGATTTCGCGGCCGGGATCGCGAATCGTTGGGTGGAGTTCCGCTTGTGGAGTCGCCGCCCCGCATCCTATTCTTTCCCCGCTGGCAGGATCGAGAAATCGCCATGTTCGGGAGGTATGCCATGAAGCTCACGCGACGCAACGCGATCAAGGTGTCGGGGACGGCCGTCGCCGGTCTCTCCATGGGGGTGGTGCGACCGGACCGAGCGCTGGCTCGAGAAGTCCAGGAGTTCCCGGACCGGATGGTCGAGGGCGAGGTCCGGACGCGGTCGGATTTGCCGCTCAACGCGGACGGTTCGGCGCCCGAGCATCCCCCGGGATCCGCCGGCCCCATCGACGGCGTCATCTACCGCTACACCGGGGGCGAGGCGCCCGACACCGACCTCGATTACCGCACCGCGCACATCCGCATCGCCGCGAGCAGGCTCTCCCGTCTCCACGGCACCCTGCGCTACGAGGACTTGGCGGACTTGCCCCGTCGTTCCATGGTGACTTTGCTCCAATGCGGCGCGCCCCGGCCCACCGGCATCGTCAAGTGGACCGGCGTCCGGTTCGACGACCTCCTGGACATGATCGGCTTGGCGCCCACGGCGCACTACTGTCGCGTCGTCTCCCACGACGGCTACTACACGGACGAGGAGGTCCCCACCATGCGTCGTCGCCAGACGATGCTCGCGTGGATGCTCAACGACGAGCCGATCCCGCCCGTGAACGGCGCTCCGTTTCGCCTCGTGATCCCCTTCCGCTACGGCGGCCGCAGCGTCAAGGCGGTCCAGGAGATCACCTTCGGTTCGCCGTCGTTGCCGTTCCGCGAGGTGCCGACGCGGGGAGCGTAAGACCGGACGGGCCGGTTGCGATGTCCGGCGAGGCGGTGTTTCCCTGCGTACGAGATCGGCCGCAGGAAGAAGTTCCGACCTCGAGGTTCCTCCGGCAACGGCGGGGTGCGTATTCCTCCGACGTCGATCGCCCGTTCCCGGGCGATGCCGATCGATGGTGCGGGGGACGGATCGGAGCGAGGCGGGGCGGCTCGGCCGCATCGCGCCGCGCGACTACCCTTGAGGCCGTTCGATCCCTCCACTGAAATGGACAACGGATCTCATGCTCGGTGCCGACCATGTGCCGCTGGTTGCGCCCACGATGTCTACTTCATGAAAGTGACCCCAAAACCTTCGTCCATCCGCAGTGAAGTGCTGTAGTAGCACCGTCACTTTCCCCTGCTTGTCGGGCATCATCCGATAGTCCTCGACCGAGACGACGTAGTCGCCGGCTCGCGCACCGGAGTAACCGAATGCGCCGATCTTCTGGATGTAGGGCAACTGCCGAGCGCCGAGCACGAGGCCGGTTGCACCGCCGCTCCGCGCGTCGGTCCCCATCAGCGTACGCGAGGCCGTGAGCGTCGCCGGGTACTCATCGAGCACCTTCGTAACCGTAGCCACTAGGGCGGCGTGCGGCAACGACTGGGCGTGGGCATCGGTAGCGACCATGTACTCGGAGGGATCCTCCGACACGGCGGGTGCCGTTCCCGGGACGTCCGTGTTGCAGCTAGCCAGCACGATGGCCGCGACTGCCGAAATACGGTGGACAGCGTATCGCATCGCTCCCTCCTTGCGTTTAGCGCCGACCGCTCCCGCCGCTTGGACCCGTAGCCGATTCGACGCTGGGCAAAAAAACCGAACTCCTTCGCCGCTTGCGTTAGTTACAGAGACTCCTCCGGGGGCCGAAAACGGGACGCCAAAACCGGAACCGGGTGGCGCGCGCGGGCGTGTCGAAGGCTTGGAGAGCTTTCTTGGGAGAGGGCCGTCGGATCGTGCGAGAAACGACGAGCGCAACCGGGATCTTGGCTACCCTCGCGGTCGGCCGTGACGGCGAAAATCGTTTCCGGCGGCCGACGACGCGGTGGCGAAGCTACGGCGCAACGCGTACCGTCCGACGGTCCGCGAATCCGGCGCGGGCTCCGAGCGTCCGGGACCTTCGGGCTCGTCGAGGGCGTCGGGCGCGTCGCTCGGCCCCTCCCGCCAGCGCCCCTTCCCGTGCCGTCTTCCGCCATGCCGTCGCCTGCGGGCACGGCGAGGCTACCGCCTCGGTCTCGTTTTTCCCGAGAGAGGGGAGTCCGTTCGGCGACGGCGGCCTTCGCCGACGCGGCGGAGGGGCGTCGGCCGACGCGCTCAGTCGGCGCGGCAGGCCATGTCCTGGCCGCAACACATCGGCGACTTCACCATGCCGTGCCCGTCGGGGCACTTGGAGACGTGCACGGAAGAGCCGTCGTCGCGGTCGAGACATCCGTGCACCAGCTCCTTGCCGCACTGGCCGCAGGTCATGGTTCCGATGCTCATGCCGCACGCTTCGCAGATGTAGGCTGACATTTTTTTCTACCTCACAGTTGAGGGGGGACCCTCGCTTTCGTGACCTGTTCCAAGTCGTACGCGTACGCCAGCAACTCGGCCTCCGTCCACAGGTCTCCGATGAAGGCGAGCACGAAGGGCGTACCGTCAGGATAGTATCCGAACGGCACGGTGACCACGGGCAGCCCGATGTCGTTGACGACGTTGCTGGGAAGCTCGGGGTGGTTGTTGGGGTTGTAGTCGGGCCGCTCGGGGTCCTCCACCAGATCGCCGATGGGCGCGCCGGCTTGGGGGAAGAACAGCCCGTCCAGGCTGTTGTCCTCCAACACGCTCCGGAAGAGGGCGCGGATGTCGGCCCGCCAGCCCTGGAAGGCGTCTCCCTCCTCGGTGGCGCTGGGGCGTGCGGGCGGGGGGCGGCGTTCGTTCCCGTCCCGGCCGCGGAACGGCTTGCCCGTCAACGCTTCCCACTCCTCCACGCTGTGGAAGGCGGCTCCGGGGCCCAGGCCCCGGAAGTAGTTGAGCATGTCGTAGGAGGCCGCGGACGGGACGCGCGGACGTTCCCCGTAGAGTTCCGCGAAGCCGGTGCCCGCGAACGGGTCCTCCACGGTCGCGGCCCCTCGTTCCTCGATCGCGGAGATCGCCTCCCGGTACAGCGTCTCGGTCTCCGGGGCGAGCGGGAGCCAAGTGTCGCGCCACCCCTCGCCCACCAGCCCGAAGCGCTTGCCGGCCAAGGCGGCGGGATCGAGCGCGGCGGCGTAGCCGCCCTCGGGCAGGCGGCCCGCCGCGGCGTAGGTGGCCAGATCCTCCGGGGTGGGGCCCGCGAGCGCGTCCAGGGCGGCGGCGGCGTCCCGCACGGTCTTCGCCATCGGCCCGACCACGTCGACGTAGCTGCCGGAGAGCGGCACCACCCCCTCCAGAGGCACCAGCCCGTAGGTGGGTTTCACGCCCACCAGCGCCTGAGCCGCCGCCGGATTCTGGATCGACCCGCCGGTTTCGGTGCCCAGTCCCAGCACGGCGAAGCTGGCGTTGACGGCCGTGGCGGTGCCGCCGCTCGACCCGCCCGGGACGCGGGTGACGTCGTAGGCGTTCAGGGTGACCCCGGCCACCGAGCTACGGGTGCGGGTGCCGTGCCCGGCGAAGTCGGGCAGGTTGGTCTTTCCCAGGATGATGGCGCCCGCTTCGCGCAGGCGGGTCACGACCGCGGCGTCGTCGCCGGGGATCATGTCCACGCCGCCGGTGGCCGCGCTGAATCCGTCGTAACCGGCCGTGGTGACTTGGCCGCCGTAGTCGATGTTGTCCTTGATCACCACCGGCACCCCGTGCAGCGGCCCGCGCGGCCCGCTGGAGGCGCGCTCGCGGTCCAGGACGGCGGCGGTGGCGAGGGCGTCCGGGTTCATGGAAACGAACGCGTTGTAGAGGCCCTCGTGGCGTTCGATGCGCGCGAGAAAAGCCTCGGTGAGTTGGACGGCGGTGTAGCGGTCTTGGGCGTAGTCGGCTTGGATCCGCTCGGCGGTGAGCTCGACGACGTCGATGTCGGGCGCTTCCCCGGGCTCGGGCGGTGCCCCGCAACCCGCCGGGAGGAGGAGCAACCCGACCGAGATCGGCCGAGCGTGCGCCGGACGACGACGCGGCTCGCGGTCGACGAAGCGTTCGCCCGGTCCGCGCGTCCCGAGTCCGGCGGACTCCGCCCGCCCGTTACCGGACCCGGGCACCGCGCACCTCGATCGCGAGCCCTTCCCCGCACGTCGGCTCTCCGCCCAGCGCCGCCCGCACCACCACTCGCGACCCCGCCGCCAGCCCTTCGGTGTTTCCGCTCAGGGCGTAGAGTCGGCCGTCCCCGCTGCGCAGCGTGGGACAGGCCAGTCCCTCGTCGGTGATCTCGCCCTCGACTCGGAACATCCCGTCCTCGCCCGTGACGTGAAACTCGTGCGAGGTGGCGAAGGGCCGCTGGTCGAAGCCTGCCAGGAAGAAGAAATGCTTGCGGTCGGGCGTGGCCCAGTCCGGCAGGCGCACCCCCGCCGAGAGCAGCCCGTCGGTGCCGGGTTCCGCCTGCCCGAGCAGCTGATGGTTGCCGCCCAGCGCGCCGAAGCCGATGTAGACGGCGGCGAAGGGGATCCGCTCCATCGACACCGTCACCTCTTCGCCGGGACCCGCGGCGGCGGGCACGACCCGCGGCCGACGTTCCTGGACCGTTCCGTTCCTTAACATTCACTCTCCTCCGGAGTCGGCGATTCGCCGGAATCGCATGTCGTACACGCGGCCCTGGCGCACCCCGAACGCGAACGCGCGCCCGTCCGCGCCCACATCGAAGCGGAGTCGGCCGAGGCCGCCCGCGTCGAAGGCGTGCTCGTAGACGGGTGCGAGTTCGAAGCGGGCGTCCGGCCGACGTCGGGCCACCAGGCGGTCGTTCTCCAGGACCACCACCAAGGTGGTCTCGGCGTCGTCGCTACGGAAGGTGCCCGCGTAGATTCCGAGTTGCTCGATCCCCGGCGCGAACTCGTCCACGGGTTCGTAGGCGTTGTCGCGGTACGTCCCGGCGTACTCGTCGACGACGGGCCGTCCGCCCTCCGCCGCGGCGCCGAAGACCAGGCGGCGCGCGCCCGTCCCGACCTGGAATTCGCTCGCCGAGCGGGCGATCAAACGCTGGTTCGCGGCCCGAAGCGCACCGTGCTCCAAGGTGACGCGCAGCGGATCTCCGGTGTCCACCTCTCGGTAGAGCCCGGTCAGCGCCTCGAGATCGGCGGCCGGAAGGGAGATTCCTTCGTCCGGCTCCGGATCGGGCGCCGCCTCGGCGCCCAGGAACGCGCGCGCCACCTGCCCGCCCAGCGCCCCGGGGTCGGCGTCGCCCGCGTTGCACAGGATCGCGACCGAGAGCCGCTGGTCCGGATACCGGCCGAGGAACCCCCGGTATCCGGCCGTCGATCCGGTGTGGGTGACCGAGCGGACGCCCGCGAACGTCCCCACCCGGAGGCCGCCCGCGTAGGAGATCCGGCGCCCGTCGTTCAGGGTGGCCCGGTCGTGCATGACGCGCACGAATTCCTCGCCGCCCAAGCGCCCGTCGGCGAGCGCCGCGTTCCAGATCTCGAGATCCCCCACCGTGCTCAGGATGCCGCCGTTGCCGTGGACGTGCTCGATGGGACGGTCGACGACGAAGTCCCCTTCGCGGACGGAATAGGCGGTGCTGCGTCGGGGGACGATGCGGCGGTAGTCGTCGCGCCACTGCGTGTCGCGCATCCCCAGGGGTTCGAAGATGCGCTCCCGGGAAAACTGCGCGAAGGGCATCCCGCTCGCCCGGTCCACCACCATCGCGAGCAGGTTGTACCCGGTGTTGCTGTACGAGTACTCGTGTCCGGGCTCGAAGTTGAGCGCGCTTTGTCGGCTCACGATGTCGAGCACGTGCGCGTGTCGGTGCGAACGCGCACCGCGTCCCCACCCGGAGATCGAGGCCACCGAGCCCCAGTCGCGCATCCCGCTGGTGTGGGTCATGAGGCGGCGCAGCGTGACGGGCGTGCCGTAGTCGCGCACCTCCGGGATGTGGGTGCGCACGTCGTCGTCCAGGGAGAGTTTGCCGTCCAGCGCCAGGAGGACGACCGCCGCCGCGGTGAACTGCTTCGCCAGCGACCCTCCCTCGAAGACGGTCGACGGCGTGTTGGGGACGCCGTGTTCGAGGTCCGCCATGCCCCAAGCGCGCACGAGCAGCGTCTCGCCCGCCCGGGAGACCGACAGCGCGCATCCCGGGCTCTCGGGCGAGTCCCACTGGGCGAAGATGCCGTCCACGCGCTCGGTCGCCGTCGGGGCCGGTCCGGGACACGCGGCCGCCACGCCGGTTGCGGACAGCAACGCCGCGAGGACGGGAAGGCGGGGCGGTGCTCTCATCGATTCGATCTCCTCCGGTTGGACCCAACCGTTCGTCCGGGATAGTGCCGAACCGCGTGCGCCGCGTCAAAGCGCGGCGGCTCCGGGCCGATGCCGACGGTCGCGCGTCCGGGCCGCGGCGCTGGCCATCCCTCCGGGGGACGCCGAGATTGCGGGCGAGGCGCGGGAGGCGGTCCGAGATCCCCGCCCGTCGCCGCGAGCGAGTCCGCAGCCGGTTCCCTTCCGGAGGAGGCGCACGAACATGCATGCAGGCGCACAACCGCGATCGTCCATGGATCCCCGGCCCCGCGGTTCGGGAACGTCGGCCGGGCCGCGTCCCGCATCCCGCGTTCCCGTGCGGCTCCTGCGCGCGGCCTCGAGTCTGACGATTCTGGCCCTGGGAGCGGCGGCCTGCGCGAACGACGTTCCCGTCCACGACGTCGTACTCGCCGGCGGCCGGGTCATGGACCCGGAATCGGGGACGGACGCGGTGCTCGACGTGGGGATCGCGGACGGCCGCATCCAGGCGCTCTCGGAGGATCCGCTTTCGGGCGCGCGCGTCATCGACGCCTCCGGCTTGGTGGTCGCGCCCGGCTTCGTCGATCTGCACCAGCACGGCCAGAGCGAGGAGACCTACCGCTTCATGGCCCACGACGGGGTGACCACCGGACTGGAGCTCGAAGTCGGCACCGGGGACGTCGCGGCGTTCTACGCCGAGCGCCAAGGCGGGCAGCCGGTGAACTACGGCGCGAGCATCGGCCACATTCCCGTGCGCATGCGCGTGATGGGCGACCGGGGCGACTTCCTGCCCGCGGACGCCGGCAAGGACGATCCGGCCACCCCCGAACAGATCGAGGAGATCGTGCGCCGCATTCGCGAGGGGCTGGAACAGGGCGCGCCCGCGGTGGGGTTCGGCTTTCCCTACACGCCGGCCGCCACCGACGAGGAGCTCGTCGCCGCGATGTCGGTGGCGGGCGCGGCGCACGCTTCCGTCCACGTGCACACCCACGCGGGTCCGGAAGGCGCCCGGTACGCCCTGGATCTGGCCGGCCGCGCCGGTGCGCCGCTTCACTTGGTGCACGCCAATTCCACCGGCGGCGCTCGCACCGCCGAGTTCCTGGCCGTGATCCGGGAAGCCGTCGACGCCGGACGGGACGTGACCACCGAGGCCTATCCCTACGGAGCTAGCCAGAGCCGCATCGAGTCCGCGCTCTACGACGACTGGGAGGAGTGGGAGGACGAGCGCTTCGGCGTCTTCCAGTGGGGCGCCACCGGCGAGCGCCTGACCCGCGAGAGCTTCGCTCGCTACCGGGCCGAGGGCGGCAGCGTGATCAGCCACGTGCGCACCGAGGAGATGACGCTCGCCGCGGTGGCGAGTCCCCTGACCATGGTGGCGAGCGACGGGGGCGCGCAGGTGAGCCATCCGCGCTCGACCGGGTCGTTTTCCAAGGTGCTGGGCAAGTACGTGCGCGAGGACGGCGTCATGACCCTGATGGAGGCGCTCCGCAAGATGACCATCGAACCGGCGCGCCGACTCGAGCGCTACGTGCCCGCGATGGCGAACAAGGGGCGCATCCGGGTGGGAGCCGACGCCGACGTCACCGTGTTCGATCCCGAGACGGTGATCGACCGCGGGGACTACGTCGACGCGGCGGTGCCCTCCGACGGCATCGAGTACGTGTTCGTCAACGGCGTGCTCACCATCGAGGGCGGCGCCTACGTGGAGGGCGCGCGGGCCGGGAGGCCGGTGCGGCGATAGGGACAGGCGTGCGCGAACGCTCCGCTCGGTCCCCAGCTGGCGGCGTTCCGGCGGAATCCCCTCGTCGGCGACGTCCTCGCGGCTCGCGTGGACCGGTCCTTCACCCGGGCCACGCTTCCCTCCAAGTCGAGGTTCAGGCCTCTCGGTATCCGATGCTCGATGCGCGCGAACGGGTCGTTTCGGTGCAGCCGAAGGTCGTGGAGGAACAGGGAGGCCTCGAGCCCGCTGTCGACGTCCTCCCACAGGGCTGACGGAATTCGGCCGCCACCCCCATGCGCTGCTCCGCCTGGCTCTCCTTCGCCTCGTCGAAGAGGGTCGCCTCCTCGTAGTCGAAGCCGAAGGCCGCGATCCCGAGCGAGTGCAGGAACGCGATCCGTCTCCGGGTGGACTCCGCGTAGGGGAAGAGGTTGCACTGCAGCGCCGGAGCCGCTCGGAGGGTCCGCTCTCCCGGGAGACGAAGCGGAACGTGTCCTGCCGCCCGGCCCGCTCCTCGAGTCCCATGAAGCGCATCTCGCAGGATTCGTCCCCGACCGCCGTCTCCTGCGAGGCGACCGGCACGTGCAACTGCGCGTCCGCACGGTCGCGGACGTAGTCGACGAACGAGACCCCGCGCCTCGGGCGATCGAAGTCGCACGTCCGCCGATCGCGAATCCGGAAAAACCCGCAGGAGCGAGTCCTCCCGGGCCCGGATCGGGCGTCTCTTCCTGTGCGCTTGCCGACGAGGGGATCGGCGCCGCGGCCCCCGTGCCGTGCCGCGGCGGGATCGGTCGCGAGCGGCGTCTCTCCGTTGCCCCGCCGAGCCGTCGCTGGACGTCCGTCGTCGTACCCTCCGCCCGCGCCGCTCTCCTCCGCGTCCCGAACTCCCGGAGCCTTCCCCGAGAGCCCACCGGTCGGCCGCCTTCCACGCCCAGGGCGGCGAGCGCCTCGCGTCGGTCCCCGTCCCGGTTCCGTCGCCTCGTGCTCCATGCCGCGTCTCCGGGGGTGCGAGGACTCGGTGTTCCCCAAGATCCTCGGCGTACGCCCGGGCACCGAAATGATCGCTTCCGAGCGAGGCGGCCGGCCGGGGTTCGAGCTCGGCTGGAGATTCGCTTGACCGCACGCCGGGCCGGACCGTTTCGCTGTCGGGTTCGCGGCGTTCAGTCCACCCAGACGGTCAGGTCGCGGGCGGGGACGCGGGGCTTGGGGTCCGGTACGTCCGCGGGTTCGCCCAGGTTGACGATGGCCACGATGCGTTCCCCGTCCGGGACGCCCACCGCCGCCCGGACGCGCGGGTCGTCCATGACCGCGCCGGTCTTGATGTGCGTGCCCAGGCCCGCGTCCGCGGCGGCCAACGCCAAGTTCTGGATGCCCATCCAGGCTGCGGCGTAGTCCTCTTCCCGGATCTCGGGGTTCTCGTGCACTTCGACCGCCACCGCGATCATCGCGGGCAGCGCCTCGTGGCGGGCGGCCACGCGCTCCACGACCTCCCGCCCCGCGTCCGGATCGGCGATCCGCTTGGCCTTGCGCGCTCCGAGCGCCGCGCCGTAGCCGCGCCGGGCGACCGGGCCCAGAACGTAGAAGCGCCAGGGCTGGGTCATGCGGTGGTTGGGCGCCTCGACGGCCAGTTCGAGGAGCGCCTCGACGACCTGTCGAGAGGGAGCGCGGTCGGTGAACCGCTTGATCGAGCGGCGTCGGGAGATCGATTCCGCCAGAGGAGTGGGATCGGACATGTCGGCGTCGGTTGGAGGGGACGAACGGAGGAGGAGAGGGAACCGCTACGCGCGCGGGACGTGGGGGAATCCGTCGACGGAGCACCGGACGTCGCGCCGAGGCGTGCCTGCGGACGGATCCTGCGGGAACTTCGTCCGTCGATCGCTACATTTTCGGGAGGCGGTAGCGTTCGATGTAGGCGAGGTCGAATTCGTCGTTGAAGGACGCGTAGACGACGCCGTCCCCGAAGCCGACGACCGTGCGTCCCGCGGCCGTCTCCACCGTGCCGGCGTGCTCGGCGTCGGGCGTGAAGACGTCGTACAGGGACGGCGCGCCGACGGGTCGGTGGCGGCGCAGCCATGCGCGGCCTTCCGGGTCGATCAGGATGTCTCCCGCGAAGGCGGGCAGCGCCTCCGGCCATTCGGAGTCGTCCACGTCCTCGACCTCGAGGGAAATGCCCTCGGAGGAGACGCCTCCCGGGAGGGCTCCGCCCCCGCTGCCGTTCACGAAAGCCATCGTCGTTTGGGTGAACGAACGACTCCGTCCCTCGACCCAAGCTTCCTTTTCAGCCCGGCCCACGGGGACCGGATCCCAGACCACCGGGGCCCCGATGCGAACGGATCCGTCGGCGAAATGCCATTCCAAGCGGTAATTCGCCGCCCGCGCGACGACGACGCTTCCGTCCGGGGCGACGCCCCAACTGTCCGAGGACGGGTAGGGAGCTCGTTGCAACGAGATCGTCCCGCCTCTCGTCTCGACGTGCGAGGAGGATCGAGGCGCGAGTCTGGCCACCGTGTCGACGGTCGGGCCGTCGAGCGTCTTCCGCACAACGGGGGTGGAATCGGGGTTGGGCCCGCCGTGCGCGCCCCCGCCTCCGAGGTTCGCCGCGAACGAGAACCCCAACTCCTCGACGTAGATGTGCCCGGCGCCGTCGATCCCCCGCGGGACCAGCAACTGGATTCCGGTCTCGGGATCCACCTCCACCACCGGCCGGGTGGCGCCGAAGGAAAGATCGGGAGCCAGTACGGTGAGGCGGTTGTTGCCCATGTCCAGGAGCAACGTCGAGTCGCCGGGGAGGGGCCAGATGCCGGTCGGCGTTTCGTACTCTCCCGGTCCCGCGCCCCGGCTTCCCACCTCCGTTCTCGTCGTCAGGTCCGCGTCCAGGAGCACGAGCTCCATGCCCGTCATGTCGGCGACCAGCAGGCTGCCGTCGGGGCGTGCGCGGATGCCGTTCACCGACCCGAAGTCCCCGGAAACCGCCTCGGGCTCGCCGAGCGCGTACCTCGGGACGGTGCCGACGGGCGTCCCGTCGTCGGCCCGGGCGCACCCGGCCGCCGCCAGGACGGCGGCGAAGGCGAAGGGGCGGAGGGTGGTCCGGTTGCTCGTCATCGCTTGGGCGTCGACGGCGAGGGGATTCCGGTGGCGACGGCTGCCGCGTCCGCGTGTCCGGCCGGAGTCGGTCACGGCAACGTCACTCGCTCGAGATGGCCGTTTCGAACGAGGGAGGCGAAGTGCTCCTCGATCCGATGCGCTATGGCTTTCGAGGCTACCAGAAGACCGAGTTCGATGTTCCGCCGCTGCGCCGCTTCCGTGAAATTCGCGGAGGTCACGAGGGCCTCCCGGCCGTCGACGACCACGCACTTGGCGTGCAGCGCGCTGGCCGCAAGGTCGGTGCGTTCCAAGGATCGGGGATCGTAGTAGACGCGGGGAGGACGGGTTCCGGGCCACTCGTCGCGCCGGAATGCGTCGGCGAAGCGGCGCACGATCTGCTCGCCGAGCGAAGTGTCGCCGCGTGCTCGGCGCACGTCGAGGCAGAGGGTGGCGTCGAGCGACGGGTTCTCGTCCAGACGGTCGGCCAGCGTCCGGAACACGGATTTTCCCTGATGGACCGCGAAGCCCACGGCCAGCACGCGTCGGCGCGCCTTGCCGAACAATTGCCGCACGACGACGCCGGTGTCGCGCGCGTTGCCGGTCGCGTCCGGTCCGCTGACGACGACCTCGGCGGCGAGCCTCGAAGCGGCGCTGGAGGCTTGCCGACCCGCCGCGAAGGCGCGGAGCAGGAGCGCGACGTGTGCGGGTGGCATGTCCCGGCGCGCAAGGTCTTCCAGGCATCGCGCCAGCGGCGCGGCGTGCGCGCCCGCGACGTGGGTGCGCAGGGTCAACGCTCCGAACGGCGGCGTGAGGAGATCTGCGTCGAGGAGGTCTGCGAGCCGGACGATGTCGCTCCGGTCGACCGCCCTCAAGGCGTCGAACGCCGTCACGGAACCGGGCTCGACTCCAAGTCCAGGAACGCCGCGTCCCGAACCGATACGGTCGGGACGACGAGCGCACGGTCGAGGAAGTCGTTGCGTTGTTCGCAGCTCGTTTCGGCGATCAGCAGGCATCCGTGGCACGCTGCGCCCTGCAACATGCGGTCCTCGAGCGGGGAATCGGGGACGTGGTCCGCGCACACCGGGTCGTTGGAACACAATTCGCCCTCCCGGAGGGCACGGCGAAAGTGGGAACCGAGACGACGTCCCGCCTCGACGAGGCCGCCCAGCGTTCCGTCGGAGTCGGACGATCCCGTGTAGATCAGGATGCCGTGGCCTCCGTCTCCGGCGTAGACGCGTTCGCGGAGCGAGCTCGCCGGGTATCCGCAGTCGAGCGCGATGGACGTCATGAGCATGTGCGACAGGGAGTGCAGCATCACGTACGGAAGGCCGGGGAATCCGTCCTGAGGTCGGCGGCGCTCCCGGGCCCAGGCACGCCACCCCTCCTCGATGCGCCGGCCGCGTTCCCGGACGCCGGGCTCGGCGAGCCATTTTCGAATCGCGTCGTCCCGGAACGACAGGAAGATTCCTTCGCCGCGATTCTCTACGGCGGGCAGCCAAGAGATCTCCTCGGCGAGCGAGGCCCGGACGACGTCGAGGGCGAGTTCGCCGTCCTTGTCGGGGCTGGTGGCCTCGAAGCGCGTGAACCCCAGCAGGGAGACCACTTCGCGCAGACGATGCACCAGAACCAGTTTGTCGACGGCGTTCAAGTGCTCGTTCCGTCCGGGATCCCAGTCTTCGCGCGGCATAGTTTCGGCATGGAATCGGGAATGCGGATCGTCCGTGCCGATGACGGGGTCGCCTTTGTCGAGCATCTCGAACTCGGCGTGTTTGACCGGAACGTCGCTCTGTTCGCCGCCGCTTTTCTGCCGACGGTATTCGTCTAGGACGGCCTTGTCCGGGATGCCCATGAACGCTGCAGCGGCTTCCGGATTCTTCCGGAAACGCGCCAACGCATCCACATCGTCGGCCATCTTCAAGCGCCCGTAGTGCTCGGAAACCTTCTCGGCCAGTCCGACATCGTATTCGGGTAGCGAGATGACGCTCATGATCTGCGGGAAGTATGCGTTGCTCGCCGTGCGCACCAGAAGCCGGTAAGGTTCCCCGCATCTCTCTCTCGCATACTGCCCGATCCACGGCCGTTTGCCTTGGCAGTGTCCGAGGGCGCCGGTGCTTGGCTTGGACGCTTCGTACAGCGAGCGTTCTTTACCGCAGTCGCACGCGACGAAGGTGCCGCCGATGTCGGTGCCCATCCCTCGCTCCTCGAGCCAGAGGGGCCGCCTGCATGTTGCATCGCGGTGCACGAACCGTCGCCAGTCGAGATCGTCGATGTGACCGCGCCGACAGCCGCAGACGAATCGTACCGGGACCACCGGCACGAGCTTGCCGTTTTCGTCCCGGAACCGGCGGTGGTCGAGGTGCCTCCAGCGCACGAGTCTCCGGCGGCGCCACTGCGGATTGCGGGGCGATGAGCGGGTGTTCTTGACGATGAACCAAGTGGGGAAGATGCGCGCTCCGACGGGTGCGGGCTTACGCGCGTCCTCCTCGTGGCGCGGCGGCGTCCACAGCTCGAGGTCTGGAACGTCCAGCAGTCGCCGAAGCTTGGCGGTCAGGCGCGGCTCGTCGATTTTCTCGCGTCGGAGGCGGGGCCAGTCCTTCAGGCCGGAGACGATGACCGAATGGTCGGGAAGATCGATCATCGCGCCCGGTCCGTACGTCGTGATCAGCTGGCTTTGGCGGATAATGTCGTCGGCCATGGCGTTATCCGATGTCTTTTCCTTCGGGTGTTTTGATGCCGAGAAGCACGCCGGGCTCCACGTCGCGTAGCGAACGAGGGGCCCGGAACCGAAGCTGGGTGTCGGTCAGCACATCGCGGTCCGGATCGATCATCTCGCGCAGCAACGGCGTCGCGGCGCCGGCTGTGCGGCTACGCGCATAACTCAGGGTCACCCCGCCCTCGTCGGCATCGTGGGCGAGCCTCGCCCAATCGTCGATCAAGCTCTGCACGCGGTTCCGGACGCGATCGCCGAAATCGCCGGGCAGCCCGTCGGCATGCGCTTGCGCCCGCTGGCCCACCGCTTTCGCCAACGCCGAGGTTAGATCGCAGTGGCGTGCGACTTTTCCGGCCGCGTCCATCGCCGTCAAATCCCGGATCCCGAGCCGGGCCAGGGCGACCGCGACCGCCGGCAGGCCGCGGTCGAGGGCGCGCGGGGAGAACGGCGTGACGCTTGTCGCCTCCACGCCGCGGTAGAACGACTCGTGCCACGCGGAGAAGCGCTCGTAGTGCGAGCGGTCGCGCGGTTTGTGGACGTTCAGTAGGGCGACGACCAGTCCCGGCCGGTCCGGATCGCGGCCGACGCGGCTCGTGGCCTGGATGTACGGCGGTGGTTTTGGGTTGGCCCGAGACCACCATCAGGCCGAGCCGCAGGATGTCCAAGCCCACGGAAATCATGTTGGTCGCGAGGGCCACGTCCACGCGGTCGGGATCGGCGAACCCCAGGGAGAGCTTGCGCTTGGCATCGGCCACGGCGGCCGTGCCGACCCGCGAGGTGAGCTCCACCGGCTCGAAACCGATCGATCTGTCCGCGAACAGCTCCGCCGTGCCGGAGGCGCGCGCGCGGCCGGAATAGGTCTGGAGCCGCGAGCCGATCTCGTCCTCGACGATGCGGCGGGCGCTCCCGAGTTCGCGCAACACGTTGAAATAGGCGACCAGCGTCATGTACGGATCCGCCGGATTGGCCGCGTCTCCCGCGGTCGCCGCTTCCCAGGCGGCTTGTGCCGCGGCCATCAGCGTGATGGCGCTTCTCAGGAACAGCACCTTCGGTCCGCGTCCCTGTGCGGCGATCCCGAGATACAGCCGCGGGTTCGCGTCGGACGCCTGTTCGGCGAAGAACGAATCCCTCCGGTCGATGCCCGGTGGCGGGAACACCGCGACCGAAGATCGGCCGAAGAGAGCGCGGATCTGCTTTTGGGCGAAGCGCACGGTCGCGGTCGACGCGACGATTTTCGGGCGCACCTCCTTGCCGTCGACACGGCTCGAGCAAAGATGATCGACCGCGGTTTCGTAGAGCCCGGCCATGGTGCCGAGCGGCCCCGAGATGAGATGCAGCTCGTCTTGGATGACGAGGTCGGGCGGACGCGGATCGGCGGGATCGCCGCCCCGGAAGAACTCCGCCGTCTCGCCGGTCCACGGCATGGCGGCGAATTTGTCGGCGGTCGCGATCATGAAGGCGGGCAGACGTTGGTAGATCGGCTCGTCCACCGCGACGATGGGCAAGGCGCGCGCGCCTCCGAAGTCGCACCGTCGGCGGGCGCAATGCACCCGCAGGTCGGTCGGGTCGTCGACGCTGGGAACCAATCGGAAGGAGCGCTTCCCGAATCTCGCGCCGCACCAGGGGCACTGATTCAGGGGCAGCGGCGGGTCGCGCGAGGTGTCGCGGAAAAACCGCAGGGTTTTGGAGCGCGCCGTCTTGTCGGATCGGTCGCCTTTCTTGCCCATGTGGTTGGGCGTCGCCGCACGGCCCACCCAAAGCGCGATTTCGAAGGGCTCGGTTCCGAGTCGTTCCGGTGCGGTCTCGCGCTCCAGCTCGAGGGCGCAGATCAGGGCTGCGGCGCGGCCCAGCTGATCGAGGGTGAGGAGCCGGAGCGTGTAGCGCATGAGCACCGACAGGCCGCGATGGACCGGGTCGGGATCGCGCAGCCGGCGCAGGACGAGCGTGAACGCGGCCAAACCGAGGTAGGCTTCGGTCTTGCCGCCGCCGGTCGGGAAGAACAGGAGGTCGACGATCTCGCGTTCCACATGGGTCGGCTCGGCGATGCCGCGCAGGTTCATGAGGATGTAGGCGAGTTGGAACGGACGCCATGCCGGGGGATCGACGGCTTCGGGGGCGCATTTCCTCTCCTGCGCCCGGCGCCGCCGCGCCGCCGCCGCCATGGCGCGGTTGGCAGTGCGGAACGCTTCCAGGAAACAGGGGTCGTCGAGCAACTCGATGCCGGCCTCGATGCGCTTCGACGTCGTGTTCGCCCGCTTGACCAGCGTGTCCGCCACCTCCCTGCGTCTGTCGGCAAATTCCCGTGCGCTTTCGGCTTGCGATTCGATCCAAGCGCGATAGGCGTGAACCAGCGGCTTCAAGGCCCGCTGCGCGTCCGCGCCGTTCTTCAGCGCGCCCAACGCCTCCATTCCGAACTCGACGTCGGGAATCCCGGAGGGTTCGACTCGTTCGACGGCCGCGCGCGGCATCCATTCGGTGTGCACCCGCCGGCATTCGTCGTCGTCGGTCTCGGCGCGGACGGAGACGTTGTGGCCGACGGCGTACTCGGCCGCGTCCCGATAATGCAGGTCGGCGAGGCGTTCGTCCCAATCCTCGCTGTCGAGACCGCGCAGGTCGTGTCTCGGGAGAAACGGGCGGTCCGCAGCCACGGTCATCTCCACCTGGAAGGCGCACGCTGCGTCCGCCAGATCGTCGTCTTCGGCCGGAGGCCGCCGGTTGACCACGAACGCGGCGACCGCGAGGGCGTCGATTTCGCCCTCGGGTTCGCGAAGTCGGGTCGGCCGGATCGTGCAAACGACTTCGAGGCCGCCGCTGGACGGCAAGACGCGCCGCACGGGCGCACCGGCTTCTGCGGACGCAAGATCGAGGGACAGGCTCGCCGTTCGTGGTCGTCGAACCCATGGAGCGAAACGGCGGCGGGCGGGAGCGTCGCTGCCGTCGGCGGAGGGGTCGGGGCCAAGGTTCGCATGGCGTTCCCGCTTTTCCTCGGGTGCGTAGTCGCCCCAAGTCATTGCGATGTCGAGGCGCGTGGCGGACGGGTCCAGCAGCACGCTCAACCCCATCGACGACGGCAGGAAAGTGCGCTTGCCGCTGCCGCGCTCCGGTTCCCTTGCGTCGTCCGCGCCGTGCGTCGGCTCGGAAGGTTGGTCGAGTTCCTCTTCGGCGTCGTGAGCGCGCTGTTCCCGAGGCGCGCCGGTCGGCACCAGGAATCCGGTCAGGTACCAGCGCGACGGCGCCCGGGGCAGGCGCTCGCGCTGGGAAGCCTCGTCGTTCGGTCGCGGACCGATCAGGTCGAGGCGCAGCGCCTCGACCAAGCGGTCGCGGACCCTAGCGCTGTCGGTCGTGGACGGTGTGGAGAGCGCGGTCATCCGGTCATCCTCGCGGTTCGGTCGTGAGACGGGTTCGGGTTCCGGCCGACCGTTCCTCCGCCGCGCGCTCGGCGTTCAGGTCCAACAAGCGCGCGAGCACCTCGTCGTGCACTTCGTTCGGCCAGCGATGGCGCCAGGGTTTCTTTTTGGGGATTATACGCCTGCCTTGACAGCACGGCAAGATCATGCCACCTTCAGTGTACGCTAAGAGCAATGCAATGAGGGGGTTGCATGGTGGCGAAGGGACCTGGAAAGCATCACCGGAAAGGTATCACGATGCCGCAGGTTGCGGCGATGTTCGCAACTGAGGAATCGGCGACCCACTGGTTCGAGTCGTGGGTCTGGCCGTCCGGCCAGATGGCTTGCACACGTTGCGGGAGTGTGAACTGCTACCGGGTGAAGTCGGGCAAGCCGATGCCGTACAGGTGCCGCGATTGCCGGAAGTATTTCAGCCTCGAGACAGGGACGCTCATGGAGCAGTCGAAGCTCCCACTGCGGTTGTGGGGCTGGGCGATCTATTTGGAGTTGACGAGCCTGAAAGGTGTTTCGTCGATGAAGCTGCACCGCGATCTCGGCGTCCGGCAGGCGACGGCATGGTTCATGTTGCACCGCATCCGGGGCGCGTTCGCGGACGTGCGGATGACGTTCGACGGGCCGGTGGAAGTGGACGAGGCGTATTTCGGCGGCAAGCGCAAGAATATGAGCAACACTCGTCGCAAGGAACTGGAGAGCACCGGGCGCGGGCCGACCGGGAAGCAGGCCGTGGTTGCTGCGAGGGATCGGGCAACGGGCAAGGTTGCGGCGCGGGTGATCGAGCGCACCGACAAGGCGACGCTCGGCGGTTTCGTGGACGAACACGCCAGCGACGGCGCGAAGCTGTACACGGACGACGCGACGGCCTACCGAGGCACCGCCCGGAAGCACGAGACGGTGAAGCACTCCGTAGCCGAGTACGTCCGATACCTCGAAGGCGAGACCGTTCACACCAACGGCGTGGAGTCGTTCTGGGCCGTGTTGAAGCGCGCGCACAAGGGCGTCTACCATCGGCTGAGCCAGAAGCGCTTGCAAGCCTACGTGGACATGTTCGCGGCTCGCCGGAACGTGCGCGAGTTGGACACGCTCGCACAGATTCAGCACGTCGTGGCGGCGATGATCGGACGGCGGCTCATGTACCGGGATCCGGTAGCCGACACGGGTCGATCGGCGGCTGCGGTCTGATTCCTTGCTCCAAACCCCTTGCGCGGGCGTATCGCTCCCGCCCGCGCACTCTGGCGGTATACGCAATAGGTTGTATCGTGTGCCGGATTTGGACCGAAGTTTCTGGCGAACTTCCCGTTCCGCAAACCTGACGGTTGATCGCATCGTCGCTCGCAGGCACGGCGGGAGCGACCACCATGGAGGCACCGATGACTGAAAAGCGAGAGAAGCCGTTCGACGTGCAGGCGACCAACCCGTTCTACCGGGGCGCGATGATGAGCGACATCGTCCAGGTGCTGTTCCGCCCGATCAATCCGAAGGTGTGGGAGCGTATCGCAACCCGCAGATTCGTCACGCCGGAGAAGGTGGAGGATGATGAACCCGACATCAAGACAGGCGTATAATTCCCTTCTTTTTCCTGCCCCAGCTCTCTTCGTCGATCTCGTAGTCGAGCAGGAACTCGCAATCGGTCGGGATGTCCGTCCACCCGTAGGCGTCGAGAACGGCGCGGTCCATCGCGGCGTGCAGGTCGCGGAGTCTCGCGATCCGTGCATCTCGCTCGTGCGGATCGTGGAATCGATTGTAGGTTTTCGTCATGCCTTCGTCGTTGTCCACCATCAGCGTCGCACGGAAATCGTAGTAGGTCTCGCCTGCCGCTTCGAGCGCGGGATGCGTCTCCCAGCCTTCCGGGAACGGGAACGTTTCGAAACAATCGGAGGGAGTGTAGCGAAGGTCGTCTTTCATGGACGAACCGAAGAATCGTGCCCAGATTTCGTGGGGACGGGATTGCAGGGCGCAAAAAGCGGCGTAGGTGTCGAGGGGAAAAACAATCAACGAATCCGCATAGACCAATCGTCCCGGCAAGAAGGTGAAGGCCGCGTGCTGTCCCACTCTGGAGACACCTAGCAGTCGGTCAAGTCTCTCGATGGCTTCGTACAGCTCTCTGGCAGAGGAACCGTAGTGCCACCAGAACATAGCTCGTTTCCGCCCGATAGCATTCGTTGTGAGATGCGCACGGGTCGGCTTCACCTTGGTTTTGACGATTTCCAGCAATTCCGACCAGTCTGCCGCCACTGGGTCCGGATAGTCCAGTGGTACGGTTCCGCTACGGCGCCAATCGCGTCGGGTACTTTTACGGGCATCCCGCCACGTCGCGCCCAGATCCGTACGCATCAATGGATAGTTGCGAAAGTTGATGACGTGTCGATGATGAGCATGAGTAGGGCTGCTGTTGATTTCCTTGCCGCCGATGTAGGGGAAGATCGCGTCGCGGTTTCGCGGGTTGTCTGCGATGAGTCTCTCCATCTCAGCCAACGGTGTCGCGACGCCCTTGCGGTCGGCATCGTCGAAAGTGAAACCCATGCCGAAAATGTAGCTTCCGACAAAACTCTTACCCGAATTGGCCTTCAACCTCTCGGGATCGTCGTGTCCGCCGCTGTGGAAGAGAAACGCGGAGATCGTGCCGACATCCCTGCCGTCCAATGCCCGTGGTCCGGAATACACGCCTTTAGCGGCATGGACCACGCTGACGACGACGGTCGCCTCGCCGGGCCATTCGAGGCGCCGTCGAGCTTGGTATATTTCGCCGCCGTGCGTGCAAATCCAGTTCAAACCGGTCGCGCGCGTATCGCCTTGACCGATGGTGTTGGTGGCGACCAGTCCGAGCGTGCCGTCGCCTCGAAGCAGATCGAATGCGCGGCGAAAAAAATGTGCCACCAAGTCGGAGTTGCCATGACTCTTGGCGTGAACCTGCTTGAGCCACGCGAGATAATTTTCAGGATTGGCAGAAATGATCGTGTTCTTTCCCGCGAAGGGCGGATTGCCGACTACCGCATCGAATCCCGGATTTTCGCGTTCGAACACTTCCGGGAATTCCAGCTCCCAGTGGAGGGGTGCGACCGGTGGTTCGGCGGTCGTTCGGGAAGCGGCGACGGCCCCGTTCGAATCGAGGAGCAGATCTGCGTACCGGAGACGGATGTCGTCCCGCTCTTTGGGTTTTCCTCCTTTGAAGAAGGCCGCGAGCAGAAGATTTGCGGTCTCGCGGACGTTCCGGAGTTCTCGATCGGCGTCGCTCAACAGATCATGCAGTTCGTGCTCGGGCGCCTCGCCACCGAATTCGCGGACGAGTTCTCGCAGCTCCATGGTCTTGGCGACATGGCGCCCGATCATCCCTGTCTCCGCGCTGAATTGGAAGTCCGGCTTCGCGGCGTCCCAATGAAATCCCTCGATCTGGCTACGGGTCAGGCCGACCAGCGAATCCCCATGCCGCAACGCGTGGTCGATGAAGGTGAATTCATGGCCTCGCGCCAGCGTCACCAACCAAAGCGAGAGCCGTGCGAGATCGATGGCCATCGGGTTTCGGTCGACCCCGTAGAGGCATCGTTGGGCGACGAGTCGTTGGGCGTGAATCAACTCGTCCTCGTCGGTCGACAATTCGGGCGAACCGCCATGAACGTTCCAGGCTTCGACGAGCCGTGCCGCCAGCTGTCGACAGGTCTCGACAAGGAATGCACCCGACCCGGTGGCCGGATCGAGGACCTTGAGGTCCAGGATTTCCTCCGGCCGAGCTTTTTTCCCTAGCCGTTCGAGTATCGGTCGCAACGCTTCGGAGACGATCGGTTCGGTCAATGAGCGTGGCGTGTAGTGACTTCCGGATCGGCGCCGTTCGTCCGTCGGCTGCAGTACGGGCGTTCCAGCGGGCACCACGTCCGGCGTCGCGTCGCGGTCGACGACTCTTTCGAGGGCGGCTACGAGGTCGGGGATGGCGAACGCCTTGCGGAGCGCGGTACGGACCTTCCCCGTCAGCTTCCGGTCGGTTGCGTCTTGAAGCGCTTTGGCACGCTTGCCGCCTTCCAGAGCGAGCAGGCCGTCGAGATCCACGACCCCTGCAGCGCCGGTCCGTTTCGGCGACTTGATGGCGATCGACCGGCCAGTGGTGAGCTCGACGCGAAATCCCATGACGGCTTCGTACACCGAGCCGATTTGCTCGACGTCGAGGGTGCGGTAGGACAGGCGCTCGCCGCCCAGCACGATCAGCGACTGCAGAACTTTCCAGACGGTCGCGTCCGGGATCATCGGAATTGCCGGTTCCTCGTCCAATTCGCGTCCTTCGAGGAACGGGAACCGGCTCGGATCGAACAGCGCCCCCTTGCGTGCAACGAAGGAAAGCCCGGCATGTCCGCCGCCGCCGTGGATCAGCCGGAACAGCGAAAGTAGTTGCACCCAGGCCCCGAAGCGTTGGTCCATGGTGTCCGGCCAAGCCGCAGCATCGGCGCGCAGGCGGGCGAACAACCCCGCCAGCGAATAGTGTTGCTGATACACCGGGTGATCGGGCATGAGGCCCCGGTCTTCGGCGTAGAGTACGAAGACGAGCCGCATCAGCGTCGTGATCAGTCCGCCGTAGAGATGTTCGGGATCGCGGCGCGCAAGCGTGGCTACTCTTCCGTTGCCGTGCGCGTCGGCCGAGACGAAGCCTCGAAGCAGTTCGTGCAGGGCGGCAAGAACTTGGCGGGAGAGTTTGGTGGACACCTCGGCCTGTGCGTCGCGGCTTCCGGCCAAGAGGGCAGGCAGACGCGCCTCGGGAGAGGGGCCGAACAGCGCGTTCGCCGACAGGAGCATGTCGAACGCGGCCAAGATGGGGCGGCCCGCCGGCAGCGCCATCTGCGGGAATTCGAAGGTAAGGTGCCCCGAGGACTCTCCCCGGGGCGCGTGGATCAGGCGAATGCGTTCGTCGGTGCAGAGCAGACCGGTGTGGACGCCGGTCTCGCGCAGGAGTCGTTCGAACCGGGCATGACGGGTGGCGTTCCATCTCGCATCATCGGGCGGACGGTCGAGGTCGGTTCCGCTGTCCTCGACTCGGACGAGCATCGCCCAGTCGGAATCTCCCCCCCCCTATTTTCTCCCGAATATTGGTCGACCGGCACGGCCCAGGTGGGCGAGAGCACGGCTTGCAACTCGGGAAGCGCGATCTCGAGAGTATCCCGATGATCGACTGCATCTAGAAGATCGTCTTCCTCCCAACCCAGGAAGTCGACGAAGACACGACGCAAATCGGGTGCGCGCGCATAGGCCGCAGCGCCGTTTCCATTCTCGTTGAGCAGTTCCCGAAATTCGCGCTGGCGTCGGGCGATGTTGCGGTCCGGCACTACTTGGGCGTCGACCATGACGGGTGGGGAGACCACCAAGCCTACGGGCTGGACGAACCCCAGCCACTCCTGGTGGGCGAACAGCAACTTGCGGCGTTCGCGGTCGGCCATGGCTCTACCATCCCGCTCTCGGCCAGAGATAGACGAGGCCGAGGGGGTCGATGCGGACCGCGCTCACACTGTAGCCGTTCGCGATTCGGCGCGGTTCGGTTTCGAGTTCCGTTTCGATGGCTTCGATGCGCCGGTTCCAAGCGCGGCGGTCGGCTTCGCGTTGCCGCTTTTCGGCTTGGTCGAAGGCGAACGTCAGTTGCCGGTCGTCTCTTCTGGCTGTTTCGGCGATCCGTTTTCGCTGACGTTCGAGCAGCTCGATCATGTTGCGTTGTTCGGCCTCCGACCGCTCGGCGAGCTGTCTCTTTGCTTTTTCGGCATATTCGAGTGCGCGGCGCTTCAGGTGGCGCACGAGGTCCGCGATGTCGGTGGACGCCGAGGCCGCGAGACGCGTCCGCACCCGTTCCGGAACGCTGTTCCGGCCTGCAGCGTCGAGTGCCGTCTGCAGCGAAGCCAGCGTCGTCTGCTCGCCTGTCCGACCGAAGGGCTCGAGCTTGCCGCGCCTGCGGTCGGGATCGATCCAGCGTGCCGTGACTGGCACGATCTCCTCGTGGAGGCGTGCGGCGCGCGGGCCGTACACGGCGAGGCGGCCGAGCAGCACGACGCGGGGAATCGCGTCGTGCGCCACCGTCAGGCAGGCTTTGGACAGATCGTGGTGGATCAGCCCTTGCGCGACGAACCGGCCCAGCAGGCGCCGGGCCACCCGATGTTCGAGATGAAGCTGCACGGCGTTTTCGCCTAGTCGGCCCGTGTCCTCGAACGCGACCGGTCGGATGGCGGCCCGGCGGCGCCATTCGGCGAGGCTCTCGCCTCGTCGTCTGCGTGCGCGCAAGGTGTCGAGGGCGGCGGTCCAACCCGAATCGCGCGCGATGGCGTCGTGCTCGGCCGGGAAGGCGAATCGGCGCGGAGCGTCGATCTCCCGCTGGCCATCCCGGTCCAGCTCGGCAATGCCGGATGCACCGGCGAGCTTGAGGCCCATCGACAACGTCCTGCGGAACTGCGGCACGGCAAGGCCGATTCGGGTGCGCGAGCGTTCCAGCCGGGTGCGCAAACGGTCGATGTCGTCGCGCAGCCGGTCCCGGCGAAGACGCGCGTCTTCCAGTTCGTCCTCGACGGTCCGCTGCCGCTCTCCCGCCGACATGCCCTGGACGAGGGACGCGAGATCGGCGATCCCGTTGCGGCGCATACCCTGTCGACCGATAGCGCGGGCGATGCGCTCCTCGACGATCTTGGCGACGCTGCCCAGTTCCTCCCGTATGCGTTCGACCTTGTCGACCAGCACGCGCAGCACGCGGTCCTCGAGCCGCTGCGCGAACACGAAATACCGGCAGAACACCTCGTCGGCGGGCTGGAGCTTGCGGTCGATCCGGCCGTTGCGCTGATCGATCCGACTCGGGTTCCACGGCAGGTCGAAATGAAACAGGTCGTGGCAGTGACGCTGGAGGTTGAGGCCCTCCCGCGCGGCGTCGGTCGCGATGAGAATGCGCAGGGGGTGATCGCCGGGCTCGGTGTTGAACGCGTGCTTGAGCTCTTCGCGCCGTTCGCGCGACGTCCTGCCGGTGAACGCTCCGATCCGCTCCGACGCTCTGTCGGAATGCGCGATCGCCTCTTCGAGGCAACGCTGGAGCCAGCGACGCGTGTCTTCGTATTCGGTGAAAACGAGCAGGCGGCGGTGGTTCCAACGTGGACGCGTACCCGGCTGGCGCGAGCGTAGCGGGCACATGTTGGCGTCGATCCACGCGACGATCCTGCGCACACGCGGATCGGGGCCGTAGCGGCTCGCCTCGGCCACCTCGCGCATCTCGTCGACCAGCGCGAGTTCGCGTCGCAGCGCCTTGCGCGTTCCCGCTTGGCGGCTGTCGGTCGATGCCGCCGTCGCCGCCGCCATCAGATCCGCCAGCTCGATTTCCGACGGATCGGGGGAGGAGGGACCGAGTTCGCTCTCGGCACCGGGGTCCGGCTCTTCCGCCGCATCGAGCTCGACGCCGACGGTCAATCGTTCGAGATCGGCGCGGAGCGTTTTCGACATGACCGTAGCGGCCGACGCCTTCTCCATCGCACGCTTCACGCTCTTCCGATGCACCGAGAGCGTTCGGGCAAAGGCCTCGACGGACGACAGCAGGCGCTTCTGCAGTCCGCCGATCACCAACGCGCCGACCGCCTGTTGCGACTTCGGCTCCTTCTCGAGCCTCTTCTCCCTCTCGGCTCGATAGGCTTCGAGCATTCGCGGCAACGTCAGCTCGGGTGCATCCGTCGGTAGTCCGTCGATTTCGACGGGGACGACGTTTCGCTTCGGAAAACCGCCTTCGATCTCCCGAATGTCGGACTTGAGCCGCCGAACCAGGATCTCGTCGAGCTGTCCCTTGAGCACGCGAACCCCACGGCAGAAACGCTGCGGGTCGAGAATCTCCAGTAGCGCGGAGAAGCTGTTCGAGTGACCGTTGTGCGGCGTCGCGGAGAGGAACAGGCGGTGCTCGAAACGCGGAGCGATGTCGCGAACCGCGCGCGTGATCTGCGAATCGATCGCGTAGCGCGCGCCGCTCGCGGGTGCGGCGTGGTGCGCCTCGTCCAGGATCAGCAGCGTTCGCGGCGCGAATTCGCCCAGCCAGTCGCGCAAGCCCGAGGCGTAGGTTTCGTCGACGAGGAGGCGGTGCGAGATCAGGAAGCGCGAGTGCGTGGCCCACGGATTCACCGAAAAACCCCGCTCGCGGCGCATCCGGGTCACGTACGTGCGATCCAGAATGGCGAACGCGAGGCCGAACCGAGCCTCCATCTCGTCCTGCCACTGCTCGAGCATCGCCGGCGGGCAGGCCACGACGATGCGGTCGATGCGTCGGCGTAGGATCAGTTCGCGCGCGATCAGACCGGCCTCGATGGTCTTGCCGAGCCCGACGTCGTCGGCGACGAACAGGTTGACGCGCGGCAACCTGAGCGCCTTGCGCAACGGGTCGAGCTGGTAGGCGTCGATGCGGATGCCGGCGCGGAACGGCGACTGGAAGAGATTCGGATCGGTTGCCGTCACGCAGTTCCACGACAGCGTGCGAAGGTAGGCGGCGAACAGCTCCGGGTCGTCGAAGCCTTTCTCGGCGACTGCGGACCAGCCGTCGTCCTCGAGCACGCGGGCGTCGACTTCGTGCTCCCACAAGACCGAGAGCCGCTCGCCTTGAGCGTCGTCGTCCAAGCACGAAAGATCGACCAGCGTCGCCTCGCCGGGGGCGGGAGGCGGCGTCACGGTCTCCACGAGATACCGGCGCTGCCGGACGAACGCGACAACGCCGGATTCGAGCGATGCCGCCATCATGCAACCGGGCCACGCAGGCTTCGCATCATCTCCGACTCGATGTGCCGGGAATCCAAAGCGGCAAGACTATCGCGACGGAACGCTGGAGACAAGGCGTTGGAGATTTCGCAGAGCCGAGGCGGCCGTGCCCGTGCCCGAATCGATGGCCGCGGCGGCGGCGCCGCTCGACGTCGCGGGAACCGCTTCGGGAAGCGCTGGGCGGCGACTCGGCGCCGATCCTGACGAAGGCGGCTCCGCGGCGTTTCAGAGCTCAGGAAGACAGGCGACGGAAGGCGCCCGTCTTCTCCACCACCACCCGGTATCCTCCGCAGCTGTCGGGAATCCGGGCTTCCTTCCGACCTGCGCCGCCCGCCAGATACACCTTGAGGCAGGGCTCTCCGTCGACCACCCCGATCGCGGTGCCCGCCACCGCCGGACGGCCCATCACCATCCTCGATAGCCGCTTGTGCGCTTCCTGAACGCTCGTCGCCACGGCGTCCCCTACCCGCCGTCGACGCTCACGCCGAAGCGATCGAGCACCAGGTCGATGGGGTTGGCGACGGTGGCGTTGGGGCTCCCCGCGAAGAGCAGGCCGACCGGGCGGCGGCTCTTGCGTCCCCGGCCGTCGGTCACGATCAGGGACCCGGAGTCCCCGCCGGCGCTGAACCCCTCGCCGGTGACGACGATCTGATCCACGAAGCGGGCCCTGCCGGTGCGGTAGTCGACGTCGAGGATGGCGTTGAGGCCCGTCACCTTGCCTCGGGTGAGCCCGGTGGTGCGGCCGTACTTCTGCACCTCGAGCGCGAGCGACGCCTCCACCGTGCCGGTCCGGGGCGCGCCGTAGCCGTCGGAAGGCGTGGCCGCCGCCAGCTGATCGGGCGAGCTTTCGGCGATGGCGCCGTCGATCCGGTTCTCCGGGCAGGCCAGGGCGCGGCAAAAGCCGATCTCCTCGAAGTCGGCGAGCGTGCCGAAGGCGTGCTCCGGGTCGTTTCCCCCGTCGGCCACGCCCGGCTGGATCACGTTGTCGCCCGGGCTGGCGTCGTTCCGGTTGGCGAAGACGTGGTTGTTGGAGAGCGCGTACGTCCGGCGTCCGTCCGTGACGCGCGCCCCGACGGTGCCCGCGGTGACCCCCGTCCGGCCCGCGGACACGCCGATGGGGACCGGGCGCGGGAACGGGCCTCTGGGATCGACGGGACCGGAAGCGGCCGCCGGGAGGGGCGGATCGCCGAGCGCGGCGATGCGTCCGGTCACTACCCGGACCAGCGGGTACCCCGCGAAGCTGGCCGGAAGTCCGGCCACGGCGGCGTGCTCCAGGTAGACCATCACCGTCGGCCGACCGTCGGCGCCCAACCCGACGGCGGTCCCGACCACGCCCGGAACGGCCAACAGCTCCGGGCTGACTTCCTCCTGCGCGGCGAAGGCGGCCGTCAACGCCTCCTGGGGGAGCCCGTCGCCGACGAAGTCGGGGAAGGGAAGCCCGGAATCGGCAGGCGCGAGCCACGACAGCTCCACCAAGAGCAGGAGCGCCAGCCGCGCCAGCGACGGGAAGACCGTGCGCGTCATCGTCCGACTCCGGATCCGTGCTCCTTCATGAGTCCCGCTCCGCCCGCGGTCGCGTCGCTCGCAAGTCGAACCCTGTACTTAAGGGGACGCGTATCATACTTATTCGAACCCGTCACGGCGCGAAACGGATCCCCGGCTCGCGCGCGGACGCGAGGAAGGACGCCTTCCAAAGGAGTTTCGGGGATGCTCGAATTGATTCTGCTGGGAATCGCAGGTGCCGCAGGGATCTGGGGACACCTGAAATTGCGGAGTTTCGTGCGACGGCGGCTTCGCTACACCTCGTGGGTGGAGAAGCGCTGGCCGAGCGTCGTCGCCGGCGCGGTGACCGCCGTCGTCGTGGCCGGGTTGCCCCTGCTGAGCCTCGGAGCCGGTCTGCTGGTGGGGACCGGAGTCGGCACCGGCATCGCGATGGGCGTGAGCGACGTGCGCAACCGCCGCCTGATCGACGAGTAGGGCCGGAGAGGGGCGACGGGGCGCGGAGCGTCCGTCCTATCCCCTCGGCGCGAACCGCACGATCACCGGCAGGTGGTCGCTGGTGGTGTTCAGGTAGTCGGGGATGAGGTCGTCGATTCCGAACACCGTCGCCGAGTCTTCCTCGTACCACGCCATCGCCTCGTCCGACGCCAGAATGTGGTCGATCACCTCCGTGTAGCGCGGCATCGACCGGGCGCCCTCGGCGCTCAGGCGAGCGGTGGGGAAGACCCACTCCGGGGCCTCCACCAGAATCCTGTAGGGCGTGTCGCGCCCGCTCGTGATCGACTCGTCCACGTCGTCGTTCCAATCCCCGGGCACCAGCACCGCACGGTCGGGCCAAGCGTCGTCGAGGTACGCCTTGAGTCCTTCGCCGGCCGCCTTGCGCCGCTCCCAGGAAGCCTCGTCGGCGGTGGCTTTGGCGTGCAGGACGATCACGACCACGTCGTGGCTCGCGCCGGCCAGCGTCACCCGTAGTCGGACCTCCATCGGCGGACGGCCCGCGAACTCGTGGTCCAGCTCGCTCAGGACGATGCGGGCGCCGGAGACCTCGGCGACGGACGGCTTGTAGATGAGCCCGACCTTCAGTTCCCCGCTGTGGTAACTGTCGGATCCGCCCGTCACCGAGGTGTCGTTGGCGAGGAATCCCCGATACCCGGGCAACTCGGCCAGCAAAGCCGCGAAGGCGTCCGCGCGGGTGACCTCCTGCACTCCCCAAAGGTCGGCGTCGGTTCCCCGGATCACCGCGAGCACGCGCGCCATCTGCAGGGAATCGTCCTCCGGACCCTGGTTCGGAGCCCCGAAGTAGCGGAGGTTCCAGGTGGCCAAGTCCAGCGTCTCGGGGGTTCCCTGGGCCGGGATCCGGATCGCGGACTGGGGCGGCGTTTCGGGTTGCGTGGGGCCCTGTGCGTCGGTTTCCGTCTGGGCGCACGCCGAAACGAAAACGGTTGCCGTGAGGAGGAGGACCGCGGCGGGACCGACGGCCGAACGAGCTCGCGTGCGAGTGGAACTTGCTTCGCGTTTGCGCTGAATCATCGGCAGGCCTTGCGTTCCGAGGTCGACTCCCGTGGATTCCGGATTCCGGTTGCGTCAGCTTCGGCGCAACGGTCGTTCGCCGAGATCCCTCCACCAGCATACGACGTTTCAGGATGATTCCGCAGGCTGGCCCCGTCGGCTTTCGAGCCGAAGTCGCCTCGACTCGTGGCGCGTCGGCGCCCCCGATGCCGTGGGGTGGCGCGAGGATGGGGCGGTGGAGAGGCTGGGCGTCCGCGCTCGCCCTGGCCGGCGACCGGAACTGCCGCGAGCGTCGCGGGTTGACGGAATCTCCCTCCGAGGCGCGCTTGGACGAGTGCGTCCCGGTTGTCCCCGAAGACGGCCGCGTCGTGGGCGAAAACGGTCGCGAATCTCCCGTTCGGCCCTCGGCGAGAGCGGGAACGACCGTTTCGCCGAGGGACCGGTGGGGCCGACTCGGCGGGTCGACGTCGAGCGCCGAACCTCGCTCGAGAATGCCCGCCGCCATGAGCCGCCCGTCCTCTTCGCCGACACGGATCGTGGCCGCGCTTCCGCGGCGTCCCCGCGAGTTCCGCGGTCCGGTGCGGCCGGCGCGCCTCGCTCGCGCAACGCTGGCGGCGCTCGCGTTCTGCTCCGCCGCCGCGCCCGCGTCGGCTCAGCTGGAGTTCCAGTACCAGTACGGCAACATCCTGAACCCGTTCTCCGCCGTCGGCGCACCGACCCGGATCTTCACGTTGCAGCACGCCGGGAGATGGCGCGCCGGGAGTTCGTTCTTCTTCCTCGACTACATGAGCGACGGGGTCGAGGACGGCTTCAACGACCGCGATCTCTACGGGGAATGGTATCCGACGCTGAGCTTGGGCTCGCTGACGGGGGGAGGCGCGGCCTTCGGCCCGGCGAGCGACGTCCGACTGGTCGCGGGCGTCAACCTCGGCATCCAGCCGAAGGTGGTGAAGTACGTGCCCGGCGTGGAGCTGGGCTGGAAGGTGCCGGGGTTCGTCTTCGTGAACACGCTTTTCGGAGCCTTCGTCGACGCCAGCAGCGGGATCGAGGCGGGCGGCGCGCCGAGCACGGGGAACGGCTTCCACTTCGACGTCGGTTGGCTCTCCGTCTTCCGTCTGGCCGGTCAGTCGTTTTCGTTCTCCGGACACGCCGAGTACACGAGCGCCCTCGAGAACGAGCTGGGCGCCGAATACCCGGCGAGCGTCCTCGCTCAGCCTCAGCTGACGTGGGATGCGGGACGGACGTTGGTCGGGTCCGTCGACGTTCTGCACCTGGGCGTGGAATTCCAGTTCTGGACCAACAAGCTGGGAACGACGGGCGACGAGCGCGCACTGCAACTGCTGGTCGTCTGGCGGATGGACTGACGCGCGGGGCCGGCGGTGCACGGGCCGACTCCCGCTTCGGCGCGGGGCGTCTTCGAATCGGAGATCGGACCGCGTCGGCGGACTGGCGAACTTACTGGTCGTCGACGATGCGAACGCCCACCAAGCGGCATCCCAGCCTGCATCCGGGCCTGAGCGCGAGGCAGGCGAGAACGGACGCGGCCGCGAGGCCGATCATGGTCCCGGCCATCGGCTGGATGACCGTCTTGAGCACCCCCCACACGGCCACGAACACGGCCATCCCGAGAAACACGCCCAAGAGCTGGCGCCCGCCGTCGGGGCCTTCGAATCGGATGGGGGCGCCGCCGTAGTAGAGGGCGGCCAGCGTGGGATAGAGAGCGAACGGAACGATCCATTCGATCATGCGAGGAATCTCCGGCTGGATGAAGTCTCGACGAGGTTCTGCCGACGACACAAACTAGCCCGGGCGGAGCGGCCCGGACAAGCCCGAAAGCGCCCTGCGGGCGCATCCGAGGCCCGATCCGCGGGATGGCCGGGGAAGCCGGGCGACCTGTCGCGCCCCGCGCGCCGAGGCGTATCATGTCCCGCGTCGGCGAACCGGCGTTCCCCGGTCGCGAAACGCCGCTCTCCCGCTTTTCCATACGAGGTGATTTCCGATGAAGCCAGCGCAGCGCTCCGACCCGTCCGTCCCGACCCTCCTCCCCGTTCTCGCTCTCGCGGGCTTCCTTCTGGGCGCGCCGGGCGTTCGGGCGCAGGACGCCTACTTCCCTCCGCCGGGAGACTGGGAGCGCAGGTCTCCCGAGTCGATGGGCATGGAACCCGAACTCCTGCGGCGGGCGGTCGATTTCGCGATCGCGAACGAGAGCGCCGCGCCGCGCGATCTGGAGGTCGCGCACGCGCTCAGCTGGAACGGCGAGCCCTTCGACGAGGCCATCGGTCCGCTCAAGGTGCGGGGCCCGCAGAGCGGCATCGTCGTGAAGGGGGGCTACATCGTGGCCGAATGGGGGGAGACGAGGCGCGTCGACCCCACCTTCAGCGTGGCCAAGAGCTTTCTCTCCTCCACGGTGGGGCTGGCGTGGGACCGGGGGCTCATCCGCGACGTCCACGACCCGGTGCGCGAATACATGCCTCCGCTGATCCTCCCGGCGGGCGACGGCGAGCCCGGCGCGGAGGCCGACGGGCGGGGCGTGCCCACCCCGGTGCCGCTCTTCGACTCCGAGCACAACCGCAAGATCACTTGGGACCATCTTCTGCGGCAGACCAGCGACTGGGAAGGCACCCTGTGGGGCAAGCCCGACTGGGGCGACCGACCGGGCCGGGACTTGGCGGCCAACCGCACCCGTCCGCGCAACGAGCCCGGCACGGTCTACAAGTACAACGACGTGCGCGTGAACCTGCTCGCGCTGGCGGCGCTTCAGGTCTGGCGCCGGCCCCTGCCGCAGGTGTTGCGCGAATACGTCATGGATCCCATCGGCGCCTCCAACACTTGGCGCTGGTACGGCTACGGGAATTCGTGGGTGAACGTGGACGGCGAGATGATGCAGTCGGTGAGCGGCGGCACCCACTGGGGCGGAGGGATGAATCTGAGCGCCGAGGACCAGGCGCGGTTCGGCTACTTCACCCTCCGCAAGGGAAACTGGGACGGCGAACAGCTCCTCTCCGAGGAATGGCTGGACATGGCCGAGACCCCGGGCGCGGTCAACGAGACGTACGGGTTCATGAACTTCTTCCTGAACGCCGGCCAGCGCTCCTATCCCAGCACGCCGGAGTCGTCGTTCAGCCATCGGGGCGCGGGGACCAACTTGGTCTACGTCGATCGGGAGAACGACCTGGTGGTGGTGGCGCGCTGGATCCGGGGCGGCGCCATCGACGAGTTTCTGGGGATGGTGATCGCATCCTCGCCCGTCGCCGCGGAACGGCGCTGACCGGGGTGCGCGGCGGTGCGCCCCGTTCGGCTTCTGGCTAACTTGCGCGGGCTCCGGCGGCGGAGGGCCGCCGGGATCGCGACACCCACAAGGACACGAGCACCATGGACGACCATTCCCGGAGCGGGACGGCCGAGGTAGGCCGGGCGGACGCGGAAGCCGCGGCGACCGGCCGCCGCGAGGGCGGCGAGGCGGGGCAAGCGCCGCAGCCCTTGGAGCGAAGGGCGTTCCTGGGCAAGGCCGCGGTCGGCGCCGCGGCGGCCGGGGTGCTGGCCACCTCCTGCGGCGGCGCGGAAGAGCGGGCCGAAGGCGGGGGCGGGGCACCCGCGGTGATCGCCAACCCGAACGTGCGCTGGCGGCTGGCGTCCAGCTACCCGCGCACCGTCGACGCCATCTTCGACACCGCGCCCCGCGCGGCCGACGCGCTGGCGGCCATGACGGACGGGCGCTTTCAGATCCGCGCCTACGAGGCGAACGAGCTGGTGCCGGCGTTCGAGGTGATGGACGCGGTGCAACAGGGAACGGTGCAGGTGGGTCACAGCCCGAGCTACTACTACACGGGCAAGGCGCCGGTGCTCGCCTTCGACACCTGCGTGCCGTTCGGGCTCAACGCGCGCCAGCAACACGCATGGCTCTACGACGCCGGCGGGCTCGAACTCGTCCGCGAGATCTTCTCCGACTTCAACATCCTGCCGTTCCCGGCGGGCAACACCGGCGCCCAGATGGGCGGCTGGTTCCGCCGCGAGATCGAAACCCCGGAGGATCTGAACGGACTCAAGATGCGCATCCCCGGGTTGGGCGCGGAGGTGATGGACCGGCTGGGCGTGACCGTGCAGAACCTCGCCGCGCAGGAGATCTACCCGGCGCTCGAGCGGGGAGCGATCGACGCGGTCGAGTGGGTCGGTCCCTACGACGACGAGAAGCTGGGCTTCCAGAACGCCGCCCGCTTCTACTACTACCCCGGCTGGTGGGAGCCGGGCCCCTCGACCACCTTCCAAGTGAACCGGGACGCTTGGGAGGAGTTGCCCTCCACGTACCGGGAGGCCTTCCGCGTGGCGGTGCGCTCGGCTGCGCACGGGGTCGAGACCACGTACGACTCCAGGAACCCGGCCGCGCTGCGGCGCCTCGTCGAGGGCGGGGTCGAACTGCGCGCCTTCTCGCCCGAGATCATGGAGGTGTCGCGCGTGGCTTCTCAGGAGATTCTGGAGGAGCGGGCCGCCGGCGACGCCGCCTACCGCCGCGTCTACGACCACTGGTCCGCGTTCCGGGCGGAGGTGTTCGACTGGTTCAGCCGTGCGGAGTGGGCCTACGCGGGCGCGGCCTTCGGCCGGGCCCGCGCATGACTTTCGCAAGAGCCTAGTGCTAGAGCGGGCCTTGCGGCGGGAGCGGGGAAAGCGCGGGGGTCGCCGGTCGCGTTGGCGCGGTTCCAAGCTCTCCGGCTGAACATGGGCGGTGACGGGTCGGAGTACCGGATGATCCCCGGTATCTACTGAGCCGTGCCCTCGCGTTCGGCGAGTCCGTGACTGGCTCCCGTATCGAGGTCGAGACCGTAGATCCGCTTCAGGTCGGCAATCGCCTGCAGGGAGGCTTGGTCGTCGAACGGCGACTTCCCCTCGAAGGCGTGAAGCACGACGCTTTCGAGGAGATCGCCGAGAGTGAGATCGTGGTACTCGGCCAATCCCTTGAGGACTTTCAGAATCCGCTTCTCGACCCGTACGCCCGTCTGCACGCGATTCACGACCAGCTTGCCCTTTTCGGACGACCGCTCCGACACGCTCATCGCTTCTCGAGATAGCCGTTGATTGCCTGCTCCCGATCGGTCGGATCATGGGCGAACCGCGACACACGGAATAGAATGGTACCATGATACCGTGGTGCCGTCCAATGATCAAGATGAGGCCGAGGCGGCGACCGGCCAGACACACCCAGCTAGTGTAGTGTCCGGTTCATATAGTTGATTATGCGGAGGCGACGGCCAAGGCCTGCCGAGCCCGGTTCACCTTCTCGAGAATCTTGTCCGCCGACTTCGTCCAGACCAGGGGCCTCGGGTTCTCGTTGTAGGTCTCGATGTAGTCCCTCAAGCACCGCTCGAGGTCGCTCACCGAATGGAAGACGCCGCGCCGAATCCGCTTCCGAGTCAACGTGCAGAAGAACCGCTCGACCAAGTTCAGCCACGACGCGCTCGTCGGCGTGAAGTGCAGGAAGATCCGCTTTTGACGCTCGATCCACTCCATCACCTTCGCGTGCTTGTGCGTCGCGTAGTTGTCCAGCACGATGTGGATCTCCCGGTCCTTGGGCACCGCCTTCTCCACCTTGCGCAAGAACTTCAACACCTCCTGGTGGCGGTGCCGCTTGTACGTCTCCCCGATCACTTCGCCCGATGCCACGTTCAGCGCCGCGAAGAGCGACGTCGTGCCGTTGCGCTTGTAGTCGTGGGTCATCGTCCCCGCGCGGCCCCGCTTCAACGGCAGACCCTGCTGCGTCCGATCCAGCGCTTGGACCGAGCTCTTCTCGTCGAAGCTGAAGACGACCGCATTCTCGGGCGGGTTCAGGTACAGCCCCACGACGTCGCAGAGCTTCTTCTCGAAGAGCGGATCCTCGCTCACCTTGAAAGTCCGCACCAAGTGCGGCTTCAGCCCGCACGACCGCCACACCCGGTGCACGAAGCTGTGCGTCGTCCCCGCCGCCCGCGCCATCGACCGGCACGACCAGTGCGTCGCATCCGGAGGATCCGTCTGCGTCGTCAAGCGGATCACTTCGCTCCTCAGCGCCGCCTGCGCCTTCGAGCATTTGCCCCCGTGGTTGCCCCCGCGGGGACGCTCTTTCGCGATCCCTTTCAGCCGTTCGTCCGCGAACCGGCGCCGCCAGCGGCCGACCTTGTTCCGATCGATCCCCATCGCTTCCGCGATGGCCTTGTTCGTCATCCCGTCCGCCGCCATTAGCACGATTCGCGATCTTTCCTGGAGCCGCACCGCCGCGCTCCGCGACCGCGTCCACTGTTCCAGGCGTTTTCGCTCCGCTTCCGACAGCTCGATCTTGACCGCTACCCGCATGATGCCTTCTCCTCGGTGAATGAATCTCTCGCGAAGAGAAGGTAACCAAACGGCGATACATAATCAACTATATGAACCGGACACTACACTAGCAGCCCGTGGATAAAGTCGAGTGCTTCCGGAGATTGGCGAGATTGGGGCTGAAGAGTGCCAGAAAGGCCCAAATTCACGGGTTTAGAGGCCAAATTTGCGGCTTTCGGCCCCCGAAATCCGTGATTTTGGCCACTTTGGAGCCACTCGCTCACCTGATGCCTAGGGATCCTATTTTATCCACGGACTGCTAGCCGCGAAGGCGTTCTTGGAGAGCAGACCGGCGGCGATAGAAACTCGACCCGACTCGCGGAGTCGTCCCTGGGCCGGGTAGCCGCGCATCTGTCGTCGAGCTTGGCCGCTCAGGCGCCCAAGCCTAGTCGAGCAGGCCCGTGACCATCTCCGGGAAGGCGATGATCAGCGCCAGCCCGATCAGTTGGATCACGATGAAGGGGACGACCGCCCGGTACATTTCCGACGTCCGAACTTCGGGCGGGGCCACGCCCCGCAGGTAGAAGAGGGCGAAGCCGAAGGGAGGGGTCAGGAACGAGGTCTGGATGTTCATCCCGATCATCACCCCGAACCAGACCAGGTCGATGTCCAGCAGGGCGGCGGCCGGGGCGAGCAGCGGGATGATGATGAAGGCGATCTCGAAGAAGTCGAGGAAGAAGCCGAGCACGAAGATCGCGAGGTTGGCCACCAGCAGCAGGCCGATGCGTCCGCCCGGGAGAGTGGTGAGCAGTTGCTCGATCCAGAGGTCGCCCTCCAGTCCGCGGAAGACCAGGGCGAAGGCGGTCGAACCCACCAGGATGAACATCACCATGGCGGTGAGGTAGGTGGTGTACTCGCTGGCCTCTCTGAGCACCTTCCACGACAGCCGCTTGTTGGCGGCGGCGAGGGCGATGGCGCCCACCGCGCCCACCGCGCCCGCTTCCGTGGGCGTGGCGATCCCGGCGAAGATGCTGCCCAGCACGAGCAGGATCAGCACCAGGGGCGGCATCAGCACGGTGAGCACTTGGCGCGCCAGCTTCCATCCCGCGGCGTCGCGCACCTCGGGCGGAAGCGCGGGCGCCGATGCGGGGCGCGCCGCGGCGACCAGCATCACGTAGATCGCGTACATTCCGGCCAGCGAGACCCCCGGGATCAGCGCGCCCAGAAAGAGGTCGCCCACGGAGATGCCCAGCTGGTCGGCCAGCACGATCAGCACGACGCTCGGCGGGATGATCTGCCCGAGGGTCCCCGAGGCCAGGATCACCCCGGTCGAGAGCGTCTTCGCGTAGCCGTAGCGCAGCATGATGGGGAGCGAAATGAGCCCCATCGCGACGACCGACGCCCCGACCACGCCGGTCGCCGCCGCGAGCATCGCGCCCACGAACACCACCGCCAGCGCCAACCCGCCGCGCAGGGTCCCGAAGAGCTTGCCGATGGTGGTGAGCAGGTCTTCCGCCAAGCGCGACTTCTCGAGCACGACCCCCATGAAGATGAAGAAGGGGATCGCCACCAGCACCAGGTTGGACATCACCCCGAAGATCCTCTGGGGCAGGGCGTACATCAGCCCCCAGTCGAACAGTCCCATGGCGATGCCGACGAGGGCGAAGACCAGCGAGGTGCCGCCCAGCGCGAAGGCCACCGGGTATCCTAGGAAGATCATCGCGAAGACGCCGACGAACATCAGCGGTCCGAGAAGGTTCTCCATCAGGCGATGCCTCCGGGCGTCCGGTCGCCGACGCCCTCGTCTTCGGGGACGCCGCCGCCCATCTTCAGGCCTCGCAGCACCCGGATCTTCTTGACGACCTCCGAGACGCCTTGGGCGATGAGGAGCAGGAAGCAAACCAGGATGAAGGTCCTGATCGGGTAGCGGGGCAGCCCGCCCGGGTCCGAGGAGATCTCGCGCACCGCCCAGGAGTTGCGGATCGCGGGCCACGACAGCCAGAGGGTGACCGCGGAAAACGGGATCGTCAGAGCGACCGTGCCCAGCAGGTCGATCCAGGCGCGGGTCCGGGTCGAGACCCGGCTGTAGAGGATGTCGACCCGCACGTGCTCGCCCCGGCACAGCGCGGATGCGGAGGCGAGCAGGAAGAGCAGGCTGAACAGGTACCACTGGAGCTCCAGATAGAGGTTGGAGCTCAGCCGAAAGCCGAAGTAGCCGCCGACGTAGCGCACGGCGGTGTTGTAGGCCGTCACGAGCACCATCAGCAGACAGAGCCAGGAGGTCCAGCGTCCGATCCGGTCGTTGACCCGGTCGATCGCCCGGGACAGCCTCGTCCAGCGAGTCAATTCGGGGGAATTCCTGGGGGGCGGGAGATCGGGAGACGGGAGCCGCGCGCATGCGCCGCGCTTGAAATACGCCTTCGGGCGCGGCGTTGGCAATAGCTGGCCCCTCCCGCCGCGGGACTCCATGTTGGGGGGTCGCCCGCTTCGAAGGCCCCGATCCGGGGGCTGCCGATTCTCCGGGCTCGGGTCCCGATCCACTTCCAGGAAACGCGCATGGGCGCCGACAAGATCCACGACGGGTACCGATCCTTCTCCTACCTCGAGCCCGGCGTCGACTACGCGCGCTTCGAGCTGGCGGCCGAGGTCGGACGGGTGGAGCCTTGGCTGGTGCCGCTTTCGGACGAAGAGGAGGCGCGGGCCGCGCGGCTGGCCTCGGAGCTGGTGACGATCTCGTTGCACGAGCATGCGGGCGTGTTCCCGCACGACGTGCGCGAGACTCCGGCGTACGTGCGCGCGGGGCGCATGGCGACGGCGTTCGAGGGGCTTGCGAACTCCTGCTGGGATGCGGTCTTCGACAACCTGCTGGACGGCGTCTGCGCCATCCGGTCGCACGGAGGCTGGAAGTGGGACGACGTGCTGCACGACCTCGGGATGCGGTTGTGCGACTTGGCGCACCAGGATTTCCTCATCCACTGCCGGGGAGTGGACGACATCCTGCGCGCGCACCGCAGCGGTCGGGTGGCCTGGGTCGCCTCGATGGAGGGCGCGGCCATGATCGAGAACGAGCTCGACCGCATCGATCTGCTGTTCGGGTTCGGAGTGCGCGCGCTCGGGATCACCTACAGCGAGGCCAACGCGCTGGGGTCGGGGCTGAGGGAGCCGGGCGACGGCGGACTGACCGTGTTCGGGCGGCGCGCGGTCGAGCGCATGAACAAGCTGGGCATGCTGATCGACTGCTCGCACTGCGGCGACCGCACGACGCTGGACGCCGTCGAATGGAGCGAGCATCCCGTCGTGCTCTCCCACATCGGCGCGCGCGCCCTCTGGGAGTCGAACCGGCTGGCGCCCGACGACGTGATCGAGGCGTGCGCGGCGAAGGGGGGCGTGATCGGCATCGAGGCGGCGCCCCACACGACCCTCACCCGCACCCGCACGGTGCACGGGATCGAGGCCTTCATGGAACACTTCGAATACGTGAAGGCGCTCGTGGGCGTCGACCACGTGAGCTTCGGCCCCGATTCCGTCTACGGGGACCATGTGGGGTTGCACCGCACCTACGCGGCCAATCTGTCGATCGAGGAGTCGCGCTCGGCGGCGGGACGCGAAGCCTCCCGCGGGAACCCGCCTTTCGACGAGGTGGAGTACGTGAAGGGGATCGAGAACCCCACGGAGGCGTCGCACAACATCCTGCGCTGGCTGGTGCGGGAGGGATACTCGGACGAAGACATCGGCAAGGTGATGGGGGGCAACGCCCTGCGGGTGCTGAGGGAGGTGTGGCCCTGAAGGGGTGGGCCGCGGCGGCGGCGCTGGCGGCGGGCGTCGCGGGTCCGGCGGGCGCGGAGGGCGGCCGGAGCGCCCCGACCGCCGGGCGAGGCGGCGACGGGCGCGTCCAAGAGGCCGCCGGCGCCGGTGCGGGCGGACGAGTGGTTCGCGTGGAAGTGTTCGCGGATGCGCGCACGGTCGGCGCGGCCCGGGTTTCGATGCGCTATCGGCTGGAGGTGGACCCGCAGACGGACGCGGTGCCGTTCACGCTTCTGCTCTTCGCGCCGACGACCGTGGGCGAGATCGTCGCCCGAGCGGGCGGCGAGACGCTCTCGGTGCGCGCGCCGGGCGACGGCGGACCTCGATTGGAGGGCGAGATCGAGTTGCCGGCCGCCGGCCGGGCCTCCGGGCGGGTGTCGCTGGAGCTGGACTACCGGCTGGAGAACGCGGTGCGCGCGAGCGGCGCGGAGGTGCGGATCGCGCTCCCCATGCTCGCGGTCGACTGGGCGCCGGCGGAGGCCGCCCCGGGGACGTTCCGGGCGGAAGTGGCGCTCCCCCCGGGAACGGAGGCGCGCGAGATCTTCCCGACGACGCCGGCCGGCGGGGCGGAGCCGGGGATCGCGCGGGCGAGTCTCCAAGTGCTTCCGGCGGCGGTTCGGGTGCGCGCGCTCCCGGCGGGGCGCTTCGGGGTGCCGTTGCCGACCGCGCTCGAGTTGCTGGTGCTGGCCGCCGTGATCGGCTGCGGGATGGCCGGGCTGCGCTTCGTGCGGCGGGCGCGGTGAGGGCGGCCGGCGGCTCGGGCCGGTGGGTCGGGTCCTGCGGACCGAGGCCTCCCGCCGCCGCTTCCCGGGCGGGTGCGGAGCGCCCGGTGCGGGACGGAGGGGTCGCGTGAGGGCGGTTCTGGAGGCGGGGTTCGTTTTCTGGGGGCTCTTCGCGGTCTCGGCGCTGATCGTGGTCGCCTACCTCGCGTGGATGCGTCGGGAGGACCGGCGGGAGGACGAGCGGTGAACGTCCAGCTGTCCACCTTCCTGCTCTACTTCGTGGTGGTGTTCGCGATCGGATGGTACGCGCTCAGGGCGACGCGCAGCGAAGCCGACTACTGGATCGCCGGAGGGAAGCTGGGCTGGCTGGTCGGCGGGGCGACGATGGCCGCGACCCACGCCAGCGCCGGCACCTTCGTGGGCACCATCGGGGTGATGTACGTGGCCGGGTGGTCGTTCGGGTGGCTCGTGCTCGCGCTCCCGCTGGCCTACTGGTTCATGGCGGCGGTGCTCGCGCCGCGCTTCGCCCGCGTGAAGGAGCTCACGCTGCCCGCCTTCATCGAAGCCCGCTACTATTCCAAAGGCGTGCGCGCGCTCGCGGCGGTCATCATCCTCGTCGCCACGGTGGTCTACGTCCAAGCCCAGATCGTGGCGGGGGGGCTGATCGCCAACATCGTCTTCGGCGTGCCCGTGGCTTGGGGCATGGTCGGCTTCACGGCGATCCTTCTCGCCTACACGGTGATCGGCGGGATGATCGCGGTGGTCTACACCGATCTGTTGCAACTGGTGATCATGGTGCTGGGCGCGATTTGCGCCGTGCCGCTGGCGATCCGCCAGGTGGGCGGGGTGGAGCCGCTGTTCACCTACGTGCAGGCGGTGAACCCGCTGACTTTCAGCTGGGAGGCGATGCCCGCCCCGCTGCTGTTCACCATGGGGCTCTCGTTCCTGTTGGGCGGGGTGGCGACCCCCGAGAAGCTGATCCGGCTCTACGCCATGCGCGACATGCGCACCGTCCGCCGGGGCGTCCTGTTCGCCATCGTCGCGGTGACCGCGCTGAATCTGCTGGTGTTCGTGCTCTCGCTGGCGGCGGTGGTGCTCTTCCCCAATCTGCCCACCGGAGACTTGGCCATGCCGATGCTCGCCACGGCCGCGCTTCCGGCCACGCTGGGCGCGCTTCTGCTGGCCGCGATCACGGCGGCGATGATGTCCACGGTGGACTCGCTCCTGCTGGTCGCGGGTTCCGCGCTCTCCCACGACATCTACCAAGGTCTCCTCCGTCCCGACGCGCCGCCCGCCCGCCGGTTGCGGGTGGATCGGCTGGGCATCCTGGTGGTGGGAACGATCCCGGTGACGTTGCTGCTCAGCGGGGTGGGGGAGGGCGAGCTGGTGCAGTTCATCGTGCTGCTCTTCACCGCTCTCATGGCGTCGAGCTTCTTCGTCCCGGTCGTGGTCGGGGTCTACTGGCGTCGGGCAACCCGGGAGGGGGCGGCAGCCTCCATGGTCGGCGGCGTGACCGCCGCGCTCGCCTGGGAAGGGTGGGGCCCGGCCGACGCGATCGATCCGGTGCTGCCGGGCTTTCTGGTCTCGGCGACGTTGATGGTGGGGGTGAGCCTGCTCACGCCTCCTCCGCCCGAACGCGCGATCCGGCCCTACGTCCCCGCGTCCCGCGGTCCCTGACGCCCACGGATCGAGGCGAAGCCCATGCGCGTCTCCGGAATGGTCACGGCGGTGGATGCCCACGCGGGCGGCGAGCCCGGGCGGGTGATCGTCGGCGGGGTGGTGGACGTTCCCGGGGAGACGATGTTCGACAAGAAGCTTTGGTTGGAGCGCCACGGCGACGGCCTCCGCCGACGCATGCTGCGCGAGCCCCGGGGCTATCCTGCCCTGTGCTGCAACGTCGTTCTGCCGCCCACGCGCCCGGAGGCGGATGCGGGCTACGTCATCATGGAGCACACCGAGTATCCGGCGATGTCCGGCAGCAACACCATCTGCGTGGCCACCGTCCTCATCGAAACCGGGATGGTGCCCTCCCGGGAGCCCGTCACGGAGCTGGTGCTCGAAGCTCCCGCGGGGCTCATCCGCGTGCGCGCGGAAGTCGAACGGGGCAAGGTCGCCCGCGTGACCTTCCGCAACGTGCCCGCCTTCGCGGTCCATCTGGACGCCCTCCTCGACGTGCCGGAGCTCGGCCGGGTGACGGTGGACGTGGGCTACGGAGGGATGTTCCACGTCATCGCGGACGCGGAAGCGTTGGGGGTCGAGCTGGTCCCCGAGAACGGAGGTCGGATCGCGCGCGTGGGCGAGATGCTGCGGGTGGCCGCCGCCCGGCAGCTGTCCTGCGTCCATCCCCTGAACCCGGAGATCTCCGGCGTCTCCATCTCGCAGTTGTCCGGGCCGCCGGTGGGGGACGCCGACCGACGCAACGCGGTCGTCGTCGCCACCGGCCAGCCGGACTGGGACCGGCCCGAGAGCTGGAAAGGCTGCCTCGACCGCTCCCCCTGCGGGACCGGCACGTGCGCCAAGATGGCCGTGTTGCACGCCAGGGGAGAGCTCGGACTGGGAGAGGAGTTCCGTCACGAGAGCGTCGTCGGCACCGTGTGGAGCGGCGAGCTGATCGAGGAGACCGAGGTGGGCGGCGTGCCTGCGGTGGTCCCGGCGCTCAGCGGCACCGCATGGATCACCGGCATCGCCCAGTACGTGGTCGACGACACCGATCCCTTCCCGGAAGGATTCACGGTGGGGGACATCTGGGCGCAATGAGGAAAATCGGCCCGGAGGGAATGGCCGGGACGGCGCCGATCCGCGCTTCCGCCCGATCCCGCCTGCGAAGGGCGTGAGGAATCCGGCACGGGGACGCAGACTACTTGGCAGACTACTTGGCCGTCATCCTCTTGCGTTAATTGCTCTTGCGGGAGCAACGGAGCGGGTTTCCGCTGTTCGATTTCCGCTGAATCGATCCTCAGCTCAGGCGTCAACCCTGCATCGGCTCTCGAGCGCCTTCCTGAGTTGCATCTCGTTGGTGTGCTGGTAGCAACTGAGCACGGTCTTGGCGTCCCTCCAGCCGCCGAGCTCGCACAGCACCTTGAGCGGCAGGTCGGCGCCCGAACGTCTCGCCAAGGCGTCCTCGAGAACGGACAGGGCTTCGGCGGTGACGGGCGTGGTGTGCTCGTGGCCCGTCTTGTCGTGCTCGGCCCTCCACCGGACGGCCCGACCGTCGAAGTCGACGTCGGACCACCGGTGTTCGGCGTCCCAACCGTCGCGGACCAAACGCCCGAGGCGGTCGGCGGAATAGCCGGTCTCCCCGGTGGACTCGACGAGCGGCGGAGGGTCTTGGGACCGGGCCGGGAAATGCGGCGACGGGTCACACACCGGTTCGAGCCGATCATGTGGGCGGTGGTCCTGGGCCAGCTCCTTTCCGCGGCGTTCCTCGTCGTTGTCCTCGGCTGGAAGGGGGTCGGCAGCGCGAAGGAGGGCTTCCAGGCGGGAGCCACCGTCGGAGCTTGGCGTTCGGTCTGTCGATGTACGGAACGATGGTCGGCATGACCACGGTCGCCACCCTCGTCGACGACGCCGTGGCCTCGCCGGTCCTCTACGGAACAAGTCATGACCGCGATGCGGTCACCCGCGCAGGACTGAAACCGGCTCCAGGTGGGCGGCGACCCGGCTCGACCTCGCAGTTTCATGGAAATCGGCGGCGCGGTGATCGCGACGGTGCTCGGCCGGAGATGCGCCGAAGCCTGACCCGAGTCCAAGCGCCACCGTGTCCCGATCTTCGTCGCGCACGGCCCGGACGGCTGCTGCGGCTGGTCCTTCGGACTCCCCATCCTCCGACCGCCGCCGGATCGAGCAACTCCCGCGTACCCGGCCCAGGTGTCGCGGTGGAGGCCCAGTTCGAGACGTCGCGCAAGCGCTCCTCGCCGTCGTGCTCGTCGGCGGCCCGGGGTTGTCGACCGACGCCCGCTATCCGCGAAGCGGGGGAAGAGATGCCTGCGGAATGCTCGATCGGATCACCGCGCTCGACGCTCGAGTTGCTCCGGCGAGCGTTCGGTGGCGTGCCGCAACAGCGCTCGGTTTCGGGTTCCTCGCCCTTTTTTGTGGATTGCTGTAGGTTTGGGGCCGTCGTGCTGGATGCGTGCCGGTGGTGGAATCCGGCCGCCGGCAGGCAAGCGTTTCGCGTCTCCGCCAGGGTCGGTTGACCGCCCCTCGGCGACATGTGCCAACGGACAGGATGGACGTCGAGATTTCGGGCATCGAAGATGTCGGCCCTACCAGGGTTCGGGGGGGATACCGGCGGAGCTCTGGCGCCCCGCGTAGGGAGCGTAGCGACCGGAGCGGGGCGCCAGAGCTCCGTGTCCCGGTGCGGTGCCCGGCGGGGTGGATTTCCCTGCGCGTTCGTGCGCAGGAAGCGCGGCAAATCGATGGCCTTCGACCGGAGGCACCCGCCGGGGAGCGCCGACCAACGCCGTACACAGGCCGAGAGCGCCGTACACACAGGCCGAGAGGCCGATCCGAAGCGCCGCTGCGAAGGGTGCCCGCCCGGCGGAAGGCACTGAAATCCCATCCGCTTGCGAGCACTGCGTTTACGGTGCCGACCGTGCGGGTTCCCGCTGTTCTATTCCCGCTGACTGGTTTCAGGTGCGAGGCCTGCGACGGTTGTCGAGCGCCTCCCGGAGTTGCAACTCGTTGGTGTGCTGGTAGCAACGGAGCACGGTCTCGGCCTTCCTCCAGCCGCCGAGCTCGCACAGGACCTTGAGCGGCAGGTCCATGAGATCGGAGGCGAACTTCCGCCTCAGCGAGTGCCAGCCCCTGCGGGGCTTCGGCTCGAGCCCGGCGAGCTTCTCAGCCCTGCTCCACCACTTGTTCGTCAGCGACGCGCTCACGCACTCGGAGGGGTTTCGTCGGGTGGGCAACACCGGCGCATTGCCAGTGCCCGTGCGCATCGCCGAAGCCTCCTCGAGGACGGACAGCGCTTCGACCGTGACGGGCGTCGTGTGCTCGTGGCCCGTCTTGTCGTGCTCGGCCCTCCACCGGACGGCCCGACCGTCGAAGTCGACGTCGGACCACCGGAGCTTGCGGATGGCTCCGATGCGATGTCCCGTCTCGTGCGCGAGCACGAGCGCGACCCGGAAGCGCCAGTCGAGCTTCCCGGACACCTGAAGCAACGCTTGGTACTCCTCCTCGGTCAGCACGACCCGCGTCGGGTTCTTCTCCTTGGGCGTCCTGAGCCCCTTCAGCGGGTTCGAGACGAGGAGCGGGCGGCCCTGATCGTCCTTCGACTTCGCGGCCCAATTGAGCACCGCGAGCAGGAACTTCAGGTCGTGCTGGACAGTGCAGTCCGTCACCGGCTTGCCGCTCGGCCCGACCCTGCCCGCCCTCCGTTCGCAGATGAACCGGTCCCAGTCCCTCCGGGAAAGGGTGGTCGGTTCGCGATCCCGTCCGAAGAGCTCGAGGAACGTCGTGCTGGTGGTCCTGTCGTGGACCTGCGTGTGCTCACTCTTGGTGGGCGTCACCTCCTCACCGTAGATGTCAAAAAGCGTTCCGAGTGTGAGCGGCTCGGGCTCGGCTTCGGCCTTGCCGTACATCTCCGGATCGACGAAGCCCGCGGCGAACTCGTCCGCGTACCGCTTCGCCCGAGCCCAGTCGCGATGCCCCAGCGACCGGCTCCGCCTGCGCCCGCTCTCACGCCACTCGATCTGGAACAGGCCGGTCTTGGGATCGGGGAAGACCCTGACCCGGTTCCGGCCCCATTCGCCGGCGCTGTATCCGCGCCGGCCACGTTTCGTGCGTCCCATCATCCGATACCCTCTCGACGACGGACTGCACGATCTGCTGGATCGCAAGTTGGCCTCGTCGGGGGCGTCCGCGCCAGTCGCGGCTTGGCCGTCGTCGTCCGGGGCGGGTGTCCTGGCGCGATGTCCGAGAGTGCCGGACCGTCCGGGTTCGGGATCGCGCCGTCGCGGACGAGGTGTCCGAAGTGGTCGGACACGACGGCATGGCGAGTCGAGAAGCCGCTGTCGCCGCTCCACGCCCGGGCGGCGGGCCACGGGTGGTGTCGGGCGCACGAGCGCCCGTGCATGCCCGGGCCGTGGCAGGCGATCAGGTCGGTGTCCGCGTTCGCGGCGACGCCGGGCAGGAACCCTTCCCGGAGGGATCGATGGCTGCAAGCGACCCCGTGCGGGGCCAAGGGGCGGGTGTGAAGGCACACCCGCCCCGAACCCGCACCCGGCCCTTGGGCCGGGGGGTCGCTTGCACCGCCGCCCGCCCGGCCCGGATGGGGCAACACGCCTTCCCGTCGGCGGATATCCGCCGATGCCGATGCGGGTCCTCACCGAAGCGGACCGTGAATCGGCGTCCGAACTCGTTTTCACACTGCGCGGCGGCGGCGAACGTCGTGCGCTCGGTCTGGCGCACCGAGACGTTCCCCGTCACCATATCCCCCATGACGACCAAGAGCCCACCGAACCTGAACGTTCGGCGCGCAGGGGCGGAGGCGTCCCCGTCCCCCCGATCCGAACGAGCCGACGGGAGAGAATGAGCGACCAGAGAACTCTCGATCTTGCAGCGAATCCGACTGCGGGCGAAGTCCTTGACCGCATCCGCAGGGAAAGCTGGGACGAAATCGGAGAAGGGGCGCTGGTTCGAGCTTCTGTTCATGCGCGTACCCAGACAGCAACCCGAGTTCAAGATCGACGGGATCTGGCGGTGGCCCGACTGGCCCGAGCGGGAACGGCTCACCGAACTGGACGGTCGCGACGTTGGGATCGACTTGGTCGCCCGACGGACGACGGGCGAGTAGGTGGCCATCCAGTGCAAGTGCTACGACGAGCGCCGCAGGATCGGAATAGGGGGAGATCGACAAGTTCCTCGGCGGCTCCCAGAACCCCGTGTTCGGCCTGCGCTGGATCGTGGCGACCTGCCGTTGGGCTCCCCACGCCGGGAACGCGATCAAGCGAGCGCATCCGCAGGTCGCCCAGATCGACTTTCGGGAATACCTGCATGTCCAGATCGAGAAGGCCGACGCGCAGCGCCCGGTTCAGCAACCGTGGCCGCTCCAGGAAGACGCGATCGAGGACGTCGTCGAGGGCCTCGCGAACCACGACCGGGGCCGTCTCGTCATGGCCTGCGGTACGGGGAAGACCTTCACGTCGCTGCGCATCGCCGAGAAGGTGGTGGCGGACGGGGGACGCATCCTCTTCGCGGCCCCAGTTGATCGCCTTGATGTCGCAGCAGGCACGGCGCGAATGGCTGCGGCACACGACGCGCAGGCTGCGGTGCGTCGTGGTGTGCTCGGACCGAACCGCGGGCGGGCCCCACGAGAACGAGGACATCCGCGTCTCGGAGCTCGAGTGTCCGGTCTCGACCGATCCCTCCGCGATCGCCCGGACCCGGTTGGGCGACGGGACGACGCACGTGGTGTTCTGCACCTACCACTCGCTCGGAAAAGTCACCCGAGGCCCAACCGAAGCATGGGGCTCCCGAGTTCGACCTGGCCATCGCCGACAAGGCGCACCGCACGACCGGCGTCCTCCAGCGAAAGAACGGCGACCGCAAGGTCGATTTCCAGGAGTTCCACGACGAGCGGCGTCTGCGCGCGAAGAAGCGGCTGTACATGACCGCCACGCCTCGGATCTACAAGCTGCCCTCGAAGACGAAACTGGGTCGCCAGGAGGGCGCAGACGCTCGTCCTGGAGTGCCAGCTATGACGTTGACGTTATTGTATCACCTTTATACATTTTGGAGTCGCCAAGGGCGGTTCGACCACGACGCTCCGACACTAGATGACAGGAGGTGCAAACCACTCATGATTAACTTCGATCAAATCGTGTACCTAGGGATCTCTTCAGGAGTCTCCGCCCCGCCAGCGCACTACCAACCACTGATGCGTGGATCACACGGCGCGGCGCGAGTGAATCACACCCGCAGTACGGGAACGCCCAATCGACCCAGAGATTCTGTAATGCGATTTCACGGACGAAACAGTTAGAGGAATGTTGAAATGACACCTAATTTCAAAAATGCTACTGTGTGGACAGGTGACAACTTGGATGTTATGCGAGGAATGAACTCCAAGTGTGTCGATTTAATTTACTTGGATCCGCCCTTCAGCTCGAACCAAGCCTATGCTGCTCCGATAGGAAGTGAGGCCGCTGGCGCCGCCTTCAAGGATACGTGGACGCTGGATGACATTAAGGTGGCGGAGCAAGGAGAGCTTGCAGATCGAAACCATGCTGCTTATGCCGTGATCGAAGCAACGGGCTTGGCGCACGGTGAAAGACAAAAGGCTTATCTAATTATGATGGCTGTACGTATTTTAGAAATGTACCGGGTTCTGAAGCCAAAGGGGAGTATTTATCTGCATTGCGACCCCAAGGCGTCCCATTACCTAAAGTTGCTTATGGATACTGTATTTGGTCCAGAGAGATTTCTCAATGAGATTGTCTGGAGTTACGGTCTCGGGGGATCATCTCCTCGCTATTATTCCCGCAAACACGATATCATTCTGTTCTATTCGAAGAGCAAGGAGTATACTTTCCACAAGCCAACGGTTCCCGCGAGATCCCAAATGTTGATGGGGCAAATGAAGGGCGCAACAGATGTCTGGGATATTCCGTCCATCAACAATATGGCAAAGGAGCGCACGGGTTATCCTACCCAAAAGCCATTGAAGTTGTTGCGTCGGATTGTTGAGGCATCCACTGACAAAGGAGACCTCGTGCTAGATCCTTTCTGTGGATGCGCCACTACTTGTGTGGCCGCAGACGAACTGGGTCGAAAATGGGCGGGAATCGACCTATCGCCATTGGCGGTGAAGTTGGTGGTCAAGAGATTGAAAGAATCGCAGACACCGTTCTTTGAGAATGTGATTGCCCGGGAGGACCCTCCAGTCCGTACTGATCTAGGGGAACTTCCCAACTACCGAACTCACAAGCACACGCTGTTTGGTTTACAAGAGGGCTTGTGTAACGGTTGTCGAGTTGGATTCCCGTTCCGTAATTTCACAATTGATCACATTGTCCCCAGATTGAAAGGAGGACAGGATAACATCGAGAACCTCCAATTGCTTTGCTCGGCGTGTAACTCGACGAAAGGCATTGGCACCCAGGCGGAGCTCATTGCGAAACTAAAAGATACAGGATTTCTGTGAGCGTTCTCCTCCTACTGCTGCCTTCGCGGACGCGATCCTGGGACCGACGGCCAACAACGCCAAGAGCCTCCTCGCTGTCCTAAATGGACAACCTTAATTCGAGCCGACCGCACACCAAGTACAACATCGTGATCAGATTCCCTTCATCCGGTAGTTTCGAGCCCAGGCCTTTGCCGCTTGGATCAGCGGGCTTCGCAGACACGCTTTCGAAGAAGCAGGCAGGCAGGGCAGTGCGGGAGCCTCTGCTTGGTGAGGGAGGACGCGGATCGTTCGGACGTGTTGTGATGGGGGTGGACGAGAAGTCGGCGACGCGGGGCCATGACTACGTGACGCTGTTCGCGGAGCTCACGGACCCGGCGGTTGCTCTACACGACGGGGGGGGGTCCCCGGACGCGGGGAGGCGACGTTCGACCGCTTCCATGCGGTGAAGCTGCTGAACGAGGCGGTGGATGCGGCGAGCGGAGCGGAAGGAGCGGCCGGATCTGATTGCGGGTGCGGTGGATCTGGCGGGGCACCTCACGGGACCCTAAAGCTGGCGCGCCAGCCTCCCGAGCCGACCAAGGTTGATGCTTGACACAGTCCATAAAGTGCCACATCCTTCAAGGAGCGAGTGTTGTTTCTTGACTCTCAAGCGGAAGCACGGGCCGATGTCCAGAACATCCCATGACCGGTTGCGCGGGTCACCCGGCAAAGCCGAAACCGAGATGCCGATACAGATGAAACAGGAGTTCGGAGAACGTGACGGCGCCCAGAAGGCTAGCCCCGCTCAACAGCTTCACCGGCAGAGCCGTTTCGGGGCGGGATGCTGTGGGAAATTGGATCAGACCCCGGATTCGCAGACCATCGGGTTCTACTCGCATACCAAGGCAGCGGCGGACAAGATCAGCTTTGCTGATATCTACCGCATCAAGATGAGAATCGCCGAGGAAGAGGAAGAAGTCGTATCGGATGAGAGCGACAATCTGACCTTTCTGTGGCTCCGGGACAGCGTTCTGAAGGAACGGTGGCTTATCGGTGCTAGCCATCGTGATCGCGATACACCGCCAAGTTGCGCTCGAAGCGTTTCAACCCCAAAGCCCGAGTCATCGGGCTACGTCACCACGACCCAAGTCGAAGAATTGAAGAACCAGGAACTTTCGAGGACTCTCTAGATCCTATGGGACACGAACGAATCGGTTTTCTTCCGCGCTCCCGCATGTGGCAGGAGTTGGTCTCCAAGATCGGTGATGTTGGTGCGGCCGCCGATGCTGTCCCAAGAATTGCCCACCGCACTCTGCATCAAGTTCGGCGCCGGCTTGATGGGCTGGAACGGGATTCAGGGCTTGAAGCCGCGTTCTCTTTCATCTTGACGCTCTGTAGATATGAACCGAAAGCGTCGGATGCTGACCGAGGGCCGGTGATTGACCTTGGCCATAACCCGTCACCCTTGGAGATTACTAGGCTTCTGAATACCTGGATTGACGACAATACTGATTCTGCTGAGTATGCTGAGCTTGCAAAGCGCTCTGGCGCAGACGCAATTGCCTATTGGTCCAAGCGATGCTCTGACCAACAAGAACTCTTCGATGCTCAGCAAACCGCATTACAGATCTGGAGTGACGCCGCAACAGGTTCTGCTTTCTCGGAGATATCACGCGTCTTTTTCGGCAAACTACTTGAACGGTACCTGAAGTACTTCCTAGAGCGGGAGGCCTCTACACAGTTCCACCGAATTGAAGATCGGGACGCGTTCAGTGAGAACTTGGCGAGTTACGTCGACTCCGTCGCGCGACATGCCTTCGAAGCGAGCGAGATCACTCAGTCCTTCGCTGCTGGTTGGTATAACAAAAGAGTGCGAGACGCGATGCCTACGCGCGACGAAATCCAGGGATTCCTTTCCTTTGCGCTCAGCAAGCTGCGCCAGGAAATCCAACGGGAGGCTGGCGAGTGAACCGGCCGCTGCACAGTTTTACTTGTAATGGGGCTGGCGATGGAACGCTGATTGACCCTTGTCTCCTAGAGTACCGCCCTGGGTCGACACAGAATATCAATATCGGCCTTGTGTCATTCGTCAAAAATGTGCTCCACATTCCGCCTCGAACCCTCGACCTGCTCGAGCTTGCCGCCTACACATACGCTGCGGACCGATTGGTCAGTCGCGGAAAGCGCACTGATCTGGAGTTTCATTCTTGGTCACGACGAATCCATCTTCGCATCAAAGTCCGTGACTTGGATTTTTGGCAGCGCTCGGATGTTTTGGAAGCTCTCTCCGAGTGCATCAAATTCATGACAGGGGATATGGAGTTTTCGTTTTCCTTCGAAGGAGGTCATGATACACCGCCTACGAACCTATTTGATCAAAGTGATTTCGAATACCCTGTTGGAAATAACGATACCGAAGTAACACTTTTTTCCGGTGGACTGGACTCGTTGAGCGGGGTTATGAAGACTCTAGCACGAACCGATAAGTCGCTGGTGTTGGTTAGCCATCAAGGTCAGCCGAGTGTGATGCGTGTGCAGAAGTGTTTGGCTCAAGCTGTGGCAAGTCGTCACCCGTATCGGATCCACCACTACCGCTTCAAGTGCACGTTCAAAGATCTCAGAGCGAAGGAGGAGACTCAACGAAGCCGGTCTTTTCTCTACGCGTCAATTGGTTTTGCGATATGTCAAGCACTCGGATCCAAGACACTGAGCATTTATGAGAATGGCGTAACTAGCTTGAACCTTCGGCGTAGAGAGGACTTGGCCAACGCACGAGCGTCCAGAACGACTCACCCTAAGACTATAACGAATCTGCAACGGTTTCTAAGGTTGATTGCTGCCGACAGCTCCTTCAAGATCGCAACTCCATTCATATGGAAAACCAAGAGCGCGGTAGTTGAAACTCTGGTTCAGTCCGACGGAGGGAGTTTGATTGCGAGTAGCGTCAGCTGCAGTCAGACGTACCGAAGGAGTCCGAATGTGACACACTGCGGACGGTGTTTTCAGTGTATCGACAGACGTATTGCGATGTTTGCGGGAGGATTCAACAATTTTGACGATCCAGGTCTCTACGCTGTCGATATCGTCCGCACTGCTTTCCCCGAAGGAGAAAGCAGGACTGCTGCGGTAGACTACGTTAGGCAAGCGACTAATTTTGTAAACAGCACGGCAGACAGCTTTGCTCAAGAGTATTTTTCGGAGCTAGCTGACCTCGGGAATGAAGTCCCCGGCGTCGCCGACGATATCGAATTGATCGAGCGTGTATGGGAATTGATCCGCACACATGGTGAGAGCGTCCGCCAGGGTATCCGAAAGATGCGGGATTTGTACGACGACCCATTGGGTGATCTCGCGCCAGAGAGCCTGCTCGGTCTTGTGGCGTCTCGCGAGCACAAACGCCCGGTTGCAGTGCGGTTGGCAGATGCAATCATGCAGATCGTTAGAGAAGCTGTTGGCGCCTTGTTTGAGGTTCAACGGCCTAACAACGAGCGCGACCTGAATAGCAAGTTGGCTGCGCTGATCGGTTCGCACGGCGATTTAGCCAGTGAACACCCAACCGTGTCGTTCGCGTTTGCGGGTGTAGTTCCAGATCACACGGTTGTGGGTTCCGATCTTCTCATTGAAGCTAAGTACGTGCGGAAACACACATCGCCGTCAAAGGCGTCAGAGGGGATTGCCGCCGACCTCACCAAATACCCCCAAAAGGCTCATATTTTGTTCATTGTATACGACCCAGACAGACGAATTACGAATGATAGCCGGTTTGCGCACGATTTTGAAAGCAGAGGCCGCTGCTCTATGCTAATAGTTCGATGATCCTTCGTTTGGCCCGAAGGCGAATCATGCCGACTCCGAATCGGATCTGCTATTGCAAGTTCTGATGTGGTCCCTGGTATGAGGTGATCTTGGTTTTTTGGACAGGTCGTGAAAGGCTACTCCGGTACCCAAGGGTACGGGTTAGGTAGCCTTTCCCCAGCGACGCTTCCTCGCCGATTGCTTTCACATCAAGCGGATCGTGACCACCCGCGACCCGAAGAGGATCGCCTTCTCGGGGACACGAGCATCTACAACGGAGATGTGATCCACCCACCGGTGGCTCACGGGGCGCGGTTGGGGCGGGGATGCTGAAGGGGGTGGATCCAGCTTGACTTCGGGCTTCTACCGGTGCGCGATGCAGGACGCAGAAAAGTGCGCGGCCCGGAGGGTCATCGACGCTGCAGCGGCCGTCGCTCGGGCGTCAGTGAAGCCGAGTTCGCGGATTGGTGGCAACGGTTGGAAACCGAGCCGACCGTGACCAAAACGGGCTCCTCGCTGTTTTGTGTGGATTGACGGGTCCTGGTAGGCACGCTGTCGGGAGAGGATCGGTGCGGGCTCCGCTGCCTCTTGGAGCGTCGTGGGATTGCCCAGGCGCCCGAGGTGACCGATGAGGGCGGCTGCCGTGCATCCGGCTTCGTGGATTCCCGTCGCGCACGCCGGCACATGCACGGGCGTCGTCCTGCACGTGTGCCGTTCGGCTGATCGGAGTGGTGTCGTTCGTCTCCGTCAGCGACGTTGGTCGGGTCGTCGATCCTGGTGGCCGCCCAGTGGCGGGCGGGCGCCCCACCGACTGCGCGGAAGTGCGCTTGCCCGCTCGCCCCGGCTCCGCGCGTCGCTCGCTGATATCGGGGCCGGGCAGAGGACACTGGGATGGAGTGGTTGGATGAGTGCAGCCGGTTCTTCGAGCGGTCGCTGGGGCTCGAGGCTCCGTGGCATGTCGAGGACTACTCGTTGGACGTGGCCAAGAAGCGGCTGGACGTCCGACTGGGGTTCGTTCGCGGGGCGACATTCACGTGCGGGGCGTGCGGCAGGGAGGGGTGCAAGGCGTACGACACGACGGAGCGGTCGTGGCGGCACCTGGATCTCTTTCAGTACAAGACGTACCTGCGTGCGCCGGCTCCGCGGGTCGACTGTCCCGACTGCGGGGTTCGCCGGGCCCGTCTGCCCTGGGCGAGGCCCAGGAGCGTGTCGACGCTGTTGTTCGAGGGGTGGGCGCTGAAGCTGTGCAAGGAGATGCCGGTTGCGGTGGTCGCCCGTCTGGTGGGCGAGCACGACACGAGGCTGTGGCGGATCCTCAAGTTCTACGTGGACTTGGCGAGGGAGGACGCCGACCATTCGGATGTGGTGGCGTTCGGGGTGGACGAGAAGTCGGCGAGGCGGGGCCATGACTACGTGACGCTGTTCGCGGACCTCGTGAGCCGTCGGTTGCTCTTCGCGACGGAGGGGCGGGATGCGGGGGTGTTCGGGGAGTTCCGCGCGGATCTCGAGGCCCATGGAGGGGATGCCGAGCGGATCGGGGAGATCTGCATGGACATGTCGAAGGCGTACATGAAGGGCGCGCGCGAGGAGTTCCCGGACGCGGGGGTGACGTTCGACCGGTTCCACGTGGTGAAGCTGTTGAACGAGGCGCTGGAGCAGGTGCGGCGCGCGGAACAGAAGGAGCGGCCGGATCTGAAGAGGACGCGGTGGATCTGGCTGAAGAACCGGCGGAAGCTGACGGTCGCGCAGAAGAGGAAGCTGGACCGGTTGCTGGATGCGGGTACGGCGGCGCTTGACACGGCCAAGGCGTACGAGCTGAAGCTGAAGTTTCAGGAAGTATGGAATCTGCCGCCTGCGGCGGCAGGGCACTTCATTGATTGGTGGTGCTCGAGGGCGAAGGAGAGCGGCTTGGGTCCGATGGCTGGCGTCGCCGAGACGATTCGGAAGCACCGAAGGGGGATCCTGCGATGGCAGGTGTCGCAGCTGACGAATGGTCTTCTGGAGGCGATGAACTCGCTGATCCAGGCGGCGAAGGGACGGGCGCGCGGCTACCGAACGAAGGAGAATCTGATCACGATGGCGTACCTCGTGTGCGGTCGCCTCGAATTCCGGTTACCCACTTAGAACAGCGAGGAGGCCCAAAACGTGGCCTCCTCGCTGTCTTCAGTGGGTAACGCGAATTCCAGGAGACCCTCCGCCCCTGGGGCGGCCCTAAGGACCGACGGCCAGACGAACGTCGCTGACGGGGCCACCGACCCCCTCCGATCAGCAAAGCGGCACTCCTGCAACGCCCGTGTACGTGCCTGGGCGCACGGCGGGGCTTCCGACGCCAGATGCACGGCAGCCGACGTTCAGACGTTCATCGGTCGCTGTGCGTATTCCAGGCATGTGATCCACCGATTCCACGCCATGTGATCCACCTGCCGGTGGCTCCCGGTGCGGGGTTGGGGCGGGGATCCTGAAGGGGCGCTGGATACGATTCGGTCGTGATGGGTCGTGAGTGGTCTACACCTCCCGTAGTCGAGGGTGGGAGCGTCTTCGCGGCGCCGTGGGGCGTTCGCGGCATTGTAGTGCGACAGCGCATCGATGTCAGCTGCACCGGCCGGCGCACCGGGGCCCGTGCAGGGAGCGGAGCGACCGGAACGGGGCCCGGTGCGGGCGTCGTCGTCCGCCCCGGTCTCGTTGGCCCGGCTGAGCGGCAGGTGATCGCCGTCTCCGGGCCGAGAGGTCGAGCGCTTCCCAGATGACCTCTACCCTTCCGAACGCCGAGATCGCCCGTTGGAGGCCGATTCACGGCTTCCACTTCCTGGTCTCGGTCCCATGATCGCGTGAACCGCCGCGGAACTCGCCGCCACGCGCCTTCCTCCCGCGTTCGGACGATCACCTTCGTCGCGGACCCGCTCCCGCCGCCTGCGGCGTCCATTCGACCGCTTGGCGCGCTCTCGAGCGGGCGGAGGCCGTCAGCGCCGCCCATCCCGCTAGTCGGGACCTCGAGCGCGTCGCTCGTCTCTTGGCCGCGCGTCGTCAACTCGGCTCCTGCGCGCTTCTCGCCGCCTTGGTCGAGTCGTAGAGCCTTCTCATCGACCCGCCCGCCAGCTCGATCCTGTGCGCGTTGTGGACCAGACGGTCCAAGATCGCGTCCGCGAACGTCCGATCGCCCACCATATCGTGCCAGTGATCGACGGGCAGTTGAGACGCCAGCACCGTGCCGCGCCGACCGTACCGGTCGTCCAGGATGTCCAGCAGATCGTGTCGACCCTGGCCCGAGAGCGACGCGAGCCCCCAGTCGTCGAGGATCAGGAGCCACGTCTTGGCGATCCGCTGCACCAGGCGCGGATAGGAGCCGTCGGCACGGGCCACCTTCAGCGCCTCGAACAGACGCCCCACGCGATAGTACAGCGTCGAGATCCCGATGCGGCACGCCTGGTGGCCCAACGCGCAGGCGAGGTACGACTTCCCCGATCCGGTGGCGCCGGTCACCAGGACCGTCTGTCCCCGCCGGATCCACTCGCCCGTCGCGAGTCGCAGCACGAGAGAGCGATCGAGCCCTCGTGCCGCCTTGAAGTCGATGTCCTCGACGGTGGCGTCGAGGTGGAGCTTCGCCGCTCCGCGGAGGCGCACGTACCGGCGTTGAGCGCGGTCCGTCCTCTCGCGCTCGAGCAGCAGCGTGAGGCGGTCCTCGAAGGTCGGTTCCGCGATGTTCGGCATCGCGCCCTGATCCTCGAACGCTCGCGCCATCCCAGTCAGGCGCAGTTCGCGAAGCAGGTCCAGCGTCGGTTGATGGAGCATGGGCGTCACGACTCCTCGTCGGGTGTGGGGTCCTTGTAGTAGTCCGGTCCGCGAACGTTCTCGTGGTCGGCGGGCAGGGCGGGCGGTGCGTCCTCCTCCTCGAGAGCGGCCTTGTCGCGTCCGGTCGCCAGGATCGACTTGACCGACCTGCGGCTGATCGTGCCGATCTTCAGCGCGACCCGGCAGGCGGCCTCGAGACGTTCCGCTGCGTAGGCGCGCTTCAACTGCAGCAAGCCCATGCAGCTGCGGTAGCCCTGTTCGGGATGCGGTCTCTTCTCGAGAAGCTTCTCGACGAACTCGCCCGTCTTCGGTCCCGTCTTGCGCGCCTCGGCGATCAGTCGCGACGGCGTCCAGTCGCGGTGCGCGCGGTGTGCAGCCGGCATGTGCGCGTCGGCCGTCGTCCAACTCCCCTTCTCGCTTGCGCGGGCGTGCGCGGCGCGCCGCTTGGACTTGTGGAAGACCTCGACCCCAGTGGCCGAGACTCTGACTTCGACCTCCTTGCGGGCGAGCGTGTAGTGCACGCTGTAGAAGCAGCCCCCGACCTGGACGTGGTAGTCGACGTTCACGCGCGCCTCGACCCATCGCGCGAACTCGTAGGGTCGCGCGGGCAGCGGGCGCAGCGCCGGCCGATCCAGTTCCTCGAAGAGGCTCTGGCGGCTACCCGGGATCTTCTGGAACGGCCGCTCGTTGAGCGTTGCGACCAAGGGCGCGATCGCCTCGCGCGCCTCCGACAGCGAGAAGAACCGCTGGTTGCGCAGCGGCGCGAGAACCCGCCGCTCGACGTGCTGCACCGCCGCCTCGACCTTCGCCTTGTCCCGGGGCCGACGCGGCCGCGTCGGCAGCGCCGTGACTCCGTAGTGGTCGGCCAGTTCGCGATACGTCCGGTTCAGGTCCGGCTCGAAGCGGCACGCCCGCCGCACGCCCGCCCTCTCGTTGTCCGGGATCAGCAGCTCCGGCGCTCCGCCCCAGAACTCGAACATCCGCACGTGCGAGCCCGTCCAGTCCTCGAGCGAGCGCGTCCGCGTCAGATCGACGAACGTGTGACTCGACGCGGCCATCGTCGCCACGAAGACGTTCGCCTTGCCGACCTCGCCCGTCTTCGGATCCGTCAACGCGACCGTCTGGCCCGCGTAGTCGACGAACGCCCTCTCGCCCCCGGCGTACGACTGACGCATCACCACGTCGATCCGCTTCGCCCACTTACGGTACCGATCGCAGAACCAGCTGTACTCGTACCCGTCCTCGGGGTGCGCCTCCCGATACTCCAACCACAGGAGCGTCAACGTCATCCCCTTGCCCCGCGACATCTCGCGATGCACCTGGGCCCAGTCCGGCACCGGCCGGCTCCCGCCCGAGGGCGCGGCGGCCGGAAAGAGCGCCGCCGTCAGCCGCTCGTCGTCGAAGTCGTCGGGCAGCGGCCAAGACAGCCCTGCCTCCTGGACCCGGCGAAGGTACCGGCCCACCGTGGCTTGGCCGACCCCCAGGCTCGCTGCGATCTCCCTGTGGCTGCGGCCACGCTCGAACTTCAGCCGCAGAACGTCGTGTAGCTTGTGCATGGACAACCTTGGTTGCGACACCGTCTTCCCCCTCGTTGAAGGATCGATCACGAGGTCGAAAGAACGGCTCTCTACATCAGGTCATCCAGCGCTCCTCCTGCCCGTCCGGCTCCAATCCCGTCGCTTCCCACGGCCTGCCGAAAGACATGAGCCGCCACGCGGACACTCCCGTGCCACGGTGGATCACATGGCCTGGAATCGGTGGATCACATGGTCTGGCGCGGGTGGATCACATGGCCTGGAATACGCAGCATGGGGTGCGTGGGCATCCCACGACGCTCGCGCCTTGCCTGAAGGCGTGGCTGTGAAGCCCCGCCGATCCACACAAAACAGCGAAAAGCCCCAAAGTGCGTGCTTCGGGCTTGGGCAAGGGTGGAGCGAGAGCGTGACGACGACTCAAGGAGGTGGCGGGTGGCGTTTGGGCTGACCCCAAGAAGGGGCTGACCCGCGAGTGATCGCACCAGCCATGCCATGCGGGCGCCCGCACCACTCCGACTCCCGCTCATTGGGCCTGCATTCCGGTCATTTGGACGAGACGGAGTCCGATCAGCTGGTGACGGTAAGGCAGCAGATCGTGCAGTCCTGGTTGACTTTATACGATTCCTTACCGTGAAATGTGCCGTCCGCACTCCGTCCGCCCGGTACGCCTCGCCTTCGCGCACGCGCGATCCGAACTGAAGAGGAACCGGGCGAGGGAATCCAACGATGACGGGATCTCCGGCAACGGACACGCTGTTCGAGCAGGCGCTGGGACTCGCGTCCCCGTGGTACGTGGACCGCGTGGACTTCGACAAGGAGCGGAGACGTCTCGACGTCCACCTCGCCTTCGAGAGGGGAGGCCTCTTCACCTGCGCCAGCTGCGAGGCCGACGGGTGCAAGGCGTACGACTCGAGGACGAGGTCCTGGAGACACTTGAACTGCTTCGAGCACGAGGCGTATCTCCACGCGCCCGCCCCGCGGATCCGTTGCCCCCAGTGCGGCGTCCGCCAAGCCGCGTTGCCCTGGGCGCGGCCCCGCAGCGGCTTCACCCTGCTCTTCGAGGGCCTCGTCGTCGCCATGGCCAGCGCCATGCCCGTCGCCGTCGTCGCCCGCCTCGTCGGCGAGCACGACACCCGCCTGTGGCGCATCGTCAAGCACCATGTGGGCATGGCGCGCACCGAAGCCGACTTCTCCAAGGTGGTGGCCGTGGGCGTCGACGAAAAGGCGGCCCGCCGGGGCCACGACTACATCACGCTCTTCGCCGACCTCGATCTGCGTCGGCTCCTCTTCGCGACCACGGGCCGGACGGCCGACGTGTTCGCCGAGTTCCGAAGGGATCTCGAAGCGCATGGAGGAGCCGCGGAGCAGGTCGACGAGATCTGCATGGACATGTCGAAGGCGTACATGAAGGGCGCGCGCGACGAGTTCCCCGACGCCGAGGTGACCTTCGACCGTTTCCATGTCGTGAAGCTGCTGAACGAAGTCGTCGAACCGGTTCGCCGAGCCGAGCGCAAGGAGCGCCCCGATCTCAAGAACACCCGATGGCTCCGGCTCGAGAACCGCAAGGAACTCAGCGAATCGCAGAAGGCCCGGCTGGACGAACTGCTCGCCATGGCCACCGCAGCTCCCGACACGGTCGAAGCCTACAAGCTCGAGGTCGAGTTCCAAGAGCTGTGGGACCTGCCTCCCATGGCAGCCGAACGTCACCTCGAACGCTGGTGCAAGGCCGCGAGCGAGAGCGGACTCGCGGCCATGGCGACCTTCGCCGAAACCGTGCGGAAGCATGAGAAGGGCATCCTGCGTTGGTTCCACTCCCGCATCACGAGAGCCCGGTTTCGACATGTTTTGACATGGAAGCGGGCAAGGAGTTAGCCTTGTAGCCGCGCAGGCGGGGGGCGTTGTCGCGTGGCAGGTGGAGTGAGTGAAGGTTAAGTTAAGGGTGAGCCCGTTGCGCGAACGTGGAATTCGAGACGACACACTCATCGGGCAACAGGATGTTCGCGCCGACATGAACCCCCGTCGACCCATGCTCGCAGGAGACAGGCGCTTGCGAGACGAAGCGCGGGGCGCATGGGCTCGAACCTTGCCGGAAGGCGTACAAGTCCGTAGGCTCGCGGAGAGGCCCGCCAGCCCGCCAGCCCGCCAGCCCGCCAGCCCGCCAGCCCGCCAGCCCGCCAGTTCAGTAAAGGCGGCATCCTCCGCGCGGGACATCGAGCCTTCATCCGAGGTGAAGTGCCGCCGCGCTTCTGCGGGTCCGGAAGCGATCAGCGTCGAGGTCGAAGGAACGAGTGCCGCGCGAAAACGTGTGCCGGATCGCGGCCATCCCGACCGCCCTGAAGTCGTAAGGGTTGCCTTCGAAGGGAGTGCTTGAAAAAGCGCCTCCCCGATCCTCCCGATTTCTACTCGATCCCCGGATTTCCCATGCCTCATAGGACGATGAACAAATTCAAGTTTCTGGCCACGGCGACGTTGGCGTCGCTCGCGTTCGCGGCGTGCGACGAGGTTTCCCCGCCGCCGGTGGATCCGCCGCCCCCGCCGATGCCCGTGGGCACGATCTCGGGCACGGTGATGATCGAGGGGACGGCGGTTGCGGGGGTCATGGCGACGCTGTCGTCGGGCGCGAGCGCGACGACGGGGGCGGGCGGCGACTTTTCGTTCGCGGGCGTCGAGGCGGGGACGTACACGGTGACGATCTCGGGCTACCCGGAGGACGCGACGTTCGCGCAGGCGACGCAGTCGGCGACGATCGCGACGGACGGGGAGAACGTGCGGTTGAGCTTCGCGGGGGAGTACGTGCGTTCGTCGGCGGTGGTGGGAGCGGTGGTGGCGGCGGACGCGGCGATGAGCGGAGGGGACGGGCAGCCGGAGACGCTGTCGGGGGTGACGGTGAAGTTGGGCGGGGAGCACGCGACGGGCGAGACGGTGCGGACGGGTATGGACGGCGGGTTCGCGTTCACGGGGCTTCGGGCGGGGACGTACACGGTGGAGATTTCGGGCTACCCGGAGGACGTGACGTTCGAGACGAAGGCGATGGAGGTGGAGGTGGAAGCGGGCGAGGTTGGGAACGCGGACTTCACGGGCCACTGGGTGCGCACGTCGGCGGTGGAGGGTCGTGTGGCGATCGAGGGCGAGGGGTTGGCGGGGGTGACGGTGACGCTGTCGGGGGGTCCTGCGGAGGAGAGCCGCAGGGCGACGACGGACGCGGACGGGGGGTACCGGTTCGAGGAACTGCGCGCGGGCGCGTACGAGGTGAGCATCGCGGGCGGGTACGAAGCGGAGGACTACGAGTTCGCGTCGACGTCGCGGGACGTGAGCGTGGAGATGGACGAGACGGCGACGGTGTCGTTCACGGGGGTGTTGCTGCGGACGTCGGGGATCAGCGGTCGGGTGAGCGTGGAGGGGACGGGATTGAGCGGGGTCGAGGTCGTGCTGTCGGGGGCCGACGAGGAGCGAACGGAGACGACGGACGCGAGCGGACAGTACGCGTTCACGGGGTTGGCGGCGGGGGACTACGCGGTGTCGATCGGAGTGGAGGGCGAGGCGTACGTGTTCGGGACGACGAGCGTGGACGTGACGGTGGCGGACGACGAGTCGAAGATCGTGAACTTCGAGGGGGAGCACGCGACGACGGCGAGCGTGTCGGGGATGGCGTACGTGGACGAGGGAACGAAGAACGACATGTTCGACGAGGGGGAGCATGCGCTGATGCGAGCGGGGATCCCGGTGGCGCTGGTGGGCCCGGGGGTGAACGAGCAACGCTTGGGCGCGACGGACGAGGAGGGCGGGTTCTCGTTCGAGGGCCTGAAAGCGGGCTCGTACCAGCTGGTGGTGCTGATCGACGCGGAGGTTGCGGCGGCGCTGGCGGCGGAGGACGTGGCGTACGGCGGCCCGTCGGTCGGTTACGTGGTGGAGCTGGGGGTCGGGGAGGCGGCGACGCGGTCGTTGCCGTTCGACATAACGCACACGACGGTGGACTTCGAGGTGAAGTTGAAGAGCGGGGAGGCGCTGGGGGACGCGCTGCCGGACGCGAAGGTGAGCCTGTACGCGGACATGGGCGGGGAGAACATGTCGGGGAGCGGCGTGACGGACGACGAGGGCATGGCGTCGATCCGTGTGGCGCGCGCGGGCACGACGGGCCACACGGTGTACGCGACGGTCGTTGCGGACGGCTACAGCGTGGACATGGGAGCGGGCAAGCAGGCGGTGAAGTGGGATCCTCAGGAGTGGAGGGTGTCGGCGAAGAACGTGGCCGACGTGGTGAACCTGAAGGTGGACGTGTCGGTGAGCGGGAAGACGGTGAAGACGGAGTTGGGCGGGGGCATGGCGTTGGGCGGCTGGGCGATCGGCGTGACGTCGGGGGAGGAGACGGTGGAGGGCGCGCCGAAGAAGCTGGACGAGGAGGGCATGGCGAAGCTGGAGACGACGGCGGAGTCGGTGCCGACGACCTACGCGTTCATGCTGGCAAAGGACCAGGAGGACGAGTTGGACGGTGGGGAGAAGTACGAGTCGGAGGCTGTGGAGTACACGCACACGGGTCTGAAGCTGGCGGGCGAGACGATGGAAGCGGGGACGCTCGAGGCGAGCTACGCGACGCAGACGTTGAAGGTGTACGTGCACCACGAGCGGGATCAGGTGGAGGGGTACACGGGGAACGTGCTGGGCGGGGACGAGCGGGCGAAGACGGGGTACGTGGACGTGTCGCTGCGCTACATGAGCGGGACGGGCCGGTCGCGGGCGTTCGCGAAGGAGGAGTGGGATTCGAAGCACATGAGCGAGAAGGACGGGGTGGCGACGTTCCGGCACGTGCCGACGGAGTACGACGTGGTGGTTCGCGCGAACGAGAGCGCGGCGGGTACGACGGCGGGGATCGTGCTGCTGGATCCTGACGAGCTCGAGGCGTACCGGGACGCGGAGGCGAACGGGCTCGTGGGCGGAGCGTTCGGGTCGGAGGGGGGATTCGGGCACACGGTTTCGCTGTGTCCGTTGCAGGAGACGCTTCCGCAGGACCACGACGAGTGCGCGTCGTTCGCGTACGTGACGACGCATTCGGTGAAGGGCGAGGTGTGGCGCAAGAGCGTGACGGCGGCGAGTTCGGGGGACGGGTTCTCGACGGACACGATGAACCGGAAGAACTCGGGGGTGACGGTGGACCTGACGCCGGTGGAGGGGAAGAATCTGGCGGGGGAGGCGAAGACGTTCGCGGCGCTGGCGAAGGACGTGACGACGACGGCGACGGTGAACGAGACGTACCAGTTCGATTTCGGGAAGCTGGCGGCGGGCGCGTACGAAGCGAAGGCGTCGGCGGGCTGGCGGGTGCGCAAGAAGGGTGGCATGGAGCTGGGCACTGCGTTGAGCCCGCTGGGCGGAGCGGTGGAGCTGGAGGTGACGCCGTCGACGGGGACGGTGTACGGGCGGGTGAAGGGGAGCGACGGGTTCCCGATCGACAGCGCGACGGTGACGGCGAACGGGAAGACGGCGATGACGGACCTGTACGGACGCTACGTGATCGCGGGGGTGTCCTCGGCGTCGCGGAGCGCGATGACGAACAAGTTCTTCGTGAAGGCGACGAAGGGCGCGACGACGACGAAGGACTCGGTGCGGGCGTTCGTGGCGAACGGCTTGGAGATGGTGGACGTCGCGTTCGGGGGCACGGCCTCGAAGGCGACGGTGAGCGGTAAGGTGACGGCGTCGGGGAGCGGCGCGGCGATCTCGGGCACGGAGATCCAGGTGAGGTACGCCGACGACACGACGAAGTGGGTGGCGCCGGAGAACAAGGCGTCGAACGGGAAGCTCGTGACGGGTGCGGACGGGAGCTACATGGCGGAGCTGAAGGGCGGAAGCGTCGGCACGACGGCGGCGGTGCGCGTGACGAGGAAGGGCATGAGCTTCGCGCCGGGGTCGATCACGGTGCCGGCGCACACGGGCGCGGCGATCTCGGGGATCGACTTCACGGGCTTCGTGAACGCGACGATCACGGGCCGGGTGGCCGCTCCTCCGAACATCGGCGGCGGTCCGCAGGATTCCGTTTGGGTCAAGGCGAGGAAGGCGAGCGACACGACCGTGGTCGTCGATTCGGCGATGACGGGGGCGTCGGGGACGTTCGCCTTGAACGTGCCGTTCGGCGACTACGACGTCAGAGCGACGAAGAAGAACTACGGTTTCACCTATCCGAACGACAGTCGACGGGTGACGGCGGCGCCCGGAGGACGCCGGGACTTCGGCACGATCCAGTCGCGCACTTGGATGCCGTTGAATGTGAGCGTGGAACGGGCGGGAACGACGGACACCGTGAAAAGCGAAGGTCAGCTTCCGATTCTGGTTCACAAGTACAATGAAAAAGTTATATTTCGGTGGGCCAGTAGGATTGGAATGAACGATGCATGGATCCCAAAGGACAGTTTTCCCAACGTTCCGATGGGACTTCCTGCCACAACCGCGCATATATCGGAATATTATGACTACAAACAATTTCCGGACAGCGCGTGGTTTGGCTTTAGCCACTATGAGAATATCCCGGGCGCCCAGAACCAGCATAACGGCGGAATGGTGCGCATCTGCGAAGGTCACGCCCCACCCCGCTGTGGCGGAACCCTCAATTTTGCAACGGGAAATATAGACAAAAGCCCGCGTCGATTGCCCGACGACACGTTCACGGTCGTGATCCGGACGCTCGTGTACAGCTCTGGCGTCCGCCGAGGTCGCGGCGATGAAATCGACAGTGTACGAACCTACGCAAAGATGTCGGCGGTCGATCCCATGGCGACCTCGATCATGGCCAAACGCACGACGGACGGTGACACATTGGTGCTCGACTGGGTGGCCAGGACGAACGAGAGGTCGGAGCAGCGGATCGCCGCGACGTTCCCGTCCGTTGCGGATCTGGGCGGTGCCGGCGCGACGGTGTTCTGGACGACGGACGTGGTGTGGGACACCAGACGGAAGACTTGGTCGGACGTCAACGGGAGCGAATACGTGTCGTTCCGAACGGCGGAAGGCAACGTCGTGCGGGTCACCAAGCAGGAGTTGCTTGGGCCGATCGAATTCAGGATCGACTCCAGACAGGGCTCCACCGGGGCATGGACGATAGGGACGAAGACATTCAAGCTTGAGGCCAGCTCGGGTTCCGGGTAGATTGCCATCAATATCAACGTCGGAGTAGCCGACTGCATGTTTCCGAATCATGGCTCCAGTTTCGTGCGCATGGCCGGTGCGCGTGCACCGGCCATGCGCATTCACTTTCCCAGAGACCTTGCCAAACCATGAACAGAATCAAGCTCCTTGCTGCAACCGCGATGACGGCTCTCGTTCTTGCGGCGTGCGGCGACAGCCGTTACCCAACCGTTCCGTTGGACCGGCTCGCTCCCCTGGGCACGATCTCCGGGTCGGTGAAGATCGAGGGCTCAGCGGTCGTGGAGGTTACGGCGACTCTCTCATCGGGTGCGTCCGCAGTGGTCGACTCGACCGGGGGATTCTCGTTCGAGCGGGTCGAGGCCGGCACCCACACGGTTGCAATCTCGGGGTTTCCGGAGGACGCGATCTTCGTGCAATCGACTCGGTCCGCGACCATTTCAACGGACGGCCAGAATGTGCGTTTGAGCTTCGTCGGCGAGTACGTGCGCTCCTCGGCGGTTGTCGGCCGCGTATCCGCAACCGGCGCGGCCCCGAAGGGCGGGGACGCTCCGCGAACGTCGCTGTCTGGCGTGACGGTGACGCTGATCGGCGAACGCGGGACGACGGAGACCACGCAGACGGAGATCGACGGCGGCTTCGCATTCTCGGGTCTCCGGGCGGGGACCTACGCGGTCGCGATCTCGGGGTTCCCCGAGGACATCTCGTTCAATGCGGCGCCCAGGACGGTGGCGGTGGCGGTCGACGAGGTCGGCACCGTCGACTTCGTCGGTTTCGCGCACGCGTCGAACACACAGAAGACGATCACCGGCAAGGTGATCGCGCCGCAAGGCGGCGGGAGAGGGCAGTCGGGGGTACTGCTCTCGGCGACCAAGGTGGGAGACACTCTTGCGGTCGATACGACGACCACCGACGCGACGGGCACGTTCACCTTGAGCGTGGCGGACTCGGGACAATATCGTATCGAGGCCTCGAAAGCGAGATTCGGTTTCGACTATCCGGGCGGCAACCAGTCGGTTTCCGTATCTTCCGCAGGCAGCAGCACGGCTTTCGGGGACATTCAGGCGAACACGTGGACCATCCTGGATCTGACAGCGGAGCGAGGGACTGACAGCGCGACGGTTGTGTTGCGGTTCTTCAGCATGAAGAGAGAATCGGGTCGCGACTACGGCTTTCCTGACGGGCATGAAGTCGAACCTTTGCCCCTTGCATCTTATCGAAGCGAGGACGGTCGGTTTCTGCCTGCGACGTTCACGTTCCAAGACGACGACAGCAGAGAGTCGGCGGTGGTTGCCGTCGGACACGACGGAGGCGCGTTCCCCGACGATACGTTCACCGTCAGGGTCGTGGTGCAGTCCAAGGAAAGTGGTAGTAAGGGGTTAGTCTTGGACTTCGCAATCGAAACCGTGGTGGTGCCGGCCAAGACGGACGGGCCGACGCAGCGTCAGACGATCACGGGCAAGGTGATCGCGCCGCAGGGCGGCGGCAGAGGGGAGGCGGGCGTTCGGGTGTCGGCGACCAAGGTCGGGGATACGATCGCGGCGGATGCGACGACGACCGATGCGACCGGAACGTTCACGCTGACCGTGAGCGATCCCGGCGCATACGACGTCGAGGCGTCCAAGAACAGGTACGGGTTCAACTATCCGAACGGCAGCCAGCGGGTTTCGGTGGCGGCCGGAGCGAACGAGAGCTTCGGCGACATCCAGTCGAACACGTGGCAAGTCCTCGATTTGACGGCGGAGCGCGCGTCGGACATGACGAAGGTGATCATGCGTTTCTCCAGTTTGAAGGCGATACCCGGCCGGGACTACGGAGTGCCCGAAGGGACCACCGGAGGCATCAAGTACACGTCTCAGTACCGGGACGTGAGCGGCGAGTGGAAGCACGTCGATTTCGCGTACCATGGAAGCAACCAGGATGCGTTTCTGGCCTCCCCCTGGCAAGGTGGCGGACAGGCCGGGAGCGTGTTCCCCGACGACACGTTCACGATCAGGATCCAGGTGACGGCGAAGGACAGTCTGAAACAGACTCTCGACAGCGTGTTCACCGCAGCGCTGGTGCCGGCCAAGGCCGACGACGAGACGCAGCGTCAGACGATCACGGGCAAGGTGATCGCGCCGCAGGGCGGAGGCAAAGGGGAGGCGGGCGTTCTGGTGTCGGCGACGAAGGTCGGGGACACGGTCGCGGCGGATACGGCGACGACCGACGCGGCGGGGACGTTCACGCTGACCGTGACGGATCCCGGCGAATACGACGTCGAAGCGTCCAAGAAAAGGTACGGCTTCGACTATCCGAACGGGAGCCAGCGGATTTCGGTGGCCGCCGGAGAGGACGAGAGCTTCGGCGAGATCCAGTCGAACACGTGGCAGATCCTCGATCTGACGGCGGAGCGGGTCTCCGGCGCTCCCAAGGTCATCCTGCGGTTTTTCAGTGTGGATGCGATACCCGGTCGCGACTACGGAGTGCCCGAAGGGACCGCGAGAGGCATCAATTACACGTCTCAGTACAGGGACGTGAGCGGCGAATGGAAGTACGTCGAATTGGATTTCCATGGGGACGACGACGACGCGTACATCGTCACCGTCTGGCAGGGTGGCGGACAAGCCGGGAGCGTGTTCCCCGACGACACGTTCACGATCAGGATCAGGGCGCGGGCGAGAGACAGTCAGGACAGAACGTTGGACACCGTGTCCACCGAGACGCTGGTTCCGGCCAAGACGGAGGGAACCGGTCGGCGGCAGACGGTCGACGGCAGGGTGATCGCACCGCAGGGCGGCAAGGGCGAGGCGGGCGTGCTCGTGGCGCTGACGCAGGCGGGAAGCTCGACGCCGGCCGATACGACGACCACGAACGCGACGGGCGCGTTCACGCTGACCGCGAAGGAGCCGGGCCTGTACGAGGTCCATGCGTCGAAGAACAGGTACGGCTTCGACTATCCGGACGGCGACCGACGCGTGCAGGTGGCTGCGGGAGAGAGCGAGGCGTTCGGCGACATCCAGTCGAACACGTGGCGGATCCTCGATTTGACGGCGGAGCGGGCGCCGGACACGACGAAGGTCGTCATGCGGTTCTTCAGCTTGAACGCCCTGCCCGGTCGCGACTACGGAGCGCCCGAAGGGAACGTCGGTCCCATCAGCTACCAGTCTCAGTATCGGGACCGGGACGGCACCTGGAAGTACGTGGTTCCCGCGTTCCATGGCGACGACCGCGCCGCGTTTCTGGTCTACGTCTGGCAGGGTGGCGGACAGGCGGGAAGCAGGTTCCCCGACGACACGTTCACGATCAGGATCAAGGCGGTTTCGAAGGACGGCGGAGGCGCGACGTTGGACAGCGTGTTCTCCACGGCGCTGGTACCGGCCAGGCCCGGTCGGCCGAGTCAGCGGCAAACGATCGTCGGCAGAGTGATCGCGCCGCAGGGGGGAGGCAAAGGGGAGGCGGGCGTTCTGGTGTCGGCGACCAAGGTCGGGGACGCGACGGCGACGGACACGGCGACGACGGATGCGACGGGAGCGTTCACGCTCGTCGTGGGGGATCCCGGCGAGTACGACGTCGAGGCGCGCAAGGAACGGTACGGCTTCGACTATCCGAACGGCAGCCGGCGGGTGTCGGTGGCTGCGGGAGAGAACAAGGCGTTCGGCGACGTCCAGGCGAACACGTGGCGGATCCTCGATCTGACCGGAGCGCGGGCGACGGATTCCACGAAGATCGTGATGCGCTTCTTCAGCGTGAGAAGGAGGTCCGGTCGCGACTACGGATTGCCGAGCGGGAACGTCGGAGCGGTGGTCTATTCGGCCAAGTACCGGGACGCGGACGGGACATGGAGGAACGTCGATCTCGAAGACCACGGCGACGGTCGGGACGCGTTCCTGGGCGCCGTGGGGCGGGGCGGCAGGCGAGCCGGGCGCACGTTCCCGGCCGACACGTTCACGGTCAGGATCGTGGCGAAGTCGACGAATCGTCGTGGAGGAAGAGGCGCGACGTTGGACAGCGCGATCACCACGGCGGTGGTGCCGGCGAAGGCGAGCGGAATGGCGCAGCGGAGCGCCGTCTCGGTTTCCCCGCCGGTCGCGGATCCGGTCGGATCGAATGCTACGGCGTCCTTCTCGGACGGCGTAGCGCGGGCCGCCCCGGAACTCGGAACGGCGAGCGGTCGGCCCGCGAGGGTCGCTCGGCGGGAGGAAGGAGACGCCGGGGTCGATGGAGTTCGGGATCGAGACCGGATGGGGCTCGGTCGAGGAGCGGGCGGAGGGGACCGGGACGGTCGAGCTCGCGACCGTGCGGGAGCCGGATAGAGGCTTCCGCCGCGACCCCATCGGCCGGTAGCCGCCCGGCTGGTGGGATCGCGGCCTCCTCGCACGCGTCGGTCGACCCGCTCGCCCATGGCCGAGACGCGGGTTCAGGCAGTGGGTGTTGACTTAGCGGTACTTCGGAGGTTCGTGCCGTCCGATACGTTGCGGGACGGTTGCGCGACTTCCGGCACCTTGATTCTTGCTGAACCGACCTCGGGTGCGAGCCCTGCGCCGACTGTCGAGCGCCTCCCGGAGTTGCGTCTCGCTGGTGTGCTGGTAGCACTGGAGCACGGTCTTGGCGTCCCTCCAGCCGCCGAGCTCGCACAGAACCTTGAGCGGCAGGTCCATGAGGTCGGAGGCGAACTTCCGCCTCAGCGAGTGCCAGCCCCTGCGGGGCTTCGGCTCGAGCTCGGCGAGCCTCTCGGCCTTCTGCCACCAAGCGCGCGTCCTCCACGAATCCACCCATTTCTCAGGGCTCCGCAGGGCGGGCAACACAGGCGCGTCCCCGGCGCCCGAACGTTTCGCCAAGGCGTCCTCGAGAACGGACAGCGCTTCGGCGGTGACGGGCGTGGTGTGCTCGTGGCCCGCCTTGTCGTGCTCGGCTCTCCACCGGACGGCCCGGCCGTCGAGGTCGACGTCGGACCACCGGAGCTTGCGGATGGCTCCGATGCGATGTCCGGTCTCGTGCGCGAGCACGAGCGCGACCCGGAAGCGCCAGTCGACCTGCGCGGACACCCGGAGCAACGCTTGGTACTCCTCCTGGGTCAGCACGACTCGCGTCGGGTTCCTCTCCTTGGGCGTCCCGAGCCCTTTCAGCGGGTTCGAGACGAGGAGCGGGCGACCCCGCGCGTCCTTCGACTTCACGGCCCAGTTGAGCACGGCGAGCAGGAACTTCAGATCGTCCTCGACGGTGCGGTCCGACACCGGCTTGCCGCTTGGTCCGATCCCGCCCGCCCTGCGCTCGCGGACGAACCGGTCCCAGTCCCTCCGGGACAGGGTGTCCGGTTCGCGATCCCGTCCGAAGAGCCCGAGGAACGTCTTGGCGGCGGCCCGGTCGTGCCACCGCCTCCGCTCGCTCTTCGTGGGCGTCACCTCCTCGCCGTAGACGTCGAACAGCGTCCCCAGGGTGAGCGGCTCGGGCTCGGCTTCGGCCTTGGCGTGCGTCTCCGGCCCGACGAAGCCGGCGGCGAACTCGTCCGCCTGCCGCTTCGCCCGAACCCAGTCGCGATGCCCCAGCGACCGGCTCAGCCTGCGCCCGCTCTCGCGCCACTCGACCTGGAACCGACCGGTCTTGGGGTCGGGGAAGACCCTGACCCGGTTCTGGCCTCATTCACCGGCGCTATATCCGCGCCGACCGCGTCGCGCACGTTCGGTCACTCGATCCCCCTCTCGACGATGGACTGCACGAGCTGCTCGTTGGTGAGTCGGCGTCGTCGATGCGTCCGCTCCGGGCACGGCTCGACCGTCGCCTTCCGGGGCAGGTGCCGACGCGCGATCCTGGGCGCGCCTGCCGTCCGGCGTTGGGGATCTTGCCGTCGCGGACCAAGCGTCCGAGGTGATCGGCGGAGTAGCCGCTCTCGCGGGCGGCCTCGACGAGCGACAGGCCGGTCTCGTCGCGCTCCCGTAGCGTGGTCTCGAGTTCGTCGGCGCAGCGTTCGAGCGCGACGGCGGGGGCGTCGGATCCGTAGCGGCGGAGCGCCTTGGCCCGACTCCGCCAGACGGCGGGCAAGCCCTCGGCGGATGCGCGATCCGTCGCCGATCCGGTCGTGAGACTCAAGGCCAGTCGCCTTGGGGGACAAGGCGCTGCCGGTGCGCCTACTCATTCGTCGGACGAGCGGCTGCCGGGGGGACGGGACGGATCGGCGCCGCGCGGGGCGATCTCGGCGCCCCCGTGTCCGCAGAACCGGAGCGCCGTCAGCGCGAGGGTGCGGGCGACGGTCTCGATCTCGGCGACGGGCACCCGCTCGTCGGGGCGGTGGGCGTTGCGCACGTCTCCGGGGCCGAACATCACCGTCGGAGTTCGTCCCGCGTGCACCAGCAGCTGCATGTCCGCTCCGTAAGGCATTCCCTCGATGCGCGGCGCGCGTCCCGCCACGTCGCGGAAGGCGCCGGCCACGGTGCGCACGACGGGGTGCGAGACGGGGGTGGTCGCCGGATGGAACTGCCCGCCCCACCACTCCACCCGGGGCGGATGGCGCTCCAACCAGGGATCGGAGTTCGCGGCGGCGGCGGCGACGGCCTCCTCGAACGTCGCTCGCGCCTCCTCGGGGTCTTCGCCCGTGGCGATCCCGTAGCGACCCTCGAAGCAGAGGTTTTCGGGCACGTTCGAGGCCCATTCCCCCCCGCGCACGGTGCCGACGCAGAGAGGAAAGGGCACCGGGTAGCGCGCGAAGAGCGGATCCTGGACTTCCGAGTTGCGCCGCGCCTCGAGCGCCCGGAGCGCCCGGTAGATGCGAACGAAGCCGTCGATGGCGCTGACCCCCTCGGTGCGCAGGGCGCCGTGCGCGGAGCGTCCCCGGACGTGGACGCGGAAGTTGAGCGCGCCCGCCTGCGCGGGCGCGAGCGACAGGCGGGTCGGCTCCATGACCACCGCGCCGTCGGCGACGTAGCCGCGCTGGATGGCGGCCAAGGTGCCGGCGCCGCCGTCCTCCTCCGCGATCACGCTCTCGAGCAGAAGGCGTCCGTCCAGCTCCACGCCGGCCTCCGCGATCGCCCGCGCGGCGTAGAGTCCGCAGCAGAGCGCCCCCTTCATGTCCAGCGCCCCCCGGCCCATCAGGTTGCCGTCGCGGAGAGTGCCCCGCCAAGGCGGGACCGTCCACCTCGACTCGTCGCCCGCAGGCACCACGTCGACGTGGCCGTTCAGGATGAGGGAGCGTCCCGCCCCGTCGGCGCGTCCGAGCGACCCCACCACGCCCAGCGCGCCAGTGCGCTCGATCTCGATGCTGAAGCGGGGATGGGCGGCCAACTCGTCGAAATCGATCTCCCAGACGTCCACCTCCATGCCCGCCGTCCGCATCCAATCGGCCATCCGTTCCTGGGCGGGCGTCTCGCGGCCCTGGTCGGTGCGGACGGCCACCAGCCGCGCGATGGCGTCGAGCAGGCCGTCCAGATCGACGGCGGCGAGCACGCGGGCCTCGGTGGGGGTGAGGCCGGAATTCGGACGGGTCACCGGGCTCCCGGTTCGGGTGGACGTCGACTCCGGGGCAAGTCGACTCCGGTGCAAGATGGAGGCGCGCCCCGCCGCCGCCAATCCGGCGGATGGGAGAACGCGGGAGCGGGGGGCCGGGCAAGCGGTCTTCCGGTCCTTGGCTTTCGGAGGGTTCCGGTTTCCGCTCGCTCCTTCGCGCGATCCCGTCGCCCGCGCTATTCTGAGCGCTTCGCTTCGTCGTGCCCGCAGCAAGGAGGTCCCGTGCGTTCGTTCAGGCTCGTCTTCGCCCTCGCCTTGGCGGCGTCCGCGTTCTTCCCGGCGGCGGAGCTGGCCGCCCAGGCGGGCGATCCGTCGCTCGTCGTCCGGCTGGTGGCCGAGCCCGCCGAGCTGTCGCTCAGGGTGGGGGAGACCGCACCCCTGAGCGTGACCGCGTACGACGCGGACGGCGAGGTGGTGGACCTTCCCGTCCGGGTGAGCGCGCCGCGGCGCGCGTTGCGCGTCCGCGCCGGCCGCGTGGAGGCGTTGGAGGCCGGCCGGCACGAACTGCAGGCCATGGTGGTGACGCCCGCCAGCGGAACGCCGGTCGCCCGGATCGCCGTGCCGGTGGCGGTGGACTGGCCGGAGGTGGCGGAGGTCGAGGTGGACGCCGGCCCCCGCACGCTGTACGCCGGTTCTACTGTGCGCTTCGGCGCGCGGGCCCGCCACGCCGACGGCTCGCTGCGCCCGGGCGCCCGGGTCGCGTGGTCGGTCTCCGATCCGGGGGTGGCCACCGTCGACGCCTTCGGCAACGTCACCGCCCACGGGGTCGGCTCCGTCGCCGTGACCGCCACGGTGGAAGGGGTGAGAGGGGCGGTCGAGCGGACCGTGGAGGCGTTCCCGGCCGCGACGCTCGAACTCGGCGGGGGCGGGAGCGATCTTCTCACGGGCGAGGTGGCGGAGTTCACCGCCACCGCACTGGACGAGGCGGGCCGCGAGGTGGCGGGGGCGCCGGTGACCTGGTCGCTCGCCTACGCGCCCGACGACAGCATCGTGGCGCCCGCCGGGCCGGGACAGGTCGACGACGGTCGCTTCGTGGCCGACTGGCCGGGGCTCTACACGGTGGTCGCGACCTCGGGACCCCTGTCGGCGCGCGCGTCGGTGCGGGTCCGCCGCCGAGCCGCGGTGCAGAAAATCGAGGTCGTCGGCCAAGGGCGCGAGTCGCGCGTTTTCACCACCGACCTCTGGGTCTTCGAGGGCGTCGACGGGCGCGACTACGCGCTCACCGGATCCAAGATGGGGAACGGGGTCGCCTTCGTCTGGGACGTCACCGATCCCGCCAGCATCGTCAAGACCGACTCCGTCACGGTCGACGCGCGCACCACCAACGACGTCAAGGCGTCCCCCGACGGCCGCTACGGCGTCGTCTCGCGCGAAGGCGCCTCCGACCGGCGCAACGGGGTGGTGATCCTCGACCTAGCCGACCCGGCCCACCCCACCGTCGCCTCCACTTGGGACGAAGGCGTCACCGGCGGCGTGCACAACGTGTTCGCCACCGACGAGCATCTGTTCGTCCTTTCCGCGGGCGACAAGTACGTCATTCTGGACATGGCCGACATCTACGAACCGCGCTACGTGGGCGAGTACGACCATCCGGACAGCCGCGTGCACGACGTATGGGTGCACGACGGCGTCGCCTACTCGGCGGAGTGGGAGAACGGCATCGTGGTCGTGGACGTGGGCAACGGGCGCTGGGGCGGATCCCCCGAGAACCCCGTCTTCGTGACCAACGTCCCGTTGCCCTCCGGCCGCACGCACGCGGTGTTCCCCTACTTCCAGAAGTCCACCGGGAAGTTCTATCTCGTCGCCGGCGACGAGATCGTGAACCGCGACGGGCTCGCCTGGGAGGGCACCGGCCCGGACCACAGGGTCCGGTACGACCCCGAGACCGGGCGGGGCGGCTACCCTCGCGCGACCTCGGGCTACATCCAGATCGTGGACTTCACCGACCCCGCCTCGCCGGAGATGGTGGCGCGCTACGAGGTCTCCGAGTACGGCACCCACAACATGTGGGTCGAGGACGACGTCCTCTACCAGGCCTACTACGAGGGCGGCCTCAGGATGGTGGACCTCTCGGGGGAGCTGGCGGGGAACCTCTACACGCAGGGACGCGAGATCGCGGTCTTCAAGGCGCACGATCCCCTGGGCTACATCCCCAACGCGCCGGCGGCCTGGGGCGTGATGCCGTGGAAGGGCAACGTCTTCTTCGCCGACATCAACTCCGGGTTGTGGGCCGTGAAGATCCTGCCCCGGGAGCGTCCGGTCAGCTGATCCGCCCGCCCCCCCGCCGAACTAGGTGCGCACCCGGACCATGAGCGCCGCGCCCATGGCGAGGAAGAGGGCGTTGGGGGTCCAGGCCGCGATCCGGGGCTGGACCACGCCCGCCCCTCCCGCCGCGCCCAATACGCGGAAGAGAATCAGGTACAGGGTGATGGAGGCGATCGACACCCCGATGCCGTAGGCCGCGCTCCCGCGTTGGGACGAGGTTCCCAGCGGCAGCCCGAAGAGCGTCATGATCAGGGTGGCCGCGGCCAGGGCGACGCGTTGCTCGCGCTCGACCAGATACTCGGAGGGGACGCCCCCGCTGCGCTCGATGATTCCGACTTGGCGGTCGATCTCCGCGCGCGTCATCTGGGCCAGGCGGTCGTTCTGGGCGTCGGTCATGCGGTTGCCGACGCGGGACGCCTCGAGCAGCTCGCTGGGACGCTCCGAGAAGCCGCGCGTCTTCATGCTCGCGAAGCGATAGGTCCGCTCTCGGGCGTCCGGGAGCAGGCGCCGCAGATAGCCGTCGCTGAAGGTCCAGCCGGATTCCCCGTCGAAGCGCGCCCGGTCCGCGACCGCGTGCAGGGAAGGGCCCGCGCCCGCCGGCGCGTCCTGCGGCCGGTGCTCCAGCACCACGTCCTGCAGCTCCTCCGACGTCACGGCCAGACGGCGCACCGAGAGGCTGTGCCCCTCCTCGGTCTGGTAAACGAAGTTGATGCGCCAGTCGCGATTGAATTCGCGCTGCTCCAGGATGTCGAAGGCGGCGCGGTTGGCGCGCGGAACGACGTCGCTGACGTAGAACGACACCGCGGAGAGCGCGACCCCCAGGAACAGCACCGGCACCGTCAGGCGGTGGAAGGAGACGCCGCCCGCCTTGGCGGCCACGAGCTCCCGGTGCACGCTCATGGCGTGGACGGTGAACACCGCCGCGATGAGCGTCGCCATCGGGAAGGCCCAGAAGACGAACTGGAGGATCTGGAATCCGTAGGCTTGGGCGACCTCCGTCACCGGAAGCCCTCGGTCGAGATACTGGTCGATGTTCTCGGTCAGGTCGCCGACCACGAACAGGAGCGGCACGGCGGCCACGAAGGCCGCGAAGATGCGAAGGAAGCCGGTCGCGACCAGCCGGTCGAGAAGCCTCATGCCGCGCGTTCCGCGCGCCGGACGTCCGCGCTTCCGATGGCGCGTCCCAACCGGTCGGCCAGCCGGCGCCGGACGCCGCCGCGGTCCGAATCGCGCGGCGCGGAGACGGCGCGCGCCATGCGCGCGGCCAGCCACGCGCCGACGGCCAGGAAGACGGCGTTGGAGATCCACATGGCCACGTTGGGCTCCAGGTGGCCGCGGTCGGCGAGCGATTCGCCGCCGATCAGGGTCGTCCAATAGATGGCGAAGATGGCGCCCGAGAGGGCGATCACCGTGCCGAGCCCGCCCCGGGGGAAGCGGACCGCGAGAGGGGCTCCGACGAGCACGAAGACGAAGCACGCGGTGGCGATCGCCCACTTCTTGTGGAATTCCACCCGGTACCGGTTCTCGTCCAGCAGCAGCCCCTCCTCGCGCACGGCGACGGTGCGCAGATGGGCGGTCACCGCCTCCGTGACCTGGTCCGGCGGCGTCGCCCCCAGCTCGCCGGCGAGGCGGCGCTGGTTCTCCAGCGCGAGGGGGGGCAACAGGTCGTCGATCTCCTCTCCCTCCACCGCCTCGAGGCCCAGGGCCTCGCGCAGCGCGCCTCGGGAGCGCGCCAGACTCGTGCGGCGCACCTCCGCCAGCGCCTCCCGGGACTTGCGCACTTCCTCGGCCAGCATGGCGGTGGACATCTCCCGGTCGCCCCGTTGCCCGCTGTCGCTGCGTTCCAGCACGTCCGCGATCCCGCGCATGGGGATGATCTGGCGGGCGAAGGAGAGTTGCCGGAATCCCGCCGGCCGCATGTCGCTCACTTCGTAGGCGTTGCCGTCGAACAGGGTGAGATAGAGGTCCGTGCCGGTCTCGTCGAAAGCCATCGTGCCGCGCTCGGCGTAGATGGTGCGATATTGGTCGTATTCGCTAACGTCGAAGATGGTGACGTCCTCGAGTTCGTTGGTGCGCGGGTCGATGCTGTCCGCCTGCAGGAAGTAGCGCGTGGCTCCGTCGACGGCCTGTATCTCGTTGATCGCCTGCTCGCGCAGCCGGAAGGTGGGGCTCTTTCCCTGGACGTCGACCATGAGGTTCTTGAGCCGATGATTGGATTCGGGGAGCAGGCGGTCGTGCAGGAGGAAGACCAGGGCGGCGGCGATCGCGCCTGCGGCGAGCAACGGAGCCAGAATCCGCGCGGGACGGACGCCGCCCGCCGACATCGCGGTGATCTCGTTCGCTTCGGTCAGCTCCGAGAAGGCGTACAGCACGGCGACCAGCACCGACATCGGGACGGTGAGCGCGAGGGTATGGGGCAGGGAGAGGAGCATGAACTCGGCATAGACCCGCCAAGGCAGTCCCTTGCCCATGAGCGCGCCCATCCGCAACGCGACCAAGTTGAGGAAGAAGAGGGCGGTGAGCACCGTGAGCGAGAAGAAGAACGGCGCCACGTGCGCCCGGATCAGATAGCGCGTGAGAATGTTCACGTGAGAATGTTCGTCCGCGGCGGGTCGTGGGTCGAGCGTTGAACGGGCCTCTCTCGGGCCGCACTTTACACCGGCGGCGTCTCCGTGGTCCCGCCGTCGCGGTTCTGGCCCTCGGGGCCCTCGTTCCGGCGCCCGCGTCGTCCCAAGCCGCCGCGGGAGGCGACGCGGCGGAATGGCGGAGGCTCGTTCCGCCGCCGCCTCGGCTCGCCGTCGTCTCCGGCCCCGCGCCGCCGCGCCTCCCCCTCGGGCTGGCGCGGGTTCCGCTTCCTTTCCCGTTCGCCTTCGCGCCGGCCGCCGGGACGGACGCGCCCTGGTTCCGCCCCGGCGCGCTCGCGCCCCGGCTCCCGCCGCCTCCCTCGCCGCTCGCCCCCGGCGCGCGGCTCGCCGCCCGCATCGTCCGTCCGTCTCCGGCGGAAGAGGCGGAGGAGGCGGAGGAGGCGGGAGCGGCGAACTTCCTCCCCGAACTCCCTCCCGAGCCCGAGTCCGCGGCGATTCCCGGCGCCGGACCGATCGAGTTCCGGGACCTGGACGTGCGCATCCGCGGCCGCGGCGAGTTCGGCGGCGACTGGACCCGCTTCCGCCCGTGCGACGTCGGCGTGCAGCTGGGGTGCGAGCCCGGGCTGTTGCCCCGGCTCGTGCCCGAACTCCAGTTCGGCGTCCAGATGGGCGGCACCATATCGGACCGGATCGTGGTGAACGTCGACTACGACCAAACCCGCGAGTTCTCCGCCGCCAACAACGTCAACGTCTTCTACCAGGGGGTGGAGGACGAGATTCTGCAAGGGATCGAGGTCGGGGACGTGACCTTTCGGCTGCCCGAGTCGCGCTTTCTGACCGAAGGCATCCCCGCCGGCAACTTCGGCCTGCGGGCCACCGGTCAACTGGGCCCGGTGGATTTCGAGACCGTGTTCGCGCAGCAGAGGGGCGATCTGTCCTCGCGCGAGTTCCGGCTCGCGGGCGCGGGCGCGGACCGCGCCTTCGTCCAGGAGGACACCGTCGTGGTCGACAACGCCGACTACGTGCGCGGTCAGTTCTTCTTCCTCTCCGACCCGCGCGACCTGTTCGACTACCCGCACGTCGACGTCCTGGGAGCGGATCCCGGCACGGTGCCCTCTTCGGCCGTCCCCGGCGCGGAGCCGATCCAGCTCTACCGCTTCGAGAACGACGTCTTCGCCCGCCAGCAGGTGGAGGGCTACATCCAAGCGGACGCCTCGGCCACGCTCGGCGACGACACCGTGACCGAGTCCGGGTGGTTCCGCTACCTGCAGGCGGGGGTGGACTACTTCGTGCACCCCAGCGGTCTGTGGATCGCGCTCCGCAGCCCGCTGCGCCGCGACGAGATGCTGGCGGTCACCTACGTCACCGCGGCCGGGGACACCGTCGGCGACTACAACCCGGAGCGCATCCACAACGAAGGCGGCCGCGCGCGCCTCTCCCTGCTGCGCGCCTCGGAGCCCAACCATCAGCCGGGCCGCCCCACCTGGGACCTGGAGATGCGTCAGATCTACCGGGTGTCGGGCTCGAACGACGTGGAGATCCCCTCGGTCTCGCTCGAGATCTCCGTGGGCGAACTGAGCGCGGGGCGGACCTTCACCCGCGGCCCCGGCGGCGAGGACGTCACCTATCTGAAGCTGCTCGGGCTGGACGAGGAGTCCCCCGCCGACGTCCTCGACCGCGCCTACGTCTACAAGCCCGCCGCCGACGACTTCGAGGAACGGCCCGCGGTTTCCGGAACCTTCGTCGTCTTCCCGACGCTGCGGCCCTTCGCCGAGCCTCCCCCGGCGCCTTCCCTGGGCCTTTCCGCCGAGGAGACCTCCGAGATCCTGGCGGGGGACGCCAACCCGGAGATCTACGACGCGCTCGATCCCTACGAGCGCGAAAACGCCGGGCTCTATTGGCTGACCATCCCCTTCCGCGTGCGCAGCGAAGGGATCGTCTCCTCCTTCTCGCTGGGCGCGCTCGGGATCCGCGACGGGAGCGAGCGCCTCTCCTTCGGGGACCGGTTGCTGGAGGCGCGCACCGACTACGTCATCGACTACGACATGGGGCAGGTGACGCTGCTCGACGCGGAAAATCTCTTCGCCGCGGACCCGCAGGCGGACCTGCGGGCCACTTGGGAGCAGCAGGCGCTGTTCCAGATCGCCCCGACCTCGGTCTTCGGCCTGAACGCCGGCTACGCCTTGGGAGACGCGGGCGAGCTCAACTTCCTGGGGCTGTACCAGCGCGAGAAGGGACTGGTGCGACGGCCCCAGCTGGGCGTGGAGCCGGCCTCGATCCTCCTGGGGGGGCTGAACGGACGCATGGACGTGGAACTGCCGGCGCTGGACCGGGCGCTGGACCGGGTGCCGGGGCTCGACATTTCCGGCGCCTCGCGGCTGAGCGTCGACGGAGAGGTGGCGTTCTCCCTCCCGAGCCCGAACACCCAGGGGGACGTCTATCTCCACGACTTCGATTCCACGAACGATCTGCCGCTCTCCAGCCTGAGCACGGGCTGGCGGCTGGGCAGCGCCCCGCAGTTCCGGGACGGGGCGCTCGAGGCCCTTCCGTCGGAACTCGGGCCCGGCGACGTCGCCGCCCTCCAGTGGCAGCACACCTGGATCACCGAGGGGGTGGACGGGGACAGCGCGGGCGTCTTCGAGGGATTCCTGCCCCGCAACGACATCGACCGTCGGATCAACGTGGCGGGCAACGAGTTCCGCGAGCCCGGACTGCTGCTCAACTTCGGACCCGGCGACGGTGCCGCAGGCCGTTTCGACCGCAGGCGCTGGCGCTCGATCACCGCCAACCTGGCGAGCACCGGCCTCGATCTGACGCGCACCGAGTTCCTCGATCTCTACGTCGCGGGCGGGGAGGCCCTCACCCTGGTCTTCGACCTGGGCACGGTGAGCGAGGACGCGTTGTTCGTGGACGGGAACGGGCTCGCCCGAGGCGCCCGCGAGGACGGAGAGGCCTGGGGAACGGGGACGCTCGACCAGGAGGCCGATCCGCGCAAGGGGGAGATCTGGAGCGACGAGCTGGACCGGCGCGGGCTTTGGGACGAAGCGTGCCTGGCGACCCGGGCGGTGGCCTACCGCATCGGCGATCCCAGGGTCAACTGCACCCGCGGCAACGGACGCCCGGACTCCGAGGATCTGGACGGGGACGGCAACCTGGACGTCGACGAGCGCGTCATGCGCTACGTGGTGGCGCTCGACGGGTCCTCCCCCTACTTGGCGCGCGACACGACCGGGACGGGGACCCTCTTCCGCCTCTACCGCATCCCCCTGCGCGGGCCGCAGGCGATCAATCCGGGCGGGGCGTTCGCCGAAGGCGACTTCCGCGCGGTCAAGCACCTGCGCCTCACGGTCGCCGGACGGGGCGCGGGGGCGGTCGTGCTGGCGCGCATGCGCTTGGTGGGTTCGCGCTGGGTGAAGCGCGCCGGCGACGGAGTGCTCGCGGGGATGTCGGGAGACCTGCCGGGAACCGGCGGCGCCATCGAGGCGAGCCCGGTGGGCGCGGTGGAGGCGGGCGCCGCCTACCGGCCGCCCCCGGGGGTGATCGAGCAGCTGGACGATCCCGCCAGCGCGCTGGGAGCCCAGGGCGTGGAGTTCAGCGAAAAGGCGCTCGGCATCGTCTACCGGGGACTTCCGCCCGGCGAGCGGGCGGAGGTGTACCACCGTTTCCCCCAGCGGCCCCGCAATTTCCTCACCTACCGGCAGGCGCGCATCTGGGCGCTGGCGCGGAGCGGCGAATGGGGGACGGAGGGCCCCTCGCACTTCTACCTGAAGGTCGGGAGCGACGCGGACAATTTCTATCTGTACCGGACGCGGCTGACGCCCGCGGTCGACCCCGACGGGGTCCGAGCCGAGGACTGGCTCCCGGAGATCCTGGTGGACTTCGAGCGCTGGCTCGAGTTGCGCAGCGAGGCGGAGCGGCGGCTGATCGAGAATCCGCCGCCCGCGGGCGCGTCGGCGCTCGCGGTGTGGAGCGCCGACTCGACGTACGCGGTGGTGCTGCAGGACCGGGCGCGCGCGCCCAACCTGTCGCAGGTGCGCGAGCTCTCGCTGGGAGTGTGGAACGGGGGCGCCTTCGCCGCCGACGGGGAGGTGTGGATCAACGACTTCCGCCTCTCCCGCGCCGTGGACGACCGCGGGCTCGCCAGCCGCCTGGACCTGGATCTGGCCGCCTCCGACTTCATGGCCGCGCGCGTCTCGATCTCCGGCCGGGGCGCCCTCTTCCGCCAGCTGGAGGGCGATCCCAGCTACCAGAGCGACCGGCAGTGGACGGCGAACTCGACGTTGCGGCTCGGCCGCTTCGCTCCGGCCTCCTGGGGGATCGAGGTGCCGCTGACCGTGTCCCGCACCGGCACCGGGCAGGATCCCACCTTTCTGGTGCGCAGCGACATCCGCGCCGACCGGCTCGAGGGGTTGCGCAAGGTCGCCTTCGACCGCACCCGCGTCGGGCTGTCGTTCCGCAAGCGGACGCCTTCGGGCAACCCGTGGGTCGCGCTCTTGCTCGACGGTCTGAGCGCGCGCGTCGGCTATTCCGCCTCGCGGTCGACGACCGCGACCTCGGAGTCGGACTCGCGCGTCCTGGATGCGCGTCTGGGCTACGAACGGGCGCTGGAGCCGCGCACCCTTCCCGTCTTCCCGGGGTTCCTGGAGAGCGTGGTGCGGCTTCTGCTCCCGGAATCCCTGGAGGAGCGTGCGCTGGAGAGTCGCGTGCGCTGGAACCCGGAGCGGATCGGGTTCGGGGCCTCCTACGCCAACCAGCGCAATCGGACGTTGCGCTTCGAGCAGATTCTGCGTCTGCCCGGCGACTCGAGCGCGACCCGCACCCGCTCGCCCCGCCGGGGCGTCGACGCCGACGCGCGCGTCGTTCTGCGTCCCTTCCCGTCGGTGACCGCGACCTCCGACTTCAGCTCCAGCCGCGATCTGCTCGCGCCCGAACTCGCCGTCCGGGATCCGGCGGTGCGGTCGCTGCTGGCGCGGGAGCGCTGGTCGCCGTGGGGGATGGATCTGGGTTGGGAGACGAACCGGCGACTGCGCACCAACGTGCGTTGGGGACCCCGACCCGCCGACTGGTTGCGGTGGACCCTCGCTTGGACGACGACCTACAGCTCCAACCGCAACGCCACCCTGGTGCGGCGCCGGGTGGTGGAGGCGGACACCCTGCGCGACCTGCAGCGCACCGTGGGCGGACAACGGAGCGCGAGCGCCTCCCTCGCCTTCGATCCCGGGACGCTCGTCCGGGGCGGGCTCCCGAGGCCGGACGCGGTCGACGCTCCGCCCCGGGGGACCCTGCAACGTCTCGTCGGCGCGCTCTCGCCCCTCGTGGTCGACTGGCAGGACGGCGTCACCTCCCGCTTCAACCGCGAAGTGCTCGATCCGGACCTCCGCTACCAGCTGGGCCTGAGCGACCTGGAGGGGTTCCGGGAGGTGGACGGGGTCGCCGCGGCCACCCTGGCGGACCGCGGCGGCTGGGCGCTGGGCTCGGGGTTCGGGCTCTTCGACGGGGTCGCCGCGAACGTGAACTATTCGGTCGACGACGTCACGACCTTCGACACCCGCAGCGACCGCGCCTCCCGCACCCGCAGCTGGCCCAACGTCGCCCTGCGCGCGTCCTCGGTCCCGCTGCCCTCCTTCCTGCGGCCTGCGGTCGAGCGGATCACGCTCAACTCGGGATACCGCGTCGACACCCGCCGACTCTCCTTCGGCGCCGAGACCCGGCAACGGCGACTGCAGCGGGACGCCACCGTCCCGTTGGACGTGTCGGTGCGCTGGGGCGGCGGCTTCTCCACCAGCTATCGCGCGACCGCGACGCGGGGCGAAGGCACCGATCCCACCGGGGACACCCGCCGCCGCCGCACCACCCACGTCGTCGCCGTGAGCGGCCGCTTCACGCCCCCGGGAGAACTGGGAGCGCGGCTGCAACGTCCCGTCCAGGCGTCGCTGCGCTACAATCTGTCCGCGCAGAGCGACTGTCGGATCACCTCCGGGAACGTCGAGTGCGTGCCGTTCGTGGACCAGCGCAACAGCACCTTCAACCTCACGCTGGACACCCTGATCTCCGATCTTCAGGTCGGCTTTCAGGCGAGCTACACGGACCGGAGTTCGAACATCGGCCAGCGGCTCGGCTCGACGCAGTTCCAGATCGGCTTCTGGGGCCAGTTCGTCTACAACGCGGGAGCGTTCGCGGGACTTCCCTGAAGGCGCTCGCTCGCGCGAGGACGGCCCCATGGCGCCCCCGGGGCCGAGCGTCGCATTCGCTCGACCGGAAGGCGCGCGGCGGGAAGGGAGGAGGGTCGCGAACCGCTCTCCGGCGACCGCCGCCGGGACCTCCTGCGCGATCCCGCTCGCGCGCCGGGTGCCGCCGGACCCCCGGCGCGTCCCCGAACCGGCCGGTGTTGACCACGGTCCGCCCGCGGGACATCCTTCCCGCTTCCGATCCCGACGCCGATCCGTCCCGCAGCCCGAGGAGCCTCCGTGGAATTCTTTCAGACACTGTCCGAGCTGGGGAACCGCTACATCGTCGAACTCGGCATCGGGGTCGGCGACCAGACGATTCCCTTCATGGTGATCCTGCTTCTGGGGGCGGGCGTCTTCCTCACCCTGCGTCTGGGTTTCGTGCAGGTGCGCCGTCTGGGGCACGGGTTCGCGGTCACGACCGGCAAGTACGACGACCCCGAGGAGCCGGGCGACGTCTCGCACTTCCAGGCCCTGACCACGGCGCTCTCCGCCACCGTCGGCATCGGCAACATCGCCGGGGTGGCGATCGCCATCCATTGGGGAGGTCCGGGCGCGCTCTTCTGGATGTGGGTCACGGCCGCGCTCGGGATGGCCACCAAGTTCACCGAGGTGACCCTCGCCCAGAAGCACCGGGTCGTGGAGGCCCCCGACCGCGATCCCCACAAATGGGAAGGGACGGTGAGCGGCGGGCCCATGTACTACATCGAACGCGGACTGGGCGCCCGCTGGAAGTGGATGGCGGTCTTCTTCGCCGTCGTGCTGGGGCTGACCGCCTTCCTCACGGGCAACGCGATTCAGGCCAACACGGTCTCCGATTCGATGCGCACCATCTTCGGCATCCCGGCGTGGGCGAGCGGCTTGGCGACCTCCGGCGTCGTCGCCTTGGTCATCCTCGGCGGGATCACCCGCATCGGACGGGTGACCGGAGTTCTGGCGCCGGCCATGGCCGCGGTCTACTGCCTGGGCGCGCTCGTCATCCTGATCTTCAACGCGGGCGAGATCGTTCCCGCGATCGGTCTCATCTTCCGCGAGGCTTTCAACCCGACCGCGGGCGTCGCCGGGACCGGCGCGGGCGCCTTCCTGGTGACGCTGATGTGGGGGGTCCGCCGCGGCCTCTTCTCGAACGAGGCCGGGCAGGGCTCCGCGCCCATCGCGCACGCCGCGGCCAAGACCGACGAACCGGTGTCGGAGGGCGTGGTCGCGTTGCTCGAGCCCTTCATCGACACGATCGTCATCTGCTCGATGACGGGTCTCGTGATCATCACCACCGGCGTGTGGAACGAGCGCATCCCGACGGAGATCACCTTGGCGGGCGGCGATCTGAGCTACGTGACCGTGGATGCCGCGGGCGACAACGCCGCCGCCGTCCCGCCCGCCGAAATCCGCTTCGAGAACGGCGCCTCGGCGGATCCGGGGGGCGTGCACGTCGCCTGGCACGACGCCTTCGTCGACACGCTGTACGTCGACGAGGAACGGACGACGCCCTTCACCGGCACGGTGGTTCCGGCCGAAGGCGTCGCCCGCGGCGCCGACGGCCGGACCCGCGCGTCCCTCTACGGCGGAGCCTTCGAGAGCGGCGCGCCCCTCACCATGGAGGGCTTCCGCCGCGGGCTGAGCGCTCTGGGCGATTGGGGACACATGATCGTCGTCTTGTCGGTGCTTCTGTTCGCGATTTCGACGGCCATCTCGTGGAGCTACTACGGCGACCGCTGCGCGCACTATCTGCTGGGGGCGGGCGCCGTGCTGCCGTACAAGTTGGCGTTCGTGACCATGCACTTCGTCGGGGCGGTGCTGCCGCTGACCGTGATCTGGAACCTGGGAGACATCTTCCTGGCCGTCGTCATCGTGCCCAACCTGATCGCGCTCGTCATGCTCGCTCCCCAGGTGGCGGCGGAGGCCAACGCCTACTTCGCGCGCCGGCCGTGGCTGCGCCAGCCGGGAGCGCCGCGCGAGTAGGGCCGCGCAGGCGGGCGGAAGGGGACGACGTCCCCGAGGGGCCGTCGTCTCGGGCTCCGGAGGTCGGCGTCCTCTCGCGCGGAGGAGAAACCCGGCTCGGCGCGTTCCTCAGGGGCCGAGGCCGTAGCCCGGGCCGATGGCTCCCTCGCCGAACCTGTCCCGGGCGAGGTCCATCACCCGGGAGATGCGCCGGGCGCGGTCGGAATCCGCGTCCTCGGCTTCGGCGAAGAGGGCGAGCTGCGCGTCCTCCGCTTCGTCCGAGAGCCCGCTGGCGGCGACGCCCAGGAGGCGCGCGGGGGTGCGGCGCCGGGATCGCAATTCGGCCAGAAGCTCGCGCGCCACGCGGAGAACGGTCCGATCCGACGCCACCGGACGGGGCAGAGTGCGGCTGCGCTGGCGGGTCGCGAAATCCCGGTCCCGAATCTTCACGGTGATCGTGCGCGCGCCGCCGCCGAGGTTGCGGACCCGCCGCGCGACCGAGTTCACCTGCCGCGCCAGCGCCGCGTCCAGCTCGTCGTCGTCGGAGACGTCGGCGGCGAAGGTCCGCTCCGCGCTCACCGACTTGCGTTCGCGCACCGGAAGGGCGGCTCCGCCGTCGCGCCCCCGCACCCGGTCGTGCAGCCAGCGTCCGCGCCGGGCCCCGAACCAGCGTTCGAGCCACTCCGGTCGAACGCGCAGGACGTCGGACACGGACCGCAACGACCGGCGTTCGAGCGCCGAGAGGAAGGCCGGGCCGATTCCCGGAATGTCCTCGAGGTCGAACCGGCGCATGAACGCGGATTCCTCGCCCGCGGGCACGATGTGGACGCCGGCCGGCTTGGCGAGTCCGGTCGCGAGCTTGGCGACGATGCGCCGGGTCCCCCCGCCCGCGGAAACCGAGATGCCGGTGCGCGCGAGCACCGTGTCGCGGATGCGGCGCGCGGTCTCTTCCAAGGACTCCCCGGCCAGCATCCGCTCCGTGCCCGAAAGGTCGAGGTAGAACTCGTCGATCGACGCCGGCCGCACCACGGGCGACAGCGCCTCCAGCGCGCGTCGCACGTCCCGGCTGCGCCGCGCGCAGGCCGCTCTCGGCACGGGAACCACGGCGGCCCCGGGGCACAGGCGCAACGCCTGCGCGGTCGGCATCGCCGAGCGGACCCCGTGCTTGCGGGCCTCGTAGGAGGCCGACGCGACCACGCCCCGACCCTCGGGCGGCCCCCCCACGAGCAACCGCCGCCGGCGTCCCGCGCCCTCGGGGTCCTCGAGGCGCGCCACCTGCACGAAAAAGCTGTCGCAGTCGACCAGAAGAATGCGAGGCGGGTCCGTCTTCAGCTTCGAGATCCTCCCTGGGTCCGTCCGAACGGTGGAAATCCGGGACGCTTGCCTGTAAAATACCCGCTCCTTCCCCGATGTGCCCCGGGCCTGCGCGGACGGGGCGCCGGGGGGAACGTCTCTCATCATGCAGCGGAGCCTCCGACCATGGCATATCCCCACTCCCTCCCGGACCTCGGATACGACCACGACGCCCTCGAGCCGCACATCGACGCGCGCACGATGGAGATACACCATTCCAAGCACCATGCGGCCTACACCGCCAACCTCAACGCCGCGCTCGCGTCGCATCCCGAGCTCCGGGAACGCGGCGTGGAGGACCTGCTGGGCAACATCGACGACGTCCCCGAGGCCGTTCGGGGGGCCGTGCGCAACAACGGCGGCGGCTACGTCAACCACGCGCTGTTCTGGCGCTCGATGACGCCCGGGGGCGCCGACGTCCCCGGCGGAGACTTGGCTTCCGCCGTCGAAGCCGCCTTCGGCTCGTTCGAGGAGCTCAAGAACCGGGTCGCCGCCGCCGCCGTCGCCCGCTTCGGTTCCGGCTGGGGCTGGCTCGTCGCCACCGATTCCGGCTTGGCGGTCCGCTCCACCGCGAATCAGGACAGCCCCCTGATGGACGGGCAGACTCCGATCCTGGGCGTGGACGTGTGGGAGCACGCCTACTATCTGCGCTACCAGAACCGCCGACCCGACTACCTCGCGGCCTGGTGGAACACCGTCAACTGGGACGTGGTGGCCGCCAACTTCGCCGCCGCCGGGTAGGGGCTCCCGCGGAAGCGGCGGCACGCCTCTTGCCTTCGGGTGGAAGCGGGCGTATAACACGACCTGAACCTTGCGCATCGTGCGGACTTGCGCATCGTGCGCCAAGGAAAACGAGCGAGGCGGAGTACGGAGCGGGGCGATCCCGATCGCCCCGCCGCTTGCACCCTGAACTCGGAGGGGAGACGATGGGACCGCACCACACTCGTCGTAGGGGGTTTTTTCGGAGGGGGTTTTTCGTCTTCGGTGCCTTTCTGGTCGCGGTTCCGGCGACCCTCGCGCCCGCCTCGGTCGCCGCGCAGAGCCTCCGCGGGTCGTCGCGTTCCCTCTCGGCTCAGAATGCCCAGGCGCGGCTCCACGACTTCACGTACCTGTCTACGCCCGAACGCGTGCGTCGGTTCGTGGAGCTGGGCTACTTGGTGCCCCTGCACGGCAACCGCGACTACGAGCTCGACGACGAGGTCAGCTTTCCGTACGCGCGTCCCCAGGTGCGCACCTTCATCGAGCGTCTCGCGGGTCAGTACCGCAGGGCGTGCGGAGAAGTCATGGTCGTCACCAGCCTGACGCGCCCGCTCAGCCGCCAGCCCGCGAACGCCTCCAGTCGCTCGGTCCACCCCACCGGAATGGCGGTCGACCTGCGCCGGTCGAACCGGCGCGCCTGCCGCGCATGGCTCGAGGACGTTCTTCTCTCCCTCGAAGCCAACGGCGTGCTCGAGGCGACGCGCGAACGCCGCCCGCCCCACTACCACATCGCTCTGTATCCCGATCCCTACGCCCGATACGTGGAAGGCCTCGCCACCCGGACCGCCACGGCGACGGAGGTCAGGGTGGCGTCCGCACCGGAATTGCCGACCGAGGTCTCGGGCGGCGGGAAGTACCGGGTACGCTCGGGCGACGCCCTGTGGGACATCGCTCGGGCGCACGGGACGAGCGTCGCGGCGATTCAGCGATCGAACGGCCTGCGGGGCAACCGCATTCACCCGGGTCAGCTTCTGACCATTCCGGCGGGCGGCGGAGTCGGCGTGCAGCGGGCGGTGAGCCCGAGCTACCGGGTACGTTCGGGCGACGTCCTGTGGGACATCGCCCGAGCGCACGGGACGAGCGTCGCGGCGATTCAGCGGTCGAACGGCCTGCGGGGCAGCCGCATTCATCCGGGTCAGCTTCTGACCATCCCGGCGGGTGGCGGAATCGGCGCGCAACGGGCGGCGAACATGAGATACCGGGTGCAGCGGGGCGACTCCCTGTGGGACATCGCACGGGCCCACGGAACGACCATCGCGAGATTGCGGCAGTCGAACGACTTGCGGGCGGACGGCCTGATTTTGCCGGGCCAAGTCTTGACCATCCCCTTGGGGTAGGGGTAGAGGCAGCTCTTCCTGTCGGCGTTGGGCGCGTCCCGAGGCTTGCTCCCTCCGCATCGCGTTCCTCGCTCTCGTCGAGCCGCTTCCGAAGGAGGCCCGCCCCTTCGGCGGCGGCGCGCAGGCCGAGCGCTCGAGTCTCGCGGATCGGCAGGGTGCGGCCCTCGCGTGTCGGCCGCCAACGCTCTCGCTCATCCCCTCCCGCCTGCACCCGCAAAAGGCGTCCCGGTTTTCGGATTTGCGGAGCGACCGGCGCGGCCGGTCACGAGCCGTTCGCAGGTCGCCGTCCCGACGGGCCGTTGCGAGCGGCGTCGTCGGAGGCGCGGTACGCGTCCGAGAACGGGAACCGCACCCACAGGCCGTTGCCGCCCGCGTCGAGCCGCCATGTCGGCGTCGGGTTGCCCGCCTCGCGGCACAGGTCGACGATCCGCCGGATGCCGCGTCCCCATGCTTCGATCATGCCGGCCCGGAAGAAGGCGTAGGCGATCCTCGGGTTGTGCGGCTGCGAGGCGAGCTCTTCGGCAAGCCGCTCGATCCGCTCCGGATCCAGGTGGGTTGCGTTCCAGATCGAGATCCGGTCGTCGTACACCCGAATCTGAATCGTGGCGGAGCTAGCGTAGTCGCGGTGGACGACGGCGTTGACCACGGCTTCCCTCATCGCGACGATGGCCTGAAGACGCCCCGACCCTCGACTACGGGAGGTGTAGACCAAATCACGACCATCTCGACCAGATCGTATCCAGCACCCCTTCAGGATCCCCGCCCCAACCGTGCACTGCGAGCCGCTGGCGAGTGGATCACATCGCTTGGACTGGCTGGATCACATCCCCTGGAACAGCTGGATCACATCCGTGGAATACGCACCTCGGAAGTACCCGATTTTCACGTATGCGTCGGGCAGCAACCGGCTGGGGGACGGATGGAAAAGCAGTGCGGCGGCCCGCGTCAAGTGGGCCCCTTTCCGAAGATTCAGGTTGTCGACGATGCTTTCCACCGGCTCGTCCAGAACTTCGGGAGGAAGCCGTCCGCTCGATACGGCCTTTCGGCGCAAGCGGTCGACCGCCCCGGCGTCCAGGTCCTTCAGCCCGATGCCGGGCAGCGCCACGTTGTCCCATGTCTTTCCATAGCGTGCGAGCAGAAAGCGGGAGAGCGCGGCCCCTGCGAGAACTTGTTTCGTGCTGCCGCTCCGGTAGTGTAACTCGCCTCGGTAGCTGATCGGGTTCGGGTGCGGTTCGACGACGATCTCGAGATACTCGCGATCCGCCTCCGATTTCAGGTTGACGTCGACCATGATGCCGAGGAGGGATTGCACCTTGCCGGGGATCTCTTCGAGAAGGCGGAGCACGCCTTTTACGCCGACCACCTCGCCGTCGTCGTTCTTGCCGATCTCCAGGACGCCACCCTGCGCGTTGGCGAAGCCGCAGATCCGTTTCAGGTGCTCGTCCCGCCAAGACCGCTTCCATTCGACGTTCCGGGTCTCGGGCGTCATGGCGCAGTCCTCCGCACGGCCGTCGCGGGTGGGTGGGGAGAAGCTGTTTGATCCCTGCGGAGGGGAGCCCGCTGCGGGATATCTTCGATTCCGTCCCCGGCGATCGTCCGCCCGCTCGGTGCGCGCGCCTGCAAGCGGTCTGGAGGACGGCGCGTCGCCACCGGAGAACCAGCGAGCGTCTGCGCGGCCGCGAACCCACGTTCACGCCGCACGGGGGGTCATCCTAGTCGCCAGTTGGACGAAAGGCGAATCATGCGGCCAATTCGTCCCGAGCTTCGTCGCGGATCGACCACAGGATCGGACTCATGTCGTACTTGCGCATCGCTGCCAGGACGTTTCCGGAAATCGGCTTTTCGGAATCGTTCACGATTGCGTAGGCGCAGGCCTCGGGGGGACGCGCTTCCTTGGTGTCGATCCAGGAGAACGCCGTCGCTTCCGCGGTGCCGCGGCTCGGCCGGTTGATCGCATGCAGGACGCGCTCGGGCCGAACCTTCGATTTCGGTATGACGAAATCGAAACGATGGTCGTAGCCACTCTTGCCCGTGAACTTGACGCTCGGCGTGTAGCGAGCGTTGAAGGAGTCGAGCCAGGCAGCTACGTCGTCGCGAAAAAAACTCGAGATGACGGGCGAGGCTAAATGGAAGAGGTCGTTGACCGCCAGCATCGCCTGCGCGAGGTTGTGCTTTTTTAGAGGGAAATTGTCCGAGGTCGCCTCGACTTCCAGTGCTTTTTCTTTTTCATTTACACCGAATCCGTTCAGCGTCGTTCGGAGCACCTCTTGGCGCTTCGGACTGTCGACATTGCATCCGGAAAGCTCCAGATCGTCGAGAACATGCCCGCCGTCCGTCAACACGAAACCGCCATCGACGCGCGTAACGTAGATTTGAAGGTAATCGTTGTGTCGATCTAGGTACGGTGTGGTGATTTCGACGCAATCTTTCACCTCGCGAAGGTTCGTCCGGTCCTTCAACCAGGACGAATAACGCTCCATCAATTCCTGAATGTCTTTCATCATGTGAAAAGTCCCCGCACGACGAAGGGTGGTTTGGTGATGTTGCAGAACTGCATGAAATCGTCGAGTGTCTGCCACGGGTCGTCGAGATTCGAAAAGTAGTCGGATGGAACCGGAAAGGCCCACTTGTCGCCGAATCCTTCCCGATAGAGATGCAGGTGAGGGGAGCCGACTTCCTCGCCGTCCGGGTTGCGGTGTGGCTGGCCACCGAAATCGAGCCGCGCCAGAATCGTGACGCCTCGGCCACGATTCTGGAAAGTGCCCTTGCGAAGGTCGATTCTCGCCCGGAAGAGATCGAGATGAAACCGTTCGCGTCCGTCCGATGAGACTAGTGTCTCGTCCTTGAAATCTGTTGACATCTTTGCGCATGTTCGGTATGATGCCTCTTCGCCCACTGTCCAGCAGAGGAGAAGAAGCCATGCCCCGAGGACGCCCGTTGAAGCCGCTCGAAGTCAGCCAGGACACCCGCGAGGAGCTCGAGTCCATCATGCGGTCGTCGAGCATGCCCGCCGGCTTGGTGCGCCGCGCCGAAATCGTGCTGCTCTGCGCCGACGGACTCACCAACTCGACGGTCGCCACCAGAGTCCGCGTCAGCCGCCAGACCGTGGGCAAGTGGCGCGAGCGATTCCGAACTCAAGGCATCGTCGGACTTTACGACGAACACAGATCGGGACGGCCTCGCTCCATCGGCGACGACCAAGTGATGGAGCTGGTGCGCAGGACGCTCGAGACCCGACCGCCCGACGGCAGCACCCACTGGAGTTGCCGCACCATGGCCGAGGCCGTCGGCGTCTCGAAGACCACGGTTCACGGCGTCTGGAAGGCCTTCGGCCTCCAGCCCCACAGGCAGAAGAACTTCAAGCTCTCCAACGACCCGTTCTTCGTCGAGAAGGTCCGCGACGTCGTGGGGCTCTACCTCAATCCGCCGGACAACGCCATGGTGCTCTGCGTCGACGAGAAGAGCCAGACGCAGGCGCTGGAGCGAACCCAGCCCATGCTCCCGCTCGGGCTCGGATACGTCGAGGGCGTCACGCACGGCTACGTTCGCCACGGGACCACCAACCTGTTCGCCGCCCTGGACGTGGCGACCGGTCGGGTCATCGCTCAGTGCAAGCCGCGGCATCGGCACGCATCGGCACCAGGAGTTCCTGAGCTTCCTGAGGCACGTCGACGCCAACGTCCCCCCGGACCTCGACGTCCACTTGGTCGTGGACAACTACTGCACCCACAAGCACGTCAAGGTCAAGAGATGGCTTGCCGCGAGGCCGCGGTACCACGTCCACTTCACGCCCACGTACTCCTCGTGGCTGAACCAGATCGAAATCTGGTTCAACGTGGTCACGCGCAAGGCGATCCGGCGTGGCTCGTTCTCGTCGGTGCCGGAGCTGAGGAAAAAGATCGAGCAGTTCACCGAACACTACAACGCGGACGCGAAGCCGTTCAGGTGGACGGCTACAGCCGATTCGATCCTCGGGAAGATCGGACGCCTTTGTCATGCTATTTCACGTACGCAACACTAGGTGTGCCGTGGCTTTTCCTCCAAAGTCCGGATAAAGCACCTCGTCAGAGTTTTTGCGGTGCTTTTCCATCGCCAAAAGCTCGTCGGCCTCCTTCTGAGCGAGGCTTCCGCCAGTCATGGGACGACACCTGCAACGGATGGCGTCGTCGGTCCGTAGGGGCGGTCGAACTCGCTCGGGCAGCTGCGCAGATCCCGCTCGCTCGAGCCCGACATGGTTGCACCCGCGCGAAAACTCTTCTTGTCCGCCACTTCTTCCGCCCCCGCATCGATCTTGCGCGCCAGCCGGGCGTGGCGTCCTTCATCCTCGTGGATTCGCGCCTCCGGGTCGCGCGGACGCCCCCCGCGGTCTCTGCCGACGATGAGCGGCGCCTCCCGACGATCCGCCGGAAGCCAACCCGACGTCATTGCCGTCCTCCTGGTCCTGTGGACCTTTGAATCCAACCCGACTCAATTTGAATCCAACCCGACTCAAAACGACCCGACTCAAAATCTAACCCTTCCACAGCCGACTGCCAGTCCCCAGAGCCGCCATTTCTTTCACCCCCGGCAACATCGGCTTCGCCCGAGCGCCGCCCCAGGTTGACGCCCGCGACAGGGTTGGCTATCACTGGCGCCCACCCTCTCCACGGGAGACGATCCACATGAGGCGAATCAGCTTTCGGACGGCCGGCGAGTCCCACGGACGGGGCCTGCTGGCGATCCTGGAGGGCTTGCCGGCCGGGATGCCGCTCTCCGTCGAGCGCGACGTCGACCCCGACATGAAGCGGCGCCAGGGCGGCTACGGCCGCGGCCGCCGCATGCAGATCGAATCCGACCGCATCGAGCTGATCTCCGGGGTGCGCCTGGGAGAGACGCTGGGCTCGCCCATCGGAATGTTGCTCTGGAACCGCGACTGGAAAAACTGGACCACGGCGATGGGCCACGCGCCCCCGGATCCCGAGGGCAACCCCAAGGCGTTGCGCCGCATGCACCTGCCGCGTCCGGGGCACGCCGATTTGGTCGGGGCGCTCAAGTACGACCGCACCGACGCCCGCGACGTTCTGGAGCGGGCCAGCGCGCGCGAGACGGCGGCCCGGGTGGCGTGCGGCGCGGTGGCCAAGATCCTGCTCCGCCAGTTCGGGATCGCGGTGGGATCGCACGTGGTCTCCATCGGCGGCGTCGAGTGCGCCCTTCCGGACGAACTCCCCGACGACCTCAACGCCGCCGCGGACGCCTCTCCCGTGCGCGCGCTGGATCCCGAAGCGGCGGTTCGCATCATGGCTTCGATCGACCGGGCCAAGCGGGAGGGCGACACGCTCGGGGGCGTCTTCGAGGTCGTGGTCCGACGCGTTCCGGTGGGGCTCGGGAGCTATGTCTCCTGGGACGCGAAGCTCGACGGCCGCATCGCCGGCGCGATGATGTCGATTCACGCCGTCAAGGGAGTCGAACTGGGCCTCGGATTCGAGGGCGCCCGTCGGCCGGGATCGCGCGTCCACGATCCCATCCATCCCGCTCCCGGCGACCCCCCGCCGAGCGGATACGCCCGCCCTTCCAACCGGGCGGGCGGGCTGGAGGGCGGCGTCGCCACCGGGGAACCGCTGGTCGTCCGCGCGGCCATGAAGCCCATTTCCACGCTGCGCAAGCGCCTGCCCAGCGTGGATCTGAGGGACGGTTCGACGGCCGACGCCGCCGTGGAACGCAGCGACGTCTGCGCCGTGCCCGCGGCCGCGGTGGTGGGCGAGGCCATGGCCGCGCTGGTGGTGGCCGACGCCCTCGTCGAAAAGTTCGGGGGCGACAGCCTTTCCGAGATGCGCCGGAACCACGAAGGCTACATCGCCTACCTGCGCGCCCGCCGTCCCGCGCCGTGATCGACTCCGTCGCCGGAGCGCGGGTTCCCGCCCTCCCCGCGCGCATCCTCCTGGTCGGCTTCATGGCCAGCGGGAAATCGGTCGTGGGCCGCGAGGCGGCGCGGTTGCTCGACTGGCGGTTCGCCGACTTCGACGAGGAGATCCGACGCGAGACCGGGCAACGGATCCGGGACGTCTTCGCCCGCGCCGGCGAGGCGGAGTTCAGGGCGGTCGAGGCCCGGGTGGCCGACCGCCTGCTCCGCCGCGACCGGGTGGTCCTCGCGTCGGGCGGCGGATGGGCGGCTCAACCCGGCCGCATGGAGGGGCTGGACCGCGACACCCTTTCGGTCTGGCTCAAGGTCGCCGCCGAGACGGCCATGGCCCGGATCCGGGCGCAGGGCGTCCCGCGTCCCCTCCTGGAAGGCCGCCGAGGCGTCGAGCGCGCCCGCCGCCTGCTCGGGCGGCGGGAACCGCACTACCGTCTTGCGCGCTTGACATTGGACAGCGAGGAATATTCCGTACCCCAACTGGCGGACCGGATCGCGCGCGCCGCGCGCCGGGACGCCGAGGCGGATCTCCCGAATTCCCCGGCAACGCACCCATCATGAAGCTCGTCATCGTCGAGTCTCCCGCGAAGGCTACGACCATCAAGAGGTTTCTGGGCCCGGGCTACGAAGTCGCGGCCAGCTTCGGCCACGTGCGCGACCTGCCCCGCTCGGCGAAGGAGGTCCCGGAGCGCCTGCGCTCCAAGTCGTGGGCCCGGCTGGGCGTCGACGTCGGCGGGAGCTTCGAGCCCGTCTACGTCGTCCCGGCGCGATCGAAGAAGCACATCGCCGAGCTGCGCAGGAAGGCGCAAGGGGCGGAGGAACTCATTCTCGCGACCGACGAGGACCGCGAGGGCGAGTCCATCAGCTGGCACCTGCTCGAGGTCCTGGACCCCGGCGTTCCCGTGCGGCGCATCGCCTTCCACGAGATCACCCGCACCGCCGTCCAGGCCGCCCTCGCCGATCCGCGCGGCGTCGACCAACGACTGGTTCGCGCCCAGGAGACCCGACGCGTGCTCGACCGTCTGTTCGGCTATTCGCTTTCCCCGGTGCTCTGGAGGAAGGTGCGGGGGAGGCTGAGCGCAGGCCGGGTCCAGAGCGCGGCGCTTCGCCTGTTGGTCGAGCGGGAGGAGGAGCGCCAGAAGTTCGCGTCCTCGGAATACTGGGGGGTGCGGGCGTCCCTCCGCGCGCCGGGCGACGACGGGGACCGGGAGTTCGTCGCCGACCTCGTCCGGTCCGACGGCAAGACGATCGCCACCGCGAAGAATTTCGACGCCAAGACGGGCGAGCCCCGGTTGGGCGCGAAGGTCTCGGTGCTCGACGAGGCCGCCGCCGCGGCCATCGCCCGCGAGGCGATGGCCGCGCGGCCCTGGCGCGTCCGGCGCGTGGAGGAGAAGGAGTCCCGCCGCCGTCCCCCCCCGCCCTTCACCACCTCGACCCTGCAGCAACTCGCGAGTTCGATGCTGCGCATGACCCCGCGGCGCACCATGGCGCTCGCCCAGCAGCTGTACGAGGGGATCGACATGGGCAAGGGCGACCGGGAAGGACTGATCACCTACATGCGCACCGACTCCGCGAATCTCAGTCGCAAGGCGCTCGGGGACGCCGCCCGCTACGTCCGCGAGCGCTTCGGCGAGGACTACCACCAGGGCGTCCGACAGTACGCGACTCGGTCCCGGAACGCCCAGGAAGCCCACGAGGCCATCCGCCCGACCGAGATCGGACGCGCTCCGGAGTCGTTGCGCCGCTTTCTGGAACCCGATCAACTGAAACTCTACGATCTGATCTGGCGACGGGCCGTGGCCTCCCAGATGGCCGACGCGCGCATCGCCGGCACCACCATCGAGTTCGAGGTCGACGGGCGCGGTTCCACCCACGTCTTCCGCACCTCCGGTTCGGTGGTGCGTTTCCCGGGATACCAGCGCGTGTGGGGCACCAACCGCAAGGACGTCATCCTGCCGCGCCTCGTCGAGGGCCAGCCGGTCGGCGCGACCGAAGACGCCCCCGGCGGCCGCGCCCCGGCGACGAAGGCGGACGCCCCGACCCCGGTGGACGTCGCGAGCGTCGAGCCCCGGGGCCAGCGGACCAAGCCGCGCTCGCGCTTCTCCGAGGCGGCGCTGGTGCGCAAGCTCGAGGAAGAGGGGATCGGTCGTCCCTCCACCTACGAACCCACCTTGGCCAAGTTGCGGGAGCGCGAGTACGCCATCAAGAAGGGAGGAGCGCTGGTGCCGACCTTCCTCGGCCTCTGCGTGACCAAGCTGTTGCGCGACCACTTCCCGCACTACGTCGACCTCAAGTTCACCGCCGAGATGGAGTCCGCTCTCGACCGCATCGCCGGCGGGTCGATGGATCACGTCCGTTTCCTCTCCGACTTCTTCCTCGGCGACGGCGCGCGCACGCCCGGACTCGAGCGGCGCATCGAGAAAGCGTTGCCGCACATCGACTATCCCGCCCTGCGAGTGGGCGAGGATCCGGAGACCGGCGAGCCGTTCGTCGTGCGCATCGGCAAGCAGCGCGCGTTGCTCCAGCGCGGGGAGGAGAGGGGCGGCCCGCGCGTCGCTCTGCCGGCCGACCTCCTCGTCGACGAGCTGACCCCCGAGAAGGCGTCGGAGCTGATCGAGGAGGGGCAGCGCGGCATGAGCCCGATCTGCCGCGACCCGGAAACCGGGCTCAACGTCTACGTTCGTCCCGGGCCCTACGGACCGTACGTCCAGCTGGGCGAGAACGACGCCAAGCCCAAACCCAAGCGGACCAGCCTGCCCAGGGGCATGGCGCCCGAAAAGGTCGATCCGGCCTTCGCCCTGCGGTTGCTCTCGCTCCCGCGCAACCTCGGCCGGGATCCCAAGACCGGAAAGCGGGTCGAGGCCGGGTTGGGCCGGTACGGGCCCTACGTGCGGCGCGCGGGGACCTACCGCAACCTGGACGCGTTGGAGCGGGTGTTCGAGATCGCGCTGGAGGAAGCGATCCGGCTCCTCGAAGCCAAGCCCGGCAAGACCGTGATCGCCGTCGTCGGCCCGCACCCCGAGACCGGCGAGCCCCTGAACGTCTACAACGGACGCTACGGGCCCTACGTCACCGACGGCAAGACGAACGCGAGCATCCCCAGGGACCGCGCGCCCGAAACGGTCGTCGTGGAAGAGGCGCTCGAGTGGTTGGCCCGGGCCGCCGAGCGCAAGGCCGCCAAGGCCGCCGGGAAGGGCGCGCGCCGTTCCCGCTCCCGCGGCAAGCGGTGACGGAGCGCTGGGCCGGGTGAGCGTACGTCCCGAGGCCGCCGAGTTCCTGCGTTCCCTCGCCGACGAGCGGCAGCTTTCCCCCAACACGGTCTCCGCGTACCGGCGCGACATCCAGGACTTCGAGCGCTTCCTCTCCGACTTCGCCGGGCACTCCGGCTGGAGCTGGCCCGACGTCGACCGCCTCGCTCTTCGGGGGTTCCTGGGGCACTGCCGGCGGCGCAGGCTCTCCCGGCGCACCGCGGGGCGCAAGCTCTCGGCGCTCCGGTCCCTCTTCCGCTTCCTGCTCCTGGAGGGGCACATCGAGGACGACCCGGCGCGGACGCTCCGCACGCCGCGCGCCGACAAGCGTCTTCCCGGCCACCTGCCGCACGCCGGGGTGGAGGCCGTCTTCGGCGCGGCCGAGGCGCGCGCCGCCGAGAACACCTTCCTCGGCACCCGCAACCTGGCGATCCTCGAGATCCTGTACGGGAGCGGAGTGCGCTTGGCCGAGCTCCACGGGCTCGACCGCGACCGCGTCGATCTGATCGCCGACCGCGTGCGCGTCCTGGGCAAGGGACGCAAGGAGCGGATCGTGCCGTTGACCCGCTCTGCGGTGCGGGCGCTCCGGCGCCACGAGCCTCACCGCGAGCGCGTGGTCTCGCTGAACCGGGGCGACCGGCGCGCCGCCGTCGTCAGCCGACGAGGCCGCCGCCTTTCGCGCCGGACGATACAGTACGTCGTGCGCGACGCGCTCGATCGCGGGTCCGAGGCCGAAGGCCTCTCCGTTCACTCGCTCCGGCACAGTTTCGCGACGCACCTCCTCGATTCCGGCGCCGATCTGGTTTCGGTCAAGGAGCTGCTGGGCCACGTCTCGCTTTCCACGACGCGGATCTACGCCCACACCTCCAAGGAGCGGCTCAAGCGCGTCCACCGCGGCGCGCACCCGCGCGCCTGACCGGAACGCCGTCGGCTTCGACGTCCGCCGCGTTCGGGTGTACTCTTCGCGCTCCCGGATGCATCTTTCGCGTGCGCGGCCCGCGCCGTGCGCACGCGGGCCGCGGGCCCCATCCTCACCCGGAAGAGAACACGCACATGTCGACGCACAGCTTCCACGGCACCACCGTGCTCGCGGTCCGCAAGGAAGGCCGGATCGCGATGGGAGCCGACGGCCAAGTCACCATGGGGGACACCGTCGTCAAGAGCGCGGCCCGCAAAGTGCGCACGCTCAAGGACGGCCGCTTCCTGGCGGGGTTCGCGGGAGCGGTCGCGGACGCCTTCACGCTCTTCGAGACGCTCGAGACCAAGCTCGACCAATTTCCCGCCAACCTGACGCGCGCGTGCGTCGAGCTGGCCAAGAACTGGAGGACGGACCGCGCCCTGCGCCGCTTGGACGCGTTGCTCGTGGTGGCCGACGCCGAGCACCTGTTTCTGATCGGCGGGGACGGCAACGTCCTGGAACCGGACGACCAAGTGGTGGCGATCGGGTCGGGGGGCGCCTACGCCTTGGCCGCGGCCCGCGCGCTCCGGGCGCATTCCGCCCTCTCCGCCCCCGAGATCGTGCGCGCCAGCTTGACGATCGCCAGCGAAATCTGCGTCTACAGCAACGAAGAGATCACCGTACTGGATCTGGAGTCCGATCCCGAGGGAGACTGAATGGCTGTTCCGGAAACGGAGTCCGCAGCGCCTTTCGCGGCCGAGAACGAGAACGAGCCGGACTGGTTCGAGCAACTCACGCCCCGCCAAATCGTGGCGGAGTTGGACAAGTACATCGTGGGGCAACGGGAAGCCAAGCGCGCCGTCGCCATCGCGATGCGGAACCGCTGGCGCCGGCAGCGCGTCGAGGGGGAGCTGAGGGACGAGATCCTGCCCAACAACCTGATCCTCATGGGCACGACCGGCGTGGGCAAGACCGAGATCGCGCGCCGTCTGGCCCGGCTGACGGGCGCCCCCTTCGTCAAGGTGGAAGCGTCCAAGTTCACCGAAGTGGGGTACGTCGGCCGGGACGTCGAGTCGATGATCCGCGACTTGGTCGACACGGCGGTGAACATGGTGCGCGCCGAGCGGGAGGACAGCGTTCAGGCGGAAGCGGAGCGTCGGGCCGAGGAACAGCTGCTGGACCTGCTGTTCCCCCGGCCGGAGGCGGGCGCCCCGGCGAAGGGCCCCGTGGTGGTCGCCGACGGCGTTCCCAAGGTTTTTGTGGCCGGTCCCGGGGGGGTGCGGGAGAGCGGCTCCGCCGAGACGCTGAGCGAGGAGGACCAGGATCTGGTCATGCGTCGGCAACGCACCCGCGAGAAGCTGCGCACGTTGCTGCGGGACGGCGAGCTGGAGGACCGGACGGTCGAGGTGGAGGTGAGCCAGAGTCCGGCGATCGACGGCATGATGGTGCCCATGGGCGGCATGGAGGGGATGGAGCACAACTTCTCCGAGATGCTTCAGGAGATGCTTCCCAAGCGCACGAAGCGGCGCACCGTCACCGTCGCGGAGGCGCGCCGCATCCTCGTCCAGGACGAACTGGACCGTCTGGTGGACATGGACGAGGTCGTGAACGAGGCGCTGATCCGAGCCGAGGACATGGGGATGATCTTCCTCGACGAGATCGACAAGATCGCGGGCGACCGCGGCAACTACGGGCCCGACGTCAGCCGGGGAGGGGTCCAGCGCGACCTGTTGCCGGTGGTGGAGGGTTGCAACGTGCAGACCAAGTACGGGCTGGTGCGCACCGACCACGTCCTCTTCATCGCCGCCGGCGCCTTCCACGTCTCCAAGCCGAGCGACCTCATCCCCGAACTCCAGGGCCGCTTCCCCATCCGGGTGGAGTTGCACGGCCTCGACCGCGGGCACTTCGAGCGCATCCTGCGGGAGCCGAGGAACGCCCTCCTGGTCCAGTACCAGGCGCTCATCGAGGCCGAAGGGGCGCGGGCCGAGTTCGCCGCCGACGGCGTCGACGAGATCGCGCGCATCGCGGCGCGCCTGAACGAACGCATGGAGAACATCGGCGCGCGCCGTCTCCAGACCGTCATGACGACGTTGCTGGAGGAAATCCTCTTCGAGTTGCCGGACGTGACGATGGAGGGTCCGCTGGTCGTCGACCGCGCGTTCGTGCGCGCGCACCTCGAGGAGATCGCCGAAGACGAGGACCTGCGGCGCTACATCCTGTAGAACGCTTCCGCGTCCCGGCGCCGGTGCCGCACCGGCGGCCCGCCCGGAGGGGGCGGGCGCGGGCCCGACCGTCGGACGCACGGAGTGGAATCGAATGATCGAGATCGACCGCTTGACCGTGAAGGCGGCCGAGGCGTTGCGGGACGCCGTCGTGGACGCCGGACGGCGCCGGAGCGCGGAGGTCTACGGCATCCACCTGCTCGACGCCTTGCTCCGCCAGGAGGAGGGGATCGTCGCGCCGATCCTGAAGAAGATCGGCGTCTCCGCACCCGCCGTGCGCGAACGGGTGCGTTCCGGGCTGGAGGGGCTGGGGCGCGTCTCGGGCGGGGCGGATCCGCGTCCCGCCCGGGACCTCGCGCGCGCGCTCGCCGCCGCCGAGCGCCACGCCGCGGAGCTCGGGGACGACTACGTGTCGACCGAGCACCTCCTGCTCGGCCTCGCCGTCGAGGAGGACGACGCGGGCGAGATCCTGCGCTCGGCGGGCGCCACCGAGGAGCGCGTGCAGGAAGCGCTGGCGGCGGTCCGCGGGAGCCACCGCGTCGCCGACAAAACCCCGGAGGACCGCTATCGGGCCCTGGAGCGCTTCAGCCGCGACCTCACCGCGCTGGCCCGCCGCGGCAAACTGGATCCGGTGATCGGCAGGGACGCCGAGATCCGCCGGGTCGTCAAGGTGCTCGCGCGCCGCACCAAGAACAATCCGGTGCTCATCGGCGAGCCCGGGGTCGGCAAGACCGCCATCGCCGAGGGGCTGGCCCAGCGCATCGTCGCCGGGGACGTTCCGGCCGCGCTGGCGGAGAAGACTTTCGTCTCCCTGGACATTTCGGCCATGCTGGCCGGCGCCAAGTACCGCGGCGAGTTCGAGGAGCGCATGAAGGCGGTGCTCGGGGAGATCTCCGAGGCGGAGGGCCGCTTCGTCGTGTTCGTGGACGAGTTGCACACCATCGTGGGCGCCGGAGCGTCGGAGGGCGCCGTGGACGCCGGCAACATGATGAAGCCCCTGCTGGCGCGCGGCGCCCTGCGCATGGTCGGGGCGACCACCCTGGACGAATACCGCAAGCACATCGAGAAGGACCCCGCCCTGGAGCGGCGCTTCCAGCCCGTCTACGTGGCGCCGCCGTCGGTGGAGGACACCGTCGCGATCCTGAGAGGGCTCAAGGAGCGCTACGAGGTGCATCACGGCGTGCGCATCCGCGACGACGCCCTGGTGGCGGCCGCGCAGCTGTCGGACCGCTACATCGGCGGCCGCTTCCTGCCCGACAAGGCCATCGATCTGATGGACGAGGCCGGCAGTCGGCTCCAGATCGAGATCGACTCCCTGCCCGCCGAGATCGACCAAGTCGAACGGCGCGCCGTCCAGCTCGAGATCGAGCGCCAAGCGCTGGAGGACGAGCGCGACGCTCCCTCGGCCACGGCCCGGGAACGTCTGGAGCGGATCCGCATGGAGCTGGCGGAGCTCAGGGAACGCAGCTCCAGCATGAAGGCCAAGTGGCAGGCGGAACGGGACGCCATCGATCTTCTCAAGACGCTCAAGGAACGGGCGGACGAACTCCGGACCGAGTCCGAGCGCGCGAAACGGATCGGAAACCTCCAACGGGCCGCCGAGATCGACTACGGCGAGTTGCTCGCGGTGGGCGCGGAGCGCGAGCGGGCGGAGGAACGGCTCGCCGAATTGCAGGCGGAGGGGACCTACCTGCGCGAGGAGGTGGACGCCGACGACATCGCGGCGGTGGTCGCGGAGTGGACGGGGATCCCGGTGGCGAGCTTGGTGGAATCGGAGCGGGACAGGCTGGTCCGGCTCGAGGCGTTGCTGCGCGGGCGGGTGATCGGACAGGACGAGGCGCTCGCGGCCGTCTCCAACGCGGTGCGGCGTTCCCGGGCGGGGTTGCAGGATCCCAACCGGCCCGTCGGCTCGTTCATCTTCCTGGGCCCGACCGGGGTGGGGAAGACCGAGACAGTGCGCGCCCTGGCCGAATTTCTCTTCGACGACGAACGGGCCATGGTGCGCCTCGACATGTCGGAGTACATGGAGAAACACGCCGTGTCCCGTCTCTTGGGCGCGCCTCCCGGCTACGTGGGCTACGAGGAGGGCGGCCAGCTGACCGAAGCCGTGCGGCGGCGCCCCCACGCGGTCGTTCTGTTCGACGAGATCGAGAAGGCGCACCCCGACATCTTCAACGTCCTGCTCCAGATTCTCGAGGACGGCAGGCTGACCGACGCCCAGGGGCGCACGGTGGACTTCCGGAACGCGGTGGTCGTCATGACCTCCAACTTGGGCAGCCACTACATCCTGCGGCATGCCGGGACCGGCCCCTGGGAGGAGGTGGAGGCGACCGTCGGCCAGGAGTTGCGGCGGCACTTTCGGCCGGAGTTCCTGAATCGTGTGGACGACGTGGTCGTCTTCCGCCCTTTGGATCGGATCTCGATCCGCGCGATCGTGGATCTGCAACTGGCGCGGGTGGAAGCGTTGGCCGGCGAGCTCGGCATCGCGCTCGACGTTTCGCCCGAAGTCCGGGAGTTGCTCGCGAAGGAGGGCTACGAGCCCGCGTTCGGCGCGCGTCCGCTACGGCGCGTGATCCAGCGCCTGATCCAGGACCCGCTCGCCTTGTCGTTGCTCGAGGAGGGTTCTGGGGAGTCCGCCACGATCCGCGCCGTTCCCGCGGCCGACGGCGAAGGTGTGACGTTCGAGCGGGCGGATTCGTGACAGTGCTCGGGATCGGGTATCGGGTATAGCCATTCGGCCAATGCTTGGGGTTCCGCGTGCAGCCTGTCTCGGGACTGGGTCGCGAGTCCCGCCCCGATGGAAAATCCGCAGACGCTCGACGTTGGAGCGAGCCGTCGATTTCTTCACGGAGCCGGCGGCGACCTTCTCGGAGGGTCTCGGAAATCTGAGGGAAGGGCCTCAGATTTCTGAGGTTTCCTCGGATTTCCGAGGCTTCGGGGCACGGGGATGGAGCCGCAACCTGTTTCCATACAGTCAGTTGCAGAATATTGACATTTCCGGCACGAGGTTTGCACAGTAATGCCGTCGTCAAGTCACGCTCACAAGGGACACGCGCTACGGACATGAGCGTCGAACACCTGTACCGGGTCTGTGGGGTCGCGGCCCGGGGGAACGCGGGCCGCGACGCCCGCGGCCCGAACCGGCCGGAGCCGCCGTCTGCGCGCGCAGGCGCGCGGGCGCGAGCCTTGCCGGAGGGCGCGCGAGTCCGTAGGCTCGCGGAGAGGCCAGCCCGCCAGCCCGCCAGCCCGCCAGCCCGCCAGCCCGCCAGCCCGCCAGCCCGCCAGCCCGCCAGCCCGCCAGCCCGCCAGCCCGGTTCAGTAAAGGCGGGGCTCCGCGAGCGCTTTCGCGGGGTTCTTCTCGGGGGTCGCGGGGCTTCTTCCTCTTCCGGTTCCGGAAGTTTCCGGTTGCGCCTTCGCCTGCGAAGGCGGGCCGCAACCCGTCGTATCCGTGCGTCCGTTCGGCGCGTGGCGCCACGTTCTCCGTCGCGGATTCCTCGCGAGCCGACGCCCGGCGCGTCGGCGGAGTTTCCGCGTCCACTGCGGTTTTCGATCTCCGCGCACGCGCTTGGCCCTAGGCGCGCGCCGCGCAACGCTTTCGTGCGTCGGCACGGCCCCGGGTCTTCCGGGCGTCGGTCGGCGCATGTCCCCGGGGGGCGGCCGTCGCAGGGTGCGGCGGCGCTGCGACCCTCCGATTCACCCTTCGCAAGGGAAGGTACCATGAACAGACTCAAGCTCTTGACCACGGCAACGCTGGCGTCGCTCGTCTTCGCGGCGTGCGACGAGGGTTCCCCGCCGCCGGTGGATCCGCCGGATCCGCCGACGCCGGTGGGCACGATCTCGGGCACGGTGACGATCGAGGGGACGGCGGTCGCGGGGGTGTCGGCGACGCTGTCGTCGGGCGCGAGCGCGACGACGGGGGCGGGCGGCGACTTTTCGTTCGCGGGCGTCGAGGCGGGGACGTACACGGTGACGATCTCGGGCTACCCGGAGGACGCGACGTTCGCGCAGGCGACGCAGTCGGCGACGATCGCGACGGACGGGGAGAACGTGCGGTTGAGCTTCGCGGGGGAGTACGTGCGTTCGTCGGCGGTGGTGGGAGCGGTGGTGGCGGCGGACGCGGCGATGAGCGGAGGGGACGGGCAGCCGGAGACGCTGTCGGGGGTGACGGTGAAGTTGGGCGGGGAGCACGCGACGGGCGAGACGGTGCGGACGGGTATGGACGGCGGGTTCGCGTTCACGGGGCTTCGGGCGGGGACGTACACGGTGGAGATCTCGGGCTACCCGGAGGACGTGACGTTCGAGACGAAGGCGATGGAGGTGGAGGTGGAGGCGGGCGAGGTCGGGAACGCGGACTTCACGGGCCACTACGTGCGCACGTCGGCGGTGGAGGGTCGTGTGGCGATCGAGGGCGAGGGGTTGGCGGGGGTGACGGTGACGCTGTCGGGCGGTCCGGCGGAGGAGAGCCGCAGGGCGACGACGGACGCGGACGGGATGTACCGGTTCGAGGAACTGCGCGCGGGCGCGTACGAGGTGAGCATCGCGGGCGGCTTCGAAGCGGAGGACTACGAGTTCGCGTCGACGTCGCGGGACGTGAGCGTGGAGATGGACGAGACGGCGACGGTGTCGTTCACGGGGGTGTTGCTGCGGACGTCGGGGATCAGCGGTCGGGTGAGCGTGGAGGGGATGGGATTGAGCGGAGTCGAGGTGACGCTGTCGGGGGCGGACGAGGAGCGAACGGAGACGACGGACGCGAGCGGACAGTACGCGTTCACGGGGTTGGCGGCGGGGGACTACGCGGTGTCGATCGGAGTGGAGGGCGAGGCGTACGTGTTCGGGACGACGAGCGTGGACGTGACGGTGGCGGACGACGAGTCGAAGATCGTGAACTTCGAGGGGGAGCACGCGACGACGGCGAGCGTGTCGGGGATGGCGTACGTGGACGAGGGGACGAAGAACGACATGTTCGACGAGGGGGAGCATGCGCTGATGCGAGCGGGGATCCCGGTGGCGCTGGTGGGCCCTGGGGTGAACGAGCAGCGCTTGGGCGCGACGGACGAGGAGGGCGGGTTCTCGTTCGAGGGTCTGAAGGCGGGCTCGTACCAGCTGGTGGTGCTGATCGACGCGGATGCGTCGGCGATGCTGGCGAAGCACGACGTGGCGTACGGGGGTCCGTCGACGGGCTACGTGGTGGAGTTGGGAGTCGGGGAGGCGGCGACGCGGTCGTTGCCGTTCGACATAACGCACACGACGGTGGACTTCGAGGTGACGTTGAAGAGCGGGGAGGCGCTGGGGGACGCGCTGCCGGACGCGAAGGTGAGCCTGTACGCGGACATGGGCGGGGAGCGGCTGGCGGGGAGCGGCGTGACGGACGACGAGGGCATGGCGTCGATCCGTGTGGCGCGCGCGGGCACGACGGGCCACACGGTGTACGCGACGGTCGTTGCGGACGGCTACAGCGTGGACATGGGAGCGGGCAAGCAGGCGGTGAAGTGGGATCCTCAGGAGTGGAGGGTGTCGGCGAAGAACGTGGCCGACGTGGTGAACCTGAAGGTGGACGTGTCGGTGAGCGGGAAGACGGTGAAGACGGAGTTGGGCGGGGGCATGGCGTTGGGCGGCTGGGCGATCGGCGTGACGTCGGGGGAGGAGACGGTGGAGGGCGCGCCGAAGAAGCTGGACGACGAGGGCATGGCGAAGCTGGAGACGACGGCGGAGTCGGTGCCGACGACCTACGCGTTCATGCTGGCGAAGGACCAGGACGACGAGTTGGACGGTGGGGAGAAGTACGAGTCGGAGGCTGTGGAGTACACGCACACGGGTCTGAAGCTGGCGGGCGAGACGATGGAAGCGGGGACGCTCGAGGCGAGCTACGCGACGCAGACGTTGAAGGTGTACGTGCACCACGAGAAGGATCAGGTGGAGGGGTACACGGGGAACGTGCTGGGCGGGGACGAGCGGGCGAAGACGGGGTACGTGGACGTGTCGCTGCGCTACATGAGCGGGACGGGCCGGTCGCGCTCGTTCACGAAGGAGGAGTGGGATTCGAAGCACATGAGCGAGAAGGACGGGGTGGTGACGTTCCTGCACGTGCCGACGGACTACGACGTGGTGGTTCGCGCGAACGAGAGCGCGGCGGGTACGACGGCGGGGATCGTGCTGCTGGAACCGGACGAGCTCGAGGCGTACCGGGACGCGGAGGCGAACGGGCTGATGGGCGGAGCGTTCGGGTCGGAGGGCGGATTCGGGCACACGGTTTCGCTGTGTCCGTTGCAGGAGACGCTTCCTCAGGACCACGACGAGTGCGCGTCGTTCGCGTACGTGATGACGCATTCGGTGAAGGGCGAGGTGTGGCGCAAGAGCGTGACGGCGGCGAGTTCGGGGGACGGGTTCTCGACGGACACGATGAACCGGAAGAACTCGGGGGTGACGGTGGACCTGACGCCGGTGGAGGGGAAGAACCTGGCGGGCGAGGCGAAGACGTTCGCGGCGCTGGCGAAGGACGTGGCGACGACGACGACGGTGGACGAGACGTACCAGTTCGATTTCGGGAAGCTGGCGGCGGGCGCGTACGAAGCGAAGGCGTCGGCGGGCTGGCGGGTGCGCAAGAAGGGTGGCATGGAGCTGGGCACTGCGTTGAGCCCGCTGGGCGGGGCGGTGGAGCTGGAGGTGACGCCGTCGACGGGGACGGTGTACGGGCGGGTGAAGGGGAGCGACGGGTTCCCGATCGACAGCGCGACGGTGACGGCGAACGGGAAGACGGCGATGACGGACCTGTACGGACGCTACGTGATCGCGGGGGTGTCCTCGGCGTCGCGGAGCGCGATGACGAACAAGTTCTTCGTGAAGGCGACGAAGGGCGCGACGACGACGAAGGACTCGGTGCGGGCGTTCGTGGCGAACGGACTGGAGATGGTGGACGTCGCGTTCGGGGGCACGGCCTCGAAGGCGACGGTGAGCGGTAAGGTGACGGCGTCGGGGAGCGGCGCGGCGGTGGCGGGCGCGGAGATCCAGGTGAGGTACGCCGACGACACGACGAAGTGGGTGGCGCCGGAGAACAAGGCGTCGAACGGGAAGCTGACGACGGGCGCGGACGGGAGCTACATGGCGGAGGTGAAGGGCCAGGACGTGGGCGGGACGGCGATGGTGCGCGTGATGAAGACGGGCATGAGCTTCGCGCCGGGGTCGATCACGGTGCCGGCGCACACGGGCGCGGCGATCTCGGGGATCAACTTCACGGGCTTCGTGAACGCGACGATCACGGGCCGGGTGAAGGATGCCAAATGGCCGAGCGCCGCCGCCAGCAGCGGTCCGCTTTCGGGCGTCAAGGTCACGGTGACGAAGGCGGGCGAATCGACCGCGACGGACTCGACGACGACCGGAGAGACGGGAGTGTTCACGTTCAACGTGCCGTTCGGCGCCTACGACGTCGCGGCGTCGAGGGACAAGTGGGGCTTCGTGTATCCGAACGGAAGCCAGCGCGTGTCGGTGGCGCCCGGAGAGGACAAGGACTACGGAACGATCGACGCGCGCACCTGGACGTTGCGGGAGGTGAGTGCGAAGCGGGGCCCGGCGTGGGTGGACAGCGTCGCCAACGCGAACGGGGATTCCGTCGGCGTCCACAAGGACAGCTCGAAGGTCCACATCCTGTACGGCGGCAACGAGAGCTACTTGCCCATCACCTGGGCGCAACTCGGCGGTCCTGCGGGGTCGACCCCTCCCACCACTTTCCAATTTTGGTGGCGGGACACGGACGGGGCGTGGAAATTCCTGTTCCATGCCCAAAACCCCCCTGGCGCGTCCAATCAAGCAAAAGGGGTCGTCCTGCGGCCCTGTTCGAACAATAGCTTCGCTGTCTGCAAGCCGCTCAACCGCCAGGTTCCCGACGACTCGTTCAGCGTCCGGGTGATTACGAGGGCGACGAACAACAGCAATGCGGTGATAGACGCAGACACAGTCGTCGTGCTGGTGCCGGCGCTCGATCCGGTGGCGAGGTCGATCAAGGCGCGTCGCAGCGCGGACAACGACACGATCCAGCTCGACTGGGTGGCGACGACGAACGAGAGGTCGCATCAGCGGATCGTCATGCAGTTGGCCGTGGCGGGCCAGGGCGGCGCGAAGCTGACTCTGTACCACCAGACTTCGGGCACGGACGCCTGGGACGGGAGACAGTTGCTGGTGCAGGGCGTCAAGGAGGCCACGAGCTACGCCCAATTCCGAACGGCGGGCGGCAGCGCGGTGAGTCTCACGGCGGCGGATCTCCAGGGGGAGATCGTCATGTGGATCGAAGCCAGACATAGCGGCGATCCCACTCCGTGGAAGATGGGTCCCAAGGTCACGATTGCGGCCGTGAGCTCGGGGAGCGGATAGGGTAGACCGCTCCGGCTCCGTCGACCGGCAGTCGACCGGTCGGCGGGGTCGCGGGCCCCTCCGAACGTCGGCCCCCCGTCCGGGATCCTTCCGGGCGGGGGGCCGACGCGTTGCGTCCGAGGGCGGCGCAAGTCCGAGAAGGCGGAGTCGCCCGGCATCTCGCGTGCCGTGGAGAAGCGCGATCGTGGGGACTTCGCCGACCGTCGTCGCGGCGGCACTGCTGCAAATGCAGGCCTTCTACTTCTACAACTCAGACCTTGGCGTCGCCGAAGGAGGACTTCCGCTGCAGGCGCCGTTGCGCGGTCGTGGTTGGGGTTTCGCCTGTGGGGAGAGCGTCGCGTTGGAGCAGGAGAATGTGAAGCTGGGTTCGGTTCCCTACGGACATTCCATCATGGGCAGAACCCGCCGAAGCATCCTCAAGGCTATATTGGCCCGCAAACGATTCCGGGAAACCGACCGATCCGGTTTGAGAAAGCCTGCGGCGAAACGCGGCAACTCGTCCAGGTCGTGTCGTTCTGCCGGAGCTGAGGGCGGTCCGACGATGCGACCAACGCGCTACGGGACTGGAAGGCCGAATCGAGAAGGCCGCGCGCCTTTTCGATTTCGAAGAGGTCGTCCGCATCGATCGAAAGCACGCCGGGTGCGGCGGAGGCGGAGGCGTCGGCCATGGCGATCGTCGCGGAAATCGGCGACGACCACTGTCGAAATTCCCGAACGTTCACGGAGCGACGGGGCGCCCGCGTTCGACCAATTCCACCAGCGCGCCCCCCGTCTCCTTAGGGTGAAGGAACGCGACCAAGCCATGCGCTCCCGGTCTCGGCTCCCGGTCGATGGGGCGGAATCCTGCGGCCTCCAGACGGTCGAGTTCCGCGCGCACGTCCTCGACGCGGAAGGCTACGTGGTGCAGCGCCGAGCCGCCGCGCTCCAGGAACCGGGCCAGCGCGCCCCCGGGGCCGCGGGGTTCGAGCAACTCCACGGCGCCGACGAAGCACACGTCGACGCCGTGTTCGGGAAGGGATCGGCGCGGAGACGTCCGGGCGCCGATCAGCTGCTCGAACCGCGGCGCCGCCTCCTCGATCGAGGCCACGGCGATGCCGATGTGGTCCACGGGGTAGGTCAGAGAGTCCGCGGCGGGATGCTCGGGCACTTCGGAGGGGGCGAATTCCATGACCGGGCGGGATTCGGTTATACTTGAGCCGGAATTTCGGAGGGATGGATTGGGAAGGCGATCCGGCGCCTCGATCCTTCATCGTACGAACGACCCGGGACCGGGATCAAGGAGATCAACGAGAATGAGCGGTCGAGTTCTGACGGTTACGGACGAGAGCTTCGCGGGCGACATCGAAGCAAGCGAGGGGCTGGCCATCGTGGACTTCTGGGCGACTTGGTGCGGCCCGTGCCGGATCGTCGCCCCCATCATCGACCAGCTCGCGAACGACTACGGCGGCCGGGGCGTGACGGTGGGGAAGCTGGACGTGGACGAGAACCCGGGCATCTCCGCCCGCTTCGGAGTCCGCTCGATCCCGAGCATCCTCTTCTTCAAGGACGGCAAGCACGTCGACACCTTGGTCGGCGCCGTCCCCAAGGTCCAATTCGAGGAGAAGATCGAGGCGCACCTGTAATTCGCGCGGCGCGCCCGAAGAGGTGGCGACGCTGTACCTCGTAAGCACGCCCATCGGAAACCTCTCCGACCTCTCGGCGCGCGCGCGCCGCGTGCTGGCCGGGGTGGAGCGGATCTTCGCAGAGGACACGCGCAGGACGCGCCGCCTGCTGGAGCGTCTGGAGGTCCGTGCGCGACTCACCTCGCTCCACCGGCACAACGAGGCGGCGCGCGCGGGACGGGTGCTGGAATGCCTGGGATCGGGAGCGGACGCGGCGCTGGTGAGCGACGCCGGAACCCCGCTGGTCTCCGATCCCGGTCGGCGCGTGGTCGATGCGGCGTTGGAGGCCGGGCACGAAGTGGTGCCGGTGCCGGGTCCCTCGGCGATTCTGGCCGCTCTGGTGGGATCGGGGCTCCCGGCGGACCGTTTCGCGTTCCTGGGATTCGCGCCCCGGAAAGGGACGGAGCGGCGCGTCCTGCTGGAACGGGTCGCCCGCTCGCGCGAGACCGCCGTGCTCTTCGAGGCCCCCGGCAGGCTGCATCGCCTGTTGGTCGACTTGGAGCGGGTGTGCGGCTCCGGCCGGAGGGTGGCGGTGGCGCGCGAAATGACCAAATTGCACGAGGAGTTCGTGCGGGGAACCTTGGCCGAAGCGCGTGCCCGCTACGGCGAGCGCGCGCCCCGAGGCGAGGTCACCGTGGTGGTGGACCGTGCGTCCGCCCCGGCGCCGGACGAAGCCCGCGCCGGGGCGTTGGCGGCCGAGGCGCTGGCCGGGGGGGCGCGGCCGAGCGAAGCGGTGCGGGAGCTTTCCGTCCGGCTGGGCATCCCTCGCAACCGCGCCTACCGGATCGTACATTCGGTCGTCGGGCGCGGCCGAGCGGAGCCGGGCTAGGCTCCGCGGTGCGGGGGGCGCGAATGCACAGGCGAGGGATTCAGGAATCCATGCTGAAGCCGGTCGTTCTCCCGATCCTCGCCTGTCTGCTCGCGTCCGGGGCGGACGGAGACGCGGCGCTCACCATCGCGCGCCTCCAGTACGAGGGCGGAGGCGACTGGTACGCGAACCCCTCCTCCCTGGCCAATCTGCTCAAGAGAATCGCGGCCGACACCGGAATGCCGGTCGCGGAGCGCGAGGCCACCGTCGCCCTGAGCGATCCCGCGCTGCCCGACTACCCTTATCTCTACATGACCGGCCACGGGAACGTGAGATTCTCGCGGGAGGAGGGAGCCGCGCTACGCGGCTACCTGCTGGGAGGAGGCTTTCTGCATGTGGACGACAACTACGGTCTGGACGAGTCCTTCCGCCGAGAGATCGCGCGCGTCTTCCCCGATCGCGAGTTGGTCGAGATCCCCCCCGGCCACCCTGTCTTCCACGCGTTCCACGCCTTCCCGGAGGGTTTGCCCAAGATCCACGAACACGACGGGCGACCGCCTCAGGCCTTCGGCCTCTTCGAGCGCGGCCGGCTGATGCTGTTCTACAGCTACGAAAGCGACTTGGGGGACGGATGGGAGGACCCCGAAGTGCACGACGATCCCCCGGGGACCCGCGAGCAGGCGTTGCGCATGGGCGTCAACCTGTTCGTCTACGCGATCACCTGGGGGACGTCCTGAGCCCGGACGGCCCCACGGTCCGCGGCGTCTTCGAGGCCGTGCGCGGCCATGTCGGCGCCCGCTTCGGGATGGCGGGCGTCCTGTGGGCGGCGGTCCCGGTGGCCGTCGCATTGGGGGCCGCCTGGTGGCTGGGCGGCGCGGCGGGTTGGCGGCAAGGAAGCGCCACCCCGCTGGTTCTGGACGGGATCGCGATCGCGGCGATCGCGGTTCTGGCCGCCGCGTTGTTGCGCGTGCGTCGCCGCTGGCTGGACGAAGCGGTGATCGCCGCCGCCATGGAGGAGGCCGCGGGGCTCGCCCGCGGCGCGGTGCGCGGTTCCCTGGAACTCTCCCGCTCGGTCCCGCCCGGCGCCTCGCCGGCGCTGGCGCGCCGAGCTGAGACGCGGGTGGCGCGACGGCTCGCCTCGCCGCCGGCCGTGCTGGCCGGGAGGCTCCATCGGCGCAGCGGGCGCTGGATGCGTCTGGGCGCGGCAGCGCTGGCGGCGGCCAGCGTTCCGGCGATCTCCGCGTGGGTCGCGTCGCCGGAACGGTCGCGCCTCGCTTGGTCGGGACTCGCGGCCCCGTTCGGAGTGATGGCGAGCCCGCGCTACGCCCCCTTGGTGGTCCGGCCGGGCGACGTCGAGGTTCCCCGCGGTTCGGACGTGACCGTCGAAGTCGAGGCGGAGGGCCGTCGCCGGGTCACGTTGCACTCGCGCGCACCGGGCGACGTGCCGCGCGCCGCCGAACGCACGGTCGACGACGGCACCGCGTCCTTCCGGTTCGAGGCGGTGGAAACGCCCTTCGAGTACTGGGCGTCGACCGACGGGAGCGCCAGCGCGCGCTACCGGGTCACGCCGGTGGACCCGCTGTTCGTCGCGGATCTGACTCTGGAGCTCGCGTTTCCGCCGCACACCGGCCGCTACGCCGAGGAATACCGAGGCGCGGCTCCCCCGCTGAACGTCCCCGTGGGCACCCGCATCCACGTGGAGGGACGCGCCAGCCGGGAACTGCGGGGCGCCCGCCTCGCCGCCGAGGAGAGCGACGGGCTCGAGGTCGCCCTCCAGGTCGACGGGCTCCGCTTCCGGGGCCAGTGGACCCCGCGCGCCGGGGGCACGTACCGCTGGCATCTGGTCGACGAGCGCGGCGTCGGTCCGGAGATCCCGCCCGCCCCGCTCGAAATCGCTCTGGTGCGGGACTCGGTGCCGGACGTCGCCATCGCGTTCCCCGGGCGCGACACCGTTCTTCCTCTCTCGATGGAACAGCCTTTGGTGGTCCAAGCGCGCGACGACTACGGACTCGCCTCCGTGGAACTGGTCGCCTACCGGGTGCGCTCGTCGGGCCAGACGGAGGACGCGGTTGTGCGCAGGATGGGCATGGCGGGCACCCGCAACGCTTTGGCGCGCCCCCTTCTGGACGTCTCCGACTGGGGGTTGCTCGCCGGCGACGCGGTGCGGTATCGCGCCCGCGCGGTCGACAACGCGCCGTCCCCGCAGGTCGGCGAGAGTCCGGAGTACGAGCTGCGCGTGCCGGAGGCGTCCGAGCTGCGCTGGCAGGCCCAGCGGATGCTCGAGGACGCGGCGGCCGAAGTCGAATCGCTGGCGGAGCGGGCGGCTCGGGCTGCGGACGAGACGCGCGAAACGGAGCGCCGTAGCCGGGCGGAGCGCGCCCGGGAGCGCAGGAACCCGAACGCGCGCGAGGCGGCGGAACCGAGCTTCGAGGAACGGGAGGAGCTTCGGCGGGCGCTCGAGGGACAGGAGAAGCTGACGGCCGAGCTGGATTCGCTCCGGGAAGAGTTGGCGGAGGTCTCCGAGTCCATGCGCGAGGCGGGGCTCCCGGATCCCGGGTTCCGGGACGAGATGCAGGAGCTGCAGCGTCTTCTGGAAGAGACGATGCCGGAGGAGTTGCGCGAGCGCGTGCAGGAGATGGCGCGCACCTTCGAGGAGATGGACGAAGCCGCCTCGCTGGAAGCGATGGAACGGCTGGCGCAGGACCAGGAGGAGCTGCGCCAGCGGCTGGAGGAGTCTCTGGAACGCTTCCGGCGGGCCGCCACGGAGCAGGAACTGCGGGCCGCCGGAGAAGAGGCGGCGGAATTGGCCCGCAAAGAGGAGGCGCTCGCCGACGCCTTGGAGGAAGGCGATACCCTCGGCCTGCGCGCACGCCAGCAGGCCGAGCTCGAGCGGCGGACCGGGGAACTTCTGGAACGCATGGAGCAGGCGAGCGAACACTTGGACGAGCTGGGAGAGCGGCAGGCCGCCGCGCGGGCGCGCACGGCCGACGAGCGGACGGAACAGGCCCGCCGCGACATGGCCGAGGCCCGCGAGCGGGCGGAATCCGGGGATGCGCGGCAAGCCGCGGAGGAGGCTCGGGAGGCGGCCGAGGCGCTCGCCGAGGCCACCGAGGCGCTCGCCGAGGCCCGGGCGGAGATGGCGGAGTCCATGGAGGACGCCGTTCGCCGAGCGCTCCGCCGGACTGCGGAGGACGCCCTCTCCCTGGCGCGCCAGCAGGCCGGTTTGCGCGAACGGATGCGCCGTGCGGACGCGGAGCGGCGAGCGGCCATGCGAGCCGACGAGGCCTCCCTCCTCCGAGGCGTGCGCAACATGGCCGAGAATCTGAGCGCCGGCTCGCGCGCCGCCGGGCAGGTCGATCGAGAGGTCGCCTCCGCCATCGGCCAAGCCATGGAAGCCGTGAGCGAGATCATGGAAGCGTTGGACGGCCGACGTGGATCCGCCCCGTCCCCGACCGCGGCCGCCGAAGCGGCCGTGCGGGCGCTCAACGACGTGGCGCTCGAGGCCATCGCGGGGGCCGGCCGGGTCGGCCGCAACGCCGCCTCCGGCGAGGACGGAGAGATGCAGGAGATGATGGAGGCCATCGCCCGGCGTCAGGGCGACCTGCTCATCCGGACCGAGGAACTCATGCCGATGCAACTCGGTCAGCAGGCGCTCGCCCGACAGATGCAGCAACTCGCGCAGGGCCAGGAGTCGGTCGCCGGCGAGCTGGGCGATCTGGCCCGGGACCCGAACTCCGCCGAGCAGGCGCTCGGGGATCTGGACGAACTGGCCGCCGAGGCGGCCGCGCTCGCCGAGGAGCTGACCGTGGAGCGCCTGCGTCCCGAGACCCTCGATCGCCAGGAACGGCTTTTTCAGCGCCTGCTCGACGCCGGGCGCAGCCTGGAGCGGGACGAGGAGTCCGAGGAGCGGGAGTCCGAGGCTCCCGGGGAGTTCGAACGGGACATGGTCGCTCCGCTTGCGGAAGAGGACATGAATGCGCTTCGCTTCGAGCTGCCCGCGGGGGACGCGCTGAACCGTCTGCCCCCCGCCCAGCGGCGCTTGGTGATCGAGTATTTCGAGCGCCTGAACCGAACTCCCCGCATCCCGTCGTCCGGCGGTGGGCCGTGAGATCCGCCCGCCCCCGGAGGCCGACCGCGGCGTCGGGACCGCTTTGGTCGACGACGGTCCTGGGTTTGGCGGCGCTTCTTCCGGCCGCGGCGGCCGGCCAGCTCTCCTCCGGCGAGGAAACCAGGCTGTTGCGGGCGGCCGCCCGAGCCGAATCCGCCGGCGACTACGCGGCCTCCACCGAGATCCTCACCGATCTGCTGCGGGAACGCCCCGCTTCCTCGGGCGCCATCTTCGCCCTGGAGCGTGCGTTGCGGGCACAGGGCCGGATCTCGGAAGCGCTCGCGCCCATCGACGCGTTCCTGGCGGCCGATCCGGCGTCCATCGGTCCCCGCTATCTCAAGCTGAAGATTCTGCTGGAGGTGGACTCGCTCGCAGGACTGCGCACGGCGGCGGAATCCTGGATCGCGGAGAATCCGACCGCGCCGGACCCCTACCGCGAGGTCGCGCGCGTCTACGAGCGGGCGTTCGGCGGTGCGGAGGCGCTCGCTGTGCTCCGCCGCGGACAGGGCGGCGCCGGAGACGGCGCCCTCGCGGTGGAGGCCGGGGACGTCCTGGTGCGCCTCGGACGTCCGCGGGACGCGCTCCTGGAGTGGGCGCGCGCGCTCGACGGATCGGGCGTCGGGGCGGCGACGGCGTTGCGGAGGATGGTGCGCCTCGGCGCGGAAGTCCCCGGGCTGGCCCGCGGGGCGATTCGCGAACTGGCGACGGAGAGCGCGTCCCCGGCGCGCAGGCGGGCGGCGATCGAGATCGCGCTGGAAGCTCGTCTGCACCCGGAGGCGCTGCGTCTCGCGGAAGAGGTCGTCCGGGATCTGCCCGAACGGGAACGGCAGGGATTCCTCGATGCGCTGTTGCGGCTGGCGGAGGACAAGGAAGCGGATCGACTCGCGCTGTGGGCGGTGCAGCGGCTCGATGGAGATCCCCCCCGGGAAGGACGCGGGCGCGCTCCGGATCGGCGGATCGCACCCGCACCGTACGCGCTCGGCGGTGCGGCCCGCACGTTGGAGGCGGAAGAGCGCTACGCCGGCGGGTTGCCTGAGCGCTCGCCGGAGCGGAGGCGGACTCTGGCCGGGATGATCCGCTTGGAACTCGCCGCCGCCGCGCCCGCCGACTTGGTGGAGCGCTTCGCCGCCTTCCGTCGGGAATTCCCGAACGCGCCCGAGGCCGATGCGCTGGCGGTGGCGCTCTCCGAACGCCTTCGCGCGGACGGCGACCCGGAGGTTGCGGCCCGGGTGCTGGAGGGGGTGAGCGGCCCGCTGAGCGCGCGGGAACGCGCGTGGTTGGCGCTCGATGCGGGGAACCGGGAGGGCGCCCGGGCGAACCTGACGCTCGCCGCAGCGGGACTTGCCGCCTCCGAGGCCACCGCGATCGTGCAGCTGACCGGCATCTTGGACCGGGTCGGCGCCCAGGCGGCCGAGCTGGCGGGAAGAGCGTCCGTCGTGCGCCACCGGGAGGGCGCCCAAGCGGCCTTCGCGCTGATGGGCGGATCGGTGCACGCCCTGCCTCCGGAGGACCAGCCCCCCCTGCTGGCCATGGCCGCTCGCTTCGCCGACGAGGCCGGCCAGTCGGGCGAGGCGGCGCTCCTGCGGGAATCCCTCGCCGCCACCTTCCCGGAGTCGGACGAGGCGGACGAAGCCATCCTGCAGCTGGCCCGCCACCGGGCATCCACGCCCGCCGGGGTGTCGGCCGCCGTCGCGTTGCTCCAGCGTCTCGTCCTGACCCGCCCCAACAGCGCCGTCGCGCCCCTCGCGCGCCGCGAGCTGGAACGCTTGGCGGGGCGGGGGGGCGCATCGTGAGGACCCGTTTCCGGGTCCCCGGGCGCGGCCCGGGCCGGACGGTCCTGCTGGCGGCCCTCCTGCTGGCTCCGGAGGTCGGTTTCGCCCAGCATCTGCTGGTCCCGATGGATCGGGATCAGGACGACCACCTCAAGGCGTACGGCCTGACCTACTGGAGCCTGGAGCGCGGCGCGACGGCGGAGTGGTTGCTCAACTACCGCGACGGCTCCTTCCTGCTGCCGGACCGGCGAGACGTTCGCCGGGAGGCGGCGCTGCGCGGCGTCGGCGTCGAGGCGGTCGGCGCGGCCGACGTCGCCGACATCCGTGCGGCGATCGCGCGTTCCAACATGGAATCGGTGACCCTCGACAAGGCGCCCAGCGTCGCGATCTACACGCCCGCGAACGCCACTCCCTGGGACGACGCCGTCACCATGGCGCTCGAGTACGCGGGGATCCCCTACGACAAGGTTTGGGATCCGGAGGTCCTGAACGGGGAGTTGGCGAACTACGAGTGGTTGCACCTGCACCACGAGGACTTCACGGGCCAGTATTCCAAGTTCTTCATCACCTACGCGGGCGCCCCCTGGTTGCAGGAGGAGGTGGCTCGCAACCAGGAGGTGGCCGCCGCGTTCGGATATCCGCACGTGCCCGCGCTCAAGAAGGCGGTGGCGAGCGCGATCCTGGATTACGTGGAGGCGGGCGGCTTCCTGTTCGCGATGTGCTCGGCGACCGAGACGCTGGGGTTGGCTCTGGCGGCCAGCGAAGCCGACATCGCGGCGGCCTTCGCCGACGGGACCCCGCCCGCCCTCGACGCCTCGGCGCATATGCGGTGGGATCGGGCGCTGGGGTTCCAGGACGCCGAGGTGCAGCTCTCGCCGTCGGTCAACGCGTTCAGCGACATCGACGGCCACCAGGTGAACACCCCGTGGCGAGAGGAATTGGGTTCGTTCACGCTCTTCGAGTTCTCCGCCAAGCTGGACCCCGTGCCGTCGATGCTGACGCAGAGCCACGAGGACGTGCTCCCGGACTTCTACGGGCTCACCACGTCGTTCCGCATGGACCGCATCCAGCCGGGCGCCGTCGTCCTGGCCCGGGAGGGCGGATGGGCCAAGTACATCCACGGGAACCGGGGCGAGGGGACGTGGACGTTCTACGGCGGTCACGATCCGGAGGACCCCGAACACCAGATCGGCGACCCGCCGACGGATCTCGCGTTGCACGCCAACTCGGGCGGCTACCGTCTGATCCTGAACAACGTTCTCTTCCCGGCCGCGCGCAAGAAGCGACGCAAGACCTGATCCCGCAGGGATCGACTCACCGAACCTTCGCCGCCCCGTGACCTCCGAGCGATCCCGCCGCCTCCCCGACCTCGCCCTCGCTCCCGAGGCCGCCCGCCGCATCCGCGAGGAGATCGCGCGGGCGGGCGGGCGCGAGGTCTGCTTCCTGGCCACCGTGACCCCCAAGCGCGTGATCGTGAACCCGCGGGCGGTGGCGCGCGGCAACCGCGCCGCCGTGCTCGCCGCCGCCGCCGCCGCCCGCCCCGGCGAGCTCATGCTGCACAACCACCCCTCGGGCGTGCTCGATCCCTCCGACGCGGACCTCGCGACTGCGGCTCGGCTCCACGAGCGAGGGCTCGGCAGCGCCATCGTCGACAACCGGGCGCGCGCGCTCTACGTGGTGGTGGAACCGTCGCCGCCCCCCTCGCTCCAGCCTCTGGACATCCCCGAACTGGAGCGGCTCGCCGCCCCGGGCGGCGTTCTTTCCCGCATGCACGGCGGCTACGAGGACCGTCCGGGTCAGCGCGCCATGTTGGCGGAGGTGGCGCGCGCGTACAACGAGGGCGGCACCACCTTGGTGGAGGCCGGAACCGGGACAGGGAAATCGCTCGCCTACCTGATTCCCGCGGCCGCCTGGGCGATCCGCAACAAGGAGTCCACCGTCGTCTCCACCAACACCATCAACCTGCAGGAACAGCTGGTCGCCAAGGATCTTCCCCTGGTGCGCGAGGTGCTGGGAGAGGACTTCCGCTGGGCCTTGATGAAGGGCAGGGGGAACTACGTCTCCATCCGCCGCGCCTATCTGGCGGCGATGGAGGAGAACGCCGATCTCTTCGAGGAGGACCGCTCGCGCGAGCTCCGGGCGCTGCTCGACTGGATCGACACCACGGAGGACGGATCGCGCGCCGACTTGGCGGCCGCCCCCTCGCCGGAGGTCTGGGAGGAGGTGCGCTCCGACGGCGACATCTGTCTGCACGCCCGCTGTCCCCATTTCCAGGAGTGCTTCTACCAGCGGTCGCGCCGGGTGGCGGCCGCGGCGGACGTGCTGGTGGTGAACCACTCCCTGCTCTTCTCAGATCTCTCGCTCCGCCTCGCCACCGAGAACTTCACGCAGTCCGCAGCGCTTCCGGCGTATCGGCGCCTCGTTCTGGACGAGGCGCACAACGTCGAGGAGGCCGCCACCAACCACTTGGGCGCGAGCCTCAGCCGCAAGGGGCTGGCCGCCACGCTGACCCGTTTGGACCGTTTGGCGGGCGCGTTGCTCCGGCAAATCTCCGGCCTCCCCGCGGCGGGAGGGGGCGGGTCGGCTCCGACCCCGTCCGCGGACGCGCGGACGGCCGCTCAGCCTCTTTTGGACCGCATGAGAAAGGGCCTTCGTCCGCCGCTGGCCGCGGCGCGCCGGCGCTTCGACTCCTTCTTCGAACTCCTCGACGGGCTGGCGCCCCTGCCCGGAGGAGGGCGTGCCAGGCTGGGTTCGGACCAACTGCCCGAGCCTGTTCGCAACGAGCGGGTCCGCGTCCGGTTCGACGCGTTGTTGGACGCGCTCGGAACGCTGGCGCGCGAGGTGTCCGAGCTGGTCGCGCGCATCGAACTCACCGACGAGTGGCGCGAAGCGCTCGAGGGGAGGGCGCTGGACCTGAAAAGCGTCGAGCGGCGCCTGGGCGATGCGGCACGTAGCCTGCGCTTGGTTCTGGATCCGGAGGAGGGGGATCGGCGCCACGTGCGCTGGGTGGAGCGGCGACCCCCCCGGCGCGGGAAGCGCTCCGGCCTTCGGATCGCGGCCGCCCCCGTCGAGGTGGACGAATTGCTGCGCGAGCAGCTGTTCGCGCGCGTCCCCACGACGGTGCTCACCTCCGCTACGCTGACCACGCGGGACGGGTTCGGCTTCCTGCGTGGACGGCTCGGCCTCGCCTCCGGCACCGGGGGCGAACGAGGTCCGGCCGTCTCCGAAGCGCGCATCGACTCTCCCTTCGATTTCGCCGCGCAGACGTTGCTTTGCGTGCCCTCCAATTTGCCTCAACCGTCGTTCGGCGTCCCGGAGGGGCGCGCCTCCTTCGACCGCGCCACGGCCCGCGCCGTGATCGCGCTCGCCCGCGTTTCCGGGGGCGGGGTCTTCGCGCTCTTCACCGCGCACCGGGCGCTACGCGCGGTGGCGAAGGCGCTGCGCGCGGAAGCGCCGGGACGCTGGCCCCTGCTGGTGCACGGGGAAGAGGATCGGTCGCGTTTGCTTTCCCGGTTCGTCGAGGCGGGCAACGCGATCCTGCTGGGAACGTCCTCCTTCTGGGAGGGGGTGGACGTGCCCGGCCGTCCGCTGCGGGCGTTGCTCATCCAGAAGCTTCCATTCAGCGTTCCCAGCGATCCGGTGGTCCAAGCGCGCATGGAGGCCATCGAGGCGGCGGGGGAGAATTCGTTCCAAGCCTTCATGCTGCCCCATGCGGCGCTCCGTCTCCGCCAGGGGTTCGGCCGCTTGGTGCGTTCGCGTCGCGACCGGGGCGCCGTGGTGTTGCTGGACCGGCGCATCGCCGTCAAGCGCTACGGCCGCTACTTGCTCGACTCTCTGCCACCGGCGCCGCTGGTGCGCGGGCCTTGGCGTGTCGTCGAAGAGCGGTTGCGCGCCTTCTACGGGGCCTCCCGCAAGGGTTGGGGTTAGGGGGGAGATCCCGCCGTCCCCTGCAGCAGCTTTCCGATGCGAGGGAGAGGCTTGGGCGCAGGCATGCCCGTGCGAATGGCCCGGAAATCCAAGACGATTCTTCAGATTTCTGAGGTTTCCCTTCAGATTTCTGAGGTTTCCTCGGATTTCCGAGACTTCGGGGCACGGGGGTAGGGCCGCAACCTGTTTCCATATTGGGACTTGCAGAATATTGCCATTTCCGGCACGGGATTTGCACATGAATGATGTCGTCGAGTCCACGCTCACAGGGGACACGTGCTTACGACATGAGCGTCGAACACCTGTACCGGGTCCGCGGGGTCGCGGCCCGGGAGAACGCGGGCCGCGACGCCCGCGACTCGAACCGGCCGGAGCCGCCGTCTGCGCGCGCAGGCGCGCGGGCGCGAGCCTTGCCGGAGGGCGCGCGAGTCCGTAGGCTCGCGGAGAGGCCAGCCCGCCAGCCCGCCAGCCCGCCAGCCCGCCAGCCCGCCAGCCCGCCAGCCCGCCAGCCCGCCAGCCCGCCAGCCCGGTTCAGTAAAGGCGGGGCTCCCCGCACTCTTTCGCGGGGTTCTTCTCGGGGGTCGCGGGGCTTCTTCCTCTTCCGGTTCCGGAAGTTTCCGGTTGCGCCTTCGCCTGCGAAGGCGGGCCGTAACCCGTCGTATCCGTGCGTCCGTTCGGCGCGTGGCGCCACGTTCTCCGTCGCGGATTCCTCGCGAGCCGACGCCCGGCGCGTCGGCGGAGTTTCCGCGTCCACTGCGGTTTTCGATCTCCGCGCACGCGCTTGGTCCTAGGCGCGCGCCGCGCAACGCTTTCGTGCGTCGGCCCGGGTCTTCCGGGCGTCGGTCGGCGCATGTCCCCGGGGGGCGGCCGTCGCAGGGTGCGGCGGCGCTGCGACCCTCCGATTCACCCTTCGCAAGGGACGGTACCATGAACAGACTCAGACTCCTGGCCACGGCAACGCTGGCGTCGCTCGTCTTCGCGGCGTGCGACGAGGGTTCCCCGCCGCCGGTGGATCCGCCGGATCCGCCGACGCCGGTGGGCACGATCTCGGGCACGGTGACGATCGAGGGGACGGCGGTCGCGGGGGTGTCGGCGACGCTGTCGTCGGGCGCGAGCGCGACGACGGGGGCGGGCGGCGACTTTTCGTTCACGGGCGTCGAGGCGGGGACGTACACGGTGACGATCTCGGGCTACCCGGAGGACGCGACGTTCGCGCAGGCGACGCAGTCGGCGACGATCGCGACGGACGGGGAGAACGTGCGATTGAGCTTCGCGGGCGAGTACGTGCGTTCGTCGGCGGTGGTGGGAGCGGTGGTGGCGGCGGACGCGGCGATGAGCGGAGGGGACGGGCAGCCGGAGACGCTGTCGGGGGTGACGGCGACGCTGGGCGGAGAGCACGCGACGGGCGAGACGGTGCGGACGGGGATGGACGGCGGGTTCGCGTTCGCGGGGCTTCGGGCGGGGACGTACACGGTGGAGATTTCGGGCTACCCGGAGGACGTGACGTTCGAAGCGGAGCTGGTGGAGGTGGAGGTGGAGGCGGGCGAGGTCGGGAACGCGGACTTCACGGGCCACTACGTGCGCACGTCGGCGGTGGAGGGTCGTGTGGCGATCGAGGGCGAGGGGTTGGCGGGGGCGACGGTGACGCTGTCGGGCGGTCCTGCGGAGGAGAGCCGCAGGGCGACGACGGACGCGGACGGGATGTACCGGTTCGGGGAACTGCGCGCGGGCGCGTACGAGGTGAGCATCGCGGGCGGGTACGAAGCGGAGGACTACGAGTTCGCGTCGACGTCGCGGGACGTGAGCGTGGAGATGGACGAGACGGCGACGGTGTCGTTCACGGGGGTGTTGCTGCGGACGTCGGGGATCAGCGGTCGGGTGAGCGTGGAGGGGATGGGATTGAGCGGAGTCGAGGTGACGCTGTCGGGGGCGGACGAGGAGCGAACGGAGACGACGGACGCGAGCGGACAGTACGCGTTCACGGGGTTGGCGGCGGGGGACTACGCGGTGTCGATCGGAGTGGAGGGCGAGGCGTACGTGTTCGGGACGACGAGCGTGGACGTGACGGTGGCGGACGACGAGTCGAAGATCGTGAACTTCGAGGGGGAGCACGCGACGACGGCGAGCGTGTCGGGGATGGCGTACGTGGACGAGGGGACGAAGAACGACATGTTCGACGAGGGGGAGCATGCGCTGATGCGAGCGGGGATCCCGGTGGCGCTGGTGGGCCCTGGGGTGAACGAGCAGCGCTTGGGCGCGACGGACGAGGAGGGCGGGTTCTCGTTCGAGGGTCTGAAGGCGGGCTCGTACCAGCTGGTGGTGCTGATCGACGCGGATGCGTCGGCGATGCTGGCGAAGCACGACGTGGCGTACGGGGGTCCGTCGACGGGCTACGTGGTGGAGTTGGGAGTCGGGGAGGCGGCGACGCGGTCGTTGCCGTTCGACATAACGCACACGACGGTGGACTTCGAGGTGACGTTGAAGAGCGGGGAGGCGCTGGGGGACGCGCTGCCGGACGCGAAGGTGAGCCTGTACGCGGACATGGGCGGGGAGCGGCTGGCGGGGAGCGGCGTGACGGACGACGAGGGCATGGCGTCGATCCGTGTGGCGCGCGCGGGCACGACGGGCCACACGGTGTACGCGACGGTCGTTGCGGACGGCTACAGCGTGGACATGGGAGCGGGCAAGCAGGCGGTGAAGTGGGATCCTCAGGAGTGGAGGGTGTCGGCGAAGAACGTGGCCGACGTGGTGAACCTGAAGGTGGACGTGTCGGTGAGCGGGAAGACGGTGAAGACGGAGTTGGGCGGGGGCATGGCGTTGGGCGGCTGGGCGATCGGCGTGACGTCGGGGGAGGAGACGGTGGAGGGCGCGCCGAAGAAGCTGGACGACGAGGGCATGGCGAAGCTGGAGACGACGGCGGAGTCGGTGCCGACGACCTACGCGTTCATGCTGGCGAAGGACCAGGACGACGAGTTGGACGGTGGGGAGAAGTACGAGTCGGAGGCTGTGGAGTACACGCACACGGGTCTGAAGCTGGCGGGCGAGACGATGGAAGCGGGGACGCTCGAGGCGAGCTACGCGACGCAGACGTTGAAGGTGTACGTGCACCACGAGAAGGATCAGGTGGAGGGGTACACGGGGAACGTGCTGGGCGGGGACGAGCGGGCGAAGACGGGGTACGTGGACGTGTCGCTGCGCTACATGAGCGGGACGGGCCGGTCGCGCTCGTTCACGAAGGAGGAGTGGGATTCGAAGCACATGAGCGAGAAGGACGGGGTGGTGACGTTCCTGCACGTGCCGACGGACTACGACGTGGTGGTTCGCGCGAACGAGAGCGCGGCGGGTACGACGGCGGGGATCGTGCTGCTGGAACCGGACGAGCTCGAGGCGTACCGGGACGCGGAGGCGAACGGGCTGATGGGCGGAGCGTTCGGGTCGGAGGGCGGATTCGGGCACACGGTTTCGCTGTGTCCGTTGCAGGAGACGCTTCCTCAGGACCACGACGAGTGCGCGTCGTTCGCGTACGTGATGACGCATTCGGTGAAGGGCGAGGTGTGGCGCAAGAGCGTGACGGCGGCGAGTTCGGGGGACGGGTTCTCGACGGACACGATGAACCGGAAGAACTCGGGGGTGACGGTGGACCTGACGCCGGTGGAGGGGAAGAACCTGGCGGGCGAGGCGAAGACGTTCGCGGCGCTGGCGAAGGACGTGGCGACGACGACGACGGTGGACGAGACGTACCAGTTCGATTTCGGGAAGCTGGCGGCGGGCGCGTACGAAGCGAAGGCGTCGGCGGGCTGGCGGGTGCGCAAGAAGGGTGGCATGGAGCTGGGCACTGCGTTGAGCCCGCTGGGCGGGGCGGTGGAGCTGGAGGTGACGCCGTCGACGGGGACGGTGTACGGGCGGGTGAAGGGGAGCGACGGGTTCCCGATCGACAGCGCGACGGTGACGGCGAACGGGAAGACGGCGATGACGGACCTGTACGGACGCTACGTGATCGCGGGGGTGTCCTCGGCGTCGCGGAGCGCGATGACGAACAAGTTCTTCGTGAAGGCGACGAAGGGCGCGACGACGACGAAGGACTCGGTGCGGGCGTTCGTGGCGAACGGACTGGAGATGGTGGACGTCGCGTTCGGGGGCACGGCCTCGAAGGCGACGGTGAGCGGTAAGGTGACGGCGTCGGGGAGCGGCGCGGCGGTGGCGGGCGCGGAGATCCAGGTGAGGTACGCCGACGACACGACGAAGTGGGTGGCGCCGGAGAACAAGGCGTCGAACGGGAAGCTGACGACGGGCGCGGACGGGAGCTACATGGCGGAGGTGAAGGGCCAGGACGTGGGCGGGACGGCGATGGTGCGCGTGATGAAGACGGGCATGAGCTTCGCGCCGGGGTCGATCACGGTGCCGGCGCACACGGGCGCGGCGATCTCGGGGATCAACTTCACGGGCTTCGTGAACGCGACGATCACGGGCCGGGTGAAGGATGCCAAATGGCCGAGCGCCGCCGCCAGCAGCGGTCCGCTTTCGGGCGTCAAGGTCACGGTGACGAAGGCGGGCGAATCGACCGCGACGGACTCGACGACGACCGGAGAGACGGGAGTGTTCACGTTCAACGTGCCGTTCGGCGCCTACGACGTCGCGGCGTCGAGGGACAAGTGGGGCTTCGTGTATCCGAACGGAAGCCAGCGCGTGTCGGTGGCGCCCGGAGAGGACAAGGACTACGGAACGATCGACGCGCGCACCTGGACGTTGCGGGAGGTGAGTGCGAAGCGGGGCCCGGCGTGGGTGGACAGCGTCGCCAACGCGAACGGGGATTCCGTCGGCGTCCACAAGGACAGCTCGAAGGTCCACATCCTGTACGGCGGCAACGAGAGCTACTTGCCCATCACCTGGGCGCAACTCGGCGGTCCTGCGGGGTCGACCCCTCCCACCACTTTCCAATTTTGGTGGCGGGACACGGACGGGGCGTGGAAATTCCTGTTCCATGCCCAAAACCCCCCTGGCGCGTCCAATCAAGCAAAAGGGGTCGTCCTGCGGCCCTGTTCGAACAATAGCTTCGCTGTCTGCAAGCCGCTCAACCGCCAGGTTCCCGACGACTCGTTCAGCGTCCGGGTGATTACGAGGGCGACGAACAACAGCAATGCGGTGATAGACGCAGACACAGTCGTCGTGCTGGTGCCGGCGCTCGATCCGGTGGCGAGGTCGATCAAGGCGCGTCGCAGCGCGGACAACGACACGATCCAGCTCGACTGGGTGGCGACGACGAACGAGAGGTCGCATCAGCGGATCGTCATGCAGTTGGCCGTGGCGGGCCAGGGCGGCGCGAAGCTGACTCTGTACCACCAGACTTCGGGCACGGACGCCTGGGACGGGAGACAGTTGCTGGTGCAGGGCGTCAAGGAGGCCACGAGCTACGCCCAATTCCGAACGGCGGGCGGCAGCGCGGTGAGTCTCACGGCGGCGGATCTCCAGGGGGAGATCGTCATGTGGATCGAAGCCAGACATAGCGGCGATCCCACTCCGTGGAAGATGGGTCCCAAGGTCACGATTGCGGCCGTGAGCTCGGGGAGCGGATAGGGTAGACCGCTCCGGCTCCGTCGACCGGCAGTCGACCGGTCGGCGGGGTCGCGGCCCCTTCTGAACGTCGGCCCCCCGTCCGGGATCCTTCCGGGCGGGGGGCCGAAGGCGGTTGCACTACCTTTCCGTATGGATTTCCACGGCCAATAAACGAAGTGCGCGAAGCGATCCCGGATCGGATCGAAGGCCGGGCGGACCAGACGGCGCGATGCTTCCTGCCGGCTTGTCGGCGACGGCCGCCTCGTGCAAACACGGTGCGGCGGCTGATCGGGGAGAGGCTTCATTGCTTGCGGTGGAATGCGCCGCTTCGCGTCCCTCTTTCGGCCGAAGGTCCACGAGTCGCCGAAAAAGAGGCGCTGGACGAAGAGCGACTCGTGGACGACGCGGATGATCGCGGAACTGGGGACGGAGATCGCCGAGTTCCAGCCTCTGGAACGGATCGCGGATCGCCCGGTGCGCACTCGCAGAGCCGGGCCGCATCCAAGTCTAATTCCCGTTGGAACAATTCATGACCGCGATGCGGTCACCCTCGGACGCAGCGTGAACGGTGCACATCACGGTAAGGAATCGTATAAAGTCAACTAGGACTGCACGATCTGCCGCCTTACCGCCCACCAGCTGGTCGGAGTTCGTCTTGTCGAAATGGCTGGAATGCAAGCCCGAAAAGCGGGAGTCGCAGGTGGTGCGAGCCTCGACCCGGGTGATTCCGCTGATGACGGTGGCGGTGATCGAGGGTGCGAGTCGGCGTCGGAAGAGGGGCAAAAGCGGGACGGGGCCGCAGGCGGAGATTGCCGAGGACTTGGTGGACCGTGGCTTTTCGGCTACGGGTCTCGAACAAGCTGTGGGTGGCGGACATCACGTACGTGCCCACGGACGGCCATCCGCGCCACATTGGCGAGCAGGGTCGGCTGGTCTGCTGCACGGGCTGCTGGCGACGACGCGTTACGCCTCAGCTTGAGCGGTGATTCGGTGGGCGTTGTTGACGAGCCGGTCGAGAATGACGTCGCCGAACGTGGGGTTTCCGATGGCGGAGTGCCAGTTCTCGATGAGGAGTTGCGAGGCGAGGACGGTGCCGCGTCGGGCGTGGCGGTCGTCGAGGAGTTCGAGGCGTCCTTGGTCGGAGAGCGAGGTAAGACCCCAGTCGTCGAGGACCAAGAGCCAAGTCTTGACGAGTCGCTGGATGAGGCGCGGGTAGGACCCGTCGGCCCGAGCGAGGGCGAGTTCGCCGAGGAGGCGAGAGACGCGGTAATAGTGGGTCGAGAGACCGGTGCGACAGGCTTGGTGCCCGAGAGCGCAGGCGAGGAACGACTTGCCGGAGTCGGTGGCACCGACGATGAGGACGGACTGGCCGTCGCGGATCCACTTGCGGCAAGACTTCTGTTCACAGCTCATCCCGCACCCGGCGTAGGTGGTCGAACCATGCGTCTAACGATTCCGGGCCTAGTGTGCATTTATCAGGATTGTGGAAGCCAGCACGCTGGAGTTTCCTTCGTAGAGGATTGACAGTATCCCTGGCATCTGACCGCATATAATGCGGATTCCCTTGATTTTCGGGATCCAGCACATCGGGCTCGCACACCCGTCTCAATTTGAAATACGCTTGTTCCACTGGTTTTTTGAGACGCTTCCGTCGCCAATAATTAGGCAACCTAACGACCAATGCTGTCAGAACAACAGCAATGGCATGCGACAAACCTTCCTCAACGAGGAATCGGATGATAGCGTTCATGTATCTATGTTATAGGTCATTTGCAGCGTGTGTCAAGGGCACGAGATGGGTTTCCCGGGGGATCGAGGGCGACTGCGCCTAGGATAGTCGTTCAGAATACGCACACCGGGTTGGAGGCAGACGCTATCCCCAAGGCTATATTGATGCTTAAGGTGAACATTTTTCAGAACAGCCAAAGTCCTCATGAGAATTGTTTCATTCCTATCTATTTATCCTTCATCCATCCCGGAGTCTTGCCTGAAGAGGTCAGATAGAGATTGAGCCCCACGAGCGTCGGCACAATGGTTTCTCGAAATCCGGAAACGTTCTCTGAGCTTCTTTTTAAGGGCGCACTGATAACTCGTTGCATGGCTCCAAGAGCACAGAGCTTATCGACCGAGGCGTGTGCCATTCTCCCTGGGAAACCGGCCTCGATCAAGGCCGGTTCCAGTTCATTGGCCACCATGGAGTCCTGCTCAACATCTCGATATTTGATTCCCTGTTCACAGACAAACTCGAGGACCTCACAATCTAGCCGAGTCATTTGGTTGAGCATTTCAATGTGCATGATGTAAGAACTAAAATCCTCGCTAGGATCATCCATCGATATCCACGAAGCCATCAAATTGGCCCATTTCTCTTGAAGCACTGAGTCATCGTGACAGGATGCCCGTTCGATCAGGGGCAACCCTACTGATAGCGGCAAGTGATGCAACTTGCTATCATCAAGACCTTCTGCTTCGATACGCTCAGCTAATTTCTTTCCGATCTTAATCATATTCAAACAGCGCCAGTAGCGTGCCCAATCGCCGAAAGTCCCACCGACTTGGTCGGCCGCTGGCCCCAACAGCCGAACAAACACACTGCTTGCTGCACCTACTGCATCTGCCTCGGTTTTGATCATTTCATAACTCATTGGTCACTCCGGTCCACGAGGACAGTCCGCTTTCATGCCACCCCCCTCTTCTTCGACAGTGTTTCGATCTTCTTGAGCATTGTCCGCGTCGTCCTGTAGCTATGGTCGGCGCATGTGCCCCGATCCGGGGCGTTGCGGTCATCTCTTCACCCAGCGGATGATTCCGCGGACGATGCTGAATCCATAGAACCATCCCATGACGATGAATACGATGATCTCGGATCTCGCCCAGCTTGTCCAGGGGTCCCATGCCGTCCCTCCCAATCGGCGTGGCCGCTCGACACAGAATAGAATATAGTAACGTCCGGGTGAAGTCTATTCCAACGCGGTAATGAGCCCGAACGGAGGGGGTGGTGCGGGATAGGGTGAGCGGTCCGGGATCCGAGGCGTCATGGACGTGAAACGGACGGATCAAGATCCCCTCCCGAGCCGAGTCGTGCAACCGGATCGGGGGGTCATGGACGCGCGAGAGCCGGCGGGTTGTGCCATTCGCGAGCGGATGTGGAGCGCGCCGGTCGCTGCACCGCCGACGACTCCGGAGGTCGACTTCGTGGCGGCGGTGACGTTCACGCGGTGGACAGGGTGGGTGATCGGACCCGGGACGCGTTCTCCGCTCGTTCCCCCCCCTGGCAAGTGCAGTTGGGGTTGGTTTTGGGGGTGGCCGTTGACCTGGAGCGGGTGCGGTCCTGCATGGACTCCGAGTTCAAGGTGTTGACCTTCAGGCGCATAGAGCGCCTGCCCATTCCGGTCGGAAGGTCGGTGTCCACCGCGATCCGTCGGGATCGCCGGGAGTTTCCCAAAGGACCGCCGTTAGGCGGTCGGGGGAAGCGAGCGCTTCGGATCCGAAGTCGAGTGTCGGCGTGACAGCGCGGTAGCGGTGCGACCCGGGTCAAGGCTCGAACGGGCTTCTGCCCGTGCGATCCGAAGCATGCGAAGCTTCCCCCCCCGAACTGTGGACCGCCACAGTCCGCCAGGGTCGGCGTCGGTCGCGATCCAACGGGATGGGGCTCCCCGAGGAAGCCGCTGCGATTCGCCCGACGACGGCGCTGCCGCTGCCGCCGACGGCGGATCGTTTCAGCTCACGCCGTCTTCGCGGCCCTCTGCGCGTTCACCTCGCGGTTGGCGCGCAGGAGCGTCGCGAGGGCCTGCTGGGCGTCTTCGCCGGCCTCGAGGTCGGTCTTCGCGAGTGCGATGCGGTCGAGCTGTTCGAAGGTGACGCCCGGACGGAGGCGCTGCTCGGCGTCGGGCAGCGACTTGAGCTTGTCGTACGGGGTCATGACGTCCTGCTGGCGGTACTTGAGCTTCCGGCGACCCTTGGGCGTGACGGTCTCGGTGGGGAAGTTGCAGGGGCGATGGTAGTTGAGAAGCGGGTTGAGATGCTCCCCGAGGAACGCGTTGAAGTGGGGGACCATCTCGGGCGCGACGTAGACGTGGCCCAGCCACTTGCGCACGACGGCGCCGTTCTTCGACTCGGCCAGCGCGTTGTCGTGCGAGCGGCGGGGCCGGGACTTGGTCAGCGTCTTGACGTGGACGCGGTTGAGCAGCTCGGCGACGCGGTGGTTGATGTACTCGCTCCCGTTGTCGGCGTGGAACGCGTGGACGACGAAGGGGAAGGCGTCGATCAGCTGCTCGAGCGCGGGGCCGAGGAACTCGTGGGTGAGGCGTTCGACGCACACAAGGTACTCGTGTTGAGTGACTTCGTCGACGACGTCGATGATGTAGGAGCCCTTCTTCCCCTCGAGGTCGCCGAGGTGGACGCTGTCGACGCGGACGTAGCCGGGCTTGCCATCGGGCTGCGGCTTGCGGCGCTCGCCGATCGAGACTCGAGTGGCGACGGTCTTGCGGAAGCGGAGGCGGCCGGCGCGGTAGTCGCGGCGCTTGCGGATGTTGTAGATGGCGCCGTTGGAAATGTTGGCGAGCCGCTTGAAGTCATGGTCGCCGAAGACGTGGAACATGCGGTGGCAAATGACCTTGGTGGCCGGACCGGCGAGCTGGTTCTGGGAGTCGTCGATCTTGGCGAGCAGGGCGACGTCGGCGGCGGTGTAGACGCGCTGGAAGCGGTTGGCGGGGGGCTTGCGGCGGCGGTCGACGAGGCGGCCGGTGCGGCGGTACTGGGAGATGAGGCGGGTGACCTGGGCGCGCGAGAGGCCGGTGACCTTCTCGAGGAAGCGCTTGATCGCGCTCTTGTCGGGCCGTCGGGCCTGGTAGTAGTCGAAGTGGTCGAGGGTGCGCCGGATGCAGTCGTAGACGTCGGCACGGTGGATGGGCCGGAAGTCGGCCGCTCCGGTACCCTCGAGGAAGGTGCGGACTTCGGCGAGGGTGCGGATCTGGGATACGTCGAGATGCATGACCATGCTCCAAAGATGGCACGACCCCCGAATCCGGGCTCATCCACCGCTGGAATCCGCTCCTCCGTCCGGGCTCATTCGCCGTTGGACAAGACTGGTGCTACCAGCGCAACGGTTGGCGACGTCGGATGCGGTCGCCTCCGAGAAGAGGACGCGCTTGCGGGGCCACCGTAGTAATCAGCCCACTAGTGTAGTGTCCGGTTCATATAGTTGATTATGCGGAGGCGACGGCCAAGGCCTGCCGAGCCCGGTTCACCTTCTCGAGAATCTTGTCCGCCGACTTCGTCCAGACCAGGTGCGTATTCCAGGCGATGTGATCCAGTGGTTCCAGCGATGTGATCCACTCGTTCCAGGCGATGTGATCCACGGTGGCGACGGGAGCGTCCGGGTGGCGGCTCGCGTCATTCGGCAGGCAGCGGGCAGCGACCCGTGCGGGACCGGCGGGCAGGAGGAGTGCTGGATGACCTGAAGTAGAGGGCCGTTCTTTCGACCTCGCGATCGATCCTTCAAGAGGGCGAAGACGGTGCCACAGCCAAGGTTGACCATGCACAAGCTACACGACGTTCTGCGGCTCAAGTTCGAGCTTGGCCGCAGCCACAGGGAGATCGCCGCGATCCTGGGGATCGGCCACGCCACGGTGGGCCGGTACGTTCGCCGCGCCGAGGAGGCGGGGCTGTCCTGGCCGCTGCCCGAGGACTTCGGCGACGAAGAGCTGAAGGCGGCGCTCTTCGCGCCCGCGTCTGGGGGCGCGAAGCGACCGGCGCCGGACTGGGCGGAAGTGCACCGCGCGATGTCGCGGGGCAAGGGGATGACGTTGGCGCTCCTGTGGTTGGAGTATCGGGAGGCGCATCGCGAGGGCGCGTACGAGTACAGCTGGTTCTGCGCTCGGTACCGGGAGTGGGCGGAGCGGGTCGACGTGGTGATGCGACACTCGTACGCCGGCGGCGAGAGGGTGTTCATCGACTACGCGGGCCAGACGGTCGCGGTGATCGATCCGGAGACGGGCAAGGTCAGCAAGGCGAACGTGTTCGTGGCGACGCTCGCCGCTTCGAATCATACGTTCGTGGACCTGACGCCGACGCGGAAGCTCGAGGACTGGACGGGCTCGCACGTGCGGATGTTCGAGCGCTGGGGCGGGGCGCCGGAGTTGCTGATCCCGGACAACGAGAAGGCGGGAGTGCAGCGGGCGTGCAAGTACGAGCCGGAGCTGAACCCGACGTATCTGGAAATGGCCCGGCACTACGGGGTCGCGGTGATGCCGACGCGACCGCGCAAGCCCCGGGACAAGGCGAAGGTCGAGGCGGCGGTGCAGCACGTCGAGCGGCGGGTGCTCGCGCCGCTGCGCAACCACCGCTTCTTTTCGCTGGCGGAGGCGCGCGAAGCGATCGCGCCGTTGGTCAAGGCGCTCAACGAGCGGCCGTTCCAGAAGCTCGAGGGCAGCCGCCAGAGCCTCTTCGAGGAACTGGATCGGTCGGCGCTGCGACCGCTGCCGGCCCAGCGCTACGAGTTCGCGCGCTGGGTCAAGGCGCGCGTCAACATCGACTACCACGTCCAGGTCGGGGGCTGCTTCTACAGCGTGCCGTACACGCTCGCCCGCAAGGAAGTCGACGTCAGGGTCTCGGCGACGGCCATCGAGGTGTTCCACGGGAGCAAGCGGCAGGCGGCGCACATCCGCGCAAGCGAGAAGGGGAGCTGTGCAACGGAGGACGCGCACATGCCGGCCGCGCACCGCGCGCACCGCGACTGGACGCCGTCCCGACTGATCGCCGAGGCGCGCAGGGTCGGACCGAAGACGGGCGAGTTCGCCGAGAAGCTCCTCGAGCGGCGACCGCATCCGGAACAGGGCTACCGCAGCTGCCTGGGCTTGCGGGAGCTGAAGCGCGCCTACTCGGCGGAGCGTCTCGAGGCCGCGTGCGCGCACGCGCTGAAGATCGGCACGATCAGCCGCCGGTCGGTCCAGTCGATCCTGGCGACCGAACGCGACAAGGCGGCTCCCGAGGAGGAGGACGCGACGCCCGACCTGCCCGCCGACCACGAGAACGTCCGCGGGCCGGACTACTACAAGAGCCCCACACCCGACGAGGAGTCGTGACGCCCATGCTCGATCAACCCACGCTCGACCTGCTTCGCGAACTGCGCCTCACGGGGATGGCGCGAGCGTTCGAGGAGCAGGGCGCGATGCCGAACATCGCCGAACTGACGTTCGAGGACCGCCTCGCTCTGTTGCTCGAGCGCGAGAGGACGGAGCGCGCTCAGCGCCGGTACGTGCGCCTCCGGGGAGCGGCGAAGCTCCACCTCGACGCCGCCGTCGAGGACATCGACTTCAAGACGGCTCGAGGACTCGACCGCTCGCTCGTGCTGCGACTTGCGACGGGCGAGTGGATCCGGCGCGGACAGACGGTCCTGGTGACGGGCGCGACGGGATCGGGGAAGTCGTACCTCGCCTGCGCGTTGGGCCAACAGGCGTGCCGCATCGGGATCTCGACGCTGTACTATCGCGTGGGGCGCCTGTTCGAGGCGCTGAAGGTGGCCCGCGCCGACGGCTCCTATCCTCGCCTGGTGCAGCGGATCGCCAAGACGTGGCTTCTGATCCTCGACGACTGGGGGCTCGCGTCGCTGTCGGGCCAGGGCCGGCACGACCTGCTCGACATCCTGGACGACCGGTACGGTCGGCACGGCACGGTGCTGGCGTCTCAACTGCCCGTCGACCACTGGCATGACGTGGTGGGCGATCGGACGTTCGCGGACGCGATCCTGGATCGACTGGTCCACAACGCGCACCGGATCGAGCTGGCGGGCGGATCGATGAGAAGGCTCTACGACACGACCCAGGCGGCCAGCGGCGCGGGATCGGCCACGCGATGATCGCGCGAACGCCGGACGAAGGCGCGTGGCGGCGAGTTCTGGTCCACCTGCGGCGCTTCGCGCGATCCTGGGGCCGAGACCGGGAAACGGAAGCCGTAGAACGGCCTCTAACGGGCGATCTCGACGTTCGGAAGGGTAATGGCCATCTGGAAATCGCTCCCGAAACGGCGCCTCGACGAGAACTGATCGGGCTGGCTCGCGGCAAGCGCCCGAACTCTCGGCGCGGAGATGGGGGCGCCCCACCGCTCGGCCGGGCGAACGGGACTGCGGCGGACGACGCCGCCCGCACCGGGGCCCCGTTCCGGTCGCTCCGCTCCCTGCACGGGGCCCCGGTGCGCCGGGCCGTGCAGCTGACATCGATGCGCTGTCGCACTACAATGCGGCCATCGCCGCGACGATGGCCTGAAGACGCTCCGACCCTCGACTACAGGAGGTGTAGCTCACTCACGACCCATCTCGACCGAATCGTATCCAGCACCCCTTCAGGATCCCCGCCCCAACCGTGCACTGCGAGCCGGTGGCGAGTGGATCACATCCCTTGGAACAGCTGGATCACATCCGTGGAATACGCAGCCCCTCGTGATGACGCAGATTGGGGCGACTATCTCGACCGGCTCCCCGCCGGATCTTGACGTCCCTATGGCCACCCGATCAGATTGGTCAATGCACACTCTCGACGCCGTGGTCCTCCGCAAGTCACCCACGTTGAAACGGTGGTGCCCAGCGAGGAAAGACCCCGCTGAACACGACCTCGATCCACTCCGTGCCCCGCCCACCGGAAACGCAAATCCACGACGCTGGTACGACGCCTGGGGGTCGTAATGCGGTTCAAGGCAGACGGTCCCGCAATTCCCGACATCCTGCTGAATGAGCGCGACGCCGGTAACGTTGTGTTCCTGTGCGGCGCAGGAGTGTCGAAGCCGGCGGGGATGCCCGACTTCCTGCAGCTCGCGCAACACGTGAGAGACGAGCTTGATCCGCCGCCGAATTCCGAAGCTCGGCGAGCTCTCCAGATCTACGACGAAACCGCCCGTCCAGTTGCCGAATGTCATCGACCCTCACTCGACCGGATCTTCCAGATGCTGTACCAGGAGTACGGTCGCGAATCGGTAGTGAAGATCATCTGGAAGGCAATGAGGTCTCCCAAAACACAGTGCTATCACGACATCATTGCCCGCCTTTCTGCAAGTGCGAACGGCAATCCGCAGCTCGTCACCACGAATTTCGACCGCCTCTTCGAGAGGGCGCTGGGAGATCAAGCTGGTCCGATTTACGAGCCGCCGACGTACCCGGCTCTGCGGCACGGAGAGTCAGCGACCGGCATCACGTACCTGCATGGTCGACTGGCTGCCAAGGAATCCGGTCCCCACGGGTACGTCCTCAGTAGCGCGGAACTGGGGCGCGCGTACGTGGCGGAGGGATGGGCCGCCAAGTTCATCCGAGACCTTCTCCAGCGGCATAGTGTGGTGCTTCTCGGCTATCGGGCAGAAGATCCTCCGGTACAATACCTGCTGGAGGGCCTAGAGAGCATCGGTCCACAGAACCGGCATCGCTTGTTCGCTTTCACCAGAAGAGATTCTGAGAACGTTGAAGCCAAGTGGAAGGATCGTGGCGTCACCGCAATCCCATACGACGGACCCTACCACGATGCGCTTTGGGAAACGCTCGAAGCCTGGGCGGACCGTGCGAGGAACCCCACGTCATGGAGACGTTCCGTCGTGGAAATGAGCGGGAAAGGACCACGGCCGCTCAAGCCGCACGAAAGAGGCATGGTCGCGCATGTCGTGAAGACAACGGTGGGTGCCCACGAATTCGCCGAGAGAGACCCGCGTCCGCCTGCGGAGTGGCTGTGTGTGTTCGATGTGGACTGCCGCTTGGCGGACCCTGGGGTCGGATTCGGCGAGTATCGGGCTTTCGATCCTCTAGAGGCATACCGTCTCGACGACGACCCTTCACGCCCACTTGGGCGCGGGCAGCCTAGCTGTGCACTGGCTGACGATCTGATTTCGTGGCGATCAGGAGACGAGCGGGCGCACCGTTGGCAGAGATTGTCCTACCGCTACGGGACACGACACGTCACGTTGCCTCCTCGATTGTTCCATCTCGCGAAATGGCTAACGTCGTGCGTGGCAGACCCAGTCCTATTGTGGTGGGTTGCCCGCCAATCGGCGCTGCACCCGCGTCTCCGATGGATGCTGAAGCGGGCTGTGGACGCTTCCTCATGCCTCACCGACGGCGCAAGGCGCGGTTGGATGATCCTCTTCGATGCCGTTGAACGCCGACATTCCTATCTAGGCGATGGGGCTCTTTACGACCTGCTGGATCGAATCCAGAAGCACGGTTGGACGGCTGGTCTCATTTGTGAGTTCGAAGCCTTGGCGAAACCGGTGTGCGACGCCAAACCACCAAAACCCATCTGGGGGTCGAAACCGCCGCCCGACGATTGGTCGCACGTCAAGTGGAAGAATGTGGCCGATTTCCATGTTCGTTTCCCGCCGTGCACCATTTCTTGGCCGCTGGTCCCCGAGGCCGATGTGCCGTGGGTCTACGCAGCGCTCGAACGAAACTTGGTGCGGACATCGGAGCGCTTTCGAAGGATCGGCACCGAGGTGTGTGACCACGACCGACGCGACCGGAACGCTTACATTGACATGTTCCGCGCGCTTCTGGAGCGCCTATGGACGACCGATGCGGAGAGGGTAAGGCACCACATTGCTCTCTGGCCCAACCCTGATCCTTACATCTTTGATCAATTGCGCCTGCGCATCTGGAGGAATTCGAGCATGTTCTCCGGCACCGAGATCGTGGAGCATGTTCTCACGTTGTCGCGTGATCAGTTTTGGGGAGAGGGCACCGCTCGCAGCGAACTGTTGTCCCTTCTAAACAGGCGGTGGGACGACTTGCCAGCCGAAGACAGGCGGCTCATTGGTCGCCGCATCCTGAATGGCCCGCCGCAACTGGACGAGGATGACGAGGCGCATGGCGCACGCCGTCAAAAAGTAGCGGCAATTTATTTCGGGTGGCTCGTTCGTGCCCGCTGTGATTTTCCAGAGGAGGTGGTTGAGCAATGGAAGACTCTGAAGGGCCACTTGTCCCGATGGGACGACCGATGGCTCGATGATGTGATCGGGATGCCAGCGGCTCTGGGAATCGGGGACGTAAAGACGAACGAAGACATCACGGTTTTAAATGGGCTTTCCATCGGAGAAATCGCGTCGTGTTCACTGGAAAACTCCAGACGCACTCCGTTCATTGTGAGCGAGCCCTTCACGGGACTGGTAAAGACCCAGCCTGGCCGGGCGATCCGTGCGCTTGGCTCGGCAGCCCGTCGCGGTGAGTTTTCAGCATTCCTCTGGAGTTCGGCCCTCCGTCACTGGCCTGAGAACGCGCCGCCGCGCGCAACCAGAGTTTTGCATGTGCGGATGCGGCAACTCCCGTCTGCGACTATCGTCTCGATGTGTGGAATAGTCGGGAAATGGCTGAGGGATCGGTTCCCCGATTTGTCCACCGACGACAGAGCCTTCGCCTTCGGAGTGTTCGATCACTTGATCGAGCCGCTCTTGGCCGCTGACTCCGCAGCCAAGAGTTCTCAGGGCAAATGGCTGATCGGTATGAACCCGATTCAGGCTTCGCGTCCGACGTACATGCGCGCGATCAACGCGCCGATCGGCAAAGCAGTCCAGGGCCTGCTTGAGGTGCTCCAGAGGGACAACCCCGAGCACGGTGCGGGATTCCCAAAGGACTTCAAGGTCCAAGTTGATCGGCTTGTGAGTGCCTCCGGCGAGGGAGCGGATGATGCCGTCTGCGTCCTGAGCGCCCGAGCCGCTTGGCTTAGAGCGATTGACCCGGCTTGGGTAGACGCGAAACTGGTTCCCTGCTTTGTTCTGGATCACGACCGCGCCGAATCTGCTTGGAATGGGATTCTGTGGAGCCTGGCGTCGCTTCGCCTTCTCTTTGACGGAATCAAAGATGGTTTCCTCGGCCTGCCGACAAGGTACGATTTGGGCTCGGGACAGGAGTTGGAGCGATACTGCAGGTCCATCGTTGATCTGGCCGTGCCGTCGAACGCAATCGAGCCCATATTGCCGTTCAAGTACGCCCGTCAGTGTTTACGCCGGATCACGCCGGAAGGGCGTGAACACGTGATCCGGTTTCTGGGATCCGTGGACACGGAGAGCGACGATGTTTGGCGGACATTCGTCATACCGTTCATTCGTCACGCATGGCCGAACGAGAGTCAGTACCGCACTAGCGGAACGAGTAATCCCGCCTTATTCATGAACGTTTGGCGAGGCATTGACGTGACAAAATAAAGTGATCTATCTTTCAGCGGGTTGATATTCCGTCTTCCGCTGACCGGCCGACCGGCCAAGGTGAATCATGGATTCTTCGCTTTCCTTCAACCGTTCCCTCAAGTTCAAGTTCGAACCCCTCCAGATCACCGCCGACGCCGGCGCCGTCACAGTCCGCGAGATCCTCGAACGCAGCGGCGTCGTCGACCGGATCGCCGCCCGCATCGACGACCCCCGCCAGCCAGGCAAGATCACGCACTCTATGCGCGAGTGCCTGCGCGCACTGCTCGTGCTCGCCGCTCAGGGACGCCGCGACCACAACGACGCCGACGCCTACCGCAACGATCCCGCCTTCGCCCTCGCCGTGTGCGACCGCAAGGGCACGGTCGCCGCTCACCGCTCGTTGCCGTCGCAGCCCACGCTGTCGCGCTTCGTGGCGCTGTTGAGTTCGGAGGAAAACCGCAAGGTCCTTCGAGAGGAGCTTGCCAAGTTCGTCAAGTGGAGGCTCCGAGCCATCGGCGGCGGTCGGCTGCACCGACGGCTTACCGTCGATGTGGACGGCCTTCCCATCGACGTTCACGGGAACCAGCCGGGCGGCGAGTGGAACGGCTATTACCGCCGCAAGGTCTACCAGCCCATCGTGGCGTCGGTGGCCGACACGGGGGACATGCTCGACGCGCGTCTCCGCAGCGGCCAAGTGCACGCCGCCGACGGCGCCGTCGAGCTCATCGCCGACTTCGTGAAGCGTGCGAAGGGCGAGCTCGCCCAGGAGATCGACGTGCGCTTCGACGCCGGCTTTCCGAGCGAGGGGTTGTTCAAGAAGCTCGAAGACATGGGGACGGACTACGTCTGCCGGATCCGCAACAACAGCGTGTTGAAGGACTTGTCCGAAGACGTGACGGAGGCCTTCATGGCGTTGGGCCCGTCCAAGGACGGCGAGCCGAGAGAGATGGTCTTCGAGGAGGAGTACCAGGCGGGATCGTGGTCTCGTCGGCGCCGCTTGCTCCAAGTGGCGGTCGAGCGGGTGGGCGAGCTGTTCCCGACCGTGTTCAACCTCGTGACTTCGATCCCGGAAGAGGAGATGTCGGGACCCGAGGCGCTGGAGCTGTACAGGCGGCGTGGGAAGGCCGAGGCGCACATGGGCGAGCTGGTCAACGAGGTGCGGCCGGCGCTGTCGTCGTCGCCGCGGCCGAAGAGGCGCTACCGCGGCCGGAAGGTCGAGGCCGGGGAGAGCGTGGACGCGTTCGCGTGCAACGACGTGCGCCTGTTGATCTCGATGATGGCGTACCAGATCGTGCACGCGTTGCGCACGCTGATGGAGAAGGCGGCGGGCGTCGGGTGGAGCCTGAAGCGACTGCTGGATCGGGCGCTGCGCACGGCGGCGCGCTTCGCGGTGTCGGGGCGGCGAATCACGATGATCGCGTCGGAGTCGTCGTCGCACTGGTGGACGCTGATCCAGCGACTCCGAACGTTGCCCGAGCCGGAGTTCTGACACTCGGTCGCGGGGTGGGGCGAAGCGGATGTGAGCGGTATGGGGCGGAAGTGCGTCCGCGTGTCTGCGTTCGGGTGCGAACGGACCCGAATCGGCGTCCGAGGCTATTGCCAAGGACGCTGATTGTCAGCTATATGACGTCCCGCGACCCTTCAAACGGCCGAAACCGGTCGGAAACAAGGCTGCCGACAAGCTTTCCCTTCGTTCATGAATAAGGCGGGGTAATGCGTGGGTGATCCTTCTGTGCGACACCGGCGATGCGTTCCCGGATATGCTCAGTGCCGTACGGACTCACCTTGGCGATGTTGACTGGCGTCAGACCATGTTGCCCGAGGGTCTGGAGCGGTTGGCGTCGAGGTTTCCGCAGGAAACGCTCGACCTCTTGGATTGCGTTGTGTCCGACGACGGAGTCGGGGAGGCGCCCTACGGATTGTCAGAGGCACTTCGTTTGCTAGTAGAGGTGGAACCTGAACTGATCAACGACAGACGGCACGGCAGGCTCCATCAGTTAGCTGTTCGGCAATAGTTCCAAAAGCCCGACGCCGACTGCGTAGACCAATGGTCTATCGCTCAGGGTTCCCCGTAAGCCACGTGCAGGGTGCTACGAGACCGGCGTGACCAAGCGTGATCTGTTGCCCTATTCGCCCGTCGATCTGAGCTGGTCCCGGTTTTTCGGACAGGTCGTTAAAGTGTACTCCCGTACCCGAGAGGAGGCGCCGAAGTGGCCAAGAGAAGACGGAGATTCACCCCGCAGTTCAAGGGCCGCGTGGCCCTCGAGGCGGTCCAGGAGCGCGACAGCCTCCAGGCGATCGCCCGCCGCCACGAGCTCCATCCGAACCAGGTGAGCCAGTGGAAGCGCCAGCTGCTCGCCGCCATCCCGGACGTGTTCGTCGCCGGCGCCCAGAAGCGCGCCAAGGAGCGCGACGCCACGATCCACGACCTCCACGCGAAGATCGGGGAGCTGACCGTCGAGCGGGATTTTTTTCGGCGCGGGTTGCGCAGCTGACCCGCGCCGAACGCCGACGGATGATCCAGCGGGACGGCCCGATGGCGCTGGCGAAGCAATGCGCCCTGCTGGGCGTGAGTCGGTCGTCGCTGTACTACGTGCGCAAGGGCGAGAGCGAGGACAGCCTCGCTCTCATGCGCCGCATGGATCAGCTCCACATGGACTACCCGTTTTACGGGAGCCGACAGATGGCGCGCCACTTGAGGCGCGAGGGAACGACGGTCGGCAGACACCGGGTCCGCCGGCTGATGCGGAAGATGGGGATCGAGGCGATCTACCGGCGTCCCAGGACGAGCGTGGCGAGCCCGGAGCATCGGGTGTTCCCCTACCTGCTGCGCGACGTCGAGGTCTCGCGCGCGGACCACGTGTGGTGCGCGGACATCACCTATGTGCCTGTGGCCCGTGGGTTTTTCTACCTGGTCGCGGTGATGGACTGGGCGACGCGCCACGTGCTGGCGTGGGAGCTGTCGAACGCGATGGACGCGTCCTTCTGCGTGAGCGCGCTGGACGAGGCGCTGGGCTCGAGGAAGCCGGAGATCCTCAACACCGACCAGGGCTCGCAGTTCACGAGCGAAGCGTTCGCGGAGCGGGTCCTGAGCGCGGAGATCCGGTTCTCGATGGATGGGCGGGGGCGGTACCTGGACAACATCTTCATCGAGCGGCTGTGGAGGTCGCTGAAGTACGAGGCGGTCTACCTGCGGGAGCTCAAGGACGGGGTCGCGGCTCGGCGGGTGATCGGGGATTGGATGGACTTCTACAACGAAGTCCGTCCGCACTCGGCGTTGGAGGGGCGGACGCCCGGCGAGGCGTACCGCGAGGGCGTGGGCGTGGAATGAGCGGGCCCGGATCGTTGGGAGGGACCGGGTCGGAACCGGCGAACCGGCGGCAGGGGTCGCATGGGGCGACGCGGCGCCGGTTGCCTCGGTTTCGCCGGCGGGCGCGCCCGCCGGCGAAACCGAGGTTAGATTCACCCCGAGGCTGGGGAGGGGGCTGTTCGAGGGGGAGGGTTGGGGAGGTCGGCGGAGCCCGAATCGGGATTCGCCGCGCCCATTCCAATCAACCCCGAAAGGAACCGTCGCGAAGCGACGGAGTACACTTTATTTTTGCCCCCATTCTGTTCGACGAAGTGGGACCGCCTCAATCTAACCCCATCGTCCAGACACGTCGAACTCAAAAAGCTCCTTCTTTGAGTTTCGCTTCCTGATTGCATGGCACGCGACATCGTCAAACCCCAACCGCTCTAGCATCGCCACATAAATTTGCTCGACCGGCAGAAGCACACCATAGAACGTCGAATTGCCCACGATATAGTGAATTTCACTGCCATAAGATAGCACCGAGATCAGTGACTTGAAATGCTCCCATAAATCCTCAAAATACCGCGCTACATAATTGGAGAGTATTTTTCCATTCTTGTTACTGCGGTGCGCTATCCTATCGAGCGCCCCCTCAAGAAGCGGATGCACACGCGATCCTGTCGAACGCTCCCAATCGGCAAGTCTGCTGGTTGCCACGCCCCATGTACCACCGATGGCCGACCAGTCTAGTTCGCCAGCATCACGACCGGAATTGAGGAACCCAAGCCAGTACATATACGGGCGTAGCTCACGGATATATGACATTCGGTTCGCATAAGGTGGAGACGTGATCACTAAATCAAAAGGGCCATCAATGACCCTCGGCAGGTTCCGCGCGTCACCGAACACGACATGTGCCGTACTTTGTGGGTTTTTCTCTGCGCCCCTCAAGACAAAGTGCGCATCTTCCCGAAACACCTCTGCAGTTTCCATATCGAGCGGAACGGAAATTTGTCCATCATTCTTGAAGGACATAGACTGATGATTGAAAGCCGCGTTTGAAACTGCGATCAGCGTCCGACAGAAGGCAACCATAAGAAGATCCCTTTCCGGCGAATTCTCTTCACTCTCTGCAATGATACCGGCTTTCAATGCGCAGAGAAACGCTAGCGCGTCTGGCGACCACCATCTGTGAATGTTATGAATAGGAGGTGCTTTGGTCGGTTCAATTGCGCCTCTTCTGACGATGTCGAGCACTCGCGCGCATGCAGCGCGGGTAGATGATATCGCCGCAGCGGAGTAATGAGCTGTCTTCACCTGACCGAACCAGATGAGGAAGGGATTGATATCCGTTGTGACGCTTTCGCGCCCGTGATACGCGGCACACAGTGCCGTTGTAGCTGTTCCACAAAATGGATCGAGTACTCGCCGACAATCCGCATGACGGTACATCATGTCGGCAACTATTTTGACCGAGTATGCCGGCGTGAGTCGAAGCCAGCCGTGGCGACCTGATTTCGCATTGAACCGATGCGTCAAGTCTGCCCTTTGTCGCATTGTGTCTCTCGCGAGCACGGTCATGGAGCCTCCGGCGCCAGAAGAGATTTCAGAATTCTGTCGATCTCTTCACGAAGCACTGCACTGTTTCGCTCAAAGAACGCTGCTAGATCATACCCGACGATGTCACGCATGAAATCATAAGTAGAAACCAGGGGGTTTGACTCTCCGACGATCCCGGTCAGAACTGACCATTTCGCAGCACGGTATCTCATGAGTACATCGCCGTCGATCTGTCCTGACAAGATCACAGCGCACGGCAAATAGCCCTTGGTGTAGGCTGTCGCAGCGTTGGCAATATCAGCATTCTGCCGTTTTGAATCCTTGCTCTTGTAGCCCTGCCGAACTTCGAAAACCGTGCCCGTTAGACTCGCGAAGACCCGCTCATCAACATCTAGCATCATAGCAGAGTCTCTCATCCATCCGTGGAACCGGCGTCGACTACCCTCGTCGTGTATCTCGGCGAGCGAAACTTTCCCATCGAGAGACAGCGTCCGACGACGTCCACTCGGCAATAACAACTGATACGACCATACTACGTTTTCATCGGTAAGCTCCAGAGAGTCCCGCAGGATCGTCCGGAACAGCTTTTCACAGCCGATCCCAATCTGCCGATAGACACTAGTCATGCCGCCGGCCGCCTTGTGAGCGGCGTACATCAGAGGATTATCGAGTCCGAACCAACTATAGAAGACATCTCTCTGATAAAGCTCGCGGAATCCGTCAAACGTCAATCCCCCGCCTTTCGCTCCCTGCCCGAACTTCGGTTTGTAGTTCGCGGAGACTCTGATCGCATCCAGTACGATTGGCAAGTATGCCTTATCGGTACGGCTCATTTCGACTCTCTCTTCTCGGTCTCGGATAAAGGCCATCGCTCTGCGACGTACGTTCCGCCGTGTCCAGTGCGACCCATGCCACCGACACTCCTTTCCGCCGCACGATCCCCGCAAGCGCCTCGCACAAAGCTCACGGATGTACGATGTGACGGCGGTCGTCGTCGTGCTCTCTGCCTGTTCCTGCCGCCCATTCGGGTAACCCTCCGGTCAGTGGTTGCACTACGATACACTAGAGTAATACACCTGTCTAGGTAGGTGGTGCCAGCTTGGTGCGGCACTCGAGGCCTACCGTTCCAAAACCGCGCCGCAGTGGCGACGGCGCCGTGCGGCTCACGTCGACCAGCACGAGCGGTCGCCGGGCGACAGCAACGGCTCCATCGAGTCGCCCTCGACGGCGAGCATCCGCCCGTGCGCGGAACTCGTGGCGCACGACCGGATCGGCGAACAGCCACCGCGCCACCGCCTTTGGGCTCGTCGTCGCACATGCCCACTCCCGCCGCGGCGCGCACGTCGATCTCGGGGACGGCCGCGTCGCCCCTGTGCACGATGCACGATGCGCGAGGCGGTCGGCGCCTTCAGGTGCGCCCCCATTTTCTCTCGGGTGCCGGAGGAGATCGGGACTGCACCGGACGTGCTCGGCGAGTGCCTCGCGGTCGTGTTCGGCGAGGACGCGAGGCGTGCCTTGACGGCAGACGAGAATGGCGGGGTTGGAGGTCTGGGTCGCCGATGTCGAGAGCGAAGGCTCGGGCTGGGCGAAAGCCGAGAGTGTGATCGGGTCGGCGGCCCTCGTCGTGCTGGGCAGTCCGATGAAGGCCGCCAACCGGTCCCGGGTGATGTCGGATAAGTCAAGAACCGTCACGTCTACATCTCATAATTTATGTCTCCTCTGTGACATCTTCTTTCCCGCTCGCCAAAGGATCGATCACTGGGTTTCCAACGCAATCACATCTATTCGAAGGCCTCAAATGGAATCTCGAACCCCAAGTTCAAATCTCTTGTTGCTTCAACAACAACATGGGCAGGAATTCCTGCGTAGTGAGGAGAAAAACCATTTGTCCGATTATATTCTCCAATTATATCTCGCGTACATAAGCCAACCACATATCCATCGTCCGACATGACTGGGCCACCGCTATTCCCCGGTCTAGCAATCGCAGAATAAAGGAACAGGTTTTCACCTACCAGAGACGTAACAGCTACGTTCGTAACGACTCCCTGCTGGATGATCAAAGAGGCTTCCCTCAAACAGGGAAGCTTCGGATATCCAAGTGTGTAAATTGTGCTCGCCACAACGGGATCTTGGAACAACGCACCATCTAATGGAACTAGTGCCGGTCCATTCACTTGGATCACTGCGATGTCCACGCGAGGATGTTTGTGGATCGCGCTTTCAATGACTTTGTAATCTTTGTCTTGAAATCTCTGTCTTTTGTCGATCTTCATGTCAGAAACGACATGCCGGCAAGTAAGAACATGAGACCGATGGACAACGAGTCCGGTTCCCGCATCTTCGCCATTATTGCCAGAAATATGCACCAAGCATGGCGCACACAAATGGTAGAGAAGTTCTGGACCGAGTACTGGCACTAGTCGAAAATCGTGTCTTCGTCCTTCCCACTCCAAGGACATGTAAAAGTAGCGCTTGTCCAATCCGGCAGGGCCGTTTCCATTTCCGGCCAATATAAGTACCCCAGCAGATGCCATTCGCTCCAAAATCTGTGTAACCCGATGAGCACTTGGTCTCTTCCTAAATATACCGGCTGAATACAGATACTCTAGGAAATCGGCCACCGTCCGCGGATGCGGGCTGCTATTGCTAAGTACTTGTTCGGCATTGGATGAATCGACGTCGAAGAAGCTACAAGCGTGCTTTACAAGCACATACCTAGAAAAAAAACTCCATGGCGCATTCATCGTATCCGTGCTGGCCAGCGTTATGGCCTTACCAGATGAGGTCATGGCACCATTCCATTTGGATCAGCGGGACGGCAGAAACACTTCGGCCGTGCCGACGTCGGTGATGTCGAAAAACACAGTAGTTCGTGCACAAGGTAGTCCAGGTTCATGGCGAACACACGCTCTGCCGTGGCCCGACGTGTTCTTGCGAGGTGATTTCTAGGCTCAACATACGTCAAATGCACATCAAATGCCAACGTGATTCCACTATCCCTCTCCGACATCGCTCTACATCCTCCTGGATGCCCAGACGACGCGGCCGATGACGCGGATCTCGTCGACGACGCGCTCGTAGCTCTCGTACTCCGGGTTGACCGACTTGATCAGAACGCGGGGCGGATCGGAGTTCGGCACGTGCTCGACGCGCTTGGCGACGCACCCCATGCCGTCCCAGATCGCGAACACACCCGGCGGCGTCGGCGCCGTGCGGCTCACGTCGACCAGCACGCGGTCCCCGGCCGACAGCAACGGCTCCATCGAGTCGCCCTCGACGGCGAGCATCCGAAGGTCCTCCGCCCGCGCGCGGAACTCGTGGCGGACGACCGGATCGGCGAACAGCCACCGCGCCACCGCCCTGGGCTCGTCGTCCCACATGCCGATCCCCGCCGCGGCGCGCACGTCGATCTCGGGAACGGCCGTGTAACCCCTCGGCACGACGCGCGAGGCGGCCGGCGCCTTCAAGTGCGCCCCCATTTCTCGCGGGTGCCGGAACAGGTCGGGACTGCACCCGACGTGCTCGGCGAGCGCCTCGCGGTCGTGTTCGCCGAGCACCCGGGGCGTGCCCCGATGGATGAACTGGTGCATGTACGCGCCGTTGCGGCCCATCGCGAGCGACGCCATCCGCAGGCTCGAGCGGCTCTCCTTCAGTAGCCCGACGATCCGTCGGCGCACCGGGTCCAGTTCCGAGTCGTCCCTTCTCGTGCGTCTCATCATGTAGAGGACACTACCTACGAGACCCGGTCCGTGCAAGGCCTGCCGACCTGCACGCCCGATTCGACAGATCCTTCCCCGGACGTTCGCCCGCAACCTCGAAGGGGCCCGTACCCACTGGATTCGCGCCGTCGGGCCAAGAGTTTCCGAGGCTCCGGCACGCGACTGGCGGCGCCGGTCGGCGGACCGAATCGCGCATGTCGTTGCGATCGAACGACGTGGGAAAGAGCCCATATCCCATACACTTGCGTTATTTGCCAATACGGTGTTCGGATTCACGCACGATGGAGAACCTGACGAACGAGTTCGAGCGGCGCGTGGAGGCGTTCCTGCGGCGGTCGCGGCTCTCGCCTTCGGAGTTCGGAGAGCGGGCGGTCGGCGACCGGAAGTTCGTGGGCGACGTGCGGCGGGGGCGTTCGCCGCGGTTGGCGACGGCGGACCGGGTGCTGGCGTTCATGGCGGAGTGGGAGCGCGCGCGCGGGCGGGAGTCGCCGTCGGGGGATCGGTCGGTCGCGTCCGGGTCGGGGACGTTCGGGCGGAAGCACACTCTTTAATAAGGAGTCGAGGAGATGAGGGGATCGCTGTGGGCCGCGCTGGCCGTGCTGTGGGCGCTGGCGCCGAGCGCGGTGTGGGCGCAGGGCACGAGCCCGTGGGTGGAGGCGGTCAACGAGCTGCAGGCTCAGTTCACGGGTCCGATCGCTCGGGGGCTGTCGCTGGTCGCCATCGTGGTGGGCGGGCTGATGTTCGCGTTCGGGGAGGGCGGGAGCAAGCGCACGCTGGCCGGGATCGTCTTCGGGATCGGGATGGCGATGGGCGCGGTGAACTTCCTGGCGTGGCTGTTCTGATGCGGGGTTCGAGGCGCTGGACGGGCTACGCGGCGCTGAACCGTCCGCTGACGGTGCTGGGCGTCGAGCGGCGTCTGTTCCTCTTGGGCTCGACGCTGGCGGCTGCGGTGTGGAACGCGACGGCGTCGCTGGCGGCGGGCGGAGCGGTGTTCGCGGCCTGCCACGGCGCCGGCTGGCTGGCGGGCCGCCGGGATCCGGCGTTGCTCGCGACGCTGCGGGCGGCGATGCGCCATCCGTCGAGGTACGACCCGGGCAAATGGGTGGCCGAGCCGTGGCGTCTCCGCATCCGGGCGGACTCGTGAGGGTCGCCGGGGAACGCGCGGCCCACGAGGTTGCGGGCTCGCTGGCCGAGGAGCTGCCCTACTGGGGTTGGCTGGCCGACGGTCGGGCCTGCCTGACCCGTTCGGGCGAACTGATCGCGGCGGGCCGGATCCGGGCGGCGGCGACGGACGGCCGCACGCCCGAACGGGTGGACGGCGTGCTGGGCCGCTGGCAACGACTGCTCTCGGGGCTGGGTCCCGAGACGCGCCTCCAGTTCCATCTGCTGCGCCGTCCGGTTCCGGCGACCGACGCGGAGGAGGGGAACGGCTCCGGGATCGCCGAGATTTCGGCCAGGAAGCGTCGCGCGTTCCTGGCCGGGCGCGTGCAACGCCTCGACGCCTACGCGATCTGGTCTCAGGACCCCGGTCTTCGCGCGTCCGCTCGCGGCTCGAAGGCGGGACCGGCGGCGCGGCTCTCGCGATTGCGGAGGCGTGACGGCAAGGCGGCGACGACCCATCTCGCGTCGGAGATCGAAGCGGCGGCCGAGCGGTTCCACGCGACGGTCGAGGCGGGCCGCTCGCTGGTGGCCGAGCACACGCCGGTCGAGATGCTGGGGGCCGTCGAGGCGTCCCGCCTGCTGTGCGAGCTGATCAACCGTCCCGGCACGGCGTGGGACGGCGCGACGGGCAGCGGCATGAACTGGCGGCTCGCGCTCTCGGAGCTCGAGGCGGAGCGTTCGCACCTGCGGCTGGACGGCGAGTCGGCGATCCTGTATTCGCTGGTCTCGCCGCCGGGCCGGGCGCGCGCCAACCTGCTCGAGGACCTGTACTGCCTGGACGCGACGCTGACGGTGTCGCTCGAGTGGCGGCCGTGGACGGTCGAGGCGGCGCGCCGACGGATCCGAAGCGCGCAACGGCACTACTTCGCGCGTCGCTACTCGATGATGGCGCACGCGCAGGAGACGCAAGGCACGGCGGCGGCGATGGTGGATTCGGCGGCGGCGGCCGAGTCGGACCGGCTGGGCGGCGCGTTGGTCGAGCTCGAGGCCGACGGCGTGGCGTACGGCGAGGCGTCGCTGACGGTCGCGCTGCACGGCGACCTGGCCGAGATCGAGCGCCTCGACGGCGACGTGCGCCGGATCTTCGCCGCGCACGACGCGAAGGTCGTTCGCGAGCGCTACGGCCAGCTGCCCGCATGGTTCGCCCGCCTTCCGGCCCAGCCGAGACGCCGACAGGTGCGCGGGGTGTTCGCGTCGGCGGGCCTGACGGCGTGCATGGCGCCGGTGTTCGGTCCGCCGAGGGGAACGGCATGGAGCGGCCATCTCGGCCGCGAGTCGCTCGCGACGTTCGAGACGCGGTGGCGCACGGCGTACGGCCACGACCTGTTCGCGGGCGACGTCGGGCACACGCTGGTCTTGGGCGCGACGGGCTCGGGCAAGAGCTTCGCGCTGAACTTCCTCTTGGTCGAGGCGCTCAAGTACGACCCCCGGGTGCTGATCCTGGACTTGGGCGGCTCGTACCGCTGGCTGACGCGGTTCGTCGGAGGCCGGCATCTCGAGCTCGCGCCGGGCGGGGCGGAGGCTTCGCTCCGGCTACAGCCGTTCGGGCTGCCCGCGACGACGCGCACGTTCCAGTTCCTGACGGGCTGGGTTCTGAGACTGCTGCGGCTCGGGGGATACGAGCCCGGCGGCGCGGACACGAGCGAGGTCCGGGCGCGGATCGAGGACTTGTACGCGCTCGATCTCCGGCGGCGGACGCTGAGCGTCTTGGCGGGTTCGCTGCCGGCGGCGATGTGGCCGGCGCTCGGCCGCTGGACGGAGGGCGGCGCGTGGGGCGCGTTCTTCGACAACGCGCCGGCGGGCGCGGCGGACATCGAGTTCCGCGACTGGCAGGTGATCGACTTGGCGGGCGCGGCGGAGCACGCCGACCTGTGCGAGGCGGCGCTGTCGTACCTGCTCGAGCGGACGCGTCTCGAGATCGAGGATCCGGCCGAGACGACGCGGCTGAAGCTGACGGTCGTGGACGAGGCGTGGCGGTACTTGGCGGACCCTGCGGCGCTGGCCTACCTGGCGGAGGCGGCGAAGACGTGGCGGAAGCGGAACGCCGCGCTGGTGTTGGCGACGCAATCGGCGGGGGACGTGACGGCGACGCTAGGCGCGGCGGCGCTGCTCGAGTCGATCCCGACGAAGCTGTTCCTCGCGAACCCCGAGTTGCCGGACGAGGCGGGGGCGCTGTTCCGGCTGAACGAGTCGGAGGTCGCCCGAATCCGGGCGTTGGCGCCGAAGCGCGAGCTGTACCTGCGGAGGCCGGACGAGGCGGCGGCGCTGCGTCTCGAGGTCGATCCGGAGAGCTACTGGCTGTACACGTCGTCGCCGCTGGACGCCGAGAAGCGTGCTCGAGCGGTGGCGAAGCACGGTCTCGCGGGCGCGCTCGAAGTCCTGGGTCGCTCGCGAGCCGCCATTCCCACGAAGAGGGAGGACACGACGACATGAGCACACGAACGACGACCATCCTGCCGAGGCTGCTGCTGTTTCCGCTGATCCTGCTTCCATCCGCGGTTCCCGTCGGTGCCCAGCGACCGGATGGAGACGCCGCCCTACTCCGGGTGCCGGCGGCCGAAGACGGCGGGGAGCGGATTCCGCAGCTTCGCGCGCGCGTACGCCACACGACGGTGATCGTGCTGCCGACCGGGGAGCGGATCCTCGACTTCGTGACCGGCGACTCGGAGTACTGGCGCCTGACGGGCGCGGCCAACGTCGCGTACCTGAAGCCCCTGGCCGAGGACGTGGCGACGAACGTGGCGCTCGTCTGCGAGTCTGGCCGCATCTACACGTTCCTGGTCTCGGAACGCGGCGACAAGCCACCCCACTTGGTCGTCCGCGTCGAGGCGGGCGCGGAAGCGGCGGCGACGGGCGGGGACGCGCCCGCGTTCGTCGCACGGAGCGAGGTCGCGGCCTACCGCGAGATGGCCGAGACGGCGACCGGGGCCGCGCGCCGCGCACGCGCGGAGGCGGAAGCCGAGATCGAGGCGTTCCGCGCGGCGTATCCCGGTCGGCTGGCGTTCGAGTACCGGCTCGACGGCGACGCGTCGAAGCGGCCGTTCCTGGTCGAGGCGATGTGGCACGACGGGCGGTTCACCTACATCCGGTCGCGCGCGCAGGAGTCGCCGGCGCTGTACGAGCTGAAGGACGGCGAGCCGAGCCTGGTCGCGTTCGACCTCGACGAGGACGGGCTCTACACGGTGCGCCACGTGCTGGGCGACGGGTGGCTGCGGATCGGCGACGAGCGGGCGCGCTGGCGGTTCGAGCCCCGGGAGGGGTCGAGATGAGCCGCTGGAGGCAACTGGTCAAGCCCCCGAAGGGCGCGCTTCCGCCGGGCGTCGTCACGAAGGCGGGGATCGCGCTGATCGCCGTGCTGGTCGCGGGACTGCTGTTCTCCTCGTCGCTGACGGGTCCCGACGGGACGGAAGAGGGCTCCCAAGCGGCGGGGCCGCGCGCGGTGGACGACCGGGCGGGTCGTTCGTTCGAGGGACGCCTGCGGCAGGAGGCGGAGCGCGAGACGCTGCGGGCCGAAGCCGAGTCCCGCGACGAGCCTGCGGACCGGCGGATTGCGGGCGTGACGGAGGTGGCCGCGGTCGAGCCGGAAGGCGGCGCGGGCGGTCGAGCGGTCGGCGTGGGCCGGGCGGAGGCGGAACTCCGCGAGGCGCTCCGGCTCGAGGAGGTCGAGCGCAGGACCCGTTCGCTGCGCTCGCCTCCGGTCGCCGAGTCGCACCGCGACCGTGGGGGATCCCAAGGCGCCGACCGGGCGCCGGGCGGCAGTGTCCGGGAAGGGGAGGAGGAACTCGCGGACGCCGCCTTCGAGGAGACGCTCGCCTCGTTCGAGCGGTCGCTCGCGGCGCTCGACGGCGAGATCGCGGCCGGACTGGCGAGCGGAGGGGTCCCCCCAACCACTGCCGGGCCGACGTCGCCGCGCACCCCGGCTTCCTCGACGCGTGTCGCGGCGGAGCCGGGTCGCGTGGTCCGACCGAACGATCCGCCGGGCTGGGAGCGGATCCGCGAGGGCTCGTTCCTCGAGGCGGTGCTGTTGACGCAGCTCTCGGGCGAGTTCCCCGGCCCGGCGCTCGCCATGGTGTCCGTGCCGTTCCATTCGGCCGACCGCCAGCGCGTGCTGATTCCGCGCGGCGCGCGCGTCGTCGGGACCGCCGAAGCCGTCCGTCACCGCGACCAGGGCCGACTCGCCGTGGCGTTCCACCGGCTGCTGTATCCCGACGGCAGCTGGATCGACCTCGAGTTCTCAGATCTCGACCAGACGGGAGCCGCGGCGCTCCGCGACCAGGTCGACCGCCACTACTTCTCGACGTTCCTAGCCGCCGGCGCCGTCGGCGCGATCAGCGGACTCGCGCTTGCCGGAGCGCCGCCGTACGGCGTGCGGGCGGGCGTCGGCCAGGGGCTCGGCCAGAGCGCCGCGTCGACGCTCGACCGGTTCCTCAACCGGCTTCCCACGGTGACGATCCGCGCCGGCCACCGGCTCCGCATCTGGTTCACTGCGGACGTTCCGGTCCCGTCCCCCGCTGCGCGCCGATAGCGCGAAAAGGACTTCGCCCATGCATCGCCACGTCCTCGCTCCCGCCCTGCTCGCGGCGCTCCTGTCGGTCGCAGGCGCCGCGCCCGCGAGCGCCCAGTTCGACTTCGGCAGCTGGGCTCAGCGCGCCCAGATGATCGCGAACCAGCTACGGCAGATCTCGAACCAAACCCGCCAGCTCCAAAGCATGACCCGCCAAGTCTCCGAGCTCGAGAACCAGCTCGACCACATGCGGCGCGCCGCTCGCGGCGAACTCGACGCGTTGACCGAGCCGTTCTCGAGGCTGGCGGCCGGGCCCGTCGACCGGGTCGGCGACGGCGTCGCATGGGGCTCCGACTTCGGCGGCGCGAGCCGCGAAACGGTCGAGGCCGTCCGGCGCTTCGGCGTCGGCGGCTCGTTCACCGAGCTCTGGCGCGCCGCCCACGGTGCGGCCGACCGGGTGGGCGAGACCGACGTCCTCGACCTCCACCGGCGCCTCCCGCCGCGCGCGGCGACGCGGGCGCTCGAGGACCATCGCCGCGACCGGGAGGCCGCCGACCGGCGTCGCGTCCTGGACTACGCGGCGCTCGACGCTGCGGCCGCACTCGCCGAGACGGTCGAGAGCGCGCGCGGTTCGTTCGTCGGCCTGACGGCGAACGGCAACCTCTCGAACACGGCGCTCCAGCAGGCGGGCGTCGCGGCAGCACTGAGCCGGGGGCGGATCGACGCGGCCGTCGGCCAGGCGCTCGCCCACCAACTCGCGCGCGAAGCCGGACGGGCGCGGCAGGCCGAACTCGCGCGCCTCGAATGGCTCGCCCGCTGGCGCGAGGGCCGCGCGCGGGCCAACGGGCTGGCCCGGACGCTGCGGGCAGCGGCGTCGGCGAACCGAGACGCGTTGCGCACCGGACTGCTGCTGCGCGTCCCGTCGTCCCACGACCGCGACTTCTGATCGGAGGAACACGGACGCCATGCAACTGCCCCCGCAGTCGGTGGACCCGAACGTCCCGACCCGGATCCCGCCCGACCAGCTCCAGGACTTCAAGAGCTTCCTCGACGTCGTGCTCGACTCGGTCGTCGCCGACGCGGCGCCCGACGTGCACGCCGTCGGGCTCCAGCTCTGGGGCGGGCTCGCCGCCGTCATGATCGCCTGGACGGGCCTCAAGATCGCGTTCAGCGGCGCGTTCGACGCCTGGACGATGGTCCGGCTCGTGATCGGGATCGCGATCCCGCGCACGCTGCTCCACTACTACGCCGTCCCGATCCCGGGCGTCGGCTTCACGTTCCCGGCCATGATCGCCGGCGGCGGCGTCTGGCTCCAGAACCTGTTCCTCTCGGACGTCGTCTCGACCGGATACTCGGAGCTGACGGCGCTCGTGCAGGCCTACGGCGCGCACCTGAACGCGGCGTGGTCGACGGGCAACCTGCTGTCGGTCGTGGCGGCGGGCGCGACGGTGATCTTCTCCTCGCTGGTCTCGCTCGCGATGGGCGCCTCGCTCGTCGTCGGGCTGCTCGCGCTCTTCTGCGTCACGTACGCTCAAGTGATCTGGGCGCAGGTCGCGCTCGCCGTCGCGATCCTGCTCGGTCCGGTGCTGATCCCGTTCCTGCTCTTCGAGCCGCTCGCGTTCCTGTTCTGGGGCTGGTTCCGCTCGATGCTGGTCTACACGCTGTACGGCGTGGTGGCCGGCGCCGTGCTGCGCGTCTTCATGGGCGTCGGTATGGGCTACGTCACGACGTACGCCGACGCGTTGATGGGCACGGGCACGGCCGATCCGCTCGAGCTGTGGCTCTGGGCCGTGGTGCTGCTGCCGCTCGTCGTCTGCGGCTTGATGGCCGGTCTCAAGGTCGGCGAACTCGCCTCGATGCTGGTCTCCGGTTCGGGCTCGTCCGGGTCCGGGTTCATGGCGCTGGTCATGCGCACTGCGGGCGCAGGCGCCGTCAAGCCGCCCGCGGCGGGCGCATGAGGCCCGGGGACGACGGCATGACGCACCGGGACCGGGATCGAGGCCGAGGGCGGGACCGGGACGCGGGCCGCGAGTACGCCGAGATCTGGAGCGAGGCGGTCCGGTCGAACCGGAGGCTCAAGGCGATCCTCGTCCTGCTGGGCGCGGCCCATCTCGCGCTGTCGGTCGCGCTGCTCCGGCTCGCGACCACACCGCCGCCCAAGCCCGTCGTGGTCCGGGTCGACGAGGTCGGTCGCGCCGAGGCGCTCGCCTACGAGGCGGCGACCGCCGAGGCCGATCCGCTCGATCCCACCACGAAGTACTTCCTCAACCGGTTCGTGCACGACCACCACGCGCGGCGTCGCGCCACCGTCGAGGAGCGCTGGACGCGCAGCCTCCGGTTCCTGTCGACCGGACTCGCCAACGCCGCGTTCGCGAGGGACGGCGCCGAGGTCGCCGCCGCCGCGGCCGGGACGGCCGAGACGGAACTCGAGGTCGAGCGGGTCGTGCTCCGCGTGCACCCTGCGCCCGAGCCGCCGCACGGCGCGACGGCCGACTTCGACCTGGTGCACCTGAGGGACGAGCGGGAGGTCCGGCGCGAGCGCTGGTCGCTCACGCTCCGGTTCGAGTTCCTCGACACGATCCCCCGGACGCTCGTCGTCCACAACCCGATGGGCATCCTGGTCACCTACCTGCGGGCCGACCGGGCGCTGGTCACGGGGGAGGCGCGATGATCGCGCACTTGGACGGGCGCGAGAGGGCGCTCGAGGCGTTCGGCTGGACGGGCGCGAAGGCCGAGTGGATCGCCTTGGCGTGCCTCCACAGCGGCGTGTTCACCCGCGCGCAGTGCGCGGCGTTCCTGGGCGCGCACCCCGAACAGGTGCGCCGGGTCGTCCACGCGCTGATCGCGCAACGCCTGGCCGTCGAGGAGACGGTGCCCGGCGTCCGCGGGATCGGGCGCGTGTGCCGGATCCGCTCCCGGAAGGTCTACCGAGCGCTCGAAGCCGAGCACGTCCGCCACAGGCGGAGCGCGTCGACCGGCGTGCTCATGCGTCGCCTGCTCTCGCTCGACCACGTGATCGAACGCTTGGACTCGCCCTGGCTCGCGACCGAGGCCGAGAAGGTCGCCGCGTTCGAGGCGCTCGGGATCGAGCGCGAGCTTCTGCCCTCCCGGCTGTACCGTGGCGCAGCCGGAACCACGCGTCGCTTCTTCCCCGTCAAGCTGCCCGTCGCGCTCGGTCCGGAGCACGCCGTGTTCGTGTACGCCGACTCCGGCCACCGGACGGCGGCGGCGCTCCGCTCGTGGGGCGCCGCGCACCGCGAGCTCTGGCGCGCGCTGCGCAGCCGGGGCCGCGCCGTCGAAGTCGTCGTGGCCGTTCGGACGCTGCGGGAGAGCGAGCGGGCGGACCGCGTGACCGGGCGGTGGGTCGGAGAGTCGAGGTCGGATCGACCCGACGACTCCGTGACCGAACTGGCCCGGATCGAGCGCGCGATCATCGAGGGCGCCGTCGACGTGCTCGACGAGTTCGGCGGCCTCCAGGCCGCCATGAAGCGCAGCGTGGAGCTCGAGAAGCGCGTACGGCAAGGAGGCCGACAGGGCTCGGTCGACCGTGCGGTCACGTGGCGGACCGAGCGGCTCGCGGGAGCGCGCTACCGATGAGGCGGGCGCGACGTCGGACCGCTCCGCGGCGTGAACCCGACCGCGGCCGCCGATTCACCGGCCGCTTCGGCCGCCGCCCGGCCCAACGCCGCCGGCCATCCGTCGGCACGCGGGCGTCTTGCGCCCGGCCGGGCCGCTCGACCGGCGTCGGACCGGCGGGGCGGGCGGGGCTGCAAGCGACCCCCCGGCCCGAGGGCCGGGTGCGGGTCGGGGGCCCGGTGCGTTTTCACGCCCCGCCCCCTGGACCCGCACGGGGTCGCTTGCAGCCATGGATCCCTCCGGGAAGGGGTTCCGGCCGATGAAGGCCGACACGCTGGCCATCGTCGGGGCCGCCGTCGGAGCCGCGGGCGCTCGAGCGCTCCACGCGCCGTTCCCCGGCGTCGGCGCGAACCCGTACCTCGACCTGATCGCCCGCCACGACCCCGGCCTGCACGCCGCGCTCCGCGTCTGGCACCACGCGTGGCCCGCCGTCGCCGTCGCGCTCGCCGGATCGGTCGTCGTCTCCGTCTGGCGCGTGTGGTTCCAGCCGCTCGCGCGCCCGCGCCGACGCGGTCGGCTGCCCGAGTGGCCCGCCTCGTCCCGCGACGACGCGCCGTCGCTCGTGATCGGCGAGGTCCACCATCCGACCGAGCCCCGCGAGAGCGACCGACCCTCCTGGCTCGTCGTCCCCGAGAAGGGCCTCTACACCGGCGTCCTCGTCGTCGGCGCCGTCGGGACCGGCAAGACCACCGCCTGCATGTACCCGTTCGCCCGCCAGCTGCTCTCCTGGCAAGCCGACGACGCCCGTCGTCGCGCGGGCGCGCTCGTGCTCGAGGTCAAGGGCGACTTCTGCCATCAAGTGCGCCGCATCCTCGAGGACGCCGGACGCGGCGACGACTACCTCGAGATCGGGCTCGGCGGATCATGGCAGTGGAACCCGCTCGACGACCCGCTGCTCGATTCCTACTCGCTCGCCTACGGCGTCGCGTCGCTGATCAACCAACTCTTCGGCAAGAGTCGAGAACCGTTCTGGCAGCAAGCCTATACGAATCTCGTGCGCTGGATCATCGAACTGTTCCGGCTCTTGCCGGGGGGTTGGGTCACGCTTCGCGACGTCTACCGCTGCACCGTGGACCCCGATCTGCTCGCGGGCAGGATCGCCGAAGCGCGCGCGCTCGCCGACCGTGCGTGCCCCGTGCGCGCCGTCGTCGGCAACCGCGACCTCGCCGCGCACCGCGAGGCGCTCGCCGACTGGGCCTGGGAGGCGTTGCCCGACACGGGGACCTCGGCCTGCCGGCTGGATTCGGGGCTTCGGAAGCGGCTCGCCGAGCTCGAGGTCGCCCACACGGTCGAGGCGGCCGGGGACGGCGCGGGCGCCGAACTCCGCGAACGGGTCGAGGCCGTCGAGCGGTGGTACCTGCTCGACTGGTCGGCGCTCGACGCGAAGCTCCGCACCTCGATCGTCGAGGGGATCAGCGTCTTCCTCTCGCTCTTCGACCAGCCCGACGTCGCCGGCGTCTTCTGCCCGCCGCCACCCTGCGATCTCCCGCCGGAACCGGACGACGCCGACGTCGACGACGCGCAAACGCTGCCGGGGCTGCGTCGGCGGTTGCCGCCGCTCGCGAGGCTGATCGACCAGGGCAGGGTCCTCGCGCTGAACATGCCCGCCGGCGCGAACCCCGCGCTCGCACGCGCCGTCGGCGTGCTGCTCAAGAACGCCTGGATGCAGGCACTGCTCCGGCGTCCGGCCGAGGCCGCGCGCCGGCCCGACCGCTACATGCGGCCCGCCGTCTTCGTCTGCGACGAGTACCAGGCGTTCGCCACCGTCGGCCAGGACGACCCGGCGGGCGACGAGAAGGCGTTCGCGCTGACCCGCCAGTGCCGCTGCGTCCCCATCGTCGCCACCCAGTCGATCTCGTCGCTGCGCTCCGCGCTCCCCTCCGGCGAGGCGTGGCGCACGCTCGTGCAGACGCTCCGCACGCGCATCTTCCTCGCGCTCTCCGACGAGGCGTCCGCCCGGATCGCGTCCGAGATGTGCGGCGCCGTCATGAGGACCCGCGCCTCCCACACCTTCACCGAGACCACCGGCAGGCCCGAGTTCTCCTTGCTCTCCGGACGCGCCGGCGGCGGTCGCGGCTCCATCGGCGCCAGCAAGTCGTTCCGCCAGGCGCGCGAGCCCGTGTTCGCGCCGCGCGAGTTCGGTCTCCTCGCCAACCACCAGGCGATCTGCCTGCCCTACGACGGCGTGAACTCGCTCGCCGCACGCCGCGTCTACCTCAAGCCCCACTACCTGCCGCGCGACGTCGGCTACTGGCGGCTCCGCCTCGAGGGCCGGATATGAGGCGCGCAAGCGACGTCGGGCGTCTGAAGCCGTTCCTCCCGGGCCTCGAGGGGCCGCTCGAGGATCCCGAGGTCTCCGAGATCATGATCAACGGACCCGGCAACGTCTGGATCGAGCGCCGGGGTCGGCTCGAGCCCCACGAGGCGCCCGGGCTCACCGCCGCGTGGCTGCACCGCGCGGCGATCCACATCGCCCGCCCGCTCGGGCTCGATCCCGCCGCCAGTCCGGTGCTCGACGCTCGGCTCGGCGACGGGTCGCGGGTCGCGATCTGCACGCCGCCCGCCGCGCCCGAGGTCGCCATCACCATCCGCCGGTTCGGGGGTCGCGCGTTCTCAGCCGACGATCTGGTCCGCATGGGCTCGCTGCCCGCTCCGGCGCTCGAGGCCGCCCGGACCACGCTGGCGGCGGGCCGCAACGTGCTGGTCTCCGGGGGCACGGGCTCGGGCAAGACGACGCTGTTGGGCGCGCTGATCGAACTGTTGCCCGCCGACGCGCGGATCGTGGCGATCGAGGACACGCTCGAGCTCGCGATCGGACGCGCCAACTGCGTCAGGCTCGAGGCCGGCGCCGTCGGCGCCGAGACGTCCGTCTCGATCCGCGACTTGGTGCGCCACGCGCTCCGTCATCGGCCCGACCGCATCGTCGTCGGCGAGGTGCGCGGCGCCGAGGCGGCCGACCTGCTCCAAGCGCTCAACACCGGCCACGGCGGTTCGCTCACGACCGTGCACGCCAACGACGCGCGCTCCGCGCTCTCGCGGCTCGCGAGCTGCGCGATGCAGGCCGCCGACGCGCTGCCCTGGGAGGTCACCTGCCGCATCGTCGTCGACGCCGTCGCGCTCGTGCTCCACACGACCCGCCGCGACGGACGCCGGTTCGTCGAGGAAGCGCTCGAGGTGCGCGGCCACGACGCGGCCACGGGTCGCTGGCTCGCCGCGCCCGTCGAGATCGAGGAGACGCAAGCCCACGCACCCGAGGAGGTGAACGCATGACCGACGACGGGACCGTCCGCGTCCGCACGCTCGACGACTTCGACCGCGAACTCGCGCGCGACGGCGGCGAGACGCTCGAGGTTCCCGCCCGCCTGGCCGAGGAGTACGGCCTCTTCCCCGAAGACGTCGGGACCGAGGACGAGATCCGCCGCGCCGCCGACCCGCACGGCCAAGCGGGCGTCGAGGCGGACGAGCGATGAAGTCGGACGAGTACCACCGCAAGTTCGCCGACGCGATCGTCGCCCAGATCCGCGAAGGCACCGCGCCTTGGCAGAAGCCTTGGGCGCCGGGCGAGCGCGTGCTGCCCACGAACGTCGACACCGGCCGCGCCTACCGCGGCGGCAACAGCCTGCACCTCGCAGCCGTCCAGCAGCAGCGCGGCTACGACGACGTGCGCTGGGGCACCTACCGCCAGATCCAAACTCGGGGCGGACAGGTGAGGAAAGGCGAGCGCGGGACCCGCATCCTCTCGTTCCAGGACAAGCGCAGGATCGCCGTCACCGACGAGCGCGGCCGTCCCCGCAGGGACGCCGAGGGCAAGCGCGTCTACCGCCTCGAGAAGCTCGCCGTCCCCCACATCCGCCAGTACACCGTCTTCAACGCCGCGCAGGCCGACGGTCTGCCCGAACGCTCGAACGCGCCGACGCAGCCGCTCTGGAAGACCCACCGGGAGGCCGAGCGGGTGCTCGACGAGGGCGGCGCGAGCGTCCGTCACGTCGCCGGCGACCGCGCCTGCTACGACGTCGAGCGCGACGAGATCGTGCTGCCCCGGCGCGGGCAGTTCCCCTCCGCCAACCACTACTACCAGACGGCGCTCCACGAACTCGGCCACAGCACCGGCCACCCGGACCGCATGAACCGCGACACGCTCGTCCGGGGGATCGAGAACGGGTTCGGGTCGCCCGACTACGCGCGCGAGGAGCTGCGTGCGGAGATCGGCGCGATGATGACCGGCGAGCGCGTCGGCGTCGGCCACGACCCGAGCCGGGGCGCCGCGTACGTCGAGGGCTGGATCCAGGTCCTCGAAGACGACCCGCGCGAGATCCGGCGCGCCGCAGCCGACGCGCAGAGGATCTCCGACTTCGTGCTCGTCCGACACCGCGAACGCGCGGCCGAGCGCGAACCCGTCGCCGCGTCCCGAGCGCCCACGCCCATGCCCACGCCCGCGCCGGGACCCCGGCGGATCGTCGCGCCCGCAGCGCGCATCCCGATCCCCGAGCGCGACTTCGGCCCGAGTCGCTGACGCGACGAAGGAGACACGCCCCCAAGGAGAATGATCGACCGACGGATCGAGACGGACCCGCGCCCCGCCGCGCCACACAGCCGCAACGGCAGACGCATGCGGGACGGCCATCGCCGAGAATACGCGAGCAGGGAGCGCGGGTCCGTCTCCTTCCCCGAGCGCTGCGCCGGCGCGCTCGCCGACGTCGGCGTCCACGGAACCGTCTCGTTCCGCGATCTCGCCGACGCCCACTTCGGCGGCCATCCCTACACGACCCGGCGCGCCGTCAACGCCTGGGTCCGCGAGGGCGTCGTCTCCGAAACCACCGCCGTCGGACCCAGGGGCAACCCGTTCAAGGTAGTCAAGCTCACCCGCAGGGGCGTCGCCGAGGTCCGCAAGCTCGACGCCGTGCGCGCGATGGGTCCCGGGCAGAGGATCCGACCCTCGCGCGGCCGCCCCTCCGAAGCCGCCCACGACACCGCCGTCTACCGCGCCTGCGTACGCGAACGGCGACGCCTGCATGCGCAGGGCGCCACCGTCAGGCGCGTCCGCCTCGACTCCGAACTCAAGGGTACCGTCGCGCGCGCCAGCGAGACCGCGCGACGCAAGCGCGGCAAGCGCGCCGCCGACGCCGAACGGCTCCGCATCGCCCGTGAGCTCGGCCTGCCCGTCGACGCCGACGGACGCGTGTTCCATCCGGACGCGCAGATCGAATACACCGACGCCGACGGACGCGTCGGTCGGGTCAACGTCGAGGTCGTCTCCGGCAACTACCGCGAAGCCGCCATCCGGGCCAAGGCCGCCGCAGGGTTCGCCCTGCACGCCAACGGGCCCGTCGCCGAGCGGCGCATCCGCTCGCTCGGGCTGAAGCTCGGCGGCAGCGAAGGCGGCTCCTGGCTCAAGGGACCCGTCGACCGCAATCCCGCCGCGCTCGAACTCTGAACCCTGCGGAGGACCCGACATGCAACCTTGGAGGATCAGCGCGGGACTGACCGCCGCCGTCGCCGGATCGGCACTGCTGATAGGCGGATCCCGCCTCGACTACCTCGCGCCGCACTGGACGGCCATCGTCGCCCGCCACGGCGTGCCGCTCGCGCTGCACCTGACCCTGGCGCTCGCCGCCTTCGCCGCCGCCGTCTACGCCGTCGCGCGCGCCGCCGGACTCGCCGACCTCGGGCGCCGCGTCGATCTCGTCGAACGCTCGATCCGCCGCGGCGAAGTCGATCCCGAACTCGCCGACGCGCTCCGCAGGGACGCCGAGGGCGACTGGCCTTGAGATCGAGGACCGGATGGGCGACGGATCGCGCATCCGCCGACGGGCTGCCCGCCGTCTGGCGGAGTCGGGCCAAGGCGCTCCGCCGCTACGGATCCGACGCCCCCGCCGTCGCGCTCGAACGCTGCGCCGACGAACTCGAAACGACGCTCCGGGAGCGCGACGAGACCGGCCTGTCGCTCGTCCAGGCCGCCCGCGAGAGCGGCTACTCCGCCGATCACCTCGGACGCTTGGTCCGCGACGGCAAGCTCCCCAACGCCGGACGCCCCGGCGCGCCCAGGATCGCGCGTCGGCACCTGCCCAGGAAGGCGACCGTCGAGCCGCGGCCGGAGCGGACGCCTCGACGCCGCCGACTCACGAACGAGCAGCTCGTGCAGTCGATCATCGAGAGGGAGATCGAGTGACGGAACGCGCGCGTCGAGGTCGGTGCGGATACAGCGCCGGCGAATGGGGCCGGAACCGGGTCAGGGTCTTCCCCGACCCCAAGACCGGCCGGTTCCAGATCGAGTGGCGCGAGAAGGGGCGCAGGCTGAGCCGGTCGTTGGGGCATCGCGACTGGGTTCGGGCGAAGCGGCAGGCGGACGAGTTCGCCGCCGGCTTCGTTGGGCCGGAGACGCACGCCAAGGCCGAAGCCGAGCCCGAGCCGCTCACGCTGGGCGCGCTTTTCGACATCTACGGCGAGGAGGTGACGCCCACGAAGAGCGAGCGGAGGCGGTGGCACGACAGGGCCGCCGCCAAGACGTTCCTCGGGCTCTTCGGACGGGATCGCGAACCGGAGATCCTGTCCCGGAGGGACTGGGATCGGTTCATCCGCGAGCGCAGGGCGGGCGGGATCGGGCCGAGCGGCAAGCCGGTGTCGGACCGCACCGTCGCGGACGATCTGAAGTTCCTGCTCGCGGTGCTCAACTGGGCCGTGAGGTCGAAGGATGATCGGGGTCGCCCGCTCCTCGTCTCGAACCCGCTGAAGGGGCTCAAGACGCCCAAGGAGAAGAACCCGACGCGGGTCGTGCTGACCGAGGAGGAGTACCAAGCGTTGCTCCGGGTGTCGGCGGAGGTCGACTGGCGCTTCCGGGTCGCACTCGTGCTCGCGCACGAGACGGGACACCGCATCGGAGCCATCCGCAAGCTCCGGTGGTCCGACGTCGACTTCGACGGTCGGGCCGTCCTGTGGAGGGCCGAGCACGACAAGACGGGCCACGAGCACACCACGCCGGTCACCGCCGACGCGCTGTCCGTTCTCGAGGACGCCCTGGCGAGACGTTCGGGTGCCGGGGACGCGCCTGTGTTGCCCGCCCTGCGGAGCCCTGAGGAATGGGTGGATTCGTGGAGGACGCGCGCTTGGTGGAAGAAGGCCGAGAAACTCGCGGGGCTCGAGCCGAAGCCCCGCAGGGGCTGGCACTCGCTGAGGCGGAAATTCGCCTCCGATCTCATGGACCTGCCGCTCAAGGTGCTGTGCGAGCTCGGCGGCTGGAGGGACGCCAAGACCGTGCTCAGTTGCTACCAGCACACCAACGAGATGCAACTCCGGGAGGCGCTCGTCAACCGGCGTAGGGCTCGCACTTGAGAGCGGTTCACAAGAGCGTGCGGGACAAACGACGCCATCGACGCCGTTCGAGGAGATTGAATCGATCCAGTCTCGGTCGCGTTGCGGTACTGGGCGACGTTGCGGTGGTTATCGATGGACTCGGACGGGAACGACGGCTCGTCCGTCGTCGGGCGATCCACCCAACGCGCCGACGGCGATTCGCGGTCCAAGTCGATGTCCTCGCGATGGACGGCGGCTACTTGTTGAATTGGGTACCCCGGCCATCGGACAACTCCGCGTACCGAACCCTTGGTCCCGATGGCCCGATGACCAACGTCGAAGTGGACGAGATGGCGCAACCCGTGAATCTGCCGAATTCGCGAGCTCGTCTCGGACGGATTGAGTTGTCAAGGTAAGTGTCTTTTATGTAACATGTTACTGGAGATTCTCGGTCGCTTGGCACCGATTGCGCCATAGTGAAGCTCGTGACCGCAGTCGTACGGCATGCGCAAGAAGGCGCGACGGATCCCCCTTTCCAGACGCAAGCTGGAGCAACGGATGCAAGATCCGAAGGTGAGGGTAACGGAAGACCTTGCACCTGAAGCGGCGGGTCTCGACGAAGCCAAGCGCATGATCGACGAGGTCGAAACGAGGCTCAAAAACGTGCCTGCGGGTCGAGGATTGCAGGCCGAATACGCCCTGAAGGAGCTCGAGGAAGCGGCCAGCGCGTTGGTCGCGGTCGCGCCGGACGGCGCCAGAAGGGCGATCCGCACGTCCGAGGCGGGCGAAGCCGCGGCCCGGGGCGAGCGGGTCGTGCCGCGCTGGGCGGGCGTGGATCCGGACGCGGTCGAGGACATGATCCAGGAGGCGGCGATCAGGGTCGCCGAGAACGATCCGCGCATCTCCTCTCCGCAACGTCGGGTTGTGCATCCCGTCCGCGAGGAGAGCCGGATCGGGACCGAGCTGACGGAAGCGCAGGCCGATCTGGAGGCGCGCAGCGTGGTCGAGGGTCCAGTCGAGCGCAGAGACCCGACGACCGGTCGGGTGATCGATCGGACCGGTCGGGAACGCTTCCCGGAGGGCACGCCGCGAGGCTACAGGCCCGCGGCGGGCGTCGACGAAGGGTACGACGAGTACTTCTCCGCGTCCGACGAAGCCGCGAGATCGAAGGAGGAAGGCGTTCTTCGGGACGAAGAGATCGTGCCCGATCCGACCGCGAGGGAAGGCGGCAACTTGCCGGAGACGCAACTCGCTCTGCAAAAGCAGGGGTTGGATCCCCAAGCCGCGGAGTCTCCCGCCTCCGCGGCCATGGACAGGCGCCTTTGTCGGCAAAGAGCTGCGGAGGCGGCCAGCCCCACGGTCGCGGCGAGAAAGGTCGTGCGCAGGGAGTTCCCGGAGATCCCGACAGGGACCGAGCAGCCCGACATCGGCAACGTGCGCGGCGCGGCAGCGATGATCGCGAGGATGCTCGGCAAGGAAGGCGGTTTGCTGGAAGCGGTGGCGCGAGGCGCCGAGACGGGGATGAGGCGCACCGGCCGTGCCGCCGGTTCCATCGCGAAGTTGGCGAAGAAGGCAGGCCAGAGAGACCCCGAAGGCCTGGCGGCCGAGACGCTCGAACGGCGTGCGGCGGGCGCCGTTCGAGGCGGCGCCCGCGTGACGGAGACCGGCGAGGTCTCGCCCCGCGAAGCGACGGAAGTCACGGCTAGGGAGTGCTCGGTGATCTCCGGCGCGCTGGCCGACATCGTGGAGATCGGACTGAAGAACGATCCCGAGAACCCGCTGCTCGCGTCGGACCCGATCACCTACGCGATGAACGTGCTCGCGTCCATCGCCGACCGGCAGTCGCTCGCGGCGGCCCAGAAACAGGGCCGCCTGGAACTGACTCCTTCCCAGATCGCGGCCGAGTCGCGAAGGGATGGGGAATGGAGAGCGAAAAGGGCGGAGCTCGACGCGAGCTGGGAAGCTGCGAGGGAGGCCGGGGACGAGCGGGCGATGGCGCGGATCGCGCGGGAGCGTGCGGCGCTCCCGCGCCCGGAGCGGGCAACGGGCGGAGCGGGTCTGGCGGCGCGGTTCGGCGAAGGCGAGATCCCCGACGCACGCGAGCGCGGCGGGAAGACCCTTCAGGAGAAGCAGGCCGCCGAAGCGGGCGAGGAAGTCGGCGCGACGTTCGGCAAGCCGCTCGAGGTCGGGAGCCAGGAGGACATCCTTCGCCGGATGGAGGCGGCGAGAAGCAGCGAGGAGACCGCTCGACTGACCGCGATGTCGAGAAGGCTCATGAATCGATACGGGATCGGATCGCCCGGCGACGAGCACAGGCATCTGAATCCGTTCTACGAAGAGATCCGGCAGGACATCAAGAAGCGCACGCGCCGGTTCACGGAGGACGGCGAGGGTCTGGACATCGCCGAGCCCGCCCACTGGACCGATCCCGAGGGGCGTCCCCTCGTGCGGGACACCGAGGAGCTCTCGGTCGCGTTGTCCGAGGCGCCGGGCCGGTGGGACCAGACGGAGTCGCCGTTCGTTCAGGGGAAAAGCGGCTACTTCTCGGAAGAGGACTCGTGGTTCCCGGCATCGGAGGAGCAGGTCGAGCACGCGAGACGACTCGAGGAAAGGCTGAAAGACGAAGTCCTGCGATTTCGGGACGCGGACGCGGCGACCGCGTTGAGGGATCTCGACAAGGTCCGCAGAGCCGCCGCGGACCGCTACGGCGCGAGCATTCTGGAAAGCAGTGCCTGGCACAGGTACGCGATCGACAACCTGACCCTGATCCGCAACCGAGCGAAGGGCGTGGAACCGGACAAGGTCGATCCGACGACGTTGGAGCGCGTGTCGGCGCCGGAACGTCGAGCCACCCAACGGCAAACGACCAAAGTACAGAACGACGAGACCTGGATCGTGGAAAGCATGATCCAAAACGGCGCGAAGGAAAGGGAGATCGAAGAATTCTTCCAAGGCCTCGACGAGTTCGTCGAGCGGGATATTTTCGGCAGACAGGCCGTCGTGACGAACCGCTCGAAGTGGAGTCTCTCGCAGATATCGAAGTACATCGACCGCCTGAACGCGGTCAGGGAACAGCTCGGCATACCCGAAAGGCCCAGGAAAGGGCGGGGAATGGGGCATTAGCTGTAGGGTCCGGTGGGGTTACCGAGAAGGTGCTCGGTCGACCCCATTCGTGCCCGTCATGCAGGATAGCGAGCGGGAAGTGAAGCTCGAAATCACCCTCCGAGAGCGCGACCAGAGCCACCCTGTCGCTCGTCGAGTCCGCCACGCAGACCGGCTACTCCGCCATTTCGGGCGCTTGGTCCGCGACCGTGGGAAACCGAACCGCACGGCCGGGCCCGACTGGCGCGGACGCGCCGGCGACGCCAGCTTCCGAACCGGGCAGATCGTGCAGTCCGTCGTCGAGAGGGCATCGAACGATGGGACGCACGAAACGTGGTCGGCGCGGATACAGCGCCGGCGAATGGGGCCGGAACCGGGTCAGGGTCTTCCCCGATCCCAAGACCGGCCTGTTCCAGATCGAGTGGCGCGAGAACGGACGCAGGCGGAGCCGGTCGCTGGGGCATCGCGACTGGGTTCGGGCGAAGCGGTACGCGGACGAGTTCGCCGCGGGCTTCGTCGATCCGGAGACGTGCGGCGAGGCCGAAGCCGAGCCCGAGCCGCTCACGCTGGGCGCGCTTTTTGACATCTACGGTGAGGAGGTGACGCCCACGAAGAGCGAGCGGAGGCGGTGGCACGACAGGGCCGCCGCCAAGATGTTCCTCGGGCTCTTCGGACGGGATCGCGAACCCGAGACCCTTTCCCGGAGGGACTGGGACCGGTTCGTTCGCAAGCGGAGGGCGGGCGAGGTCGGGCCGACCGGCAAGCCGGTGTCGGACCGCACCGTCGCGGACGATCTGAAGTTCCTGCTCGCGGTGCTCAACTGGGCCGTGAGGTCGAAGGATGATCGGGGTCGCCCGCTCCTCGTCTCGAACCCGCTGAAGGGGCTCAAGACGCCCAAGGAGAAGAACCCGACGCGGGTCGTGCTGACCGAGGAGGAGTACCAAGCGTTGCTCCGGGTGTCGGCGGAGGTCGACTGGCGCTTCCGGGTCGCACTCGTGCTCGCGCACGAGACGGGACACCGCATCGGAGCCATCCGCAAGCTCCGGTGGTCCGACGTCGACTTCGACGGTCGGGCCGTCCTGTGGAGGGCCGAGCACGACAAGACGGGCCACGAGCACACCACGCCGGTCACCGCCGACGCGCTGTCCGTTCTCGAGGACGCTCTGGCGAAGCGCTCGGGCGCCGGGGACGCGCCGGTGTTGCCCGCCCTGCGGAATCCTGCGGAGTGGGTGGTTCCGTGGCGATGGCGCGCTTGGTGGCAGAAGGCCGAGAGGCTCGCCGAGCTCGAGCCGAAGCCCCGCAGGGGCTGGCACTCGCTGAGGCGGAAGTTCGCTTCCGACCTCATGGGCCTGCCGCTCAAGGTGCTGTGCGAGCTCGGCGGCTGGAGGGACGCCAAGACCGTGCTCAGTTGCTACCAGCACACCAACGAGATGCAACTCAGGAAGGCGCTCGAGAGCCGATGCAGGGTTGGCGCCTGAGGATCGATTCAGCGGGAATCGAACAGCGGGAACTCACGCCGTTGCTTTCGTAAAGGCAATGACTGCAATAGGATGACGGCCAAGTAGTCTGCGTCCCTCGGCGTCAGTGAAGCCGAGATTGCAAATTGGCGACGACGGTTGGCAGCCGAGCCGACCGTGACCAACGTGCGTGCTTCGAGCTTGGGCGAGGGTGGAGAGCGAGCGTGACCACGACTTCAAGCGGTGGCGGGTGGCGTTCGGGCTGGTCCCAAAGGGGCGAGCCGCGAGTGAGCGGGGCGCTCGCACCAGCCATGCCATGCGGCGCGCGCACCACTCGGACTCCCGCTCATTGGGCCTGCATTCCGGTCATTTGGACAAGACGGAGTCCGATCAGCTGGCGGCGGTAAGGCAGCAGATCGTGCAGTCCTGGTTGACTTTATACGATTCCTTACCGTGATATGCGCCGTTCACGCTCTCCCTGCCGAACTGAAACTGTTTGAGGAGGCCGGTGGGGGGAGCTGGCGTCGTGGCCCGGGGGTTGCGGGCCACGCTTCCGCCCTTCGTATGGGCGGGATGGAAACCGATTTCGCGGTTGGGCTCGCTGTCCGTTGGACGAGACTGCGGCTTGCCCCGTGGGACCAACCCGGTACATTTACCATCGTTCGCGGTCTTCTCCTCGACGCGACAGAGGATCCCCTCCGCACGGCATCCCAAAGGGCTCGGCTCGCAATGGCAAGGATCGTCGGCATTCTCGTCGCAGTCTTTTACGCGGTCGTCGCCCTTCTGGCTTTCCGCCAGTCGGCGAGCGGATGGTCCGGAGGCCACGCCGACTTGGGCTTCTGGTGGGCCGTGATCGGCGGCTTCCTAGCCATCGCCGGGTTGGGCGCGCTGATCGGCACGCTTCTGCACACGAGGCGGAGGAACCGCCTGCCCTCGAGCGTTTAGGAAGGCGGAGCCGCGCGCGGGCATTGCCCTCTTGGGCCGGTCTCGCGCTTCGACCGTCGTCGACCCCGCCCCCGGAGCCCATAAGGCGCGCGCCATGCCCCTCGAGCGTACCCCGACCAAAATCGTGTGCGTCGGCAAGAACTATGCGTTGCACGCGCAGGAACTGGGCGGCGACGTCCCCCCCGAACCGATCGTTTTCCTGAAGCCGGTCTCCTCGCTTCTGGCTTCCGGCGAGGCCATTCGCCTGCCCGCATGGGCGGGGCGGGTGGACTTCGAGGGAGAGATCGCGCTGGTGGTGGGGCGGCGCGCTCGCAAGGTGGCGCGCGAGGACGCTTGGGAGGTGATCGACGCCGTCGCGCCGTTGAACGACGTGACCGCGCGCGAATTGCAGCGCCGGGACGGCCAGTGGACGCGCGCCAAGAGCTTCGACACTTTCTGCCCGGTGGGCGACCCGGTCCCGGTGGCGGACGTGGACGTCGAACGGCTGGAGGTGATCACGCGCGTCAACGGCGCCGTGCGCCAACACGCCCACGTCGGCGCGATGGTGTTCCCCATCCCCGAGCTGATCCATTTCGTCACCGCGGTCATGACGCTCGAGCCGGGCGACCTGATCGCCACCGGCACCCCCGACGGCATCGGTCCACTGGTCCCGGGCGACCGGGTCGAGGTCGAGATCCCGGGCGTGGGAACGGTCGCCAACCCGGTTGCGGTGGAGGAGGACGATTCCGGCGGATGAGGGATGCGCCCGCGGCCGGCTCGATCGCCTCTGCCGGGGGGAGTCGGCGAGTACGCTGGGTTGCGGCGACCCTTTCCCTGACGACGCATGCGATCGTGATTCTGATCTATCCGCACCTGACCTCCGGCGGCCGGCCCCCGCAACGCGCGCCGTCGTCGGCCTTCGTTCCCGCAACCGGCGACGCCATGAGGGTCGTGCGGCTGTTCGAGTCGGACGAGGCGATTCCCGCCGCCCCCGCTCCGGAGCCCGAAACGGAACCGGCGAGCGCGCAGGAGGAGGTCCGACCCGAAGAGGTCGTGGCCGCCGTCGAGGCGGAAGCCGAGGCCGCGGACGACCCGCGCACCGCCGCCGAGCGGTTGCGGCCCTTCATGAACGATCCCGAGGTCTGGCGCCCCATCGACCCCGAGTTGCTCGACCTCACCATCGAGGAGCGCGCCCGCTTCGAGATGGTTGCGGTCCTGGATCTGTGGATCGACTCGATCACGACGGCCGAGGCCGCCCGGGTCGCCGCGACGGACTGGACCTACACGGACGCCGACGGCGGTCGCTGGGGATTCTCGCCGGGTAGGATCCACCTGGGCGACGTCACCCTGCCGCTACCCTTCAACTTCGGCCCCACCCCCTCGCGCATCAACGAATTGCGCGAGCGCGACTGGGAATGGATGGAGCTCGAGCGCGCAGCCGTCGCGGCCGCGGTGGAACGGTCTTGGAAGGATCGTCGGCGCGCCATCCGCGCGCGTATGGACGCCGAGCGCGCAGTCGAGCGCGGAGACTCGGTCCGACGACCGCCGGGGAGATGACCGACCTGAACCTGCCGCCCCGTCTCGATCCCGGCCGGATGGAGCCCCGCATCTACCGCCACTGGCTCGACGGCGGGTATTTCCGCACGACCGCCGGGAAGGTCCAGGAGAAGGGAGCCGAACCCTACGTGGTCGTCATCCCGCCCCCCAACGTCACCGCCGTCCTGCACATGGGGCACGGTCTCAACAACACCATCCAGGACGTGTTGGTCCGTTGGCGGCGCATGCAGGGACGAGCGGCGCTCTGGGTCCCCGGCACCGATCACGCCGGCATCGCCACCCAGAACGTGGTCGAACGCCAGCTCGCCGCCGAGGGCACGACCCGCCACGATCTCGGCCGGGAAGCCTTCGTCGCCCGCACCTGGGAATGGATCGACCGCACCGGCGGCCGCATCCTCGAGCAGTTGCGCGCGATCGGTTGCTCGTGCGACTGGGATCGCACCCGGTTCACGTTGGAGCCGGCGCTGAGCCGGGCGGTGCGCACCGCGTTCGTGCGCCTCTTCGACAAGGGGCTCGTCTACCGCGGCGAATACATCGTCAACTGGTGCCCCCGTTGCCTGACCGCGCTTTCCAACGAGGAGGCCGAGGGGCGCGAAACCGAGGGAACGCTCCACGACCTGCGCTATCCCCTGGAGGGGGCGGCCCGGGATCGCGCCGCCGAAGCGCGCGATCGGGGTGGGGCGCTGGGTCGGCGCGAGGACGGCTCCTGGTACCTGACGGTCTCCACGACGCGCCCCGAGACCATGCTGGGCGACACCGCCGTCGCCGTCGATCCGACGGACGAGCGCTACGCCGGGCTCGTCGGCGCGCACGCGGTGCTTCCCCTGACCGGGCGTCGCATCCCGATCGTCGGCGACGATTTCGTGGACCGGGAATTCGGCACCGGCATGGTCAAGGTCACCCCCGCGCACGATCCCAACGACTTCGAGATCGCGCGCCGCTCGGGCGTTCCGCTGCTCAACGTCCTCACCGAGGACGCGCGCCTGAACGAGAACGCGCCCCCGCCGTTCCGCGGGATGAGCCGCGAGGAGGCCCGCGGCGCGGTCCTCCGGGCCTTGGCCGCGCAGGGGCTGCTGGCGGGCTCTCGGCCGCATCCGCACACCGTGCCCCGCTGCTACCGCTGCGACACGGCGGTGGAGCCCCGGCTCAGCAAGCAGTGGTTCGTGCGCATGAAGCCGCTCGCCGAGCCGGCGCTCGAGGCCTCGCGCGCCGACGCCGTGACCTTCGTTCCCGAGCGCCGACGCAACGACTACGAGAAGTGGATGGAGAATATCCGCGACTGGTGCGTCTCCCGGCAGCTGTGGTGGGGCCACCGCATCCCGGTCTGGTACTGCGGATGCGGAGAGATCTTCGCCGCCATGGAGGACCCGGAAGCCTGTTCGGCCTGCGGCTCCCGAGAACTGGAGCGGGATCCCGACGTGCTGGACACTTGGTTCTCGTCCTGGCTGTGGCCGTTCTCGGTCTTCGGTTGGCCGGAGGAATCCGACGACCTCGGCGCCTTCTATCCCGGGCACATGCTCTCCACCGCCCCGGAGATCCTCTTCTTCTGGGTGGCCCGGATGATCATGTCCGGGTTCGAGTTCATGGGTCGGGCCCCCTTCGCCCAGGTCTACCTGCACGGCACGGTGCGCGACATCGACGGGCGCAAGATGTCCAAGTCCCGCGGCAACGGCATCGATCCGCTGGAGGTGGTCCGGCGCTTCGGGGCCGACGCGTTGCGCTACACGATGGTCGCCGAGTGCGGGGTGGGTGCCGACATCAGGCTGGACCACAACGACTTGGAAGCCTCCTTCGCCCCCGGACGCAACTTCGCCAACAAGCTCTGGAACGCGGGCCGCTTCACGCTCGCCAATCTCGGGGACGAGCCTCCGCCCCGTCCCGAGGACGTGGAGGAGGAGTTGGAGTTCGCCGACCGCTGGATGCTTTCCAGGTTGTCGGCGGCCTGCCGGGAGGCGACGCGGGCGCTGGAGGCGTTCCGACTGCACGAGGTCGCGGAGCGGTTGCGGCAGCTGTTCTGGGGCGAGTTCGCCGACTGGTATCTGGAGATGGTCAAACCTCGCCTGCGCGGCGATGCGGGCGCGGCGAGCCAAGCGGCGGCCCGGGCGACGCTGGCCCACGCCTTCGACACCATCCTGAGATTGCTCCACCCCGTCGTTCCCTTCGTCACGGAGGCGTTGTGGGAGCGGTTGCGACCGCCCGCGGGCATCTCCCGTCCGCCCGCGCTGATGGTGGCCTCCTGGCCGGAGGCGCAGTCCCGGCGCGAGGCGCCCGAAGTGGAACGCGAGATGGCGGCCTTGCAGGAACTCGTCACCGGGGTTCGCCGCCTGCGCAAGGAGTACGGGGTCGGCGAGGGCCGGCGGGTGACCGTGGCGCTCGCCTCCGCACCGTCCGCTTTCGCCGCCGCGCTGGCGGCCGAAGAGGAGGCGTTCACGAGACTCGCGCGCGTCGAGTCGATCCTCCACGACGCGCGCCCCCGGGGCGTGGGCGCGCACGCCGTCCTGCAGAACGGCACCGAAGTCTTCGTCCCGCTCGAGGGGGTCGTCGATCTGGAACGCGAGCGAGCGCGCCTGCTTCGGGAGGTGGACCGCCTGGGCGGACGGGTGGACGGGGCCCGGCGCAAGCTGGCCAACCGCAACTTCGTCGAACGCGCGCCCGAACCGGTGGTGGCTCGCGAGCGCGAGAAGCTCGCCGGCTTCCGCGAGCAGCGCGACAAGTTGCGGGAGAAGCTGGCGGCGCTGGCGGACCGGTGAACTCCGCGCCCGGCAACGATCCGGCGGCAAGTCGGCGCTGGCGGCGGCGGTCCCTGCCGCCTTTGGCCGCCGCGGCTTGCGCGCTGGCCGGGGGATGCGCGCGCGAGGCCGAACCTCCCGGCGGGCCTCCCGACCGATTGCCCCCGATCGTGGTTTCCAGCGAGCCGGACACGTTCTCCGTCGTGGAGCCCTTCCGTTCCCCGGTCGTCCTCCGCTTCAGCGAGCGCATCAGCGAGCGCCCCAGCACGGGCACGTTGGATCAGGCGGTGGTGGTGTCGCCGTCTTCGGGAGAGGTGCGGGTGTCGCACGGACGCGAAGGGCTCAGCGTTCGGGTGCCGGGTGGGTTCGAGGCCGGGCGCGTCTATCGGCTGACGGTGTTGCCCGTGATCCAGGACATGTTCGGAAACCCGCTCCAATCGCCCTACGAGCTCTTCTTCTCCACCGGGCCGGAGTTCGTCTCCAACGTCATCGCCGGCTCGGTCGTCGACCGACTGACCGGTCTCCCCCTGCGCGACGCGCGGGTGGACGCGGCGGTCGCGGGGAGCGACGTCGTGCACACCGCGGTGACCGACAGCGCCGGAATCTTCGCCATGCGCTACCTGCCGGGCGGCGACTTCGTGGTCAGCGCCTACCTCGACCGCAACCGCAACGGCGCGCCGGACTTCACCGAACCTCAGGGGACGCGTCCGGCGCCGCTGAACGGCAGCCGCGAGGCCGCGGACACCGTGATCGTTCTGGATGTGGCGCTGCTCGCCTCGGACACCACGGCGGCCCGGATCGCGCGCGTGATCGTGGAGGACTCCGTCAGCCTGAACGTCTCGTTCGACGACCACCTGGACACCGGGCTACCGCTGGACGGCGTGCGCGTGCGGATCTTCTCCGACAGCGTCGACGCGCCGCCCGAGCCCCTGGCCGTGCTGCACGAGCACGAGGCGGCGGCGGTTCGGGCCGCGCTGGCCGACAGCGCCGCCCGGGCTCGGGAGGCGGCCGCCGCGCAGGATTCGGCGGTGGCCGAAGGGGATCTCGCGAACGATCCGGACTCTGCCCGACGGGAATCGGCCGACCCCGCCTCCGGACCCGGGCCGGAGGCCGAGCGCCCTCCCGCGGCGCAAGGCTTCGTCGTCGTCCTGGACGAAGCGCTGGTGCCCGAGATGCCGTACGAGATCGAAGTCTCGAACGTCGTCAACGTCAACGGCGTGGGGGGAGGAGGCGGAACCGTGGGTTTCACCCGGCCCGCCCCGCCGCCGTCCGAGGACACCGTCCAAGCCGTGGCCGACAGCGCCGCGGCGGACACCGTATCGGTTGGCGCGACCCAGGCGACGGACACGGTCGGCCGCGACACCGCTTCGTCGGCGTCGGCGTCCCCGGACACGCTGACCGCGCCTGCGGATTCGATCCGGAGGGACACCCTGCCGCCGCCTCCGCCCGATACCGCGCGCCGGGACACGATCCCTGCGGTGCCCGGAGATTCCCTCGGCCGCGACACCGCGTCCGCGTCGACGGGAGCGCTCGTGCGCCGGGACGCGGACCGAGCTCGGAGCGGCGTCGGCGCGCTCCCGCCGCAAGCGCGGAGGCGCTTCGCGCGCCGCTCCCCGTCGCGCACGGACCGGTGACCGATCCGCGCCGCCGCATTCCGAGCGTCGACCGGGTGCTGGCGTCGAACGCCTTCGCCGCGCTTTTGGCGCGTCATCCGCGGCAACGGATCGTCCGCCACCTGAGGTCGGCGCTGGACCACGCCCGCGAGGAGCTCGCGCGGGGCGCCGACCGCGTTCCTCCGCACGCCGACGATCTCGCCCGCGAAGTCGAGAGGGCGCTGGTTCTGGACCGCGTCCCTTCCTTGCGGTCGGTCGTCAACGCCACCGGCGTGGTCCTTCACACCAACTTGGGGCGGGCCCCCATCGCTCCCGCCGCCCGCGTCGCCATGGCGCGCGCCGCCTGCGGATACGGCAGCCTGGAGTTCGATCTCGAGCGCGGTGGCCGGGGGTCGCGCTACGTGCACTGCGTCCAGCTGTTGCGGGAGCTCACCGGAGCGGAGGCCGCGCTCGTGGTCAACAACGCCGCCGGCGCGCTGGTGCTGGGGATGAACGCCCTCGCGGCGGGTCGCGGCGTCGCGGTGTCGCGCGGGGAGCTGGTGGAGATCGGCGGCGGTTTCCGCATCCCCGAAATTCTGGAGCGCAGCGGCGTCGAGCTGTGCGAAGTGGGCTCCACCAACCGCACCCGCGTCGCCGACTACGAGGCGGCGCTGGCGGACGGCCGGGCCGCGGCGCTGCTCAAGGTGCACCGCTCCAATTTCCGCATCGAAGGCTTCACCGAGGAGGCCTCCGTCGGCGAACTCGCCGAACTGGCCGACCGCGCAGGGGTCCCTTTCTACCACGACCTCGGCACCGGTCTGATGATCGACGCCGCAGCGCTCGGCCTCGACGGCGAGGCGCGGGTGACCGAGATTCTGGCCGACGGCGCCCATGTGGTCGGCTTCTCGGGAGACAAGCTGTTGGGCGGGCCGCAGGCCGGGATCCTCGTGGGTCGCGAAGACCCGCTCGCGCGCATGCGCCGAAATCCGCTCTGCCGCTCCCTGCGCGTGGACAAGGTCACGTTGGCGGGGCTCGAAGCGACGCTTCGCCTCTACAGGGATCCCGAACGCGCGTTGACGGAGATTCCGGCGTTGCGCATGATCGCCGTCGGCCCGGAACGGCTGCGCGAGCGGGCCGCGCGTCTCGCCGCCGCGCTGGAGGCCCGGGGGGTGCGCGCTCGCGTGACCCCCGCGTCCTCCTTGGTCGGGGGCGGGACCTGTCCTGGGGTCGCCTTGGACACCTTCGCCGTGGTGCCGGAATCCGGGCGGTCCGCGGCCGCTCTCGCTCGGCGTCTGAGGCGCGGAGAGCCGCCCGTGCTCGCGCGCGTGGACGGCGGCCGCCTGGGCCTCGACCTTCGCACCGTCGAGCCCGAGGAGGAGGCTCCGTTGGCGGAGCGGGTGATCCAGGCGTGCCTTGCGGACCGCGTCTGAAGCGCCGCCGCGCACGGGACTGCGGGCGCTCGCGTCGGGCGCGGGGAACCTCGCGAACGGGAACCCGAACGCGCTAGCCGGGTTTTTCCGGTCGATCCGTCGACCGGCGAACGCCGCGCCATTTCGGGAGCGAGACGAATGCAGATTACCCTGACGTCCGAAGCCACCGCCAAGATAAGGCAGTTTCTGGAGGAACACGGATCCGAATCCGGATCCGGATCCGGCCTGCGCGTCGCCGTGCTTCCGGGCGGATGTTCCGGCTTCCAATACGGTCTGAACATCGAAGAAGGGCCCGAGGAGGACGACGAGATCCTGGATCTCGACGACTTCCAGGTCTTCGTGGACCCCTTCAGCGCACAGTACCTCGAGGGCGTGCGGATCGACTACGTCTCCAGCATGATGGGGCAGGGCTTCAGCTTCACCAATCCTCAGGCCACGGGCGGATGCGGGTGCGGAAGCTCCTTCACGGTCTGATTCCGCGCGCGGTCCCCGCGACGGGCGGACCGCGCGCGTGATCCGTCTGCGAAGTTTCACCGGCGGGCGCTTCCAGCAGAACGCTTGGCTGGCCGCCTGCGAGGCGACCGGCGAAGCTCTGGTCGTCGATCCCGGCGCGGCGGCTCCCGCCATGCGCCGCGCGATCCGGGCGGAGGAGCTGGACGTCAAGGCCGTCGTCCTGACCCACGCCCATCTGGACCACATCGAAGGCTTGCCGGACATCCGCGCCGTCACCTCCGCGCCGATTCTTCTGCATCCGGCCGACGAGTTCCTCTACCGGGCCGCCGACGAGCAGGCGGCCGCGTTTTCCGACCCGTTCCAAGAGGGTCCCGGCGCGGCGACCGCGCTCCGATTGCTCTCCGTCGACGGAGAGCTTGCCCACGGAGACGAGATCGCCTTCGGGGAATGCGCCTTCCGCGTGCGCCACGCCCCCGGTCACTCCCCCGGCCACGTCGTCCTGGTGAACGAGGGCGAGAAGGTCGCGATCGTGGCGGACGTCGTGTTCGCGGGTTCGATCGGGCGCACGGATCTGCCCGGAGGAGACATGCAGCGGTTGCTGCGCTCGATCCGCGAGCAGGTGCTCTCGCTCGAGGACGACACCCGCTTGCTCACCGGGCACGGCCCCGAGACCACGGTGGGCTGGGAACGCCGCACCAATCCCTTTCTGACGCCCCGCCCCGGCGGGTTCGCGTGAGCCTCTCGGTGGCGGTGTTCGCGTCCGGTTCGGGTTCCAACCTGCAGGCCGTCCTCGACCACCACGCCGACCTCGATCGGCCTCCGTGGAGCGTCGACCTCGTCGTCGGCGACCGGGAGGACGCGCCTGTGCTGGAGCGCGCCCGCCGGTCGAAGATCCGGTCGCGTTTCCTCCCGGTCGACGGCCGACCGTCCTCCGAGGTCGCGGGCGAAATTCTCGATCTGCTTCGCGCCGCCGAGATCGGCTTCGTCGCGCTCGCGGGCTATCTCCGGCTCGTCCCCGCTCAGGTCGTCGAAGCGTTCCGCGGTCGGATGGTCAACGTCCATCCCGCGCTGCTTCCGGCTTTCGGAGGGAGGGGGATGCACGGGATGCGCGTGCACGAGGCGGTTCTGGCCGCAGGTGCGCGGGTGACCGGGGCCACCGTGCATCTGGTGGACGAGGAGTACGACCGCGGACCCATCGTCGCCCAGTGGCCGGTGCCGGTGCTCGCGGGCGACGATCCGCGCACGCTCGCGGCCAGGGTGCTCCGGGTGGAGCATCTCCTCTACCCCCGGGTCGTGGACCACTTGGGTCGGGCGCTCGCGCGAGGGCGTCGGCCCACGCCCTTTTTCCCGCCCGGATCCGCGTTCTTGGCGGGCGCGCGGACCGCAGGCGACGTCGAGCGCGCGATCGGCGCCGGCTTCGCGTCGGCGTAGCGCACGCCTCGCTCGCCCACGGGGGTCGTCGGCATGAGTCGAAGACGGGCGCTGTTGAGCGTTTCGGACAAGCGCGGGATCGAGGATTTCGCTCGGGGCCTCGCGCGCAGGGGGTGGGAGATCGTGTCGACGGGGGGCACGGCGCGAACGCTCGCCGCTGCGGGGATCTCCGTCGTGCGGGTCACGGAGGTGACTTCCCATCCCGAAATGATGGACGGACGGGTCAAAACCCTTCACCCCGCCGTCCACGCCGGCATCCTGGCCCGCAGCGGCGACGGCGACGCCCTGGCGGAGCGGGGATACGCGCCCGTGGGTCTGGTCGCGGTCAACCTGTATCCCTTCCGCGAGACCGTGGCCCGGGGCGGAGTTTCGGTGGGCGACGCGATGGAGCAGGTCGATGTCGGCGGACCCGCCATGATCCGCGCGGCGGCGAAGAACCACGTCGACGTTTGGGCCGTCGTGGACCCCGAAGACTACCCGCGCGTGCTCTCGGCTCTCGACGACGAGCGGGATTCGTCGGCGCTCAGGCGGGCGTTGGCGACGAAAGTCTTCGCCCACGCCAGCGCATACGACGCCGCCGTGGCGGAATGGCTGGAGAGGTCGGGGAAGGAGGGGGACGGCCCGCGCGCCGGCGCGGCTTGCGCGGACATGTTTCCGACGGAGCTCGTTCTGGCCGCCGAACTCGAAGGCACGCTGCGCTACGGGGAGAACCCGGACCAGGAGGCGGCCTTCTATCGCTGGCGCGGAAGCGGAGGCGCCGGACTGACCGGCCTCGAGCAGCTGCACGGCAAGGCGCTTTCCTACAACAACTATCTCGACGTCGACGGCGCACTCCTGTGCTTGGCCCCGTTCGCCTTTTCGGCGCGGCCCGCCGCGTGCCTCGTCAAGCACACGACCCCTGCGGGGATGGCGCTCGCCGAAACCCTCGAGGAGGCCTATCTGCGTGCGCTCCGCACCGACCCGGTGAGCGCTTTCGGGTCCGTCGTCGCGGTCAACCGGCGCGTCGACGCCGCCACCGCCGCGCGCATGTCGGAGCTGTTCATCGAGTGCTTGGTCGCGCCCGCCTTCGACGAGGAGGCGAAAAGGATCCTGAGTCGCAAGCCCGGCCTGCGCCTGCTCGCCCTCTCCGGCGCCTCGGTCGCCCGCGAAGATCCGCCGCCCGGCCCGAGCTTCGCCGAAGAAACGTGGCGGGAAGCTTCTCCGGAACGCCGTGCATGGGCCGCGTTCCTGGCCGAGCACGGCCGCATCCCCGAACCGAGAACGTTGCGCACCGTCTCCGGCGGTCTCCTGGCGCAGTCGGTTCCCGCGCCGCCCTTCTACGGGCTGGAGAGCGGCGCGTGGAGCGCCGTGACTCGGCGCGTTCCCTCGCCGCGGGAGCTCGACGACCTGGATTTCGCCTGGTCGGCGGTCGCGGGAGTGAAGTCGAACGCCATCCTGCTCGCGCGCGGCGGCGCCACCTTGGGAATCGGCATGGGACAGGTGAGCCGGGTGGACGCCTCCGAGCTGGCGGTGCGCAAGGCTACGTCCGCCGGACTCGATCTGTCCGGCTGCGCGCTCGCCTCGGATGCCTTCTTCCCGTTCCGGGACGGCGTGGACGCGGCGGCCGCGGCCGGAGTGCGCGCCATCGTGCAGCCGGGCGGTTCGATCCGCGACGAGGAGGTCGTCGCCGCCGCCGACGAGCACGGGATCGCGATGGTCTTCACGGAGAGGCGGCTGTTTCGTCACTGATCGGCGCGGTTTGCGGGGGGACCTTCCGATCATCGGCTTGGATTTGGATTTTGAATTGGAATTGGAGACGGCTTCGAGTTTTTTCCATGAAACTACCAGGTCGAGCCGGTGTGCCCGGCCCCACCCGGAGCGGTCAGGCGGCCGTCGCCACGATCTCGATCTCGACGCCCAGCTTCTTCAACCGACCGATGTGTCGGCGCACGGCCCGCATCTTGTTGCGCTTGCGGAAGCGATCAGCCCCCAGGTCCTCGTGCAGGGCTCCAGTCCGGAACATGTGCCAGATCGCGACCAGCATCGCGTGCTGCACCGCCACGATCGCTCGCTTCGGCCCTCCCCGCGCCCGGTGCCGGTAGTACAGACCCCGGTAGTAGCTGTTGCGGGTCCGAACCGCAGCCCACGACGCCTGCGACAGCGCTTCCCTCAGCCACGCGTTGCCCTTGCCCGTCCTCGCCGATTTTCGCTTGCCCGCGCTCTCATGGTTCCCAGGACACACGCGAGCCCACGACGCCAAGTGACCCGCCGTCGGAAACTTCGACATGTCGTCGCCGATCTCCGCCAAGATCGCCCTGGCCGACCTCGCACCGACCCCCGGCATGCGACCCCAAGACTGGGGATGCGGGAACACCTTGATTCAGCTAGATTGACGTGGTACTCCTGCAACAGAGGGCGGTCACGCCATGAAAAAGCCAGATCGACGCGATCAGTCGGAGCCTCGAGACTCTGGGGATTCCGGTGCGCTACGCCCCCCCCCCTTGGTCAGGTACGACCCCGATTGGCGCGAGCGGATTGAAATTGCCAAACGAGAGCATGCCCGGGCGGGCAAAGCTCGCGGAAGGCGGTCGTTGGTGGCTACCTACCCACGCCACCTCCCTCTCTCCGAGTCTCCTGGTGACCCCCCCATTCGATAGCGCGAATCGTGGCCCGCTGTACCGGGTTCACCAATCGAGTCGCTATCGGCGCCAGGCGCTGATTCGCAGGTACCAGGAGGAGAACCGGTGCCGCTTGGTGGTCGTCTACGACATGCTCTTCCCTCGGAGTGTCCCTTTTCTCGAGGAGATGCTCTACGACGCTGACTCTTCGGAGGACCTCCACCTGCTCTTGGTCACTCTGGGAGGGGACGGCGAAACTGCGCTGCGGATCGTTCGCCAACTCCAGGCTCGGTGTAGGGAATTGACGGTCCTCGTTCCCGACCAGGCCAAAAGTGCGGGAACGCTCGTCGTGCTCGGAGCCCATTGCATCTACATGGGTCCAACCAGCGACCTCGGTCCCGTGGACCCGCAGTTCGTTCTCCCGAACGGATCGTACGCACCCGCCCGGGCGATTATCGCCGCTGTAGAGAAGGCGGAAGCCAGCGTCCAGGAGAGCCCTGCCGCCTACCCGATTCACGCCGTGCTGCTGGACGGATTGAGTGCATTGCTCGTGGAGCAGGCCCGCGATCAGTTCGCTCGAACCGAAGATCTGGTCCGAGAGGCTCTTGGGTCGGTCTCCGGCCGCGCGAACGATGATGTCGAGGCGCTGGTCGCCGCTCTGAAGGATCCGTTGATCGAAGCGTCGAAGAGCCATGGGGCGGTGGTATCCGCATCTGACGCCAAGAGTTACGGTTTGCCGGTCGACGAAGCGGATCCGACTAGCGAACGCTGGAAAGCAGTCTGGCAGCTGTACATGGAGTGCGTCGCTCTGCCACCGCGCACTAGGGTATACGAGGGCGAAACGGCTTCCCACACCTTCGTCGACACACCTCCCAACGAGGCTTGATTGCCACCGCCTCCCATGTGGATCCGTGAACGCGAGTCATTTGTGGCCTCGGAACCACGCCGCCGGATCTAGGCACTTGGAAGGGCGTCCCATCACCGTGTGGGGGCCTGACGGGGCGTCGGAGGACGCGTCGCGACCGGCGCGGCGAAGCGCCGCTGGTCCTCCGGTCAAGCAATCCGCCACGGAGTCGATCACCGCTGGGATGTCAGGCCCGGGTGCCCTGCGGAGTCTATTCCAATGCGGAGATGAGTCCGAACGCGGGGGATTCTGCGGGGTGGGGTGAGCGGCCCGAGATCCGAGGTGTGGTGGACGTGAAACGGACGCATCAACGTCTCCTCCGGAGCCGAGTCCTGCAATCGGATCGGGGGCTCAAGGACAGGCGAGAGCCGTCGGGTTGCGCGGTGTTACCGGGCGTCAGGAATTGCACACCATCGGTGGTCCCAAATTGCACACTTTTGGCAGCGAGTTTGAAACTGACGCCGGTTCCCCTCGGGTGGCCTGACCCAACTTTTGGCTGACCCAAGTGTCCTGAAAACGATTTGTCGGTCACTCGAGGGGGCCGGATAGAGCGCCGGCCTCGACCGACATCGTTTTTGCACACCTGGGGTCTGACGCGCGTTCGGGGCCTGAGGCTGGCGGCGCGCGCCTGCGCTGGGACCTCGAGGGGTGTCTTGGAGCGAACTCGTCGGTTACGCGTTTCCCGTCCACTTCAACCGGGGAGGCGCAATGATCGACGAAGGCAGGAGGGCTCAGGCGAAGAGGCTCTTGGCGAACGGGATGTCCAAGAGGGCGACGGCGGGCCGAGGTGGGGGTTGCCCGGCGCACGCTGTACAACTGGATCGCCCGCGACTGGGGGGAGGCGAAGCGCGCGCCGTCTCGGAAGTCGAATCTGGACGGCTACAAGCCGTTCATCGACGAGCGCTTGGCCGAGTATCCGAAGTTGAACGTTGCGCGGCTGTACGAGTCGGTGCGGAGATCGGGGTTCGAGGGTAGCTACAGCGTCGTCGCGCGGTACGTGCGGGGAGTGCGCCCTCGCCCCAGCGCGCGAAACAGTGGCTCTCCGCTATTTTATGTGGGCAGGTTGAATTGAAGTTTGCCGCAGATCAAATACGCCATGGCGATCAGGTTCTCGGTTGTGCGGTACCCTCGAGCACGGGCCTTGGCGGCTTGGACGAGAGAGTTCATGGCCTCGAGGAGACCGTTCGTGATACGGGAGTGGAACCAACGCAGGATGCCCTTCTCATGCTTCCGCACGGTTTCGGCGAAGGTCGCCATGGCCGCGAGTCCGCTCTCGCTCGCGGTCTTGCACCAGCGTTCGAGGTGACGTTCGGCTGCGATGGGAGGCAGGTCCCACAGATCTTGGAACTCGACCTCGAGCTTGTAGGCCTCGACCGTGTCGGGAGCTGCGGTGGCTTCGGCGAGCAGTTCGTCCAGCCGGGCCTTCTGCGATTCGCTGAGTTCCTTGCGGTTCTTGAGCCAGAGCCACCGGGTGTTCTTGAGATCGGGGCGCTCCTTGCGCTCGGCGCGGCGAACCGATTCGACGACTTCGTTCAGCAGCTTCACGACATGGAACCGGTCGAAGGTCACTTCGGCGTCGCCGAACTCGTCGCGCGCGCCCTTCATGTACGCCTTCGACATGTCCATGCAGATCTCGTCGACCTGCTCCGCGGCTCCTCCATGCGCTTCGAGATCCCTTCGGAACTCGGCGAACACGTCGGCCGTCCGGCCCGTGGTCGCGAAGAGGAGCCGACGCAGATCGAGGTCGGCGAAGAGCGTGACGTAGTCGTGGCCCCGGCGGGCCGCCTTTTCGTCGACGCCCACGGCCACCACCTTGGAGAAGTCGGCTTCGGTGCGCGCCATGCCCACATGGTGCTTGACGATGCGCCACAGGCGGGTGTCGTGCTCGCCGACGAGGCGGGCGACGACGGCGACGGGCATGGCGCTGGCCATGGCGACGACGAGGCCCTCGAAGAGCAGGGTGAAGCCGCTGCGGGGCCGCGCCCAGGGCAACGCGGCTTGGCGGACGCCGCACTGGGGGCAACGGATCCGCGGGGCGGGCGCGTGGAGATACGCCTCGTGCTCGAAGCAGTTCAAGTGTCTCCAGGACCTCGTCCTCGAGTCGTACGCCTTGCACCCGTCGGCCTCGCAGCTGGCGCAGGTGAAGAGGCCTCCCCTCTCGAAAGCGAGGTGGATGTCGAGACGTCTCCGCTCCTTGTCGAAGTCCACGCGGTCCACGTACCACGGGGACGCGAGTCCCAGCGCCTGCTCGAACAGCGTGTCCGTTGCCGGAGATCCCGTCATCGTTGGATTCCTTCGCCCGGTTCCTCTTCAGTTCGGATCGCGCGTGCGCGAAGGCGAGGCGTACCCGGGCGGGCACCCTTCGCAGCGGCGCTTCGGATCGGCCTCTCGGCCTGTGTGTGTACGGCGCTCTCGGCCTGTGTACGGCGTTGGTCGGCGCTCCCCAGCGGGTGCCTCCGGTCGAAGGCCATCGATTTGCCGCGCTTCCTGCGCACGAACGCGCAGGGAAATCCACCCCGCCGGGCACCGGGACACGGAGCTCTGGCGCCCCGCTCCGGTCGCTACGCTCCCTACGCGGGGCGCCAGAGCTCCGCCGGTATCCCCCCGAACCCTGGCACGGCCGACATCTTCGATGCCCAGAATCTCGACGTCCATCCTGTCCGTTGGCACATGCCGCCGAGGGGCGGTCAGCCGACCCTGGCGGAGACGCGAAACGCTTGCCTGCCGACGGCCGATTCCACCACCGGCACGCATCCAGCACGACGACCCCAAACCTACAGCAATCCACAAAAAAGGGCGAGGAACCGAAACAGTTCCACGGACGCTACGGGTCTTCGGGTCGCCGATCCCCGTTCGCGAGCTTGAACGCGGAACGCACCGGTCGCATGAGCCAGTAGGGTCGGCGCGTCCCGTCCGGGCGTGTGCTCGGCGACCGGCCGCGTCCGCTCGAGCCAGCGGCGAAACGCCCGCCTCGACTTCGCCGCGTCGACGGCGACGTTCCGTGGCGGTCGGCGTCGAGCGCCTTGCGGACGCGAACCGCCTGGTGCCAGCAGTGGGCGCCCGAGATCGGATCGGGCTGGACCGGAAACGTCATGTTCTGGTGCACGCCCGAGTCCGGCTCGCGCCTCATCCGCCACCCATCGCTTCCGTCGCGCGACAGCTCGGCGACGGGCGTCGCCCCGCCTGGTCCGCCGTCGAGCTTCCAGCGGCCCATGTAGTGCGAGCAGGCCGCCACGCCCGGGTGGATCCCCTCGGTGACCAGGCCTTGGCGACGAAGTGCCCGATCTCGGTCTCGACCCGCGCCAAGTCGCCCGCGCGGACGCCCACGCGGTCGGCGTCGGACGGATGCAGCCACAGCGGGTTGGCATGGGCGATCTCGTTCAGCCACTTCGCGTTCGCGCTGCGGGTGTGGATGTGCACGGGCAGTCGAAACGTCGAGATCAGGCACATGCGGTCCGGTCCCAGCTCGCTTCGGGTGCATGTGGCTCCGCTCGTACCCCGGAATCGCCGACTCGGGCCATCCCCACTCCGCCAGCGTGCGCGACCAGAACTCGAGCCGCCTCGACGGGGTTCCGAGGCGTGTCCCGTGGGCAGGACGTTAGTCGGCGAAGAAGGCCGTCTCGTTCCAGGTGGGGGTGAGCGCGACGTGCAGTCCGACGCGCTCGGCGTCCGTAGAGGACGCCGGCGTCGCAGGGCGCGTTCCAGCGGAGGGTCGGCGTCCGGGCGCGGATCTCGCCCGAGACGAGCTTCGGGAGGAGGGCGGTGGGGCGCGACACGCCCACTGAGGTCCACCTGCTGGTTCCGAACCATGCGATGCCGCGACATGGCGGGGCCGTTGTGCCGAGCGGAGGCCGGAGGTCGGGATCAGCGGTCTGGGAGCGGCGACGCGTACGGTGAAGCGGGTAGTCGAGAGCGTCGAGCGGCTCGTCCTCGGCTTGCACGGCGAACCGGGCGGCGGCATGCGCTTCGCGTGTCGATTGCTCTTGTGTGCGTCAATGGGGCAGTTTCCCGTAGGTCTCAACGTTATCCACCCGTTGCAGAGACGGGAGGGGGCGTTTAGATTGGTGACCGTGAACATGACCATGGTCATGAAAGTGGATCGACGGGAGACGAGCCCATGGCTTTCGGCGAAACGGGACGAAGCTCCCGTGCGATCAAGGCGTCCGAGTTCAAGGCGACCTGCTTGCGCCTGATGGACGAGGTGGCGGAGAGCGGCGGTGAGATCATCATCACCAAGCGCGGGCGCCCGACGGCGCGTCTGGTGCCCTATCGTAGGCCCATCGAAGAATGGTTCGGGGCGGATAGAGGCAAGATCAAGATCCTCGGCGACATCGTTTCGCCCATCGATGTGGAATGGGAGGCCGGAAGCGACCTGGAACGCGATCCCGATTCGTGATCCTCTTGGACACGCACATCGCCGTGTGGACTCGCACGGCACACGACCGCATCGGACCGCGATGCCGTAGGCTGATCGAGCGCGAACTCCGGAGAGCCACACTGGCCGTGTCGGCGATCTCCTTCTGGGAGGCCGCCATGTTGCAGGAAAAGGGTCGGATCCGACTTCGGGCGGGACGCGCGGAGTTGGAGAGCGGAGCTCCTCGGACAGGGGCTCGCGGAGATTCCCGTCGACGGCGATGTCGCCGTCCGAGCCGCACAGCTCGCAGACCTCCACGCCGATCCGGCTGATCGCTTGATCGTCGCCACGGCGCTCGACGGACACACGCTCGTCACCGCCGACCAGCGCATTCTGTCGTGGAGCGGCAGTTTTCGCTCGGTGGACGCGCGCCGTTAGAGGGAGCCCCGGGCGCCCCGTAGCGGCGGCGTCTCGACGGACCCGACGCCCGTGCCCGCCGTCGCCCCCCGCTCGCGCTACTCGATCTCCACGGTGATCGTTCGCCACTTTCCCTGACGAAATCGCGCCGCGCTGAGTCCCGCCCGGGTCATGTGGCCCAGGAGGATCTCCAGCCAGATGTGCGCGGCACCAAGACTCGCGGCGACGCCTGCAATCCAGCACAGGAGGATCGGCAGGGCGAGCTGCGAGACCAACGAGATGTACAGCGGGCCTCGAGTGTCGCCCGTTCCCTGCAGCGCCCCGGTGTACGCCGGCGCGACGGCGACGAAGACGCCGCTGACGCCCAGGAAGGCGAGGAGTTGGGAGCCGAGTCGGCGAACGGCGGCGTCATCCATGTCGAAGGACCGACCGTTCCGCGGCGCCCGTTCTGCCCCGCGCTCGGCCGGCGGTTCGGGCGCTACGAGGAGATCGCTCCGGGGACGCGCCAAGGTCGGCCTCGACCTATTCGCCCTTGACCGCGCGAGCGCCGAGCAAAGCTCCCAAAGCGCCGATCAACGGATCGAGCCACGGCACCCATCCGGGCATCCGGGCCTGACTCATCGCTTCGAACATGGGCACGTCCTCGGGACGCGTCCCGGCGCCCGCGGGAAGCTCCTGCGTCGCCGCGGCGACGACTCCGAACACGACCACGAGGGGGACCAGCATCCAGACGCCGCGACGGTCCGCCGAAACTCGGGCGCAGACGGCCCCGCCGACCAGGGCGGCCACGATCCCGACGACCACGGAAGCGGCCGACCACACGCCCGACACCTCCCAGCTCCCCGGCCGAAAGGAGCCCTCGGCGCCCATGATCCACCACAGCGCGAAGTACTGGGTAGAGACCAATGCGGTCATGACCGCCCATTCCCAGGACGGCCGCCCCGACGTTGCGCGCATTTCCCGGGGTCGGCGGGGGGTCGCGTCCAGGACCCGACGCGCTCATGTTCCCGGATCGCGGCCGACGGCGGGCGCGGCGCTTTTCCGCCGTCGCCCAAGGCGACCGGAGGAGATAGGGAGACGCATGGAGAGCGCGCGAAGAGGTGGGGACGCGCAGGCTGGACGAAGCGACGGTCGCCGATCTTCAGGCGGCTCCCCTTAACAAGGGGAGTCCCCCCCACTCCGCACCCTGCGCGTGTCATCTGGCTCCTCGGCGCGGCCGGACGGGGCCGACATCTTGGAGCGTCGCGGGATACGAAGCGCCGTCTCGGTTCCAAGGGTCGCTCCCGTGCTTCCACCGTCGTCGACTCTGGCGTGTACGCCGGCACGAACACGGCCGTTGGGCCGTCCGGGTGCGCGATTTTGCTGATCGGAAGCGGCGACGTTGGGGATCCCTCGATCCACGAATGCTGGGCACCGCGCGGAGGAGCCGATGTTCGGTCCCCAACTGTGCGGAAGCAGGGTTGCCCAACCAAGCCGGCTCCGCGTCGCTCGCCCCTCGGAACAGGGGACCTGCGATCCGTGGCGTTCTCCACCCAATCAGCGATCAGCCGACTGCCGAAGCCAGCTGTCCACGACCCCGAGACCGCTCCCCAGGCGGACATTTCTACTCTGCGCGCCCCCTCCCGGACATTTCTACTTGCGTTGACATCGACCGGTGCGAACAGTCTTGCGTGCGTGCGGGGGGGACTCCCCACCCTTTGTAAAGGGGGGGAATCAGTCGTTGTTGGGAGGTGGAGTGGGCGGGGACGCCAGCTTCCGGATGGGACAACGAGCTCTTGCGGGCCATCCGCCCAACGGCTTTCCGAACCGTGACCGCCACAGCTTCTCCGGGCGCCCCGCTCCGGTCGCTCCGCTCCCATCGCGAGGCGCCCGGAGAAGCGTCGCCTTTTCGATGGCCGACAGCGACGCCATCGCCGTGACCGCCAAGCAGAGCTTGCTCGCCCCGAGCCGGCGTGTCCACGATTCGACGATCAGGCCGCATCTCGCTCGGTGCCGTGATTGAACTCGAACGAGGTCTGGGTTCTGAGCATGGCGCACGCAACCGCCAAGAGGCGGTCCGCAACCGAGCGAAGGGCTCGGCCGTGGCTGTGGCCTCGGGCTCGCAGCGCGGCGTACTTCGCCTTGCTGAGCGGATCGCGCTGGACCGCGACCCGGCTCCAGTGGTAGACTGCTTCTCGAAGGCGCGGATGCGCGGCCAACCGGCGAATCACAAGAACCGACTTGCCCGATCGCCGGGTGACGGGGGCCACGCCAGCGAGGCACCTCAGCGCTTTGTAGTCGCGCCTCTCGACGAGGTCCGGCGCCTCGGCGAGCAACGTGGCGAGAACGGTCCGTCCGACTCCGGGCAGAGAGGAGAGGATCGTCACGTCGCGTTGCTCGCCAGGTTCGTCCGACGCTTCTTCGTCGCCGATCCAACCGTCCACGATCCGGGCCACGTCCTCTTCGGCTTCTCGGATCTGTTTCTGCAGCAACGCCAATCTTTCGAAGGCGGAGCGGACGTACTTCGTGGCGGCCGTGGCGACGCCGGGGACCACGTGCATCGGGGTTGCGCCAAGGATCTCGTGGAGTTCCTCCGCGCCGAGGCGGCGGATGCGGTGCTTCTTCAGCAAGGCCTCGAGCGTGCCCAAGCGGATGCGCCGGGCCTGCTGTGGGGTGGGCGCGCGCTTCCACAGCTCCATGACCCACGGTTCGCACACGTTACGGTTCGCACACGTTCTTGCTGGCTTCGAGGATCGCCGGGTAGTACCTCCACAGTTGCTCGCGGATGCGATGGGCGATGCGAACCCGGTCTTCCTTGAGTTCGCCGATCGTCCTGGTGGCTTGGCGGATCTCGATCACCGCAGGATCGCTCGGATCCACCTTCCTGAAGCAGTGACGGTCGGTCCTCAGGGCGCTGGCCAGAACCAGCGCATCCTTGGAATCGTCCTTGGCCCCGGCGGGAGAGAACCGATCCCGAAAGCGATCCAGTTGCTTCGGGTTGATGGAGTGGACCTCGAAGCCCCGGTCCACCAAGCCTTCGACGACCGGACCGTGCGGGATTTCGATGGCCACGGCGATGCGGCCGACGTCCGCACCCACCCGAGCCTCGATCCACTCCGCCATCGCGAAGAGCCCGTCGCCCCCGTGGGGAAAGGACTTCTCCGCCGTTTTTCCGCCGTCCCTGCCGGTCACGCAGACGTGATGGCTCCGCGAAGCCCAGTCCACGCCTGCGTACCCTTCGTACGGCTCGCTCATGCTCGCCCTCCTCCAGCGAAAGGGGTCGTAAGGATGAGACAGGCGGAATCGTGAGGCTCGCCGCGATGCTTTGTCGATCCCTGTACTGGCGCTCGATGGCGCATACTCCCCACTGGGCATCCATCGCGGCTCCGCGCCGGGGCACGAGTCCCCCCCAGGTGCTTGGCAGCGCAGGGGGCATTGGGTTGCTCCCGACCCGGTGCCTGTCTCGGTGCTTGCACTCCAATTCTGAAGCCTCGGATCGATTCCTCAAACCTCATCTGAATGGTACAGGGGGACGATCATTCTCACGGAGAAACGAACCGACGACCTCGTGCCAGCGCCTCCGGCCGTCAAAGTGAGGTGGTCCCAGTTTTTTGGACAGGCCGTTAAGGTGTACTCCCGTACCCGAGAGGAGGCACTGAAGTGGCCAGGAGAAGACGGAGATTCACCCCGCAGTTCAAGGCCCGGGTGGCCATCGCGGCGATCCAGGAGCGCGACAGCGTCCAGGCGATCGCCCGCCGCCACGAGCTCCATCCCAACCAGGTGAGCCTGTGGAAGCGGCAGTTGCTCGGCGCCGCCCCGGGCGTGTTCGACCCCGGCGCGCAGAAGCGCGTCAAGGAGCGCGACGCCACGATCCACGATCTCCACGCGAAGATCGGGGAGCTGACCGTCGAGCGGGATTTTTTTCGGCGCGGGTTGCGGGGCTGACCCGGGCCGAGCGCCGACGGATGATCCAGCGGGACGGCCCGCTGGTGCTGGCGAAGCAATGCGCGCTGGTGGGCGTGAGCCGGTCGTCGCTGTACTACGCGCCGAAGGGCGAGAGCGAGGACGTCCTCGCTCTCATGCGTCGCATGGATCGACTCCACATGGACTACCCGTTCTACGGGAGTCGGCAGATGGCACGCCACCTTCGGCGCGAGGGGACGACGGTCGGCAGACACCGGGTCCGCCGGCTGATGCGGAAGATGGGGATCGAGGCGATCTACCGGCGTCCGAGGACGAGCGCGGCGAGCCCGGAGCACCGGGTGTTTCCGTACTTGCTGCGCGACGTCGAGGTCTCGCGGGCGGATCAGGTGTGGTGCGCGGACATCACCTATGTGCCTGTGTCCCGGGGGTTTTTCTACCTGGTGGCGGTGATGGACTGGGCGACGCGCCACGTGTTGGCGTGGGAGCTGTCGAACACGATGGACGCGTCGTTCTGCGTGAGCGCGCTGGAGGAGGCGCTGGGCTCAGGGAGGCCGGAAATCTTCAACACCGACCAGGGCTCGCAGTTCACGAGCGAGGCGTTCGCGGAGCGGGTCCTGAGCGCGGAGATCCGGTTCTCGATGGACGGGCGGGGACGGTACCTGGACAACATCTTCATCGAGCGGTTGTGGAGGTCGCTGAAGTACGAGGCGGTCTATCTGCGGGAGATCGAAGACGGGGTCGCGGCGCGGCGCGTGATCGGGGATTGGATGGACTTCTACAACGAAGAGCGTCCGCATTCGGCGTTGGGCGGGCGGACGCCCGGCGAGGCGTACCGCGAGGGCGTGGACGTGGCATGAGCGGGTCCGGAGCGTTGGGAGGGACATGGTCGGAACCGGCGAACCGGCGGCAGGGGTCGCCTGGGGAGACGCGGCGCCGGTTGCGTCGATTTTCCCGGCGGGCTAGCCCGCCGGGAAAATCGAGGTTAGACTCACTCCGAGGTGAGGAGGGGGCTGTTCGAGGGGGTGGGTTGGCGAGGTCGGCGGAGCCCGGTTCGGGAAGCGTCGCACCCGCTCGAACCAACCCCGAAAGGAATCGTCGCGAAGCGACGGAGTACACCTTAGCTTTGCCCCCATCCTGTCCAACGGAGTGGGACCACCTCAAAGTCGTCGATCGATCGGCAAGCGATATCCGAAAGTTCAACTGCGGAGACCGAAACGTGGGTTCCAACAGGGTTCAAGCGGGCGCGAGCAAGGTCGCGGAAGCTGCCGGGAAGCTCTCCGACATCGGTCGCAAAGTCGTCGCCAAGGGAAAGGCCGGAAAGGATCGGGACGCACCTTCGAAATGGGAATTATACGCCTGCCTTGACAGCACGGCAAGATCATGCCACCTTCAATATACGCTAAGAGCAATGCAATGAAGGGGTTGCATGGCGGCGAAGGGACCGGGAAAGCATCACCGGAAAGCATCACGATGCCGCAGGTTGCGGCGATGTTCGCAACTGAGGAATCGGCGACCCACTGGTTCGAGTCGTGGGTCTGGTCGTCCGGCCAGATGGCTTGCACACGTTGCGGAAGTGTGAACTGCTACCGGGTGAAGTCGGGCAAGCCGATGCCGTACAGGTGTCGCGATTGCCGGAAGTATTTCAGCCTCGAGACCGGGACGCTCATGGAGCAGTCGAAGCTCCCGCTGCGGTTGTGGGGCTGGGCGATCTATTTGGAGTTGACGAGCCTGAAAGGCGTTTCGTCGATGAAGCTGCACCGCGATCTCGGCGTCCGGCAGGCGACGGCGTGGTTCATGTTGCACCGCATCTGGGGCGCGTTCGCGGACGTGCGGATGACGTTCGACGGGCCGGTGGAAGTGGACGAGGCGTATTTCGGCGGCAAGCGCAAGAATATGAGCGACACGCGTCGCAAGGAAGCGGAAGCGACCACCATGGAGGCACCGATGACTGAAAAGTGAGAGAAGTCGTTCGACGTGCAGGCGACCAACCCGTTCTACCGGGGCGCGATGATGAGCGACATCGTCCAGCTGCTGTTCCACCCGATCAATCCGAAGGTGTGGGAGCGTATCGCAACCCGCAGATTCGTCACGCCGGAGAAGGTGGAGGATGATGAACCCGACGTCAAGACAGGCGTATAATTCCCTTCGAAATACGTCGTCGTGGAAGATTTGCCGGACCCGCTCAAGGAGAGCTACTTGCGCGTGCTCGTTTGGCTCGTCCACTTCGGAGACCGCCATATCGACGAGCGCGAGTTGTGCGAGATTCAGGTGCTGACGGCACAGCTCCGGTGTAGCGCCGAGGTGCGTCGAGCTCTTTGGTCGTGCCTGAAGGATCCGGCCCGTCTGGATGTCGAAGCGGAGATCGAACGTATGCACGAACGCGTTCCTTCGGAGCAGTCGAAGACGAGAGACGCCCTCAAGTATTCGCTGATCAAGGATGCGATACGGGTGCGCCGAGCCACGTCCGAAGACGCTGTCCGCGCGCAGCCGGAAATCCGTCGACTGGCCGAAGTCCTCGGATTGAACGACGAGCAGGTCGAGTTCATCGAGAACGCCTGCGCCCAAGACGAGAAAATCCTCGCGGGCGACGTGTCCGATTCCAAAATCGCGAGCACCGCCAAGTCGACGGCGGAGCATGCCGCTGCGGTCGGCGTTCCGGTTGCCGCGATCTATCTGAGCGGCAGCGTCACGGGCCTCAGCGCCGCCGGCATCGTTTCGGGGATCGCCGCTCTCGGACTGGGCGGTGTGCTGGGGCTGTCCGCGATGGTGACGGGCATCGGCGTGGCCGTTCTCACGGGGAAAGTCGCGCACTCGGGTGTGGGGTGGCTGCTGAGAGGGTCCGCGCGCAACCGTGCGTCTCTACGCGAGTTCATGCTTCAGGAGGTTCTGCGCACCCATCAAGAGGCGATCGTCAACCTCGGCGAGGACATGTCCGCTCTGGGCAGACGGATCGCGAATCTGTCCAGGAATACGGAAAAGAACCGTTCCGCCATCGAAAGACTGCTCCGGGAAGTGACGTTGCTGTCCCGGTCTTCCGGGGCGCTCGCCCGGCTGGGCGAGCGGGCGAGAGGCTTCGACCGGGACCTGCAGAAAGAAGCGGTCGGCCATGAGGAAAAATGAAAGGACGCATACAGAGAGAGGCCGAGCGAGCGGCGCTCGTTCAGCGGTTCCAGTTGGCGGCATTGCTTGCCGCGTTGCAAAGGTTGGAGCGCGACATCGGCGTCCTCGAATCCGAATCCGCCCGGCAGTCCGTCGAACTGGAGCGCTTGGACGATGAGATCGGCCGCCTCTTCGCCCGCCTCGGCGTCCACAGGCCGACCGACCGCGAGGTGTCCGACCTGCCCGATCCGGTGGATCGAGGGACGGGAACCGCCACCGACGCCCCCTCCATCCTTCCGGAAGGGTTCGTAGCGCCGGGAGCCGACTGGGAGGCGTACCTCCGCAACGTGGAGCGGTACGTCGACGACCACGGGATCGAGGTGGCTGGAGATCCTCTGTTGCAGATGTTGCCGGGGCACCGCACGACCGAAATCCTGCGTCGGTTCGATGCGGAGTTCGGCTTCGAGCCGTGGGATCGTTGGGACTGGGCCGTCGTCGGGCTCGCCGTCCTCGTCGGCGCGGCGACGGACTACCTGCTCGTCGCCACGCCCGGAGGGAGCTTCGGGGGACGGCCTCAGCGCGGCAGTCCGCTGACGGCATGGATGAAGGGACAGTCGCGGAAGCTGGCTCCGACGAATGGGTCCGACGGCCTCGAGCGCAACGCGTTTCAGCAGTGGATCGCCAAGCTGACCACCGCTGCGGAAGGCTGGGCCAAGGTGCCGTACGACGTCGTCGTCCCGAAGGACGGGCTGACGCCGAACGTCCACCGACTCTCCTCGCTCGGCCACGATCCCCTCCTCGGCCTCGTGTTCGGCGTGGGCGACGTCCTTTCCGGAACTTGCACGTTCATCGACGAGGCGGGCGCGTGGCGCGTCGTCGACGTGCCCGGCCGCGACGGCTCGTCCAACGTTTTCCATGCGATGGTCAAGGTGGTCGTCCACGGATTCTCGGACGTCTTCACCGAGCGGGGCCTTCCGCCGCCTTTCATGGCTCCGTTCCAGCTTCTGGACGCGAAGCTGAGGAAGGGCGGCGATTCCGTTTCGATCAGGGACGTTTCGCGCTACATGTACGGCAACGGCTACGACCTTCGGCACTACATGACCATGAGCGTCTCGCCCGCGGTCGCCGAGATCGTTCTCGCCTCGTACCATGCGGTGCGGGCCTGCGCGGCGGATGCGCGATCCGGGAAGGCCGGGATCCCGGAGAGGTTGAAACGGGAGCAGATGGGGACCTTGACCCATGGACTGCTGGGGCTCTCCAACGTTTTAAAGACGGCGCTCTACGGCTGGAATCCGATGGCGATCAACCTCGCCCAGTTCCATGTCCTCGCCAAACGGATGCTGTCCTTGGTGAAGCTCTCCGCCCAACGCGACCGGTTGCTCCGGCGGGAACTGGACGACGGATGGAAGGAGTTGTTCGGTCAGCCCAAGCGGTCCTTTCCGAAAGCGTCCGCATCGTGACGGCCATGAGGCAGCGAAGACTCGCGGCGGCGTTCGGCCGCGCAGGATCCATGGACGGTCCGCTTCCGGACCGTCGCATCTTCTTTCCGGTCGAGGGGATCTTTCTCGAGAAGTGAGCGACGGCCTCCCGGCGTCGGTCCGTTCGGCACCTCCTTTCTCCCGCCCGGCGCCCGCGCCCCGACGTTCCGGGCTCGGGTCCGTCGGGGACGTCGGCCTCGAGGCGGGCGGCGTCGAATCCGCGCGCTACGACCCTTCCGCGGCGAGGGCGACCGTGGCGGAGCGGTTCCAGGTTGCGCCGACCCGTCTGGCTTCCAGCGCGACGGTCGTCGCCTTTCGCATCTTGGCTCTGGCGGCGGCGCCGATCAGCGGCGCGTCGGTGCCGTCCAACCTGTGCAAGTGCAAGGGATCGGAGGGCGAGCGTCCGTCCAGTTGCACCCTCGCGTTGGGGATCCTCGTCGGCTTTCCGTTGTTGGGATTCGTGCCGACGATGGGGAAGAGGCCCAGTTCGTACCAATGTCCGTCGTCGAGCTGCGCCACGATCCGAAGCTGCGTTCTCCTGCTCGCGGGGAACCAACCGGAGTTCAGGCCCATGTTGATCGCCGCGTTGTTCTGGATGCGCGAGACCGTCACGGCGACGGGGACGGACATGGGGTCGATCGCGGCGACCGGAGCCGGAGAGGAGAGGAGGACGGAGTCCGGGGAACCGGATTTCGCGGCGGTGGCCTTGACCCGGATCTGGAGAGCGTTGTCCAGACGGGCGAGATCGCCGGAGCTCGCGGTGACGTCGAGGGAGTGCGCGCTGTCGCCGACGGACTCGACGGAGCCTGCGGCGACCGCCGCCGTCCACGATCCGGCGCCGATCCTGTACTCGACTCCGAACGATGCGCTCCCGTACCCGGAGGGCACGCTGTCCCCGTAGGCTTTCCACGTCACCCGGACGGTGTCGGAGTGGATCATGGGCAACTCCGTCGCGTCGGTCGCGAACGACCGCTCCGCCGCGACTTCCCGGGGCGCGAACGTGCCGGAGTCCACCGTCCCGGAGGCTGCGGGGACGTGGACCGCGTTGGAGCGGTTCCAGGCCCCGGAGCCGTGCTTCATCTCCACGGCGATCCGGAACTCGTCGAGCAGTTCGCGCCGGGTTTTCGGAGCGACGGTGCCGTCGACCCTGAGCATGGTTCTGGACAAGTGCCCGCTGGCGGTCAACCCCGCACCCGCCGCGGTGATGTAGCCTCCGGGCTGGGTCACCGGCAATTCCCACAGCACGTACCAGTGTCCGTCCCCGAGCAACACTACGAGCCGTTGTTCCGATCTCGGGTTGACCAGCCCGCCGGCGGCTTCGTCCCAGCTCCAACTCGTGCTGATCTCGGGATCTCCGTTGTCCCTCACGGCCCGACGAGCCGCGAACCCCTTGGGCATCGGGTCGATCGCGGGAACCGTGAACGGAAGGGAGAGGGCCGAATAGACGGGTCGCGAAGATTCGTCGAGCGACTGGGACTTGACCCGAACCTGGAACGCGGCGTCCAGGGCGCCGGTCTCGAAACCGGCCCCGGCGATGTCGCTCTGGAAGAGCTTCTTGCCCATCAGGGTGTCGCCCGACGCGGAGACCCATGCGCCGATGTCCCTCCATGCGGTGGCGCCGATCCTCGCCTGGATCCTGTGGCGCGCGTTCCGGGTTGCGGAGGTCCTCCACGTCACTCCGATGGAGTCGCCTTGGTACGTGGGACCGAATGCGGTGGTCTTCAACCGCTCCGCACCGACGTTCCGGGCCACGAACGCGCTCGTGTTCACCGTCTCCGCGGCGAGGGCGACCGTGGCGGAGCGATTCCAGGTTGCGCCGACCCGTCTGGCTTCCAGCGCGACGGTCGTCGCCTTTCGCATCTTGGCTCTGGCTGTGGCGCCGATCAGCGGCGCGTCGGTGCCGTCCAACCTGTGCAAGTGCAGGGGATCGGAGGGCGAGCGTCCGTCCAGTTGCACCCTCGCGTTGGGGATCCTCGTCGGCTTTCCGTTGTTGGGATTCGTGCCGACGATGGGGAAGAGGCCCAGTTCGTACCAATGTCCGTCGTCGAGCTGCGCCACGATCCGAAGCTGCGTTCTCCTGCTCGCGGGGAACCAACCGGAGTTCAGGCCCATGTTGATCGCCGCGTTGTTCTGGATGCGCGAGACCGTCACGGCGACGGGGACGGACATGGGGTCGATCGCGGCGACCGGAGCCGGAGAGGAGAGGAGGACGGAGTCCGGGGAACCGGATTTCGCGGCGGTGGCCTTGACCCGGATCTGGAGAGCGTTGTCCAGACGGGCGAGATCGCCGGAGCTCGCGGTGACGTCGAGGGAGTGCGCGCTGTCGCCGACGGACGCGACGGAGCCTGCGGCGACCGCCGCCGTCCACGATCCGGCGCCGATCCTGTACTCGACTCCGAACGATGCGCTCCCGTACCCGGAGGGCACGCTGTCCCCGTAGGCTTTCCACGTCACCCGGACGGTGTCGGAGTGGATCATGGGCAACTCCGTCGCGTCGGTCGCGAACGACCGCTCCGCCGCGACTTCCCGGGGCGCGAACGTGCCGGAGTCCACCGTCCCGGAGGCTGCGGGGACGTGGACCGCGTTGGAGCGGTTCCAGGCCCCGGAGCCGTGCTTCATCTCCACGGCGATCCGGAACTCGTCGAACAGTTCGCGCCGGGGTTTCGGCGCGTCGGTGCCGTCGACCCTGTCCATGTCCCTGGACAAGTGCCTGGCGGCCAACCCCGCACCCGCCGCGGTGACGTAGGATCCGGGCAGGGTCGTCGGCAATTCCCACAGCACGTACCAGTGTCCGTCCCCGAGCAACACCACGAGCCGTTGTTTCGATCTCGGGTTGACCAGCCCGCCGGCGGCCTCGTCCCAGCCCCAACTCGTGCTGATCTCGGGATCTCCGTTGTCCCTCACGGCCCGACGAGCCGCGAACCCCTTGGGCATCGGGTCGATCGCGGGAACCGCGAACGGAGCGGAGAAAGTCGAATCGACGGGTCGCGAAGATCCGTCGAGCGCCTGGGACTTGATCCGAACCTGGAACGCGGCGTCCAGGGCGCCGGTCTCGAAACCGGCACCGGCGATGTCGCTCTGGAAGAGCTTCTTGCCCATCAGAGTGTCGCCCGACGCGGAGACCCATGCGCCGATGTCCCTCCATGCGGCGGCGCCGACCCTCGCCTGGACCCTGTGGCGCGCGTTCCGGGTTGCGGAGGTCCTCCACGTCACTCCGATGGAGTCGCCTTGGTACGTGGGGCCGAATTCGGTGGTCTTCAACCGCTCCGCGCCGACGTTCCGGGCCGCGTAGGTCTCGTCCCCGGCGAAGAGAGAGACCGTGCCGGAACGGTTCCACGTCCCGGACGCGCCCTGTCTCACTTCCACGGCGACGGTCATCGCCTTCAGCAACTCGGCTCTGGCGTCGGGGTCCGTGAGCGACGCGTCGGTGCCGTCCACCCGGCTCAGGCTTCGCCCGTCCACGGCGGTTCTCGAACCGGTCACCAACCTCCCCGATCTGATCACGTAGGGAGTTGAGAGCACGTACCAGTTTCCGTCGCCGAGCCGCGCCACGACTCGCAATTGCGATCTTCCGTTCACTCGCGACGTCCGCCAGCCGAAGGAAATCGAATCGCCGCGCGCCGTGCGCGAGGCCGTCACCCGGTCGGCCTCCGGGTCGATCGCGGCGACCGCGACCGGAGCGGAGAAGACCGAGTCCGCGGGCTGCGAGGACGCGTCGAGCGACTGGGACTTGATCCGGATCTGGAACGCGGCGTCCGTGGCGCCGGTCGCCAGCCCGGAGAAGTCGCTCTGGGCAAGCGTTCGGCTCATCAGGGTGTCGGCCGCGGCGGCGACCCAGGCGCCGCGGTCCGTCCAGGCGCCGCCGCCGAAACGGGTCTGGACCCGGTAGCGCGCGCTTGTGTATCCGGAGGTCTTCCACGCCACATGGAAAGCGTCGTTGTAGATCGCGCCGCCGCCGACGCCCGTCGTCGAATCGCGCACCGCGCCGACGTCCCGGGCCGCATAGGCCTCGTCCGTGGCCGAGAGGGAAGCCGTGCCGGAGCGGTTCCAAGTTCCGGACGCGCCCTGCCTCATCTCCACGGCGGCGCTCACCCCTTTCAGCAGCTCGATCCTGGCTCGGAGACCGGAGAGCGGCGCGTCGGTGCCGTCCGCCCGGGTCAGGGTCCGCCCGGCCACGGCGACGGTCGCGCCGGCCACCAAGCTCCCCGAGGAGAGGACGGGATAGGCGGAGACCACGTACCAATGTCCGTCGGCGAGCCGCACCACGACCCGCTGCTGCGATCTGCCGTTCACCCGCGATCCCGGAGGACTCGGCCGCCAGCCGAAGGAGATCGAGTCGTCGCTCGCCGTGCGCGAGACCGTCATTTCGTCGGCCGTCGGGTCGATCGCGGGCACCGCAACCGAGTCGGAGTGGACGGAGTCGGCGGGTTGCGAGGATCCGTCGAGCGTCTGGGCCTTGACCCGAACCTGGAACGCGGCGTCCGTGGCGCCGGTCGCCAAGTCGGAGAAGTCGCTCTGGGCGAGCGTTCGGCTCATCAGGGTGTCGGCCGCGGCGGCGACCCAGGCGCCGCGGTCCGTCCAGGCGCCCGTGCCGAACCGGGTCTGGACCCGGTAGCGCGCGTTCCGGTATCCGGTGGTCTTCCACGCGACCCGGAAAGCGTCGTTGTAGATCACGCCGCCGCCGGCGGCCGTCGTCGTGTCGCGCGCCGCATCGACGTCCCGGGCTCCGTAGGCCTCGCCCGCGGCGGCGAGGAAGACCGTGTCGGAGCGGTTCCAGCTCCCGGAGGAGCCCTGCCGCATCTCCACGGCGACGGTCATGTCCTTCAGCAGCTCGGCTCTGGCTCGGGGATCGGCGAGCGGCGCGTCGGTGCCGTCCGCCCGGGTCAGGGTCCGCCCGGCCACGGCGACCCTCGCGCCGGTCGTCAATCTCCCGGAAGAGATCACGGCGGGGGCGGAGATCGCGTACCAGTGTCCGTCGGCGAGCCGCGCCACGATCCGCTGGCTCGATCTGCCGTTCACGAGCCTGCCCGGAGGATTCGGCCGCCAGCCGAAGGAGATCGAATCGTCGCCCGCCGTGCGCGAGACCGTCACCCGGTCGGCCTCCGGATCGATCGCGGCGACCGCGACCGGGGTGGAGTAGACCGAGTCCGCGGGCTGCGAGGACGCGTCGAGCACTCGGGCTTTGATCCGGACTTGGAACGCGGCGTCCGTGGCGCCGGTCGCCAGCCCGGAGAAGTCGCTCTGGGCGAGCGTTCGGCTCATCAGGGTGTCGGCCGCGGCGGCGACCCAGGCGCCGCGGTCCGTCCAAGCGCCGTCGCCGAACCGGGTCTGGACCCGGTAGCGCACATCCTGATAGCCGGTGGTCTTCCACGCCACGTTGAAAGTGTCGTTGTAGATCGCGCCGCCGCCGGTGGCCGTCGCCGTGTCGCGCACCGCGCTGACGTCCCGGGCTCCGTAGGTCTCGCTCGCGGCGAGCAGCGAGGCCGTGCCGGAGCGGTTCCAGCTTCCGGACGCGCCTTGCCTCATCTCCACGGCGGCGCTCACCCCTTTCAGCAGCTCGGTCCTGGCTCGGGGACCGGAGAGCGGCGCGTCGGTGCCGTCCGCCCGGGTCAGGGTCCGCCCGGCCACGGCGACGGTCGCGCCGACCACCAAGCTCCCCGAGGAGAGGACGGGATAGGCGGAGACCACGTACCAATGTCCGTCGGCGAGCCGCACCACGACCCGCTGCTGCGATCTGCCGTTCACCCGCGATCCCGGAGGACTCGGCCGCCAGCCGAAGGAGATCGAGTCGTCGCTCGCCGTGCGCGAGACCGTCATTTCGTCGGCCGTCGGGTCGATCGCGGGCACCGCAACCGAGTCGGAGTGGACGGAGTCGGCGGGTTGCGAGGATCCGTCGAGCGTCTGGGCCTTGACCCGAACCTGGAACGCGGCGTCCGTGGCGCCGGTCGCCAAGTCGGAGAAGTCGCTCTGGGCGAGCGTTCGGCTCATCAGGGTGTCGGCCGCGGCGGCGACCCAGGCGCCGCGGTCCGTCCAGGCGCCCGTGCCGAACCGGGTCTGGACCCGGTAGCGCGCGTTCCTGTATCCGGTGGTCTTCCACGCCACCCGGAAAGCGTCGTTGTAGATCGCGCCGCCGCCGGCGGCCGTCGCCGTGTCGCGCGCCGCATCGACGTCCCGGGCTCCGTAGGCCTCGCCCGCGGCGGCGAGGAAGACCGTGTCGGAGCGGTTCCAGCTCCCGGAGGAGCCCTGCCGCATCTCCACGGCGACGGTCATGTCCTTCAGCAGCTCGGCTCTGGCTCGGGGATCGGCGAGCGGCGCGTCGGTGCCGTCCGCCCGGGTCAGGGTCCGCCCGGCCACGGCGACCCTCGCGCCGGTCGTCAATCTCCCGGAAGAGATCACGGCGGGGGCGGAGATCGCGTACCAGTGCCCGTCGGCGAGCCGCGCCACGATCCGCTGGCTCGATCTGCCGTTCACGAGCCTGCCCGGAGGATTCGGCCGCCAGCCGAAGGAGATCGAATCGTCGCCCGCCGTGCGCGAGACCGTCACCCGGTCGGCCTCCGGATCGATCGCGGCGACCGCGACCGGGGTGGAGTAGACCGAGTCCGCGGGTTGCGAGGACGCGTCGAGCGACTGGGACTTGATCCGGATCTGGAACGCGGCGTCCGTGGCGCCGGTCGCCAGCCCGGAGAAGTCGCTCTGGGCGAGCGTTCGGCTCATGGAGACGGCGCCCGTGGCGGCGATCCAGGCGCCGCGGTCCGTCCAAGCGCCCGTGCCGAACCGGGTCTGGATCCGGTAGCGCGCGTTCCGGTACTCGGTGGTCCTCCACATCACCCGGAAGTCGTCGTTGTAGATCGTCCCGCCGCCGGTGGCCGTCGTCGTGTCGCGCACCGCAACGACGCCCCGGGCCGCATAGGTTTCGGGCACGGCGAGCAGGGAGACCGTGTCGGAACGATTCCAGCTCCCGGACGCGCCTTGCCTCATCTCCACGGCGACGGTCATGTCGTCGAGCAACTCGGCCCTGGCGTCGGAACCGGTGAGCGCGGCGCCGGTGCCGTCGACTCTTCTCAGGGTCCGACCGTCCACGGCGACCTTCGCGTCGGCTACCACCGCCCCCCGATCGATCACGGGAAGAGAGGCGGCGGGCACGAGCACGTACCAGTTTCCGTCGCCGAGCCGCGTCACGATCCGCTGACTCGATCTGCCGTTCACGAGCCTGCCCGGAGGATTCGGCCGCCAGCCGAAGGAGATCGAATCCTCGTCCTCGGTGCGCGAGGCCGTCACCCGGTCGGCCATCGGGTCGATCGCGGCGACCGCGGCCGAATCGGAGTGGACGGAATCCACGGGCTGGGAAGATTCGTCGAGCGACTGGGACTTGATCCGAACCTGGAACGCGGCGTCCGTGGCGCCGGTCGCCAAGTCGGAGAAGTCGCTCTGGACGAGCGCCCGGCTCATGAGAGTGTCGCCCGCAGCGGCGACCCAGGCCCCCCGGTCCGTCCAAGCGCCCGTGCCGAGCCGGGTCTGGACCCGGTAGCGCGCGTTCGGATATCCGGAGGTCTTCCACGTCACCCGGAAATCGTCGTTGTAGATCGCGCCGCCGCCGTCGGCCGTCGCCGTGTCGCGCGCCGCGTCGACCTCGGAGGCCGCATACTCGGTCCGCTGGACCGAGACTTGCAACCGGACGAGGCCGACGTTCACGACTTGGCCCGGAGCGACGTCGACCGTCTTCCGGTATCGAACCGGGACCTCGAAGGCGAAGCCGTCCTTCTCGAACGTCAGCACGTAGCTGCCGAACGGCACGCCGAGCGAGAACATTCCCGTCTCGCCCGTGACGACGCTGTCCCGAGCCGGGGTGCCTTCGCCCGCGCCCGCCCGCCTCGCCTTGACCACGACGCCGACCAGGGGTCTGCCGTTCGAACCCGCCACCCGGCCGGCGATCGTCGCGTTCACGAAGCCGGTGAAGTCGATGCCGGAGATCGACGCGCCGGAGTGGGCGGGCACCTCGATTCTGTCGGGCACGAAGCTCATGCCGACCTTCGATGCGCGCACCGACGCGGTCTCGCCGATTTTCTTGGCGGCGACGATCGCCGTGTAGGCGCCGTCGGCGCCCGTCGCGAGCTTGCCCCGGTTCTCGCCGCTCGTGGGCGCGTTCTCCGGGGCCACGAATCCCATGCCGTCGCCGTAGTCCACCTGAATCTCGGCGTCCGCGATCGGCGCGTTGCTGCCGGAAGCCCGGACCGCACCCTCGACGGTGGCCGTCTCATGGGCGCCCGACAGGACGACGTCGACCCTGATCAGCGCGTTGGCGGCGAAGGCGACGACCGCGTCGGCGTCCCGGCCGCCATCGGCGGGCGCGGCGTTGACGAAGATTCTGTTCGCGTGCGTCGTGCCTCCGATCCTGCGGGTCTCGCCGGCGATGCCTTCCAGGACGTAGCGGCCGAACGCGTCGGTCGTCGTCTTCTTCCCGTTGGCCGTCACCGCCGCGCCGTCGCGCGGGAAGCCGTCGATGCCGGTCACGCGGCCGTAGACGGTCCCCGTGGACGGCGTGACGTCGAGGTGGACGTCGCCTCCGAGCGGGTCGAGCTCGTCCGTGAGCTCCGTCTCGCTGCCCCTGCCGCCCACCCGGACCCTCCAGCCGTCCGAGGCGTTCGCCTCGTACACGCCCGCGGCGACGCCCTCGAAGCTGAACTGGTGGGTCTCGTCGAGCGCCGCCGTCGCGGCGAAGTCCCGCGCCGCCGTGGTGAAGCGCCATGCCTCGCCCGCGAGGCTCCTGCCCTCGATCGGCTCCAAGGCGACCGCGACCCCCGGGTTCTCGGTGACCATCGTGTCCGTTCCGAAGCCGTCGCCTTCGGCGTCCGCCGCGACGCTTCTGCGCCACACCGTCCCGCTCACGGTGTGCGAGGTCACGTAGGCGAACGATGCGCACTCGTCGTGGCCCTGGGGGCCGGCCGCCTGCAGCGGACAGAGCTCGACCGTGTGGCCGAAGCCGCCCATCGCTCCGAACGCGCTGCCGACGACGCCGTTGGCTTCCCTGTCCGCGTACGTTAGGAGTTCGTCGGGCTCGAGAAGCACGACGCCCTCCCGGATGCCCGCGGCGCTCTCCTCCGCCCGGACCAGGACGGCGAAGTCGGTCGGCACGTGGCGGAAGGCGATCGTTCCGTCCCGTTCGCTCCCGTTCGCCGGATCCCACTGTTCCTTCGCGAAGCGGCGGGATCGGCCCGCGTCGCCGACGTAGCGCAGTTCGACGTCGATCATTCCGGCTGCGGCTCGCACGTCGCCGTCCAGGACGTTGCCGGTGTAGCCCTCGACTTGGTCCCTCTCGTGGTGCACGTACACCTTCAGCGTCTGGGTCGCGTAGCGCACCCTGAGCGTGTCGGCGGCTCGGGTGCCGACGCGCTCGAGGCCGGTGTGCGTGTACTCGACCGTTTCCGTCTCGTACTTCTCGCCCCCGTCCAGTTCGTCGTCCTGATCTCCGGCGAGCGCGAAGACGTAGGTCGCGGGGATCGATTCCACGGCGGTCGCGAGCATCGCCGTGCCGTCGGCGTCCAGCGTCTTCGGGGCGCCCTCTACCGCGTTTCCGCCCGAGGTGACGCCGATCCTCCAGCCCCCCAGCGGCTCGCCGCCGCCCCAATCGGTCGCGATCGTGGCGCCGCTGACGAAGACCCCCACATTCCGGTTGACGATGTCGGCGTCGTTGGAGGCCTCGACCGTTCTGGACCGAGGATCCCACGTCACCGCCTGCCGACCCGCATCCGGATCCACATGGTAGCCGTCGAGGGCGACCGCCGCGTGGACCGTGTTGCCGGTCGCGCCCGTGCGCGCGACTCGGATCGAGACCGATCCGTCGTCGCCGGTCTCGCCGCCGCCGATCCTGGTCCCGCCCAAGGCGTTCGCGTAGAGATCCACGGTCGCGCCCGGCAGCGCGTCGCCCCTCGCTCCGCCGATCTTCAACGACACCTTGAAGTCGATCGTGGTGTGCGTGATGCGGAACGGGATCGGCCGCGACGCGGCCTCGCCGACTCCGAGGTCGATGTCGTAGCCGGCCGCCGGTCCGCCGTACGCGAGGTCCATGGCCGCGAGCGTCGCCGCGATCTCCATGTCGAGCAGCACGACCAGCCGGTGCGGACCGTCCCGCAACCCCGTGAACGCGAATCGTCCGTTCGCGTCCGTCGTGTCCACCCGCTGCTCGTTCACTTCGGGACCCACCAGCGCCACCGGGATGCCGGACTGCGCAAGCGCGCGCTCGCCCTCGTCGAACGCGCCGTTCCTGGCCGCCTCGTCGATGAACAGCGTTCCCGAGACGCTTGCCGTGCGCGCGTGCTCCCCCTCGAAGTTCACGATCCTCGACTCGTCCTCGCCCAACGTCACGTCCACGCTCGTCGCCTCGAACTCGTACGCCTCGCCCTCCACCCCGATCGACACCGCGTAGTCGCCCGTCTCCAAGCCCGCGAACGCGTACTGACCGCTCGCGTCCGTCGTCGTCGCCCGCTCCTCGTCCGCGCCCGACAGCGTCACCTCGACCTCGCTCAATCCCATCCCCTCCACGCTCACGCGGCCGCTGATCCCCGACGTCCGCAACAGCACCCCCGTGAACGAGACCGTCGCCGTCTCGCCCATCTCCACGCTCACGTCCCGCGACGTCGACGCGAACTCGTGGTCCTGCGCGTCGAAGCCCGAAACGCTCACTCCGTAGGCGCCCGCGCGCAGACCCTCGAACCGGTGTCGCCCGCCCGCGCCGGTCGCCGCCGTGCGGTTCTCGTTCGCGGGACCGCCGGTCAGCGCAACCGTCGCGCCCTCGAACTCCTCGCCCTCGACGACCACCCGGACCTCGACCGCCGACGTGCGCACGTAGCGGCCCGTGAAGTCCGCGTTGCCCACCTCGCCCGCCTCGACCTCCACCTCCATCAGCTTCGTCTCGAACGACACGTCCTCCGGATAGCCCGAAATCTCGACCGTGTACGTCCCCGCGCGAAGTCCCGCGAACGCGAACCCGCCGTCCGTCCCCGTCCGCGCCGTCTCGCCCGTCGCGTGCGCCCCGCCCAGCGTCGCCGTCACTCCCGCCAGCGTCTCCGGCTGCCCGTCGCCTCCGCTCATCGTCGCGTCCGCCGCCACCACCGCTCCCACCACCGCCGACGAACGCACGTACTCCCCCGCGAAGCTCAACCGCACGTTCTCCCCGTCCGTCGCGATCGTCGCCGACTGCGTCGCCTGCGCGAACGTCGCGTCCTCCGGGTAGCCCGAGATGGTCACCGTGTAGGTTCCGGCCTCGACGTCCGCGAACGAAAAGCCGCCGTCCGCGCCCGTCGTCGCGCTCGCGCCCGACGACAGCGTCGCCGCGACGCCCGCGGCCGCCGTCCCCTCGATCGTCACCGAGCCGGAGATCGCGCCCGCGGGCGTCGCCGGAGGAAGGGGATCCACGGCCGGGGGAGAGTTCGCGTCGCACGCGGCGAGCGCCAGCGCCACCGTCGCCGCGGCGACGAGCTTGAGTCGGAGCACGATGCCGTTCTTGTGCGGAAGCCGGTCCCGTCGCGTCGGCGACGCGACGAAGAACGAGATCGCGTTGCGGAATCCAAGCGGAATCCGACGAGAGGGGCGTCTTGCGGGCATCTGCCTCGGGGATCTCCGAGGTTAGGTTAGGTTAGTGTTTAGTGTTAGTGTTAGGGGTTCTTCTGAATTTGAACGGTCCCGCGTCGAGAGTTGCGCACGGACTTGTCGGTCTAGCGGCGGGGCCTAGCCCTAGCTGATGCCCCGAAGGGTGGCGTCACGCACTCGGACGGGAGCTTCTCTAGATCCGGAGCCAAGCGACCGACTACGCAGGCGAAGGCGGTTTTGATTCGGTGCCGGAGCCGTCGGGCGACGTTCCTTCGATTCCCGAAGATGCAGCCCGCAGAGGGTTGCGGGGTTCCAAACTGGCGGACTGGCGGACTGGCGGACTGGCGGACTGGCGGACTGGCGGACTGGCGGACTGGCGGACTGGCGGACTGGCGCCTCCGCGAGCCTACGGACCTGCCCTCGCTCCGGCAAGCTCCAGTCTTGCCCGACGGCGAACGAGCCTGAACGAGAAGGCGGTTTCCAACGGGAGTCGAGCCCCGATCCGAGGCGCTGCGATCACGGAACACGATCATGTCGCTCGGCACCGAACGGATCCGCACCCTCGACCAATCCGCGATCTCCCGAACGGCACCGCCGCCGCGGACGACGCGGCGACCGACGACCGCGCCGAAGCCTACCGCTCCATCGGCCGGACGCCGGTCCAGTTCAAGTGCCGCCACGACCCCCGAGGCCCGGCGAAGCGCCGCATCGAGAAGGCGACCGGCTTCTCCCGAACCCAAGTCGCCCGCCTCCTCGCCCGGCACCGCAAGACCGGCCGTATCCGCGACCGCCGCGGCAAGCCGCCCGCCGAGACCTTCGAACGCCGCTACGCCAACCACGACGCCGCCCTGCCCGCCGAAATCGCCGAAGCCTTCGGCCAGCTCTTGTTGGCGGAGCATGTTCCGCGTCTACGGAGACGCATGCTTCGAGCGGCTCGCCGACGTCTCCGACGGCCACGTCCACGACATCCGCAAGCGCCGCGTCTACCGCACCGGACGGGTCGCCTGCCGAGGGACCGAGGCCACGCCCGTGTCCATCGTCGCGCACGACTCCGCCAACCCGGACCCTCCCGTTGCGCCTTGGCGTCGCGGGGCCCGAAGGTGCCTTCCCAATCGACCGCCACCAGCCTCGGATCCAGACTTCCTCCTCTCCTCCGTTCGGGCTCGTCGCCGTGCTGGAAACCCTCCCGAGAGGCGTGCTCGTGCTCCGTAGAACGTTGGGTCGAGTCGCCATGCAAGACCCCTCGCGGCTACGGTCCAAGTGGGTTTCCTATAGTCTCTCGTTCCCGCATCGCCCGCAAGGATTCGGCCGACGGCACCGGTCCCCGGTCCCTCCGATCGGGACGACGACGTCGGCAACCGCGGCTAGTTCCGGGGTCGGGGTCCCGGTCGCCCTCTCCCTTGCCCGGGCCCCGTCAGTTCGCGAACACGTCGAATTTCAGGTAGGCGATCCGCCCCGCGATCCCGTAGGGCGACTCGGGCGAGTAGTCGAGCGCCCAGAGCTGACCGGGGTGGTCGTCCGGGAGCCGGTCGGGCAACGTGTCGAAGAGGTTGTTCGCCCCCAGCCCCACCCGAATCCGTCCGTCGAGCGCGAAGGTGATCTCCGCGTCGGCGATCGCCGCTCCGCTGACTTCGACGGGAACCTCGAACACGGTGGGCACCGTGATCGACCCCATGCGTCGCATGCGCACGCGGGCCCCGAAGCCCGAAGCCAGCCTCACGTCCCCGCTGAAACCGATGCGCGTCCGGGGCTGGGCCTGGGTGATGAGCGCGGTCTGGGTCTCGCGGATGAAGTGGGGGTTCCGGTTCGCGGTGATTTCGGTTTCGTTGCGGTGCAGACTGGCCGAGAGGTCCAAGGCGCCCCAGCCCATGCCCCTGAACCGCCAGTTGGCGGCGACGTCGAGCCCCCGGGTGCGGGTGTCGATCGCGTTGGTCCAGAACGCCACCGCGTCCACCGGGCGCCCTTGGAACCGGGCGTTGGCGCGCAGGCCGTGCTCCTGGTTCATTCCCTCCGTCAGCACGATCCCGTCCTTGACCGCCACCTGGTAGACGTCGGCGGTCACCTGGAGCCCGCTCTCGGTCGCGAGGACCAAGCCCGCGGTCAAGCTGAGCGACGTCTCGTGGGCGAGCGAACAGGCTCCGAAGTCCTCGCACGCGATGGGATCGCCTTCGGGGAGGAACCCGTTGGTTCGAAGGCCGTCGCTGCTCCCCACGAATCCCAGGGTGTTGAACCCGCGTTGGGGCAGGCTCGGCGCCCGGAATCCGGTCGAGAGCGCGGCGCGCACGGCGCTTCCCGATTCTCCCAGATCGAGCCGGGACGCCAGCTTGGCGGTGAGCGAGCTGCCGGCGTCGTCGTAGTTCTCGAACCGGAGCGCGCCGCCCAGCGTGAGCGCCTCGTTCGCCGGCCTGATCTCGGAGTCCGCGTACACCCCCAGACCGATCCGGTCGCGTTCGCTGTCCATGGCGGACTGGGGACTGTAGCCCGGATATCCCTGGATGCCGCAACTCGCGACTTGGGATCCGTCCGAGTTCAGGTGGTGCGCGGCCGGAAAGCTGCCGGCCGAATTGTCGGGACCGCACGCGTAGCTCGCCGGATCTCCAGCTTCCATCCGGTAGCTCTCGCTGCGCAACGCGGCTCCCACCGCCAGCAGCCCCGGAATCGAACCCAGCTCCACGTCGCGCTGGGCGTCCGCGTTCACGTTCATCTGCATCAGGTTGGCCGTTCCGCTGTGGGCCGACCGGGGACCTGCGGCCGCGGCGAGCTCCACGGACGACGCCTCCGGGTTTCGGGCCAGATGGGCCGCCGCGTAGGAGGGGTTGACGGAGTTGGCCGCGCCGAAGGAGAAGCGACCCCGTCCGAAGCCGGCGCTCAGTTCGGCCGACCAGTCGGAGATCTCGCCCCGGATGCCGCCTGCCAGCGAGACGTCCTCGAGGTCGGACTCCTCGACCGGAAAGAATCCGTCCGGATACACGTGGGAAACGTTGCGCGGCACCCAGTCCGCCTTCCGGTACAGCCCGTCCGACACCGCGCTGCGGCGCGAGAATCCGCCGAAGGCGAAGAGCTCGGCGGTCTCGCCCACCGGCAGGGCCGCGTTCGCCGCCACCGCGCCCCCCTCGTAGTCGGGCTCTCCGTTGCGCGACAGGAGCATCGTTCTGCCTCCGTCCGCGCACGGCGCGTAGCTCGGATCCGAGCCGAAGCAGGTCGGCGCCTCGCCGCCCCTCTGGCTGGGCGCTTGGCGAGAATATTCGCCCGTGACGTTCAGGTAGCCTCCGCGCGCGCCGAGGGCGAGTCCCACGTTCCCCGAAGTCAGCAACCGCTCCCCGTCCCCGAAGGAGGTCCGGCCCAGGTAGGTCGACCAGCTGGAGCCGGCGGCGTTCTCCTTCAGGACCACGTTGATCACCCCCGCGATGGCGTCCGAACCGTACTGCGACGCCGCGCCCTCGCGCAGCACTTCGATGCGCTCGATGGCGTGGATCGGGATGGCTCGCAGGTCGGTGCCGGTGGTGCCCATGCCCAGCATGCTGATGAGCTTGGCGAAGGCGATCCCGTGGCGCCGCTTGCCGTTGACGAGCACCAGCACCTGATCCGGGTTCATCCCCCGCAGCGTCGCCACGTGAAACGCCGCGCCGTCCCCGACCGTCAACCGCGTCGAGTTGAACGACGGCGCCATCCTCCCCAGCGCCTCGCCCAGGTCGATCTCTCCCAGGCGCGAGAGTTCCTCCGAACCGTAGACGTCGACCGGAACCGGAAGCAGCACCGGATCCTGGATCCGTGCCCGGGAGCCGACGACCACCAGCAGGGAATCGACGGCGATCGCCGAGTCCGGGAGCTCCTGCGCCGATCCCGCGGACGGTGCGAAGATCCGAAGGAATCCGACGAGCCCCAAGGCCGAGAGCTTGAATTTCGAGCGTCGCACGTGCTGCATGTCGCGCCTCCCTGTTTTCCCGTGGCGGAGAGGGACGAAGACCCGAACCTCCGAGAGCCGAAGGGGATGGAAAAGATCTAAAGACGACGACGAGAGCCAAAAGGTTCCGCGTCGCCGGGCGGCGGATCCGGCCACCCCGGCCGCCGTCCCCCCTGAGCCTCGCGCGCCGAAGCGATGATGCGCCAGAGGACGTCGCGCGCCATCTCCGGATCCACCCCCAGCTCGCGCGCCCGCACGGCGGCCCGGCGCACCATCCTGGCCTCGCGCGCCGGGTCGAGGACCGGAAGGCCCAGCTCCTCCTTCGCCTTTCCGATCTCGATGGCGAGCTTGCGGCGTTCGCCCATCAGCGCGATGAGCCGGTCGGTCGCCTCGCCGATCGCGTCGCGCAGCCGCTCCAGTCGCTCGCTCGGCGCGGCCTCGCGCGCCGCCGGTTCATCCATGGCCGGATCCCGCGTCCGCTCGCCCGCCCGCGAACGCCTCGACGTGGGCGCGGTCCTGGGGGCGGGTGGCCAGGCTCACGCCCACCAGAACGGGGATGTGCACCGCCAGCCCCAGTACGCCCTCGTGCAGGTCGAAGGGGCGGAATTCCATCCCCAGACGGCCGGCGACGAAGAAGAAGACCGCCGTGGCGGACCCCGCGACCAATCCGGCCACGATCCCCGGGGTGGTCGCTCGGCGCCAGAAGAGCGCCGCGCACACCGGGGGCGCGAACTGGCAGACGATCCCGTAGGCGGTCAGCAACAGCACCACCAGCGACGAGTTCTCGTCCAGCGCGAACCCGTAGGCCGTCAGCCCCACCGCCAGCACCAGCGCCTGCATCAGCCGACGCCGAGCGGCGTCGCTCAGTCGGCGGAAGGGACCCACGCCGTCCTCCACGGTCACCGACGCCGCCGCGTGAAGGAGCGCGTCCCCGGTCGACATCGACGCCGAGAGGGCGCCCGCGCAGAAGAGTCCCACGACCAGCGTGGGCAACTCCGAGCGGAGGATGAGGAAGGGGAGGACGAAGTCGGGATCGGAGGGGGATTCCGGAAACAGCACCCCGGCGAAGCCGATCAGGAAGACGGGGATGAGGAAGAGCTGGAAGGTGGGGAAGAGGATCACGGTGCGGCGGAGCGTGCGGTCGTCGCGCGCGGCGAAGGCCTTCATGAACAGGTGGGGCCACATCATGAGCCCGACCGCGCTGACCAGGATGGCGCTCGAGTAGCCGCCCCAGCTCCACGGATCGCCCGTCGCTGCGAGCCCCGGGACGGAGAGCATCTCCGGGCGTTCGGCGAGGATGCGCTCGAACATCTCCCCAACGCCCCCGTACAGCCGGAAGGGCAGATAGATGCCGAGCGACCAGGCGATCGCGACCATGAAGACGCCCTGGAAGGTGTTGGTCCACCCGACTGCGGCCACCCCGCCGGTCAGGACGTAGAGGACCACGACGGCGTAGGCCACGGCCGCCCCCGCGGCGAGCGGGACGCGACCGTCGGTGACCGCCTCGACGACGATGCCCGCGCCCTGCATCTGCAGGGTGACGTAGGGCACGACCGCGGCCACGGAGAGCGCCGCCATCAGCGCGGAGAGGAAACGGGAGGGGAAGCGCCCGACCAGCAGCTGGGCTTGGGTGACGTAGCCGAAACGCCGCCCGAGCTCGGCCGCGCGCGGGCCGATGAAGTACCAGGGGGCGATGCCGAGCGCGCCGTAGGAGAGGATGTAGAAGGCGGCGGCGCCGCGGGAGTAGGCCCAGCCCGGTCCCCCCAGGAAGGCGAAGGCGGAGAAGACGGTCGCTCCGGTGACGAAGTACATCACCAGCAGTCCGAAGCGGCGGTCTCCGGCCACGTATCCGGTCACGCTCCGGGAAGCGCGCCGACCCGCCGTCAACCCGATGCCCAGCGTGGCTCCCAGGTAGACCAGGATCAGGATCGAGATCAGCTGCCAGCGCTCCACCTCAGCTTCGCCGCCTCTTCCGGTTCCGTTCTTCGGAGCGGTCCAGCGCGAACAGAACCACGGCCCCGCCCGCCACCCAGAGCGCGATCGCGGCCAAGTTGAAGGGAAGCCCCAGCACCAACGGCAGGGGGCGATTGAAAGGGACGAAGCCCGGCCAGGTGACGAAGATCAGGAAGAGCGCGAAGTAGATCGCGGCCCCGGCGCGCATCGGTTTCGCTCGCCTCACCTTCCGCGGAACTCCGGGCGGCGTTTTTCGACGAAGGCGCGCACGCCCTCCCGTCCGTCGCCGCTCGCGAAGGCGGCGAGGAAGAGTTCCTTCTCGATCGCGAGCCCCTCGGCCAGCGGGGTCTCGGCGGCGGCTCGGAGCGACTCCTTGACCAAGCCCAGCGCGACGGGGCTCCAGCGCGCCATGCGCTCGGCGAGTCGGCGGGCCCGCTCCAGGTGCTCGCCCTCGTCGGCGAGGATTTCCACCAAACCGATGCGGTGCGCCTCGGCCGCGTCGATCACGTCGCCGCTCAGGGCGATGCGGGCGGCCTGCCCCGGTCCCACCAGCCGCGCCAAGCGCTGGGTGCCGCCGGCGCCCGGGATCAGTCCCAGACGGATCTCGAATTGGCCGAAGCGGGCGCTCGCGTCGGCCACGCGCACGTCGCAGGCGAGCGCGAGCTCGACCCCGCCGCCCAGGCAAAAGCCGTGGATGGCCGCGACGACGGGCTTGGGGAAGGCGGCCACCGCGTCGTACACGCGCCGCCGCCGGTAGACCCGCCGCTGTTCGTCGGGCGCGCGCGCCGCGAACTCGGAGACGTCGGCGCCCGCCGCGAAGGCCTTCCCGCCGGTTCCGCACAGGAGGGCGACGCGCACGGCGTCGTCGCGGGCGAGCCGGTCCATCGCGCGCGCGATCTCGCGCCGCACCGCGGCGTCGAGGGCGTTCAGCTTGTCGGGCCGGTCGATCCGCACGACCGCGACGGCGCCCTCGCGTTCGACCGCCAAGGCCTCGCGGCGCGGCCCGTCCGCCAGCGTCGTCAACGCTCCCCCCGGTTCCAGCGGTGGAATCCTTCTCCCGTCTTCCTTCCGAGTTTCCCCTCCCGCACCATGCGCCGCAAGATCTCGGGGGGACGCCAGCGCTCGCCGCCCAGCTGCTCGTGCAGGTACTCGGCGATCGCCAGGCGCACGTCGAGTCCCACCAGATCGGTGAGGCGGAGCGGGCCCATCGGATGCCGATAGCCCAGCTCCATCGCCTTGTCGATGGCGGCGGGCTCGGCCACGCCCTCCTCCACCATGCGCATGGCCTCCAGCCCCAGCGCCACGCCGAGCCGCGAGGAGGCGAACCCGGGGGCGTCGCGCACGACGATGGGTTCCTTGCCCAGACCGCGTGCGAACGCGACGCCGGCGTCCAAGGCGGCCGGGTCGGTGCGGCGGCCGCGCACCACCTCCACCAGCGCCATCAGGTGCACGGGGTTGAAGAAGTGCAGCCCCAGAAATCGGTGCGGTTCGACGAGCGCTTCGGCGATCGCGTCGATGCCGAGGGAGGAGGTGTTGGTGGCGAGCAGCGCCGACGGAGGGACGACGGCCTCCACCTCCCCGAAAAGGCTCCGCTTGAGCTCCATGCGCTCGGGCGCGGCTTCGATCACGAGCTCCGCCTGCGCGCACGCGTCCGCGAGCGACGGGGCTGGGGAGACGCGGCTCAGCGCCTCCGCCCGCCGCTCGCCGGTCACCTTTCCGAGCGAGACGCCCTTGTCCAAGTTGGCGCGGATGCGGGCGAGGCCGCGCTCCGCCGCCGCCGCGTCGGGGTCGTGGAGCGCGACCCGATGTCCGGCCACGGCCGCCACCTGCGCGATGCCGTGGCCCATGACCCCGGCGCCCAGAACGGCGACCGCCATGGGATCGTCGCTCGAAGCGGATGGCGAGTCTCGCCGACCGGTCGCCGGTGCGGTCGAATCGGTTCCCATGGGGTTCTCTCCGGTGGGGTGGGACGAGAAAGCTGGAACGGGAGGAGGCGGGAAGCGCGGCGGCGCCCGTCGCCGGGGCGCTTCCGCGCTCGCCGGACTTCCATGCGGATTCCGACGCGCCCGGGCGGCGCCGCGCCGATTCGGTCGAGTCGTGCGACGACCGCGCCGCGCCGCGTCCCGGACCGGCGGAGGCGTCCCGACCCTCCGCGGACGGGGCGAGCGGAAGGGGTTGCGAGGAGGCGAGGGTCCGGCGACGACGGAAAGGCCGCGAGCGGATTCCGACGCGCTCCGGATCGCGGTCGGGCGCACGGGAGCGGAAGTCGCGGACCTTGGCGGAATCGAGCGTGCGGCGACGCTCGCGGGGACGCGCGACGCGAGGGCGTGGAGAACCCGGGAACGGATTTCGTCGCCGGATCGTGCGGCGCACGACGCCGAATCGCGCTCGCGGCGTCGGAAGTGCACGGGTCAGTCCGCGGTCACGACGGTCGCGATCCCCTGGCCGACTCCGATGCACATGGTGGCGAGCCCCACCTCGCTGCCCCGCTTCGACATCTCGTGCACCAGGGTGCAGAGGATGCGCGCGCCCGAGCATCCCAGCGGGTGTCCGAGCGCGATCGCGCCCCCGTTCACGTTGACCCGCTCCGGATCGAGATCGAGCAGCCTCAGGCAGGGGATGGCTTGGGCGGCGAAGGCTTCGTTGACTTCGGCCAAGTCGACGTCCCGGGGGCCGATGCCGGCGCGCCGGAAGGCTTTTCGGGCGGCGGGGACCGGTCCGACGCCCATGCGGTGCGGTTCCACCCCGGCGACCGCGCTCGCGCGAACGACCGCCATCGGGGCGAGCCCCAAACTGCGCGCCCGGCCCTCCTCCATCACCAGCAGGGCGGCGGCGCCGTCGTTGATGCCCGACGAGTTGCCCGCGGTGACCGTTCCTCCCTTCTCGAAGACGGGCGCGAGGCGGGCCAGCGACCCGGGCGTCGCGCCCGGGCGCGGATGCTCGTCGGCGTCGATGCGGACCGGGCCGCCCTTGCGTCTCGGGACCTCGACCGGCACCAGCTCGTCGCGGAAGCGGTCCCGGGCGACGGCGCGCCGGGCCCGCGCCTGGCTCTCGGCGGCGAAGGCGTCCTGCTCCTCCCGCCCCACCCCGAATTCCCGGGCCACGGCTTCGGCGGTCCGTCCCAACCCGACGGTCCACTCGGGAGCGAAGGCGGGGTTGGGGAAGCGCCATCCCAGCACGGTGTCGGCGACGGCCGGGGCGCCGCGCGCATAGCCCTCGGTCGGCTTGAGCATGACGTAGGGGGCCCGGCTCATGCTCTCCACGCCGCCGGCGACGAAGACCTCCCCCTCCCCGGCCGCGATGGCGTGGAAGGCGCTGGCGACCGCCTGAAGTCCCGAACCGCACAGTCGGTTGACGGTCTGGCCCGGCACCTCGACCGGCAGGCCCGCCCGCAGCAGCGCCATGCGCGCGACGTTGCGGTTGTCTTCGCCGGCTTGGTTGGCGCACCCGAGGATCACGTCGTCGACCGCGGCCGGGTCGAGGTCGGTCCGATCGACCAAGGCGCGGATCGCGCCGGCCGCCAAGTCGTCCGGGCGCACTTGCGCGAGCGCGCCGCCGTGCCGCCCGATGGGGGTGCGGACGGCGTCCACGACGACCGCCCGCCTCATCCGTCCAGCGCCACCCACACGCTCTTGACCTGGGTGTACTTCTCGAGCGCCGCCTGATGTCCCAGATCGCGCCCGAAGCCGCTCTGCTTGTAGCCGCCGAAGGGCGAGGCCGAGTCGTACTGGTTGTAGGTGTTGATCCACACCGTGCCGGCGCGCAGTTCCCGGGCGATGCGGTGCGCCCGGCCCACGTCCCGGGTCCAGATGCCGGCCGCGAGCCCGTAGATGGTCCGGTTGGCTTTCCGGACGGCGTCGGCCGTGTCGGCGAAGGGGATCACCGCCGCCACCGGCCCGAAGATCTCCTCCCGGGCGATGCGCATCTCCGGGACGACGTCCGCGAAGACGGTCGCTTGCACGAAGTTGCCCTTGCCGTCGACCGTGGCCGCCTCGCCCCCCGTCACCAAGCGGGCGCCGTCGGCCTTGCCCGCCTGGATGTAGTCGAGCACCGCGTCCCGTTGCTTGCGGCTCACGATCGCGCCCATGCGCGTGTCGGGCGCCATGGGATCGCCCACCGCCATCTTGTCCGCGCGCGCGGCGAGCCCGTCCAGGAACTCCTCGTAGACCGTCTCCTGCACCAGGATGCGCGAGCCCGCCGCGCACACCTCCCCCTTCCCGTAGAAGATGCCGGTGTTCGCCCCGCGCACCGCCCCCTCGAGGTCGGCGTCCGCGAAGACGATGTTGGGGGATTTTCCGCCCAGCTCCAGGGAGACCTTCTTCAGCGTCTCCGCCGCTTCGCGCATGACGGTCCGGCCGACCTCGGTCGAACCCGTGAAGGCGATGGCGTCCACGTCCGGGTGGCGCACCAGCGCCGCGCCCGTCCGCGCACCGCCTCCCGGCACGACGTTCAGGATGCCGGGCGGAACGCCGGCCTCGGCCGCCAGCTCGCCCAGCAACAGGGCGGTGAGGGGCGTTTCCCTGGCCGGTTTCAGCACCACCGCGTTCCCGCACGCCAGCGCCGGGGCGACCTTCCAGGCGGCGAGCGAGAGCGGGAAGTTCCAGGGCACGATGCATCCGACCACGCCCACCGGCTCGCGCAGCGTGTAGTTGAGGAAGGGCCCTTTGACCGGGATGGTCTCGCCCTGGATCTTGTCGGCCAGCCCGGCGAAGTAGCGGAAGTTCTCCACCACGCTGGGCACGTCGACGTGGCGCGACTCGAAGATGGGCTTGCCGTTGTCGCGGGTTTCCGTCTCCGCGATCCGCTGGGCGTCGCGCTCGATCAGGTCGGCCAGCCGCCAGAGCAACCGCGAGCGTTCGTGGGCGTCGGTGCGTCGCCAAGCCTTCGACGCGAGCGCGGCGTGCGCCGATTCCACCGCCCGGGCCACGTCCTCCCCGTCCGCCTCCGCGACTCGGGCGAGCGTCTCGCCGGTCGCGGGGTTGGTGGTGGCGAAGGTGGCTCCCGATGCGGAAGCCGCGCTGGCGTTGTCGATCCAGAGACCTCGCGCGGGCGCCTCGCTCATCTTTCGCCTCCGCCGCGGCGGGCGCGGCGAACCGGTTGCGGCGCGCGCGTCGGGGTCGGGCGGGTCGCAACCATCGTCTATTCGCCCCGAAAGACGGCGCGGCGCTTCTCGACGTAGGCCGCGATGCCCTCGGCCGCGTCCCGGCTCTGGAAGAGCTGCTGCTGGAGTTCGCGCTCGACGGCGAGGGCGGTCTCGAAGGGGATTTCGGCGCCGGTCTGGACCGATCTCTTGATCAGCCCCACCGCCTTGGAGGCCTTCGCCGGCGGCGTGAATTCGCTCGCGAACTCCAGGACCTTGGCCAGGAAATCGTCTCCGGAGTCGGCCTCGATCACGCGATTGAGGATGCCGCGCTCGAGAGCGGCGTCGAAGTCGAAGAGCGATCCCGTGGTCATCATTTCGATGGAGCGCGACTTGCCGACCAGGCGCGACAGCCGTTGGGTGCCCCCGGTGCCCGGCAGCACGCCCAGGTTGATCTCCGGCAGCCCCGCCCGCGACTCGCCCGCGCGCGCGATGCGCAGGTCGCAGGCCATGGCGATCTCGAGCCCTCCGCCCACGGCGTGCCCGTTGAGCGCGGCGACGGTGAGCTTGGGAGTCTGCTCCAGGCGGTTGAGGGTCTCGTTGGCGTGAAGACAGAAGAAGTACTTGAAGGTCGGAGCGACCTCGTTGAGCATCGGGATGCTGGCCCCGGCGCTGAAGAACTTCTCGCCCTTGCCGGTGAGCACGACGACGTGCGCGTCCTCGTCCATGCGGGCCCTCAGGATGCAGGCGTCGAGTCGCTGCATCATCTCGTAGGTGTAGGTGTTGGCCGGCGGGTCGTCGAGGGTCAGGACGCAGACGCCGTCGCGGACGGCGTAGTGGACCAGGGTCGAGTCGGTCATTTCGGGGTTCTCCGTGGTGGACGGTGCGGTGGGGTTCCCGTGATCGGCGGCACAAGTATAGTGCTCCGACTCGGGATCGGGGACCCGCGGGGAGCGGGCGGATCAGCCGGGCGGACCGATCCGACGCCCGGGCGTCCAAGGGGCTCCGGCCGCGGCCAGCGCTCGCTCCAGTTCCGCCAGCGCCCCGTCGACGAGGGCCGCGAGGTCGCGCTCGACCTCCGCCAAGCCTCCTTCGGCGATCTCGACGTTGCGCCGCTGGGTCGCGGTCGGGTTCTGGCGCGTCTGCCAGTGGCCGCTCGCCACGGTGCCCGCTCGACCCGCGACCGACGGCGCGCCGGGCTCGTTGAGCGAGCGGCGCAGGCCGTCGCCCCGAAGCCGCAGGCGGATGCCGTCGAAGGCCTGCTCGACTCGGTCGATGCGGCCGAAGAACCCGGCGCCCGCGGAGGGCGTGCGCAGGAGGGCGGCGCGCATGTAGGCGAGCCGCTCCGACTGGCGGGCCAGCTCGGAGCCGACCACCCCGATCCGGCGCTGCAACTCGCTCACCCGGTGCTGGAAGGCCGCCACCGCCGCGAAATCGGTGCCCGGAGGCGCGTTCGGAACCGGCTTCACCTGGAAGTCCTGCGCCGCGCCGATCTCCTCCGCCCCGTCCGCGGCGACCAGCACCAGTTGCGCCGAATACGCGCCGGGAGGCGCCAGCGGCCCGACGGGATCGGACGCCCACGGGGGGACGAAGCCCGGAGCGGAGAGGTCGACGGGATCGGGCGCGGGTCGCCTGAGGTCCCAGGCGACGCGGTGCACTCCGGCGCGCGCGGGGCCTTCGACCCAGCGCACGGGCGCGCCGTCGGCGTCCGACACGAGCACCAGCGCCCGGGGTCCGTTCTCCGCGGCCTCGGCGCGTAGCGCCTCGTACCCGGGGAAGGGCGCGTCGGCGCCTTCGGCGCGCATCTCCCGCTCCCGCTCCTTGCGTCGGGCCTCGGCGGTCGCGGGCGTCTCGGGGAGGAAGTAGGTGAACGTGGCCCCGAAGGGCGGGTTGGGCGCCGAGTAGGCGTCGCTTCCGAGCGTCGGACGCCCGGGCGCTTGGTTGGGAACGCTGGGGACGTACCACCAAGCGTCTCGCACCGGCCACACCCCCGCGCCCTCCTCCGCCTCCAGCGCCCCGTTCGCGATCTCGCGCAACGGGGCGTAGTCGTCCAGCGCGTAGAAGCCTCGCCCGAAGGTGGCGCCCACCAGGTCGGCGTCGCGCCGGTGCAGCTTCAGGTCGCGGAAGGCGATGGTGGGCGCGCCCGGGAGCCGGTGCCAGCGCGCGCCGGCGTCGGGCGAGAAGCGGAGGCCCCGCTCGGTGGCCAGGAAGAGCAGGTCGGCGTTCTCGTGGTCCTGCTGGATCGCCCACGCGACGGTCCCTTCCTCCAGGTTTCCGGAGATGGAGGACCAGCTCCGCCCGTTGTCGTCGCTTCGGAAGACGTAGGGCGCGTAGTCGCCGACCTTGTGCGCGTCCGCGATCGCGAACACCGTCGCGGCGTCGTGCTGGCTCGCCTCGACGTCGTTGACGAAGGAACGCTCGGGAACTCCGGGAAGGGCCGCCGCCCGCGCCCAGCTGTCGCCCCCGTCGGGGCTGAAGTGGATCAGCCCGTCGTCGGTGCCGACGTAGAGGACGTCCTCCCGGACCGGGCTTTCGCTGACGGAGGCGATGGTGGAGTACACCGACATCGCGCCGTTGTCGTGCAACGCGTCGAGCTCCCACACCCGGCCCATGAAGGGCAGCTCGTAACGGTTGGCGTCGGTGGTCAGGTCGCCGCTGATCGCGGTCCATGAATCGCCCCGGTCCTCGCTCCTCCAGAGGCGTTGCGACGCGAAGTAGAGGCGGCTCGAGGCGTGCGGGCTCACCAGGACGGGAGAGTCCCAGTTCCAGCGCTCCGGCGGATCCCCGACCTCGGGCTGGGGCTGGATCCGGAGGGCCTCCTCGCTCCTGCGGTCGACCCGGTACAGGTTCCCCACCTGCGTCATCAGGTAGAGGACGTCCGGGTCGGAGGGATCGAACTGCACTCCGTAGCCGTCGGCGCCCATGGGGAAGTACCAGTCCGAGTTGCGCACGCCCTCGACGTGGGTCGTGCGCGAGGGTCCCAGCAGCGTCCCCAGGTCCTGCGCGCCGCCCATGACGTCGAAGAAGGGTTCGCGGTTGGAGAGGGCGAGCTTGTAGAACTGCGCGATGGGCATGTTGGGGAAGTGGCGCCAGGTTTCGCCCCCGTCGAAGGTCTCGTAGAGTCCGGCGTCGGATCCGGCCAGCATGTGCCGCGCGTCCTCGGGGTCGAACCAGAGGGCGTGGTTGTCGGAGTGCTTTTCGCGGCCGGTGCCCAGGGGACCGAAGGTGGCTCCGCCGTCGCGCGTGATCTGCAGGAACACGTCCATCTGGATCACCACGTCCGCGTCCGTGGGAGAGGCTTCGATCTCCTGGTAGTAGTGCGGACCCGTGCCCCCGGAGATGTAGGAGTTGCGTCGCTCCCAGCTCTCGCCCCGGTCGGTGGAGCGGTAGAAGCCGCGTTCCTCGGCGCCGGCTTCGACGGTGGCGTAGACGACGTCCGGATCGGCCGGCGTGACCGCGAGTCCGATCTTGCCCATGTCGCCGGCGGGCAGGCCGCGCGTGACCTCGCGCCAGCTTTCGCCCCCGTCGGTGGACTTGTGGACGCCCGACGAGGGACCGCCCGCCATGTAGCCCCACACGTGCCGTCGGCGCTGGAAGGCGGCCGCGTACACCACGTCCGGATTCCCGGGCGCGAACTCGAGGTCGGTGACCCCGGTGTGCTCGTCGAGGGCGAGCACCCGCTCCCAGTTGGCGCCCCCGTCGCGGGTCCGGTAGACGCCGCGCTCGCCGCCCGCCGACCAGAGCGGTCCCTCGGCCGCGACCAGCAGGGTGTTGCCGTCCTCGGGGTGGATCAGGATCTTGCCGATGTGCTCGCTGTTCTCGAGCCCCATCGGCTCCCAGCTTCCGCCCCCGTCGCGGCTGCGGTAGAGTCCCGAACCCCACGCCACGTGTCGGCCGCTCACGTTCTCGCCGGTGCCCACCCACACCACTTCCGGGTTGCCGGGGTCGAGGGCCAGGTCGCCGATGGAATAGGAGGGCTGGTCGTCGAACACGGGCGTCCAGGTCACGCCGGCGTTGGCGGTCTTCCACACTCCGCCGGAGCCTGCGGCCACGTACCACAGGGACGGGTCGGCGGGGCTCACCTCGATGTCGGCGATGCGGCCTCCCGCGACCGCGGGGCCGATCTCCCGCAGGGAGAGGTCCGCGAGCGCGTCCGCGACGGAGATCTGGGCGCGGGCGGGGAAGGGGAGCGCGCAGGCGAGGAGCGCGGCGGCGGCGAGTCGGCGTCCGGCGGAAGAGGCGGTGACGGTGCGCATGGCGTTCGGAGTCGGTCGACGGGAGACGGAAAAGACGGCGAAGCGTACCCCGGCATCGGCGGGAAGTCGCGCCGAGATGCGCGGGCCGTACGGGACGGACGGCTTCTCCGCCGCCCCCGCCACCATGCCGGAGCGCGCCCCGGCGGGCAAGTGCCGAGCCCGTCCGGAGGCGCGTTCGCAGCCGTGGCCGCGGGGGCGCGCGATGCGGGAGGATTCGCGGGCGTTTCCCGGGTTCGGCGCGCCCGCGGCGTTGCGCACGGCAAGCGCCGCGCTAGCTTTGCGGAACGGTGCGCGCGCTTCGGGGGATTACTGGAGGACGCCCGAGTCCGAGACGCGGTGGCGCGAGGCCGGGTCAGCGGAGGAGGATCGACGCGGGTGAAGACATCGATGCGTGCCATGGTCGGCGGGGTTTTCGTCGCCGCCGGGACGGGTCTCGGCCTCGCCGCGACCCATGCGCCGCAGGACCGGGCTCCGGTCGTGGTGGTGCCCGTCTCCGGGGTGATCGAACTCGGGCTGGCTCCGTCGATTGAGCGGTCGATCCGGGAGGCCGAGGCGGAGGGCGCCTTGGCGCTGGTGCTCGACGTCGACACCCCCGGCGGGCGCGTCGACGCGGCCGAGCGCATCGGCGACGCCCTCGCGGACGCCGGCGTTCCCGTGTACGCGTACGTGAATCGCCGCGCCCTCTCCGCCGGCGCCCTGATTTCCTTGGCCACGGACGGGATTTTCATGCGTCCCGGCTCGGTGATCGGCGCCGCGACTCCCGTGGACGGCTCCGGGCGGAAGGCCAGCGAGAAGATCGTCTCGGCGATGCGCAGCGAGATGCGCGCGCTGGCCGAGGCCGCGGAACTCGATCCGGTCGTCGCCGAGGCCATGGTCGACGAGGCCGTCGCCATTCCCGGCGTGGTCGAGGAGGGGCGGCTCCTCACTCTGACCACCGAGGAGGCGGTGGCTCTCGGCTACGCGCGCCGGGTGGACGACTTGGACGGGGTGCTGGAAGCGGCCGGAGCGCGCGGCGCCCCCGTCCGACGGCACGAAATCAACTGGTCCGAGCGCCTGGTGCGCTTCCTTTCCCACCCGGCCTTCGCTCCGATTCTGCTCTCGCTGGGATCCCTCGGACTCATCGTCGAGATCCGCACCCCCGGGCTCGGCGTCCCCGGGCTGGTGGGCGCGCTCTGCCTGACGGCCTACTTCGGCTCGCACCTGATCGTGGGGCTGGCCGACTGGACCGATCTTCTCCTGGTGGGTGGCGGCATCGGGTTCCTGGCCGTCGAAGCCCTGCTGATCCCCGGGTTCGGCGTCTTCGGTCTGCTCGGCATCGCCGCCATCGCGGGCGGCGTGTTCATGAGCATGCTGGGCGGTCTGCCCACGGCTGCGGACTTCGTCCAGGCCGGCACCGTGGTCTCGCTCAGCCTGATCATCATCCTGGTGACTTCCTGGGTTCTGCTCCGACGCCTCCCGCACAACCGCCGCATCGCGCGCTCCGGCCTTCTTCTCGAGGACGCCACCGACCGCGAGCACGGGTTCGAGTCGGCGCGCCGACGCGAGGATCTGGTCGGGTCCGAGGGCGTGGCCCTCACGGACCTGCGCCCCGCCGGGACCGGTCGGTTCGGCGACGAGCGGGTGGACGTCGTCGCCGACTCGGAGTTCATCGACGAAGGCGAAGCCATCCGGGTCCTGAGCGCCGAAGGGTACCGGTGCGTGGTCAGACCCGCGAGGAAGAGATCCCCGGCCGCCGACTCCGGGACGGAAGACTGATCCGGCCCGAGACGCGAACGCCCCGAAGCCCCGCCTCCCACAAGGACGACATCGAATGGAAGCCATCGCCTCTCTGATTCTGCCCGCATTGCTCGTCGCCCTCGTTCTCGGGGTGCTGTGGGCGGTGCCCGTGCGTCTGTGGATCGAAGCCATTTCCGCGGGCGTGCGGCTGGGCATCACCTACCTCATCGGCATGCGCCTGCGCAAGGTGCCCCCCCCCGCCGTGGTGCGGCCGCTCATCTGGGCGACCAAGGCCGGGCTCTCCATCCGCATCGCGGACCTCGAGGCCCACTACCTCGCCGGCGGGCGCGTGGACCGCGTGGTGACGGCGCTGATCAGCGCCGACAAGGCCAACATCGAGCTTTCCTTCAACCAGGCCGCGGCCATCGATCTGGCGGGTCGCGACGTCTTCGAGGCCGTGCAGGTCTCGGTGAACCCCAAGGTCATCACCACGCCCCGGGTGGCGGCGATGGCGCGCGACGGCATCCAGCTGATCGCGGTGGCGCGGGTGACCGTGCGCGCCAACATCAACCGTTTGGTGGGCGGCGCGGGGGAGGAGACCATCGTCGCGCGCGTCGGGGAAGGGATCGTCTCCAGCATCGGTTCGTCCGACACGCACCAGGCGGTGCTGGAGAACCCGGACAGCATCTCCAAGGCGGTGCTCGCCAAGGGGCTCGACTCGGGGACCGCCTTCGAGATCCTCTCCATCGACATCGCCGACGTGGACGTGGGCAAGAACATCGGCGCCGAGTTGCAGACCGATCAGGCCGAGGCCGACAAGCGCGTCGCCCAGGCGCGCGCCGAGGAGCGGCGCGCGATGGCGGTGGCCTCCGAGCAGGAGATGGTCGCGAAGGTGCAGGAGATGCGCGCCAACCTGGTGGAGGCCGAGGCGCAGGTGCCGATGGCCATGGCCGACGCCTTCCGGAGCGGCAACCTCGGGGTGATGGACTACGTCCGGTACCGCAACCTCCAGGCGGACACCGCGATGCGCAGCTCCATCGCGGGCGAGGAGGAGTCCTCTTCGGGCGAGCCCCTGGCGTAGGGAGGGAGGCGGACGGGATGGGTTCCCGACGCGGGACGCGGAGAGACGGATGAGCACCGGGCTCCTGATCTTTCTGGTCTTCGTGGCGCTGTCCGTCCTGGACAGCGTGGCGCGCGCGCGCCGGGGCCGACGGCAGGCGGCGCTCCCCCCGGGCGAGGACGGGGAACGGCCCGAGGCCGAGGATGCGCCGCCGGTCCGGAGCCAAGGGAAGGGGGCCGGGGAGCGGGCGTCGGGGGGCGAAGCCATGGCCGATCTTCTGGGCTTGGAGAAGCTCATGGGCCCCGGCTATCTCGAGAAGCTCATGGGCCCCGCCGTCGCGGTCGCGGCCGAGGAGGAGGAGGTCCCGGAGAAGCCGGAGGCGGACGCGGCGGCGTCCGCGCCGGACGGGGGACGAGCGTCCTCGCTGGAGCGCGACGAACGCAGGGAGATCGCGCGCACGCGCCGAACGTCGGACCAAGAGCGCCGCCGGGCCGAGGCGAAGCGGCCGCCGAGGGCCGGGCGGTCGGAAGCGGAGGAGAGGAGATCGCGCGGCGGGCGGGACGTCCCGGCGGACGGTCGTCGGCCGCCGGAGCGGGAGGCGGCCGCGTCCCTCCGCGCCGGTGCGGACCGAGCGGCGACGCCGCTTCGGGACTCGTTCGACGACGGCGGGGAGCGCCCTCGCCGCGCCGCCGCGCCCGCCGCCGCCGGGTTCGCGCGGCAGCCTCCGAGACGCACCCGGTCGTTCCGCGACCTGTTCGGGAGCGGGGACCCGAGCGCCTTGCGGCGCGCCTTCGTGCTCAGGGAGGTTTTGGACGCGCCCGTGTCGGAGCGGGAGGGGCGCCGCGACGCGCGCTAGCTCGTCGGAGGACGTCTCGCTCGCCGGACCCGGACAACGGAGCCCTCTTCCTCGGCGGCCTGCCCCCATGAACCCGAGACGTTCGCCCTCCCTGCATGCGGGACTGGTTCAGATGAAGCCGCGCAAGGGAGACGCGGACGCCAATCTCGAGAAGATCCGAACCCTCGTCGCCGAGGACGGCGGCGCCCACGACCTCCTCGTCTTTCCCGAGACCTGTCTCACCGGGTACTTCCTGCAGGGGGCGACCGCGGAGCTCGCATTCGGCGCCGCCGAGGTGGCGGACATGCTGGGCCCCGCGCCCGAAGGCGGCCCGGACCTGGTGGTCGGGTTCTACGAGCGGCGCCGCCACGCGATCCACAACAGCGCCGGCTACTTCTCCGCGGACGGCGGCCGCTACCTCCCGGTGCACGTCCACCGCAAGCTGTTCCTGCCCACCTACGGCCTCTTCGACGAGGCGCGCTTCGTCGAGCCGGGACGGGAGCTGCGCGCCTTCGACACGCCGCTGGGCCGCATGGGGATGCTGATCTGCGAGGATCTCTGGCACTCGCTGACCGGCACCGTGCTCGCCTTGGACGGGGCCGAGGTCGTCCTGGTGCCCAGCGCTTCGCCGGCGCGCGAATTCGCCGCGGGACGCGACCGACCCGCGAGCGTCCGCCGCTGGGACCCGGTCGTGGAGGGGCCGGCGACGGAGCACGGCGTCTTCGTTCTGGTCAGCCAGCTGGTGGGGTCGGAGGGCGGCAAGCTCTTCGCCGGCGGATCGGTGGCGGTCGCCCCGGACGGCGCCACGCTCGCGCGCGCCCCGCTCTTCGAGGAACGGGTCGCGACGGCGGTCCTGGATCGCTCCGCCATCGGCCGGCACCGGTTCCGATCCCCGTTGCTCTCCGATCTGAAGCAGCGGCTGCCCGATCTGCGCGAGGCGCTGGCGCGCGCCGGGCGGAGGCGGGTCGGCGGGGCTCCGGATCCGCAGGACGGACGTCCGGTCCCCGGGGCCGCGGCGTCCGCGCTCCCACGCCGGGCCGCGGCCCGGCGTCCGGTCCCGGGCGACGCCTCGCCGCTCGAGCTGAACCTGGAGCTCGTCGAACGCGCGCTGGTCGAGTTCGTCCGCGAGGAGGTCGTGCGCCGACGCGGATTCGACAAGGTCGTGATCGGCGTGTCGGGAGGCGTCGATTCCGCGGTGTCGCTCTACTTGGCGGTGCGCGCGCTCGGCCCGGACAAGGTCACCGGACTGCGGCTGCCGTACGCCACCTCCTCGCCCGAGAGCTTGGAGCACGCCGCCCTGGCGCTCGAGGCGACCGGCGCGGCCTGCCGCACCCTGGACATCACGGCTTCCGTGGACGACTACGTCGCGCGTCACGAACCCGGCATCGGCCCGCTGCGCCGCGGCAATCTCGCCGCCCGCTTCCGGGCCTTGGTCATCTTCGACCAGTCGTCGCTTCTCGAAGCGCTCCCGCTCGGGACCGGGAACAAGAGCGAGCGGCTGCTCGGCTACTACACTTGGCACGCCGACGACTCGCCCCCGGTCAACCCTCTGGGCGATCTGTTCAAGACCCAGGTGTGGGCGCTCGCGCGCCACCTGGGCGTTCCCGCCGAGATCGTCGAGAAGCCCGCCAGCGCCGACTTGGTGCGGGGCGTCCACGATCACGACGAGCTGGGGATCCGCTATCGGGACGCGGACCCGATCCTGCACTGGCTCCTGCGCGGCCACTCGCCTTCCGAACTGGTGCGGAACGGATTCGACGCGTCCGAGGTCGAGATCGCCCGGAGCCGGTTGGACGCGACCCACTGGAAGCGGGCGCTGCCCACGGTCGCGGTGCTTTCCTCCACGGCGATCGGGGAATCGTACCTGAGGCCGGTGGACTACTGAACCCACCCGGTCCTTCGCAGCCGCCGGATCGGCCTTGTCGGCACGGAGACCCCGTCGCGCGCGACCCGTTTCGGCTCCGACCCGTGGATCCGCGGCGCGACCGCCCGGGCCAGCTTCCCGGAAACCCTCGATTTCCTTTCGCCGGCCCACCGGACGCCCACGCGGCCACGCCTCGCCGATCTCCTCCACCGCTTCCGAGCGCGTCGGCCGCGTGCCGAACCGTGCGCCCGCGTCGTCGCCGGCGGTTGCCCGGTACGGTTCGAGGCGCCGCGTTTCGGCGACCCTTGCGCTTGTCGATCGCGGTACCGGCGCAACGATTCCGAGGACGTCCGCCGCCGTCGGTCGGCCGTCGACGCCGCTCCGATCCGACCTCGCGCAGGCGCGGATCGTCCGCGAGCCGACCGAGCGCGGGAAGCCGTTGGCGCAGGCCGGCAACCCGCGGCCAGCATCCGCGCAGGCCACTGGCGTCGATGCATGCGCGTATCGCAGAACGGTCGGTCCGCGACGACGCTTGACACGAGGCCGCGTTTGAGTACCGTGCGTCGTCCCGTTGATTGAGAATGATTCTCAATCGCATCCGAAAACCGACCTCTGCACGCGCGCACCCTCATGCGAACCTCTCCGCGACGATGGACGGCGGCCGCGGCGCTCGTATGCGCCGCCTCGGCATGCGCCACCCCCAACGGCGATATCCGCCGGCCGCCGCGAGCTCCCGAGTCTCCGCTCCGGGCGCCCGCCGAATCCTCCCCCGACCGCGCAGGTCTTCTCCTGATGGCGCACGGCGGGGGTCCGACGTGGGACGGCAGCGTCGGGGCCGCCGTAGCCGGTCTGCGCGACCGCATTCCGTTGGCCGTCGCCTTCGGCATGGCCGACCCCCGCACCCTTCAGGCGTCTTTGGATTCGCTCCACGAACGCGGCGCGAGCGCCGTGGCCGTGGTGCGGCTCTTCGTCTCGGGCGCTTCGTTCCTGCACCCCACCGAGTACCTTTTCGGACTGCGTTCCGACCCGCCGGCCCGCGCCATGATCGGTCACCGAATGGTGAGCGGAGACGAACTCGCCCCGCTCCGCACCGACGCCCGCATTCTTCTGGACGGCGAAGGCCTCGCGGGCTCCGAAGAGGCCGCACGGATCCTCCTTGCCCGCGCCAACGCGAATGCGGACGTCCCCGAGGAGGCCGGGGTGCTGGTGGTCGCGCATGGAATGGGCGCCGAAGACGAGAATCGGGATCTGCTGGCCGCCATGGAAGACGCGGCGAGGGTCTTGCGATCGCACGGGTACGCCGAGGTGCGCGTCGCGACGCTCCGGGAGGATTGGGCCGCCGCGCGGGCAACGGCGGAGCGGGACATCCGGGCGACCGTGGAGCGCATGGGCGAAGCGTACTCCAGCGTCCTGGTCGTTCCGTACCGCGTGTCCGGTTTCGGTCCGTACGCCGAAGTGCTCGAAGGGCTCGACTACGTGCCCACCGGCGGGCTGCTGCCGCATCCCCTGGTTGCCGAATGGATCGCCCGCAGAGCGACGTCGAGGCTCTGCGCGGCGGGGTTGCGGTCCCCGCTGGGGGCGTGCGATCCGGCGCCTTGAACTCGATTCCGCCGTACCTCGAGCTCGAACCGATCCATCCCGTCGAATCGAAAGGATCCACGATGACATCGCAAAGAACGCACATCGCTCGTCGCGCGTTGCTCGTTGCCGCCGCACCCGCGACCGTCCTCGCGGCCTGCGAGTCCGAGATCGCGGCTCCCCCGGAAGTCTTCGAAGAGGGCGTGATCGCCGTCGACGCCTCGTCTCCCATCGGGTTCTCGTACCTGAATCTCGACGACGGCGGGGCCCTGGTGACGCCTTCGGACCCCTCCGCTTCCACGGACTGGCACATGGCCTTCCGCCGTTTTTCGATTCGCCTGAACGGAGGCGTGGCGGGCCCCGGGTCGGTTTCCGGCTTCAATTCGGGGAACAACGGCGACTTGTCGGCCGAACAGGTCGCGGCCTTGACGGAACGGGACGGCGAGGCCGCGTTCCAAGCTGTCGCGGACGCCGACGTTCCGGCTGCGACGTCCTTCGCGGAGGACGGCTTGGTGCCCGACCCCGGAGCTTCCTGGTTCCGGTTCGATCCCCGCGTCGGCACCGTCGTGGCCAATCCCGGAGCGGCGTGGAAGGTGCGCGAGTCCTCGGGGCGCGGATACGCGGCGTTTCGAGTTTCCGCGATCGAAACGGAGGGGCGGCGGCCCGTCGGCGTCACGGTCGAGTTCCGCAGGCACGATCCGAACGGCACCCTCGGCGCCGCGGAGAGCGTGGCCGTGGATCTGCGGTCCGGTCCGGCGTTCCTGAGCTTCGCCGACGGTCCGGCGACGAACTCCGCCGGTTGCGGCTGGGACATCGGAGCGACCCCCGACTTCTCCATCGAAGTCAACGCGGACTGCGGAGCCGGAACCTTCCCGCTGGATGCGGCGGAGGACTTCACCGCGCTGACCGCGGCGGGCGACGCGCCGGACTACGCCGGTTTCCTTTCGTCCATCGGCGGCGTCTTCCCCGCGACCGTGGACGACGCCAGCGGCTTCTTCTGGTACAACATCCGGGAGAACAGCCGCATGTGGCCCACCTACAACGTCTTCCTGGTGCAGGCGGGTCGACGGGTCTACAAGGTGCAGATCGTCGACTACTACGACGCGACTGGGACCTCCGGGCACCCGACGCTGAGGTATCGACGGTTGAGATGACGCCCGCGCCCCGCAACGCCGCCGCCGCGGCGGTCTTTCTCGCCGCTTTCCTCCTCCTGGCGGCGGCGGGGGCGGCCGCGCAGTCGCAGGGCCGCGTCTACGATCGCGAATCGGGTTCGGCGATCGCCGGGGCTCGAGTGAACTGGCTCGCTGCGCCCGGGTCCGAGGGCTCCGCGTCCGCGGCGGCGTCGACCGCGAGGACGACGGATTCGCACGGGGTCTTCGAGGCCGTGCCCGCGTGGGGACCGGACGGCACCGTCGTCGTCGCTGCGCTCGGTTACCGTCGGCGGGCATTGGACCTGCGCGAAGCGGAGGCGAACGGCTGGCGCATCGCCCTGGACCGCGATCCGCTTGCCGTGGACCCGGTCGTCGTCACCGCGGGGGGACGCGCGCGCCCTCGCTCGGAAGTCGCCATGCCGATGGAGACGGTGGAGGCGGCCGAGATTCTCGGATCGGGAGCGCCCTCCGTCGACCGCCTGCTCGCCGAGTTGCCGGGGCTGCAGGCCACCGCCGGGGTTCCGACCGGGAGCAATCTCATGATTCGCGGAATCGGGGGCGCCCGGGTCCTCGTGCTGCTCGACGGCAAGCCGGCGCCCGGATCTCTCATCGAGAATCGCGATCCGAGCCGCATGTCGCTTGCGGGTGTGGACCGCGTCGAGGTGGTGAAGGGCCCTCTGTCCTCGTTGTACGGATCCGATGCCCTGGGAGGGGTCGTCAACGTCGTCACGCGCGCTCCGGCCCCGGGATTCCGAGTCCGCGGCCGGGCCTTTTCCGGCACCGCCGGACGCCGACGGGCGGATGCGACCGCGAGCGGGGGCGGACGGTTGAGATACCGGGCGACCGGGGCTTGGCGTCAGGAGGACGAGATGCCCGGCGCGCTCGCCGCCGCCGCCGCCGGGTTCGCACGCGTGTGGGACCTTCGCTCGGACCTGCGCTTCGACGCGGGCGAGGAATGGGGCTTGGGCGGAGGCATGAACTTCGTGCGGGAGCGGCAGAGGTGGCCGGTCGGCGGGGGCTTTTCGGGGTTCAACGACAACCGGGGCCTTTCGGGGTGGCTGGAAGCGCGGCGATCGGCCGGGCCCGGGGAATGGAAGGCCGCAGCGTTCGTCCAGGACTACGAGCACCTGTACCGAAGCGCCCGCGGCGACGCGCCCGTCGCGGGCGAAGACGACGCCCCCCAATGGGAGCGCGAGGCCAGAGCGGTCGGCGGCTACTCCGCCGTGCTGGGAAAGCACCGGTTCGATGCGGGGATCGAGACTTCGAGCCGGGACGTCAGGTCGCCGGACAAGTTGATCGAGGAGCGCGTCGGAGATGCGCAGATGGCGCTCTTCGCCCAGGACGCGTGGCGACTGGGCGCCGCCACGCTCACCGGCGGCGCGCGCGTCACTTGGAACAGCCGCTGGGGATCGAACCTGTCCCCGACGATCGGATTGGTCCGCTCCGCAGGCGAGCGCTTTCACATGCGGGGAACGGTGGCCCGCGGTTTCCGGGCGCCCTCGTTCAAGGAACTGACTTGGCGCTTCGCGAACTTGGGAGCGGGATACGTGCTGCAGGGGTTTCCGGATCTGTTGCCGGAGCGCTCGTGGAACGTCTCCGGCGGTGTGGAGTGGAGGCCGCGCGAGGACGTGCGGATCGATGTCGAAGGCTACTGGAATCGGATCGACGATCTGATCGAGCCCGGGTTCGTGGGGAACACGCCCGGCGGGTTGCTCGTCTATTCGCCCCGCAACGTGTCGAACGTGACGACGCGCGGTTTCGAAGTCGGCGTGCGAGCCGTTTCCGGCTCGGGCGCCGTCGCCGCCGGATACGCCTATCTGGACGCGCGCTCTTCCGGTTCGGGCACGCCCCTCGACCGTCGCCCGAAGCACTCGGCCCGCGTGCGAGGGTCTTGGACGTTCGCCGCGCCGACGCGGATGCGACTCGACGTCACCGGACATCTGACCGGGGAGGCTCCCGTACTCGGCGCCGCCCGGAACGGCGAAAGCGCACGAACCGGCACGCAGGAGCGCTTCGTCGCGGTGGACGTCCACGCGTCGGTCGACGTGTGGCGGACTCTCGAGTTGATCGTCGGCGTCGACAACGTCCTCGACGCCCGTCCCGGCGGGTGGCAGGGGCGCGTCGAGCGCGGATTCCGCGTGGGCCTTGCGGTGAGGGAACCGTTCGGAAACTCGGATCGACGCCCGAAACCGCTGCCCGCGGCGGCGAGCGCCCGAGCCGGCGCGCGTTGCGCGGCGGACCGGCGGGAGGTCCGCGGGGCTACATCTCTCCGCGCGCCATGCGACGCAGCACCGTGTGCAGGATTCCCTGGTTCCGGTAGTACTCGACGTCGACCGCCGAGTCCAGCCGCGCGATCGCCCGGAAGGCCACCGTCGAACCGTCTTCGCGCTCCGCCTCGACCGCGAGCGGCTCGTGCACGTCGAGGCCGTCGGCGATGCCCGAGACGCGAAGGACCTCGCGGCCGGTGAGCCCGAGCGTTCGCACCCCCTCTCCCTCCTCGAACTGCAGCGGCAACACCCCCATGCCGACCAGGTTCGAGCGGTGGATGCGCTCGTAGCTTTCGGCGATCACCGCGCGCACGCCGAGCAGGCGGGTTCCCTTGGCGGCCCAGTCCCGCGAGCTGCCGGTCCCGTACTCCTTGCCCGCCAGCACCACCAGAGGCGTGTCCTCCGTCCGGTAGCGCATCGCGGCGTCGTAGATCGGCATCGTCTCGCCCGTGGGATGGTGCACCGTGTAGCCGCCCTCGATGCCGTCCAGCAGCAGATTGCGGATGCGCACGTTGGCGAAGGTCCCGCGCATCATCACTTCGTGGTTGCCGCGCCGGGAGCCGAAAGTGTTGAATTCCCACGGCTTCACCCCCGAGTCCTGCAGGAACGCGCCTGCGGAACCGTCGCGCGGGATGGCGCCCGCCGGGGAGATGTGGTCGGTGGTCGTGGTGTCGCCGAGCACCGCCAGCACCCGGGCGCCTTCGATGTCCGCGGGCGCCTCCGCTTCCGGACTCATCCCCTGGAAGAAGGGAGGTTCGCGGATGTAGGTCGATTCCGGATTCCAGTCGTAGAGTCCGCGCGAGGCGTTCGTCTGCGCCAACGACTTCCACAGGTCGTCGCCCTCGAACACCTCCGCGTAGCGGCGTTCGTACATCTCCGGGCGGAGCGCGCTCCGGATGGTGTCGCGGATCTCCTCCGAGGTCGGCCAGACGTCGGCCAGGAAGACGGGCTCGCCGTCGGATCCGGTGCCCAGCGGCTCCTTCCCGAAGTCGACGTCGATGCGGCCCGCGAGCGCGAAGGCGACCACGAGGATCGGCGAGGCCAGATAGTTGCCCCGGACCTGCTGGTGGATGCGCGCCTCGAAGTTGCGGTTGCCGCTCAGGGCCGAGGTCACCACCAGCCCCCGGTTCCTGACCGCCGAGACGATGGCTTCCGGGAGCGGCCCGCTGTTGCCGATGCAGGTGGTGCAACCGTATCCCACCACGTTGAAGCCCAGCGCGTTCAGGTGGCGGGTGAGGTCGGCGGCGTCCAGGTAGTCGCTCACCACCTTCGACCCCGGCGCCATGCTGGTTTTGACCCAGTGGGGCACGGCGAGGCCGCGCTCCGCCGCGTTCCGGGCCAGGAGCCCGGCGCCGACCATCACCGAGGGGTTGGAGGTGTTAGTGCAGCTGGTGATGGCCGCGATCGCCAGGGTGCCGTCCGCGATCCGGGCGGGCCCGGATTCGAGTTCGACCTCCACGCTGCGCCGGTCTCCGTCCGCGGCGGCCGCCCCGTCTCCGTTGGTCGACGGGAGGCCCGGGCGCAGCCCCGGGAGGTCCCGCCGGAAGCTCGAGCGCAGCTCGGTCAGCGCGATGCGGTCCTGCGGTCGCCTCGGCCCCGCCACCGAGGGTTCGACCGCGGAGAGGTCGATCTCCAGCCGCGCCGTGTACTCGGGATCGGGGGTGTCGTCGGTGCGGAAGAGTCCCTGCGCCTTGGCGTAGCGCTCCACCCGCTCCACCACCGAGGCGGGACGCCCGGTGCCGCGCAGGTAGTCGAGGGTGCCGTCGTCCACGGGGAAGAAGCCGATGGTGGCTCCGTACTCGGGCGACATGTTGGCGATGGTGGCGCGGTCGGCCAGCGAGAGGCTCGAGAGCCCCGCCCCGAAGTACTCCACGAAGCGGCCCACCACGCCGTAGGCGCGCAGCTTCTCGGTCACCGCGAGCACCAGGTCGGTGGCGGTCGCGCCCTCCCGCAGCGCGCCGGTGAACTTCACGCCCACCACCTCCGGCAGGAGCATGTAGTAGGGTTGCCCGAGCAACACGGCTTCGGCCTCGATGCCGCCGACCCCCCAGCCCACGACCCCCAGCCCGTTGATCATGGTGGTGTGCGAGTCCGTGCCCACCAGCGTGTCGGGACAGGCGACCCAGACGTCGCCCTGCCTGCGGCGCTCCACCACGGGGGCGAGGTACTCCAGGTTCACCTGGTGCACGATGCCCGTGCCCGGGGGCACCGTGCGGAAGTTGCGGAAGGCGTCCTGGGCCCAGCGAAGGAGGGCGTAGCGCTCCCGATTGCGCTCCATCTCGCGCTCGACGTTGCGGCGGTACGCCGTGTCCGAACCGAAGTAGTCCACCTGCACCGAATGGTCGATGACCAAGTCGGCGGGCACCACCGGGTTGATGCGCTCGGGGTCTCCTCCCAGCGCCGCGATGCCCGACCGCATGGCGGCCAGATCCACGACCGCGGGCACGCCCGTGAAGTCCTGAAGCACTACCCGCGTGGGCAGGAAGGGCACGTTGGCGCCGGCGTTGGTCGGACTCCATGCCGCCACCGCGCGCACGTCCTCCTCGCTCACGTACCCTCCGCCGACGCCTCGGAGCGCGTTCTCGAGCAGGATGCGGATGGAGAAGGGAAGGCGGTCGAGGGAAGCGATCCCCTGCTCCTCGAGCGCTCCGAGGCGGTGGAACGAGGTTTGGCCCTCGCTCAGGTTCAGGGTGGCGAGCGAGTCGAAGGCGTTGTTCGGAGAAGATTTCACGGGTCTGTACCTGGGATTGCGGAGCCGACGCGTCGTCGCGCGGGGCGACGCCGTTCACAGCGCTGAACCTACATCCTTCGGCCTGGCGACGCTTTTCCGTTGCGGGGCGGCGGACTGCGGGACGCGCGATCGAGGCGCTCTCCGCGGGCGAGCGCCGTCGAAGCGCGGACTCGCGGAAACCGAAGCTCCCGGGTCGGCATGGAGAACGACTGCGGCTGGGCGGTCTCCGGCCGGAACGGCGTCGCCGGTCCGGGGAGCTTTCTCGGCCGCCGGGGGAAACGTCGGGTCCTGCGGCCCGAGGAGGGAAGCGAAGCGACCGGAAGCCGAGCCGTGCCCTCGACGTCGCGGAAATGAAGCGCTTCCGGCGCGGCGGGCTCGCGGGTCGGTCGCCATGATCGGCGAAATCCCCAGTGCGCGTCGATCCGCGCACGCCTGATCGAAGTTCGGAATGGGAAGGCGAAGCCCTCGAGCGAGGTGGACGTGCGGAACTTGGCGACGGGTTTTGACCGAATGGACTCCAGCGAGATCTCCCGCCGCGTTTCGACCTGCGGGGAACATGGCGGGGTTCGGGCGGATGCCGAGCGGGATCGGCCTTGACATTTCGCTGCAACGTGTTTCATTTTCGTTGCTTCGGACCCCGAAAGGCGACGGAGGGCGAGCGGATGGCATGGCCGGAGTGGGGCGACGTTCTGCCTCTGCTGACGGTGCTGATCGGTATCGCGGTGGCGTGGTTGCGGTTCTCGGACCGAACGGTCTCGCGAGCGGTGGAGAAGGCGGGGCGACAAACGCAGGAGGCGATGGATCGTCTGTACGAGCGACTCCGGAACAACGACTTCCAGCATGTCGAAGCCAAGATCCAGAGCGTCGAGAACAAGATCCAGAGCGTCGAGACCGGGATCCAAGGCGTCGAGACCAGGATCCAAGGCGTCGAGATCAAGATCCAGAGCGTCGAAGCCAAAATTCAGCACGTCGAGACGAAAGCGCACGACGAGCGGCAAGCGATGGAGGCCCGGCTGAACGAGCGGATGGGGCGCATGGAGGTCCGGTTGGATGGGCGGATGGAGCGCATAGAGAAGCTGTTGCTCGCGACGCTGCCCACTCCCGAATCCCCACCGGTCGTGGACACGTGACGGACGGATTCCGAGAACTCGGGTCGAGGTCGGGGTTCCGCTCTCCCCCTTCTTTGCGGGCGACGCCGCGCGCCTTCCCTTCCAAAGTCGCGAGCCGGAGCCCGAACGGAATCGAAAGAAGCGCACTCCGGCTCGGGTGAGCCGACCACCGGGATTTCGAGGTTCCCACAGCGCAGGATCGCCTCGCACGGCGGGCTCGGACGCCCCGCGGGAAACCGTCCCGCCTCGTCCGGATCCTCCGCGAGCCGAGTCCACGACAAAGAAGCGCCTGCCGGGATGGCGGAACAGGTAGACGCGAAGGTCTCAAAAACCTTTGCCCTTCGGGGCGTGTGGGTTCGAGTCCCACTCCCGGCACTCAACCGACGGACAGGAGGAAGCGCCGCATGCGCGCTGACATCGCGGCGCGGCTGGCGCGCGCGCGCACGGCTCTCGCCGCCGCGTTGCTGAGCTGGTTCGTGAGGGCCCTCGGTCGCACATGGCGCATCGAGGTGGCGGAAGGTCGCAGGCACTTGGACGCCCTCCGCGACGGAGGGCCGCCCGCCATCCTCGCCTTGTGGCACGATCAGGTCGTCCTCGGGGCGTACTACACGGGCGTGCGCATGGCGCGCGCGGGCGTGGATCTCACCGCCCTCGCCAGCCGTTCGGGCGACGGGGAGCTGGTGGCGCGCGTCATGCGGCGCTGGGGCGCGCGCGTCGTGCGGGGCTCATCGAGCGCGGGCGGGCGGGAGGCGATGTGGGCGCTTCGCGCGGCCGTGCGACGCCGGGGCTCCTCGCCCATCGTGGTGCCGGACGGTCCGCGGGGCCCCGCGCGGCGTCCGAAGCGCGGAGTCCTGGTGCTCGCGCGCACGTCCGGCGCGCCCGTGCTGGCCTTGGGTTTCGCGTCCGATCGCCGCTGGCGGCTGAACTCCTGGGACCGGACGATCGTTCCCAAGCCGTTCGCCCGGGTGCGCGTGTGCGTGCGCCGCTTCGAGGCCGGGCGTCCCTCCGGGGACGGTCCGGGTCGGGACTCGGACCGCGGCGAGCGCCGCCGACTCCGGTCCGCGCTGAACGAAGCGACCCGCCGGGCCGAGGCGGCCGCGGCCGCCCCATGCGCCTGACGACACGCCTCGCCGCCCCGATCCCTTGCCATCGGGTTCGCGATCGTAGATGCTACGCATCCCGCCGATCTCGGCGCGTCGACCGCGTGCCGTGCGCGTCCGGCGGCGTCACGCGTCCCCACGGGCCAGGAGCGGCCTTGCACGGCACCGAGTTGCGCAGGAGGAAGGCGGCGGACGCGAGGAGCGTCGGGTCGTTCGTCGCATTCCTCCCGCCCGCGGCGCCGCGTCGGAATCCCGGACCGTGACCGGAGCCTCGGGATCCGTGCGGGGACCCTCGCAATCCCCGTCCTCGCGACCCGAGCGCTGGCTCGCCGGGGTGGCGCGCGCCGGGCGAACCACCCTCGTTCACTCCGGGGAGCTGGCCTTCCTGTTGCGGGACGTCGGCGTCGCGCTCTTCTCGTTGCGGGTGTCGCCGCGCTCGATCCTGCGCCAGATGTACGTGATGGGGGTCGAGAGCCTCCCCATCGTGATTCTGACCGCCGTTCTCGCCGGCATCGTCACCAGCCAGCAGGGCGGCTACCAGTTCACGGGCGCCATCCCGCTCTACGTGCTGGGCAGCGTCGTGGCCGAATCGGTGGTCCTGGAGATGGGCCCGGTGCTGACCGCGATCGTCCTCGTGGGGCGGGTCGGCGCCCGCATCACCGCCGAGCTCGGGACCATGAAGGTGTCGGAGCAGATCGACGCCTTCTACAGCGTGGGGCGCGACCCCATCTCCATCCTGGCCGCGCCCCGGGTCGTCGCCGGCATCGTCGTGGTTCCGGCGTTGGTCGGCATCGCGAATCTGGTCGGAATCCTCGCGGGCATGGTTTCCGCCCAGCTGACCGTGGGACTCGGACCCAGCAGCTTCCTCTACGGAGCCCGCCTGTACTGGAACTCGTGGGACCTGTTCTACTCGCTCACCAAGGCGCTGGTGTTCGGCTTCGCGATACCGGTGATCGCCATCCACATGGGATTGCGCACCGAGGGGGGCGCCGAGGGCGTGGGCAGAACCACGACCCAAGCGGTCATGTTCATGACGCTCGCGGTTCTGATCATGGACGCGCTCTTCCCGCCCCTGTTGTTGGACTAGGGCGATGCAGGACCGTCCCGTCGTTCGCTACCGCAGGCTCCACAAGGCCTTCGACCTTCCCGTCCTCCGAGGCATCGACCTGGACGTCCGGTCGGGAGAGATGTTCGGCCTGTTCGGGGCGTCGGGGGCCGGCAAGAGCGTGCTGCTCAAGACGACCATCGGCCTGATCGTTCCCGAGCGGGGCGACGTCGAGGTGGACGGCGCGTCGGTGTTCTTCGGGGGCCGCAAGGCGCTTCGCCGGATCCGCGACCGGGTGGGGTACGTGTTTCAGCACGCGGCTCTCTTCGATTCCCTGAACGTCTTCGAGAACGTGGAGACCGGGCTTCCGTTGCGGCGGGTGCGCTCCATGGACCGCAGGCGCGTCGCGCGCCTCGTGTGGCAGGCGCTGGAACGCGTCCTCCTGGACCCCCGCGAAGTGATGAACAAGATTCCCTCCGAACTTTCGGGGGGCATGCAGAAACGCGTGGGCATCGCGCGCGCCATCGTGGGCGGCCCGGACATCCTCCTCTGGGACGAGCCGACCACCGGCCTGGATCCGGTGAACACCGCCGGCGTGCAACGCCAGATCCGGCGCCTTTCCCGCGAACTGGACGTGACCTCGGTCATCGTCACCCACGACATCGAGGGAGGGCTGGAGATGTGCGACCGGGTGGCCATGCTCGCGGACGGCCGTCTGAGGTTTCTCGGGACCCCCGCGGGCTTTCGGGCGAGCGCCGACCCGTTGGTCCGCGCATTCGTGGACAGAACCGCCGCGGAGGCGGCGGTGGACTTGGTGGCGACGTCATGAACGAAGCGGGAACGGAGTACGCGGCTTCCGGGCCCTCGGACGCGGAACTCGATCGCGCCGTTCCGCCGCGCGCGCTCAGGCGCGAGGCGCGCGTCGGGGCCTTCGTCCTCGCCGGAGCGCTGGCGGCGCTGGCGGCTCTGTTCCTGATGACCGATCCGTCGATGTTTCGGGGGCGCTATTCGATCTTCGCCGTGGTCGAGAACGCCGGCGGATTGCGCAGATCCGATCCCGTGCAGATGCGCGGCGTGAACATCGGACGCGTGATGACGTTCGAGATGGTGCCGGAGGGCGTGAACGTCGAGCTGGAGATCGAGGGGGAATACCGGGTTCCGAGCGATTCGCGGGTTCGCTTGGTGGGGATCGGACTGCTGGGCGGGCGCACCGTGGAGATCCTTCCCGGGAGCTCCTCGACGATGGCCGAAGGCGGGGACGTGGTCGAGGGAACCGCGACCTCCGACGTCTTCGAGGTCGTGTCGGACATCGGGGACGAGGCCACCGACGCGATCCGGCGGGTCGGCGCCCTGCTCTCCGAGCCCACGGTGGCGTCGCTTCAAGCGAGCGCCCGGGAACTCGAATCCCTGCTGACGGATCTCTCGGCCATCGGCCGGGAACAGCGCGGCGGGCTGACCGCGCTGGTGGAATCGCTGAACGAAGCCGCGGAGGCCGTGAGCGGCACGGCGTCCTCGACCGGCCCGGCGCTCGAGCGCGCGGTCGTGCAGGCGGATTCCGCGCTCGCGGCGGTCAACCGGAACCTCGAAGCGCTCGAGGCGTCCGTCTCCGACATGGGCGCCGTCCTGGCCCGCATGGAGCGCGGGGAAGGAACGCTGGGACGGCTTTCCCGCGACGACTCGCTCTACGTCAACCTGAACGCCGCGGCCGCGAGCCTTCGGACCCTGCTGGACGACATCCGCGAGAATCCGGGCAGGTACATCAGCCTGTCAATCTTCTGAGGCCTCGGCGCACGGCCCGCTCACCAGTCCGTCGGCCACGCCTCGTCGAGCCCCGCCGCCGCCTCGAACGCGCCGTCCACGTACTCCAGCGTGCGCCGCGTCGTCGCCAGCAGTTGCCGATACAGCTCGACGCGCTTCGACCCGCGAGTCTTGCGGACCGCCAGCACCCTGCGCTTCGCCGCCCGCCCGTGGTTGTGAACCGGAACGCCTCGCGCACCAGCTTCTTGCGCGCACGGGCCAGCAGTCGCGAAAAGCACGCGCACCGAATCCAACCACAGCGTGCTGTCGCTCGGACGGTGGGTGTGGGGTTTCGTCACGGCGCCGTCGATGCGGATCACGCTCGGTCAGCCGACCTCGGTCGCTCGCGTATGTCCGCCATCGCCGTCCCACCACCAACCGGCTCTCCCTGTCCACTGCCACCTGCTGCTGGAAGCCTTCCGCGCTCCTTCGTGATCCGACTCTCCGGGTCCGTGAAGTTCGACTGCGTCCTCTCCTCCGGCTCTCCGTACGCCCGCTTGTACGGTCGGCTTCCCTTCGGGTTGCGCTCTTGGCTTGACTCGCGGCCCCGGGCGTCGTCGAGCGCCCCGAGCTTCCATCTCCAGACGCTCCTTCCTTCGCCTCCTGAATCGCCGCCAAGCGATCCTCCCGTCGCTCCAGCTCATGGAGCAACCGCTCGTCGCCCCGAGCACTCCTCTTGCCGCGCGTGTCCTCCTTCGCGTCGTCGCCGAGGAACGCACGGTTTATCGGGATCTCGGATCGGAAGCGCCGTGCGTGCCAAGCCTTAACTTCAACCATAACCACGTCGATCACGCCAGCTCCAGACCTCCAAGGGAGCCGACATCGTCGGAATCGGCGTTCCGGCACCCGTCGACACTTGCGTGTCGGTGCCGGTTGCAACAAGTTGAAATGGAAGAGCAGTTCATGACCCAGTGTGCCGGTCGCCTTTGGAGGTCTGAAACGGAAGATGTCGTTGCGGATTGCGGGCGGGGGGTTCGCATGTGGCTTGGTGGCGTTTCGAGGGTTATCCCACCCTGCCCATGGCAGTCGGCGAGCACGGCGGATTGCTTCGCGGAGGCCCCCGGCGGTACCGTGGAAGCCGTCTCTGCCCCGCCCAGCCCCGGGTTTTCGCGGGAGAGCAAATAGAGGCATCGGGGAACTACCTCTTACACGGGTCGGGTGACGGAAAGATGGTGCGCCATGGCCCCAACAAGCTCAAGCACCTGGAGATGATCCAAGGCGTGGTCAACAGGCTTGCATCGAACTCGTTCAGCATCAAGCAATGGACGGTAGCGCTGGTGTCCGCGCTATTTGTCTTGGCTGTACGAGCGGACGATTACGTACTCTTGCTGATTTCCTTGGTGCCTGTCTTGGCTTTTTGGTTTCTCGATTCCTACTATCTATGGCAGGAACGTCTGTTTCGCACTCTCTACGCAGACATTTCTGTGACCGAGGAGAGTATGATCGATTTCTCCATGAAATATCGAAACACCGAATCCTACTGGGACGCGTTTTTTTCGACAACTTTGTTGATTTTTTACTGCCTTCTTGTGACGCTCGTCCTACTTGTGTCCGCGTACTCCCTCTTGCTTTGGGAGGCTTGAACTGCAATGGAGCTGCCCTGCGTTTCCGGACATTTTTTATTTAGGGTGTCAAAATCAAAGGAGGTGAGCCGTGGCAGGGAACGGTAGGGGGCGGTACCCGTTCGAATGCAGGGAGCAGATCGTCGAGTTGGTTCGGGCGGGTCGGAGCGCGGGGTCGTTGGCGCGCGAGTTCGAGCCGACGGAGCCGACGATCCGCAACTGGGTGAAGCGGGCGGATCTGGACGAAGAGGGTCGCAACGACGGGCTGAAGACGCGAATGCGGCTGGATCTGTTGCGCAAGGATCGGGAGATTGAGCGGCTGAGGGTGGAGCACGACATAGGCGCTGCGCGAGGAAGGCGAGGGGGCGAGTGCGGGTCGAGTCGAGCGGTTGATGCGGAGGGAAGGGATCGCGGGGAGGCGCGGCAAGCCGTGGTCGGCGTGTGGAGGGGAGGAGAAGGGACCGGCGCCGGACTTGGACCGGGATTTTTCGGTGGATGGACCGGATCGGCTGTGGGTGGCGGACATCACGTACGTGCCGACATGGGCAGGGTGGTTGTACTTGGCGGTGGTGCTGGACGCATGGAGCCGCCGAATGGTGGGCTGGGGATTGAGGTGGTCCTAATTCGTTGGACAGGTTGGGGGCGAAGTTAAGGTGTACTCCGTCGCTCTGCGACGTTTCCTTTCGGGGTTGGCTGGGACGAACTCGGGGTGCCCCTGAACGAGCACTGCCGACCTCGCCAACCCACCCTCTCGAAACAGCCCCCTCCCCACCTCGGGGTAAATCTAACCTCGGTTTCGCCGACGAGCACGCCCGTCGGCGAAACCGAGGCAACCGGCGCCGCGTCGCCCCTGACGACCCCTGCCGCCAGTTCGCCGGTTCCGACCAAGTCCCTCCCAACGGTCCGGACTCGCTCATTCCACGCCCACGCCCTCGCGGTACGCCTCGCCAGGCGTCCGCCCGTCCAACGCCGAGTGCGGGCGGACTTCGTTGTAGAAGTCCATCCAGCCCCCGATGACCCGCCGAGCCGCGGCCCCGTCCTCGAGCTCTCGCAGATAGACCGCCTCGTACTTCAGCGACCTCCACAACCGCTCGATGAAGATGTTGTCCAGGTACCGTCCCCGCCCGTCCATCGAGAACCGAACGTCCGCCCTCAGGACCCGCTCGGCGAACGCCTCGCTCGTGAACTGCGAGCCCTGGTCGGTGTTGAAGATCTCCGGCCTCCCTGAGCCCAGCGCTTCGTCCAGCGCGCTCACGCAGAACGACGCGTCCATCGTGTTCGACAGCTCCCACGCCAGCACGTGGCGGGGTCGCCCAGTCCATCACCGCGACCAAGTAGAAAAACCCGCGGGACACAGGCACATAGGTGATGTCCGCGCACCACACGTGGTCCGCCCGCGAGACCTCGACGTCGCGCAGCAGATACGGAAACACCCGGTGTTCCGGGCTCGCCGCGCTCGTCCTCGGACGCCGGTAGATCGCCTCGATCCCCATCTTCCGCATCAGCCGGCGGACCCGGTGTCTGCCGACCGTCGTCCCCTCGCGCCGAAGGTGGCGCGCCATCTGCCGACTCCCGTAGAACGGGTAGTCCATGTGGAGCTGATCCATGCGACGCATGAGAGCGAAGCCGTCCTCGCTCTCGCCCTTCGGCTCGTAGTACAGCGACGACCGGCTCACGCCCACCAGCGCGCATTGCTTCGCCAGCGCCATCGGGCCGTCTCGCTGGATCATCCGCCGGCGCTCCGCGCGGGTCAGCCGTGCAACCCGCGCCGAAAAAAATCCCGCTCGACGGTCAGCTCCCCGATCTTCGCGTGGAGATCGTGGATCGTGGTGTCGCGCTCCTTGGCGCGCTTCTGGGCGTCGGCGACGAACACGTCCGGGATGGCGGCGAGCAGCTGCCGCTTCCACAGGCTCACTTGGTTAGGATGGAGCTCGTGGCGGCGGGCGATCGCCTGGAGGCTGTCGCGCTCCCGGATCGCCTCGAGGGCCACCCGGCCCTTGAACTGCGGGGTGAATCTCCGTCTTCTCCTGGCCACTTCAGTGCCTCCTCTCGGGTACGGGAGTACACCTTAACGGCCTGTCCAAAAAACTGGGACCACCTCAGAGATCGGGACGCAAATCTCCGACTACGATCTCCATCGCCGCCCGCACGAGAGAGAGATTCAGCCCGCGACCGTACCCTTGGTACGCCAGCGTGGAGAGATCGAAGCGGTCCGCGATCACCACATCTCCTCGAGCCAGTGCGGGATCCACAACATCGCGCACGAACGCCGCCCGCGCCGCCAGAATCAGGAGCAACTCCGACTCCGCAGGCATATCCAGATCCGTCCTCGCCAACACCACCTCGCGGATGGCCTCACCCAAGGCAGTGGATCCCGGCTTGCGCGCCAAGGTGCAGGCGACGCCCCGCTCCCGGAGCCATTCCGCCAGCAACGCCGCCTGGGTGGACTTGCCCGCCCCCTCGCCGCCCTCGATCACGATGAAACAGTTCATGACTCGATGCCCAAATCACCCTGTCGGCGGGTCGCGGTCGCGACCCAAGCACCGTCGCCAGCACCGGCCGGAGAGCTCAGACAGGATATGATAGATAGCGTCACAGGAGGTCGTACCTGCCCGGAAAAAGCCACCGGGTTCCGCAGAATGCAGAACCGAACGGTTCCCGCCAACACGAGGTGCGGGTTGCCATGTTTGCAACTAGTGTCTCGTCCGTGAAATCGCATGACAAAGGCGTCCGATCTTCCCGAGGATCGAATCGGCCGTCGCCGTCCACTTGAACGGCTTCGCGCCCGCATTGTAGTGATCGATGAACCGCTCGATCCTCTGCTTCAGCTCCGGCACCGACGAGAACGAGCCACGCCGGATCGCCTTGCGTGTGACGATGTTGAACCAGATCTCGATCTGGTTCAGCCACGAGGAGTACGTAGGCGTGAAGTGGACGTGGTACCGCGGCCTCGCGGCAAGCCATTTCTTGACCTTGACGTGCTTGTGGGTGCAGTAATTGTCCACGATCAGGTGGACGTCGAGGTCCGGGGGGACGTTGGCGTCCACATGCCTCAGGAAGCTCAGGAACTCCTGGTGTCGATGTCGCGGCTTGCACTGAGCGATGACTCGACCGGTCGCCACGTCGAGAGCGGCGAAGAGGTTGGTGGTCCCGTGGCGGGTGTAGCCGTGCGTGACGCCTTCGACGTACCCGAGCCCGAGGGGAAGCATGGGCTGGGTTCGCTCCAGCGCCTGTGTCTGGCTCTTCTCGTCGACGCAGAGCACCATGGCGTTGTCCGGCGGATTGAGATAGAGCCCCACGACGTCGCGGACCTTCTCGACGAAGAACGGGTCGTTCGAGAGCTTGAAGTTCTTCTGTCGGTGGGGCTGGATGCCGAACGCCTTCCAGACGGTGTGAACCGTGGTCTTCGAGACGCCGACGGCCTCCGCCATGGTGCGGCAACTCCAGTGGGTGCTGCCGTCGGGCGGGCGGGTCTCGAGCGTCCTGCGCACCAGCTCCATCACCTGCTCGTCGTCGATGGAGCGAGGTCTTCCCGATCTGTGTTCGTCGTAAAGCCCGACGATGCCTTGGGTTCGGAACCGCTCGCGCCACTTGCCCACGGTCTGGCGGCTGACGCGGGTCCTGCTGGCGACGGTCGAGTTGTCGAACCCGTCGGCGCACAGCAATACGATCTCGGCGCGGCGCACCAGCCCTGCGGGCATGCTCGACGACCGCATGATGGACTCGAGCTCCTCACGGGTGTCCCGACCGACTTCGAGCGGCTTCAACGGACGTCCTCGGGGCATGGCTTCTTCTCCTCTGCTGAGACGGTGGACCAAGAAACAATGTACCGAACACCCGATAACATGTCCACGAACTTCCAGTACGTAACACTAGCGTTTTGCGTCCACATCGAACATCACCGCAGTCCGGGATCTCGGTAAGGGCAAACCTATCAATGTTTTTTATTCGAACATCCAAACCAATCTCACATTCATCATTAAGTCTCCTGCGTCTCCGCCCGATGTGTATCCACCTCCTGCGGAGACTGCGATCCCGTTCTCAATCAAGAAGACGTTCGAAACTGAAAATGTGTTGGAACTCGAAATCTCGTCGTCAAGATCGTCAACCCTAGTGAAAGAGAGATCGATCATATACCTTTCAGTTACCTGCCCCAAAGCGCCCGCACCGTACACCCGCCTGTCGCTGTCGTCGGCCTCGATCCTGCGACGACCCTCGACCGTTGTCGACAAACCACTTACATGTCCGTACCCGAATAATCCATAGAACATCCTGTGCCTGTCGCCGCGGCCTTCGTAGCCCGCCCTTACGTAGCCTGAAAGAACATTGCTTCTAAACTTAGCGTTTGTAGCCCCCTCGCTAATGTCGAGGCTTCCATTGATTCTGCTGAACCCTGCGGACCCTGCCAGAAATAAAGGATTTTCCGATAAACTGATGCTCTTGGAAATCGATGTTCCAACAGCCGTACCACTCCCATCCAAACTGACATCGCCCTCATACTCCTTACCGTACGCGGTAAAACTGTAACTGACCTCGACAAGACTGAACGGATCATAATTCTTCAGATTCTGTCCGGCAACAACTTCGGCAAAAGCGGTCGCCAGCACGCAGATCGCTATCGGCAGTCCGCACAATGTTTTTCCCCCTTTCCTACGAAGGATCTCCGCAAAACGCGTCACACGTCTCGAAGTGTCATTTGGCAGCGAGTTTGAAACTGACGCCGGTTCCCCTCGGTGGCCTGACCCAGCATTTGGCTGACCGAAGTGTCTTTTTAACGTCAGGAATTGCACACTTTTTCGGACGATCCCGGCGAGCGCAAAAGTGCACACTTTTCGCCTCTCCCGCGAGCCCCCGGGGGAGGGCGCCGCCGCCGACCCCGGTCCCGGCCGTCCGCACACCCCTCCGATGGCCCGAAGCGTAGTGCCGTTGGATCCCCTGGCCGAAGGCGCCGGCGGTCCCGCTCCCCGGCGCCGCGCGATCAGCAGGCTGTCCGCCCCCCGGCGAAGAGCCGCCCACAGGCCAGCGTCGAGGGCGAGCCCGTCCCTCGGTTCGTCGCGACCGACCGGGCTCGACGCGCAGTTCACCCCTCGCCGCTCATCGCCGAAGCTCTTCCGCGGCGACCGCTTGGCCGTCGCCCCCGGCGGCCCTCCCGGGTCCGCTCCCCCAGGGCCCCGTGCAGGGAGCGCAGCGACCGGAACGGGGCCCTGGGGGAGGGCGTCGCCGCCCATCCCCATCCCGGCCGTCCGGACACCCCTCGGACCGTGCCCGGCTGGGCTCCTCCCGATCAGCGGACGGAGTGCACCCGCCACCGACCGGCCAAAGGCCGTCGCGAACCGGGCGATCCGTCGGTGCAGCGCGCTGCACCTCCTCCGACTCTCGAGCCCTCCCTCCCTCCGGTCCGCGCCCTTCTCCTGCTCTCCAACGTTCGTCATGACCCGCCTCCTCCTCTCCGCGCGTCCGTGTGCGTGTCCTCTCGACCGTCCCGCGCCGCCGCTGCCGACGGATGGATCGCCCTCGAGATCTCCTTGTGACGCCGCATCCTATACGAGTTGCCCCGGATGTTGATCGTGTGGCTCCGGTGCAGCAGCCGATCCAGCAGCGCCGCCGCCATCACCTCATCGTGCAGCACTTCGCCCCACTGCTGGTACGGCTTGTTCGACGTCAACACCGTCGACGCCCGACCGTAGCGCCCGTTGATCAGCTGGAAGAACATCCGCGCGCCGTTCGACGTCACCGGCAGGTACCCGATCTCGTCCACCACCAGCAGCGCCGGGTGCATCAACGTCTTCAACCGCCCCGCTGCGTGCGCCTCCTCGAGCGACTCGATCAGCGCAGCCAGCGTCCCGAAGTAGATCCGCCGCCCCGCTTCAGCCGCCGCCACCGCCAAGCTGATCGCGATGTGCGTCTTCCCCACTCCCGGCGGACCCTGCGCGCCGAGCAGCCGCTCGATCGCTTCGCCCGCCGTGCAGCCCCCGCCGTCCACGCTTCTGAACACCTCGTCCAGCGCCTCGAGCGCGCCCGGCATCTTCAAGTCGGCCAGCTGTGCGGCGATCCGGTTCCTCAGACTCGCCCCCTTCACGAGCCCCTCCGCCGATCCGCGTAGTACGCCAGCGGACGCTTCTCGACATCCACGGCAGGCGCCTCCGCCGGCGCCACGTCCGCATCCCCGCTCTCCTCCGGCATCGGCCTCGGCGTCACGAACCGGTAGCCATGTGGCGCCAGCGGCAGCAACAGCGGCCGCTCGCGCTCGAACCGATCCGACACCCTCTCCTTCAGGGAGCTCTGGCGCCCCGCTCCGGTCGCTACGCGTGGCGCCAGAGCTCCGCCGGTATCCCCCCCGAACTTTGGCAGGGCCGACATCTTCGATGCCCGAAATCTCGACGTCCATCCTGTCCGTTGGCACATGTCGCAGAGGGGCGGTCAACCGACCCTGCGGAGACGCGAAACGCTTGCCTGTCGATAGCCGAATCCACCATCGACACGCATCCAGCACGATGGTCCCAAACCTACAGCAATCCACCAAAAAAAGCGAGGAACCGAGGAGCATCATGCTCTTCGCGTGACGATCAGACCGGATGCGGCGCAGCGCGATCTCCGCCGATTTCAGCACATCGTTCCGACCGGCCAGCGTCGGGGGCCGAGATCCCGCACCGGGGGCAAACGGGTTCGTGATGGGATCCATCGTTGTGTTTTGTGGAAGTTAGTGCAAATTAATGATATACGATGAGAAACCACCAATAAACGTACCTAACTCCCTCAAATTTGTACATCCCATCATCCGCGTCGGGAGCTCTGCGAACAAGGGCGCGGTTGGCCGCCCCGTCGGCCCTAGGAGCCTGCGCGGCAGAAAAGGTGGTGGTGTGAGGCGGGTCCGTGGCGCGGAGCGGAAGCAAGGGTTATATTCATTGAACACATGGGGTTAGCCAGCGAAGTCCAGCGCACGGGAGAGACCATGGGGACGCGGTTCCGGAAATACCAGCCAGATCAGCAGTTTCTGATTCCGCCCGATCCCAGGAAGTGGATTCCCGAAGGACATCTCGCGCACCATGTGAGCGACTTGGTGGATTCCGTGGACTTGAGCGCATTCTACGAACGCTACGAGGGGGACGGGCGGCGCAACAGCCCGTACGCGCCGCGGATGATGGTGAAGCTGTGGGTGTACGGATATGCGACGGGAGTGCGCTCGTCGCGCAAGCTGGCGCGCAAGTTGATGGAGGATGTGCCGCTTCGGGTTCTGGCGGCGGGCAACTTCCCGAAGCACCGGACGCTGTGCGACTTTCGCAAGAAGAACTTGGAAGCGTTCAAAGGGTTGCTGGTGGAGATCGTGCGTCTGGCGCGCGAGATGGGATTCGCGGGACTGGGGCAGGTGGCGGTGGACGGGACGAAGATTCGAGCCAACGCGAGCAAGCGTAAGGCGATGAGCTATGGACGGATGGGTCCGGAGGAGGAGCGCCTGAAGGAGGAGATCGCGGAGTTGCTGGCGAAGTCGGATGCGGTGGATGCGGAGGAGGACGAGCGCGACGAGAGGGGTGCTCGGGGCGAGGAGCGGTTGCTCGAGGAACTGAAGCGTCGGGAGGATCGCTTGGCGGCGATTCAGGCGGCGAAGGAGCGTCCGGGGCGGAGGCTCGAGCGTTGGACGACGCCCGGGGCTGCGAGCCGGGCCAAGAGCGCAATGCGAAGGGAGGGCAGGCGTACAAGCGGGCGTACGGAGAGCCGGAGGAGCGTGCGCAGTCGAACTTCACGGATCCGGAGAGTCGGATCATGAAGACGAGCACGGAAGGCTTCCAGCAGTGCTACAACGCGCAGGTGGCGGTGGACGGGGAGAGCCAGTTGGTGGTGGGGACGGCGGTGACGGACAACGCGAGCGACCAAGGCCAGCTGACCGAGATGGTGGAGGAGGTGGAGGAAGTGGCGGGAGAGACGCCGCGCAAGGTGCTGGCGGACGCGGGGTACGGAAACGAGGGCGATCTGGCGGCGCTCGAGGATCGCGAGATCGATGGCTACGTTGCGCTGGGCCGGGAGGGGAAGGAGGTCGAGAAGGCGGACTCGGAGCGGTACCCGGCGCGGGCGCGCATGGTGGAGAAGCTGGCTACCCCGGAGGGTCGTGCGGTGTACGCGAAGCGAAAATGGATGGCGGAGGCTCCGATCGGGTGGATCAAGGAGGCGATGGGGTTCAGGAGGTTCAGCCTCCGTGGCTTGGAGAGTGTGCGCGGCGAGTGGGATCTGGTGTGCTTGGCGCTCAACATGCGGCGATTGCACGTCCTGTCGGCGGTGTGAGGGCCAAGCCATCGTGTCCGGGAGCTTCCGGGGTCCATTGGGACCTGGAATGCGGCGATTTCCTCCGCTGATAATCGGCTCTTGTCGTCATCCGAGCGGTTTGGTTGCCGGAAATCCGGGTTGGAGGCCCGACTGCCGGGACTTCACGCCCAATCGCAGGCCCTTCTGCCGCGCAAGCTCCTAGGACCGGAAACCCGAGGGTCGGCGCCGGAACGGCCGGATCGACGGGAGTGCCCGCTCGGGGACGATTTCTCACGATCCGGGCGACCGATCACCCCCGGCACCCGCTTCGCGATCCTGGCTCCATCTCCTCGGCCTTCAGCATTTCGCCCAGGTCCAGGTCGTGGCTGAGGCCGCGCTCGGGCGATGTCACCGGCAGATAAGTGATCGTCCACCACGAGCAGCGCCGGATGCCATCAGCCGGCCTGCTGCGTGCGCCTCCTCTAGCGACTCGACCAGCGCGGCCGCGTGCCGAAGCAGATCCTCCGTCCCGCCTCGGCCGCCGCAACCGTCAAGCTGAGGTCGATGCGAGTCTTCCGACTCCGGGAGGACCTCGCCCAGCGCTTCGAGCGCCCCGGGCGTCTTCAGATCCGCCAGCTGGGCCGCGATCCGATCCCTCCGACTCAGCGCCATCACGAGATCCCTCGACATCTGCGGAAGGAACCGCCGCCGACGGTTCGCTCTCCTCCCTTCGCCTTCGGAATTCGGAGAGCAAGCGGTCGGCGACCGGCGTCTCGCGTCCCGTCCCGAAAGGTCCGGCCGATCCCGCCGGAGCGGGGAGGACGGCCGCGGACGCGCCTTCTCCCCCCTTACCAGCCCGGCGCCAAGGTGAAGCCCCAGTGCCAGCCCTTGTCGGGCCGTTGGAAGGGGTAGGCGTAGTAGCTCTCCAGGATCATGAACCCGAGCAGGTTGACGCGCGCCGAGACGCCGGTGCTGAAAACGGGGACACGGTCCCGGGTGGTTCGGTCGAAGCGCAGGTCCACGTCCCCGAAGTCGTCCCACGCCAAGCCCACGTCGGCGAAGGTCACCAGCTCGATGGGCAGGAAGGGCAGGTCGAGCAGCCCGAACTGGCTCACGCCGGTGAGCGGGACGCGCATCTCGAAGTTGAAGACCTGCACGCGCTGCCCGAACAGCTGCTGGTATCTGTCGGATTCCGTGCAGATCTCGTTCCGCACGCAGGCGCTGAAGTCGAAACTCTCCCGCGCGTAGCCGCGGATCAGGTTCTCGTACCCCAGGAAGATCTGGCGCAGTCCGACTTTGGCCTCCTCCTCCGTGATCCCGTAGCGTCCGTAGTGCAGCCCGCGGAAGGCGACGGTCAGCTCGCGCACCGGGTTGAAGTACCGCCGGTAGTCGGCGGTCAGGGTCCGGAAGTCGGCGGTGCCCACCGTGTTCTCCACCTCGAACCGGTAGCGCGAGCCCCGCACCGGGGAGGTGAAGGCGGAGTAGGAGTTGTCGCCGACCAGCGCGAGCGACGCGTGCACCATGTTGATCGGCGGCTGCGTGTTGTCCAGCTCGCGGACGCGGCGGTCCGCCAGCCGCCCGAGCGGGTCGAAGTAGAGATGCTCCTCCTCGAGATCGAAGGAGTACCGGGTCAGGCCGAAGCGGCTCTCGATGCGCTGGGTGGTGGAGAAGGGGTACGCCAGCATTCCGGTCGCGGAGTCGATGAAGATGCGTTCCCGGAGCGCCCTGTAGGCGAAGGTGTCGTTCGGCGTGCGCTCGAAGCTCGCCCACAGCAACTGGTACGGGATCCGTCCCCCGGAAACGCCCCAGTTCCAGCGCCGCTTCATGTTCTGGTACAGGAACTGCCCCCCCAGGTCCTTGAAGGTGCCCTGGGCTTGGACGGCGACGCCCAGGCTGCGGTCGCCCAGCATGTCGCTGAAGAACGCCGCGGCTCCGCCCTGCAGGTTGTTGCCGTAGATGTCGCCGGCTCCGATGCCGATCATGGGTTGGCCCACGTAGTCGAGCTTCAGGCCGGAATCGTACGCGGACGCTTCCTCGGAGAGGTAGGCGCCCGCGGGCGGCAGTCCGGTGATCGGATCGCCCAGGTACTGCGCGACCCGGCTCCTGACCAGCGGTTCGGAAGGCGGGATCAGACGGCCTTGCGGAACTCCCGCGCCCGCGCGCGCGAGCTCTTGGGCGGCGCCCGCCTCCTGCGAGGAGAGCGAATAGATGTGGAACTCGAATTCGTCGAAGACCGAGAACACCAGGGTGCCGGTCCGAGATGCGACGCTCATGGCCGGCGAACCGCTCGTGATCCCGCTGACCGCGGTCGCGATGTTGGTGACCCGGTAGATGTCGCCCGTGGACAGGTTGACGCGGTAGACGTCGCTGAACCCGTCCTGGTCGGAGATGAAGTACAGGCTCTGGCCGTCCGGAGTGAACTGCGGGTTCAGGTGCTTGACGTTCCCGAACAGCTCGAGCGTGCGCACGTCCCGGGTCTCCATGTCCAGAAGCGCGATGCGCGGGCGGCTGAAGACGAGGTCGCCGAAGTCCGTCTCCCCTCCCCGGTCGGTCACGAAGGCGAGCGTCGAGCCGTCCGGCGAAAAGGCGGGCTGCATGTCGCCGTGCTTGTCGTGGGTGAGTCGGGACACCCGGTCGGTCTCGAGATCCACCATGAACAGGTCCGAGATGCCCCCGGACTGGCCGGAGAAGACGATGGAGCGCCCGTCCGGGGACCACGCGGGGTTCGAGATGGCGCCGATGTTGGCGTCCTCCACCTCGATGCGCCGTTCCACGTCCGAGTTGTCGACGTCCACGATCACCAGTTGGTTGTCGCCCTCGGCGATGGCCACGAAGGCGAACGACGTCCCGTCCGGAGACCATGAGCCCGAGGAGTCGAGGAAGCGGAGCGCGTCCATGTGCGCGTCCGTGGCGGCGCTGGAGAGCTTGCGGACGATCCTCCCGGTGCGCGCGTCGGCCATGTAGAGGTCGACCGAGAAGAGGTCCTTCTCGGAGATGAAGGCCACGTAGCGGCCGTCGGGGCTGACCGAGGGCGCCACGTTCTGGCTTCCCGCGCCGGTGGAGGGCGCCAGCAGGAGCGCGCCCACCTCGCCCGGCGCGGAGCGGCCGGCCATGAGCGGCCGGTACTCGCTCTCGATGGCCCGGTGCCACTCCATCGAGACCGTGTCCTGGGTCTTGCCCAGCACGCTCACGATGGCGTTCTCCCAGCCCACCCGGAGCGAGCGGCGGTACAGCTCGGTGACCGCCTCGTCGCCGTAGGTGCCGCCCACGTAGGTCCAGAAGGCCTGGCCGAAGCGGTAGGGGAAGAAACGCCGTTCCCGCGTCATCTGCTCGAGCGTCGGGACGTCGTCGCGCAGCAGAGCGTCGCGTAGCCACATGGCCGTGAGCGGGTCCTCGCGTCCGACCGAAAGGTATTCGGCCATCCCCTCCACCACCCAGAGCGGGAGCTGGGCCATGCCGCGCAGTCCGCCTCCGCTGCGGGACTGGGCGATGTTGTACTGGAACGCGTGCACCAGCTCGTGCCCGAGCACGTGGTCGGTGTCGTGATAGGTGCCGGCCAGCGGCATGATGACGCGGTTCTTGAGCGACTCGGTCACCCCGCCGGTGCCTTCGCTGATGAATCCCGCGAGCGTGTTGGTCTGTTGGAAGTCGGGATGGTCGGCGTAGAGGATGACCGGCTTGGGCCGCTCGAACTCGTGCTGGAAGGTGCGCGCCAGCCGCTCGTACCAGCGCTCCGACATGCGGGCGGCGTCCTCGATGGCGACCGCGGCCTCGGGGTAGTAGTGGATGTCGAAGTGGGGGGTCTTCATGACCTGGAAGCCGAAGGAGTCGTACTGCACCTTGTTCCGCCCGAAGTACTGCGCTTCGCCCGGTTCGGGGAGGAGCGACAGGGCCGCGAGCGCGACGACGACCGTCGGGATTCCGCCCCGGAGGCTTCGGCGGGCGGCGGACGGGGAGAAGAATGTCATGACCTGGCCTTGGCGTGTGTCGTCGCGCTGTCGGACGGAACTTCGGACGCGTGCGCGAGCGTGGCGGGGACGACCTCGGTACACGGCCCCCGGCGGCCGGGATCCGCAACGGGCGCCGAGGGCGTCCCGCAGCGTTGCGGGCACGGAGGCGAAAGATCAACTTACGGTCCATGTTCCCGATCACGCCATGCGCCGCCCCGTCGTCCCGCGACGCCGGGATCGGGGCCTTCATCCGCCGCCCCGTCCCGGTCCGGCCGCGCTCCGTCCTTCTCCCGGCCGCCCTGATCGCGCTCGGGTCGGCCGCGTGCGCGCCGACCGACGGCCCCCCGCGCGCGGGGGATCCGGCGCCCGAGGTTCGGGCGGCCACGCTCGAGGGAGAGTCGCTCGCGCTCTCCGACCTGCGCGGCCGGGTGGTGCTGGTCAACCTCTGGGCCACTTGGTGCGGTCCCTGCCGCATCGAGACGCCCTTCCTGCAGTCGCTCTACGAGGAGTACCGCGGGCGAGGTTTCGAGATCGTGGGCATCTCCGTGGACGACGTCGGGTTCGAGGACGCGGTGCGCGATTTCGTCGGCGAGTACGGGGTGAGCTACACCGTCCTGCACGACCCCGAGATGCGCTCGATGGACGCGTTCCAGGCCATCGGTCTTCCGGCCACCTACCTGGTCGACCGGGACGGCGTCGTCCGCCTGGCGCGCGTCGGTCCGGTGTCGGAGGAGGACCGCGAGTTCTTCGACGCCCTGGAGGCGGCCCTCGAGTGAACGGACTTCCCGCCGGTCTCGCGGACGCGGAGACCCCCGTCGCCCTGGTCGACCTCGCGCGCGCGCGCGCCAACGCGACGAAGGTGGCCGCCTACGCGGCGCGCCACGGACTCGCTTGGCGCCCGCACGTGAAGACCCACAAGAGCCTCGCGCTCGCGCGCATGCAGCTGGCGGCCGGCGCCCGCGGTCTCACCGTGGCCACGCCCCGCGAGGCGGAGGTCATGGCCCGGGTGTGCGACGATCTGCTGCTCGCCTACCCTCCGTTGGGGGCCCGCAAGCTGGAGCGCCTGATGGCGTTGCCGGAGCGGGTCGCGCTGACGGTGGCGCTGGATTCCGAAGTGGCGCTGCGCGGGCTGGCGCGGGCCGCGCAGGCGGCCGCGAGGACGGTCGGGGTGCTCGTGGAGCTGGACGTGGGGTTGGGCAGGACGGGGGTCGGGACCGCGGACGAGGCGGCGCGCCTGGCGTCGCTCGCGCGCGACGAGGAGCGCGTGGAATACCGGGGCGTCATGTTCTACCCCGGGCACGTCCGCACGCACGTCCTGAAGCAGCGGCCGGAGATCGAGACGCTGGCGGAGCGGATCGAATCGCGCTGCGCGGCGCTCGCGGAGGCCGACTTGGCGCCCGAGGTCGTGAGCGGCGGGTCCAGTCCCACCCTGTGGCACAGCCACTTCCTTCCCCGCCTCACCGAAGTGCGGGCCGGCACCGTCGTCTACAACGACCTGGACATGACCGGGATGGGCGTCGCCGACGAGAGCGAGTGCGCCTACTCGATCCTCGCCACGGTGGTCAGCACCGCGGTCGCCGGGCGGGCGGTGGTGGACGCCGGATCCAAGGCGCTCTCCAAGGAGCTGCACGACGCGGCGGGCGCCGGGTACGCCGCCCTCGTCGGTCTGCCGGAGGTGCGCGCGGTCGCCCTCTCCGAGGAACACGGCGTGCTGGACACGGCGGACACGGACTGGCGTCCGCAGGTGGGCGAGCTGGTGCGGCTGCTGCCGAACCACGTGTGCGTTTCGGTCAACCTCCAGGACCGCATGATCGCCTACGAGGGCGAGCATTGGGAGACTTGGCCCATCGAGGGAAGGGGGCGCGCGGCGTCCCGCGACTCGTTCCGAACGTCGAGACGCGCGACGTGACGTCGATCGAAACAACGGATTCAACCACGGAGCCCGGCACCGAATGAGCGAAACGAAGGCAGTGCACACCGACGACGCCCCCAAGGCCATCGGCCCCTATTCGCAGGCGATCGCGGCGAAGGGTCTTCTCTTCGCCTCCGGGCAGATCCCGCTGGTCCCCGCCACGGGCGAACTGCTCGAGGGCGACGTCCGGGCGCAGACCCGCCAGGTGCTGCGCAACCTCGCGGCCGTGCTGGAAGCTTCGGGCGCGTCGCTCGCCAGCGTGGTCAAGACGACCGTGTTCCTGGCCGACATGGGCGAGTTCTCCGCCATGAACGAGGTCTACGCCGAGCACTTCGGCGACCATCGCCCCGCGCGCTCCACCGTTCAGGCGGGCGCGTTGCCCAGAAACGTGGGCGTCGAGATCGACGCCATCGCCCTGATCCCCTGAAGCGGAACCGCTGCCCTCGCTTCGTCTCCGCGCACTGGCGCAGCGCCCCCGGATCCGGCAAGATCCAAGGAATGTCGGCCGTTCGCGCGGGCTCCGGGCCCGCGTCCGTGCGCGTCGCGGAACGTTTCGTGCGCCGCAGTCTCCTCGCAGCGAGGTCGAGCCCATGAGTCCACGCGCGAAGCGGAGGCGGGCGAGTCGGTGCGCGCTTCTGGCGGGCCTTTCGGTCCTGGCGGCCTGCTCGATCCTGGACGGGCCCACCGAGGCTCCCACGAGCGCCCGCATCGCCGTCGACGGGCCCGGGCCCGGCCCGCTGACGTTGGTGACCTCCAACCGGTTCTCCTTCGTCTTCGACAACTTCGGCAACCGCCGGGAGGAACTGCTCAGCGCCGACACCTCGTCCGTCGATCCCGGCTATCGGGCGGACCTCGCGCTCGGCGGCGGAGCCCGCATCTTCGTGAGCGTCGGTCGGCCGGAAGACTCGGAGGAGACGCCGCAGGTGGCCCTGCAGCTGTTCGTGCGCGAGGAGTCGGTCTGCGAGGTGGCGTCGGTGCTGACGGACGAGAACCCCCAGGTGGTTTGCACCTACACCTTCAACTGAGCAGGCGCGCGCGCCGGGGCTCCTATTCTCCGTAGGGGATCCAGACGTTCTTGACCTGCGTGGCGCGGCGCAGGAACTCGGCGCCCTCTCCCTGCGCGCGCGTGCGCCATCGTCGCCGGACGCCCGGTTCCGTCCAGGTCCGCTTCATGTTCCCGGCGGAGAGGCGCTCGACTTCCTCCACCCCCGCCTCGGCCCCGAAGTACCAGACGGCGTCCAGGTCGTCGTGCGCGGCCAGCACCGGCGCCAGCTCGGCGTGCGCTCCGGTGACGACGTTGACGACCCCGCCGGGCAGGTCCGAGGCGTCCAGCACCTGGCAGAAGTCGGTGGCGGGGAGCGGCCAGCGTTCGGAGGGAACGGCGACCACGGCGTTCCCGGCCGCGACCGCGGGCGCCGCCAACGAGACGAAGCCGAGCAGCGGGTTGCGCTCCGGGCACACGACGCCGACCGCGCCCAGGCTCTCGGGCATCGCGAGGGTGACGCTGCGCAGGGGCGTGCGGTGGACGCGCCCGTCCCACTTGTCGGCGTACGCCGCGTAGGCGAACAGCCGCCGGATCGAGAGATCGACCTCCTCGGCCGCGCGGTCGGCGTCCTCTCCGGTGAGCGAACGGATGCGGGCCGCGAACTCGGCTGCGCGCACGGCGAGGTTCTCGGCGACGAAGTAGAGGATTTGCGCGCGGTTGTGGGCCGTGCGTCCCGCCCAGCCGCCCGCGCGCCGCGCCGCCTCGACCGCGTTGCGGACGTCCTTGCGGTTGCCGCGCCCCACCTCTCCCGCCATCTCCCCCGAGGCCCCGCGGACGATCCTCGCGTACCCGCCGTCGGGGCGCGTCTGTCGTCCTCCGATGTACATGCGGGTGGTGCGGTCCACCGGAGGCGGGGCGCTGTCGGCGGGGGGGTCCCCCGAGGGGGCGGCGGACGCGGCGGTGTCCCGACCGCCGCCGTCGGCGCGGCGCGCGTCGTCCTCGTCCCGCCTCCCGGCGCGCTCCTGCCACGCGGGCTTCAGGTACTCGCGGAGTCCTTCGCGTCCGCCCTCGCGTCCGAAGCCGCTTTCCCTGTAGCCGCCGAATTCCGAGGCCGCGTCGAAGACGTTGGTGCAGTTGACCCAGATCGTTCCGGCCTTGATCCGGGACGCGACGTCCAGCGCCAAGTTGACGTTCTCGGTCCAGACGCTGCCCGCGAGCCCGTAGCGGGTGTCGTTCGCGAGCCGCACCGACTCCGCGGGCGTGCGGAAGGTCGTCATCGTCGCCACCGGTCCGAAAATCTCGACCTGCGCGATGGAGGAGGCGGGCGACACGCCGGTGCACAGCGTCGGCGGGTGGAAGCATCCTTCGGTCGGCGCGCTCCACGACGGTTGCCAGACGCTCGCCCCCTCGCGTCGGCCCTCGTCCACCAAGCGTCGGATCTTCTCGAGCTGCACCGGCGCGACGATCGCCCCCATGTCCACGGCCTTGTCCAGCGGATCGCCCATGCGGAGCGCCTCCATGCGCGCCTTGAGCTTGCGCTCCAGCGTCTCCGCGACGCCCTCCTGGACCAGGATGCGCGATCCCGCGCAGCAGACCTGGCCCTGGTTGAACCAGATGGCGTCCACGACGCCCTCGACCGCGCCGTCCAGGTCCGCGTCCTCGAAGACGACGAAGGGGGATTTGCCCCCCAGCTCCAGCGTGAGACGCTTGCCGCTTCCGGCCGTGCGGTCGCGGATCAGGCGACCCACCTCCGTGGACCCGGTGAAGGCGATCTTGTCGACGTCGGGGTGCGCCGCCAGCGCGGCGCCGGTGCGGCCGTCGCCGGTGGTCACGTTGACGACCCCCGGGGGGAGCCCGATCTCCCGGCACAGCTGGGCGAAGAGCAGGGCGGTGAGGGGGGTGAACTCGGCGGGCTTGAGCACCACCGTGTTCCCGGCGGCCAGCGCGGGCGCGATCTTCCACGCCAGCATCAGGAGCGGGAAGTTCCAGGGGACGATCTGGCCGGCCACGCCCAGGGGAACTTGGTCCGAGAACTCCGCGTCCATCAGTTGCGCCCAACCCGCGTGGTGGTGGAAGTGGCGCACCGCGAGAGGGACGTCCACGTCGCGCGACTCGCGCACCGGCTTGCCGGTGTCGAGCGTCTCCAGGACCGAGAAGAGGCGCGCGTGCTTGTGGATGCGTCGGGCCAGCGCGTAGAGGAAGCGGGCCCGGACGTGGCCGTCCGAGCGCGCCCACGGCTTCTGCGCGGCGCGGGCGGCGCGCACGGCGCGGTCGACGTCCTCCGGCTCCGCCTGGGCGACGCGCGCGAGCGGTCGTCCGTTCGCCGGGTCGACGGTGTCGAACGTCTCCGCGCCCGTCCCCTCGACCCAGTCCCCGCCGACGAAGAGACCGAAGTCGCGTCCGTGCTCCTCGAGCCAAGCGTGCGCGCGTTCCGCGCTCTCCGGCGCGGGCCCGTACTCGAGGGTCTCGAAGATCTCGGAGAGCTGCGGCATCTCGGGACTCGCTTCAGGCCAGGGGATGTCGGTGAGCGGCGGAATAGCGGCCCGTGACGTAGTGCTCGATCTGGCGCTCGACGTCGCCCAGCAGGGAACTGGCGCCGAAGCGGAAGAGTCCGGCCTGCATCCAGCGAGGTCCCAGCTCCTCGCGCATGAGCGCGAGCCAGAGCAGGGCTTCCTTGGCCGTGGCGATGCCGCCTGCGGGCTTGAAGCCGACGCGGTGCCCGGTGCGCTCGCGGTAGGCGCGGATGCGGCGCGCCATGACGAGCCCCGCGGGGAGGGTGGCGTTGACCTTTTCCTTGCCCGTGGAGGTCTTGACGAAGTCCGCGCCGGCCATCATGCACACCAGGCTCGCGCGGGCGACGTTGGCGAGGGTCCCCAGCTCGCCGACGGCGACGATGGTCTTGAGGCGGGCGTCCCCGGCGACGTCGCGGAAGGCTCGGACCTCGTCGTAGAGGTTCCTCCAGCGCCCGCGCAGCACGTGCTCGCGGGCGACGACGACATCGATCTCGGACGCGCCCGCGGCCACCGCCGTCCGGATCTCGCCCAGCCGCTCGGGGAAGGGCGTCTGGCCGGCGGGGAAGCCCGCGGCCACGGCCGCGACCGGTATCCCCGACCCGGCGAGCGCCGCGACCGCGGCGGCGACCATGTTCGGGTAGACGCAGACGGAGGCGGCGCGGATGGGCAGGTCGGCGGCGCCCGCCCGTTCCAGCAGGTCGGCGCGCACCGGGTTCCTGGCCTTGCCGCACAGTCGGCGCACGCGGTCGGGGGTGTCGTCTCCCGCGAGCGTGGTCAGATCGATGCACGTGACCGCGCGCAGGAGCCACGCCGCCTGCCACTCGCGCTTGACGCTCCTGCGGCCGGGCAGGGTGCGGGCGCGGCGCTCCGCGGCGCTCCGGTTCACCCGCACGCGGCGCAGCCAGTCCAGCTCGAAGGGAATCCCGGGATTCCAGGGTTCGCGTTCGGAGAGCGCCGCCGCTCCCGGGCGCGCTGGGACGGTTCGGGCCGACGGACGCGGGCCGTCGGCGTCCGAGGACGCGGGCGCGCGCGGACCCTTGCGGTCCAAGGCGGAGGCTCCGGCGGAAGTGGTGGCGGCGTCGCGCATGCCCTCAAGGTATTCCCGGAGCGAAGCGATCTGCCACCCGACCGAGGACGCAAGCGAAGAACGATTTGCTCGAACGGTTGCGGTGCGCTTTCGTCCGGACGTCTCCGGCCCGGACGCGACCGACCGATCCCCCGACGACGACTCCCGCCCGTGCGCGCGCTCCCGCTCCGCCGTGAACGCCGGTACGCGGTCCGCCGTCGCCGACCGCGGCGAACGGCCCCGCCGCGCGTCGCCCGCGAACTTCCGGTCGCCGAAGCTGGGACGGCTCGTGCGTTACGGCCGGACCGCTTCCTGGACGCGTCTCCATGGGACGAGTCGTCCCGCGCTGCGCCGCTGCGCTTCGTCCCCGCCGTAGACGACGCTCGCCCTGGGGTCGCCGGGGAAATGGCGCCGGGCGCGCTCCAAACCCCTGAACAGCGTCGAAGAGGGCGTGGCCGACGCCTTGGCTTCGATGAGATCGGGAGCGCCCGCCCGGTCGACGACGAGGTCGATTTCGGCGCCGCCTCGGGTCCTGTAGAAAGACAGTCCGCCCGACTCTCCCCGGTTCCAACGGTGCTTCATGACCTCGGTGATCACCCAGGTCTCGAACAGGGCGCCGCGAAGCGGGTGGGTGATCAGTTGCCGCGGCTCGCGGATGCCCATCAGCCAGCACGCGAGTCCCGTGTCGAGGAAGAGGAGCTTCGGCGCCTTGACCAGCCTCTTGGCCGTCGTGCCGTGAAACGCGGGCAGCCGGCACACGACGAAGCTCGCTTCCAGGACGCTGATCCACGCCTTCGCGGTGGGTTGGGAGATGCCGCAGTCGTTGGCCAGCGACGAATAATTGAGGAGCTGGCCCGTGCGGCCGGCGCACAGCCCGACGAAGCGCTGAAACGTCGACAGGTCGCCGATGTTCATGATCGTCCGCACGTCGCGCTCGACGTAGGTGGCGACGTAGGAGCGCAGCCAGCGCGAGGGGTCCAGCCGTCGGTCGAAGATGCGCGGGTATCCGCCGGTGAAGATCGCTTGTTCCAGAGTCGCGGGTCGGCGGTCGAATTGCTGGACCTCGTTCCAGGACAGCGGCAGCAGGTTGAGCACTTCGGTGCGTCCGGCCAGCGACTGGGAGACGGACTCGAGCAGGGCGAGGTTCTGGGAGCCGGTGAGGATCCAGCGGCCCGGCTGCGGATCCGAGTCGACGACGCCCTGGAGGTAGGACAGCAACTCCGGGACGCGTTGGATTTCGTCGATGATGGCCCCATGGGGAAGATCGGCCAGGAAGGCGCGAGGATCCGTCTCCGCGAAGATTCTCTGGTCCGGGGCTTCCAGAGTTCGATAGGGGCGCTCCGGGAAGAGATGGCGGCACAGTGTGGTCTTGCCGCTCTGGCGGGGGCCGGTGAGCGTGATGGCGGGCGACTGGGTGGCTGCCGTCAACAACTCGGAGGTGAGGTCCCGATCGATGATCATGATACGAGATACGATGGGTGAATTTCCGTGCCAATTCAAGATATGACTTTGAATCAGCGCGCTAGTGCGGTTGGCGCGGGGCCCAGGTGCGGCGGTCCCGTCCGTTTCGTATCTTGTTGGGGCCTCGGGCGCTCGGCGCGGGGCGTCATTCGAGGTCGGCTCTGAGAGGCGAGATGCCCGCGAAGCGAACCGACGGCGGGGCCACGACCGGCTACGAGGCCGAGCTGTGGGCGATGGCCGACAAGCTGCGCGGCTCGATGGACGCCTCGTCGTACAAGCACGTCGTGCTCGGGCTCATCTTCCTCAAGTACGTCTCCGACGCGTTCGAGGAGCGCCGCGCGGCCGTGCTGGCCGAGTGGGGCCCGGAATGGGTCGAGGACCGCGACGCCTACATCGCGGAGAACGTCTTCTGGGTGCCGGAGGGCGCGCGCTGGACGCGCCTGAGGGATCGGGCGCGGCAGCCCGAAGTCGGCCAGGCCGTGGACAGCGCCATGGCCGCGATCGAGCGAGAGAACCGGGCGCTCAAGGGCGTCCTGCCCAAGGACTACGCGCGTCCGGGCCTGGACAAGCAGCGCTTGGGCCAGCTGATCGACATGGTCGGCAACATCCGGGTCGGGGACGCGGAGTCGCGATCGAAGGACGTGCTCGGACGCGTGTACGAGTACTTCCTCTCGCGGTTCGCCGGCGCCGAGGGGAAGAGAGGCGGCGAGTTCTACACGCCGCGCAGCGTCGTCAGGGTCCTGGTCGAGATGCTCGAGCCGTATCGGGGGCGGGTCTACGACCCGTGCTGCGGCTCGGCGGGCATGTTCGTGCAGTCGGCCGAGTTCATCCGCGCCCACGCGACGGGCAACGGCGGGAAGCCGCTCGACATCTCGATCTACGGACAGGAGTCGAACCACACGACGTGGCGGCTGGCCCGGATGAACCTGGCCATCCGGGGCATCGGGGTACGAATCGAGCACGGCGACAGCTTCCACGACGACCGCCACCCGGACCTGAAGGCGGACTTCATCCTCGCGAATCCGCCGTTCAACGTCTCGGACTGGGGCGGCGAACGGCTGGTCGAGGACAAGCGGTGGCGCTACGGCGTGCCTCCGAAGGGCAACGCGAACTTTGCATGGGTGCAGCACATGGCGCACCACCTGGCGCCGAAGGGCGTGGCGGGGTTCGTGCTGGCCAACGGCTCGATGTCGTCGATGCAGTCCGGCGAAGGCGAGATCCGACGCAACTTGATCGAGGCCGATCTGGTGGACTGCATGGTCGCGTTGCCGGGCCAGCTGTTCTATTCGACCCAGATCCCGGTGTGCCTGTGGTTCGTGGCGCGGGAACGGGAGCGGAGGGGCGAGATCCTGTTCGTCGACGCGAGGAAGCTGGGTCGGATGGCGGACCGCACGCACCGCGAGCTGACCGACGAGGACGTCGTCCGGATCGCTGGGACGTACCGCGCCTGGAAGGGGCGGCAGGACGGCTACGCGGACGTGCCCGGGTTCTGCAGGAGCGTCGCCCTGGAAGAGGTGGGCCGGCACGGCCACGTGCTGACGCCCGGACGCTACGTGGGCGTCGAGCCCCAGGCGGAGGACGGCGAGCCGTTCGCGGAGAAGATGGAGCGGCTGGCGGCCGAGCTGAGCGACCAGCAGGCCGAGGCCGCCCGGCTGGACGCGGCGATCAACGAGAACCTGCGGGCGTTGGGGTTCGGTCCGGCGCGGTGAGCATCGACACGACGTTCCTGCGTCGTCGCGTCGCCTCGCTCGAGCGGGCGATGGAGAGAATCGACCGGGTCCGGGACGACGACTCGATGCGCGCGCTTCTCCGGACCGCGTGCGTCCGGGAGTTCGAGCTTGCGCTCGATCAGTCCGGGAAACTGTTGCGCAAGCGGCTGGCCGACTGGTTCGCCAGCAACAAGAAGGCTGATCGGCTGTGCTTCAGGGACCTCTTCCGCCACGCGGCGCGCCACGATCTTCTCGCGCTGGACGCGGTCGAGCGATGGCTGAGCTATCGCGGCAATCGCGATCTCGAAGCCACGGGCTTCGGCGAGGGCTTCGCGGACGCGACGATGGAGCTGCTGCCGTCGTTCGTCGAGGACGCCAGAACGTTGGCCGACGTGATCGACGGGGCCGCCGATGGCTGACCGGCTGCACCTTGCGCCGGAGCACCGGCGCATCCTCGTGGATCTGCTGCGCGAGCACCTGCCCGAGGCCGAGGCGTGGGCCTACGGCAGTCGGGTGAACGGCCGGAGTCACGAGGGCAGCGACCTGGATCTGGCGCTCCGGGGTCCGGGACTCGAGGAGCTTCCCTGGGAGCGGCTGCTCGACTTCGAGGCCGCGATTCGCGAGTCGGCGATCCCGATTCTGGTCGAGGCGATGGACTGGGCGCGGCTACCGGATCGGTTTCAGCGCGAAATCGAGCGGGAGTACGTGGTACTGGAAGCGACCAGTGATCGAAACAGCCCGAACCGAGAAGATGGCATAGAAGCTCGGCCGTTGGGAGAATGTGCCCAACTTGTCGAGGTGAGAGTTCGTCCCTCCGAAGTCCCTCCAGATCACCCATACATTGGGCTTAAGCACATTGGCGCGGGCTCCCTGCATCTCATTGGCCGAGGGATTTCAAGTGATGTTGATAGCGCCAAGATTCGATTTCAGACAGGAGACACGCTTTTTGGTAAGCTAAGGCCGTACTTTCGTAAGGTCATCAGGGCGCGATTCGATGGGATATGCTCAACGGACATATGGGTCGTCAGGTCCAAGGGTAGTGTGGATCAAGGGTTCGTGCACTATTGCATGGCATCTCATCGCTTCATTGATTTTGTCAGTTCACGCTCTGAAGGCACGCGAATGCCACGTGCGATTTGGAGAAGTGCATCTGAGTATGGAGTCAACCTCCCGCCCCTCCCCGAGCAGCGCGCCATCGCGCACGTCTTGGGCGCGCTGGACGACAAGATCGAGTTGAACCGTCGGATGAACGAGACGTTGGAGGGGATGGCGCGGGCGTTGTTCAAGTCGTGGTTCGTGGACTTCGATCCGGTCCGGGCGAAGATGGAGGGTCGCGACCCGGGGTTGCCGCAGGACGTCGCCGACCTGTTCCCCGACCGGATGGTGGATTCCGAGATGGGGCGGATACCGGAGGGGTGGGAGGTTGGACCGCTCAAAGCGTTCACGCATTTGACGATGGGCCAGTCACCGCCGGGGAGCACTTACAATGATCGCGACGTAGGATTGCCCTTCTTTCAAGGCCGATCAGAATTTGGATTTCGCTATCCTCGAAAAAAGAGGTCTTGTTCCGCACCGACTCGCGTCGCTGATCCGGGTGATACGCTGGTCAGCGTCCGGGCACCTGTAGGGGACATCAACTTGGCTTGGGAGCGGTGTTGCATTGGACGTGGCGTGGCCGCACTTAGGCACAAGTCGAATTCCAGTTCGTTTACCTACTATTCGGCTTGGGCACTTGAATCGGAGCTGAAGCAATACGAGCATACCGGAACCGTATTCGGTGCGATCAACAAGCGGCAGTTCGAAGCTCTTAAGGTGATTGAACCGAACTCGTGCGTGGTCGACGCGTTCGACGCGTCGTCTGCGATCCTGGACGCACGAATTCGAATGAACGTAGCGGAATCCCGCACCTTGGCCGCCCTCCGCGACACCCTCCTCCCGAAGCTCGTGTCGGGCGAGCTCCGAGTGCCGGACGCCGAGGCTTTCCTGGAGTCCGCCCTGTGACGCCAGCGTCCGCGTTCACCGAACGGGAGGTCGAACGAGCCGCGCTGGGATGGCTCGAAGGCCTCGGGTGGAAGACGGCTCACGGTCCCGACATCGCCCCGAACGAGGTGAACGCGGAGCGGGACCGCTACACCGAGGTCGTCCTGACGCGCCGACTGCGCGACGCCCTGGCCCGGCTGAACCCCGACCTGCCCGCCGAAGCCCTGGGCGACGCCTTCCGCAAGCTGACCCAGCCGGAAGGCCCGACGCTCGAAGCCCGGAATCGCGCGTTCCACCGCTTGCTGGTGGACGGCGTGACGGTCGAGCGCCGCACCGCCGACGGGTCGGTGCGCGGCGCGCAAGCCTCCGTCGTCGACTACGCCAACCCCGAGAACAACGACTGGCTGGCCGTCGATCAGTTCACCGTCGTCGACGGCGAACACAAGCGGCGTCCGGATATCGCGCTGTTCGTCAACGGCCTTCCGCTGGGGTTGATCGAGCTCAAGAACCCGGCGGACGAGAAGGCCACCGTGAGGAGGGCTTGGCAGCAGCTCCAGACCTACAAGGCGGAGCTCGAGGACCTGTTCGCCTTCAACGCCGTGCTCATGGTTTCGGACGGAGTCGAGGCGCGAATGGGGACGCTCACCGCCGGGTGGGAGTGGTTCAAGCCGTGGCGCACGATGGGCGGCCAAGCGCTGGCGCTCCCGAACCTGCCCCAGTTGGAGGTGATGCTGACCGGCGTGTGTGATCGGCGCCGGTTCCTGACGCTGGTGCGCGACTTCGTAGTCTTCGAGGACGACGGCGGCCGTCTGACGAAAAAGGTGGCCGGATACCACCAGTTCCACGCGGTCGAGACGGCGGTGGACGAGACGCTGCGGGCGGCCCGCCTGCAACGGGAGGCGAGCGCAAGAGCGGGCGTCGACCTCGAGGCGCCGGGCGGCCGACGCGGCGACCGGCGCATCGGCGTCGTCTGGCACACTCAAGGGTCGGGCAAGAGCCTGACGATGGCGTTCTACGCCGGGCGGATCGTCCGCGAGCCGACGATGGGGAACCCGACCGTAGTGGTCCTGACGGACCGCAACGACTTGGACGACCAGCTCTTCGGCACGTTCTCACGCTGCCGGGACCTGCTTCGGCAACCCCCGACCCAAGCGAGCGATCGCGCCGACCTGCGCGCCAAGCTGGCGGTCGAGTCCGGCGGCGTGGTGTTCACCACGATCCAGAAGTTCTTCCCCGACGCGAAGGGTGACCGAATGCCCGAGCTGTCGCGTCGCCGCAACGTCGTGGTGATCGCCGACGAGGCGCACCGGAGCCAGTACGACTTCATCGACGGCTACGCCCGCCACATGCGCGACGCGCTGCCGAACGCCTCGTTCATCGGCTTCACGGGCACGCCCATCGAGCTCGAGGACGCGAACACGCGGGCCGTGTTCGGGAACTACATCAGCGTCTACGACATCGAGCGGGCCGTCGAGGACGAGGCCACGGTGCCGATCTACTACGAGAGTCGGCTGGCGCGCCTCGCGCTGGACGAGGAAGAGCGCCCGCAGATCGATCCCGACTTCGAGGAGGCGACGGAGGGCGAAGAGCTCGAACGCAAGGAGAGGCTCAAGACCAAATGGGCCCAGCTCGAGGCCGTCGCCGGAGCGCGTCGCCGCGTCGAGCTCGTTGCCCGGGACGTCTCGTCGCACTTCGAGCAGCGCCTCGAGGCCATGGACGGCAAGGCGATGATCGTCTGCATGAGCCGCCGCATCTGCGTCGACATGCACCGGGAGCTGACCTGCCTGCACCCGGAATGGGACCATGAGGACGACGCCCGAGGCGGAATCAAGGTGGTGATGACGGGCAGCGCGTCGGACCCTCCCGACTGGCAGCCGCACATCCGCACCAAGGCGCGCCGAGAGACGCTGGCGAAGCGGTTCCGCGACCCCGAAGACCCGCTCCGCATCGCGATCGTGCGCGACATGTGGCTGACGGGCTTCGACGCGCCGAGCCTGCACACGATGTACGTGGACAAGCCGATGCGCGGCCACGGGCTGATGCAGGCCATCGCCCGGGTGAACCGGGTCTTCCGGGACAAGCCGGGCGGCTTGGTGGTCGACTACCTCGGGCTCGCGCACGAGCTCAGGCGGGCGCTCGCGACCTGCACGGAGAGCGGCGGCTCGGGCGAAACGACGGTGGATCAGTCCCAGGCGGTGGACGTGATGCTGGAGAAGTACGAAGTGTGCTGCGACCTGTTCCATGGCCTCGACCGCTCCGCCTGGACTGATGGATCGCAGGCGGAGCGCCTTGGTCTGTTGCCCGCGGCGCAGGAACAGGTCTTGGCGCAGGAGGACGGCAAGGAGCGCTTTCTCCGGGCGGTGCGCGATCTCTCGCGGGCCTTCGCGCTCGCCACGCCGCACGAGGAGGCGATCCGGATCCGCGACGACGTGGCGTTCTTCCAGGCCGTCCGGTCGGTGCTGGCCAAGCGTGCGCCCAATGGGGAGCGGCGGAGCGGGGATGAGATCGACCACGCCATCCGGCAGATCATGTCGCGGGTCGTGGTGTCCGAGGGCGTCGTCGACATCTTCGCCGCGGCGGGGCTCGAGAAGCCCGACGTCTCGGTCCTGTCCGAGGAATTCCTAGCCGAAGTGCGGGGCATGAAGCGGCGGAACCTCGCGGTCGAGCTGCTGCGGAAGCTGATCGAGGGCGAACTGGCGGTGCGCAAGCGCAGGAACGTCGTTCAGGGGAGGTCGTTCGCCGAGATGCTCGAGCGCACTGTGCGCCATTACGCGAACCGGGCCGTCGAAGCCGCTCAGGTCGTCGAGGAGCTGATCGAGCTGGCCCGCGAACTGCGCGACGCGAACGCCCGCGGCGAGGCTCTGGGGCTCACCGAGGACGAGCTCGCGTTCTACGATGCGCTCGGGACGAACGACAGCGCGGTGCAGGTGCTGGGCGACGAGACGTTGCGCGACATCGCGCGCGAGCTGGTCGAGACGGTGCGTAGGAACGTCTCGATCGACTGGACGATTCGCGAGAATGTGCGTGCGAAAATGCGGCTCGCCGTCAAGCGCGTGCTCCGCAGTCACGGCTATCCGCCGGACAAGCAGGAGCGAGCGACCCGGACGGTGATCGAACAAGCAGAGACGCTGTCGGCCGAGTGGGTTGTGTGACATTCGTCCCAACGGGGAACTCGGGAAGCCTGATCGACAGCCGCCCGATCAGTGCGACGCGCCGTGTGCACATTGAAATCGTGGCCTCAGTTTTAGTGTCGCTACCCGACGCTCGGGATCGCGGACAACTGGGGACTCCGCCCGCCCGTGTACTTCAGGATGCTACTAGTCGGGTATCTCGAGGGCATCGCACGGCATCGCGTGGCAATGTGCGGACTCACTTTCCCTTCACGAGCTTTTCGGCTACACGCTGGACCAAACCCACCGGAACACTCGGGCGTGTCCAAGACACACAAGCGGCTGAGCGTGGAAGCCCAGAAGAAGGTGTTCGGCTGGGTGTTGAATCTGCTGGACGAGTCAGGCTCCTGAACGGCAAAACGCTCGAGGCGAATGCAGCGACCATGCGGCGCGACACGAAGCAGGGTTGCCACGAGTGGCTGGAGGAGTTGGCGATGGCGTCGGGCATTGAAACGCCGACGCGCGAAGACCTCGTTCAGCGGACACGCACTGGATTCTTGCGCGCCATCGGGAAGTTATGCAGAGTGTGGTTCCAGGGCACGAAGCTCTCGGCCAGCTCAGCACGAGCCGAAGATCCGCAACCTGCATGCTAAGATCGGCGAGCTGACCGTCGAGCGGTTTTTTCGGCGCGGACCTGCGAAGCTAACCCGCGCCGAGCGCCTGCAGATGATCCAAAGGAACTGTCGCGGAGCGACAGAGTATTCTTAAGTTCTAACTCGCTAACTCACTAGGAGAGAAAATGCTCAAGCAACAATTGGCTTTGCCGAAATCGGATTGGCGCCAATTCAAGAGGGAATTGAACCAGAGATGTGTCGCTTCATGCGCTGCAGCGGTTGGAGGACTTCTCACGGTACCCCACTTCGCTTCTTGTGGCTTCAGGCTCGAAGCTCTCGCCCATCTCGTTGTCGCGTATTCACGAGGGCGACGGCCGATTTCTCGAGAACATGCGCGTCGCTGGTTGGGAGACGTATTGGCCAAATCCCGTGTTGCCGATATTGAAGATCCGCCAGAAGATGTATTTGTTTCCAATGTTCATGCCTCACGAGGGAACTACAGACTCTTCGCAGGCGGATGGGAGTCAGCCCACTCGAATCTCCAACAACTTATGGATTCCTTACCTTTTCACGATCACTCTAAGTGCTGGGGTGCTCTTGTAGAGTCTGCAGAGAGTCTCCTCAAACTGAGCGATGTCATTGCTGAACGCGCGGGCGTTGAACGCTGGCAATGTCCTGTTTTCACTCCGTCTTCCCGCCGCTTTACTGACTTTCCTGATCTTCCGTCGCTCGAATTCTGCGTGTCCTTCAGTGCAAGAGACTTGACCGCCTTGAATGTCAGAACGGTTGACCTAGAACGCTTCATTCTCCCCAAAACTGCTTGGTTTTCACTTCGTCAAAGTCAGATCAGAGAATCGGAACTCACGCGACGACCTCTCATCCGTGTGAAAGGGCGCATTATCTGCGTATTGCCTACAGCAATCAGTGTAGCGGTCCGTTACCACATGCTAGCACAAGCAACCCAACTGGGATTCCTCGATCAAATAGAGGCAGCATTTCGCGCACAACAAGAGAGGCTTCTCTTTGACTCGATTACTCCGCGTATTGAGACAGTAGCGCGTTCGACACCTGAATTCGAGCATATCTCCGTGGATGGTGCTAGTGCCTCCATGGCCGTGATCCCGTTAGATATCGCATCTGTTGTGCTAGTCAGTCTGTTCCACGACAGTTTGGATGATATATTGAAAATGGGATTTAACTCCACGGTACGAGTTCCACCTGCAGTGCAAGACAAAATCTTCAACCACATAGCATTTCTCGCCAAAAGGTCCGAGTTAGTTTTAGGATGCCTCGTGTTCGGTGGTCTTGGTCGAACTTGGAGCTGTTCTATCCCTACTCTTCCTTCGAATGTTATAATCTTGGATACTCATTTGGCCGATCTCGATCTGTTTGCGTCAACGAACGAGGCAAGTTTCCTGCGGCTTGCAAAACTGATACAACATGAAAATTGGATTCAAGATCAAGGTGTGTCGATTTGGAACCCAAGCGGCATTCTCAATCTTTTGGCATTTTGGAAATCTAATCAATACAGTCTTGTCTTGGACGACTTGTCACTACCTGCAGATGGCGACCAGCTTTTGATTCCAAATGATTGTCTTCGAGATCTTCGAATCCATGCACAGGTAAATCGTGATCACCACGGCGTCAAAGTTCCGGGTGCAGATGGCTCATTCATGTCGGTTGAAAGGCGAGACCCTCACCCGACTTTCCCTTCGCAAGCCATGAGACCCGTGTACATTTCGTCTGAAATGCTGAAAGCGGGACATTTGGTAGGGGTTGTCAAGCGTCAGAATTTGGCGGTTTGGGTGATCGGAGGTCAAACCGAACTGCCGAAAAATCTCCGTCAACTGGTGTTTGGAATTTGGACGGCATTGCTTGAGTGGCTTGATCGAACAGCAGATCTACTTTCTCAATCCGATCATGGAGGCACTGTCGTGACTCGGGTGTCGATTTATTTGGAAAATCCTAATCGGTGGTTACGTGAGTTATCACATGGGTCACAGGAGATGTCACTGAAGCCTGCGATACCTATAGTGAAGTTAAGAACACCCGAAATTATCGTGCGGCTTCCTCCAGGTTTTTTGAGGCTGCTGTACCAAACTGAAAACGATGCAGAACGAGCCCTTCTTGCGGCAGTAGTCAGTAAATTGCTGATGGTCATCCAAAAGGCAACCGAGGATGAATCGGCAGCTAGAGCTCAGCGATATGTAGAAGAAATTATGCACGGAAAAAGTGGCGCACGTATGATTCACCTGTTTCGTTCCACGCTGCTAGTAAATTCTCTTCCCAATCCACCAAGCTCTACTCCACGATTCATCCAGCCGGAAGATGTCTCTACAGTTCGGATTGAACTTGGTTGGAGGTGTGTGGAACAAAAACAGGGTGGTTTGATCATAAAAGGCGATGATGTTCAAACGTTACTACATCGCGGTGTTGATGAAATTTGGCATTTAGCACGCAAGCGTTTAGCGAAACTGGATCGTCTATCCGTAATAATGCTGGCCATGAATAACCTTGAAGCTATCCACTGTGAACGCCAACAGTGGCGTCTGACTGCAAGGGCGTTGTTGGCGTTGTGTGAATCTAATGAAGAAGCTCTTGAAATTGCTGCAGCTCAAGAAGACAAGCGAGCTATTGCTGCCGTATCTTATAGAGTGATTATTGAGATGGCTGCTCCAAGTGGAAACAGAAAAGACAGTCGACCTGCCGAGTGGCGTGATCTCGATTATCTCAGTGCGCTGGTTGCAGTGCTTCTTGAATTGGCGTCGCATTCCGATGCCATAAGGGGTGGTTTGGCCAAACCAGAAATGCATGTGACTAATGCTAGAAGAATTTACTTTGATCGTGAGTACATGGATTCAGTATTTAGGCCATATTCTCGCAGCCACCATGATTCTTACTACCGTAATAGTGCTTCCGATTACAATGAAATTAGGGATGTTGATATCTTCAACAGAGAGCCAACCACGTTCGCAAGAGATTTCAACAGGGCGTTCGTCGACGAATTCGGGATGTCGATTGACAACGTGCTGGCTGTTGTTCGTAGCCTTCTTCGCATATGTGACGAGCAAGGCCAACCAGTAGTGCACCTATCGAAATGCAACTTGCGACAGAGGATGCGACACGCATGCAGATTGCCAGACGAAATCGTAGGAAACGTAATGCGGTTTCTCACTCTTCCTCACCGCGCACAGTGGGATGCTACGCCGAGAGGATATGAACACAGAGACTGGTGTCCGTGGCGTACGCGACGACGGCTGGCTATCGCGCTAATGCCCATTGTGGCGCTTGGAAACCAGCCTGACAGCGATCTCGTTTTCAGCGGGCGGCAACTCTTTTTTAGTGTTATGAATCGTTTGAATGGACTTAATAAGGGTTATTTTCCTTCTGAACACTTTACTTCGTCAGCCATGCGAAAATACTGGGGTGACACTAGGAAGCGTCAAGGGCATGCCTTTGCCTCGGAAGTAGCTAGTGTGCTGGAGGCTCGTGGCTGGCGGACCGAAACGAACGTCGAGATGTCCTCTCTTGAAGCACCAGCCAGATTGGGGGATTTGGGAGATATTGATGTTCTAGCGTGGCATGCAGAGTCATATCGTATTCTCGTGATCGAATGCAAATCGCTGATTCCTCGAGGTAGTTCTTACGAACTGGTTGAAGAGCTGCGGGATTTTCGTGGGAAAGTCAATGATCGACTTGGGAAACATCTGGCTCGTGTCGAGTGGTTGACCGAGAACCTTGAGAAGCTGATGCAATACCGTATCCCTATCAAAAGTCGCATGCAGGTATTGGGGCTAATTGTCACAAACCGTCAAGTACCTATGCGTTATACGACCAATTTGTCAGTGTTGCCGAGTAGATTTTGTACCATCGAAGATCTACGTGAAACAACATTAGATGACGTAAAATTATGGGGAACGTGATAGTGCGTTAATTGCAAAACAGACGCGTTTGTTCACAAATCTACGGTGTTGCCCGGATTGAGTGGTGTGCTGTTGGTAAAGTGGTCCCGGTTTTTTTGGACAGGCCGTTAAGTTAGTTCTCGTCCGTTTTTCCGGCCAGAGCGGCCAGAAAAAGGGACGGATCGGGCGCAGGTTTCGGTTGGCTTCCGGCGAAATAGCGTTTCGGCAGCTCGCCGACTGCCGCAAGGGGAGCCGACGGGCCGATGCAAGTCTGGCGGAGCGCCTCCAACGGCTCCCGAGCACACCGGTCCCACGGAGCCCGGAGGAATCCGGGCAATGGAAGAGATGGATAGCCTCGGATCGGCCCCGTCAGGCCGGCTTCAGTTTCAGCCTGTGTCGTGCCATGACCCCGAGGTTGTGCGCCACCACCGCCGACCAAACGTACGCTCGGAAGTGCTTCAGCCCGCGCCAAGTGCACCGGCCGAGCCCGAAGCAACGCTCGAGATAGGAGATCACCGCCTCCATCCCCGCCCGAAACTTCCTCAACCGCCTGTACACCCGACGCGTCGTGGCCATGTCCGTCACCTCGAACCCCCTCCTCTTGTGGAAGACCACGTCGCGCACTCCCAGCTCCTTCGCCGCCGCCAAGTTGGCCTTGCTGGCGTAGCCCCCGTCGCACGCGACCTGCTTCGGCGCCGACCCGTAGATCTCCACGCTCCGTTCGATCATCGGCAGACACCTCGTGCTGTCCGCCGGATTGCCTTCCTCGATCGCCATGTCGGACACCATGCCGCTCCGCCCACTCGTCATGTTCAGCTTGTGCCCGTACTGAACCTTGCGCCCGCTCTTCTCGACGATGTCGGTGTGGGGCTCGAACAGACTCAACACCTTTTCCGACGCAGGCACCTTCTCCCCCTCCAACACCCGCCGCACCGTCTGCGACACGACCCGCTCGGCCAGCCCTCGGTAGCGCTCGACTTCCGCTCGCCAGCCTGCCAGCCACGCCTCGTCGAGCTTCGCCACCGCTTCGAACGCGCCGTCCACGTACCCCAGCGTGCGCCGCGTCGTCGCCAGCAGTTGCCGATACAGCTCGACGCGCTTCGGCCTGCGAGCCTTGCGGATCGCCAAGACCCTACGCTTCGCCGACCGCTCGTGGTCGTGGAACCGGAACGCCTCGCGCCCCAGCTTCTTGCGCGCATGGACCAGCAGCCGCGAAAGCACGCGCACCGAGTCCAACAACAGCGTGCTGTCGCTCGGACGGTGGATGTGGGTTTCCGTCACCGTGCTGTCGATGCGGATCACGCTCCCGTCTTCGATCCTCTCGTCGCGGGCCACGCCCAGCAGGACCCGGTCGATTCGCTCCCACGTCCCGGGGCGAACGGCGGAGATGCAACGATTCAGCGCGGAGCGCTTCGGAGGCGCCAGCGGATCGATCCGCGTGAACCTTTTCGCCGCGCTCGAGTCGAGGAGGTGGTACTCCATCTCCCTGTAGGTCCATCGCTTCATCTGCATGAGGATCCCGGCGCGCAGAATCGTCTCGCAGGTCAAGCCCGCACGGCCCTTCGAGGAGGGGTTTTCTCCGTTCACGTCGGCAGCGACCCAATCCAAGAACTGAGGGTGGCGGTCCAGCTGGCCCGAGACGTCGGCGAGCACCCGCCCGCGGTCGTGGTCCGGGCAATCGGGGGTGAAGAGGCTTCCCTGGGGCGTGCGTTTCGCCCGCATCGCCAGTCCTCCATGGACGTGGTGAACCCGTTGGGGCACATGAGGATAACCGATCGTCAAGCACCTTGAAGGTAACGGATCGGCGGGCGAAAAACCACTCGATTTGCCGTCCGTTCGCGGACGCATCGTCAAGCGCGACAAACACTTGCGATTTTATGGACGGGAACTAAGTTAAGGTGTATTCCCGTACCCGAGAGAAGGCACTGAAGTGGCCAGGAGAAGCAGGCGGAACACATCCGGATCCGGCGCCCGACGCCGACCCGTCTCCGTATTCCCGCTTTTTGAGTCGGCATTCCAGCCATTTCGACAAGACGGAATCAAGCCAAATGGTTACGGTAAGGCGGCAGATCGTGCAGTCCTAGTTGACGTTAGACGATTCCTTACCGCGATATGCACCGTTCATACTCCGTCGAGGGCGGAAAGGTCGATCCTGCGGGGGCGCGCTGCGCTGCCGAACCGTCGACGAGCTCCGATCTCGAACGGAAAGCTCTTCCGCCCACTACTCCTCCGGCGCCCAGTACTCCACAAGCGCGGACCGTTGGACGATCTCAACGATCCGCACGATGCGCACCACGCCATCGGCGTCGGTCAGCCGGAGCTTCGTTTTCCCGGGGATGAAGCGGACGGGCTGCGGCCGTCCCTGGCCCACGGCGACGTTGTGGGTGTAGAGGTACGTTCGGTCCTGCGGATCGCGCACCGGGTTCAGCACCCCGCTCAACCCGGGAAGCCGACCCGTGCCTTCGGTGAACACCGCGCTGCCGCCATGCCGCAGCGGCCGCAGATCGAGCTCGAGTGTCCGAGCAGAAGGGAGCCAGTCACGCGCCGCGCCAGCGCCATATCCTAGGGCCGCACCGAAGACGGTCATCGGCAGTTCCGCCGTGTACAATTCCACTGCGGCTTCGCCCCGTTCGTCTGCGACAGCCCGCTTCCATGTGCCGTTCGGAAACAGGACGAGAACGTCCGCGCCCTCAATCGGGCGCCCCTCGGACTTCACGACAACCACTGCGCGGAACGAGGTGGCGTCCTGCGGCGCGGCGGGAATCCGAAGCAGAACGTCCGCACCGTCGATCGACCGGTACTCGGGAAGGCGTCCCGCGAGTTCGCGGGTCTCACGAAAGATCACGGGGACCCCGTCCCCGCGCCGCTCCATGAAGAAGCGACGGTGCGACGAGCCGCCGACGTCACCCACCCCCATGCTGCCCAGTACAGAAACGATGACTTCGTTCCGAGTGGACTGCCTTGATCGCATATTGTCGATGGTCACGCCATTGGGCAGCGCACCGGGCGATTGAATTTCCAATCGGTCGGAGAACATCGACAACCGTATCCGACTACCCCTGATCGAGTAGTCTCGATGCGCCACCGCGTTGACCACCGCTTCGAAAACCGCCTTCTCACTATACTCTGGCATGTCGATTCGAGCAGGGGTCTTGCGCGCAGCTACCCGCATGTTCCGCAACACAAAGGCCATCGTGTCCTCGATCTGGCGTTGCAGAGGACCCCGTATCTCTCGCGCGTCCAACTGGTCGCTCGCCCTATCCAGCCCGCGATATTGCGTCGCCGTGACGACAGCATTGCGGACCCACTGCTCTGGATTCCGGGTGCACAACAGAAGGCCGGCCACGGTCGCGCATCGAACGCCCGACTCGTCTCGGGCGAGGAGCCCCATCTTTTCCAAAGCGGATTCCGGTGCTCGAAGTCCCTCGGCACTCAAGACCGACATCCAGAACTCCGGAGTCAGCGTGTCGAAACCGGTTCCCGACACCGGTTGCTGGTCAAATCCGAGGCGCCTGCCCTGTCCCCGCCGCTGCGCCAGCCGCATCGGTTCGTCGCCCGTCAGCCGACGGATGCTCGCTCCGGCCCGCTCCCAGCTCTTCCCTTTGTACTCGTGCAGGGTGTCTCCCCGAGGAATATCCACGAGCACAAACTGCTTTCCGTCCATCTTGCGGCGTTGAATGTCGAACCGCAAAGCTGGTTTCACCCCGTCCCGCCCAATCTCACTCAGCAAATCGACCAGCGCATCCATTTCCTTGCGGGACAGCCCTTGGAGCGACCCGTCGTCCGCGACACCCACCAACAATCGCCCCCCGTTGGAATTGGCGAATGCGATCATCTCGGAAGCCAAGTCCACCTTCTCTGGGCTCGCCACACGACTGCTTCCAGACACGAACCTCACCTGTTTGAACTCCCATCTGCTATCCTCGCCCAAAGCGAGTTGCAGCCGGATATCTTCATCACGCGTCAATTGCTATCTCCATAATTTTGGCTGGACACGGAACCCCTATTCATCTGTCGATCCTCTCAACACCACCGTTCAGTCGACACGTCTGGCTGAGGTGGTGTCCCACTTCGTTGGACAGGATGGGGGCAAAATTAAGGTGTACTCCGTCGCTTTGCGACGGTTCCTTTCGGGGTTGGTTCGAGCGGGTGCGACGCTTCCCGAACCGGGCTCCGCCGACCTCGCCAGCCCACCCCCTCGAACAGCCCCCTCCTCACCTCGGGGAGTCTAACCTCGATTTTCCCGGCGGGCTAGCCCGCCGGGAAAATCGACGCAACCGGCGCCGCGTCTCCCCAGGCGACCCCTGCCGCCGGTTCGCCGGTTCCGACCACGTCCCTCCCAACGCTCCGGACCCGCTCATGCCACGTCCACGCCCTCGCGGTACGCCTCGCCGGGCGTCCGCCCGCCCAACGATGCTCTTATGTACGTCAAGGGCCCAGTTTTGGCTCCTCGCTGTCCTCAGCGGGCACTGCGAGTTCGAGGTGACCCTCCACCGCCCTGGTCGGTGTTGAAGATCTCCGGCCTCCCTGAGCCCAGCGCCTCCTCCAGCGCGCTCACGCAGAAGGACGCATCCATCGTGTTCGACAGCTCCCACGCCAACACGTGGCGCGTCGCCCAGTCCATCACTGCCACCAAGTAGAAAAACCCCCGGGACACAGGCACATAGGCGATGTCCGCGCACCACACCTGATCCGCCCGCCAGACCTCGACGCCCCGTAGCAGATACGGAAACACCCGGTGCTCCGGGCTCGCCGCGCTCGTCCTCGGACGCCGGTAGATCGCCTCGATCCCCATCGTCCCCTCGCGCCGAAGGTGGCGTGCCATCTGCCGACTCCCGTAGAACGGGTAGTCCATGTGGAGTCGATCCATGCGACGCATGAGAGCGAGGCCGTCCTCGCTCGCTCTCGCCCTTCGGCGCGTAGTACAGCGACGACCGGCTCACGCCCACCAGCGCGCATTGCTTCGCCAGCGCCAGCGGGCCGTCCCGCTGGATCATCCGTCGGCGCTCGGCCCGGGCCAGCCCCGCAACCCGCGCCGAAAAAAATCCCGCTCGACGGTCAGCTCCCCGATCTTCGCGTGGAGATCGTGGATCGTGGCGTCGCGCTCCTTTGACGCGCTTCTGCGCGCCGGGGTCGAACACGCCCGGGGCGGCGGCGAGCAGCTGCCGCTTCCACAGGCTCACCTGGTTGGGATGGAGCTCGTGGCGGCGGGCGATCGCCTGGACGCTGTCGCGCTCCTGGATCGCCTCGAGGGCCACCCGGGCCTTGAACTGCGGGGTGAATCTCCGTCTTCTCCTGGCCACTGCAGTGCCTCCTCTCGGGTACGGGAGTACACCTTAACGACCTGTCCGAAAAACCGGGACCACATCAGTCCACCACCGGCACACATCCAGCACGATGACCCCAAACCTACAGCAATCCATAAAAAAAGGCGAGGAACCAGAAAAACTCCACGGTTTCCTTTCAGCAGACCGGGAAAACAGGATCGCCGGGCTCTCCGTCCAGGCATGGAAGGATCCCACAGCTCGGCCGACCGCTGTGGTGTGGAGATCATAGGGACAGCGGTGAGCGAAAACGGGCCCGCCCAGTTTGTGTTGTTGACATTTTTCGCAAGCCGTTCCATAATGTTCGGTGCCGCCAATGGCGGATCGACGACGAGGCTCCGACACTTGATCAGAGGAGGCACACACCGCCCACGACCGACCTCGATTTCAATCGAATCCAACACTCGAAGCCACAGCAAAGCCGGAGAACATCACAAAATATGGAGATTCAGATGGACCACAGTAGCTATCCCATGCGAGAATGGTCCGTAGTTCCAGGACATAGCATCACATCCAAGCAAAGAACCACGATAGGTCAGCTCCAGTTGATGGATCCTCAACTCGCGGGCCTTTACAGCCATGGCCTTTACTTGCTGTGTCAGGATCCTATGCCGGGAGACATCTATCTCCTAGCGCATTGCGGGCGCGAACTTTCCAGAGGCGTCCTTCAGAGATTGGAAGAAAACACGCAGTCTGTGATGCGACAGTCACCACACTGTGATTCATCCCAGACTTCTTCGCAGAACCGTTCCCGCATTGCTGCCGTACTCAAATTGACCACAACCGATCCACGCGTGTCTGAATGGCATAAAATCCACAAGTGTTTTGCCGCAAAAGCCCACTGGAGGTATTCGGCTCCTGAAAAAAGAGACGTAACCGCCTTGCGAGGCGCTTTCGAGCGTTTCAGCAACCTGCTTCATGGATTGATTGCCCCGTACTTCAATACTGAGAAAAAACTGGATTCGCTGCTGGCAGTATCTTGTCCAACAATTGAACATGTAATGCAACTGCATAATCTCCAGCTTCGTATAGCTCAAAGAGATTATTTTTTCAGATATGCTAGCCCTATGTGGGCTCAGCCACTTATGGATGGAAATTTTTTTAGATCTGCGCCGGACTGGCAGATGGCTCTCGTCCAAGGTTGGCATACGAGAAATTGGCCTGAAGGAGAATATCTTGTTAGGGTCGCAAATGATATTCCAAACCTTGTCGCCGACATTATAAAAACCTTACCTCTATCAAACGACAATCCCGTCGTTTGGGACGCTGTGGCCAAAGCTGCTACGCGGCTCCCTCCAAAACTCGCTGCACAAATGGTGCCTAGGCTGATCACAGCTATCAAAACTAAACCGACAAGCTGCCTTCACTCTTTTCGCATGTGCGTCGTGTTTCGTACGAGCGTCGTGGATTTGGCCGTCATGCTGGCTATGGCAGGATGTGATGACTGTGCCTTCGATCTTGTGGATCATCTGTTTTGGGTTGTAGATAGTATTCCCAAGGATGAAAATCTCCGGTTCACACTACGCACTGAATGGATGTTCCCACGGTTGCGAGGATTGCATCGTTATGACGAATTTTGCACTCGCGTCGTGACAGCTTTAGGAACTATAGACCCTGAACGAACTTTCAGCCTTCTGCTCAAGAAAATACACAAGATCCAACAGCTTTCCGACAGCTCAAGTCGTCGATCTCTGTGGCGACCCCTCAAGCGACTAGACGCTCGACGGCACCAAGAGGACATCGCATCGGCACTGATCGCTAGTGCCATACATCTCATTTACCGCGTGGCTGAAAGCAAATCTGATGCGCAAAGCACGGAATGGATAATCACAGCCCTCGATTCTGATCGTTATGACGATGAGTTGTTTTTGAGAATTCGATACTTGATTCTCTCGCGAGTGGGTCAGTACTTTCCGAACCAACTCGATCAGGTTTTGCAATCTAAAGAAGCGCGGAATCCAGGTTATCGCATGTCGGAGTTTGCCGAATTGTTTCGCCGACAATTTAGAAATGCAACCAAAGAGGCTCGGAAACAATATGTCGACGCGGTCACGACCGAAATCAACTCTCATCAACAAAAACGAATACTCACGTTCTTTCGCGGTCGCATCCCTAGTGACTTTGAGTGTCTTGCGAGGAAATATGGAGTCTTGAGTCTGGAACCGTCGTATCAAGAACAACAGATGGCTGAGATCGGATCTTACTCAGAAGACCGAAGTCTACCGCGGCGCACTCGCAAAACACTCGTGAGTGTCGATCAACTGTCATCGTGGTCTGTAGAGGAAGTTATCGCCTTCCTTCACGATCACCAACTATACCAAGAAAAATACCCAATTTTAGACCTTCCGATTGATTTCTCCGATTATGCAAAAGAGAATGTACCCAAAGCTCTGGGATTACTCGAACGAGGCGTTGAGGGAGGACTGGACGCGATCATCATTGAGAGCATCTTGGATGGACTCGCTGAGGCGGCTAAGATGAAATCTGCTATTGATTGGCACCAAGTGCTATTCGGTGTAGAGACAATCACTCGACACCTTGCTACGCTAGACGAAAGCCGAACTGCGGATATTGAACAATGGTGTAGGGTTGTCGGTCGTGCGGCGTGGCTAATATCAGAAGGGTGCCGCAGTGACTCGATTCCTCTTGAAATCACTGCCAAGATATGGCGGTTGCTCGATGAAGCGACGCGAATTCCATCGATTTGGCAAGCGGCAGGTCTGCAGGACAGATCGCTAGGAGAAGTAATTTCCGCGCAACTCAATCACGCCTCGGGGAACATTGCACATGCTGTTTTTTCTTTGACTCTCACAGACTACCGAATTCGCACACAGGACAGTTCTGAAACGAGCAAACTCGAAGCGCGACGGGTGATTCAGAAATCACTATTGCCAATACTCGACCGATGGCTGAAAGACGAGAGGCCGAATAATGCGATTTCGCGAGCAGTGATGGGTGGCTACTTGCCTCAGCTCTACTTGCTGGTACCAGAATGGATGACCACTCATGCAATCGATCTCTTTCGAGAGAGTTTCGAAAACCCTGCTCAGCAACCGACTTGGACTACCTATATTTCTCGGGCCACACTGTATGACAAGGTGTTCTGCGATTTACGGCCTTGGTACAAAAAAGCAATTGAACAGGCAGATGTGTGGAATACCGCCATGGGATGTGTTCGGGAAATGCTGAAGCCCACCGAGAAATTGGCTTTCCATTTAGTTATCGCATTTCTCAAAAATTTGATATCAGTGGGGGATGAAGACGAGTTGCTTGAAACTGCCTACGCGAATTTGTCGTGCACAGATTGGGATCGAGCATACTGGCACATCTACCGCAGCTGGACGGATGCAGAAGATCCTGTACCAATTACACTTTCTCGAAAGGTAGTAGAGCTTTGGGAATGGAGAATCTCGGAATTGAAAAATAGCAAAAGATCGACACATATTATTGAGCAAGCCAAAACACTTTGGTGGTTCTTCGAAACACCTCATATTGATGATGCGGATCGAATTCGTCTGGGGCAGGTGACGGCTAGGCTGGCGAAGGGACGCGTTGGCACATACTTGAATTGGGAGCGCATGCTACGACTAGCGCGGATTGATCTGGACGGTGTATTTGATATCGCAACACATGTGCTTCGTACACAGAAATATGTGCCAACCGAAGACGTCAAACCTTTTTTTTCATTTCTTTTACAGGTCGGAAGCGGCGACATAAGAATTCGTGCTCGCTATTTAATCAATCAGCTCGGTGAGCGAGGGTTTAGGGACTTAAGAGAATTGCTATGAGGACGGAGCTAAAGTGGCTCCTATTTTTTGGAGCAAGTCTTAAGATCAAAAAACCTTGGGGTCTGTCTAAGGTCTGAGGTGGTCCCAGTGTTTTGGACAGGTCGTTAAGGTGTACTCCCGTACCTGAGAGGAGGCGCTGAAGTGGCCAACAAGAGAAGGAGATTCACGTCCCAGTTCAAGAGCCGAGTGGCTGTCGAAGCGGTGCAGGAGTACGACAGCCTCGCTCGCCGCCACGAGCTCCATTTGGACCGAGGGGAACGCAGGCGGAGCGGCTGAGCCTGATGCCCATGGCCCAGGAACACATCTTGGCGCAGGAGAATGGCAAGGAACGCTGCTTGCTTGCCGTGCGCGAGCTCTGGCAGGCTTTCACGCTCGCCACTCCCTTACGAGGAGGCGATCTGGATCCGCGACGACGTGGCGTTCTTCCAAGCCGTCCGATCTGTACTGGCCAAGCGCGCGCCCAACGGGGAGCGGCGCAGGGGAGAGGAGTTGGACCACGCCATCTGGCAGATCATGTCGCGGGCCGTGGTGTCCGAGGGCGTGGACGACATCTTCGCCGCAGCGGAGATCGAGAAGCCCGATGTCTTGATCTTGTCCGAGGAGTTCCTGGCCGAAATGCGGAGGCATGAAGCGGCGGAACCTCGCGGTCGAACTGCTACGGAATAACTCATGACCGCGAGGCGGTCACCTCGCCAGACTCAAACTGCAAACTGGTTGAGGGCGCCGCCGGGAGATGTGGCGTTCTGATTCGGGGGTTGCGGGCCGTCGGCTTTCACCCTTCGTATGGGGTGGGAGCAGAGGTCGACCAAGCAATCTGGTGCGAACGAGCCCGATACGGAACATGACCCACGGCACTTCGAGGCAGCCCGCAGTGTTGAGCTGGCCAGCGGCACGGCCTTCGTCACGTATGAAAAATCGAACATCCCAAACCGCCCCCGGTCACGGACACTCGAGCGACAGGGAGCGGAGCGATGAGCATGAAGGTGGTCAACGAACGGTGCGCGGGCCTCGACATGCACAAGAAGAGCATGACGGTGTGCGCGCGCCGCGCGACGACGATGTCGCAGCTGATCGCGATGAGAGACTGGATGGCGTCTCTCGAGGCCACTCACGTGGCGATGGAGTCGACAGGGGTGTACTGGTGCTCGGTGTGGTCGGCGCTCGAGGGCCGTTTCGAGCTGTTGTTGGTGAAGCCTTGGCACATCGAGCAGGTGCCGGGCCGCAAGACGGACGTGAAGGAGTGGCTGGCACGGTTGCTCGAGGCGGGCCTTCTGCGGGACAGCTTCGTGCCGGACAAGGCGATTCGCGATCTTCGGGACCTGATGCGGACGCGCAAGACGGTGCCCCGAGAGCGGCCGCGGCACGTCAAGTCGTTCCGGGGCTGATGGACGATCACCGCCGATACTTGGTTGGGTTGGAGTTGCGGATGATCGACGATGCGGACCAAGTACCGGCGGACCTGGACGCTCGGATCAAGGAGGCGGTGCGCCCTTTCGGGGGGTTCGTCGCCCTGCTCGAGAGCATACCGGGAGTCGGTGCGAGGTCGGCCAGGGCGATCTTGGCGGAGATCGGCGACGACATGTCGAAGTTCCCGACGGCGAGTCACTTCGCGTCGTGGGCTCGCGTGTGCCCAGGGACCATGAGAGCGCGGGCAAGCGAAGATCGGCGAGGAGGGCAAGGGCAACGCGTGATCGACCGGACCGTGCGCCGCTACGCGAATCGGGCCGTCGAAGTCGCCCAGGTCGTCGAGGAACTGATCCAACTCGCTTGGGGAACTGCGCGAAGCGAACGCCCGGGGCGAAGCTCTGGGGCTCTCCGAGGACGAGTTCGCGTTCTACGACGAGCTCGGGACGAACGACAGCGCGGTGCAGGTGCAGGTGCAGGTGCTGGGCGACGAGACGCTGCGCGACGTCGCGCGCGAACTGGTCGAGACCGTGCGGGGGAACGCTTTGATCGATTGGACGATTCGCGAGAACGTCCGGGCGAGACTGCGGCTTCGTGGTCAAGCGCGTCTTGCGCAGGCACGTCCATCCGCCCGACAAGCAGGAACGGGCGACCCGGACGGTGATCGAACAGGCGGAGACGCTGTCGGCCGAGTGGGCCGTATGACGCCCATCCGGACGAGATGCCGGAGGATCGGAGCCGCCGAATCCCACGCTCGGCCTCCGGCCGATCCATGTCTGCGGCGCCCGGAGCCTGGGGGACGGATCGGATTCCGGAGTTCCCGACGCGCGGCCCCGCCAGGCGGACATGCGGCACGAGGATCGGAGCGGTCGAGCGGGGCGTGGGCGTTCGTGCCGATGGAACGGTCGGGCCGATTCGGTGTTTCCATAGCATGTTGGAAGTCGTGTCGCTAGAATTGAAACAACTAGGAACCGCCTCGACTTAACAGCCTGCGGCCGAGGCGGCCCTCACGACCCGAACGGAATCGAGAACCGCAAATGAATGCGATGCGCCGTGCAGGAATCGGAATGGCGACCGCCGTATTGCTGCTTGCCGCCGCTCCTCCCCTTCAGGGCCAGAGAGTGGGAGACCGTGTCCGGCTGACGACGTTCGGGGAAAGGGTGACGGGCGAAGTCACCGAGGTGGGCGGGGACCAGATCGCGTTGCGTCTCGGGAGCGGGTCCCCGCGTCGGGTCGCGTTGAACGACGTCGAGCGAGTCGAGATCAACACGGGAACCCGGCGCTACGGGATGAGGGGTTTCGTCATCGGCGCCTTCACGGGATTGGGGCTCGCGGCCTTCACCGTCCTAACGGACGATTCGGACGACCAGCTCTGCGAAGGGGACGTCGATCCGGCCCAGTGCGCTGTCGAGGTCGTCGTTGTGGGCACCGGATTGGAGATCGGCAAGACGGTGATGTGGGTGGCCTATCCCATCGTCTTCGGGGCGGTCGGCGCGGTCGTGGGCAAACTGATAAAGCGGAGCACTTGGGAAGCCGTTCCTCGGGGGCGCTTGGGAGCTCCGACCGTGGATCCGTTGATCGGAATTCGATCCGGCCTCGACGGCGGCGGCCCCGCATTGGTTCTGGGAACGAAAGTCCGGTTCTAGCGCCATCGAGGTCGGTGGCCGGCAACGGCCCGCAGGAGGCCGGGCGGTCGTGCTTCGCAGGGGGACGCGGGCCAATTGGGTCGACGGACGCGCCCGGCGGCGTGCGGTCCGTGCGAAGCCTTGCATTCACGGGCTGGTTTCGGCGGCGTGACGAACGACCCGGAGGACTGGAGCTGGCCGAATTGCGAGGGGGCGGGTGGGGTCTGGTGACCCCAGCGGTCTTCAAAACCGTCTGGTCCGGCTAGAACCCGGGCCGGTGAGTTCGATTCTCACACGCTCCCGCCAGCTCCGGATCGACCGATCGAACGCAACGGCGGCGGATCGGACCGATGCGGCCGAAAGGGCGCGGATCCTGTCGCCCCCTGCGCGATCCGGGACGGCAACGGAAACGGGCGATCGCCTGCGCAGGGATCGCCGCCACGGAATCGCTCGGACCGACGCGGCTACCCTGGCCTACCCGTTCATGCGGGGCGCCGACGGAAACGGCATCGAGCTGCGGGTGATTCCGTGCGTTGCGGAGGGGCGCCGGTTCCCATCCGTTGAGCTCCGTCCTCGCTTCCGCGGTTGCGCCGCCCGCCCGCACCGCGCACCGTACCCGCCATGAAGTCCTTCTTCCCGTTGCGGCGCACGGAGGCCGCGACCCTCGTCTTCCTCGTCGCCTTCGCCGCGTTCGCGTTCATCCCCTCGTGGCGCACCGTCGAGGTGGGGGGCATGGCCGTGCTCGGCTGGCTGATCGCCGCGATGATGTTGATCTCCCCGGCGCTGGCCCTCGTCACGGTCCTGCGGCGTGGCGGGACCGAAGGGACCGCCGGAGCGCGCGGCGGCGAATCCTCCGGCGGCGCGGACGGGAACGGAGGGGAGGGTTGATGCTCCTCGAACGCGTCCTCGTCGGAGTCTATCTCGCCGCCTGCATCGGGATCGGGATCGCGGTCTCGAGGAGGGTTCTGGGCTCGCGCGACGAGTACTGGGTGGCGGGACGACGCATCGGCACCGTCGTGAACTCGATGGCGATCATGGCCGCGCTCGCCAGCGGCGGATCGATCATCGGCGTGATGGGGCTCGCCTACGCCCAGGGCATCCCCGCCACGCTCGCGCTCTTCGGGGGCGCGGTGGTCGGCTTTCCGCTGGCGTCCATCCTGGTCGCCCGGCCGCTCCGCAACTTCGGCAAGTTCACCATCACCGACTTCATGAGCTTCCGCTATCCGCACGCGGTGGTTCGGTACTTGGTCCCCATCCTCATCGTCGCGGCCTTCACCGTCTACATCGTGGCGCAGCTCAAGGCGGCGGGCATCACCGCCGAGGCGTTGCTCGGCATCCCGTACGACACGGCGCTGGCGCTGGCGACGGCGGTGTTCGTCGTCTACGTCTCCTTCGGGGGCATGGTCGCCATCACCTGGACGGACGTGATCCAGGGATTTCTCATGGTCTTCCTGGTCGTGGGCACGGCGCTCGCGCTCGTCTGGAGCGTGGGATCGCCCATCGAGCTCATGAGCCGGGCCACGGCCGTCGCTCCGGAGCTGGGACAGGTCGCGAACCGACCCGCGTCCGGCTACCTCGGGTACTTCGTCATCTGGGCCACCGCCATCCCGGTCATCCCGCACATCGTCATGAGGGTCTTCACCGCCCGCGACGCCGACAGCGCGCGCATGTCGCTGAACCTGTCGATGCTCGTCTACAGCGTGGTGATCCTCGCGGCGGCGCTCGTGATCGTGCCGGTCGGAAAGATCGATTTTCCGGGGCTCCAGGACGCCGACCAGCTCTTCCTGCGTGTGATGGAGACCCGATTTCCGCCTCTGATCCGGGGGATCGCGGTCGCGGCGGTGCTCGCGGCCGTGATGTCCACCACGGACGCGTTGCTGCTCGCCTGCAGCTCGGCCGTCTCGCACGACCTGCTCGGAGGTCTGCTGCGGGGCCGGGCCAGCGAGCGGACCATGAGCCTCGTGCGCATCGGCTCCACCTGGACGATCGGGACCGCGGCGCTCCTGTGGGCGTTCTCGCCGCCCGAACTCATCAGCGAATTCTACACGGCGGGGGTGGGGATCCTGAGCGCGAGCCTGTTCGTGCCCACCGTCGCCGGGCTGTGGTGGAAGAGGGCGAACTTGGCGGGCGGGGTCGCGGCGGTCCTGTCGGGGGCTGTCGCCTACGTCCTGGTTCAGTTCGGCGTTCTCGCCGTCGGGCTGGCGCCCGTGGTGGTCGCGCTCGCCGCCAGCGCGGCGGCGATGGTCCTGGGAGGCCTGTTCGGGCCTCGGGAATCCCGCGAGATGATCGAGCGAATCGAGGCGTTGCACGGATAGCACGCCCGGCTCTCGATCCCGCACGTCCGCACTCGGACCGGAAAGGCGACTCGGCGCGCGCGCGTCGCCGGCTTTCGATCCGCCTTGCCTTCGCGGCGTCCTGCGGTCCCGCGTTCTTCGGCTCGGGGACCCGGAGGCGGTTTTCCGACTCCCCCCGGAGACCGTCCCAAGAAGCGCTCGGGCTTGCGTCGTGTCGTTTCGGATCGGTCTGCCGCACCCGGAACGCGACGGGAATCTTGATCCACACGGGGATCTCCTTGTCCCGGTTGAGCGCCGACGTGAATCCGGCCATGTCCGCAATCCGCAGAGCGGTTGCATCGAGCGACGCGTACCCGGAGGTCTCCTCCGCCACCAGCGTTCTGCGCGCGATTCCCTCTTCGTCGACGAGGAGGCGAACGAGCACGGTCCCGCCGATTCCCCGCGTCGCGCAGGATCGCGGGGCCACGCGCGCTCGCCGATCTTCGGGGGCGGTTCGGGCTCGATCCCGCACGGCGACGATGTCCGATCGGCCCTTCAACTCGTTCCGTGCGCGGCTTCCATGCCTTGCGGACCGGCGACGCCTCGGCCGACGGCTCCGGGTTCGAGCCCTGCGGATCGCGACGGCGAACGTCTCGATTTCTGCCGGGTAGAAGCCGAATTCGCATGTCGGATGCCCATGCCGGACGGGAGCGTCGGTGCCGATCCGTTCGCCATCTCGCCGTCGCTCGCGCAAGATGCTTCCGTGAAAGAACCAGAGAGACTGGAGGATGCCGTGTTCGGACTTCCTGTCCGACGCGTGTCGGCGAGGCGTCCCGGATGACGCTCTCGTCGGCCTTCCGGCGTTGCGGCCCGACGCCGCACGCCTTCGCGGCGGTCGCGCTCGCCACGGCCCTTTGGGCCAGCCCCGGGACGGCCCGGGCCCAAGAGGCGCAGGCGGAGGCGGATCCCGCCGCGGACACCGTGGAAGCGCCGCCCTCGACCGGCCGCCCTTCCCCCGGCGGGTCCTTCCTGCGCAGCCTTCTCGTTCCCGGCTGGGGCCAGGCGGCCTCCGGGTCCTACGGCCGAGCCGCCTTCTATTTCCTCGCCAGCGCGGGCAACGCGTGGATGGCCTACAAGACCAACTCGTTGCGCGGGATCGCCCGGAGGCGCCAGGGGCTGGTCGAGGACGCGAGGACCGCCGAGCTGTTGCGCAGCGGGGTCGAACCGGACGCCGTCGAGCAGATGCTTGCGGAGGACGAGCGCATCGAGGACATCCGTCTGTTGGCGGACGCGCGCGACGAGCAGATGGAGGACTGGATCGCGCTGACGGTGTTCTTCGTACTCTTCGGCGGAGCCGACGCCTTCGTCTCGGCCCACCTGGCGGATTTTCCGGCGCCGCTGACGGTGGAGCCGGTCGCCGGACCCTCCGGGACGGCCTTCGAAGTGGGGCTCTCGCTGCCTTGGACGCCGGGTTCGTGACCGGTCGACGGGCCGGGCTACGCGTTGCGGTCTTTTTTCCAGCGTTCGATGCGCGGGGGGCCGGACGCCTCGATCACGGCGTAGGACCGCTCGTGCATCCACATGCCGGGATTGACGTAGTGGCGTCCCCCGACCTCCGTCACCGCGGCGATGTGGGTGTGCCCGAACACGACGACATCGAGGGTTTCGTCGCGCTCCAACTCGCGTTTGGCGAGCGCCTCGAGCGCCCGGGCGCGGCGGCGGCTTCCCTCGCCCGGAAAACCGCCGTGGCTCCCGCTCCTGGAAAGGAGCGCCGCCAACCCGCCTCCGAGGTCGGGGTGGACCCAGCGGAACGCGCGACGAAAGAGCCGCGACCTGAGGACGGCGCTCGCCGCGCGGTAGCCGTGGTCTCCCCCGCCCAAGCCGTCGCCGTGGGCGATGTAGGCGCTGCGCCCCGCGAGGGTGGTGCGGATCGGAGTCCGGTGGAACGCCACCCCGATCTCGTCGCCGAGGCACGCGCCGCCCCACCAGTCGTGGTTGCCCCCCAGGAAGGTGACCGGCACCCCCGCGTCCACGACCTCGGCGATCGCTCCCAGCACGCGCACGTGGCCCCGCGGGATCGCCCGTCGGTACTCGAACCAGAAGTCGAAGACGTCGCCGTTCAGGACCACGTGCGAAGCTCGTGCGTGGACATGGCGCAACCAGTCCGCGAGATCGGCGGCGCGCGCACCCGGCGTCGCGCCCAGGTGGGCGTCGCTCACCACGTAGGCGGGCTTCGGGGTCGATGTCGAATTGCGGTGCGGCATGGGTTATGCTTGTGGGAAGCGTCCCCGCTCTGGCAAGCATCGGCCCCGGCACCGCGATCCCGAATGAGCCCTTCCCGCTTCCGGCGTGCGTTCGTCCTCGTCGCCGCCCTCCTGGGCTCGGGTTGCTGGATCCCCCAGCCGCCGTCCCCGGGGGAGCGCTTGTCGGCCGCCGACTACCATCGTCGCGCGTTGCTGATCGAGGCGCGCACGCAGCTGAAAACGCCCGTCCGGCTCATCTTCGACTGGAGCGTGCGCGAGCCCGGGTTGCGTTCGAGCGGCCGCGGGGTCGCGCGCTTGGAGCCCCCCTACCGCGCGCGCTTGGATCTCTTCACGGGGCAGGGGGAGACCGTCCTGCGGGCTGCCTTGGTGGACGACGAACTCCGGCTCCCCGAGGGGGCGTCGAGCGAGTTGGTTCCGCCTCCCGCGCTCTTCTGGTCGTCGCTCGGGATCTTTCGTCCCGGAGGCGGCTACCGCCTGCAGGAGGGGTGGCGGGCGGAGGACGGCACGCTTCGCCTGAGCTACGTGGCGGACAGCCGGAGCGGCCTGCTGTACGCGCTGGACGAAGGCGGCGACATGGCCGCCCTCGACCTTCGACGGGACGACGAGACGGTGGACCGGCTCTCGCTGTCGCCGCCCATGCGGGACGGTTTTCCGGCCGAGGCCACCTATCGCAACCTCGTCGACTTCCGAGAGCTCACCTTCACGCTCGACACGGTCGAGGCCGTGGAGTCCTATCCCTCCGACATCTGGTTTCCGCGTAGCCAATGACGGGAATTTGCCATCCGGTTGCGAGTTTGGACGCAGTCCCGGTTTGGTCTGCCGAGCGTGAATTTGGCTGGGAACGGATATCCACATCAAGCTTTCCCGGAGGGCCTTGAGCCATGTCGAAACGTTGGCGTAGACTGGCTGTGCTGGTATTGGCTGCATCCTCGGCCGTCCGAGCCGCCGCTGGGCAGAGCAACACCCGCGCTCAGTACGATTCTACCCGAACTATGGCCGAACAGGGCCACGCTAATGCCCAGTTCACCCTCGGTATCATGTACCTCTCAGGCTGGGGAGTGCCGAAGGACAATGTCGAGGCGATCCGCTGGTATCGGGCCGCCGCCGAGCAGGGCCACGTTAATGCCCAGGCCGCCCTCGGTTTCGCGTACGGTCAAGGTTCGCGTACGGTAAGGGGCGAGGGAGTTCCGGAGAACTATGTCGAGGCGGCTCGCTGGTATCGGGCCGCTGCCGAGCAGGGCCACGCTAATGCCCAGTTCAACCTCGGTGCCATGTACGCCAGGGGCGAGGGAGTTCCGGAGAACTATGTCGAGGCGGTCCGGTGGTTTCGGGCCGCTGCCGAGCAGGGCGACGCCAGCGCCCAGCACAACCTCGGTTTCATGTACGCCAGGGGCGAGGGAGTGCCGGAGAACGATGTCGAGGCGGTCCGGTGGTTTCGGGCCGCTGCCGAGCAGGGCGACGCCAGCGCCCAGTACAACCTCGGTGTCATGTACGCCAGGGGCGAGGGAGTGCCGGAGAACGATGTCCAAGCTTACGCATGGGCAAACCTTGCTGCCGCCCAAGGCGATGACCTTTCGTCCGTTCGTGCACGCGAACTTAAAGACGATCTGACTTCCCGGATGTCTTCCAGCCAAATTGCCCGTGCCCAGGAGCTTAGTCTTGAGCTTCTGGATCGCATCAACAATTCTCGGTAGGGAATGATAACAACCCACTCCAAAAATACGCCTACAGGGCCGAAGCGACAAATGACCTTCGACGATGCCATGGCGGCGCGCGAAGCGAACTGCCTCAGGGATTGAAAACCGACGATCTGCCGCCTCGTTCGCCGATGGAGACGCGCCGAGCTCCAAGACCTTCGGTTCGCGGTCGTTCCGGCAGGCCGGGGTCGTCCGATGGACGGGCGCGAACGCGGTATGCCCGATTGGCGAAAACAAGGTGGACCAGGAGCAAACGATGACGGAACCGACGATTCCCAACCTTGCCACCCGCGCGCCGAAATTCCGGCGCGCGCGACTCCTCCCGCCCACCGCCTCCGCCCGCGTCCTCGCCCGCGGAGCGTGGCGCGCCGCCCTAGCGTGCGTCGCGCTGCTCTCGGGCTGCAACTACAGCTTCCGGGGAGGCAGCTTCCCGGACCACATCCGGACCCTGGCGATCCTGCCCTTCGAGAACGAGACCAGCATGTTCGAGATCACCCAGGAGATCCACCAGTTCCTGTTGCGCGAGGTGCCCCGGGGCTTGGGCGTCAACCCGGGCGGAGAGGAGAACGCGGACGCGATCCTGCGCGGCACCATCTCCCGCTACACCCTCGAGACCCCGCTCTATCGCGCCGGGGAGGACCGGCGGGGACCGGAGGTGCTGCAACGCCAAGTCTCCATAAGCCTCGACGTCGAGCTGATCGACGTCGTCAACAACGAGATCCTGTGGGAGAACGCCGGGCTGAGCGCGCGCGGGCAATTCCTGGAGGCGTCCGAGACCGAGGACGTGGCGCGCGAGGAGGCGATCGAGCGCATCGCCCAGATGATCGTTGACGGGGCCCAGTCCACTTGGTAGCTTGCCCGTCGCCCCGTCACGAATCCTCCCCAGCCGCCCGCATCCCCCCTTGACCCGACCTCCCGTCGCGCGCCTGCTCGGCCTGTGCCTCCTCTGGTACGGGGTGTGGTTGCTCATGTCGGGGCACTACACGAACCTGCTTCTCGGCCTGGGCGCGGCGTCGGTGGTCGGCGTGACCCTCCTGGTGTTGCGGATGCGCCTGCCCGACCGGGAAGGGGCCCCGTTCCACGTCGCCTCGAGGCTTTTCCTGTACCTGCCTTGGCTGGTCTTCGAGGTCTTCAAGTCGAACCTCGCCGTGGCGCGCGTCATCCTCTCGCCCCGCCTGCCCATCCGGCCTCGGCTGGTGGACTTCCACGGGCATCAGAAGACGGATCTGGGCCGCTTCGTCTACGCCAACTCCATCACGCTGACGCCCGGCACCGTCACGGTGCGCCTCGACGCCGAAGGGTTCCGCATCCACGCCCTCACCCAGGAGGCCCTGGACGGAACCGAGGAGGGCGAGATGGACCGCCGGGTATGCCGCCTGGAGGGATCGTCGTGATGGTGGTGGGCGCCTCGCTCGCGGTCTTGGCCACCATGGGGCTCGCGATGGTGCGCGCGCTGCTGGGGCCCACCGTCTACGACCGCGTGCTGGCGGTCAACATGTTCGGCACCAAGACCGTCCTCATCATCGCGCTCATCGGGTTCTTCACCGGGCGGCCCGAGTTCCTGGACTTGGCGCTCGCCTACGGGCTCCTCAACTTCATCGGCGTCATCGCGGTGCTGAAGTTCTTCCAGTTCGGGAACTTGGGGGCCTCGGGGCCGTCGCCCGGCGAGACGGAGTCCGGCTGATGGAGACGTTCCTCGGCTACCTCGGCGGCGCGCTCCTGGCGCTGGGCGGCTTCTTCGTCGTGGTCGGGGGCATCGGCGTTCTGCGCATGCCGGACGTGTTCACGCGCATGCACGCGGCGGGGCTGACCGACACCATGGGCAGCTTCTTCATTCTCACCGGGCTCATGCTCCGGACCGGGTTCGACGGGGTGACGCTGCGCTTGGCGCTCGTCCTCGGCTTCCTCTGGTTCACCGGCCCGGTGGCGTCGCACGCGCTGGCCAAGGCCGCGTTGCACGGCAAGGTGGAGCCCCTCGTGCACTCGGACGAGGGAGGGGACTAGATGGAATCCGCGGTCGACCTCGCCCTCCTCGCCCTGCTCGCCGTGACCGCGATCGCCGTTCTGCGCGTGCGCAACTTGGTCGCCGTGGTCATGCTGATGGGGATCTACAGCCTCCTCTCCGCGGCGCTGTTCGTCCTGCTCGACGCGGTGGACGTGGCGTTCACCGAGGCCGCGGTGGGGGCCGGCGTGTCGACCATCCTGGCGCTCGGCACCCTGGCGCTGGTGGGAACCCGGCAGAAGCGCCACGCGACCTCGCCCGTCCTCCCGCTGCTGGTCGTGGCGGTCGCCGGCGGGATGCTGGTGTACGGCACCTACGACCTTCCGCGCTGGGGCTTGGCCGACAACCCCATCCACCGCCACGTGGCCCCCGAGTACCTGGAGCAGCACGTTCCCCTCGCCGGCGGAGACGGCGAGACGCTCGACGTGCACATCCCCAACATCGTGACCACCGTGCTGGGCAGCTACCGAGGCTACGACACGTTGGGCGAGACCACCGTGGTCTTCGCCGCCATGGTGGGGGTCCTCATGCTCTTCGCCGGGTCGGGAGGCCGGCGCGGGGGCGGGCGCGCGCGCGAATCCTCCGGCGGAACCGGCGGGGACGGCGCGCCGTGAGGGACCAGATCATCCTGCGCATCGCGGCCAAACTGCTGGTCGGGCCGATCCTGCTCTTCGCCCTCTACGTGCAGTTCCACGGCGACTACGGGCCGGGAGGCGGCTTCCAGGCCGGCGTCATCTTCGCGGCGGGGATCATCCTCTACGCCCTGGTCTTCGGGCTCGACCGGGCGAAAGCGGCGGTGCCGATGGGCGTCGTCGCGTGGTGCGGCGCCCTGGGCGTGCTGATCTTCGGCGGCGTCGGGGTGGCGGCGATGGCGATGGGCGGCAACTACCTCGACTACGGAGTGCTCCTGCACGACCCCGAACACGCCCAGCACATCGGAATCCTCCTGGTCGAACTCGGGGTGCTCGTGACCGTCTTCGGGGTCATGGTCGCCCTCTTCTACAGCTTCGCCGGAAGACGGAGGGCCGACTAGATGGAGGTTCTCGGCCTCTTCAACTACTGGGTGGTCGTCTTCCTGATGATGGTGGGCCTCTACGTGCTCGTCTCCCGGGGCAACCTGGTCAAGAAAGTCGTCGGGCTGAACATCTTCCAGACCTCGGTGATCATCTTCTACGTCAGCACCGGCAAGATTCTCGGCGGAACCGCTCCCATCCTGATCGAGGAAGGCCACGGGGCCGCCGAGGGAGCGGCCGCCGGAGCGGAGACGCTCTACTCCAACCCCCTCCCGCACGTGCTCATGCTCACCGCCATCGTGGTGGGCGTGGCGACCATGGCGATGGCGCTCGCCCTGGTGGTGCGCATCCGGGAGAGCTACGGCACCGTCGAGGACGACGAGATCCAGGAGCAGGTGCTCGCCGACGAGGCGGCCGAGGGAGCGCGGGCATGAGCGCGCACCTTCCCGCCATCCAAGTGGTCGCGCCGCTGCTGGCCGCCGCCCTGTGCGTGCTGGTCCCTTGGAAGCGGGTCTCCTGGGGCGTCGCGTTCGCCGCCTCGGTGGCGGCCTTCCTCTCGGCCGTCGGCCTTCTGCGGCGCGTCCTGGAAGAGGGCGAGATCCGCTACGCGCTGGGGGGATGGGCGGCGCCCTGGGGCATCGAGTACCGGGTCGACGCCGTGAACGCCCTGGTGCTGCTCGTCGTCGCCGGCATCGGCGCGGTCGCGACTCCGTTCGCGCTCAGGAGCGTGGAGCGCGAGCTGGACCCGCGCCGCATCCCCCTCTTCTACGGGGCCTGGATGCTCTGCCTGTGCGGGCTCCTGGGCATCGCCGTCACCGGGGACGCCTTCAACGTCTTCGTCTTCCTGGAGATCTCCTCGCTTTCGGCCTACGCGCTGATCGCGATGGGCTCCGACCGGCGCGCGCTGGTGTCGGCCTTCCGCTACCTGATCATGGGAAGCGTGGGGGCGAGCTTCATCGTGATCGGCATCGGACTCCTCTACGTGGAGACCGGCACGCTCAACCTGGCCGACTTGGCCGAGCGCCTCCCGGCGCTCCGCGGCGAGCGGACCGTCCTGGTGGCGTTCGCCTTCCTCACGGTCGGCACGAGCCTCAAGCTGGCGCTCTTCCCGCTCCACCTCTGGCTTCCCAACGCGTACACGTTCGCCCCCTCGGCGGTCACGGCCTTCCTCGCCGCCACCGCGACCAAGGTGGCCGTGTACGTGTTGCTGCGCTTCCACTTCACCGTTTTCGGGGCGGCGTACTCGTTCGACGAACTCGGCCTCGGACTCTGGCTGCTGCCGCTCGCGCTGACGGCCATCTTCGCCATGTCGCTGGTGGCCGTCTTCCAGCGCAACGTGAAGCGCATGCTGGCGTACTCGAGCGTCGCCCAGATCGGCTACATCGTTCTCGGGATCAGCTTCGCCTCCGTCACCGGCCTGACCGCGGCCACCCTCCACCTCTTCAACCACGCGCTCATGAAGGGGGCGCTCTTCCTTGCGCTGGGGTGCGTGGCGTACCGCGTGGGTTCGGTGCACATCGACGCCCTGCGCGGCCTCGGCCGGCGCATGCCCTGGACCATGGCCGCCTTCACCGTCGGAGGACTCAGCCTCGTCGGGGTGCCGCTCACGGTGGGCTTCGTGAGCAAGTGGTACTTGGTGCTGGGCGCGCTGGAGCGGGGGATGTGGCCGGTCGCGGCGTTGGTGCTGGTCACCTCGATCATGGCCGTGGTCTACGTCTGGCGCGTGGTGGAGGCCGTCTACTTCGGCGACGCCCCGGAGCGCGCCGAGCCGGTCCGCGAGGCGCCGCTCTCGCTCCTGGTGCCCACCTGGGCGCTCGTCGCCGCCAACCTCTACTTCGGCATCGACGCCACCCTCACCGCGTCGGTCGCCGGCCAAGCGGCGCGCGTCCTGCTGGGAGGCGCTCCGTGAGCCCGGGCGCGCTGGCGCTTCTGGCCCTCCTCGTGCCCTTGGCCGGCGCGGGTCTGGTGGGGCTCCTGCGCGCCAGCCCCAACCTGCGCGAGGCCGCCTCGCTCGCGGCCGGCGGCGCGCTGCTGGGCGTGGTGATGCGGATCCACCGCGCGGTGGCGGCGGGCGAGACGCCTCGCTTGGTGCTGGCCGAGCCCCTGCCCGGCATTCCGCTGGAACTGGAGGTGGAACCGCTCGGGATGATCTTCGCCTTGGTGGCGGGCAGCCTGTGGATCGTGACCACGCTCTACGCCATCGGCTACATGCGCGGCCACCACGAGAAGAACCAGACCCGCTTCTACGTCTTCTTCGCCCTGGCCATCTCCTGCACCATGGGGGTCGCCTTCGCGGGCAACCTGTTCACGCTCTTCGTCTTCTACGAGGCGCTGACGCTCTCCACCTTCCCGCTGGTCACGCACGCGGGCACGGAGGCCGCGAAGCGGGCCGGACGGGTGTATCTGGGCATCCTGCTCGGCACCTCGATCGCTTTCCAGCTGTTCGCCATCGTCTGGACCTACCTGCTCGCCGGCACCCTCGACTTCGAGACGGGCGGGATCCTGGACGGCAGGGCGGGGGAGAGCGTGGTGGCGGTCCTGCTCGCGCTCTACGTGTTCGGCATCGGCAAGGCGGCGGTCATGCCCTTCCACCGATGGCTGCCCGCCGCCATGGTGGCCCCGACTCCGGTCAGCGCCCTCCTGCACGCCGTGGCGGTGGTGAAGGCGGGGGTGTTCAGCGTTCTCAAGATCGTCGTCTACGTCTTCGGCGTCGACTTCCTCGCCCGGCTGGGCGCGAGCGTGTGGCTCATGTGGGCGGCGGCCGCGACCATCGTCCTGGCGTCGCTGGTGGCCTTCGGAAAGGACAACCTGAAGGCGCGGCTGGCCTACTCCACCGTCAGCCAGCTCTCCTACGTGGTGCTGGGCGCCATGCTGGCCAACGCCATGGGGATCGTCGGCGGAGGCATGCACATCGTCATGCACGCCTTCGGCAAGATCACCCTCTTCTTCTGCGCGGGCGCGATCATGGTCGCGGCGCACAAGACCGAGATCAGCGACATGAGGGGACTCGGGCGCACCATGCCCGTCACCTTCGCCGCCTTCTTCGTGGGCACGCTCTCCATCGTCGGTCTTCCGCCCGCCGGAGGCACTTGGAGCAAGTGGTTCCTGGGGCTGGGCGCGCTGGAGGCGGGGCAGGCCGGGCTGGTGGCGGTGCTGATGGCGAGCTCGCTGCTCTCCATCGGATACCTGATGATCGTCCCGATCCGGGCGTTCTTCAGTCCGGGGCCCGGCTCGCACGCCCACGGAGGCGGAGGGATTCGCGAGGCGCCGCTCCCTTCGCTGATCGCGATCGTGATCGCGAGCCTGTGCTGCCTCGCGCTTTTCGCGTACCCGGATCCCTTCTTCCGGCTGCTCTCGATGGTGGCGGGGCCATGAGCGCGGACCGCGGGGCGACGATGCGGGAGGACGCCGTGAACGGGCGGGATTCGGCGCAGGGCGCCGCCCCCGAATCCTCCGGCGCCGGGGGCGCAGAGCACGGACACGGCCACCCGCCCTCGAGCGTCGGCCCCAAGGCGACCCGGGCGATCCTCTCCGCTTTCTTTCTGCTCTGCGGCGCGCTGGTGGTCCTGGATTTCCTCCTCGACCGGCAGACCGAACATCCGCATCCGCTGGAATCCATCCCGGCGTTCTACACCGTCTACGGACTCGTGGGCGTGGGCGCGCTGATCATGGCGGCGAAGGGGCTGAGACGCATCGTGATGCGGCCGGAGGACTACTACGATGCCGACTAGCCTGCCGCCGTTCGCGATCTTCCTCTTCGGCGCGCTGCTGGTGCCGTTCGTGCGCGGATGGCCGCGCCGCGTCCTCCTGCTGGCGATCCCGGCGCTGGGCGCGCTCAACGTCGCGGGCGTCCAGGAGGGCTTCGAGATCTCCGTCGGCATCCTCGGCTACGAGCTCTCACTGGTGCGCGCCGACAAGCTGAGCCTGCTCTTCGGCTACCTGTTCCACCTCGGGGCCTTCATCGCCGTCCTCTATTCGCTGCACCTCGGAAAGGAGGACTCCGCGACCCTCCAGCACACCGCCGCGCTGGTGTACGCGGGCAGCGGGCTCGGGGCCGTGTTCGCAGGCGACCTGGTGACGCTCTTCCTCTTCTGGGAGCTGCTCGCGGTCAGCTCGGCGTTCCTCGTCTTCGCGCGCGGCACCCGGCGGGCGCGCAGGGCGGGCATGCGCTACTTGGTGATCCAGGTCGTGTCCGGGGTGGCGCTCCTCGCCGGGGCCATGGTCCGGGCCGTCGAGACCGGGGGGGACGTCTCCTTCGGCTTCATCGGGTTGGAGGGCTTGGCGGGCTGGCTCGTCTTCGCGGCCATCGCCGTCAAGGGCGCCTTCCCGCTGGTGCACAACTGGCTGACCGACGCCTACCCGGAGAGCACGCCCACGGGCACGGTCTTCCTCAGCGCCTTCACCACGAAGGTCGCGGTGTACGCCCTGGCGCGCGCCTTCCCGGGAACCGACCTGCTCGTCTACGTGGGCGCGGCGATGGCCTGCTATCCCATCTTCTTCGCCGTCATCGAAAACGACCTCAGGCGCGTCCTCTCCTACAGCATGATCAACCAGATCGGCTTCATGGTGTGCGGCGTGGGCGTGGGAACGGCGATCGCCGTCAACGGAGCCGTCGCGCACGCCTTCAACGACGTGCTCTTCAAGGGCCTGCTCTTCATGTCGATGGGCGCCGTGCTCCACCGGACGGGCACCGCCAAGGCGTCCGAGCTCGGCGGTCTCTGGAGGACGATGCCGTGGACGACCGGGCTCTGCATGGTGGGAGCGGCCTCGATCTCGGCGTTGCCGCTCTTCAACGGCTTCGTCAGCAAGGCGCTCATCATGACCGCGCTGATCGAGGAGCATCACTACTGGATCTGGCCGGTGATGCTGTTCGCCTCCGCGGGCGTCGTCGAGCACGCGGGCATCAAAATCCCGTTCTTCGCCTTCTTCGCCCACGACTCGGGCATCCGCACGCGCGAGCCGCCCTGGAACATGCTCGCCGCCATGACCGTGGGCGCCGTCGCGTGCGTTCTGATCGGCTCGATGCCGCAGTTGCTCTACGAGCGCCTGCCGCACGCGATGGACTACTCGCCCTACGACCTCCCCCACGTTCTGACCCAGGTGCAGCTGCTGGCCTTCGCGGTGGGGGCGGTGGTGCTCTTCCGGCTGGCGCGCATCTATCCCGACGAGGTGCGTGCGGTCAACCTGGACGCCGAGTGGGTCTACAGGCGGCTGGCCCCGGCGGCCGTGCGCCGGGTGGGATCGGCGATCCGCGGGGCGGACTCGGCCGTGCGGGGCGCAGCGCTCGACGGCGTGAATTGGGTGCTCGGAAACGCGTTCCGCCATACGGGTCCCCACGGCGCTCTGGCCCGCTCCTGGCCCACCGGCAGCATGGTGCTCTGGGTCGCCGTGCTGCTGGCCGCGTTCCTGATCCTGCGGGCGCTCTGACCCCCGGCGTTCGGGTGTCGGCGGGTCGCCCGGAGGTCGAAGCGCAGGCGCCCCGCCTCCGGCTGGGAACCCGGGGGTCCAAGCTCGCCCTGATCCAGAGTCGCCAGGTCGCTTCGGCCTTGGAGGAGGGCGCGGGCGTGCGCGTCTCGTTGCACGCCGTCCGCACCCCCGGCGACCGTCGGCCGGACGCGTCGCTCGTCCGCATCGGAGGGGAAGGGGTCTTCACCGGCGCCTTGGACGACGCCCTTCTGGACGGCGCCGTGGACATGGCGGTGCACTCCCTCAAGGATCTTCCGACCCGCATGGCGCCTGGCCTGTGCGTCGCCGCCACGCCGCCGCGCGAGGATCCGCGGGACGCGCTGGTGCTGCCGCCGAACCGGGGGCGCACGCTGAGCACCCTGCCCGCCGGCTCCCGGATCGGCACCGGCTCTCCGCGCCGCGCCGCGCTCGCGCGCGCGTTCCGCCCGGACTGCACGGTGGTGCCCATGCGCGGCAACGTGGACACCCGGCTGGCGAAGTTGGACCGGGGCGAGTGCGACGCCCTCGTGCTGGCGACGGCCGGGCTCGCCCGCATGGGCTTGCGCGAGCGAGCGAGCGAGCTTCTGGAGCGCACGGCGTGGTTGCCGGCCGCGGGGCAGGGCGCGCTCGCCGTGGTGGTCCGCCGCGACGACCCGCGGACGCGGCGGCTGGCCGCCGCGCTGGACGATCCCCCCACCCGGCGGGCGGTGCGGGCCGAGCGCGAGTTGTTGCGTCTGCTGGGAGCGGGTTGCCATCTGCCCGTCGGGGTACTGGGACTGCCCTATCCGGGCGGCCACAGGCTCTGGGCGATGGTGCTCAGCCCGGACGGCCGCCGGGTGGTGCGCGCGGACCGCACCGGTCGTCTGACCGAGCCGGAACGTCTGGCCGCCGACGTGGCGGCGATACTTCTGGATCGGGGCGCGGGCGACGTCCTGGCGGAGTTCGCGCGCGCTCCGGCCGTCCCGTCCCCGTGATGGTCCCTCCCGTTCCCCCGAACCCCAAGCTGCTCGCGGTCGACGAGTTGCTCGCCCGCCACGGCCGTCCGCGCGACGTCCGCCTCGTCTTCACCAACGGGTGCTTCGACATCCTGCACCGCGGCCACGTGGAGTGCCTGGCCGCCGCCCGCGCCTTGGGAGACATGCTCGTGGTGGGGCTCAACACCGACGCCTCGGTCGCGCGCCTCAAGGGGGCGCACCGCCCCTACGCCTCCTTGGACGATCGCGTCGCCGTCCTGGCCGCCTTGGCGAGCGTCGACGCGGTCACGCCCTTCGATTCCGACACGCCCCGCGCGCTCATCGCGGCCCTGCTCCCGGACGTGCTGGTGAAGGGCGGCGACTACGCGCCGGAGGAGGTGGTCGGCCGCAGGGCGGTTCGCGCCGCGGGCGGGGAGGTGGCGGTGGTTCCGTACCTCCCGGGCCGGTCCACGACCGACCTGGTGCGTCGCATCCGCCGGAAGGCGCCGCCTCCCGAATGATCCGTCCCTTCTCTCGGATCCGCGCTCCCCGGCCGGTCGCCCCGCGCCGTTTCTCTTGCGTCGGCGCTCGTTCCCGTAGAGAGTTTTTCGCGACACCCTACCCGTCCGGAATCGGACGCATCCTCCCCGAGAAAAGATGAGATGAGGACATCAACCCAACAGGAGCGCGCAAGATGAGCCCGTCGCACGCACTCACGCTGGTCGCCGCCACCCGGAGCCGCCACAAGCTGGACGAAATCAGGCGCATCCTGGGCACGGATCCCGGACTGCGCGTCCTGAGCCTCGACGAGGCGGGCATCCCCTACGCTGCCGAGGAAGACGAGATCGAGACCTTCGACACCTTCGAGGAGAACGCCAAAGCCAAGGCCGCCTACTTCAACGGCCTGTGCGGAGCCGCGACCATCGCCGACGACTCCGGCCTGGAAGTCGATGTTCTGGACGGCGCTCCGGGGGTGCGTTCCAAGCGCTTCGCGCCGACTCCGAACCTCGTCGGCGAAGAACGCGATCGCGCGAACAACGAGCATCTGGTCAAGCTGCTCGCCAGCCACAAGCCGGAGCGCCGCACGGGACGCTACGTGTGCGTCGCGGTGCTCCATTTCGGGATCGGCGACCCCATGGTGTTCCGCGGCGAGGCCCCGGGGGTCGTCGTCCTGGAGCCCCGGGGCGAGGGCGGATTCGGCTACGATCCGCATTTCCAGGACGCGGAGACGGGGAAGACCTTCGCCGAACTCGATCCGGAGGAAAAGGACGCGCGCAGCCACCGCGGCAACGCGTTTCGGACCTTGGGCGTCAAGCTTCGGGAAACCCTCCACTACTGAGCTTCGAGGTTCCCCTTGCCTTTTCGTGCGATGCGCCGGCTTCGCGCGCCCTCCGCGCAGAGGGTTGAAGCCACCGGCGGAATCGCCGATTCTTCCGGTTCTTCCGGGGTACCCGAGAGGGGGACGGGGCGTGGCGCAGCCCGGTAGCGCGCCTGCTTTGGGAGCAGGAGGTCGCCGGTTCGAATCCGGCCGCCCCGACTGGACCCGCCCGCTTCGAGGAATCCGGCTTCCTCGCCTCCCCCGGGCTTCTCGCCGGGCCGCGAACGCGCCCGTCCCGCGCGGCGGCGCGGGCCGAGGGACGTCGCTCCGTCGCGCAACGGCCCGGGGGAAATCGGCTCGCGGCCGTCGACCTCGGAGCCCTTCGGGCGCCGACTCCGCCGCCGACCGCCCTCTTCGCCCGCCCCGGTAGGCTGTCGGCAGCCTGATCGGAGCCGACGTGCGCTCGGCGCGCCCGCAGGGTCGGCTCCGGCTCCCGCATCGACCGCCGCCGACTCCCACTCGAGGTCGGATGCGGGGGGGACTCCCGCCTTCCCCCGATGGACATGCGGGGCGTTCGCGCGCGCGAACGACGACCCGGGGGCGCGGATCCTTCGATTCCGGGGCCCGCGAGATCCGTCGACCGACGCGCCCGGAAGCGCCCGCTCCTCGCCCGCTTGGCCGAGAGGTTCGGGGCGGATTTCGCGTCATGGCGGCGCGGGGGCCGGCCTTCGGGCCCGACGCGGCCGACGTGCGCGAGGCCCGGAGCGACCGTCGCCGTCGATCGTCCGTCGGAGCGCGGCCCCGCGATCCCGAGCCCCCCGGGCTCGGCGCGCGCCGTCTCCGGGGATCGGATCGAACGTGCGGCCGACGACGTCCGCCGCCGTACGCGTCGACGGAGCCGACGCGCTTCTCGTCCACGCCGAGTGGCGTCCCCGCATCCGAATTTCGCCCGCGTGCGCGCGGCGATCCGCGCGCGATGGAGGAACGGAGGATCGAGCGCCGCTGCGCGGACCGGCGGTGCGATCGGGCTCCCTCGCCGCGAAACGCCGAAGTTCGTGCGGGTCGGCGTTGACACACGACGGGACGTTCCGATACAATTGGCTCGATTCGAGCAGTGGGTGTCTCGGGCCGGATGTTCCGAGTCCGGGCGAACGGAAGACACGCTGCGGGCGAAACGCGGCAAAAAGGAGTGCGGGATGCGTACCACCGGTACGGTGAAGTGGTTCAATGACGCCAAAGGCTTCGGGTTCATCACGCCCGAGGGCAGTGATCGGGACTGCTTCGTGCACCACTCGGCCATCCAGGCCGATGGGTATCGTTCGTTGGCCGAGGGGGATCGGGTCGAGTTCGACATCGTTCAGGGCAGCAAAGGGCCGGCGGCGGAGAACGTCGTCAAGCTCTAGTTCGGCCCCGGCCTCCCCGAGGCGCCCGTAGCTCAGATGGATAGAGCAACGGACTTCTAATCCGTAGGTCCCAGGTTCGAGTCCTGGCGGGCGCGCCTCGCCCCGTTCCCCGTGCGTCGGCAAGGCGCTGGGGGAGCGTTCGTTCCGGATTCTCGTCCGTCCCGCGCGGGGCGGACGGGAATCCGGCCCCTCCGGGCGCCCGCGGCGGTTTACGCGCATCCGAGGCCGGATTAGCTTTTTTCGAGCCGAGGCCGACGGGCCGTTGCGCCCGCTCGGCCTCCATGCGGTGGGCGTAGCTCAGGTGGTTAGAGCGCCAGGTTGTGGCCCTGGAGGTCGCCGGTTCAAGTCCGGTCGCTCACCCTCCCTTCCTCCGGACGAGGATCGCGGTGTCCGATTCTCCGCCCCTTTCCCGAGACCTCGATCCGGTCGCCCCTCCCGAAGACGGACTGCATCCCATGCCCGGAGCCGATGCGGCGCGGCGCGAGCGGATTCCTGTCCGCGTCATGCCGGATCACGACAGCCTCGCGGCTGAGGTGGCCGGGCGGATCGCGGACTTGATCCGGGAGCGTAGCCGCCAGGGGCGCCGCGCGGTGCTCGGGCTGGCCACCGGCTCCACCCCCGTCGGGGTCTACCGGGAGCTCGTCCGTCTCCGTCGCGAGGAGGGCCTGGACTTCTCCGGCGTCGTCACCTTCAACCTCGACGAGTACTTCCCGATGCAGCCCGGTAGCGTGCACAGCTACCACCGCTACATGCGGGAGAACTTCTTCGACTTCGTGAACGTCCCGCCCGAGAACCGCCACATCCCCCGTGGCGATCTGCCCGAAGAAGAAGTGGAGGCCCACTGCCTCGACTACGAGCGCCGCATCCGCGAAGCGGGGGGCATCGACCTCCAGATTCTGGGAATCGGCCGCACCGGGCACATCGGCTTCAACGAGCCGGGTTCGGGACGCGGGTCGCGTACGCGCAACCTGTATCTCGACGCGGTGACCCGATCCGACGCGGCCGGCGACTTCTTCGGCAAGGAAAACGTGCCCCACCGGGCCATCACGATGGGCGTGGCCACCATCCTCGAGGCGCGCGAGGTGGTGTTGCTGGCGACGGGGGAACACAAGTCCGGCATCGTGCGACGCGCCGTCGAGGGCGAGGTGCACGCCGACGTCGCCGCCACCTTTCTGCAACGGCACCCGCACGCGACGGTGTACCTCGACCCGGCCGCGGCCGCCGACCTGACGCGCATCCGCACGCCTTGGCTGGTCGGCGACACGGAGTGGACGCCGCACTGGGAGGTCGAGGCGGTCGTGTGGCTCAGCCGGCGGACGGAAAAACCGATCCTCCACCTCGCCACCGACGACTACCGCGAGCACCGTCTCGGCTCGCTGGTCTCCAGGCACGGGTCGGCGGAACCGCTCAACGGGCAGGTGTTCAACGCGCTGATCTCCAAGATCCGCGGGAAGAGCCGACTGCCTCGCGGTCGGAACATGCTGGTCTTCTCGCCTCATCCCGACGACGACGTGATCTCGATGGGAGGGCTCCTCGGCAAGCTGGTCGAGAACGGCAACCGCGTGACCGTGGCCTACATGACCTCCGGCAACATCGCCGTGTTCGACCACGAGATCCGCCGCTGCCTCGACTTCATGCGGCGCACGGCCGACGTGATCCGGCTGGGGGACAGGAAGGCCTTGGAGGGCGTCCTGCGCAGGGTGGAGGAGAAACTCGCGCGCAAGGAGCCCGGCGAGGAGGACCCCGTCGTGGTGCAGGACCTGAAGCGCGTCATCCGCGAGAGCGAAGCGGTGGCCGGGATCCAGGTTCTGGGTCTGCCCGGCGACCGGGCCCGTTTTCTGAACCTGCCCTTCTACCGGACCGGCACGGTCAGGAAGAACCCGGTCACGGAGGCCGACGTCGAGATCGTGGCCGGGGTGCTCGAGGAGGTTCGTCCCTCGATGATCTTCGCCGCGGGCGATCTCTCCGACCCTCACGGAACGCACCGGATGTGCCTGGACGCCGTGGAGCGCGCCCTGGAGCGCTACGTCGGCGAGCCGCCCTGGTTGTGGCTCTACCGGGGAGCTTGGCAGGAGTGGAGCGTGAACGAGGCCACCGTGCTGGTGCCGCTCTCGGAACGGGAGCTGCGAGGGAAGGTGCAAGCGATCTTCAGGCACGAGTCGCAGAAGGACTCCGCGCCCTTCCCGGGGCCGGACGCGCGCGAGTTCTGGCAGCGCGTCGTCGAGCGCAACCGCGGCACGGCCGACTTCCTGCGCTCCTTGGGCTTGCCGGCCTACCGCGCCATGGAGGCCTATCTGACCCTGCGCCGGGGACGCCGCGTCGAAGCGCGGGACATTCCGACCGGGACGTCGGCGCGGAACGAGATCTCCGGCCGGAGATCCGAAGCGGCTCCGCGCGGGAGCGGACCGAGCCGGGACGCGGAACCCGTTCCGCCTCGAAAACGCCGGGTGGGAGTTGACCCCTTCCGCGAGAGGGGTTAGGTTCCCTGACTGCGTTCCGCGAGCGGGCGACTCGCCCGCGGGCGGAAGCTCGCGATTCCGGCAGCGCGCAGGAGACGCCGGAGCTTTTTGAAAATTGGGGTTTCGAGGAAGTGAGGCGGGCCCCTCCGCGTGCAGGCGCTACGTCCTGCCGCATGGCTCTCCCGGCATCGCCCGAGGAGAGCGGGGGTTCAAGCAACGTGGATTCCGAACGAACGATCTGCGAGATCGGCGTTCGATCAGGAGCTGTTCAAGCTTTCTTTTCTTCAACGGAGAGTTTGATCCTGGCTCAGGACGAACGCTGGCGGCGTGCCTAATACATGCAAGTCGAACGAGGACCGGGTGCTTGCATCCGGAGCCGAGTGGCGAACGGGTGAGTAACACGTGACCAACCTGCCGTCGGGTGAGGGACAACCTGGGGAAACCCGGGCTAATACCGCATGACGTCCGGGTTCCGCATGGAACTCGGATCAAAGGGGGCCTCTGCTTTGCACGCTCTCGCCGGACGAGGGGGTCGCGACGTATCAGCTTGTTGGTGAGGTAACGGCTCACCAAGGCGATGACGCGTAGTGGGTCTGAGAGGACGACCCGCCACATTGGGACTGAGATACGGCCCAGACTCCTACGGGAGGCAGCAGTAGGGAATATTGCGCAATGGCCGAAAGGCTGACGCAGCGACGCCGCGTGTGGGAGGAAGCCCTTCGGGGTGTAAACCACTGTCAGGGGGGAAGAACCCCGCGGATGCGAACAGCTACCGCGGTTGACGGTACCCCCAGAGGAAGCGCCGGCTAACTCCGTGCCAGCAGCCGCGGTAAGACGGAGGGCGCAAGCGTTGTCCGGAATCACTGGGCGTAAAGCGCTCGCAGGCGGCCTTTTAAGTCCGCCGTGAAACTCCGGGGCTCAACCCCGGACTTGCGGCGGATACTGGAAGGCTAGAGACTGGTAGAGGCTAGTGGAATTCTTGGTGTAGCGGTGGAATGCGTAGATATCAGGAAGAACACCGGTGGCGAAGGCGGCTAGCTGGGCCAGTTCTGACGCTCATGAGCGAAAGCGTGGGGAGCAAACAGGATTAGATACCCTGGTAGTCCACGCCGTAAACGATGGGCACTAGATGCCGGGTCTATAGACGGGTTCGGTGTCGCAGCTAACGCATTAAGTGCCCCGCCTGGGGAGTACGGCCGCAAGGCTGAAACTCAAAGGAATTGACGGGGGCCCGCACAAGCGGTGGAGCATGTGGTTTAATTCGAAGCAACGCGAAGAACCTTACCTGGGCTTGACATCGCGACGAAACCTCTTGGAAACAGGAGGCCTCCTTCGGGACGTCGTGACAGGTGCTGCATGGCTGTCGTCAGCTCGTGTCGTGAGATGTTGGGTTAAGTCCCGCAACGAGCGCAACCCTTGCCCTATGTTGCCAGCGGTTCGGCCGGGGACTCATGGGGGACTGCCGGTGATAAGCCGGAGGAAGGTGGGGACGACGTCAAGTCATCATGGCCCTTACGCCCAGGGCTACACACGTGCTACAATGGCCGGTACAAAGAGTTGCGAACCTGCGAAGGCGAGCCAATCTCAAAAAGCCGGTCTAAGTTCGGATTGCAGTCTGCAACTCGACTGCATGAAGCCGGAATCGCTAGTAATCGTGGATCAGCAACGCCACGGTGAATACGTTCCCGGGCCTTGTACACACCGCCCGTCACGCCATGGAAGCCGGTAGTGCCCGAAGTCCGTGACCCAACCCTCGGGAGGGAGCGGCCGAAGGCAAGATCGGTAACTGGGGCGAAGTCGTAACAAGGTAGCCGTAGGGGAACCTGCGGCTGGATCACCTCCTTTCTGGAGATGCCGAGTAAGCGGGCCTCGCGGCCCGACCGAAAGGCGCTCAGAAGTCTACCCGCCTCGCTTTCTCGAAACCTTGATTCGCCTTTTGCGGCGACGCGGCCCGGCTCCCTCGGAGTCGGCGCCGCCGCTTCTTGACAACACGGGTTTGTGAGAAAGGGTCTTGGGCACCTCGTGCCGTGCCGAATTCGGCACCGATGCGAGGAAGTCCGGGCTTTGGGTGAAAATACGCGCATCGATTTTTGTGCATGTTTCTTGAATGCGAGGCCGGCGAATTTTGATGCTGGTCAAGCGAAAGAAGCGCACACGGGGGATGCCTTGGTACGAGTCGGCGATGAAGGACGTGGCAAGCTGCGATAAGCCTCGGGGAGCTGCATGCAAGCATCGATCCGGGGATGTCCGAATGGGGAAACCCGACGAGGGAAAAACCTCGTCGCTCCTTGCGGAGCGCCAACCCGGGGAACTGAAACATCTAAGTACCCGGAGGAAAAGAAATCAAAAGAGATTCCCGGAGTAGCGGCGAGCGAAATGGGAAGAGCCTAAACCGGTGGGACTTGCTTCCGCCGGGGTTGCGGGGCTCCAGCAATGCGTTGTCGGAAAGCATAGCGGAACGCGCCTGGAACGGCGGACCACAGAAGGTGAAAGTCCTGTATGCGAAATGCGAATACGACGGCCGCTGGAGTGCCCAAGTAGGCCGGGACACGAGAAATCCCGGTTGAATCGGGGGGGACCATCCTCCAAGGCTAAATACGAACTCGTGACCGATAGTGAAGAGTACCGTGAGGGAAAGGTGAAAAGAACGCCTGACGGCGAGTGAAATAGAATCTGAAACCGTGTGCGTACAAGCGGTCGGAGCCCGCATCCCCGTCTTCGGACGCGGGAAGGGGTGACGGCGTGCCTTTTGGATTATGATCCGGCGAGTTGCTCCTCACGTGCGAGGTTAAGGTCTTCTGGACCGAAGCCGAAGCGAAAGCGAGTCTGAAATGGGCGCCACGAGTACGTGGGGGCAGACCCGAAACCGAGCGATCTATCCATGGCCAGGGTGAAGCTGGGGTAATGCCCGGTGGAGGCCCGAACCGTTGTGGGTTGAAAACTACTCGGATGAGCTGTGGATAGGGGTGAAAGGCCAATCAAGCTCGGAGATAGCTGGTTCTCCCCGAAATATATTTAGGTATAGCCTCAGGGATTATCTCCAGGGGGTAGAGCACTGCATGGGTAAGGGGCCCTACCAGGCTACCGATCCCAAGTAAACTCCGAATACCTGCGAGAAGGATCCTGGGAGTCAGTGGACGGGCGATAATGTTCGTTCGCGAGAGGGAAAGAGCCCAGATCGTCAGCTAAGGTCCCCAAGTGCAAGCTAAGTGAGAAAGGATGTGGGTTTGCAGAGACAACTAGGAGGTTGGCTTAGAGGCAGCCATTCCTTTAAAGAGTGCGTAATAGCTCACTAGTCAAGTGCATCTGCGCCGATAATGGTCGGGACTCAAGCTTGTCACCGAAGCTACGAATGGAAAGGCTCTTCGCGAGAAGAGCCGAACATGGTAGGGGAGCGTTCCCTGGGCGTCGAAGCCTTCCCGGAAGGGCTAAGGTGGAGCGCAGGGAAGTGAGTATGCCGGAATGAGTACGCGATAAACAGGGTGAGAATCCCTGTCACCGAAAGCCTAAGGTTTCCGGAGCCAGGTTCATCCGCTCCGGGTTAGTCGGTTCCTAAGCCGAGGCCGAAAGGCGTAGGCGATGGACAACAGGTTAATATTCCTGTACCGTGTTTTGGAGCGTTCGACCTCGAGGGGGGACGCGGAAGTGAAAGGACCGTCGGGTGGTGGAATTCCGATGTAAGGTGGTAGGCGTTTCCGGGGGATAAAAGACCCGGATAGCCGAGCGCCGATGCCGAAGGGGGTCCTAGACCCCCGCAAAGGGTCCGTAATCATGCCGCCAGGAAAAGCCTCGCGAGGGAGTTCCGAACACGACCGTACCGCAAACGGACACACGTAGGCGAGGCGAGGAGCCTAAGGTGCGCGAGTGATTCGCGGAGAAGGAACTCGGCAAAATGTCCCCGTAACTTCGGGATAAGGGGAGCCCGTGGTAGGTGAAGCACGTTGCGTGCGGAGCCGACGCGGGCCGCAGAGAATCGGTCCAAGCGACTGTTTAGTAAAAACACAGGTGTCTGCAAAGTCGCATAGACGACGTATAGGCACTGACGCCTGCCCGGTGCCGGAAGGTTAAAGGGATGGGTCAGAATCCCTCGGGATTCGAAGCTCCGAACTGAAGCCCCGGTAAACGGCGGCCGTAACTATAACGGTCCTAAGGTAGCGAAATTCCTTGTCGGGTAAGTTCCGACCTGCACGAATGGCGTAACGACTTGGACACTGTCTCCTCCGCGAGCTCGGCGAAATTGGAGTATCGGTGAGGATACCGATTACCCGCGACAGGACAAAAAGACCCCGTGCACCTTTACTACAACCTGTTATTGGGTCTTGGCATTGCATGTGTAGGATAGGTGGGAGGCCGCGAACCATCTTCGCCAGGAGATGGGGAGCCGTTGGTGAAATACCACCCTTACACTGTCGAGGCTCTAACCCAGGGGAGTGAATCCTCCTCGGGGACAGTTGCAGGCGGGTAGTTTGACTGGGGCGGTCGCCTCCCAAAAGGTAACGGAGGCGCGCAAAGGTTCCCTCAGCGCGGTCGGCAATCGCGCGTAGAGCGTAAAGGCACAAGGGAGCTTGACTGCGAGACCGACGGGTCGAGCAGGTACGAAAGTAGGCCTTAGTGATCCGGCGGTTCCGAATGGAAGGGCCGTCGCTCAACGGATAAAAGGTACGCCGGGGATAACAGGCTTATCGCCCCCGAGAGTTCACATCGACGGGGCGGTTTGGCACCTCGATGTCGGCTTATCGCATCCTGGGGCCGGAGAAGGTCCCAAGGGTCGGGCTGTTCGCCCGTTAAAGCGGTACATGAGCTGGGTTTAGAACGTCGTGAGACAGTTCGGTCTGTATCCGTCGTGGGCGTTGGAGTGTTGCGAGGATCTGTCCCTAGTACGAGAGGACCGGGATGGACTGACCTCTCGTGTACCGGTTGTCCCGCCAGGGGCATCGCCGGGTAGCGACGTCGGGAAGGGATAACCGCTGAAAGCATCTAAGTGGGAAGCCTACCTCAAGATGAGCACTCCCAGGGCGCAAGCCCTCCGAAGGGCCGTGCGAGACGAGCACGTCGATAGGCGGTAGGTGGAAGCGTGGCGACACGCGTAGCCGAGCCGTACTAATTGCCCGAGAGGCTTGACCAGCATGACTCGCATTGAAGCATCCGGCACCCGCTCCAGGGCGGACGTGCTGGAACGCGTCGACCCCATCGCAGGGTCTCCCGACCGGTTCGGGAGACCCGACCCGGACGCCCGGGGCCCTTTCTCGACGAACCCGTGGACACGTTGCTGGTGACCACAGCGCGGGGGAAACACCCGTTCCCATCCCGAACACGGCCGTTAAGCCCCGCTGCGCGGATGGTACTGCCGAGGCGACTCGGTGGGAGAGTACGTCGTCGCCAGCTTCCCTTTCTCGAAAGGCCCCCTCGGAGCGCGTCTCCGGGGGGGATCCTTTTTCCGCTTCCGGGCGCTTCCGCATGACCGACACCCGGGCCGGCATCGTGACGCTCGCGGGAGCTCCCAACGTCGGCAAATCTACGTTGCTCAACGCCTTCGTGGGCGAAAAATTGAGCATCGTCACACCGAAGCCGCAGACGACTTGGCAGCGCGTGGCCGGCATCCGCTCGAGCGCGACGCACCAGATCGTCTTCCTGGACACTCCGGGGCTGTTCGCCGCACGCGACCTGTTTCACCGAGGCATGGTGGAGGCCGCGCATCGGGCGTTCGAGGACGCCGACGTCGGACTGGTGGTCCTGGACGCGGTTTCCCTGCGCAAGCGCCCCCGCTGGAACGTCCCGCGCTCGTTGCTGGCGCACGCGGAGATGCCGTGCACGGCGGCTCTGAACAGGATCGACGCGGTTCCCGCCGATGCGGTCCAGGCGCTGGCCGCCGGGGCGGAATCCGCCCTGGGCGTCCCGGTGTTTCCGATATCGGCGCTCGAGGGAACCGGCGTCCGGGTCCTGCGCGAGGCGCTCGAGGCCGAGTTGCCGCGCTCCCCCTTCCTCTACCCGCCGGACCTCGTCGCGTCGGAACCGGTACGCTTCTTCGCGGCCGAATTGGTCCGCGAAACCGTGTTCGAGCTCTACCGCGAAGAAGTCCCGTACTCGGTCTCCTGCCGAATCGAACGGTTTCGCGAAGACGGGGACCCCATCCATATTGAAGCGGTTCTGTACGTGGAACGGCCGTCCCAGAAGGGGATTCTGATCGGCGGCGGCGGGCGGGCGATCCGCGAACTCGGCTCTCGGGCCCGAACCAAGATCGAGCGATTCGTCGACGGGCGGGTTTACCTGGACCTGAGGGTGAAGGTGCTCGCCGGATGGCGACGCAAGCGTGGACACCTTCGGAGGTTGGGCTTTGCCGTTCCCCGCGACCGCCAGACCGTGCGAACTGGCTAGCGCTTGCGCGCTGAGCGCGCTGCTGGCGGCCTCGCCCTCGTCGGCCGGGGCTCAGGGGCCGGAATTGGCGACGACCTCCGACGCCGCCACCGCGACCGTGCGCCGGATGCCCTCCACCGAGGGGGCGCTCTTTCTGGTTCTTCCGGTGGGCGCGCGGGGAATCGCCATGGGACGCGCGATGACGGCGTTGCCGTCCCAGGAGAGCGCGTTCTGGAATCCGGCCGGGCTCGCCCACGTCGAGGGTCGCCGCTTCTTCTTCTACCGGGGAGATCGGCTCGCGGGCCGCGCGACCGCCTTGTCCTTTCTCATGGGCCGCGAATCGGTGGGCACGCTGGGCGTCTCCTACCAGGAACTCGACGTGGGCGACCAGCAGATGACCGGCCTCCGGGGCGAGGTGCTCGGTTCTCTGAGCGTGCGCGGGTACCAGGGCGTGGTGTCGTTCGCGACCGCGCTGGTCGACCGGGTGAGCGTGGGCGCCAACTTCAAGATGGTGCAGTTCCGCATCGGATGCCGCGGCCAATGCCTGGATCGAGGAGTGACCGCGACCACCTACGCGGTGGACGCGGGGGCCCAGGCGACGTTTTCCGACGACTTGCCGCTCCGCGTCGGGCTGATGATCGCGCACCTGGGACCGGACCTCCAGGTGGTCAACGCCGAGCAGGCGGACCCGTTGCCCGCGCGGGCGCGCTTGGCGGCGGCCTACGACGTTCTGGATCATTTCGACGAGCAGCCGCCGTTCGACCTCCGCGTCACGGTGGAGCTGGAGGAGCGGTGGCGGGCCCTGGGTTCGCCGTCGATCCACGTGGGAACCGAGGTCGCCACGACCGGAACCAACGTTCTGTCCGTGCGCCTGGGGTACGCCCACGAGCGCGACGGAGAAGGCGGCGCGGCGCTCGGATTCGGCCTTCGCCTCGACCGCTTCGATCTGGGCGTCGCCCGCTCGCTCGCGCGCGCCTCGCTCGGCGGCGCCGGCTCCGAACCCGTGCACGTGAGCCTGGGCGTGGTTTTCTGAATGGCGCGCGCGCGCTTCCCGGGAACCCCGGACGCGTGCCGCCGGATCGCCCGCTCGGCGCTCTTGCTCCTGGCGGTCGGTCCCGCGGCGCTCTCGGGTCAAGGTCCCCGCCGCGCCGCTGGATCGTCCGCCTTCGCCTGGGGGGGGGCGGCCGACCCCGCGCGCCCGGCCTGGGAGAGGGTCCGGCCCGGCGACGCGCGAGGGTCCGAGGCTCCGCCGCGGATTTCCCCGACTCGGGCGCTCCTCTACTCCGGAACGCTCCCGGGCTGGGGGCAGCGACGCTTGGACAAGATGCGCTGGCTGGGCTTCGTCGCCGTGGAACTCGCCGGATGGGGCGTTCTGCTGGAGCGGCAGCGGACGGGACGCGACTTCCGAACCCGCTACCGCGACCTGGCGTGGTTCGTCGCGCGCCGCGGAACGGTCGGGAGGCGCATGGACGGGGACTTCGAATACTACGAGGCGCTGGGACGGTATCGCGCCTCGGGAGCCTTCGACGCGGATCCCTTCGCGAACGGCGTCCAGCCCGAAACCGACACCGCCACCTACAACGGAGCCGTCTGGTCGCTGGCCACCGAGATCTTTCCGGCGCCGGGAGCGGGGAAGCCGCCCGAGCCGGGCTCGCCGGAGTACGAACACGCCATGGAATACTACGTCGGCCGGAGCATCGGCGCGCGGTTCCAGTGGGACTGGAACGGCGACGAGGCGAGCCGCGCGGAGTACGACAGGCTGATCCGAAGAAGCGACGCCGCGTTGCGGCAGGTCACCACCGTCGTGGGCGTGATCCTGGCGAATCATCTGGCCGCCGCCTTCGATGCCTTCGTCGCCGCGCGCCTGCGCGCCGCGGACTCCTCCGCCGAGCTTCGCCTGGGGGTGGTTCCCGACGCGCTGGGCCGGTGGTGGGTGGGCGGGGAACTGCTGCCGTGACCCGCCGATCCGGACGCGCCGCCGTCGGCCCGCCGGCCCGCGGCGCGGCTTCCCGAGAGATCCCGGCCTGTTCCGGGACGTCCCCGCGCCAGCCAGGAGGCGTTCTCCCTTGACGCTCCGTCGTCGCGTCTTCGCCGTCCGTTGCCCGAGCTGTTCGGCACGCTATCCGATCGACTCCGACAAGGTCTCCGCGGGAGGGGTGCGGGCGCGTTGCGCCGCGTGCTCGGGCGTGTTTTCGGTGACCGTCGCCGATGCGGCGCGCGGCCCGGAGGCTCCCGTCCGCTCCTCCCGAGCGGCCGGAGGGGGCGGGGCGGCCCGACCCTTCGCCGCCGCCGATGCCGCCGACCGGGCGGCGCGCTTGGCGCGCGTGCTCGTTTCCGACATGATCCGCTACCATCCGGACCGGTACCGACGCGCGCTCGAGCGGGGGACGTTGAAGGAGGATTTCGCGGAGGAGGTGCGCCGCTCGTGGTCGGAATACGTCCGTCGGGTGGGACGCGACATGGCCCACGGCAGTCGTTATTTTCAGGACGAATTGAACGCCAACCTGGCCCGAGGAGAGCGGCTCTTCTGAAAGAGCGGCGGGGCGCTTTCTTCCGGCGGGGCGGCTCGAACGGGGCGGGACCCATGCGAAACGAAACCACCGAACGCCTGCGCGGACTCGAGGGCAGGATCTCCGAACTCCGGAGGTACCTTTGACATCGGCGTCCGCGAGCGGAAGCTGAAAGAGCTGGAGCGGGCCCAGGCCGACGACGCGTTCTGGACTCGGCCGGAGAAGGCGCGGCGGCTCATCGCCGAAGCCAATCGGTTGAAGGCCTGGGTGGTGCCGTGGCGCGAGCTGGCCGCCACCGCCGAGGAACTGGGCGAGTGGGCCGAGATTCTGGCCGCGGAGGCGGACGAAGAGGTCGAGGCGCAGTGGGCGTCCGACGTCGAGGCGCTGGCCCGCGGCGTCGGACGCTTGGAGTTCCGCACCATGCTTCGGGGCGAGGACGACCACCGCAACGCGCTCCTCACGGTCCACCCCGGCGCCGGCGGCCTCGAATCCCAGGACTGGGCCGAGATGCTGGTGCGCATGTACACCCGCTGGGCCGAGCGGCGCGAGTACGACCTCGACGTGCTCGACCTCCAGCCCGGGGAGGAGGCCGGCATCAAGAGCGCCGCGCTCGAGATCGAGGGCGATCACGCCTACGGGTACCTGAAGGCGGAGAACGGGGTGCACCGTCTCGTGCGCATCTCGCCGTTCGACTCCCAGTCGCGTCGGCACACTTCGTTCGCCAGCGTCTTCGTGTACCCCGTGGTCGACGACGAGATCGAGATCGAGATCGACGACTCCGATCTGCGCACCGACACGTTCCGCGCGTCCGGGGCGGGGGGGCAGCACGTCAACAAGACCGATTCCGCGGTCCGCATCACGCACCTGCCCACCGGCATCGTGGTGTCGTGCCAGCAGGAGCGCTCGCAGCACAAGAACCGGGCGACGGCGATGAAAATGCTGCGCGCCGCGCTCCACCGCAGAGCGGTGGAGGAGCGCGAACGCGAGCGGGAGGCGCTGGAGGCCGTCAAGTCCGACAACGCGTGGGCCAACCAGATGCGCTCCTACGTGTTCCAACCCTACACCATGGTCAACGACCATCGCACGGGCGTGAAGGTCGGGGATGTCCGGAAGGTGATGGACGGTGCGATCGACCCCTTCATCGAAGCCTATCTGAAACGGTTCGGCGCGGCCGGAGTCGGATGACCGGTCGTCCCTCCGAATCCGCCGCGACGCGATCCGCCGCAACCGGGCCCGACCGTTCGCGTCGTTCCGACGACGCCGACCTCGATCGGAGCGTGCGCGCCCGCATGGAGAAGCTCGAACGTCTGCGCGAGCGCGGGATCGAGCCGTTCGCCCACGCCTACGCCCGCACTCACGGGGCGCGCGACGCGGCCGCCGCCTTCGAGGCCGCGGAGGCGGCGGGGACGCTCTCCGAGCGCGGACAGGGCGACGAGGTGCGCGTCGGCGGCCGCATGGTCGCCTTCCGGAGCCACGGCAAGAGCGCGTTCGCCGACGTCGAGGACGGCTCGGGTCGCATCCAGGTGTACTTCAGGAGGAATCTGCTGGGCGAACGGGCCTTCCGGGACCTGGAACTGCTCGATCTGGGCGACTGGATCGGCGCGCGCGGCCGCCTCTTCCGCACGCGCATGGGCCAGGTGACGGTCCAGGTCGCGGACTGGACGCTGCTCACCAAGAGCCTGAGGCCGTTGCCGCTGGGCAAGACCGAGGTGGACGACGAAACCGGGGAACGGATCGCGCACGGAGGCTTCGCCGACACCGAGGCCCGGTACCGCCAGCGCTACGCCGACTTGGCGGTCAACCCCGAGGTGCGCGAGGTCTTCCGATCCCGCGCGCGGGTGGTGACCGCGGCGCGCAGGATCCTGGACGCCCACGACTTCCTGGAGGTGGAGACGCCGGTGCTGCAGCCCCTTTACGGAGGGGCCGCGGCGCGGCCCTTCGTGACCCACCACCACGCCCTCGACCGCCGACTCTACCTGCGCATCGCCGACGAGCTCTACCTGAAGCGGCTGATCGTGGGCGGATTCGAGCGCGTCTACGAGATTTCCAAGGACTTCCGCAACGAGGGTCTGAGCCGGGTTCACAACCCCGAGTTCACGATGCTCGAGTTCTACCAGGCGTTCGCCGACTACCGCGACATGATGGCGCTGGTGGAGGAACTCGTCTCGGAGATCGCGACCGAGGTCGCGGGCGGGACCGAAATCGTCTATCGAGGGGAACGGATCTCGCTGGCTCCGCCGTTCCGGCGCATCCGCCTCGCCGAGGCGCTCGGCGAGGCTCTGGGCGAGGATCCCCTGGAGATGGACGCTCGGGCGCTGCGCGCCCGAGCGAAGGCGCTCCGTCTCCCCGACGTCGAGCGCGCGGGGCGGGGAAAGCTCGTCGACAAGCTGTTCGACGCGCTGGTGCAGAAGGAGCTGCGCGCCCCGGTCTTCGTCCTGGATCATCCGCGGGAGCTTTCGCCGCTGGCGAAGACCCGGCGGGGAGACGACCGGCTGACGGAGCGTTTCGAGCTGTTCGTGCTGGGCACCGAGATCGCGAACGCCTTCTCCGAGCTCAACGATCCCGTCGACCAGCGCGCGCGCTTCCGGGACCAGGCGCGGCTGGCGGCGGACGGCGACGAGGAGGCCCACGAGGTGGACGAGGACTACGTCCGCGCGCTCGAGTACGGGATGCCCCCCACGGGCGGCGTGGGCGTGGGCATCGACCGCCTCGTCATGCTGCTCACCGACCAGCCGACCATCCGCGACGTCATTCTCTTCCCCGTCCTGAGGTCGGAATGAACGGGGCGCACGGGTGAAGCGTCTGGACTGGTACGTCGCGCGGCGCTACTTGGCGGCGCGCAGGCAGGGGCGTCTGCTTTCCCTCATCACGTGGATCGCGCTCGGAGGCGTGACCCTGGGGGTCACCGCTCTGGTGGTCGTGATCTCCGTGATGAACGGGATGCAGGAGGAGCTCAGGGCGAAGATCCTGGGCTCCAACCCGCACGTGCACGTGCTCGAGATCGGCAGCGCGTTGCGCATGGAAGGCTGGGAGGAGGTGGTCCGGCGCGTCCTCTCGGTGGACGGCGTCGCCGGAGCCACGCCGTTCATCCTGACCAACGTCGGCATCCAGCGCGCGGGATACGCCCAGACGGCCGACCTCTACGGGATGCCGGCGAAGCCGGAAGGGGTTCCGGTCACGGACCTGGAGCGGGATCTTCTGGACGGCGTGCATTCCCTGGAGAAGACCGCGTCGGGGTTCCCGCCCGTGCTGGTGGGGCGTCTGCTGGCGGAGCGCATGCAGCTGTTCCGGGGCGACACGCTCGTGCTGATGTCGCTCGAGAACGTCCACACCGGTCCCTTCGGCGATCTCTACCCCACGGTCCGCCAGTTCGAGATGGCGGGATCGTTCACGACCGGCATGTACGAGTACGATCTGCGCAACATGTACGCGCCGCTCGCGGCGGCCCAGGATCTGCTCGGCATCGCGGAGGCGAACCAAGTCGGCGGCATCGCGGTCAGGACGGAGGACCTGTGGCGGGCGGACGAGATCGGCCGCGACATTCGTTCGGCCGTCGGGCCCGGCTACACGGTCGAGAGCTGGATGACCACCAACCGGGCGTTCTTCTCCGCGTTGAAGCTCGAGGAGCTGGCCATGGGGGTCATCCTCGGCCTGATCGTCGTGGTCGCGGCCTTCAACATCGTGAGCACGCTGGTCATGGTGGTGGTCGACCGCACCCGGGAGATCGGGATCCTCAAGTCGATGGGCATGAGCGATCGGCGGATTCTCAACGTCTTCCGCCTGCAGGGGCTGTGGATCGGCATGATCGGAACGGGGTCGGGGGTGGCCCTGGGCCTGGCCATGGTGTGGGCGCTCCACCGATACCGGTTCGTCTCGATCCCGGCCGACCTCTACTACCTGGATCACCTGCCGGTGGCGGTGCAGCCGCTCGACGTCGCCCTCATCGCGCTGGCGAGCATGGGCATCACCTTCCTCGCCACCCTCTATCCGGCGTCCCGGGCGGCCGCTCTCCGCCCGGTGGAGGCGATTCGCCATGAATGAGGCCGGCCGGCCGGTCGACGCCGCGTCCGGAAACGGCGCCCGTCCGGACCGGCGGGCCGTGCGCGGGGCGGACCCGTCGCCCCTGGAGGCCCGCGCGCTGGCGCGCACCTTCGTGGGAGGCAACGGAAGAGAACTCCGGGTTCTGAAGGGGGTAGACCTCCGAATCGGAGCGGGCGAGGCGATCTCGGTCGCGGGCGCGAGCGGGGCGGGCAAGAGCACGTTGCTCCACCTGCTGGGGGCGCTCGACCGGCCCACTTCGGGGGAAATTCTCGTGAACGGGATCCCGCTGTCCGGCCGCGACGACGAGGCCGTCTGCCGGATCCGAAACCATCACATCGGTTTCGTGTTCCAGTTCCATCATCTGTTGCGCGACTTCACCGCGATCGAGAACGTGACCATGCCCCGACTGATCGCCGGCCACGACCGTTCGGAGGCCGAGGACGGCGCGCGCCGACTTCTCGATTCGGTGGGGCTCGGCGCGCGCCTGCGGCACAGGCCCGCCCAGCTCTCGGGCGGAGAGCAGCAGCGGGTGGCGGTCGCCCGCGCGCTCGCCAACGATCCGGTCGTGCTGCTGGCGGACGAGCCCAGCGGCAACCTCGACCATCGGACCAGCGAACGGTTGCACGACCTCCTCTTCCGGCTGAAGGAGGACCATCGCCTGGCCATGGTGCTCGTCACCCACAACCGCGCGCTGGCCGCGCGGGCGGACCGGATCCTGCGGCTGGAGAACGGACTGCTGGCGCAAGGGGGCGAAATCCCGTGAGCGACGATCTGCGGGTGTGCGGCGAGTGCGGCGCGGCGGAAGCCGTGGTCCACCTGACCCAGATCGTGGACGACGTGGCCAGCGTGTTGCACCTGTGCGAGGGATGCGCCGCGTCCAGGGGAGTCGACCAGCCCTCGCTCCCCGAGAACTCCCCGCTCGCCGACTTCCTGTCGCAGATGACCGACCCGGAGGCGGGCGAGACGGGCGGAGACGAGGACGAGGTCTGCACCTTCTGCGGTCTTGCGCTCGCGGGGTTCCGCGAGAACGGACGTCTGGGGTGCCCGCACTGCTACACCGTGTTCGCCCCCTATCTGAAGAACCTGCTCCGGCGCATTCACGGGGGCGTGCAGCACGTGGGCAAGATGTATCTGCCCCCGGATCCCACCGCCTCCGAACGCCGGATGCGCATCGAGGGCCTGCGCCGCAAGCTGAGCTACGCCATCGACGCGGAGGACTTCGAGCGCGCGGCGAAGCTGAGGGACCAGATCCGTTCCCTCGAGCCCGCGACCCGATAGACCGGCGGATGGACCACCTGTCCACGATCTTCGACCGCGGTCTGGGGTGGCTGGACGCGAGCGGGCCGGACTCCGACATCGTCCTCTCCACCCGCGTGCGCCTGGCCCGCAACCTGCAGGGCCGCGCGTTCGGCCCCCGGTCCCGGGTCAACGACCGCCGAGCCGTGCTCGCGCGCGTGCGGCGGACGACGGAACGGGTCGACCTGCTCTGCGGAGCGAGCGTTCATCCGCTGGCCGAGCTGGACGGCCGAACCCGGCGCGTTCTCCTGGAGCGGCGGCTCATCTCGCAGGATCTTCTGGGCGACGCGGCGGAGACCGAATCGCCTCAGCGCGCGGCCGCGGTGGTGCTCTCGGCCCGCGAGCCGCTCAGCGTGATGGTCAACGAGGAGGACCACCTCCGTTTGCAGGCGCTGGTTTCCGGGCTCGCGCTGGACGGAGCCTGGGGCCTGGTGGACGAACTGGACGAGGATCTGGGCCGGGAACTCCCCTACGCCTACGACCACGAGCTCGGATTTCTCACCAGCTGCCCCACCAACGTCGGCACCGGCCTCAGAGCCTCGGTGCTCGTCCACCTCCCGGGGCTCGTGCTCACCCGCGAGATCGGCCGCGTCCTCCAGGGTCTGAGCCAAGTGGGGCTGACGTTCCGCGGGCTCTACGGGGAAGGCTCCGAAGTGGTCGGCAACTTCTTCCAAGTGTCGAACCAGACCACGCTGGGAAAGACCGAAGAGGACTTGGTCGGCCATCTGGACCGCATCGTGCGTCAAGTGCTCGAGTACGAGCGTCGGGCGCGGCGCGTGCTGCTCCGGGACGCGTACCAGGTCACGCAGGACAAGATATGGCGCGCCTACGGGTTGTTGCGTTATTCCCGATCTCTCGCGTTCGAGGAGATGATGAACCTCCTGTCGGGGGTTCGGCTCGGATCGGCGCTGAAACTTCTCCCCGGGCTCCGTGTATACTCGCTCAACAAGATCATGATTTTCACGCAGCCCGCCCACCTGGAGGACGCGGTCGGCCGCGAACTTTCTCCGGACGAGCGCGACGCGCACCGGGCCACCTACGTGCGCCGCATCCTGGCGACCGAGGGTGCCGTGACTTCGGACGCGGAGCCTCCGGAGACCGGCTCCGGCCCGGATTCCGGTCCCGATTCCTGAAGACCTCGCGAGCGCGAAAAGGCAGATGAACTACAATTTCACGGATCGGGTTCGCAAAGTGCTCGCGATGGCCAGGGACGAGGCCATCCGGCTTCAGCACGACTACGTGGGGACCGAACATGTGCTGCTCGGCCTGATCCGCGAGCGGGAAGGGGTCGCCGCCGCGGTGCTGGTGAACCTGGGAGCGGATCTGGGCCGGATCCACCGGCGGGTGGAGGAGGCGGTCCGCAAGGGCAAGGCGACCATCGCGCTGGGAGAGCTGCCCTACACCTCGCGCGCGAAGAAAGTGCTGGAGTTCGCGCTGGCCGAGGCCCGCGAACTCAGCCACTCCTACGTCGGCACCGAGCATCTGCTGCTCGGGCTCCTGAGGGAGGACAAGGGCATCGCCGCGCAGGTGCTCAACTCGATGAACGTGCGCTTGGACAAGGCGCGCGCGGAGTGTCTTCGGGTGCTGGGCTCCGAAGCGGATTCGGACGTCGGCGGGGGACAGGCGGTGCCGACCGGAGGGAAGTCGGACGGGAAGTCCAAGACCCCCGCCCTCGACCACTTCTGCCGAGATCTCACCGGCTTCGCCCGGGAAGGCAAGCTGGATCCCACCATCGGCCGCCGCGTGGAGATCGAGCGGATCGTGGAGATTCTCTGTCGGCGCAAGAAGAACAACCCGGTGCTGATCGGCGAGCCGGGGGTCGGCAAGACGGCCATCGTCGAGGGACTGGCCCAGATCATTTCGGCGGGCGAGATCACCGATGCGCTCAAGGACCACCGGCTGCTGTCGCTGGACATGGCCGCGGTGGTCGCCGGAACCAAGTACCGGGGGCAGTTCGAGGAACGCCTGAAGGCGGTCATGAACGAGATCTCCCAGGGCGGCGACGTCATCCTCTTCATCGACGAGCTGCACACCCTGGTGGGCGCGGGCGCGGCGGAGGGCGCCATCGACGCGTCCAACATGTTCAAGCCGGCCCTGGCGCGCGGGGAGTTGCAGTGCATCGGCGCCTCCACGCTGAACGAATACCGCAAGCACATCGAGAAGGACGGCGCTCTGGAGCGCCGCTTCCAGCCCGTGATCGTGGAGCAGCCCTCGCTTCCCGAGACCGTCGACATCCTCAAGGGTCTGCGCGGCCACTACGAGGAGCACCACAGGGTCGCGCTCTCGGACGCCGCGCTGGAGGCGGCCGCCAAGCTCTCCGACCGCTACATCACCGACCGGTTCCTGCCCGACAAGGCGATCGACGTCATCGACGAGGCCGGGTCGCGGGCGCGCATCTCGAGCCATGTGCCGTCCCCGGAGCTCGAGGGGCTGAAGGAGGAGCTCGCCGCCCTGGCGGGCCAGAAGGAGCTGGCGATCCGCAACCAGGACTTCGAGCGGGCGGCGGAGCTCAGGGACGAGGAGCGCGAGCTCCAGCGCCGCATCCGCGAGCGGGAGAAGGAGTGGCGGGAAGCGCGCAGGGACCACCGTCCGGACGTCGGCGTCGACGACGTCGCCTTCATCGTCAGCCGTTGGACGGGAGTCCCCGTCACCCGCATGCGGCAGGCCGAGACCCGGCGCCTCATCAACATGGAGGACGAGCTGCACAAGCGGGTGGTGGGCCAGGACGCCGCGATCCGAGCGATCTCGCGCGCCATCCGCCGCAGCCGCGCCGGGCTCAAGGATCCGCGTCGGCCGATCGGGTCGTTCATCTTCTCGGGCCCGACCGGAGTGGGGAAGACCGAACTGGCGCGCGCGCTGGCCGAGTTCATGTTCGCCGACCGGGACGCGCTGGTCCGCGTCGACATGAGCGAGTACATGGAGCGGTTCTCGGTTTCGCGGCTCATCGGGGCGCCGCCGGGATACGTGGGCTACCACGAGTCCGGCGCCCTGACCAAGGCGGTGCGGCGGCGCCCGTATTCCGTGATCCTCCTGGACGAGATCGAGAAGGCGCACCCCGACGTTTTCAACATCCTGCTGCAGGTGCTGGACGAAGGCCATCTGACCGACAACTACGGCAGGACCGTCGACTTCAAGAACGCCGTCGTCGTGATGACCTGCAACCTGGGCGCCCGCGACATCTCCAAGGGCGCCACCCTGGGGTTCCACGAAGGGGACGCCCGGTCGGGGTACGAGCTCATGCGCGGCAAGGTGCAGGCGGCGATCGACCGCACTTTCAACCCCGAGTTCCTCAACCGCGTGGACGACGCCATCGTCTTCCACGCGCTGAGCCGGGAGGACATCGGGAAGATCGTGCACATCCTGCTGCGGGAGATCCACGAGCGTCTGGGCGAGAAGGACCTGACGCTCGACCTGAGCGACCGGGCGATCGATTTCCTCGCCGAACGGGGCTACAGCGAGAAATTCGGGGCGCGTCCCCTGCGGCGGGCGATCCAGCGCTATCTGGAGGACCCTCTCTCGGAGATGATCCTGGCCGCCGAGTTCGCGGCGGGCGACGAGATCCGGGCGGACGTCGACGCGGCGGAGGACGGTCTCCTGCTGGCGGCGACGTCCGCGACGAAGACGTGAACCGGGCCGGTCGGCGCGTCTCCCCGCTCCCGCGCCCCGGAGAACTCGCCGTCGCCGCCCTGGCCGTCGCCGCGTGCTTTGCCGCGCCCGCTTCCCTGGCCGCGCAGCAGGCGAATCCCGCCGCCGGCACCTTCGTCGACTCCATCGCGGTGGAGGGCAACGTCCGCCTGACCGACGCGGAGGTGCTCGCCGATCTCTCGCTGCAGCCGCGCACCACGATTTCCTTCCGCGACATCCGCTCGGCCCTGAAGGAGCTCTGGGGCACCGGGCAGTACCGGGATCTGACGATCAGCGCCCGGGGGGGACGGGACGGACCGGTGGTGCTGGTTCTGGACGTCGCCGAGCAGGACGTCATGGACGCCGTCGCCATCGTGGGGCTGGAACGGCTGAGCCAGGGGTCGGTTCGGGACACCGCCGACCTGCGGGCCGGAGAACCGTACTCTCCCCAGAAGCTGGCGATCGCGCGCGACTTCATCCGCACCGAGCTCGCCGACGACGGCGTCCCCTTCGCGCGCATCGACGAGCGAACGGAGGAAGTGCCCGGCAGGCCGGGCCACGTGCGCCTGACCCTGGAGGTGACGGAGGGCCAGCGCGTGACCGTCGCCCAGGTCGGGTTCGAGGGCAACGAGAGCCTGGACGCCGACCGGTTGCGCGACGCCCTGGAAACCAAACCCGAGGGGTTCTGGTGGTTCCGCCAGGGCTCCTACCAGGAGAGCACGCTCGAGGAGGATCTGCTGGCGCGGCTGCCGCAGCTGTACCGCTCGCAGGGGCATCTCGACTTCGAGGTGCTCGGGGACACGCTGCTCATCGACCCCGAGACCGGCAAGTCGCGGCTGGAGGTCGCGGTCCGGGAAGGCCCCCGCTACCGGGTGCGGGACTTCGTGGTGGAGGGGAACAGCCGGTTTCCGACCGAGCGGATCGAGCAGTACTACCAGCCGGAGCGGGGCGGGTTGCTGAGCAGCCTCGGGTTCGGGGGGGACGAGGAGGAGAACCCGGTGTTCGACGCCAGCGCCTTCGACGCCGCCGCGACGGCGGTGGGCACCCTGTACCGCAACAACGGATACCTGGGGGCCAGCGTCGAGCCGTTCTACGAGTTCGACGAGACCGACGGCGACGGCGACCCGACCCTGCTGGTGGGCTGGCGCATCCGGGAGGGACCGCCCTCCTACATCCGCCGAGTCGAGGTGGAGGGCAACGACTACACCCACGAGCGGGTCATCCGCGACCAGCTCTTCACGCTGCCGGGAGACATCTACTCCGAGGAGCGGCTCATCCAAAGCTACCAGGCGATCTCCGCCCTGGGCTACTTCGAGACCCCGATGGAACTGCCCAGCCTCCAGCCCGCCGACGACGGAAGCGGAAACGTGGACATCGTCTACCGCGTCGCGGAGCGGCAGACCGGATCGGTGAACTTCGGCACCGCCATGGGCGGGGGATACGGGCTCTCGGGCTTCATCGGGTACGACCAGCCCAACCTCTTCGGTCAGGCCAAGGCGGGAAGCCTGCGCTGGGACTTCGGCCGCTACATCAGCAACTTCACCCTCTCCTACACGGATCCGGCGCTGTGGCGCACGCGCGTGAGCGGCACCGTTTCCGCGTTCTACACGCGCGACCGGTTCTTCCAGTTCACGACCGGGCAACGCCGTCTGCAGGGAGGTTCGCTCCGCTTCGGACTCCCCCTCCCGGGCTCTCTGCGCACCCGGCTGTTTCTGGGCTACTCGCTCTCGCGCACCAAGTACGAGCTGTTCTCGAGGTCCGAGGACACCTCGCTGTTCGGGAGGGACCCCGGAGTGCTGAGCACGCTTTCCGCGAGCCTTCAGCGTCAAACCCTCAACCACCGCCTGTTCCCGACCCAGGGCTCGCGTCAGGTGGCGTCCGCGGAAATGAACGGAGGGCCGCTCGGCGGAGACGGCGATTTCGTCAAGTTCGGAGTCGAGGGGTCCTGGTACGCTCCGGTGGGCCAGATCGGGAGCGGGCCGCGGCCGGTCCGGACCACCCTCGGCCTGAGCCTGCGCGCCGGAGCCATCGTGGGGGACGCGGAGCGCTTCCCCTTCGACCGGTACTGGATGGGGGGCGTGCAGTTCGGGGAGCGGTTGCGCGGCTACGAGGAGACCACCGTCACCCCGGCCGGGTTCTTCGACCGCGGATCGGCGTCGGGGATCCTGGAGGGCGAGCGGCTGGGGAACGCGTTCCTGTCCATGACGATCGAGTACGCGATCCGCATCGGGGACAGTTTCTCGCCGAGCGTTTTCTACGACGCGGGCAACGTCTGGGTGAGCGCGTCCGAGTTCACGCCCACGCGCCTGTTCCGCGGCGCGGGCGTCGGGGTTCAGTTGGTCACGCCCTTCGGACCCATAGGCCTCGACTACGCGTACGGATTCGACAAGGCCGATCCGGGGTGGCAGCTCCATTTCCGGATGGGACCGGGGCTCTGAGCGCGGACGTCGGGGGCGGGTGGCTCCGGGGACTTGCCGCCGCACGGTTCTCGTCGGCATTCTTGACGGTTGCGGTCCTCGCGGCCCACCGAAGGAACTTCCATCACGATCGCGCGTCGGGGAGGCTCGGAACATGCGTGCACTAGCAGGTGTTCTCGCGACTGGCTGTCTTTTCGCGATGGCCGCGGGCGCGGCCGCCCAGGGGCCGTTGCGGATCGGGTACATCGATTCGCAGGCGATTCTGGCGCAGGCTCCGGGCGCCACCGAGGCGCAGGATCAATTCGAGCGCGACATGGCCCGGTACCGGGCGGAGCTGGAGCGGCTCGGCGAGGAGCTGCAGGCCATGATCCAGCAGTTCGAGCAGCAGCAGCTCACGCTTTCGCCCCAGGCGCGCGAGACCCAGACCCAGAACGTCCAGGTCAAGCAGGAGGAGTACAACCGGCGCGCCGCGGAGCTGGAGGGAGAGGCCGGCAGGCGACAGGCCGAGCTCGTGCAGCCCATCATGGACCAGGTCACGGAGGCGATCGACGAGATTCGCACCGAGTCCGGGTACGCCGTCATCTTCGACCTGTCCGCCCAGGCGATCGTCTCCGCGGATCCGGAGCTCAACCTGACCCAGCAGGTCATCGACCGGCTCAAGGCGGCCGCCGGAACCCCGTGAGTCCGCCGCCGTCTCCGGCACCGGAGCCCGCCCCGCGAGCGGCTGGCCGGGAGACGGCCATGGATCTCGCGCGCGCCGCCGAACTCACCGGCGCACGTCTGGAAGGACGGTCCGGCTGGACCTTCGACCGGGTCGTGCCCCTGGATCAGGCCGGCCGGGGGAAGCTCGGCTTCCTCGCCGACCGGCGCTATCTCGAAAGGCTGGACTCGACCTCGGCCGAAGCCGTTCTGGTGTCCGATGACCTCTCCGGTTCCGTCCGGGGCCGGGTGCCGAACCTGCTCGTCGCGCACCGGCCGCGCGTGGCGCTGGCTCGGTTGCTGGACCGGCTCCATCCCCGACCTCCGGCGCGCCCCGGCATCCATCCCACGGCCGTTCTGGGACGGGGCGTGCGCCTGGGCAGGGAGGTGCGGATCGACGCCTACGCGGTGTTGGAAGAGGACGTCCGCGTCGGCGACCGGGCGCGCATCGGCGCGCACGCGTCGGTGGGACGGGGATCGCGCATCGGCGACGACGCGCGGTTGCATCCGCAGGTCGTGCTGTATCCGGGCACCCGGCTGGGCCGACGCGTCGTCCTGCACGCCGGGACCGTCGTGGGATCGGACGGCTTCGGCTATGCGATGCACGAGGGCCGCCACGAGAAGATCCGCCAGGTGGGGGGATGCTTCGTCGGCGACGACGTGGAGATGGGCGCCCACTGCTGCGTCGACCGGGGGTCCATCGGAGACACCGTCGTCGGCGCGGGCACCAAGACCGACAACTTGGTCCACGTCGCCCACAACGTCGTCGTGGGCGAGCACTCCCTTCTGATCGCCCAAGTGGGGATCTCCGGATCCACGACGCTCGGGAAAGGGGTGGTGATGGCGGGGCAGTCCGGCGCGACCGGGCACCTGGAGATCGGGGACGGGGCGCAGGTGGCCGTTCAGGCCGGGGTCGTCCGGGACGTTCCCGCGGGAGCCCGAGTGGTCGGATTCCCGGCCCGCCCCCGGACCGAGTTCTGGAAGTCCGCGGCGACGCTGCGCAAGCTGCCCGCGCTGAAGGCCCGGGTGAAGAAGTTGGAGGAGCGGTTGTCCCTGCTGGAGAGCGAGACCGAACCATGACCGAGAGAGCGGAGAACCCATGAGCCGAGCCCGCCAACGCACGATCGCCCGGGAGGCGAGACTGGAGGGCGTCGGAATCCATCTGGGCGCGCCCGCGACCGTGTCGCTCCATCCGGCCGAGCCCGACGCCGGGATCGTTTTCCGGCGCGTCGATCTGCCGGGCGCGCCCGAGATTCCCGCGACCCTGGACCATGTGGCGGGCACCGAGCTGGGAACGAGCGTCGGCGACGGCGACGTCCGGATCCTCACCGTCGAGCACCTCATGGCGGCGGTGGGAGCCAGCGGAATCTCCAACCTGCGCCTCGACGTCTCCGGACCCGAGATCCCCATCCTGGACGGAAGCTTCCTGGACTTTCTGGACGCCATCGAAGCGGCGGGGATGGTCGAACAGGCGGCGCGGGCACGCGTGGCCGCGCTGGACGAACCGGTCGCGCTGCGCGCCCCCGGGGGGGAGGCCTACATCCTCGCGCCGGGTGCGGGATTGCGCATCACCGCGACCATCGACTTCGAGCATCCGGCGATCCGACGCCAGACCGGATCGTTCGGCGGCGTCGGCCCCGATTTCCGCGCCGACATCGCTCCCGCGCGCACCTTCGGGTTCCTTTCCGAAGCCGATAAGCTGCACGCGCGCGGCTTGGCCCGGGGGGCGTCGTTGGACAACACCGTGGTTCTGGACGAGGAAGGCGTGGCCAACGACGGAGGGTTGCGCTTTCCCGACGAGTTCCTGCGTCACAAGGTCGGCGACGTGCTGGGCGACCTGACCCTGCTGGGCCGTCGCCTGCGGGGCCACTTGGTGGCGGAACGGCCGAGTCACGCCGGCAACATCGAGTTCGCCCGGCTGATCGAGCGGCGTCTGGACGCCCCCGCCTTCGACGTCGAGAGAATCCGGCGTCATCTGCCGCACCGCTATCCGATGCTGCTGGTGGATCGCATCACGAGCACCGACGGCGAGCGCCGCATCGTGGGCGTCAAGAACGTCTCCATCAACGAGCCCTTCTTCCAAGGCCACTTCCCGGAGCGGGCGATCATGCCCGGGGTGCTCGTCGTGGAGGCGATGGCCCAGATCGGCGGCTTGCTGCTCGTCGATTCCGTGGGCAACCCGCGCGACAAGCGGATCTATCTCACGTCCGTACGGAAGGCGCGCTTCCGGCGCCCGGTGATCCCCGGGGACCAGCTGGTGTGCGAGGTCGAACTCCTGCGCTTCCGGGGCGGAACCTGCAAGATGACGGGCAAGGGATACGTGGACGGAACGCTGGCGGCGGAGGCCGAGTTCACGGCGCGGGTCCAGGACGGATGAGCGCCGCCGTTCCGGACGCCCCCAGGGTCTTCGGCCCCGGCGTCCATCCGACCGCGATCGTGGCCGCCGGGGCGGAGCTGGGGACGGACGTGCGGGTGGGCCCCTACGCCATCGTCGGCCCCGGCGTGCGCGTGGGCGCCGGGACCGAGGTCGGCCCCCACGCTCTGATCGAGCGCGACACCTCGGTGGGCGAGAACTGCCGCATCGCCCAGGGCGCCGTCCTCGGCACCGACCCTCAGGATCTCAAGTACCAGGGCGAGCGCTCCCGGCTGGTCGTGGGGGACCGCACCGTGGTGCGGGAATACGCCACCCTGAACCGGGGCACGGCCGCGACCGGGCGCACGGTGGTGGGCAGCGACTGTCTGCTGATGGCCTACACCCACGTGGCCCACGACTGCCGCATCGGCAATCACGTGATCCTCTCCAACGCCGTGAACATGGCCGGCCACGTCGTCGTCGAGGACTGGGCGATCGTCGGCGGCATCGTGCCCATCCACCAGTTCGTGCGCATCGGCGCCCACGCCTTCGTGGGCGGAGGCTCGCGCGTGTCGCAGGACGTTCCGCCCTACTGCCGCGCCGCGGGCGTCCCGCCCCGGCTCTACGGGCTGAACTCCGTCGGGCTGGAGCGCCGCGGCTTCCCGGCCGACACGCACAGGCAGCTGAAGCGGGCCTACCGGATCCTCTTCAAGTCCGGGTTGAACGTCTCGCAGGGCCTCGTCCGCGCCGAGACGGAGCTGGAGCGGATCCCCGAGGTTCGCCATCTGCTGGATTTCGTCCGCACCAGCGAACGCGGCATCACGCTCGGATGAGCCGCTCCGGCGCGGCGGTCCGCATGGGCGTGGCGGGCGTCGGCAGCCTGGGCTTCCACCACGCGAGGATCCTTCGGGACCTCCCGGGAGCGACGATGGCCGGGTTCTTCGACGTCGACGCGCGCCGCGCCGCGTCGGTGTCGAACGAACTCGGAATCGAGCCTGCCGCGAGCCTGCCGCGTCTGCTCTCCCGCGTCGACGCGCTGGTGGTGGCGGTGCCCACCTCCCGCCACGAGGAAGTCGCGCTGGCGGCGGCCGAACGCGGCGTCCACGTTCTGATCGAGAAGCCGATCGCCCCCTCGCTCGAAGCCGCGGACCGCATTCTGGCGGCCGCGCGTCGGGCGGGGATCGTGGTTCAGACCGGCCACGTGGAGCGCTTCAACGGCGCGCTCCGGGCCGCGGCCTCCTACATCGACGCTCCGCTCTTCGTCGAGTCGCAGCGGCTGGCGCCCTTTCGCCCTCGGGGAACGGACGTGGCCGTCGTGCTCGACCTGATGATCCACGACGTCGACTTGGTGCGCATGCTGGTGAGGGCGCCGTTGGCCGAGATCGCGGCCGCGGGGATCCCGGTGCTGACGCGGTCGGCGGACATCGCCAACGCGCGCCTCGCCTTCGAGAACGGGGCCGTGGCCAACCTGACCGCGAGCCGAGTGTCCGGCGAAGGGCGGCGCATGCTGCGCATTTTCCAGCGCTCGGGGTATCTGCGCCTCGATCTGGCTCGGGGCAGGGGGGAGTTCCTGCGCTTGCGGCGCGATCTGCCCGCCTTGCTCGGGGACGCCCGGGAAGCCAAGGTGGAGGAGGAGCGGCCGGGGGACCGGGACCCGTCCGTCGCCCCGGAGCTCGAGGACGTCGTGGAGCGCATCCCCTTCGAGGGTTTCCCCGAGGAACCCCTGCGCGCCGAGCTCGAGGGGTTCAGGGACGCCGCGCTCGGGCGCTCCGATCCGGTCGTCTCCGGCGACGAGGGTCGCGCGGCGCTGGAGATCGCCCTGTGCATCGAGAGGAGGATTCTGGACCATGTCGCTCATACGCGTACGGCGTAACCGCAAGAAGGACTGGATCGACGCCAAGCGGGGGAAGTCGCCCTCGAAGCTGATCGTTCTGCTGGCGGCGGTGCTGGCGGTCATCTGGTATCTGGGGTTCCGGTTCTGAGCGATGACGCGCGACCCGGTGATCCTCATGCTCGCCGGGGAGCCCTCCGGCGACCTGCACGGCGCCGCCCTCGCCCGCTCGCTGCTCCGGAAATGGCCGTCCGCCCGGCTGTTCGGGCTGGGGGGCGAGCGCATGGCGGCCGCGGGCGTCGAGTGCATGGCCGGGCTCGACCGGCTCGCGGTCATGGGCTTCGCGGAGGTCGCGCGGCATCTCGCCTTCTTCCGTCGGCTCCTGGGCCGGGTTCGCGACGCCCTGCGCGACCGGGCGGTGGACCTCGTCATCCCGATCGACTATCCGGGCTTCAACCTGCGGGTCGCCGGACACGCCCGCGCCGCCGGAATCCGAGTCCTGTACTACATCGCGCCCCAAGTCTGGGCCTGGCGGCCCCAACGAGCCCGGCGACTGGCGCGCGACACCGATCACGTGGCGTCGATCCTGCCTTTCGAGGCCGATTTTCTGCGGCGGGCGGGCGCGCGCGCGACCTTCGTGGGACATCCGCTGCTCGATCTCGAGCACGAGGCGCCCACGCGCTCCGAGTACTGCCGCGCGCACGGGCTCGATCCGGCGCGGCCGCTGCTGGCGCTCTTTCCGGGTTCGCGCCGCCAGGAGCTCGACCGCCACCTCGAGGCGTTCCTGGCCGCGGCTCGTCGGCTCGAACGGGCGCGCCCCGGACTTCAGGCGGTGGTCGCGCGCGCCGACGGCCTGCCCGGGCGCGCGTACCGCGGCGTGGACGCCGTCGTGGCGGAGGACGGCAGAAGCCTGTTGCGTCACGCGCGCGCCGCGGTGGTGAAGTCGGGGACCTCCACCGTGGAGGCGGCGCTCGCGGGCGTGCCCTTCGCCGCCGCGTACCGGACGCACCCGCTCACCTTCGCGCTCGCCCGGCGCCTCGTGCGCGTCGAACACATCGCCATGGCCAACCTCGTCGCCGGCCGGAGGCTGGTGCCCGAACTGGTCCAGCGCGAGGCGACCCCGGCGCGGCTCGCGCGCGAACTGTTGCCGCTCCTCGACGACACCGGGGCGCGGCGCGCCGTGGTGGCGGGACTGGCCGAGGTGCGCCGCGCGCTCGGCTCGCCGGGGGCGGCCCGGCGGGTGGCCGAAATCGCCGGATCCCTGCTGTCCCCGCCGGAGCGGCCCGCCGCGGGGTGAGACGCCTCGCGGAGGGCGGACTCGGATGGGTGTGGGAAGCGTCCACGCCGGCGGCGGCCGCGGTCGGGCTGGCTCTGGCGCCGCTGGAGCTGGTCTTCGCCGCGGCGGTCGCGGCCCGCGCGCGCCGCTACGACGGCGGCCGGGCGCGGATCCGGTCCGTCGGGGTGCCCGTGGTTTCGGTCGGAAACCTCGCGGTCGGCGGGAGCGGCAAGACGCCCATGGCGGGATGGCTGGCCGCATGGTTCCTGCGTCGGGGCGTGACGCCCGGGATCGTGACCCACGACCGGGGCCGGGACGAGACGCTGCTCCACCGGCGGTGGAATCCGGACGCGGCGGTCGCCGCCGGACGCCGCCGGGCGCGCGCGGCGGCCGACGTCGTGGAACGGGGCGCGCGGGTGGTGATTCTGGACGACGGCTTCCAGCACCGAGCTCTGGCGCGCGATCTGGAGCTGGTGCTGGTGGCGGCGGAGCATCCCACTCCGGTGCGGCTTCTGCCCCGGGGGCCCTACCGCGAGCCGGAGCGGGCGCTGGCGCGCGCCGACGTCGTGGTCGTGACGCGCCGGATCGTCGGCTTTCGCGCGGCGCGCCGTCGGGCCGAGGCGCTGGAGGCGGCCCACGGGCGGCGCACCGTCCTGGCGCGGCTCGGCGTCTCGGGATGGAGCGATCTCGCGGGCGGGCGCCTCCCCGCGCCGTCGGGTTCGGCGCTGGTCTTGTCCGGCATCGCCCGCCCGTGGGAGCTTCACGGGTTGCTGGAGCGGGAATTCCCCGAATTGGAGGCGGAGTCGATGACGTTCGGCGACCACCACCGGTACTCCGCGGCGGACGTCGGCGCCATCGCGCGCCGTGCGCGCGGGCGCCCGGTCGTGACCACGGCCAAGGACGCGGTCAAGTTGCAGCCGTTGCGCGCGCGGGGGATGGACGTGCGGGTTCTGCATCTCGCTCTCGAGTTCGAACGCGGCGGCGAGTGGCTTGAGGGGGTCCTGGGCGAGTTGGCCGGGAAGCGGGGCGGGCCCGGAGCCGCGTCGGCCGAAGGAGCCGCCCCGTGAATCTCGAGCTGCTCGTCGGCCGCCCTTCCGGCTCCCGCTTGGCGGCGGACTATCTGGCCGCGGATCCGGCCGCCCTGGCCTTCTTCGGCGGCGATCCCGCGCGCGCGGCCAGCTACGCGGCGGTGGCGACAGCGGCGGCGGCCCGCTTCGACCGCGCCGCCCGCGCCCGCGCCGCGTCGTGCGTGCTCGCGCCCACGCCGGACGTGCAGGCGAAGCTCGACCGCCTGGTCGAGGAAGGCGGGTTCTTCGCGACCACCGGCCAGCAGCCGGGTCTGTTCACCGGCCCGCTCTACAGCGTCTACAAGGCGCTGACCGCCGTTCGGCTGGCGGCCGCCCTGGAGGCGGTGCTGGGCAAGCCCGTGGTTCCCCTCTTCTGGGTGGCGTCGGAGGACCACGACTGGCGCGAGGTCGACCACACCTACGCGGTGGACGTCTCCAACCGTCTGCGCCGCGTCGAGCTCGGAAACTCCGCGGAGCGCGGGGACCGTCCCGTCCACCGCCTTCCCGCGGGCGACGCCGTCGCGACGTTGCGGGAAGAGTTCCTCTCCCTCTTCCCGGACAACGACTTCAAGCCCGCGTGCGCGCGCATCCTGAGATCGGCCTACACGCCCGCGCACTCCCTCGGAGAGGCGTTCGCCCAGGTGCTCGCCGATTGGCTGGGACCGCTGGGCATGGCGTTCGTCGACGCTTCCTCGCTTCCGCTCAAGCGCGCCTCGCGGGCGCTGTTCGAGACGACGCTGGACGATGCGGCGGGGCAGGAGGCGCTGCTGAAGCGGGGGGCGGATCGACTGCGGGCGGCGGGATACCACGTGCAGGTCCCCGTTCTCGCCGGCGGCGTCAACCTCTTTTTCGAAGGGGACGCGGGGCGGGAGCGCATGTACCGCAACGGATCCCGGTTTCGGCTCAGGCACTCCGAAACCGTCCTTTCGAAGCGCCGGATCCTCGCCGCGGCGGACGAGGATCCACGCGTGCTCAGCCCCAACGTGCTGCTCCGTCCCATCGTGGAGAGCACGGTCTTCCCGGTGGTCTCCTACGTCGCGGGACCGGGCGAGATCGCCTACTTCGCCCAGCTCGGAGAACTGTTCGAACGCTGCGGGATGCGGATGCCGGTGATCCATCCCCGGTTCTCGGTCACGGTGATCGAACCCAAGATCCGCAAAGCGCTCGACAAGCTGGGCCTGTCGCCGGAGGATCTGGCCCGTCCCTTCGGCGAACTTGCGGGAGAGGCGGTTCGGGACGACGTCCCCGAAGGCGTCCGCCGGGCACTCGAAGACTTGCGCGGGGGTATCGGCAAGGGCGTGGAGCGCCTGAGCCGCCAGGCGGCCATGCTGGATCCGACCCTCAAGGGGCCCGCGAAGCACGTGCGCACGGTGGCCTTCGACGCGCTGGAGCAGATGCGCAGGAAGGTCGTCCACGCCCTGAAGCGGGAGAGGCGTACGACGCTGGCGCAACTCGAGAAGGCTCAGGTGCACCTGCGTCCCCGGAACGGACCTCAGGAGCGGTCGCTGAACGCCTTCCACTACCTGATGCGATACGGAAGCCGATTCCTGGACGCGCTCCACGACCGGTTCCAGGTACGGCTGGACGGTGCCGGACGGCGCCGCGGGGCGTTGCCGGGCGGACTTCCTCGCGCCTAGCTTTCGGACCATGTTGCTCTGGTTAGTCTTTCTCGTCCTGCTGATTCCGATCCTTTCCATCGTGCTGGATTCCCAAGTCGGAAAAGCGCTCGCGACGCGCTTGGAACGCCGCGGACTGGACCGGGGGGACCGCGTCGCCGACGAGCGCATCGCCCTGCTCGAAAGCGAGACCGAACGCCTCGGCGCGGAGGTCGACCGATTGTCCGAGGAGAGCAGGTTTCTGCACCAGCTCCTCGCCGAGCGCACGCGGGGCGGGGACCTCCCCTCCAGTGCCTCGGAGCGCTGACTCGGGAGATCGGGCCGGGAGGAGCGGGCGCCGGGCCGCGGCCTGGGTCGCCTCGGGCATTCTGGCGAGCCGGGCGGCGGGCCTCGGTCGCGAGGCGCTGTTCGCGTACTTCTTCGCCAACAGCGCGTTCGCGGAGGCGTGGAGGGCGGCGTTGCGCATCCCCAACGTGGTGCAGAACCTGCTCGGCGAGGGCACCTTGAGCGCGTCCTTCGTGCCCGTCTACGCCGAGATGCTCGAGCGCGGAGAGCTCGAGCGCGCGGGACGGTTCGCCGGAGCGACTTTCGGGATCCTGACCGCCCTCGCGGGGCTGCTGGCCGTGCTCGGGGCGTGGCTCGCGCCGTTGGCGGTCGCGGCGTTCGCGCCCGGCTTCGACGGACAGACCCGCGAGCTCACGGTGCGGCTGGTGCGCATCCTCTTCCCGATGACCGGGGTGCTGACGCTCTCCGCCTGGGCGTTGGGCATCCTCAACAGCCATCGCCGCTTCTTCGTGTCCTACGTGGCGCCCGTGCTCTGGAACGCGGCCATGATCGCCACCATGGTCGCGCTGGGCTGGATCTGGGCGTTCGAGGCGGACGACCTGATCGTGGCGCTGGGGTGGGGCGCCCTGGTCGGCGGGGCGTTGCAGTTCGGGATCCAGCTTCCGTTCCTGGCGGGACGCCTGTCCCGCTTCGAGCCCTCCCTCGATTTCGGCGCGCCCGGCGTCCGGGAGGCGCTCCGCGCCTTCGTTCCCGTGGTGTCGGCGCGCGGCGTCGTGAACCTGAGCGCGCTGGCGGAGTTGCAGCTGGCGAGCCTCCTCGCCGCCGGCGCGGTGGCGGTCCTCGGCTACGCGCAAACGCTCTACGTCCTGCCGATCTCGCTGTTCGGGCTCGCGGTGGCCGCCGCCGAGCTGCCCGAGCTCTCGCGTCGACGCGAGCGGGCGAAGGAGGCGCTGGCCGGACGGGTTTCGGAGGCGCTCGAGCGGGTGGCGTACTTCGTGCTCCCGTCGGCGCTGGCCTATCTGCTCTTCGGAGATCTCGTCGCGGCGGCGATCTACCAGCGCGGCGCGTTCGGTCCGAACGACACCCTGGCCACCTTCCTCGTCCTCGCCGCCTACAGCCTGGGGCTGTTCGCCTCGGCCAGCTCGCGCGCGCTGTCGTCGGCGTTCTACGCGGTGCGCGATTCGCGCGCGCCGGCCCGCGTGGCCGGGTTGCGCGTGCTGGTCTCGCTCCTGGCGGGCGGGGCGCTCATGATCCCCCTCGACGCCCTCGAGGCGGGCGAGGCGGGCCCCCTGCGCCTGGGGGCGGTGGGGCTCGGTTTGGGCGCTTCGCTGGGGGCGTGGCTCGAATACGGGCTGTTGCGTCGGAAGCTGCGGCGGAGGCTGGGACCGCACGGCATCGCGCGCGGCCGACTGGCGCGCATCGCGAGCGCGGCGCTGCTCGCCGCCGCCGCCGGATTCGGGGGCGAGCTGCTGGCGGGAGACCTCCATCCCATCGTCGCGGCCGCGGGCGCGCTACTTCCCTTCGGCGTCGCCTATCTCGCCGCCACCCGCGCCTTCGGCCTGCGCGTGGGGGGCGGATGACGCCCGCGCCGAAGAACCTCGACCGCCTCCCGCAGCGCCCCGGAGTGTACCTGCTGAAGGACGACGGCGGGGAAGTGCTCTACATCGGCAAGGCCAACTCGTTGCGCGCGCGGGTGCGCAGCCACTTCCGCCCGGACCGTTCCCGGTCGCCGCGGGCGCGCGAGCTGGCGCGTCGCGTCGTCGGCGTCGAGACCATCGTGGTGGGTTCGGGCGCCGAGGCGCTGGTCCTGGAGGCCAACCTCATCAAGGAGCACCGCCCGCGCTTCAACGTCCAGCTGCGCGACGACAAGAGCTATCCCCACGTCAAAGTCACCGTGGGGGAGCCTTTTCCGCGCGTCTTCGTGACGCGGCGGCTGCGCCAGGACGGATCGCGCTACTTCGGGCCCCACACCTCGGTGGGCCGGCTGCGCCAGTCGCTCGAGGTCGTGAAGCGGCTCTACACCGTGCGCTCCTGCCGGTACCGGCTTCCGGAGGAAGCTCCGGCGCGGCCGTGCCTGGATCACCACATCGGGCGGTGTCGGGCGCCCTGCGTGGGACTCCAGAGTCGGCGGGCCTACCGCGAGATGATCGACGAGATTCTGCGCGTGCTGGGAGGCGAGATCGACGCCGTGCGGGCGCGGGTGGAGGCGCGCATGCGGGCCGCCGCGGAGGAGCTGGACTTCGAGGCCGCCGCGCGGCACCGCAACACGCTCCAAGGGCTGGACGCGCTCGGCCGCCGCCAGCGCGTCTATCGTCTGGGGGGCGGCGACCGGGACGCGATCGGGCTGGCCCGGGACGGCGCGATCGGCACCGCGGTGGTGCTGCGCATCCGGAACGGGCTCCTGCTGGGACGGGAGACCTTGGGATTCTCCGGCCTGACCGACGAGGACGACGGCGCGCTTCTGGGGGCCGCGACCTCCCGCTTCTACCTGGGTTCGGGGCGGGAGGGGCGGGCGGAATTGCCCCGGGAGGTGCTGATCCCGACCGATTTCGAGGATCGCGCGTTGCTCGCAGGCGTTCTCTCTCGCGCGGCCGGGCGGAACGTGGCGCTGCACCGGCCGCGGCGGGGAGACAAGGTGCGACTGGTCGAGTTGGCGAACGCCAACGCGCGCCATATCATGGAGGACCGCGTCGCCGCGCTCGAGTACGCGGTCGACCGCGCCGACGAGGCGCTGTACGATCTGCAGAACCGGCTCGATCTCAAGGTGGTGCCCCGGCTGATGGCCTGCTTCGACGTCTCCCACACCCAGGGAGCGGAGGTGGTGGCGAGCGTCGCGGTTTTCCTGAACGGGGAGCCGCGCAAGGCCGGGTACCGCCGCATGCGCATCCGGGGCGCATGGGGCAACGACGACGTCCGCTCGATGGGCGAGGCCGTGCTCCGCTACGCGATGCGGTTGGCGAGGGAGGAGGCCCCGGTCCCGGATCTGGTGCTGGTGGACGGCGGCAAGGGCCAGCTCTCCGCCGCGCGCGAGGCGCTGCGCTCGGCGGGGTTGCGCGAGACCGCGGTGGCGTCGTTGGCGAAGCGGGACGAGGAGGTGTTCCTCCCGGGCCGATCCGATCCGGTGCGCATGGGGCGGGCGGACAGGGCGCTCCATCTGCTGCAGCGCATGCGCGACGAAGCCCACCGCTTCGCGTTGTCCTACAACCGTGCGCTCAGGCGGAAACGCACCCTCGAGAGCGAGCTCGACCGGATTCCCGGAATCGGCGAAAAGCGGCGCAAGGCGTTGCTGGCGCGCTTCGGGTCGGTTCGCGGCGTGCGATCCGCCAGCCGGACCGAGATCGCTCGGACGCCGGGGTTCGGCGATATGCTGGCCGCGCGAGTGCTCGCTTACTTGGGAAAGTAGGCGTGTCCAAACCGACGGAGGGTTGGCCCGGATGACCGTCCGCACCCGTTTCGCCCCCAGTCCCACCGGTCGGCTGCACGCGGGCAACGCGCGCGTGGCGGTCTTCAACTGGGCGTTCGCGCGCCGTCACCGGGGAGCCTTCGTTCTGCGCGTGGAGGACACCGACGTCGAACGCAACGCGGAGAATTCGCTCCAGTCCATCCTGGAGGATCTTCGCTGGCTCGGCCTGCTTTGGGACGAAGGCCCGGAGGTGGGCGGAGCGTACGGCCCCTACAGGCAGAGCGAGCGCGGGCGCCGATACGCCGAGGCCGCCCGGGGGCTCGTGGACGCGGGATTCGCCTACCCCTGCTTCTGCGGCCCGGACGGAACTGGCGAGGCGGGCTTCCGCTACCCCGGGACCTGCCGCGACCTCGCTCCCGAGGCGCGCGACCGGCGCACGCGCGAAGGCGCGCGACCGGTGACGCGGTTTCACGTTCCCGCCCGCCGGATCGCGGTGCGCGACGAAGTTCTGGGCACGGTCTCCTTTCCTCCCGGCGAGTTCGGCGACTTCGTGATCGTGCGCGCGGACGGGCGGCCGACCTACAACTTCGCCGTGGTGGTCGACGACGTCGCCATGCGCGTCACCCATGTCGTCCGGGGCTCGGGCCACCTCTCCAACACCCCCAAGCAGGCCGTGCTCTACGACGCGCTCGGCGCCGACCGCCCGATCTTCGCCCACCTCCCGATGGTGCTGGACGCGGATCGCCGCAAGCTGTCGAAGCGCGAGGGCGCGTCCTCGCTGGCGGCGTTGCGGGAGGCCGGGATTCCGGCCTCCGCGGTCGTGAACTACCTGTCCCTCCTGGGGTGGTCCGCCCCGAGCGGGGAGGAGATCCTCACCCCCGCCGAACTGATCCGCGACGTGGGGCTCGATCGCATCGGCACCGGCAACACCGTGTACGACCCGGACAAGTTGCGCTGGGTGTCCGGACGGCACGTCGCGCGCATGCCGCTCGAAGCACTGGTGCGCGCGGTCGCGCCCTTCGTCGATTCGGCGCGGTTTCCTGCGGATCGCTACGACCTGACGCGGGCGGTGGACGTCGTGCGCGCCCGAATGACCGCCTTCGCGGAGATCGACGAACACCTCTCCACGTTTCTGGTCGCCCGGGGGCCGGAGCTGGAGCGTGCGCAGGCGGCGTTGCGTCGGGAAGCGGAAGCGGGGGCGGTTCTTCGCGCGGTGACCGACGCGCTCTCCGGGTTGCCGGCGTGGGAGGCCGACGCCGTCGGGCGCGCGATCCGCGCCGCGGGCAGGAAGGTCGACGCCCGCGGGCCCGCGCTCTTCCGCCCGTTGCGCAAGGCGCTCACCGCCCGGGAGAGCGGCCCCGACCTGGGGCGGGTTCTGTGCGTCTACGGCCGGGACGAAGCGCTCGCGCGCATCTCCGCAGCGCTTCCGGGCGGAGCGACGCACCGCTGACCGGATCGCCGAAAAAGCTCGTCGTCCGGGCAGGTCGTCTTCCCAACGCCGGGAGGCTCCGCGGTTTCCGCGGAGCCGGCGCCCGGCGGAAGGGTGTCCTCGCAAGGTTCCATCGGTTTCCGCGCTCGTTCGACCTGCCCGGGGGACGGCAAGGGCCGTCGCCCCTGCGTCGCCACGCGACGGCGCGCAGTCGCCCGGCTAGACCGCACGGGCCCGTCGGTCGGTTCGAGAGCGAATGCCCAAGGCGCGCCTCGACCAGTGGGACGCGTCGACGGTAGGAGGACACGGAGAACGACGGACTTCCCGGCGTGCCGCAAGGTCGCATTCGGAAAGAAGCTGAGGATGCGGCGACCGTTGGCCCGCCTGTAGCCCGACGAGAACTTCGCCGGAGGACCGAAGTGCTACAGGGGATCGAGAAAACCCAGGTGGGGGTCGCTTTCCTTCCGTGCGGCATCGTATCTTGCTGAGATGTCGGAGAAGCTCGCCGCGTTGACGCCTTGGGAGAATTCGAGGGCATGACTCGAGTCTCGGTATCTCCAAAGATGATCCACTGGGCCTGCGAGCGCGCGGGTCGAGACGTGGCCGACGTCGCGGTTCGCGTCCCGCAGATCACCGCGTGGGTTCGAGGTGAAAAGCGACCGACGCTCAGGCAATTGGAAAAGTTGGCAAAGGTCACGCATACGCCGCTTGGCTACCTTTTTCTCCGCGATCCTCCTGACGAAACTCTACCGGTTCCGGATTATCGCGTTTTGTCCGGCGTCGTCCCCGAGAGGCCGAGTCCCGATTTGCTGGCGTCGCTCTACACGATGCAACGGCGGCAGGATTGGCTGCGCGAGTCCCTCGTGGGCGATGGCGAGAGTCCGCTTGCGTTCGTGGGGAGTGCCTGCTTGACCGACGAACCGAATGCCGTGGGTCGCGAGATGCGGCGGACGCTCGGCCTCGACGGGGGTTGGGCTGCCGGGGTGTCGACTTGGCTGGACGCTGTGCGGGAGTTGCGCCGATCGATCGAGCGCTTGGGCGTGATGGCGGTGATCAACGGCGTGGTGGGAAACAACACTAGGCGTCGATTGCGTGTGCAGGAGTTTCGCGGGTTCGCGCTCGTGGACCCGTACGCACCCTTGATCTTCGTGAACGGCGCCGACGCCAAGTCGGCGCAGTCGTTCACGCTCGCTCACGAGCTCGCGCACGTTTGGCTCGGCCGGGGGGGGATTTCCGGATTCGACGACTTGGACCCCGGTGGTTCGGACGTGGAGGACTGGTGCAACGCGGCGGCGGCGGAGTTGCTCGTGCCGGCCATGGCGTTGCGCACGCGGTGGAGAGATGTTCGCGACGACGCGGACCGTTTCGAGAGCATCGCCCGGACGTTCAAGGTGAGTTCGGTGGTCGCCGCCCGCCGGGCGCTCGACCTAGGTCTCGTGGACAAGGACGTCTTTTTCCAGTTCTACAACGACCATGTCCATCGCGGGGGTGGAGGCGGCGCCTCCGGTAGTGGAGGCGATTTCTACAGCAACCAGAACACCCGCGTCGGCGCGTTGTTCGCGAACCAAGTGATTCGGGCGGCGTTGGAAGGGCGGATTGGCTTCAAGGAAGCCTACGGTCTAACGGGGCTTTGGGCGGGGAGTTTCCGTGGGTACGCCAAACGGTTGGGCTTCGATCTTCCATGAAATGATGCCCCAGCCGATCTATCTCTTGGATTCGGACGTGTTGATCACGGCGAAGAACCAGTATTATGCGTTCGACCTCTGTCCGGGTTTCTGGCAGTGCGTGCTTCATCATCACCGGGAGGGACGGGTTTTCAGCATCGCCAGGGTTCGTCGCGAACTCCTCGCAGGGGGAGAGGACGCTCTCGTTCGCTGGGTTAAGGACAGCGTCCCTGACGATTTCTTCAAATCCGAAACGGAGGCGGAGATACGCGTATTTGACGAGATCATGGAGTGGGTCGAAGGCCGTGATCCGAGGTGGTCCGCTTCCGCGAAGGAGGAATTCGCGCTGGGCGCCGATGGGTGGCTCGTCGCCTGCGGGCGGTTTCTCGGCGCCACGGTCGTGACCAATGAGCGGAGCGCGCCGGAATCGAGAAGAAAGGTCAAGCTGCCCGATGTGTGTGATCGCTTCGAAGTGCCCTGCCTCGACGCCTTCAACTGGCTGCGCCGGCTGAAGGCGCGATTCGATTGGATCGGATAGACAAGACGCTCTGCCATTCGTTCCCGCCGCCCGGGCCGGTCGTCCGGCGACGGGCGAGGATCGGTGCTGCGCACCCGGACCGAATCGGCCGACCCATCTTCCACATCGGTGGTTGCGGCATGTTGGTACGGGACCCGCGCCCGCGCTGGACGGTCGCGCGCGTCGCGTTCCGATCGCGTGCTTCGGGCCGTTCGAGTCCGCAGGCGCCATACTTCCACGAGGAGCGGATTGCGCTGATGTCCTGGGCCGACTGCCGCATGAGCTCCATCGAGGCCGATCCAAGCGCGAAGAAATCGCCCGCAGCTCGCCGATGCCGCGGAGTTCCCGGAACAGCTCGGGGGTGCGGTGAAGTTGGTCGAGTACGACCAAGCGGTTGCGCGCCGGTTCCAGGTAGCCGCCTGTGTCGGCCAGCCTCTTGCGGTGTGCCGGGTTCTCCGAGGGTCGAGGTCGAGAAAAGAGCCCAAGCCGCCCCGCATGCGACGCCGCGGTTGGGCCGTCGGTGTCGGCGATCATCCGGGCAAGCGTCGTTTTCCCGGATTTCCGTGGTCCGAGGAGCGCGACGGCCGGAAAGATCCGGAGGCGCTCCTTGATCGTCGGCCGCAGGCGGCGTGGAATCAGCGAAATCGTCACCGTGGTGTGCAATTTCTGCACTTGGCTCCGAATTTGCCAAACTGAAGGCGCCCTTCGAAAGTTGAGCCTCGCTGAAGCGGGGTCATCGGAACCCCGGGCCCGTCGACGGCTGGACGCGACCGACCGTTTCGCGGTACAGTAGGTGCAGTCCAGAATCGCTCGAGGTTCGGCCGCCGATGCCACGACCATGATCCGTGTCCCCGTAAACCCCGATCTTCTCCGTTGGGCGCGAGAGCGCTCGGGGATCCCTCACGGGACCCTGATGGCGAAATTCAAGAAGTTGCCGGAGTGGGAAGGCGGACGGACCCAGCCCACGATCAAGCATTTGGAGGCGTTCGCGCGTGCGGTCCATGTCTCCGTCGGCTATCTGTTCCTCACGGAACCTCCGGATGAACCCGTTCCCATACCCGATTTCCGGACCGTTGCTGGAAAGGAAATCACACGACTCAGTCCGAACTTGTTGGATACTATCTACGCTTGTCAAGAGCGACAGATTTGGTACGAGGATTTTGTTCGTGCATCTGGACAGCCAAAACTCGATTTCGTGGGCAGTGTCACGGTCGACACGCCTCCCGAGACCGTCGCCGAAGAGATGCGGAAGACGCTTGATTTCGATCTGTCCGCCCGTCGAAAGTGCGGTACATGGACGAACGCCTTGCGGCTTTTCATCCAAGAAATCGAGAAGGCCGGTGTGCTGGTCATGGTCAGTGGCGTCGTCGGAAACGACAGTCGTCGCCGCCTCGATCCCGACGAATTCCGTGGGTTCGCATTGTCCGATCCATTCGCGCCGCTTGTCTTCGTCAACGGTCGCGACACCAAGGCGGCTCAAATGTTCACGCTTGCCCACGAAATGGCACACATTTGGCTCGGGGCTTCCGCATTGTCGAACCACGGCATAGTGCCGAAACCAGGATACCGATCCGAGGAAGTCTGGTGCAACTCCGCAGCTGCGGAACTCTTGGTTCCCTCGGCTGTGCTGCGTTCCGATTTGGTGAGCGATGAGCCGCTCCCCGACACCTTGTCCCGCCTAGCTCGTGCCTTCAAAGTCAGCTCTCTGGTCGTCTTGCGGCGCCTTCTCGACGTCGACTGGATTGATCGCCGTCGCTTCGATGTCGAGTGGCGGCGGGAAAACGAGCGTCTAGGGAGGCTCGCGTCCCGCGGTGGCGGAGGCAACTTCTATCGCACGACGATGTCGAGAGTGAGCCGACGATTTGCCCGTGCAATCGTGGTGAGCGCCCTCGAGGGTCGTACGCTCTACCGAGATGCGTTCGGGATGTTGGGAATCAGGAAGTCCGCGACTTTCGATAAACTGGTCCGGGAGCTCGACGTCTTGGAATGACTACTTATCTAATCGACACGAACGTCTTCATCCAAGCGAAGAACATGCACTATGGCTTCGACTTCTGTCCTGCGTTTTGGGATTGGTTGGAGGAACGAAATCGTTCTGAGCTGGTTGCAAGTGCCGCCGCGGTCGCCGGTGAATTGCACCGCAAATCGGACGATTCGTCACACTGGGCTGCGGCGCGAGGCCATGGTTTTTTCCGGGAACCGGTCTCGGCACCCTTTCGGCGCTAAAAACGGTGGCCGACTGGGTGGTCGGACGCGGATACGCCAGAGTGGCCGTCCATACGTTCATGGAACGTGCGGACGCGTGGCTGATCGCACATGCGCTGGCGCATGGAAACACTGTTGTGACGCACGAGGTCGCAGCCGAATCCGTAAGCAAGACCAAAATTCCAAACGTGTGCCACGGTCTCGAGGTGCCTTGCATGGTGCCGCACACGATGCTAAGGCGAGAACGGGCGAGATTCGTTCTGGAGCGTGGCGACGGGACCGCCTGATCACGGCGACTGCTTGGACCGCGAGTCCATGTCCCGCTCGGCGGTGCCGTGGACGCGGTTGTGACGCCGAGGGTCCGGTGCCCCAAGGCCGTGCGCCCCCGACACCGTAGTCTGGAGACCCGGCGCTTCCGGACGAATTTGGGGCACGAAGGCTCGCGGCGCCGAGTCCTGTGCGTAGCGCAAGGGAGTCCAGCTCGGTCCACGCCTCCTCCCAGACCGCCTGCATGAGCACCGGGTCGGGGCCGTGGCGCTCGGCGAAGCCCAAGAGATCCTGCTCGCTCACCCCGAAGCGCTCGAGAGCCCTGCTGTCGGGCCGTCGGCGCGATCACTGCGCGAAAGATCGCGAAGCCGCCCTCCCGCTCGTCGTGCGCCAGAGCGTCCGGCAGAGCGCCGCGGAGACCAACACGCCGAAGACGCTGGCGCTCTGGGGGAACACCTCCGTCCACCCGTGGCCGACGTGCCAGAGGGACGACGGCGTAGACCAGACCGCCGATGAGGATGCCCACTTCGCCCAAGGAGACGCGATGATCGACGGTAGCACGAAGGTACAGGCGAGGGAGCTCTTGGAGCGAGGGGTGTCCAAGACCGCGGTCGCAACCCGATTCGGGGATCGCTCGGCGGACGCTGTACTACTGGATTCCGGTGGTTGGCTGGACGACAAGGTGGGCGGCACCGGAGCCGGGACGCGCTCGCGGCGACTTCGGAATTCGAAGCTCGAGGACGTGCGCCCGGCATGTTCGGACGGTTCGGCATGTGGTCCGGAAAAAGGACGCCCCGCCCCCTGCACGAAAGACGCGTCGGTGCGCTCGCTGCCCTCGATCCGCCACCTCCAGAAGCTCGTTCAGGACGAGCGCCGCCGCGCGCGCGTCGCCCAACGCGCGGTGGCGTTCCTGCACCTCGACGCCGAAGCGTCGGCACAGAGCGTCCAACGATGACGCTGCTGGGACGCCGAGCTGCTCGGTGCAAAGCCCTTGCCGCGCCGCCACAAGGTCGGCAAGCGCTTCGACGTCGAGTTCGAGTGGACCGACGACTTCTTCTTCTGAGCGCGCAACGAGGGCCGCATCGCGGAGGAGGCCGCGCTGGACGGCGTCCGCATCGTCCGCACCAACGTGCCCGCCGAGACGCTCTCGCCCGAGGAGGCGGTCCGGTTCTACAAGAGCCCGAGCAGGGTCGAACTCCAGGTCCGTCGTCGTTGCGTTCGACACGTTGGAACGCACGACCTCTTGAGAACCGTTCGAGGCGCGCATAGAATTTCCAAATCGCCCGCGCATGGCCCGTCGTCTAATGGCAGGACACCGGTCTTTGGAACCGGCGGTGGTGGTTCGAATCCACCCGGGCCAATCCGCTTCAGCCGCGGCAAGGAGGATCCGCCATCTCGAGTCCGCTTTCCGGCTCGGCACTGTGGACGCTCGCGGCGGCGCTCGTCGCCGCTCCCGAGCAGGCGGAACGCCCGGACCCGAGCCCGCCCGCGCAGGAGGCGGACTCCTCCGCCGTCCACGCCCGGAGCCGCGATGCGCAGCGGCGTTTCGAGCGGGTGCGGGTGCGCCATCTTCCCGTCTCGCTTTCGTCCGGCTCGACGCCCTGCGACGAGCGCGTCGGGCGCATGTGCTACTGGCACGACGACGGCGACTACGAGCCCGAGCCGGAATCGCCTCGGATCTCCGAGGCGCGCGAGAAATTGCTCGACGCCCTCGCCGGCGCCGCACGCCGCCTTCCGGGCGACGGTTGGATCGCGGGGCAACGCGTGCACTACTTGGTCGAAGCGGGACGGGCGCGCGAAGCGCTCGCTCTGGCCCGTTCCTGCGAGGTGCCCGAACCCGGCTGGTGCGCGGCGTTGCGCGGCTTCGCTCTTCACCGCCTGGAGCGCTTCGAGGACTCCGAACGCGCCTATCGCGAGGCGCTCGAATTCATGGATGTCCGAATGGCCGAGGAATGGTCCTCGCTCGCGCTTCTGCTCGAGGAATGGGACCGATTTCATCCTGATCGGACCGCGCCCGAGGATCTCGAAGCGGCGCGTCGGCGGGTGTGGACGCTTGCCGATCCCTACTATCTGGTGCCGGGGAACGACCGCTGGACCGAGCACATGAGCCGCCACACGGGCAGCCGCATTTTCGGCCGCGCGGCGAACCCCCACGGCCTGCCGTGGACCGCGGGACTGGACGAGCTCTCGATCCGCTACGGTCACGAGACCGGCTGGACCCGCTCCGTCCCCGCAGTCGGCTCCGGCATGCGTCCGGTCGTGTCCGGGCGTCATCCTCGGCATTCGGAGCGCTACATGCCCCCGGACGGCGTCCTGGCGGCCTCCACCCCCTCCGACGGCATGGCTTGGGGAGCGCCGGTGGAGCGGCGTCGCACGGCGTACGCGCCCTCCTACGCTCCCGAACTCGGCACTCTGCGAACGGTCGTGGCCCGGTTTCGGCGCGGCGATTCCCTGCTGGTGGTGGCGCCGTTCCGGATGGAGCGTCCCGGCGGCGAGGATCCGCTTGCGGGCGCGCCCCCCGCCGAATCCGCGTCTTCCCGCCTCGGCCGCGTTCGGGCCGGGCTCTTTCTCCTGCCCTGGGACGAGATCGCCTTCGAGCCCCGGCCCGCCGCCCGCCGCACCCGGGCGACGGGCGGCACGCTCTCGCTCGCCGTGCCGCTGGGAGACTACGCGTACAGCGTGGAGGTCCTCGACCGCGGCGCCGGGCAGGGCGCCCGCGCCCGCGGACATGTCGCGCTCGCCCCGCATCCGGACGACATCCCCGACCTCTCCGACCTGCTGGTCGCCGCGGACGCGCCTCCGTCGCCCCGATCGTTGGACGAGGTCGCGGACCGCCTTCTGCCTTCTCTCGAGCTGGGCGGGCTCCAGCGGCTGTCCGTCGTCTGGGAGGCGTACGGGCTCGGTCCGGAGGACGCCGAAATCTCGTACCGCCTGTCCGCCGAACGGTTGGACCGTTCGTTGCTCGGCCGCGTGGGAGAGTTTCTGCGCCTGAGCCGACGTGCGGATCCCTTGCACCTGGAATGGAGCGAGCCCGGCCCGGACCGTCCGGGGGCCCACTTCCGGTCCGTGGAACTCGACCTGCGGAGTCTCGAGGCGGGAAGCTACGAGCTTCGGCTGGATTTGCGCGTCCGGGACTGGGCTCCGGTCGTCCGCAGGCGCCGCATGAGGATCGTCGGCTAAGCGCGCTCGCGCGCGTTGACGCCCCCCGCCCGGACATCTAGGCTTAATAGCTTTCCGCACGTCGAACCCGGTCCTTTCCAAAACGTCAGCCCCGGTGAACGGCTCCATGGACGATCAATACCGCCGCGGTCCGTTGCTGCTTCTCGCCGGCCGGGCCAACCGGCCCTTGGCCGCGGAGATCGGAGAGCGGCTGGGCGAGTCCGCCTTCGGCGCCACGGTCCGGGATTTCGCCGACGGAGAGATCTTCGTGCGGCTGGACCGCAACGCGCGCGGACGGGACGTCTTCATCATCCAGCCGACCACGACCCCGGCCGACAACATCATGGAGCTTCTGCTCCTGGTCGACGCCGCCGTGCGCGCCTCGGCCGCCCGCGTCACCGCCGTGGTTCCCTACTTCGGCTACGGCCGCCAGGACCGCAAGGATCAGCCCCGGGTCTCGATCGGCGCCAAGCTGGTCGCCAATCTGATCGTGGCGGCCGGCGCCGACCGGTTGCTGGGCGTCGATTTCCATCAGCATCAGATCCAGGGATTCTTCGACATCCCGGTCGACCACCTGTACGCCGCCCCGGTGCTGACCCGCTATTTCAGCGATTTGGGTCTGGACGATCCGGTGGTCGTCGCGCCGGACGCGGGATCCGCGAAGATGGCCCGCGGGTTCGCCGGCCGCCTCGGAGCCTCTCTCGCGGTCATCGACAAGCGTCGGCGCACCGCCAACGTGGCGGAGGTGGTCAACGTCGTGGGCGAGGTGAAGGGCAGAGCCTGTCTCATCGTCGACGACATGGTCGACACGGCGGGCACCCTGACCAACGGCATCTACGCGCTGAAGGAGCGCGGGGCGGCGGCGGTGTACGCCTGCGCCACCCACGCGCTCCTGTCGGGGCGCGCGTCCGAGCGGTTGCAGGGAGCCCCGGTGGAGGAAGTCGTGGTCACCAACACCATCGACATCGCTCCGGATCTGCGCTTCCCCAAGCTGAAGGTGCTGTCCGTGGCCGGTCTTCTGTCGGACGCGATACGTTACATTCATTCCAACGCCTCGGTGAGCCAGCTCTTCAAGATGCCGGCCCGCGAGGCGCCGATCGTGATCCGGGCCGACGAGGCCGATCCTGTGCCCGCGACCGCCCCTGCGGCCGCCGCCAACGCCCTCTGACACCCTCCCGAACCCCGCGAAGAAACCGAAATGAGCCTAAAAGCAGTCTCGCTCCAGGCCCGGCGAAGGGACGACGCCGGCAAGGCCGTCGCCCGCCGCCTGCGGCGCGAGGGACGCATCCCGGCGGTCGTGTACGGAAAGGGCATGGAGCCCATCCCGCTCTCTCTGGACGCGCAGGAGACGGTCCAGCTGTTCCATTCCATCCCGGTGGCCAACACCGTCCTCCAGCTCGACGTCGGCGAGGGCGAAACGCTGCGCACGCTGGTGCGCGAGATCCAGACCCATTCGTTCCGACCGGACGTCCTCCACGTCGACTTCATGCGTCTGCGCCGAGGAGTCGCCGTGGAGCTGAACGTGCCGATCTCGCTTTCCGGCACTCCGGCCGGCACTCTTCTCGGGGGGCACTTGGACGTCGCCGCGCACGAGGCGCGCGTGCGCTGCCCGCCTGCGGACATCCCGGAATCGATCCGAATCGACGTCTCCGGGCTGGAGCTCGGGGACTCGCTCCGGCTGGGCGAGGTCGACCTTCCCGACGGCGTCGAGCTGGTCGCCGACCCGGCCACCGTCGTGTGCCACGTCGCCGTGATCCGCGAGGAAGAGGAGGAGCCGGAGGAGGACGAGGAAGCGGGGGAAGCGGAGATCGCCGCGGAGGACTCTGATTGAAGGTCGTCGTGGGCCTCGGAAACCCGGGTTCCCGCTACGACGCCACGCGCCACAACGTCGGATGGCGGGCGGTCGACCGCTTGGCGCGCGACTGGGGATTCGGACCCTTCGAGGTTGCGGACGCCTCGCTCCTGGCCGACGGCGTCGTCGGCGACCACACCGTTCACTTGGTCAAGCCGACCACCTACGTGAACCGCAGCGGGGCCGCGCTGGCGCCCTACCTGGATTCGGCCGAATTCCGCGCCGGGGAAGACCTTCTGGTCGTGGCCGACGACGTCGACCTCGAGGTCGGACGGTTGCGCTTCCGGCCCGGAGGCGGGGCCGGCGGGCACAAGGGTCTTCGCTCCGTGGCGGGCGTTCTCGGCACCCGGGACTACCCCCGTCTGCGCATCGGCGTGGGCGCCCGCCCCGCGCGCACGGATCTGGCGGACTGGGTGCTCTCCGAGATGGAGGAGGACGACGAGACCGCCGTCGCCGCCCTGCTGGAGGAACTGGACGCCGCGGCCCGGTTGTGGATGAACGAGGGCGTCGAGCCCGCGATGAACGCGTACAACCGATGATCCGCCCGCGCGAGGGCGGAAAACCGAACCGCCACCCTCAACGGAATCGGAGCAGATGATCGACTTGGTACCCCTTGCGAACTGGGCTTGGGCGTTCGGCCTTCTCGGACTCGCGGCGGCGGCGGCGGTCTTCGCCTATCTGCGCCGACAGGACGCGGGCTCGGTCGCGATGATCGATCTGGCCGACCGGATCCACGACGGAGCCATGGCGTTCCTGCGCCGCGAGTACACGGTTCTGGCCGGGTTCGTCGCCCTGGTCGCCCTCCTCCTGGCGGCGGCCGTCCCGGGGTGGACTTGGGCGGCCTACGTGGCGGGCGCCGCTTCCTCGGTGCTCGCAGGCTTCTTCGGCATGAAGGCGGCCACGCGCGCCAACGTGCGCACTTCGGCCGCGGCCGCGAACGAAGGCCAAGGCAAGGCGTTGCGCATCGCCTTCGCCGGGGGCGCGGTCATGGGGCTGTCGGTGGCGGCGCTGGGGCTGCTCGGGATCGGGATCTTCTATTGGATCTTCGCGGCGGGCGCGATCCCCGGCACCCGTGACTTCCCGCGCTTCTCGGAGATCGTTTCCGGCTTCGCGATGGGAGCCAGCTCGATCGCCCTGTTCGCGCGCGTCGGCGGCGGCATCTTCACCAAGGCGGCGGACGTGGGGGCGGACTTGGTGGGCAAGGTCGAGGCGGGCATCCCGGAGGACGATCCGCGCAATCCCGCCACCATCGCCGACAACGTGGGCGACAACGTGGGCGACGTGGCGGGCATGGGCGCCGACATCTTCGAGTCCTACGTCGGATCGATCGTCGCCACCGTCGCCATCGCGGCGACCTCGCAGCTCACCGCCGCCAGCGTCGCCGAGACGGTCGCGCTGCCCCTGCTCACGGTGATGGCGGGGCTGGGCGCCTCGCTGGTCGGGATCGCCGCCATGAAGGCGCTGGAGCGCAGCGGCCCGGCGGGCGCCCTGCGCAACGTCACCTTCGTCGCCGCGGGCCTCTTCTTGGCGGCGATGTACCTGATCGTCGGCTCGCTCGACCTCCAGCTGTCCGACGGCGACGTCGTCCATTCCCCGATGGGCCCGTTCTGGGCGATCCTCGCGGGCACCCTGGTGGGCATCTTCATCGGGCTCGCCACCGAGTACTACACGGCCGGAAAGCCGGTGCAGCGGATCGCCGACGCGAGCGACACCGGTTCCGCCACCAACATGATCACCGGGCTGGCGGTGGGCATGGAGTCCACGGTGGTCCCCGTGTTGCTCATCTGCGCCGCGATCGGGGTCTCCTTCACGGCCGCGGGACTCTACGGCATCGGCATCGCCGCCGTCGGGATGCTGGCCACGGTCGGGGTCACCATGTCGGTGGACGCCTACGGACCCGTCGCGGACAACGCCGGCGGCATCTCCGAGATGAGCGGTCTGGGGGAGGAGACCCGCAAGATCACCGACTCGCTGGACGCGATCGGCAACACCACCGCGGCGATCGGCAAGGGGTTCGCCATCGGCTCGGCCGCGCTCACCGCGTTGGCGCTCTTCTCCGCGTACACCGCCAAGGCCGGCCTCCAGCAGACCGGGATCAGCATCGTCGACCCGATGGTCGTGGTCGGCCTCTTCCTGGGGGCGATGCTGCCCTTCCTGGTGGCGGCGCTCACCATGACCGCGGTCGGACGCGCGGCGGCCGGAATGGTCGCCGAGGTGCGACGCCAGTTCCGCGAGATTCCCGGCATCATGGAGGGCCGCAACCAACCCGATTCGGCGCGTTGCGTCGACATCTCCACCCGCGCGGCGCTGCGCGAGATGATCTTTCCCGGCGTCGTCGCGGTGCTGTCGCCGGTGGCGGTCGGCTACTTCCTGGGAGTCGAGGCGCTGGGCGGACTGCTCGCCGGCGCCACCGTGACCGGGGTGCTCATGGCGCTCTTCATGGCCAACGCGGGCGGCGCCTGGGACAACGCCAAGAAGCACATCGAGGGCGGGGCGATGGGCGGCAAGGGCTCCGAACCGCACAAGGCCGCCGTGGTCGGCGACACCGTCGGGGATCCCTTCAAGGACACCTCCGGCCCGTCTCTCAACATCCTCATCAAGCTCATGAGCGTGGTGGCCCTGGTGCTGGTGCCCTGGTTCGCGCGCGCGGGGGGGGAGGGCGGCGCGGAGACGTCCTGGCTGCGCGACCTTCTGGCGACTCTCTTCGGGTAGCCCCCGGATCCCCCCTCCGAGCCGATGACGCGCGCACCCACCTTCGCCAACGCCCTGGCCTTCGCCGGCGACCTGATCCGCATTCCGTCGCCGAGCGGCAGGGAGGGCGAGGTCGCCGCGCGCCTGCGCCAGGAGATGCGCGCGCTGGGGTTCGACCGGATCGAGGTCGACGACCTGGGCAGCGTCGTCGGGGTCGTGAAGGGAAGGGGAACGGCGCCTCCGACGATGCTCTCCTGCCACCTGGACGTGGTGGACGAGGGCGCCCACGAGGATTGGGAGCATCCGCCCTTCTGCGGCGATGTGGTGGACGGCCATCTGCACGGCCGAGGGGCGATGGACATCAAGGGCCCCCTGGCGCTCCAGGTCTACGCCGCGGCGGCGCTCGCGGGCCGGGCGCCGGGCGACGTGATCGTGGGCCACGTGGTGTTCGAGGAGCGCGGCGGGTGGGGCATGGAGAACCTGGTGCGTTCGGGGCTGGTGGAGCCGGCGGCCGTGATCGTGGGCGAGTCCACGCACGGAGACGTCGCCTTGGGACACCGCGGACGCGCGCAACTCGAGGTCGTGATCCGGGGCGAGGCCGGCCATGCGAGCGCCCCCGACCGCGCCCGCAACGCCGTGGATCTCCTGCCCAGGGTGTTGGACGGGATCTCCGCCCTGGCCCGGCGCCAGGAGTCCGACCCCGTTCTGGGGCCCGCCAGTCTCGCCCCCACCGACGTCCGCGTGCGCCCCGAGAGCCCGAACGTGATCCCCGACGAGGTGGTCGTGACGCTCGATTGGCGCATCCTGCCCGCGGACGCGGAAGCGACGCTGGTCGCCCGCCTCGAGGAGGCGATCGCCTCGGCGCTCCCGGAGGTGCCGGACGCCTACGCCCTCGAATGCCGGCTCGCTTCGGAGCGCCAGACCGCCTACACCGGTCGCTCCGCCGAGCGCGCCCTGCTCACGCCGGGCTTCCTCATGGATCCGGACCATCCGGTGGCGACGGCGGCGGCGCGGGCGGTCGGGCGGCCCGACGACCCCGCCGCGCCCGCCCGGTGCCGTCCCTGGACCTTCGCCACCGACGGCGGCTGGACCTCGGGCGTGTTCGGCATTCCGACCATCGGCTTCGCCCCCGGAGAGGAGCGCTACGCGCACACCAACCGCGAGCGTCTCGACGTGGAGGAGGCGCGCTGGGCGTTCAGCCGGTATCCACCGCTGATCCTGGCCGTGCAGGAGGCGCTCGCGGGCGGCTGATCCGAGTTCCCCGCGCCCCGCCCCGGTTGAAGCTCCCGGCCGAAAAGGTGTATCTTGCATCGATCCCGCCTCGGCCCCCGGAGGGAGCCGGTTCCACGCGACAGCCCTCCTTGGGAGCGAGGCCCGTCCGTCCGCGGTCCATGGGAGAGGCCATGCGCGACTACGAGCTCGTTCTGATTTTCCATCCCGTCCTGGGCGAGGACGCCATCCGGCGGAAACTGGAGCGGTTCCACGACTTGGTCTCCGGCGGCGACGCCGAAATCAAGGTCGTGGACCACTGGGGGGGGCGTCGGCTCGCCTACCCCATCCGGAAGCAGACCTCCGGGTACTACGTCGTGACCCAGTTTCTGGCGGATCCCGCCTCTCTGCCCGAGCTCGAGCGCATCATGAAGCTCGACGAGGGCGTGCTCCGCTACCTCGTCGTGCTCAACGAGGGCGAGCCCGCTTCGGGGATGTCGGTGATGGCCGAGGCGCCCGCGGACGCTCCCGGGGAATCCGCCGTCGGGGAGGAGGGCGGGGGGGAGGACGACGGGAGCGACGGGGACGACGGAGACGACGGAGACGACGCGGACGCCGAAGAGGACGCGGACCGCGAGGAAAACGGGAGCGCCGAGGAGGGCGAGGTCGCCGCCCCGTCGTCCGGCACGGGCCCGCCGGAGTTCTCGGGAGGCGGAGGGCACCGCAGACGCATGGAGGGCCCCGCGATCGACATCCTGAACTACAAGGACGTGGCCACGCTGTCGCGTTTCGTCACCGAGCAGGGCAAGCTCCTTCCGCGACGCACCACCCGCGTGACCGCCGGCTTCCAGCGCAAGCTCGGGCGGGCGGTGAAGCGCTCGCGCTACCTCGCCCTGCTCCCCTACGTGCGCCGTCACGGCGGGTAGCCCCGCCCATGGGCCCGCGGAGACTCCGTTGAGGGGCTGGGGACGCGCGGGCGCCCTCTGCCTCGCCGTCCTCTCGCTCTCCGTTTTCGCCCCTCTCGCGCTGGTGTCGATTCCATTCGCCTGCTTGACGTTCAGCTCGCCCGGGAAACGGGCGCTTCCGGCGATGGTCGGCGCCTTGGCGACGCTCGTGGCCCTGGGAGGCGCGAGCCGTTCCGGGCTGTGGTACGTGGAACGCGGATGGACGATCATCCTGGGCGGGTGCTTCGCCGCCGTCACCTTGCGCTGGCCCGAACGACGGTTTCTGCCCCGCGGACTTCTGGCGCTCGCAGTTTCGGGCCTCGGCGCATGGGCCGCCCTGGGGCTGAGTCCGCGCCGTTGGGAGGTCGTCGACCGGATGGTCGCGTCCAGGCTGCGCGACGGAGCGAGCGCGAGCTTGGAGGCGGTGCGGCTGCTTCGGGACGGGGCTCCGGTCCCGGGGAACTTGGCGGGCACGGTCTTCCGGGTCGCGGAGTGGCAGAGCGATCTGTTTCCGGCCATGTTGGGCTTGGCGTCGCTCGCCGCCCTGGGGGCCGCATGGTGGCTCCACGTCCGCTTGGTGCGGGGGAGCGGCGAAGGACTCGGCCCGCTGGGCGGCTTCCGGTTCAACGATCAGTTGGTGTGGGCGCTGGTCGCGGGCGCCGCGCTGTTCGTCCTGCGGCCCGACGGGGGCGCGGGACGCGCGGGGCTGAACCTGCTCGTTTTCGTCGGCGCGCTCTACGCCGTGCGCGGCGTCGGCGTGGCGGTCGCTCTGACGGGCGGCCTGTCGGCGCTCGGGTGGGTCGCGCTTGCGCTCGCCTTCCTGCTGTTGGCACCCTTTCTGCTCGCGGCCGCGTTGCTGGTCGGACTCGCCGACACTTGGATCGACCTGCGCGCGCGCGCGCGGCGAACGTGACCGAACGTCCCCCGGCCCGCGCGGCGTCCGTCCCCGCGGGCTTCTCTCAAGCAACCAGGAGCGGATGGTGAAACTGATTCTCAAGGAATCCGTGGATCGTCTCGGCGAGCCGGGCGACGTGGTGAACGTGAAGCCCGGGTACGCCCGCAACTTCCTCTTGCCGCGCGGGCTCGCCTACGAGGCGTCCGAGGGCAACGTGCGCCGCTTGGAGAACGAGCGGCGGCGCGCGGAGAAGCGGGCCCGCAAGGAGTACTTGGAAGCGCGGCGGCGCGCCGCCAGGCTCGACGGACTGCATCTGGTCTTCCGGGCGCGCGCGAGCGAGTCCGAGAAGTTGTTCGGTTCCGTGACCGCCGCCGACATCGCGGAGCGCGCGGTCGCCTCGGGGCTCGACTTCGTGCTGGAAAAGCGGCACGTCGCGCTTCCCGAGCCGATCAAGAAGCTGGGCCACTTCGAGGTTCCGATCAAACTCCACGCGGAGGTGGAGGTCGGCGTGACCGTGCACGTGGAAAGAACGAACTGAGCGCGCCGGGCGCCGGACGCATGGACGACGACGATTTCGCGGGCGCCGCCCGCCTCCCGGCCGAGGTGCGGCGGGCGGCCCGGCTGGCCCTCGAGCGCAAGGCCGGAGACGTCGTCGTGCTCGACCTGCGCGGCATCTCCTCGGCCACGGACTATTTCCTGCTCGCCACCGGACGTTCCGACACCCAGGTGCGCGCGATCTCCGATCACGTGATCCGGGAACTGCGCGCGACGGGCACCCGTCCCGCGCACGCCGAGGGGCGCAGGGAGGCGCGTTGGGTGCTCGTCGACTACGTCGATTTCGTGGTGCACGTATTCCACCCGGAGGTGCGGTCCTTCTACCGGCTGGAAGCCCTCTGGGGGGACGCGCCCCGCCACGAGTTCGGAGCGGACGGCGAGGGCGCGTCGGCGTGAGCGTGCGGACCCGTCCCCCGTCCCGCGCCGACCGCACCCGCGAGAAGCTCGTCTGGCAGCCGCTTCGCGGAGTGGAGGAGGGGCTCGACGCCGTTCCCGGGCTGCACCTCGGCCTCGACCCGCAACGGGGCCGGGCGATCGCGTTGCGGGCGACCGCGGGCGCCCGCGAGGGCGGATGGGCGGCGCACGCCGCCGCCGCCATCGCCGGGGCGGGAGCGGCGCAGGGCGCGCGCGTGCTTCTCGCCGACCTGTTTCTCGAAGAGCCCCATCTGCACGAGGCGTTCGGCGCGCGCAACCTCGAGGGGTTGAGCGACGCGATCGCCTACGGCGCGTCCCTGGGGCGCATCGCGCGCGCCGCCGCCGTCGGCGACGCGGCCTTCCGGGTCGCGACCGCGGGGACTCCGGTGGCGGACGCCGGCCCTCTCCTGGACCGTCCCCGCTGGCGCGACGCGGTCGAGAGCCTGCTCGCGGAAGGGATCGTGCTGCTCGCCTACCAGCCGGCGGAATCGACGGTTCTTCCGGACGGGACTCCTTCGATCGTGCTGGCCCGCAAGGGCGAGCCGACGACGGCGCTGGGCTCTGCGGGTCTGCGCGACGCGCGAGCCGTCCTGGGTCCTCCGCCCGGTGCCGCGGTCGAGGGCGCGTCCGGCGGCGTCGCGCGCTCTCTCGCCCGCCAGGACTACGAGACGTCGCCGTGGGAGGGGATCGGCGGCGGCGCGCCGTCCGGCGAAGCGCCGTCGTCCGGGGAAGAGACGGTCGGCGGTCTCGGAGCGGCGAAGCCTCCCGCGTCCGGGGAGGGGACGGTCGGAACCGGGCCCGCAGCGGAAGCGGGACCGGCGAGCCTGGACGCCGGTATTCGGGGGCGGCGCCTCGGCGTCTCGGCGTTCGCGGTCCTGCTCCTGTTCGCGACGCTGATGACCCTGATGGCGGTCCACAACGCCGGCCTCGCCGAGGTGCCCGGGGCGGACCGGGCTTGGGAATGGTTCGAAGGTCTCTTGGCGCGGATCGGCCAACTCTTCGTCCGATGAAGCTCGCCGCGCTCGTCCTGCACGGGTTCAAGTCGTTCCCCGCCCGCACCGACATCGCGTTCCACGAGGGCATCACCGCGATCGTGGGCCCGAACGGGTGCGGCAAGTCCAACATCGGCGACGCGATCCGCTGGGTGCTGGGCGAACAGCGGCCCACCGCCCTGCGCGGTTCCCGCATGGAGGAGGTGATCTTCCAGGGGACGGTGCACCGAAGACCCGTCGGCCGCGGCTCGGTGATTCTGCGGGTCACCAACGAGGACGGCGCGCTCCCGGTTCCCTTCGGCGAGGTCGAGATCGGCCGCACCGTCTTCCGCGACGGCGGCAGCGAGTACTCGATCAACCGCTCCGCTTGCCGTCTGCGCGACGTCCAGGAGCTGTGCCGGGACACCGGACTCGGCGCCAACGCCTATTCGATCATCGAGAGCCGCATGATCGACGCGATTCTCTCGGAGCGGGCGGAGGAGCGGCGGGCGCTGTTCGAGGAGGCCGCGGGGATCGGCAAGTACAAGGACCGGAGCCGGATCGCGGGACAGCGGCTGGCCCGCGCCGAGTTGGATCTCGAACGTCTGGAAGACGTGATCGCGGAGGTTGCGACCAAGGTTCGCTCCCTCGCGCGCCAGAAGGGGAAAGCGCAGCGTCGCCACGCGTTGCGCGAACGGCGCCTCTCGGTCGAGGTCGCGGTGACGTCGGCCCGGCTGGCGCGGTCCCGGGACCGCTTGACGCGGGTTCGGGAACTGCTCGTGCGCGAGCGGGAGGCTCGGGAGGCGGCGCTCGCCGAGCTCGGGGCCTCGGAGACCGAACGCGAGACCTCGCGGGTGCGGAGCCTGGAGGCCGAGAAGTCGCGCGCCGAGGCGGCCGGGGCGCTGGACGGCGTCCAGCGGGACTTGGTCCGCTGGGAGCGGGACTTGGCGGTCGCGCGGGAGCGCATCGTCTATGCGGAGCGGCGGCTGGCGCAGATCGGCGAGGATCGCGAGGCGGCCCGCCGGCGCTCGGACGAACTGGCGCGCGAACTCGCCGAGTCGGAGCGGTCGCGCGCGCGCGTCGCGGACGAGGCGGCGGCGGCGGCGGAGAAGACGCGCGCGGCGCAGGAGGCCTCCGCGCGCGCGCGGAAGCGACTTCGGGACGCCCGCGCGACGCTCGCCGACGCTCGCCGCGAGGAACGAACGCTGTTGCGCCGGGTGGCCGGCGCGGAGGGGACGCTCGCGGCCTCGCGCGGTCGGATGGACGAGTTGCGCGGGCGCTTGGCCCGGCTCGAGGGAAAGGCCTCCCAGACGGAACTCGAGCTGACCGGCGCGCGCCGGGCGGGCGGGGCGTCCGACGACCGCACGGCCCGCCTGCAGGCGGACGCGGCCCGGGCGCGCGAAGAGATGGAGGCGGAATCGCGGAATCTCGACGCGGCGCGCTCGGAGCGGGCGCGGACGCGGGCCGCCGCGGCGGAGGCGGCGGACCGGGCCTCCGCGCTCGCCGCCCGGCGGGCCGCGCTCGAGACCATGGAGCGGGAGGGGGCGGGCTACGAACCGGTGGTGCGAGCGGCGCGGACGGCGCACCCGGAGCTGGTTCTGGGAACGTTGTCGCAGTGCATCGCGGGCCGCCCGGACGCGCTGGCGGCCGCGGAATCGTACCTCGGCCATCTCGCCCAAGCGTTGCTGGTGGAGGACGGCGAAGCCGCCGCGCGCCTGCGTGCCTGGTTCTCCGAGGAGTGGACGGAGGGCGGAGGGATCGTGTTGCTTGCGCTGGACGCCGCCGCCGGAGCGGGTGCGCCGGGATCGTTGCTGGACGAGCTCGACCTGGAGGGACCGGGCGCCGACTGGGTGCGGGTGCTTTTGGCCGGAGTGGACCGCACCGAATCCGCGGACGCGGAAGCGCGGGGACGCGCGCCCGCGTCCGCGGACGCGCGCGGCGTGGTGGTCGTGGGCAACCCCGCGGGAACGGCCGGACTGCTCGAACGCCGCGGCAAGCTCGCGGCCCTCGGGGAGACCGCCTCCGTCGCCGCCCGGACCGCCGAGCGCGCCCGCAAGGCGCGCGAAGCTGCGCAGGCGCGCGACCGAGAGGCGGAACGGACGCTGGAGGCGCGGCGGGCGGTCTTGCAACGCACCGAGGACGAGTTGCGCTCCGCACGCGCGGAGCGCAACTCCCAGAAGGAACGCCGTACCCGCTTGGCGCGAGACCGGGACGAGCTGGCGCAACGCGTGCGCGACGCCCGGGCCGCCATCGCCGCCGCGTCCGAACGCACGGACGCCCGGCAAGCGGAGCTCGAGGAACTCGCGGCCGAGGCCGCCCGGCTCCGCCGCCGCGGCGAGCGCGCCGCCGAGGCGCTGGAGGTCGCCGAGGGGGACTGGGAGCGCGCGCGCGCGGAGGACGCCCGGATGGCGATCCAGTCGAACCGGCGCGAAGGGGAGCTGGCGCGCGTCGACGAGCGTCTGGGCGATCTCGGCGGGGCGGAGCGGCAGGCCGCCGCGCACCTCGCCCGGTTGCGGAAGGAGGAGGAGCGGCTGGGCCGCGAACTGGACGAGGCCCGCGCCCTGCTCGCCCGGGGCGGGAAGGCCGTGGAGCGACTCTTCCAACGGCGCGACGCGGCGCGCGAGCGACTCGAGGAGGACGACGCGACCCTCGAGCGGGCGAGGGAGGCGGAGCGGCGGGCCGAACGGAAGGTGGACGCCGCGCGCGCGGCCGAGCGCGCCGCCTCCGACCGGCATCACCGCTTGGATCTGGAGAAGCGGGAGCTCGACGGAGAGATCGCCCGGGCGCTCGAGCGCGTGGAGACCGAGTGGGCGCGGCCTTTCGAGAAGCTTGTCGAAACGGCGGAGCCGGTCGAGGGAGATCCGGCCGAGTTGGAGCGGGAACTGGCCGATCTCGTGAAGGCGATCGAACGTCTCGGTCCGGTCAACATGCTCGCCGTCGAGGAGCACGCCGAGCAAAGCGAGCGGATGGCCTTCCTGACCGGCCAACGCGACGATCTCGAGCAGGCGCGCAAGGACCTGCGCGCGGCCATCCGCGGGATCGACCGCACCGCCACCCGGCTCTTCCTCGAAACCTTCGAGGCGGCGCGCGAGAATTTCCGCAGGATCCACCAGCGTCTGTTCGAGGGCGGGGAATGCGATCTGCGTCTGGGCGACCCCGAGAACCCGCTGACGGGACCGATCGACGTCCGCGCCTCGCCCATGGGCAAGAAGACCCGCCGCATCGATCTGCTGTCGGGGGGCGAACGAGCGCTCACCGCGCTCGCGCTCCTCTTCGGGATCTATTTGGTGAAGCCCAGCCCCTTCTGCGTGCTGGACGAAGTGGACGCCCCGCTCGACGAGAGCAACATCGGCCGCTTCGTTCGGCTGTTGCGGGAGTTCAAGCGGCAGAGCCAGTTCGTGGTGATCACCCACAATCCCCGCACCATCGAGGCCGCCGACTGGATCTACGGGCTCACCATGGAGGAACCGGGGGTGAGTTCGGTGGTAGGGGTTCGTCTCGAAGAGGCGGCCTCATCCGTGTAGGCGCCCGGACGCGCCGCGCCGCCCGTTTCCGAAGGGACGCGTTTCCGCAATTCACGAGATTCGACAATGCTCATCGTCATGAAGCACGGCGCCTCCGACGCCGAGGTCCGGGGCGCTGTGGACGCCATCCGCGACCTGGGGTACGAGGCGCGTCCCATCCCCGGGCGCCAGCGCACCGCGATCGGCTTGGTGGGCAACGACGGACGGGTCGACACCGCGCGCCTGGTGGGACTCCCCGGCGTCCTGGAGATCATCCCGGTCAGCCGCCCCTACAAGCAGGTGTCGCGCGAGTGGCGCGAGGAGGACACCGTGGTCACGCTCGACAACGGCACCGCCATCGGGGGCCGCGCGATCGCGGTGATGGCCGGCCCGTGCTCGGTCGAGTCGGAGGGGCAGATCATGGAGGTGGCCGAGCGGGTGGCGGAGGCGGGCGCCACCGTCCTGCGCGGCGGCGCCTACAAACCGCGCACCTCGCCGTACTCGTTCCAGGGGCTGGGGGTGGAGGGCCTCGAGCTTCTGGCGCGCGCGCGCCGGGCGACCGGCCTCGCCATCGTGACCGAGGCGCTCGACCCGGAGAGCCTCGAGGCGGTGGAGGAGTACGCCGACGTCGTGCAGATCGGCGCCCGCAACATGCAGAACTATCCGTTGTTGCGGCGCGCGGGGCGCTCCCCCCGGCCCGTGCTCCTGAAGCGGGGGCTCGCGGCCACCATCAAGGAGCTTCTGCTCGCCGCGGAGTACATCCTCTCCGAGGGCAACCCCCGGATCATCCTCTGCGAGCGGGGGGTGCGCAGCTTCGACACCCAAACCCGCAACCTGTTCGATCTGACGGCGATTCCGGTGGTGCAGTCGCTCTCCCACCTTCCCATCGTCGCCGATCCCAGCCACGGCACCGGCGTCCGCGACAAGGTGACGCCGATGGCGCGCGCCGCGGTCGCGGCCGGCGCGGACGGCCTCCTCGTGGAGGTGCACCCCGACCCGCCCAAGGCGCTCTCGGACGGGGCCCAGTCGCTCGATCCCAAGGAGTTCCGCGAGATGATGGCGCAGGTGCGGGGAATCGCCGAGCGGATCGGCCGGCCGCTGGCGTCTCCGCTCGCCGGAGCCCGCCGGACCGCCTGATGGGAAGGCGACCCGGGCGCGCCGCCCCGGACGGCCGTGGCCGAAGGAAGGGACGGCGGCGGCGGTGCGAGGAACGCGGAGGATCCCGTTGAGCGAGCCGATCCCCGTCGGCAGGGTCGTCGGCACGGATCCGGCCACGCCGCTCGAGTTCTGGGTGGCGGTGGCGGAGGGGGCTTTCCTGCAACTCGACGACGTGGTCGTGGTCGAGCGCCTCCTTCCGGGCTCCGAAAAGCCGCTCCGCATCTACGGCACGGTGGCCGACCTGCGCATCCGCCACGAGGGCGCGCGCTTCGACAGCGACGTCTTCCTGATCGAGGAAGGCGTGCTCCCGGCGCAGGCGACCGAGGCGGCCAAGGTGCTGGCGACGCGTTTCGAGCCCGAGGTGTTCGTGCCCCCGGTGCCCGGCCGGCCGGTGCGCAAGGCGGTCGGTCGGGAGCGCGAGGAGGCGCTCTTCTTCGACGGCATGGCGCGCAAGGTCCCGGCGGGCCTGTCGCGCGACGGCGAGGTCGTGCACGCCAACGTGGAGTTCATGGACGGCACCCGGGGCGCGCACGTCAACATCAGCGGGGTTTCCGGGGTGGCGACCAAGACCAGCTACGCCGTCTTCCTCCTGCACAGCCTGTTCAACTCGCGCCAGCTGGGCGCCGGCGCCCACAACGCCAAAGCGTTGATCTTCAACGTGAAGGGGGAGGACCTGCTCTTTTTGGACACGCCCAACCGCCACCTCGACGAGAAGCGGGCGGCGCGCTACGCCGCGCTCGGTCTTCCGGCCGAGCCCTTCGCCAGCGTCGAGCTGTGGGCCCCCCCGCGCCGGGGCGACCCCTCCGCCGCGCCGCACACCGGGAGCCGCGGCAAGGGCGTGAACTCGTTCTTCTGGACGCTGGCCGACTTCTGCGAGGACGAGCTTCTCCCCTTCCTGTTCGCGGACGCCGAGGACGACCGCCAGCACTACACCATCGTGGTACACAACGTGACCGCGCGGTTGCGGCGCGACGCCAAGTCGCTGGACGACGGGGGCGTGCGCATCGCCGGGACCAGCTGTCGGACCTTCGGCGATCTGATCGAGGCCGTCCGCGAGCGGCTGGAAGACCCCGAAACCCAGCCCGACTGGGCGGGGCGCTCGATCGGCGGGGGCACGATCAACGCCTTCGTGCGGCGGCTCTACGCGGCGCGCCGGGACGCCGAGCACCTGGTGCGGGGCGACGTCCCCGACCCCGGCAAGCACCGCATCGACGGCCAGGAGCAGGTCACGGTGGTCGACATCGCCAAGCTGTCGCGCCGGGCCCAGCGCTTCGTGGTCGGAGTGGTGCTGCGCGGGACTTTCCGGGAGAAGGAGGAAACCGGCGCGCGCGAGCCGCTCCTGTTCGTGGTGCTGGACGAACTGAACAAGTACGCGCCCCGGGACGGACGGAGTCCCATCAAGGAGATCCTGCTCGACGTGGCCGAGCGCGGGCGCTCGCTGGGGGTGATCCTCGTCGGAGCCCAGCAGACCGCCAGCGAGGTGGAGCGCCGGGTGGTCGCCAACTCGTCGATCCGGGTCACCGGACGCTTGGACGGCGCCGAGGCGGGGCGTCCCGAGTACGCCTTCCTGCCGACCGCCCACCGCCAGCGCGCCACCCTCCTCAAGCCCGGAACCATGATCCTGGCGCAGCCCGAGCTGCCGGTGCCTCTGGTGCTCGAGTTCCCGTTCCCGGCCTGGGCCACCCGTCCGGACGAGGCGCGGGACGGGCCGGACGCGTCCGGGGACGGGAGCGCCGCCGCCTTCGCCGGCCTCGAGCCCTGGGCGACGTGAAGATCCTCCACACCGCCGACTGGCACGTCGGCAAGACGCTTCGGGGGCGGAGCCGGGCCGACGAGCACCGGGCCGTTCTCGACGAGATCGTCGACGTCGCCGAGCGCGAGGAGGTCGACGTCGTCCTGATCGCCGGCGACCAGTTCGACCGCGCCGTGCCCAGCCCCGAATCGGAGGAGATCGTCTACCGGGCGTTGCTGCGGCTGGCCCGCGCCGCCGACCACGTGGTGGTCGTCGCCGGGAACCACGACAACCCGCGTCGGCTGGCCGCGGTCGGCCCGCTGCTGGAGCTGGCGAACGTCACCTCGGCGGCCGCGGTCGCTCCGCCGGACGCCGGAGGCGTGGCGCGCCTGGACACCGCGGCGGGCGAAACCGCCTGCGTCGCGCTCTTCCCCTTCCAGTCGAAGCGCGGGATCGTGGGCGCGGAGGCGCTCATGGGCGCCGACCCCGACGATCACCAGAAGGAGTACGGCGACCGCTGCCGCAGGATCGCGCGCGCGCTGTGCGCCGAATTCTCGGCCGACACCGTCAATCTGGTGGTGGCCCACCTGACCGTGGTGGGCGCGATGGCGGGCGGCGGCGAGCGGGGGGCGCACGTCTTCGACTACTACGTTCCCGCCGACATCTTTCCCGCGAGCGCCCACTACGTCGCCCTCGGGCACCTCCACAGGTCCCAGAAAATCCCCGGCAAGTGCCCGATCCGGTACGCGGGATCGCCCTTCGCCCTCGACTTCGGGGAGACCCGCGGGGGCAACTGCGTGCTCGTCGCGGAGGCCGAGGCGGGACGTCCGGCGCGCGTGCGGCGGGTCCCGCTCGAATCCGGGCGCGCTTTGCGCGTCCTTCGGGGCACCAGCCTCGAGCTGGACGCGATGCGGGGAGAGACCGGGGACGACTTCCTGCGCGTCGTCGTCGAGGACAGGCCCTTGCCCGGTCTCGCCGAACGGGTTCGGGAGATGTTTCCCCACGCCGTGGACGTGATCGTGGCGCCCCCGCAAAAGGATCGGCCGGCGCGCGAGACGATCGATCCCGCCCGGCTGCGCGACCCCGGAACGCAGTTCCGGCGCTACCTGAAGGAGCGCGACGTCGACGGCGAGGAGTTGGCGAAGCTCTTCGACGAGCTTCTCGAGAAGGAACATGCGTCCGCGTCGGCCTAGTCGAGGCGCGCGCGCGCCGCTCGAGGGGGGACGGCTCGCGAACGGAACCTGCGGGAGATCGACGTCGCCCGGCGCGCGGCGCCGCTTCGACTGAAGGTCGGCAGGCATGCGTCCGCTGCGGCTCGAGCTGGAGGGCTTCGCCTCCTTTCGCGAACGGACGGAGGTGGACTTCGCGGACACCGATCTCTTCGTCTTCAGGGGCCCGACGGGATCCGGCAAGTCGAGCCTCATCGACGCGATGATCTTCGCGCTCTACGGCTCGATTCCCCGCTACGACAACCTGAACCTGATCGCGCCGGTCGTCAGCCAAGGCAAGCTCCGCGCCCGGGTGCGGCTCGACTTCGAGGCGCGGGGCAGGACCTACTCCGCGGTACGGATCGTCCAGCGCACCGCGACCGGCGCCACCACCAAGGAAGCCCGCCTCGAGGAGCGCGCGGACGACGGCGCGACCAAGACCTTGGCCGCCACCGAATCCGAGCTTTCGGCCCGCGTTCGCACCGACGTCGTCGGCCTGGAACTCGACCACTTCACCAAGTGCGTCGTGCTCCCCCAGGGCGAATTCGCCGCCTTTCTGCGCGCGAGGCCCGCCGAACGCAAGCGGTTGCTGGAGCGGTTGCTGGGCCTCGGGCTGTACGAGAGGCTGCGCAGGGCCGCGAACCTGCGCGGAGCCGAGGAGGAGAACCTGGAAACTCTTCTGCGAAACGAGTTGGAATCGACGCTGTCGACCGCGACGCCGGAGGCCGTGCGCGGAGCCGAGGCCCGGGTCGGGGCTCTGGAGGCGCTGAACGGACGCGCCAAGGAGGTTGCGGACCGGCGGGGCGAACTCGACGGGGCCATCGCCGTTGCGGTCCGGCGGGCGGACGCGGGCGCGAAGCGGCTCGAGTCGCTGGCGGAGGTTCGCGCTCCGGAGGACGTGGCCGAACTGGCGGCGCGGCACGGGGAAGCCGAGCGGAACCTCCGGAGGGCTTCGGAGGCCCGGGACGCCGCCGCGGCCGATCTGCGCGCCGCCGCGGCCGTGCGCGCCGGACTTCCGGAGCGGGCGGCCGTCGAAGGGATCGTGAAGCGGCGGGCCGAACTCGCGGACTTGGAGGAGGAAATCGGCCGTGCCCGGGCCGACCTGGACGCGGAGGCCAAGGTCGTCGCCACGAACGTCGCGCAGGAAAAAGCGGTCCGAAAAGCTCTCTCCGAGGCGCGGGAATCGCTCGAGCGGATGCCCCCAGCCTCGGAGCTCGAGAACGTCCGCGAGAAACGCGGGGAGCTCTCGGAGCGGGAGCGGGAGATCGAGCGCGCGGGCCGCGCCTTGGCCGAGGCCGAACGGGCGCACGCTGCGGCGCGGGAGCGGAAGTCCGAAGCGGACGGGGCCGCGGAAGTCGCCGCGCGCGCGCTCGAGAGGCTCCGCGTGGCGCACGGCGCGATCGACATGGCCCACCGCTTGGAGGAGGGCGGGCCGTGTCCGGTCTGTCTCCAGAACGTGGCCCGCCTCCCCGACCACGACGTTCCCGAGGACTTGGACGCGGCCCGGTCGCGGAGGAAGGCGGCGAAAGAGGAGGTCGCCCGCGCCGATCGCGAGAGAGACCGCCGCAAGGAGGAGCTAACCTCCTGCGAGACCGCTCTGAAGCTCCACGAGGAGTCCGCCGAATCCCTGCGGAAGGCCTTGTCCGGAACTCCCGAAGACGAGGAGATCTCCCGGTGGACGAAGAAGATCGAGGAGCGCGAGGCCCGCGTCGAGCTCTTCGCGAGGCGCGTCGAGATCGTGGGCCGAAGGCGGACGGATTCGGAGAAGCGGTTGGAGAGCGTCAGCGCGGTCCTGGGTCAGCGGAAGACGTTCGCGGCGAAGCTGGAAGCCGAGCTGGAAGGGGATCCCGCCCCGGAGGAGACGGCCGTCCTTCTGCGCGAGATCCGTTCGGCCGAGGAGTCTGTGCGGCGCGCGCGGGCGGCGGACGACTCGGCGCGGCGGGCTCGCAAGCGGGCGAAACGGGAACTGGAGCGCGGGCGGACGCGGATGAAAGACGCGTGGTCGAGATACCGCGCGGTGCGCGACGACGTCGCGGAGATGAAGCCGCCCGTTGCCGAAGCGGGCGACCTGATCGGTTCGTGGACGCGCCTTTCGGAATGGGCCGCACGCAAGCGCGCGGAGACGCGCGAGAGGACGGCCCGCTCGAACGCGGAGCGGGAGGCCGCGTCCTCGGAACGGGATCGTCTCGATTCCCGGCTTCGCGAGCGCTGCCGCCGCGAGGGCCTTTCTCTGGAAGACGGGGAGGATCCCGCGACGAGGTGCGCCGAGGAACTGGGCGCCGCCCGCAAGAGTCTCGAGCATCTTCGCGAGGCCGTCCGGAGGAGAACGCGCAAGGCGGAGGAGCGGAAACGGGCGCAGGCGCGCGCGCGGATCGCGCGCGATCTGGGCACCCATCTGAACGCGAAGCACTTCGGGGCTTGGCTCCAGAACCGGATCCTCGCCTGGCTCGTCCAAGGGGCGACGGCGCGGTTGCGGGAGCTCTCCAGCGGCCAGTACTCGCTCGACCTCTCCGACAGGAACGAGTTCCTGGTCGTCGATCACCGCAACGCCGACGAGCGTCGCCTCGCGAAGACGCTGTCCGGGGGCGAGACCTTTCTCGCGTCGCTGGCCCTCGCGCTGTCGCTGGCCGAACAGGTCGCCAACCTGTCGGCGCAGGGGAGCGCCAGGATCGAGGCGCTGTTCCTGGACGAAGGCTTCGGGGCGCTGGATTCCGAGACGCTGGACGTCGTCGCGGCCACCATCGAGCAGCTCGGCGCCCGGCGCATGGTGGGGATCGTCACCCACGTCTCCGAACTCGCCGACCGCGTCCCGGTCCAGTACCGGGTCGAGAAAAAGGGGAATTCCTCCTCGGTGCAGCGAGTCGAGGCGTGACGCGCCGCCGGGCCGCCTCGCCCGTCCCCGGCCCGGAACCGACCGCGCGGGAGCCGACGTGAACCGGTTCGACGCCCTCGCCATCGAAGGATGGTCTCCGGACTACGGCTCCCCCGTCGAGACGGAACGGGAAGAGATTCCGGCCGATCGGGTCGACGTGGACGTGGAGCTTCCCGGGGACGAATGGCGTCCGCTGCCTTGCGGCGACGTCCCGAACGTCCCGGAGCGGATCCGTTTCGTCGACGGCGTGCGCCGCATCGAGGCGCGCGTCTGGATGGCCGACGGGGACGAGCCCAGGCTGGGCATCTGCGCCTCCTACGCCGCCGGTACGGTGCGCTGCGGCCGGAGGGCGGAGATCGCGGCGGTCGAGGTGCGTCGGGGCTTCTTCGGCCGGGCCGGCGTCCCGGACTTGGTCACCCGGGCGGGGACCTTCGCCGCATGTCCCGTGGCGGACGACGACATCCGGCAGCTCGTCAACGGCCTTCAGGAGCGCATGGGTCGGCTGGAGGTCGAGGTCGCGGGCCGGGAGGACGTCGGCTCGGGCCCGGATCCCGGCGCCCCGACGGTGATCGACGGTCCCTTGCGCGGCCGCCTGCGCATCCCGGGCGCGATCGGCTACGTGAAGAGCCACCGCGTCCACTATCTGCCCGGAGCTTGCCGCGCTGTGGTGGCGAACCTCGCCCCGTGCGAGCGATCTCCTCTTTTCCTCGTCCAAACCCAGTGGACGCGCTATTCGTGGTACGTGCGCTTGGCGGCAGCGCGAGGGCATCCGTGGGCGGGAATCGTCCGCTGCGAGGCTTGGCCGGAGACGGAGCTGGAGCGGATGCGCACGGTCGCGGACGCGACGGCGGCCGCGCTTCCCCGGTTCGCCTCCGAGCCCCACAAGGACGACCGCGCGCCCCAGAACCTCTATCCCATCGCCGGCCTGGAACGCGAACTCCATCGCAGGCTGGGGGATCGCGGGGTCGTGTTCCGGGCGCTGCACCGAGCGGCGGCGGCGTATCGACCGACCCGCTGAACGCGGTCCGCACGGAGGAACCCGCGGCCCGGGCGCGAGCGACGAGCCGCGTTGCCGATCGCGTCGGCGCGGGGGCGCCGTCTCGCCGCCGAATCGCCGATCCTATCCCCCCAGCCGCTCGAGCGCTTCCCGGGCCTGCTCGTTTCCCGCCGCGGCCGCCCGTCCGTACCACTCCCGCGCACGCTCCGGGTCGAGAGGAACGCCTCGCCCGGCCTCGTAGGCCTCGCCCAGCCGCAACTGCGTGACGGCGTCTCCCTCCCGGGCGGCGCGCAACCACCATTCCGCAGCCCGGGCGTGGTCCCGCTCCAAGCCCCGTCCGGCCGCGTACTGGTTCCCCAGATTGTGCGCCCCCAGGACGTGCCCGCGCTCGCCGGCCCGGCGGTGCCAAACCGCGGCCTGCACGTGATCCACGGGTTTTCCCAGTCCCTCGTCGTACGCGGTGCCCATCAGGAAGACGGCCTCCAGCACGCCCGCTTCGGCCGCGCGCTCCACTTCCCCGACGACCTCGGAAGCGATCGCGCGCGCCCGCTCTTCGTCGCGGGGGAATCCCATGCGACCGGTGGAGTGGACGCGAGCCAGCCACATCGTCGCCAGCGCCCCTCCGCCTTCGACGGCCCGCTCGAGCAGCTCGCGGGCGCGGACGTCGTCGACGGTTCCCGCCACCCCCGTGTACCAGTCGACGGCCTCGACGAGCGCGGGATCCGGATCGGCCGACGCGGGGGAGCAGGAGGCGACGGCGAGGAAGAGCGCGCCCCGCAGGCGGGACGCGAGGGCCCGCACCGTAGCCGCCGCGGCTCGTTCGCGTCGCGCGCGCATCCGTTTCATCCTCCGACCCGGCCCGGCGGCGCGGCGCAGGCGAACGCCCCGTGGATCCCCGGGACGCAGCCGACCGCGGCCGCGAACAGCCCGGTCGACGCCATGGTTCGGTGGTGCGCCCGAGCTCCGATCCCCGCCGACAGCGGATAGAGCGCCGTGCGGCCCAGGCGCGACGCCTCCGCGGATTCGGGTTCCCCCGACCGGGCGAAGGACGGAGCCGACCCGCCGGTCGCCACGATCGGGATCGCCCAAGCGGCGCCGCCGACGGTTCCGGGATCGGCGCGGAGCGGCGAGGAGGCGGGCGTGATTCCGGCGGTCGCCGCCAGCATGGGCGAGAAGGACGCGTGGGTCGCCGACGGGACGACTTCGAACGCCTTGCGGAAGCGCGACGGCTCCGAGACCCGGAGGACCGAGGCCGCGACGGCGGACAGGAAGCGGAACATTGCCAGCGGCTCGGCGACGAAGGAACGCTTCCCCGGTCCATGCACGATCTCTCCGGTGCGGACGCTCGAAGTTGTCGATCCGGAGCGGAATCGGCAACGGACGCGGTCGAGGCGCGGGCGTGCGGGCCCGCAGATCGCGTGCACCGGAGAACCGATTCTTCCGCAATGCGCGCAGGGCCTTCGGAACTCGCCCTGCGGGCGCGGGTTTCGCATTTTCGGCGCATGGCTCGCCGGGGGGACGGGTTGCCGGAGCTTCGGCGAGGGACCCTTCCTGTCTCCGCGCCGAAGCGTCTCCGGCCCGAATCCCCCGGTGCGCCGCGCGGACCAACGAGGAGCGCGGACCAACGAGGAACCGCCGTGTACGCCTCCTGCATGTTCTGCCGCAAACACTTGGGGACCAACGAGGTCGTGGAGTCCTTTCCGGTCGGTCGGCGCTTGGCCTTCGACGCCGCCCGGGGCCGCCTCTGGGTGGTGTGCGCCAAGTGCGAGCGCTGGAACCTCACTCCTCTGGAGGAGCGCTGGGAGGCTGTGGAGGACTGCGAGCGCCTCTTCCGCGGCACCCGCGTCCGCGCCTCCACGGACAACGTCGGTCTCGCGCGCCACCCCGAGGGATTGACGCTCGTGCGCATCGGCCGACCCCTGCGCCCCGAGTTCGCGGCCTGGCGCTACGGAGACCAGTTCGGGCGGCGGATGCGGCGGTCGATTCTGTACGGAGCGGCCGCCACCCTCGCGGTCGGAGGCGTGGCGGTCGGAGGTTTGGCTGCGGGCGTCACGGTCGGGCTCGTCTTCCAGGCCCCGAACTGGTTCCACATCTGGAACGCTTGGTTCGGCAACCGCACGCGCGTGGAGCTCCGTTCCGACCGCGCACGCCCCGTCGAGCTCAAGCAGCGGGATTTGTCGAAAATCCGGATTCTGGGGGCGGAGGACGATCCGGGCTTCAGGTTGCTGATTCGCCGGGGGAGGAGGGAGACCGTGCACGAGGGGGCGGAGGCGCATCGGTTCGCGGCCGCCATTCTTCCCAAGATCAACGCGTCCGGCGGAACCCGGGGCGCGGTGCGGAACGCGGTGAACCTGATCGAAGACAGCGGGCACCCTGAGCGCTTCATGCGCGAGGTTGCGCGAGACGTCGGCTTCACGGACTGGCACGGAACTCCCGGCTACATCGACAGGATGCCCAAGCCGCACAGGCTCGCCCTCGAAATGGCGCTTCACGAGGAACGGGAGCGACGTGCCTTGGAGGGCGAACTCTGGCTTCTGGAAAGGGCTTGGCTGGAGGCGGAGGAGATCGCGGACATCTCCGACAAGCTGTTGCTCCCCGAAGAGACGGAGGAGTTCATGCGCGAGAATCGGCCGGGTCCGGCCGAGCCCCCGGGAGAGAACGCAGGGACGGCGACGGCCCGCTGAAAACGGCGGGGCCGCCCGGAACCGATCGCCCGCTCGCCGTCCCGACCGCCGAGTTGCGCGGCGTTGCGGCGTCGCGGGATGGCTTGGCATGGGAAGGGGAGATCGAGGCGTCGGGCGATCGGGCAACGGACCCCGACGAGGCGTTGAAGCGAGTCCGGCGCGCGGTTGCCGCTGGCGTTGGCCGCCCGAGGAATCTGGCGGACGGGCTCCACGCGGGCGGCCCCCGCGCGCTTCGTCGGTCTCGGGCGCTTCGACGGGGGCTCCCGGGCCGAGAAGGCGAGGGCGGGCCGTAGGGAAGTCGCGGCCGCCGGCCAGCGGATCGAATCGAGGGGGCGCGAGCGAAGACGCCTTCGCCCCAGATCTCGAATTGGGGGGGTGCGTTTCGGGAATCCCGAGAGGTTGCTTTGGCGGTCCCCCTCGCCTTTGGGACAGGCGCGTCGCCTTGGCGGCTCACGCTGTATCTTGACATCTTGACGGGCTTCCAGGTTGGAGCGGTTGGGGGGATTCGGGAACCGCAACTCTCCGCCCTCCGTCCTCCTCCGCGAATCCCTATCCGCACGTCGCCTCGGGCTCGAGAAGCTCCTCGACCGCCGACCCACCCTCCCGAGAACGGGCCTTGGCCGCCGCCATGATTCTCGGCCGCATCCTCGATCCCCGCTCCAAGCTCGCCACCGCCCGCTGGTTCGGTAGCGAGACCCCGACCCGCACGCTGGGCGAGGAGCTCGATATCTCGGACGCCGACGCCAGCTCTACCGGGCCATGGACTGGTTGCTCGAGCGCGTCGGTTTCGAACTCGTTGCCAAGATCGCATCCAGCGGGGTTCCTGTGGGGCGGGCCGCCGACGAAAATGGAGCGTGGTCGCGAGCGTACTTTCGGGGGAGCGGCTCCCCGGGAGGAAGCCGCGCGGGCGAACGCGAGGGACTCGGTCGAGGAGGATTGGACGATGCACGGAGCGGGCGACGGAATGGAGCGGTTGATCGAGGGGTGGGACGGGCTGGGAGCGGTCGTCTCCCGTCACCGCGAGACGGGAAGCTGGATCTTCGTCGCGCTGCACGACGCGACGCTGGGGCGTCCCACCGGGGGCTGCCGCCTCCGGAGCTACCCGACCCCGGCCGACGGGCTGCGCGACGCGATGCGGCTGGCCGAGGGGATGAGCTACAAGTGGGCGGCCATGAACCTGCCCTACGGCGGCGGCAAGTCGGTTCTGGCCGTGCCCGGTCCGATCCGGGGCGCCGCTAGGCGCAGTTTGTTTCGTCGGCTGGGCCAGGTGATCGACGCGCTGAACGGAGGCTACCGCGTCGGGGCCGACCTGGGCACGACGCCGGAGGACATGGGATTCCTGTCCACCGTGACGCCCCATGTGGCCAAGCCGAAGGGCCGGGACGGGGGCGCGCCCGTCCATCCGGGACCCTTCACGGCGGTCGGCGTCCACGCCGGCGTCGTTGCGGCGGTTCGGCATTGGAGCGGACGCGACGAACTGGACGGCGTCGCTGTGCTGGTCGAAGGGGTGGGCGCCGTCGGAGGCCCGCTGGCCAGATCGCTGCGCGCGTCGGGCGCCGCCGTGCTGGTGGCGGATCGGAACGCCGAGCGGGCCCGGGCGGTCGCCCGCGAGTGCGACGGGCGCGTGGTGGACGCGGCCGACGTGCCCGATGCGCAGTGCGACGTCTACGCGCCGTGCGCCGTCGGCGCGACGCTCAACGAGCGCACGATTCCGCGCCTCCGGTGTCGCGTCGTCGCCGGCGCGGCCAACAACCAGCTCGAGAAGCCCGAGGACGCGGGACGGCTGGCGGACCGGGGAATTCTCTACGCGCCGGACTACGTGATCAACGGGGGCGGCGCCATGGCGTTCGGGCTCATGGAGCAGGGGGTCGCGGAGGCGGAGGAACTGACGGAGCGCGTGCGTTCCATCGGCGAGCGGCTGCGGGAGATCTTCGCCGAGGCGCGCTCGACCGGCGTGACGCCTGCCGAGGCCGCGAACCGGAGGGCCCGCCGGTCGCTCGGGCGAACGGCGGCGTGAACGCCTGCGGAAACTTGGCGAGCCGGCCGCCGACGCCCTATGATCGGGGCGTGAAAAAGAACGACGCGGTCGTTCAGCGCCGAAGGGACGGGGGCGACTTCATTTCTCAAGCAGCCAGCGGACGAAGTCGCCGTCGCACTGACCGCATGGTTTGGTTAGGCTGCAGGTTCTGCGAAGACCTCGGTCACGGAGTGCGTAGATGGCGATCGGCAAGCGGCTAAAGGAGCCGCGGGTGGAGACGTTCGTCGCGTCGAACCGGATTCGGTCGTTGGGCAGCCCGTTCTATCGGGCACTGAACGAAATGTTCGACGCGAACGGATTCGACGAGTTCGCGGAACGAGCTTGCGTCGACTTCCATTCGAAGACTCGCGGACGACCGGGGATTCCGCCGGCCGTGTACTTCAGGATGTTGCTGGTCGGGTATCTCGAGGGCATCGGCTCGGAGCGCGGCGTCGCGTGGCGGTGTGCGGACTCGCTTTCCCTTCGCGAGTTTCTCGGTTGCGGGCTGGACCGGAACCCGCCGGAACACTCGGGCCTGTCCAAGACGCGCAAGCGGCTGAGCGTGGAAGCCCACGAGAAGGTGTTCGACTGGGTGCTGAATCTGCTGGACGAGTCGGGGCTCCTGAAGGGCGAGACGCTCGGGGTGGACGCGACGACGCTGGAGGCGAACGCGGCGATGCGCGCGATCGTGCGGCGCGACACGTTGCAGGGCTACACCGAGTGGCTGGAGGAGTTGACGGAGGCGTCGGGCATGGAAACGCCGACGAGTGAAAAATTTCGTGAAGCTTGACCTGAAGCGCAAGAACAAGGCGTCGAACGAGAACTGGGTGCATCCGCACGACCCGGAGGCGCGCAGTGCGAAGATGAAGGACGGTCGCACGCACATGGCCCACAAGTTCGAGCAGGCGGTGGACATGGAGACGGGAGCGGTGGTGGCGGCGACGGTTCGGCCGATGGAGGGGGGAGACGTGGCGTCGTTGCCGAAAACGCTGGACGCGGCGACGAACGGCTGCGAGAGCTTGGGAAAGAGCCGAAGGAGGTCGTGGCCGACAAGGGGTATCACGCGAACGCGACCATGACGGAGGCGGCGGAGCGGGGTCTGCGAAGCTATGCGAGCGAGCCGAACCGAGGTCGTCGGAAATGGAAGAACAAGCGGGACGCGCGGAAAGCGACGCATGCGAATCGGCGCAGGATCCGGGGGGAGCGGGGGAAGAGGCTGTTGCGGGCGAGGGGTGAGAAGCTGGAGCGGGGGTTTGCGCACATGCTGGAGACGGGAGGTCTACGGCGGGTTTCTCCACGGACTGCAGGCCCGACTCCCATGGCCAACCGACAGGAGTTCGGCCAAGCGGTGCCTTGAAGAGGTCGACGTTCTCTTGGGCCGGGATCGCCCCCATACACGCGCCAGCGCCGCAAGCCCGGGCCACCCGAGTGCGGCGCGTCTACTCAACGGCATCGCCGAGCTTGGCTTGCCGAATCGAAAAGCCCTACCGCTGGCTCGCCGGTTCTGCCGACAAGGCGATCCTCCATCGCTTTCCAACGTCTTCGGCCATCGGAGCCCCAAAGCGGCCTGCCAGCATATCCCGCTACGCCGCCGGAGCCCGGCGGACGCTCTCGGCCGACCGCAGCGCCGCCGCCGGATACCCGCCTCCGAAGAGGCGGGCATGGACCAGGTCGGCGTAGAGGTGGTACGCCGGCATGCGACGGCGCCGGCCGGCCTGCAACGGCCAAGCGTCGGCGTAGGCATCGAAGAACTCCTGCGGAAAGCCGCCGAAGCGGCGGCACATCGCCAGGTCGACCTCCCGGTGCCCGACGTAGACGGCGGGGTCGATGAGAACTCCTTCGGTCCCCTTCCCCGACCTCCGGAACATCACGTTCCCCGCCCACAGGTCGCCGTGCAGAAGCGAGGGACCGTCGGCGTCGGCGGCCGGCGCGAGGAGCGAGCGCGCCCGTTCGGCGGTCTCCTTCAGGACGGCGAGCTCGCTGCGGTCGAAGACGCCGCGCTCCGCGAGTTCGCCGGCCAGCGGGAGGATTCGACGTTCGGCCCAGAAGTCCCCCCAGCGCTCCATCCAGCCGTTGGGCTGGGGCAGCGGCCCGATCGCGTTGTCCCGACGCCACCCGAATCGGCCGCCGTCGGGCGCCCGGCGGTGCAGCGCGGCCAGATCGCGTCCCAGGCGCCGCCAACCCCCAGCGTCGCCCCTCGCGCCCTCGATCCACTCCAGCGCCAGCCAGGCGACCGGGTCGCCCGGACGGCTCCGAGCCGCGACGGCCGGCGTGGCGACGGGCCCCGCGCGGGCCAGGACGTCGAGTCCCTCGGCCTCGAAGTCGAAGACCTCGTGGTCGACCGCGGGATTCCACTTGAGGAAGAACCGATCCGCGCCCGCTCGCACCGTCGCGGCCCGATGGACGCATCCGCCCGCGAGCGGCCGAACCTCCCGCGCGGCGGCGGGATCGAGCCCGAGCGCTCTGCAGACGCCGTCCAGCGGCGGCGTTCGACCGGCGTTCACCCTCGAGCCAGGCGAATCGACTCGGCCGGAAAGCCGCGACACGAACGCTCGAGGACTTCGTACACGCGCTCGAAGTCCTCGGGACCGCCGTAGTAGGGGTCCGGCACGTCCGCGCCGGGGCTTTGGCCGTCGTGGTCGCGCATCAGCGCCAGCTCGGCGGGCGACCCGTGCGGGCACCGCCGCTTCAAGGCGCGCAGATTGCTCGCGTCCATCGCTGCTCGCGTCCATCGCCACGATCCAGTCGAAGCGCTCGCCCAGGCGCGGCTGGCGGACCGGAGAGGGAAGTCGGGCGCTACCGGGCGCTGGCCCGGACGGTCCGACTCGGTGATCGAGGAACCGATCCAGCGGACAGCGTGAAGCGTCTGCCGACGACCCCGGCGGGACCGTCGAGATGCGTGAATCGCCCCCCTCGCCGTACGTAAGAGCATCGGAAGCCTTCCGGCTGCTCGGCGTCCGTCCGTGACTTGCACCCGGTAGCGTACACTTCCGAGACGCAGACAACTCATCACGAAACGGTCGGTTGGCCCGTTTTGCACGCTGGAAGTTCGGCCTAAAGCCCGAACGCCAGCAACGCCGCCCCCTCGCGCTCGCCCGCCGCGACGACCACCAGCTGCCGCCCGTCGCGGGTCTCGAAGGTCATCGGGTTGGCGTAGGCCCGCGCCGGGAGCCGCCTCTCCCACAACACCTCCCCGTCCGTCGCGTCGAAGGCGTACAGGATGTCCGATCCGCCCGTGAGAAACACCAAGCCGCCGGCGGTCGCGAACGGGCCCGGCGCCCCCACGACCCCCAACCGGGCGGGCAGGTCGAGTCCGGCCAGCGCGGGATGGCTCGCGATCTCGGGACGCTCTCCGACCGCCTCCTGCCAGAGGATCGCGCCGCCGTTCATGTCGATGGCCGTGAGCGTTCCGTAAGGCGGATTGGAGATGGGCAGCCCGTCCACCGTCAGGGTCCGCGGCGACGTGCGGTCGATGGCGTAGTCGCCCACCGTGGTCGCGGGGTTGGCGGGAGCGATTTTGAGCAGACTGGGCTCCTCGGAGGATTTCACGAACAGGACCGCGTTCGCCGGGTCCACCGCCGCTCCGCCCCAGTTGCCGCCGCCCAGGATGCCCGGCATGGCGATCGTGCCCTCCAGGGAAGGCGGCTCGTAGAGGGGGCCGAAGCGGTAGCCGGCGGTGAGTTCCTCGGCGCGTCGACGCAGCTCCGGGGTAAGGTCGACGAGGTCGTCGGGGGCGAACCCCTGACGGGCGAAGGGGGGCGGGGAGGTGGGGAACGGCTGGGTCTCGGCGGCGACCTCGCCGGGCACGTCGCTGGGCGGGACCGACCGTTCCTCGATGGGCCACACCGGCTCGCCGGTTTCCCGGTCGAAGGTGTAGACGAAGCCGGTCTTGCCCGCCACCGCCACCGCGTCGACCGAGCGCCCGTCCACCGTCACGGTCAGCAGCGCGGGCGCGCCGGGAAGGTCGAAGTCCCACAACCCGTGGCGCACCGTCTGGAAGTGCCACGCGAGTTCGCCGGTGCGCGCGTCCAAGGCCACCAGCGACTCCGCGTAGAGGTTGTCGCCCAAGCGGTGGCCGCCGTAGTAGTCGTTGGACGGCGTGCCGACGCCCGCGTACAGCAATCCGCGCTCCTCGTCCACCACCATCGGCGCCCACGCGTTGGTGTGTCCCGTGTAGTCCCAGCTCCCCTCCTTCCAGGTCTCGTTTCCGGGCTCGCCGGGCTGGGGGACGAGATTGAACGACCAGACCGGCTCGCCGGTGCGCACGTCGAACGCCTGCACGTTGCCGGGCGGATCGCGCGGATAGACGAAGCCGTCCCACACCCCGTTGCCCACGATCACCAGATCCTCGAAGACCACCGGCGGCGACGTCTGCGTGTAGTGCAAGCGGTTGGTGGGCCAGAGCAACCGCTCGGTGAGGTCGATTTCGCCCCGGCGTCCGAACGACTGCACCGGCTCGCCGGTGGCGGCGTCGAGCGCGATCAGGCGCCAGCGGGTGTTGAGGAAGACGCGCCGCTCGTCCGTTCCGCTCCACACGGCCACGCCGCGGTGCACGAAGCCGGTTCCGTTGGGGGGCAGACCCCATTCCACGGTGCGCGGGTCGTATTCCCAGTGCGGCTCGCCGGTACTGCCGTCCAAGGCGACGACGCGGTTGTAGGCCGTGGTGAGGAAGAGGGTGTCGTTGAAGGCCAGCGGCGTGGCTTCGAAGTTGCCCGGCCGCACTTCTTGTCCGGGGATCGGCGACCGCGGCCCGGGAATCGGCCGCTCGCCCGTCTCCCAACTCCAGGCCAGCTCGAGTTCGCCCACGTTCCCGGGCGTGATCTGGTCGAGGGGCGAGTACTTGGATCCTCCCGCGTCGCGGCCGTAGGCGACCCAGTCCCCTGCGGCGGGCGGCGGGGGCGTCGAAGCGGCGTCGGCGCAGGCGGAAAGGACGACGCCGGCGGCGCACGTCAGGTTCCGGATCGACGCGCGACCCGGGCGCGGAACGCGGACGGAGCGGACGCGGCGCAAAGACGGGCCGCCGCCCGGCTCGCGCGATGCGGCGGCGGGGCGACTCATCGGCGTTGGCCGGTTCGGGCCGGCGCGAGGGGCTCCGGCGCGCCCGGAGTTCGACCTCGATCTCTTCCGGGTCTCTTGGGAAGGAAAGGCACCGAATCCCCCTGCGCCACCGTCCACCGCTCGAACTTCTGATACCGCTGCCAGTAGTCGTCGGGCGGCGACCGGCGCCAGAACACGCCCTCGATGGGAAGCAGATACGACGCTTCGGGGCTGTCGGCCAGCGGTCCGAAAACGGCCCGCCCGCCCGCGTGCTCCACCGGTTCGGGGGTGCGGAAGAGCCATTGGGCGACCGCGATGGTCGTGTCCGGATCGATGCGCAGCGTTCCCTCCACCGACGGGCGGTCGTCGTCCTTGGCGCAAAACACCACCGTCACGCCCTGTTCCTCGCCGGGGTCCCGGTTGGCGTCGAACCGGAATCGGTGCCGCTCGCCGAACAGCTCTCCCGCGAAATGCGTGGCGAAGTCCGCCTCCAGCGGAGGATAGACCCAGGACGTGTACGACTGTTCGGCGGTGGATCTGCGGATCCGGTACGCGTACCCCTCGCGCTCGATGCGCCGCCGCCAGCTGAAGCGGAGCAGGGAGGACGAGCCCCGCTGGCCGACGGCCTCGCCCGCGGCCTGCACCGTGCCGACCTCGCCCTCGGGCAGGATCGACTCCGCGGACGCCAGGTAGGTGGCCACTCCCAGCGTGTCCAGCCCTTGGCTGTAGCGCGCCGCGGCCCGCTCCCACAGGCGCCGCGCGCCGCGGTCTTCGCCGCCGGCGCAGCGGTCCCGTTGCGCGTCCACGACCAGCTCCGGAAGCGGGATGGGTTCGCGGGTGAGACGGATCTCGTAGGAATCGACCCCGTCCTCGATCCGAACCACTTCGGGATGGTATCCGAGCTGTCCCGCGTACAGGGCGCGGATCCGTCCCGACATCTCGGCGGGGAAGAGGAACCGTCCGTCCTCGTCGGCGAGTTGTCCTCCGATCTTGCGGTCCGCGGTCCATGCCTCCACGGCGGCGCCCGCGACCGGCTCTCCGTCCTCGTCGAGCACTTGGCCCGCGATCCGGGTCTGCGCGTGGACTTGGGCGGTCAAGCCGGACGTCAGAAGGAGGAACGCGCCCAAGGCGCGCACGGTTTCGGCCGGATCGGGACCGCGCGTCGGCGCGACGTTGCGCCGCGCGCGCCGCCGGACGGGTGGAGGATGGTCGTCGATCATCGGCGGATTGGAGCGGAGGGGAAGCGCGCCTGCTCTGCACTGGTGTTTAATCGGATGGGCGTCTCCAGGTTCCGGTCGTCCTCCGTTCCGAGTTCCGTCGGCGCGCGTCGAACGGGCGTTGCTTGCGCTCCGATTTCCCGGCGCCCAGAGTGACGTGGTCTTTTCCGGGCCGGGTCGGTATCGGCGGCCCGTGCGGCCGAACCCCCGTGTCCCGGAAGGTGCGCATGATCCCGGAATCCGCCCGGCTCCCCCCCGGCGTGGTCCGCATGTGGGAGGGCAGGCTCGACGTCTCCGCGCAGGCCGCGGCCAGGGCCCGGAGGTTGCTCTCCGCCGACGAGAAAGAGCGCGCCGACCGCTTCGTTCGCGCCCGCGACCGTCGCCGCTACGCCGTCGCGCAGGCCCACCTGCGCCGCGTGCTCGGGCGGCTGACCGACACCCCCCCGGACCGCGTCCGCTTCCACCGCGGGGAGAAGGGGAAGCCGTTCCTGTCCGACGGTCCGTCCTTCAACCGATCGCGCTCCGGGGACCGGCTCGTGATCGCGGTGGCGGCGTCGGGGCGCCTAGGCGTGGACGTCGAGGAGGTTCGGACGGTGCGCCGCATGCTGAGCATCGCCGACAGGAACTTCGCGCCGGACGAGGCGGCCCGCATGCACGCGGCGCCCGCGGACCTGCGCCAGGAGCTCTTCTTCCGCCTCTGGACGCGCAAGGAGGCGTTTCTGAAGGCGTTGGGCACCGGGCTCGCGCACCCGACGAAGTCGTTCTCGGTGGATCCCACGCCGGGGGCGGCGCGGGGACTGTTGCGCGTCGACGATCCGCCGGAGGATCCTGCGCGCTGGCACGTCGGCGGGGTGCGTTGCGCGCGAGGCGCGAAGGCGGCGCTCGCCGTGGACCGGGCCGAGGTCGACCTCCGGCCGTTGGCCTACGATCCCGCGGGGCTTTGACGAGGAGAAGGGGGTCGGAGGCGTCCGACCCCGCGCGGGGCTCCCGCCCTACTTGAAGAAGGGGTTTTCGCCGGCCATGTGGTCGGTGACGTCGTGGATCTCGGTCACCTCGGGCACGGACTGGCGGATCATCCGCTCCACGCCCTTGCGCAGCGTGAGGCGCGACATGGCGCAACCCTGGCACCCCCCCATCATCTCCAGGTAGATCTCGTTCTCCTGGACGTCCACGAGGCGGATCTCGCCGCCATGGGCCGCGATCGAGGGATTCACCTGGCGATTCAGAAGATCGGCGACGCGTTCGGCGATCGGGCCCGTCGGCGCTTCGGCTCCGAGGCCGACCCCGGGCGCCGTCTTCACTTCGAACCCGCTCTGGTTCAGTTCGTCGACGAAATCGACCGTGGCGCCCTCGAGCTTGGGAGCGCTCGCGCCGTCGACGAGCACGGTGAATCCGCCGCCGTCCAGGGCGACGTCCCCGTCGCCTCGGTCGGCGCTGCCCACCAGCGTGAGCTCGAAGCTGGGGTCGAAGGGGCTCCCGTCCATCCTCACCCGCAGAGCTTGGTCTTCGTCGGGCTCGTCCCCCATGAAGGAGAGCACCATCTCGCGGGCTTTGTCGGTGAAGGTCAACATCTTTTCGGGCGTCCTCGCGTGCAGGGCCTTGCGGCGCCGGTTCCCCTGGGGTGAGACTGACCGCGTGCGCATCCCCGTCGGCGCCCCGCGAAACGGGGTTCGCGCGTTCCGGGGGCCGCGCGGCCAACCCCGAAATATGGCCCGGCCTCCGGCGGAAGCAACAGCCCCGGTCGGTCGCCGATCCGCGGGAGGGCGCGTCGGCTTCGGATTCCGTCCGACGCCCCGCCGTCCGGCGGCGCGTGCGGAGAACGGCGAGGCCGAGCGCGTACGGCCGTACCCGAGCCCAAAAGACGAAACGTCGCATGACGCAACTGGATAGCATGGACAAGCTCGTCTCGCTGGCCAAGCGACGCGGCTACGTTTTCCAGTCGTCGGAGATCTACGGCGGCACCGGCTCGGTGTGGGACTACGGGCCGCTGGGCGTCGAACTCAAGCGCAACGTCAAGGAGGCTTGGTGGAAGGCGATGGTGCACCGACGCGACGACGTCGAAGGAGTCGACGCGGCCATCCTCATGCATCCGCGCGTGTGGGAGGCGTCGGGGCACGTCGACGGCTTCGTCGATCCGCTGGTCGAGTGCAAAACCTGCAAGAAGCGGTTCCGCGCCGACGCCTTGGAAGACGTCTCCTGCGGCCGCAAGCCGAGCAAGGCTCCGGGCGCGTTCAAGGCCTGCGAACTCGGCGAGCCGAGGCTCTTCAACCTCATGTTCAAAACCTTCATGGGGCCGGTGGAGGAGGCCGCGGCCACGGTCTATCTGCGTCCCGAGACGGCGCAGGGCTCCTACGTCAACTTCCTGAACGTGCAGACCACCGCGCGTCGCAGGATCCCCTTCGGCGTGGCCCAGATCGGCAAGGCGTTCCGCAACGAGATCACGCCCGGGAACTTCATCTTCCGCACGCGCGAGTTCGAGCAGGCCGAGATGCAGTTCTTCGTCGCCCCGGGGACCGACGAGGAGTGGTTCGAGCACTGGCGCGAGGCGCGCATGGCGTTCCATCGCGAGACGCTGGGGATTCGCGCCGACGCGTTGCGCTTCGTCGAGCACGGCCCCGGCGAGCTGGCCCACTACGCCAAGCGGGCGGCGGACATCCAGTATCGATTTCCCATCGGCTGGAAGGAGTTGGAGGGCGTCCACAACCGCACCGACTTCGATCTCGAGCGCCACCAGCGGCACTCGGGCAAGAAGATGGTCTACGTGGAGCCGGGGGGACGCGACCGCTACGTTCCCTTCGTCGTCGAAACCGCCGCGGGAGTCGACCGCATGCTCCTGACGGTGCTCTGCGACGCGTACTACGAGCAGGACGTGGGGCGCGAGCGGCGCACGGTGCTCGGCATCCACCCGCGGCTGGCGCCGGTGAAGGCGGCGATCTTCCCGTTGGTGCGCAAGGACGGCTTGCCCGAGCTCGCGACCCGCGTGCACGAAGCCCTCAAGGCCGCGGCCATCCCCAGCTTCTACGACGCGGCCGGATCCATCGGACGCCGCTACCGCCGCCAGGACGAGGCGGGCACCCCCTGGTGCGTCACCGTGGACGGCCGGACCCACCGGGACGGGACGGTCACCGTGCGCGACCGCGACACTTTGGAGCAGGTGCGCGTGAACGCGGACGGGGTGATAGACTACCTCGGGGAGCTGCTGGCGGACTGAAGAGGTCGCGCCCGTCCGAGGGAGGGACGGGCGGCCACCGAACGCGGGAGACGGCGGATGGCGTCCAGGTCGGAGGTGTTCAGCTCGCGCTGGGGCATGTTGCTGGCGATGCTGGGGATGGCGGTCGGCACCGGGAACATCTGGCGCTTCCCGCGCATCGCCGCCTCCAACGGCGGGGGCAACTTCCTGGTGGCGTGGGCGTGCTTCCTGCTCCTCTGGTCCGTGCCGTTGCTCATCCTCGAGTTCGGGATGGGCAAGGCCGTCCGCAAGGGGCCGGTGGGCGCGTTCGCCGCCACCTTGGGGCCGAAGTTCGGGTGGATGGGCGCGTGGGTCGCCTGGGTGGCCATGGCGATCATGTTCTACTACAGCGTGGTCATGGGCTGGACGTTGCGCTTTCTCTGGGCCTCCGTCGCGCGCGAGATCCCCACGGAGGCGCCCGACGCCTTCTGGAACTCCTTCGCCGCCACGCCCTCGGCGACGATCACGCACGCCGTCGCGCTGGCCATGGGGGTGTTCGTGGTGTCGCGGGGGGTGAAGGGCATCGAGACCGCCGCCCGCTTTCTGATCCCCAGTCTGGTCGTGCTGGTGATCGCGCTGGCGATCCGGGCCGTCACCCTCCCGGGGGCCTCCGCCGGCCTCGCGTTCCTCTTCACCCCGAACTTCGGCGAGCTGGCCGACCACCGCATCTGGCTGGAGGCGCTGACCCAGAACGCATGGGACACGGGCGCCGGGTGGGGACTGGTGCTCACCTACGCCGTCTACATGCGAAAACGGGAGGACACCGCGCTCAACGCGTTCGTGATCGGTTTCGGCAACAACTCCATGTCGCTCCTGGCGGGCGTCATGGTGCTGTGCACGGTCTTCTCGGTGATGCCGGACGCGGCCAGCCGGATCGTCGGGGCGGGCAACGAGGGCATCACCTTCATCTGGGTGCCGCAACTGTTCGCGCGCATGCCCGGAGGCCGGTTCTTCATGATCCTCTTCTTCCTGGCGCTGGTGTTCGCGGCGTGGACGAGCCTGGTGGCCATGATCGAACTCGCCAGCCGCATCCTGCGCGACGCGGGAGTGGAGCGCCGCCGCGCCGTCGGCATCGTCGGCGTCGCGGCGCTGCTGTGCGGCGTCCCGAGCGCGCTCGACATGGACTTCTTCCACAACCAGGACTGGGTGTGGGGCGTGGGGCTCATGCTCTCGGGCTTCTTCTTCGCCTTCGCCGTGGTGCGCTACGGCGTGACCGAGTGGCGCCGAAAGTTCGTCAACACCGGCGATTCCGACATCCGCATCGGGGCTTGGTGGGACTGGGCGATCCGCCTCGTGCTGGTCGAGGCGACGGCGCTCGTGGTCTGGTTCCTGTGGAACGCCCGGGGCGCGGACTTCGTCGAGACCTGGACGCTGTTCAGCCCCTACAACGTCGGCAGCGTGGTCATACAGTCGGCGGCCGTGATCGTCGTCTTGATCGCGCTCAACCGCAGAATCACGCGCGCGACCCTGAGGGGGAATGACGCCGCGTCCGGCTGACCCCCGGGCCGGTGCCGCGGGTTCGGACGCCGTCGTTCGCCGGGCCGGGGCGGCGGAGGGCGCGCGCGCGGGCGCCGCGCGCGCGCTTGCGGACGAAGCGTGAAGTTCGGCCAGTTCGAGAAGGCCGCCCGGCGCGCCTTCCGCAAGATCCCGGAGGAGTACACCAGTGGGATCGACGGGCTTTCGATCCGTCGCGAGGCGCTTCCGCACCCGACCTTCCCGGACGTCTACACGCTGGGGATGTGTTCGACGGAGTCGTATCCCTCGGACTGGCAGGGGCCCGAGACCACGCGCTCGGTCGTGGCCCTCCACTACGGCTCCTTCCGCGAGCTGTCCCGGCTCGACCCCGATTTCGACTGGGAGGACGAACTGTGGGAGACGCTCGCCCACGAGCTTCGCCACCACCTCGAGTCGCTGGCCGACCGGGACGACCTGGGCGGCGTCGACTACGCCATGGAGGAGTCGTTCAAGCGCGGCGAGGGGCTCGACTTCGATCCCTGCTACTACCAGGCGGGGGAGGAGGTCGCGCCCGGCGTCTTCCGCGTCGAGACCGACTTCTTCGTCGAGCAGGAGTGGACGGAGGAACGGCTCGCCCGGGTCGGCGAAGTGCGGTTCCGGTGGCGGGGCGAGGAGTACCGCATCGAGGCGCCCGACCGCCTCGGGGACGCGCACTTCGTCTGGATCGGGGGCGTCGACGCAGGGCCGGGCGAACTCCAGCTGGTGCTGGTGCGCAGGCGCAGATGGTGGGAGGCGTTCTCGAAGCGGTCGGCGGGGGAGCTCTGGGAGTCGGAGGCGGACGCGCGCCGGGCGGAGGACGCCGCCCGTCCGGTTCGGAAGTCCGGCGCCGCGGATTCCCGAATCGGGACGCGCGCGCGATGAGGACGCACGACCGCTACGCCCGCGTCACGCCGTACGAGATGGCCCTGCCGGGGCGCGCCTTCGCCGAGGAACGCTTCGGGTTGATCCGAGAGGAGGCGGACCGGCGCCGCGCCGACGTCTGGGATCCGGGCGCCTTCAGCATGCTCGAACAGACCGGGCGCGCGATCGCCGACATCCGCATCGAGGACGAGAATCCGGTTCTTTTCGTGCACTACGGCGTCGTCCTCTTCCACGCCTTCCACTTCTGGAGCGACGGCGAGCCCCTGTACCTGCTCGGCAGCGAGGCCGCGCACCGGGTGACGCGCGCCGAGGCGCGCGGCGGGCCGACCGACTGGACCTTCGCGGCCCCTTCCCGGGCCGGCTACGTGCAGTTGCCGCACTACTTGTTCTGGGCGCGCCCCGAGACCGGCGGTCCCGCCGAGTCCCTGGACGGTTTCTTCTGGGTGCTGACCCCTGCGCGCCGCCTGCACCTCATGGTGGCGAGCGGGGTGCGCCCGGACCGTCCCGGGCTCGGGGTGATGCCCGTCCCGGAGATCTCCGGGGAGGAGGCGGGCCGCTGGGTCTCCGCGAAGGCGCGCGCCGAGGGCGACGACTTCGCCGGCACCCTGCCGGGCGGCGGAGAACTGCGCTCGATCGAGACGTTCGGAGAGGTGGTGAAGCTCGCCGCGCGTCTCTTCCGGCAATTGGAGCGGGGGACGTTGCGCGCCGGCGCGCCCGCGAAGAGCGGAGACGCCGGGAGCGGGGCGGCGGAGCTCCCGGCGCCGGACGCGGCGGATCGCGCGCCTCTCGCGAGCACCCTGTCCTGGCGCCGGATCGACCCTCGGGAGAAGCCGTGAGAGAGGCGGCGCAGGCCAGAAGGGAGCGCGCCGAACGCATCTACGACCTGCTCCTCGCGTGCTATCCGGATGCGCACTGCGCCCTCCGTCACCGCAATCCCTACGAATTGGCGGTCGCCACCATCCTCTCCGCGCAGTGCACCGACGAGCGCGTGAACAAAGTCACGCCCGCCCTCTTCGAGCGCTATCCGGAGGCGGTGGATCTGGCCGGCGCTCGCCGGGAAGAGCTGGAGGAGCTGGTCCACTCCACCGGCTTCTTCCGAAACAAGGCGAAAAACCTGATCGGCATGGCCACCGCGGTGGCGGAGAAGCACGACAACGAACTGCCGCGCACGATGGAGGAGCTGGTCGCGCTCCCGGGCATCGGCCGCAAGACGGCCAACGTCCTCCTCGGCAACGCCTTCGGCATCGACGAAGGCGTGGTCGTGGACACGCACGTCAAGCGCCTCTCGAACCGCATGGGCTTCACCCGCCATCCCGACCCGGTGCGCATCGAACGCGACCTGACGAAGCTTTTCGCCCGGGAACGCTGGACACTGCTCGCCCACCTCCTGATCTTCCACGGGCGCCGCGTGTGCGTGGCCCGAAAGCCTCGTTGCGAAGAGTGCGCGCTGTCGCGCCTCTGCCCCTCGTCGAGCGTGTGAGGCCGCGCCGCCGGATTCGTCCGCGACCCGTCCAACCCGAGGAAGACGCCCATGCCCAGTCGCCCCGACGCGATCGCCCTGTTGCACGAATGGGTCGACAACGAAGGGCTCAGGAAGCACATGTACGCGGTCGAGGCCGCCGTGCGCTTCTACGCCCGCCTGCACGGAGCCGACGAGGAGACCTGGGGCATGGCCGGCCTCCTGCACGACCTGGACTGGGAGAAGCACCCGGACGAACACCCGCACCGGGGCGTGGCGCGCCTGCGCGAGGACGGTTACCCGGAGGAGGTCGTCCACGCGGTGCTGGCGCACGGGTATCCGGACTTGACCGACGTTCCCCCGGAAACCGACCTCGACAAGGTCCTGTGCGCCTGCGACGAGCTGAGCGGGCTGATCCACGCCTGTTGCCTGGTGCGTCCCAACGGCATCGACGACCTCGAGCCCAAGTCGGTGGTCAAGAAACTCAAGGACAAGTCCTTCGCGGCCGGAGTGCACCGCGGGGAAGTGGCGCGCGGGATCGAGCTCGTCGGGATTCCGCGCGCCCGACACATCCGGAACGTCATCGACGGCATGAGGACGGTCGCCGACGTGCTGGAGGTGCGCGCCGAGGACTTGGCGGCGCGTCGGCGGAATTGAGGGCGGGCCGCTCGAAGCGCGCTGGCGCGCCAGCCCCCGACTCCGCCGAGGCTGTTGCCTCCGACCGAGCGCCCGATCAGTTTACGGCAACCCGATCCCGCCCGTCCCCCCCGCCGGAGCCCGCTCTTTGACGACGGCCACCTGGATCACGATGATCGTGATCGCCGCGTTCGTTTGGGGCGGCTTCGCCTTGGTCGTCTCCAAGGCCGTGCGCACGGAATCGGAGAAGTCGGAAGCCGAACGTGCCTAAAAGGACCGACCTCGAGAACGTCCTCATCCTGGGATCCGGGCCGATCGTCGTCGGCCAGGCGTGCGAGTTCGACTACTCCGGGACGCAGGCGGTCCGCGCCCTGAAGGAGGAGGGCTACCGGGTGGTGCTGGTCAATTCCAATCCGGCCACCATCATGACGGACCCCGAGCTGGCCGACCGCACCTACATCGAGCCCCTCACCGCGGAGTGGGTCGAGCGGGTCGTCGAACGCGAGCGTCCCGACGCGTTGCTCCCCACCATGGGAGGGCAAACCGCGATCAACATCGCGATGGAGTTGGAGCGGGCCGGCGTCCTCGATCGCTACGGGGTCGAGTTGATCGGCGCCGACGCGCGGGCCATCGCCATGTGCGAGGACCGCCGGGAGTTCGCTCTGGCCATGCGCCGCATCGGTCTGGCGGTTCCCGCGGGCGGCGTGGCGGGCTCGATGGCCCAGGCGCGGGCCCTGGTGGCCGGGACCGGGTATCCGGCGATCATCCGTCCCGGCTTCACCCTGGGGGGCACGGGGGGCGGCATCGCCTACAACGCCGAGGAGTTCGAGGAGCTGGTGCGGCGCGGACTCGACGCCTCGCCGATCGCCCAGGTGCTCGTCGACCGCAGCGTGATCGGGTGGAAGGAGTACGAGCTCGAGGTGATGCGCGACGCCTCCGACAACGTGATCGTGGTGTGCTCGATCGAGAACTTCGATCCGATGGGCATCCACACCGGCGACTCCGTGACGGTGGCGCCCGCCCAGACGCTGACCGACGTCGAGTACCAGGCGATGCGCGACGCCGCCATCGCCGTCGTCCGCGAGATCGGCGTCGAGGCCGGAGGGTGCAACATCCAGTTCGCCGTGAACCCCGAGGACGGGGAGTTGCTCGTGGTGGAGATGAACCCGCGGGTCTCGCGCTCCTCCGCGCTCGCCTCCAAGGCCACCGGCTTCCCGATCGCGCGCGTGGGGGCGAAGCTCGCGGTGGGTTTCCTGCTCCCGGAGCTCCCCAACGACATCACCCGCACCACGCCCGCCTCCTTCGAGCCGACGCTCGACTACGTGGTGACCAAATTCCCCCGCTTCGCCTTCGAGAAATTTCCGGAAGCGGACGGCGTTCTCGGGGTCCAGATGCAGGCCGTGGGCGAGACCATGGCCATCGGGCGCACCTTCCGGGCGTCGTGGCAAAAGGGATTGCGCGGCCTCGAGGTGGGGCGAGCCGGGTGGGTCGCGGGCGGGTCGCTGTCCGAAGACGGGCTCGAGGCCGACGACCGCGCCAGCCTGCTGGCGGCGCTCCGCATCCCCACTGCGGAGCGTCCCTTCCAGCTCAGGCGCGCGCTCGACGCGGTGTTGCGGGACGAGGCGGGGACGGAGGACGTCCCGCCGCTCGCTCTCGAAGACGTCGCCCGCGCCACCGGCATCGACCCCTGGTTTTTGGACCAGCTGACGCAGGCGATCGAAGCCGAGCGCGCGTACGCCGCCGCCGCCGAGGTCGCCCCGGTCCACCTGCGCGCGATGAAGCGCGACGGCTTCTCCGATCGGCAACTGGCCGAACTCCGCGGCGAGACCGAGGCCGAGGTGCGGGCGCGCCGGCACGCCTGGGGCATCCGGCCCACCTACAACGTGGTGGACACCTGCGCGGGCGAGTTTCCGGCCGCCACGCCCTACTACTACTCCTCCTACGAGGACGAGGACGAATCGGAACCGACGGAGCGCGACAAGATCCTGATCCTCGGGAGCGGCCCGAACCGGATCGGACAAGGCATCGAGTTCGACTACTGCTGCGTTCAGGCGGTGCTCGCGCTGCGCGAGGCCGGCTTCGAGACCGTCATGGTCAACTCGAACCCCGAGACCGTCTCCACCGATTTCGACGTCTCCGACAAGCTCTACTTCGAGCCGCTGACGCTGGAGGACGTGATCGAGATCGTCGAGCGCGAAAAGCCCGTCGGCGTGGTGGTGCAGCTGGGGGGACAGACTCCGCTCGCTCTGGCGCAGGGGCTCGCCGAGGCGGGCGCGCCCATCTTGGGGACGCCGGTGGACGCCATCGACCGGGCCGAGGACCGCGAGCGGTTCGAGCGCCTGTGCCGCCGGATCGGCGCGGCCGTGCCGCCCAACGGGACGGCGGCCAGCGTCGAGGAGGCGGTGGAGGTCGGGCGTCGGATCGGGTATCCGGTGCTGATGCGGCCGAGCTACGTGCTGGGCGGACGAGCCATGCACATCGCCTACGACGAAGCCGCGTTGCGCGGCTACTTCGCACGAGCGGCGGAGGCGGCGCCCGAGCGCCCGGTGCTGATCGACCGCTTCCTGGAGGACGCTTTCGAGGCGGACGTGGACGCGCTCTGCGACGGCATCGACGTGGTGATCGGCGGCATCATGCAGCACATCGAGGAGGCGGGCGTCCACTCCGGCGACTCCGCCTGCGTGCTCCCTCCCTATCTCCTGACCGGCGCCGAGCTCGACGAGATGCGCGAGCTCACTCGCCGCTTCGCCCTCGAACTCGGCGTGGTCGGGGTCATGAACGTCCAGTACGCCATCCGCGACGGGCGGGTCCACGTGCTCGAGGTGAACCCGCGCGCCTCGCGCACCGTGCCCTTCGTGGGCAAGGCCACCGGGCTCCCGCTCGCGCGTTTGGCCGCGCGCGTGATGGCGGGAGAGCGGCTCGCCGATCTGGGCGTCTGCGGGGAGCCCTCGGCTCCCGGGGTCGCGGTGAAGGAGGCGGTGTTCCCTTTCAACCGCTTCGACGTGGACGTGCTGCTGGGTCCCGAGATGCGTTCGACGGGGGAGGTCATGGGGTTCGACGATTCCTTCGGCATGGCCTTCGCGAAGGCGCAGACCTCCGCGGGCAATCATCTGCCCCGGGACGGGGGCACCCTGATCGTCACCGTCAACGATTCCGACAAGCCGACCGCGACCCCGCTCGCGCGCCGCTTTCACGACCTCGGCTTCCGGATCCTGGCCACCTCCGGCACCTGCGCGTACCTGAACCGGCTGGGCGTGCCCGCGGAGCGCGTGTTCAAGGTGAACGAGGGCCGTCCCAACATCGTGGACCTGATCGTGAGCGGCGGCGTTCAGCTGCTCGTCAACACCCCGTTGGGCAAGAAGTCGCAGTACGACGACTACACCATGCGGCGCGCCGCCGTCACCAACGGAGTGCCGTACCTCACCACCGTGTCGGCGATGACGGCGGCGTGCGACGCGGTGATCGCGTTGCGCTCGCGCGCGCCGGAGGTGCGGAGCCTGCAGGACCGCTTGGCGCTTTCCGACGCCGCGTCCGGACCCGCGCCGCCGCCCGCCGCGACCCGGCCTCCGGCCGCCGTCGCCCCCCATCCGGTCGGCGGATGAGGGTCCGGGCGCCGATCCCTCTCCCACCGCGCTTCGACCGCAACCGCCCATGTCGTCTTCATCGAGTCCTCTACTGACCCGCGAGGGCGTCGAACAGGTGCAGGCGGCGCTCGCCGACATGAAGCTGCACGGGTGGCTGCTCTTCGAGTTCCACGGCCAGAATCCCATCGCCGCGTCGATGGTCGGGCTCGGGCGAAACACGCGCCGCTCCTTCGCCCTGGTCCCGGAACGAGGCGAGCCGGTGGCGCTGATCCACGCCATCGAGCGGTCGTCGTGGCGGCATTGGCCCTGGCGCACGCGCATCTACTCGTCCTGGCGCGAGATGGAGTCGGCGCTCGCCGATTTGGTGCGCGGACGTCCGCGTCTCGCCGTCGAGACCTCGCCGGGTTCGGCCGTTCCCTATTTGGACCGGGTGCCTGCCGGCACGATGGAGCTGTTGCGCGCCGTGGGAGTGGATCCGGTCGGATCGGGCGATTTGGTGTCGCTCTTCCACTCGCGCTGGACCGGCGGGCAGCTGGCCACCCACCGCCGCTCGGCCGCTGTCGCGGCCCGCGTCGCGCGCGAAGCCTTCGACCGCTCCGCCGCCGCCCTGCGGGCCGGGGAGCCCACCACCGAGGGCGCGCTCTCGGATTGGATCCGCGCCCGCCTGAACGACGGCGGCCTCGCCGAGGAAGCGGACTGCATCGTGGCCGTCGGCCCGCGCGCCGCCGACCCCCACTACGCACCCGTGGGCGAGGGCGAGCCGATCCGGCGCGGCGACCTGTTGCTGATCGACCTGTGGGGCAAGCCGGCCGTCGGGGACGTCCCCGCCGACCAGACCTGGATGGGCTACCTGGGCGCCAAGCTTCCTCGCCGCACTCGCAGGATCTGGGAGGCGGTGCGCGACGCCCGCGACGCCGCGGTCGAATTCCTCGCCGAGCGCATGGCGGCCGGCGACGAGGTGCGCGGCTGCGAGGTGGACGACGTCTGCCGCCGACTCGTCGCCGAACGCGGCTACCGGGAGCGCTTCGTGCACCGCACCGGCCACTCCATCGACGCGGATCTCCACGGCAGCGGCCCCAACATCGACAACCTGGAAACTCGCGATACCCGCCTGCTTTTTCCGGGCGTCGGCTTCTCCGTGGAGCCGGGCGTCTACATCCCCGGCGACGTCGGCGTGCGCAGCGAAATCGACGTGCATCTGGGCGAGGACGGACCCGAAGTCACCACGCCCGATCCCCAGGAGGAGATCTTCCTCCTGCTCGACCGCTGACCGGCTCGAAGTCCGGAGCGCGTCCCCCGGTCCGCCGCGCGTCCCGGGCGCCGTCCCGGATCGAGGTCGCGTTGCCGCTTCCCCTCGACCGGACCTTCGCCTACGCCCTCGGTCCGGGGCAGACGCGCCCGCCGCCGGGCACCCGCGTGCTGGTCCCCTTCCGCGAGGCGAAACAGGTCGGATGGGTATTGGGCCCGGGACGTCCCGGATCGGAGAAGCTGCGCCTGCGCCGCGTATCGAGAATCCTCGAGGAGAAGCCCGCGCTACCCTCCGGACTCCTGGAACTCGGGCGCTGGATGGCCGAGTACTACGTCGCTCCGCTGGGCATCGTTCTGCGCGCCATGCTCCCCCGGGCGCTCTCCGATGCGGGGCGGAGCGCGGAGCCGAAGGCGCGCACGCGCAAGGTCGTGCGCATCGCGCGCTGGCTGGAGGCGCTCGCCGAGCGGGACGACGTTTTCGCGCGCGCCCCGCGCCAACGGGACGCCTACGAGGCGCTGGAACGGGCCGCGGGATCGATGTCCCTCGCCTCGCTCCTCGAGCAGGGCGTCGGCCGGAGCGTGGTCAAGGCGCTGGAGAAGAAGGAAATCGTGGAGGTCGGCGACCGGGAGGTCGTGCGCGACCCGTTCGCTGCGACCGCGGCGGAGCCGCCGCCCGACCTGACCCCCAATCCCGACCAAGCCGCCGCGATCGGGCGGCTCGTCGCCGGGCTGGACGCCTCCGCGCCGCGCCCATTCCTGCTCCACGGGGTCACCGCGTCCGGCAAGACCCTGGTCTACGTCGAACTTCTGAAGCGGGTCGTGGAAGCACGCGGCCGGTCGGCGATCGTGCTGGTGCCGGAGATCGCGCTCACCCCCCAGACCGTCGCCCGGTTCCGCGCGCACTTCGGCGACCGCGTCGCGGTGCTCCATTCCGGCCTCTCCGGCGGAGAGCGCTACGACGCGTGGCGACAGCTGCGCGCGGGGATCCGGCGCATCGCCATCGGCGCCCGTTCGGCCATCTTCGCGCCTCTCCCCGATGTGGGCGCCATCATCGTGGACGAGGAGCACGAAGCCACCTACAAGCAGTCCAAGGCTCCTCGCTACCATGCCCGCGACATGGCCGTCGTGCGCGCGCGGCGAGAGGGCGCGCTGTGCCTGCTGGGCAGCGCGACTCCGTCGCTCGAGAGTTGGTCGAACCAAGCGGCGGGCAAGTACGAGTTGTTGCGCCTCCCCAACCGGGTCGCAGGGAGTCGGCTTCCGGACGTGCGCGTCGTGGACTTGCGCGAACCGTCCGCCGCCGTGGCCGTCCGCACCGACGGCGGTACCCCCGCGCGGCCCGAGTCCACCGGACGCACTGTGCTTTCGCCCAAGCTGGCGAGCTCTCTCCGCGCCCGCTTGGAGCGCGGCGAACAGTCGATTCTGCTGCTCAACCAGCGCGGGTACTCGAGCTTCTTCCAGTGCCGGGAATGCGGAGACGTGCCGCTGTGCACGGCCTGTTCCGTGTCGCTCACCTACCATCGGGCCACCAGACGGTTGCTCTGCCACCACTGTCGCTATCAGGAGCCGGTTCCGGACAGCTGCCGCCGCTGCGAAGCTCGTGCGTTCTCGCGGCGCGGCCTCGGCACCGAACAGGTGGAGCGCGTGGTCGCCGAGTCCTTCCCGGAGGCCCGCATCGCGCGCATGGACGTGGACACCACCGCCCGCAAGTGGGCGCACAGCGAGATCCTCGGGCGCGTGGAACGCGGCGAAGTCGACATCCTGCTCGGGACCCAGATGATCGCCAAGGGGCTCGACTACCCGCGCGTCACGCTGGTCGGCGTGGTGGACGCCGACATCGGCCTGCATCTACCGGATTTCCGCGCCAGCGAGCGGGTCTTCCAATTGCTCAGCCAAGTCGCGGGACGGGCGGGACGGGGCGCCCGGGGAGGCGAGGTTCTGATCCAGACCCGAATGCCCGTCCACTACGCCATCCGGGCGGCGTGCGCGCATGCCTACGAGGCGTTCGCCGAGCGCGAGCTGGGCGAACGCGCGGGGCCCGGCTACCCCCCCCATGCGCGGTTGGTCAACGTGGTGCTCGACAGCCTCGACTCCGAGACCGCCGCGGTCGCGGCCGAAGAGGCGGTCGCCTGGGTGGAGGAACGGCTGCGCGGCGTGCCGGTCGAGTTGACCGGTCCGGCTCCCGCGCCCATCGAACGGTTGCAGGGCAAGTGGCGCTGGCACTTTCTTCTGCGCAGCCGCTCCGTGCGCGCCATGGGGACGCTCGCGCGCGCCTTCTCCAAGGAGTTCCAGCCGCCCTCCGACGCGCGGGTGTTGATCGACAGGGACCCGGTGGCGTTGCTGTAAGTAGGGAGCGGGGAGCGCTTCCTGCGGCGGTTTGGGCGTGCGGGCCGAATGTCGTTCTGAGGAGCCATTGCCTTCGAACCTTTCTCCAGGTAGTGTTCTCCGATGCGAGGGAAGAGAATGAACGCAGGGCAAAGGATGCGCGCTAAGCGCTAGCTAGTTGCTAAGCTAAGCTAAGCTAGGTTAGGACATGAACGTCAGGTCAAGCATTTGTTCCGGATCCACGAGGTCGCGGGCCGATAGGACGAGGCCCACGCCACTACGGTCGGAACCGGTGGGGGGGAGGGGAGTTGAAGAGCGCGTGACCGCTCGAAGCCCGGTGCTTGGCCCTAGTAGGTGGTCCCCCAATTTGGAGCCCTTCGGATCGACCGCGAAATCCCGCTCCGAAGGGGTACAGGGGCGTCGCCGGCGCGGAAGCGTAGCGGAATCGCTTCTGGCTCCGAGACTGGTGGCGGTTGATCGGGGAAGCATCGTTAGGTCCCGGAGCCTGGAAGCGCAACGGGAGGGTTGGCGGAGGCACGCCTTGTCTTGCCGGGCACGCCTTGCCTTGCCGAAAGGAGCGGAAGTCCTTAAGCTCGCGGGGAGGCCAACCGCCAACCGCCAACCGCCAACCGCCAACCGCCAACCGCCAACCGCCAACCGCCAACCGCCAACCGCCAACCGCCAACCGCCAAGTTTGAGGGTTTTCGCACACTCTGCGAGCTCCTTTTTCGGAATCGGGTGACGCGCGCACCTTTTCAATGGTCATCGGTCCGAGCATCCGAGGCCGCCGTCGACCCAAGCGCTTTCGAGTGGACGACCGCCTCGAGGTGCGGTGGCGTTGCGACCGATCCCCCCGATTCCTTCACTCCTCCGTCAGAGACACACAAGGATCTTACACCATGAGCCCCATGAACAGACTCAAGCTCTTGACCACGGCGACGCTGGCGTCGCTCGTCTTCGCGGCGTGCGACGAGGGTTCCCCGCCGCCGGTGGATCCGCCGGATCCGCCGACGCCGGTGGGCACGATCTCGGGCACGGTGACGATCGAGGGGACGGCGGTCGCGGGGGTGTCGGCGACGCTGTCGTCGGGCGCGAGCGCGACGACGGGGGCGGGCGGCGACTTTTCGTTCACGGGCGTCGAGGCGGGGACGTACACGGTGACGATCTCGGGCTACCCGGAGGACGCGACGTTCGCGCAGGCGACGCAGTCGGCGACGGTCGCGACGGACGGGGAGAACGTGCGATTGAGCTTCGCGGGCGAGTACGTGCGTTCGTCGGCGGTGGTGGGAGCGGTGGCGGCGTCGGACGCGACGATGAGCGGAGGGGACGGGCAGCCGGAGACGCTGTCGGGGGTGACGGCGACGCTGGGCGGAGAGCACGCGACGGGCGAGACGGTGCGGACGGGGATGGACGGCGGGTTCGCGTTCACGGGGCTTCGGGCGGGGACGTACACGGTGGAGATTTCGGGCTACCCGGAGGACGTGACGTTCGAAGCGGAGCTGGTGGAGGTAGAGGTGGAGGCGGGCGAGGTCGGGAACGCGGACTTCACGGGCCACTACGTGCGCACGTCGGCGGTGGAGGGTCGTGTGGCGATCGAGGGCGAGGGGTTGGCGGGGGCGACGGTGACGCTGTCGGGGGGTCCGGCGGAGGAGAGCCGCAGGGCGACGACGGACGCGGACGGGGGGTACCGGTTCGAGGAACTGCGCGCGGGCGCGTACGAGGTGAGCATCGCGGGCGGGTACGAAGCGGAGGACTACGAGTTCGCGTCGACGTCGCGGGACGTGAGCGTGGAGATGGGGGAGACGGCGACGGTGTCGTTCACGGGGGTGTTGTTGCGGACGTCGGGGATCAGCGGTCGGGTGAGCGTGGAGGGGACGGGATTGAGCGGGGTCGAGGTCGTGCTGTCGGGGGCCGACGAGGAGCGAACGGAGACGACGGACGCGAGCGGACAGTACGCGTTCACGGGGTTGGCGGCGGGGGACTACGCGGTGTCGATCGGAGTGGAGGGCGAGGCGTACGTGTTCGGGACGACGAGCGTGGACGTGACGGTGGCGGACGACGAGTCGAAGATCGTGAACTTCGAGGGGGAGCACGCGACGACGGCGAGCGTGTCGGGGATGGCGTACGTGGACGAGGGGACGAAGAACGACATGTTCGACGAGGGGGAGCATGCGCTGATGCGAGCGGGGATCCCGGTGGCGCTGGTGGGCCCGGGAGTGAACGAGCAGCGCTTGGGCGCGACGGACGAGGAGGGCGGGTTCTCGTTCGGTGGCCTGAAGGCGGGCTCGTACCAGCTGGTGGTGCTGATCGACGCGGAGGTTGCGGCGGTGCTGGCGGCGGAGGACGTGGCGTACGGCGGCCCGTCGGTCGGTTACGTGGTGGAGCTGGGGGTCGGGGAGGCGGCGACGCGGTCGTTGCCGTTCGACATAACGCACACGACGGTGGACTTCGAGGTGGCGCTGAAGAGCGGGGAGGCGACGGGGGACGCGTTGCCGGGCGCGAAGGTGAGCCTGTACGCGGACATGGGCGGGGAGAACATGTCGGGGAGCGGCGTGACGGACGACGAGGGCATGGCGTCGATCCGTGTGGCGCGCGCGGGCACGACGGGCCACACGGTGTACGCGACGGTCGTTGCGGACGGCTACAGCGTGGACATGGAAGCGGGCAAGCAGGCGGTGAAGTGGGACCCGCAGAAGTGGAGGGTGTCGGCGAAGAACGTGGCCGACGTGGTGAACATGAAGGTGGACGTGTCGGTGAGCGGGAGGACAGTGAAGACGGAGTTGGGTGGGGGCATGGCGTTGGGCGGCTGGGCGATCGGCGTGACGTCGGGGGAGGAGACGGTGGAGGGCGCGCCGAAGAAGCTGGACGAGGAGGGCATGGCGAAGCTGGAGACGACGGCGGAGTCGGTGCCGACGACCTACGCGTTCATGCTGGCGAAGGACCAGGACGACGAGTTGGACGGTGGGGAGAAGTACGAGTCGGAGGCTGTGGAGTACACGCACACGGGTCTGAAGCTGGCGGGCGAGACGATGGAAGCGGGGACGCTCGAGGCGAGCTACGCGACGCAGACTTTGAAGGTGTACGTGCACCACGAGCGGGATCAGGTGGAGGGATACACGGGGAACGTGCTGGGCGGGGACGAGCGGGCGAAGACGGGCTACGTGGACGTGTCGCTGCGCTACGTGAGCGGGACGGGCCGGTCGCGCGCGTTCGCGAAGGAGGAGTGGGATTCGAAGCACATGAGCGAGAAGGACGGGGTGGTGACGTTCCTGCACGTGCCGACGGACTACGACGTGGTGGTTCGCGCGAACGAGAGCGCGGCGGGTACGACGGCGGGGATCGTGCTGCTGGAACCGGACGAGCTCGAGGCGTACCGGGACGCGGAGGCGAACGGGCTCGTGGGCGGAGCGTTCGGGTCGGAGGGCGGATTCGGGCACACGGTTTCGCTGTGTCCGTTGCAGGCGACGCTTCCTCAGGACCACGACGAATGCGCGTCGTTCGCGTACGTGACGACGCATTCGGTGAAGGGCGAGGTGTGGCGCAAGAGCGTGACGGCGGCGAGTTCGGGGGACGGGTTCTCGACGGACACGATGAACCGGAAGAACTCTGGGGTGACGGTGGACCTGACGCCGGTCGAGGGGAAGAACCTGGCGGGCGAGGCGAAGACGTTCGCGGCGCTGGCGAAGGACGTGACGACGACGAAGACGGTGGACGAGACGTACCAGTTCGATTTCGGGAAGCTGGCGGCGGGGTCGTGGGGAGCGAAGGCGTCGGCGGGCTGGCGGGTGCGCAAGAAGGGTGGCATGGAGCTGGGCGCTGCGTTGAGCCCGCTGGGCGGGGCGGTGGAGCTGGAGGTGACGCCGTCGACGGGGACGGTGTACGGGCGGGTGAAGGGGAGCGACGGGTTCCCGATCGACAGCGCGACGGTGACGGCGAACGGGAAGACGGCGATGACGGACCTGTACGGACGCTACGTGATCGCGGGGGTGTCCTCGGCGTCGCGGAGCGCGATGACGAACAAGTTCTTCGTGAAGGCGACGAAGGGCGCGACGACGACGGAGGACTCGGTGCGGGCGTTCATGGCGAACGGACTGGAGATGGTGGACATCGCGTTCGGGGGCACGGGCGCGAAGGCGACGGTGAGCGGTAAGGTGACGGCGTCGGGGAGCGGCGTGGCGATCGCGGGCGCGGAGATCCAGGTGAGGTACGCCGACGACACGACGAAGTGGGTGGCGCCGGAGAACAAGGCGTCGAACGGGAAGCTGACGACGGGCGCGGACGGGAGCTACATGGCGGAGGTGAAGGGCCAGGACGCCGGCGGGACGGCGATGGTGCGCGTTACGAAGAAGGGCATGAGCTTCGCGCCGGAGTCGATCACGGTGCCGGCGCACACGGGCGCGGCTATCTCGGGGATCAACTTCACGGGCTTCGTGAACGCGACGATCACGGGCCGGGTGGTTGCTCCGCCGAATGTCGGCGGTGGTCCTCAGGATTCCGTTTGGGTCAAGGCGAGAAAGGCGGGCGACACGACCGTGGTCGTCGATTCGATGATGACCGGATCGACGGGAGTGTTCGCGCTGAGCGTACCGTTCGGCGACTACAACGTCGAAGCGACGAAGAAGAGATACGGATTCAATTATCCGAACGACAATCAGCGCGTCTCGATGGCTCCCGGACAGAACGTCGATTACGGGAAGATCCAGTCCCACACGTGGATGTACCAGAATATGCGCGTGGACCGCGCGCCGGGGGTCTTGGACACCGCCGACGGGGTCGAGTACCACAGGTACAACGGAAGGATCGTCGTCCGGTGGGCGAGCATTGCGCCGACTCCCGGCGCGAACCTCGGATTCCCGGAGGGGAACAAGGGAATCGCTGCCCGGGAGTTCCGGTTTTGGTGGCCCGAGGGAAGTTCGTGGCTGTGGATGGGAGGATTCCGTAACCCTCCCGGCAAGAGCGATCGGAACGAGGGCATCTCGATGAACTACCTGCGGAACAACCCCACCAGACGCATTACGAGTGGGCCCCTTGCGGGCAATTACCCCGCCGACACTTTGCCCTACGACACGTTCACGGTGCGGCTCGTGCTCAGATCGACCGACAAGCAGAACGCGAGTGCAAGCAGCTACAACACCTTGGACAGCGTCGTCTACTACCTGAAGACGCCGGCGGTCGATCCCTCGGCGACCGCGATCAAGGCGAGGCGCAGCGCCGACGCCGACACGATCACGGTGGACTGGACGGCGACCACGCCTCCATTCGCAGAGCAGCGGGTTGCCGCGACCTTCCCGTCCGTCGCCGACTTGGGCGGGGTCAAGGCGACGTTGTACTACATCTCCGGAGTCACGTGGAGGACCAGGCGGGCGACGTGGATGATCGACGCGAGCGACCTCCGGACCCCGCAGGGCAATGTCGTCAGGGTGACCAAGGAGGAGATGCTGGGGGTGATCGAAATCAGGGTCGACTCCAGACGGAACTCCTCCGATCCGTGGATGATCGGAACCAAGACTGTCACGCTCCCAGCCAATCCGTGAGTTCCGGGTATGAAATGAACGGTGGTGGCGGATCCCATCGACCGATATCTGTTCGGTGCGGTAGGCGTAGCGCAGGCGGAAGGGACCTGCCTGCGCGAGGAGGTGGACGCCGACGACATCGCGGCGGTGGACGGGGGATCCCGGTGGCGAGCTTGGTGGAATCGGAGCGGGACAGGCTGGTCCGGCTCGAGGCGTTGTTGCACGGGCGGGTGATGATCGGACAGGACGAGGCGCTCGCGGCCGTCTCCAACGCGGTGCGGCGTTCCCGGGCGGGGTTGCAGGATCCCAACCGGCCCGTCGGCTCGTTCATCTTCCTGGGCCCGACCGGGGTGGGGGAAACCGAGACCCGTGCGCGCCTTGGCCGAGTTTCTCTTCGACGACGAACGGGCCATGGTGCGCCTCGACATGTCGGAATACATGGAGAAACATGCCGTGTCCCGCCTCTTGGGCGCGCCCCCCGGCTACGAGGAGGGCGGCCAGCTGACCGAAGCCGTGCGTCGGCGCCCCCACATCGAGAAGGCGCACCCCCTCCGGCGGCGACCTTCTCGGAGAATCTCGGAAATCTGAGGGGAGGGCCTCAGATTTCCGAGGTTTCCTCGGATTTCCGAGGCTTCGGGGCACGGGGATGGACCGGCCGGAGCCGCCGTCTGCGCGCGAAGGTGCGCGGGCGCGAGCCTTGCCGGAGGGCGCGCGAGTCCGTAGGCTCGCGGAGAGGCCAGCCCGCCAGCCCGCCAGCCCGCCAGCCCGCCAGCCCGCCAGCCCGCCAGCCCGCCAGCCCGGTTCAGTAAAGGCGGGGCTCCGCGAGCGCTTTCGCGGGGTTTTTCTCGGCGGTCGCGAGGCTTCTTTCTCTTCCGGATCCGGAAGTTTCCGGCTACGCCTTCGTCTGCGAAGGCGGGCCGCAACCCGTCGTATCCGTGCGTCCGTTCGGCCGCGGATTCCTCGCGAGCCGCCGCACGCCGCGGCGACGGGGTTCCCGCCTCCATTGCGGTTCTCGATTGACCTCTGTCTCTTCGCGTACGCGCTCAAGCGTGTTAACGTGCGAATGCGCAACGCCTTCGTCTTAAGTCTTAGTGTAGTGTCCGGTTCATATGGTTGATTATGTATCGCCGTTTGGTTACCTTCTCTTCGTGAGAGATTCATTCACCGAGGAGAAGGCATCATGCGGGTAGCGGTCAAGATCGAGCTGTCGGAAGCGGAGCGAAAACGCCTGGAACAGTGGACGCGGTCGCGGAGCGCGGCGGTGCGGCTCCAGGAAAGATCGCGAATCGTGCTAATGGCGGCGGACGGGATGACGAACAAGGCCATCGCGGAAGCGATGGGGATCGATCGGAACAAGGTCGGCCGCTGGCGGCGCCGGTTCGCGGACGAACGGCTGAAAGGGATCGCGAAAGAGCGTCCCCGCGGGGGCAACCACGGGGGCAAATGCTCGAAGGCGCAGGCGGCGCTGAGGAGCGAAGTGATCCGCTTGACGACGCAGACGGATCCTCCGGATGCGACGCACTGGTCGTGCCGGTCGATGGCGCGGGCGGCGGGGACGACGCACAGCTTCGTGCACCGGGTGTGGCGGTCGTGCGGGCTGAAGCCGCACTTGGTGCGGACTTTCAAGGTGAGCGAGGATCCGCTCTTCGAGAAGAAGCTCTGCGACGTCGTGGGGCTGTACCTGAACCCGCCCGAGAATGCGGTCGTCTTCAGCTTCGACGAGAAGAGCTCGGTCCAAGCGCTGGATCGGACGCAGCCGGGTCTGCCGTTGAAGCGGGGCCGCGCGGGGACGATGACCCACGACTACAAGCGCAACGGCACGACGTCGCTCTTCGCGGCGCTGAACGTGGCATCGGGCGAAGTGATCGGGGAGACGTACAAGCGGCACCGCCACCAGGAGGTGTTGAAGTTCTTGCGCAAGGTGGAGAAGGCGGTGCCCAAGGACCGGGAGATCCACATCGTGCTGGACAACTACGCGACGCACAAGCACGCGAAGGTGATGGAGTGGATCGAGCGTCAAAAGCGGATCTTCCTGCACTTCACGCCGACGAGCGCGTCGTGGCTGAACTTGGTCGAGCGGTTCTTCTGCACGTTGACTCGGAAGCGGATTCGGCGCGGCGTCTTCCATTCGGTGAGCGACCTCGAGCGGTGCTTGAGGGACTACATCGAGACCTACAACGAGAACCCGAGGCCCTTGGTCTGGACGAAGTCGGCGGACAAGATTCTCGAGAAGGTGAACCGGGCTCGGCAGGCCTTGGCCGTCGCCTCCGCATAATCAACTATATGAACCGGACACTACATTAGTGCGTCGGCACGGCGACCCCCCGATACGTTCATCTTCCACCAAGGACAGTACCATGAAGAACGGATTCAAGCTCTTGGCCACGGCAACGTTGGCGTCGCTCGTCTTCGCGGCGTGCGACGAGGGTTCCCCGCCGCCGGTGGATCCGCCGGATCCGCCGACGCCGGTGGGCACGATCTCGGGCACGGTGACGATCGAGGGGACGGCGGTCGCGGGGGTGTCGGCGACGCTGTCGTCGGGCGCGAGCGCGACGACGGGGGCGGGCGGCGACTTTTCGTTCGCGGGCGTCGAGGCGGGGACGTACACGGTGACGATCTCGGGCTACCCGGAGGACGCGACGTTCGCGCAGGCGACGCAGTCGGCGACGATCGCGACGGACGGGGAGAACGTGCGGTTGAGCTTCGCGGGGGAGTACGTGCGTTCCTCGGCGGTGGTGGGAGCGGTGGCGGCGGCGGACGCGACGATGAGCGGAGGGGACGGCCAGCCGGAGACGCTGTCGGGGGTGACGGTGAGGCTGGGCGGGGAGCACGCGACGGGCGAGACGGTGCGGACGGGGATGGACGGCGGGTTTGCGTTCGCGGGGCTTCGGGCGGGGACGTACACGGTGGAGATTTCGGGCTACCCGGAGGACGTGACGTTCGAAGCGGAGCTGGTGGAGGTAGAGGTGGAGGCGGGCGAGGTCGGGAACGCGGACTTCACGGGCCACTACGTGCGCACGTCGGCGGTGGAGGGTCGTGTGGCGATCGAGGGCGAGGGGTTGGCGGGGGCGACGGTGACGCTGTCGGGGGGTCCGGCGGAGGAGAGCCGCAGGGCGACGACGGACGCGGACGGGGGGTACCGGTTCGAGGAACTGCGCGCGGGCGCGTACGAGGTGAGCATCGCGGGCGGGTACGAAGCGGAGGACTACGAGTTCGCGTCGACGTCGCGGGACGTGAGCGTGGAGATGGACGAGACGGCGACGGTGTCGTTCACGGGGGTGTTGCTGCGGACGTCGGGGATCAGCGGTCGGGTGAGCGTGGAGGGGACGGGATTGAGCGGGGTCGAGGTGACGTTGTCGGGGGCCGACGAGGAGCGAACGGAGACGACGGACGCGAGCGGACAGTACGCGTTCACGGGGTTGGCGGCGGGGGACTACGCGGTGTCGATCGGAGTGGAGGGCGAGGCGTACGTGTTCGGGACGACGAGCATGGACGTGACGGTGGCGGACGACGAGTCGAAGATCGTGAACTTCGAGGGGGAGCACGCGACGACGGCGAGCGTGTCGGGGATGGCGTACGTGGACGAGGGGACGAAGAACGACATGTTCGACGAGGGGGAGCACGCGCTGATGCGAGCGGGGATCCCGGTGGCGCTGGTGGGCCCGGGGGTGAACGAGCAGCGGGCGAGCGCGACGGACGAGGAGGGCAGGTTCTCGTTCGAGGGTCTGAAGGCGGGCTCGTACCAGCTGACGGTGCTGATCGACGCGTCGGCGTCGGCGATGCTGGCGAAGCACGACGTGGCGTACGGGGGTCCGTCGACGGGCTACGTGATGGAGTTGGGAGTCGGGGAGGCGGCGACGCGGTCGTTGCCGTTCGACATAACGCACACGACGGTGGACTTCGAGGTGAAGTTGAAGAGCGGGGAGGCGACGGGGGACGCGTTGCCGGACGCGAAGGTGAGCCTGTACGCGGACATGGGCGGCGAGCGGCTGGCGGGGAGCGGCGCGACGGACGACGAGGGCATGGCGTCGATCCGTGTGGCGCGCGCGGGCACGACGGGCCACACGGTGTACGCGACGGTCGTTGCGGACGGCTACAGCGTGGACATGGGAGCGGGCAAGCAGGCGGTGAAGTGGGATCCTCAGGAGTGGAGGGTGTCGGCGAAGAACGTGGCCGACGTGGTGAACCTGAAGGTGGACGTGTCGGTGAGCGGGAAGACGGTGAAGACGGAGTTGGGCGGGGGCATGGCGTTGGGCGGCTGGGCGATCGGCGTGACGTCGGGGGAGGAGACGGTGGAGGGCGCGCCGAAGAAGCTGGACGAGGAGGGCATGGCGAAGCTGGAGACGACGGCGGAGTCGGTGCCGACGACCTACGCGTTCATGCTGGCGAAGGACCAGGACGACGAGTTGGACGGTGGGGAGAAGTACGAGTCGGAGGCTGTGGAGTACACGCACACGGGTCTGAAGCTGGCGGGCGAGACGATGGAAGCGGGGACGCTCGAGGCGAGCTACGCGACGCAGACGTTGAAGGTGTACGTGCACCACGAGAAGGATCAGGTGGAGGGGTACACGGGGAACGTGCTGGGCGGGGACGAGCGGGCGAAGACGGGGTACGTGGACGTGTCGCTGCGCTACATGAGCGGGACGGGCCGGTCGCGCTCGTTCACGAAGGAGGAGTGGGATCCGAAGCACATGAGCGAGAAGGACGGGGTGGCGACCTTTCGGCACGTGCCGACGGACTACGACGTGGTGGTTCGCGCGAACGAGAGCGCGGCGGGTACGACGGCGGGGATCATGTTGCTGGAGCCTGACGAGCTCGAGGCGTACCGGGACGCGGAGGCGAACGGGCTGATGGGCGGAGCGTTCGGGTCGGAGGGCGGATTCGGGCACACGGTTTCGCTGTGTCCGTTGCAGGAGACGCTTCCTCAGGACCACGACGAGTGCGCGTCGTTCGCGTACGTGATGACGCATTCGGTGAAGGGCGAGGTGTGGCGCAAGAGCGTGACGGCGGCGAGTTCGGGGGACGGGTTCTCGACGGACACGATGAACCGGAAGAACTCGGGGGTGACGGTGGACCTGACGCCGGTCGAGGGGAAGAACCTGGCGGGTGAGGCGAAGACGTTCGCGGCGCTGGCGAAGGACGTGACGACGACGACGGTGAACGAGACGTACCAGTTCGATTTCGGGAAGCTGGCGGCGGGCGCGTACGAAGCGAAGGCGTCGGCGGGCTGGCGGGTGCGCAAGAAGGGTGGCATGGAGCTGGGCACTGCGTTGAGCCCGCTGGGCGGGGCGGTGGAGCTGGAGGTGACGCCGTCGACGGGGACGGTGTACGGGCGGGTGAAGGGGAGCGACGGGTTCCCGGTCGACAGCGCGACGGTGACGGCGAACGGGAAGACGGCGATGACGGACGTGTACGGACGCTACGTGATCGCGGGGGTGTCCTCGGCGTCGCGGAGCGCGATGACGAACAAGTTCTTCGTGAAGGCGACGAAGGGCGCGACGACGACGGAGGACTCGGTGCGGGCGTTCGTGGCGAACGGCCTGGAGATGGTGGACGTCGCGTTCGGGGGCACGGGCGCGAAGGCGACGGTGAGCGGGAAGGTGACGGCGTCGGGGAGCGGCGCGGCGGTGGCGGGCGCGGAGATCCAGGTGAGGTACGCTTCCGACACGACGAAGTGGGTGGCGCCGGAGAACGCGGTGGGCGAGGGGGACAACAAGAAGCTGGCGACGGGCGCGGACGGGAGCTACATGGCGGAGCTGAAGGGCCAGGACGTCGGCGGGACGGCGATGGTGCGCGTGACGAGGAAGGGCATGAGCTTCGCGCCGGGGTCGATCACGGTGCCGGCGCACACGGGCGCGGCGATCTCGGGGATCGATTTCACGGGCTTCGTGAATGCGACGATCATCGGCCGGGTGGTTGCTCCGCAGGGCGAGGTCGGCCCCTACGCGGGCGTCAACGTCGCGGCGCGGAAGGTCGGCGACACGACCACGGTCGTCGACTCGGTGACGACCGGAGCGTCGGGGATCTTCACGCTGAATGTGCCGTTCGGCGACTACGACATCCGGGCGTCGAAGGCGGACCCGAGAGTGAAGGGCGGCGGACGCGGCTACGGCTTCGATTATCCGAACGACAGCCGGACGGTGTCGGTGGCGCCGGGAGAACGCAAAGACTACGGCAAGATCCAGGCGAACACGTGGCTGCTGCGAGGGCTGAGGGCGGAACGAATCATGAAGAAGGACTCCGTCGTCGGTTCCGACACGATTCAGGTATGGACCAACGCGGCCAGCATCTTCCACCTCGACGCCATCATCTACAAGGACAGGAATTACGAGCTCAGCGCCGGAAACGTCGGCGATCCTCAATACAGGACCTTCTATGCAAGCGACTGCGTGAATTTCGGCATTTTCACGTCGAGAGGATTTCACAACACAACCGACACCCAATGGCGGCAGAAGGACGGGAGCACGGGCTATTTCATCGACGAGGGCAAATGGATCGGGACGGAGACGATTTGGAACAGCAATCCAAACTCGCTCGGCAGAATCATCAATCCGGCCTCCGACGGCGAGTTCTGCATCCAGTACACCATCTTCCTGACAGACGACGCGGTCGGCGTCAGAACGTTGACCGCGATCGAACAGGTCGACCACGTCGTGAAGGTCCCGCCGGTCGATCCGTCGACGACGTCGATCACGGCCCGACGCAGCGCCGACAACGACACCATCCAGGTCGACTGGGTCGCCACGACGAACGCGAGGACGCATCAGCGCATCGCCGCGACCTTCGCGTCGGTCGCCGCCCTGGGCGGCTCCGCCTCGACGCTGTACTACGAGGTCGCTGACGCGACCATGTGGGACGACCGTAAGCTGATCATCTCGGACATCCTCGATGTCACGAACTACGCCCGGTTCCAAACGGAGAGCGGCACGGCCGTGAGTCTCACGGAGGAGGACCTGTTGGGAGCGATCACATTCCGGATCGACGCCCGACAGAGCTCCACGGCTTCGTGGAAGATCGGGACCAAGACGGTAAAGCTCGCGGCCGCGAGCTCGGGCGGCGGATAAGACCGCATCGACAACCCCATCGGTCGGTGGCCGTCTCGTCCGATGGGGTCACGGCCTCGCTACGGCATCGGCCCCCTGCCCGGAACCGCTCCGGGCGGGGGGCGATGCGTTAGCACCCATCTGTCGGCCTTGTTCGAAGTTGGCACGGCCGAGTCCGGGCGGCCGTCGCTCTGGAACCTCGGCTACGGGCGATCCGCCGCTCGCGGCCGAGCGGGCTCGCAAGCGACGGGAACTACTCGCCGCCACTGAAGTCGAACTGGACAAGGTCGTAGCGGCTGTCCGTAGCGACGGACGTCCGCTGCGGGGCCGGGGCAAGGTCGCCGTGCGGGCCTGTCGGGCGTTGCGCCGCCGCAAGATCGGCAAGCGCTTCGACGTCCAGTGGGCCGACGACTCCTTCTCTTGGGCACGCAACGAAGGCCGCATTGCGAAGCAGGCCGCGCTGGACGGCATCCGCACCGTCCGCGCCAACGTGCCCGCCGAGACGCTCGCCCGAGGAGGCGGTCCGGTCCTACAAGAGCCCGGGCAGGGTCGAAGGGGCCCCTTTCGAAGCTACAAGACCGTCGATCTTCGAGGCGCATCCCGTCGGTCAGCGCCCCCTGGAAGGTCGTGTTTTGAGCCCACGTCCGTGCATGCTCGTCCACTACGTCGAGTGGAAGTTCCCGTCCAGAGCTTTCGGACGTTTTCGGCCGATTTCGTCACCCCGACCCGCAACCGCGTCTAAGGAGCTTGCGCGGCAGAAGGACCTGCGAGTGGGCGTGAATTCCCGGCCTTGGAAGCGATCCTGCGGCTTCGCTTGCGCGGTCGAGTCTCCAGCCTCGCCGGATCCCGCGCCACGGCCTGCGAATCGAGTTCCGACGCGGCTCCGCGTCCCGTGTCCCAACCTTCGTCATGTCCTACCTCTTGTCCGTGGGCGAAGTGGATGAGACACGCGTAATCGATGATCCAGCTCAGGGACACCCTCCTCCGGGTCCGCTCCCGGATACCCTCCGCCAACGCTCGCGGGCCACGAAAGTGTGCAAAAATCTGCGCAACGCTGAACGCCAAAAAGCGTGCAATTTTAAAAGCTCGGTAACAACCACAATTCCCTGGCACAGGTCTTGCGCAAAGAGATGGCGTCGGCTCTCGCGATATGCGCCTTGGCACGCGACGCGCTATTCCATGCGTCGACGTCGACATCGGTCCGAGGTCTTCCGCAGGCTGCCATCGATGCGTGTCCCCGGGCTACTACGGCCCGCCGCAGGGGGCGATCACAATCGCGATCCTCCGATTCGCTCACCCTTCGCAAGGGACGGTACCATGAAGACGAAGAACGGACTCAAGCTCTTGGCCACGGCGACGCTGGCGTCGCTCGTCTTCGCGGCGTGCGACGAGGGTTCCCCGCCGCCGGTGGATCCGCCGGATCCGCCGACGCCGGTGGGCACGATCTCGGGCACGGTGACGATCGAGGGGACGGCGGTCGCGGGGGTGTCGGCGACGCTGTCGTCGGGCGCGAGCGCGACGACGGGGGCGGGCGGCGACTTTTCGTTCACGGGCGTCGAGGCGGGGACGTACACGGTGACGATCTCGGGCTACCCGGAGGACGCGACGTTCGCGCAGGCGACGCAGTCGGCGACGGTCGCGACGGACGGGGAGAACGTGCGATTGAGCTTCGCGGGCGAGTACGTGCGTTCGTCGGCGGTGGTGGGAGCGGTGGCGGCGTCGGACGCGACGATGAGCGGAGGGGACGGGCAGCCGGAGACGCTGTCGGGGGTGACGGCGACGCTGGGCGGAGAGCACGCGACGGGCGAGACGGTGCGGACGGGGATGGACGGCGGGTTCGCGTTCGCGGGGCTTCGGGCGGGGACGTACACGGTGGAGATTTCGGGCTACCCGGAGGACGTGACGTTCGAAGCGGAGCTGGTGGAGGTGGAGGTGGAGGCGGGCGAGGTCGGGAACGCGGACTTCACGGGCCACTACGTGCGCACGTCGGCGGTGGAGGGTCGTGTGGCGATCGAGGGCGAGGGGTTGGCGGGGGCGACGGTGACGCTGTCGGGCGGTCCTGCGGAGGAGAGCCGCAGGGCGACGACGGACGCGGACGGGGGGTACCGGTTCGAGGAACTGCGCGCGGGCGCGTACGAGGTGAGCATCGCGGGCGGGTACGAAGCGGAGGACTACGAGTTCGCGTCGACGTCGCGGGACGTGAGCGTGGAGATGGACGAGACGGCGACGGTGTCGTTCACGGGGGTGTTGCTGCGGACGTCGGGGATCGGCGGTCGGGTGAGCGTGGAGGGGATGGAATTGAGCGGGGTCGAGGTGACGCTGTCGGGGGCCGACGAGGAGCGAACGGAGACGACGGACGCGAGCGGACAGTACGCGTTCACGGGGTTGGCGGCGGGGGACTACGCGGTGTCGATCGGAGTGGAGGGCGAGGCGTACGAGTTCGAGACGACGAGCGTGGACGTGACGGTGGCGGACGACGAGTCGAAGATCGTGAACTTCGAGGGGGAGCACGCGACGACGGCGAGCGTGTCGGGGATGGCGTACGTGGACGAGGGTACGAAGAACGACGTGTTCGACGAGGGGGAGCATGCGCTGATGCGAGCGGGGATCCCGGTGGCGCTGGTGGGCCCTGGGGTGAACGAGCAGCGCTTGGGCGCGACGGACGAGGAGGGCGGGTTCTCGTTCGAGGGTCTGAAGGCGGGCTCGTACCAGCTGACGGTGCTGATCGACGCGTCGTCGTCGGCGATGCTGGCGAAGCACGACGTGGCGTACGGCGGGCCGTCGACGGGCTACGCGGTCGAGTTGGGTGTGGGCGAGGCGGCGACGCGGTCGTTGCCGTTCGACATAACGCACACGACGGTGGACTTCGAGGTGAAGTTGAAGAGCGGGGAGGCGACGGGGGACGCGCTGCCGGACGCGAAGGTGAGCCTGTACGCGGACATGGGCGGCGAGCGGCTGGCGGGGAGGGCTACGACGGACGATGAGGGCATGGCGTCGATCCGTGTGGCGCGCGCGGGCACGACGGGCCACACGGTGTACGCGACGGTGTCGGCGGACGGCTACGGCGTGGACATGGAAGCGGGCAAGCAGGCGGTGAAGTGGGATTCGCAGGAGTGGAGGGTGTCGGCGAAGAACGTGGCCGACGTGGTGAACATGAAGGTGGACGTGTCGGTGAGCGGGAAGACGGTGAAGACGGAGTTGGGCGGGGGCATGGCGTTGGGCGGCTGGAAGATCGGCGTGACGTCGGGGGAGGAGACGGTGGAGGGCGCGCCGAAGAAGCTGGACGACGAGGGCATGGCGAGGTTGGAGGCGACGGCCGAGTCGGTGCCGATCACCTATGCGTTCACGTTGACTGAGAATCAGAACGACGAACTGGACGGGGGCGAGAAGTACGAGTCGGAGGCTGTGGAGTACACGCACACGGGTCTGAAGCTGGCGGGCGAGACGATGGAGGCGGGAACGCTCGAGGCGCGGTACGCGACGCAGACGCTGAAGGTGTACGTGCACCACGAGCGGGATCAGGTGGAGGGGTACACGGGGAACGTGCTGGGCGGGGACGAGCGGGCGAAGACGGGCTACGTGGACGTGTCGCTGCGCTACGTGAGCGGGACGGGCCGGTCGCGCGCGTTCGCGAAGGAGGAGTGGGATTCGAAGCACATGAGCGAGAGGGACGGGGTGGCGACGTTCCGGCACGTGCCGACGGACTACGACGTGGTGGTTCGGGCGAACGAGAGCGTGGCGGGGATCGTGCTGTTGGAACCGGACGAGCTCGAAGCGTACCGGGACAGGGAGCTCAACGGGCTCGTGGGCGGAGCGTTCGGGTCGGAGGGCGGATTCGGGCACACGGTTTCGCTGTGTCCGTTGCAGGAGACGCTTCCTCAGGACCACGACGAGTGCGCGTCGTTCGCGTACGTGACGACGCATTCGGTGAAGGGCGAGGTGTGGCGCAAGAGCGTGACGGTGGCGACCTCGGGCGACGGGTTCTCGACGAGCGACAGGAACACGAGGAACCCGGGGGTGACGGTGGATCTGACGCCGGTCGAGGGGAAGAACCTGGCGGGCGAGGCGAAGACGTTCACGGCGCTGGCGAAGGACGTGACGACGACGACGGTGGACGAGACGTACCAGTTCGACTTCGGGAAGCTGGCGGCGGGCGCGTACGGGGCGAAGGCCACCGCGGGTTGGCGGGTGCGCAAGAAGGGCGGCATGGCGCTGGGCGGTGCGTTGAATCCGCTGGGCGGAGCGGTGGAGCTGGAGGTGACGCCGTCGACGGGGACGGTGTACGGGCGGGTGACGGGTACGGACGGGTTCCCGATCGGCGGCGCGACGGTGACGGCGAACGGGAAGACGGCGACGACGGACGCGTACGGTCGCTACGTGATCGCGGGAGTGGCGTCGGCGTCGCGGAGCGCGATGACGAACAAGTTCTTCGTGAAGGCGACGAAGGGCGCGACGACGACGAAGGACTCGGTGCGGGCGTTCATGGCGAACGGCTTGGTGATGGTGGACATCGCGTTCGAGGGCACGGCCGCGATGGCGACGGTGAGCGGGAAGGTGACGGCGTCGGGGAGCGGCGCGGCGGTGGCGGGAGCGGAGATCCAGGTGAAGTACGGCGACGGCAAGTGGGTGGCGCCGGAGAACAAGGCGTCGAACGGGAAGCTCGTGACGGGCGCGGACGGGATCTACATGGCGGAAGTGAGGGGCGGGAGCGTCGGTGCCACGGCGATGGTGCGTGCGACGAGGAAGGGCATGAGCTTCGCGCCGGAGTCGATCACGGTGCCGACGCACGCGGGCTCGAAAATCGCGGGGATCGACTTCACGGGCTTCGTGAACGCCACGATCGTCGGCAGCGTGGCCGCTCCGCGGCCGGTCGGCGGCGGTCCGCAGTCCGGCGTCAAGGTGACGATCACCAAGGCGGGCGCTTCCTCCGTGCTCGATTCGGCGACCACCGGCTCGTCGGGATTGTTCGCCTTCAGCGTGCCGTTCGGCGACTACGACGTCGAGGCGACGAAGGACAAGTACGGCTTCGACTACCCGAACGGCAGCCGACGGGTGTCGGTGGCGCCCGGACAGCGCAGGAACTTCGGCAGGATCCAAGCGAACACCTGGAAGCTGCTCAACGCGAGGGCGGAGCGGGGACCGGGAACGACGAGCACCGACTCGACGATCACGCCGCCCGTGACGAGTCATCGTTGGGACGAAAAAATCATCGTGCGGTACGCCAGCACCCGGAGGGAGAGCGGCCGCGACTACGGAATGCCCCCCGGGAACAACGGCCGGATCAGCGCCCAATACCACTACCGGGACACCGACGGCGCGTGGAAGTGGCTCGGGGAATTCGAGAACATCCCCGGTGCCCAGAACCAGTCCGAGGGGCTCATGACGCGCGCCTGGCAGGGCGGAGGCAACGCCGGAAACAGGATCCCCGACGACACGTTCACCGTCAGGATCCAATCGAGGTCCTTGAACGCCGGCAACACGGTGCTGGCCGCCGACACCGTCTACGTGAAGGTTCCGGCCGTCGATCCCATGGCGACCTCGATCAAGGCGCGGCGCGGCGGCGACACGATCGTCGTCGACTGGGTGGCCAGAACGAACGCGAGATCGCAGCAGAGGATCGCCGCCACCTTCCCGTCCATCGCGGACATCGGCGGATCGAAGGCAACGGTGTTCCTCCCGCAAGGGAGAGTCGTCTGGAACGCCAGGCGGGTCATCCTGATCAACTTCAAGCAGTTCCAAACGGCCGGCGGCGCCGTCGTCAGGGTCACCGACAAGGAGCTCCGGGGAGCGATCGAATTCAGGGTCGACTCCAGACAGGGCTCCTCCGGGGCGTGGACGATCGGGACCAAGACGGCCAAGCTCGCGCCCGCCCGGGGATCCGGGTAAGCGCTCCGGCCCTGGGAAGCGTCGACTCCTCCGCCCGGAACCGCTCCGGGCGGGGGAGCCGACGCGGTCGCACCCACTCGTCGGCATCCGCTCCAGCTCGGGATCCCCGTTCGAAAAATCGGCACGGTCGAGGCGTGCTCGCGGTCCCGCCGACACGGGTTCGGATCCGGGCGCAGCACATCGGCATCGGCGCCGCATCGCACCGAAAACCTCGTTGAACCTCGTTTCCGGCGAGCCTGCCGGGACGGGACCGCGAGCCGAAGCGCCGACCCGAGCGGTCGACGCCCTTGCGTTGGCCGCAACGAATCGAGCGACCGCCGTCGGAGCTTCGGCCGCGGCGACCGCTTTGCGACGCTCCGTTCCCCGTTTCGTTCGGCAGTCCCGGCGCGCACCGAGGGTGTAGGAGACGCCGTTGAAACGGGTTCTCCAAGATATCCGCTCGTGCGCCTCCAGGATGATCGGCATGGCTCCGGATCGCCGAATCGACATGCGCCGGAATCCGCCGGGTGCCGCACGAAACCGAGCCGCCCGATCGCCGATGGCCCGCCCTGCCCGGGGGTCGGTCGATTGCATGAATGGGGAGGAGCCCTCGATTCCCGTCGCAACCGCTTCCGCGATCGAGTGTTACCGAGCGTTTAAAATTGCACACTTTTTGGCGTCAGGAATTGCACACTTTTTGTCGTTTAGCGTTGCGCAGATTTTTGCACACTTTCGTGGCCCGCAACTGTTCGCGGAGGGCATCCGGAGGCGGACCCGGAGGGGGGTGTCCCTGAGCTGGATCATCGATTACGCGTGTCCCATCCACTTCGCCCAAGGAGACGCGATGATCGACGGCAGCACGAAGGTACAGGCGAGGAAACTCTTGGAACGAGGGTTGTCCAAGACCGCGGTCGCGGCCGATCTGGGGATCGCCCGGAGGACGTTGTACTACTGGATTTCCGGCGGTTGGCTGGACGACGAGGCGGGCGGTGCCGGATCCGGGACACGCTCGCGGCGACCTCGGAAGTCGAAGCTCGACGACTACAAGCGATTCATCGAAGAGCGTTTGGCCGAGTTTCCGAAGATGAGCGCCGTGCGGTTGTACGAGGATGTGCGGAGGTCGGGATTCGAGGGGAGCTACAGCGTTGTCGCTCGGCATGTTCGGTCGGTTCGGCCGCAAGATCGGGTCGAGGCGGTGCAGCGGTTCGAGACGGAGCCCGGTCGCCAGGGGCAGGTGGACTTCGCGGAGTTCAAGTTCCCTTGGGGCAAGCGTTTCGCGCTGGTCGTGGTTCTGGGTTACTCGCGCTGGATGTGGGCGCGCCTCTACGAGCGCCAGACGATGGCCGTCCTGGTGGACGGGCTCGAGAAGTCGTTCGTCGCCATGGGCGGCGTGCCCAGGGAGTTGCTGTTCGATCGGATGAAGGCGGTGGTGATCTCCGGCGAGCGCAAAGCGGGCGGGAAGCTGATGGAAAACGCTGCGTTCACGGGGTTTGCCGATCACTGGGGATTCAAGGTCCGGGCCTGCCGTCCATACCGGGCGCAGACGAAGGGGAAGGTCGAGCGTCCCATCCGGTACATGCGCGAGAACTTCTTCTACGGGCGCAGCTTCGCAGGGGACGCCGACATCGACGAACGGTTGAAGCGGTGGCGGGAGCAGGTCGCCAACGTCCGGATTCACGGGACGCTCGGGGAGAGCGTGTCGGATCGTTTCGCGTCGGAGCGGCCCCTTCCGTTGCCCTTGGCACCGAGGGGGTATCGGTTCGCGACCCCGAGACCGATGCCCGAGCCCGAGGCGAAGCGGTCGGAGCCGTCGGCGCCCCTTCCGTCGGTCGACGTCGAGCAGCGGTCGTTGGACTACTACTCGGCTGAACGGAGGGTTTCGTGAAGGCTGCGAGCCGGAGGGATCGGATCGCGGCCCAGCTGGCGGATTTGAAGATGCCCGGGGCGCTCGAGGCGCTGGACGAGGTGTTCAGGCGAGTGGACGGCGGGGAGTACACGGCGGGCGAGGGGATCGAGCGTCTGCTCGGGGCGCAGATCGAGCTGCGCAACGGTCGTCGCTTGACGGCGGCGATGCGGTCGAGTCGTCTGCCGGGACTGAAGACGCTGGCGGAGTTCGACTTCACGTTCCAGCCGTCGATCGATCGTCAGCAGGTCGAGTCGTTGCACGAGCTGGGGTTCCTGGAGCGGAAGGAGAACGTGGTGATCCTGGGTCCTCCCGGAGTCGGGAAGACGCACATCGCGATCAGCTTGGCGGTTGCGGCGGCCGAGGCGGGGCGGAGGATCTACTTCGGCACGCTGGCCGCGCTGGTCGAGTCGCTGGAGGAGGCGCACGCGGCGGGCAGGCTGAAGCGTCGGCTGAAGACGTCGATGCATCCGGCGTTGCTCGTGGTGGACGAGATCGGGTATCTGCCGGTGACGTCGAACGGAGCGCGTCTGTTCTTCCAGCTGGTCAACGGGCGTTACGGGCGGGCGTCGACGGTGTTGACGTCGAACAAGCCGTATCAGCAGTGGGGCGAGGTGCTGCACGACGAGGTGATGGCGGCCGCGTTGTTGGACCGTCTGCTGCATCGCAGTCACACGATCAACATTCGGGGCAACTCGTACAGGATGCGGCGCCACAAGGAGATCTCGAGGGCGATCCATCCGACGGCATCGCCGGCGAGCGATGCTGGAGCCGACGACACGGACAGGAGGTAGGACATGACGAAGGTTGGGACACGGAACGCGGAGCCGCGTCGGAACTCGATTCGCAGGCCGTGGCGGGGGATCCGGCGAGGCTGGAGGCTCGACCGCGCGAGCGAAGCCGTAGGATCGCCCCTGAGGGCCGATCACGACCCTCGGAGGGGTAGGGATACCCGCGGAAACGGCATGTGGGGGATTCTGCGCCGGGGAGCGGAGCGGTTCATGGAAGCCATGGGGTGCATGATCGCCGGGGTTCTCCACGCGGAGATCGAGGGGATCCACCCTTGGACCGGTCGGAGGGGGGTTCGGATGGTCGGGATCCTGGCGGGTGGAGGCGCCCGGATGCGGCGGAGGTGGGCTGTGAACGGCGCCCTCCTCGGGGTCCCCGTTTCGGTCGCTACGCTCCCTGCACGGGGACCCCGAGGAGCCTGCTTGACGCCAAAAAGTGTGCAATTTTCGGTGGCCCAAGAGGTGCCCTTGCCGGGCACAAAAAGTGTGCAATTTTTGACGCCAATTGACATCGAGCTCGGCTGCCGTTGGCTAGGCGCTAGGACTCGCGGTTGCCCCGTCCCCGCTTCTCTCGGTAGCTTGTGCGCTGATCGGCCTGTCCGGCGGAGTGCCGCCGTCGACTGCGGCTCGGTGGCGACGACCGGCCCGCCGAAAGTCCCGGGAACGTGCGGGGAATCGGCCCGCCGACAGGCCGGGCAAGGCCCCGAGAACCGGAATTCGCGATGAGCTGTCTCGCGCTGAACGCCTCCTACGAACCGTTGACCATCGTTCCCGCCCGCCGTGCGGTACGCCTCGTGCTGGACAGCAAGGCGGAGATTCTGGAGACGGAGGAGACGCGCGCGTTCCGCTCCGAGCACCGCAACGTCCCGGTCCCCGCGGTGATTCGCCTCGTCCGCTTCGTGCACGTGCCGCGGCGCTTCCGCCGACAGGTCACCAACACCTTCATGTTCGCGCGCGACGACTACCGTTGCCAGTACTGCGGACGCCACCGGGACCGGTTGCGGGCGCGCGAGTTCCTCACCCGCGACCATGTCCTGCCGATCTCCCGGGGAGGGAGCAATCGGTGGACCAACGTCGTGTCGGCGTGCTCGCCCTGCAACAACCGCAAGGGCGACAAGACCCCCGCGGAGGCGGGCATGCGCCTGCTCTCCGTTCCCTCCGAGCCCAACCACGTCCAACTGGTGTGGGCGGTGCGCAACGTCACGCCCGTCCAGGCCAAGTACGTGCGTATGTTCTACGGAGACGAAATCCTCGAGGCGCTCTCCCCACCGGACGCGTCGCCGACCCGCGGCGCGTGATGCCGCCGCCCGAGGATTCCGCCCGCAGCGCGCCGGACCCCCGTCCGTCTCCGTCCACGAGGTCCGAACCGCCGCCGCCGGCCCGGCCCGCGCCGCCGCCGCCCGCGCGCCCGCATGCGTCGGCCCGCCCGCGCCCGGCCCGCCCGAAGCCCAAGCGCTCCGCGTCCGTCCCCCGCCCGCGCCGCTCCCGCCGAGACGACGGAACCCCGGGTCCGACAACCCCTTCGTCTCTTCCGGCGTCCACCGAGTGGAGCTTCTCCGACGCGACCGGGGCGACGTGGATCGCGCGTCGGGTGGGCACGACCCGAAGCGGCGCCATCGGCGACCCCGGGAGCACGCTCATGCTGGTGCGCTTCCATCGTTCCGGGGACGAGCCCGGGAAGCCGCGCGGCGAACTTATCACGGTCGCTCGAGATCTGGCGGAGCTCTACCCCGACGAGTGGCGGGAACTGCTGGCGGAGGCCGTCCGCCCCCGCGCCCGGGCGGGCCGCCAGCGCCGCGGTCGGCGCCGCTCTCGCCGCTAGCGCTAGCGATTCAACAACCCCCGATGCCCGCGTGTCTTTCCCGTTGAAGCGAAGATCGCGTGGATGACGCCACGCTGGTGGCGCGGGCTCGCGCGGGGGACGGAGAAGCCTTCGGGCAGCTCGTGAACCGGTACCGCAGGTCGGCGTACTTGGTGGCCCTCTCCGTGATCGGCAGACCGGAGGACGCGGAGGACGCGACCCAGGAAGCGTTCCTAGCCGCGCTCGAGCGCCTCGACGATTGCCGCAACCCGAGCCGGTTCGGCGGGTGGTTGATGACGATCGTCCGGAACCGCTCGAGCAACCTCGTGCGCCGGGAAGCGTTGCGGGCGACGGACCCGATTCCGTTCAGCGCCAGCTCGAAGGGCCCGACGCCGGAAAAGGATGCGCAGTTGTCGGAGTTGCGCGACGAAATCGCCCGCGCGCTCGGAGAATTGCCGGAAGCGCATCGGGAGGTCGTGCTGTTGCACGATCTGGAAGGATGGAAGCACAGGGAGATCGCACAGCGGCTCGGACTTCCCGCGGGGACGGTGCGTTCGCACCTGCATTACGCGCGCAAGTCGTTGCGCGGGATTCTGAGGCCGGACGCGGAGCGGGAAGGAGATCCCGGGCGGTCGGGACCGAGCTCGAAAAGACAACGGAAGACGGACGAAACGGACGAATGAACAACCGTGCAACGTCGGGCGGAGACCGGGACAGGATCGACGGCTGTGGAATTCTCCTCGAAGTCCTCGACCCCGGGCACTCCGATCCGGGATACTGGGGCCGCTTCCAGGACCGAGTTCTGGCGCTTGCGGCTCCCGAGCTGGCCCGGCGCCGCGCGACACCTCAGCCCACGGTGGGCGATGTGCTGGCCTCCTGGTGGAGGTTGCTCGTCCCCGCCTCGGTTGCGGCGGCCTCGGCGATCGCCGCGCTTTCGTTGCCCGAAGAACCCCCGCCCGAGGCGGACATCGCCATCGAAGAGGCGCTCCTGACCGGATTCGACGACGAGCCGCTTCCCACGGTGCTCGCCGCCGATCGGGTGGACGAAGTGGCGTTCCTGGCCGCGATCGAGGGGCCCTGAAGATGTCGGCGCGTCGTACGCGCGCGGCGGCCGGCGGCGTGGTTCTGCTCACCCTGACGGCCGGGTTCTTTCTCGGTCTGCTGTGGTCGAGGATGTCGTCGGCGCAAGCCGAACCCGTTGCGCCCGCGGCGGCGCAGGCGGCGGAAGAAGAGGACGCGGGGAGGGGGCGCCGCCGCGGCTTGATCGTGGAGCGCGTGGGGCTGAGCGCGGAGCAGAAGGTGCGGGTGGACTCGGTCGTGAGCCACGCGCGCGGGGCGATGCGGCAGTTGCGGGCGGACTATCGGGCGGGGTACGGGGAGCTCGTCGAATCGGCGCGCTCCTCCATAAAGGCCGTGCTCACCCCCGAGCAGGTCGAGGAGTACGACGCGCTCCTGACCGATTTCGACCGTCGCCGGTCGGAGGAGGCGGAGCGGGCGCCGCCGGCCGCCCGCGAGCGCGACCGTGGGCGGGATGGCCGGGAGCGCTCCCGGCGGGAGCGCCGGGACGAGGACGAAGGGGACGGGAGAAAATGGTCGTACGAGTTTTGAAGCGCGGTCGGTTTCTGGCCGGACCGCCCGTCGTCGCGCTCGCGTTGGCGGCCGCCCTGTCCGCCCAGCAGACGCTGACCCTCGACGAGGCGATCGCCAGATCCCTTCGGGTGCATCCCTCGATGGCGCAGGCGCGGGCGGGCGTGGACAACGCCGGCATCTCGCACCGAGCCGCGTGGGGAGGCTTTCTTCCGAGCCTGAGCGTCAGCTCCGGGGCCTCGACCAACAGCAGCCAGCGTTTCGACGCCGCCACCCAGCGCACCGTCGAGGGAGCGAGCCAGAGCTACAACGCGGGCCTTTCGCTGTCCTACAGCATCTTCAACGGAGGCCAGCGCTTCGCCGACGTGAATCGCGCGCGAGCGGACATCGCCGCCGCCGAAGCCGACTTCGAGAGTCGGCGGTTCGCGGTCGTCCTGCAGACCAAGGACCTGTACTTCGCCGCCCTGCGCCAGGCGGAGCTGCTGGAGGTGGCGCAGGCGAGCGTGGAGCGGGCCGAAGGGAGCTTGGCGAACACGCGCCGCCGCGCCGAGCTGGGCTCCGGGACGCGCTCGGACACTTTGCGGGCGCGGCTCGAGGTGGCCAACGCCATGCAGTCCGTGTTGCAAGCGGAGGCGGCTACCCGCGCGGCGCGCTTCGCCCTCGGTCGGCAGGTGGGATCGACGGAGCCGGTGACGCCCCGGCTTCCGGCCGACCTCGATCCGAGCCCCCTCGCGCTCAGCGACGAGGAGATGTTCCTCCTCGCCGAAGACCGTTCCCCGGCCGTGCGCAGCGCCCGCGCCGCCGCCCGCGCGGCGGCCGCGGCCGCCGGCTCCTCCAGGAGCTCCCGATTCCCGTCCCTCCGCCTCTCGTCCGGCTACAGTTGGGCGAACCGGGAAGCCGCCTTCGCCGGCGGGACGACCTCGTGGAATGTCCGCGTCTCCGGCAGCTACAACGTGTTCGACGGGTTCAACCGCGACCAGAGCATCGCGCGCGCCGAGAATCAGGAACGCGTCGCGTTCGTACAGGAAGAGGACGCCAGACGCGGCGTGCGCGCGCAGGTGGACGGAGCGCTCTTCGCACTGAGGACTTCCGAGCGGGCCATCGCCCTCGCCGTCGAGGCGAGGGACGTGGCCGCCGAGGACCTCCGTGTCGTGCAGCAGCGCTTCGATCTGTCGGCTGCGACGATTCTCGACTTGGTCACGAGCCAGATCGCCCTCGTTCAGGCCGAGTCCGGTCTGGTTACGGCGCGATACGACTACGCGGTCGCGCGCGCGCAACTCGAGGCGATTCTGGGGAGCGAGCTATGAGCCGACCTGTCATCCAGACCATCGGTCTGACCAAGCACTACGTCCTGGGCGCGGAGACCGTCCGCGCCCTCCGCCGCGTCGACCTCGAGATCGGCCGGGGCGAGTTCGTCGCCATCATGGGCCCCTCGGGCAGCGGCAAATCCACCTTCATGAATCTGATCGGCTGCCTCGACACCCCGACGGAGGGGCAGTACTGGCTGAACGAGCAGCTGGTGAGCGAGATGAGCGACGACCAGCTCGCGCACGTCCGCAACCGCGAAATCGGGTTCGTGTTCCAGACTTTCAACCTGTTGCCGCGCGCCACGGCGTTGCACAACGTGGAGCTTCCGCTCATCTACGCGGGCGTCTCCTCCCGCGCGCGGCGTCGGCGGGCCCGTGCGGCTCTGGAAACGGTGGGGCTGGAGGATCGCATGGACCACCGTCCCCCGGAGCTCTCCGGCGGCCAGCGGCAACGCGTGGCGGTCGCGCGCGCGCTCGTCAACGAGCCCGCCATCCTGCTGGCCGACGAGCCCACGGGGAACTTGGACTCCACCACCAGCGAGGAGATCATGGCGGTCTTCGCGGAGCTCCACCGGCGGGGACAGACCATCGTCCTGGTCACCCACGAGCACGACATCGCCCAGTACGCGCAACGCCAAGTTCATCTGCGCGACGGCCTCGTCGAGCGCGACTTTCTGAACGAACCGACGGTGGCGGCGCCCGTTTGAGCGACGCACCTGCCGGCCGCGGCATCGCGGCGCACAATTTCCCGGAGACGGAATGATCGCCAGCACGAGGGCGTGGAGAAACGGAAGCGGCGGGATCTTCGCGCTTCTGGTCGCGGGTGCCTGCGGAGGCGCCGAACGGGTCGAGGAGGCGCCCGGCCTCGCCACCGTTTCCGTCCTGCGCGACGATCTGCGCTTGGTGGCCGAAGCCACAGGACTGATGGAGCCGGTGCGCATGGTGGAGGTCAAATCCAAGGCCTCCGGCGAGATCCTGCGCCTGCACGTGGACACGGGCGACGAGCTCGAGCCCGGGGCGCTGCTCGCCGAGATCGACCCGCGCGACGTGCGCAACGACTTCAACCAGGCGGAGGCCGACCTGAACGTGGCCGAGGCCCGAGTGGAGATCTCGAGCGCCCAGCTGGAGCGCTCCCGCCTGCTCCTGGAAGGCGGAGTGATCACGGAGCAGGAACACGAGTCGGCCAACCTCGACTTCGCCAACGCGCAGGCCAACTTGGTCAAGGCCACCACGAGCAAGGAGCTGGCCGAACTTCGCCTGAGCGACGTGACCATCCGCGCGCCCATGGCGGGCACCATCATCCAGAAGAACGTCGAGGAGGGACAGGTCATCCAGTCCGCGTCGCAGAACGTCTCCGGCGGCACGACGCTCTTCACGATGGCGAACTTGGACGAGATGCAGGTGCGCACGCTGGTGGACGAGACCGACGTCGGTCAGATCTCGGACGGGATGACCGCCACGGTGACGGTGGAGGCGTTTCCGAGCCGGACCTTCCAGGGAATCGTCGACAAGATCGAACCGCAGGCCGAGGTCCAGCAGAACGTGACCATGTTCGCGGTGATCGTGACGATCGAGAACCGCGGCGGGCTGCTCAAGCCGGGCATGAACGCGGAGGTCGAGATCCTGGTCGCCGAGCGACCCGACGCCCTGCTCATCCCCAACAACGCGCTGGTGCGGTTCCAGGAGATGGCGCCCGCGGCGATGGTGCTGGGGATGGACCCGGAAGCGATCGAAATGGACCGGTCCGCGTTCGCGGACCTGCGCGCCTCGTTGCCGCGTTCTTCCGTCCCGAGGGGCGGAACGACGGACGCGGCGGCGGCGGATCCTCCGGGCGCTTCGGCGGGAACGGCCGGAGGCGCGCGTCTGCGGGAATTTCGCGAGCGGTTGGCGAGCGGGGCGGCCTCGGACGAGGAGATGCGCGAGCGGATGGCGCAGGCCCGCGCGCGGAACGGCGGAGGCGGGTCCGGCATGAACGGAGACCCGGGAATGGGCGGCGACGCCGGTGCCGGGACGATGGGGATGGGGCCCGACGCGGGGCGAGGAACGACGGAAGGCCCGGGCGCGGGCCTCGGAGCAAGCGGGGGCGCGGGTCGGCAGGAGGACGGGTCCCGCCCGGCGATCGCCTTCGTGATCTCCGCGGACGGAACCATCGAGCCGCGCCCCATCCTGATCGGCGTGAACGACTGGGACAACACCGAAGTGCTGGCCGGACTGGAGGAAGGGGAGGCGGTGGCGCTGATCGGGGCGGCGCAGCTTCAGGCGCAGCAGCAGGAATTCGTCAACCGGATGCGCGAACGGATGGGCGCAAGCCCCTTCGGCGGCGGGACGCCGCGCGGAGGAAGGCGTTGAGCCGGCTCGGAGATTCCGAATGCTGATCGGGGAAATCGTCGCCGTCGCCCTGCAGGCCATCCGGGTGAACGCGCTTCGCTCCTTCCTCACCACGCTGGGGATCGTCATCGGCGTGGGCGCGGTGATCGCCATGGTGGCGCTCGGGGAAGGCGCGCAGCGGCGCGTCGAGGAACGGATCCAGGCCATGGGCACCAACGTGCTCACCATCCGGCCCGGTCAGAGCATGTTCGGGGGCATCCGCGACGGGGGGGCGCGCGCGCGGCTCTACGACGAGGACGCCGAAGCGCTGCGCGACCAGACCCTCGGGACGCTCCTCGTCGCGCCCGAGATCCAGCAGCGCCAGCAGATCTCCTACTTGAGGTGGAATTCGAGCAACGAGGTGCTCGGCACTTGGCCCGAATATCTGGAGGTTCAGAACATCGACCTCGCGTTGGGCAGGATGTTCGACGCCGGGGAAGTGCAGGGCCGCCGCCGGGTCGCGGTCGTGGGTTCGGAGATCCCCGACCAGCTGGAGACGCCGTCGGCGCTTTTGGTGGGACGCACCGTCCAGATCCGCGGGATCCCCTTCGAGGTCGTCGGCGTTCTGGAGGAGCAAGGCGAATCCAGCCCGTGGTCGCAGCCCGACGAACGCGTCTACATCCCCCTGAGCACGGCGCAATACCGGGTCTTCGGAGGGCGCGACCGCCTCAACTCCATCAGCGTGAAGGTCTTGGAAGAAGGTTCCATGGACGCGGCCTACGCGGACATCGACCGCATCCTCCGGCGGGAGCACCGCATCCCGCCGGGCGAGGAGGCCGACTTCTCCATCCGCAATTCGGCCCAGCTGCTCGCGTCCTTCAACGAGACCCAGCAGACCTTCACCTACCTGCTCGGCGGCATTGCGGCGATCAGCCTTCTGGTGGGCGGCATCGGCATCATGAACATCATGCTGGTGAGCGTGACCGAGCGCACCCGCGAGATCGGCATCCGCAAGGCCATGGGGGCCACTCGGCTGAACATCCTGCTCCAGTTCGTCATCGAGTCGCTGGTGCTGTGCACGCTGGGCGGAGTTCTGGGGGTGGCGGTCGGGATCGGCGGCGCGGAGATGCTCTCGAACACGGCGGGCTGGGAAACCGCGGTGGCGCCCGCGGCGGTCGCGGTGGCGTTGCTGTTCTCCGCCGGAATCGGGCTCTTCTTCGGGATATGGCCCGCGCGCCGGGCGGCGTTGCTGGATCCGATCGACTCGCTCAGGTACGAATAGGACGGACGCCGACCGGCGTACGCCGCTGCACCCGCCACGACGTCGCCCTGCTCGCCGAGGCCTGCGGACAGCTCTCCGGGCCCGCCGCTGAAGTCTTGTTGCGGCGCATGCTCCACGTCTGCGGAGACGCACGCTTCGAGCGTCTCGCCGACATCTCCAACGGCCACGTCCACAGCGTTCGCACGCGTCGCGCCTACCGCACCGGACGGGTCGCCCGCCGAGGCGCCAAGGCCACGCCCGTGTCCATCGCCGCCCGCCGCGAGCCCCAACCCGACGGCACGCTCGGCCGCTTGCGCGTCGACACCATGCGTTTGGGCGACCGAGACGGCGAGAAGGGCGTCTACGTCGTCGACATCGTCGACGAGGAGGCATTGCAAACGCGTCGTACCAACCGACCCGATGCCGCAACCGCTGTGGCTTCACCGCGACCGATTCCATTGTCCCCGACAACCAACGCCAGGAGGCGGTCTCTTGCGCGTTTCCGGCCGCCTCGGCTGCCAAGGGCGGATACGCCTTGCAGCCAAAGCCCGGTCCCCGATGTCGACGGTGTTGACGCGACCATCCGGTGTGGATTGCCCAAAACGAGAGGCGATCGACACCCAACTCAAGACGACGGCGACTCCGGTTGAGTCCGATTGGATCGACCGCACGGGCCGAGCAGCTGGTCATGCGCACTGCGGGTGGCGGCTGTCGCTTGCCGGTCGGGATCCGGTGGATGCGGAATCCCGGACCGTCGCGATATCTTTGCTTGTCCCAGCGCATCGGTAGCGCGGGGCTCGCACCGCTCTTCGAGCGCGTAGGAGAGGCACCGTCGTGAACGCACCGCAGATCGAAGTCGCGCTCGCCAAGGGAGTCGGCCTTCGCGCTGTCCACGCCTGTCTGCCGGCTAGCGGCTGGGTGCGCGACCCCGACCCGTGGTCGGACACGGTCGACGTCTATCTGTGGCCGAAGAACGGCCGGGAAGCTGTCGTCGTTCCCGTCTCGGAGGAGTGCGCGGACTACGGAATCCGCATCCATCAACTCGCGGAGCAAGTGGGTAGGATCGAAGGACGAGCCCTGCGCGCTGCGCTCGCCGACCTCTCGCTTGCCGAGTCGGATCTGGTGCGGTTGCGTCTTCCCGGCGTCGACGCGGACAACGTTCTCAAGCTTGCGGACGGGGCGGCGGTTCTCGAGGAAGCGAAGAGCATGTTGCTGGCCGCCGCATGCTCCGCGGATCGCCCCCAACGGATGTACCGAGCCGGTCGGAACGGGAAGGCGAGCGACCACCTGGACAAGGTCCGCTTGGGCCGCACGGAGCCGGGCGGCTACGTGATCGACCTTCTCTCTCCGGTTGCCCCTCCCTCGGGGACGAGGACGCTCTCCCCGCAGACCCGTTCGAGCGCAAGGTCGTGCGGCGGCTCGTCTCCGGCTTGCGTGCGTCGAGGGAGGGGGTGGATCGCATGGACCGCCGCGTTGCGGACTTCAACGAATTCGAAGGCCGGCTGGGCGAGGGCGTCAGCGCGAACCTCTGTCGATCCGTGGCACGGCTTGCCGAGGCGGACGGAGGGCTCGAGGTCTCCGTCAGCTGGGCGACGACGAGGCCGAACGGACGAGGGGCGGAGGCACGGGCGACGGTCGCTTTCAAGCGATCCGACGTGGCCGTCCTCGACGAGGCGGCCCGCGTGCTCGCCGACCGCCATGAGCGGATCGACGAGGAGGTCCAGGGACACGTTTCGCGGCTTTCGCGCGGAGCGGAAGACCCTACGGGCACGGCGACCGTCAAGGCGTGCATCGACGGGAGGTTGGCGTCCGTTCAGGCGGTTTTCGATTCGGCGGACTACAGCGAGATCGCCCGGGCGCACGAGGCGCGTCCGAACGTGTCGCTGGAAGGGGATCTCGTTCGCGAGGGGCAACGGTGGCGCCTCCGGAATCCTCGCGGGCTCGCGGTTGTCGAGGACGAAGACGAGGCGTAGTTAGGACACGGGGGGAAGGGAGGGCGCCGGACGCCATGGAACCGGGCCGCAACGCGTTCCGGCGGGCGGCGCGTCCGTCTCTCCTCGAGGGCCCTCGGGGATTTCGGCTACGGACGCGGGAGCGTGACCACCAAGATCGTGTCGCCCCGTGCGATCACCATCTGCGGGCGGCCTCGGTGAACGCCCCGCCCCAGGCGCATGCGAAATTCCCTCAGGGTGCCCGCCGGTTCTCCGTCGATGCGCACGATCACGTCTCCGGGCGCCAGTCCAGCGTGGTCGGCGGGACTGCCTTCCACCACCTGAACGATTCGAAGCCTGCGTTCCCCGGCGCCGGTCGGGGCGTCCAGCTCCACCGCCTCGAGCTCGGCTCCCGCCACGAAACGGCCGCCGAGCAGGTAGGGGGACCGGAGGTGGACGCCCGGGGGCGGGACTTCGCCGCCTCGGCGCAGGCCGTGCCCGCTTTCCTCGACCGTGCTTCGTTCGCGGTCGAGCGTCCTTTCCGGACCGCTTCGCCCGTGGGTCCCGGACTCGCCCGCGTCGGTCCGCGCATGCCTGGAAGAAGGAACGACCGGAGGTCGGCCGAAGCGCATCGAGCGCATCGTCTCGCGGGCGCGCATGACCGCCTCGCGCGTCCGCTCCATCGCCTCCGCGTCCGTTTCCGTTTCCGGTTCGATCGCGACCTCGAGGCTCTCCGCGAGGATCCTCGCCGCAGCCTCCACTTCGGTCCGGATTCTCGCCCAAGCGGTGTCGGCGAGGAGCGAGTCGACCACGCGCAGGATCTGCCGGCGCGCCGAGTCGACCCGGATGGCGAACTCCTCCATCGCGGCCGGGCTCATGAGCGCGGGCCGATGTCCGGCGATCACGCGCAGAGTGCGCTCCCGCCTTCCGCGCAGCACCGTGAGCAGGTGGGGATGTCCGGGATGCAGGCGCTCGCCCAGCTCCGGCAAGGCTTCCGGCGTGACCTCTTCGCCGTCCAGCCGAAGCAGGACGTCGAACGGGCGCAGCCCCGCGCGCTGGGCGGGACTTCCGTCCTCGACCCGCACGACCATCGCGCGCACGGAGCCGTCGGCGCGCGCGCGTCCTTCGACCTGGATGCCGATCCAGCCCGCCTCCCGCCCGGTCTCCCCGGCCTGGCTTTCCGCACCGACGGGGAAGAGGGACAGAAGGAGCAGCGCGGCTGCGGACATGCGCGGACGGAACATGGCTAGTACCGGTCGGCCGAGGTGAAGAGGGCGTTCAACGCCGCCTCGCGCTCCGTCACCGCGCTGACCAGGAACCCGTTCAGAAACGGATCGTCGGGGGCTTCTTGGAGGGCTGCCTGACCCATGGCGACCATCCAGTCGATGACCGCGAGGCGTTGGGGATCCATCGGCGTCTCGGCCTCCGGACCGCGGGTCAGCGCCCGGTACCTCAACATGGCGTCCCGGTGCTGCTGCTCCGCGAGGCGCAGGATCTCCGCCGCCTCCTCGGGGGTCGCCGCTTCCGCAGCCGCGAGCGTACCCGGGGACGCCTCGCTCGCCGCAATTCCGGACGCTTCGTTCGCCGCAACCTCGCCGCTCCCGGCTTGCGGACCCCATCCCGCCGAAGTCAGCGCCGTCCCCGCGAGGCCTCCCGCGAGGAAGAGCGCCGTAGCGGCGGCGGCCTGCATCCGGACGCGCCTGCGGTCGATCAGACGGATGGCCGTCTCCTCGGGGACGCTTCGGCGCAGAAGCCCCTCGCGTTCCAGCCGCGCCTCGAGCGTCGACCAGCCGCCGGGCGCCGGGCGCAGGTCCGGCAGCGACCCCAGCGCATCCGTCTGTTCGCGCAACAGCTCGAGCTCCCGGGAGCAATCCGGGCACCGGACCAAGTGCCGTTTTTCGTTTCCGAACGGGGTCTCGTCCACTAGGCGAGCCAGAGCTTCCAGGCTCAGATGCTCCATGCTTTTCGCTCCTGTTCGTGCCGGGAATCGCGAACCGACCCCAGCCATTCTCTCAATTTCGCCCGCGCCCGGAAGAGCTGCGATTTGGACGTCCCCGTCGTCACGCCCGTCATCTCGCCGATCTCCCGGTGCGTGTAGCCCTCCACGTCGTGGAGGATCAGCACGCGCCGCATGCCTTCCGGCAACCGGTCCAGCGCCTTCTCCAGCCGTTGCGCCAAGAGCGGGTCCCCGCGCGGGGGCCGCACCGGAACGGTGTCGGGGATCGGCACCTCCCGGTCTTGCCGAGTGCTTTCCCTGCGCCGCGCCTGCAATGCCGCGTTGACCGCGATGCGGTGCAGCCACGTCGAGAACTTCGATTCGCCGCGGAACGTGGGCAGCGCCCGGACCGCCCGCACCCACGTCTCCTGGGCGTAGTCCTGGGCGGTGTGGTCGTCGCCGGCGATTCTGCGCACCACGGCGTACACGCGGGGGTTGTAGCGGTCGTACAGCCCCCGCACCGCCCGAGCGTCTCCCTGGCTCGCCCTGCGGATCATCTGGGATTCGGTCATCCCTTCGTTTCCGTCGGTGTCCACTGGCTCGAGGACGGCGACGATCCTCTCGTGTCCGACTCGATCCGGATTGCGCCCGACTGGGGAGGATCTCGATCCGGTTCGGCGTCCCGAACTCCGTTTCGTGAGACGCGCTGCGGCGGCGTTGGGTTGCCCGCACCCTTGCGCCTCGTTTTCGTCAAGCCTACGCCATGCGTGCGCGGACCGGAACCCGCCGGGACTTCCGCAGGCGGGACTTCCTGCCGCGAGGACGTCCGGCGCGTACCGGACGCGAACGCTCCCCCGAGACCCGGAAGACCACGCACATGAACGCGATTTCGTGGAGGGCGCGCGGCGCCAGCCATCTGGAGTGCACCTGGACCGGCGAGACCCTCGAGAGCGAGCGCCTGGCGGGACTCTCGCCCGCCGGCCGTCCCCTGTTCGCCCGCTACGATCTGGACGCCGTCCGGCGCCACTTCCGCCCGGACGACCTCGCGGGGCGGAGGCCCGACCTGTGGCGGTACGAGGAAGTGTTGCCGGTGCGGGACGCCGCATGCCAGCTGTCGCTGGGAGAGGGCTGGACGCCGCTCACGGACGCGCCCCGGCTCGCGAAGCGCTACGGCATGCGCCGCCTCTGGGTGAAGAACGAGGGCGCGAACCCCACGGGCAGCTTCAAGGATCGCGGGCTCTCGCTGGCGGTGTCGCGCGCCAAGGAGTTGGGAGCGAAGGAGCTGGCCATCCCCTCGGCGGGCAACGCGGGCAGCGCGGCGGCCGCGTACGGGGCCGCCGCCGGGCTCCCGGTCCACGTCCTCGCGCCGCGGGACACGCCGGCGCCGATCGTCGAGGAGATCCGCGCGCTCGGCGCCGATCTGGTGCTGATGGACGGCCTCATCACCGACTGCGGCCGCGTGGTGAGGGAGGGAGCGGACCGCATGGGCTGGTGGGATCTCTCCACCCTCAAGGAGCCCTATCGCGTGGAGGGGAAAAAGACGATGGGGTACGAGCTCTTCGAACAACTGGGGTTCCGGCTCCCCGACGCGGTGATCTATCCGACGGGCGGCGGGACCGGGTTGATCGGGATGTGGAAGGCGTTCGACGAGATGGAGCGGATGGGTTGGATCGGGGACGAGCGCCCGAAGATGTTCTCGGTCCAGCCGACCGGGTGCGCCCCGGTGGTGCGGGCCTGGAGGGAGGGCGCCGAGACGGCGCGGTTCTGGGAGGACGCCGAGACCTACGCTGCGGGGCTGCGGGTCCCGGCCGCGGTCGGGGATTTCCTGATGTTGCGCGCGATTCGGGAATCGGGGGGCGGCGCGGTCGCCATCGAGGACGCGGCGATGGCCGAGGCGGTGCGGGCGATGGGGGAGTGCACCGGCATCTTCGCGTGCCCGGAAGGAGGCGCGGCGTTGGCGTCGGTGACGGAGTTGCGCGACGCGGGGTTGCTCTGCGAGGACGACGAGACGGTGCTCTTCAACACCGGAAGCGGGCTCAAGTACGTGGGGACGGCGCCTGCGGCGCCGCCGCGGTGACGCGTCGGGACGCCGTCAGGGAAGCGCGGGACTTGGCCGAGGGCGCGCATCCGCTCGCGCCGGTGCGGGGATGGCCGGAGCCGGGCCGCGCAAAAGGCGCCGCTCTTCAGCGGGGATCGGCGAAACGGTAATGGAAGGCCGGCAGGGGGACGATTCGGGTGCGCGGCCCTCGTTCGTCCAGCGGATCGGGGCGGCGCATCGCGAGCGCCCGGTTGAAGGCGAGCTCCAAGCCCGCGGCGTGCCGATCGAACGCGTGCCAGTCCACGCCGACGGGCGCCCGCGCGATCAGCGCGAACCCCGAACGCTGGTCCGAGGGGAAGGCGGCGACGCCCCAGAGGCCGATTCCGGCGAAGGCGCGCAGGCTGCCCCCGCCTACGTAGCGCTTCCCGGTGACGGCCAGGGAAACGTCGCGCCCGGCGAAGGTGCCGAGCGCGAGTTCGATCGCCCGGTTGCCGGATTCGTACTCGAAAACCAGGGAGACGAGGCCGACGCCTCCGAGCGCGATCCCGTAGCGGTACACCGGCGGATCGCCGACCCCGCCGGACGCTTCCGGGGTCCGGGGAAGGGAGGGCGCGGTCCTCGGGCCGTCCGGGTCGGACGGGGGCGAGGCGTGCAGCCGGCCGGCCGGGGAGAGCCCCGGACAGACGGCTAGCAGCAGGACCGCGACGGCTCGAATCACGGCAGTCCGGCGCGCAGGCCCGCGTAGAAGCTCCGGCCCGGCCCGGGCTCGTTGAACCGTTTTCCGAAGGCGTTCACCACCACCGACGCGGTGTAGAGCGTGTCGAAGACGTTGGTGACCCCCGCCACCGGAGCCAAGTCGAGCGCGCCGACGCCGACCGCGTCCAGCTCGAAGCGTGCGTCCAGAAGCAGATGGGGATCGGTCTCGGCGGTGTTGCCGTCGTTGACGGGGATGGCCGACACCCGGGCGAGGCGCAGTTCCGCGAACCAGCCCGGGCGGTCCAGCGAAGCGATGGCTTCCGCGCGGTGGGGGGCGAGCCCGGGGATTCGGTTGCCGCCGTAGTCGGTTCCGTCCACCACGTAGTCGTCGAAGACCGCGTCCGTGTAGCTGTAGGTCGCGCGCAGGGAGGCTCCGCCGCCCGCCGCGAGAGTGAAGGCGGTCTCGATGCCTCGGTGGCGCGCCGACCCGGCGTTCGCGTAGAAGGTGCGGTCGACGTCGGGCACCTCGATGGGCACCAGCGCGTCGGCGATGCGGGCGGCGAAGACGCCGACCTCGTAGGAGAGCCGGTTTCCGGAGACGCCGCGCGCGCCCGCCTCCAGACTCAGGCCGCGTTGCGGGTTCAGCTCCGGGTTGAAGCCTCCGCGTCCGCTCGGGTCGTTGGCCAGCTCGGTGGTGGTGGGACTCTCGAAGGAGGTGCCGACGGTCGCGAACAGGCCGACGGACGGGCCGACCGCGACGTGCAGCCCGAGCGACGGGCTGAGGGCGTCCATCAGGCGGTCGCCCGAGTCGTCGCCGTTGGAGAGGAACGCGTCGTTCACCGAAAAGTTCAGCCGGTCGTAGCGCACGCCGCCGACCAGCCGGGCGCGGTCCCCCAGCCTCAGGTTGCCTTGGCCGAAGAACGCCAGCGTGCGCACGCGTTCCATCTGGTCGAGCCTCAGGTCGGAGCGCTCGCCTCCGTCGTTGCCGTGGTTCTGCCGGTCGTCGCGCTGGAGGGCGAGTTCTCCGCCGAAGTTCCAAGCGAGCCGTCCCGATTCTCCCGCCTGTCCGCCGAGCGCGCCGCGCGCGCCCGCGGCGGTGCGCTTCAGATCGATGACCGCCGAGGGAATCGGGTTGTCCAAGTTGCGGAACAGGCCCCACGCGGAGAGCTCCGCCTCGCCGACGCCGGCGGGGCCGGTCCAGGCGATCCCGAGCTGTCCCTGGGCGACCTTCTTGCGGGTCCGCTGGAAGATGCTTCCCGTGTGCGAACGCCGGTCGCCGAGCGCCATCAGCGAATCGTTCAGCGATCCCGGGTTCTCTCCGTCGAGGTCGACCACGTTCGCGGTCGCCACGATCTCGCCCCCCGCCGCCGGGGAACGCAGCTGGCCGTTCAGGTGCAACCGGCGCGCGCCGCCGTAGAGCGAGCCGTCGTCCGCGATCGGGTTTCTGCGGAAGCCGTCGTACTCGAATCGGGAGGCGCCGACGAGGTACTCCCGCTCGCCCGACGTCCCGCTTGCGGTGGCCTGGAGCCGACTCATGCCGTTGCTTCCGAAGACGGTGGAGAAGTTCTGGCGGAAGGGCTGGTCGGCCGCCCGCCGGGTCTCGAAGCGCAGCACCCCGCCCGCCCCGTTGCCGTAGGCGGACGAACTCGGCCCGCGCAACGCTTCCACCCGCCCCAGAGTGCCCGGGTCGAGGTGATCGAGGGTCGACTGCCCGTCGGGCAGGGTGGCGGGGATGCCGTCCACCAGCACGGTCACCCCGCGCACGCCGAACTGGGAACGGGCGCCGAACCCTCGAACGGAGATGCGCTCGCCCACCGCCGAGTTGTAGCGGTTCTGCACCTGAACTCCGGGGAGACCCTGAAGCGCCTCCTCGATGGAGAGTCCGGCCTTGCCGCGCGCAAGCGCCGATTCCCCGAGCACCGAGACCGCGAAGGGGGCCTCGCCCAGCAGGATGGGCGTGCGCAGCACCGTGACCTCGATTTCGTCGAGCGGGATCGCCGCCGACGAGTCGGGTTCCTGCGCCGCGAGGCGCGCGGGCGCGCATGCGACGGCGATCGTCAGGACGAGGCGCGCGGGCACGGCTCGGAGAAGCGGGACGCGCCGCGCACGCGAGTCGGGCGCGCTCCGGGGCTCGGGTTGCGCGGGCGCGCGACGCGGAGGCTGGGGCATGGGCGGACGCTCGTTGGAGAAGGAGACTCGGAGAGGGCGCGGGGCGGTCCCGCCCGGGATTGCGCATCCCGCGGGCCGCCCGCGTAATGATACTGCTCGGCGGCGCGTAAACGAATTCGTTCCGGCAACGGATTCGCTCGCGCATCGCTCGCGAGGCGGTGTCCCGTCTTCTCCCCGCTCCTCGATCCCGGGAGAGGCCCGGACCGGGAACGGCGTCGCCGCTCCGCCGCAAGGAGACGTGCCGCGCCCCATGTCCCCCGCCGAAGCGTCCCGCTTCGGAACGGCTAGTTCCCGATGCGCACGGTCGCGAACTCGGCCTGTCCGGCTTTCTCCAGAACGAGGGTTCGGGATCCGGTCCCGCCGCCCGTTCCCGCCGCTTCGACCGACACGCTGGGCCCCACCGGAACCCGGCAGAAGAGGAAGCGCCCGTCGACGTCCGCGACCGCTTCGTACCGGCCGACGCGCTCTTCGACGCTCACCAGCCCCGTCGCCGGATCGCCCCCGCCGCGCGGCCTGCCCGTGCTGGACGGGCCGGAGGTGCGGACGTCCCACCCGGTCCAGGTGGCGGTGACGACGGCGCCCGCCAGCGAACTCCCCGAAGCGCCGTCCACCACCCGCCCGGCCAGAACGCCGGTGTCCTCGATCGCCTCCTCCTCGGCGCAGGCGCCGCGAAGCGCTTCTCCGCGAGACGGAGCGAGCAGCCGCAAGGCGGAAATTTCTCCGCGCCGCACCTCCACCTCCACGGGCTCGGGCGCGAAGCCCACCTCCTCCAGAGCCGGATGGCGGTACGCGATGCGGTACACGCCCTGGGTCAGGCCGGTCAGCCGCCAGCGTCCGTCTCCGCCCGTCACCGCGGAGCGATCGGTGCCCTGCGCGAACACGCGCGCGCCCTCCAGCGGTCGGGTGTGCAGCGAATCCAGCACGGTCCCCTCGACCGTCCCGGTTTCGGACTCCACCAGCGTCTCCCCCAGCGGGGTCAGGATGCGCGTCACCACGGCGCCGGTTTCGCGGATCCCGGCCAGGAAGCGCTCCGGGACGTTGGTGAAGGGGTTGGGTCGCACCCCGGGGCGAGGCATGCGGATGTACCACTCGCGCACCACCCAGGTCCCGTTGGGAAGCCCTTCGAACGTCACCTTGCCGCCCACGTGGGGCGAGCGGAGTTCGGCCTCCAGATCCGCGTAGCCGTACTCGATCCACCGGAGTTCCGACGACTCCGGCTCGAGCCACATGACGCCCCGGATGCCGATGCGCCCGCGGCGCCGTTCCACGGGTTCGAACGCGAGCCCGACGAGGCCTTCGGATTCGCCCTCGCCCCGGCGCACGCGCAGGCAGTGGGCGTCCAGGAAGGCGTCGGAGAGCAGCACCTCGGCATCGGGGGCGTAGTAGAAGGTGCCGTCGCGTTTCTCCTGCACGAAGCCGTCCGACATCAGCTCTTCCGCGGGACGCGAGACGAACGTCCGGCGTTGCACGAGGTCGCTGAAGTCGCGTCGCTCGTTGCGCACGGTGCGGGCGTCGGAGGCGAGATCCCGCTCGTACTTCATGGTGACGTAGCGGTAGACGGAGGTCTCGTCGGTGAAGGCCGCCGCCGCGAGCGCCTTGCGCGCCTCTTCCCACACCCGCGAAACGTCGAGCCCGCCCTCCGGTCGCAACACGCACCGGCGCTCGCCCTCCACGGTGACGCCGGGGAGAGCGAGCGCCTCCGCCGAGACCGCCATGTCGTGGAGGGTCGCGGCGCCGGCGGCCAGCTCCAACGGCGGAGAGGTCGCGCTGGCGTAGCCGATGCGGTCCGCGCGCAGGGTGTAGGTGCCGTCCTCCGGGGCGTGCAACACGAACCTGCCGAGGTCGTCGGCGAGGGTCCGGCCGGCCGGCTCGCCGTCGACGTCGGTCAGCACGATCATGGCGCCGGCGAGCGGCGAGCCGTCGCTCTCCTCGAGGACCCGTCCGCGCACGACCTGAGCGGCGGCCGGCGAGACGGTGGAAGCGCAGGCGACGGCCGCCCACGCGGCGCGGGCGAGCGTCGCGAACGCCCTCCGGATCCGATCGAACGCCGGCCGACTCGCCGCCGCGGAGGCGAAGCCGCCCGAAGAGACGCGGTTCTCGTCCCCTTCGGTCCGCGCCTTTCCCATCGTCTCGACGTTCTCTTCCATGCGTTCCCCGCTCGATCCGCGCGTTACCGCGAGCCCTGCCCTGTGCCTATATTGAGTGTGATCGCCGGTTGTTTCGTTGAAGCGCAGGAGGTCCGGGATGTTCGGCCCGCCCCATCCGTCGTCGCACGACCGCTCCCCGCCCGTCCGCTCCGCGAAGGCGGCGGGGGCGTGCTTGGCCGTGATCGCCGCGGCCGCCTGGCCGCTGGCCGCGCAGGAGCGCGGCTTCCGGCCCGCCGACTACTACCGGATCGTGAACGTCTCCGAGCCGGCGACGTCGCCCACCGGGGCGTACGTCGCCTTCACGGTGACGCGCGTGATCGAGGCGGAGAACCGGCGGCACCGCGAGGTGTGGTTGCAGCCTCTGTCGGGCGGCAGGCCCGACGGCGAGGCGATCCGCTTCTCGGACCCCACTTCCGGGTCGAGCGACCCGGCGTGGTCGCCGGACGGCCGTCTGCTCTCGTTCCGTTCCGCGCGGGGCGACGACCCCAACCGCGTCTGGTTCCTGCGGGTGGACGGACCCGGCGGAGAGGCCTTCCACATCGACGGCGTGGAGGGGGATCCGGTCTGGTCGCCGGACGGCCGGAGCATCGCCTTCGCCCGGAGCGAAAACGAGGACGAGGACGACGGCCGCGTCGCCCCCGATGCGGTCACCTCCACGCTGGACGGTCGGCGCTTCGACGGCCACGTGATCACCGCGATGAACTACAAGCGCGACGGCGTGCACGCCCTGCTCCCGCACCCCTCTCTGGAGAGCAAGGCCCAGCTCTACGTGGTCTCCGCCGAGGGGGGCGCGGCCCGGCGCCTCACCGATCTGGATTTCGACGTGGGCGGAATCCGGTGGTCGGCCGACGGGCAGCGCATCTATTTCACCGGCGACGAAAACGAGGACGACGAACACAGCTCCGAGAACACCGGCGACATCTGGTCGGTGGCGGCCGCGGGCGGGCCGTCTCGCCGCCTCACCACCAACCCCGGGAGCGAGTCCGCGCCCGCGCTCTCGCCGGACGGCGCCTCCATCGCCTACCTGTCGAACCCCGAGCGGGGCGCGCAGTCCGACGTCCTGGTGCAGGACGTCGGGTCGGACGGCAGCCTCCGCGGCACTCCCGCGAACCTCACCGCGGAGTGGGACCTGCGGCCGGGCGCGCCCGAGTGGTCCGCCGACGGCGACCGGATCCGCTTTTCCGCCGGCGTCGGGGGCGACGCCCACCTGTTCGACGTCCCGGCGACCGGCGGTGAGGTGCGGCAGGTCACTGCGGGCGACCGGCGGCTGTCCGGGTTCTCCTTCTCGCGGGACGACCGGGTGATGGCGTTCGTCGCCACCGACCCGATCACGCCGAGCGAACTCTACGTGGCGGCCGGCGACGGCTCCACGGAGCAGAAGGCGACCGGCTTCAACGACGAATGGCTCTCCGACGTCGCCCTCATGCCCGCCGAGCGCATCGCGTGGACCGTGGAGGGCGGCGTCGAGGTCGAAGGCTGGGTGGTGCGGCCGGTGGACGAGGTCGCGGGCCGCAGCTATCCGATGGTGCTCAAGATCCACGGCGGGCCGCACAGCGCCTACGGCAACACCTTCTTCCCGACCTTCCACGTGCTCTCCGCCGCGGGCTTCTACGTCCTCTACACCAACCCGCGCGGCTCCTCGGGCTACGGGCACGCCTTCCAGTACGCCACCCGCGGGCAGTGGGGCATCGTCGACCGGGAGGACTATCTCGCCGGCGTGGACGCCGCCTTGGCGGCCTATCCCGCCGTAGATCCGGAGCGTCTGGGCGTCTCGGGGGGCAGCTACGGCGGCTTCATGTCCAACTGGTTGACCGCGACCACGGACCGCTTCGCCGCCTCGGCCTCGAGCCGCTCCATCTCCAACTGGGAGAGTTGGTGGGGGACCTCGGACGCCCAGGGGCTCACCGAGTACGAGTTCGGCGGGACTCCGTGGGAGGAGCGGGATCTCTACCGGCGCCTGTCGCCCATCTCCTACGTGGAGAACGTGACCGCGCCCACGTTGCTCATCCACTCCGAGCAGGATTGGCGCACCCCGATGCCGGACGCCGAGCAGTGGTTCATGTCGCTCAAGAAGCTGCGCGTGCCGGTGGAGCTGGTGCGCTATCCCCGCTCGAGCCACGGCCTTTCGCGCACGGGCGAACCCTGGTTGCTGGTGGACCGCTTGGAGCGCATCCGCAGCTGGCTGGCGCACTGGCTGATCGACGAGCGCGAGACCGCGGCCAGCCAGTCCCGCTAGGCTTCCGGTCGGCGGCGCAACACCGAATTCCGGGAAGGGACATGCGCGAGTCCGCAGACGGCGTGCGCACGGATCCGGTCCGGATCCTGGAGGCGGCTCCCGCGGCTCCCGGCGCCGGGCTCCGCATCGGCGACTCCCGGGACGGACGCCCCGTCCGCGCCTTCCGGTTCGGAACCGGACCTTTGCGCGTGAGCCTGCTCGGGGGGTGCCACGCCGACGAGCCCGTGGGTCCGGCGTTGCTCCGCAGGCTGTGCGGATGGCTGGACGGACTGGCTCCGGGCCATACGGCGCTCGAACGGTTTTCGTGGTGGATCGTGCCGCACGCGAACCCCGACGGGGAGATCCGCAACCGTTCCTGGCAGGAAGAAGGGTCCGGCTTCGCGTTGGGCGAGTATCTGGCGCACGTCGTGCGCGAACTCCCCGGAGACGACGTCGAGTTCGGATTCCCCCGCACCCGGGAGGACGCGGACGCCAGACCCGAGAACCGGGCGATCCACGCGTGGTGGACGAGCGCCGCCGGCGCCTTCGATCTGCACGTCTCGCTGCACGGGATGGGGTTCTCGTCGGGTCCGTGGTTCCTCGTCGATCCCCACTGGGTCGACCGGACAGAGCCGCTGCGCGCCCGTTGCGCACGGATGGCGCGCGACATGGGATACCGGTTGCACGACGTGGAGCGGGAAGGAGAGAAAGGGTTCGTGCGCATCGCCCGCGGGTTCTGCACGCGCCCCAGCCACACCGCCATGCGCGCGCACTTCATGGGGCTGGAAGACGAGGTCACGGCGGGGCGCTTTCGTCCGAGCTCGATGGAGGCGGTGCGCGCGCTGGGGGGCGACGCGCTCACGCTGGTGACCGAGATGCCGTTGTTCGTCACCCCGGGCGTCGGGGAGACGATCGGTCCTCCGGACCCGGCGGCGGTGCGATGGAAGACCCGAATCGACGGCTGGAGGGCCGCCTTGGCGACCGGTCGGCTCGATCCGGCGCAGGTGACCCGGGAAGGCGCCCGGCTCGGCATCCGCCCCATGCCCGTGGAGGACCAGATGAAGTTGCAGTGGACGCTGGTGGAGGCGGGGCTGGAAACGGTCGCCGCCCGGGCGGACGCGTGATGCCCGACGGCGTCCCTCGGTTTTCGGCCGACGTCTTCCGCGAGCGTCGGGCACGAGCGCTCGACGCGCTGGGAGACGGCGCCATGGCGCTCCCGGCGGCGGCGGACGCGTGTCGGCGCGGCGCGGATCCCTCTCCCTACCGCGCGGACTCCGAGTTCTTCTATCTGACAGGATTCGCCGAACCGGGAAGCGTCCTGGTTCTGCGCGGGTTCGCCGCATCGAGGCGCAGCGCGCTCTTCGTCCGGCCGCGCGAGGCGACTGCGGAGCTGTGGAGCGGGCGACGGCTGGGTCCGGAGGCGGCGCGCGAGCGGCTGGGCGTGGACGTTTGCCGTCCCTTGGGGAATCTCGAGGACGAACTGGGCGATCTGCTCGCCGGGGCGGACCGCGTCTTCTTCCGGCTGGGCTCGGATCCTTGGGTGGACCGGCTGGTGCGCGGCGCTCTGGCGCGCGCGCGCGTCCTGGGTGCGAGGACGGGATCCGGCCCGCTAGGGGTCGTCGATCCGGGCGCGATCCTGGACGAGATGCGGTTGCGCAAGGATCCCGACGAGGTGGAGGCGTTGCGCGAGGCGGCCGCGCTGACCGTCGCCGGGCATCGCGCGCTGGCCGCCGAACTCGGGCCCGGGGTCGGGGAATGGGAACTGCAGGCGACGATCGAGGCGGTCTTCCGCCGGCACGCGGGCTCGACCCCCGCCTACCCCTCCATCGTCGCGTCGGGCGCCAACGCCTGCGTGCTGCACTACGCCGCCAACCGTCGTCGGGTGCGGGCGGGCGAATTGGTGCTGGTGGACGCGGCCGCCGAGCTCGGCCACTACTGCGCCGACGCGACCCGCACCTATCCGGCGAACGGACGCTTCGCCCCCGAGCAGCGCGCCCTGTACGACGTCGTGGAAGAGGCGCGCGCGGCCGCGGTCGCCGCCGTCGCGCCGGGCCGCGCGATGGCCGCGGTGCACCGGGCCGCGTGCGCCGCGCTGACCGAGGGGCTGGCGTCGCTCGGAATCTTGGCCGCGGGGGAGGGGGCGACGGAGAGGAACGAGGCGCTCCGCCGCTACTTCCCGCACCGAACCTCCCACTGGCTGGGGCTCGAAACCCACGACGTGGGCGACTACGCCGTCGGCGGCGCGTCCCGCAGGCTCGAGGAGGGAATGGCGCTCACCGTGGAACCGGGCCTCTACTTCCCGGAGGACGCGGAGGGACCCGCGGCCCGCTTCGCGGGAATCGGCGTCCGCATCGAGGACGACGTTCTGGTGACCGCCTCGGGGGCGGAGAACCTCACCGCGGCGCTGCCCACGGAGGCGGACGCCGTGGAGACGCTGGTGGGGGCGCGATGACGCGCGCCCGGGTCGCGCCGCGCGGCGTCGGCGCGGGCGGGGACCGCGCGAAGGCTGCGCGCCTGCTGGCGCGCTTGCACGATCCGGATCCGGTCGTCACGGTGGAATTGCGTCCCCCCCGGCGCGGGCTCTCGTACGCTGCGGGGATGGACGCTTGGATCGACATGCATCACGCCCTGGAGCGGTTGGCTCGCGACGACCGCTACGTTTTCCTCACCGACAACGCGGTCGGCGCCTCGGAGGAGGAGAGCTTGGGCCACGTCGCCGCCAATCTCGCCCGCGGCGTGTCGGCCTCTCGCATCGTCCCTTTCCTGACCGCCAAGCACTCGCTGGAGTACTGCACGATGTTCGCGCGGCGGGCGGTCTCCAACGGCTGCGAGGCGCTCGCCGTGGTCGGCGGGGACGCGACCGGCCCTCCTCCGCGTTGCGTCCCGCACGGACATCAGCTGCGCCGTCTCGTCCGCCGCGAATTTCCGTCGCTCGCGCTGGGGGGGTGGGCGAACCCGCACGCGGACCCGGCCGTTCAGGCCGACTACGTCGCGCGCGGCGACTTCGAGGCCGACTTCTTCCTGACCCAGATCGTGTCCCACCACTCGTTGCCCGCGGTGGAGCGATTCCTGGAAGCCTTGGAGCGCTGCGGCGTCCGCGTCCCCGCCGTCTTCGGGGTCTTCTTCTACCGCAACGCCAACCCGGCGACCCTGCGTCGGCTCGGCCGGTTCCTCCCCATCCCCGCGGAGCGGATCGCGCGCGAGTTCGCCTCCGGCGCGTCCGCCGCGGAAATCTGCGCGCGCAGCGTCCGCGCGCTACGGAGCGCGGGGGTCCGCAACGTCTACTTGGCGAACCTGGGCTTCCGGGGCGTGGACCGGCGTTACCGGGCGGTCATGCGGGCGCTGGAAGGCATGCGGGGCCACTACTAAGGCCGCTCGGATTTCTGCAGGACAGCTGGGCGGCAGGCAGCATTCCGTGCCGCTCGAGTTCGAGTGGGGTTGCGGGGGCGGACAAGGCGCGTTACGATCCCTGCCACACCGAACCGTGCACCTTTCCTTACCCCATACTATCAAGGGTCATGGCCGCTTCCAATCTCCCCCCCCCCCCCCCCCCCCCCCCCGAATCGTATGTAACGGTTGAGGTTGCGTCGCCCCGACATCGGCCGCAACCTGCGCAACTCGTCGATCAGGAGATTGAGCTTGGGGGGTCGTTCTCCGGCCGGATCTCCTGCGCCCGCACCCGAAGGCGTTTCCAGCAAGCCCGGTGCGTTTGATGCCGTCGGCCTACGTAAGACGCCAAGCGCTGGGTGCGCCGGTACGTCACGGTGGTGCACCGCCTGTGTTGGAGCACACCTCCTCTCGTGTGACGTGGGAGGGGGGGCGCGATCCGGTCGATGGGAAAGATGATCCCATGCGAACGCGAAGCCCGCAGACCGGCACTGCGGCGCGGGCTCTTCTCTGCGCCCTTGTCGTGTCGACTTCTGGGTGTTCGACCTTCAACGAGACACCGGTTATTTCGACACTGGTTATTTCTTTCAACGAGATACTGATTCAGCCTTTACATTTGAAGATTTGGTTCCCCGCCTTTGTGCTCTTGGCTGGGCTGATCGTCTGTGGGCTATCATGGTTAGCATGGCGCGAAGCTCTGAGGGGATGGGAGCTTCCTAACGTACCGAAGCCGGGGGCGAAATGGTGGCTGAAGGGTTGGACTCCTTTTTTGGCGGTGATCGCAATCTCCGGCTGGTTCGCCATTTACAATTTCTTGAATCCGTTGCCGATGTCGCCGGATCTTCCGATGTTGCCGCAACAGAGATTGTGGAATGTGGGCGCGTGTTTGCTCGGTTCGTTGATCGGCGTGGGGGTCGGGTGGCGCGTCGGCAGGGAGATAGCTTGCAGGCGGTTCAAAAAGTAGTACCTCGGCCAGTCGAAAGTGAACTGAACTCGAACGGAATTCATGGCTAACACACTGATCGGTTGCGGTGGAACCGGAGCCCATGTGGCTTTGGCGTTCATGCGCTTGCACGCCCTCGGCGACCCTCTGGGCTTCTTCCGGAAGGGGACCGAGTCGATGGATTTGCCAGCCGTGTACTTGGTAGACCAAGACCGCGGCGACGGAACCGACGCGGGCAGGACGGCGTGGCAGGAATTCCGCCGGGTGCTTGATGGGCATCCGGCTCACGACGATGTCGATCCGCGAGCCTTAACCCCTTTGCCGGTAGGGGCGGACCAGAACTTCTTGGCCGACGGCATGACCAACCTCATGCGACACTACTCCGACTCCGACTATCTCGACTGCATTCTGTCTCCCGAACAGCGAATCATCGAGTTTTCGCGCGGGATGATGGGGTCGCCGGCTGTCGGATCGCTTCTGTTCAAGCTCAAGAGCTACGACACGAGGTCCGACGATCCAGACGTCAACCATGACGCGGTCTACCACCAACTGCTCAACTTGAAGGGTCGCATCGCGGTCGTAGGGTCGGGCGTGGGAGGGACGGGGGCCGCCGTCGGTCCTACACTCGCGGAAGAGCTTTCAGGTGTGGACGAGCGGAAGGTCATGGCAGTGATGCTCCTCAACTGGTTCGAGTTCGACGAACTCCATGAGCAAATCGGCGAAAACCTGTATAGAGCACAACGCCGCAACAGGATGATGCGAGAGAACGCTCACTCGGGGCTTCGCTATTACGGCAAACGTCTGGCCGAGCATGTGGCCATTGTGCCGGTCGGGATTCCGGATGCGGCCATGGCGCAACGTGTCTTCTCTGGAGACAACCACCAGTCGAAACTCGAGGCCTATCCGCATGCAGTAGCTGCCATCTGCTGTCTTCGGCAATTTCTCGATGCCGACACCTACAGTAATGGCTTATATCACCTAGACGCCGAGGATCCGTTCCGACTCAGTTCGGGAATCGGACTGCCCGGAGGCGGCACGATCGGAGATCTGGCGGCGGGAGGAAAGACTCTCGTGGCCACGCTGGAGATATATCAAAAAGTTCTTGGTGGCTCTTCGGATACAGCTGTCGTGAAACCAATTTTCTGTGAGTTGCTCGAGGGCCGACGGCAAGAAGCCGCAGAGGAGCTCGACAAACTTCGCAGCCACTACTCCGATAATCTCAAGTGGCTCGTCGACAAAATGCTCAAGGGTGAAAGCCCCAAGCTGGTCCAAGGATCTTTCGCTAGCGAAGCGGCGATAAGGGAGCGCATGAGGAACTACCGTCTGGAGTCTTCCCGCCTTGTTCCCCCAGGTCGAGTTGCATCCGAGATTTTTGGTTGGCTTGCCGAGTGGGTACGGGAGAAGATCCCGATTTCCACTCCCGCAGTTGCTCAGGATGTATATTGGCCGGAAATGTTCGACGACCAAGGACTCGCTCTGTCACCTCGCAAATCGGGTGAGCTCCAAAAAGTCTCGAAATCCAATGTACAAACGACACTTGACAGCTTTGTTGACCGAAGTTTGATAGCACAGAACGGTTGGCCTCATCCACTTGCCGCAGTCGACTATTTTCGTGAGGCAGTATCCGAAAAACCTAAAGACCAACCGATAGCCATCCGCCAACTCGAGCTCCTCCTTCTCGGCCTCTTTGTAGGCGAACTCGAATTGCGCAGAAACGAGCGGCAGGACAAACGGCTGATGTCGCTTGACGGACTTGTCGACGATCACCGCCGAAACGGAGGTGGCGTCCATTTGGTGGGCCAAGCTCTCAAGCGTACTGGTCAGGCAGGTGTAGTCATGGGATTCACGGCCCCCGGCACCCTGTTCTGCCCAGTGCCCGACCTGCCCGACTCGGAGTGGTCAAGGTTATGGGATTCGTTGACGGGAAAGAAGGACACCGACTGGAAGGCGCCAAAGTCGTCTTGGGGAAGAGCGAGCTCCTCTGTCAGGAGAATCCGTGCATGGGTCGAGGCATGCAAGCGCCGACGCCCACATGAGACGCCGCCACCGTGGACGAGGATTTTCGACGGTATTCAGCCGAGGCCCGGGTATGGCGGAGGAGCGGAGGTCGAAGTCCGATGGGGCGGTAACGAACTGGTCAAGTTCTTCCTCCCGACGAGAGACGAAAAAGATCTCCCGTCGGATGCGAAGAATCTAGAGCGCGCCGACCTCGAGAAGTTCCTGCACAAGTGTGGAGAAGTCACGACAGGCGGAGGCCGAAAGTTCCGGCGATTCAAGTTCGAGATCGCCGACAATGGGAAAAAGCACGGCATCTGGGACGATCACCTCCGACACCTGCAGAAAGTGGGCGACATCGAGTTCTTTGGTGAAGATGCGGAACGCTCGGAGGTGTACGCGGTGATCTGGTTGGAGACACGCGAGTATCGCCTCGTCACCCTTCCTGACACGCTTGTGCTACGCAGGGGCGACATTGGGATCCGTAGCTGCGTGCCGATGGAACAGCGAAACATCCCCAATGGCGATACCCCCGGGGGGTTGCTGTATCCCGACTACCCGCTACGCTGGCGCTACTTCGACCTCGTGATGCCGCAAGGCGCACAGAGCGAGAGCGAGGAGTCGGTTCTCGACATTTTGAGGCGCGGGGATGTTTCTGCAAAGCCGAAACAGCCCGAGGTCAGCGAGAGCGGACAGGAGGCAACGTGGAGCCTGCGCATGCGGGGACGCAGCGATTCGGTAGATTTTGCGGTGAAGCTCGAAATTTCTGACCCGAAGCACAGTGCGCACTGGATGGTCTGGCCTCGGTTCCACGCTCGGAACTGGAAGGCTTACTACGTTTATCATCACTGTACAAACCCGAACATCGGGATCAATGCCCTATGGCTGAACTATAAGGAATCCAGAGTCGCGCTGTTCCGCACCGAGGTGAAGTACGGTCGGTCCAATCCGATCCGTTTCTCACAACCGGATGCTCGCCATAAGGCCGGTCCGCCGGTGGCACTCTGCGCCTCGATGGCAAATGACGAGATCGGCCTGTATTTAGTCCGGCTGGACCGCATTGGGTCTGCCGCCGCACCTGTGCAGATCGGGATTGATTTCGGCACTTCGCACACCACCGCGGCCTTGAAGTTAGGCGACCAAGAAATGCCGGTCGACTTGAGCCCTGAATTGTTGTCGAAAGAGGGCAAACACAAGCTCGTCCTCCATGTAAGCGAAAACATGGACCACATAGAGAATGAGGACGAGGACGGTCCTTTGATTCGAGGCACATGGCTTCCGCGCTATGTGAAGAAGCAAGTGGGAGATTTAAAAGGTCTGTGGCCGTCGGAAATTCTCACGATCAAAGAAGTCAAGACGTTAAAGAACGAGATGCCCAATATTCAGAATTGGAAGCCGGGGCTCGACTATGTGATTCCGCCTGTGGGATTGCTACGCCGTGATCTCCCGGGCCACAAAATCGGCAACTTCAAGTGGAACACCTCGACGGATTTCCATGGCAAGGAATCGGAGCTGCGCAAGATCTACCTCGACCGTATCGTAGAGCAAGTCTTGGCCGAAGTGTTCGTTCGGTGCGGCCGACCGACCGATGCGGTCCGGTTCACTTTCACTTATCCGCTTCGAACGCCGTCAAAGGATGTGAAAGAGTATCGACAAATGCTGAACGCGGTGCTTGACGATGGGAGTGAGAGTCTCGGGTGCACTCTCGCATTGCACGATGGCGTCGGATTGTTCGACGAATCGCGCGCAGCCAAGGTCGGGACCGGGCTGTCTGGCGATGTGAGCATGGTGGGAGATCTAGGTGGTGGGACACTTGACCTGATTATTTCAGCTGTGGGCGAGCAGTTCGAAGATACCGCCGACAGCGTCAAATTGGGGGGTAACGTCCTTCTCAGGCTAATCGCAGACGGGGAGAAGATGTTGCCAGCCGGGTGGGGTGACGATGACAAAGCAAGATTTGCAAATCTGACGGCTTGGGTCAGGACCAAGGGTTTGACTGGATTATTCGGGGCGGACGAGGAGAGAGTTAAAGATTGCAGCGAACTCGGTGTGCGTGGGTTCGACGATTCGATCAGCCCCAAGAAGGGTCAGATACTGATTCACCGATGCTACTTCCTGATCGTAGAGTTCATGGCACGCAACCTCACCGCCTATCTGGCTACGCACTGGTTGCCGAAAGCGACGGATCGGAAGCGGCTGCGAATCCGGGTGTACCTGCGAGGTAACGGGTGGAAGCTTTGGCATGAAAACTACAACGAAATCGGAAGAAGCGTACAGAAACGCGTAATGGAAGCAACCCAGCGGTTGTGGCCCACGCTCGAGGTAGATTTCGCTTTCCCTGGGAATAGCAAATGGGAAATCGACCACCACGAAGTGGGTCAAACCGACCGTGCAAAGAGAGATGTGGTCAAAGAAATCGTCGGCCGGTCGAGAGACCCAGAGAGCGTTCAAAACAAGTGGTTCTCCCACACACTGGTTCAGCTCGAGAAAGTGGAAGAAGATGGAAGACGCGAAACGACCAAGTGGTACGATAGGATCCCTTTCCGTACCGGTGGAAAAGGCACGAATGTCGAACTTTCGGAGATTCACCCTGAAATTCCGCTGAGTAGTCTGTGTGCGGGAAAGCCGGAAATGGTAGTCAAACTGCCCGTAAATCTAACTCGGCGCATCAACCGAAATCTTCGAGACAAGGGCGAGTTGGTGGGTGACGCTCAACTGGATTATCAAGCTCCAATTGCTGCGTGGGTCTGGGAAGCGGTGCTCCAAGGAATGGTTACTGATCCCGTCGCCGGAGAATGAATGCAATGAGCCGAGAGGCAATGGTTGGATTCGGTTTTCTAGCCGTCGGCGTTTTTATCGGTGCTGTGTGGCTGGGCTTCAACGACCTTTCGCCTGGTGTGCGTCCATGGTTGCTCGTCGCAATGGCAATGTCGACGGTTGCGGGCATCAGTTGTTTTCTCTTTCTGCGGCCAAAGCCGTATGCGTCGACACTTGCGGACGCATCGCGAGACATCGTCGCCGCGCTAGATGGCCACCGCGACCAGCTGGAATGCATAGCCGCCCTCCCGGAGCGTCTCGGCAGTTCGCTGGAATGCATCGGCAAACGGATGGGTGATCTTGCCCACCGACTAGATTGCCATGGAAGCCAACTGGAGAGATTGATCACGGAATTGTTGGAGATTAAACAACAACTACTAGAAACGAACCCCGGTCAATCTCGAACCGCCGACTGGGAAGAGAGCCCCACCTTTTCTCTGGACTTCGAGCACGAACTGAAGGTGGCTTGGAAACGCTACCAGAAGGGTGGCGACGGCCACTTCAACGCGAAGGGATTCAAGATCGAATTGGCCAATGGAGGGATCGACGCGGATGTACGAAGCCTGAACGATCATGCCGGACGTGCCGTGCTGGTGATTGACGATCCGCAGACCAGCGACCGGAGTTTCTTCGTTGTCCCGGATTTCACCAAGTCGCCGAAATCTGCGGAACACTGGTTTGAAGATGAGAGCAGTGGCGAACTGGGCAGTCGGATCGACGAACTGAGAAAGCTTGCGAGGGGAAGATGGTCGAACAGTGACTCTGAAGTCGTAGAAAGAGGAAGCGTGGCATGATGAACAACATGATGAGTATGAGGTTGCAACGTCTCGGCCCTGGTATTCGCCCCCTGGTCTCAAGCGTTTGGTTACACACTGTTTCCCTGCTGCTGGGGCTAGGGCTGATGTCGTGCGTGGAGCCAGGCGAACCTGTGTTGATCGAACCTGTGTTGATCGAACCTGTGTGGTCCGAATCAGGCCTTTTGGATTCCGTGGTCGTTGATTCCACGCGGGACGAGTCGTCCCTCCGCCGGCTTGCCATTTATCTGGACCTGTCAATTCCGATGGCGGGATTTGTTCCGCTCCAAAGGGTAAGGGATGGGGAGGGTGTAGCTGGCGGCGAGCTACATATAGTCGCACAATTGGTTCCGGATCACTTGAGACGCGCTTATCCAGGCGTACCCATCCAGTGGCGTGGCGTGGCCGGGAACGTTAGAGCTTTGCCGCAGAATACAATCGTCAGGAGAGACATCTTCACAGGAACGGAATCCCGGCTCGACTTGGCTATCGGTGAGATTATCGCGGATCTACGCGCCGGCAGGACGAAGGGTGGAGCTCTCATCACCGACCTGCTGGGCACCGGCGAAAACACCGGCGCTGCGGCAGTGGCTTCGCATCTGATCCCGTGGCTGAATTCTGCGGAGCGCCGGGCGGGCGATTTCCATTTCGGGCTGATCGGCGTTAGAGGTACCTACTGGGGTGCCTTCCACCGAACACGCTGTCCGCACGCGAGTGGCAAGTTCGGCTGCTGGTACAGCGAACGCATGCCTGGCTGGAAGCCAAGGTTGTCGACCCAAATTTCCGTGCCCTTCTATGTTCTGCTTTTTGGCCGTAGTGCTGAAAAAATAAACATGGTTGCGGAATCGATCTCGCGAGATGCGGAGTCGGTCTTGAAAAACGCTCGCAGCCGGGAGATCGGAGCTGACTTGGACGCCGGAGTTGAGGATTCTGCGCGCGTAGCCTGGGAACTCCTCACAGCGTCTGAATCTCGTGACACGATCTTTTTCAATAACAGTTCCGAGTACTCTCTACGGCGGTACAATGACAAAACATATCGTTGCTTTATAGGCGACATGGTGGCACTCCGAGGTGCATTCGGCGACCGGAGTCGCTTCAACCTCACAAGAGTCGCCCTCGCTCCGGGATCCGGCGGAACTCCGAGTCCATTCACTGTAGAGCGCGACGGCGATTCACTGGAGGTACGGGTCGATTGTGGGGCAATACGGACTTTGGATTCGAACCCTGCCCTCCGGTTGATCATTGATGGCACGATGCGGCCTATTAGAGACTGGGAACATTGGTCCACGCCGAACGACGATACGCCCGAGCACCCCGGAAAAACGCTACAGCTAATATACTTTGTGGAAGATACGCGAACGGAACCAGCATATTATCGAATCGACCTGCCCGTTCTCACGGCTGGGCAATCGTGAGCCTCTCAGCGGACGTACTTGGTGTCGTTATTGCTGTCTTTCTGTTGATTCTCACATACATTTTCCATTGTCTGCATTTGATTCGCTTGAACGATCCGCGCACCCGCCTTCAACGACTGCGTGATCAACTGCAGGACGATATCGTCGAACGAGTGGCAAGTGGACGCAGTCTTGATTGGATATATTACTCGGACGAAGCTCAGAGAAAACATGAGGATCTTAGGGAGCGCCTGCGCAACTACGGCACTATTTCGCTCGCTACCGGAGTAGGGGGTACGATGGGTGTTCTTGCATGGTATCTGCTGACTTCCGCCGGTGACGCCGATACCCTCGAATTGTTAGAGATGTTTGGCGAGATGGGTTGGGCTCTGGTCGCGAGCGGCACAGGCGTTCTCGGCAACTTGGCTATATTGTGTTGGCTGTTGCCCTTGGCTGATCGCCGCTTCACCCCTGAACTTGATCGCTTCTTGGACGCCTTACGCAAAAAGGAAAGCAAACAGCATAGTAAAAGAAAAATACAAAGCCAAACCACGACCAAGATCAACGACGACCGGTTCGGTGAGGAACTGCGGCGCGCAATTGCCCGCGTGCCCAGTATGTTCGACCAAATCGGTGAGACAGCCACTGTGCTCGACGGGGCGGTCGCTAAGCTCCACGAGGACATGACCAAGTTGACTTCCACCACGGCCACTTTGGTCCGATCAACGTCTAGCCTGAACCGGATGCCAGAAAGCTTGGACACCGTGTTGAGCAAGGTTCTTGAGGATCTGTCGGACGAAGCCGACGCGTTGCGGAATGACATGCGAATGTGGAAATCAGAAAGGCGAAGTGAGGCTGCGGAATCGCATGCGAAAATACAAAGTGTGATTGAGAAGGCGAGTTCTCAGTATAACGGGGCGACTGACAAAATGAACGAGACGGTACGGGTGGCTACGGCATCGGTGGAGGCCTTGCCCAGCCGGGTGGCGTCGGCGATCGAAGGAAGCGGAGAATCGCTCGCTCGCAAATTCAACGATAAACTCGAGCAGCGCTTGGCTAGTTTTCGAGACGGGATCGTCGACGGTTTGGACAAAATCTTCGAGTGGCAGAACGCCGTGAGCGAGCATCTCGATGAAGCGCGTAGGCAGCATGATCGCGCGACTCACGACTTGGTCACCACGACCGCCGATGTCGTTGCAAGGGTGCAGAGTTTGCCGGGCGCAGTGGCTGCCGGCGTTGAGAAGGTTTCCGAAAAACTGGGGCTTGAGTTCGGTCACGAAGCCCATCAGCATGTGACGCAACTTCGGAGTGCCCTGCAAGAGGATGCCAAGGAACTTCGAGACGAGCTCCAGAAGCACGAGAAGTACCTTCTCGACACAACTATGCAGGAGCTTCGAAAGATAAGCGAGCATCTTCTCAACAAGACAGTGCACGATCTTGGAGGGATCAGCGAAAAACTGGCGGCAGTGTTGGACTGTTTCCCTGATCGCGTAGCGACCGTCAACGCTAGGCTGACCGATGTCGAAAGCGAACTGACGGACATTGTGGCACGAATCGAGGAAACCTCCTTGGCACTCCGTTCCGCGCACGACAAGACGGGCGATATGCTTGCCGGGCTGGGAAGATCGACGGAAGATCTCGGTCAGGTGATTCGGGAGTTGGCGGAAGCGTTGCGGAAGCCTCGACGGAAAGGCTGGTGGTGGAAATTTTCGCGACGCTCATACGATGAGATTCCGAGTGCATCCCCCCGTCGGAGGGCGACGTGAAAAGGTATCGGACCCGGACTACGGCTTGGCCTGCCGTCGCCGATTTGATGACGGCTTTGGCGGTCTTTGGCCTTGCTTGCACGTTCTTCGTGGTTAGCCAGAAGAAAACCGAGATTGACGATCTTAAAGCTGTGATCGAGATTTCGAAGGCCGAGATCGATAGCCTTAAAGCTGTAATCGACACTCTTAATACTAAGATCGACAACGTGCCTACCTTACTTCCGTGCTGGCCACGCAACGATCTTCCCGGCTACTATATTACCTATGACATCAAGGTTCAGGATGGCCGGTTCATCCTTACACTACACAAAGACTGGGCTCTTGGCACTGAGTTTCGTGATACGATTCCATCGTCGCTTGTTGATGTCTTAGAAGATTTTCCTAAAGGAGATGTTTCTAAGGAGCAAGTGGTCATTTTTCTAGACCTCGTTTTCCGTGTAGTGGATAAAGAAGGCCACCCAAGCGATTGCAAGTTAGTTGTGACCATAAACCATGAGGCCACTGGCCGCGAAGTTGTTTTTTTAAGCGGTTTAGGGTTATTCCCTGTGTATAGATAATACATAACCCCGCCTTATTTATTAAGATCCGCCGTGAGTTCCTGCTCGTCAGCGTTTTTGTTTTGACAAGACTGATCTCTGAATGCGCGCCGCGCCGCCAGGTTTCGCGGAGATCCCCTTCACGGGCTCGCGTACCTCTCGACGAAGCGCCGAACCCGGTACTTTTTGGCCGTGTTGGCCGAGCTCATGTAGCGGATCTTGCCGAACACCGGGCGCTCGGGGCCCCAGGGGCGGTCGTGGAGGCCGAGGACCCAGAGGATGCCGGTCCATGAGTTGGGATCTCGCCCGTCGAGCGCGTACTTGTTGTTGAGCTCCGTCATGACGCGGAATGCCTCCCGCGGACTCTCGCTCCATTCCAGGATTTTCTTTCCCCAGAGCATGCGCAGGTAGTTGTGGATGCGGCCTTCGCGCAGGAGCTGGTTCTGCGCCGCGTTCCACAGGGGATCGTGGGTGCGGGCGCGCTCGAATTCGCGGAGGCCGTAGACGAACTCGCGGGGATCGGAGGCGTGTTCGGCCAGCGTCGTACGGGCCCAGTCCGGCAGGGCGTCGTACGCGTCGTAGCGGTCCGTGCGGCGGCATCGCACGAACCCCAGCTCGCGCCATGTGACCAGCTGATCCAAGAAGGCTTCCGCGCCCTTGCCGACGCCCCACCAACCGACGCGTCGCCCCGTGACGCCGCCCGCCAAGCGGGCGGCGGTCCATCCTTCGAGTTCCGCGACGCGGTGGAACACTTGGTGCGCGGAGATGTGGCCGAAGTGGAGGTAGGGGGAGAGCCCGCTGGTGCCCTCGCGCTCCGGACGGTTGGCGTCGGTGACGTAGCGGTCGAGCGCGCCGTCGGCGAAGGCGGCCAGCCGAGCCTCCGCAGCTTCGGAGCCGCCGGTCAGATCCACCGGGGGGACGGAATGGTCGATGGGAAGGCGCCGAACCAGTTCGGCCGGGTCGCTCAGGTCGGCGACAGGCCACCGTTCGAGGATGCGGGCGGGAACGAGATCGGAGACGTTCGCGGCCGGGCTCGGGGACGGAGGGGACGGAACGGAGGCGTGCCGTTCTTCGGCGGGAGCGAGGAGGTCCAGGGGATCGGAGTGCGGAATCGCCTCCAAGTGGGCGGGCAGCTCCCGATGCAGGAATCTCCGAAACGCGTAGGCAGTTGCGAAGGATTCGCTCGCAGCGTCCAGGGGAAGCAGTCCGTTGCCGTCGACCGCTTCGATGCGCACGCCGATTCTCCGCGCGGCGGCATGAACCATCCGGGGAAGGAAGAAGGCGGGAAAGTCGTCGGTAACGACTACGGCCGCGTGCTCCGCGAGGGCGTCGAGCAGCCCCTTCCCGGCGCCGTCTTGGGGTTCGACGTAGGAGTAGCAAGGTACGCCGCGCTCCCGGAGGCGTGCTTGGTTGTGGATCATTCCGTCGACGACGAACCGGTGGAGGCGGGCGGAGGCCCAGCGGTATCCGACGCGAAGCGGCTCCAAAACCAGGAGCGGGAGCCCGTGCGCGCGACTCAGTTCGGCGGCCCGTTGAAGCCCGAAGTTCCAGCGCGTTCTTCGCGCGCCGATCATCCAGTAGAGGACGAACGCGCTTCCGGAGGTCATGGGAGCGTCGTTGCAGCGCCGGACGCGAATCGCGGGGATGCTGGAAGCGTAGCCGCGGTCGGTCTGGCGAGCGAAGGTGCGTCCGTTGCGCACGGCCGGAGCTCGCTTCATCGTCCGTCGCCTCTAGCGATCCGAGTGGGAACCTCTTTTGCGGCACGGGCGTCGTGCAGTCGGTCGAATCGTCGCAGGAAGTGCGAGTACGCCAGTCCGACGACGTTTTCCTCCGGGCGGCGAAGCGGCGCGCCCGCCGCGAAGCCGCGGTTCCAGTGAATCACCAGAGGATCGTGGGGCGCGTCTTCGGACAAAAGATCGTACGAAACGGCGTCGATCTCGTCGTCGGTGCCTCCCAAGGGATCGTAGATTCGGTCGCGGAAGAGATCCCACGCGTTCTCGCGGAATCGATCCAGGTATTGTTTGATGTCGATTTCCGGGGTCAGCGCCGAAACCACCGAGAGGCGCTCGCGGATCGAGGGTGCGAGCCCATGCGTCCTCCAGTGGTCGAAGAGGATCCCGTATCCGGTCCAAGCGCTCGCCGAATCTACGGCGAAGAGCATGACCTCGGCACCGACGCCGGCGACCGTGGCCGCAGCGACGTCGTGGAGGCCGTTGCGACTCTCCAGGACGACGACGGTCGGCTTCAGGGTGGCTTCCAAGTTTCCGAGCAACCGTTGCAGACGCGCGATCCACGGGTCCGCCGCCGTGTCCACGTACGCCCGCCCCAGCTTGGACAGGTATTCGCCGGGGTCGCGTCCGTGCGCGGGTGCGATCCACACGGCGCCGGGAAGGTCGCGGGCCCATGCCGGGGTCGAGACCATGTCTCGCAGGACGGCGTCGCCTTGACCGACCAGCTCTTCGACGAACCAGTCCACGACCCCGAACCTAGGCTGAGCCTTCTCTTCCAGTACGGCGGAAGCCAGTCCGGGAGACTCTATGTCCAGGTCGACGGCGAGCACATGCTCTCCCCGACGAGCGAGATGCCGAGCCAGGACGATCGCCGTGGTGCTGCGGCCCATGCCTCCCTTGACGGAGTGGAGCGTGTAGCGGACCGGCTCGCTCTCCGGTCGCTCTTCGCCGACCGTCCACCAATCCTCGCCGACCAGGAGTCGTTCGACCCAGAAGGTTCCGGGGCGGATCGGGAGCGCCGCTTCCCGCATTTCGTCCAGCAACTCGGGATCCGTCCACAACACGGCCCGCTCCGCCGGCCGGCCGTGCGCACCCAGGTTTTCCTCCAACGCCCCGGACAGACGCTCGAGCGCGTCGAGCAACGCATCGGAGCGGGCGTCCTCCGACGCCGATAGGCCGATTTTTCCGAACACGTCGCGAACGACGTAAATTTCCCCTGCATCCTCCGGCGTGGCGGTGGCGTCGAGCGCCGCCGTCACGAGTTCCCGAACCTCGTCGAACGAAACGAGTCTCTTGCTCACAGCGTCCCGTCCCGTCTCGCCCCCCCGACCATGCGCCGAATTTCGAGCGCTGCAGCCCGGTGTCGGTCGACGGCGTCCCTCCGAATGCGCCCGGTCGGCGCGTACCGGTCGCTGTGCGACCAATCGACGAACGGGCTGCCGCCTGGAAGTCGACGTGGAAACCGGAAGCCTGTCCGACCTTTCACCGATTCCATGCCGATCACCCTGGAAGAGGTTGCGCGCGTAGCGCACGGCGGCCCGTCGTCGGCGTTCCCCCGGCGGCGGTGAACCGTTGGCGGAGGCGAGACTCCCGGGCGAAGCCGCTTGTCGGAAGCGTCGATCTTCGAGCTCCGAAGCTTCGACGCGGCGGAGCGATTCGGGCGCCGGATTCCTATGGCGCACCCCCCTCCGGTTCGGTCCCGTCCGTTCCTTTGGGCCGCGAGCCCGCTCCGCGCGGAGGCACCAGCAGACCCTTCCCGGTGCGCACCAAGGCGGGGGGCGGAGCGCTGCCGATCAGGATCAGAGGAGTGGGCGAGCCCACGGCGACCGCGTGCGGGATGCCGCGCAGACTCCGCTTCCCGTTCGCCTCCGTGCGCATCCCCATGACGACGAGGTCGGAGTCGGCGGCGTGCCGGATGATGGTGTCCTCCGGGAACGCCGCCGTCTCCACGACGACTTCGTACGGACCGGTGGCCTCGTCGCGCACCATCCTGTGGATGTCGCGTTCGAATCGGCGCCGCTCCTCCTCCGAGGCCGAGGGAAGGAGGGTGCACAGGTACGTGATGGACCGTCCCCGAGTGCGCGCCAAGCTGGCGAGCAGGCGTACCCGCGGGCGGCTGTGGCCGCGGCGGCCTCCGAGGGGCACCAGAACCCGCTCGACGCTGTCCATGCGCCAGCCCTGCGGGGTGCGCGCGACGACGACGTCGCATCCGATCCGCGCGATGCGCCGTTCCAGCGCGGCCTCGACGAGCGGATCCGAGAGGTTGGGAAGCCCCAGCAACACGGTCTCGCAGCGGTGCCGCTCGGCGACGCGGGCGATCTCGGCCCAGGGATCGGGCGCTATGGTGAAGAGGACCTCGGCGATCAGCGAGTGTTCTAGGCTGTGCACCAAGCTCTTGCCCAGCACGGCCTGCGCGTCGACGACCGGGGATTCCGCGCCGGAATCCGGGTCCGGCGGCGACAGCACCGTCAGGAGCAGAACGCGTCCCGAACCCGGCGCGCGCAAGGTGCCGGCGATGTCCACCAGGCTCGCGGCGTTGGCCGGATTCGCGATGGGGGCGAGCACGAGCGGACTCCGTCCCCGGAGCAGGGTGAGGTGGGGGTGCGTGGCTTCCGCGGAGACGTCGGTGAGCCGCGCGGCGGGAGCGAGGAAGGCGAGATAGAGCGCGGTGCCGAGGGCGATCCAGGTCATCACGATGCCCCCCGCGAAGGGAACGGCGAAGATCTGGAACGCCGCGAGCGAGACGCACAGGAGTCCTCCCACGATGGGCAGGAAGGGGATGCGTCCCGACGCCGAGCGGTGCTCGATCAGCACGGCCGCGACGTGCACCATGGCGAACGAGATGAGGAAGATGAGGCTCGAGGCGGCGCCGGCGGCCGGCACCTCGCCGACGGCGAGCGCGATCGCCGCCACGACCCCGCCCGTGGCCGCCACCGCGGTGGCGGGCGTGCCGCTCGTCCCGCGCATGCGCGCCAAGTGGTGGGGCAGGGTGCGGTCGCGGGCCATCGCGAAGGCCACTCGCGACGCGCCCAGCAGGTTGGCCTGGAGTGCGGAGAGCATCGACAGCACGCCCGCCCCGATGACCAGCCAGTACCCCGCCGGCCCCATGTACTGCTCGACCGCGGCCGCCACCAGCCCCTCCGGATTTTCGGCCGCCACCGCCGCCACCCCGCCCGCTTCCGCCGGAGTCCCCACCGTGGCGAACAGGAAGAGCATGGGCAGGTAGAGCCCGAGCGAGATCCCGAGCGAGAGATACATGGCGCGCGGAAGGGTTCGCCGGGGGTCGCGCACCTCGCTCCCCACCGCGGCGATCAGGTCGAATCCCTGGAGCGCGATGAAGGTGTAGCCCATGGCCCGCACCACCCCGCCGGCTCCCTCCGTGAAGAACGGATCGAGCCGGTCGGCCAGCTCGCCCGGAGCGGCGCCGGTCCACGCCCACGCCCCGGCGACGATCACCGCGACGAACACCGCCACCTTGCCGATGGTCTCCGCGGTGCCGCCCCCCGCCGCGCGGTGCACCAGCGCGAGCATGTAGGCGCCGACGGCCAGCACGGCCGCGGCCAGGCGCGCGCCGTCGCCGCCCAGCCGGGTCTCGGCCAGCTGCGGCAGGGCGCGCAGCAACCCCTCCATGAAGAACGCCGCGAATCCCAGCGCGTAGAGCACGCCGGCCACGATCGAGGCGAACCACACCACCCAGCCGACCACGAAGGCCAGCTCGATGGAAAAGACGTTCTTGGCGTAGGTGTAGGTGCCGCCGGACTCGGGGAAGCGGCTGGCCAGGCGGGCGAAGCTGGCGGCGGTCAGGAACGCGATGCCGCCGTTCAGGGCGAAGGCGACCATGGCGCCCGGGCCCGCGACCGAGAAGGCCGTGCCCGCGAGCGCGAGGATGCCCCCGCCCGCGATGGCGCCCACGCCGAGGACGGTGGCGCCGAACAACCCCATGTGGCGTTCCTGGTCCTGCATCGCACCTCCGTGAGCGCGACCGGCTCGGGAAGGTTCCGGTCCGACCGCATGTAAGAACCGCCTTCCCCGACCGACCCGCAAGACGCGGGGACGGTTGCGAGGGAATATCGGGGTACCGGAGGCGATTCGGGAGGCCTGCGGCGGGATCCGGGGGCCGGCGAGGCGTCTTTCAGTCGCTTCCGGCGCCGGCCGGGCCGCCGCGCGCCGGCGGCGCCTCCAGCGCGTCGAGCAGTTCGCGCGCCCGCTCCAGGTCGCCGCCGGGCACCCGGATGCGCACGCCCCGCACCAGATGGCGCACGCCCCGGAACACCTCGCGGGCGTGCGCCAGTCCCTCGGCGCGGGCGTGCGCGGGACTTTTGCGCTCCGCCGCCCGCATGCGGCGCACGACCCGTTCCGGCACCTCCGCCCCCGGCACCTCGTTGGCCAGAAACTCGGCGTTGCGCAGGGAGGCGAGGGGAAGGAGAGTCGCGATCACCGGGATGTCGGCGTCGGCTCGCTCCAGGAAGCGCTCCAGGCGCTCCGGGTCGAAGATCGGCCGCGTGACCGCGAAGTCCGCCCCGGCGTCCACTTTCCACGCGAAGCGGCTGAGCTCGAGCGCCCGGTCGGCGGCCGCCGGGTCGAGCGCGACCCCCGCGACCAGCTCGGTGGGGGCGCCGATGTCGTTGCCGCCGGCGTCCAGTCCCCGGTTCAGGCGCCGCACCACGTTCACCAAGCCGATCGAGTCGATGTCGGAGACCGCGGCGGAGTCGCCGTAGGGTCCCGGATCGGCCGATTCGCCGCTCGCGATCAAGAGGTTGCGAATGCCCGCGGCCGACGCGCCCAGCAGATCGCGGATCATGCCGTGCATGTCGCGGTCGCGGCAGACGTAGCGCACCAGCGGCTCGATTCCGGCGCGCGCGCCCACCAGCGCGGCCGCGGCGAGGGCGTCCATGTGCGCCTGCCCGCGGGCGCCGCCGACCACGAGGATCGCGTCCGCGCCGCCGCGCGCCAGCGCGCGCGCGCGCCGGACGGTCTCCTCGATCCGCCAGCCGCGCGGGGCGGCGATTTGCACGACGGCGACGAATTGTCCGTCGGCGAGCTTGCGACCCCACGCGGAGCGCTCGGCGAGCGGCGCCTCGGGCTTGTCCGGGCGCGCGATCGGTTCGGCGCGCGGCACGGCGCGGACGCGCACGGGCTGCATGCTGGTGACGTGGTCGCGGATCTTGCGCACGTGGGCGGGCGTCGTGCCGCAGCATCCCCCCACGAAGCGCGCGCCGACGGCGACCAAGCGTCGGGCGTACTGGCCCATGTACTCCGGGCTGGCCATGTAGATCTGACGGTTCTCGACCCTCCGCGGCAGCCCGGCGTTGGCCTGGGCGGAGGCGGGCAACCCGGAACTCGCGGCCAGGCGCTCCACCGCGTCCAGCATGACGGCCGGCCCCACCGAACAGTTGATCCCGGCCACCTCCACCCCCCACGCGGCCATCGCGGCGCCCGCGGCCTCCATGGTGGCGCCCCCCGGAGTGGCGCCGTTCTCGCCGACGGTGACCTGGGCGAGCACCGGCAGGTCGGTGCTCGAGCGCACCGCCCGGAAGGCCGCCTCCAGCTCGCGCAGGTCGCTGAAGGTCTCCAGACAGAATCCGTCCACGCCGCCGTCCAGCAGCCCCCGCACCTGTCGCCGGAAGAACTCCACCGCCTCCTCGAAGGCGGTCGGCCCCCAGGGTTCGATGCGGATGCCGAGCGGACCCACCGCGCCCACCACGCTCGCCCGTCCGGCGGCCGCTTCGCGCGCCAGCTCGGCTCCCGCCCGGTTGACGGCCTCCGTGTGCGCGTCCAGCCCGAAGCCCGAGAGCTTCACCGGGTTGGCGCCGAAGGTGTTGGTTTCGAGGATCTCGGCGCCGGCGTGCACGTATTCCTCGTGCACTTCCCGCACCATTTCGGGCCGCTCGCGGTTGAGTTCGTCGTAGCAGACGTTCACGAAGACGCCGCGCCCGTAGAGCATGGTGCCCATGGCGCCGTCCACCACGTGGGCGCGTCCGTCGGCGATCAGATCCCGCAGGGTCGCGCTCACCGGTCGTAGGCCAGATTGGGGGCCAGACGCCGCTCCGCCTCCGACACCGTCACCTCGCACCGGCGCGCGTAGTCCTCCGCTTGGTCGCGCCCGATGCGACCCACCCCGAAGTAGTGCGCCCGCGGATGCGCGAAGTACCATCCCGCCACGCTGGCCGCCGGGATCATGGCGCAGTTCTCCGTCAACCGCATGCCGGCGCGTCCGGTGGCGTCCAGCAGCTCGAAGACGGCGCGCTTGCCGGTGTGGTCCGGGCACGCGGGATAGCCGGGCGCGGGCCGGATGCCGACGTACGCCTCGGCGATCAGCGCCGCGTCGTCCAGCTCTTCCTCCGGCGCGTATCCCCAGATCTCCTTGCGCACCCGCTCGTGCAGCCACTCCGCGAAGGCCTCGGCCAGCCGGTCGGCGAGCGCCTTGGCGAGGATGCTCGAGTAGTCGTCGTGTTCGGCCTCGAAGCGGCCGCAGAGCGCCTCCAGCCCCGTGCCCGCAGTCACTGCGAAGGCTCCGAGGTGGTCCCGGATCCCGGTCTCGCGCGGCGCCACGAAGTCGCTCAGACACGCGTTGGGGCGGCCCGCCCTCTTCTCGAACTGCTGCCGCACCCCGCGTGCGACCGCGAGCGTCCCGCCGCGTTCCCCGTCCGCGTAGATCTCCACGTCGTCGCCCGCCGCGTTCGCCGGGAAGACGCCCGCGACCCCGCGCGCTTCGAGCGCTCCGTCCCGCACGATCTCGTCGAGCAAGGCGCGCGCGTCCCCGTGGAGCGCGCGCGCCTGCGCGCCCGCGACCTCGTCGTCCAACAGAGCGGGGAAGGCGCCCGGAAGCTCCCACGCGCGGAAGAAGGGCGTCCAGTCGATGTAGGGGACCAGTTCGGCGAGATCGGGCGCAACCGCATGGATCCCGGGTCTGCGCGGCTCCGGCGGCGGCTCCGAGGCCCAGTCGATGGCGAACTTCCTCCGCCGCGCTTCTTCCAGCGGGAGAATCCGGGCCCGGGGCCGCTTGTCGGCGTGCCGGGCGCGAAGCTCGGCGTATCCCGCGCGGGTTCGCTCCAGGAAGGCGGGCGCTTCGCGCTCGTTCAGCAACCGGCCGACCACGCCGACCGCGCGCGACGCGTCGTGCACGTGCACCGAGGGTCCCGAGTAGCGGGGCTCGATCCTGACCGCCGTGTGCGTGCGCGAGGTGGTCGCGCCCCCGATCAGCAGCGGCATCCGGAAGTCCAGCCGTTCCATTTCCGAGGCCACGTGCACCATCTCGTCGAGCGACGGCGTGATCAGCCCCGAGAGCCCGATCGCGTCCGCTCTCTCTCGGCGCGCGGCCTCGAGAATGCGCTCCGCCGGCACCATCACCCCGAGATCCACGACCTCGTAGTTGTTGCACTGGAGCACCACCCCGACGATGTTCTTGCCGATGTCGTGCACGTCGCCCTTGACGGTGGCGAGCACGATCCGCCCCGCGGAACGCTTCGTCCCGCCGCCCGCCTTCTCCGCCTCCAGGAAGGGAACCAGGTAGGCGACCGCCTTCTTCATCACGCGCGCGCTCTTCACCACCTGCGGCAGGAACATGCGCCCGGCGCCGAAGAGGTCGCCCACCTCGTTCATGCCGCGCATCAGCGGTCCCTCGATCACGTCCAGTGCCCGCGCGCGGGCTCGTCGCGCCTCCTCGGCGTCCTCGACGACGTGTTCCGAGACCCCCTTCACCAGAGCGTGCGCCAGCCGCTCCTCGACCGGCGCGTCGCGCCAGCCGTCGTCCGCCGCGCTCTTCGGCTGCGCGGTCCCTCGGTACTTGGCCGCCAGTGCGGTCAGCCGCTCGGTGGTCCCGGATCCGCGCGCCAGCACCGCGTCCTCGACGGGGCCCAGCAGCTCGGCGGGGATCCGGTCGTAGACCGGAAGCGCGCCCGCGTTCACGATCGCCATGTCCATCCCCGCCTGGATGGCGTGGTGGAGGAAGACCGAGTGCATGGCGTTGCGCACCGCGTCCGAACCGCGGAACGAGAAGGAGAGGTTGCTCACCCCTCCGCTCACCTTGCAACCGGGAAGCTCGCGCTTGACGGCGCGGCACGCCTCGATGAAAGCGACGGCGTAGCCGTCGTGCTCCTCGATCCCCGTGGCCACCGCGAAGACGTTGGGATCGAAGACGATGTCCTCGGGCGGAAAGCCGATCTCCCCGGTCAGGATGCGGTAGGCGCGTCGGCAGATCTCGACCTTGCGCTCGAGGGTGTCGGCCTGACCCTCTTCGTCGAAGGCCATCACGATGACCGCGGCCCCGTAGCGGCGCACCGCGCGCGCCTGCTCGCGGAACGTCCTCTCGCCGTCCTTCAGGGAGATGGAGTTGACGATGCCTTTGCCCTGCAAGCACTTGAGTCCGGCTTCCAGAACGCTCCACTTCGAGGAGTCGACGACGACGGGCACGCGCGCGACGTCCGGCTCGGAGGCGATCAGCGAGAGGAAGCGCACCATCGCCGCCTCCGAGTCGAGCAGCCCCTCGTCCATGTTCACGTCGATGAGCTGGGCTCCGTTCTCGACCTGCTGGCGCGCCACTTCGAGCCCGGCCTCGAAGTCGCCCTCCTCGACGAGCCTCCGGAAGCGGGCGGAACCGGTGACGTTGGTGCGCTCGCCGATGTTGGCGAAGAGCGAGTCGCGACCCAGGTTGAGCGGCTCGAGCCCGGAGAGGCGGGTGCGGCGCTCGATGCGGGGCGGGCGGCGCGCCGGGAGCCCGGCCACGGCGTCGGCGATGGCTTCGATGTGCGCCGGAGTCGTGCCGCAGCATCCTCCCGCGACGTTCAGGAACCCCGAGCGCGCGAACTCGCCCATGTGACGGGCCATCGATTCGGGGGTCTCGTCGTACGCGCCGAGTTCGTTGGGGAGGCCGGCGTTGGGATGGCAGCTCACCGGAAGGTCGGCGCGGGTCGCGAGCTCTTCCACGTGCGGACGCAGGGCCTCGGCGCCGAGCGCGCAGTTGAGGCCGACGGCGAGCGGGTCGGCGTGGCGGACGGAGTTCAGGAACGCTTCCACCGTCTGCCCGGAGAGGGTGCGGCCGCTCGCGTCGACCACCGTGCCCGACACCATGATCGGCGTCTCCGGCCCGAGTCGGCCGGGCAGCGAACGGATCGCGAACAGCGCGGCCTTGGCGTTCAGGGTGTCGAACGCGGTCTCGACCATGAGCAGGTCGACGCCGCCGTCCAGGAGACCGCGCGCCTGCTCGGCGTAGGCTTCGGCGAGCCGGTCGAAGTCGACGTTGCGCAACGCCGGGTCGTTCACGTCCGGGGAGATGGAGGCCGTGCGGTTGGTGGGTCCGAGGACGCCCGCCACGAAGCGCGGCCGGGAGGCGTCGCGCGCGGCGAAGGCGTCGGCCGCGGCCCGGGCCAGGCGCGCGGAGGCCAAGTTCATTTCGTAGACGGCGGCCTCGAGGCCGTAGTCCGCCATCGCGATCGCGTTGGCGTTGAAGGTGTTGGTCTCGACGATGTCCGCTCCGGCGGCCAGATACGCTTCGTGGATCTCGCGGACGATCTCGGGACGGGTGAGCGAGAGCAGGTCGTTCGCGCCCTCGAGCGGGTGCGGATGGTCCGCGAAGCGCGCGCCGCGGAAGTCCTCCTCCCCGGCCGGAGCCGCTGGATCATCGTGCCCATGGCGCCGTCGAGCACCAGGATGCGCTCGCCCAGGGCGCGCTCCAGCGCGGCCGCGCGCCGCGCGCGGGCGGACGTTCCGGCGGCGGGGACGGATGCGGATGCGGTCATGGCGTCAGTATACTAAACGGAAGCGCTTCCGGTCCCGCGGGAAGCCGACGGCCGGAACTTTCGGGGGCCCGGGGCCGTTCTCTGCGGGACGGCGCACCGCGAACCCGGGGAAGGCTCCATGGAAACCGTCCGCATCCCCAATCAGGCCACCTACTCGCCCGTCTCGCTCACCGACCTGCTCGTCGCGGCGCCGCTCGCTTCGCGCGTTCTGCTCGGAGCGACGGCGCCGGGCCGCGCGCTCCAGGCCGTGGCGCTGGGGGCCTACGCGGGCAGCGTGGCGGTCGACTGGATCTCCCGGCGCAAGGTGCGCGCGATCGACTTCCTGGAGACCTTCGGCGCCGACGTCGACCGGCTCGCGCCGATGCCCGCCGAGGAGCGCGAGCGCGAGGTCGGCCGGCTCGCGGAGCGCGTGAACGACGAGTACGTCCCGGAGCGCGTCCCGCGCCCGGAACTCGCGCGCTTGGTCGACCGGCATCTGACCGACTTCATCGCGAACGTCACCGGCCAGCGGGTCGAGACGAGCACCGAAATACGCCGGTTCACCCTCGTCGGGCTCGCGTTTCCCTTCGCGCTCGGCACCTGCGACGTCTTCTCGGGCGACGTGTCCATCCTGCGGGACGCGGGCGTTTTCGAGCCGCACGTCGTCGCGCACGAGTTCTCGCATCGCAAGGGGTATCCGAAGGAATTGCACGCGCAGGCGCTGGGGTATCTGGCGATGGTCGGCTCGGGCGAAGCGGCGCTGGTCCAGTCGGCGCGTTGCGAGCGGCTGCACCGCAACCTCTGGGTGCTCGCGGACCGCGATCCCGAGCGTTACCGGGCGAGGGTCGCGCAGAGCGGGCTGCGCGAGGAACTCGGCGGCGACTTCCTGGCGCTGCATCCCGGGAAGGGGCCCGCCGAGGGACCGCTGGCGAATCTGATGCGCCGCCTCTACGACGAGCGCATGAAGCTCACCGGCCAGAACGGACTGTCGGACTATGACGAAGGGTTCACGAACTTCCTGTACACGAGCGAAGGACGCGCCTGAGCGGCGGGACGGCGAGGGCGCGCTCGTGCGCGCCCTCGCGGTTCTCTCGGCGCTCTTCCTGTTCGCGCCCGGCCCCGTGCAGGGCGCGGCGCGCGCCCAGGAGCCGGGGACCCCGACGCGCGCGCGCTGGGACCCGGTCGCGACCTTTTCCATCGTGGGCTACGACCCCGAGACCGGGGAGGTGGGGGTGGCGGTCCAGTCGCGGGTGTTCAGCGTGGGCAACGGCGTCGTCTGGGGCGAGGCCGGGGTGGGGGTGGTGGCCACCCAGGCCGTGGTGGACGTGAGCTACGGCCCGCAGGCGCTCGCGCTCCTGCGCGAGGGACACGCGCCCGCCCGGGTGGTGGAACGCGTGCTGGCCGCCGATCCGAATCCCGACCCGGAGCGGTGGAGCGTCGAGGGCCGCCAGTTCTCGGTCATGAACGCGCGCGGAGAGGTGGCGACCCACACCGGCCCGCGCGCCAGCCCCTGGGCGGGGCACCGCATCGGCCGCTTCGTCTCCGCCCAAGGCAACATCCTGGCCGGTCCCGCCGTGGTGGACGACATGGTGACCGCCTTCGAGAACGTCCCCGGACACCTGTCCCTCCGGCTGGTGGCGGCTCTGGAGGCCGGTCAGGCGGCCGGCGGAGACGCTCGCGGCATGCAGTCCGCCGCCCTGCTGGTCGTCAAGGAGGACGGCGGCGTCTGGCTCAACAACGACGTGGTGTTGCGCCTCCAGGTGGACGACCACGAGGAGCCCATCGCCGAGCTGCGCCGTCTGGCGGAGCTGGCGGCGGAGCGGCGCGCGCGTCGCGGCCGGAGGTAGATGCCGCGAGCAGGTCCTCCCCCGGGAGGCCTACGGAGCCGACTTTCCCTCCACCGCCTTGCGGGCCACCGCCTCGGGCACCTCGGTCGGAGTCGCGCCTCCCAGCAGCTGTTCCGCGAAGTCCAGGCGCTCCTCCATCGACCCCAGGTGGTAGGCGATCTCGGTCACGTCCCGGCGGATGCCCTCGAGCTCGGCGCGGGTCGGGGCGCCGGTCGCGTTCACCCCGGGAATGCGGCGTATGAAGAACTGGGCGAGGAGGATGCTGGCGGCGCCGATCATGCCGCCGGTGACGAAAACGGACACCAGCCCGATCCAAATCTCCGGTTCCATGCCCCGCGGCCCCGTTCTCGATGAATCCCGGCGCCGACGCCGCCCCCCGGAAGCGCCAGCGTGATGAGGTTTGTCGCGCGAGAGCGCGGAATGGTTCCCCTTCCCGGCCGGGGGAAGGCGCGGGAACGGAACCCGACAAGCTCTTGCCCGCTCTCCGGAGGCGGATTCACTTGTGCATCGCCAGCCCGGAGGTCCGCCCGCTTCGTCTCTCCCGCAACACGAGCCCTACCATGACTGCCACCGCCAGGTTTCCGCGCACGTCGGCTCGATTCGTCCCGGCCGCGCTCCCGCTCCTCTCGACGCTCGCCGCCCTCGCGCCGAACCCGGCCGCCGCCGCCCCTCAGGATCCGGACGTCCGGGCCGGGGCGGCGAACTACGCTCTCGCCGCCCGCTTCGCCCCCTACCGCATCCGGGAGATGGTGCATTCGACGTCGGTCGATCCCCGCTGGATCGAGGGCACCGACAAATTCTGGTACGAGTGGGAGAACTCCGACGGCAAGTTCTTCTACATCGTGGATCCCGGCGCCGGCGCGCGCACGCTCCTCTTCGACAACGACCGCATCGCCGCCGAGCTGACCCGCATCACCCGCGACCCCTGGGACGGACAGCACCTCCCCATCCGGAACGTCCGCTTCGTCGGCGACGACCTCCTCCGCTTCGAGGTGGAGTCCTCCCAGGACGAGGAGGCGGAGGAAGAGGAGATCGAGGAGGACCAGGACGAGGAGGAGGACGCCTCCGGCGGCGCGACCCGCAAGCGGGTCCACCACTTCGAGTACACGGTGTCGACCCGGGCGCTGAGGGAGCTCGAGGACTACGAGGCCCCCGACGACCATCCCGACTGGGCCAGCGTGTCCCCGGACGGGGAGACCGTGGTTTTCGCGCGGGACCACAACCTCCACGCGATGAGCGGGGCCGACTACCGGCGGATCCTGGACGCCCGGCGCGGGAAGTCCGGGGACGAAGCCGACGACGCGGAGGACGACGTCGAGGTCGCCGAAACCCAGCTCACCGCCGACGGGGAGAGGTACTACACCTACGAGGCCAACTACACCGGGCGCGGCGAGACCAACGTCACGCGCGAGGAGAAGCGCGACGACCGCAAGGCGGTCTCCGTCTCCTGGGCCCCGGACTCGCGCCGCTTCGCCCTCGTCCGGCGCGACAACCGCGAGGTGGGCGAGCTCTGGGTGGTGCACGTGGTGGGGAAGGGAAACGCGCGCCCGGAGCTCGAGACCTACGCCTACGAGATGGCCGGGGAGGAGTCGGTGACGCAGGAGGAGCTCGTCGTCTACGATCTCGCCTCGCGGAGCCTGACGAAGATCGCGCACGAGCCCTGGAAGGACGAGGATCTGCGCATCGCCGCCCGGCGCCGGTTCGAATACCCGGACTCCGAAGAGCCCGACCGCTCGATCTGGATCTCGGACGATTCCGAGGAGCTCCACTTCGTGCGCCTCAGCCGGGATCGGCACCGGGCCGCCGTGATGGTCGCCGACGCGGGCACGGGAGACGCGCGCACGCTCTTCGTCGACAGCCTGAACACCTACGTCGAGACGCGCCCGATCGAGATGCTGTCCAACGGCGACATGCTCTGGTGGTCGGAACGGGACGGCTGGGCGCACCTGTACCTCTACGGGCCCGACGGAGAGGTGAAGCGGCGACTCACCGAGGGGGCGTGGCACGTGGACGGCGTCGTCGGCGTGGACGAGACGCGCGGGTTCGTCTTCTTCGCCGGGCAGGGCCGCGAGGAGGGGGAGGATCCCTACTACGCGCACCTCTACCGGGTGGGCCTGGACGGGGGCGGGCTCACGCTCCTCAACCCGGGGAACTACGACCACCGGTTCGAGATGAGCGAGTCGAACCGCTTCTTCGTCGACAACTACTCGCGGGTGAACACGGTGCCGGCCTCCGCGCTCCGCGACGCCTCGGGCCGACGCGTCCTGGACCTGGGCGAGGCCGACTTCGGCGCCCTCGAGGCCGCCGGGTACCGGTTCCCGGAACCGTACCGAGTGGAGGCCGCCGACGGGGTGACCGACATCCACGGCGTGATGTACAAGCCCTACGACTTCGATCCGTCGAAATCGTACCCGATCGTGGCCTACGTCTATCCGGGGCCGCAGACCGAGTCGGTGTCGAAGTCGTGGTCCGCCGACCCGTACGAGCAGGCGCTCGCGCAGTTCGGGATGATCGTGGTGACCATGGGGAACCGGGGCGGCCACCCGGACCGCTCCAAATGGTACCACAACTACGGGTACGGCGACCTGCGCGACTACGGCTTGGCGGACAAGAAGGCCGCGATCGAGCAGCTGGCCGACCGCCACGACTTCATAGAAATCGACAAGGTGGGGATATACGGACATTCCGGCGGCGGATTCATGTCGACCGCCGCCATGCTGGTCTACCCGGACTTCTTCAAGGTCGCGGTGTCCTCGGCCGGCAACCACAACAACGACGTGTACAACCGCTCGTGGTCGGAAACCCACCACGGCGTTCGGGAGGTCGTGGACGAGGACGGCGACGTGAGCTTCGAGTACGACATCGAGCGCAACTCCGACCTCGCCGCCAACCTGAAGGGGCGCCTGTTGCTCACCACCGGGGACAACGACAACAACGTCCATCACGCCGGCACCTTCCGCATGGCGGAGGCACTCATCCGCGCCGACAAGCGCTTCGACTTCTTCGTCTTCCCGGGCCAGCGCCACGGGTTCGGCGACATGAGCGACTACTGGTTCTGGCTGCGCGCCGAGTACTTCGTGAAACACCTTCTGGGCGACGACCGCTGGAACGCGGACATTCTCCCGTTGCGGATGAACTCGCCGCGGACGCGGTAGGAGGGGCCCGACATCCCCCGACCCGCGCCCGGCGCCCGGGCCGCCTCCCGAATTTTCGAACTCCGCCCGCGGGGGCGCACTCGCGACGACCGAACGACGGATTCCCGATCTCGCCGGAAGCCCACCGCGGGCGAAGTTCTCGACTGCACCCGCAGGGAAAGCCGAGGCTGCGACGAGCACCGCACGTTCACGTTCGGGAAGGGGGAAGATCGACGAGTTCCTCGGAGGCTCCCGGAACCCCGTGTTCCGCTTGCGCTGGATGGTGGCGACCTGCCGTTGGGGAACCCGTCGCCGAGCGTGCCATCCAGAACGCCGTCCCCCAGTTCGCCCGGATCGATTTGCGCGAGCGTCTGCGCGTTCGGGTCGTGGAGCGCGACGCGCGACGATCCGTGCAGGAGCCGCGGCCGCTCCGGCCGGACGTGATCGGGGACGCGAGTGGCTCGCGAACCCGCGACCGGGGCCGTCCGGTCGCGGTCTGCGACACTGGAAAGCGTTCGCCTCCCCTGCGCATCGCCGAACAGGCCCAGGCAAGCCCGGTCAGCTCGTAGCGGACGAAATCGCCAACGTGGTCCGGCGCGTGAGCCCGTCGCTGGCACCACAAGGTTTGGTCCCTGGGACAAACAAACGGCGCTGGACTCGTGGATCCGGTGCACACCGGGGTGTGTGAGGTGCAGATAGCGCGGCCCACAGCGATTTCCTCATCTCCTCGACTCCTTATTGAATGGTGTCCTTCCGCCCGGACGTCCCCGGTCCGGACGCGACCGACCGATCCCCCGCCGACGACTCCCGCACGTGCGCGCGCTCCCACTCCGCCATGAACGCCAGCACCCGGTCCGCCGTCGCCAACCGCGGCGAACGGCCCCGCCGCACGTCGCCCACGAACTTCCGGTCGCCGACCGCCCGCTCGCCGAACTCCGAGGGCGAGAGCCGCGACCGCCGCAGGAACGCTGTCACGCGCCGCTCGAACTCGTTCGTCAGGTTCTCCATCGTGGGTGAATCCGAACATGGTGTTGGCAAACGTCGCAAGTGTATAGGACATGGGCCATTTCCCACGTCGTTCAGCCGCAACGAGATGCGCGATTCGGTGCGGCGACCGGCTCCGCCAGTCGCGTGCCGGAGCCTCGAAAACTCCTGGCCATAGGGCATAAAACCAGTGGGCACCGGCTCCTTCGAGGTTCCGGGCGGAACGTCCGGGGAAGGATCCGTCGAATCGGGCGCGCAGGTCGGCGGTACTTGCACGGACCGGGTCGCGTAGGTAGTGTCCTCTACATGATGAGACGCACGAGAAGGGACGACTCGGAACTGGACCCGGTGCGCCGACGGATCGTCGCGCTGCTGGCGGAGAGCCGCTCGAGTCTGCGGATGGCGTCGCTCGCGATGGGTCGCAACGGCGCGTACATGCACCAGTTCATCCATCGGGGCACGCCCCGGGTGCTCGGCGAACACGACCGCGAGGCGCTCGCCGAGCACGTCGGGTGCAGTCCCGACCTGCTCCGGCACCCGCGGGAAATGAGGGCGCACTTGAAGGCGCCGACCGCCTCGCGCGTCGTGCCGAGGGGCTACGCGGCCGTCCCCGAGATCGACGTGCGCGCCGCGGCGGGACCGGGCATGTGGGACGACGAGCCCAGGGCGGTGGCGCGGTGGCTGTTCGCCGATCCGGTCGTGCGCCACGAGTTCCGCGCGTGGGCGGAGGACCTGCGGATGCTCGCCGTCGAGGGCGACTCGATGGAGCCGCTGCTGTCGGCCGGCGACCGCGTGCTGGTCGACGTGAGCCGTACGGCGCCGACGCCGCCGGGCGTCTTCGCGATCTGGGACGGCATGGGGTGCGTCGCGAAGCGCGTCGAGCACGTGCCGAACTCCGATCCGCCCCGCGTCCTGATCAAGTCGGTCAACCCGGAGTACGAGAGCTACGAGCGCCTCGTCGAGGAGATCCGCGTCATCGGCCGCGTTGTCTGGGCATCGAGGAGGATGTAGAGTTGCTGTGGGCTGGGGTAGCGGAGTCGCACCGGTCTCCGATCAGCTCCGACTGGCAAGTTCCGGCCCGCGAGGGTGCGCGAGCGGCACCCATGACGCGCGTTGTCAGGCGGATTTTTCGCGTTCTCGGACAACACGTTGCCTTCGGATTTCAAATAGCAACGCGACCCCAGCCTACGGGAGAGGTAGGAGGGCCATGAGACCCATTGGGATCGACCTCTTCGCGGGCGCGGGCGGACTTAGCTTGGGCTTCGAGCAGGCTGGCTTCGACGTGGCGGCCGCCGTGGAGATCGATCCGGTGCATTGCGCCGTCCACAAATTCAACTTTCCCAACACGGCCACGATCCCCCACTCCATCGAGACGCTTTCGGCCAGCGATATCCTGGAGGTCGCCGACATCGGCGACCGCAGAGTCGACTGCGTGTTCGGCGGCGCCCCTTGCCAGGGCTTCTCCCTGATCGGCCATCGCGCTCTGGACGACCCGCGCAACGGACTTGTGCGCGACTTCGTTCGCATCGTCGAGGAAATCGAACCTCGCACTTTCGTTTTCGAGAACGTAAAGGGACTGACGATCGGTCGGCACCGCAGCTTCCTCGACGAACTGATCGACGAGTTTTCGCAGAGCGGATACGCGGTGCGCGTACCATGGCGCGTTCTCAACGCCGGACACTTCGGCACGCCCCAGAATCGGGAACGCCTGATTCTACTGGGCGCCCGAAAAGGGGAATCGTTGCCGGAGTACCCGACACGCGCGACCGAAATCCCTGAATTGCAACAACGCATTCTCGGATTGCCGAAGGGACCGACCTGCTCGGACGCGTTGGGAGACTTGCCGGACGTCGACTGAGGTGGTCCCGCTTCTTTGGACAGGATGGGGGCAAAGTTAAGGTGTGCTCCGTCGCTTCGACGGAGTACGGGCGGCGCATATCACGGTAAGGAATCGTATAAAGTCAACCAGGACTGCCCGATCTGCTGCCTTACCGCCGCCAGCTGATCGGACTCCGTCTTGTCCAAATGCCCGGAATGCAGGCTCAATGAGCGGGAGTCCGGTGGTGCGGATGTCCGTGTTTGGCTGGTGCGAGAAGCTCGCTCACTCGCGGCTCGCCCCCCTTGGGGAGACCAGCCCGAACACCACCCGCCGCCACTGCTTGAAGTCGTGGTCACGTGCGTTCTCCACCCTTGCCCGAGCCCGGAGCGCGCACGTTGGTCACGGTCGGCTCGGTCGCCAATCGTCGCCGCCAATCCGCGATCTCGGCTTCACTGACGCGAGCCGACGCAGACTACTTGGCCGTCATCCTCTTGCGTTCATTGCTCTTGCGGGAGCAACGGAGCGGGTTCCCGCTGTTTCGATTTCCGCTGAATCGATCCTCAGGCGCCAACCCTGCATCGGCGCTCGAGCGCCTTCCTGAGTTGCAACTCGTTGGTGTGCTGGTAGCAACTGAGCACGGTCTTTGGCGTCCCTCCAGCCGCCGAGCTCGCACAGCACCTTGAGCGGCAGGCCCATGAGGTCGGAAGCGAACTTCCGCCTCAGCAAGTGCCAGCCCCTGCAGGGCTTCGGCTCGAGCTCGGCGAGCCTTTCGGCCTTCTGCCACCAAGCGCGCCATCGCCACGGAACCACCCACTCCGCAGGATTGCGCCGGGGAGGGCAACACCGGCGCCTCCCCGGCGCCCGAACGTCTCGCCAAGGCGTCCTCGAGAACGGACAGCGCTTCGGCGGTGACGGGCGTGGTGTGCTCGTGGCCCGTCTTGTCGTGCTCGGCCCTCCACCGGACGGCCCGACCGTCGAAGTCGACGTCGGACCACCCGAGCTTGCGGATGGCTCCGATGCGATGTCCCGTCTCGTGCGCGAGCACGAGCGCGACCCGGAAGCGCCAGTCGACCTGCGCCGACACCCGGAGCAACGCTTGGTACTCCTCCTGGGTCAGCACGACCCGGACCGGGTTCTTCTCCCTTGGGCGTCCCGAGCCCTTTCAGCGGATTCGAGACGAGGAGCGGACGGCCCCGTTCGTCCTTCGACTTCACGATCCAGTTGAGCACCCCAGTTGAGCACCGCGAGCAGGAACTTCAGATCGTCCTCGACGGTGCGGTCCGACACCGGCTTGCCGCTCGGCCCGATCCCGCCCGCCCTCCGCTCGCGGACGAACCGGTCCCAGTCCCTCCGGGACAGGGTCTCCGGTTCGCGATCCCGTCCGAAGAGCCCGAGGAACGTCTTGGCGGCGGCCCTGTCGTGCCACCGCCTCCGCTCGCTCTTCGTGGGCGTCACTTCCTCACCGTAGATGTCAAGAAGCGTTCCCAGCGTGAGCGGCTCGGGCTCGGCTTCGGCCTCGCCGTGCGTCTCCGGATCGACGAAGCCCGCAGCGAACTCGTCCGCGTACCGCTTCGCCCGAACCCAGTCGCGGTGCCCCAGCGACCGGCTCCGCCTGCGTCCGTTCTCGCGCCACTCGATCTGGAACAGGCCGGTCTTGGGATCGGGGAAGACCCTGACCCGGTTCCGGCCCCATTCGCCGACGCTGTATCCGCGCCGGCCACGTTTCGTGCGTCCCATCGTTCGATGCCCTCTCGACGACGGACTGCACGATCTGCCCGGTTCGGAAGCTGGCGTCGCCGGCGCGTCCGCGCCAGTCGGGTTCGGTCGTAACGGCGCTCGGAGTTTCACCTTCGACAACGGCCCGATCGATTCCGAGCCGATCATGTGGGCGGCAGCGCGAAGGAGGGCTTCCAGGCGGGAGCCACCGTCGGGGCCGTGACGATCTTGGCGTTCGGTCCGTCGATGTACGGAACGAGACGAGCGGCATGACCACGGTCGCCACCCTCGTCGGCGACGCCGTGGTTTCGCCGGTCCTCTACGGAATCGGCGGCGCGGGGATCGCGACGGTGCTCGGCCGACGACGCGCCGAAGTCTGACGCGGGTTCCGGCGCGGAAATCTCGGCGGGAACGCCCTCGCCGGAGCGGATGCGTGCGCCTTGCCGTTCAAGCGCCACCGTGTCCCGATCTTCGTCGCGCACGGCCCGGACGGTTGCTACGGTTGGTCCTTCGGACTCCCGATCCTCCGACCGCCGCCGGATCGAGCAACTCCCACGTACCCGGCCCAGGTGTCGCGGTGGAGGCCCAGTTCGAGACGTTGCGCAAGCGCTCCTCGCCGTCGTGCTCGTTGGCGGCCGGGGTTGTCGACCGACGCCGACGATCCGCGAAGAGGGCCTTCCCGCGAAGAGGGGCCTGCGGGATGCTCGATCGGATCGCCGCGCCGAGGACTCCGGCGATCCGCACCGTGGTCGACGGCAACGACGTTCAGCCCTCACTCTTCGACGAACGGGAGCGGACCGGAATCACCGCGCTCGAGTTACTCCGGCGAGCGCTCGGTGGCGTGCCGCAACTGCGTTCGGTTTCGACATGTTTTGACATGGGAGCAGTTAGGGAATTACCCTTGTGGTTGCGCAGGCGGGGCGGCGTTTGTCGCGTGGTGAGTGAAGGCAAGGTGGGCCCGTTGCGCGAACGTGGAATTCGAGACGACACGCTCACCGGGACAACAGGGTGTTCGCGCCGACATGAAACCTCGCCGACTCCTGCTCGCAGGAGACACTTGTTTGCGAGACGAAGCGCGGGGCGCACGGGCTCGAACCTTGCCGAAAGGCGTGCGAGTCCGTAGGCTCGCGGAGAGGCCAGCCCGCCAGCCCGCCAGCCCGCCAGCCCGCCAGCCCGCCAGCCCGCCAGCCCGCCAGCCCGCCAGCCCGCCAATTCAGTAAAGGCGGCATCCCCCGCGCGGGGCGTCGAGCCTTCATCCGAGGTGAAGTGCCGCCGCGCTTCTGCGAGTCTGGAAGCGAACGGCGTCGAGGTCGAAGGAACAAGTGCCGCGCGAAAGCGTGTGCCGGATCGCGGCCATCCCGACCGCCCTGAAGTCGTGAGGGGTGCCCTCGAAGGGAGCGCTTGAAAAGCTGCCTCCTCGATCCCTACCGATCCTACTCGATCCCCGGATTTCCCATGCCTTGCAGAACGAAGAACGGACTCAAGCTCCTGGCCACGGCGACGTTGGCGTCGCTCGTCATCGCTGCGTGCGACGAGGGTTCCCCGCCGCCGGTGGATCCGCCGGACCCGCCGACGCCCGTGGGCACGATCTCGGGCACGGTGACGATCGAGGGGACGGCGGTCGCGGGGGTGTCGGCGACGCTGTCGTCGGGCGCGAGCGCGACGACGGGGGCGGGCGGCGACTTTTCGTTCGCGGGCGTCGAGGCGGGGACGTACACGGTGACGATCTCGGGCTACCCGGAGGACGCGACGTTCGCGCAGGCGACGCAGTCGGCGACGATCGCGACGGACGGGGAGAACGTGCGGTTGAGCTTCGCGGGGGAGTACGTGCGTTCGTCGGCGGTGGTGGGAGCGGTGGTGGCTGCGGACGCGGCGACGAGCGGAGGGGACGGGCAGCCGGAGACGCTGTCGGGGGTGACGGTGACGTTGGGCGGGGAGCACGCGACGGGCGAGACGGTGCGGACGGGGATGGACGGCGGGTTCGCGTTCGCGGGGCTTCGGGCGGGGACGTACACGGTGGAGATTTCGGGCTACCCGGAGGACGTGACGTTCGAGACGAAGTTGGTGGAGGTGGAGGTGGAGGCGGGCGAGGTCGGGAACGCGGACTTCACGGGCCACTACGTGCGCGCGTCGGCGGTGGAAGGCCGTGTGGTCGTCGAGGGCGAGGGGTTGTCCGGGGCGACGGTGACGCTGTCGGGCGGTCCGGCGGAGGAGAGCCGCAGGGCGACGACGGACGCGGACGGGGGGTACCGGTTCGAGGAACTGCGCGCGGGCGCGTACGAGGTGAGCATCGCGGGCGGGTACGAAGCGGAGGACTACGAGTTCGCGTCGACGTCGCGGGACGTGAGCGTGGAGATGGGGGAGACGGCGACGGTGTCGTTCACGGGGGTGTTGTTGCGGACGTCGGGGATCAGCGGTCGGGTGAGCGTGGAGGGGATGGGATTGAGCGGGGTCGAGGTGAAGCTGTCGGGGGCCGACGAGGAGCGAACGGAGACGACGGACGCGAGCGGACAGTACGCGTTCACGGGGTTGGCGGCGGGGGACTACGCGGTGTCGATCGGAGTGGAGGGCGAGGCGTACGTGTTCGGGACGACGAGCATGGACGTGACGGTGGCGGACGACGAGTCGAGGATCGTGAACTTCGAGGGGGAGCACGCGACGACGGCGAGCGTGTCGGGGATGGCGTACGTGGACGAGGGTACGAAGAACGACATGTTCGACGAGGGGGAGCATGCGCTGATGCGAGCGGGGATCCCGGTGGCGCTGGTGGGCCCGGGGGTGAACGAGCAACGCTTGGGCGCGACGGACGAGGAGGGCGGGTTCTCGTTCGAGGGCCTGAAAGCGGGCTCGTACCAGCTGGCGGTGCTGATCGACGCGGAGGTCGCGGCGACGCTGGCGGCGGAGGACGTGGCGTACGGCGGCCCGTCGGTCGGTTACGCGGTTGAGTTGGGTGTGGGCGAGGCGGCGACGCGGTCGTTGCCGTTCGACATAACGCACACGACGGTGGACTTCGAGGTGAAGTTGAAGAGCGGGGAGGCGACGGGGGACGCGTTGCCGGGCGCGAAGGTGAGCCTGTACGCGGACATGGGCGGGGAGAACATGTCGGGGAGCGGCACCACGGACGACGAGGGCATGGCGTCGATCCGTGTGGCGCGCGCGGGCACGACGGGCCACACGGTGTACGCGATGGTCGTTGCGGACGGCTACAGCGTGGACATGGAAGCGGGCAAGCAGGCGGTGAAATGGGACCCGCAGGAGTGGAGGGTGTCGGCGAAGAACGTGGCCGACGTGGTGAACCTGAAGGTGGACGTGTCGGTGATCGGGAAGACGGTGAAGACGGAGTTGGGCGGGGGCATGGCGTTGGGCGGCTGGGCGATCGGCGTGACGTCGGGGGAGGAGACGGTGGAGGGCGCGCCGAAGAAGCTGGACGATGAGGGTATGGCGAAGCTGGAGACGACGGCGGAGTCGGTGCCGACGACCTACGCGTTCATGCTGGCGAAGGACCAGGACGACGAGTTGGACGGTGGGGAGAAGTACGAGTCGGAGGCTGTGGAGTACACGCACACGGGTCTGAAGCTGGCGGGCGAGACGATGGAGGCGGGGACGCTCGAGGCGAGCTACGCGACGCAGACATTGAAGGTGTACGTGCACCACGAGAAGGATCAGGTGGAGGGGTACACGGGGAACGTGCTGGGCGGGGACGAGCGGGCGAAGACGGGCTACGTGGACGTGTCGCTGCGCTACGTGAGCGGGACGGGCCGGTCGCGCGCGTTCACGAAGGAGGAGTGGGATTCGAAGCACGTGAGCGAGAAGGACGGGGTGGTGACGTTCCTGCACGTGCCGACGGACTACGACGTGGTGGTTCGCGCGAACGAGAGCGCGGCGGGTACGACGGCGGGGATCGTGCTGCTGGATCCGGACGAGCTCGAGGCGTACCGGGACGCGGAGGCGAACGGGCTGATGGGCGGAGCGTTCGGGTCGGAGGGCGGATTCGGGCACACGGTTTCGCTGTGTCCGTTGCAGGCGACGCTTCCGCAGGACCACGACGAGTGCGCGTCGTTCGCGTACGTGACGACGCATTCGGTGAAGGGCGAGGTGTGGCGCAAGAGCGTAACGGCGGCGAGTTCGGGGGACGGGTTCTCGACGGACACGATGAACCGGAAGAACTCGGGGGTGACGGTGGACCTGACGCCGGTGGAGGGGAAGAACCTGGCGGGTGAGGCGAAGACGTTCGCGGCGCTGGCGAAGGACGTGACGACGACGACGGTGAACGAGACGTACCAGTTCGATTTCGGGAAGCTGGCGGCGGGGTCGTGGGGAGCGAAGGCGTCGGCGGGCTGGCGGGTGCGCAAGAAGGGTGGCATGGAGTTGGGCGCTGCGTTGAGCCCGCTGAGCGGAGCGGTGGAGCTGGAGGTGACGCCGTCGACGGGTACGGTGTACGGGCGGGTGAAGGGGAGCGACGGGTTCCCGGTCGACAGCGCGACGGTGACGGCGAACGGGAAGACGGCGACGACGGACGCGTACGGACGCTACGTGATCGCGGGAGTGGAGTCGGCGACGCGGAGCGCGATGAAGGACAAGTTCTTCGTGAAGGCGACGAAGGGCGCGACGACGACGAAGGACTCGGTGCGTGCGTTCGTGGCGAACGGACTGGAGATGGTGAACATCGCGTTCGGGGGGACGGCCTCGAAGGCGACGGTGAGCGGGAAGGTGACGGCGTCGGGGAGCGGCGCGGCGGTGGCGGGCGCGGAGATCCAGGTGAGGTACGCCGACGACACGACGAAGTGGGTGGCGCCGGAGAACAAGGCGTCGAACGGGAAGCTGACGACGGGCGCGGACGGGAGCTACATGGCGGAGCTGAAGGGCGGAAGCGTCGGCGGGACGGCGACGGTGCGCGTGACGAGGAAGGGCATGAGCTTCGCGCCGGAGTCGATCGAGGTGCCGGCGCACACGGGCGCGGCGATCTCGGGGATCGACTTCACGGGCTTCGTGAACGCGACGATCACCGGCCGGGTGGCCGCTCCGCTGAACATCGGCGGCGGTCCGCAGGATTCCGTTTGGGTCAGGGCGAGGAAGGCGAGCGACACGACCGTGGTCGTCGATTCGGCGATGACGGGGGCATCGGGGACGTTCGCCTTGAACGTGCCGTTCGGCGACTACGACGTCAGAGCGACGAAGAAGAGATACGGATTCACCTATCCAAACGACAGTCGACGGGTGACGGCGGCCCCAGGAGGACGCCGGGACTTCGGCGAGATTCAGTCGCGCACTTGGATGATATTGAATTTTCGTGCGGAGCGGCGTATAACGACGGACACCGTGAAAAAAGAGGGTCAGCTTCCGATTCTGGTTCACAAGTATGATTCTGTTAACGTCATCTTTCGGTGGGCCAGCAGAAGTGGACTGAATGATCAAGGTTATTTCCCTGTTGCATCTGTACCCAAATACCCGGGATTTCCTGAGGAGGAAGTGTCGATAGTTGATAAATATGGCTATAACGTCTCGATAGACAGCATATGGTTTGGTTTGAACTACCCCCGAATTCCTCCGGGTGCTCAGAATAAAAATGAAGGATTGATGTTGCGCGCCTGCACAGGCGCATCCGCTCCCCGTTGCGCGCCGTCTGTTGGGAGCTATCCAAATGTCCGCGGTGACCGTACAATGCCCGACGACACGTTCACGGTCAGAGCTTGGGCGATAGTGGCGAAGCTAGATGCTAGAGGTCGCCCGTTCGGCGATGGCGTGGACAGCGTGGCCGCCTACGCAAGGATGCCGGCGGTCGATCCGATGGCGACCTCGATCATGGCCAAGCGGACAACGGACGGCGACACGTTGGTGCTCGACTGGAGGGCCACGACGAACGCGAGGTCGGAGCAGCGGATCGCCGCGACGTTCCCATCCGTCGTCGATCTGGGCGGCGGCGGCGCAACGGTGTTCTGGACAACGGACGTTGCGTGGGACACCAGACGGAAGATCTGGTCGGACGTCAACGGGAGCGAATACGTGTCGTTCCGAACGGCGGAAGGCAACGTCGTGCGGGTCACCAAGCAGGAGTTGCGGGGGTCGATCGAATTCAGGATCGACTCCAGACAGGGTTCCACCGGGGCGTGGAGGACTGGTACGAGGACATTCAAGCTCGCGGCCAGTTCGGGTTCCGGGTAGATTGCCATCAATATCAACGTCATCAACGTCGGAGTAGCCGACTGCATGTTTCCGAATCATGGCTCCAGCTTCACGCACAGGCCCGATGCGCGCGCACTGGCCATGCGCATTCACTTCACTAGTGTAGTGTCCGGTTCATATGGTTGATTATGTATCGCCGTTTGGTTACCTTCTCTTCGCGAGAGATTCATTCACCGAGGAGAAGGCGTCATGCGGGTAGCGGTCAAGATCGAGCTGTCGGAAGCGGAGCGAAAACGCCTGGAACAGTGGACGCGGTCGCGGAGCGCGGCGGTGCGGCTCCAGGAAAGATCGCGAATCGTGCTAATGGCGGCGGACGGGATGACGAACAAGGCCATCGCGGAAGCGATGGGGATCGATCGGAACAAGGTCGGCCGCTGGCGGCGCCGGTTCGCGGACGAACGGCTGAAAGGGATCGCGAAAGAGCGTCCCCGCGGGGGCAACCACGGGGGCAAATGCTCGAAGGCGCAGGCGGCGCTGAGGAGCGAAGTGATCCGCTTGACGACGCAGACGGATCCTCCGGATGCGACGCACTGGTCGTGCCGGTCGATGGCGCGGGCGGCGGGGACGACGCACAGCTTCGTGCACCGGGTGTGGCGGTCGTGCGGGCTGAAGCCGCACTTGGTGCGGACTTTCAAGGTGAGCGAGGATCCGCTCTTCGAGAAGAAGCTCTGCGACGTCGTGGGGCTGTACCTGAACCCGCCCGAGAATGCGGTCGTCTTCAGCTTCGACGAGAAGAGCTCGGTCCAAGCGCTGGATCGGACGCAGCAGGGTCTGCCGTTGAAGCGGGGCCGCGCGGGGACGATGACCCACGACTACAAGCGCAACGGCACGACGTCGCTCTTCGCGGCGCTGAACGTGGCATCGGGCGAAGTGATCGGGGAGACGTACAAGCGGCACCGCCACCAGGAGGTGTTGAAGTTCTTGCGCAAGGTGGAGAAGGCGGTGCCCAAGGACCGGGAGATCCACATCGTGCTGGACAACTACGCGACGCACAAGCACGCGAAGGTGATGGAGTGGATCGAGCGTCAAAAGCGGATCTTCCTGCACTTCACGCCGACGAGCGCGTCGTGGCTGAACTTGGTCGAGCGGTTCTTCTGCACGTTGACTCGGAAGCGGATTCGGCGCGGCGTCTTCCATTCGGTGAGCGACCTCGAGCGGTGCTTGAGGGACTACATCGAGACCTACAACGAGAACCCGAGGCCCTTGGTCTGGACGAAGTCGGCGGACAAGATTCTCGAGAAGGTGAACCGGGCTCGGCAGGCCTTGGCCGTCGCCTCCGCATAATCAACTATATGAACCGGACACTACACTAGAGACCTTGCCAACACCATGAACAGAATCAAGCTCTTTACTACAACTATGATGATGCCTCTCGTCCTTGCGGCGTGCGGCGACGGCCGTTACCCGACCATTCCACTGGAGCGTCTCGCCCCCGTGGGTACGATTTCCGGGTCGGTGATGATCGAGGGCTCGGCGGCCGTTGGCGTCACGGCGACTCTCTCTTCGGGTGTTTCCGCAGCGGTCGACTCGGCCGGCGGGTTCTCGCTCGGGCGGGTCGAGGTCGGCACCCACACGGTTGCGATCTCGGGATTCCCGGAGGACGCGACGTTCGTGCAATCGACTCGGTCCGCAACCATTTCAGCGGACGGCCAGCACGTGACTTTGAGCTTCGTCGGCGAATACGTGCGTTCTTCGGCGGTGGTCGGTCGCGTATCCGCAACCGGCACGGCCACGAACGGCGGGGGCGCTCCGCAAACATCGCTGTCCGGGGTGACGTTGACGTTGATCGGCCAGCATGGAACGACAGAGGCTGTACAGACGGGGATCGACGGCGGCTTCGCATTCGCGGGGCTCCGAGCGGGCACCTACGCGGTTGCGATCTCGGGGTTCCCGGAGGACGTCTCGTTCAATGTGGAATCCAGGACAGTGGCGGTGGCGGTCGACGAGGTCGGCAACGTCGACTTTGTCGGTTTCGTACACGCGTCGAACGCAGCGGCGCAGCGGAAGACGATCACCGGCAAGGTGATCGCGCCGCAGGGCGGCGGGCGAGGGCAAGCGGGCGTGCTGCTCTCGGCGACCAAGGTGGGAGACACCCTTGCGGTGGATACGACGACCACCGACGCGACGGGCACGTTCACCTTGAGCGTGGAGGAGTCGGGGCAATATCGTATCGAGGCGTCGAGAGAGAGATTCGGTTTCGACTATCCGAACGGCAGCCAGTCGGTTTCCGTGACTTCCGCAGACGGCAGCACGGTATTCGGGGACATTCAGGCGAACACGTGGACCATCCTGGATCTGACTGCGGAGCGAGGGACGGACAGCGCGACGGTGGTGTTGCGGTTCTTCAGCATGAAGCGAGAATCAGGTCGCAACTACGGCTTTCCCGACGGGCATGAATACGATTCTCTCTCGGCTTTTTATCGAAGCGAGGACGGCAGATTTCTGCCTGCCACGTTCACTTTCCAGGACGACGACAGCAGAGAGTCAGCAGTGGTGGCCGTCGGAAACGGCGGAGGCGCGTTCCCCGACGATACTTTCACCATCAGGGTCGTGGTGGACTCGAAGGTGGCTGACAGGAAGGGTACTGTCTTGAGGTCGGCAATCGAAACCGTGGTGGTGCCGGCCAAGACGGACACGCCGACGCAACGTCAGACGATCACGGGCAAGGTGATCGCGCCGCAGGGCGGAGGCAGAGGGGAGGCGGGCGTTCTGGTGTCGGCGACCAAGGTCGGGGACACGGTCGCGGCGGCTGCCGCGACGACCGATGCGACCGGAACGTTCACGCTGACCGTGAGCGATCCCGGCGATTACGACGTCGAGGCGTCCAAGAACAGGTACGGGTTCAACTATCCGAACGGCAGCCAACGGGTTTCGGTGGCGGCCGGAGCGAACGAGAGCTTCGGCGACATCCAGTCGAACACGTGGCAAGTCCTCGATTTGACGGCGGAGCGCGCGTCGGACATGACGAAGGTGATCATGCGGTTCTCCAGTTTGGCGGCGATAGCCGGTCGCGACTACGGAGTGCCCGAAGGGACCACCGGAGGCATCAAGTACACGTCTCAGTACCGGGACGTGGGCGGCGAGTGGAAGCACGTCGATTTCGCGTACCATGGAAGCAACCAGGATGCGTTTCTGGCTTTCCCCTGGCAAGGTGGCGGACAGGCCGGGAGCGTGTTCCCCGACGACACGTTCACGATCAGGATCCAGGTGACGGCGAAGGACAGTCTGAAACAGACTCTCGACAGCGTGTTCACCGCGGCACTGGTGCCGGCCAAGACCGACGACGAGACGCAACGTCAGACGATCACGGGCAAGGTGATCGCGCCGCAGGGCGGCGGCAAAGGGGAGGCGGGCGTTCTGGTGTCGGCGACGAAGGTCGGGGACACGATCGCGGCGGATACGGCGACGACCGGCGCGGCGGGGACGTTCACGCTGACCGTGGCGGATCCCGGCGAATACGACGTCGAAGCGTCCAAGAACAGGTACGGTTTCGACTATCCGAACGGCAGCCAGCGGATTTCGGTGACCGCCGGAGAGGACGAGAGTTTCGGCGAAATCCAGTCGAACACGTGGAAGATCCTCGATCTGACGGCGGAGCGGGTCTCCGGCGCTCCCAAGGTCATCCTGCGGTTTTTCAGTGTGGATGCGATACCCGGTCGCGACTACGGAGTGCCCGAAGGGACCGCGAGAGGCATCAATTACACGTCTCAGTACAGGGACGTGAGCGGCGAATGGAAGTACGTCGAATTGGATTTCCATGGGGACGACGACGACGCGTACATCGTCACCGTCTGGCAGGGTGGCGGACAAGCCGGGAGCGTGTTCCCCGACGACACGTTCACGATCAGGATCAGGGCGCGGGCGAGAGACAGTCAGGACAGAACGTTGGACACCGTGTCGACCGAGACGCTGGTGCCGGCCAAAGCGGAGGGAACCGGTCGGCGGCAGACGGTCGACGGCAGGGTGATCGCACCGCAGGGCGGCAAGGGTGAGCCGGGCGTGCTCGTGGCGCTGACGCAGGCGGGAAGCTCGACGCCGGCCGATACGACGACCACGAACGCGACGGGCGCGTTCACCCTGACCGCGAAGGAGCCCGGCCTGTACGAGGTCCATGCGTCGAAGAACAGGTACGGCTTCGACTATCCGGACGGCGACCGACGCGTGCAGGTGGCCGCGGGAGAGAGCGAGGCGTTCGGCGACATCCAGTCGAACACGTGGCGGATCCTCGATTTGACGGCGGAGCGGGCGCCGGACACGACGAAGGTCATCATGCGGTTCTTCAGCTTGAACGCCCTGCCCGGTCGCGACTACGGAGCGCCCGAAGGGAACGTCGGTCCCATCAGCTACCAGTCTCAGTATCGGGACCGGGGCGGTACCTGGAAGTACGTGGTTCCCGCGTTCCATGGCGACGACCGCGCCGCGTTTCTGGTCTACGTCTGGCAGGGTGGCGGACAGGCGGGAAGCAGGTTCCCCGACGACACGTTCACGATCAGGATCAAGGCGGTTTCGAAGGACGGCGGAGGCGCGACGTTGGACAGCGTGTTCTCCACGGCGCTGGTACCGGCCAGGCCCGGTCGGCCGAGTCAGCGGCAAACGATCGTCGGCAGAGTGATCGCGCCGCAGGGGGGAGGCAAAGGGGAGGCGGGCGTTCTGGTGTCGGCGACCAAGGTCGGGGACGCGACGGCGACGGACACGGCGACGACGGATGCGACGGGAGCGTTCACGCTCGTCGTGGGGGATCCCGGCGAGTACGACGTCGAGGCGCGCAAGGAACGGTACGGCTTCGACTATCCGAACGGCAGCCGGCGGGTGTCGGTGGCTGCGGGAGAGAACAAGGCGTTCGGCGACGTCCAGGCGAACACGTGGCGGATCCTCGATCTGACCGGAGCGCGGGCGACGGATTCCACGAAGATCGTGATGCGCTTCTTCAGCGTGAGAAGGAGGTCCGGTCGCGACTACGGATTGCCGAGCGGGAACGTCGGAGCTGTGGTCTATTCGTCCAAGTACCGGGACGCGGACGGGACATGGAGGAACGTCGATCTCGAGAACCACGGCGACGGTCGGGACGCGTTCCTGGGCGCCGTGGGGCGGGGCGGCAGGCGAGCCGGGCGCACGTTCCCGGCCGACACGTTCACGGTCAGGATCGTGGCGAAGTCGACGAATCGTCGTGGAGGGAGAGGCGCGACGTTGGACAGCGCGATCGCCACGGCGGTGGTGCCGGCGAAGGCGAGCGGAATGGCGCAGCGGAGCGCCGTCTCGGCTCTTCCGTCGGTCGCGGATCCGGGCGGATCGAATGCGGCGGCGTCCTTCTCGGACGGCGTAGCGCGAGAGACCGGAAGGGGCGGTGCGTTGGAGGTCGCGGAGGCCACCGCCCGGGAACTCGGAACGGCGAGCGGTCGGCCCGCGAGGGTCGTGCGGCAGGAGGAAGGAGACGCCGGGGTCGACGGAGTGCGGGATCGAGACCGGATGGAGCTCGGTCGAGGAGCGGTTGGAGGGGACCGAGACGGTCGAACTCGCGACCGTGCGGGAGCCGGATAAGGCGAATTCGACGCGACCCCATCGGCCGGCAGCCGCTCGACCGATGGGGTCGCGGTCTCCGCGCAAGCGTCGGTCGACCCGCTCGCACATGGCCTCTTCGGGAACGCCGCCGGTGCATTCGGCGTCGTCCAAGGCGGGTAGCGCGGGCGGGTAGCGCGCCCGCGATCCTCGCCCTCGCGGATCCGGCGGCAGGCGTTCGGGCAGGGCTTGAACCGACGGTACCTCGGAGGTCCGTTCCGTCCGATACGGTGCGGGACGGTTGCGCGAGTTCCGGCATCTCGATTCCCGCCGAACCGACCTCAGGTGCAAGCCCTACGCCGTTCGTCGAGCGCTTCCCGGAGTTGCGTCTCGCTGGTGTGCTGGTAGCACCGGAGCACGGTCTTGGCGTCCCTCCAGCCGCCGAGTTCGCACAGCACCTTGAGCGGCAGATCCATGAGATCGGAGGCGAACTTCCGCCTCAGCGAGTGCCAGCCCCTGCCGCGCTTCGGCTCGAGCCCCGCGAGCTTCTCGGCTTTCTGCCACCAAGCGCGCGTCCGCCACGCAGCCACCCAGTCCGCAGGATTCCTCAGGGCGGGCAACACCGGCGCGTCCCCGACGCCCGAACGTCTCGCCAAGGCGTCCTCGAGAACGGACAGCGCGTCGGCGGTGACGGGCGTGGTGTGCTCGTGGCCCGTCTTGTCGTGCTCGGCCCTCCACCGGACGGCCCGACCGTCGAAGTCGACGTCGGACCACCGGAGCTTGCGGATGGCCCCGATACGATGTCCCGTCTCGTGCGCGAGCACGAGCGCGACCCGGAAGCGCCAGTCGACTTCCGCCGACACCCGGAGCAATGCCTGGTACTCCTCCTCGGCCAGCACGACTCGCGTCGGGTTCTTCTCCCTAGGAGCTTGCGCGGCAGAAGGGCCTGCGATTGGGCGTGAAGTCCCGGCAGTCGGGCCTCCAACCCGGATTTCCGGCAACCAAACCGCTCGGATGACGACAAGAGCCGATTATCAGCGGAGGAAATCGCCGCATTCCAGGTCCCAATGGACCCCGGAAGCTCCCGGACACGATGGCTTGGCCCTCACACCGCCGACAGGACATGCAATCGCCGCATGTTGAGCGCCAAGCACACCAGATCCCACTCGCCGCGCACACTCTCCAAGCCACGGAGGCTGAACCTCCTGAACCCCATCGCCTCCTTGATCCACCCGATCGGAGCCTCCGCCATCCATTTTCGCTTCGCGTACACCGCACGACCCTCCGGGGTAGCCAGCTTCTCCACCATGCGCGCCCGCGCCGGGTACCGCTCCGAGTCCGCCTTCTCGACCTCCTTCCCCTCCCGGCCCAGCGCAACGTAGCCATCGATCTCGCGATCCTCGAGCGCCGCCAGATCGCCCTCGTTTCCGTACCCCGCGTCCGCCAGCACCTTGCGCGGCGTCTCTCCCGCCACTTCCTCCACCTCCTCCACCATCTCGGTCAGCTGGCCTTGGTCGCTCGCGTTGTCCGTCACCGCCGTCCCCACCACCAACTGGCTCTCCCCGTCCACCGCCACCTGCGCGTTGTAGCACTGCTGGAAGCCTTCCGTGCTCGTCTTCATGATCCGACTCTCCGGATCCGTGAAGTTCGACTGCGCACGCTCCTCCGGCTCTCCGTACGCCCGCTTGTACGCCCGCCCTCCCTTCGCATTGCGCTCTTGGCCCGGCTCGCGGCCCCGGGCGTCGTCCAACGCTCGAGCCTCCGCCCCGGACGCTCCTTCGCCGCCTGAATCGCCGCCAAGCGATCCTCCCGACGCTTCAGTTCCTCGAGCAACCGCTCCTCGCCCCGAGCACCTCTCTCGTCGCGCTCGTCCTCCTCCGCATCCGACTTCGCCAGCAACTCCGCGATCTCCTCCTTCAGGCGCTCCTCCTCCGGACCCATCCGTCCATAGCTCATCGCCTTACGCTTGCTCGCGTTGGCTCGAATCTTCGTCCCGTCCACCGCCACCTGCCCCAGTCCCGCGAATCCCATCTCGCGCGCCAGACGCACGATCTCCACCAGCAACCCTTTGAACGCTTCCAAGTTCTTCTTGCGAAAGTCGCACAGCGTCCGGTGCTTCGGGAAGTTGCCCGCCGCCAGAACCCGCAGCGGCACATCCTCCATCAACTTGCGCGCCAGCTTGCGCGACGAGCGCACTCCCGTCGCATATCCGTACACCCACAGCTTCACCATCATCCGCGGCGCGTACGGGCTGTTGCGCCGCCCGTCCCCCTGGTAGCGTTCGTAGAATGCGCTCAAGTCCACGGAATCCACCAAGTCGCTCACATGGTGCGCGAGATGTCCTTCGGGAATCCACTTCCTGGGATCGGGCGGAATCAGAAACTGCTGATCTGGCTGGTATTTCCGGAACCGCGTCCCCATGGTCTCTCCCGTGCGCTGGACTTCGCTGGCTAACCCCATGTGTTGAATGAATATAACCCTTGCTTCCGCTCCGCGCCACGGACCCGCCTCACACCACCACCTTTTCTGCCGCGCAGGCTCCTAGGCTTCTCGAGGCCCTTCAGGGGGTTCGAGACGAGGAGCGGGCGGCCCCGTTCGTCCTTCGACTTCGCGGCCCAATTGAGCACCGCGACCAGGAACTTCAGGTCGTGCCCGACGGTGCAGTCCGACACCGGCCTGCCGCTCGGGCCGACCGTGCTCGCTCTCCGTTCGCGGATGAACCGGTCCCAATCCCTCTGGGAAAGGGTCTCCGGTTCGCGGTTCCGTCCGAAGAACTCGAGAAACATCTTGGCGGTGGCCCTGTCGTGCCACTGAGCTTGCCCATCCTTTGGTGGGCGTCACCTCCTCGTCGTAGCTGTCCGTGGAAAAAAAATGGGGTTTCTGGGGGCTCCTGCGGCGGCCGATGGGTCCAGCGATCCGTCTTGATGGCAACTGTCAATCTCCCGAGGACTTCTCCGATTCCGCGCAACTCTTGGATTCCGACCCGTCAAACGCCGACTTTCCGGGCCCAGTGGAGCCCGTCAACCGGGTTTCGGTGCGGATGAGGGCGTTCGGCGCTCCCGGCCTACGCCGCGACCGAGGCCTGAGCCGTCGCCAGTCCCTGCAGGCTACGCGGCGTCCCGAATCCGACGCGCTTCCACATGAGCAACCCCAGGTTGAACGCCGCCGCCTGCATCAAGATCCGTTTTCAGATCTCTTCCCGCCCTCGCACGTGAAGCCGCCGCAGACCTCCCGTGTCCAGCATGCGCGCAAAGCCCCGCTCCACCTTCTCGCCCCTCGCCTTCATCAACCGCTTCCCACGCTTGCCCCGGACCCTGCGCCGATTCGCATAGATCGCCTCCCGCTCCTCCCGCTTCCCCTTCCATCTCCGCCGACCGCGATCCGGCTCGCTCACGTAGCTCCGCACTCCCCGCTCCTTCAACCCCGTCATCGTCGCGTTCGCGTGATACCCCTTGTCCGCCACGACCTCCTTCGGATCCTTCCCAAGCTCCCCCAGCGTCTCCGGCATCGACGCCACGTCTCCCCCGTCCATCGACTGCACCGTCGCCGCCACCACCGCCCCCGTCTCCATGTCCACCGCCTGCTCCAACTTGTGGGCCATGTGCGTGCGACCGTCCTTCATCTTCGTGACCCGAGCCTCCGGGTCGCGCGGATGCGCCCACTCCTTGTTCGACGCCTTGTTCACCCGCTTCCGGTCCAGCTTCGCCTTCGAGGACCGCCTGTAGATCCGAGGCGTCGCGGTCATGTACAGCCGCTTCTTCGCGTACAGGCGCCGCTCGTCGTGGAACTCCTGGAAATCGACCTTGCGGTCGCCGTTCTTTCGCTGGAGGACGCCGGTCGTGCGGTGCGCCTCGTCGGCGATGGCCAAGTCGAACTCGGGAGCCCCATGCTCCGCTTGGGCCTCGGTGACCTTGCCAAGCGAATGGTAGGTGCAGAACACCACGTGCGTCGCCTCGTCGCCCAGCAGGGACCGGGCGATCGCGGCGGGATCGGTCGAGACCGGACACTCGAGCTCCGAGACGCGGATGTCCTCGTTCTCGTGGCGTCCGCCCGCGGTTGGGTTCGAGCACACCACGACGCACCGTAGCCCGCGCGTCGTGTGCCGCAGCCATTCGCGCCGCGCCTGCGACACCAACGCGATCGACGGGGCCGCGAAGAGGATGCGCCCACCGTCCGCCACCACCTTCTCGGCGATGCGCAGCGAGGTGAAGGTCTTCCCCGTGCCTCAGGCCATGACGAGACGGCCCCGGTCGTGGTTCGCGAGCCCCTCGACGACGTCCTCGATCACGTCTTCCTGGAGCGGCCACGGCTGCTGAACCGGGCGCCGCGCGTCGCCCTCCTCGGCCTGGACGCGCAGGTGCTCCCGAAAGTCGATCTGGGCGACCTGCGGGTGCGCTCGCTGGATCGCGCTCTCGGCGTGGGTCCCCCAACGGCAGGTCGCCACGATCCAGCGCAGGCCGAACACGGGGTTCTGGGAGCCGCCCAGGAACTTGTCGATCTCCCCCTTGCCGATCCTGCGGCGCTCGTCGTAGCACTTGCACTGGATGGCCACCCACTCGCCCGTCGTCCGCCGGGCGACCAAGTCGATCCCGACGTCGCGACCGTCCAGCCCGGTGAGCCGTTCCCGTTCGGGCCAGTCGGACCAGCGCCAGATTCCGTCGATCTCGAACTCGGGCTGCTGTCTCGCGACGCGCATGAACAGAAGCTCGAACCAGTGCCCCTTCTCCGATTCGTCCCGACTTTCCCTGCGGATGCGGTCGAGGACTTCGCCCGCGGTCTGATTCGCTCCAAGATCGAGAGTTCTCTGGTCGCTCATTCTCTCCCGTCGGCTCGTTCGGGTCGGGGGGACGGGGACGGGGACGCTTCCGCCCCTGCGCGCCGAACGTTCAGGTTCGGTGGGCTCTTGGTCGTCATGGGGGAATGGTAACGGGGGAACGTCGCCGTACGCCCGTCGAGCCTCGTCCAACGGCAAACGAGCCCGAGCGGAGGAGCGCATTCCAGCGGCGAATGAGCCCGAACCCCGGGGTCGTGGCATCTTTGGAGCATGGTCATGACTCTCGACACCTCCCGGATCCGCACCCTCGCCCAAGTCCGCGCCTTCCTCGACGGCGCGAACCCCTGCCGGGGGAGAACGCCAAATGAACGTTCCGGCCCAAGAAGCCTGCGGGCATTGAACGGGCGCGCCCCAGGGACGTCTCGGAACTCCGCGTCCGGACAATCTCCAGGGCACCAAGACGCCGCCGCGGGCCCGCACCCGGCGTCCCGGATCCGCGACCGGCACCAGGGCCGTCAGGCCCCCCAGACTGTGACGGGGACGTGCTTCCACTCGCGCCGCTTCCGGTAGATCCTCTCCGCCCAACTCCTTCCCTCGCGGACGTCGAACACCACCAGATGCCCGGCATCCGCGCCGCTCGCGTCCATGTAGGTCGCCGTCTGCTCCAGTCCCCGCTCGATCTCCGTATCGAGCGCCCGACCCTCCTTCACCATCTTGCACTCCACCACGAACCGCTGGCCTCCTTCGCCCCCGGCCGGCCACACGACCAGAAGATCCACCCGGCGACGCCCCAGCGCGTACTCCCGCTCGATCCTGCCCTTGCCGTTCACCACCCGGTGCAGGAACGCCTGCAGGACCAAGTGCGGACCCGCCTCCGTGTACTGCGCGCGCCGGATCCAGTGCTCGGAGTTCTGGCGGAAGAAGTCCTGGAACTCGGCCAGCAGCGCGTCCATGTCGAGCTCGCCCGATGCGTCCAGGTACCAAGGCGTCTCTCTCGGCGGAATCTCGGACTCCAGCATCCACGTCAGCGCCCGCGGGAGGACCTCGCCGTAGATGGGGTTGGCGACTCGCGGCGGCGGATCCCGAGCCACCAGTCCCAAGTCGCGCACGTACTCGAAGTCCATGTGGGAGTGCTTCGCGTCGTCCCCGCTCAGCAGCGGCTCGACGACGCGCCTCACCCTGGGCTCGCGCAGCTTGTCGAGCAGCTGGTCCAGGTGGGTGTCGCGGCGCAGGATCAGCGCTTCGCGCGCATCGAAGACGTCCGCCTCCTCCACGGGGCCGCTGCGCTCTCGCAGCCTGCCCGCCGAGAAGCAAATCTCCCGGGCCATCGCGTTGACCAGCCACGGCTGTCCGCGAGTGTGTTCCCAGACGGCCGCGACCGCCTGCGGCGCGAATGCTTGGCCGGTCTCCGTCGCGTGCTGTCCGAGCAGAGTCTCGACTTCCGCATGAGTGAAATCGCCCAGTCGGAGCGACTCCGCCTTGATGTTGAAGGCGCTTCCGCCCGCGATCGCTTCCTTTTCGGAACCCGCGCGGATCCGGTAGTCGCGCACGTCCCGCACCCCGCAGAGCACCACGCTCTGAGGGAACGCGGCCGGGCGGCGCGCGTAGCCCGCCCGCAGCTGTCGCAGCGCCGACACGAGGGTGTCTCCCACCAGCGCGTCGACTTCGTCGATCAGCAGAACCAGAGGTTTCGGGCCGGCCATCGACCAGATCTCCAGGAGATCCCCGAGCACGGAGGCCGGTCGCCGGTGCGTGTCGAGCTCCCGCGCCGCTTGAGCCGTGGCCTCGTCGCCGAGCGTCAGTTTCGCTTCCCGGGCGATTTCCGAGGCGATGGCCCCCATCGCGGCGCCCACGTCTTCGCGCATGGCCTGCGCGGGTTCCACGTTGACGTAGGCGCACCGGTACTCGCCTGCGTCTCCGCCGTTGAGCAGATCGCGCAACGCGAGCAGGGTGGACGTCTTGCCCGTCTGCCGAGGGGCGTGCAACACGAAGTAGAGCTGATCGTGAATCAACGAGAGGATCTCGTCCAGGTTCACGCGGTCGAGAGGGGGAACGCAGTAGTGACGGTCCGGGCGAACGGGGCCGGCGGTGTTGAATTTGCGCATGAACCAAGGTGCCTCGAATTCCCGCGCCCGGGCAACCGCAGGGGCCCGGTTCCGACGTCCCCGGCGGCGATCCAACGCTCCGCGCCTCGCACCGGCACCGACCGCGACGCGTCCTCCCCGGTTGTCCGTCAGGCCCCCCACACGGTGACGGGGACGTCCTTCCACGCGCGCCGCTTCCGGTGGATCCTCTCCGCCCAGCTCCTCCCCTCGCGCACGTCGAAGACGACCAAGCGCCCGGCGTCCGCGCCACTCGCGTCCATGTACGCCGCCGTCCGCTCGAGTCCGCGCTCGATCTCCGCCTCGAGCGCCCGACCCTCCTTCGTTCCCGTCCATAAAATCGCAAGTGTTTGTCATGCTTGACGATGCGTCCGTAAACGAGCGGCGAATCGAGTGGCTTTTCGCCCGCCGATCCGTTATGCTCAAGGTGCTTGACGATCAGTTATCCTCATGTGCCTCAACGAGTTCACCACGCCCAAGGAGGACTGGCGATGCGGGCGAAACGCACGCCCCAGGGAAGCCTCTTCACCCCCGATTGCCCGGACCGCGACCGGGGGCGGTTGCTCGCCGACGTCTCGGGCCAGCTGGACCGCCACCCCCAGTTTCTTGGATTGGGTCGCTGCCGACGTGAGCGGAGAAAACCCCTCCTCGAAGGGCAGGGCGGGCTTGACCTGCGAGACGATTCTGCGCGCCGGGGTCCTGATGTAGATGGAGCGGTGGACCTACAGGGAGATGGAGTACCACCTGCTCGACTCGAGTGCGACGGCAAGGTTCACGCGGATCGATCCGCTGGCGCCTTCGAAGCGCTCCGCGCTGAACCGTTGCATCTCCGCCGTTCGCCGCCGGACATGGGAACGGATCGACCGGGTTCTGCTGGGCGTGGCCCGCGACGAGAAGATCGAAGACGGGAGCGTGATCCGCATCGACGGCACCGTGACCGAAACCCACATCCACCGTCCGAGCGACGCTGTTGTTGGATTCGGTGCGCGTGCTCTCGCGGGTGCTGGCCGGTGCGCGCAAGAAGCTGGGGCGCGAGGCGTTCCGGTTCCACGACCACGAGCGGGCGGCGAAGCGCAGGGTGCTGGCGATCCGCAAGGCTCGCAGGCCGAAGCGCGTCGAGCTGTATCGGCAACTGCCGACGACGACGCGGCGCACGCTCTGTGGCCGCCGACGTGATCGCCAGCCCCACCCCGCTTCAAGCCGAAGCCTTCCGGCTCCTCGGCGTCCGTCCATGACTTGTACCCAGTAGCGTACACTCCCGAATACAGGATAAACCACTATGAAACAATCGTTTAGGCCGTTTTATACGCTCGAAGTTCGGCCTAGGAATTCCGATTCCGCGACGAGATGCGTTTGGCTTTATCCTTGGTCCGCCGCCAAGGCGTCGCACCAAGCTTGGGCGTCCGGAATGCCCCGGCTGAAGAATACGTCCTGGCCCGCCGGCGGGTCCGCCCAAGCTTGGGCCGCTTGCCGCGTCCCGATGGTCGACGGCAGATCTCGCAGGATTGCACGGATTTGGCGGCTCTCGCGGTCGCGTACGATGGCCATCGGCCGATGGCTGGACCGATTCATCGTGACCGATCCTCCCGGCCCCGACAGGGTGACGCTCGCCAGTCGGCCGACCCATTCGACTTGAGCCGGAAGGAGAAACACAAATCCGGAACTCCCGTCTCCGTCGATCGCCTCGGGCATGGCGAACGTCAAGGAAAAGAGCGTGGCGTCGTCCTCGCTCCGCCCCGCGATCCGGTAATCGCCCGGAGTGCGGGGGGGCGATGCCGGTCCGACGATGAAGAAGGCGGGATCCAACGCAGGTCTGCCACGGGCGTCGATCCGGCCCCACAGGAGCAGCACCGGCAGGCTGCCGATCCCATCGTCTCCACTTGGCGTTGGGCAGGACAAGGCACCGTGCTGTGCGTGAATCCAAGCTGGAAGGAGCCACAGCAAAGCGACCGCGCCCGGAGCTGCGCGCCGCAAGCAGCGAACCCCGCCCAATTCGGCCGCGCATCTCGCGGCCGACGCTCGAGCCGACCTCCGGAAACGGGATCCCAGCGACGGAGTCCGCATGCAGGCGCTCGGCACCCTACCGCCGCCACGACCAGGCATCGGGAATTCCGCGGCTCGAAAGCACTCCGGGAGACGTGCGGCCGTCGCCGCGGGTCGGATCCCCCGTTGGCCGAAACGCCCGCATGGCAGTTTCCAGATCGGCACCCGTCAGAAAACCGCGGATCCGCCCGCCGTCCGCGTCGCGCCAAATGGCCATGGATCGGGCGCTGTTGGGACCCATCGTCGCTGTGCCTTCCGGTCCGGAAAGCGTGATGCCCGCGATGGAATCCCTCCACTCCGACTCCAGCGGAAGCACGTACGCGAACACCGCGCCACCATCCCCGTCCCAGACGTCGGTCAAAGCGAAGCGGATGGAAAACAGCTCCCTCCGGTCGGGGCCGTGCGCGCGAACCCGATACTGTCCCACGGAGTCCGGCAACAGGGCGGGAGCGTCCACGACGAACGAGGGCTCCAGAAACGGAACGCCGTCGGCCGTCACGCCGCCCCACAGGAGGATCGACGGGGCCGAGCCGGCCACGACACCGCCGCTTTCGGCGAAGCTACGGTAGCGCAGAGCGTTGGTGAAATGATAATCCCCGATCCAGTACGAATCGAGACAGTAGGACATCAAGTCCGGTCTTGACGGCGAGATCAAAGCTCCCGAGCCGCGGAAGTCGTAGCCCCACGCGCCGATCGATCCATCGGGGTACGGATACGAAGGCTCTCCGGACACGCCGCAAGGGGCGTGTTGCAAGTTCATGTTGTGCCCCAGCTCGTGGCCGATCACGGCGGCGTCGGGGATCGACATGCTCTCCAGTCGAGACGGATGCGCCACGCCGCTGGCGCCTTCGACGGGTTCGGACATCCACCCCATATACCGGCCCTCGCCGCCCTCCAGAGCGCGAATCGCCCGAGTGCGGAGGAGCACGTCGAAGGCGTCGTTGCTGGAGCTGATCACCGGTTCATGGCCCTTGACGTCCAGCTCGCCGACCGGCAAGAGCATCCGAGTGGGCTCCAAGAGGTCGTGGCTCTCGGGATCGTCGACGACGGCGGCGACCGTTCGAACGACGGCGGAGTCGTGCGTCTCGGTCCACACGAACGGGATCAACGTCAGATCCAATGGCGGCATCGTGCGAACCGCGACCGCCAGACGGCCCATGGCCGGGATCCGTTTCGCGACGCCGAGCGAAGAATCCAGCGTGCCGTCCGGGTCCACGTCGACGACCATTTCGAGTCCCGGTTGCACGACGCGACCGGGAATCGCAGCGTTGAGCGACGCGGCGAGACTGCTCTCGTCGACCTCGGTCGGAATGGGGACGGACGTGCCGGGGATGTCCTCCTCGTGCACTTCCCGGTCGGCCACGAAGAAGCGAGCTCGAGCTTTGGGAAGACCCTCGGTCGTCGCGTGCGTCGCTGTGGGGAACACCCGAAGCAGCGCCTGCTCCCCGGCTACGAGCGGTACTGGAAAAGCCCGCGATTGAACCGCTTGCACGAGGTACGCCGCGGGCGGATCCGTCCGTACGCAGGGCTCGACTCGCCGCTTGTGCACGGTTTCCAGCCATGCTTGGAACGCCGAGTCGGCAGGCATGCACAGATCCGTTCCGACGGTCATCAATTCCTCCAAGTCGCCGAGCCGGACGAAGCTCGCCGGCAACGCCCCCGCCATCGAAGGATTCCCGGTCAAGCTCAGCACCTTCAAACTCGCAAGCTCTCCGAGCTCGCTGGGCACCGGTCCGCTGAGGTCGTTCATGTCCAAGTACAGCTGTTCCAGACTTGCCAAGCGCCCCAGCTCGGGGGGGATGGGACCTGAAAGGTCGTTTTCCGGAAGGTACAACTCCTCGAGATTGACTAGGCGCCCCAGCTCGGGCGGAATCGGACCCGACAGCTCGTTGCCGAACAGGGACAGGCGCTCCATGCTCGCCAACCCGCCCAGCTCGGGGGGAATGCGGCCGACGAGCTCGTTGCCGTGCAAGGCGAGCGCCTTGAGGTTGGACATCCTGCCCAACTCGACGGGAACGGGACCCGTCAAATCGTTTTCGTGGAGGAACAGGGAGTCCAATCGAACCAAGTCGGCGAGCCAAGGGGGAACCGACCCGGTCAGCTCGTTCTCGGAGAGATCGAGCGACCGCAACGAGGATAGGCCGCCCAATTCGGGGGGAATCGGTCCGGACAAATCGTTGGAGCGGAGCGTCAGGTGGGTGACGTTTCCCGCGTCGTTCGTCTCGACCCCGTGCCACTCTCCAAGCGGCGCGTCCGTCAACCAGTTGTCGGCAGCCTCCCAAGTCGCTCCAGCCGTCGTGCCGTAGAGCGCGGCGAGGGCCTCTCGGTCCGAAAGGGGCGCGCACGCCAAGCCCGTTCCGCGGTGAGACGCCACATCCCTCAACCATTTGGCGAATGCGGGTTCCGTCGGAGCGCAAAGTCGGGTGCCCGCATAGTGAAGGGTTTCGAGAGACAGCGCCACGAGACCCAGCGGCAGCCGACCCTCGAGCGCGTTGTCGTCGACCGTGAGCTTCTTCAGTCGAGTCAGGCCGCTCAGGCTCGGGGACAGCCGACCGGCGAGCCCGTTTCCGGCGAGGTCCAACGCCACGACCCGACCCAAGGAGTCGGCGTCCACGCCGTGCCACGTCCCGAGCGCCGGATTGGCGAGCCAGTTGTCCGACCCGACCCAATCGGTTCCGCCGGCGGCCCGGAAGAAATCCGCGAGCGAGCGTACGTCTCGGGCGTTGCAAAAACCGCTTTCGTACCCGGCTCCGAGATTCTCCATCCATTCGAGATTCTCCATCCAAGCGACGAACGCCGACGTGCCCGGTGCGCACAACCCGTCGTTTTCGTCGAAGAGGAAGGCATTCAGTCGATTCAGCGCCACGAGCTCGACGGGCAAGGGCCCGGTGAAGCGATTGAAGTTGAGAATCAGCACGCGGAGGCGGGTCAACCCCCCCAACGCTCCCGGGATCGGTCCTGAAAGTCGGTTCGCCCCGAGGTCGAGTTCCTCCAAGCGGGTCAAGCCGCCCAATTCGGGCGGAACGACGCCTTCAAGTTGGTTCCCGGCCACCGCCAGCGTCTCGAGGTTCTCCATCCGGCCCAGTTCCGGCGGTATGGGGCCCGAAAGGCCGCCGTTGTAATTCAACCACAACGTCTCTAAGCTGGTCAGCCGCCCCAGCTCGGGTGGAATGGGCCCGGAAAGTCGGTTGACGCCCAGCTCCAGATCGACCAGATTCTCCAGCCGCCCCAGCTCGGGCGGAATGGGCCCGGAAAGGCTGTTTCCAACGAGATTCAAGGACCGCAGTTGGTCGAGGTCCGCGATTTCCGGAGGGATGTAGCCCTCCAATCCCTGCGATTCCCAACCTTGGTTCTCGCCGTCCCGCCGACTTCCCAAGTCCACACGGGTCACCCGCCCGGCGGAATCGGTGTCCACCCCGTGCCAGCGGTCGAGCGGTTCGTCGGTGAGCCAGTGTTCGTTGTCGACCCATTCGGGCCCGTTCGTTCGTTCGTAGAGCGCCACCAAGGCCGCCCGGTCCTGCTGAGCCACCGTGACTTGGGCCGTCCCGCCGACGTCGCCCGCCCGGGCCGTGATCGTGGCCGTCCCCGCACCTGCCGCCGAAACCAAGCCCGCCGTGTCGACCGTGGCCACAACGTCGTCGGAACTGGACCAGATGAGCGCGACCCCGGTCATTGCGTCGCCCCGCTGGTCGTGCACCTGCGCCGCCAACCGCGCCGTGCGACCGATGGCGGCGAGCGCGACGGTCGCCGGACTCAACGAAATCGTGGATGGGCGGGAGGGTTGCTGCGGGGTCACCACGCGCTCGCCGTCCTCGCAACCCGAGGCAAGGACCAGAACGGCCGCGAGAACGACTCCCCGGCACGTGCGGACGCCCCCCGGTCCTGGGCTTTTCAATGCTTCACGGACAGCTGGTTTCTGTGGTGGATGGCGCCTGATTCGGGTGGAGCCCGGCTCGCGTCTCGGTCCGCCATCCGCCCGCCATCCGCCATCCCGGATCCCCGTTGAACGGTCTTTCATGCCGCGCTCCTCGTCTAGACGCCGCGTGCAGAGCTTCGCGCATGTTTTCCATCCTCGATCTACTCTTGCTTCTACCCTTTGGATCCCGCCGCCCGCCGCCCCCGGCGCGCCGGATGCCACGTGTTGAAGCCCGTTGCGGGCGGATCCGGTCGCGTCGACGATCAGATTGGCCGTCGCGGATCCACTGTTCGGGGACGGGGCGCAGAACGAGGGATCGGTCGAGGCCGCGCTCGACCTTGAAGTCGAGCGGCGAGAGGCGGTCGTCGAAGCGAATTCGCACGTCGGGCATGACGATCCGCTTCTCGAAAATCTGACCCGAGCCATGCCGGCGAACCTGGGTTCGCGGAGCGGATCGCGAAAAGGCGTCGCGGCACGGGTCTGGGTCGCACATCCTTCGTCGTGGGGAGTTGGCGCAGCCGTCCGCCTCGCGGACGCAGTGTGAACGGTGCATATCACGGTAAGGAATCGTATAAAGTCAACTAGGACTGCACGATCTGCCGCCTTACCGCCCACCAACTGGTCGGAGTCCGTCCTGTCGAAATGGCTGGAATGTAGATCCGAAAAGCGGGAGTCCCAGTGATGCGAGCCTCGACTCGGGTGGCTCAGCTGATGACGGTGGCGGTGATCGAGGGTGCGAGCCGTCGTCGGAAGAGGGCGAAAGGCGGGACGGGGGCCAAAAGCGGAGGTTGCCGAGGACTTGGTGGACCGTGACTTCTCGGCTGCGGGTCTCGACAAAGCTGTGGGTGGCGAACATCACGTACGGGGCGACGCGGGAGGGTTTTCCGTATCTGGCGGTGATGCTGGACGTGTGGATAGATTTCGCCAGACGCGGATTTGACCTGCGGCAGCGGTATTCCTATTGTGGGCCTTAGGGGCCGCCATGCAGGGCGGATCTCCGAGCTTCCCAAGGGGGAGGTATGACGACGAACAGGGTCTCTACAGTCTGGCTGGGCTGGCGGTAATCATGTTGCCTGCGACACGACCTGCTTCGCCGATTCGGAGCCGTCGGCTGAGGCGAGGAAGAGGGTGGACATCTCATCCATGAAAACCCGAGGAACTGCTCTACGAAAAGTTGCACCCCAGCGTAGCGATCATGGGCCTCGACGAGGCGTGGCTGGCGGATTGGCGAGCCGGAGTCGAGCCGCCGTCTCGGTCGCTCCGTTCCCTGCACGGCCCGGGGGCAACAGCTCGTGCCATTGACATCTCTAGTGTTGCGTACGTGAAATAGCATGACAAAGGCGTCCGATCTTCCCGAGGATCGAATCGGCTGTAGCCGTCCACCTGAACGGCTTCGCGTCCGCGTTGTAGTGTTCGGTGAACTGCTCGATGCCAGTTTTTCACCTTGACGTGCTTGTGGGTGCAGTAGTTGTCCACCACCAAGTGGACGTCGAGGTCCGGGGGGACGTTGGCGTCGATATGTCTCAGGAAGCTCAGGAACTCTTGGTGCCGATGCCGCGGCTTGCACTGAGCGATGACCCGACCGGTCGCCACGTCGAGGGCGGCGAACAGGTTGGTGGTCCCGTGGCGGACGTAGCCGTGCGTGACGCCCTCGACGTACCCGAGCCCGAGCGGGAGCATGGGCTGGGTTCGCTCCAGCGCCTGCGTCCGGCTCTTCTCGTCGACGCAGAGCACCATGGCGTTGTCCGGCGGATTCAGGTAGAGCCCCACGACGTCGCGAACCTTCTCGACGAAGAACGGGTCGTTGGAGAGCTTGAAGTTCTTCTGCCTGTGGGGCTGGAGGCCGAACGCCTTCCAGACGCCGTGAACCGTGGTCTTCGAGACGCCGACGGCCTCGGCCATGGTGCGGCAACTCCAGTGGGTGCTGCCGTCGGGCGGTCGGGTCTCGAGCGTCCTGCGCACCAGATCCATCACTTGGTCGTCGCCGATGGAGCGAGGCCGTCCCGATCTGTGTTCGTCGTAAAGCCCGACGATGCCTTGAGTTCGGAACCGCTCGCGCCACTTGCCCACGGTCTGGCGGCTGACGCGGACTCTGGTGGCGACCGTCGAGTTGGTGAGTCCGTCGGCGCAGAGCAGCACGATTTCGGCGCGGCGCACCAAGCCGGCAGGCATGCTCGACGACCGCATGATGGACTCGAGCTCCTCGCGGGTGTCCTAGCTGACTTCGAGCGGCTTCAACGGGCGTCCTCGGGGCATGGCCTCTTCTCCTCTGCTGGACAGTGGGCGAAGAGACAACATACCGAACATGCGCAAAGATGTCAACAGATTTCAAGGACGAGACACTAGCCAACCGTTCCACAATTCATCGTTGTTGCAGCAGCTCGATCACAACGCTTCGACACTGGATCACAGGAGGCGCAACCGCTCACGACCAATCGAATCCAGCACTTCTTCAGGATCCCCGCTCCAAACCGGATCAGGACCAGCTAGTGTAGTGTCCGGTTCATATAGTTGATTATGTATCGCCGTTTGGTTACCTTCTCTTCGCGAGAGATTCATTCACCGAGGAGAAGGCGTCATGCGGGTAGCGGTCAAGATCGAGCTGTCGGAAGCGGAGCGAAAACGCCTGGAGCAGTGGACGCGGTCGCGGAGCGCGGCGGTGCGGCTCCAGGAGAGATCGCGAATCGTGCTCATGGCGGCGGACGGGATGACGAACAAGGCCATCGCGAAAGCGATGGGGATCGATCGGAACAAGGTCGGCCGCTGGCGGCGCCGGTTCGCGGACGAACGGCTGAAAGGGATCGCGAAGGAGCGTCCCCGCGGGGGCAACCACGGGGGCAAATGCTCGAAAGCGCAGGCGGCGCTGAGGAGCGAAGTGATCCGCTTGACGACGCGGACGGATCCTCCGGATGCGACGCACTGGTCGTGCCGGTCGATGGCGCGGGCGGCGGGGACGACGCACAGCTTCGTGCACCGGGTGTGGCGGTCGTGCGGGTTGAAGCCGCACTTGGTGCGGACTTTCAAGGCGAGCAAGGATCCGCTCTTCGAGAAGAAGCTCTGCGACGTCGTGGGGCTGTACCTGAACCCGCCCGAGAACGCGGTCGTCTTCAGCTTCGACGAGAAGAGCTCGGTCCAAGCGCTGGATCGGACGCAGCCGGGTCTGCCGTTGAAGCGGGGCCGCGCGGGGACGATGACCCACGACTACAAGCGCAACGGCACGACGTCGCTTTTCGCGGCGCTGAACGTGGCATCGGGCGAAGTGATCGGGGAGACGTACAAGCGGCACCGCCACCAGGAGGTGTTGAAGTTCTTGCGCAAGGTGGAGAAGGCGGTGCCCAAGGACCGGGAGATCCACATCGTGCTGGACAACTACGCGACGCACAAGCACGCGAAGATGATGGAGTGGATCGAGCGTCAAAAGCGGATCTTCCTGCACTTCACGCCGACGAGCGCGTCGTGGCTGAACTTGGTCGAGCGGTTCTTCTGCACGTTGACTCGGAAGCGGATTCGGCGCGGCGTCTTCCATTCGGTGAGCGACCTCGAGCGGTGCTTGAGGAACTACATCGAGACCTACAACGAGAACCCGAGGCCTCTGGTCTGGACGAAGTCGGCGGACAAGATTCTCGAGAAGGTGAACCGGGCTCGGCAGGCCTTGGCCGTCGCCTCTACATAATCAACCATATGAACCGGACACTACACTAGGTGCGGCGCACAAACCTTCGCTGTCAGCCATGACATCCAAACTGTCTGAGAAATCTACACTCACCACCATTACAGTTACATGATCCCTTTTTATGGCTTTATTCACGAAGGCCATTTGGGGACGGATGTTTTGGCCTCCTCGCTGTGCTAAGTGGGTAACCTGAATTCGAGGCGACCGCACACCAAGTACGCCATCGTGATCAGATTCTCCTTCGTCCGGTAGCCCCGAGCCCGCGCCTTCGCCGCCTGAATCAGCGAGTTCATCGCCTCCAGAAGACCATTCGTCAGCTGGGACGTCTGCCACCGCAGAATCCCCTTTCGGTGCTTCCGAATCGTCTCGGCCACCGCCGCCATCGGACCGAGGCCGCTCTCCTTCGCCTGCGAATACCACCAATCAATGAAATGCCCTGCCGCCCGTAGGCGGCAGATTCCATACTTCTTGGAACTTCAGCTTCAGCCCGTACGCCTTCACCGTGTCGAGAACCGTCGTCGCGTCGCCCAGCAACTCGTCCAGCTTCTCCTTCTCCGCCGCCGTCAGCTTCCGCCGGTACTTCAGCCAGATCCAGTGCGTCCTCTTCAGGTCCGGCCGCTCCTTCTGCTCCGTGCGCCGCACCTGTTCCAGCGCCTCGTTCAGCAGCTTCACCACGTGGAACCGGTCGAACGTCACCTCCGCGTCCGGGACCTCGTCGCGCGCGCCCTTCATGTACGCCTTCGACATGTCCATGCAGATCTCGCCGATCCGATCGACGTCCCCCCCCTGTACCATTCAGATGAGGTTTGAGGAATCGATCCAAGGCTTCAGAATTGGAGTGCAAGCACCGAGACAGGCACCGGGTCGGGAGCAACCCAATGCCCCCTGCGCTACCAAGCACCTGGGGGGGACTCGTGCCCCGGCGCGGAGCCGCGATGGATGCCCAGTGGGGAGTATGCGCCATCGAGCGCCAGTACAGGGATCGACAAAGCATCGCGGCGAGCCTCACGATTCCGCCTGTCTCATCCTTACGACCCCTTTCGCTGGAGGAGGGCGAGCATGAACGAGCCGTACGAAGGATGAACGAGCCGTATGAACCCGCCTTATTCATGAACGTTTGGCGAGGCATTGACGTGACAAAATAAAGTGATCTATCTTTCAGCGGGTTGATATTCCGTCTTCCGCTGACCGGCCGACCGGCCAAGGTGAATCATGGATTCTTCGCTTTCCTTCAACCGTTCCCTCAAGTTCAAGTCCGAACCCCTCCAGATCACCGCCGACGCCGGCGCCGTCACAGTCCGCGAGATCCTCGAACGCAGCGGCGTCGTCGACCGGATCGCCGCCCGCATCGACGACCCCCGCCAGCCAGGCAAGATCACGCACTCTATGCGCGAGTGCCTGCGCGCACTGCTCGTGCTCGCCGCTCAGGGACGCCGCGACCACAACGACGCCGACGCCTACCGCAACGATCCCGCCTTCGCCCTCGCCGTGTGCGACCGCAAGGGCACGGTCGCCGCTCACCGCTCGTTGCCGTCGCAGCCCACGCTGTCGCGCTTCGTGGCGCTGTTGAGTTCGGAGGAAAACCGCAAGGTCCTTCGAGAGGAGCTTGCCAAGTTCGTCAAGTGGAGGCTCCGAGCCATCGGCGGCGGTCGGCTGCACCGACGGCTTACCGTCGATGTGGACGGCCTTCCCATCGACGTTCACGGGAACCAGCCGGGCGGCGAGTGGAACGGATGCTCTTATGTACGTCAAGGGTCCAGTTTTGCCTCTTCGCTGTCCTCAGCGGGCACTGCGAGTTCGAGGCGACCCTCCGCCGCTGGGCAGCCCCCGAGGTCGGCGACCAGACGAACGGCGCTGAAGGGGGTCGGCGGCACCCGCCGATCGGCAAGGCGGCACTCGTGTAGGGCGACGCGCGTGTACGCGCCTGGGCGCACGGAGCTTCCAAAGCCAGATGCACGGTAGCGGGCGTCATCGGGTCGCATGGGGCCCGTGGGCATCCCACGACGCTCCAAGAGGTAGCGCGTCCCGCATCGCCTCCTCCCCTGGAGGTGTGCCTGGGAAGCCCCGCCAATCCACATAAGACACTGAAGAGCCCCAGCTTCCGCAAATTCGAGGCTGCAGGATCGCTCCTAACGGCGTTTCGGGACCTTCCGAGGGTTAGGGGACGTTGCGAGCGTCGCGCCTCGCGACGCTCCGTCGGGATTATCGGCAGACCCTTCACGCTACCCGCGAGTCCTGCGGATCGGCGGTCTCTGTGCTTGCCCTGTGATTGCGGAACCTGTCGTTCCACAAGCTCTTGTGCGCATAGGAAAACGCTGGCGCAGGACCCACAGGTTCTCCGCTCGCGCACCCGCCAGCGTCCGTTCGCCGGGCCATGCCCGACAGCGCGTCCCACGGCGCGCGGGACACGGAGAGGGAGCGGCCGACCGGCCGCTCCCGGGCCCTGACGCCTCGCTTCGGTCGCTCCGCTCCCTGCGCGAGGCGCCAGGGCCCGTGCCCCCTTGCAGATGCGGCAGGCGGAACGCTCCCGTGTCCAGCGCCCGACGCCGACCCGTCCCCTCTGCGCTCGCGCACCCGAGAGGACGTCCTTGGAGCCGGGATCGGATCATTGCGCAGCTCGACCGCGATCCTGCTCCGAAGGAGTCCTCGGACAGACTCACGCAACTCGGCACACTGCCGGCCCGTCTTCCACGGCCGCTCCGTCGGCGCTGCGCCGATCCCTTTCGCCCGGATCCGACAAGCCCGTAGCCGGGCTCTTCCGCGCACCCGCCCGATCCCGCCTCTCGCCTTCGGTCCCGGCGGTCGTCGCCCGAGCTTCGGGCACCGTCGCGCTCGCCGCATCGGACGACTCCGTCGGGATCGCCGCCCCGACGCCGTTCGTCAGCGCCCGGTACACGCGACGGGCCACGTAGCGCTTGAGGCACCGCATCACCTCGCGCTTCGACAGCCCCTCTTTCGTGCGTCGCTCGACGTAGCGCTGCGTTCTCGGATCCGTGCGCATTCGAGTCAGCACGATCAGATACAGCGCCGCGTTCGCACTCCGGTTTCCACCCCGATTCAGGCGATGCCGACGCGTCTTTCCGCTCGACGCAGGAATCGGGCTGGCCCCGCACATCATCGCGAAGCTCCCCTCCGAGCGCATCCGGTCCGGGTTCTCTCCGACCGCCACCAACAGATCCGCAGCCGTCGTGATTCCCACACCCTCGAGCTCGAGCAGCGCCGGCGCCGCACGCTCGACGATCGGCCGAATGCACTCGTCCAGTCCGGCGATCTCCTCCTTGAAGGCCAGGACCCGGCGGGCCAAGCGCTTGAGCGCGATCTTCGTCGCGACCTCCGGCTCATGCGCGCGCTCCGCTCTAGGCCTCCACGCCGCGCACTTGCGCAGGCGCTTCATGCGAGGCAAGTCGCGGAGCTGATCGCGCAGTCGCTCGGGCGCCGAGACGATCAGGTTGTGCAGCTGTTGCTGGGCCACAGTGCACCCCTTCACCGCACTCCGGCGCGCGACGCAGAGCGTGCGCAGCGCTTCGACGGCGCCCGTGCGGTCCTTGGCCACGTGCGTCCGGTACCCGGTGCGAGCCGCCTGCGCCGCCGCGAAGGCGTCCAGCGCGTCGTCCTTCCCCTGCGCCCTTCGGGCCACGGGGTCCGGACCGGTCACCTCGAGCACGGGCACGCCAGCCGCCGCGAGGCAGCGGCTCACGCCTGCGCCGTACGTCCCCGTGCACTCGACGCCCACGCGCAGCAGCTCGCCGTGGGATCGCAGCCACGCGAGCATCGCCCGGTACCCGTCGCCGGTCGTCGGAAACGACTCGGTCCCGAGCTCCGCGCCATCGACGCTCACAACTGCAACGGTGTGTTGGTCTTGGTGGGTGTCCACCCCACCGACGACCCCTTTGCCTTCCACCTGCGCACTCGCCATGCCGGCCTCCTGTTCCCATGTTGGGATGCAGCGATGGAACCGGCCTCGGCCGACATTGGACAAAGCAGCGACGAGACGCACGCGAGTGCGTCAGGCTCTTATCAGGTCACGATGTCGGTCGAGGCCGGCGCTCTATCCGGCGCCCCCCGAGTGGCCGACAAATCCGTTCGAAGACACTTCGGTCAGCTACTACCTGGGTCAGGCCACCCGAGGGGAACCGGTACCAGTTTCAAACTCGCTGCTATTACCGCCGCAAGGTCTACCAGCCCATCGTGGCGTCGGTGGCCGACACGGGGGACATGCTCGACGCGCGTCTCCGCAGCGGCCAAGTGCACGCCGCCGACGGCGCCGTCGAGTTCATCGCCGACTTCGTGAAGCGTGCGAAGGGCGAGCTCGCCCAGGAGATCGACGTGCGCTTCGACGCCGGCTTTCCGAGCGAGGGGTTGTTCAAGAAGCTCGAAGACATGGGGACGGACTACGTCTGCCGGATCCGCAACAACAGCGTGTTGAAGGACTTGTCCGAAGACGTGACGGAGGCCTTCATGGCGTTGGGCCCGTCCAAGGACGGCGAGCCGAGAGAGATGGTCTTCGAGGAGGAGTACCAGGCGGGATCGTGGTCTCGTCGGCGCCGCTTGCTCCAAGTGGCGGTCGAGCGGGTGGGCGAGCTGTTCCCGACCGTGTTCAACCTCGTGACTTCGATCCCGGAAGAGGAGATGTCGGGACCCGAGGCGCTGGAGCTGTACAGGCGGCGTGGGAAGGCCGAGGCGCACATGGGCGAGCTGGTCAACGAGGTGCGGCCGGCGCTGTCGTCGTCGCCGCGGCCGAAGAGGCGCTACCGCGGCCGGAAGGTCGAGGCCGGGGAGAGCGTGGACGCGTTCGCGTGCAACGACGTGCGCCTGTTGATCTCGATGATGGCGTACCAGATCGTGCACGCGCTGCGCACGCTGATGGAGAAGGCGGCGGGCGTCGGGTGGAGCCTGAAGCGACTGCTGGATCGGGCGCTGCGCACGGCAGCGCGCTTCGCGGTGTCGGGGCGGCGAATCACGATGATCGCGTCGGAGTCGTCGTCGCACTGGTGGACGCTGATCCAGCGACTCCGAACGTTGCCCGAGCCGGAGTTCTGACACTCGGTCGCGGGGGTGGGGCGAAGCGGATGTGAGCGGTATGGGGCGGAAGTGCGTCCGCGTGTCTGCGTTCGGGTGCGAATGGACCCGAATCGGCGTCCGAGGCTATTGCCAAGGACGCTGATTGTCAGCTATATGACGTCCCGCGACCCTTCAAACGGCCGAAACCGGTCGGAAACAAGGCTGCCGACAAGCTTTCCCTTCGTTCATGAATAAGGCGGGATGAAGGGTACGCGGGCGTGGACTGGGCTTCGCGGAGCCATCACGTCTGCGTGACCGACAGGGACGGGGGAAAAACGGCGGAGAAGTCCTTTCCCCACGGGGGCGACGGGCTCTTCGCGATGGCGGAGTGGATCGAGGCTCGGGTGGGTGCGGACGTCGGCCGCATCGCCGTGGCCATCGAAATCCCGCACGGTCCGGTCGTCGAAGGCTTGGTGGACCGGGGCTTCGAGGTCCACTCCATCAACCCGAAGCAACTGGATCGCTTTCGGGATCGGTTCTCTCCCGCCGGGGCCAAGGACGATTCCAAGGATGCGCTGGTTCTGGCCAGCGCCCTGAGGACCGACCGCCACTGCTTCAGGAAGGTGGATCCGAGCGATCCTGCGGTGATCGAGATCCGCCAAGCCACCAGGACGATCGGCGAACTCAAGGAAGACCGGGTTCGCATCGCCCATCGCATCCGCGAGCAACTGTGGAGGTACTACCCGGCGATCCTCGAAGCCAGCAAGAACGTGTGCGAACCGTGGGTCATGGAGCTGTGGAAGCGCGCGCCCACCCCACAACAGGGCCAGCGCATCCGCCTGGGCACGCTCGAGGCCTTGCTGAAGAAGCACCGCATCCGCCGCCTCGGCGCGGAGGAACTCCACGAGATCCTTGGCGCAACCCCGATGCACGTGGTCCCCGGCGTCGCCACGGCCGCCACGAAGTACGTCCGCTCCGCCTTCGAAAGATTGGCATTGCTACGGAAACAGATCCGAGAAGCCGAAGAGGACGTGGCCCGGATCGTGGACGGTTGGATCGGCGACGAAGAAGCATCGGACGAACCTGGCGAGCAACGCGACGTGACGATCCTCTCCTCCCTGCCCGGAGTCGGACGGACCGTTCTCGCCACGTTGCTCGCCGAGGCGCCGGACCTCGTCGAGAGGCGCGACTACAAAGCGCTGAGGTGCCTCGCTGGCGTGGCCCCCGTCACCCGGCGGTCGGGCAAATCGGTTCTTGTGATTCGCCGGTTGGCCGCGCATCCGCGCCTTCGAGAAGCAGTCCACCACTGGAGCCGAGTCGCGGTCCAGCGCGATCCGCTCAGCAAGGCGAAGTACGCCGCGCTACGAGCCCGAGGCCACAGCCACGGCCGAGCCCTTCGGTCGGTTGCGGACCGCCTCTTGGCGGTTGCGTGCGCCATGCTTAGAACCCAGACCTCGTTCGAGTTCAATCACGGCACCGAGCGAGATGCGGCCTGATCGTCGAATCGTGGACACGCCGGTTCAGGGCGAGCGAGCTCGGCTTGGCGGTCACGGCGATGGCGTCGCTGTCGGCCATCGAAAAAACGACGCTTCTCCGGGCGCCTCGCGATGGGAGCGGAGCGACCGGAGCGGGGCGTCCGGAGAAGCTGTGGCGGTCACGGTTCGGGAAGCCGTTGGGCGGATGGCCCGCAAGAGTTCGCTGTCCCATCCGGCAGCTGGTGTCCCCGCCCACTCCACCTCCCAACAACGACCGATTCCCCCCTTTACAAAGGGTGGGGAGTCCCCCCCCCGTGCGCCTCGAGGTCCGTGCGGAACTCCCCGAACACCTCCGCATCCCGCCCCTCCGTCGCGTAGAGCAGCCGACGGCTCACGAGGTCCGCGAACAGCGTCACGTAGTCGTGACCCCGCTTCGCCGACTTCTCGTCCACCCCGACCGCCACTACGTCCGAGTGATCCGCGTCCTCCCTCGCCAAGTCCACGTAGAACTTGAGGATCCGCCACAGCTTCGTGTCGTGCTCGCCCACTAGACGGGCCACCACCGCAACCGGCATCTCCTTGCACAGCTTCAGCACCCACCCCTCGAACAACAGCGTCGAACCGCTCCTTGGCCTCGCCCAGAGCAGACGGGCCCGACGAACCCCGCAGTCGGGACAGTCGACCCGAGGAGCTGGCGCACGCAGGTACGTCTTGTACTGGAAGAGATCCAAGTGCCGCCACGACCGCTCCGCCGTGTCGTACGCCTTGCACCCCTCCCTGCCGCACGCCCCGCACGCGAAGGTCGCCCCGCGGACGAACCCTAGGCGGACGTCCAGCCGCTTCCCGGCCACGTCCAACGAGTGGTCCTCGACGTACCACGGAGCCTCGATCCCGAGCGACCGCTCGAAGAACCGGCTGCACTCGTCCAACCACTCCATCGCAATGTCCTCTGCCCGGCCCCGATCAAGAGCGTGCGACGCGGAATCGGGGCGATCGGGCAACCGAACTTCCGCGCAGTCCGTGGGGCGCCCCTGCGCCACTGGGCGGCCTCCAGGATCAATGATCCGACCAAGGTCGCCGACGGAAGCCAACGACACCAATCCGATCAGCCGAACGGCACGCGCGCAGGACGACGCCAGTGTATGTGCCGGCGTGCGCGACGGGGACCCACGAAGCCAGATGCACGGTAGCCGCCCTCATCGGTCGCCTCATGCGCCTGGGCAATCCCACGACGCTCCAAGAGCCAGCAGGGCCCGCATCGCTCTTCCCCCGCCAGCGTGCCTGCAAGGGCCCGCCATTTCACACAAAACCGCGAAGAGCCATGTTTTGGTTGCCATATCCCAAGCCGGACGTAACGAGATTGTAGTGCAGATTCATTGTAGCTTTGGCGGACACTCACCCCAGCTAGCGCTTGGGGGAGTCGTCCTGACTTCTCGACTCCCAGGAAAATCGACCCTTGAGGTGGTTTCGGTCTTTGGACAGGCAGATGTACTCCGGTAGGAGGCGCTGCCGTGGCCAAGGAGGAGAAGAGATTCACGCTTGAGTTCAAGGGTCGGCTGGTTCTCAACTCAAGGCGATGTCGCAGAGTGACAGCGTTCAGGCGATTGCCGTTGCCTCGAGCTCCATCCAACCAAGTGAGCGTGTGGAATCGGTGTTCGGATTCGTCGGAATAGGCAAGCGGCAGTTGCTCGACGCTGTCCCCCGAGGTGTTCGCACCGGCACCCGCAAGCGCGCCAAGAAGCACGAGGAACCGGTTATCGCTGGTACTATGGCCCCGAGCGGATCGTCCGCCACCCGCTAGAGCTCGCCGCTCGTCGTCGCGTTGGCACAGATGGACCCGCTCAGATAGCAGGTGTAGCAGGGCTGTTCGGAAAGCGATGCGGGCCGCGCCACCGCTTCGCCGAGGGTGCCGCCCAGACGTGCGTCCGGGTAGTCGAGCAGGATGGGGCAGGCGTGAACCCCGGTGGCGGTGACCAAGCGTGCGCGCGTGCACAGAAGCCGATCAAGATCGAAGCCGTGCAGCATCTCGTGCGTGACCTTCATCGAGGAAGCGTACCCGTGCGTGCGTCGCGCTTCCTCGCCGATGAGCAACGGCGGAATGATCTTCAGCCGGACACGGGAGTATCCCACGCCCGCCAGCAACTCGCGGAACTCTCCCAGGATGCGTCCGGTCCGGTCGTCGGACCAGCTCTGCATCGCCGTGACGATGGGCAGGAACCCCGCGCCCACCAGCCGCCGCACGCCTTCCACGCAGCGCGCGAAGGTCCCCCGCCCGCGAATGGCGTCGTTCATCTCGGGGGTGACCCCGTCCAGGCTGATCCGGAGTTCCAACGAATACGGCGACGCGGCCGCCAGCCGGGCCAGCTCGCGCACCGTTCGCTCCGGCATGAGAGTCGCGTTGGTCAGAACCGTGACGGGCCCCAGCGTCAGCGCGTCCTCGAGAATGGCGCACAGCTCGCGATTCATGAAGGGTTCGCCGCCGGTGAAGTAGTACTCCTTCACACCCAACGACACGGACTCGGCGAGGGCGGCGGCGACTTGGCTCCGGGTCATGAACCCGAAGGAGTGGTTGTCGGGACTGCAGGAGATGAAGCAGTGCCGACAGCGCAAGTTGCACACCGTGCCGCCGACTTGGAACCAGAGCTGGTCCAGGGCCCGCAACGGAACCTGCGGAGCCGACTCCGTGCACATCGGCACCGTGCCGTTCCCGTGCACGCGGGGGAGGTGGTTCGATGCGGAGGGGCTCTCGAGGATGCTCAGGTCTCTCATTGGTGCGCACGGTGACGTTCCGAGTTCGTCCGATCACCTTTGAATCTAGCATGTCGGACGTGGACGCACTCCGCACGCGCACCCGCCATGGCATCCGTTCGCCGGACCATACCGGGCAGCGCGTCCCACGGGGGGACTCCCCACCCTTGTAAAGGGGGCATCAGTCGTTGTTGGGAGGTTGGAGTGGGCGGGGACACCAGCTTCCGGATGGGACAGCGAGCTCTTGCGGGCCATCCGCCCAATGGCTTCCCGAACCGTGACCGCCAAGCCGAGCTTGCTCGACCCGAACCGGCGTGTCCACGATTCGACGATCAGGCCGCATCTCGCTACAGTGTCGTAATCGAAGTTTACTTACGCCTATTCCTCCACGAGAATCGGTGCCATATATACATGATTTTTGACAAACAGGTATGGTAGCTTAAACTTGAAGAACTTGAAATAGGACCAAGCATGCGAGCTCGCTCGGCTCTCGCGTACTTTGAGTGCCTATGTGGCTCAATCTCCGGCAAAAACACTACTAAACCATTTCTTATAGCATAGTGAATGCCGCATCCGGAATTGGCCCACACGGAACCTCCAGTAGGGCCACTCAACGAGATGGATTTTCCATCAAAGTGAATATGCCAACGACTGGGGTGAAGAGACAAGACTGTTAGATCCCCGCAGCCACAAGGACAGCGGAGGTTGACAGTGCGGTGTTTGTGGCTAATCCAAATGTCACCAGTTTTTATTTTGGAAGAATCAGGTAGTATCTCGACAAATATAGGCCGGAGTTTGACACAGCGACTTTTCACGAATCACAGATTTCCATTGATTTCGGATCAACTTTCATGAATTTCGGCTTTTCAAGTCGACATTTGTGCATGAATGAACCGGGAGTGGAACTGTCCAAATACTGATTTGTACGCCGTCTCCATTCTACTACTGCAAGCGATGCTGCCAACGCGTTCACTTCCGGCAACTGAACATTGCCATAGCCGAATTTATCACCCTTGACTTTCGCGTTGGGAATGTACTTCCAGAATGAGGAACTTGCGTCATAAGCACTTGTCGTCACAGCGCCTCTAATCATATCCTCTGATGTTATGCTCACACCGGAATCTATGAATGGAATCTTCGAATCCGATAACGCACGATAGACGATATCTTGACGCGGCGAATCCCCTTCGGTCAGTTGGTCGATGCAAACGAATGCGAAGTGTATGCGCTTTTCCAACAAGAACGCCTTAAATGCTTCCAAATCACCCACACGAATACAGTGCGGGTAAACGTCTTCCCGAAAATCAGCATACTTGGAATAGTAATAGCGAACTTTGGGCAGATCTGATTCTGCATCCTCGATTTCCTCTATCTCTTTGGTAGTGGGAGCACCAGGGGCCCGCATGAGATTGTCAGGTTTCATGTTGTCCAAATCCAAAATGTGAATTTCCTTCACAGGAATTTTGGAAATAAGGTCCAATACGTACGCGCCGGTTCCACCCATGCCAATGATCGCAATATTCTGTTCACGGATACGGTCTTGAATCGGACGTATTCTCGCCCGTGCTTCATAAGTTGTTCGTATCTTGAACGGGTCTCTTGAAGTGGGTGAGTCAATGTCCGAATTTCTGGCCGCGTAGACTGCACCGACGATATGCTTCGCATACCGATGGACCACCTCCCTGGCCGACTCGTCCTCTTCTGGACTTTTTTGACTTCCCTTCTTGATAGAAATATTCGACCACGTTTTTCCGTCGCCGCCGATTTGAGCTCCGATCAGGGTTCTATCCGCATTGTACACGCACCCATCGTGTTCCTTGTCAACGGAAATTCGCACAGCGTGGGCGGCTCCACCAATTTTCTCATTTGGTTTTCCGCTTTCCACATCACGGGATTTCTCGATACAACATTTTCCGATAACGCGGTTTGCAAGTAGGCAGGGAACTTCAACAGCTTGTACAAGGCCGGGATTTTCCTTAATGACAAAACCTATCTTCTGGGCGAACATCGCGAGGTGATCATCAGGAGACATGTTCAGGGTCGACGGAGAAGCTCGTACCGTCCTTGACGGCAATACTGTTTCCTGGAAGAAGAATCCCGCATCCATCTTTCGAGTCGTTTTCGTAGTCGATACCAGGCGTACCGATAATCTCTTTGTCTTCTTTTTGATGCAACTCATTCCATATATCTACAATCTGCTTGTAGGATACGAGGTTGCCTGACACCTTGTACTCCCGACCACTGACAATTATCTCCGTGCCGCCATTCATGATTTGTTCTCCCAGTGTTTTGTGGAAATTCAAAACGCTCCGTTAACGTTAAGCGAAGCAAACGTTGAACGCAAGATCCGCGCACGCATTCGGCACGCCTGCGGCTCCCGCGGTCCTGTTGCTACTCGACCTGCATCCCTCCGTCAGCTTGGTGGATCAATGGGTGTTCCGATGAACCCTACAGATCATCATCTAGACAAGGGTAAGCAGGTGTACCTCAAACGTCAACTCTGGCGTGGTCTGTCCAACCTTTTCCCACAAGCATCTCACACCCGCCTCGAAGCCCAGACGACGCGGCCGATGACGCGGATCTCCTCGACGAGGCGCTCGTAGCTCTCGTACTCCGGGTTGAGCGACTTGATCAGGACGCGGGGCGGATCGGAGTTCGGCACGTGCTCGACGCGCTTCGCGACGCACCCCATGCCGTCCCAGATCGCGAACACGCCCGGCGGCGTCGGCGCCGTGCGGCTCACGTCGACCAGCACGCGGTCGCCGGCCGACAGCAGCGGCTCCATCGAGTCGCCCTCGACGGCGAGCATCCGCAGATCTTCCGCCCGCGCGCGGAACTCGTGGCGGACGACGGGATCGGCGAACAGCCATCGCGCCACCGCCCTGGGCTCGTCGTCCCACATGCCGATTCCCGCCGCCGCGCGCACGTCGATCTCGGGAACGGCCGCGTAGCCCCTCGGCACGACGCGCGAGGCGGTCGGCGCCTTCAAGTGCGCCCCCATTTCCCGCGGGTGCCGGAACAGGTCGGGACTGCACCCGACGTGCTCGGCGAGCGCCTCGCGGTCGTGTTCGGCGAGCACGCGGGGCGTGCCCCGATGGATGAACTGATGCATGTACGCGCCGTTGCGGCCCATCGCGAGCGACGCCATCCGCAGGCTCGAGCGGCTCTCCGCCAGCAGCGCGACGATCCGTCGGCGCACCGGATCCAGTTCCGAGTCGTCTCTTCTCGTGCGTCTCATTATGTAGAGGACACTACCTACGCGACCCGGCCCGTGCAAGTCCCGCCGACCTGCGCGCCCGATTCGACGGCTCCTCCCCCGGACGTTCCGCCCGCAACCTCGAAGGGGCCAGTGTCCACTGGTTTTGCGTCTTCGGACCAAGAGTTTCCGAGGCTCCGGCACGCGACTGGCGGCGCCGGTCGGCGACCCGAATCGCGCATCTCGTTGCGGTTGAACGACGTGGGAAAGAGCCCATACCCCATACACTTGCGTTATTTGCCCACATGGTGTTCGGATTCCCGCACGATGGAGAACCTGACGAACGAGTTCGAGCGGCGCGTGGAGGCGTTCCTGCGGCGGTCGCGGCTCTCGCCCTCGGAGTTCGGCGAGCGGGCGGTCGGCGACCGGAAGTTCGTGGGCGACGTGCGGCGGGGCCGTTCGCCGCGGTTGGCGACGGCGGACCGGGTGCTGGCGTTCATGGCGAAGTGGGAGCGCGCGCGCGGACGGGAGTCGTCGTCGGGGGATCGGTCGGTCGCGTCCGGGTCGGAGACGTCCGGGCGGAAACACACCATTGACAAGGAGTCGAGGAGATGAGGGGATCGCTGTGGGCCGCGCTGGCCGCGCTGTGGGCGCTGGCGCCGAGCGCGGTGCGGGCGCAGGGCACGAGCCCGTGGGTGGAGGCGGTGAACGAGTTGCAGGCTCAGTTCACGGGTCCGATCGCTCGGGGGCTGTCGCTGGTCGCCATCGTGGTGGGTGGGCTGATGTTCGCGTTCGGGGAGGGCGGGAGCAAGCGTACGCTGGCCGGGATCATCTTCGGGATCGGGATGGCGATGGGCGCGGTGAACTTCCTGGCGTGGCTGTTCTGATGCGGGGTTCGAGGCGCTGGATGGGCTACGCGGCGCTGAACCGTCCGTTGACGGTGCTGGGCGTCGAGCGGCGTCTGTTTCTCTTGGGCGCGACGCTGGCGGCGGCGGTGTGGAACGCGACGGCGTCGCTGACGGCGGGCGGCGCGGTGTTCGCGGCCTGCCACGGCGCCGGCTGGCTGGCGGGCCGCCGGGATCCAGCGCTGCTCGCGACGCTGCGGGCGGCGATGCGCCATCCGTCGAGGTACGACCCGGGCAAGTGGGCGGCCGAGCCGTGGCGTCTCCGCATCCGGGCGAACTCGTGAGGGTCGCCGGGGAACGTGCGGCCCACGAGGCGGCGGGCTCGCTGGCCGAGGAGCTGCCGTACTGGGGTTGGCTGGCCGACGGTCGGGCCTGCCTGACCCGTTCGGGCGAACTGATCGCGGCGGGTCGGATCCGGGCGGCGGCGACGGACGGCCGCACACCCGAACAGGTGGATCGCGTGCTGGGCCGCTGGCAACGACTGCTCTCCGGACTGGGTCCCGAGACGCGCCTCCAGTTCCATCTTCTGCGCCGCCCCGTCCCGGCGACCGAAGCGGAAGAGGGGAGCGGCACCGGGATCGCCGAGATCTCGGGTCGGAAGCGCCGCGCGTTCCTGGCCGGGCGCGTGCAACGCCTCGACGCCTACGCGATCTGGTCCCAGGACCCCGGTCTTCGCGCGTCCGCTCGCGGCTCGAAGCCGGGCTTGACGGCGCGGCTCTCGCGGTTGCGGAGGCGGCGCGGCAAGACGGCGGCGACCCATCTCGCGTCGGAGATCGAAGCGGCGGCCGAGCGGTTCCACGCGACGGTCGAGGCGGGCCGCTCGCTGGTCGCCGAGCACACGCCGGTCGAGATGCTGGGAGCGGTCGAGGCGTCCCGCCTGCTGTGCGAGCTGATCAACCGTCCCGGCACGGCGTGGGACGGCGCGACGGGCAGCGGCATGAACTGGCGGCTCGCGATCTCGGAGCTCGAGGCGGAGCGTTCGCACCTGCGGCTGGACGGCGAGCCGGCGATCCTGTATTCGCTGGTCTCGCCGCCGGGCCGGGCGCGCGCCAACCTGCTCGAGGACCTGTACTGCCTGGACGCGACGCTGACGGTGTCGCTCGAGTGGCGGCCGTGGACGGTCGAGGCGGCGCGCCGACGTATTCGAAGCGCGCAACGGCACTACTTCGCGCGTCGCTACTCGATGATGGCGCACGCGCAGGAGACGCAGGGCACGGCGGCGGCGATGGTGGATTCGGCGGCGGCGGCCGAGTCGGACCGGCTGGGCGGCGCGCTGGTCGAGCTCGAGGCCGACGGCGTAGCGTACGGCGAGGCGTCGCTGACGGTCGCGCTGCACGGCGACTTGGCCGAGATCGAGCGCTTGGACGGCGACGTGCGTCGGATCTTCGCCGCGCACGACGCGAAGGTCGTTCGCGAGCGCTACGGCCAGCTGCCCGCATGGTTCGCCCGCCTTCCGGCCCAGCCGAGACGCCGACAGGTGCGCGGGGTGTTCGCGTCGGCGGGCCTGACGGCGTGCATGGCGCCGGTGTTCGGTCCGCCGAGTGGAACGGCATGGAGCGGCCATCTCGGCCGCGAGTCGCTCGCGACGTTCGAGACGCGGTGGCGCACGGCGTACGGCCACGATCTGTTCGCGGGCGACGTCGGCCACACGCTGGTGCTCGGCGCGACGGGCTCGGGCAAGAGCTTCGCGCTGAATTTTCTCTTGGTCGAAGCGCTCAAGTACGACCCCCGGGTGCTGATCCTGGACCTGGGCGGCTCGTACCGCTGGCTGACGCGGTTCGTCGGGGGCCGGCATCTCGAGCTCGCGCCGGGCGGGGCGGAGGCTTCGCTCCGGTTGCAGCCGTTCGGGCTGCCCGCGACGACGCGCACGTTCCAGTTCCTGACGGGCTGGGTTCTGAGACTGCTGCGGCTCGGGGGATACGAGCCCGGCGGAGCGGACACGAGCGAGGTCCGGGCGCGGATCGAGGACTTGTACGCGCTCGACGCCCGGCGGCGCACGTTGAGCGTTCTGGCGGGTTCGCTGCCGGCGGCGACACGGAGGGCGGCGCGTGGGGCGCGTTCTTCGACAACGCGCCGGCGGGCGCGGCGGACATCGAGTTCCGCGACTGGCAGGTGATCGACTTGGCGGGCGCGGCGGAGCACGCCGACCTGTGCGAGGCGGCGCTGTCGTACCTGCTCGAGCGGACGCGACTCGAGGTCGAGGATCCGGCCGAGACGACGCGGCTGAAGCTGACGGTCGTGGACGAGGCGTGGCGGTACCTGGCGGACCCTGCGGCGCTGGCCTACCTGGCGGAGGCGGCGAAGACGTGGCGGAAGCGGAACGCCGCGCTGGTGCTGGCGACGCAATCGGCGGGGGACGTGACGGCGACGGCGGGCGCGGCGGCGCTGCTCGAGTCGATCCCGACGAAGCTGTTCCTCGCGAACCCCGAGCTGCCGGACGAGGCGGGGGCGCTGTTCCGGCTGAACGAGTCGGAGGTCGCCGGGATCCGGGCGTTGGCGCCGAAGCGCGAGCTGTACCTGCGGAGGCCGGACGAGGCGGCGGCGCTGCGTCTCGAGGTCGATCCGGAGAGCTACTGGCTGTACACGTCGTCGCCGCTGGACGCCGAGAAGCGTGCTCGAGCGGCGGCGAAGCACGGTCTCGCGGGCGCGCTCGAAGTCCTGGGGCGCTCGCGAGCCATTCCCACGAAGAAGGGGGACACGACGACATGAGAACTCGAACGACGACCGTCACGATCCTGCCGGGGCTGCTGCTGGTCCCGCTGGCGCTCGCGGCTCCCGTCGCCGCCCAGCGACCGGATGAAGACGCCGCCCTGCTCCGGGTGCCGACGGCCGAAGGCGGCGGGGAGCGGATTCCGCGGCTCCGCGCGCGCGTGCGCCACACGACGGTGATCGTGCTGCCGACCGGGGAGCGGATCCTCGACTTCGTGACCGGCGACTCGGAGTACTGGCGTCTGACGGGCGCGGCCAACGTCGCGTACCTGAAGCCCCTGGCCGAGGACGTGGCGACGAACGTGGCGCTCGTCTGCGAGTCGGGCCGCATCTACGCGTTCCTGGTCTCGGAACGCGGCGACGAGCCGCCCCACTTGGTCGTCCGCGTCGAGGCGGGCGCGGAAGCGGCGGCGGCGACGGGCGGGGGCGCGCCCGCGTTCGTCGCACGAAGCGAGGTGGCGGCCTACCGCGAGATGGCCGAGACGGCGACCGGGGCCGCGCGCCGCGCACGCGCGGAGGCGGAAGCCGAGATCGAGGCGTTCCGCGCGGCGTATCCCGGTCGGTTGGCGTTCGAGTACCGGCTCGACGGCGACGCGTCGAAGCGGCCGTTCCTGGTCGAGGCGATGTGGCACGACGGGCGGTTCACCTACATCCGGTCGCGCGCGCAGGAGTCGCCGGCGCTGTACGAGCTGAAGGACGGCGAGCCGAGCCTGGTCGCGTTCGACCTCGACGAGGACGGGCTCTACACGGTGCGCCACGTCTTGGGCGACGGGTGGCTGCGGATCGGCGACGAGCGGGCGCGCTGGCGGTTCGAGCCCCGGGAGGGGTCGAGATGAGCCGCTGGAGGCAACTGGTCAAGCCCCCGAAGGGTGCGCTTCCGGCGGGCGTCGTCACGAAGGCGGGGATCGCGCTGATCGCCGTGCTGGTCGCCGGACTGCTGTTCTCTTCGTCGCTGACGGGTCCCGAGGAGGCCGCCGATCCCGCAGCGGCGGGACCGCGCGCGGTGGACGACCGGGCGGGTCGTTCGTTCGAGGGGCGACTGCGGCAGGAGGCGGAGCGCGAGACGCTGCGGGCCGAAGCCGAGTCCCGCGACGATCCCGCGGACCGGCCGGTCGCGGGCGTGACGGAAGTGGCCGCGGTCGAGCCGGAAGGCGGCGCGGTCGGTCGAGCGGTCGGCGTGGGCCGGGCGGAGGCGGAACTCCGCGAGGCGCTCCGGCTCGAGGAGGTCGAGCGCAGGACCCGTTCGCTGCGCTCGCCTCCGGTCGCCGAGTCGCACCGGGGTCGTGGCGGATTCCAGGGCGCCGTTCCGACGCCGGGCCGCAGTGTCCGGGAAGGGGAGGAGGAGCTCGCGGACGCCGCCTTCGAGGAGACGCTCGCCTCGTTCGAGCGGTCGCTCGCGGCGCTCGACGGCGAGATCGCGGCCGGACTGGCGAGCGGAGGAGTCCCCCCAACCACTGCCGGGCCGACGTCGCCGCGCACCCCGGCTTCCGCCACGCACGTCGCGGCGGAGCCGGTCCGCGTGGTCCGACCGAACGATCCGCCGGGCTGGGAGCGGATCCGCGAGGGCTCGTTCCTCGAGGCGGCGCTGTTGACGCAGCTCTCCGGCGAGTTCCCCGGCCCGGCGCTCGCCATGGTGTCCGTGCCGTTCCATTCGGCCGACGGCCAGCGCGTGTTGATCCCGCGCGGCGCGCGCGTCGTCGGGACCGCCCAGGCCGTCCGTCACCGCGACCAGGGCCGGCTCGCCGTGGCGTTCCACCGGCTGCTGTTTCCCGACGGCAGCTGGATCGACCTCGAGTTCGCCGGTCTCGACCAGACGGGAGCCGCGGCGCTCCGCGACCAGGTCGACCGCCACTACCTCTCGACGTTCCTGGCCGCCGGCGCCGTCGGCGCGATCGGCGGGCTCTCACTCGCCGGAGCGCCGCCGTACGGCGTCCGGGCGGGCGTCGGCCAGGGGCTCGGCCAGAGCGCCGCGTCGACGCTCGACCGGTTCCTCAACCGGCTTCCCACGGTGACGATCCGCGCCGGCCATCGGCTCCGCATCTGGTTCACCGCGGACGTTCTCGTCCCGTCCCCCGCTGCGCACCGATAGCGCGAAAGGACTTCGCCCATGCATCGCCACATCCTCGCTCCCGTCCTGCTCGCGGCGCTCCTACCGCTCGCGGCCGCCGCGCCCGCGCACGCCCAGTTCGACTTCGGCAGCTGGGCCCAACGTGCGCAGATGATCGCGAACCAGCTGCGACAGATCTCGAACCAGGCACGCCAGCTCCACAGCATGACCCGCCAAGTCTCCGAGCTCGAGAGCCAGCTCGACCACATGCGGCGCGCCGCGCGCGGCGAACTCGACGCGCTGACCGAGCCGTTCTCGAGGCTGGCGGCCGGACCCGTCGACCGGGTCGGCGACGGCGTCGCCTGGGGCTCCGACTTCGGCGGCGCGGGACGCGAGACGGTCGAGGCGGTCCGGCGCTTCGGCGTCGGCGGCTCGTTCACCGAACTCTGGCGCGCCGCCCACGGTGCGGCCGACCGGGTGGACGAGACGGACGTCCTCGACCTCCACCGGCGCCTCCCGCCGCGCGCGGCGACGCGCGCGCTCGAGGACCATCGCCGCGACCGGGAGGCCGCCGACCGGCGTCGCGTCCTGGACTACGCGGCGCTCGACGCTGCGGCCGCGCTCGCCGAGACGGTCGAGCGCGCGCGCGGCTCGTTCGCCGGCCTGACGGCGAACGGCAACCTCTCGAACACGGCGCTCCAGCAGGCGGGCGTCGCGGCGGCGCTGAGCCGGGGGCGGATCGACGCCGCCGTCGGCCAGGCGCTCGCCCACCGACTCGCCCGCGAAGCCGGCCAAGCGCGGCAGGCCGAACTCGCGCGCCTCGAATGGCTCGCCCGCTGGCGCGAAGGCCGCGCGCGCGCCAACGGACTGGCCCGGACGCTGCGGGAGGCGGCGTCGGCGAACCGGGACGCATTGCGCACCGGGTTGCTGCTGCGCGTCCCGTCGTCCCACGACCGCGACTTCTGATCGGAGGAACACGGACGCCATGCAACTTCCCCCGCAGTCGGTCGACCCGAACGTCCCGACCCGGATCCCGCCCGATCAGCTCCAGGACTTCAAGAGCTTCCTCGACGTCGTGCTCGACTCGGTCGTGTCCGGAGCGGCGCCCGACGTGCACGCCGTCGGGCTCCAGCTCTGGGGCGGGCTCGCCGCCGTCATGGTCGCCTGGACGGGTCTCAAGATCGCGTTCAGCGGCACGTTCGACGCCTGGACCATGGTCCGGCTCGTGATCGGGATCACGATCACGAGCACGCTGCTCCACTACTACGCCGTCCCGATCCCGGGCGTCGGGTTCACGTTTCCGGCGATGATCGCCGGCGGCGGCGTCTGGCTCCAAAACCTGTTCCTCTCGGACGTCGTCTCGACCGGCTACTCCGAGCTGACGGCGCTCGTGCAGGCCTACGGCGCGCACCTGAACGCGGCGTGGTCCACGGGCAACCTGCTGTCGGTCGTGGCGGCGGGCGCGACGGTGATCTTCTCCTCGCTGGCCTCGCTCGCGATGGGCGCCTCGCTCGTCGTCGGACTGCTCGCGCTCTTCTGCGTCACCTACGCGCAGGTGATCTGGGCGCAGGTCGCGCTCGCCGTCGCGATCCTGCTCGGTCCGGTGCTGATCCCGTTCCTGCTCTTCGAGCCGCTCGCGTTCCTGTTCTGGGGCTGGTTCCGCTCGATGCTGGTCTACACGCTGTACGGCGTCGTGGCCGGCGCCGTGCTGCGCGTCTTCATGGGCGTGGGCATGGGCTACGTCACGACGTACGCCGACGCGCTGATGGGCACGGGCACGGCCGATCCGCTCGAGCTCTGGCTCTGGGCCGTGGTGCTGCTGCCGCTCGTCGTCTGCGGCTTGATGGCCGGTCTCAAGGTCGGCGAACTCGCGTCGATGCTGGTCTCCGGTTCGGGCTCGTCCGGGTCCGGGTTCATGGCGCTGGTCATGCGCAGCGCGGGCGCAGGCGCCGTCAAGCCGCCCGCGGCGGGCGCATGAGGCCCGGGGACGACGGCATGACGCACCGAAGCCGAGACCGGGACGCGGGCCGCGAGTACGCCGAGATCTGGAGCGAGGCGGTCCGGTCGAACCGGAGGCTCAAGACGATCCTCGTCCTGCTGGGCGCGGCCCATCTCGCGCTGTCGATCGCGCTGCTGCGGCTCGCGACCACGCCGCCGCCCAAGCCCGTCGTGGTCCGGGTCGACGAGGTCGGTCGCGCCGAGGCGCTCGCGTACGAGGCGGCGACCGCCGAGGCCGATCCGCTCGATCCCACGACGAAGTACTTCCTCAACCGGTTCGTGCACGACCACCACGCGCGGCGTCGCGCCACCGTCGAGGAGCGCTGGACGCGCAGCCTCCGGTTCCTGTCGACCGAACTCGCCAACGCCGCGTTCGCGAGGGACGGCGCCGAGGTCGCCGCCGCCGCTGCCGGGACGGCCGAGACCGAACTCGAGGTCGAGCGGGTCGTGTTGCGCGTGCACCCTGCGCCCGAACCGCCGCACGGCGCGACGGCCGACTTCGACCTGGTGCACCTGCGGGACGAGCGGGAGGTCCGGCGCGAGCGTTGGTCGCTCACGCTTCGCTTCGAGTTCCTCGACACGATCCCGCGCACGCTCGTCGTCCACAACCCGATGGGCATCCTGGTCACCTACCTGCGTGCGGACCGGGCGCTGGTCACGGGCGAGGCGCGATGATCGCGCACCTGGGTGGCCGAGAAGCCGCGCTCGAGGCGTTCGGCTGGACGGGCGCGAAGGCGGAGTGGATCGCCTTGGCGTGTCTCCACAGCGGCGTGTTCACCCGCGCGCAGTGCGCGGCGTTCCTGGACGCGCACCCCGAACAGGTGCGCCGGGTCGTCCACGCGTTGATCGCGCAGCGCTTCGCCGTCGAGGAGACGGTGCCCGGCGTCCGCGGGATCGGGCGCGTGTGCCGGGTCCACTCGCGGAAGATCTATCGTGCGCTCGAAGCCGAGCACGTCCGCCACCGGCGGAGCGCGTCGACCGGCGTGCTCATGCGTCGGCTGCTCTCGCTCGACCACGTGATCGAACGCCTGAACTCGCCCTGGCTCGCGACCGAGGGCGAGAAGGTCGCCGCGTTCGAGGCGCTCGGGATCGAGCGCGAGCTTCTGCCCTCCCGGCTGTACCGTGGCGCAGCCGGAACCACGCGTCGCTTCTTCCCCGTCAAGCTGCCCGTCGCGCTCGGTCCCGAGCGCGCCGTGTTCGTGTACGCCGATTCCGGCCACCGGACGGCGGCCGCGCTGCGCTCGTGGGGCGCCGCGCACCGCGAACTCTGGCGTGCGCTGCGGAGCCGGGGCCGCGCCGTCGAAGTCGTCGTGGCCGTTCGGACGTTGCAGGAGACCGAGCGGGCGGACCGCGTGACCGGGCGGTGGGTCGGGGCTCAGAGTTCGGACGGGCCGGTCGATTCGGCGGTGGACGAACTGGCCCGGATCGAGCGCGCGATCGTCGAGGGCGCCGTCGACGTGCTCGACGAGTTCGGCGGCCTCCAGGCCGCCATGAAGCGCAGCGTGGAGCTCGAGAAGCGCGTCCGGCAGGGAGGCCGACAGGGCTCGGTCGACCGTGCGGTCACGTGGCGGACCGAGCGGCTCGCGGGAGCGCGCTACCGATGAGCTGTGCGCGATTCTGGACCGCTCCGCGGCGTGAACCCGACCGCGGCCGCCGATTCACCGGCCGCGTCGGCCACCGTCTGCGCCGACGCCGACGGCCATCCGTCGGCGCACGGGCGTCTTGCGCCCGGTCGGGCCGCTCGACCGGCGTCGGACCGGCGCGGCGAGCGGGGCTGCAAGCGACCCCCCGGCCCGAGGGCCGGGTGCGGGTCGGGGGCGGGGTGCGTTTTCACGCCCCGCCCCCTGGACCCGCACGGGGTCGCTTGCAGCCATCGATCCCTCCGGGAAGGGGTCCCGGTCCCAGCCGATGAAGGCCGACACGCTGGCCGTCATCGGGGTCGCGGTCGGAGCCGCGGGCGCTCGAGCGCTCCACGCGCCGTTCCCCGGCGTCGGCGCGAACCCGTACCTCGACCTGATCGCCCGCCACGACCCCGGCCTGCACGCCGCGCTCCGCGTCTGGCACCACGCGTGGCCCGCCGTCGCCGTCGCGCTCGCCGGATCGGTCGTCGTCTCCGCTTGGCGGGTCTGGTTCCAGCCGCTCGCGGGACCGTGCCGACGCGGCCGGCTGCCCGAGTGGCCCGCCTCGCCCCGCGACGACGCGCCCTCGCTCGTGATCGGGGAAGTGCACCATCCGACCGAGCCCCGCGAGAGCGACCGGCCTTCCTGGCTCGTCGTCCCGGAGAAGGGCCTCTACACCGGCGTCCTCGTCGTCGGCGCCGTCGGGACAGGCAAGACCACAGCCTGCATGTACCCCTTCGCCCGCCAGCTGCTCTCGTGGCAAGCCGACGACGCCCGTCGTCGCGCGGGCGCGCTCGTGCTCGAGGTCAAGGGCGACTTCTGCCACCAAGTGCGTGGCATCCTCGAGGACGCCGGGCGCGGCGACGACTACCTCGAGATCGGGCTCGGCGGCTCCTGGCAGTGGAACCCGCTCGACGACCCGCTCCTCGATTCCTATTCGCTCGCCTACGGCGTCGCGTCGCTGATCAACCAGCTCTTCGGCAAGAGTCGAGAACCGTTCTGGCAGCAAGCCTATACGAATCTCGTGCGCTGGATCATCGAACTGTTCCGGCTCTTGCCGGGGGGTTGGGTCACGCTTCGCGACGTCTACCGCTGCACCGTGGACCCCGATCTGCTCGCCTCGAGGATCGCCGAGGCGCGCGCGCTCGCCGACCGTGCGTGCCCCGTGCGCGCCGTCGTCGGCAACCGGGACCTCGCCGCGCACCGCGAGGCGCTCGCCGACTGGGCCTGGGAGGCGCTGCCCGACACGGGGACGGCGGCCTGTCGGCTCGACTCCGGGCTCCGGGAGCGGCTCGCCGAGCTCGAGGTCGCCCACACGGTCGAGGCGGCCGGGGACGGCGCGGGCGCCGAACTCCGCGAACGGGTCGAGGCCGTCGAGCGTTGGTACCTGCTCGACTGGTCGGCGCTCGACGCGAAGCTCCGCACCTCGATCGTCGAGGGGATCAGCGTCTTCCTCTCGCTCTTCGACCAGCCCGACGTCGCCGGCGTCTTCTGCCCGCCGCCACCCTGCGATCTCCCGCCGGAACCGGACGACGCCGACGTCGCCGACGCGCAAACGCTGCCGGGGCTGCGTCGGCGGCTGCCGCCGCTCGCGCGGCTGATCGACCAGGGCAGGGTCCTCGCGCTCAACATGCCCGCCGGCGCGAACCCCGCGCTCGCACGCGCCGTCGGCGTGCTGCTCAAGAACGCATGGATGCAGGCGCTGCTCCGGCGTCCGGCCGAGGCCGCGCGACGGCCCGACCGCTACATGCGGCCCGCCGTCTTCGTCTGCGACGAGTACCAGGCGTTCGCCACCGTCGGCCAGGACGACCCGGCGGGCGACGAGAAGGCGTTCGCGCTCACCCGCCAGTGCCGCTGCGTCCCCATCGTCGCCACCCAGTCGATCTCGTCGCTGCGCTCCGCGCTCCCCTCCGGCGAGGCGTGGCGCACGCTCGTGCAGGCGCTCCGCACGCGCATCTTCCTCGCGCTCTCCGACGAGGCGTCCGCACGGATCGCGTCCGAGATGTGCGGCAGCGTCATGAGGACCCGCGCCTCCCACACCTTCACCGAGACCACCGGCAGGCCCGAGTTCTCGCTGCTCTCCGGACGCGCCGGCGGCGGTCGCGGCTCCATCGGCGCCAGCAAGTCGTTCCGCCAAGCGCGCGAGCCCGTGTTCGCGCCGCGCGAGTTCGGCCTGCTCGCCAACCACCAAGCGATCTGCCTGCCCTACGACGGCGTGAACTCGCTCGCCGCACGCCGCGTCTACCTCAAGCCCCACTACCTGCCGCGCGACGTCGGCTACTGGCGGCTCCGCCTCGAGGGCCGGATATGAGGCGCGCGAGCGACGTCGGGCATCTGAAGCCGTTCCTCCCGGGCCTCGAGGGACCGCTCGCGGACCCCGAGGTCTCCGAGATCATGATCAACGGCCCCGGCAACGTCTGGATCGAACGCCGGGGTCGGCTCGAGCCCCACGAAGCGCCCGGGCTCACCGCCGCTTGGCTGCACCGTGCGGCGATCCACATCGCCCGCCCGCTCGGGCTCGATCCCGCCGCCAGTCCGGTGCTCGACGCCCGGCTCGGCGACGGATCGCGGGTCGCGATCTGCACGCCGCCCGCCGCGCCCGAGGTCGCCATCACCATCCGCCGCTTCGGGGGCCGCGCGTTCTCCGCCGACGACTTGGTCCGCATGGGCTCGCTGCCCGTCGCGGCGCTCGAGGCCGCCCGGACCACACTGGCGGCGGGCCGCAACGTGCTGGTCTCCGGGGGCACCGGCTCGGGCAAGACGACGCTGCTGGGCGCGCTGATCGAACTGCTGCCGACCGACGCTCGGATCGTCGCGATCGAGGACACGCTCGAGCTCGCGATCGAGCGCGCCAACTGCGTCAGGTTCGAGGCCGGCGCCGTCGGCGCCGAGACGTCCGTCTCGATCCGCGACCTGGTGCGCCACGCGCTCCGTCACCGGCCCGACCGCATCGTCGTCGGCGAGGTGCGCGGCGCCGAGGCTGCCGACCTGTTGCAGGCGCTCAACACCGGCCACGGCGGCTCGCTCACGACCGTGCACGCCAACGACGCGCGCTCGGCGCTCTCGCGGCTCGCGAGCTGCGCGATGCAGGCCGCCGACGCGCTGCCTTGGGAGGTCACCTGCCGCAGCGTCGTCGACGCCGTCGCGCTCGTGCTCCACACGACCCGCCGCGACGGTCGCCGGTTCGTCGAGGAGGCGCTCGAGGTGCGCGGCCACGACGCGGCCGCGGGCCGCTGGCTCGCCGCGCCGGTGTCGGTTCGGGCGACGGCGGACGGAGAGGAGACGCAAGCCCACGCACCCGAGGAGGTGAACGCATGACCGACGACGGGATCGTCCGCGTCCGCACGCTCGACGACTTCGACCGCGAACTCGCCCGCGACGGCGGCGAGACGCTCGAGGTCCCCGCCCGCCTGGCCGAGGAGTACGGCCTCTTCCCCGAGGACGTCGGGACCGAGGACGAGATCCGCCGCGCCGCGGACGACCCGCACGGCCAAGCGGACATCGAGGCGGACGAGCGATGAAGTCGGACGAGTACCATCGCAAGTTCGCCGACGCGATCATCGCACAGATCCGCGAAGGCACCGCGCCCTGGCAGAAGCCTTGGGGGCCGGGCGAGCGCGTGTTGCCCATGAACGTCGACACCGGCCGCGCCTACCGGGGCGGCAACAGCCTGCACCTCGCCGCCGTCCAGCAGCAGCGCGGCTACGACGACGTGCGCTGGGGCACCTACCGCCAGATCCAGACTCGAGGCGGACAGGTCCGAAAGGGCGAGCGCGGGACCCGCATCCTCTCGTTTCAAGACAAGCGCAGGATCGCCGTCACCGACGAGCGCGGCCGTCCTCGCAGGGACGCCGAGGGCAAGCGCGTCTACCGCCACGAGAAGCTCGCCGTTCCCCACATCCGCCAGTACACCGTCTTCAACGCCGAGCAGGCCGACGGTCTGCCCGAGCGTTCGAACGCTCCGACCCAACCGCTCTGGAAGACCCACCGAGAGGCCGAGCGGGTGCTCGACGACGGCGCCGCGAGCGTCCGCCACGTCGCCGGCGACCGCGCCTGCTACGACATCGAGCGCGACGAGATCGTGCTGCCCCGGCGCGGGCAGTTCCCCTCCGCCAACCACTACTACCAGACGGCGCTCCACGAACTCGGCCACAGCACCGGCCACCCGGACCGCATGAACCGCGACACGCTCGTCCAAGGGATCGAGAACGGGTTCGGGTCGCCCGACTACGCGCGCGAGGAGTTGCGCGCGGAGATCGGTGCGATGATGACCGGCGAGCGCGTCGGCGTCGGTCACGACCCGAGCCGGGGCGCTGCGTACGTCGAAGGCTGGATCCAGGTCCTCGAGGACGACCCGCGCGAGATCCGGCGCGCCGCCGCCGACGCGCAGAGGATCTCCGACTTCGTGCTCGTGCGACACCGCGAACGCGCGGCCGAGCGCGAACCCGTCGCCGCGTCCCGAGCGCCCACGCCCATGCCCGCGCTGGGACCCCGGCGGATCGTCGCGCCCGCGGCGCGCATCCCGGTCCCCGAGCGCAACATCGGCCCGAGTCGCTGAAGCGACGAAGGAGACACGCCCCCAAGGAGAATGATCGACCGACGGATCGAGACGGACCCGCGCCCCGCCGCGCCACACAGCCGCAACGGCAGACGCATGCGGGACGGCCATCGCCGAGAATACGCCGCGAACCGGGCGCGCGGGTCCGTCTCCTTCCCCGAGCGCTGCGCCGGCGCGCTCGCCGATGTCGGCGTCCACGGAACCGTCTCGTTCCGCGATCTCGCCGACGCCCACTTCGGCGGGCATCCCTACACGACCCGGCGCGCCGTCAACGCCTGGATCCGGGAAGGCATCGTCTCCGAAACCACCGCCGTCGGACCCCAAGGCAACCCGTTCAAGGTCGTCGGGCTCACCCGCAGGGGCGTCGCCGAGGTCCGCAAGCTCGACGCCGTGCGCGCGATGGGTCCGCGACAGAAGATCCGACCCTCGCGCGGCCGCCCCTCCGAAGCCGCCCACGACACCGCCGTCTACCGCGCCTGCGTGCGCGAACGGCGACGCCTGCATGAGCGGGGCGCCACCGTCCGGCGCGTCCGCCTCGACTCCGAACTCAAGGGCACCGTCGCGCGCGCCAGCGAGACCGCGCGACGCAAGCGCGGCAAGCGCGCCGCCGACGCCGAACGGCTCCGCATCGCCCGCGAACTCGGCCTGCCCGTCGACGCCGACGGACGCGTGCTCCACCCGGACGCCCAGATCGAATACGTCGACGCCGACGGACGCGTCGGTCGGGTCAACGTCGAGGTCGTCTCCGGCAACTACCGCGAAGCCGCCATCCGGGCCAAGGCCGCCGCAGGGTTCGCCCTGCACGCCAACGGGCCCGTCGCCGAGCGGCGCATCCGCTCGCTCGGGCTGAAGCTCGGCGGCAGCGAAGGCGGCTCCTGGCTCAAGGGACCCGTCGACCGCGATCCCGCCGCGCTCGAACTCTGAACCCCGCGGAGGACCCGACATGCAACCTTGGAGGATCAGTGCGGGGCTCACGGCCGCCGTCGCCGGGTCGGCGTTGCTGGTCGGCGGATCCCGCCTCGACTACCTCGCGCCGCACTGGACGGCCATCGTCGCCCGCCACGGCGTGCCGCTCGCGCTGCACCTGACCCTCGCGCTCGCCGCCTTCGCCGCCGCCGTCTACGCCGTCGCGCGCGCCGCCGGACTCGCCGACCTCGGACGCCGCGTCGATCTCGTCGAACGCTCGATCCGTCGGGGCGAGGTCGATCCCGAACTCGCCGACGCGCTCCGCAGGGACGCCGAGGGCGACTGGCCTTGAGCTCGAGGACAGGATCGACGACGGATCGCGCATCCGCCGAGGGCCTGCCCGCCGTCTGGCGGAGTCGGGCCAAGGCGCTCCGACGCTACGGGAGCGACGCCCCCGCCGTCGCGCTCGAACGCTGCGCCGACGAACTCGAGACCACGCTACGGGAGCGCGACGAGACCGGCCTGTCGCTCGTCGAGGCCGCCCGGGAGAGCGGCTACTCCGCCGACCACCTCGGACGCTTGGTCCGCAGCGGCAAGATCCCCAACGCCGGACGGCCCGGCGCACCCAGGATCGCGCGTCGGCACCTGCCCCGGAAGGCGACCGTCGAGCCGCGCCTGGCGCGGACGCCCCGGCGACGCCAGCTTACGAACAGGCAGATCGTGCAGTCCATCATCGAGAGGGGAATCGAGTGATGGGACGCACGAAACGTGGTCGGCGCGGATACAGCGCCGGCGAATGGGGCCGGAACCGGGTCAGGGTCTTCCCCGACCCCAAGACCGGCCGGTTCCAGGTCGAGTGGCGTGAGAACGGACGCAGGCTGAGCCGGTCGCTGGGGCATCGCGACTGGGCTCGGGCGAAGCGGCAGGCGGACGAGTTCGCCGCCGGATTCGCCGGGCCGGAGGCGCGCCGCAAGGCCGAAGCCGAGTCCGAACCGCTTACTCTGGGGACACTTTTCGACCTCTATGGCGATGAAGTGACGCCCACGAAAGGTGAAAAAGCTCAATACCACGACAAAGTGGCTGCGAACACGTTCCTGGGGCTCTTCGGGCGGAATCGCAAACCGGGGACCCTTTCCCAGAGGGATTGGGACCGGTTCATCCGCGAACGGAAAGCGGGCAGGGTCGGGCCGAGCGGCAGACCAGTGTCGGATCGCACCGTTGAGGACGACCTGAAGTTCCTGATCGCGGTGCTCAATTGGGCCGCGAAATCGAAGGACGAGCGGGGGCGCCCGCTTCTCGTCTCGAACCCGCTGAAGGGGCTCAAGAAGCCCAAGGAGAAGAACCCGGTCCGGGTCGTGCTGACCGAGGAGGAGTACCAGGCGCTGCTCCAAGTGTCCGGGAAGGTCGACTGGCGCTTCCGGGTCGCGCTCGTGCTCGCGCACGAGACGGGACACCGCATCGGAGCCATCCGCAAGCTCCGGTGGTCCGACGTCGACTTCGACGGTCGGGCCGTCCGGTGGAGGGCCGAGCACGACAAGACGGGCCACGAGCACACCACGCCTGTCACTGCCGAAGCGCTGTCCGTTCTCGAAGACGCTCTGGCGAAGCGCTCGGGCGCCGGGGACGCGCCAGTATTGTCCTCCCTGCGGAATCCCTCGGAGTGGGTGGATTCGTGGCGGACGCACGCCTGGTGGAAGAAGGCCGAGAGGCTCGCCGAGCTCGAGCCGAAGCCCCGCAGGGGCTGGCACTCGCTGAGGCGGAAATTCGCCTCCGATCTCATGGACCTGCCGCTCACGGTGCTGTGCGAGCTCGGCGGCTGGAGGGACGTCAAGACCGTGCTCCGTTGCTACCAGCGCACCAACGAGACACAACTCAGGAAGGCGCTCGAAAGCCGTTGCAGGGACGAGCACCTGAGGATTGATTCGGAGGGGATCGAACAGCGGGAACTCATGTAGTTGTTCCCGTAAGATCAAAACATACAATAAGATATGCTCCTGATGTCGTTTACCGTCCGACGTCGTTCCAGCCGGTAGCACCCGAAGCGGGTCGTGGAGGTAACAACAACCTCCAACACCGGGAAAGCTACCAGCGGTCGCGAAGCGAACGACGAGAGCACCGGCCGTCTCCGCCGGGTAATGGCAGCGAGTTTGATACTGACGCTGATCTCCCTCGGGTGGCTTGACCCAGGTAGTGGCAGAACGTGACCACTGGCAGCGAGCCTACCAGGGTCGAGGACGTTCGGAGACTCCGGCACGTGCCACACGCGAAAGCTGAAGGATGAACCCAGGAAGGCCGCGAGCCGATTTGAGCGCGGCAGTCTCCGATTTGGAAACCCGACGCGAGCCCGAACGGCTCCGGCGGTGGCCCTGTCCGGGGCGGATGACGGGAAGAGGTCCTTCCTCCGCACCGGGAGGCGGTGCACTTCCTTGGGCGAGAGGTCGGGAAAAAAGCACGGCCTCCGGCGTCTGAAGCGACGAGTCACGGGCCTTCCGAGCGTGAGGGCGTGGTCTCGTACGTAAGCCGGGCGCGGGAAAATCGCACGTCCGGTTTGATGGGCGGGGGGCTGGAAACGCGGCCATGGGAGTCGGCTTGGAGGACCGGAGCGAAAGCTGACCGGAGCAACTCCACTGGACCCTGCAGCTGGTGCACCAGCCCCCGACCCGAGATTGGAACCTTGACTGACACTCTAGGGATCGGTCGCCATCTATGGAGGATGCTCGGCCCAAACGGGGCTGAGGAACATCTCGGCAAGGAGTGGTGAGAATGGACAGGAAGAAGCGCGGAACGCTGGTCAAGCTGTTCGGGATACTGGCCATCTTGGCGTTGAGTGCGGTGCAGTCGCCACCGTCGGCTCTATGGCGACGACGACCAGCCATAGCAAGCCCTGCGGGGGCTCGGCGGGGTGTTGGGCCTGCGCGTATCACGGTTGCGTCGTGTCCTACTGCAACGGCGAGATGCACGCCACCTGCCTGTAAGCAGGCTCGGTTCGCGAGCAAGCTGCCGCGGTGCACCGGGGTCGTCGCAGGCCGACGACTCGGGCGGAGCAAGGTTGTTGGTTGCAGCGGTGCATGGCCAAGCGGTTGGAGTGGCGCGGCGGACTCCGACTTGGGGAGCCCGACGCGAGTCCGAATGGCTCCGGCGGTGGCTCTGTCCGGGGCGGATGACGATAACCGGGAGGCGGTGCACTTCCTTGGGCGAGAGGTCGGGAGAAGAGTACGGCCTCCGGCGCCTGAAGCGACGGGTCACGGGCCTTCCGAGCGCGAAGGCGTGACCTCGTACGTAACGTAAGCCGGGTGCGGGAAAATCGCACGCACGCGGTTGATAGACGGGGGCTGGAAACGCGGCCATGGAGTCGGCCTTTAGAGGTCCGGAGCGAAAGCTAACCGGAGCAACCCCACCGGACCCTGCCGCTGGTGCGCCAGTCCCCGACCCGACCAAGACTGGACCTTGACACTTCCAGGGATCGGTCGCCATCATGGAGGATGCTCGGCTCAAACGGGGCTGAGGGACATCTCGGCAGGGAGTGGTGAGAATGGACAGGAAGAAGCGCGGAACGCTAGTCAAGCTGTTCGGGATACTGGCCATCTTGGCGTTGAGTGCGGTGCAGTCGCCACCGTCGACTATGGCGACGACCAGCCATAGCAAGCCCTGCGGGGGCTCGGCGGGGTGTTGGGCCTGCGCGTATCACGGTTGCGTCGTGTCCTACTGCGACGGCCACTGGTCCGTCACCTGTCTGTAAGACGACGGAGGAAATATCGCGATGACACGGTGGTGGACAACTCTCGTGTCTACGGTATGTGCACTCGGTACTCCATGTGGTGCACAGGAGACCCTCTATGAGGGTGAGGTTGTGGAGGCGTTGTTGCTCTCGGACGGTACGGTTGCGGTCGCCGAAGAGGATCGGTTACTTCTCGTCCGCCCCAGCGGGCAGACCATCGTCGTCGACGGTTCGTTCGAATCGGTGACGCGTGTTGCACACGCGACAGGTGGCGGCGTCGTAGTGTGGGACGACTCTTCGCAAACCGCCTTCGTGGTTCGCCTCAATGGCGTCGAAACACGCGCTGTCTCATTTGCCGATTCCAAACTTAGAGCTAGTGTTGCGTCCTGGAAGTTCATTGATGTTTTAGCGGATGTTCGGTATGGTATCTCGTCGTCCACCTGTCCAGCAGAGGAGAAGAGACCATGCCCCGAGGACTGAGGTGGTCCCAGTTTTTTGGACAGGCCGTTAAGGTGTACTCCCGTACCCGAGAGGAGGCACTGAAGTGGCCAGGAGAAGACGGAGATTCACCCCGCAGTTCAAGGCCCGGGTGGCCCTCGAGGCGATCCAGGAGCGCGACAGCGTCCAGGCGATCGCCCGCCGCCACGAGCTCCATCCCAACCAGGTGAGCCTGTGGAAGCGGCAGTTGCTCGGCGCCGCCCCGGGCGTGTTCGACCCCGGCGCGCAGAAGCGCGTCAAGGAGCGCGACGCCACGATCCACGATCTCCACGCGAAGATCGGGGAGCTGACCGTCGAGCGGGATTTTTTTCGGCACGGGTTGCGGGGCTGACCCGGGCCGAGCGCCGACGGATGATCCAGCGGGACGGCCCGATGGCGCTGGCGAAGCAATGCGCGCTGGTGGGCGTGAGCCGGTCGTCGCTGTACTACGAGCCGAAGGGCGAGAGCGAGGACGGCTTCGCTCTCATGCGTCGCATGGATCAGCTCCACATGGACTACCCGTTCTACGGGAGTCGGCAGATGGCGCGCCACCTTCGGCGCGAGGGGACGACGGTCGGCAGACACCGGGTCCGCCGGCTGATGCGGAAGATGGGGATCGAGGCGATCTACCGGCGTCCGAGGACGAGCGCGGCGAGCCCGGAACACCGGGTGTTTCCGTATCTGCTGCGCGACGTCGAGGTCTCGCGGGCGGACCACGTGTGGTGCGCGGACATCACCTATGTGCCTGTGTCCCGCGGGTTTTTCTACTTGGTCGCGGTGATGGACTGGGCGACCCGCCACGTGCTGGCGTGGGAGCTGTCGAACACGATGGACGCGTCGTTCTGCGTGAGCGCGCTGGACGAAGCGCTGGGCTCAGGGAGGCCGGAGATCTTCAACACCGACCAGGGCTCGCAGTTCACGAGCGAGGCGTTCGCCGAGCGGGTCCTGAGGGCGGACGTTCGGTTCTCGATGGACGGGCGGGGACGGTACCTGGACAACATCTTCATCGAGCGGTTGTGGAGGTCGCTGAAGTACGAGGCGGTCTATCTGCGAGAGCTCGAGGACGGGGCCGCGGCTCGGCGGGTCATCGGGGGCTGGATGGACTTCTACAACGAAGTCCGCCCGCACTCGGCGTTGGACGGGCGGACGCCTGGCGAGGCGTACCGCGAGGGCGTGGGCGTGGAATGAGCGAGTCCGGACCGTTGGGAGGGACGTGGTCGGAACCGGCGAACCGGCGGCAGGGGTCGTCAGGGGCGACGCGGCACCGGTTGCCTCGGTTTCGCCGACGGGCAGTCTTTTCCAATGCGGTGATGAGCCCGAACCAGAGGGAGCTTCGGGGGAGGAAGAGGTCTGGCTCCGAGACTGGTGGCGGTTGATCGGGGAAGCATCGTTAGGTCCCGGAGCGTGGAAGCGCAACGGGAGGGTTGGCGGAGGCACGCCTTGCCTCAGGTGCTTTGCACCTTCCCTCGTCCGAGGACCGATTCCCCGAGCGGTCCGGCGGACGGGTGCGGCTGGCCCTCGAACGCTCGAACGGTGGAGGCGACATCGCATGAGACCAACGCCCGGTTGGGTGCCTAATACGATGTTCTTCCAACGCTTCAGTCCCGCCCCGTCTGCCGAGGCGGCCCGAAAACGGAGGGTGCGGGGGGAAATCAACCCCGGCGGGAGGGTGTGGGCCTCCCTGCCCGGTCGAGTTCCCAGCCCGCGAGGATCCGCCTCGCCGCCCTCGGAAGCGTGGAAGCGCTCGAGGCCCGGACCCTCACGCCGGGGGGACCGGCGCCGCGACCACGAGCCACGGCTCCGAACTCGTTCGCCGGTCCGGTCCGCGTGTCCTGCGCCCAAGCGGATCCCCCCGGCTCCACCCGTCGGAATCCGCCGAGGGGTCGGTCCGGGCGAAGGCGAAGCGGTAGCTTCGGCGGACATTTTCGACGACGGCATGTCCTTTCGGGAACGTCCGTTGCGGCGACGCTGCCCATCGGTTCAAGCTCGACGCGAGAGCGTCCGCTCCCTGTCCGTCGGCAGGTCAGGCGGTCGAGACGCTGGCCCTCTCGATGGCGTGCAGGAGTCCGGCGCGTGCGCGCCGAACGGCCCGGGCGGCGTCCAAGTCGGTCGCCTCCATGCCGAGTTCCTCCAGCGACTCGAGGGTGACGCCCGGCTTGAGGAAGCGCTCGGCGTCGGGCAACGACGTGAACTTCTGGAAGGGGGTGGCCACGTCTCGTTGCCGGTAGCGCCGCTTGACCCGGCCGTTGGGGCCGAGGACCTCGGTGGCGAAGAGGCAGGGCCGGTGGAAGTTGAGGAAGACGCAGAGCCGTTCGAGGAACGCGTCGACCCGAGGGACGAGGTCGCGGGAGATATGGATGTGCCCCAACCACTTGCGCACGATGCTGCCGTTTTTGGATTCGACGAGCGCGTTGTCGTTCGAGCGGCGCGGTCGGGACTTGGTGAAAGTGCCGACGTGCAGGCCACTGAGGAGGTTGGCGACCCGGTGGTCGATGTATTCGCTGCCGTTGTCGGCGTGGAACGCCTCGATGCGGAAGGGGAAGGCGGCCAAGAGACCTTCGAGGCAGGGGCCGAGGAAATGGTAGGTGATGCGCGGCGCGGCGCCGAGGTATTGGAACTGAGTCTCCTCGTCGACGACGTTGACGACGTAGACGCCCTTCTCGCCGTCCCTGTCGCCCAAGTGCACGGTGTCGACGCGCAGGTGGCCGGGTTTGCCGTCGGGTTGGGGCTTGCGGCGGACGGCGATGGACGCGGGGGTGGCCTTGGTGCCTCGGCAGGTGACCCGTCCGGTGCGGTAGGCGCGGCGCTTGCGGATGTTGTAGATGTGGCCGTTGGAGATGTCGGCGAGGCGCTCGAAGCGAGCGTCTCCGTAGACGTGGAACATGCGCCACGACAGGACCTTGATGGCGGGCCCGGAGAGCTGCCCGCAGGCCTCGTCGACTTCGGCGAGCAGGGCGACGTCGTGGCTGGTGTAGCGGCGTTGGAAGGTGTTGGCGGGCGGCTTGCCGCGGCGGTCGCGGATGTGGCCGGTCCTGCGGTGCTGGGCGAGGAGGCGGGTGACCTGGGCTCGGGAGAAGCCGGTCGCCTTCTCGATGTAGCGCTTGACCAAGCTCTTGCCGGGCCTCGGGAGGTCGTGGTGGTACTTGAACTCGACCAGCGTCTGGCTGATGAAGCGGTAGGCTTCGGCGCGGTCGCCGACCGCCACGGTGTCCGCAACGGCAGCGCCGTTCAGGAGATCGCGGATTTGGTCGAGGGTGTGGATCCGTTTGGTGCTGAGCGACATGATCATGCTCCATGATCGCAGCGCCTCGGATCGGGGCTCAACTCCCGTTGGAAACCGCCTTCTCGTTCAGGCTCACTTGCCGTTGGACAAGACTCGGGCGTGCTCGTCGGCGAAACCGAGGTTAGATTTACCCCGAGGTGGGGAGGGGGCTGTTCGAGAGGGTGGGTTGGCGAGGTCGGCAGTGCTCGTTCAGGGGCACCCCGAGTTCGTCCCAGCCAACCCCGAAAGGAAACGTCGCAGAGCGACGGAGTACACCTTAACTTCGCCCCCAACCTGTCCAACGAATTAGGACCACCTCACCACGAGCTCCACGCAAAGATCGGGGAGCTGACCGTCGAGCGGGATTTTTTTCGACGCGGTTTGCGCAGCTGACCCGCGCCGAACGCCTGCCGATGATCCAGCGGGACGGCCCGATGACGCTGGCGAAGCAAATGCGCCCTGCTGGGCGTGAGCCGGTCGTCGCTGTACTACACAGGCCGGCAGATGGTGCGCCACCTGAGGCGCGAGGGAACGACGGTCGGCAGACATCGGGTCCGCCGGCTGATGCGGAAGATGGGGATCGAGGCGATCTACCGGGGTCCGAGGACGAGCGCGGCGAGCCCGGAGCACCGGGTGTTTCCGTACCTGCTGCGCGATGTCGAGGTCTCGCGGGCGGATCAGGTGTGGTGCGCGGACATCACCGCGGACATCACCTATGTGCCTGTGTCCCGTGGGTTTTTCTACCTGGTCGCGGTGATGGACTGGGCGACCCGCCACGTGCTCGCGTGGGAGCTGTCGAACACGATGGACGCGCGCTGGCCGAGGCGCTGGGCTCGAGGAAGCCGGAGATCTTCAACACCGACCAGGGCTCGCAGTTCACGAGCGAGCGTTCGCGGAGCGGGTGCTGAGCGCCGAGATCAGGTTTTCGATGGACGGGCGGGGGCGGTACCTGGACAACATCTTCATCGAGCGGTTGTGGAGGTCGCTTGAAGTACGAGGCGGTCTACCTGCGGGAGCTCGAGGACGGGGTCGCGGCTCGACGGGTCATCGGGGATTGGATGGACTTCTACAACGAGGTCCGTCCGCACTCGGTGTTGAAAGGGCGGACGCCCGGTGAGGCGTACCGCGAGGGTGTGGGCGTGGGATGAGCGGCTCCGGACCGTTGCGAAGGACGGGGTCGGAACCGGCGAACCGGTGGCCGGGGTCGCAGCGGGTCCGCGACGAAGGTGATCGTCCGAACGCGGGAGGAAGGCGCGTGGCGGCGAGTTCCGCGGCGGTTCACGCGATCATGGGGCCGAGACCAGGAACTGGAAGCCGTGAATCGGCCTCTAACGGGCGATCTCGGCGTTCGGAAGGGTAGTAGAGGTCATCTGGAAACGCTCTCGAAACGGCGCCTCGCCGGGATCCGATCAGGCTGTTCCCGGGAAGCGCTCGACCTCTCGGCTCTGAGACGGCGATCACCTGCCGTTCAGCCGGGCGAACGGGACCGGTGCGGACGACGACGCCCACACCCTCGACTACGGGAGGTGTAGACCACTCACGATCCATCACGACCGAATCGTATCCCAGCGCCCCTTTCAGGATCTCCGCCCCAACCCCGCACCGGGAGCCACTGGCAGGTAGGTGGATCACATGGCGTGGAATCGGTGGATCACATGCTTGGAATACGCAAAGCCCGGGACCCACAAGGAAACCGCTCCCTTGACGTACATAAAAGAGCATCGGACGCGAGGGCTCTGTTCCGTCAGCTTGGGCTTACGCGCTTTAGCGTCGCCACTACCGCACGTTCGACTCCCAGTTCGTCGGTCGTGCGTAGCAGAATCCGTTCGTCCAACGCATCGAGAAGCTCGTGCGCACCGGGAAGCACAACCGCCTCCATCCGATCCCAGTCCTCGTCCAAGTGCCACCGGCTCCACTTGGCTTCGTCCTCTCCGGGAAGCACGTATCGTTGCATCCACATCCTGCCTTCGCCATCGACGAACATCCGGGAAAAGGAGGGCGCGGTAGGGTTCGCGTCCGCAGTCCGGTAGAACTCCGCCTCATCGTCTCCCGTAGCACCAATCCCGCCAAACAACCCGGCCAAGTTCGCCGGCGTCCCTTCGGGTATCTTGGGCAATTCCTCCTGCCGTAGCTGCGCGACCTTTCGCTCGCGCCACAACCGGTCGTGCTCCGAGGAGATTTCCACGCCCCGGCCGTAGTCGAACTCGACGACAATGTCGCCTGAGCGGTCGTAGGCGGAAAGGACGCCGGATTCCGTGTCGCCCACGATCACCAGATTGCCGGCCACGGCGTCGATGGCCGAGTACGAGAACGGCTTTTCGAATGCAGTATAGCGACTGTCGGGGTAGTTTCGGCGCACAAGCTCGCGCCCATCCGCTTCGGCGATCCGAACGCGTTCGCCGTCGGGTTGTAGGGCTAAGTAGTCGATTTTCTCCCTGTACGGGCCGTCGGGCCGTTCCGTGAACAAGGGATCCGAATCCCGGAAGATCACGGTGCCATCGGCATGAACGCCGATGGGCTGGGGAATCCACACGAAGCCGCGGAAGTCCACGGGGTTGTAGCTGACGGTCTCGATAAGGAACCCGTCAGCGTCGAACATCGTCACTCGTGTCCCAGGGGGATCATCGATGAATACGTCACCCGAAGCGGTCCTTCCGATGGACCTGATCATCTGGAATTCGCCCGGTCCCTTGCCCTGGCGGCCTACAATCTTGACTTCACCAGACCCGATATCCACGAAGAAGAGGCTCTTCGCCATAGCGTCTGCTAAAACGATTAGGTTTCGGGACAGCATGAGTCCGCCCGACAGCTTACCGATCATGGAGACTCCGGCGTGTCGAGAGGTCGTCGATTCGAATAGAACGTCGTCGATTTTGTAGGAAGTCTGCAAGGTCGTCGTGTCGACACGAGGAAGAGTCTCATCAAGCCCTTCCACACCCATCTGAATCCCTGCCCTGGTAACGAAAGACGGTGTGCCGGTGATCCCCAACCGATTGGCTAGAGCGACGTTTGCCGTCACGCGCTTCGTGGTTGCCTCGCTTTCCATACAGGCCGTAAACGCACGTGTATCAGATATCCCATGCATACCGACGAAAGCCTCCCAGTCTCCGCCCTCAAACCAATATTCTGTCTCCATTAGTGCGTGGTGAACTCGCTCAAATTGATCATAGTTTGCAGCACAAATGGCAACACTTGCTGCCTCGCGAGCCTTGGGGTGAATCTGCTCAAGTGGTAGATGTAAGATTGCAATAGCGACTCCATTTGCCACCGCCTTTTGCATTGCCGGTTCGATCGAACGGCAGAAGGGACATTGGTAATCGGTGAACATCACGATGGTGTCTTGAGGGTTGGCATCTTTCGAGATGATGGTAGCTTGTGTGATCATCTCGTGCCACAACGACTCAATAAGTTCACGTTCTTCGTTGCTAGCTCGCCAACCTATGAACCATCGACCCACCGGGCCTGTCGGACCGAGCAATAGAACCATAATCACAAGCAAAATTGCTACATTGACGACAGTATCGAGGCGTATCTTTGAGAACATAGAGGAGATCTCCTTGCCATGTTTGTAGGAGTTGACTTGAGCTGATTCCACCTAGTCGATGTTGAGGATATCCATAGCCCACCTTTGTACTTCGCAAAGTTCGCCGCCCAATCTAAGATCAAACGACCCGTATCTTGATACGTCCACCGACACGCACCTCTCACCGCGTACTTCCCCGCAGTCTCCAACACCAGTTTGGGAGCCTTCCGCGCTCGCAATTTTATGATCCGGCTCTCCAGACACCCGCTTGTACGTCAAACCCCCATGTTCTCTCCCGTGCACTGGAATAAGGAAGAACAGGTAGCCTGTCAACAGACCCCTTAACATCCTTGTTGCTTACAGGCAAGTGGCATGTATCTCGCCGTTGCAGTAGGACACGACGCAACCGGTAATCACGCAGGCCCAACACCCCGCGGAACCCCCGCAGATGATGTCCTCGCTGGTCGTCTTCGCCACGGCCGACGGCGGCGACTGCACCGCGCTCAGGGCTAAGATGGCCAGCATCCCGAATAGCTTGACCAGCGTTTCTGCGCTTGTTCCTCTCCATTCTCACCACTCCTTGCCGAGATGTTCTTCAACCCCGTTTGGGCCGAGCATCCTCCATGATGGCGACCGATCCCTGGAGTGTCAAGGTCCAGTCTCGGGTCGGGGCTAGCGCACCGACTGTAGGGGCCGGTGGGTCTACCCCGGTTTAGCTTTCGCTCCGGCCCTCTAGCAGCCCGTGGATAAAGTCGTCGTCGCACTGACCGCATGGTTTGGTTAGATTACAGGTTCTACGAAGACCTCAGCCATGGAGTGCGTAGATGGCGATCGGCAAGCGGCTAAAGGAGCCGCAGATGGAGATGTTCGTCGCGTCGAACCGGATTCGGTCGTTGGGCAGCCCGTTCTATCGGGCATTGAACAAAATGCTCGACGCGAACGGATTCGACGAGTTCGCGGAACGAGCTTGCGTCGACTTCTATTCGAAAACTCGCGGACGACCGGGGATTCCGCCCGCCGTGTACTTCAGGATGCTGCTGGTCGGGTATCTCGAGGGCATCGGCTCGGAGCGCGGCATCGCGTGGCGGTGTGCGGACTCGCTTTCCCTTCGCGAGTTTCTCGGCTACAGCTACACGCTGGACCGGAATCCGCCGGAACACTCGGGTCTGTCCAAGACGCGCAAGCGGCTGAGCGTGGAAGCCCACAAGAAGGTGTTCGACTGGGTGCTGAATCTGCTGGACGAGTCGGGGCTCCTGAAGGGCAAGACGCTCGGGGTGGACTCGACGACGCTGGAGGCGAACGCGGCGATGCGCGCGATCGTGCGGCGCGATACGTTGCAGGGCTACACCGAGTGGCTGGAGGAGTTGGCGGTGGCGTCGGGGATCGAAGCGCCGACGCGCGAGGACCTCGCGAAGCTCGACCGGAAGCGCAAGAACAAGGCGTCGAACGAGGACTGGGTGCATCCGCACGACCCGGAGGCGCGCAGTACGAAGATGAAGGACGGTCGCACGCACATGGCCCACAAGTTCGAGCAGGCGGTGGACATGGAGACGGGAGCGGTGGTGGCGGCGACGGTCCAGTCGATGGAAGGGGGAGACGTGGCGTCGCTGCCGAAAACGCTGGACGCGGCGACCGAAGGGCTGAGAGAACTTGGGAAGGAGCCGAAGGAGGTAGTGGCGGACAAGGGATATCACGCGAACGCGACGATGACGGGGGTGGCGGAGCGGGGACTGCGAAGCTATGTGAGCGAGCCGAACCGAGGTCGTCGGAAATGGAAGAACAAGCGGGACGCGCAGAAGGCGACGTATGCGAACCGGCGCAGGATCCGGGGGAAGCGTGGGAAGCGGCTGTTGCGGGCGAGAGGTGAGAAGCTGGAGCGGGGTTTTGCGCACATGCTGGAGACGGGAGGTCTACGGCGGGTTCACGTGCGGGGACGGGAGGAGATCCGAAAACGGATCATGATCCAGGCTGCCGCGTGCAACTTGGGGCTTCTCATGCGCAGGCGATTCGGTTTCGGGACTCCGCGTAGCCTGCAGGGTCTGGCGACGGCCGGAGCGGCGGTCGCGGCGGCGGCGTAAAGTCGGAGGGACGGATCGGCGACGCGAAGCCCGACAATCCACCCGATGGACATTTGGAGCTTGGAAATCGGTGGTTGATGCGGGGGAATCTGGGAGTTGCGCAGGAAATGGGATGTCATCGGAAGGTTGACGATGACCACCGGCTTGGATGCTGGGGAATGCCTGCTCCCGGGGAAGCCTCGAAAACCCATTTCCTCCACGGACTGCTAGGCCGACTCCCATGGCCGCGTTTCCAGCCCCCGCCCATCAAACCGGACGTGCGGTTTTCTCGCATCCGGCTTTCGGACGAGATCACGCCTTCGCACTCGGAAGGCCCTTGGCCCGTCGCTTCGGACGGCGGAGGCGGGTCTCCCAGCCTCTTGTCCAAAGAAGTGCACGCTTCCCTGGTGCCGTCCTCCATCCCAGACAGAGCCACCGACGCGAGCCGTTACGGCTCGCGTCGGGTTCCCCAAGTCGGAGTCCGCCGTGCTCAACATCCGCTTCGCGGTCCCCCTCGGGTTCATCCTTCGGCTTTCGCGTGTAGTACGTGCCGGAGTCTCCGAAAGGGAATTATACGCTTGTCTTGACGTCGGGTTCATCATCCTCCACCTTCTCCGGCGTGACGAATCTGCGGGTTGCGATACGCTCCCACACCTTCGGATTGATCGGGCGGAACAGCACCTGGACGATGTCGCTCATCATCGCGCCCCGGTAGAACGGGTTGGTCGCCTGCACGTCGAACGGCTTCTTTCGCTTTTCAGTCATCGGTGCCTTCATGTGGTCGCTCCCGCCGTGCCTGCGAGCGACGATGCGATCAACCGTCAGGTTGCGGAACGGGAAGTTCGCCAGAAACTTCGGTCCAAATCCGGCGCACGATACAACCTACTGCGTATACCGCCAGAGTGCGCGGGCGAGAGTGATACGCCCGCGCAAGGGGTTTGGAGCAAGGAATCAGATCGCAGCCGCCGACCGGCCCGTGTCGGCTACCAGATCCCGGTACATGAGCCGCCGTCCGATCATCGCCGCCACGACGTGCTGAATCTGTGCGAGCGTGTCCAACTCGCGCACGTTCCGGCGAGCCGCAAACATGTCCACGTAGGCTTGCAAGTGCTTCTGGCTCAGCCGATGGTAGACGCCCTTGTGCGCGCGCTTCAACACGGCCCAGAACGACTCCACGCCGTTGGTGTGAACGGTCTCGCCTTCGAGGTAACGGACGTACTCGGCTACGGAGTGCTTCACCGTCTCGTGCTTCCGGGCGGTGCCTCGGTAGGCCGTCGCGTCGTCCGTGTACAGCTTCGCGCCGTCGCTGGCGTGTTCGTCCACGAAACCGCCGAGCGTCGCCTTGTCGGTGCGCTCGATCACCCGCGCCGCAACCTTGCCCGTTGCCCGATCCCTCGCAGCAACCACGGCCTGCTTCCCGGCCGGCCCGCGCCCGATGCTCTCCAGTTCCTTGCGACGCGTGTTGCTCATGTTCCTGCGCTTGCCGCCGAAATACGCCTCGTCCACTTCCACCGGCCCGTCGAACGTCATCCGCACGTCCGCGAACGCGCCCCGGATGCGGTGCAACATGAACCACGCCGTCGCCTGCCGGACGCCGAGATCGCGGTGCAGCTTCATCGACGAAACGCCTTTCAGGCTCGTCAACTCCAAATAGATCGCCCAGCCCCACAACCGCAGCGGGAGCTTCGACTGCTCCATGAGCGTCCCGGTCTTGAGGCTGAAATACTTCCGGCAATCGCGGCACCTGTACGGCATCGGCTTGCCCGACTTCACCCGGTAGCAGTTCACACTCCCGCAACGTGTGCAAGCCATCTGGCCGAACGGCCAAACCCACGACTCGAACCAGTGGGTCGCCGATTCCTCAGTTGCGAACATCGCCGCGACCTGCGGCATCGTGATGCCTTTCCGGTGGTGCTTTCCCGGTCCCTTCGCCACCATGCAACCCCCTCATTGCATTGCTCTTAGCGTACATTGAAGGTGGCATGATCTTGCCGTGCTGTCAAGGCAAGCGTATAATTCCCCTCCGAAACGTCTTCGACCCTCTCACCAGTGGCCACGCCCTTTCCCCCTTTCCGTACCGCTCTCGACCCAGGGCCCCTTCCCTCGACCGGCGTTATCCGGCGTCTCCAGTACTACGGGCCCTTCCGCCACCCTGCCGACCCGGCCTGCTCTTCGCGGGGTTCCAGTTGGCGTCTTGCCACGCCACCGACAGGGCTTCCCGTTTCGCTGCCGCTTCCCTCTTCCATGCGTGCCGTGTCATGACATTAACCGGACGGTCGCCACCAACAGAGCTGCTTTCTACGATCTCCACTGGCCGGATGGAGGCGGTGCTATCTTTGAATTTGGACTGACACGACCCGCGTCACCGTTCCTTCCTCCTCCACGCCCACCAACATGTGGTCGCCGTCAGCGTCGAACACATTCCATGTGGATGGAAGGTCCACAGAGAATCCGTCACTACCCGACAGCGGGTGCACATCCCAAACGGCGATAGCCGCTCTAGGCGGAACGAACCGGCGCATCCACACTCTGCGTTCTCGATCAACGCGTAAGGCGGAGATGCGCGGCGGTACGGTGTTGGCTGGTGACATGCGAAGTGCTTCCATTCCGTTTGCGGAGCTGGCCGCTAGCATCTCTCTGACTTGATCCGATGGCAAAATACCGCTCAGGATATTCTCGACTTTGGGCGGTACTTGGGGCATCGCCATCAACCGATCCCTTTCCCACTCGATTTGATCTCGCGAAACCCCAGGACCGGGCGGCGGCAACGGAATCGCTCCTATCCGTTCTCCTTCAGCGTCCAGTACAGCGGCTTCCGGTGCCTCCGTTTGCGTGACCACGAATCCTCCACCGACGACGTTTGCGACGAGTACGCTATACCCGAAGATCACCGGTGCGCCTCTCATCCCGTGATCCGTTTGATGGATGACATTCTGATCTCCCAAAGCCTCCCACACGACGGTTTCTGAACCGTCGTGTGCAACTATCTTGTAACGTACCAAGTTGCGGGAGGGCCCAGTGGAAAGCGTAAAGAGGTTGCCGGGATCGACTTCCTCGAACAATGCGACATCGTCTGATATCAACCCAACGAAGTTCCTCCCCCCGCTCCCAATTTCAAGTTTGGAATCGGCAAATGAGACAGCACGTGGTTCGCCGCCATCGGAGCGAACCAAGAAGGCGGTTTGCGACGAGTCGTCCCAAACTACGACGCCGCTATCCGTCGCGTGCACAATGCGCGTCACGGATTTGAACGAACCGTCGACGACGATGGTCTGCCTGCTGGGGCGGACGAAAAGTAGCCGATCCTCCTCGGCGACCGCAACCGTACCGTCCCCGAGCAACAATGCCTCCAGAACGTCGCCCTCGTAGATGGTTTCCTGTGCGCCACATGGTGCAGATGCCGCAAACACGAGAACTGTCCACCACCGTCCGGACCTGAACCGGACGTATCGCGAACTGGCCGGCACCACGGGGTCACGGCGCTGCCGACGCGACCCCGTTCGCCTCGTGCAAAGCGAAGGTCGAGGTGGCGGTGCAGCACGTCGAGTGGCGGGTTCTCGCGCCGCTACGCAACCAGCGCTTCGTCTCGCTGTCGGAGGCGCACACAGTAATCGAGCTCTTGGCTGAGGAGCTCGACGAGCGGCCGTTCCAGAAAATCGCGGGCAACCGCCAGAGCGTCTTCGAGGAACTGGATCGGGCGACGCTACGCCCGCTGCGGCACGTGCTACACGCGAAAGCCGAAGGATGAACCCGAGAGGGACCGCGAAGCGGATGTTGAGCACGGCGGACTCCGACTTGGGGAACCCGACGCGAGCCGTAACGGCTCGCGTCGGTGGCTCTGTCTGGGATGGAGGACGGCACCAGGGAAGCGTGCACTTCCTCGGACAGGAGGCTGGGAGACCCGCCTCCGCCGTCCGAAGCGACGGGCCAAGGGCCTTCCGAGTGCGAAGGCGTGATCTCGTCCGAAAGCCGGATGCGAGAAAACCGCACGTCCGGTTTGATGGGCGGGGGCTGGAAACGCGGCCATGGGAGCCGGCCTGGAGGACCGGAGCGAAAGCTAACCGGAGCAACCGCACCGGACCCTAAAGCTGGCGCACCAGCCCCCGACCCCACCCCTCGCGGACGCGAACGGATGAGGGGACGAGTCGGCGTTGGGCACCGGAATCCGGTGCCCAACGCCGACCGCTCCCTCTCCGGGCCCCGGGGGACGCGTCGCCATGGTAACGGACACCATGGCGGGTGCGTGTGCGGAGAACCAGTTCCCAGCCGCTCGCGAACCGAGCCTGCTTACAGGCAGGTGGCGTCCATGACACCGTTGCAGTAGTACACGACGCAACCGGTAATCACGCAGGCCCAACACCCCGCCGTACCCCCGCAGACGATGTCCCCGCTGGTCGTCTTCGCCACGGCCGACGGCGGCGACTGCACCGCACTCAGGGCCAAGATGGCCAGCATCCCGAACAGCTTGACCAGCGTTCTGCGCTTCTTCCTCTCCATTCTCACCACTCCCTTCCGAGATGTTCCTCAGCCCCGTTTGGGCCGAGCGTTCTCCATAATGGCGACCGATCCCTGGAGTGTCAAGGAAATCTCTGTCCAACGGCCGATCAGCGCGTTCTCCGCCGGCGACCTGGGCCGGTTCGTCGTGGAAGCACTCGAGGTGCGCGGCCACAACGCGGCCGCGGGCCGTTGGATCGCCGCGCCGGGGTCGGTTCAAGCGACGGCGGACGGAGAAGAGACGCCCACGCACCGAAGGAGGTGAACGCATGACCGACGACGGATCGTCCGCGTCCGCACGCTCGACGACTTCGACCGCGAACTCGCCCGCGACGGCGGCGGGACGCTCGCGGTCCCCGCCCGCTTGGCCGAGGAGTACACCTACGTCGGATCCAGGATCGAGGCGGACAGGTCCGAAAGGGCGAACGCGGCACGCGCACCCTCTCGTTCCAGGACAGGCGCAGGATCGCCGTCACCGACGAGCGCGGCCGTCCTCGCAGCGACGCCGAGGGCAAGCGCGTCTACCTCCTCGAGAAACTCGCCGTCCCCCACGTCCGCCAGCACGCCGTCTTCAACGCCGCGCAGGCCGACGGTCTGCCCGAGCGTTCGAGCGCTCTGACCCAACCGCTCTGGAAGACCCACCAAGAGGCCGAGCGGGTGCTCGACGACGGCGCCGCGAGCGTCCGTCACGTCGGCGGCGACCGCGCCCGCTACGACATCGAGCGCGACGAGATCGTGCTGCCCCGGCGCGGGCAGTTCCCCTCCGCCAACCACTACTACCAGACGGCGCTCCACGAACTCGGCCACAGCACCGGCCACCCGGACCGCATGAACCGCGACACGCTCGTCAGAGGATCTCCGACTTCGTGCTCGTCCGACACCGCGAACGCACGGCCGAACGCGAACCCGTCGCCGCGTCCCGAGCGACGAGGGTGGCGACCGTGGTCATGCCGACCATCGTTCCGTACATCGACAGACCGAACGCCAAGCTCCGACGGTGGCTCCCGCCTAGAAGCCCTCCTTCGCGTTGCCGACCCCCTTCCAGCCGAGCAAGACGACGAGGAACGCCGAGGGAAGGAGCTGGCCCAGGACCACCGTCCACATGATCGGCTCGAACCGGTGTGTGACCCGTCGCCGCATTTCCCGGCCCGGTCCGCGTCCCCAAGAAACCGAGAGGGCGTCCGGCCGAGCCGGACCCGTGCCTGTCTTGCGGATGGCGAGCGGGGAGGGTGGATGGGGAGGGTGGATGGGGACGCGGACCGGAGCACGAACGGGGACCGGTCCAAGACCCTCCGCCGCTCGTCGAGTCCACCGGGGAGACCGGCTATTCCGCCGACCGCCTCGGTCGTTTGTTTCGCGACGGTTGGGACGCCGAACACCGCACAGCCGAGCCGCGACACTGGCGCAGGCGCCCAGGCGACGCCAGCTTCCGAGCAAGGCAGATCGTGCAGTCCGTCGTCGAGAGGGTATCGAACGATGGGACGCACGAAACGTGGTCGGCGCGGATACAGCGCCGGCGAGTGGGGCCGGAACCGGGTCAGGGTCTTCCCCGATCCCAAGACCGGCCTGTTCCAGATCGAGTGGCGCGAGAACGGACGCAGGCGGAGCCGGTCGCTGGGGCATCGCGACTGGGCTCGGGCGAAGCGGTACGCGGACGAGTTCGCCGCGGGCTTCGTCGATCCGGAGACGCACGGCGAGGCCGAAGCCGAGCCCGAGCCGCTCACGCTGGGGACGCTTTTTGACATCTACGGTGAGGAGGTGACGCCCGCCAAGGGTAAAACGGCGCAGTACCACGACCGGGCGGCGACGAACATGTTCCTCCGGTTCTTCGGACGGAATCGCGAACCTGCGACCCTCTCTCGGCGGGACTGGGACCGGTTCATCCGCGAGCGGAGGGCGGGCAGAATTGGCCCGAGTGGCAAGCCGGTGACGGACCGCACCGTCGAGTTCGACCTGAAGTTCCTGCTCGCGGTGCTCAATTGGGCCGCGAAGTCGAAGGACGCGCGGGGACGCCCGCTTCTCGTCTCGAACCCGCTGAAGGGGCTCGGGACGCCCAAGGAGAAGAACCCGGTCCGGGTCGTGCTGACCGAGGAGGAGTACCAAGCCCTGCTCCGGGTGTCGGCGGAGGTGGACTGGCGCTTCCGGGTCGCTCTCGTGCTCGCGCACGAGACGGGGCACCGCATCGGGGCCATCCGCAAGCTCCGGTGGTCCGACGTCGATTTCGACGGTCGGGCCGTCCGGTGGAGGGCCGAGCACGACAAGACGGGCCACGAGCACACCACGCCCGTCACCGCCGACGCGCTGTCCGTTCTCGACGACGCCTTGGCGAGACGTCCGGGCGTCGGGGACGAGCCGGTGTTGCCCGCCCTGCGGGATCCTGCGGACTCGGTGGGTGTCTGGCGGACGCGCGCTTGGTGGAAGAAGGCCGAGAAGCTCGCGGGGCTCGAGCCGAAGCCCCGTAGGGGCTGGCACTCGCTGAGGCGGAAGTTCGCCTCCGATCTCATGGACCTGCCGCTCAAGGTGCTGTGCGAGCTCGGCGGCTGGAGCGACACGACCACCGTGCTCCGTTGCTACCAGCACACCAACGAGATGCAACTCCGGGAGGCGCTCGACAGCCGCCGCAGGACTTGCACCTGAGACCAATCAGCGGGAGTCGAACAGCGGGAACTCGTGCAACCAGAACTGTAAAGGCAGTTTCCGCAAGAAGATGTGATTTGAATGACATCCGCCTCGCGGACGCGGGCGACGTCGGACGCGGCGGTCGACGGAGAGGCCGCCGCTGTACGCGACACGAGTTTGCCGACGACCGTGTTCGGCGCGACGCCTGAACGCGCCGAACGTCCGATGCGGAGAAGGCTCCCCGCCGCCGGCGCGCTCGAGCCGACCTCGCCGCCCCGGGGCGGCTACGCCGCTTTCACCGAAGGAGCGGGCTTTCTACCCGGGCCGAAGAGACGCCCGAGCCCCGTCCGCGACGCGCAGGACCGAACTCGTCTCCACGTTCCGAACGCCGCGGCGGGATGCGCCGCAGTGGGATCGGAGACGACCGCAACCCGTTCGTTTCTGCCCCGGCGAGGCGCTCCGGCCGACCGACTCGGACGGAGGACGCGGCGGACGCGCCCGGCTCCGGTTTCCGGCACTCGGGATCGGCTCGGCCCGCAGCTATCTCCCGAAGCTTCTTCTCGGCGGGCGGCACTGCGGCCACGTCCCCCGCCTGCCGGTGTTGGGGTCGACCGGCAGCACCCGCGGGCGGACATCCATGCGCTCCGGGTCCTCCGACGCCATGTAGGCGAGCATGGCGGCCAGGGTCGCGTTGTTGCGCAGATCGTCGAAGACGATCTTGTCGAACGTGTCGCGGTTGGTGTGCCAGGTGTAGCGGCGGTAGTCGGGATAGTTGGACTGGAGCCGGAATCCGGGCGCGGGCTTGCAGATGAACGACATGTGGTCCGAGCCGCCGGTTTCGGGCACGCCCGGAACGTCCAGCTCGACGTGGCCGGTGATCTCCGGCGGGATGCGTTCGAACCAGCGCGCGAAATGCTCGCCGGCGCCGAGGAAGCCCTGCATGCGGATGAAGTCGATGCGCCAAGTTCCGTTGTCCTGATTGAAGGAGGCTTGGAGTCCGTCCACCACTTCGGGGTTGTCGGCCGCGAAGGCGTTGGATCCGATCAGACCCTGCTCCTCGCCGCCCCAGTGGCCCACCATGAGAGTGCGGCGCGGGTTGGGGTAGGTTTCCTTCAGGATGCGCATCGCCTCGTGCATCATGACGGTGCCGGTACCGTTGTCGGTCGCGCCCGAAGCGCCGTCCCAAGAGTCCAGATGCGCGCTCAGCAGCACGTACTCGTCGGGCAGCTCGGTGCCGGGAATGGTGGCCACCACGTTGAAAGCGGGCACGTCGCCCAGGAATTCGGCGTCCGCCCGCAGGCGGATGCGCGGTCCCTGTCCTCGCGTCGCGAGCCGGTGGAGGAGAGAGTAGTCTTCGCACGCGAGATGCACGGACGGGATCTCGCGGGTCGGGGAGGAGAAGATCTTGTCCACGCCCCAGCCCGAGGACCAGTTTCCGGTGATCAGCCCGAGCGCGCCGGCGCTCTCCAGCCGCTGGGGACCGGCGTTGGGGACGAAGGTCATCCGGTAGCTCGCCAACCACTCCTCTCTCGCCGCCTGCCGGGCTTCGCTCATGCGCCGGAACGACTCGGGGGTGGCGTGGTCCGTCCACGACCGGTCCTCCCGGCAGGTCGGTTCGGCGAAGGAGACGGCCACGAACTTGCCCTCGGCGGAGGGTAGCCAAGCGTCCAGTTCGGCCGCGTCGGCGAAGTTGGGCAACGCGATCACCTCGCCCTCCGCGGGTCCGTCGGTGCCCTGACTCCAGGCGAGCAACGTCCCCTCGAGCGTGCGCCTGCGGGGCTCCAGCAGGTCGATGTGGGTGAAGCCGCGGTCCCATCCGATCCAGGTGCCGTATTCCTGGCGCTCCGCCTCGATGCCCCAGCGCTCGTAGTTGGAGATCAACCAGTCCGCGGAGCGCGCATAGGCCGGCGAGCCCATCAGCCGGGGCCCGATGGAGTCGAGCAGGGCCTGCGCGAGATCGAAGACGCGGCTTCCCGAGCCCATGCCCTCCTCCCACATGGCCTGGATGACGGGGTCGTCGGAGGGGAAGGTCTGGGCGGAAAGCGGCGCTGCGGGCGAGAGCGCGGCCAGGGCGAGAAGAATGCGTCGGACGGTCATGGGACGGTTCCTTCGTGTGCGTGCTCGGCGGTTCCAAGCCGTCAGGATGGGTGCGCGGGGGAAAAAGCGCCAGCGGGGGCGCGGGGCGTCACGACTCCGGGACGATGGCCCGGTCGGCGCGCTCCGCCGTCGGAATCGCGTTCCATCCTCCGGTGAGTTCCCTTGAGCGTGCGCGACCACGCCGCAGTCCGCTTCCGATTCTGGCCGCTCTCGCTCCCCTCGGATGCGGCGGGCGGCGGGAACGCCGGTTCCGGGTTCGAATTCGCGGAAGCCTCCGTCCCCGACCCGGGGATGGAGGAGGGATGGACGACCCCGCGCCGCCGGTCGAGCGCATTGCGGCGTACGCCGCCGCCGGACAGGGACCGAACGCCGTCGTCCGACTGAACGCGCGGTGCGGGGGCGAGGACGGAAGTCGAAGCCGCTCGACCGAGAGCGGGCGGCGGGGGCGGTGCCGGTGCGCGGGCGTATCCTTTTTCTACATCCTTCTGGCCACCCAGACGGCGCGTCCTGCGATCCGGACTTCCTCGGCGAGGCGCTCGTAGCTGGGGTACTCGGGATTGAGGGACTCGATCGCCACGCGAGGCGGGTCGGAGTGCGGCACGTGCTCGATCCGCTTGGCGACGAGCGCCGTGCCGTCCCAGATCGCGAAGACGCCCGGCGGGGCCGGAACCTTCCTGGTCACGTCGATCAGCAGACGGTCGCCGTTCGAGAGCATCGGCTCCATCGAGTCCCCGTCCACGGAGATCATCCGCAGATTCTCCGGGTTGGCTCCGAACTCGTGCCGGATGACCGGATCGGCGAACAGCCACATGTCCTTGTGGCGTTCGGGATCGTCGTTCCACGCCCCCGGGCCCGCCGAGGCGTGCACGTCGATCTCGGGCACGGCGCTGTAGCCGAGCGGGACGGCGAAGGAGCCGGGACGCGTCGGCCGCTCGAGCAGGTTGGGACTGCACCCCAGATGTTCGGCCAGCGCTTCCCGGTCGCCCTCGGCTAGGACCCGGGGCGAGCCTCGGTGAACGAATTGGTGCAGGTAGGCGGGGTTGCGCCCGATCGCGAGCGAGGCCGTGCGCAGATTCGAGCGATTCTCCGCCAGGAGCCCGAGCAGTCGCCGACGCACCGGATCCAGCTGGTCGTCGTTCCTCTCATATCGTTTCATGGTAGGAAGCTATCCGCCGGCCGCCGCGCGCGCAACCGGCTGCGGCGATCCGGGTGGTCGGGGGGACGAGCGGGGAATCGTTTCGCTTCCTCCGCCTGCGCCTGGAAGGCGACCGGGCATGGAGTCGGACACCCGGTTTGCTCGAACCCCGCGCATTCGCTACTCTAGCCCTTATCTTCCTACGAAAAAAGGCTTTTCGGCAAGAAGGAACGGGAATTGGCGCACGCTCCGCGAGTCTTGAGGCGGGAAGGGGGGGAGAGAGCCCGCTTCCTGCGTCCGGGAGACGGTCGCTCCCGATCCCGTTGGCGGCGGAGCGCCGGATCCTCGATTCCGCAACTCGTTGTCGCAGAAGGATGTGGGAAATATCCGACATCCTATAATATTGCATTCGTTGACGAAATTGTATTGAGTGGACGCACGATGAAGAACCTGACGGAGGAGTTCGAGCGGCGCGTTTCGGCGTTTCTCCAAAGCGCGCGGATGTCGGCGTCGGAATTCGGGGAGCGTGCGCTCGGCGACCGGGGCTTCTGCGGCGACGTGCGCCGGGGGCGCTCGCCGACGCTGGCGACGGCGGACCGGGTGCTGGCTTTCATAGCGGCCTACGGCGCCGACGGCGAACCGGATCGGCCGGAGGATTCGACGAACGAGCCCGGAGCGGGAGGCCCCGGCGTAGGCGCATCCACGCGAGGCGCGAGGAGGAGATGAGAACGTTGCCGAACGCGCTCGAAGCCGCGCTTCTGGTCGCTGGTCCCGAGCCTGCTCCACGCGCAGGGCGCGAGTTCGCGGGTGGAGGCGGGCCAGGAATTGGAGACGCAGTTCGCGGGACAGATCGCGCGCGGGCTGTCGCCGATCGCCATCGCGGCGGGCGGGCTGATGTTCGGGATCGAGATGACGATGGACGCGGCGAACTTGCCATGGCTCTTGCGATGCGGGACCGGAAGCGCTGGACGGGATGCGCGGCGCCGAACCGTCCGCTCACGGTGCCGAGCGTCGAGCGGCGGCTCTTCACGTCGGCGGTTGCGGTGCGGAATGCGATGGCTTCGCTCGCGGCGGGCTGGCGGGATTCCGCCCTGCGCGCCGTGCCTCGGGCCGCGGCGCGTCGTCCGGCGCGTTTCGATCCGGGCAAAGCGGGCGGACGAGCCTTGGCATCTCCGCATCCGGGCGAACTCCCGTTGAGGGTCGAGGAAGAGCGCCGGACTTGGCGGGCGACGGGCTCGCTGGCCGAGGAACTGCCCTACTGGGGCTGGCTCGGGGATGGGCGCACCTGTCTGACCCGGGCGGGCGAACTGGTCGCCGTCGGTCGGATCCGGCCCGCGGCGACGGACGGGCGCACGCCCGGACAGATCGACCGCGTACTGGGGCTCTGGCAGCGACTTCTCTCGCTGATCCTGGGCGCGACGGGTTCGGGCAAGAGCTTCGCGCTGAACTTTCTGCTCGCCGAGGCGCTCAAGTACCGTCCCCGCGTCCTGATCCTGGACCTGGGCGACTCCTACCGTTGGTTGACCCGCTTCCTGGGAGGGCACCGCTTGGAGCTCGCGCCCGGGGCGACGGAGCCTGGGATGCGGCTTCGACCATTCGCGCTCCCCGCCACGCCGCGCACTTTCCGGTTCCTGACCGGATGGGTGCTCCGGCTCATGAGGCTGGGCGGCCTCGAGCCGGGCGGGGCGGACGCGAACGAGATCCGCGCCCGGATCGAGGACCTCTACGCGCTGAAGCCGGAGTGCCGCACGCTGAGCGCGCTGACGGACTCGCTGCCGGCGGCGACGCGGCCGACGCTCGGCCGTTGGAGGGAGGGCGGCGTCTGGGGCGCGTTCTTCGACAACGCTCCGACCGGCGCCGCGGACATCGAGTTCCGCGACTGGCAGGTGGTCGACCTAGCCGGCGCGGCGGAGCACGCGGACCTGTGCGAGGCGGCGTTCTCCTACCTGCTCGAGCGCATGCGTCTCGAAATCGAGGATCCGGCCGAGACGACGCGGCTCAAGCTGATGGTCGTCGACGAGGCGTGGCCCCACGTGCGCGACCCCGCCGTGCTGAACTGCTTGGCCGATGCGGTCCGGACGTGGCGGAAGAAGAACGCGGTGCTGATCCTCGCGGCCCGGTCGGCCGCCGACGCGACGAGGACGGCGGGCGCCTCGGCGCTATTCGAGTCGATTCCGACCAGGCTCTTCCTCGCCAACCCCGAGCTACCGGAGGAGGCAGGAGCGCTCTTCCGCCTGAACGAGGCGGAGCTCGCCCGGATCCGGGACCTCGCGCCGAAGCGCGAGCTGTACCTGCGAGACGGCCCTGCTCCGCCTCGAGGTCGACCCGGAGAGCTACTGGCTCTACACACCTCCTCGCTGCTGGATGCCGAGAAGCGCGCCCGGGCCGTCGCGCGGTACGGTCTCGCGCGGGGCCTTGCGGTCTTGGCCGGCTGCGCGGCGCCCTCCCGCCTCGACCCCGAAGACGCTCCATGAGCCCTTCGACCGTTTTCATCGCGCTACCGCTCCCGGTGGCGGGAGTCCAGGCCTCCGCCGGCTCGGCGTCAGTGAAGCCGAGGTCGCGGATTGGCGGCGACGGTTGGCGACCGAGCCGACCGTGACCAACGTGCGCGCTCCCGGCTTCGGCAAGGGTGAAGAACGCACGTGACCACGACTTCAAGCAGTGGCGGCGGGCGGTGTTCGCAGGTCCCAATAGGGGACGAGCCGCGAGTGAGCGGGGCGCTCGCACCAGCCATGCCATGCGGCGCCCGCACTGCTCCGACTACCGCTCATTGGGCCTGCACGGCTCCCGTCGATCTCCCCCAGACGAGCCGGTCCCGTCTTGCAAAATTCGTGAAGTTTGTCCATCGTTACGCTTGGATTTCCACGAACGGTGAACCGAAGCAACCGACCAGACACGCTGGTGAAACTGAAGCACAAGCGAACGAACGGCGTCCATCGACCGGTAGTCGTCCCCGGGTCACCGGTAGTCGTCCCCGAGTCCAGTTCCACGGATCCGTCGCAGCGGCGGTCTTGGACCTGCCCGCAGTCCAGCGGGGTCCGTTCTGCACCAGAGGAGGAGTGCCGTGCATCAGCGATGGGTAGTAAGCGGCCGCGACGCGCGACGCGGTCGTCGACTTCGGTGCCCGATGTTAAGCGTTGTCGTCACCGTCTCGGGCGGAGATTTGCAGAACTTGCGGGATGGGGGATCATGTGCGCGCTAGACGCTCATCGTGGCTCAAGGGTTTCCTTATACCCTTGCAATCGTATTGAGATGATCTTCGATGTGAGGAGACGAGATTGAACATCCCTATAGCTGTGTTAGCTGACAATGCGAACATCAGTCAAGAAAACAAGTTGAATTTGATGGGTATTTTCACCCACATCAGGACTAAGCGGTTTCCTGTTATACACCCCCACATGGCATTGGTTTTCGTTCTTGAAGCCGAAGATCAGGAAGAGCGTAGAAATATCATTGTCAATTGCATGGACGACGAGGACAATAAGTTGATTGAAGTCGCGGCGGAAGTTGTGGTCAAAGCCAAGCATCGCATAAATCAGATCATCAATATTCAGCAAATGTCTTTCGAAAAGAAAGGAGATTACCGTTTCAATATATTGATAGACGGGGAACATAAGCGATCTGTTGTGCTGTCGATCGCGGTGACCAACTAGCTAGGGCCAGGATCTGGAATCCGGTGGCTCGCAAACAAAAACAGTTGGAGAAAATTCGCAACAAGGGGGAAGCACATCGAAATGAGATTATCAGTCTCTTGAAGTCATTTGGATTTAGAGAGAGGAGGTCGGGAAAACACATTGTATTTATACGCGACAAGGTCATTTTTCCACTCCCAGGCGCACGGAGGATTGGGAAGCACTACATTAAAGATATAGTAGCGGAAATCGACGAGATCATCGATGGCCAAGGGAGGGTATGACTTTGATTATAACAGATCCCGCTTACGGATACTACGTCACCGTAAAAAAGGGCGAATTCTCCGACGGCGTCAAGTACTACACGGCGTTCGCACCTGAGTTGCCCCACTGCCTGTTTCAGGCTGATACCAAAGAAGAGGCCGAAAAGGGCATTTTCGATCTCATTGTGCACTTGGTTCCGCTGATGATCGAGGTCGGGAATACCCCTCCCACACCTTTGCTTGCGAAATCCCTCTCGGCCACCCTCCAGCAGAATCCGCAGCCGAACTGGACCGCTAGCGATCACGATTGTGACATCGAAGTCGCTGTTGATCATCCCAAGGGCAACGTCTTTTTGTTGGGACCTCATGCGGGGAATCGCGATTCGAGAAATCGCAACATTGGATTGTCGTCGGGGGTTGGACCGGTTGAACAATGACTGTCTGGGGCATGGGCTCTATTACATGCTATGTCTCTAATATTAGTCGACCGTGACTCAGGCTTTGGGGTCGGCGTCAGGGTCGCGGCGGCGTCGCAGCGCCTGAGCATGTGGTAGAACAGATCGCGGGCGGTCACGATCCTCAGGCGGCCGAGATTCTCGGCGTGGACCGGGCCGACGCCCCTTGACGAAGGGAATTATACGCCTGTCTTGACGTCGGGTTCATCATCCTCCACCTTCTCCGGCGTGACGAATCTGCGGGTTGCGATACGCTCCCACACCTTCGGATTGATCGGGCGGAACAGCACCTGGACGATGTCGCTCATCATCGCGCCCCGGTAGAACGGGTTGGTCGCCTGCACGTCGAACGACTTCTCTCGCTTTTCAGTCATCGGTGCCTCCATGTGGTCGCTCCCGCCGTGCCTGCGAGCGACGATGCGATCAACCGTCAGGTTGCGGAACGGGAAGTTCGCCAGAAACTTCGGTCCAAATCCGGCGCACGATACGATGCTATTGCGTATACCGCCAGAGTGCGCGGGCGGGAGCGATACGCCCGCGCAAGGGGTTTGGAGCAAGGAATCAGACCGCAGCCGCCGATCGACCCGTGTCGGCTACCGGATCCCGGTACATGAGCCGCCGTCCGATCATCGCCGCCACGACGTGCTGAATCTGTGCGAGCGTGTCCAACTCGCGCACGTTCCGGCGAGCCGCGAACATGTCCACGTAGGCTTGCAAGCGCTTCTGGCTCAGCCGATGGTGGACGCCCTTGTGCGCGCGCTTCAACACGGCCCGGAACGACTCCACGCCGTTGGTGTGAACGGTCTCGCCTTCGAGGTATCGGACGTACTCGGCTACGGAGTGCTTCACCGTCTCGTGCTTCCGGGCGGTGCCTCGGTAGGCCGTCGCGTCGTCCGTGTACAGCTTCGCGCCGTCGCTGGCGTGTTCGTCCACGAAACCGCCGAGCGTCGCCTTGTCGGTGCGCTCGATCACCCGCGCCGCAACCTTGCCCGTTTGCCCGATCCCTCGCAGCAACCACGGCCTGCTTTCCCGGCCGGCCCGCGCCCGGTGCTCTCCAGTTCCTTGCGACGAGTGTTGCTCATATTCTTGCGCTTGCCGCCGAAATACGCCTCGTCCACTTCCACCGGCCCGTCGAACGTCATCCGCACGTCCGCGAACGCGCCCCGGATGCGGTGCAAAGGATGATCCGGACCCGGCTTCGGCCGAGGCTTCACTCGCTTCGAGTCGGCGCCGCGCCGGGGTCACACGAGCGCGAGAGCCGACGCGGCCCAGCGGCTCGACGTCCAGATACCGGCGTCCGTTGCGGAAGCGTAGCTGGCCGTCCGGCCGACTCTCGACCACGACTTCGGCAGCGAGTTTGAAACTGACGCAGCGAGTTTGAAACTGACGCCGGTTCCCCTCGGGCGGCCTGACCCAGACTTTGGCTGACCCAAGTGTCCTTACCCGCGATTTGTCGGCCGCTCGGGGGGGCCGGATAGAGCGCCGGCCTCGACCGACATCGTGACCTGATAAGAGCCTGACGCGCTCGCGCGCGTCCCATCGCTGCTTTGTCCAATGTCGGCCGAGGCCGGTTCCATCTCTACATCCCAACATGGGGACAGGAGGCCGGCATGGCGAGTGCGCAGGTGGGGGGCAACGGGGTCGTCGGTGGGGTGGACACCCACCAAGACCAACACACCGTTGCAGTTGTGAGCGTCGACGGCGCGGAGCTCGGGACCGAGTCGTTTCCGACGACCGGCGACGGGTACCGAGCGATGCTCGCGTGGCTTCGATCCCACGGCGAGTTGCTGCGCGTGGGCGTCGAGTGCACGGGGACGTACGGCGCAGGCGTGAGCCGCTGCCTCGCGGCGGCTGGCGTGCCGGTGCTCGAGGTGACCGGTCCGGACCGCGTGGCCCGAAGGGCGCAGGGGAAGGACGACTCGCTGGACGCGGTCGCGGCGGCGCAAGCGGCTCGCACAGGGTACCGAACGCACGTGGCCAAGGACCGCACGGGCGCCGTCGAGGCGCTGCGCACGCTCTGCGTAGCGCGCCGGAGTGCGGTGAAGGGGTCCCGAGTGGCCCTGCAACAGCTGCACGGCCTGATCGTCTCGGCGCCCGAGCGACTGCGCGACGAGCTCCGCGACCTGCCTCGCATGAAGCGCCTGCGCAAGTGCGCGGCGTGGAGGCCGCGAGCGGAGCGCGCACATGAGCCGGAGGTCGCGACGAAGATCGCGCTCAAGCGCTTGGCTCGCCGGGTCCTGGCCTTCAAGGAGGAGATCGCCGGGCTGGACAAGTGCATTCGGCCGATCGTCGAGGGTGCCGCTCCGGCGTTGCTCGAGCTCGAGGGCGTGGGAATCACGACGGCTGCGGACCTGTTGGTGGCGGTCGGAGAAAACCCGGATCGGATGCGTTCGGAGGGAAGCTTCGCGATGATGTGCGGAGTTAGCCCGATCCCTGCGTCAAGCGGAAAGACGCGGCGGCATCGCCTGAATCGGGGCGGGAACCGGAGTGCGAACTCGGCGCTGCATGTGATCGTGCTGACTCGAATGCGCACCGATCCGAGAACGCAGCGCTACGTCGAGCGGCGCACGGAAGAGGGGCTGTCGAAGCGCGAGGTGATGCGGTGCCTCGAGCGCTACGTGGCCCGTTGCGTCTACCGGGCGCTGACGAGCGGCGTCGGGGCGGCGAGCGCGACGGCGTCGTCCGATGTGACGATCCCGCCGGTGGCCCACGCTCGGGCGACGACCGCCGGGACCGCAGGCGAGAGGCGGGATCGGGCGGGTGCGCCGAGGGACTTGGCGACGGGCTTGTCGGATCCGGGCGAAGGGGCCCGACGCAGCGCTGACGGAGGGGCCGTGGAAGACGGGCCGGCAGCGTGCAGAGCTGCATGAGCCTGTCCGAAGACTCCTTTCGGAGCGGGATCGCGCGGTCGAGCTGCGCCATGATCCGATCCCGGCCCCCAAGGCATCCTCTCGGGCGAGCGAGTGCAGAGGGAACGGGCCGGCGTCGGGCGCTGGACACGGGAGCGTTCCGCCTGCCGCATCTCCCAGAGGGCACGGGCCCTGGCGCCTCGCGTAGAGAGCGGAGCGACCGAAGCGAGGCGTCAGGGCCCGGGAGCGGCCGATCGGCCGCTCCCTCTCCGTGTCCCGGGCGCCGTGGGACGCGCTGTCGGGCATGGCGTAGCGAACGGACGCTGGCGGGTACGCACGCGAAGAACCTGGGGGGGCGCGCCAGCGTTGTCCTATGCGCACAAGAGCCTGTGGAGAGACAGGTTCCGCGATCACAGGGCAAGCACAGAGGCCGGCGATCCGCAGGACTCGCGGGTAGCGTGAAGCGTCTGCCGATGATCCCCACGGAACTTCGCGAGGCGCGACGCTCGCAACGTCCCCCACCCCCAACCCTCGGAAGGTCCCGAAACGCCGTTAGAAGCGATCCTGCAGCCTCGAATTTACGGGAAACTGGGGCTCTTCGGTGTATTGTGCGGGTTGGCGGCGCCTTCCAGGAACACGTCCAAGGGAGAAGGCGATGCTGGACGCGCTACCTCTTTGGAACGTCGCGGGGATGCCCACGCGCCCCATGCGACCGATGACGTCCGCTACCGTGCATCTGGCTTCGGAAGCCCCCGCCGTGCGCCCAAGCACGTGCACGCGCGTCGCCCTACACGAGTGCCGCTTTGCTGATCGGCAGGTGCCGTCGACCCCCTTCAACGCCGTTCTTCTGGTCATCGATCTTGGGGGCCGCCCAGCGGCGGAAGGTCGCCTCGAACTCGCAGTGCCCGCTGAGGACAGCGAGGAGGCAAAAATGGGCCCTTGACGCACATAAGAAAGACGCGGCGGCATCGCCTGAATCGGGGCGGGAACAGGAGTGCGAACTCGGCGCTGCATGTGATCGTGCTGACTCGCATGCGCACAGATCCGAGAACGCAGCGCTACGTCGAGCGGCGCACGGAAGAGGGGCTGTCGAAGCGCGAGGTGATGCGGTGCCTCGAGCGCTACATGGCCCGTCGCGTGTACCGGGCGCTGACGAACGGCGTTGGGGCGGCGATCCCGACGGAGTCGTCCGATGCGGCGAGCGCGGCGGTAGCCGAAGCTCGGGAGACGGCCGCCGGGAGCCAGGGCGAGAGGCGGGATCGGGCGGGTGTGCGGAGGAGCCCGGCTGCGGGCTTGTCGGATCCGGGCGAAGGGGGCCGGCGCAGCGCCGACGGAGCGTCCGTGGAAGACGGGTCGGCAGCGTGCAGAGTTGCATGAGCCTGTCGGGAGAATCCTCCGGAGCGGGATCGAGGTCGAGCTGCGCCATGATCCGATCCCGGCTCCAAGGATGTCCTCTCGGGCGCGTGAGCGCAGACGGGATGGGCCGACGTCGGGTGTTGGACGCAGGGGCGTTCCGTCTGCCGCATCTGCCCGGGAGCGGCCGGTCGGCCGCTCCCTCTCCGTGTCCCGGGCGCCGTGGAGCGCGCTGTCGGACATGGCGCGGCGAACGGACGCTGGCGGGTGCGCGCGCGAAGAGCCTGCGGGTCCCGCGCCAGCGTTGTCCTATGCGCACAAGAGCCTGTGGAGCGACAGGTTCCGCAATCACAGGGGCAAGAGCAGAGGCCGGCGATCCGCAGGACTCGCGGGCAACGTGAAGCGTCTGCCGATGATCCCGACGGAACGTCGCGAGGTGCGACGCTCGCTACGTCCCCCAACCCTCGGAAAAGGTCCCGAAACGCCGTTAGAAGCGATCCTGCAGCCTCGAATTTACGGAAAACTGGGGCTCTTCGGTGTTTTATGTGGGTTGGCGGGGCTTTCCAGGGACACGCCCGCTGAGGACAGCGAGGAGGCAAAAATGGGCCCTTGACGTACATAAGAGCATCGAGGGTCGATGTCTTGCGCGTGCAACCGAGCGCGCTTCCCGCTGTCTTCGCCTTCCGGATCACGCAGGCGCAAGCGAGTCGTCCTGGAGAAGGCCACCGGCACCGGCTGATGCCTGTGGGCTGGAGTGATACACCGTCCCAATCCCAAGAGAGCGGGACGGTGGCAACGTCTCATTTGAAATCGCCTTCGGGTCGTCCAACGAACTCAGAATACCCAGTCAGGAGGACAGTCGCAATAATATTGAAAAAGATCGATATACATAAGATCGACTTCGGCCGGGGGTTTCGCCACCTGTATCGGGAACGCCCAGCTTTTGACGCAGCCGCTAAAGGGAAAATAGCATTCGGGATAGGTCGTCACCGAGTCCGCCCGACTTGGCTCCACCGGTTCGCGTCCGACGCGCAGTTCCCAGTCGCCGTTCTTCTGCAACGCCCAGGTGGCGGTGCCTCGGGCGATGACGCGGCTTTCGCGAGTGAGCGTGACGACCGCGGAAACGATGCCCACATCGGGGACGTCGAAGCGTTCGCTCCGACCGGACGGAAGCAGATCCGCGGCTCGGAAGCTGCGCTGAACGCCGGGTCCGATGGTCTCGACATGTACGTGCAGGCCTGCGAGATTGTCGATGTCCTCCAGCGGGCGGTCTCGGTCGAGCGGCTGGCCCGACCCGCGAGGCCACTCGATGTGGTGGCCTCGGTTGTCGGCTGTCACGATCATGGTGCTTCCGCTTGGCGGGCCGCCTACGTCCGGAAGACCGCACGAACCGTTGACCAAGACAGCGAGAGATGTCAAGGTCGAGAAGATGCATTTCATCGTCGCTCCACGGTTGAGGTCCAAGTGTTGCGGATGTCGGCGGGCTTCCAGTTGGAAGGATCCGGAGCCGTCGAGACTTCCGGCCCGAGCGTCGACGCCTTCGCGTGCAACCAAGCGCGCCTGCCGCTGTCTTCGCCTTCCGGATCATGCAGGCGCAAGCGGGTCGTCTTGGACAGGGCCACCGGCACCAACCTGCGGCGGCGATTGGAGTCGTACACCACTCCAGGAGGAGCGGGACAGTGGTAACAATAATGCTGAATCAGGTCGACGAAGAGGAGATCGACTTCGGCCGGAGGCTTCGGCACCTGTATCTGGAAAGCCCAGCTTTTGACGCAGCCGCTAAAGGAAAAAAAATGGCATTCGGGATAAGTCATCGCCGAGTCCACCTGGCTTGGCTCCACCGGTTCGCGTCCGACGCGCAATTCCCATCTGCCGTTTTCCCGCAACGCCCAGTGGGCGATGCCTCGGGCGATGACGCGGCTTTCGCGAGTGAGTGTGACAACCGCGGAAATGACGCCCGCGTCGGGGACGTCGAAGCGTTCGCTCCGACCGGACGGAAGCAGATCCGCGGCTCGGAAGCTGCGCTGAACGCCGGGTCCGACGATTTCGACGTGCAGGCCTGCGAGATTGTCGCTGTCTTCCAGCGGGCGGCCTCGGTTGAACGGCTGGCCTGATCCGGGAGGCCACTCGGTGTAGTAGGCTCGGTTGTCGGCCGTCACGATCATGGTGCTTCCGCTTGGCGGGCCGCCTACGTTTGGCAAACTGCACGAACCGCTGATCAAGACGACGAGAGCTGTCAAGAGCGTGTATTTCATCGCCGCCCCACGTTTGCGATCCAAGTGCTGCGGATGTCGGTGAGCTTCCAGTTGGAGGGCTCCGAAGCCGACTCTCTCACGTTGGAGGGTACGCCCAAACCGGGAAAATGTTGCTGGTGCACAGAACGTACGACCCGATTTTCCAAACACCACACGAAATCGCCTACGTCGCGCATTTGTGATCCGTCGGCTCGGCAGGTGGCCACTACCTGCATTACGTATCGTGCGCCGTAGGTGGTTTTGTCGGATCCTTCGTTGGCGTCGTCGATCAGGTCGAGAAGCAAGGCCGCGATGTTTCCTTCCGTTTTCGCAGGGTAGCTGGTTCTGCCTCCGTTTTCGAACTGGTTGATGCTCCAAGGATGACCGACAGCACCGATGTAGTCGGCGAAGCCCTCGACGAAAGCGCACTTGTACCCGGAAACCACCCATATTTTGTGATGGGAATTATACGCTTGTCTTGACGTCGGGTTCATCATCCTCCACCTTCTCCGGCGTGACGAATCTGCGGGTTGCGATACGCTCCCACACCTTCGGATTGATCGGGCGGAACAGCACCTGGACGATGTCGCTCATCATCGCGCCCCGGTAGAACGGGTTGGTCGCCTGCACGTCGAACGGCTTCTTTCGCTTTTCAGTCATCGGTGCCTTCATGTGGTCGCTCCCGCCGTGCCTGCGAGCGACGATGCGATCAACCGTCAGGTTGCGGAACGGGAAGTTCGCCAGAAACTTCGGTCCAAATCCGGCGCACGATACAACCTACTGCGTATACCGCCAGAGTGCGCGGGCGAGAGTGATACGCCCGCGCAAGGGGTTTGGAGCAAGGAATCAGATCGCAGCCGCCGACCGGCCCGTGTCGGCTACCAGATCCCGGTACATGAGCCGCCGTCCGATCATCGCCGCCACGACGTGCTGAATCTGTGCGAGCGTGTCCAACTCGCGCACGTTCCGGCGAGCCGCAAACATGTCCACGTAGGCTTGCAAGTGCTTCTGGCTCAGCCGATGGTAGACGCCCTTGTGCGCGCGCTTCAACACGGCCCAGAACGACTCCACGCCGTTGGTGTGAACGGTCTCGCCTTCGAGGTAACGGACGTACTCGGCTACGGAGTGCTTCACCGTCTCGTGCTTCCGGGCGGTGCCTCGGTAGGCCGTCGCGTCGTCCGTGTACAGCTTCGCGCCGTCGCTGGCGTGTTCGTCCACGAAACCGCCGAGCGTCGCCTTGTCGGTGCGCTCGATCACCCGCGCCGCAACCTTGCCCGTTGCCCGATCCCTCGCAGCAACCACGGCCTGCTTCCCGGCCGGCCCGCGCCCGATGCTCTCCAGTTCCTTGCGACGCGTGTTGCTCATGTTCCTGCGCTTGCCGCCGAAATACGCCTCGTCCACTTCCACCGGCCCGTCGAACGTCATCCGCACGTCCGCGAACGCGCCCCGGATGCGGTGCAACATGAACCACGCCGTCGCCTGCCGGACGCCGAGATCGCGGTGCAGCTTCATCGACGAAACGCCTTTCAGGCTCGTCAACTCCAAATAGATCGCCCAGCCCCACAACCGCAGCGGGAGCTTCGACTGCTCCATGAGCGTCCCGGTCTTGAGGCTGAAATACTTCCGGCAATCGCGGCACCTGTACGGCATCGGCTTGCCCGACTTCACCCGGTAGCAGTTCACACTCCCGCAACGTGTGCAAGCCATCTGGCCGAACGGCCAAACCCACGACTCGAACCAGTGGGTCGCCGATTCCTCAGTTGCGAACATCGCCGCGACCTGCGGCATCGTGATGCCTTTCCGGTGGTGCTTTCCCGGTCCCTTCGCCACCATGCAACCCCCTCATTGCATTGCTCTTAGCGTACATTGAAGGTGGCATGATCTTGCCGTGCTGTCAAGGCAAGCGTATAATTCCCTTTGTGATCTTGGCAGACACTTTCCGTGGCCCAGATGCCACCGAGAGCGCGGTGGTGGAGCGCATGGCCGTACTCGTGGGCGGCTGTGAATTTTGGACCAATAGGAGTCGAGGCCAAAAACGATGCGATCCTCAGTAGTCCTGTAGCGAGATCGTTTGTTGCCGGGGTTTCGGTCGACTCCCCAACTTTGGCTGCTCTTGTGGTAACCCGTATGGCGTTCGACGATGGGAACGATCTCGCGCAAGTTCTTCCATGGCAGATAGTACTCGTCGAATCCGGTTGCGGTGATCGTACGGCCGCAGTCGCTTTGAGTGGCCTCCCAGTACTTGAGGAACGGACCTCCGCCGACATCGGAATTGGATGGCAGGTTGGCTCCGCCCAAGAGATATTTACCCGGGCCGGGGCAAGCGAAAGTGACGATTCCGGTCGAGGGCACGGTGCGGTAATTCGTCGCTGGAGATTGCTCCTCGTCGGGTACGCGAGCGTCGAACTTCCGTGCCCAGACGTTGGCTCCCGTTGCGGGGTGCGCATCGTAAGTCCTGTCGCGGAAGTGGTAGTTGACGCGAACGGTGACGACGTTGGACATGCTGCCGTTCACGCTGACGGCCATCGTCTGCGTGGTTGCTGTGCCAGTGGAATTGTTGAGCCGATAGGGCGGGCGCAGTTGGAAAGGTCCGGGCTTCGGAGAGATGCTGTCGGGGAAGAGGGATTCGTCGAAAAACTCGGTGATCGTGCCACCGTCCGCAGTGACGAAGAGCCAAGCTTTGCGATACACCGTGTTCAGCAAGAAGGAAGTCGAATTGGGCCCTCTGGTCTCGATGTGGATCGCGACTTTGTAGTATCCAGGCCCGACCGTTCCGACGGGGATGCGACCCTTTCTCCAGGTGTCGCCCGCAGCCATTCGTCCTATCTGCCAGCGGGCGACGACCGGGAACCGTCTGTCCAGCGGGTAGTCCAAGCTGTTGCCGGGACCGGCGAAGGCCATGCTCGCCTGCGTCGGGAGCGTGACGACGATCTCGCCCGCCTCGATGGCCTCGGTCGCTACGCCTGCGACGCGAAGAATGATCGGGGCGTTGGCGCGGAAGTCGCCCTCGGGCGCGACGTTCAGAGAGAAGCGGTGCCGGAAGCGGTCGACGGGGTCCGTGCTGTTGGCGTTTTCGTCTCCACGGACGCGAGCGAGATCTCCGAGAGTCGAGGCGTCGAACGGTTGCCCATCCATCGCGACCGGATTGTCGCGGCAGGCGGCGATCAATGTTGCCGCCATTGCTACGATCATCCTGGTCCAGTGCAGCTTGACATTGGAAGACATTGGATGCTCCTTGTTGCGGTTTCCGATCTCAGCTCAGTGGTCATGGTGATCGGGTTCTCGGCCTGCGCTCACCCTCGAGCGCGGACCTCGGCGGCCGGATGAGGGGGCTCATGGTCTTGTGCGATCCGGACATAGCCGTACACGTTCGTGTCTTGAGTTGCGCGCGGCGGCATTTCTGTACCGTAATTTGTGGATTCGGAAGGTCCTCTCCCAGCATCTGGATTCTCCAGCCCGTCTCGTCGGTCTTCCGGACGGCCTTCAGGACGACATGGACGGTCGGCGTACCGGAACCCCCGGCGTCCCTCTCCGCGGTGCCATGGCGCGACGTGCCGAGCGGCAGCGGGGCGAAGAGGATTGTGCGACCCGCGCCGCGATCGGTTTCTCCTCATCCCCGAACCTCCGTTCGAGAGAACTTGCGGAGCTCGCATCACCCCGCTCGACGCATCACCCCCACTTGATAGGGAGACGCCTCGAGGCGCGGAAAACGGGACACCAAAACCGGTCTCTCGAAGATCGACCCGCGCACACGCCGGTTGCCCGCCGCTTGGAGGTCGATCTTCGCTCCGCTCCGGAGTGGCAACGCCGACGAGCGGGATCGCTGCTTTCACGGCGTTCCGATCAGGTCGGATTCCTCGTTTTTTAGAAAGTTCCCGAGGCCGTCCGAACCCATTCCTACGCTTCGGAAAATCGCTTATTCCGGCAAGGCCGCCCGCTTCGATCCGGATGCCTGCGGCCGCCGCGTCTGGGGGCGCGAGTCGGAGCCGAACCGGTCTACCGTAACCGCAGGCGCCGTTTCGGCGCTCCGAGCGCTCGGCGTGTCTTCCTTGACGCCCGGATGGATCGGGGTGAGCCTTTCTCCGGTCGATTTCGGTGATCCCAAGAGTTGGCAACCTGGAGGCTCGCCATGAAGGCGCGACGGCCGCCGTTTCCGTCCTTGGGTTCCTGCAACGCCCGTCCGAGCACTCCGTCCTCCGGGATCCCGGCGAAGACGCCGGAGCTCCGGATCCGGTTGCCGGGCGACCGTCCGCCGCACCGGGAAGGTTCGCCATCCGGGAAGGAGGGGAGCCTCGCGACGGGTGCGTCGAACCTTTCGGTCGACATGGAGACGTCGCGGCGCGGGCGGACCGATCCGCGGGCGGACGGGCGCGACTCGCCGCATGGCGCGCTCCGCGGCCGAGCGCGGCTCGACGCCTCGCGGCCCGGCGCGGCGCGCGCAACCGCGGGCGGTCCGTGAAGCTCGAGCGCATCGTTCCCGGCTGTCGCCTTTCGGGAGTCGCGGGCGGCGGTTCGGTCGAGGTGGTGGCGACGCGGTCCTACGGACCGGACGCGGTCGAAATCACGTGGAGGGGGCCGGACGGCTTGGGGAGCCAGATCCTCTATCGCGAGGACGAGCCCCGGATCCGGCAGGTCTCGCCGGGCCGGCGCTGGGCGTTCGACGGCGACGGCGACGCGTTCCGGCTCGCTTCGGAGGCGCTCCGGATCCGACTCGCGCATCTGTTCGATCCCTACGCCGCGGTGAACGCCTCGCACATCGAACCGCTCCCGCACCAGCTGACGGCGGTTTACGGCGCGATGCTCGAGCGCCAGCCGCTGCGGTTCCTGCTGGCCGACGACCCGGGCGCGGGCAAGACGGTGATGGCGGGGCTGCTGATCAAGGAACTCCTGATCCGCGGGACCCTGGAGCGCTGCCTGATCATCGCGCCCGGGAACTTGGTCGAGCAGTGGCAGGACGAACTTCACGAGAAGTTCGATCTCGGATTCGAGATCCTGACCCGCACGCGGATCGAGGCCTCGCGCACGGGCAACCCGTTCGCGGAGCGTCCGCGCCTGATCGCGCGTCTCGACATGTTGGCCCGGAACGAGGAGTTGAAGGCGAAATTCGAGGCGGCGCCCGAATGGGATCTGACCGTCGTGGACGAGGCGCACCGCATGTCGGCGAGCTTCTACGGCCGGGAGGCGAAGTACACGAAGCGGTTCCAGCTCGGGGCGCTGGCGGGCCGGATGGCGCGACATTTCCTGCTGATGACGGCCACGCCGCACAACGGCAAGGAGGAGGACTTCCAGCTGTTCATGGGCCTCTTGGACGCGGATCGGTTCGAGGGCCGCTTCCGGGAGGGCGTCCACAAGGTCGATCCGTCGGACATGATGCGGCGACTGGTCAAGGAGGAGCTCTACCGGTTCGACGGGACGCCGCTCTTCCCGGAGCGCCGGGCCTACACGGTCTGCTACGGGCTTTCGCCGGGCGAGGGGGAGCTCTACGAGGCGGTGACGCGCTACGTGCGCGAGGAGATGAACCGGGCGGACCGGCTCGCCGAGGACGGCACCCGACGTCGCAACAACGTCGGGTTCGCGCTCCAGATTCTGCAACGTCGTCTCGCGTCGTCTCCGGCCGCGATCCACGAGTCGCTCAAGAGGAGGCTGGCGCGCTTGGGCGACCGGCTCGAGGAGGAGAGGCTGGCGCGAGCGGGCGGCGGCCGCGATGCGCGGATCGCGGCGGAGGCGGGACCCGAGGTCGACGAGGAGTACATGGACGAGGCGCCGGGCGAGGAGGTCGAAGAGGCCGAGGATCGGCTCGTGGACGGCGCGACCGCGGCGCGGACGATCGCGGAGTTGGAGGCGGAGATCGCCGAACTCCGGCGCCTGGAGCGGATGGCGCGCGCGCTCCGGCGTTCGGGCGAGGACGCCAAGTGGCGCGAGCTGGACCGCATCCTCGACGACCCGCTGGTGCACGATCCCGCCCGGGACGTGCGGCGCAAGATCGTGATCTTCACCGAAGCGCGCGACACGCTCGAGTATCTCGCGAACCGCATCCGCGCACGCACGGGCGCCTCGGAGAGCGTGGCCGTGATCCACGGCAGCGTTCCTCGCGACAAGCGGCGCGGCGTGATCGCCTCGTTCAACGACGATCCGGCGGTCCGGTTCCTGCTCGCGAACGACGCGGCGGGCGAGGGCGTGAACCTGCAACGGGGCGCGCATCTCATGGTGAACTACGACCTGCCCTGGAACCCGAACCGGCTCGAGCAGCGCTTCGGCCGCATCCACCGGATCGGGCAGACCGAGGTCTGCCACCTGTGGAACTTGGTGGCGAACGAGACCCGGGAGGGGGCGGTCTACGAGCGGCTCCTCGAGAAGCTGGAGACGGCGCGCGCGACGCTGGGCGGCAAGGTGTACGACGTGATGGGCGAGCTTTTCGAGGCGCGGCCGCTCAAGGACCTGTTCATGGAAGCGATCCGCTACGGGGAGCGCGACGACGTGCGCGAGCGGTTGTTCCGCGCGGTCGACGGCGCGGTGGACGCGGAACGCGTCAACCGGCTGGTCGAGCGCGGCAAGCTCACGCGCGAGGGGATTGATCCGTCGAAGGTCCGGCGCGTGCGCGAGGAAATGGATCGCGCGGCGGCCGAGCGCCTTCAGCCGCACCACATCGGCTCCTTCTTCGATGCGGCGTTCCGGGACGCGGGCGGGGTCGCGCGCGCGCGGGAGCGGGGCCGGTTCGAACTCGTGCGGGTGCCGGCGAGTCTCCGGGACCGCGACCGGCTGATCGGGCGCGGCGACCCGGTCCTGCCCCGGTACCGGCGGATCTGTTTCGCCAAGGAAGGGATCGCAGGCCGCCCGCAGGCGGCGCTCGTGGCGCCGGGCCATCCGCTGCTGGACGCGCTGGTCGACCTGACGCTCGAGCGCCACCGCGATCCGCTCCTGCGCGGGACGATTCTGATCGACGAGTCGGACCGCTGGGACGGCCCGCGCGTGCTGGTCACGCTGCGCCACCGGGTCCGCGACGGGGTGCCGGTGCGGTACGGGGCGTTGCGCGCGGTCTCCGAGCGGCTCCAGTTCGTGTGGCTGAGCCCGGACGGTCGGGCGGCCGACGGGGGCGCGGCCCCGTACTTGGACTGCAGGAGCGCCAGCGAGGCCGAGCGCGAGCGTCTCGGGGAGCTCCTGGACGCGTCATGGCTCGGGGAGCCGCTCGAGGAGCGGGCGCGCGCGCACGCGGTCGCCGATCTGGTGCCCCGGCACCTGCGGGAGGTGCGGGAGGCGCGGCTGGCCCAGGTCGACAGGATCGAGGCCGCCGTCAGGGAACGCATGCGCCGCGAGATCATGCACCTCCAGCACCGCGCCCTCGAAATCGAGACCCTCGAACGGGCCGGCAAGAAACCGAGGCTCAACTCGAAGAAGGCGCGCCGACGGGCGGAGGCGCTCCGCGATCGGCTCGAGCTCAGGTTGGCCGATCTCGCCCGGCAGCGCGATGTCGCGCCGCTCCCGCCCGAAGTGTGCGGGGCGGCGCTGGTCGTTCCGGCGGGGACGCTCCGGGAAACGGGCGCCTCGGACGCCGCCGACGCGTCCGGGCGAGCGGAGGTCGAGGCCGCGGCGATGCGGGCGGTCATGGAGCGGGAACGGAGTCTCGGGCGCGAGCCCGTCGACGTCTCGGCGGAGAACCGGGGCTACGACGTCGAGAGCCGCGATGCGGAGACCGGCCGACTGCGCTTCCTGGAAGTGAAGGGTCGGCGCGCGGACGCCCGTGCGATCACGATCACGCGAAACGAGATGCTCGCCGCTCTGAACGCTGCGGAACGCTACGTTCTGGCGGTGGTGCTGGTGGACGGCGGATCCGCGCGGCGACCGATCTATTTGAAGGACCCGGCCCGCGTCTTCGGATCCGAGCCGAACTTCCACGAGGTCTCGCGTCAGATCTCGATCAAGGCTATCGTGGCCGTTGCGGCGCGGCCCGCTCCGCGCTGATCCAGACCGCCACGCAACCCGGACGCGCCATGGCCGTCGGCCGCAAGAAGCTGATCGAGGTGTCGCTTCCGCTGAAGGCGATCAACGCGGCGTCGGCGCACGAGAAGTCGATTCGGCACGGGCATCCTTCGACCCTGCACCTTTGGTGGGCGCGGCGACCGCTCGCGGCCTGCCGTGCGGTACTGTTCGCGCAACTGGTGGACGACCCGTCCTCTTGGCCGGACGAGTTTCCGAGCGAGGAGGCACAGGCGCGCGAGCGGAAGCGGCTTCACGGGATCATCGAGGAAATGGTGCCGTGGAAAGCGACGCATGACGAGGAGATTCTCGCCGAGGCCCGCTACGAGATCGCGCGTTCGCTCGCGCGGGAGCGGGGCGAGGCGCCGCCGTCCGTGGACGATCCCGACGCGGTGCTCGCCTATCTGGCCCGGCGCGCGCCGCCGGTCTGCGATCCGTTCTGCGGCGGCGGTTCGATCCCGCTCGAAGCCCAGCGGTTGGGCCTGCGGGCGCACGGCTCGGACCTGAACCCCGTGGCCGTGCTCGTATCGAAGGCGACGTGCGAAATTCCGCCCAGGTTCGCAGGACGCGGGCCCGTGCATCCCTCTACGAATCGCAAGATAGAATTCGGGGGGGGGGGGGGGGGGAGCGCAAGGGGTTCCGCCGGGTTGGCGGAGGACATCCGCCGCTACGGCGAGTGGATGCGGGATGAGGCCGAATCCCGGATCGGCCATCTCTATCCGAAGGTCCGCGTCACCGAAGCGATAGCGGCGGACCGGGACGATCTCCGTCCCTACGCTGAAAAGGACCTGACGGTCGTCGCGTGGCTCTGGGCGCGCACCGTAGCCTCGCCCGATCCGTTGATGCGCGGCGCGCACGTGCCGCTCGTCAGTTCGTTCGTGCTCTCGTCGAAGAAGGGCAAGCGGGCGATCGCGGTTTCCATCGTCGACCGACTCGACCGCACCTACCGGTTCTCGGTGAAGACGAGCGGGATTTCGGTCGACGAATACGCGCGGGCCAAGGCCGGCACCAAGGCGGGGCGCGGATCCAACTTCACGTGTCTGGTCTCCGGGGCTCCCATCCCCGGCGACTACGTCAAGGCCGAGGGCAAGGCGGGCCGCATGGGTGCGCGCCTGATGGCGGTCGTGGCGGAAGGGAGGCGCACTCGGCTCTATCTGGATCCGACCTGGGAGATGGAGGAAGTCGCGCGGAGGGCCGAGCCGGAGTGGGCGCCCGGAGGAAGCGTACCCAAGCGATTGACCGGCGGCACTTGCTATGGGTACGGATTCACGACTTGGGGATCCCTCTTCACCGACCGGCAGCTGACCGCGCTGACGACGTTCTCGAATCTGGTGGGAGAGGCGAGGGAACTGGTGCTGGCGGACGCGCTGAAGGCGGGGATGGACCCCGACGGGTCCCGCCTCGCCGACGGCGGCGCCGGCGCCCAGGCCTATGCGGACGCCGTGGCGACGTATTTGGGCGTGGCCATCGGCAAAGCGGCCGACCGCTGGAGTTCCAACTGCGGCTGGGACTCCTCGGTCCAAGCGATCCGCAACGTGTTCGGTCGCCAAGCGTTGCCGATGGTGTGGGACTACGCGGAGACGAACCCGTTCTCTCGCTCCGCCGGAAACTGGTCCGCGTGCGTCAATTGGATTCGGAAAGTCGTCGCCGCCTCTCCGCAGGCGGCTTTGGGATCCGCCGTGATCCAACAGGACGCCGCAGGGAACACGCCCCTCCTTGCCGGTGCGATGGTGGCCACCGATCCGCCGTACTACGACAACATCGGCTACGCCGACCTTTCCGACTTCTTCTACGTCTGGCACCGTCGAACCCTCCGCGACGTCTGGCCCGACGTCTTCCGCCGCGTCCTGGTGCCCAAGGGCCGAGAGCTCGTCGCCACCCCGTATCGCCATGGAGGCAGGAAGGCCGCCGAGCACTTCTTCATGGAGGGCATGAGCCAAGCGCTGCGCAACATGCACCGGTCCGGAGTGGACGACTTCCCGCTCACCCTCTACTACGCCTTCAAGCAGGCGGAGATGGCCAAGGAGGGGTTGACCTCGCCCGGCTGGGCCACGTTCCTGCAGGCGCTCTCCGACGCGGGGTACGTGATCCGGCAGACTTGGCCCGCCCGAACCGAGCTCGCCAACCGCCCGATCGCCATGGGAACGAACGCCTTGGCTTCGTCCATCGTGCTGGTCTGCCGCAAGCGGCAGAACGACGCGAGCGCGATCACGCGCCGACAGTACATGGCCCGTCTCCGCGCCGAGATGCCCGAGGCGCTCGACAGGATCCGGGAAGGCGGGGTGGGTCCGGTGGACATGCCGCAGGCCGCGATCGGTCCCGGCATGAGCATCTTCACGGCGGCTTCCGGCGTGCTGGAGCCGGACGACACCCGCATGTCGGTGCGCTCGGCGATCGCGCTCGTCAACCAAGTGCGCGACGAGATCTCGGGCGAAGAGGCGGTTGGCTACGACCGTGAGACCCGCTTCTGCATCGACTGGTTCGAGCAGTTCGGAATGGACGAAGGTCCGTCGGGGGACGCGATCAATCTGGCGCAGGCCCACAACCTCTCGATCGAGGGTCTCCAGAAAGCGGGAGCGGTCGTCGCCCGCAGCGGCAAAACGCGCCTTTTCAAGCGCGACGAGTTGCCACGCGATTGGGATCCGAAGACCGACAAACGCTTGACTGTCTGGGAGTGCGCGCAGCACCTCGCGCGCGCCCTCCATTCTCGTTCGGGGGGCATCGAGAAAGCTGCACGCCTCTACTCGGCGATGGGGGCGGAGCGGAGCGAAGCGGCCCGCATGCTGGCCTACCGCCTCTACGACATCTGCGAGCGGAAGGGCCGAGCTCGAGAAGCGCAAGTATGGAACGCGCTGGCGCAGGAATGGCCAGCCTTGGACGCCGCCCTTGTCCGGATCGAGGAGGAAATTGGCCAACGCCGCGACGAGGAGATCCAGGGAAACCTCGGCGACGGGCGGCCTGACTGGGAAGGATGATTCCCTCCATGGAGGAAGAGCGATGAAGGGCAGGAACCCGGACAGTATCGCGCTGGCCGCCAAAGGGCGGGTGGATGGCGGACTCGAAGCGCTCCGCGTCGCGCTCCGCGCCTACGTCGAGCGAGCGATGAAGAAACGCTACGGCGGCCGCTGGCGGCAGCATCTGAGCCGTGCGGACGGCGGTGCGCCGGACGGCGAACCGGACGTCTACGCGCTCCTGAAGACGGTGCTCTCCCACTGGCGAACGTTCTCGGACGACGCGCGCCTCAGAAAGGCGCGCAGCTTTCTCTCGCTCGCGATGGACGCGCGCAACAGCGCAGCCCACTTCGCCGATCGGATGTCGGCTCGCGAGGCGATCCGCTACCTGGACGCGATGCGCGAAGTGGCTCTGGCGATAGGCGGCGGTCCGCAGGTCAAGACGATCGGAGCGCTCTACGGCGAACAGGTGGCCGAAGCGGGCGACGAAAGGGAGCCCGCGCGCTCCACCGATGAAGCGAATCGAACCTCCACCCCCGATTCCCTCACGCCCTGGCGCGAAGTTTGCCAGCCGCACCCGGACGTGCTCAGCGCCCGCTTCTCCGAAGCCGAGTTCGCGGCGAACCTCGCGCTGGTCGATCAGGGCGTGGGGAGCGAGGAGTACGTGGACCCGGCGGCGTTCTTCCGGATCACCTACGCGACCGAGGGACTCACGCGCGTCCTGACGGCGGCCCTCGCGCGGCTGGCGGGCAGGGGCGGGGATCCGGTGATCGGGCTCCAGACCAGCTTCGGCGGCGGGAAGACGCACACGATGCTGGCGCTCCACCATCTGGCGGGCGCTTCCGACGCGGGCTACCGGCCCGAGGATCTGGCGGGCATGGCGCCCGTCTTCGAGGCCGCGGGCGTCGACACGCTCGCCCGCGTCCGGCGCGCGGTCTTCGTCGGGACGCACAAGGGCGCCGCGGAGGCGATGCACGCCGAGGACGGGCGCGAGATCCGCACCCTTTGGGGCTATCTGGCCTGGCGGCTCGGGAGTTGGGAGGCGGTGGACCGCATCGCCGATTCCGAGGCGGCCCGCACCAACCCGGGTTCGGAACGGATGATCCCGATTCTGCGCGCCGCGGCGCCGTGCATCGTCCTGCTGGACGAGGTCGTGGCGTTCGCCCGCCAGCTTCGCGGTCTCGAGTACGACGCCTTCCACGCCTTCGTGCAGTCGCTGACCGAGGCGGCCGCGGCGGTGGACGGCGCGGTGGTCGTGGGCTCGCTCCCGGAGTCGGGCGTCGAGGTCGGCGACGAGCAGGGTCGGCACGCGCTTCGCCGTCTCGAGAAGATCTTCGGTCGGATTCAGTCCGCGTGGACGCCGGCGAGCGGCGTCGAGACCTTCGAGATCGTGCGCCGCCGGCTCTTCCAGCCGCTCGACCCGGCGGGCGAGAGGGTGCGCGACCGGACCGTCCGCGCCTTCCGCAAGCTCTACCGCGACAACGAGGCCGACTTCCCGGCGGAGGTTCGGGAAAAGGGCTACGCGGAGGAGATGAGGCGGGCCTATCCGTTGCACCCCGACATCCTGAGGCGCTTCTCGGGCGACTGGTCGGTGCTCGAGAAGTTCCAGCGCACGCGGGGCATCCTGAAGATCATGGCCGACGTGACGTACGCGCTTTGGCGCGCCGAGAGCCGGGCGCCGCTCGTCACGCCCGCCCTGCTGCCCTTCCACGACCCCAAGGTCCGCACCGCGCTCCTCGAACCGCTCGACCGCGCGTTCGTCCCGATTCTGCAATCGGAGGTCGACGGCGAGCAGGCGCACACGGCCAGAATCGAAGCGCGCCGTCCCCGGTTCTCCAAGGCCCGGGCCGCGACCCGCGCCGCGCGCGCCGTGTTCTTCGCGACCGCGCCGCACGCGGGCGCCCGGCGCGGGGGCATGACCGGGAGCGAGCTGCGCCTCGCCTGCGCCCAGCCCGGCGACCAGATCGCGATGTTCGGGGAAGCGCTGGAGGAACTCGCACGGCGTTCCGCCCACCTGTACCGGGACGGCGACAGCTACTGGTACTCGCCCAAGCCGACGCTGAACAAGCTCGCCGCCGACCGCGCCGGCGACGTGAGCCGGGAGGACGCGGACGCCCGCATCGTCGAGATTCTCCGCGAGGAACAGCGCCACCGGGCCGGGTTCCCGCGCGTCCACGCCGCCCCGGACAACCTGACCGACGTCGAGGATCGCCGCGCGACCGCGCTGGTCGTCCTTCCGCCTTCGGCGCCCCACGATCCGGCCGACGGTTCGAAGTCGCCCGCGGTCGTGGCCGCCCGCGAGGCGCTCGAGCGTCGCGGCGGCGGACAGCGAACCTACCGGAACGCCCTGGTGTTCGCCGCCCCGGACGCGGCCAACGTCGAGACGGTCCGCCGGAACGCCCGTCGGGAGCGCGCGTGGCGGTCGATCCTGGACGACGCCGATCTCATGGAAAACCTCACCGGAGCGCAGGCGAGCGACGCCGAAACGCAAGCGCGGCGCAGCCGGGAGGCGCTGGCGCGGAGCGTTCGCCAAACGTGGGTCCACGTGCTGCACCCCGGACCGCCGGACGCGGAGGACGGGGACGCCGACGCGCAGCGGGGATACGTCGTCCGCTCGATCCGGCTCGTCAACCGCGGGGCCGCGAAGAGCGTCCCCGCGGCGGTCTGGGACAAGATATCGAGGGACGGCACCGTGATCGCCGAAATGGGTCCCCACAACCTCGCCCGGAGCCTCGACCCCGTCTGGCCCGAGGACCGGCCGCACGTCCCCGTCGAGACGATCCGCGACTGGTTCGCCTCCCATGTCCACATGCCGCGGCTCCGCGACGACGCGACGCTCGATCGCGCGGTCGAAAAACTCGTCGGGGACATGGTCGAGCCCTACGCGTTCGCCGCCTCGTTCGACGAGGACGCCGACGCCTACGACGGCGTGATCGAAGGGCTGGTGCGCCTGACGGGCGACCGGGGCGGCGGCTTGCTCGTGCGCCGCGAAGCTCTCCCGAGCGCCGAGCCCGAAGACGAGCGCGAAACGGGAGGCGCGGGGACGGGAGGGGCAGGGGAGGAGAAGCCGGAACGGGGCCACGACGGACCGGACGGGGAGCCGCCCGAGCCGCCGCCGAATCGGTTCTTCGCCAGCATCCCGGTCGAGTCCGACCGGGCGGGACTCGAGGTCGCCCGGATCATGGACGCGCTTCTCGTGGAACTCACCCGCTCGCCGGGCTCCGGCGTCCGCGCGACCCTCGAGCTCGAGGGGAACGCCGGAGAGGACGGCTACCCGGAGGACGTCGTCGACATCGTGAAGGCCAACGTCCGCGACCTCGGGATCGACCCGCAGGCGTTCGGCTTCGAGCGCTGACCCCCGCGGGCTCGTCCCGCCGGGGGAACCCCGCATTCTGTCGGAACGCTCCCGCTCCGGATTCGCTCGGGCTTCGCCCGGAACCGTCGGTTCCGTCCGCGCGGCGAAGGATGCGCGGCGCGCCGGATCTCCATCCGGATTCCGCTTGCCCGGCACCCCGCCCGCGGGGCACCTTGCGGGCGGTCCCGCATTCCGCCAACCCGACGCTCGGCAACGGAGTTCGTCCCGGACATGAAGAAATCCCTCGTCGCGTTCGCAGCTTCCCTGGCGCTTCCGGCGCTCAGCGCGTCAACCCCGGTCCCGGCCTCGGCCCAGAACACCTCTCCGCCCGAGTACATGGAGGTGGCGCGGTCGCTCCTGGAGGAGCTGGTGGAGATCAACACCACCGACACCGAGCGGGGCGACAACACCCGCGCCGCCGAAGCGGCGGCGCGGGCGTTGCTGGACGCGGGATTCCCGGAGGAGGACGTTCGCGTCCTCGTCCCCGACGACGCGCCCACCAAGGGCAACTTGGTCGCCCGCCTGAGGGGTCGGGACACCGGGCTCGCGCCCATCCTGCTGCTCGCGCACATCGACGTCGTCGAGGCCCTCCCCGAAGACTGGAGCCCCGATCTTCCGCCCTTCGAATTCGTCGAACGAGACGGCTACTTCTACGGCCGCGGCGTCATGGACGACAAGGACGAGGCGGCCATTCACATCGCGAACCTCGTGCGCATGAAGCGGGAAGGCTTCGTCCCCGACCGCGACATCGTCGTGGCGCTCACGGCGGACGAGGAAGGCGGGCCGCGCAACGGCGTCGCCTATCTCCTGGAGGAGCATCGCGCGCTCGTCGACGCGGCCTACGCCTTGAACGAGGGCGGAGGCGGCATGTCGCGCGACGGCCAGCGGCTCTCCAACAACGTGCAGGCCGCCGAGAAGCTCTATCTCTCCTTCTTCCTGACGGCGACCAACCCGGGCGGACACTCCTCGCTGCCGGTGCGCAAGAACGCCATCTACGATCTCTCGAACGCGCTGCTCGCGGTCCAAGACCACGACTTTCCGGTCATGTTCAACGAGATCACCGAGGAGTTCTTCTCTCGTTCCGCAAATCTGGTCGGAGGCGGGACGGGCGAGGCGATGCGCCGCCTCCTGGAGAACCCGAGGGACGCCGAGGCCGCGCGCGCGCTGGCGGCCGAGCCCGGGTACAACTCCCGTCTGCGCACCACCTGCGTCGCGACCCTGCTCGAGGGAGGCCACGCCCAGAACGCGCTCCCCCAGCTGGCGCGCGCGAACGTCAACTGCCGCATCTTCCCGGGACACGACCCCGCGGACGTGCACGCGACCCTGACCGAACTGGCCGCGCCCTTCGACGTCGCCGTCGAGCCGCGCGGCACCCCGACGCCGAGCCCGCCCTCGCCTCTGACCAACGAAGTGCTGGGGCCCATCGAACGCATCACCGGCGAGATGTGGCCGGGCGTGCCGGTGCTGCCGGTCATGTCCACCGGCGCGACCGACGCCCTCTACCTGCGCAACGCAGGCATCCCGGTCTACGGGGTGAGCGGCGTCTTCGGGGACGCCGACGACGTGCGCGCCCACGGCCGCGACGAGCGCATCGGCGTCGAGAGTTTCTTCGAAGGCCAGGAGTTCCTGTACCGGCTGGTGAAGGCGCTCTCCGGGGGCGGCGTAGCCTGAAATCCCGAGCCCGAGCGGCAGCGCCGTCTCGAGGCCGCACGCACGTACGCACGCGGGTCCGCGGTCGCGCCTCGTGCGGGAAGAGACCCGAGGAGAACGTCATGAATCGCGCATCCCCCCTTCTCGCCGCGGCCCTTTTCGGTGCGCTGGCCGCCGAAGCCGCCGCGCAGCGGAAGCCCACGCTCGCCCCGGACGACTACGATCGGTGGGAAACCTTGGGCCGCGCCGCGCTCTCTCCCGACGGCCGCTGGCTCGCGGTCGACGTCGGCCGGGTCGACGACCGGGACGAGCTGCGCATCCACCGCACCGACTCCGACTCGGTGGTGGCGGTCGCGTTCGGGCGCGATCCCCGGTTCAGCGAGGACGGAGGCTGGCTCGCCTACGCGGTCGGCGTCGCGCCGAACGAGCGGGACGCGCTCCGGGAGCGCGGCCAGCCGGCGAGGGACGACGTGGGGCTTTTGAACCTGCGCACGGGGGAGCGCGAGACGATCGAGGACATCTCGTCCTTCGCCTTCTCGGGAGACGGACGCTACCTGGCGCTGCGGCGCTACGCGCCCGAGGGGCGGGAGATCGCGGGGGCGGACGCCCTCGTGCGGGATCTGGCGTCCGGCGTCTCGATCGGCTTCGGCAACGTCGCCGCGCTGGCTTGGCAGGACGAGGGACATCTGCTGGCGATGACGGTGGATGCCGAGGACCGCGTGGGGAACGGGGTGCGCCTCTACGATCCGGCGTCGGGCCGCATCCGTTCGCTGGATACCGACGAAGCCCGATACCGGGCGCTCTCCTGGCGCGAGGGGGCGGCGGACTTGGCCGTGCTCAGGACCTACGCCGACGAGGAGCACGAGGACACCGCGCATGCCGTCCTGGCCTGGAGCGATCTGGACGAGGGGCAGGGAGCCGCGTGGCTTCTCGATCCGCGCTCCTCTCCGGAGCTTCTTCCGGGGCAGCGCGTGGTCGAGTACCGAGCGCCGTCCTGGTCCGACGACGGATCCGTCCTCTTCGTGGGGTACCAGGAACGGATTCCGGCGCCGGAGGACGACGGGGGCGGGAGCGGAGCGGATGAGGACGCCGGGACGGACGAAGAGGGCGGGGAAGAGGCGGAAGGCGGCGGGACCGGCGAGACGCAGGAGGAGGAGCGCGCCGGCGTCGAAATCTGGCACTCTCTCGACGTCGATCCGGTGCCGCAGCAGCGGGTGCGGGAACGCCAGCTGCGCCAGCGCAACCACATCGGCGCGTGGCGCCTGGAAGACGGGCGCTTCCTCATGCTCGGCGGCGAACGCGCCGACCGGGCCACGCTTCTGGAGGGAGGGAAACACGTTCTCCACCGCGACGAGACCCCCTACGACGCGGAGGCCATGTTCGGCCAGCAGTTCTACGACCTGTACGCGGTGGACACGGACTCGGGGCGGGAATCCCTGGTGCGGGAACGGCTCACGCTGCCGGTCCGGGGGAGCCCGGGCGGCCGCTACGCGATCTGGTTCGAGGGCGAGGACTGGTGGAGCCACGATCTCTCCGGGGGGGAAACGCGCAATCTCACCGCGGATCTGGGCGGCGTTTTCGTCGACCTGGACGTGACGCCGACCCGGGAGCAGATGCCGACGTTCGGGGTGTCGGGTTGGATCGAAGGCGATCGCGCCGTGCTGGTCAACGACCGTTGGGACGTCTGGGAACTCCGACTGGACGGCGCCGGCGGGCGCCGGCTCACTCGGGGCGCGGAGGAGGAGGTGCGCCATCGCGCGGTTCTCGTCGATCCGCAAGCGGACGCTTTCGATCCCGCCTCGCCCGTCCACTATTCCACCTACGGAGAGTGGACCAAACGGGCGGGCTTCTCCCGGGCGCGGCTGGGCGACGATCCCGAAACGCTCCTCCGCGAGGACGCGTCCTTCTCCGGCGCGTCGCTGGTCCGGGCCCGCGACGGCGACGTTTTCGTCTTCCGCCGCGAGCGCTTCGACGACTCGCCCGACTACTTCGCGGCCGGGCCGGATCTGGACGACGCTCGCCAGGTGACGCGCACCAATCCGTTCCAGGACGACTACGCCTGGGGCCGCACCGAGCTGGTCGAATACGAGAACGAGTGGGGCCGGCGCCTGCAGGGGGCGCTGATCTACCCGGCCGGATATCGGCCGGGACGCCGGTATCCGATGATCGTCCACCACTACGAGCGTCTGTCGCAGACCCTGCACCGGTACCAGGTGCCGGACCCGACCCGCTACTACAACGTCCAGATCTGGAGCCAGGAGGGCTACTTCGTCTTCCGGCCGGACGTGGTCTATCGCGACCGCAGGCCGGGACAGTCGAACGTGGAGACGTTGCGTCCGGCGGTGGCGGCGGTGCTGGAGACGGGGCGCGTCGACCCGGAGCGGGTCGGCCTCGTCGGGCACTCGTGGGGCGGATACCAGACGACCTTCTTCGTGACCCAGGACGATCTGTTCGCGAGCGCGGTGGCGGGCGCGCCCCTCACCAATCTCATGAGCATGTACCTGTCGTTCTATTGGAACAGCGGGGGCACCGACGCGCGCATCTTCGAGATCAGCCAGGGCCGCATGCAGGTGCCGTGGTGGGAGGATTGGGACTCCTACTTCGCCAACTCCCCCATCCACCACATCCAGAACCTGAACACCCCGTTGCTGATGGAGTTCGGCACCGAGGACGGGGCGGTGGAGTTCAACCAGGGGGTCGAGTTCTACAACGCCGCGCGGCGCGCCGGGAAGCACATGGTGCTCCTGGTCTACGAGGGGGAGAACCACGGGCTGGCCGAGGAGGCCAACCAGCGGGACTACCGGACGCGCATCCTCGAATGGTTCGGCCACTACCTCAAGGGCGAGCCGGCGCCCGACTGGATCGCCGAGGGGGTCCCCTATCTGGAGCAGAAGGACGGACCTCGCGCCAGGAAGAAGGCGGTGAGCTAGCGTCCGCGGAAAGGGCCGCCTCGGAGCGCCGGGAGTTCTTCGTCGATGACCGGCGGGACGTCGTCCGGAAGCGGTGCCCGCGCCGCGCAGGCGGCGGTCGCGCTCGCGGTGCGTCGCCGACCGGAGCCGGACGTTCTACTGGTGCGCCGAGCGCGTTCGCCGCGCGATCCCTGGTCGGGACAGATGGCGCTTCCCGGAGGACGCCGGGATCCGGGGGACGTCGATCTGCGCGCGACCGCGGTTCGGGAGACGCGCGAGGAGACGGGGCTCGACTTGGGCGGCCGCGCCGCCGTCCTGCTGGGCCGACTCCCGGATCTCGAACCGGCGTCGCGCTCGGTTCCCCGGTTGACGATCGCGCCCTTCGTCTTCCAAGTGTCGCGGGCCGCCGACGCCTACGCGGCCAGCGCGGAGATCGCGGCGGTGCACTGGGTGCCCGTCGCCGAGCTCGAGTCGGCGGACGCGCGCTGCGCGACGACGGTGGACACGCCCGCGGGGCGGCGCGAATTTCCCTGTTACCGGGTCGCGGGCCACCCGGTCTGGGGGCTTACGTACCGAATCCTGCAGCGCTTCCTGACGAGTCGTTCGATCCAACTCCGCTCCGAGACCGAGGGCAACGGCCGGGGGTGGACGCAATGACCGCCGAAGGGGCGGCGTTTCCCGTTCCCCGATCCGACCGGAGCGCACCGTGAAAACGGAAGAACGGACCCGCTACCGCGAGCGCACGCCCTGGGCGCCTTGGATGGATCTCGTCCATTGGGGGGCCGTCGTCGGGTGCGCGTACTCCGTGTTCGCGTCCGTCGAGGGCGGCTCGCCCTACCGGACGGCGGTCGCCGCGGCCGTCCTCGCCGCGGGGTGGGGATTGCGCACGGCGCTGGGCGGGCTGACCGTCCTGGTTCAGGACACCCGCATCGTGATGCACTTGGGAACGGTGCGTCTCGTGCGCAAGGCGGTGCCCTTGGACGACATCGAGTCGCTGGAGAGCCTGCGCTACCGGCCGCTGGCGGAGTTCGGCGGTTGGGGGGTGCGCGGCGCGGGCAGGAAGCGGGCGTGGACCGCCCGCGGGGATCGCGCGGTCGCGATCGGACTCGAGGAGGGCCGACGACTCTACTTGGGGAGCGACCGTCCCGAGCGCCTCGAGGACGCCATCCGCAGCGCGCTGGCCGCCCGGGCGAAGCGGAACCGCTGACCCGCTGCCGCTACTCGTCGGCCGCCTCGACCGCCCAGTCCGGCATCGCGCCCGATTCGATGCCGAACACGGTTCCGCCCAGCGCGAGCACCAGGGCGGCGATCACCAGTGCGCCGGCCAAGTTCAGGAAGATGCCCGCGCGCGCCATCTCTCCGACCGAGATGCGGTCGCTGCCGAAGACGATGGCGTTGGGGGGCGTCGCGACCGGCATCATGAAGGCGCACGACGCCGACAGCGTCGCGGGCACCATCAGCATGAGCGGGTTGATCCCGGTCAGCACCGCCACCGAGGCGAGGATGGGGAGGATCATCTCCGTGGTGGCCAAGTTGCTGGTCAGTTCGGTGAGGAAGGTGAGGGTCAGGCAGACCAGCAGAACGACGGCGAAGTCGGGCAATCCGCCGAGCGCCTCGAACTGATTGCCGACGATGCGCGCGAGGCCGGTCTCCTGGAAGCCGGCCGCGAGCGCGAAGCCTCCTCCGAACAGGAGCACGATGTTCCAGGGGAGGCGCGGGATCACCTCCAGGCCCATCAGACGGTCCGCGGCCCCGAATTGGGCCGCCTTGCGCAGGGGAAGCGGGAGCTTGGAGGCGAAGCCGGCGTCCGAGGCCGACGGCGTGCGGGGCGCCCCGCCTCGGATCGGGATGAAGAACAGGATCGACGCCATGGCGATGGCCACCGTGCCGTCGTCGATCATGCCGGGATGGGGGAGCAGGTTCGACCAGCCGGGGACGGCCGCGAAGCCCAAATTCAGATCCCGTCGGAAGACCCACAGAAACGCGGTCGCGGCGAAGACCGCCAGTACGGAGCGCTCCTCGAAGGTGATCGGTCCCAGGCCGGCGCGCTCGCGCTCGATGACTTCTTGCGGGATGCGGACCTCGGGCGACGGCCGGTACAGGACGCGGGTGAGAAGCAACCACGCCAAGGCGATCATCGCGACGCTGATCGGCAAGCCCAGCACGATCCAGCTGCCGAAGTCGACGGGAGGGGCCTCGGGGAAGACGATCTGGAAGATGCGCTGAAACGAAAGGTTGGGCGGGGTGCCGACCAGCGTCGCCAGTCCGCCCGTGGAACAGCCGTAGGCGATGCCCAGCATGAGGGCGACGGTGAAGGTGCGCGAGCGCTCCGCCCCGGCGTTTTCCTCCACCTGGAGCGCCATCGCGAGTCCGATGGGCACCATCATCACCGCGGTGGCCGTGTTCGAGATCCACATGGAGAGGAAGGCGGCGGCGATCATGAACCCCAGGACGATGCGCGCGGGCCCGCCGCCCACGGCGTGGATGATGCCGAGCGCGATGCGCTTGTGCAGATTCCACCGCTCCATGGTCAGCGCGATCATGAAACCTCCCAGGAAGAGGACGACCGTGCTGTTGAAGTAGACCGGCGCGACCTCTCCGCCCGGCATGACGCCCAGAAGCGGGAAGAGCGCCAGGGGAAGGAGCGCGGTGGCGAAGAGCGGGATGGCGTTGCTCACCCACCAGATCGCCATCAGGCTCGCGACGGCGGCGAGGCGGCTCGCGGGCGGATTGGCGGCGTCCACCGGAAAGGCGAGCAACAGGAAAAAGCAGGCCGCGCCGATCCAGAACCCGACGGCCCGGCCGCCGGGGCCGGCGCGCTTGCGGTGATGGTCGGTCATGGCCGTGCCGTGCAGCCGTCGGCCCTCGACCTTGTCGACGCCGGCCTCGGCTTGGCTCGCGAGGGAGAGCGAATCGATCCCGAGGGCGCGTCGGGGTTCGCGAGCGAAACCCGAGCCGTGGATCCGGCGACCGAGGCGCGCCGCCCGCCGGCCCTCTCCCCGAGCGAGCGTTGCGCGCGGCGCGAGCGGGAGTCGTCCTCCGCGGCGAGGCGGAGCGCGGCTCCGGCCGCGGAGCGCCGCTTCTCGGGTCCGCGCGAGGCTGCGGTCCAAGGGACGGAAAAGCGATTCTCGACCGCACGGCTCGGCCGATGCGGTGCGGTCGGCCCGCCGGTCCTCGCCCCCCGAACGCGGGGCGAGCTCACGGACCGGCGCCTCGCTCGAGTGTGGACGGCATGACTCGGAACCGGTGGACGGGTTCGCCCGGACGCTGCGCCGCCGTCCCGGCGGCTTGATCGCGCGAATCCGGCGAGAGTCCGTCTCGGGCGACGAACCGATCCGCTTCGGGTTTTTTCAGGAGCGCGAGCGCATCGGGTACCGCCCGCTCGCCGAAGTCCGACCCGTGCGCCCACCCGTCGACGTCCGCCGATGGGTGAAGGCGAATCGTCCGCTCCGCGTCCGGGACCTCGGCCCCCGTCGCTAGGGCCGCCGGCCCGGCATGCGGTGCCGGAGTTGCCGCGACGGCCGACGCCGCACGCTTCGTCCGGGAAGGGCGGGGCTCGCCGGAGCCGGTCGGCCGCGGCGCGGAAGCGGCCGAAGCCGCCGAGGCGGCGGCGTGCGCGCGCACTATCCGTCGGCCGGTTCCAGGCGGGCGACCATGCCCGGCCGGTCGAAGACCAAGTAGACGAGGCCGTCCGGCCCTTGGCGCACGTCTCGGATGCGGCCTCGGCCGCGGACCAGCGTCTCCTCGGCGGCGACGGCGTGTCCGTCGAGGGTCAGGCGCGCCAGCTGCTGGCCGGCCAGTCCGCCCACGAACACGGAGCCGCGCCACTGCGGAAAGCGGTCGCCGGTGTAGACGAGCAGCCCCGACGCGGCGATGGAGGGCACCCAGTGATGGACGGGCGGCTCCATTCCCTCGCGGTGGGTGCCGACGTGGATCCTGGAGCCGCTCCCGTAGTTGACCCCGTAGCCGACCACCGGCCAGCCGTAGTTGCGGCCGGGAAGGACCCGGTTCACCTCGTCTCCCCCCTGCGGACCGTGTTCGCTCAACCAGAGGTCGCCGGTTTCCGGGTGGAAGGCCAAGCCCTGAGGGTTGCGATGCCCGTAGCTGTAGATGTCGGGGAGCGCCCCCTCCGTTCCCACGAACGGGTTGTCTTGCGGGACGCGTCCGTCGTCGTGGAGCCGCACGACCACGCCGTGATGCGTGGACAGGTCCTGCGCCGGATGAGCCGACAGCTCGGCGAGCCCGCCCCGCGGCGGCGCCTGCCGGTCCCCCGCGGTGACGTAGAGATGTCGGTCGGCGTCGAAGGCCAGCCGCGAACCGTAGTGGCCGCGGCCCCGGGACTGCGCGACCCAGATCGGTTCCACGCCGACCAGCGCGTCGTTCTCGAAGCGCCCGCGCACCACCCCGGTGCTCGCTCCCCCCTCTTCGCGGGGTTTCGCGTAGCTGAGATAGAGCAACCTGTTGGTCGCGAAGTCGGGGTGCGGGACCACGTCCAGCAGACCGCCCTGCCCGCGTGCCGCGACCTCGGGCACGCCCGGCACGGGGTCGTCGAGGAGCGTGCCGTCCCGCACGATGCGCAGACGGCCCGGCCGCTCGGTCACCAGCATGTCCCCGCCGGGGAGCCAAGCCGCCGACCACGGGTTGCGCAGTCCGTCGACGACCGTCGTCAGCCGGTGCGCGACCGGTTCCGGGGCTCCGGCCACCGGCCCGGGTTCGGGCGCCCGGCCGTCCGGCGGCGAGGCTGCGGACGGGTTGCAGGCCACGGCGAAAAGGACCGCCGCGAGACGTCCGACGGCCCTTCCGCCGCCGTTCGCGGCGGCGCTCCGACGCTCGGACGCCCGGCGGCGAAGCGGGAACGGGTCAGCGCACCTCGACGTAGGACGCGAGTCGTTCCACTTCCGCGGCGTCCACGTACTTGCCGATCTCGCGCCGGAACTGAGCCATCGAGACGTAGGGACGGTACTCCTCGAACTCGCGTCGCATGCGTTCGCCGACGCCGGGAATGAGCAGAATTTCATCGCCTGTGGCCGTGTTCAGGTCGATCGGCACCCAGAGCGTACTATATACCGCATCGAACCCGTCCTCCGCCACATGCGCGGCCACCACGGCGTGCAGATCGGAGACGCGCGCGTAGGGCCGGTTGCCCAGGATCGCCTCCGCGGCGGCTCGATCGAGCCCCGGGACCGAGACGAGCTGCGCCGCGGTGGCTCGGTTGGCGTCGAGGAGGCCGGGAACCGCCGCCGCCTCCTCCGAGACGGCGGCCGACGTCTCTTCGGACTCGTCGTCGGCCTGTTCCGGCGTGCACGCCGAAACCGCCAGCGCCCAAGCTCCGAACCCCGAGAGCTTCCAAAATCCGATTCGGTTTCTCATCGTCCATCGCTCCTTCGGCAAGCGATCTTGCCGCATCGAAAGGGAGGGCGTTGCGATCCGCCCCGAACCAAGCGTCAACCGATTCCGTCGCCGGACGTTCGTTCCGGGTGCCGCCAACAGAACAGCATCCCCAGAAGCGCCAATTGGAGCATGGCGCCGGGGGCGAGCGCGGGGAACGCGCCCGTCATGGCTTCCCGCGCGAGGTGCCAGCCGTCGCCGTCGGGGCGCAGCTCGAGCTCGAACTCGACGTTGGCCCTGATGTGCAGGAAGAGGCCGACGACGCCCGAAACCAGCTGTGCCAGCAGGATCCACCACAGGACCCGGAGGGAGTGCGGACCGGGGCGCGCCGCGACCCGCAGACTCGCTCCGAGCCCGCCTGCAAGAAGCGCGAGCGGCGCCCACTGCCATGCGTCCTCGTAGTGGCCCAGCAGCCAGAGTTCCGCCAGGACGCCCGTTTGGCCGAAAATCAGGAGCCAAAGCGCGAGTCGACGCCATCCACGGGCCGGCTGTCGGGCGACGGTCGACGGATCCGCTACGCTCATCTGACGAAGTGCGTTTTTCGTTTTGGGCGGGCGCTTGCGGGCGCCCGGCGCATCGGTTGCGATTGAGAATCAATCTCAATCTTCCCGACGGGCGTGTCAAGCCGCGGGCCGGACCCCCGGCATCCTCTCCCGGCGAGTTCCGGGCGAGCGAAGGGCCGATCCTCGAGGCGACCGGTTCCTCGGATCGGCGAGGGCGAACGTTTCGCGGGGGCGGCGGACGCCTTCGGAAGCGGGAGGAGGGAACAGCGTGCACGCCTCGAGGTGTAGGGGCGGCTGACCCGACCCGATCGACCGCCGTCCCTTGTCCGGATTCGCCATGGCCGCTTCTCGCGTCGTCGTCGCAGGCGGAGGCCTCGTCGGCATCGGTTCGGCCTGGCATCTGGCTCGACGCGGGGCGGAGGTCGTGGTTCTGGAACGTTCCCGGCTGGGCGCGGGCGCGTCGCGCGGCAACGCCGGGATCGTGGCTGCGGGTCATCTTCCGCTCAACCGGGCGGGCAAGATTCGGCGTTCGCTTCCGCGCCTGTTCGATCCCCGGAGCCCGTTCCGCGTCTCCGCGCCGGGCGACGCGGGCGTCTGGCGCTGGCTGGCCGAGTTCGCGCGCCACTGCACGCGCCGTCACGAGCGGCACTGCCTGGAGACGCTGGGTGCGCTGGGTCTGGACACCCTCGCCCGCTTCGATGCCGTCGTGGGCGAGGAAGGCATCGCCTGCGACTACCGGCACGGGAGGTACATGGAGGTCTGCGTGGGCGAGAAGGCGATGGCGAAGGCCCGCGCGGAAGCCGCGTCGCTCGAGACGCAGGGCTACCGTCCCGAGGTGCTGGACGGCGCCCAGGCGCGGGAGGCGGAGCCGGCGCTCGGGCCTCGGGTGACGGGCGGGGTTCTGTTCCCCGAGACCCGCGTCCTCGAACCCTATCTCTTCCTCCTCGGCTTGGCCCGGGCCGCGCGCCGGAGGGGCGCCTCCATCCGGGAGGGCGTGGGCGTGCGGCGTCTCCTGATCGCGCGCGGGGCGGTGCGGGGCGTCGAGACCGCCGCCGGCGAGACGGTCGCGGCCGACGCGGTGGTGCTGGCCACCGGTCCCTTCGGCCTCGCGCTCGCCCGGCAGGCCGGCTGTCGGCTCCCCATTCAACCCGGAAAGGGATACCACCGCGAGGTGAGGGTGGGCCCGGGCGGGGCTCCGGCTCTGCGCGTTGCCTGCGTCCACCGCGACACGGGCATCGTCTGCACCCCGCTCGAGGGGCGGGTGCGCTTCGCGGGGACCGTGGAGTTCGCCGGGTACGACCTGGAATTGAACCGGCTCCGGCTCCGGCGGCTCGCGCGCGAGCCCCGCGCCTGGCTGCCCGCGCTCGGCGGCGCCGCGCCGATGTCGGAGTGGTGCGGGCTGCGGCCCATGTCGCCGGACGGGCTGCCCTGCGTGGGGGGACTCGGCGGCGTGGCCGGGCTCTCGGTGGCGGTGGGCCACGGCAACCTCGGGCTCACGCTGTCGGCGGTCACGGGCGAAATGGTCGCCAACCACGTCGCGGGCGTCGACGACCCCAGGCTGGCGCCCTTTTCCCCCACCCGCTTCGCGCGGTAGCATGGTGCCATGTCGCTCGAATCCAATCTCCGCCTGATCCTGTCGCTGGGCCGCGGGTTGACCCGCGGGCTCCCGGACGCGGACCCGGACGCCGATCCCATCCGGCTCTTCGGAGAGTGGTTCGAGGCCGCGCGCAAGGCAGGCGTCCTGCTGCCCGAGGCCATGACGCTGGCCACCGCCACCGCCGGGGGCACGCCGAGCGCGCGCATGGTGTTGCTCAAGAGCTTCGGCGGCGACGGGTTCGAATTCTACACCAACTTGGGCAGCCGAAAGGCGGACGAACTGAAGGCCAATCCCCGGGCCGCCCTCTGCTTCCACTGGGGCGTTCTTCAGCGCCAGGTGCGCGTCGAGGGCGACGCGACCCCGATCGGTCGCGAGGCGTCCGCCGCCTACTTTCGCACGCGTCCCCGCGGGAGCCGCATCGGCGCGTGGGCGTCGCGCCAGAGTCGGCCCTTGGAGGAACGCGGGACGTTGGAGCGGCGGGTGCGCGAGACGACGGAGCGGTTCGAGGGAAGGGAAGTGCCCCTCCCGGAGTTCTGGGGCGGGTTCCGGCTGGATCCGCGGCGCATCGAGTTCTGGCAGGGGCGCGCGGACCGGCTCCACGACCGGCTGGCGTTCGAACGCGAGGAGGGGGGGTGGAGCAGCCTGCGGCTCTACCCGTGAGGGGAGGAGCGTTCCGAACGACGCCGGGACGGATGTCGCGCGCGGCGGCGCTTCGGGCTGGGATGCGGCGGGAAGGCGCACCCCGGAAATCCGGCGGGAGGCGGTGAGATGCCGGATCCGGCGGGGCGGACGGCGACGGCGGACGCGGGCCGTCCGCGCACGGACGCCGGGTTTTTCAAGGGCCACGGCCTGGGCAACGACTACTTGGTCTTCCCGTGCGGGGACGCGTGGACGGCGTCGCCCGGAGCCGTGCGCGCCGTCTGCGACCGGTGGCGTGGGGTGGGAGCCGACGGCATCGTCGTGCACTCGCCCTCGGAGGAGCGTCCCTGGAGGCTGCGGATGTTCAACCCGGACGGTTCGGAGTTCGAACGGAGCGGAAACGGATTGCGCGTCTTCGCGGCGTGGGCGGCGTCGCGGGGCTGGGTCGGCGGCGAATCCTTCGCGGTGGAGGTGGGAGGCGACCGCGTTCGGATGCGGGTGGAGGAGCGCTTGGCCGGGGGCGTCCACGACGTCTCGGTCCGGATGGGACGCGCATCGCTGGATCCGGCCGATGCGGGACTCGCAGCCGGGCGCGCCGCGCCGCGCACGGATCCGTCCGGGAGGCCGCTCGACTGCACCCCGGTGCGCGTCGGCAACCCCCACTGCGCGGTCTTCACCGAAGACTTGTCGGACGCCGCGCTCTCCCGCCTGGGTCCTTTTTTGGCGACGCACGAAGCTTTTCCGGCCGGCGTCAACGTCCAGCTCGTCCGTCCCGCGGGGCGCGGGCGCCTCGACGTCGTCGTCTGGGAGCGGGGCGTCGGGCCCACGGCGGCCTCCGGGACCGGTGCGTGCGCGGCGGCGGTCGCGGCCGCCGGTCGCGGAGCGACGGAGTACGGCGACGTGGAGGTGCGCATGAAAGGAGGAACGCTCCGAGTGGGCGTCGCGCGGACGCTGGAGGTCGTTCTGAGAGGACCCGTGCAGGAGGTGGCGCGGGGCCGGTTGTCGGAGGGATTCCTGCAGGCGTTGTAACGGGCGCCGGGGATCGGGGTAGAAACGCTGGGCGCGGGAGCGGGGTTCCGTTTCGTCCGCGGACGGGACACGACGACCGAAGCCGAGAGATCGCGTCGCGGACCCCGAAGGGAGAAGCCAGCGTGCTGAGATTCGCCGAAGAGATCCTCCTCCTCTTGCTCGACGACGAGAACGGCACCTTCGCGCACGTGCCCAGCTGGTCGCTCAACTACGCCCTGGGCGGCGGCGTGTTGATGGATTTGGCGCTCGAGAACCGGATCGACACCGATCTGGAAAAGCTCTTTCTGGTGGACGCGACGCCGCTCGACGACGATCTGCTGGACCCCACGCTCGAAGAGATCGCGCGGGCCGACGACGCCCGCCGCGATGCGCGCTACTGGGTGGAACGCGTTGCGGGCCGCGCCGCCGAGATCCGCGAGACCGCGCTCGAGCGGCTGGTCGCCAGGGGCATCCTGGCGCGCCACGAAGAGCGGTTCCTCTGGGTCTTCCGTTCGCGCCGCTATCCGGCGGTGGACGGGGAGGCGGAGCGCGAGGTGAAGCTGCGCATCATGGAGGTGCTGTTCAGCGACGCGATCCCCGATCCCCGCGACATCGTCGTCATCGCGCTCGCGGACGCCTGCGGCATTTTCAAGGAATTGCTGTCCAAGCGCGAGCTGAAGAACGTCCAGTCGCGGATCGCCGAGGTGCACAGGATGGAATTGATCGCCCGCGCCGTGTCCGAGGCCATCTGGGACATCGAGTTGATCGTGCGCACGCAGAGCGTGCCCATGCAGGGATAGGCTCGAAGACGGTTCCGCTCGGGCGCGCGCGCGCCCCGCGGCCGCTCCCCGGATTGCGGCGACGCCCTTCGGGGGGACGCAAGCGGCGGTGCGGAGCCTTCGTTTCGGACATACAAGTTATTCTCGAGCGTGGATTTGCCGTGTCCCACATGAAGCCCGGTCTCAGATGCGGGGCCCAGCGATGAACCCGACCCTCTCCGAGGAGGAGCGCGCGGTTTTGCAGGGTGCGCGCGGACCGGCGCCGCAGCTGGCCATGCGCATCGTGGCGCGGATGGCGCGCATTCTGGGGGCCCGGGAGCTGGTGCCCGTGGCGTCGGCCCACATCGACGGTTGCCTCTATCACGGGGACGGGGGCGTCGAGTTCGCGGAACGGCTGGTCGCGTTGGGGGGCGAGGTGGACGTGCCCGCCACGCTGAACGTCGGGGCGCTCGACCTGCTCAACCCGCGCCGGGTGCGCTCCGCCGGTCGTCGCCGGGAGATGGCGCTCCGGTTGATGCGAGCCTACGAGGCGCTGGGTTGCCGCCCGACCTGGACCTGCGCCCCCTACCAGGCGGGGCATCGTCCGGAGCGCGGCCAAGACGTCGCCTGGGGAGAGAGCAACGCGGTGGTCTTCGCCAACTCGGTTCTGGGGGCGCGCACCAACCGCTACGGCGATTTCATGGACGTCTGCTGCGCGCTGACGGGCCGCGCGCCCCGCTGCGGCCTCCACCTGGAGGAGAACCGGCGCGCCACCGTGCTGGTGGACACCGACGGGATCAAGCCGGAGCTCAAGGAGCGCGACGTGTTCTACCCGGTGCTGGGCACCTGGCTCGGGGCGACCGTCGGCGAGCGGGTCGCGGTCGTCGCGGGGCTCCCCGACAGCGTGACCGAGGACCGACTGAAGGCGATGGGCGCGGCTTCGGCCTCGTCCGGGGCGGTCGGGCTCTTCCACGTCGCGGGCGTCACCCCGGAAGCGCCGGATCCGGAGACCGCTCTGGGCGGTCGGGCGCCCGAAACCGTTCTCGCGCCCGGCGCGCGCGAGCTCAGGAGGGTGCGCGACGCGCTCAGCACCACCGGCGCGCGCGAGATCGACGGGGTGGCGCTCGGCAGCCCGCACTTCTCTCTGGACGAGTTCTCCCTTCTCGAGGAGATGCTTCCGGCGGAGCCCTTCCGGGTGCCCTTCTACGTCTGCACGGGAAGGGCGGAGTACCGGCGGCTGAAGGCCGACGGCCAGCTGCCGAGATTCGAGGAGGCCGGGGTCGAAATCGTGGCGGACACCTGCGTCGTCGTGGCTCCCGTCCTGCCCGCGGGCGGAGGCGTGCTGATGACCAACTCGGGGAAGTTCGCGCACTACACTCCCGCCACCACCGGCTACGACGTCGTCTACGGGAGCCTGGAGGACTGCGTGCGTTCGGCTGCGGCCGGGCGCGTCGTCCGCGACGCGGGCCTGTGGAGCTGACCGCCGTCTCCGTGCACGCGGGGGAGGGGAGCGGGGCCCTGCTCGTGCTCGACCGACCGCTCAGCTTCTGGGGAGGCGTGGATCCCGAGACCGGGCGCGTCTCCGATCCCCGGCATCCGCACTGCGGCGAATCCCTCGGCGGCCGCGTCCTGGTCATGGAGCGCGCCATCGGCTCCAGCTCGTCGAGCGCCGTCATGCTGGAGTTGCTGCGCAACGGCGTCGCCCCGGCCGCGATCGCCCTGGGCTCCACCGACGCGATCCTGGTCCTGGGGATCCTGATCGCTCGGGAGCTCGGCTATCCGGACATCCCGCTCGTCGACGTGGGCGGGGAAGGCTTCGCGCGGCTGCTCGCCCGGCGCGGAGGGCGAGCCACGGTGCGCGCGCGGGCGCGGAGGGCGATCCTGAGGGTCGATTCGGAGTAGGCCCGAGCGCCGAAGCGCGACCCGGGGCCCGGTTCCGGTCGGCCGCCCTACGGCAACCCGTAGCGCTCCAGATACTGCAGGTCGAATTCGTCCGTTCGCACCACGTACGCCACGCCGTCCCCGAAGGCGACCACGCGCCGGTCCATGGGCAGCTCAACCGTCCCCGTGCGCGTCCCGGAGGCGTCGAAGAGGTCGTAGACGGGAGCTTCGTTCGCGGCGGCGTGGCGGCGCAGCCAGGCGCGCCCCGTCGGGTCGACCGGAATGCGTCCCAGGACGAACGCCGGTTTGCTGTCCGGCCATCGATAGTCGTCCAAGTCGTCGTCGGCCGGAGCGCCGCTTCGGCCCGCGCGCATGTTCATCGTGCCGTTGACCGCGTCGATCCGGATGCTCAGGCCGCCGCCGGATTCGGCCCGGGCGTCGTGCCATTCCAGCATCTCCGCGCGCCCGATGTCCACCGGCGAGTACGCGTAGTCGGGGCCGCGGGTCACCCGTCCGTCCGGCGCGAACCACTCGACCCAGAACTCCCCGGACCCGGCGACCCCGCGCGCCACCGCCACTCGACCGTCCGCCGCCACGCCCCAGGAGTCGGCGGACGAGAGCGGGACGAGCGAGATCGACACGTTCCGGTTGTCCGCTCCGCCCGAGGCGCGGCGGATGCGATCGCTCAGCTTGACGTTCGCCACCGTGTCCACCGCCTCCGTCTCCAGATCGTAGCGGAGCACCTGGGAGGAGTCCGCGAGTTCGCCCCCCAAGCTCCCCCCGAATCCCAGGAAGAACGCGCCGCCCTCGGCGTCCACGCCCTGCGGGATGGCGAGCATGAGGGACGAACCCGGTTCGAGCGACCCCAGCGTGTAGGGGCGCGTGGCCCCGAAGCTCAAGTCGGCGCCGATCTCGGTCAGACGTCCGTTGCCGAGGTCGACCAGGAGCGACCTGTCGCCCGGCAGCGGCCACACCGCGTCGGGCTGCCGGTACTCTCCGGGTCCGTCGCCCACCCGGCCGAGGGGGGCGAGAGTTCCCGCGTCCATGTCCGCCACGACCAGCCTCTGTCCCAGCGGATCCGCCACCAGCACCCGTCCGTCCGGCAACTCGCGCACGGTCTGGATCACGGCGAACTCCTGCTCGAGCGCCGCCTGCGCGGGGCCCAAGTCGATCCGATCTCTCTCCGCGTCGGGGCCGCCGCACGCCGCCAGCGAGAGAAGCGCCAGGATCGGGGCGCCGTGCGGCGCCGCCCGGATCGGATTCCGGAGGCCGGGGCCCGGGGAATCGTCGTTCGTCATCTCCGAAAACTCCGTGAGCCGGTGCGCGACGGGACGCCGACGATTGGGGCGTCCCCGCGTCCGTGCGGGTTGCACGGGCGCGGGACCAAGATGCGCAACGGCCGCGCGCCCGTCCACGTGGCGGCGCGATCCCGGCGCGCGCTCGGGGGTAGACGGAGCGGATGGAGGACGTCCAGTTTGCGGACGTCTTTCGGCCGAATCCCCCCGTCCCCCCGCCGCGACGAAGAGGCCACGCACTCCACCATGAGGCGCATCGCACGGTTTTCGTGGGTCGTGGTTCGCTTGTCGCCGTTTCTGGCCGCGTTCCTGCGCGACCGCCGACGATGGATCCTGGCGGGTCGCCCGGCGCGTCGGACGACCGCGCACCACGAGCGGCGCGCCACCCGCCTCGTCCGCACCGTCGCCGCCCTGGGCCCCGCCTCCATCAAGCTGGGACAGATGTTCGCCGGACGCGCGGACATCCTCCCCGAGCCCTACCTCTCCGCCATGGGCACGCTCCGCGACCAAGTGCCGCCCGAGGCTCCCGACGAGATCGTGGGCGTGATCGAGAAGGAGCTCGGCGGCAAGCTCGCGGACCTCTTCGAGAGCTTCGAGCGCGAACCCATCGCCGCCGCCAGCCTGGGACAGGTGCACCGGGCTCGGCGCGACGGACGCGACGTGGCGGTCAAGGTGCTCCGGCCGCGCGTGGAGCGGCGGGTCGCGCTGGACGTGGACACCGCGTTCCGGGTCGTCTTCTGGCTCAACGTCCTCTTCCCCAACCACCACATGCGGGCGCTGGCCAACGTGATCCGCGAGTTCTCGGTCAAGGTGCGCGAGGAGATGGACCTGCGCATCGAAGCCGGGAACGTCCGGCGCTTCCAGCGCGCTTTCGCCGGGAACCGCGCCGTCCGGGCGCCGCGCGTCTTCGACGCCCTCGCCACCCGGCGCGTGATGGTGATGCAGTACGTGGAAGGAACCCGCATCGATCGCTTGGGCGACCGCGTGCGCCGGGGACGCCCTTCGGCGAGCCTGCTGATGGAGCGGCTCTCCACCGTGTACCTGCGCATGATGATGATGGACGGCTTCCTGCACGCCGATCCCCATCCGGGCAACCTGCTGGTTGCGGAGGACGGATCGCTGGTGGTGCTCGACTGGGGCGCCGTCGTCGAGATTCCGCGCTGGACCCGCCAGAGCCTGCTCCGTCTGGCGACGGCGGTGGTGCGCGAGGACATCGACGGCGCCATCGGCGCCATGTACCGGCTGGGGATGATCGGCCCGGAAGTGTCGCGCGGGGAGATCCGCGAGGCCGCCGCCGAGATCGTGCAAGTGGTGGAGAGCGCGCGCAACGGCGGACGGGGCGACCGCCGACGCGTGCAGGAGGGCGTGCGCGAGGTGCTGGACACTTTCTACACTTGGCCGCTCATGCTGCCCCGCGAGCTCGTCTACCTGTTCCGCACGCTGATGCTGCTCGAGGGCGTCGGGACCGCCTACGACGCGCACTTCGACTCGTTCGCGGTCTTCCGCAGGGTGGTCGGCGCGCACCGCGGCGAAATTCTGCGCACCGCGGGCCGGGAACCGGTCGCCATCGCGAAGGACGTGTGGTCCGAAGCCAGCGGGCTGGTGCGGTCCGCGCGCGAGCTGCTGGTGCAGGCCGAGCGCGAAAACCTGCGGGTGCGGGTGCATCCGCGCGACGTCCAGGGGATCGAACGTTCGCTCACTCTGCTGGGCCGACGGTTGCTGCTGTCGATCTTCGCCGCCTCCACCGCGATCATCTCCGCCATCGTCTACATTCCGCTGGGAAGCGTGTGGACCCTGGCCGCCGGGCTGCTCGCCGCCCTGGCGCTGTTCCTGATCGTGCTGGTCGTCCCCGCGCACCTGCTCGACAACCCGTTGCGCCACGCGCGCGGGCTGGGATCGCGGCCATGGCGGCCGTAGCGGAACGGGGAGGGGCTCGGGAAGGGAAGGGAACCCGGAGACGCGAGGGGCTCCGCTCGCTCGCGGAACGGTGCGCCGCGGGCGAGCGGGCGGCGCTGGCGCGGGCCATTTCGGTGGTGGAGGACCGGCGTCCCGGCTTCCGCGAACTGCTGGCGCGGGTGGCGCGGACGTCCGGGCGCGGGCGCCGGGCCCACCGGACGGGCGTCACCGGACCGCCCGGGGTCGGCAAGTCGACCCTGGCGGCGGCGCTGGCCGGACGTTGGCGCCGCGACGGCGAGGAGGTGGCGATCCTCGCCGTGGACCCCACCTCGCCCTTTTCCGGCGGCGCGTTGCTGGGGGACCGGGTGCGCATGGCGTCGCTTCGGCTCGACCGGGGGACCTTCATCCGCTCGATGGCGACGCGCGGGGCGGGGGGCGGCCTCGCGGAGGCGGTGCACGACGTGGTCGATCTGGTGCAGGGAAGCGGGTTCGACCGCATCCTCCTGGAGACCGTGGGGGTCGGCCAAGCCGAACTGGACGTGGCCGCCGTCGCCGACACGGTGGTCGCGACGTTCGCGCCCGAATCGGGGGACGAGGTGCAGGCCATGAAGGCCGGGCTGGCCGAGGTGGCCGACGTGTTCGTGGTCAACAAGGGCGACCTTGCGGGCGCCGACGAGTTGGCGCGGCAGCTGCGCGAGGCGATCGGGATGAGCGGTCGAACGGCCGCGGAAGAGGGCGCTGCGCCCGGATGGGTGCCGCCCGTGCACACGGCGGCGGCCGCCGCCGGGGCGGGGATCGAGGCGATCGCGCGCGCCGTCGAGGACCACCGCCGCGCCTCGGAGCGGCCGGGGACGCTCGCGGCGCGGCGCGTCGCCCGCGCGCGGGCGCGCGTCGACGCCGGGGTGCGCGCCGCCCTGGACGCGCATCTGAGCCGGACGGCGGGGGAGGACGGTTTCGCGGAGGCCGCCCGGAGGGTGGCCGACGGGCGGGACACGGTGTACGAGGCGGTGGAGCGTTTGCTCCGCGCGGGAGGCGTCCCGACCGGAGGCGAGAACCCATGACCGCGACGCAGCGCAGGATCCGCGTCCTGGTGGCGAAGCCGGGACTGGACGGTCACGACCGCGGGGCGCGGGTCGTCGTGAGCGCCTTCCGCGACGCAGGCTTCGAGGTCGTCTACACCGGCCTCCACCGGACGCCGGAGGAGATCGTCGAGGCCGCCCTCCAGGAGGATGCGGACGTGGTGGCGCTGTCGATCCTGTCGGGCGCCCACATGGCCCTCCTGCCCCGGGTGAAAGCGCTCCTCGACGAAGCCGGGCTGGACGACGTGCTGGTGACCGGGGGCGGCATCATCCCGGAGGAGGACGCGGCGGCGCTCCGCGCGGCGGGGATCGGACGGCTTTTCGGGCCCGGCACGCGGACGGGGGACGCGGTCGCCTACGTCCGCGACTGGTTCGCGTCGTCGGCGCGGGCGTCGGCGTGAGCGCGCCCGCCGCGCCTCCCGTTCGCCGCGCGCGCCGACTCGCGGAGGAGCTGAAGGAGTTGCGCGCGCGGCTGCGGCTGGGCGGAGGCCCGAAGCGCATCGAGCGCGAGCGCGCCCGCGGCAAGTGGACCGCCCGCGAACGCCTCGCCGCGCTCCTCGACCGCGGCGCGCCCTTCGTCGAGATCGGCCTGCTGGTGGCGCACGACCTCTACGACGGCCGCGCGCCCGCCGCAGGGGTGGTCACCGGGGTGGGGCGGGTCCGCGGACGCGAGCTGGTGGTGGTCGCCAACGACGCGACCGTCAAGGCGGGGGCGTGGTGGCCCGAGACCGTCGGCAAGATCCTGCGGGCGCAGGAGATCGCCATGCGTTGCCGCGTCCCCATCGTCTACCTGGTGGATTCGGCGGGCGTCAACCTGCCCTACCAGGGCGGCGTCTTCCCCGGACAGTACGGCGCGGCGCGCATCTTCTACTACAACTCGCTCATGCGCCGCTATCTGGGCATTCCCCAGATCGCCGCGGTCATGGGCCCCTGCATCGCCGGGGGCGCCTACCTGCCCGCGCTCTCGGACGTGATCGTGATGGTCGAAGGAACCAGCTTCATGGGGCTCGGGGGCCCCAATCTGGTCAAGGGCGCCACGGGCCAGACGGTGGAGGCGGAAGAGTTGGGGGGCGCGCGCATGCACACGTCGGTCAGCGGGGTCGCGCACTATCTGGCGAAGGACGATGCCGCCTGCATCGAGAGGATCCGCGCGCTGGTCGAAGCCCTGCCGCGGGACGGGGAGGATCCCGAGAGCGGGAGCGCGCCTCCCCCCGGTCCCGCGCGTCCCGCCGAAGACCTCTACCGCCTCCTCCCCGACGATCACCGGCATCCCTACGACATGTCCGAGGTGCTGCGCTGCATCCTGGACGATCCGGGCCTGGTCGAATATCAGCCCGACCACGCTTCCGAAATGATGTGCGGGACCGGGGCCGTCCGGGGGATGCGAGTGGCGGTCGTCGCCAACGCGCGCGGCATGGTGCGCGACGCGGAGGGCGGGCCGCCCCGGTTCGGAGGCATCGTCTACGCGAAAAGCGCGGAGAAGGCGGCCGGCTTCGTCGAGACCGCGAACCGCCGGCGCACGCCGCTGCTTTTCGTTCAGGACGTGTCCGGCTTCATGGTGGGGCCGCGGGCGGAGCGCTCCGGGATCATCCGCGCGGGCGCGCGCTTCGTGGAGGCGATGGCCACCGCGACCGTGCCCAAGCTGGTGCTCACCCTCAACCACGCCTCCGGGGCGGGATACTACGCGATGGCGGGCCAGGGCTTCGATCCGGACTTCATCCTGTCGCTGCCGACGGGACGAATGGGGGTGATGGAGGGCGAGAGCGCGGTGATGGCGCTGTTCGGCCGACAGCTCGACGAGCTGCGGGCGCGGGGCGAGGTGCCGGACGAGGAGCTGCGCACGCGCATGGACGAGGTGCGCGAGGAGTACGACCGCCAGCTGGACGCCCGCTTCGCCGGGGCTCGCGGGTTCGTGGACGAGGTGGTGCTGCCGGAGGAACTCGACGGGGCGCTGGCGCTGTTGCTGCGGACGGCGCTCCGCAACCCGGGCCCGCACCTGGGGGCGTTCCATCTGCCCCCGGGCGTGGCGTGAAGGCGGGAGGCTCCGGCGTGGATACGGTGCGCGTCGCGGGCGCGGGCGGCTTCTGGGGCGACGACGCGGAGGCGCCCGTGCGCCAAATCGAGGGGGGCCCCATCGACTACCTGGTCATGGACTATCTCGCCGAAGTGACCATGTCGATCCTGCACAAGCAGCGCGCCCGCGACCCGGACGCCGGCTACGCGCGGGATTTCGTCGCGCTGACGGAGCGCATCCTGCCGATCTGTCTGGAGCGCGGCGTCCGGGTGATCGCCAACGCCGGCGGGGCGAATCCCGAAGGATGCGCGCGGCGGGTGGCGCACGCCGCCCGCCGCGCCGGGGTGCGCGGCCGCGCGAGGCTGGGAGTGGTGACCGGCGACGACCTCATGCCCCGCTTGGACGATCTGCTCGCGGCCGGCCACGAGCTGCGCAACGCGGAGACCGGCCAAGCGCTGGCGGACGTCCGCGATCGGGTCACGGGGGCGAACGTCTATCTGGGCGCGTTCCCGATCGCGGAGGCGCTGGGGCGGGGCGCCGACGTGGTGATCGCCGGGCGTTGCGTGGACGCGGCGCTCACGCTGGCGCCTCTGCTGCACGAATTCGGATGGGCGGCGGACGACTACGACCGCCTGGCCGCCGGGGTGGTGGCGGGCCACGTCAACGAGTGCGGCGCCCAGTGCACCGGCGGGAACGCCATGGCGGAGTGGTGGAGCGTCCCCGACCTCGACCGGGTCGGCTTCCCCATCGTCGAGGCCGAGTCCTCCGGCGCGTTCGCGGTCGCCAAGCACGAGGGGTCGGGCGGGCGCGTGAGCCCCGCCACCGTGACCGAACAGATCGTCTACGAGATCGGCGACCCGGCCGCCTATCCGACCCCGGACGTGGTCGCCGATTTCACCGGGGTCCGCCTGAACGAGGCGGGAAAGGACCGGGTGCGGGTGACGGGTGCGCGCGGTCGGCCGCCGACCGGATGGCTCAAGGCGTCCATCGTGCACTCCGGGGGGTGGCGGGCCACGGGCACGCTCGTGTACGCTTGGCCGGACGCGGCCGCCAAGGCGCGCGCGGCCGACCGCATCCTGCGGGCCCGTCTCGACCGGCTGGGGCTCCGCTTCGACGAGATGCGCACCGACTTGGTGGGGTGGGATTCGACGCACGGGGCGCTGGTCGGCCCGCCGCCGCCGGATCTGCCGGAGGTGCAGTTGCGGGTGGCGGTGCGCGGCGGGGAGCGCGCGGCGGTGGAGCGCTTCGCCCGCGAAATCGCGCCGTTGGTGCTGACCGGGCCCCCGTCGGTGACGGGCTTCGGGGAAGGGCGTCCGCGGGTGCGCGAAGTGGCGGCCTTCTGGCCCGCCCTGGTGCCGCGCGCGGCGGTGGACCCTTTCGTGCGCGTGGAGATGCTCGAGGCGTGAGCGCGGCTCGTCGGACGGCGCCCGACCGGGAATCCCTCCCACCCTCGCCCTCGTTGCGGGCGCCCGGGACCGCCGGTCGGTTCCGTTGCGCGCCGGAACGAAGAAGCGAGCGAAGCGGACTTGAAAGAATGCCGAAGATTCTGGAGAGAAATGAAAGAAAGAAGAAGAAGCGGCAGCCTGTGTCGGGACCGTGTCGAGCGGGCTCGTGCATTGTGCGACAAGGCCGGGTCGCGCGTCCTCGCGTCGGGCTGCAGAGAAACACCGAACCCGAGGAGGTGGTCGACGAACGAGTTTGGCGAACTTTCGGGATCGACGACGGAGCTCGAGGAACGAAAAGGAGAGAAAACGATCGAGTACGAGATCGAGAAAAGCGAGAAGCGGCTGGAGATCCACGTCCAGGGCTCCGGGACTGGACTTCGCGTTGTTTTGCGACCCGACCGCAACGGCCGGGCGCGAAGCCCGGCGGGGGAGTCGGCGTAGCATGGCGGTCGTCGAACTGGTCGAGCTCGCGCACGCGCGCTCGGGCGACAAGGGGAACGCGGTCAACGTCGGCGTGATCGCCTACGAGCCCGAGCACTATCCGCTGCTCGCCCGGGCGGTGACCGCCGAGCGCGTGCAGGACCACTTCGGCGACATGGTGGAGGGACGGGTGATCCGCTACGAGCTTCCCAACCTGCACGCCCTCAACTTCGTGTTGCCCGGGGCGCTCGGAGGCGGGGGGACCGTGTCCCTGATGACGGACGCTCAGGGGAAGGTGTTCTCGACCGCCCTGCTGCGCATGGAGGTGGAGGTGCCCGAGGAGATCGCGTGGCGCGTGCGGGGACGAGGCAGGGTGCCGGCGTCCTGGCGCGCGGGCGGGGAGGACGCGCGCGGATGAGCGCCCGAGAGCGACTTCTGCGTCGCGTCGAGGACCGGGTGGCGACGCTGACGCTCAACCGGCCGCACAAGCGCAACGCGCTCGACTCGCGCATGGTGCGGGCGCTCGACGCCGCGCTCGTCCGGGCGCGCGACGACTCCTCCGTGCGCGTGGTGCTCCTGCGGGGCGCGGGGCCGGATTTCTGCGCCGGCGCGGATCTGGCGGAGATGGACCGCATCGCCCGCATGGGGCCCGAGAGGATCCGCGCCGACGCGCGGCGCATGGCCGATCTTTTCGTCCGGATGCGCCGTCTGACGAAGCCGGTGGTGGCCGCGGTCCGGGGCAGAGCGCTGGGCGGAGGTTGCGGCTTGGCCACCGCCTGCGACGCGGTTCTGGTGCACGCCGACGCGGAACTGGGCTATCCGGAAGTGCACCTCGGCTTCGTGCCCGCCTTGGTGATGACCGTGCTCCGGCGCAAGGTCCCGGAAGCGCGCGCCTTCGAGCTCGCGACCCTCGGCGAACGCTTTTCGGCGGCCGACGCTCTCGCTTGGGGGATCGCCACCCGGGTGGTCCCCGCAGGCGCGTTCGAGGCGTCGGTCGCCGCCTACGCCAAGGAACTCGCGCGTCGGGATCCCTCCTCCGTCGCCCGTTCCAAGAGCCTGCTGTACGCTCTCGACGGCCTCGACTTCGAGGAAGGCATGGATCGAGCCGTCCGGGTCAACGCCGCCGCCCGGGGGACGCCCGCCTTCCGGGAAGGGGTGCGCCGGTTCCTCGAGCGCGGGCGGGATTGACCGTGCCGTTCGTTTTCGCGAGCCGTTCCCGCCGTCCGGCGGATCGATGCTTGCCGGTGCGGGTCGCGCTGATGTGCGTGGGGGCCGGGCTGGGACTCGCGGGGATGCTGCTCGACCTCGCGTGGGCGACTTGGGTCGCGCTGGCCGCCCTGGTGGCCGGGTTGGCGCTCCGCCGTCTGCGCGCTCCCGGTCGAGACGCGGACGGGGAGGACCGGGAGCCGGTCTGACCCCGCCGACCCGGCCTGCGACGCTCCTCCGCCTTCCGTTAGATTCGGCACCGATTCCGAAGCCCCCAGAAGCCGCCGCCGCCGCCCGAGCGGAAGGACCTCGCGATTCTATGTCCTCGTCCGAATTGTTCAGCGGGCCGAACTCCGGATACGCGGAGGAACTGTTCCAGCGGTATCTGACCGATCCGGCTTCGGTGTCGGCCCGCTGGCGCTCGGTCTTTTCGAAACGGACGGGAGACGCGCCCGCGTCGCCCGTCTCCGCGCCTCCCGCCGAGGCGCCCGGACGTCCGCCCCGCGTCTCCGAGCGCGCGTCGTCCCGCGCCGAGTCGGGATCCGCGGGCGCGGGCACCCTGCGCGCGATGCGGGAGCTTCTGCGCCTCGTGGCCCGAGCCACCTCGCTCGTGCAGGCGTTCCGCGATCACGGTCACCAACTGGCCCGCATCGACCCTCTGGGGAGCGACCCCCCGGGTCACCCGCAGCTCGATCCCTCGTTCTTCGGCACCAGCATGGAGCAGCTGGAGGCGCTCCACGCCTCCACCGTGCTGGGCGACGACGGGGACGAACGGGTCCCGGACTACCTGGAGCGGCTGGAGCGCGCCTACTGCGGGTCCATCGGATATCAATTCGAGCACTTGGAATCTCCGGAGCGGGTGCGCTGGCTTTGGCACCAGGTCGAATCCGAAATCCACGCGCAACCGCTGGCCCGCGAAGAGCAGGTGGAACTTCTGGCCCGCTTGGCCCGGGTGGAGGGCTTGGAGCGATTCCTGCATCGAGCCTATCCGGGACAGGTGCGCTTCTCGCTCGAGGGGAACGACATGCTCGTTCCCATGGTGGACTCGGCGATCGAGATCGCGGCGGCGCGCGGATGCCGGGAAGTCGTGATGGGGATGGCCCATCGGGGTCGGCTCAACGTGCTCGCGCACAGCGTGGGCGTGGGCTCGGACGAGATTCTGCGCCAGTTCGAGGGCTCGACCCCGGATCCGAACGGCATCCCGACGCTACCCGACGAAGATGGCGGGATCGGCGACGTGAAGTACCATCACGGCGCCACCCGCGACCATGCCCTGCGGGACGGAACCTCGGTGCGGGTCACGCTCCTGCCCAACCCCAGCCACCTGGAATTCGTGAACCCTGTGGTCGCGGGGCTGGCCCGGGCGCGCCAGTTCGCGGGTCCGGGCCGGGACGACCGGCGGGACACGGCCGCGGTGGTGCCGCTGCTCGTCCACGGGGACGCCGCCTTCGCCGCGGAAGGGGTGGTCGCGGAGTCGCTCAACTTGGCCCGGCTCGATGGATACGGGACGGGCGGGGTGGTGCACCTGATCGTCAACAACCAGATCGGCTTCACCACCGACCCGGAACAGGGCCGCTCCACCCGCTACGCCTCCGATCTGGCCAAGGGCTACGACATCCCGATCCTGCGCGTGAACGCCGACGATCCCCCCGCGTGCCTCACCGCGATGCGTCTGGCGATGGCGTACCGGGCGGAGTTCCACGACGACGTCGTGGTGGACCTGATCGGGTATCGGCGGCACGGGCACAACGAGGGCGACGATCCGGCCTACACCCAGCCTCGTCTGTACGAGCGCATCCGGGCGCACCCCACCGTGTTCGCGCTCTACGGCGAGGCGTTGACCAAGGCCGGGGTTCTGGCCTCGGACGAGGTCGCGGCCATGCGCCGGGACGTCGCCGGTCGCCTGAGGGAGGCGCTGGCGGCGGTCGGCGCGGCGAAGCCGGCCGCCGACGAGTCCGACTCCCGCCCCCGGAATCCGCCCGCGCGCGGCGACCGAAGGGCGGCGGCGGCGTGGGACCGGGAAGGCGGCGCGACGGCCGTCCCGTTCGCGGTCCTCGCCGAGATCAACGCGGCCTCGACGGCGGTCCCCGAGGGCTTCGCCGTCAACCGCAAGCTGCGTCGGCAACTGGACAGGGATCGAAGCTCCTTCACCGAGGCGTCGCCGCTGGACTGGGCGCACGCCGAAGCGCTCGCCTTGGGCTCCCTGCTCCGGGACGGGATTCCGATCCGCTTCAGCGGGCAGGACGCGCAGCGCGGCACCTTCAGCCACCGCCATCTCGTGTTCCACGACGCGGAAACCGGAGCCGAGCACACGCCGCTGGCGGCCATCGGCGAGGCCCGCTTCGAGATCCACAACTCGCCGCTTTCGGAGACCGCGGTGCTGGGCTTCGAGTACGGCTACAGCGTGGGCGCGAACAGCGATCTCGTCGTTTGGGAAGCCCAGTTCGGCGACTTCGCCAACGTGGCCCAGCCCGTCATCGACCAGTTCGTGGTGTCGGGACGGGCGAAGTGGGGACAGCGTTCCCGGCTCGCGCTGCTGCTGCCGCACGGCTACGAAGGACGCGGCCCGGAGCATTCGAGCGCACGCCTGGAGCGCTTTCTCCAGATGTGCGCCGCCGACAACGTGCGGGTCGTCAACCCCACCACGTCCGCCCAGTACTTCCATCTGTTGCGCCGTCAGGCGCACGCCCCCGCGCGTCCGCTCGTGGTCATGACCCCCAAGAGCCTTCTGCGCCACAAGCCGACCCACTCGCGCGCCTCGGAGCTCGCCGACGGGAGCTTCCGCCCGGTGCTGGTCGAGGAAACGGAAGACGAGGTCCGGGCGTCCGCGACCCGGCTCGTCCTCTGCAGCGGCAAGGTCTACTACGATCTGCTCGCGAGCGGAGCGCGCGCGGATGCGAAGAACGTCGTGCTGGCCAGGGTCGAGCAGCTCTATCCGTTCCCCCGGCGCGGGCTCGAAGCGTTGCTCGCGGGCTTGCCTGCCCTGAGCGAAGTCGTCTGGGTCCAGGAAGAGCCCCGCAACATGGGCGCGCGCGCCTACGTCGCGCCGCGGCTCCGGCGCCTGCTGCCCGAGTCCCTGACGCTGCGTCAGGTCGCGCGGCCCGAGTGGTCCAGCCCCGCGGAGGGCAAGCTGTCCGACCACGCGAGGGGCCAGCGGCGCATCGTCCGGGAGGCGTTCGCGGGGTAGGCGGGACCGGTCTTCTCCAAGCCGGGCGCTTCGACGGGCGCTTGGAGGGCTCCCGGGTTCGACGGGCCTCGTCCCGGCGGATTTCCAAGACCGACTTCCAGTCAGGCCTCCGCCCCGTAGGGCCGCATCGAAGGCGCCGCGAGCAGCAGCGCGACCAGCGCCGCCCGTTCCGGCATCCGCTCCAACACGACGTGCTCGTGGCTGGCATGGGCTCCCGCGCCGACGGCGCCCAGCCCGTCGAGCGTCGGCGTGTACGTGCTGGTGGTGTTGCCGTCCGATCCTCCTCCGGACGTCGATTCCTCCACGTCCAGCCCCAGCTGCGCCCCCGCTTCCCGCGCCAGTTCCCAGAGCCTGCGGTTGCCCGGGGTCTTCTCCATGGGAGGGCGGTCCATCTCGCCTCGGATCTCGACTGCGGATCCGGGCACCGTGGTCTCGATGGCGCGAATCGCCCGTTCCACCCTGCGCGCGTCCGCGAGGGTCGGCGCGCGAACGTCCACTTCGGCGCTCGCCTCCGGCGCGATCACGTTGGAACGAATCCCGCCCCCGATCACCCCCACGTTCACGTTGACGCCCCGGACCGGGTCGTTGAGGGCGTGCAGCTTCCGGACGACGTGCGCGAGCTCCAGAATCGCGCTCACGCCCTTCTCGGGTTCGAGTCCCGCGTGCGCCGCCACCCCGGCGACGCGGACGGTGAAGTCGCCGCCCCCCCTGCGGGCCGTCTTCAGCTTGCCGCGCTCGCCCAGGGACGGCTCCAGCACCAGCGCCCGGTCCGCGCGCATCGCCAGCCGCGCGATGCGCTCCTTGGAGTCGGGGCTGCCGATCTCCTCGTCGGAATTGCACACGAAGACCGGGGTGACCTCGAGCTCCCCGACGCAGCGCCGGAGGGCCTCCGCCGCGAACACGCCCTGCACCAGACCCGCCTTCATGTCGAAGGCGCCCGGTCCGTAGAGGCGTCCCCGGTCCGTCCGCAGAGGCATTTCGTCCAGCGTGCCGATCGGCCAGACGGTGTCGGTGTGTCCGAGGACGAGCTGGTAGGGAGCCGGTCGACGGCGCACCCGCGGCGAGGCGTAGAGGATGCCGCCGCCGGTCCGGCCGGACAGAATCCGCGACCGGTACCCGATGTCGGCCATGGCGTCGCGCAGAAGGTCCTGCACGGGGCGCTGGGAAGCGGGAACCATCGAGGGCGACTCGAGTTCGACCAGCCGCTCCAGCAGATCCTGCATGCGGGGGCGGCGGACCTGCAGATAGTTCAGCAACCGCGCGCCCGCCCCCTTCTTCCAAGGCGATTCGTTCATTGTCCGGTTTCTCCGCATCGTGCGCTTCTCGGAGCCTTCGCGGAACCTTTTCCGCCGGGCCAAGGCCTGAAATGTAACCCGGGGGAAGATACGTATCGCGGGCGCCGCCTCGAGCGTACGTTCGACGCCGAGCGGAACGACGATCCCGGCAGCCCGCTTCGCGCACCGGATCGCGCGGCCGAAGCCCGACGCTCGGATTCGACGTGGAAAAGAAAAGGAGGAGTCGTGCGTTCGACGATGCGGCATGCGAAGGAGAGCCGCCATGAGGACCGTCCGCGACCCGGACGGCCCCGCAGCCGCGGTCGTCCCTCCTCCCTTCGGCGGAGGGGCGCCGCTCCGCGACGGGTTCCGCACGCCTTGGCGCTCCTGCTGGCCGCCTGCGGCGGCGATGGAGGAACTCCCGCGCCCGCCGACGGGGACTCGTTCCTGATCCGGGGCGCCGTCGTCGTGGACGGCACCGGGCGCCCCGGCTTCGCCGGATCGCTCCGGGTCGTCGACGGCGCGATCGTCGAGGTGGCGCCCGGAGACGGCGCTGGGACGGCACCCGCGCCGGGCGGCGGGGAACGGGTCTACGACGCCTCGGGATTGGTTCTCGCGCCAGGGTTCGTCGACACCCACAGCCACCACGACCGCGGCCTTCTCGACGAGCCCACCGCGCTGGCCGCCGTGAGCCAGGGCGTCACCACCATCGTGGTCGGACAGGACGGAGGATCGTTCTTCCCGATCGCCGACTTCTTCCGCGCGCTGGAAGCGGCCCCCGCGGCGGTGAACGTAGGCTCCTTCGCCGGACACGGAACGTTGCGCCGGCAGGTCATGGGCGACGACTTCCGCCGCGAGGCCCGGCCCGACGAAGTGGCGGCCATGCGGTCGTTGCTCGAAGCCGAGCTCGCGAGCGGGGCGCTCGGGCTTTCCACCGGGCTCGAGTACGATCCCGGGATCTATTCCACGACCGACGAGGTGGTCGCCTTGGCCGAGGCGGCGGCGGCGGTCGGGGGCCGCTACGTCTCGCACATGCGGAGCGAGGACCGCGGCCTTCGCGAATCCATCGAGGAGATCGTCGAAATCGCCGAGCGCGCCCGCATCCCCGTCCAGATCTCGCACTTCAAGCTGGCCGCGCGAAGCCTCTGGGGACAGGCGCCGCGGATCCTCGCGCGTCTCGACGAGGCGCGCGCCGCGGGCCTCGTCGTCACCGCGGACGTCTACCCCTACGAGTACTGGCAATCGACCATGACCGTCCTCTTCCCGGAACGCGATTTCACCGACCGGGAAGCCGCGCGCTTCGCGTTGGAGGAGCTGGTCGCGCCGGAGGGGATGTTGATCGGGCGCTTCGGAGCCGATCCCGGACTCGAAGGCAAGACCCTGTCCCGGATCGCCGAGGAGCGCGGCACGGATCCCGTCACCGCCTACCTGGATCTCGTCGCCGAAGCGCAGGCCGCGCGCGCGGAGGGCGGAGACGGAAGCGAGAGCGTCGTCGCGACCGGCATGGCGGTCGACGACATCGCCGCGCTGATGGCTTGGCCGCACGCCAACGTCTCTTCCGACGGCGAGTTGCGCGGTCCTCATCCACGCGGTTTCGGCACCTATCCGAGGGTGCTCGGGCGATACGTGCGGGAGGAAGGACGCCTCTCGCTGGAGGACGCCGTCCGCAAGATGACCGGTCTGGCCGCGGCCCACATGGGATTTCGGGACCGGGGCACGCTGACGGCGGGCGCGGCGGCCGATCTGGTGCTGTTCGACCCCGCGACGGTCGTCGACCGCGCGACGACCGCCGAACCCCATCTCGCGTCGTCCGGGATCGAGCGCGTGTGGGTCGGGGGAACGGTGGTCTACGAAGACGGGGCGGCGACGGGAGCGTTGCCGGGACTGGTGCTGCGTCGCGAGCGGCCTTGACCGAGCTCCGGACGTCCGGGCGCGCCTCTCGCACCGCGTCGCGCCGGATTTTTCGGAGGTCGTGCGAGACCGCCGAAGCCTTCGCGTCTCCCGCGACGCGTCCATCCGCACCCTATCGGGGCTCGCGGTGTAGGATCCCGCACGGCTTCTCACGACTTGTCCGGCGCGGAGGGGAAATCCTCAGGCCGCCTCCGCCGCGTGCTGAAACGAAAATCGTCATGTGGATTGCATCTCTTCGCACGATGCGCCGCCCGAGCCGGAGGTGAGGCGATGGACGCCTATCTCCGTCCGGAACACGCCCGCCTGCGCGATCGGGTTCGAGCCTTCGCCGAGGAGCGCATCGCGCCGATCGCGGGCGAGATCGACCGCGCCCAGACCTTCCCTTGGGAGAACGTGCGCGCGATGGGCGCGATGGGGTTGCTGGGCGTGCCCATTCCCGAAACCTACGGAGGGATGGGACGCGACTACCTGAGCTACATCCTCGTCGTCGAGGAACTGGCACGGCACGACGCCAGCCACGCCATCACCGTGTCGGCCCACACCACGCTGGGCGCGAGTCCGATTCTGACGTTCGGGACGGAGGCGCAGAAGCGCAGGTATCTGCCCGAGCTCGCCAGCGGCCGGGTGCTGGGCGGATTCGGGCTCACCGAGCCGGCCGCGGGTTCGGACTCCGCGGGCACCCGAACGCGCGCGGTGCGCGAAGGGTCCGGCTACCGCATCAACGGGTCCAAGATCTTCATCACCCACGCGGGGGTCGGGGAGATCTTCACCATCACCGCCCTCACCAACCCCGCGCGCGGGACCCGCGGCATCACCAGCTTCATCGTCGCCAAGCCGACCTGCGATCTGGAGACGGCGCGGCGGCTCGGAGTGGGACACTGCGCCGAGCTCGATTTCACCGAAGGCGTGAGGGCGGGCCGCAAGGAAGACAAGATGGGGTGGCGGGCCTCGGACACCCGGGAACTGGTGTTGGACAACGCCTTCGTCCCGGTCGAGAATCGGCTCGGCGCCGAGGGCGAGGGCTTCGTCAACTTCATGCGCATTCTCGACGCCGGACGCATCGGCATCGCCGCGCTGGCGTTGGGCATCGCCGAGGGAGCCTTCGACGCGGCACTGGAGTACACGTTGCGACGGAAGCGGCACGGGCACAGGATCTACGACTACCAAGCGGTGCAATTCCGCTTGTCCGACATGGCCACGGGCATCCGGGCCGCCAAGCACCTCACGTACCACGCCGCTTGGCTCAAGGACCGAGGACGGCCCTTCTCCAAGGAAGCCTCCATGGCGAAGCTGTTCGCCTCGGAGCTGTCGATGCGCGCCACCACGGAAGCGGTCGAGCTGATGGGAGGCGCCGGATACACGAACGACTCCCCGGTGGAACGGATGTTTCGCGACGCGAAGGTGTGCGAGATCGGAGAGGGCACGAGCGAGATCCAACGCCTGCTGATCGCGCGTCACTTGGTGCGCGAGGCGGACGGAAGCGGGAGAGTCGCAAGACATGCGGTGGGGCAGGGGGAGCCGTACGCGGCTTCGGTCCCCGCAACTGGCGGAGAAACCGAGATTTGAGGAGAGAGATCATCATCGGCGCGTCCTCGCGCGAGACGCGGGTGGCGCTGCTGGAAGACAAGAAGCTCGTGGAACTGATGCTGGACCGCCCGGACCGGGACAGGATCGTGGGCGACGTGTTTTTGGGACGCGTGGAGTCGGTGTTGCCCGGCATTCAGGCGGCCTTCGTCGACATCGGAACCGGGAAAGCGGGGTTCCTGCACGCCTCGGACGTGGTTCGCGGAAACGGCGAGTCGCCCGGGAACGACCGCGACCGGGCGCCCCCGATCCAGGAGTTGCTGAGCAAGGGCGACCGGGTCACCGTGCAGGTGACCAAGGAACCCATCGGCACCAAGGGGCCGCGCCTGACCGGTCAGGTGTCGCTGGCCGGGCGTTTTCTCGTCTACACGCCGTTCGCCTCCCGCGTCGGCGTGAGCCGCAAGATCGAAAACCGCAGGCAGCGGGCGAAGCTTCGCGCGCTCGCCCGCAAGGTGGTTCCGGAGGACTCCGGCGGGGTGATCGTGCGCACCGTGGGGGAGGAGGCGACCGAGGAGCGGTTCGCGCGCGAGTTCTCCAGCCTGCGGGAAAGCTGGCTGGAAGTCCAACGGAACGCCGAGGCGGCCGAGGCGCCTGCGGTCGTGCGCCGCGAGGCGCGCTTGATCAGCGGGGTCATCCGCGACCTGTTCAGCGACAAGTTCGACTCGCTTACGGTGGATTCGCCGGAGATCCTGCGCGAGATCGAAAGCTACGTGAATCGGGTCGCGCCCGACTTGCTGGACCGGCTCAGGCTGCACCGGGGGCCGGAATCGCTGTTCGACGCCCGAGGCGTCGAGGAGGAAATCCACCGTTCCTTCCGGCGCAAGGTGGGACTCAAGTCGGGCGGTCATCTCGTGATCGAGCCCACCGAGGCCCTGGTGTCGATCGACGTGAACACCGGCCGCTTCGCCGGCAAGAGAAAAAAGGATCCCGCGGCGGTCGTTCTGAAGACCAATCTGGAGGCGGCGCGCGAGATCGCCCGCCAGATCAGACTTCGCGACGTCGGCGGGATCGTGGTCGTGGACTTCATCGACATGGACGCGCAGAAGGACCGCGACCGCGTGCTCCACGAGCTCCGCACCCACTTGGGGCGCGATCGGGCCCGTACCCGCGCGTTCGCGGTCTCGGAGCTCGGGTTGATCGAGATGACGCGCCAGCGGGTGCGTCCGTCGATCTTCAACTCGATCACGGAGCCGTGCAGCCACTGCGGGGGACTGGGCCGGGTCATGGCGCCGGACACCGTGATGCGCCGGGTGGAACGCAGCCTCAAGCGAGCCGCCGCCAAGGGCGAGCGCGCCCTGACGGTGCGCATTCATCCCGAGGTCGCGTTGCACGTGCTCGACGCGGAGCCGGACTTCCGCAAGCGCGTCTCGCGGGCCACGCGTCTGGAGATCGGGTTGCGGGACGATCCCCTGCTGGGCGAGGACCAGTTTCGCCTGCTCTCGGGCCGAGCTCAGGTCGACGTGACCGGAAAGTACGCGACCGTGTAGGCGAGCGGGACGCTCCCCGGGGAGTCGGCGGGGGGCCGCGCCCGCGTACCGTGCCGTTGCCCTTGACCTCGCCGGGCGACCCTGTAGCTTTTCGCGTTGCGAGGCTTTGCGTCTTTCTTTGTCCTGCGACCTCCATACCACGCGACGAGGTGGTCATGTACGCGGTGTTCGAAAGCGGCGGAAAGCAGTTCAGGGCCGAGCCCGGCTCCCGGGTGCGGATCCCGGCGCTCGCCGCGGAGGAGGGTTCCACGGTCACCTTCGACCGCGTGCTGATGACCGGCGGCGGAGACGCCGATCCGGCGGTCGGCACGCCGACGGTCGAGGGGGCCGCGGTGCGAGCCGAAGTGCTGGCGCACGGCAAGGACAAAAAGATCGTCGTCTTCAAGCGCAAGCGCCGCAAAGGATACCGCAAGAAGCAGGGGCACCGCCAGAAGTTCACCGAAGTGCGGATCGAGGAGATCGTCACCTAGCGGTTCGGGGACCGCCGGGCCGCCGACCGGGGAAGAAATCGAAATGGCGCACAAGAAAGGCGTGGGATCGAGCCGGAACGGACGCGACTCGAAACCGAAGTTCCTAGGCGTCAAACGTTACGGCGGACAGCCCGTGACTGCGGGCAGCATCCTCGTGCGTCAGCGGGGCACCCGGTTCCATCCCGGCACCAACGTGGGCCGGGGCGGCGACGACACCCTCTTCGCGCTGGTCGACGGGGTGGTCGCGTTCGAGCGGCGCAGGAACCGCCGGTTCGTCTCGGTGAGCCCGAGTGCGCGTTCCGAGGATTCCCTTGGGCTGTGAGGGGTCGCGGGATCGCCCGGCTCGCCGTCGGCGGTCGGCAGCGTTCCCTGGGAAATTTCGCCGCGAGGGCGGTCCGACGGTACCCTTTCGTCCCGATGAGACGCATCGTCCGCTCAGCGTGCTCGGTTGCGGTGCGCCAGGACCTCGAACGTTCGGAGACTCTTGGCATGGCCGCGCGTAGCCTCCCGCACCCTTCGCCGCCTCCGCGACCGTGAGATCGAAGCTCTTTCGGTCGCGCGATCGTCGCCGTTGCGGCTCTTTTGCGCTCCTGCTCGTCCAGTTGGTTGCGTTCACCGCGGGTCCGGCGGTGGACGCGGTGCTCGAGGCCGATCAGGACCACGAACTTCCCTGCGAAGCCGGGCATTGCCACCTGTGCCAGCTGACCCGCGCACTCTCGTGCGGGACATCCGTCCCCGTCTTCGCCGATCTTCGACCCGCGGTGGAGGTCCCCTCCCGCGCAGGCGTCGCGACCGCGCCGCCCAAGCGCCTGCTTCCGCCCGGAGGCAGCGGCCCCAGGGCTCCGCCCGCCGACTGATCCCTCCGGAGCGGCTGTCCATGGGACAGTCGCTTTCTGCGGTGCGCGCATCGCGGGCGACCAAACGGCTTCTCCAGTCCAGTCTAGTTCTAAGTTCTAGTCTGGTCTATGTCTAAGCCGTGATCGCACCGCGAGAATTCGAGTGGGGGACGCCTTGCTCAGGCGAGCGAGGCGCGTCGGGAGGAGGTCGAGAAAATGACGATGAATTCGAGGTTTTGGGCCGGGGCGATTCCAGCTGCGCTTACAGCGGCTCTTTGGGTCCCCGGTTCGTCCGCTCAGGGCGAGTGCGCGGGCGTGATCGACGACGTGATCGAGGGCGTTGTGCTCGACGCCGAGACGGGGCAGCCGCTCGCCGGGGCCATGGTGGTCGTCGACGCGGTGGCGGCCATGGCCGTCTCGCGCGGCGACGGAACGTTCCAGATCGTCGTGCCGGATCTTGGCGAGTACGTGGTGCGGTTTGAACGCCTCGGGTATCGAGGGACGGCGCTCGAGGTGGACGCGTCGAGGGGCGAGGTCGCGGTGGTGGAAATGAAAGCCAACCCCATCGCTTTGCCGGGCGTCGTCGTGACCGGGTCGCTGGGAGCGCGCGCGGCCCACGAAGCGCTGCGCCCCGCGAGCGTTTTCGCGGGCGAGAAGTTGCAACGCGGTCTCGCCGGGACCCTGGCGGCGACGCTGGCCTCCGAGCCCGGACTGACGGTGAGCGAAATGGGACCGAACGCGGCGCACCCGGTGGTCCGCGGTCTCAGCGGAGACCGCGTCCTGCTGCTCGAGGACGGGGAGAGGGTGGGCGACGAGTACGCCAGCGCTGCCGACCACGCCACTGCGCTGGACCCGTCCACGGCGCGACGCATCGAGGTGGTCCGCGGCCCGGGCGCCGTGTTGTACGGAAGCAACGCGCTGGGCGGAGTGGTCAACGTGGTGCGCGACGAGGTGCCGTCCGCCGTGCCGGATCGCCCGACCGGCATGGTCACGTTGCAGGGAGGAACCGCCGCGAGCGCCGTGGGAGCGAGCGGGAGCGCCGCGTTCGGCTTGACCGATCGGGTCGCCGGGAAGCTTGGCTTCGCGCTCCGCTCGAGCCGAGACCTGAAGACGCCCCTGGGCGCGCTGCCCAACACCGATGGCGACGTCGCGGAGCTCGCCGCCGGCGCGTCGTGGGTGGACCGGTGGGGACGTGCGGGCGCTTCCTTCCACTACTACGACAACGACTACGGGATTCCCGGGGGATTCGTCGGGGGGCACACGGCCGGGGTTCGCATCGACATGAAGCGGGCCGCGACGCGCCTCGAGTCCCTGATCCGGCCCCAAGCGGCGTTCGAGACGATCGAGATCGACGCGGGCCACACGTGGTATCGGCACCTGGAAGTCGAGCCCCCGGACATTCTGGGGACGATCTACGAGCGCCAGACGGCGAGCGGCAAGGCGCTGGCCCGCCACGCCGACTGGGGACCGTTCTCCTCGGGAGCGGTGGGCGCGCGGGCGTCTTGGGAGAGAATGGGGACCGGGGGCAGCCTGTACACTCCGAACTCGACCCAGACCACGTTCGCGGCGTTCGCCCTGGAGGAGATCGACCTGGACCCGGTGCGTCTCGAGGCCGGACTGCGCTACGACTGGACCGTCGTGCGACCGGACCGCGAGGACCCGTCCTCGGACATTGGCCACATTCGAACCCGGTCCTTCGGGGCGCTGTCGGGGTCGTTCGGCGTTCTCGGGCGGCTGACCGAGCGGCTGACCGTCGGCGGAGCGGTCGCCAGAGCGTTCCGGCCCCCGAGCGTCACCGAGTTGTTTTCGGAGGGCCCGCACCTGGCGGTCCACTCGTTCGACGTGGGCAATCCGTCGCTGGAAACTGAGAAGGGAACCGGCGTCGACCTGTTCGTCCGCTACGTGGGAGACCGCCTCAACGCCGAGGCGACGGTGTTTCGCAACGTTTTGTCGGGATACGTTTTTCCCCTTGAAACCGGAGAACTTAGTCGGGTCCTGTTGCCGGTTTTCCAGTACTTTGGGGAGGACGCGTCGTTCGGGGGATTCGAGGGTGCGTTCCAGTGGGCGCCGGTCGGTGCCTTCACCGTCGAAGCGACGGCCTCCTACGTTCGCGGCGAGATCGAGGCCACGAAGCGGCCGTTGCCGAGGATCCCACCCCTGCAGGCCCGTTTCGCCGTCGGCTACGCGCCCCGCGACTGGTTCGCGGAAGCCGCGACGCGGATCGCGGCCCGTCAGGACCGGACCGGTTTCATGGAGGACCCAACGGACGGTTACGCGATCTTCGATCTCTCGGCTGGAATCAGGATGACGCTCGGCGGACGGCTGAACGTGATTACGATTCGGGGGGAGAACGTCGGAGACGCGGAGTACAGGGACCACCTGTCGCGCGTGAAGGAGATCATGCCGGGAGCGGGAAGATCTCTGAGCGTGACGTACCGCGTCGTCTTTTAGGGGGAATCCCCGAAGACGAGCAACATTCAATCCAAGGAGACAAGAACGATGACGGAAGAGAGAACCGCGTTTTCGAAGCTGGCGAGAGGGCCTCTCGCCCTGCTGGTCGGGGGCGTTCTGGCCCTGAGCGCGTGCGATTCGACCACCGCTCCCGACGACCACGGCGACCACGCCGACGAGGTCGAGGGCGTGATGCTGGTGCTGGGCGGCCAGACCCTGGCGTCCTACGACGGCGACGCGCGCCGCTGGACGGGCGAGCTGGAGGTCGACGAGGAGGAGGAGACGGGCCACATCAGCGTGCGCTTCACCGACCACGACGGAGAGGCGGTGCAACTCGGCGACGATTTCTATCTCGAGGTGGACGTCGAGGACGAGTCGATCGCCGAGTTCGAACAGGACACGCCCGGCGAGTTCGGGGGCCACCTGCACGGCCACGTGGAGGGCGAAACCGAGGTGACGTTCAGCCTGATGCACGGGGCCGTCGGGTCCGGGCACGCCGATTTCGTCACCGAGCCGGTGCACATCCACGTGCACGAGCACCACGAGGGGTAACCTCTGCTTTTTCAGCGGACGGCCGATCTCTGAGCGTGGCGTACCGCGTCGTCTTTTGGGGGGAATCCCCGAAGACGAGCAACATTCAATCCAAGGAGACAAGAACGATGACGGAAGAGAGAACCGCGTTTTCGAAGCTGGCGAGAGGGCCTCTCGCCCTGCTGGTCGGGGGCGTTCTGGCCCTGAGCGCGTGCGATTCGACCACCGCTCCCGACGACCACGGCGACCACGCCGACGAGGTCGAGGGCGTGATGCTGGTGCTGGGCGGCCAGACCCTGGCGTCCTACGACGGCGACGCGCGCCGCTGGACGGGCGAGCTGGAGGTCGACGAGGAGGAGGAGACGGGCCACATCAGCGTGCGCTTCACCGACCACGACGGAGAGGCGGTGCAACTCGGCGACGATTTCTATCTCGAGGTGGACGTCGAGGACGAGTCGATCGCCGAGTTCGAACAGGACACGCCCGGCGAGTTCGGGGGCCACCTGCACGGCCACGTGGAGGGCGAAACCGAGGTGACGTTCAGCCTGATGCACGGGGCCGTCGGGTCCGGGCACGCCGATTTCGTCACCGAGCCGGTGCACATCCACGTGCACGAACACCACGAGGGGTAACCTCTGCTTTTTCAGCGGTTTGCGTTTCGCCGACCTCCCCGGGCGTAGCTCCGGGGAGGTCGGCCACGCGTCGGCAAGTGCGGGGTTGTCGGGATCGGTACGGCGCGTGGCTTCCCGTGGCGCCGCTCTTTCGGCCGCGCGGACGGGAATTCGGGAACGGACGGCCAACGACGGGGAACGTCGCCGATGAGTTGCCTTCGAGACGAACGCGACAGCGACCGGACTTGGACGATCCTCCAGATTCTCCGGGAGGATCGGATCCGTCGCCATTCCGGCCCTCGCGTGGCTGGCGGCGTACGGCGACACGGCCACCGACCCGGCTCGCAACCGTGCACCGGCGCGGACGAATGCGATCCCCGCCCAGGTCGTGACAGCGGGGCGGATCCGGACCGCAGCAGCGGACGTCTCCGGAATCTTCGCCGACCCCGACGGGTTCGACGGTAGGATCGCTTCGGCCGCAATGGTGGGCGGCTCGGTGACCGTGTCGGCGATCGCGGAGGGCGAGGCGGCCGTCGCGGTGACGGCTCGCGCCCCGTACGGACAAGGATGGAAGCGGTGTTTGCGGTGACGGTGGGTGGGAGTTGCCGACCGCGTCGCGCTGGCGGCACGCTACGACGCGACGGGGGGGGTAGGACGACCGAACGCGTAGCGACAACTGGCTCGCGAAGGAGCCTATGGATCCGCGGTCCAGCGGATCGCGCCGCTGGGTTCGAGTGCGCCCCGGCACGTCATTGTCATTGTGCCCGCGTCCTCTGCGATGCGCTCTTTGGGGACGAGAAACACGTCGCCGATCGGTTGAACCGCATTTCCACTGCGTTCACGGGATCCACCTTTGGCGCGATGGGTGGCAAGCGGTCACGGGTTCCGGTCACGCATTTGCATGTAGTGCGTTCGCCGCGCCGCTTCAACCCGCCCGAGACGATTTCGCGGACGACGACTTCGTGGACAAGGCAATGCGAATGGAACGAAAGAAGTGCGACGACCGCTCGTTCTTGGCAAGCGAGCGCCTTTGGCATCGGCTGGCTCCTCGACGATCCGAGGGCCGATCCCGGAGAACGCGTCCGCTCGACGCGTCGGGTGGGACGGCACCGCATGGGGCGCCTCGACTATCCGCCCGACGAATATCGGTCGACGCACGAGCGAGTTGGGCTCGGAAAGAAACCGGTCGCCTTCTCGACGGGGCGCTTCGCCGACTCTCGCCAGGCATTTCAGGAACCGCGGCACTCGAAACGGACCCGCCTTCGGAAGGCGAAAGCCGCATAGGTTGCGGGCGCGTTCCGCGGGCTCGACGCCTGCCGAGGATGCGGAATCCGTTTTCCCGTCTCCGTTGCCGGGCAACCGCGAATCACGCCTCCGGGAATCGCGTCCGCCCCGAATTCCAAGCTCGATTCCCGTCGGAACCCGCTCTCGGTTTCGGACTCGCCCGCGGGGACGGGAACCCGGGTTGACCGGGTGGGTGGGCATGGGTAGCTTCCCCGTCACCCGGACTCCAGCGAAGCCAACACCTGCACGCGCGGGCGATCTCGATGTCGGACGCCTACATCCCGATCCTGCTCATCTTCGGGGTTTCCGCCCTCAACGCGGTCTTCATGGTGGCGCTGTCGCACATCCTCAACCCTCGCAGGCCGACTCCCGAAAAGGCCATGCCCTACGAGTCCGGCATGATTCCGCTGGGCGACACTCGGGCCCGCTTCTCGGTGAAATTCTACCTCGTCGCCATCAGCTTCATCGTCTTCGACCTGGAGGCGGTGTTCCTCATCCCCTGGGCGGTGGAGATGCGCGAGCTCGGGTGGAGCGGCTTCGTGGCCGCCTCCATTTTCGTGGCGGTGCTGACCGCGGGGCTGGTGTACGAGTGGAAGAAAGGAGGTCTGGAGTGGGATTGAGCGAACGCCCCGGCGGAGACCTTCCCGTGGTCTCCGCCCCTCCGCGCGGACCGGGCGGAATGCTCGGCGCGGGCACGCCCGCCTTTCTGACCACGCGGCTCGATTTCGTCGTCAACTGGGCCCGCCGCAACTCCCTTTGGCCCATGCCTTTCGGTACCGCTTGCTGCGCGATCGAGATGATGGCCTCCGCGGCCAGCAACTTCGATCTGGCCCGCTTCGGGATGGAGCGCATGTCGTTCAGCCCGCGCCAAGCCGACGTGCTCATCTGCGCGGGGCGGGTGCCCTACAAGCTCGCGCCCGTCCTGCGGCGCATCTGGGACCAGATGCCCCAGCCCAAGTGGGCGGTGTCGATGGGCGCGTGCGCTTCCTCCGGAGGCGTGTTCGACGTGTACTCGATGGTGCAGGGGATCGACACCGTCATCCCCGTGGACGTCTACGTGCCGGGCTGCCCGCCCCGACCGGAAGGGCTCATCTACGGGCTCATGATGATCCAGGAAAAGATCCGCCAAGAGCGCCTGAGCGAGCACGGATCGCTGCGCGCCGAGGACCCGGACGCGGTGGCCCGCGCGCGCGCCGACGCCGACGAGGTTCTGGCGCTGTCGGGCCCCTTCGGCAACTCGATGCGGCAGGAGCGGATGGGCGGCTCCGCCGGATCCGACGCCTCCGGCCGACCCGACGACCGCATCCCGTGACCGGATCCGACCGCGGGGAAACGTCGGCTTCCTCCACCGTCGAGGCGCTTCGCGCGGCCTTCCCCGACGCCGTCGTGCGCGACCTCGTCCAGTCCGGGGACCAGCGGGTGGTCTACGTCGATCCGGACCGCAACGCGGACGTTCTGGACTGGTTGCGCACCGACCCCGACCAGCGTTTCGACTTGCTGGTCGACGTGACGGCGGTCGACCACGGCGGCGAGCGCCCGCTCGAGGTCGTCTACCAGCTGTGGTCCATCCCGCGCCGCGCGGCGTTGCGCGTGAAGTGCGAACTTCCCCTCTCGCGTCTCTCGATCGCGTCCGCGACCGGGATCTGGAGCGCGGCGAACTGGCTCGAGCGCGAAGTCTACGACATGTTCGGGATCGAGTTCTCCGGGCATCCGGACCTGCGCCGCATCCTCATGCCGGAGAACTACGCCGAGGGGCATCCCCTGCGCAAGGACTTCCCGTTGCGCGGCCGTTTCTCGCGCGCCGAGCAGACCCGACGCGCCCTTTCCCAAGACATGGAGCAGTACTACCTGCCCGAGGAGATGGAGGGGCGCGGAGCGCCGCAGATCGTCCTCCCGCGCTCGGAGCCGGGGAGCTAGGCCGTTGGCGCTCAGGACGGTCGAGATCCCGGTGAAGCGGGGCGCGGAGATGGGAATGGACGCGCGGCCCGCGATGGGGCCGCTGGCGCCCGTCGACGTCGCCGAGCCCGACATCGGCTCCGAGCGGATGCTCATCAACGTCGGGCCGCAACACCCCGCCACCCACGGCGTGCTGCGTCTCGTCTGCGAGCTGGACGGGGAGACGGTGGTGTCGGTCGCGCCGCACATCGGCTACCTGCACTCCTCCTTCGAGAAGCTGGGCGAGTACCGCACCTACAACCAGATCGTGCCGCTCACCGACCGCATGGACTACCTGGCGCCGCTCATCTACAACTGCGCCTACGCCATGGCGGTCGAGAAGCTGATGGGCATCGAGGTCACGGAGCGTTGCAAGGTGGCGCGGGTCGTCTGTCTGGAGTTGGACCGCATCTTCTCGCATCTGCTCTGGCTGGGGACCACCGCGATCGACGTCGGCGCCTTCACCCCCTTTCTGTACGCGTTCCAGGAACGGGAGCGCATCTACCGGCTGCACGAAGAGCTCACCGGCGCCCGCATCACGACCTCCGCCACCCGCGTCGGGGGCATGATGGCGGATCTGCCCTCCGGCTGGGCCGAAGGCGTGCGCGCCTTCGTCGACGCCTTCCCCCGCACCCTGAACGAGATCGACGCGCTGCTCACCACCAACGCGATCCACCAGGGCCGCACCATGGACATCGGCGCGATCGGTCCCGAGGACGCGGTCGACTGCGGGCTGACCGGCCCCAACCTGCGCGCCAGCGGGGTGGACTACGACGTGCGCAAGGACCGGCCCTACTACGACTACGAGACCTACGACTTCGAGGTCCCGGTCGGCGAGAACGGGGACTGCTACGACCGCTACCTGGTGCGCATGGAGGAGATGCGTCAGAGCGTGGCCATCCTGCACCAGGCGTTGGACCGCCTCCCCGACGGCCCCGTCAACGTGGAGGACCCGCGCGTCAGTCTGCCCGGCAAGACCGACTGCATGAGCGACATGGAGTCGATGATCCACCACTTCAAGCTGATCATGGACGGCGTCGACGCCCCCGCCCAGGATTGCTACTTCTCCGTGGAGGGGTCGAAGGGGGAACTCGGGATGTATCTGGTGGGCGACGGCGGCCCCAAACCGGTGCGCTGGCGCATTCGCCCTCCGTCCTTCGTGAACCTGTCCGCGATCGCGAAGCTGGCCGAGGGGCATCTGGTGGCCGACCTCATCATGATCAACGCGAGTCTCGACATCGTCCTGGGAGAGATCGACCGGTGAGCCGGCCCGCGCGCGCGCCGTTCCGCAACCCCGGCTGGGCAGGCAACGTGGGCGAGTTCGACCTCTCCGAGGCGGACGTGCGCGGCACCGACTTCGTGGGCGAACGGCCTCTGGACGGAGGACATCCCGCGGCCGCGCCCTCCTATCCGTACATGCTCCCGGACAAGGATCCGGACGCGACGCTCTTCGAGGGGCCGTACCTGGAGCGGTTCGAGAAGATCCGCTCGCGCTATCCCACGGCGCGCGGCGCCCTGCTGCCCGCGCTGAACCTGGCCCAGGAGCTGCGCGGCCACGTTTCCCCGGAGACGATGGACGAAGTGGCGGCGCTGCTCGGCCTGCCGGCGGCCGAGGTGCGCGGGACGGCCACCTTCTACACGATGTACAACAAGCGTCCGGTGGGGCGATTTCTCGTCCAGGTCTGCACCAACGTCAGCTGCAGCCTGTGCGGCGGCGAAGAAGTGTTGAACGCGTTTCTCCGGCACGCCGGCACCGAGCCGGGAGAGACTTCCGAGGACGGCGATTTCACCGTCGTCGAAGTGGAATGCCTGGCGGCGTGCGGCTTTCCCGTGGCCGTGCAGATCAACTCCCGCTACTACGAGAACGTGCTGCCGGACGACGTGCCCGCGCTCCTCGAACGCTTGAGGGAGCGGGGGGAATAGGATGGCCTATCCGTACGTGCACGAGCGCGAAGTGCGCGTCGTCTCGCGCAATTTCGGGGATCCCGCCGCGCGCACGCTGAAAGGCTACCGCGAGCGGGGCGGGTACCGGGGGCTGGCGTGCGCCCTCGAAATCGGGCCCGCCGCGGTCGTCGACGAGGTCAAAGCCTCCGGGTTGCGGGGCAGGGGAGGCGCGGGCTTTCTCACCGGGCTCAAGTGGAGCTTCATGCCGAAGCCGGGGACGAAGCCGCACTACCTCCTGTGCAACGCGGACGAATCCGAGCCCGGCACCTTCAAGGACCGCGAGCTGATCCGCTGGGATCCCCACCAGCTCATCGAAGGATGCCTGATCGCCGCCTACGCGATGGGCGCCCGACACGCCTACGTCTACCTGAGGGGCGAGTTCTTCGAGACCAGCCAGATCCTCGCGCGGGCGGTCGAGCAGGCGTACGAGGGCGGCTACGCCGGAGCCGACGTCCTGGGCTCGGGGATCCGCATCGACGTCACCGTCCACGTGGGCGCGGGCGCCTACATCTGCGGGGAGGAGACGGGGCTCATGAACTCGCTGGAGGGTCGGCGCGGGGAGCCCCGGGTGAAGCCGCCCTTTCCGGCCGCGCAGGGCGTGTACTCCATGCCCACGACCATCAACAACGTCGAAACCTTGGCGGCCGTGCCCCACATCGTCGCCGAAGGCGGCGAGTGGTATCGGCAGTGGGGCACCGAAAAATCCCCCGGCACCAAGCTCTTCTGCGTCAGCGGCCACGTGGAGAGGCCCGGCAACTACGAGTTGCCGCTGGGCTTTCCCATGATGGAACTGATCGAGGACGTGTGCGGCGGCGTGGCCGGCGGGCGGGCGCTCAAGTCGGTGATTCCGGGCGGAAGCTCCGTGCCGCTGCTTTCGGCGGAGGACTGCCGCGGGTGCACGTTGTGCTACGAAGGAGTGGCCGAGGCCGGCTCCATGCTCGGGTGCGCCTCGGTGATCGTGATGGACGAGAACACCGACATCGTGCGCGAAGTCCGGCGCATGGTGCAGTTCTACGCGCACGAGTCCTGCGGTCAGTGCACGCCGTGCCGCGAGGGCACGGCGTGGATGACGCGCGTGTTGCGCCGCATCGAAGCGGGCCGCGGCACCGAGGCCGACCTGGACACCCTGCTCGACATGAGCGACCAGATGACGGGCACCACCATCTGCGTGCTCTCCGACTCGGCGGCCGCCCCGGTGGTCTCCTCCATCGAGAAGTTCCGGGACGAGTACTTGGCCCTGATCCGCCGGGACGAGCGCGCGGAGGTCGCGTGAGCTCCGTCACCCTGACCGTCGACGGCCGCCGGGTCACGGTCCCCGAGGGAACCAGCCTGCTCGACGCGGCGCGCGCGATCGGCGTGGAAGTGCCGCACTACTGCTACCATCCCGCGCTGTCCGCCCCCGCCCAGTGCCGCCTCTGCCTCGTGGACGTGGAGGGCGCGCCCAAGCCGATGCCCTCCTGCGTCACCTTGGCCCAGGACGGCCAAGTGGTGCGCACCGACGAAGGACGAGCGCGCGAGATGCGCAAGGGGGTGCTCGAGTTCTATCTCGTCAACCACCCCCTGGACTGCCCCATCTGCGATCAGTCGGGCGAGTGCAAGCTGCAGGACTACGTCCACGAAGAAGGCCGCGCGCACGGGCGCGGGATCGAGCCCAAGCGCGTCTTCGGTCGCGACGACTTCGGAGGGGACGTCCTCTTCTACGGGGATCGCTGCGTCATGTGCACGCGCTGCGTGCGCTTCATGGAGGAGGTGGCGCAGGATCCCGTGCTGACGGTGGTGGAACGGGGCGACCGTTCGATCATCGACACGTTCTTCGAGCGGGGGCTCGAGGACTCCCCCTACTCCGGCAACGTCGTCGACATCTGTCCGGTGGGAGCGCTGGTCTCCAAGGACTTTCTGCACAAGGCGCGCGCCTGGGACCTCGACCACACCGCGTCGGTGTGTCCCAACTGTTCGCAGGGCTGCAACGTCGACCTCCACACCCGCGACAACGTGGTGCATCGGCTGAAACCCCGCGAGAACCCGGAGGTCAACGGCCACTGGATGTGCGACTACGGACGGGGCCGCTACGAGTGGATGAACCGGAGCGACCGGATCGGGGAGCCTTTCGCGCGCGCCGAGAACGGCTGGTCGACGCCCGGATGGCGCGGAGCCCTCGCGTCGCTCGCGGACCGGCTCGGGGCGTGCGGCGGGCCCGTGCACGCGGTCGCCTCGCCCTACGCGTCCAACGAAGACCTGAGCGCGTTGCGCGAGCTCGCGGACCGGCTCGGGGGCGCCGCCGCCGCGTACCGCGTTCCTCGGGCCTCCGACGAAGTTCCGCTTCCCGGATTCCCCGTCCTGGCCCGCCGCCGCGACTTGGCCCCCAACGTCCGAGGCGCCGAACTGCTGGGGATGCGACGCGTGGGAGGCGACGCCGCCGAGGGCGGCCTGGAAGAGATGGCCGAGAGCGCCGGCACGCTGATCGTGCTGGGCGACGAGCTGGCCGACCAGCCGGACGACTTCGGGGCGAAGGCGGAGCTCTTCGTCTACCTCGGCGCCCATCCCGCGTCCGCGGCCCGCAACGCGCACTTCGTGCTCCCGATCACCACCTTCGCCGAGCAGGAGGGAACGTTCACCAACGTCCGGACCCGGGTTCAGCGCTTCGCGCCGGCGCTCTCGGCCCCCGGGGAGGCTCGGCCGGCATGGCGCGTCCTCGCCTCGCTGGCCGCCTCCCTCGGGGGCGAGTCCGCGCCCGCGAGCGCGGCGGAGGCTTTCGACAGGCTCGCCGAGCGCGTGGCGGAGTACGAAGGGCTCGACTACGGTCGGATCGGAGCCCGCGGGGCGCCGGCGGGCCGGGCCGCGGCCGTCGCCGCGGGGCGTCCGTGAGCGATCTCTCCCCCACGGCCGCCCTGATCGCCGCGGCGGTCAAGGTTCTGGCCGTCTTCACGGCGCTGATGGTGGCGATCATGTACGCGACCTGGGCCGAGCGACGCCTCTCCGCCTTCATCCAGGATCGCCTGGGGCCGAATCGGGTGGGACCGTTCGGATTGTTGCAGCCCATCGCCGACGGACTCAAGAACATCGTCAAGGAGGAGACCGACCCGGCCACCGCGTCGCGCTTCTTCTTCGTTCTCGGTCCGATGCTGTCGATCATGCCGGCGCTGGTGGCGTTCGCCGTGATCCCCTTCGCCGCTCCGTTGCCCACCCCGTGGGGAACGGTGGACATGGTGGTGGCCGACCTTCCCGTGGGGGTGCTCTACGTCCTCGCCGTCGGCTCCCTCGGGGTCTACGGAATCTTTCTGGGCGGATGGTCCTCCAACAACAAGTACGCGCTGCTGGGCGGATTGCGCGCGTCGGCCCAGATGGTCAGCTACGAGGTCGGGCTGGGGCTCGCGCTGATCCCGGTGATGATCCTGGCGGGCAACGTCACCCTCACCCGGGTAGTGGCCGACCAGCAGATGGGGCTCTGGTACGTCCTGCCGCTTTCGCTCGCCTTCCTCCTTTTCCTGATCTCGGCCTTCGCGGAGACCAACCGGTTGCCCTTCGACATGCCGGAGGCCGAGTCCGAGCTCGTGACCGGATACCACACCGAATACTCGTCCATGAAGTTCAGCATGTTCTTCATCGCCGAGTACGCGCACGTGATCACCGCCTCGGCGCTCATGGCGACCCTGTTTCTGGGCGGCTGGGACATCCCCTTCTGGACGGGAGACAACTTCGTTCCCCACGAGGGCGGGCTCGTTTCCGGCTTCACGGCGGCGGGCGAGCCCGTTCCCGCCCGCCTGTCGGCGTGGACCACGTTGCTCACTCTGGGCGCCTTCGCGCTCAAGACCGCCTTCTTCGTGGTGCTCTACATCTGGGTGCGATGGACGTTGCCGCGCTTCCGCTACGACCAGGTCATGCACCTGGGGTGGAAGGTGATGTTGCCCACCGCGCTCGCCTACGTCATGCTCGTGGCCGCAACCGTGCTCGTGCTGGATCAGCTGGGCGTGTCCGGCGGCCTGGGCTTCGCTCTGGCGCTGACCGCCGTGAGCTTGGTCGCCACGGGCGTGTTCGTCCTGTACCTCGACCGCGGCCGGATCATCGTCGGAGCCGCGCCCGCCGACCGCGCGGCGTCGGCCGGCAACCCATGAACCCGAGGGAGTCGTCGTGGCCATTTCGGTGAAGGTGGTGCGCAGGCCGGAAGCGGCTCGGAGCTCGTACCTGCGAGCCGCTCTCAAGGGGATGTCGCTGACTTTCCGGCACATGGTGAATCCCCGCAAGGCGACCCGCAGCTACCCGGAGGAGCCCACCGAACTGCATCCCCGCTGGCGCGGCACCCACCGCATGGAAGTGCACGCGGACGGGCGCCCCAAGTGCGTCGCCTGCGGCCTCTGTCCGACGGTCTGCCCGGCCAACTGTATCCGCTTGGTCGGCGGGGAGGACGATCAGGGCAACCGCTACCCCATCGTCTACGAGATCGACGAGTTCCGCTGCATCTTCTGCGGCATGTGCCAGGAAGTGTGCCCGGTGGAGGCCATCCACGTGGGCCGACACTTCGAGAACGCCGAGTACACGCGCGAGCGCTTCGTCTACGACCTGGACCGGCTGATGGAGCAGGAACACCCGGTCACCGTCCTCTGGGACCCCTCCGACCCGGACTCGGAGTGAGGGGATGGAGCCGATCCTCTTCTACGTGTTCGCCGCGATCGCCGTGGGCGGGGGCATCGGGGTGGTGGCGAGCCGAAATCCGGTGGCCAGCCTGATGTTCATGGTGGTTTCGCTGGCGAGCGTGGCGGGGATCTACGTGCTGCTGGAGGCGCACTTCCTGGCCGCCGTCCAGGTGATGGTCTACGCGGGCGCCGTCATGGTGCTCTTCCTGTTCGTGGTCATGCTGCTGAACCTGGGCCACGATTACCGGGACGACTTGGTGCGCGGACTCTACGCGGTGTGCGCTTTCGCGGTCTCCGGGGCGATCGGCGGCCTGCTGGCGAGCCGGTTCGGGGGCGTGGAGGCGAGCCCGCTGTACGACCGATTCCCCGGCGCGGCCGCGATGGACTTGGAGCTCGCCCAGCGGGGCGCGGTCTCGCTGATCGCGCGCCCGCTCCTGGAGGATTACGTGGTGCCTTTCGAGATTTCCGCGATCCTGCTGCTGGTGGCCGTGGTGGGCGCGGTCGCGCTGGCGAAGAAGCGGGTGTGAGGAGCGCCGCGTGCTGACCGAGGCCCTGACCGCCAGCGCCCTTCTGTTCGCGATCGGCACCTTCGGGGTGATCGTGCGACGCAACGCCATCGTCATCTTCCTCTGCATCGAGCTCCAGCTCAACGCGGTCAACCTCGCCTTGGTGGCGTTTTCCCGTCAGGTGGGCGTGGAGGGGCAGGTCTTCGCCTTTTTCGTCATGACGGTCGCGGCTGCGGAAGCCGCGGTCGGGCTCGCCCTCATCATCTCCATCTTCCGCCACTACCGGACGGTCGATGTCGGCAACTTCAACCTGCTCAAGTGGTAGCTAGGATGACGTTCTCGCCGGTGCCGGGACTGATCCAGGAAGGCTCGCCCGCGGGATTCGAACCGGTCCTGCCGGGGCTCGTCGTTCTGTTGCCCTTGTTCGGCTTTCTGTTCAACGGCATCGCGGCGCTCGGGGCGGGTCGGCGCGCGGCGGCGGCGCTGCGCGCCGGAAGCGACGGTTCGCCTCCCATGCGCTCGGGGGACGGACACAAGCGTTGGGTCACGCTGGTGGGGCCGGGAGCGATCGGACTCTCCTTCGCGCTCGCGTTGCTCAACTTCGCGGGGATGTTCCACGCGGATCCGCACGATCCGGTGGTGATCCGCTACTGGAGCTGGATGGTCGCCGGATCTCTGGAGGTGGACGCCGCGCTGCAGCTCGACCAACTCAGCATGATCATGATGCTGGTCGTCACCGGGGTCGGGTTCCCGATCCACGTGTTCAGCGTCGGATACATGCGGGACGATCCCGGCTACGCGCGCTATTTCTCCTACCTCAACCTCTTCGTCTTCTTCATGCTGGTGCTCGTTCTGGGGGCGAATTTTCCGGTCATGTTCGTCGGGTGGGAAGGGGTGGGGCTGTGCAGCTATCTGCTCATCGGCTTCTGGTTCCAGGACCGAGAGAAATCCGATGCCGGCAAAAAGGCGTTCATCGTCAACCGCATCGGCGACTTCGGCTTCCTGGTGGCGACGTTCCTCGTTTTCACCACCTTCGGCACCCTGGCGTTCGCGGAGGTCTTCCCCGAAGCCCCGGCGCTGCTCGAGTACGGGGGCGCCACCGTCACCGCCATCGCGCTCTTCCTCTTCCTGGGGGCGGCGGGCAAGAGCGCCCAGATTCCCCTCCACGTCTGGTTGCCCGACGCGATGGCCGGCCCCACGCCGGTCTCCGCCCTGATCCACGCCGCGACCATGGTGACCGCAGGGGTGTACATGATCGCGCGCGCCTCGGTGCTCTTCGCCCTGGCCCCCGCCGCCAGCGCGGTCGTGGCCACCGTGGGCGCGCTCACCGCGCTCCTGGCCGCCACCGTCGCGCTGACGCAGTACGACATCAAGAAGGTGCTCGCCTACTCCACCATCTCCCAGCTGGGCTACATGTTCCTGGGGGTGGGGGCGGGGGCCTACGCCGCCGGGATCTTCCACCTGACGACCCACGCCTTCTTCAAGGCGTTGCTCTTCCTGGGGTCCGGGGCGGTGATCCACGCCATGCACCGCGCGCTGCACCGCACGCACAGCCGCGCCGATCCGCAGGACATGCGCAACATGGGCGGGTTGCGCGCCTCGATGCCGATCACCTGGATCGTCATGTGGATCGCGACCCTGGCCATCGCGGGCGTCTGGCCGCTGGCCGGGTTCTTCTCCAAGGACGAGATCGTCTGGTACGCCGGTCTGGCCGCCTCCGGGAGCTACCCGACGCTCTTCGCGATCCTCTGGGCGCTTGCGCTGGCGACCGCGCTGCTGACCGCCGTCTACATGACTCGTCTCATGGCGATGACCTTCCACGGCGCCAACCGGACGGGACGGGAGGAGGCGCGGCACCTCGCCGAGGCGCCCTGGGTCATGACCGTTCCGCTGATCGCGCTGGCGGTCCTCTCGGTCGTGGGCGGGTGGATCAACGTCCCCGAGGAATTGGCCGCATCGCTCCTCGGGCTCGGGGGCGCGCTTCCCGCTTCGGAGTGGCTGCACCACTGGCTGGAACCCGTCACCGCGAGCGCGGCGGAGATCCGCTACCGGCATCTGGGCGAGGCCGGGCACGAAGCTCCCGTCGGGGGCGGCGAGGTGCTGTGGGCCGGCCTGTCCACGCTCGCCGCGCTGGCGGCGGTGCTGGTCACCGCGCGCGTCGCCGGACGCTGGAGGGTGGCGAACGCCGCCGAAGCCTCCGCGCCCACGGGGTTCAAGAGCCTGCTCTTCAACAAGTGGTACGTGGACGAGTTCTACGACCGGTTCGTGGTTCGGCCGATCCTCGCGGCTTCGCGCTTCGCATGGCGCGTCGTCGACGCGGCGCTGATCGACGGCACCGTCAACGGGCTCGGGCTGGCGACCCGGGCCGGCGGCACCTTCGCGAGCCTGTTCCAGACCGGACGGGTCAACACCTACGCCCTCTTCCTCACGCTCGGGGTCCTCGCGATCCTGGGCTTCGTGGTGTTCTAGGGGGTCCGCCGTGACGAACCTGCTGCACGCGGTGGCGTTCGAGTCCTGGATCCTGCACGTGCTGGTGTGGGGTCCGACGGCGGCGATGCTGCACGTGTTGCTCGAACGCGAGGAGCGCGCCGGGGGCATCGCGTTCGGTTGGACTCTCGCGCTCTTCGCGGTCAGCCTCGGGCTGTGGGGGACGTTCACGGTGGGGGATCCCGGCTTCCAGATGGCTTCGAGTCTGCCTTGGATCGAAGCCTGGGGCGTCCACTACGCCCTCGGCATCGACGGCATCTCGCTGTTCATGGTGCTGCTGTCCTGCTTCACCGCCCCGATCACCGTCCTGAGCTCGTTCCGCTACGTCGCCCGCCGCCGGAAGTCCTTCTACGCCCTCGTGCTTCTCCTGCAGACGGGCATCGTCGGCGTCTTCACGGCGATGGATCTGATGCTGTTCTACGTCTTTTTCGAGCTCACCCTGGTGCCGATGTACTTCATCGTCGGGATCTGGGGAGGGAAGCGGCGCATCTACGCGGCGGTGAAGTTCTTCCTCTACACGGCGGCGGGGTCGTTGCTGATGCTGGTCGGCATCCTGTACCTGCACGCCGCCGCGGCGTCCGCCGGAGACGGATCCTTCGCCTACCTGGATCTCCTCGAGGTGCCGCTCACGATGCGCGAGCAGCTCTGGCTCTTCGCCGCCTTCGCGCTGGCGTTCTCGATCAAGGTGCCGCTGTTTCCGTTCCACACCTGGTTGCCGGACGCGCACGTCGAGGCGCCGACGCCGGGCTCGGTGGTGCTGGCCGCCGTCCTGCTCAAGATGGGCGCCTACGGGTTTCTGCGTTTCCTGCTCCCGTTCTTCCCGGCGGCATCCCAGCATCCCCCGGTGGCGACGACGATGCTGGTCCTGGGCACGGCGGGCATCGTGTACGCCGCCTGGGTGGCCGCGGTGCAACCGGACGCCAAGAAATTGGTCGCCTACACCTCGGTGGCCCACATGGGGTTCGTGGTCATCGGCATCTTCGCCCTCACCGCGACCGGGATCCAGGGAGGGCTGGTGGTGATGATCTCGCACGGCATCTCCACCGGGGCGCTGTTCCTCATCCTGGGCATGCTGTACGAACGCCGTCGCACCCGGATGACCGAGGAGTTCGGCGGCCTCGCGCGCGCGACTCCCATGCTCGCCCTCGCTCTCGTGATCACCGCCCTCGCCTCCATCGGCCTCCCCGGGACGAGCGGCTTCGTCGGCGAGTTCCTGGCGTTGCTGGGCACGTTCGAGACCCACCCCGTCGTCGCGATCGTCGCCACCAGCGGCGTCGTCTTCGCCGCCTACTACATGCTTCCCATGGTGCAGCGCGTGCTCTTCAACGAGCTGGACCGGGAGGAAAACCGGTCGATGCCCGACCTGTCGCGCCGGGAACTCTTCGTCCTTTCGCCGATGGTCGCGCTGATGATCGCGATCGGAGTCGCGCCCACCCCCATTCTCGAGCGCATGGAACCGAGCGTGGACGCCATCCTGGAGCGCGTGCGCACGAGCCGGCCCGCCGAGGAGCCGACCGACCCGTGACGCTCGACTTCTCCACCTCCGCGCACTACCTGCTGGCGTTGCTTCCCGAGATCGTCCTCTCGGTCTGGGGGACGGTGGTGCTCCTGGCGGGCGTCCGCAAAGGCGGCGGCGCGGGATCCGGGGATCTCGCGCTCCTGGCGATGGTGGGCGTGGCGGCGGCGGCCTTCGCCAACGGCTGGCTGTACGGCACCGCGCCGGGGCAGGGAAGCACGATGATCGCGGTGGACCGCTTCCACCTCTTCGCCAACTGGATTTTCCTGCTGGGCGCCGCCCTCGCGCTGGCCATCTCCCCGACGTACGTGAAGCGCCAACGACTCCAGGAGGGGGAGTTCCACGCCTTGGTGCTCTTCGCCACCGTGGGCATGATGCTCATGGGGAGCACGCGCGACCTGATCGTCGTGTTCCTGGCCCTGGAGGTGATGTCGGTCAGCGCTTACGTGCTCTCCGGGTTCAACCGGCGCGATCCCAAGTCGGCGGAGTCCGGGCTCAAGTACTTTCTGCTGGGCGCCTTCTCCACCGGCTTTCTGCTCTACGGCATCGCGCTGGTGTACGGAGCCACCGGCAGCACCAATCTGGGGGTGATCGCGCTGGCCATCGACACGGGTTCGGCCATTCCCGGCCTGCTCCGGACCGGCATCGCCCTGCTGGTCGTCGGGTTCGGCTTCAAGGTGTCGGCGGTCCCGTTCCACATGTGGACGCCCGACGTCTACCAAGGCGCGCCTTCGCCGGTGACCGCCTTCATGTCGGCGAGCGTCAAGGCGGCCGCGTTCGTCGCCTTCGCCCGCGTCTTCGCGGTGGGCTTCGGAGGCGTCCCGGAGAGCTGGTACGCGATCGGGTGGTGGCTGGCGGCGATCACCATGGTGATCGCCAACGCGATCGCCATGGCCCAGACCGACGTGAAGCGCCTGCTGGCCTACTCGAGCATCGCCCACGCCGGTTATCTGATGGTGGCGATCGTTGCGCTGAACCCGAACGCCACCGCGGGGCTGCTCTTCTACCTGCTGGTCTACACGGCGATGAACATCGGCGCCTTCGCGGTGATCCTGTGCGTCTCCGGGCACGGCGAGGAGCGGCTCCGGATCGACCGCTACGCGGGGTTGGGGGCACGGCATCCCGCCCTCGCCGTTTGCCTGACGATCTTTCTCCTGTCGCTGGCCGGCTTCCCCGGCACGGGCGGATTCATGGGCAAGATCTTCATCCTTCAGGGCGCGGCCGAGGCCGGGCTCTGGACTCTCTCCGTCGTTTTCGTCCTCACGACCGCGGTGTCGTACTACTACTATCTGCGGATCGCGTGGTACATGTGGATGCGCGAGGCCGTCGATTCCGGCGAGCCGGATCCGGTGACGGTGCCGCTCGCCATGCGCTTCGCCGTGGGCGCGTGCGCCGCGGTGGTCGTCGGTCTGGGCGTCTTTCCGGGCGGAGGGGCGGGCTTCGCCCGCGCGGGCGCGGAGAGCCTCCGCACCGCCGGGGCGCTCCTGCTGGGCGTCGCGCCCTGAGCCCCGATGAGCGGCAAGCGGATCCGGCGTTCCTCGGTGGCGCGGCGGCGGGATCGCCGACGTCCGCGCCGCGTCGGACGGCAGCGACTTCCGAACCGGTCCGGCCCTTGAATCCTTCGCCCGAGATCTTCCGGAACTACGACATCCGAGGCGTCGTCGGCGAAACCATCGACGCCGACGTCGTGCGCGCCACCGGCGGCGCGTACGCGCAGGAACTCGGCGAGCGGGTCGCCGCCGCTCCTCCGCGCGTCGTGGTCGGGAGCGACAACCGCCCCAGCTCGGACGGGCTGGCGGACGCGCTCTCGGAGGGAATCCGTTCCGGCGGGGGACGGGTCCTCCGGCTCGGTACGGTGCCCACTCCGGTGACCTACTGGGCCGAGCGCGAACTGCGGGCCCACGGCGCGGTCCAGATCACGGGCAGCCACAACCCCGCCGAATGGAACGGCATCAAGATGACCATGGGCGGCCGCCCGTTTCACGGCGCCGGAATCCGGAAGCTGCGCCGACGCATCGACGAAGGCCCCGCGCGAGGAGCGCGGGGCGGCGAGGAGCGCGTGTCCGTGCTCGACCGCTACATCGCCGACGTCGCGGGCCGGTTCGAGGGGATCGATCGGCTCCGGGTGGCGGTCGACTGCGGCAACGCCTCCGGCGCGCTCACCGCAGTGCCGACGCTGGAAGCGATCGGGGCCGAAACGATCCCGCTCTACTGCGAACTCGACGGCACCTTCCCCAACCATCACCCCGATCCCACGGTGGACGAGAACGTCGCGGACCTGGCGGCCACGGTTCGCGAGACCGGAGCGGACGTAGGGGTCGGCTTCGACGGCGACGCCGACCGCATCGGGGTCGTGGACGAGAACGGCGCGGTGGTCCGCGGCGACGTCCTGCTTCTCCTTTTCGGACTGGAGATGCTCGAACGTCGGGGCCCGGGGCAGAAGCTGGTCTTCGACGTGAAGTGCTCCCAGGCGCTCCCGCGCGTGTTCGCCGAGGCGGGAGGCGTACCCGTGATGTGGGCGACCGGACACTCGCTCATCAAGGAGAAGATGCGCGCCACCGGAGCCCCGATCGGCGGCGAGCTTTCGGGTCACATCTGTTTCGCCGACGACTACATCGGGGTGGACGACGCCGTCTACGCCGCGTGCCGACTGCTCGCCCTGCTGTCCGCGGCCGGGCGTCCTCTTTCGGCGCTGGTGGCCGAGCTGCCGCGCTACGCGTCCACCCCGGAATACCGCATCGAGGTGGCCGAGGAGGTCAAACGCGGCCTCGCCGAGGCCGCCCGCGAGCACTTTTCCCGAAGCCGCGAGGTGATCGCCGTGGACGGCGCGCGCATTCTCTTCGACGGAGGCTGGGGTCTGCTCAGGGCGTCCAACACCCAGCCCGTCCTGACGGCGCGCTACGAAGCCGACGACGAGACCCTCTTGGGCGAGATCCGCGACGAGATCGAGGATTGGCTCCGGACCCGGGGGGTCGATGTCTGAGGGGCGTCCGCGCGCGTGGCGCGGCGGCCGCATTCTCCTGGCCTCCGTCGCGGCCGCGGCCGCGCTCCTGCTTCTGGCCCGCGAAGCCGTCGACCTCTACGTGGAGGTCGTCTGGTTCGAGGCCAACGGCTACCGCGACGTCTTCTGGACGCGCGCGCTGTCGGATTGGGGCGTGCGCATTCTCGTCGCGCTGGCCACCGGCGCCATGGTCTGGGCCAACGTGCGCCTGCTGGCGATCCCGGTCCGCGCGCTGCGCATCCGCAGGCGTTTCGCCAACCTGGAGATCTCCGAGAAGGTCCCCGACGCATGGATCTCGCGCGGCGCGCTCGCTCTTTCGGCGCTGGCGGCGCTCTGGTTCGGCAGCGCGGTTCCCTCCGAGGCGGGGATGGCGCTGTTGCTCCTGTTGCGCGCTCCGGCGTGGGGGGCGAGCGACCCGGTGCTGGGACACGACCTGTCCTTCTACGTCTTCGCGTTGCCGGTGATGAACGGGATCGTCGCGTTCGCGCTTCTGCTGACCTTCTTCCTTTTCAGCCTGTCCGTCACCGTCTACGCGACGACCGGCGCGCTCCGGCTGACGCGCAACGGAATCGGCTTGGAGGATCTGGCGCGCCGGCACCTCGCCCTGTTGGTCGCGTCGTTTCTGCTTTTGCTGGCCGTCCGTTTCCAGGTCGCGCGCTACATCCTGCTGCTCGACGGCAACTCCGGCGTCCAGGGGCTGTTCGGGTTCACCGACGCGGTCGCCCGCCTGCCCGCCCTGACGGCGCTCGGAGCGGTGGCGCTCGGGGCGGCGGCCCTCGTGGCGTGGGGCGGCATGCGGGGCAAGGCGGCCCCGACCGTGGCCGGACTGGGCGGCATCGCCGTCGGCGCGCTCGTGCTCGCCCAGCTCTATCCCGCGACCGTGCAGCGGTTCCGGGTCGAACCCAACGAGCTCGAGAGCGAGACCCCGTACATCGAGCACAACTTGGAGTTCACGCGCATGGGGTTCGGGCTCGACCGCCTGCGACGCGAGCGGTTCGACTACCGCGCGATGTCCGGAGAGCCGCGCGCGGCGAGAGCCGCAGACCAGTTCGCCGGGCTCCCGGTCTGGACTCCCGGCGCCCTCCTGAGCACCTACCGTCAGCTGGAAGCCCGCTTCCGCTACTACGAGTTCAGCGACGTCACCATCGACCGGTACCGGGAGCCCGACGGCTCGCTCGTGCCGGTCGCGCTGGCGGTGCGCGAGATCGAGCCCGGCGGCATCGAGGACCGCAACTGGCAGAACCTGCACATTCGCGAGCGCTACATCGCCGGGATGGGCGCGGTGGCGAGCGCGGCCGCGCACCACACGCCGGAAGGGCGTCCGTCCACGATCCTCTCCGCCATCCCCCCCGAGTTCGCCGAGGGGGTCGCGGCTCCCGAAGCGCTCCGCCTGGTGCGTCCTTCGGTGTTCTTCGGCCTTCGCCCCCAAGCCTACGCCATCGTCAATCCGACCGGCGAGGCCTTCCTCGACCCGGAGGGTCGGCCCGGTCGGCCCGGGCGCGACTACCCGGAGGGCATCCTTCTGGATTCGTGGGCGCGCAAGCTCCTTCTGGCGCTTCGCTTCCGAGACGCGAACCTGCTGTTCGCCTCCGAGGTCTCGCCCGAGAGCCGTTTCGTCTTCCGCCGCCAGGTAACCGCGCGGGCGCGCGACATCGCCCCCTTCCTGGTCTTCCCCGAGCCGCCCTATCCGGTGGTGCACGAGGGTCGCGTGGTGTGGATGCTCGACGCCTTCACCGCTACCCGTCATTTTCCGCTCGCGAGCGCCTACGAGCTGGAGTCGAGGTCCCCGGCGAGCTACGTGCGCAACAGCGTCAAGGCGACCGTGGACGGAGTGACCGGCCGCACCTCCTTCTACGTCGCGGACGAGGACGACCCCCTGCTCGAAGGCTACCGGCGCGCGCTCCCGGGGCTGTTCCGGCCCCTGGTCGAGATGCCTGCGGGGCTTCGCGACCACATCCGCTATCCGCGGGAGTTGCTGCGCCTGCAGAGCCGGGTCCTCTTCCAATACCACCTGGAGACCGCGCCTTCCTTCCACGGTCAGGAGGACGTGTGGGCGCCCGCCACGGAGCTCGCCGAGGGCACCAATCCGGTCCCCTACCGCCCCGAGTACGGCATCTACCGGCTGCCGGGCGAGCGGGAGCCCGAATACCTGCTGAGCACCGCTTTCGTACCCGCGGGCCGACAGAACCTGACCGCCCTGCTGATGGCGCGCAGCGACGGAGACGGGTACGGCGAACTCGTCCTCTACGACATTCCGGTCGAGGACCAGGTGCCGGGTCCCCGCCTCGTGGAAGCCCTCGTCGAGCAGGACCCCTTCATCTCCCAGCAGCTTTCGCTCTGGCGCCAGGGCGGGAGCGAGGTCTGGACGGGGCATCTGCACATCGTGCCCGTGGAGGGCACGCTGATGTACATGGAGCCGATCTTCCTGGCGGCGGAGTCGGACGCGATCCCCGAGTTGCGCCAGTTCGTCGTCAGCGACGGGCGCCGCGTGGCGATGCAGCCGACCCTGGACGCCACCTTGGCCGCTTTGGTCGCCGCGACCGCGACCGAAAAGCTCTCCGGCACCGGGACGCCCGCCGCGCCGCTGGAGGCGCTGTCCGCGGACGCCGAGACCTGGCCGAGCGGCGCGCTCGACCTGCTCGACCGCGCGGAGGAGGCGCTGAGAGCGGGGGATTTCGCCGGCTTCGGCGCGCTCCTGCGCGAATTGCGCGTTCTTTTGGAACGCTTGGACGCCGACCCCGAACCATGACCCGCGACGTCTTCGGCGGCCCCGGCGGTCTTCCCGCGCACGGCGCGAAACGATGCGATCCGGTTTCTCCTCGGGTTCCCTTCGAGGCGGATCCCGGTCGAAGTCGACCCGGACGGAACGGGTTCGGCGGGCCGTGACGGATCCGTTTCCGGCAACCGCCGAAGGCGAACCGATCGGGGATTTGCGGCTCGCGCGGGGTTCCGCGTCGCTCCGACTCGATCTTGCGGAGCCGGCCCGGTCCGGAAAACCGCGGGAGGACGACGGCTTCCGCGGCGCCCGCGCTTCGTCCCGGGGAGCCCCGTTCGCGGGTCGGTTCGCCGAGCGAGCCCGATCCTTGATCGCGGTCCGCTGCCCGGGTATCTTGGTCGGTCGCCTCCGTACGCCCCCCTCAGGAGGCGCCCGTTGAATCGGTCGCGCCGCTTCCGCGGCGCCCTGTCCGGCCCTCCCCGCGCGCGGAGAAGAAGCGAGTGAACCTGCACGAGTTCCAGGCGCGGGAACTCTTCCGCGACGCGGGCATCCCGGTTCCTTCGGGACAGGTCGCGGTCGCGCCCGAGGAAGCCGCGACCATCGCCGCCGGGATGGGCGGTCGCGCGGTCGTCAAGGCCCAAGTGCATTCGGGAGGGAGGGGGAAAGCGGGAGGCGTCCGACTGGCGGCCACCCCGGAGGAGGCCGAAGCCCACGCGCGCGCTATCCTGGGGACGACGATCCGGGGACTCGCGGTGCGCAAGGTCCTGGTCGTGCCCGTCGAGAAGATCGCCAGCGAGCGCTACGTCGCCGTCCTGGTCGACCGGGCGGTGCGGGCGCCGCTCTTCATGGTGTCGCGGGAGGGGGGCGTGGACATCGAGGAGGTGGCCGCGACCCGCCCGTCCGCCATCGTCCGCCAACCCGTCGACCCGCGATTCGGCCTGCTCCCCCACCAGGCGTACCGGCTGGCGCGGGCGCTCTTCGACGATCCGTCCCCGGTGCGCCAGTGCGCCGCCGTGCTGACCCGGCTTCATCGAGTGTTCACGACCTGCGGCGCTTCCCTGTGCGAGGTGAACCCGCTCGTCGCCACGGAGGCGGGGCAGGTGAAGGCCATCGACGCCAAAGTCGTCCTCGACGACAACGAGCTTTTCCGCCAGCCCGACCTCGAGTCGCTGCGCGACTTGGAGGCGGAACCCGAAGCCGAGACGCGCGCGCGCGCGGCCGGGCTCAGCTTCGTCAAACTCGACGGCGACGTGGGGTGTTGCGTCAACGGCGCCGGGTTGGCGATGGCCACCATGGACTTGGTCAAGCACTACGGCGGCGAGCCGGCCAACTTCCTCGACATCGGCGGGTCCTCCAATCCCGACAAGGTCGTGGCCGCACTGGAGATCATCGCCTCCGACCCCAACGTGCGGGTGATCCTGTTCAACATCTTCGGCGGCATCACGCGTTGCGACGACGTGGCGCGCGGGATCGTCGAGGCGAGGCGACGCGCCGACATCCGCGCGCCCATCCTGATCCGCCTCACGGGCACCAACGAAGCCGAAGCCCGCGCCGTCCTCGCCGCCGAAGGCTTCTCCGCCTTCGATTCGATGGACGGCGTCGTGAAGGCGGCGGTGGAGCGCGCCGCCGCGTGACGCCCCACGGCCGTCCCGACCTCGAGCGCGCCGACCTTATCCACCCCACGGTTCCGCCCCATGTCGATCTTCGTTGACGAATCCACGCGCGTGGCGGTTCAGGGCATCACCGGCCGCGACGGATCCTTTCACGCCGCCCGGATGATCGACTACGGCACGCGCGTGGTCGCCGGGGTCACGCCGGGGAAGGGGGGACGCACGTTCGAGGGTCCCGCGGGCGCCCGGGTGCCGGTCTTCGACACGATGGACGACGCGGTCTCGGCCTCGGGCGCGAACGTCTCCGCGATCTACGTGCCGCCGCCCTTCGCCGCGAGCGCGATCATGGAGGCTGCGGAATCCGGCGTCGAGCTGATCGTCTGCATCACCGAAGGGATCCCGGTGCTCGACATGACGCGCGCCCACGCTTTCGTCGCCGACCGCGGCGTCCGGTTGTTGGGCCCGAATTGCCCCGGAATCATCTCGCCCGGGAAAGCCACGGTGGGCATCATCTCCGGGGACATCGCGGCGCCGGGTCCGGTGGGCGTGGTGTCGCGTTCGGGCACGCTCACCTACGAGGCGATCGGCCAACTCACCGACGCGGGGATCGGTCAGACGACCTGCGTCGGCATCGGCGGCGACCCTCTCGTCGGCACGACCTTCATCGACTGCCTGAGGGCTTTCGGCGACGACGACGACACGCGCGCCGTCGTCATGATCGGAGAGATCGGAGGAACGGACGAACAGGAAGCGGCCGAGTTCGCGCGCCGCCACCTCGACCTGCCGGTCGTCGGATTCGTCGCGGGCCAGACCGCCCCGCCGGGCCGCCGCATGGGTCATGCGGGCGCCATCGTCAGCGGTTCCTCCGGCACCGCCGAAGAGAAGATCAGGGTCTTCCGCGAAAACGGCATCGGCGTGGCGCGGCGGCCGGTCGACATCGTTCATCTCGCCGAGGAAGCGTTGCGATGAGCCGGACGCTCGCCATCGTCAAGCCCGACGCCGTCGCTGCGGGAAAGACCGGGGCCATCCTCGCGCACCTCGAGGACGCCGGCTTCCGCATCCGCTGTCTGCGCATGACGCGGCTTTCGCGGGCACAGGCGGCCGCCTTCTACGCGGTGCACCGGGAGCGGCCCTTCTTCGACTCCCTGATTGCCTTCATGACCTCCGGCCCCGTCGTGGCGCTGGCGCTCGAAGCCGAGGACGCCGTGACCCGCTTCCGGGCCGTCATCGGGGCCACCGATCCCGCCGAGGCGAAGCCCGGGACCATCCGCGCGCTTCACGCGGAGTCGAAGGAACGCAACGCCGTCCACGGCTCCGATTCGGACGCCAACGCCGCCCTCGAGATCGGCTTCTTCTTCTCGCGGCACGAGAGGCTGGGCATCGCGTCGCATTGACGCGACGTCGCGCGTTGCGCTAGCCTTGCACGCTATGTTGCATTTGAACTTGAACGCGCTCGAACGGTCGGACGCGCTCCGGCTGAGCGCGGCGTTCCCGGCCGCCGAGTTCGCGCGCGAAGGCTGGGGCCCGGAACCCTCCGAGCCCGTCCGGGTGCGCATGACGGCGCGGTGCACGGCCTCCGGCCAGGTTGCGGTCCGCGGGAGGATGTCGACCGTTCTGGCGCAGGCGTGCCGACGATGCCTGGAACCCGCGACGCGGGACTTCGAGTTGCCGATCCGCTTCTTCTTCGTGCCCGAGGACGAACCCGGGGTTCGCGAGGACGACGGGGAGGTGCGCACCTTCGCGCCGCACCTCGTCGAGCTCGACCTCTCCCGGCCGCTGCGCGAGGAATTCGCGCTGGCCGCGCCGCTCTACGTCGAATGCCGTCCCGGGTGCCGGGGACTGTGCCCGGCGTGCGGCTCGAACCGAAACGAGGTCGGATGCGAATGCACGACCCGGGAATTCGACGCCCGGTGGGAAAAACTGCGCATCCTGACGAACCACTAGAGCCGAGAGACCATGGCCGTACCGAAGCGCCGCACCTCCAAGCAACGGCAACGCAAGCGCCGCACGCACCATCGCGCCGATCCGATCGCGTTGCGGAACTGTCCGCGTTGCGACGATCCCCGGATCCCGCACCGAGTGTGTCCCACCTGCGGCCACTATCGGGGCCGCAGGGTCGTCGAGCCGGACTGATCGCGCCGACGACGGGCGATCGATCGACGATGAAAATCGCGCTCGACGCCATGGGCAGCGACAGCGCCCCCGAGACCGAGGTCGCGGGAGCGTTGCACGCTCTGAGGCACGAACCCCCCGACGTCCGCGTGGTCCTCGTGGGGGACCGCGAACGCGTCGCGGCGGAACTCGGTCGCCACGACGCCGTTCCGGACGGTCGGATCGAGATCGTCCACGCCCCCGACCGGGTTTCCCCCAACGAGTCGCCCGCAGCCATCCTGCGCCGCAAACCGGGCTCCTCCATCGCGACCGGGATCGGGCTTCATCGCAGGGGCGAAGCCGACGCCTTCGTGAGCGCCGGGCCCACGGGCGCGGTGATGGCGACTTCGGTGTTCCTGCTCAAGCGGTTGCCCGGCGTGGAACGACCCGCCGTCGGCACCCTCATGCCCACCACCAGCCGCGCCCATATGCTCATGCTGGACGGGGGCGCCAACGTGGACTGCCGTCCCCGCCACCTTCTGCAGTTCGCGTTTCTCGGCCACGTCTACGCGCAGGACCTGATGGGGCGGCCGGAACCCCGCATCGGCCTTCTGAACATCGGCTCCGAGCCGGAAAAGGGAGACGAGCGCACGGTGGAGGCCCACCGCCTGCTCGATCGCAGCGGACTCAACTTCGTCGGCAACGTGGAGGGTCGCGACATCATCCGCGGACCCTGCGACGTGCTGGTCACCGACGGGTTCGCCGGCAACGTGCTGCTCAAGTTCTACGAGTCGGTGGCGGGCTTCGTGATCCGGGTGATGGACCGCGAGCAAGACCGCATCCGCAAGCCCCTGGACAGCTCCACGATCGAAATCCTCGACTACGCCGAATACGGGGGCGCCCCGCTCCTGGGCGTCAACGGGGTGGCGGTCATCTGCCACGGGAGATCGCCCCCCAAAGCCATCGGCAAGGCCATCGGGGTGGCGGCCAAGGCCGTGCGGACTTCCATGATCGGGCACATCGCCCGCTATTTGGCCGAAACCGCGGTCCGCATCCCGTGACCCGATCCCGACCCATTGCGGAGATCGCCGGCACGGGACGGTTTCTCCCCGACCGCGTCCTGACCAACGAGGACTGGGCGCGCATGGTGGACACCAGCGACCGGTGGATCGTGGAGCGCACCGGCATCCGGGAACGACGGGTCGCGGACTCGCGCACCTCCGTGTGCGACATGGGCGCCGCCGCCGCCGAACAGGCGCTCGAGCGGGCCGGAGTGAGCGCGAAGGAGGTGGACCTGCTGCTGGTCTCCACCGCGACGCCGGACCGGCTGCTGCCCTCCACCGCTTGCGACATCCAGGCGCGCCTGGGCGCGGACGGAGCGGCCGCCATGGACATCTCCGCGGCCTGCACCGGATATCTCTACGTCCTCGCCCTGGCCGAAGGCTACGTCGCCAGCGGCATGGGGAAGGTGGTCCTGGCGGTGTCCACCGAGAAGATGACGTCGATCATGGACTGGGAGGACCGCTCCACCGCCGTGCTCTTCGGGGACGGGGCCGGAGCGAGCGTGATTCGCCCCGCGGCCGACGGCCGGGGGATTCTCGCCAACGACATCCGCTCGGACGGGAAGTTCGCGGACCTGCTTCAGCGGCCGGGCGGGGGCGCGCGCCGGCCCTTCGACGAGTCCGTCCTCGCGGATCGCTCCCACTTGTTGCTCATGGAGGGCCGGGAGGTCTTCAAGAACGCGGTGCGAGCGATGTCCCGGTCGGCGCGCCTGGCGATCGAACGGGCGGGGTGGACGGCGGAGGACGTCGACCTCCTCATCCCCCACCAAGCCAACGTCCGCATCATCGAGGCCACTGCCCGCTATGCGCACGTTCCCATGGAGAAGGTCTACGTCAACGTGCACCGCTACGGCAACATCAGCTCGGCGACGGTCCCGGTGGCCTTCGACGAAGCGCTGGAGCGGGGGCGCGTCGGACCCGGATCCAACGTCCTGCTGGTGGCCTTCGGGGCCGGCCTCACATGGGGCGCCACGGCCATCCGCGTATAGCTCCGCCCACTCCGCAGATCCGCTCATCCGGTGTCACTGGCGCTCCTCTTCCCCGGACAGGGTTCGCAGGCTCCCGGAATGGGACGCGGCTTGGCCGCCGCCCATCCGGAGGCCGCGCGCGTCTTCGAGCGTGCGGACGACGTGCTCGGGTTCCCTCTTTCGCGGCTCGCCTGGGAGGGCCCCGAAGAGCGGCTGATCCGAACGCACAACGCGCAGCCCGCGATCCTGGTCCATTCCCTCGCCGCGCTCGCGGTCGCGAGGCCGCGTCTGGGCCCCATCGCCTGCGCCGCGGGACATTCGCTCGGAGAGTTCTCGGCGCACGCCGCCGCGGGCACCCTCGACTTCGAGGACGCGGTGCGCGCGGTGCGGCGCAGGGGCGAGCTCATGCGGGAGGCGGGCCGCGCCCGGCCCGGAACCATGGCGGCCATCCTGGGCCTGGGGGAATCCGAGGTGCGCGCCGTGTGCCGGGCCGCGTCCGGGCGGGGCCGGATCTGCGTTCCGGCCAACTTCAACGCCCCCGGGCAAATCGTGATCAGCGGGGACGTCGGCGCGATCGGCGAAGCTCTCGACCGCGCCCGGGAAGCCGGCGCCCGGCGGGCCGTGCCCCTGACCGTGTCCGGCGCCTTCCACTCCCCCCTGATGAGCGCGGCGGAGGAAGGTTTGCGGGAGTGTTTGCACGGCCTATCTTTCGATTCGCCCGAGTTTCCGGTCTTTTCGAACGCGACCGCCGAGGCCGTCCGGGATCCCGGCCTCGCGCGTCGGCTTCTGGTCCGGCAGCTCACTTCTCCGGTGCTGTGGTCCCAATCGGTGCGATCCATGGTCGAAAGCGGTGTGGAGCGGTTCGTCGAGATCGGTCCCGGGTCCGTGTTGAGCGGTTTGAGCCGACGCAACGCCCGAGGCGTACCCGTAGCCCGCGTGGGGAGAGCGCGGGACGTCCGGAAGCTGTTTTCCGAATCGGCCCCGTCCGGGAGGAACCCGTGAGCGGCCCGCTGGCCGGCCGGACCGCCCTGGTGACCGGCGGATCGCGGGGCATCGGGTTCGCGATCGCGGAGGCGCTCGCGGAAGACGGGGCCCGAGTGGCCATCGCGGACGTCGACGCGGAGGGAGCCGCCGCCGCCGCCGCCCGGCTCGCGGGCACCGGCCACGCCGGCTACTTCTGCGACGTCGGAGACGCGCGGGCGTGCGCCGCCGCGGTCGCCGCGACGGCCGCGGCGCAGGGGATCGTCACGATCCTGGTCAACAACGCCGGCATCACCCGGGACAGCCTTCTTCTGCGCATGAAGGAAAGGGACTGGGACGACGTGATGGACGTCAACCTGAAGGGCGCGTTCAACATGACCCGCGCCGCGTCGCGGGGGATGACGAAGCGCCGATCGGGTTCCATCGTCAACGTCAGCTCGGTGATCGGCATCGTGGGCAACGTGGGCCAAGCCAACTACGCGGCCTCCAAAGCCGGGCTCTTGGGGTTCACCAAGAGCGTTGCGCGCGAGTTCGCCAAGCGGGACGTGCGCTGCAACGCGATCGCGCCCGGATACATCGCGACGGAGATGACCGCCGATCTCGACGAACGCGCCTCCGGGGAGTTGCGGACGCGCATCCCGATGGGCCGGATGGGAACGCCTTCCGACGTCGCGGACGTGGCGCGGTTCCTCGCCGGGCCGCAGGCTCGCTACATTACCGGCCAAGTTCTGGCCGTGGACGGCGGCATGACGATGTAGCCGGGCGCGCCGCACCCGTTCAACGACGAATCACGCACCGACACCCAGAGAGGAAGAGACGGCAATGGCGGACACCATCGAGAACCGGGTCAGGGACATCATCATCGACGAACTCGGCGTCGACGACGAGCAGGTCACGGGCGAGGCCTCGTTCATGGAGGATCTCGGGGCCGATTCGCTCGACACCGTGGAGCTGGTGATGGCCTTCGAGGAGGAATTCGGGATCGACATCCCGGACTCCGACGCCGAGGGGATGCGCACCGTGGGCGATGCGGTCCGCTACATCGTCGAAAACGCCGAATCCTGAACGCGCGCCTCGTGGAGCGCCCGCGGCCGTCCCGGGCATGATCGGCGCCTCCGGCAACGGCGGGGGCCCGCGGCATCGGCGGGTCGTCGTCACCGGCGTCGGGATGGTCACGCCCCTCGGTCGCGACGTTCCGTCCTCCTGGGCGGCGTTGTTGGTCGGCACCAGCGCGGGCGGGCCGATCACCCGTTTCGACGCCGACGACCGCTACGCGACCCGGATCGCGTGCGAGGTCAAGGATTTCGATCCCTCCGGCCACCTGAACAAGCGCGAGATGCGGCGCTACGACCGCTTCGCGCAGTTCGCGGTGGTGGCCGCGGACGAGGCCATGGCGTCCGCCGGCCTCGAAGGCGGCGCTCCTCCCGGGGGGCGCCCGGAACGCTTCGGCGTGATCGTCGGCAGCGGGATCGGGGGCGTCGACACCTACGAGAGCCAAGTGCGCAAGCTGGTCGAGTTCGGGCCTCGGCGCGTCAGCCCCTTCTTCGTGCCGATGTTCATTCCGAACATCGCCTCGGGGCTGATCTCCATCCGCTACGGCGCCCGGGGCCCCAACCACTCCACCGTGTCGGCGTGTTCCTCGGGAGCGCACGCCATCGGCGACGCTTTCCGCGTCGTTCAGCGGGGAGACGCCGACGCGATGGTGGCCGGGGGCGCGGAAGCCGCCATCGTGCCCGTCTCCATCGCCGGCTTCGCCTCCATGAAGGCGATGTCCACCCGCAACGAGACCCCCCGAACCGCGAGCCGTCCCTTCGACGCCACTCGCGACGGCTTCGTGATCGGGGAGGGAGCGGGATGTCTGGTGCTCGAGGCGCTCGACGTCGCCCGGGCGCGGGGCGCGCGCATTCTGGGGGAAGTGGCGGGGTACGGGGCCACCGCCGACGCCTACCACATCACCGCGCCGGTGCCCGGAGGCGCGGGGGCCCAGCAGGCGATGCGGCTGGCTCTGGAGGACGGCGGGATCGCGCCCGAAGAGGTCGGGTACGTCAACGCGCACGGCACCTCCACCCCCTACAACGACGAGATCGAGACCGCCGCCATCAAGGCGGTGCTGGGAGAGGAGGCGGCGCGAGCGGCCGTCGTGGGCAGCACCAAGTCGATGATCGGGCACACTTTGGGCGCCGCGGGCGCGATCGAATCGGTCGTCTCGGTGATGGTCCTGGCGGAGGGCAGGATCCCCCCCACGATCAACTACGAGCACCCCGACCCCGAGTGCGATCTGGACTACGCCACCGGCGGCATGGTCGAAAGACCCGTCGCGGCGGCCCTCTCCAACTCCTTCGGCTTCGGAGGACACAACGTATGCCTGGCCTTCCGGCGCTGGCGCGCCTGAACCGCTTCTCCGGGAGTCGGCCGCAAGGGTGGAGCGCGGGGCGCGATTCGCGTCGCTCGGACGCGGATCGGAGGTCGACGCTGAGCGGCGTGGGGATCCCCGGAGCCCCGGACTCGGCCGTGGTCCATGCGGTCGCCGACGCCCTGCCCGGGGTCGGCGCGGAAGGCGATGTCGCAAACCCTCCCGGAGATCCGCGCTGGCGGGACCCCTGCCGCATCGATCCGCTCGGCGCGGTCCCGGGCTTCGTCGCAGGGCGGCGGCGAAGGCCGATCGACGCGGTGGACGCGGAGATCGCGGCGATCTCCCGGAGTCGGCCGTGAGGGTGGGCACGGGATACGATTCGCACCGCTTCGACCCGCGGCGAAGATTGACGCTGGGCGGCGTGGAGATCCCCGGAGCCCCGGGCCTGGCGGGTCATTCCGACGGGGACGCGGTGGCCCATGCGGTCGCCGACGCCCTGCTCGGCGCCGCCGCGGAGGGCGACATCGGAAGCCATTTTCCTCCCGGCGATCCGCGTTGGCGCGACGCCTGCTCCATCGATCTGCTCGGCAGGGTCGCGGCCGTCCTGCTGCGCCGGCGGCTGCGGACGATCAACGTGGACGTCACGGTGATCTGCGAGACTCCGCGCATCGGGCTCCACGCGGAGCGGATGCGCGCGCGCATCGGCGAAGCGATCGGCGCCGGGCCGGACGCGGTCTCGATCAAGGGCAAGACGAACGAGGGAATGGGCTGGATCGGCGCCGGCGAAGGGATCGCCGTGCACGCCGTGGCGCTCGTCGGCGAGGAGGATCCATAGACGCGGCGCTCGACTTTCTCGCGACGCTCCCCGCCGGTCTCGCCTACTTGGCGCTGGGGATCGGGGCGGCTCTGGAGAACGTCGTGCCTCCGGTCCCCGCGGACACCTTCGTCTTTTTGGGCGCGTTCCTCGCCGCGCGAGGACCGACGGAGACGACGCTGGTCTTCGCCGTCACCTGGGCCGCCAACGCCGCGGGAGCCCTTCTGGTCTACGGGGCGGGATACCGGTACGGTCCCCCGTTCTTCGACGGCCGGATCGGCCGGATGCTGCTCGGCCCGGAACAGCTCGCGCGCGTCGAACGCTTCTACCGGCGGCGGGGCGTCGCGGCCATCTTTTTCGCTCGGTTCCTGCCCGGCCTGAGGGCGGTGGTGCCCGCGTTCGCCGGAGTCGCCCGGCTCTCCTTCGCCTCCGTCGCCTTGCCGGTGACCGTCGCCTCCGCCCTGTGGTACGGCGGCTTGGTGTGGCTGGGCGCGCGGGCCGGCGAGAACCTGGAGGCCGCCGCCGACCGGTTGGCGACCGCCAACCGTCTTCTGCTGGCGGTCGCGGTCGCGGTCGCGCTTCTCGTCCTGGCGGGCTGGCTGCGCACCCGCCCCGGTGCGCGCCGCGGCGACGGCCGCGGGCCGGAAGGACGATGACCGGGGCGCGGGGCGGACCGGCCGCACGCGCCTTCCGGGAGGAGCTCTTCCTGGACTACCTAGCCTTCGAGCGCGGGCTTTCGGCGCGCACCCTGGAGGCGTACGGACGCGACGTGGCGCAGCTGGTCCGCCACCTCGCGGATCGGGGCATGCGCGGTCCGGAGGAGGTCACCCGGCTGGAATTGCGGGACTACGTGTACGCCCTCAAGGACAGGGGGCTCGCGCCCACGTCCATCCGGCGCGCCCTTTCCTCGATGCGGGCGTACTTCGCGTTCCTGCTGGAGGAAGAGGCGGTCGACGCGGATCCCACCGACCGGATCGAGTCGCCTCGCGTGTGGCGCACGCTCCCGGGCGTGCTGAGCGTGCGGGAAATGGAATCGCTCCTGGAGGCGTCGGCGAATCCTTCCGACCCTCTGCACTGGCGCAACCGGGCCATTCTGGAGCTCCTCTACGCGACCGGGATTCGGGTCTCGGAGCTGGTGGGGCTCGGCCTCGGGGGCATCGACCTCGAGGAGCGCGTCTGCCTGGTGCGGGGCAAGGGCTCGAAGGAGCGCATGGTGCCCTTCGGCCGCGCCGCGCGCCGGGCTTTGGACCGCTACCTGCGGGGCGTCCGGCCGACGCTGGAGCGGGGCGGGGGGGAGGGGGCCGCGTTCCTCAGCGCCAAGGGCAGGCCGCTCACGCGCATGGCCGTGTGGACCGTCGTGCGCCGGGCGCGCGACCGGGCCGGGATCGAGAAGCCGGTCTCCCCGCACACCCTCCGCCACAGTTGCGCCACCCACCTGCTGGAGGGAGGCGCCGACTTGGCGGCGGTCCAAGAGCTGCTCGGCCACGTCGACATCGCCACCACCGAGATCTACACGCACATGGACCGGGAGCACGTGCACGAAATGCACCGGACCCACCATCCCAGGGGATAGGGTTGGAGAACGCGCGACCTGCTCGAGGGGGGCGAGCGCGCCGACGCGTCTTCTTGCAGGGGACGGGTGTCCTCTTTCCGGATCACATGCCGTGAGTTCGGGGTGGCCGAAGGCAAGCGCCCCGAAACGATCCGAACCGGTCGGCGAACCTCGGAAACCCGTCGGTTTTCTCGGATTTCCGAGGTTTCGACCCATGCTCTCGAGGCCCCCGAGCCACGGAACATGATCCGCAATCTCCTGTAAAAAATCTGGATCGGCTGTTGCATCGCAGCGGGTCGTGGAGATAACGATGTGTTCGGGAGGAAGGGCCGCCATGGGCGGTTCAGCGAACATGCGGGGCCGTAACGCGAGTGAATGCCGAGCAGGCCTCGAAATGGACAGTCGCGGAGGCCGACCCGCCTCCGGCATGGAGGAGGCTGCCAGCGGTCGGGAAGCGAACGACGAGAGCACCGGCCGTCTCCGCCGGGGTAGTGGCAGCGATGGCACGCATGGAAGAGGGAAACGGGAGCGACACGGGAAGCCTGTCGGTGGCGTGGCGCGCGCCAACCGGAACTCCGCGAGGGGGGGCAGGCCGGGCCGTCAGGGTGGTGGATGGGTCCGTAGTACCGAGGACAGCCAGGTTAACGCCGGTCGCGAGGCATTCGGGGGCCCGCCGTCAGGCCCCCCACACGGTGACGGGGACATCCTTCCACGCGCGCCGTTTCCGGTAGATCCTGTCCGCCCAGCTCCTTCCCTCGCGGACGTCGAAGACGACTAGGTGCCCGGCGCACGCGCCGCTAACGTCCATGTAGGCCGCCGTCTGTTCCAGTCCACGCTCGATCTCCGTTTCGAGTGCCCGGCCCTCCTTGACCATCTTGCACTCCACCACGAACCGCTGAGCGCGCTCGCCTCCAGCGGACCAAGCGACCAGAAGATCCACCCGGCGACTCCCCAGCGCGTACTCCCGCTCGATCCTTCCCTTGCCGTTGACGACCCGGTGCAGGAACGCCTGCAGGACCAAGTGCGGGCCCGCCTCCGTGTACTGCGCGCGTCGGATCCAGTGCTCGGAGTTCTGGCGAAAAAAACCCTGGAACGCCGCGAGCAGGGCGTCCATGTCGAGTCCGCCGGATGCGTCCACATACCAAGGCGTCTCTCGTGGCGGGATCTCGGATTCCAGCATCCACGTCAGGGCCCGGGGGAGGACTTCGCCGTAGATGGGGTTGGCGATTCGCGGCGGCGGATCCTGCGCCACCAGTCCAAGGTCGCGCACGTACTCGAAGTCCATGTAGGAGTGCTTCGCGTCGTCCCCGCTCAGCATCGGTTCGACGACGCGCCTGACCTTGGGCTCGCGAAGCTTGTCCATCAGCTGGTCCAGATGCGTCTCGCGGCGCAGGATGAGCTCCTCGCGCGCCGCGAAGACGTCCGCTACCTCCACGGGGCCGCTGCGCTCCCGTAGCTTCCCCGCCGAAAAGCACATCTCCTGGGCCAGCGCGTTGACCAGCCACGGCTGACCTCGAGTCTGTTCCCGGACCGCCGCGATCGCCTGCGGCGTGAACTCCTGACTCGTCTCGGTCGCGTGCTGCCCGAGCAAAGTCTCGACTTCCGTGCGCGTGAAGTCGCCCAGTCGGAGCGATTTCGCCTTGATATTGAACGCGCTCCCGCCCGTGATCGCTTCCTTTTCGGAACGCGCGTGGATCCGGTAGTCGCGCACGTCCCGCACCCCGCACAGCACCACGCTCTGGGGGAATGCCGCCGGGCGGCACAGGTAACCCTCCCTGAGTTGTCGCAACACCGACACCAGAGTGTCGCCCACCAGCGCGTCGATCTCGTCGATCAGCAGAACCAACGGCTCTGGAGCGGCCATCGACCAGATCCGCAGAAGATCGCCGAGCACATAGTGCGGCCGCTGGGAAGCGTCGATCTCGCGCGCGGCTTGGGCCGTGGCGTCGTCGCCGAGCGCCAGTCTCGCTTCCCAAGCGATTCCCGACGCGATGGCCCCCATCGCGCTGCCCACGTCTTCGCGCGCGGCCTGCGCGGGCTCGACGTTGACGTAGGCGCAGCGGTACTCGCCCGCGTCTCCGCCGTTGAGCAGGTCGCGCAACGCGAGCAAGGTGGACGTCTTGCCCGTCTGCCGGGGCGCGTGCAGAACGAAATAGGACTCGCTGCGAACCAGGAAAAGGATCTCGTCCAGATTCACGCGGTCGAGAGGGGGAACGCAGTAATGACGTTCCGGGCGCACGGGGCCGACGATGTTGAAGTGGCGCATGAACCAAGGTGTCTCGGACTCCGGTGCATGGGCAACCGCCGATCATCGAGGTCATGTCGTACCAATTTAGAAATGTCCTCCCCTGGGGTGGCTTAGCCAAGTAGAAATGTCCTCCTTCGGATCATGTTCGGTCGTCGACGAAACCGGATCCGGGAGAGGAGCGGATGGAGTCGAGTCTCAGGGAGCGAGATCGCATTTCGGTGCTCAGGCAGGTGAGCGAAGAAGTTCCGACCGCGTCTGCGGGGGCGGAGCGTATCGGCGTGACGTCGCGTCACTTCCGGCGCCTGCTGCGGAAGTTCGAGGCGGAGGGCGACGCCGCCGTGGTTCATGGGTTGCGGGGCAAGCCTTCGAACCGGGCGTTGCCTCGGGAGGTTCGCGAGCAGGTGCTCGAGTTGGCGAAGGATCCGATGTTCCGAGACTTCGGGCCGACGTTGCTCGCCGAGCACGTCGAGTGGATTTCCGGGGTGCGGGTCAGCCCGGAGACGGTGCGAGGCTGGTTGCTGGACGCGGGGCTGTGGGAGCGGCGCCGCAAGCGGCCCAAGCACCGTAGCCGGCGTCCCCGCCGAGCGGCGTTGGGGGAGTTGGTGCAGTGGGACAGCTCGGTGCATCCGTGGATGGAGGATCGGGTCGAGGACGATCCGGTGCCGATCTCGATCCACGACGACGCGACGAGCCGCCTGATGATGGCCCGGTTCGTGGTCCGCGACACCGGAGCGGAGAACCGGCGGGTGATCGTCGAGTATCTTTACGAGCCACGGTCGACCCTTGGCGGTCTACACCGACCACGCGGGGCATTTCGGGCAGTGGCAGTCGGACAAGGGGAAGCGTACGGAGACGATCGTCTCGGGAGCGCTGGCCGAGCTGGACGTCGAGCTGATCCTGGCCGGGTCCCCCCAAGCCAAGGGGCGCGTCGAGCGCAGCTTCGGGACGGCGCAGGACCGATTGGTCAAGGAGATGCGGGTCGCGGGGATCTCGACCTTCGAAAAGGCGAACGACTTCCTGGCCGAGTACTGGGTGCCGCTGTGGAACGACCGCTTCACGACCGCGCCCCGCGAGGCGCTGGACGCGCATCGCCCGCTGCCGTCGGGCGTCGATCTGGATGCGCTGTTCGCGGAGACGGAGACCCGCAAGGTGGCCCGCGACTTCACGATCCGGTTCGAGAACCGGCGCTGGCAGATCCCGGAGCGGGAAGCTGGGGATCTCGGTCCGGGCGCCGAAGTCGTGGTCGAGAGTCGGCTGGACGGCCAGCTGCGCTTCCGCAACGGAGGCCGGTATCTGGACGTCGAGCCGCTGGGCCGCGTCGGCTCTCGCACGCGCGTGACCCCGGCACGGTCGGCCGACTCGAAGCGAGCGAAGCATCGGCCGAAGCCGCCGAAGCCAAGTCCGGATCACCCTTGGCGCAAGAGGGTCTGCACCGACATTGCCGCGCGGGAGCAGCGCGATGAGCAGGATTGAACCAACGACGGATCGCCAAGCCGACGAAGAGGCGTCCGGTGCAGCTCCGACGGTGTAGCGCCAGTTCGTCGGCCAAGAATCGCCGCTCGCCGAACCGGACAACGTTTCGCCGGCGGCGGGGCGTGGGGATCGGCTCGGACGCAGGATGCGCGGGCTCGGCCGGCGAACGAGTTCGGAGCCGTGGCGACCGTTGCGGCGCCGGCCCACCCCGGCGTGAGGGTCCGGGCCTGGAGCTCTTCCGTGCTTGCGACGGTGGCGGAGACGGTCCTTGCGAGCCAAGACCCGGGCGGGGGCGGGAAGGCCCGTACGCTCCCGCCGGGGTTCGTTTTCCCTTCCACCCTCGTAGGGCGGACATTTCTAAATTGGCCAAACCCCGGACATTTCTAAATTGGTTTGACAGCCGATCATCGAGGTCAAGGTCAAGGTGGTCCTATTTCGTTTCCTGAAGGGCAGGGCGGGCTTGACCTGCGAGACGATTTTGCGCGCCGGGGTCCTGATGCAGATGCAGATGCAGATGCAGCGGTAGACCTACAGGGGCTCGAGTACCACATCCTCGACTCGAGCGCGGCGAAGGAATTCACGCGGATCGATCCGCTCGCGCCCCCGAAGCGCTCCGCGCTGAATCGTTGCATCTCCGCCGTTCGCCCTCGGACCTGGGAACGAATCGACCGGGTCCTGCTGGGCGTGGCCCACGACGAGAGGATCGAAGACGGTAGCGTGATCCGCATCGACGGCACCGTGACGGAAATCCACATCCACCGTCCGAGCGACAGCACGCTGTTGCTGGATTCGGTGCGCGTGCTCTCGCGGCTGCTGGCCCGTGCGCGCCAGAAGCTGGGGCGCGAGGCGTTCCGGTTCCACAACCACGAGCGGGCGGCGAAGCGCAGGGGTGCTGGGGATCCGCAAGGCTCGCGGGCCGAAGCGCGTCGAGCTGTATCGGCAACTGCTGACGACGACGCGGCGAACGGAAGTCGAGCACTGCCTGGAGCTGGCCGAGAAGGTCGTGTCGTAGACGGTGCGCCGGGTGGCCGGGTGTTGGAGGAAGAAAAGATGCCTGCGTCGGAGAAGGTGTCGAGCCTGTTCGAGCTCCACACCGACATCGTCGAGAAGAGCGGGCGCAAGGTTCGGTACGGGCACAAGCTGAACATGACGTGCGGGCGGAGCGGCATGGTGTCGGACTTGGTGATCGAGGAAGGCAATCCGGCGGACAGCGTGAAGCGTTCGCCGATGATCGAGCGGAACGTGGGGACGTGGCCACGACGCGTCCGGTGTACAGGCGGTTGAGGAAGTTCCGAGCGGCGATGGAGGCGGTGATCTCCCATCCCGAGCGTTGCTTCGGGCTCAGCCGGTGCATGTGGCGCGGGCTGGAGCACTTCCGAGCGTACGCTTGGTCGGCGGTGGTGGCGCACAATCTTGGGGTCATGGCACGGCACAGGCCGAAGCCGTCCATCCCTTCCATTGCCCGGGTTCCTGCGGGCTCCGTGGGACCGGTGTGCTCGGGAGCCGTTGGAGGCATTCCGCCAGACTCGCAACGGCCCGTCGGCCCCCCTTTGCGGCAGGCCGACGAGCCGCCGAAACGCTGTTTCGCCGGAAGCCAACCGAAGCCTGCGCCCGATCCGTCCTTTTTCTGGTTGCTCTGGGCGGAGCTTTTGCGGTTGCGGCCGACCGGAGACGCCCGCTCAGGATCCCCGACGAGACACGGACGAACGGCCCGCACCCGAATGAGCGACGAATCCCGAATTCCCGTCGTCCTCGGATCCGCCCGCACCCCCATCGGACGGTTTCTGGGCGGCCTGCCCCCGCTGTCCGGTCCCGCGCTCGGCGCCGTCTCGGTGCGCGCGGCGGTGGAACGCTCCGGCGTCGACCCGTCCGACGTCGACGAGGTCGTTCTGGGCAACGCGGTTTCGGCCGGAGAGGGCCAGGCGCCGGCCCGTCAGGCGGCGATGGGGGCCGGCCTCCCCGCCTCCGTTCCCTCCGTCGCCGTGAACAAGGTGTGCGGTTCGGGGCTCGAGGCGGTGATGCTGGCGGCGCAGGCGATCCGGGCGGGCGACGCGCGCGCGGTCGTGGCGGGCGGCTTCGAGTCGATGTCCAACGCCCTACTATCTGCGCGGCCACCGAGGGAGCGTGAAGTTCGGGGACCGGAAGGTGCGCGACGGCCTCGTCCACGACGGTCTGTGGTGCTCCTTCGAGGACCGCCACATGGGCGGCCATGCGGAGTACGCGGCGGCCCGGGCGGGCATCGCCCGCGAGCGGGCCGACGCGTTCGCCCTGGCGTCGCACCGCAAGGCCGTGGACGCGATCGACGGAGGCCGCTTTCTGTCCGACCGAGATCGTCCCGGTCGAGGTGTCGGCCCGCTCGGGCGCGGCCCGAATCGATACCGACGAGTGCCCCCGGCGCGACACTCGCCCGAGACGCTCGCCCGACTGCGGCCCGCCTTTCCCGCGACGCTCCCGAAGGGGCGGACCCGCCCGCTGGTGGTAACCGCTGGAAACGCGCCGGGGCCGATAGGAGCTGCGCTCCGGCTTCCCCGCCGCGCGAGGCGCGCGACCGGCCCTCAACTCCCGCCGACGCCCGACAGCTCGAAGACGTCCGCCTGGCTTCCCGCCTCGCGCACCAGCCGGACCGCTTTCCGGAGAACCGGATCGCGCTGAATGCGGTACCTCAGCATGCGCTCGTCGTCGTTCATGCGCTGGGAGAGGGCGATCTCCAGACGCCATCGCAGGTAGTCCCGCACCGCCCGGTGCTCGAGGGTGGCCTCGGGCACGCCCGCCGCGCTCAGCTCGGCGACGAACCCCTCGAGGATCGTATCGGGGACGATCGCCTCGGCACCGTCGTTTCGGACGGCCTGGGCGCGGTCGAAGCCGATCTCTCCCAGCCGGACGACGAAGGGGAATTCCGCAACCGCCGTCTCCTCCAGCAGCTGGCGTTCGACCGCCAGCAGCGTGTCGTCCTCGATCTCCAGATCCGGGAAAACCCCGCCCCCTCCCTTGAGCATGCGTCCGCCTTCGGTGGCGAAGAGAGGGGCGTCCGCGGAGTCCTCGGGCAGCGGCGTGCCCCGCGCGTCCCGGGGGCGGTGGAGCGACCTGCCGAGCGGCGTGTACCATTCCCCCGTGGTGAGCTGCATCTGCCAACCGTCGGGAAGCGGGACGACGGACTGCACGTGGCCCTTGCCGAAGGTGCGTTCGCCCACCACCAAGGCGCGGTCGTGGTCCTGGAGCGCTCCGGACAGGATTTCTCCGGCGGAGGCCGTGTAGCGGTCGACCAGCACCACCAGCGGTTTGTCGTCGCCGAGGGTGGCCGCGGTACGGGTGTAGGCCACGTCCTCGTGCGCGCCGGGGCCCCGGCGCGGGTTCCGCCCGCGCGTGCTGGCGATGCGCTCCCCGGGGTCGAGGAAGAGGTCGGTCATCGTGAGCGACTCGTCCAGGAATCCCCCGGGATTGCGGCGCAGATCCAGGACGATGCCCCTCGCGGCGTTCAGCAACGCGAAGGCGGAATCCATCTCCGCCGTGGAACCGCGCGCGACCCGATCCAGCTGGATGTACCCGACGTCCTTCTCCACGTACCCGGCGTGGACCGACGAAACGTGGATGTTGTCGCGCTCGATGGCGTGGGGAATGGGCGCGGAGTAGCCCCTGCGCTCCACGGACACGACGACCGTGGTGCCCGGGGTGCCCCGGATGCGCTGGGAGGCGTCGCCCGTGGTCCAGCCCTCGGTGCTCTCGCCGTCCACGCCCACGATCACGTCGCCCACCTGGATTCCGGTCCGCTCCGCCGGAAACCCGCGGAAGACGGCCGTGACCGTGATGCGGTCGTTCAGCGGGGCGATCTGAACTCCGATGCCCGCGTAGTTGCCGGTGGTGCTTTCCCGGAATTCGTCCACCATTCGAGGGCTGCGCACTTCGGCGTAGGCGTCGTCCAGAGCCGAGATCAGGCCCCAGAGCGCCCCTCGCCACAGCGCCGGATCGTCGGGAGCGTCCGGGCCCGACCGCCGGATGCTGTCGAAGGCGCTCAAGAACCGCTGGTCGTCCACCGCGTCCCGGATCGGCGGCGGGGCGGGGGCGGGCGCCGGAAGGAAAGCGGAATCCGGCGGGGGCCCGGAGTCGGGCGAGGAAGCGGAAGAATCGGCGCGCATCGCGAACGCGTCCGCCGCCTCCCGCAACCCGTCGAGGGCGGACCTCCACAGCGTCGAGTCTTCGGGGGGACGCCAGCCGTAGCGCTTGACGACATCGAAGGCCCGCAGGAACTGTCGGCCGTCCAGTTCCGCCGGGGGGGCCGCCGCCGCACGGGACGAGCCGGTGTCCTGCCCGGCGATCTCCGAGGCTTCGGCCGAGAGGAAGAAGAGGAGCGCGGCGACGATCGGTCTCGTGCGGGTCATGGCGGCCGGGATCTCGGGGAAACGTCGATGGTTGCGAGATAGACCCCGGAGGGTCGGGCTCCGTTCCCGGAGCCGGAGTCTCGATCGTCGCGCGCTCGAAACCGACGCTCCGCGCGCGCGGATGCGCACCGAGGTATCATGGTACGGAGGACCGAAGACATTCCGACGCTCCGCGCGCGCGGATGCGCACCCCTCCCGAAGTTCGGCGGACGATGCGGTCGTCGCAGTTCGCACCGGCGACTCCAGTTCCGAAAACGGCTCGAGGACGGCGCGTCCCGTCGGGTCGCCGGCTCTCATTCCCGTCCCCCGGCGACCTTGCGCCGCAGCGTCTCGATCAGGGGCAGGGAAGTCAGTTCGCCGTCGATGATGGCGGCGAGCTCCTCTTCCCGCTTCCAGTGCGCCTCCAAACCCGCCATCTCGAGTTCCAGCAACCGCCGCTCGGAATCCTCGCCGGCCGCGATCTCCAGCGCGATGGTGCCCGTGCGCGGCAGGTTGCCGAAGCGCGCGCGCCCCTTGATCAGCACCCGGAGAGCCCCTCCGTGCCGCCCGCCTCCTCGACGAGGCGGGCGGCGGAAGCGATCCGCTTCTCGGACGCGCCCCCGAAGTGGTGGTAGGCGAGGAGCCTGCGCATAGCGTGCTCCGCGTCGGGCCCCTCGATTCGCAGGCCCTCGTCCCCGTGCGGCGAGCTTGCGCACCTCGGACAGGGACGCGCCACCGCCAGAGGCTCGCCGCGTTCCCCGGCCCGGACCGTCAACCCGCCGCGTTCCCTGTAGGAAAGCGATCGCAGAACGTACCCGCAACGTCCGCATTCCCGCCGCCCGCGCCACGCCGCCGAGCCGAAGCTCAGCCAGCGGGCGCTCCGGGTCGTCCACCTGGGCGCGTGTTCCCAGAGCACCCATGCGCCCAGCAGGCCGACGCCTCCGGTCATCCAGCCTCCGATGGCCGCGGCGCCCACCGCCGTGCCCGCGAGCGAAATCCGCTTGAACCGCCTGCGACGGGCTCGCAGCTCGCGGCCGTAGCGCCACCACGCCTCTTCGCGGCGCTCGCATCGGCCGACGCGCACGATCTCGAGCGGCCCGACGGAGAGCAGGGCGATGTTGTCCGTCCGCGACAGCAGTCGTCCCCGGTCGGTGGAAATTCTCTCGAGTTCCTCCAGCGCCTCCCATCGGTCGAGCAACGGCACCAGCGACCATCGCTTGCAACGGCCGCAGATCGCCCAGAGTCGGCCGCGGGCGGCGTCGAAAGCCACCCGTCGCCCGTGCGGCAGAAACTCCAGGACGTCGTTCTCGGGAAACGGAGCCCGGCAGACCAGGCAGCGTGCGTACACCGGCGAGACTCGGGGCGGGGGCGACGTGATCCGGACGCGGGAAGGCGGGACTTGGCGGACGCCGTCCGGCGCGGCACATTCTCCGCAACCGTACGACGCGGCCGCGGGCCGCCGAGCGCGAACCGCGGGTCCCGCCTCCGAGTCCATCCTACCGAACTTCCGCGCGCGATGATCCTGGTTGTCGACAACTACGACTCCTTCACCTGGAACCTGGTCCAGATGCTGGAGGCGCTCGGCGCCGACGTTCGGGTGGTGCGCAACGACGAGCAGACCGTCGCGGAGATCGAGCTTCGGGCCCCCGAGCGCATCGTCGTCTCTCCCGGGCCGTGCACCCCTCGCGAGGCCGGAATCAGCGTCGAGTTGGTGCGGGCCCTGGGTCCGGGGACGCCGATCCTGGGCGTGTGCCTCGGACACCAGGCCATCGGGGAAGCGTTCGGGGGCTCGACCGTGCGCGCCGGACGCGTCATGCACGGCAAGACGGCGCCCGTCCGCCACCGCGGCTCGGGAATTTTCCGCGGGCTCGCGTCTCCGCTGACCGTGGCCCGCTACCATTCGCTGGTCACCGATCCGTCCGCGCTCCCGCCCGAACTCGAGCCCGTGGCTTGGACCGACCTCCCCGGCGAGGAGGACGAGATCCAGGCGATGCGCCACCGGACGATGCCCGTCTGGGGGGTGCAGTTCCACCCGGAGTCGCACTTCTCCGACGGCGGCGCGCGGTTGCTCGACAATTTCCTGCGCCTGTAGTTCGCGAAGATCCGCGGGCGTCTCCTGGGATCGCCCCCGGACCGCCCGATGCCTCGCGGCGGCGGCGACGGGAACCCGCGGATCCGCACGCGACCGTCGGATCGGACGGCGCGGACGGCGACGACGCGTTCGCGTTCGGCCGCGTCCCGCGCGACCGAAGTCGACGCCGCCGAGGGAGAGGCGCTCCGGAAAACGCGGCTCGAGGGCCGCGTTTCCCGTCCCGCTTCCGAATCCGCCAACCCGCTCGGAGAGGGCCGACTGCGGACACCGGCACGTGCGAAGGGTCGAGCTGCGGTCGGCTCGACGTGCCATGCCCGCGTGCCGAGAGCGTCGAAGGGCGGGGTCGGATCGTTGGGCCCGCCCCGACGAGCGATGCCAGCACGGCGCATCGAAAGCGATGCCGAGGAAGAACTTGCGGCCAGCGATCGGATCCTCGGCTTCATGCGAGGGTTTTCGGGATCGAACCACGACCGGCTCGTGCGGGTCCGGCGGGCCGGTCCCGCCGCTCGTTTGCGCCACGCCGGACGGAAACAGTCGAAAACGCATCGGGTCGAAGCGTCTCCGGCGGGTGCGCGACCGGGCGGACAGTGGAGTTGTTCCCCCCCTGCGCGCTATCTTGCACTCTGCGGACGGAGGAGTCCGAACGTCGCGCGAGGCGACGTCCGGCGAACCGGGCGTTCGAATCGGGGAGGTCGATTCTTGAGCACGACCGAGTGCGCATGAACGCTCGCGTTCTAGGCGTCGTTCCCGCCCGGATCGCCTCCACCCGACTCCCCGACAAGCCTCTCTTTCCCATCCTCGGCCGCCCGCTCGTCGAGTGGGTCTGGCGAAGGGTGCGTTCGATGTCGGCGCTCGACCACGCGGTCGTGGCGACCGACTCCGACGAAGTGGCGCGCGTCTGCCGCGCCTTGGGGGCGCCGGTGGAGATGACCTCGTCCGACCATCCCTCCGGCACCGACCGGGTCGCCGAAGTGGCGGCGCGCGGGCCCTATCGCCGCTATCCGGTGATCGTCAACGTCCAGGGGGACGAGCCGCTGGTCGAGGAGCGCCATCTGGCGACGGCCGTCGAGCTGGTGCGCGAACGGGGATGGGAGATCGGCACCTGCGCTACGCCGGTCGCGCGCATGGAGGCGTGGACGGATCCCTCCGTGGTCAAGGTCGTGCGCGCCTCCTCGGGCCGCGCGCTCTACTTCTCGCGCGCCGCGATCCCCCGCAAGCGCTCGGCGGAGCCCGACGAGGACGACCTGGCGCGCGAGCCCTATCTTCGCCATATCGGCATCTACGCCTGCGCGCGCGACGCGCTCGAACGATGGGCGGCCACGCCCCCGACCTCGCTCGAGCGCTTGGAGAAGCTCGAGCAGCTGCGTCCGCTCGAATCGGGCGTCCGCATCGGCGTGGCGGTGGTCGGGTCCGCCCACCCCGGCGTGGACACGCCGGCGGACGCGCGCCGCACCGAGAGGAGACTGCGGGAGATGGAACGGAGATCATCCAGCCTGGCGAGCGGAACATGAGCGAGAATCGGACGGACCGGACGCGCTACATCTTCGTCACCGGAGGGGTGGTGTCCTCGCTGGGGAAGGGAATCGCCGCCGCCTCCCTCGGACACATCCTCAAGGCTCGCGGCTTTCGGGTGACCATCCAGAAGTTCGATCCCTACATCAACGTGGATCCGGGCACCCTCTCGCCCTTCCAACACGGCGAGGTCTTCGTGACCGACGACGGCGCGGAGACCGATCTGGACCTGGGTCACTACGAGCGCTTCGTCGACGAATCGCTCTCCCAGGCCAACAACGTCACCACGGGCGGCATCTACCAGTCCGTGATCCGCAGGGAGCGGCGGGGCGACTACCTGGGCTCGACCGTTCAGGTCGTCCCGCACATCACCGACGAGATCAAGGACTCCATCCGCCGCCTCGCGCCCGAGAACGACATCGTCGTCACCGAGATCGGGGGCACGGTGGGCGACATCGAGAGCCTGCCCTTCCTGGAGGCCATCCGGCAGTTCCGGCTGGAGGCGGGACGCTCCCGCGTCGCCGTGATCCACCTCACCCTGGTGCCCTATCTGGCCGCGGCCGGCGAACTGAAAACCAAACCGACCCAGCACTCGGTGCGGGAGCTCATGCAGATCGGCATCCCTCCGGACGTCGTGCTGTGCCGCGCCGAGCGGCCGCTGGACGAAGGCACCCGCCGAAAGATCGCGCTCTTCACCAACGTGCGCCCGGACGCGGTGGTGGTGGCCCTGGACCAGGAAACCATCTACGAAGTGCCGCTCGAGTTGCACCGCCAACGGCTGGACGAGGTGGTTCTGGAGCGGCTCGATCTCCGGGCCCCCGCGACCGATCTGAAGCGGTGGCGGGGCGTGGTGGAGCGCATCAAACGACCCTCCCGCGGCAAGGTGCGCGTCGCCGTCGTCGGCAAGTACACCGAGCTGGTGGACTCCTACAAGTCGATCGAGCAGGCGCTCGTCCACGGCGGCGTCGAACACGACGCGGGCGTGGAGGTGGAATGGATCTCCAGCGAACGCTACGAGGGCGACCGCGACCCTCGGGAACTGGAGGACTACGACGGGCTCCTGGTCCCCGGCGGCTTCGGGGAGCGGGGCGTTCCGGGGATGCTGAACGCCATCCGCTGGGCGCGCGAGAACGGATTGCCGTTCTTCGGCATCTGTCTCGGACTCCAGTGCGCGGTCGTCGAGTTCTCGCGCAACGTCTGCGGGCTCGAGGACGCCCATTCCTTCGAGTTCGACCCCTCGACGCCGCACCCCGTGATCTGCCTGATGGACTCCCAAGCCAACGTCACCCGCAAGGGGGGAACCATGCGGCTGGGGAAGTGGCCCTGCCGACTCCTCCCGGAATCCCACGTCGGGCGGATCTACGGCCGCGCGCTCGTGCAGGAACGGCATCGCCACCGCTACGAGGTGAACAACGCCTATCGCGACCTGCTCTCCCGGGAGGGGCTGGCGTTCACCGGGCTCTCCCCCGACCGCACCTTGGTCGAGATGATCGAGCTCCCCGGCCACCCGTGGTTCGTCGCCTGCCAGTTCCACCCCGAATTCATGAGTCGCCCGACGCACGCCCACCCCCTCTTCGCGTCGTTCGTCGAGGCGGCGCTCCGTCGCGCGGGCATCGTCCCCGTCCCGGAGCGCGGGGTGGGGAGCGGCGCTGCGCGCTGAGGCGCATCGGCCGTGTTCGGGAATTTCTTCCTCGTCGCCGGCCCCTGCGTGCTGGAGGGCGACGACGTGAACCTCGCGGTCGGAGAGGCGCTGGCGTCGCTCTCCGCCCGGCACCAGCTCCCGGTGTTGTTCAAGTCCTCTTTCGACAAGGCCAACCGCTCCGAGCTCGCCTCGGCGCGCGGGCCGGGACTGGAGGAGGGCCTGCGGAGACTGGAACGGGTCAAGGCGGGTTGCGGGCTTCCGATTCTCACCGACGTCCACGAGCCGGGACAGGCCGCGCCCGCCGCCGACGTGGCGGACGCGTTGCAGATCCCGGCCTTCCTCTGCCGACAGACGGACCTGCTCACGGCGGCCGGACGCACCGGCGCGGCGATCAACGTCAAGAAGGGCCAGTGGATGTCGCCCGAGCAGATGGCGCACGCCGTGCAGAAGGCGCGCGCCGCAGGAGCGGGGGAGGTGGCCGTCACCGAACGCGGCACCTTTTTCGGCTACGGCGACCAGATCGTGGACATGCGCTCCTTCGTCCGAGTGCGAAACGCCTGCCGCACCCCGGTGGTGTTCGACGGCACTCACTCCGTGCAACGCCAGGGGCGCGCCGGCGGAGGCACGGGCGGCGACCCCGAGTTCATCGGCTGCCTGGTGCGGGCGGCCGTCGCCGCCGGTTGCGACGGCCTCTTCCTCGAAGTGCACCCCGCGCCCGCCGAAGCTCCTTCGGATTCCTCCAACATGCTCGCGCTCGAGGCGCTCGCCCCCCTCGTGGAGGACGCGCTCGCCATCCGCTCCGCCCTCTCGTGACCGAACCGGACGGAGCGTTCCCGCTCGAGGCGGCACGCCGAATCAAGCTCGTCGTCTTCGACGTGGACGGGGTGCTGACCGACTCCGGCGTCTACATGGGCGAGTCGCCGGACGGAACGCTTCTGGAGCTCAAGCGCTTCGACCTCCAGGACGGCTTGGCGATCAAGCTCCTCATGGAAACCGGGATCCGGGTGGCGCTGGTCTCGGGCAGGGTGTCGGCCGCGACCGCGCTGCGCGCTCGGGAACTCGGCATCGAGGAGTGCCATCAGGTCCCGGGCGCGATGAAGATGCCGGTGGTACGAAACTTGCTTGCCCGCACGGGGGTTTCATGGGAAGAGGTCGCCATGCTGGCGGACGACCTGCCCGATCTTCCCGTCTTTCGGCGTGTAGGACTGCCGGTGGCCGTCGGAAACGCGACCCCGGAGCTGATGCGGGACGCGGTCTGGCGGACGCGCGCGGGGGGGGGCAGGGGCGCGGCGCGCGAATTCGTGCGCGCCCTGTTGACCGCCCGCGGCGAATGGGAGCACATGGTCGAGAGGTATTGCGATGCGAGGAGCGGCGACGTCCCCGCCGGGGGTGCGCGCGACCGGAAGATCTGACGCGGCCGGGGAGGCCATCGCCGAAGCCGCCCGGGTGCTCCGCGCCGAAGGCCGCGCGCTCCTGCACCTCGCGGATCGCGTCGACGAAGCCTTCGCCGCGGCTGTCGAAATCGTCTTGGCCGCTTCGGGGCGGGTCGTCGTCTCGGGCATCGGCAAGAGCGGCATCGTCGGACGCAAGATCGCCGCCACCCTCACCTCCACCGGGACTCCCGCCCTCTTCGTGCATCCGGTGGAAGGGTTGCACGGGGACCTGGGCGCCGTCTCGCGCGAGGACGTCGCGATTCTGGTCTCGAAGAGCGGCGACACCGCGGAGCTCGCCGAGCTCGCCGGGTACCTGCTCCGCTACGGGGTTCCCATCGTGTTGATGACCGGCAACCGGCGCGCTCAGCTGGCGCGGCACGCAGCCGCGCTCGTCGATTGCTCGGTGGGCGGCGAGGCCTGTCCCCTGGATCTGGCGCCCACCACCTCCACCACCGCCGCCATGGCGATGGGCGACGCGCTGGCGGTCGTTCTCCTGCGGCGCAGGGGCTTCGAACCCGCGGATTTCGCCCGGTTGCACCCGGGAGGGGCGCTCGGGCGCAAGCTCACGCTTCTGGTCGACGACGTGATGGTGGGGGAAGGCTATCCGTCCCTCTCCGAGGACGCCCTGGTGCGCGACGGCATCGTGCCGCTCGCGCACATGCGCGGCACCGTGCCCGTCGTGGACGACCGGGACAGGGTGGTGGGGGTCGTCACCGCCGGAGATCTGACGCGCCTCATGGAGCGCGAACCCGATTTTCTCCATATTCCGATCCGCGCCATCATGAGCGCGCGGCCCCGGCTGGCCCGGCTCGGCACCCTGGCTCGAGCGGCCGCCCGGACGATGGAGAAGCGCGGAGTCATGGCTTTGCCCGTGGTCGACGGCGCGGACCGGTTGCGCGGCGTCGTGCACCTTCACGACCTGATGAGATCGGGAGTTCTATGATTCCGAAAAGGAAGAGGACGGCGCTTCTGGCATGCGCGGCATTCGCGACCGCGGGTTGCGGGGAACAGGTTGCACAGGTCCCGCTTCCCGAGGAATTGCGCGTCATGGAGGCCGACCAGGCGCTCTTCGACATCGAGACCTACGTGACCGTGGACGGCATCCGGGAGGCGCGCATCGAAGCCGACACCGCTTACCTCTGGCAGGACTCGACCTCCGTGGCGATGCGCGTGGTGAACCTGATCATGTACGACGAAACCGGGCGGGAGCGGGCGCGCGTAACCTCCCGGAGCGGATCGATGAACGAGGACACCCAGCACATGATCGCGCGCGGGAACGCCGTTCTCGTCATGTCGGACCGGCGCATCGAGAGCGCCGAGATCCACTACGAGCCCCAGAGGGATCGCATCTGGAGCGACTCGACCACGGTGATGACGATGACGGATGGGGGAGGGCGGGTGGTCGAGGGATCCGCGTTTCTCTCCGACGCCAACTTCGAGAACATCTTCATCCAGAACCAGCGGACGCGGAGCGGCGGAGGGCTCTGAATTGCGCGGCTTCCCGGTTCTCGCGGCCTTGATGGCGAGTTCGGCCCCGTGCTTGGCGACGAGCCTCGCGGGGCAGGACGGTTGCGACCTGATCCGATCCCGTTCCTCCAGCGTCCAAGTGACTCGGGACGGCTTCCTCAACTACATCTCGGAGCCCGTCTTCGGTTGCGCGGGCGGCGTCGTCATCCATGCGGACAGCGCCGTGCTGGACGACGCCTCGGGCTTCACTCGCTTCATCGGCAACTTCGAGTACCGCGACTCGACCGGCTTCATGACCGCGGATCGGGCCGACTACTCCGCCTCCGCAGGTCGGCTGATCGGAGTGGGCAACGTCCGCATCGACGACGAAGCCACGGGGGCCTCCTTCGAAGGCGACAGCGCCGTTCTGGTCAGCACCGGTCCCAGGCGGGAAGAGGGGGAGCTCACCGTCGTGGGACGGGACGGTCGGCGCGCGCATGCGATCATTCTGGCGTCGCCGCGGCCGGCGCCGGATTCGAGCGAGACGGCCGCGCAAGCCCTAGAAGAGGCGGCGAGCGACTCGATCCAAGCCGCGGATTCCGCGGCTACGGACCTTCGGGGACCGGCGCCTCCGACGGATTCCGCAGCCGCGGGCTCGCGGGAACCGACCCCCGCGACGGATTCCACCGTTGCGGACGCGCAAGAACCGACTCCCGCAACGGATTCCACCGCTGCGGACGCGCAAGAACCGATTCCCGCGGCGGATTCCACCGCCGCGGACGCGCAAGAACCGACCCCCGCGACGGATTCCACCGCCGCGGACGCGCGAGAACCGATTCCCGCGACGGATTCCGCAGCCGCGTCCACCCCCGATCCTCTCCCTCGGGACACCACCCCGGTTCCCTATTACGTCGACGCGCGGCGCATTCACATGCAGGGCGCGGACCGGATGTGGGCGACCGGCGACGCGGAGCTCCGCAACGACGACTTCCGAGCGCAGGCGGACTCCATCGAGTACCGGGAGGAGTCCGGCAAGCTCTTCCTGAGAGGGGCGGCGCCGCGCGTTCTCGGATACGGCACGGGGTACGCGCTGAGCGGCGACGCGGTGGACATGGATCTGGACGGCAACCAAGTCGCGGCGCGAGGCGACGCCGACCTTTCCGGGAGCGAAATCAATCTGACCGCGCCCGAAATCCGGGTGCTGACGCGGGGGGGGGCATTGCACCGCGTCGTGGCCATGAACGAGCGACCGCCCGAACCCGAAGGGTCCGGACGGCCCGGCGACGAGAACGTCTCCTCCGCCGACTCGGCGGCGGCCGCCGCCGGAGAGGAATCCTCGTCCGATTCCGCGCTCGCCACCGAAGCCTCGCCGGGCGAACGGTCCGCCGGGATCAGGAGCGGCGACGTCGAGGAAGCGACTCCGGTTGCGGGCGAGGAGGTCGCCGTGGAGACGGACGCCGATCCGGACGTGTCCGGCGACTCCGTCGAGGCGTCTCCCGCCCGTCCCCGGGCCGTGGCCGAGACGTTCGAGCTGGAGGGGGATTCGATCGACGTGCGGGCTCCCAACGAGGTGCTCGAGCGTGTGGTCGCGGTGGGCGGCGCGCGCGGAGAATCGTTCGCCCGCGACTCGCTCAACGACGCACGGACTCCGGACATCGCGCGCTCGGACTGGATTTCCGGAGACACGATCGTCGCCGTTTTTCGGCCGGTCCCGCCGGGCGCCGACGCCGAACCCGCCGCAGATGGGAGCGGCGGCTATCGGCTCGACCGACTGGACGCCCGCGGCCAGGCGGCGACGCTCTATCGCATGATCGCGTCCGGGGACGCCGACGCCGACGCGGGGGGAGGGGACGCGGACGGAGAGGGAACCGTTGCCGACGACGAGGCGGACGCCGCGCAGCGATCTCCCGGCGAAGCCGGCTCCGACGAGAACGCCCTCGATCGACCGGAACGGCAGGGCGCGGAGGGGGAAGCCTCCGGGGATCCCGCGCAGCGGCCCGGGGAAGGGGCGTCGGAAGAGGCCGCGGCCCCGGAAACGGATCCGGTGCCCCGTCTCTCCCTTCACTACGCCCGGGGAGATCGGATCACTATCTTGATGCGGGACGGCGAAGTGTTTTCGGTCGTCGCGACGGGCGACATCAGCGGCGTGCAGCTCGAACCCGTCGTTGCCTCGCCGCCGCCGCCCGACACGGTTGCGGCACGCACTCCCAACCGGGAAACGAGATGACGCTGGAACGCTTTCTGGATCTGATGCGAGGACTCGAGCCGCACGACGTCTCGGTGGCGGTGGCGGTCCTGGAGCTGGTCCGGGGCGCGGACGATTCGGGATCCGTGAGCCGCGACGACTGGGTCGCGTCGGTGCGTCGCGAGTACGAGGATCTCGACCTCCATCGGAAGGCGTCCTGGCGCGAACGAGGCGGAGAACTCGGCGGCTACCTGGAGGACTTGGTGATCGGGCGGCTGGAAGCCGCCGGGATCGCCGCTCGGAATTCCGACGAAGAAGACTGGGATCGCCTGACTCTGGACGCCGGGTTGTGGGCGGAGCTGGCGGCCGAGCGCACCCGCTTGGTCGAGAAGATCGAGGCGATGGCGGTCGTGCTGCAGCACAAGTTCGGCGTTCTGGCCGGCGAAGCTTCGGACAACGGCGCCCCGGCTCCGGTCAGCCGATTCGTCGGGATCGGGCTCACCAAGAGCTACGGCGGGCGCAAGGTCGTCGACGACGTGGACATCGCCCTGGAGCAGGGGGAAATCGTCGGCCTTCTGGGACCGAACGGGGCCGGCAAGACCACGACCTTCTACATGATGGTCGGGCTGATTTCGCCGCAAGCCGGCAAAGTGCGTCTGGACGACCGGGACCTCACCGGCGTCCCCATGTACAAGCGCGCCCGCCTGGGGGTCGGCTATCTCGCCCAGGAGCCGTCCATCTTCCGTCGCCTCACCGTAGAGCAGAACGTGCTGGCGATCCTGGAGACGCTTCCGTTGCCGAAGGCGGAACGCAAGAAGCGCCTCGACGACCTGCTTTCCGAGCTCTCGATCGGCCACCTCCGCAAATCGAAGGCCTTTTCGCTCTCCGGGGGCGAGCGGCGAAGGCTGGAAATCACCCGGGCGCTGGTCCAGCGCCCCAAGTTCATGCTCCTCGACGAGCCCTTCGCCGGCATCGATCCCATCGCCGTCAACGACATTCAGCAGATCGTGGCGGGGCTCCGACACCGCGGCATCGGCGTGATCATCTCGGATCACAGCGTGGAACAGACCCTGGAAATCGTCGACCGCGCCTACATCATGCACGAGGGCCGGATCCGAGTGGTCGGCACCGTCTCCGAGCTGGTCTGGAACGACGAGGTCGCCGAAATCTACTTGGGTCCGGTCCTGACCGACCGCATGCGCAAACGCTTCGCCCCTCCGGTCCCGGCATGACCGGCCTCGGCGCGAAGCTCGTCCAAGGCCAACGGCTCAGACAGGAAATGAAGATCAATCCGCGCCTGTACCAGGCGATGGAGCTGCTTCATCTTCCGTTGCTCGAGCTGCAACAGCGCCTCAAGCAGGAGATGGCGGAGAACCCGTTGCTGGAAGCGGTCGAAGGCGACGCTCAGCAGGAGGTGCAACTCGACCAAGACTCCGAGGAGGCGGAGGGCGACGAGATCGACTGGGAATCGATCCTGCTCGACGGGTTCGGCGCCGGCGGACGCCGCGCCCAACGCGACTTTCGCGACTTCGCGCTTCCCACGCCCTCCAGGCTCCCCAGCCTGCACGATCATATCGAGAGCCAGCTTCAGCTGCTGCCTCTCTCCGACCGCGAACGGAGGATCGCGCAGGAAATCGTCGGCAACATCGACGACGACGGCCTCCTCCGCTGTCCGCTGGAGACCATCGTCGAGCATCTCGACGCCTGGATCGAAGCCGAGGGACTCGGCGGGGCGCTCGCCCCCTTCGCCGCGGAGGAGGTGGAGGCGGTGCTCGAGCGGGTGCAGGAGTTGGATCCGCCCGGCGTGGGCGCGCGCGATCTTCGGGAGTGCATCCTCGTCCAGTTGCGCGAATCGGGGGAGGAGGGACTCATCCGGACCCTGGTCGACGAGCACTTCGACGATTTGGTGAACCGCCGTTGGAAGGACATCGCCCGAACCCTCGGTTTGGAGCCCGGGGTCGTCCAGAAGGCCGCCGATCGGCTCGCCAGCTTGGATCCGAGGCCGGGACTCAGGCATTCGCCGGAGCCCGAACCCTACATCGTCCCGGACCTGATCGTCGAGAAGATCTCCGGGGAGTACGCGGTGTTCGCCAACGACACCAGCATGCCCCAGCTGAGGCTGGCGCGGTCGTACCAGGAGGTGGCCCGCGACGAGCGTCTGTTCCAAGGAGAGAACAAGGCCTTCATCAAGGAGAAGCTGGACTCCGCCAACTGGGTGATCCAAGCCATCGAGCAGCGGCGTCGGACGATGCTCAAGGTGATGCACTACATCGTGGAACGGCAACGCGATTTCTTCGAAAAGGGCGTGCAGCACCTGCGTCCGCTCACCCTGCGGGAGGTGGGCGAACACATCGGAATGCACGAGTCGACCGTCTCGCGCGTGACCAACGAGAAGTACGTCCAAACGCCGAGCGGCGTCTACAGCCTCAAGTACTTTTTCTCGAGCGGACTCGCAACCACCGACGGACCGGACATTTCCGCGCGCGGCGTGAAAGCGAAGATCGAGGCGCTGATCTCCGGGGAGGACGTCCGCAAGCCCCTCACCGACGTCGACCTGCTCGAGCTTCTCCGCGCCGATGGCGTGAAGATCGCGCGGCGCACGGTGGCCAAGTACCGCAGCAAGCTGGGCATTCTTTCGGCACGCATGCGCAAGCGGCTGTGATCCGACCGTCCCGCGCCGACGGCCCCGGCGTCCCGGATTCACGCTCGACCCGACGTCCTCGATGACGCGTCCACGCGTGCTTGTGGTGATCGGCACCCGCCCGGAGGCGATCAAGATGGCCCCCGTGGCGGAGGCGCTTCGGGAACGCGCCGACCTCGTGGAGAGCGCGGTCGTCCTCACCGGCCAGCACACCGACATGGTGGACCAGGCGCTGGCCGCCTTCTCCGTCGTCCCCGATTTCGATCTGGACGTCATGAAGCCCGGCCAGACTCTCTACGACGTAGGCCGGGGTTGCATGGAGGGGCTGAAGGCGACGGTCCGCGAAGTCTCCCCGGCCATGATGTTGGTCCAAGGCGACACCGCCAGCGTTTTCTTCGGATCCCTGGTGGGATTCCTGGAACGGGTTGCCGTGGGTCACGTGGAAGCCGGGCTGCGGAGCCACGACCGGCGGGCTCCGTTTCCCGAGGAGTTGTTTCGGCGCATGACCGACACCCTCGCCGAGGTGCACTTCGCGCCCACGGCTCTGGCGCGCCGGAATCTCCTCGCCGAAGGGGTCGGCGAAGACTCGGTCCACGTCACCGGCAACACCGTCGTCGACGCGCTGCAGCGGCTCGTCTCCCGCGACGTCGACGTCGCGGACGCGACCCTGGCCGAGCTCCTGGCCGCGGACGACCGGCTGGTGCTGCTCACGGCGCACCGCCGCGAGTCGTTCGGGGAGCCCCTGCGCCGCGTGTTCCGCGCGGTGCGGGAAATCGCGGATCGGTGCCCGGGGATCCGCATCCTCTATCCGGTCCATCCCAATCCTCGGGTGAGCCTTCCGGCGCGCGAACTGCTGGCCGACCACCCCCGCGTGCATCTCACCCGCCCGCTGAGTTATCCGGACCTCCTGCGGGCGCTCCGGCGAGCCAGCCTCGTGCTCACCGACTCCGGGGGAATCCAGGAGGAGGCCCCCACCTTCGGCGCTCCCGTGCTCGTGCTGCGCGAAGTGACCGAGCGTCCCGAGGGGGTGGCGGCGGGGGTCGCTCGGCTGGTGGGAACCGACGAAGATCGCATCCTCGGCGGGGCTCTCGCGGCGCTCGCCGACGAGGGCGGAGAAGGGGACCGGGACGGCGGCTTCGCCAACCCCTACGGCGACGGCGCCGCGGCCGCGCGGATCGCCGACATCGTGGCCCACAGACTCGCGGGAGCGCCGCGCCGCACCCGCGACTGGCAACCGGAAGCGTCGCCGTGAACATCCTGATGCACTGCGTCTACTTCCCGCCGGAAGTCGGCGGGCTGGAGAGCCATGTCTTCAACCTGTGCCGGGGGCTGGCGGCGGGGGGACACCGCGTGGACGTGGTCACTTCGCGGTCCCTGCCGGATCTTCCCTCGAGGGAGCTCGTGGACGGGATTCACGTCGCGCGGACATGGTTTCCCGCACGCAACCCCGGAGGATGGTTCCTGCACTCGATGTGCTCGACCCCGCGCACCGCGCGGACGAGCGTGCGCGCGGACGTGGTGCACGCCCAGGCCATCGCATCCATCCCGCCGGCTTGGGTCGCCGGCCGCTTGCGCAACCGGCCCGTGGTCGCGACCCTGCACACCTCGCATTTCCTCCGCTTGGCGGAGAGGGAACGTTGGCGGCCGGGCCTGCGCACCCTCCTGCGCGCATCGGACCACACCTTCGCCACCAGCGTCGAAATCGCCGAGGTGGCCGACGGTCTGCTTCCGGGCCTGTCCGCCGAGCCGGTGACCAACGGCGTTGTGACATCGGTGTTTCGCCGCTCTCCGCCGTCTCTCGCAGCCGCTTCCGGGCCCCGTTTGGTCGTGCCGCGCCGCTTGGTCCCCAAGAACGGCGTGCGGCACTTCGTGCAGGCCGTGCCCGCCATAGCCGCGGAAATTCCCGACGTCGAAGCGGTCCTCGTGGGCGACGGACCGGATCGGGAGGAACTCGAGCGTCTGAGCGAGCGGCTGGGCATGGCGTCCCGAATCCGCTTTCTCGGCGCGCGGCCCCACGCCGAAATGCCGGGCGTCCTCTCGTCCGCGGCGGCGGCGGTCGTCCCCTCGCTCATGGAGGCGACTTCGGTCGCCGCGCTCGAAGCCATGGCGTGCGAACTCCCGGTGGCCGCGTCCCGGGTCGGAGGGTTGCCGGAAATCGTGGACGAATCGGTGGGAACCCTCTTCGAGCCGGGGGATCCCGGCGACCTCGCCGCGCGTGTCGTCGCCCTTCTGCGCCGAACCGACCTGGAGGACGTCGGCCGACGCGCCCGCGCGCGCGTCGTCGCCCGATGGAGCAACGACCTGCTCGTGGAACGGCACCTCGAGGTGTACCGGGCCCTCGGAGCGGGGGAGGGCGGATCTCGTGGCTGACGAACGGATGCTGGTCCTGATCCCCACCTACAACGAACGGGAGAATCTCCCCCGAATCGTGCCCCTGGTCCTCGAACAGCATCCGGCCATCGAAATCCTCGTCATCGACGACGGATCTCCCGACGGAACCGGACAACTGGCGGACGAAATCGCGGCCGACGAACCCCGGCTCCATGTCTTCCACCGAACCGAGAAGCTCGGCCTCGGACCCGCGTATCTGGCCGGGTTCAAGTGGGGGCTCGCGCGCGACTATCCGTTGCTCTGCGAGATGGACGCCGACCTGTCCCATTCGCCCGAGATGCTCCCCGAATTCATGAAGCGGATCCGGGACGCGGACGTCGTCATCGGGGCCCGCTATCTCGACGGCCGAGTGACCGTCGTCGATTGGCCCATGAGCCGGTTGCTGATCAGCTACTTCGGTTGCTGGTACGCGCGGACCGTCACCGGCCTCTCGGTCGCGGACGCCACCGGCGGGTTCAACTGCTGGCGGAGGGAAGTGCTCGAAGCCATCCGCTTGGATCGGATCGTGTCCAACGGATACGCCTTCCAGATCGAGCTGAAATTCCGCGCGGCACGCCGAGGCTTCCGTTTGGTCGAGATCCCGATCGTTTTCACCGAACGGGGCTCCGGGGAATCGAAGATGTCCGGAAAGATCGTCCGCGAGGCCATCTGGCGCGTGTGGATGCTGCGCATCCTCGATCTGCTCGGCCGGGTGTGAAGGAAGGGTCGTTCGGTTCTCAACTATACATAATACATATTATGCGCAGTAAGGACCGCGAGACGACGCTCCTCTCGGGTCGAGAAACCGCCATGGCGTCTCCCTCTCGCGGCGTGGGCGACTCCTACCGGGGTGCAGCCACGAACCGCCGGTCGTCGCCGATCCGCGCGCCGTTCGCAATGTCTGCGAAGATCGCAGGGCCAGACAGACAAGCGTCGCCCCGCGCGCCGAGAGGCGGTACGGCGGTTGCGCCGCCTTCGCTCGCCGAGGTGCGACGAAAGCCGTGCGGCCGAGCGTCCGCCTCGACCCGGGAAGCCGGTTCGGCCTCGAGGCCTCAGCCCTCGGACGACGCCCGCGCGCGCATCTCGGCTAAGCGCATCTCGACGATGTCGCGGCCGGAATCGGTCGCGGACAACTCGTCGAGCAAATCTCCCAACAGCTCTTCCGCTTCGGCGTAGCGGCCCTGCGCGGCGCGTACGCGAGCCGCGTCGGAGAGCGCGTTGCGCAGTTGAAAGCCCAGATCGGTCTCGTCGGCGATGTCCAAATAAGTCGCGACCGCCTCGTCCCACATCCCCTGTTGCTCGTAGGCGGCGCCCAGAAGGAAGCCGGCCTGAAGCGACACGGGGTCTCCCAAGCGGCCCCGCAACGGCTGCAGGACGTCGACGGCCTCCTGATCGTTTCCGTTGTCGAGATGGACCTGCCCCAAGAGAAGCCTGGCCTCGGTGGCGCTGGCCGCGTTCTCGAAACGTTCCAGGAACCGGTTCAGCTCGGCCAAAGTCTCCTCGGTGCTCACCACTCCGATGGTTTGGTGGATCTGTTCCAGTTCGAGGGCGCCCTGATTCTCGCGCGTCTCGCTGAAGTTCGCGTAGTAGACGGTGGCCATGATCGCGATCGCGACCACGATGCCCGCGAAGACGAGGGTCTGGGCGTTGTTCTGCGCCCAGACGGTGGCCTCGAGGATTCTGCCGGTGAAGAGATCGTCCTCGTCGGAGGCGGTGGAAGCCGGTCTCCCCGAGACGGGGCGTCGCGAGTGCTTGGACATGGAGAACGGGGTACGTGGGGTGGCGTGGGAATCTGTGGGGCTGCATCCGTATCGGTGCCGATCTTGCGCACGCCCGCAAACGGCGAGGTCGCTCGAAGAAAGATAGCGCGCCGCGGCGGACCGTCAAAAACCGAGCGCGCTTCGACGTCGCCGCTCGAACGCGTTGCACCTCCCGTCCCGGATCGCGAGGAGAAAGCGAGCCCAGGCGGGAGGTTTCGCGGAGGAGCCGCGGGATGCGGACGCTTCCGCCTCTCGCCTGCTCTCCGGGTCCGCGGGAAGTCCTAGGGCTGCTGGGGAGAAGAAGCCCCCAGGATCCTCGACGCGCCCGAAGCGCCCGAGAGAGCGTACGGCCGAAGCGCGGGCCGGGAGGCCAGCGCCGCCCCCGCCAGGAACGTGGGCATGATGGCGAGCGTGGCTTGCTGCGGCCCCACGAGGTCTCCCAGAACGCCCGCCAGACCCACCCCCAACGACCCGACGCCCCAAGCCAGTCCCATGACGATCCCGGAGCCGATGCTGGCTCCGGTGGGAAGAATCTCCTGGGCGATGACCACCGTCGGAGGGAGCAGGGCCATGTTGAGGAAGCCCGCGCAGCACAGAAACGCAAGAGCCGCGGCGCTTCCCGGCGGAAACCAGACCGCCAGGAAGTGCGCGGGCGCGGCGAGGATGCAGATTCCGGCCAGCAGCCGCGTGCGGTCGATGCGGTCGGTCAGGATGCCGGCGACGATGGTGCCGCCCGCCTGAAATCCCAAGTAGACGCTCAGCGAAGCCGCCCCGAGCGCTTCCGAACCCCCGGCTTGGTCGACCACGATCGGGTACAGGGTCAGGAAAGTGCGTTGCACGAACGCCCCGAGTGCGCTGATGCCGAAGACCAAGCCGAGCGGACCTGCGAGAGCGCGCAGCACCTGTCGCGGCGAAGGCGGCGGCACGGGTACGCGTTCCCGCACCGGGCGCGGCAGAAACCCGAGGGTCGCAAAGCCGATGACGATGCCCGGAAACATCGCCACCCAGAGCCCTTCCAAGGTGAAGAAGCCGACGATCGCCACTGCGGCGACCGGACCCAGAGCGAACCCCAGGTGCCCGCCGAAGGAGAAGATGGACACGCGCAGGCCGCTCCCCTTCCCTTCCGAGACGCGCCCGGCGAGAGACACCGCGGGCGGATGAAAGAAGGCGCTTCCCAAACCGCCCAGCGTCAGCAGCAGCGCCAGCGTCCGAAACGTCGGCGCGAGTCCGATGAGACAGAGGAAGACGCCGGAGACGACGGGGCCGAGCGCTACCAGCCAGCGTCGGCCCACGCGGTCGGCGAGGTAGCCCATGATCGGCTGCGGGAGGGACGACGCCAGCGAGAGGATCACGCTCAGCAAGGCCGCGAGCGCGATGGACAGGTCCAGCTTGTCCATGAGACGGGGCAGCAGCGGGTGCAGGAACGCGACGTAGGCGTCGTTGGCGAGGTGGGCCACGGTCAAGGTCGCCGCGACCGCGAGTGCGCCCCCGCGGCCCGCGCGCGGACGGGACGGGACGGAGGCCGGGGGCGGAATCGTCAATCCACGCCCGCGACCCGGCTCCGCCGCTCCATCAGCACGACGTCGCGCCAGCGGCCGTCGTGGAATCGACCCAGTCGTTCACGGATGCCGAGGGTGCGAAATCCGCACCGCTCGAAGAGCCGGATCGAGGCTCGGTTCTCGGGAAAGACGCCCGCCTCGAGCGTCCAGATGCCCAGCGCCTCGGACTCGGCGACGAGTCGACGCAACAGCGCGCCGCCCACGCCCCGTCCGCGCTCCGACGCCGCGACGTAGATCGTCGCCTCGCGCACGCCGGCGTAGACGCAACGCCCCGACAGGGGGCTGAGGACGGCGAACCCCGCGAGCCGGCCGGCCGTCTCCGCGACGACGCGGCACTCCGGGCTTCGGGCGGCGTCCCAAGATTCCCAGGACGGGACCTCGGTTTCGAAAGTGGCGTTGCCCGAATCGATCCCCTGCCGGTAGATCTCCGCCGCTTCGGGCCAGTCGGCCGACGTCATCGGGCGGAGGATCGCCCGCGCCGGTTCCTCCCGGTTCACGGAAAAAAGCCTTCGGGCGGCAATCGATTCTCCGAATCCAGCGAGTGGCGGTCTCCATCGCCCGCATACGACCCCGCCGCACGCCGCAAGGTCCGGGGGAGGAGGACGGCCGTCCGGCACGCGAATCCGCGTGCGATTCGGTCGGATCCCGGCCCGCCCTGGTCGAGAGAGCGGGCGGGAATTAGCGTATGGGCGGGAGCGCCGCGTCTACCCGGTTCGCTCTTCTCCAAGCGGTGCGCTCCCGCCCGAAGTTTGCGGACCGATCAGCTTCTCGGTGAAATCCTGACGCTCCTCGAGCAACGTGAGCCTGTCGTTCATCGTCTCGACCGTTTCGCGCAGGCGCCGGGTCTCCTCCGGAAGAGCCCCGGCCTTCTCCCGCGCCATGGCTTCGAGGAGCGTGCCGAATCGCTTGGCGATGGGCCGCAGCACCAACACGCCTCCGACCGTGACGATGAACACGATGGGAACGACCATGGCGGCGATGACTTCCCAGTCCATTCCGGCTAACGATCCTTTGGGCGGCGATTGTGGAGAGAGCGTCCGCGGGCGCTCCGTGTCGGAAGACGTACGGAGAATGCGGAAGGGATGTTGCACGGAGCCCGCATCCGCCCGTGCGCCGGCCGACGACTCCCGACCGACGGCCGTTCTTTTTTCCGGGAGCGCGTTGCGAGTCCGCCGAGCTCGCCGCACGAGCTTCGGTCCCGTTCCTCGCACGCACGAGGCGACACGCATGACCCGTCGAAACCGCGAATCGCGGCGGCGCCTCCGTTCCGCGCCGAGAGACCCGCGCCATCGCCCGCCGGGGAGAACCCCGTGACCGCCCTGGCGCGCGCGCTCGCCGCGAGCGGGGCCGCGTTGGCGCTGCTGGCGGTGGCGCTGGGCGCGTTCGGAGCCCACGCCCTGCGGGAACGCATGGAGGCGCGCGACCTCGAGATCTTCGAAACCGCCGTCCGCTACCAGATGTACCATGCGCTCGCCCTGCTGGGCGTCGCATGGCTGGCCACCCGCTTGGCCGATCCGCTGGTCGGCTGGGCGGGATGGTTGATGATCGGCGGAACGACGATCTTTTCCGGTAGCCTCTACCTGCTCGTCCTGACGGGGCCCCGGTGGCTGGGCGCGGTCACGCCGCTCGGAGGCGCGATGCTCGTCTCGGGATGGCTTCTGGCGACAGTGGCCCTGTTGCGCGGCCAATGAAAGTCCGCGGGACGGGCCGCCAAACCCCACCCGCCCTCGCGCCCCGACGCAGCGGGGGGGCGCCTTGCGCTACTTCGGCCGTTTCGCCACGACCGCGATCCGGCGCCGGAGCGGCGGGATCCACCGCTGGCCGATGCGCTCCAAGAGGTTGAGGCCCGGCCAGTGCGACTCCGCGAACCTCGCTTCGGCGATCTCGAAGCGCGCTTCCCGCAGGAGCTCTCGCGTCTCGTCCATCGACTTGTAGCCGATGTGGGTTTCGTCCTCCGCGAGGAGGATGCCGCGCGCCTTCATCATCTGGATGAAGTGGCTCGGGCACGGCATCCAGACCACGAACGCGCCGCCGGGACGCAGGCACCGGAACGCTTCGCGCGCGACCGCGAGCGAGTCGGCGGCGTCGAGATGTTCGAGCAGGTCGGCGGCGTAGACCACGTCGAAGTTCCCGGGCTCGAGCCCGGTGTCGCGCGCGTCCGCCAGCCGGAACCGCACGTTGGCCGCGCCCGGCCGACGCGCGCTCCGTTCGCGGCAACGAGCCACGGCCTCCCGGGAGAAGTCCACGCCCACGACGTTGCGCGCCCGTTCGCCGGCCGCGAACGAGATCGTGCCCCAGCCGCACCCGAGATCGAGCACCCGGTCCTCCGGCCGAAGCTCGTGGAGCGACATGACCTTCGACGTGCGGTAGCGCTGGAACCGGCTCCGGAAGTTCTCCAGGCGCCGATTCGAGAAGTAGTCTTCCGTATAGTCCGCCGCCGTGCCGCGCGGGTCGGCGCCGACCTCTCCCCGCCGTCGCGGCGAACCCCCGTTGCCGCGCGGAGCGGCGGGAGCCGAACGCATGCCGGGCGGCCGCGTCAGAACACCACCCGCTTCGGCCTCAGCTCCGTGATCCAGATTCCCGAGTTCAGGTCCGAGGAGTAGATGCGACCCTTGAAGATCTGGGCTCCCCAGGTCATGGGCCAGTTGGGCACCACCATGTCGTCGTCCCGGGGCACGAAGGCCGCGATCTCCCTGCCCTGCTCGTAGAGGTTGCCGCGCAGCTCGCCGGAGATGTCCAGAACGCGCAACCCCGCTTGGTAGTAGCCGACGTAGAGCCGGTCGCCCTCGGCCCAGACGTTGTGCGCCCCGGCCTCGGGCACTTCGTACCACGCCACCTCGACCGGATTTTCGATGTCCGAGTAGTCGACCACGTGGATGAATCCGCGCGCCTCGATGGGCCGCTCGGAATCCCAGCCCGGCGGGAAGATCTCGTCGCCCAGGAACAGATAGCGCCCGTGGCGCCAGGCCACGTGGGTGTTGCCGATCGGGTACTTGAACTGGCTCACGAAGGCGGGCTCTCGCGCGGTGCCGCCGTGGGTGCCCGCCCCCACGTCCAGCATGACCACGCCGTCGTTCCAGTAGGACAGGTAGGCGTAGCCGTCCTGGACGATGACGTCGTGCAACGTCTTCCCCTGCTTGGCGAGTCCCCAGCGGCCCACTTCGACCGGATCGGCCGGGTCCGAGATGTCGACGATGTGCATGTCGGAGGTGCCGTTGTGGCAGGCGTAGACGAGATCCTCCTCGCCCAGGATCCACACGTTGTGCACCCCGCCGGTCAGGGTCTCGTCGTACCGGGAGACGATCTCCGGGTGGGCCGGGTCGGCGAGGTCGAGCAGCACCATGCCGTTGCGGCGGTTGGAGGCCCCTTCGCGGGTGACGATCCCGGTGCGATTGTCGGGATGGATCTTCACGTCGTTGATGCGGCGCGCGTCCAGCTGGATCGAGTCGGTCAGGACGGGCGCGCCGCTGTCGGTGACGTCCCACACCTTCATCCAGTCGTGCATGTAGGTGCCCACGTACGCGTAGTCGCGCCCGTCCAACCCCTCGAACGCCCACATGTCGCCCGAATGGTGGGAAGAGATGGGCCCGCGCCCCACCTGCACCAGCTCCGAGTCGGAGACGCGCTCGGTCACCTCCACGCTGGCGGTGCGCACCGCGCTCTCGCCGATCACCGCGTGGACCACGTAGAGCCCCGGATCCTCGGCCACGAACACGCCCTCCGATCCGTCGGCGTCGATCTGGGCCCCCACCCCCGCCACCGTCCAAGCGGGCGCGAGATCGGGCCCGTCGGCGCCCGAAGGCAGGCGCGCGGCCGCGCGGAACCGCACCACGTCGCCGGTGCGCACGGCGGAGGAGGCGGGCTCAATCGAGTACGCGAATCCCGGATCCTCCCGCACGACGATCGCGACGGTTTCGGTGGCCTCGCCCGACCGGATCGCGACGGTCGCGCGTCCGGGCGCGAGGCCGTAGACGCGTCCGAGCGCGTCCACGCGGACCACCGCGGGCGCGCTGGAGACGTAGGTCGCCGCAGGGGCGTCGAGCGTCTCTCCCAACCGGGTGGCGGCGGACAGGACGATGGGAGCGCTGGTTCCCGCCACGACCGAGGCGGGCGCGACGACGTCCAGGGTCGCCGCTCCCAGCTGCTGCACCGTCACTTCGGCGAACCCGACCGTCGTGCCTCCGAACACGGCGGCCACCTGACCTTTCCCCGGCCGCAGCCCCGTCACCCGGCCGGACGCGTCCACCGCCACCAGTTCGGGGGTGACCGACGTCCAAGCGACGGCGGCGTCGGCGACGACCGTTCCCTCCGCGTCCAGGACGCGAGCGGAGAGCGTCAACGACGCGTCGACGGCGATTTCCGCGACGGCGGGGGCGACTTCGACCCGCTCGGGCGCGGCCTGAACCGCCACGACCAGTGCAAGGGCGTGTGCGAAGGGTGTCATCGGCTCACCTCGTGATGTCGAAACGTTGGCGCCGGGCCGTCTTCCTCAGGTCTCGCGAATCCCCCGGAATGCCCCCGGCAGGACTCGAACCTGCGGCCCCCGGATTAGGAATCCGGTGCTCTGTCCACCTGAGCTACGGAGGCGCGTGAATCCATTCTACCGCCGCCCGCTTCACCGGAGCAACGCCATCGCCGCGAAGCCGGCCACCAGCAGAGCGCCGAACGCCCAGGTGAACGCGTTGAAGTGGCGATCGATCGCGCCGCGCAGCGCCGGACCCCACCGATGGATCAGCCCGCCCAGCACGAAGAAGCGGAGCCCGCGCGAGACGAAGCTGGCGAGCGCGAAGACCGGAAGGTCCAGAGCGAAGACCCCGGCCGAGAGCGTGAACACCTTGTACGGGAGCGGGGTCAGTCCCGCCAGGAAGATCACCCAGAAGTCGTAGCGCCCGTAGAGTTCGCGCACGTGCGCGAAGCTCTCCGGCGAGACCCCCGGGACGTGATCGAAGAAGAAGCCGTCCAGGAGGTGCCACGCCCCCGCGCCGATTCCGTAGCCGATCAGCCCGCCCGCGACCGACGCCGCCGTGGTCAGCGCCGCGAGGCGCAGCGACGACGCCGGGGCCCCGAGGCAGAGCGCCACGAGCAGCGGATCGGGCGGGATCGGGAACACGGAGGACTCGACCACCGCCAGCACCGCCAGAGCCCACGCTCCGTACGGGGTTTCGGCCCAGCCGAGCACCCAGTCGTAGAGGCGGCGCACCCGGGATCGGGCGTTCGGGTCGGACGGTCGATCCGTCATCCGACGCGTCTCGGGCGTCGGTTCGCCGGAGCCGCGGCTAGAGCGCCAACTTCCATTCCCGCACCTCCTCCAGCAACCTGTGGTTGGTGAGGTCGAGATGGAGCGGGGTCACGGAGATGTAGCCCTCTTCCACCGTGCGGAAATCCGAGTCCGCGGAACCGCTCCAAGTCGGCACGGCGGCTCCGATCCAGTAGTACCGCTTTCCCATGGGATCGCGGCCGCGCAACAGGGAGTCGCTGTACCTGCGGCGCCCCAAGGTGGTGATGCGGACGCCCTTCGCCTCGTTCGGGGGGATCGGGGGGAGGTTGACGTTGAAGAGAGTGTCGCTCGGAAACGGTTTGGCCAGCATCTTTCCCAAAAGTTCGGAAAGGGGTTCGGACCATCCGAGCCCTTCCCTCATGTCGCGTCCGGCGTACGACACCGCGACCGACGGAATGCCGAGCACGGTCGCTTCCATGGCGGCCGCCACCGTCCCCGAATAGAGGACGTCCTCCCCCATGTTGGGGCCGTGGTTGACCCCGGACAGGCAGACGTCCGGACGCTTCTCGAGAAGCGCGTTGAGCGCCAGGATGACGCAGTCCGTGGGGGTGCCGTCGACCACGAACGCGCCTCCGGGGGACGTGCGGGCGCGCAGCGGGTGGTGGAGCGTGAGCGAATGGCTGGTCGCGCTCTGTTCGCGGTCGGGGGCCACGACCTGCACCGAGCCCAGCCGGCGCGCGCAGCCGCGAAGGACGCTCAGGCCCGGAGCCATGTGCCCGTCGTCGTTGGTGCACAGGATGTTCATGCGCCGGGCCGGAAGTCGTCGGTCGGGCCGGGAACCGAAAGGATGTCCATCAACTCCTCCAGATCGTTCTTGAGCTGGCTGCGAAGCTCGGGAGCGAGCACCGCCCTGCGGGCTTCGTCGAGTTCGCCCCTTCTGCGCATGCGGGCCAGTTCCTGGCGGGCGCCCTCGATGGTGTACTTGTCCTCGTACAGCAGGCGCTTGAGCAGCAGAACCAATTCGACTTCGCGGGGGCGGTACACCCGGTTGCCGGCCTGGTTCTTGACGGGACGCAGCGCCTCGAATCGGGTTTCCCAGTAGCGTAGCACGTGCGACTCGATTCCCGTGAGGTCGCGCACTTCGCCGATGGGATAGTACGCGCGCTGTGCGATGGGCTCGTTCAACGGCTTCTCCCCGGAGCCCCCGGACCGGGTCACGGCCAACGCTCCGGCTTGGGGTCTCGCGTCATGAGGTTGCGCGCCGCCTCCGCAGGGTCGGTTCTCCCCGTCAGGATGTCGTGGACCTGCGCGCAGATCGGCATCTCCACCCGGTGTCTCGCGGCCAGCTCGTGCACGGCCTCGGCCGTCTCGACTCCCTCCGCCACCGCCGTCATGCCGTCCAGGACGTCGTCCAGGGAACGGCCTCGGCCGAGCTCGAAGCCCACGGTGCGGTTGCGGCTCGCGGGGCCGGTGCAGGTCAGCACGAGATCGCCCATTCCCGCCAGCCCGGAAAAGGTGGGCGGGCGGGCGCCCAGGGCAACCCCGAGCCGGGTGATCTCGGCCAGCCCGCGCGTGATCAGGGCGCAGAGCGTGTTGTGTCCGAACCCGTGGCCCGCCACCACTCCGGCGGCGAGCGCGATCACGTTCTTGAGCGCCCCCGCCAACTCCACCCCGACGACGTCGTCGGTGGTGTACACTCGGAAGCTGGGGCCTTGCAGGGCGGTCTGAACCGTCAGGCGGGCCTCCTCGGACCGGCTCGCCGCCACCACCGCGGTCGGGTGTTCGCACGCCACCTCGGCCGCGAAGCTCGGCCCGGAAAGCACGGTGAAGCGCCGGTTCTGGCGCGCCGTGAGTCGCTCGGCCATCACCTCGTCCATGCGCCGCAGGGTCGCGATCTCGATCCCTTTCGAGGCCGACACCACCACGGCGTCGGGTTCCAGGAAGGGGGCGGCGCGCTCTGCGACCGCACCGGCGTGCTGCGCGGGACTGACCGAGACCACGAGTTCCGCGCCGGCGACGGCGCGCTCCATCTCCGCGGTCGCGTCCAACCCGCGCGGAAGCTCGACGCCGGGCAGGAAAGCCCGATTCTCTCCGCCTTCCCGGATCTGCCGCACGACTTCCGGTTCGCGCGCCCACAGGCGGACCTCGTGGCCGCGGCGGACGGCGAGGGCGGCCAACGCCGTCCCCCAGCTGCCGGCGCCCAGCACGCCGATCCGGCGGACCGGGTCAGCCACGCTCGCCCCGCCGCCGGTCGTCGCGGATGCGGCGCTCCTCGCCCCTGAGCAGACGCCCGACGTTGGAACGGTGCGCCCAGACGACGAAGCCGCCGGTCAGGACCGCGAACCCGGCGACCCATGGATCCCCCGCCCCCCTCGCGACGTTCCCCGCCAGCACCGTCGTCGGAAGCGCGACCGCCGCCGCGATCGACGCCAGCGAGACGATGCCGCGCGCGGCGAGGACCCCCGCCCAGACCAACGCGGCCACCAGCACCGCGAGCGGCGACAGCGCGAGAAAGGCGCCGGCGGCGGTGGCCACGCCCTTGCCGCCCCGGAAGCGCATCCAGCACGGGAAGGTGTGGCCCAGGATCGCGGCCGCGCCGTAGGCGGCCGCCCATCCGGTCGCCTCGGAGCCGTCCAGCAGGGGGAAACCCCAGGCCGGCAGCCACCCCTTGGCGACGTCCACCAGACCCACCGGCACCGCCACCCGCAATCCCATCGCCCGGTAGACGTTGGTCGCGCCCAGGTTGCCGCTCCCCCGGCGCCGCAGATCCATGCCGGCGAGCGCCTTCGCGACCAGGTAGCCGGTGGGGAGCGATCCCGCCAGGTACGCGGCCAGCGCCCAGATCTGCGGAGTCATCGTCTGCGCGCGTCCCCGTCCGCCTTGAAGCGTATCCGCAACGGAGCGCCCGTCATCGGCCAGCGACTGCGGAACCCGTTCTCGAGATAGCGGGCGTAGGCCGACTGAACTTCTCTCGGCAGGTTGCTGAAGAGCACGAACGCCGGGGGAGCGGTTCCCACCTGGGTGCCGTAGCGGATCTTGACCGCACGTCCGCGCGAGTGGGCCGGCGGATGCCGCGCCACCAGCCGCGCCAGCTCCCGGTTCAGCTCCGGGGTCGGGATCCGGCGTTCCCGCTCCTCCTGAATCCGGAGCACGAGGTCCAGGGTCCTGCGCACCCGCTGGCCGGTGAGCGCCGAGGCGAAGACGAAAGGCACCCAGCGCAGGAACGGGGTTCGCTCGCGCACGCTCTTCTCGATGCCGGGCGCGGTGGAGCCGTCCCGGTCGACCAAGTCCCATTTGTTGACGACCGCGACGACCCCGCAACCCGCGTCCCACGCCGCTCGAGCGATCTTGACGTCCTGCACGCGGATCCCCGCGGAGGCGTCCGTCAGCACGAGGCACACGTCCGCCTCCCGGATCGCCCGGGTCGCGCGCAACCGCGCGTAGTACTCGATGGAGTCGTGGATGCGGGACTGGCGGCGCAGCCCGGCGGTGTCCACGAAGACCAGGTTTCGTCCGTGATAGCGCATCGCGGAGTCCACCGAGTCGCGCGTGGTGCCCGCCGTCTCGCCGACCACCATGCGCTCCTCGCCGAAGAGCCGGTTGACGAAGCTGGATTTCCCCACGTTGGGCTTGCCGATCACCGCCACCCGAATCGCGTTCGGATCCGCGGGGTCGGATTCCGGTTCCGGGAACGCGTCCACCACCGCGTCCAACAGATCCCCGCTTCCCTTCCCCGAGATCGCGCTCACCGGCACGGGCTCGCCCACGCCGAGCGCCCAGAACTCGTGGTGGCCGGTCCCGCGCGGAAGGTCGTCCGCCTTGTTCGCGACCAGCAGAACCGGACGCCCGGCGCGCCGGAGCAACGCGGCCAGCCGCTCGTCCAGCGGGTGGACGCCCTCCTTGGCGTCCACCACGAGGAGGATCAGGTCGGCCTCCGCCGCCGCGGCCAGGGCCTGGGCGCGCACCGCTCGGTCGAGCGGACGGTCGCTTCCCTCGACCACGCCTCCGGTGTCGACCAGGAAGAACTCCCGTCCCGCCCAGTCGGCGCGAGCGAAGTGCCGGTCCCGGGTCACCCCCGGGGTGTCGTCCACGATCGCCTTGCGTCGTCCCAGAACGCGGTTGAAGAGGGTGGACTTGCCGACGTTGGGGCGGCCGACCACCGCGACCGCCGGGAGGCGGGAGCGGATCACGGCTCCGAGAGCATGCGGGAGATCTCGTGGCCGACGACGACCCGAGCGGGAGCCAGCTCGCGTCGGAGCCGGGTCAGGGGGTAGTCGTCGACGAAGACGCCGTCGGCGTTCAGGGCTCCGGCGGGAAGCAGGACGACGTCCTCCCGCCTCCCCTCTCCCAGCGCGGCGCGCACGTCGCGGCCCGCGAGCAACCCCGCCACCGTGACGCCCGACCCGAAGTAGCGGTTGGTCACCGCCAGCACTTCGACCTCCGCTCGGGTGGCGGCTTCGAGCCGTTCCGCGCGAGCCTCGATCCAGGGCGCCATCGACCGACCCGTCGCCACCCGGACGCGGCGTCCGGGGAGAACCGGCAACGCGTCCACCCCGGCGTCCAAGTCGTCCAGGAAGCGGCGCACCGCGCCCACTCCGTTCTCGGCGAGCGACGGATCGTCGTAGTAGGACGCGTCCGGCACCTCCATCCCGGCGATCAGGAACATCTCGTCGGCGGCGTAGGCCCAGCGCGTCTCCCGCTCCCCGGCGGCGCGGGCGCGCGCCCGCGCCACCTGCCCGACCGCAGCGGCGGCTTCGGACGGGGCCAGACGGCGAACCGGCCGGTTCTCGTTGTACTTGGTGAGCCCCACCGGAACCACCGAGAGGGAACGCACGCCCGGGCCCAGCGACCACAAGTCGTCGACGGTCCGGTCGAGGTGCGCGCCGTCGTTCCACTCCGGACAGAGCACGACCTGGGCGTGCACTTCCAGGCCCTCCGCCAACAGGAAGGACAGCTGTTCCATGACGAGCCCCGCGCGCCGGTTGGCGAGCATGCGTTCGCGCACCTCCGGCTCGGTGGCGTGCACGCTCACGTAGAGCGGGGAGATGCGCTGGTCGACCAGCCTCTGGAGCCCTCTCGGGCCCAGGTTGGTCAGGGTGACGTAGCTCCCGTAGGCGAAGGAGAGCCGAAAATCGTCGTCCCGCAGCCACAAGCTGTCCCGCGCGTCCTTCGGGTTGCCGTCGATGAAGCAGAAGACGCACTTGTTGGCGCATTCGCGGATCTTGTCGGGCGCGGGAACCAGCCCGAGCGGCGTTTCGGGATCCCGCTCGATCTCGTACACGACGCGCTCGCCCGCCGGAGAGATCGTCTCGACGGCCAGTTCCGGATCCGCGAGCAGAAAGGCGAGGTCGATGCCGTCGCGCACGCGCTGGCCGTTGACGCGCACGATGCGGGTGCCGATCTCGAGCCGGAGTTCCTGGGCGACGCTCCCGCTCTCGATGCCGGCGATCCGAACCATGGCGAAGCTTCCCGGCGCCCCGGCCGCCGCTCAGCGGCTACGGTTCGGGGAGGTTTCCGCCGCAGGGGCTTTCGCCGCCGGTCCTTTCAGCTGCACGACGATCACCTCCACCGGCTCGGGTCCCTCGTTGACGTCGCCGTACAGCTCGCCCGGCGGGTCGGCTTCCAGCCAGTAGGCGCGGCCCGTCTCCCAGGTCATGTCGCGCCGCTCGCCGGCGTCGTCGATCACCGTCAGGGTTCCGCCCTTGAGCGCGACGATGGCGCGCGGGTTGTCGTGACGGTGCATCTCCAACGGCTGGCCGGGCGCGATCACGCTCTTCCAGACCTCCACGTGCTCGTTCTCGAACTGGGGCGTGCGTCCGGTGGTCCGTCCGGGTTCTCCGGCGCCGGAAGCGCAGGCGGAAACCAGCAACGCGAGGATCGAGGTCGCGGAGCGTCCGGTTTTCATGAGCTTCTCTCCATGGTTTTTTGGGGGGGATCGTCGATTCCCTTGTTCCCGCGCCCGCGCCCGCCGTGGCGCGCCCGCGGTTCGGAGACGCTCGAGTTCGAGAACCCGATCCGGCGCGGCGAAAGGGTGCGGGGACCGAAAGGCGAAGTCCCGCAACCGATTCCATGCAGGGAGGGTCGGCGACGGTGCGCGGGCCGGCAAACGGAGCCCGCGGGGGGCGCCGCACCTCCCGATCGGGACGCCCCGGGGCGGGGAATTCCGCCGCCCCGGGCGAAGAAGCGGGCGACCGGGCTCGAACCGGCGACCCTCAGCTTGGGAAGCTGATGCTCTACCAACTGAGCTACGCCCGCAAAGCGGACCTGCCCCGGCGAGACGGTCCGGAGGGCGCCGGTCGCACCGCCCGGCCCGCGCGCGGCGGGTCCTAGGATATCACCTCGTACCGGTAGGCGGCCACGTCCTGGTCGGAGTCGAATTCGACGCGGAAGACCTCCCTCATCTCGGCCGCGGGCACGGACACCGAGACGTCCTGGGTCCCGATCTCGACTCCGTCCGCACCGTAGAAGAAAACGCGGATGTCGATCGAGCCTCCCTCGTCCAACGAGTTGTTGACGAGCTCGCCGGTCACCGATCCTCCCCCGCCTCCGTAGGGCTGCAGGACGGTCGCTTCGATCTCGAACTCGAGGGTCGACATCTCCTCTTCCAAGAGCCGCGCCGCCTCAGCCGTGTCGCCTTGGGCCATCAGCCCTTGGGCGAGAAGGCGGTAGACGTTGTTGTTGTAGGGATCCATCTCCATGAGCGAGGCCGCCGCCGGATAGAGCTCGTCCAGCTCGCCGGCGAGGTAGAGCGCCTGGGCGTAGTTGTAGAGCGCGTCCCGGCTCTCGGGGATGAGCTCGTAGGAGCGACCGAAGGCCTGGGCCGCCATCGAGTAGCGCTCGGCGTTGTAGAGGCCGATGCCGGTCACGTAGTAGTCGCGCGACGTGAGGTCGGTGCGGGCCAGCAACCCTCTGTATATCTCGGCGGCTTCCTCGTTGCGGTCCATGTTCATGAGGACCACGGCGAGATTGCTGAGCGCGGTTACGTTGTCCGGGCTTCGCTGCAGATAGTCGCGGTAGGCCGCTTCGGCATCCTCGTTGCGGCCCATGGTCGCCAGAATCTGAGCTAGGTTGAAGGCCGCGATTTCCTCGTTCTCGGCCCACATCCGCTGGACGTCCTCCGGTTGCGCGTCGCGGTCCGGGCCCCGCAGAAGCTCGAGCGAGGTTCGGTACCAGTCGGTGGCCGCCTCGTCGTTGCCGAGCTGCGCGTGGATCGAGCCCAGATTGAGCATGGCTTCGGGACGCTTCCGGTAGATGGCGTGGGCCGACTCGAGCAGGGGAATCGCCTCTTCCATGCCCCCCGCCTGAATCCGGTTCACCGCCTGATTGTACAAGCTCACCCACTGTTGCTCGCGTAGCGGATCCAAGTCGAACGAGTACAGCGGATAGAGGTCCTCGGCCTTGACCCACATCGAGTCGGCCCCCTCGAGGTCGTTCAAGCCCACGTAGGCCTCTCCGGCCTGGCGGTACGACTGGGGGTTGTTGGGCTGGTTGACGATCCCTTCCAGCGCCGCCTCCAGCGCATCCCGGTACCGCGCCTCGCGCGCTTCGGGATCGGCGTTCTGCATCGCCTGCGACAAAGCCAACGCGGCGGTGCGCGTGAACATGTTGTCGCGCGGCGGCACGCCCTGCTCCGCGCCCGGCGTCGGGACGGCGTCGGCCGCACCGCCGCCGGAGCCGGCGGCGCACCCTCCCGCTGCGACCACCGTACCCGCCACCAGCGCGACTCCAAGCTGGAACTTCATCCGGCATTCCTCCTCGTCGGTTGATGCGGCGCGGCCGCACGCCGCGCGCCTCCATGGCATGGAGGCGCGATCGAAACCCCAATGCCCCTCGACGAAGGTAACGGTATCGCACGATAGCCGTTCCGTCAAACCCGAATCCCGGCTCGGAGCGCGACCGCCCGAATCGGCCCGAAACCTTCGTCGCGCTGTTCCGCGAGCTCGTCCGGTCGCCCGCGGCCTTCGCCTCGCGCAAGCTTTGAGACCAAAACGTCGAACGTGAACTTTCAGTTGTAGTTAAGACTTTCGATAATACGTCCTTCGGCAACTTCGTGGCTCCCGTCCGCGTCGACGGGAACCGGACGCCGATCCCGCGCAAAAGAACCCGGCGCCGTCCCCTGGGGAGCCGCCGTCATCGAGCCGGATTCGGGGCGTCCGCCGCCCGGACGGAGGGAACGTTCTCGAGGGTGCTCGTCGGGTGGACGCGCCCCGCCCCGCGCCCCCTCCGGATGCGGTGCAGGGCGCGCGCCGCCGATCCCTCGTCCGGGTACACGGCGAACACCGTGCCGCCGCTGCCCGACATGAGCGCCAGCAGGGGCGACGTCCGCCGGAGCGCGGCGGCCGTCTCGCGCAGGTCGGGCCGAACGGCGAACACGGGGAGTTCGAAGTCGTTGTGGGCCGATTCCGCCACCGCCGTCCAGTCGCGGCAGCGATCCGGAGCGAGGGGCGGCGGCCCGGCGCGCGCGCCCCGTCCTTCCGCTTCCTCGCTCCGAGCGAGCAGGCCGTACGCCCACGCCGTCTCCACTCCCTGCGGCGACTCCACCAACAGCACCGGCCGCGGGGGAAGCGGGTTCAGGGGCGCGAGACGGTCGCCTCGGCCGCTGCCCAGCGCGAACGGCGACCGCGACAGGAAAAAGGGGACGTCCGCACCCAGTCCGCGCGCCATCCGGACGAGCGCGGCGGCGCCCATGGGCGGGGCGAACAGCGCGTCGAGACAGCGCAGCGTCGCAGCGGCGTCCGAGGAACCGCCTCCCAATCCGCCCCCGACCGGAATGCGCTTTTCCAGCCGGACGGCCACTCCGCCCCGCTCGCCGCGCGCGTCCAGGTAGGTCCGCGCCGCCCGATGCACCAAGTTGTCGCGCGGATCGCCCAGGTCGGCGCCGACGACCTCCACGGCGATCCCTGCCGCGGCGCGCTCGATCCGCAGGCGGTCGCGCAACCCGACTGCCGCGAAGAGAGTGTCGACGTCGTGGTAACCGTCGGCTCGACGCGCGCCCACGCGCAACGCGAGATTGACCTTGGCCGGAGCGTCGACCGCGACCGCGCGGCTCACGGTCGGGCGGCTTCCGCTTCCCTGCGCTCGCCGCTTCGAGCCATCTCGCCGAAAGAGAACCCCATGCGCCAGAAGTACCAGAGCCCGATCGCGGTCACCGGGACGAAAGTCGCGACGTGATATCCCGCGGCGAACGCCAGCGAGGGGTTCTCGGCGATCCCGAGGACGTTGACCAGCGCCACTCGCACCGCGGCCTCGAACGGACCGAAGAACCCCGGCGCGGAGGGAAGCGCGACGGCCAACGCGACGACCCCGTTCAAAAAGAGCGCGTCCGCGTATCCGGCGTCGATGCCGAACGCGCGGAAGCCCAGCCAGAAGGAAGTCGAATTCCAGAGCCACAAGACCAAGCTCCACCCCGCCGCGCGCATCATCAGCGCGGGGCTCTTGAGCGCGCTCAGCCCTTGGACGAGACCTTCCGCGACGGAGAGCGTCGCGCGCGCCGCCGCGCTCGGCAGGCGCGCGGCCGCCGCCCGCGCGGCCGCGTGCGCCCAATCCGGCCGCCGGAGCGCCAGCGCCAGCGTCAGCACGACGACCGCGAGCACGACGAGGAACCCGGCCACCGCGCTTCCGACCAGCTCGCCCGCCAGCTCCGTGTCCGCCCGGAATCCCGGCAACGACGACGAGACCGCGAGCAGCGCCACGACCGTGACGCCGTCGAAGAGACGTTCGACGACCAGCGAGGCCAGGCACGCGGAGGTTCGCATCCCTTCCATGCGCGCGAGCGACCAAGCCCGGGCGAACTCGCCGATCCGCGCGGGCAGCAGGTTCGTGGCCATGAAGCCGATGGCGGTGGCGGCGAAGCGGGCGCGGAGGCCGATCCGGAGACGAAGCGGGACGAGCAACGCCTTCCACCGTACGGCCCGCACCAGAAAGCCGGAGGTGGCGACGAACACCGAAGCCAGCAGCCATCCCGCATCGGCGGCCGCCACCTCGGCGGCTATGGCGCCCAAATCCTCGCCGCGGAACACCCACCACAACAGCAACGCGCTGACGGAGAGCCCGGCGACCGCCTTCCAGGCCGAGGTCACCGGAGAAGCGTCAGTAGCCGATGGGGGGCAGCCATCCTTCGTCGCTCACGGTCCCGGGGGCGCGCCGAACGATCTCCCCCATCTCCCTCACCGCCCGTTCGAGCCCCACCAGCACCGCGCGCGCGACGACGCTGTGGCCGATGTTGAGTTCCTCGATCTCGGGCACGGCGGCCACCGGGACGACGTTCTCGTAGGTCAGCCCATGGCCGGCGTGCACCGCCAATCCCGCGGCCCGAGCGTCTCGCGCCGCCGCCGCGAGGCGGTCGAGCTGCGCCGCGCGCCCGTCCGGCCCCGCGAGCGCGTATTCGCCGGTGTGAAGCTCCACGGCGTGGGCGCCCAGCCCGGCGCTGGCCTCGACGGACCTCTCGTCCGGGTCGATGAAGAGCGAGGTCCGGATCCCGGCGTCGGCGAGGCGGACGAGCGCGTCCCGCATGGCGGCGCGCACTTCGGCCGAACCGAGCGCCAGCCCCCCCTCGGTGGTGACTTCCTCGCGGCGCTCGGGCACGAGCGTGGCCTGCATCGGCCCGAGTTCGCACGCCAGCTCCAGGATGTCGGGGGCGGCGGCCAGCTCGAGGTTGATCCCCGTGCGCGCCGTCTCCATGAGCAACCGCACGTCGCGGTCGTCGATGTGGCGGCGATCCTCGCGCAGGTGCACGGTGATCCCGTCGGCGGCGCCCAGTTCGACCAGCACCGCCGCGCGCACGGGGTCGGGTTCGTCCGTCCGGCGCGCCTGCCGGACGGTGGCGACGTGGTCGATGTTGACGTAGAAGCGCATGGCGTGTCTCAACCGGATGGGGGAACGGCGCCGGCGGGCGACTCCGGGGCGTCGATCTCCACGATCTCGACGTCTCCGCGGGCATGGAGTCGGCCGAGCGCCGGAGCGGGAAGCCGGGCGGTGACCGCCATCGCGGAGCCGTCGTGCGTCGTCTTCACAACCTCACCCTCCCGATAGAGCTCTGCAAGCGTCCTCCCGTCCGTCGCGTCGAGCACCACCCGCACGCTGCGCAACGCGGTCCGGATGCGGCCCAGAAGCACGTCCGTCAGCCGTCCGAGCGTCTCCCGCCGCACCGCCGACACGAAGACGGAGGGCGTGTCCTCGCAGCCGCGCACGCGCTCCCGGAGCACTTCCTCTTCGGCGTGGGTGACGAGGTCGGTCTTGTTGAACACGAGCACGCGGGGAGCGTCCTGGAGTTCCAGCTCCTCGAGCACCTCGTGCACGACCGCGAGCCGGTTCTCCCAGTCGGGCGACGAAGCGTCCACGACGTGCAGGATGAGATCGGCCTCCCGGGCCTCTTCCAGCGTCGAGCGGAAGGAGGCGACGAGATCGTGCGGGAGTTTGCGGATGAAGCCCACCGTGTCGGTGAGCAACGCCCGGTGCCCCTCGCCCACGGACACGGTCCGCGTGGCCGGATCGAGGGTGGCGAAGAGTCGGTCCTCCACCGCGAGGTCGGCGCCGGAAAGCGCCTTGAGCAGCGACGACTTGCCTGCGTTCGTGTATCCGACCAGCGCCGCTCGGAAGGAGTTCGCGCGCGCCTTGCGTTGGGTGGCGCGCGATCGCTTGACTCCCTCCAGCTTTCGTTTCAACTCCGTGATCCGGGCGCCGATCAGGCGCCGGTCGGTTTCGAGCTGGGTTTCGCCAGGCCCCCTCAGACCGATCCCTCCGCGGATGCGCGACAGGTGGCTCCACATGCGCTTCAGGCGCGGCAACAGGTATTCGAGCTGCGCCAATTCCACCTGCATGCGGGCCTCGCGGGTGCGCGCGCGGGTGGCGAAGATGTCCAGGATGAGCTCGGCGCGGTCCATCACCCGGATCTCGAGCGCGTCCTCCAGGTGGCGTGCCTGGTCCGGCTTCAGCTCGTCGTCGAAGACGACCAGGTCGGCTTGTGCGGAGCGCGCCGTCGCACGCAATTCGCGGACCTTGCCCTCGCCGATGTAGAAGCGCGCGTGAGGGCTGCGGATGCGCTGCCGCACCGTCCCCACCACCTCCGCGCCGGCGGTGTCCGCCAGTCGGGTCAGCTCTTCGAGGTTCTCGCGCGCCGCGGCCCGGCGCATGCGCGCGCGGGGCGCGGCGACCAAAATCGCGCGATCGCTGCGGGGACGGTTGTCGACGAGTCGGCCGGCTATGGAGCCACCTCCGCGTTCCGGGACGGGCCGGAACGCGTCCCCGCGCCGCCCCCGTCCCCGTCTTCGTCCCGGAGGGCGCGGGCGCGCAAGGCCTCGAAGCGTTCGAGTCTCGCCGCGACGTCCCGCTCCTGCCCCGTCGATCCCGGGCGATAGAAGCGCTCGCCTTCGAGTTCTTCGGGAAGATAGCTCTGGGCGGCGACGCCGTCCGGCGCGTCCGGATCGTACCGGTACCCGGCTCCGTATCCCAGTTGCCGCACGACCTCGGTCGGAGCGTTGCGGAGATGGAGCGGCACCTGGGCGCCGGGCGTCGAGCGCGCCGCCCGCCGGGCGTCGAGCCACGCCCGGTGGAGGCGGTTCGACTTGGGCGCCGACGCCAGGTACACCGCGACTTGAGCGAGGGCGAGCTCCCCCTCGGGAGAGCCCAGGAAGCGAAAGGCGTCGCGACCGCCCAGCGCCAGCGCCAGCGCCTGCGGATCGGCCAGCCCGACGTCCTCCGCGGCCATGCGCACCAGCCGCCGTGCGACGTAGAGGGGATCCTGACCTCCGTCGAGCATGCGCGCCAGCCAGTAGAGGGCGCCGTCCGGGTCGCTGCCGCGGATCGCCTTGTGCAGGGCGGAGACGGTGTTGTAGTGCTCCTCGCCGCCCTTGTCGAAGTGCGCGAAGCGGTGTTGGGCCGCCTGCCGCGCGTGATCCATGGAGACGACGCGGTCGGGACCGGCCAAATCGTCGGCCCGCTCCAGCACCCCGAGGGCGCGCCGCGCGTCTCCGTCGGCGCGGGTGGCGATCCAGTCCAGCACGCCCGCGGCGGCGCCCTCCGGCGCCCGACCCAGGCCCCGTTCGCCATCCTCCAGCGCGCGCCTCAGAACGGCGACCAATTCGTCCGCCGAGAGCGGCTCCAGGACGAACACCGGGGCGCGCGAAAGCAGCGGCCGAACGACTTCGAAACTCGGGTTCTCGGTGGTCGCGCCGACCAGGAAGACGACCCCCTCCTCGACGTAGGGAAGAAACGCGTCCTGCTGCGCCTTGTTGAAGCGGTGGATCTCGTCGCAGAAGAGGATCGTCCCGCGCCCGGTCGCTGCGCGGCGCTCCCGAGCTTCGGCGATGATCGCGCGGACGCGCGCCACCCCCTCCGTGACCGCGGAAAACGCGACGAAGGCGGCGTCGCCGCGCTGGGCCATGAGCCGCGCCAGCGTGGTTTTCCCGCTCCCCGGGGGGCCCCAGAGGATCAGGCTCGAAAGCGCGCCGCCCTCGAGCATCGTCCTGAGCGGGCTGCCGTCCTCCAGCAGCCGACTCTGGCCCGCGAATTCGGCGAGCGCGCGCGGGCGCATGCGCGCCGCGAGCGGAGCGCCCGCACCGACGGGGAAATCCGTCCCGCGCGCCGCGCCGCGGAAGTCGCTTCCGCTCTCGTCCCCGAAGAGGCTGAGCTCGCTCACGCGGGCGTTCCCCGCGCCGCCGCCCGCGTGCGGGCCTCGATGTAGCGCCGGGCCCGTCCCGCCAGATCCGAACGGCGGTTTCGGGAGGGATCTTCCAGGACCAGATCGAGCAGATGGGCGAACACGGCCCCGAATTCGGGACCGGGAGGAAAGCCCATGGCGATCAGGTCCCGTCCGTTCAACGCCAAGTCCGACACCGCGAGCGGGGGGTCCTTCGCCAATTCCGCCCGGACCGCGCGCCAACGGGCGAGCACGACGCCCGCGGAGTCCGGCATCCCCCGCTCGGCCTCGAGGCGCGCGCGCGCGATCCAGATGCGGAACAGGTCGCGGCGGTTCACGTTGCGGGTCCGGCGCAGCCAGCGGCGCACCTGCGCGGGCCCGGCGCGGAGATCGAGGGGAGCCTGTGCGGCGCGCACCAGCCCGCGCACGCTCTCGACGTCGGATCGGGAATAGCGGAGCCGCTCCATCAACGCGGCCGCGCGCGGCCCGGTCTCGCCCAGGAGGCACGCCAGGCGGGCGAGCGGATGCCTTCGGGAGACGATGTCCACCGTCAGCAGGGCGGCGCTCCAGCCGTCGAGCGAGCCCCCCGCCCTGCGATCCGGACGTCGCGCCAGTTCCGGGTAGAGAACGGGAAGAACGCCGGCGGCGGCGTACAGGGAGAGCGCGCGCGACGGGATCGCGGAGGCGAGGACCCCGTTCAGCTCCTCGCGCACCCGCTCCGGGGACAGATCGGCCAGATGCCGCCTGTGTCGGCGGAGGGCGGACCAAGTGTTCGCCTCTATGGAGAAGGCGAAGCGCCCGGCGAAGCGCAGCGCGCGCAGGATGCGCAGAAAATCCTCGGCGAAGCGGGTTCGGGCGTCGCCCACCGTGCGCAGGATCCCCGCGGCGAGATCGTCCGCTCCTCCGAAGGGATCGCGCAACTCCTCGCGCAGGGGATGCCAGGCGATGGCGTTGACGGTGAAGTCCCGTCGCGCCAAGTCCTCTTCGACGTCGTCGGCGAACGCGATGGTGGCCCTGCGCCCGAAGGTCTCCACGTCGCGCCGGAAGGTGGTGACCTCGTACATGCCCCGGTGCGTGAGCACCCCCACCGTCCCGTGTTCGATCCCGACCGGCACGACCCTCCCGAACACCGCCCGCACCTGGTCGGGTCGGGCGCGCGTGGCCAAGTCCCAGTCGCCGGCTCCGGCGGGCCGTCCCGCGAGCGCATCGCGCACGACGCCCCCCACCGCCCACGTTTCGAAGCCGGCCCGCTCGAGTTTGCGGATCACCCAGCGGACCGAGTCGGGAGCGGCCGGCGGTTCTCCCTGCTTCGTCACCGCCAGGCAGCCGCGCAGCGATCCAGGATCAGGCGCAGCCGGGAGGCCGGATCGGCTTCGTCGGCGGCCGCTTCGCAGGCGTAGGTGAGAAAAGCGTCCGCGGCCAGGAGCTGGAAGGCCGCGCGCCGGTCGAGTCTCCGGGCCACGTCGGCGCGGTCGAGCGCAGCGACGCCGAGATCGGCCAGTCCCTCGACCGACAGGGGGAGGTCGTCGTCGACCGCGAGCCACTCCTCGAGCGCGGCCGGCGCGGGCGGGCGTCGCGTCTCCAGCCAAGCGCCCAGCGCCGTCACCGCGCGCCACCGCCCCGGCCGCGCGAGGAAAGCTCGCGCACGACCGCTTCGCCCGCGGCCAGCGCCTCGTCCAGCCGGTCGAGATCGGCGACCCCCGCCTGGGCCATGTGCGGCCGACCGCCGCCGCGTCCCCCCACCACGGCCGCCACCCTCCGCACCACTTCGTCCGCCCTGATCCCCCGGCGGACGAGCGCGGCGCCGACGAAGCTGAACAGAATCCGTTTGCCGCCGGGAAGTTCGGCGGCGACCACCGCCACCCCGGTCGGCTCGGCGGCCAGGAAGCCGTCTCCGTAGCTGCGCACCTCGGCCGCTCGGCGCGCCCGCAGCCGCACCGCTCTGTAGGCCGCCCGCGCGGGGGCGTCGCCGTCGAGAGCGAGCTCGCGGGCCACGACCACGGTCTCTCTCGCCCCCCCTTCCCTGCCCATCTCGTCCAGCAACCGTTCGAGCTCGGCCTTCTCCCGGACGAGCCGGCGCGTACGCCGCACGACGTTCCCCACCGGCGTGCGGAGCAGGCCGGACACCTGCTCGAGGCGGGCTTCGATCCCCCGGTAGTGCGCGAGCGCGCCGGGACCCGTCGCCGCCTCGATGCGACGCACGCCCGCGGCGACTCCGGCCTCGCTCACCACCTTGAAGAGCCCGACCTCCCCCGTATGGCGCAGGTGGGTGCCGCCGCACAGTTCGACGCTCACGCCGGGAATCGCGATCGTGCGCACGCGGTCGCCGTATTTCTCCCCGAAGAGCGCCGTCGCGCCCGCCGCGACCGCGTCGTCGTAGGAGGATTCGCCCGCCCGGACCGGGTGATCGCGCCACACCGCCTCGTTGACCAGATCCTCGATCCTCCGGACTTCCCCGGGCGTCGTCGGAGCGGAGTGGGCGAAGTCGAAACGCAGTCGGTCCGGCGCCACCAGCGACCCCTGCTGAGCGGCGTGCTCGCCCAGCACGCGCCGGAGGGCCGCGTGCAGCAGGTGGGTCGCGGTGTGGTTCCGCTCCGTGTTGTGGCGCGCGGCCTCCGAGACTTGGGCGCGCGCCGGAACCGGACCCGAGTCCAGCGGCGGAGGATCGCCTTCCAGCGGCCCGACCAGCGCGGTTCGGCCCTCGACCCGCTCGACCCGATCGACGACGAGCCGCCACCCGTCTCCGGAAACCGTGCCCCGGTCGGAGACTTGGCCGCCGGCCTCCGCGTAGAAGGGGTTTTCGCGCAGCTGAACGCCCCATTCGGCGCCCCCCTCGCGCACGGCCAGGAGTACGGTCGACGCTCCGCGTCGATCGTATCCCACGAAGGTCTGCGCGCCGTCCGGATCCAGCCGCCGCCACGCGGCCGCCGATCCGGGCGGGTCCGTCGCGCCCGGGACGCTTCCGACCGACGGGACGCTCCGGCTCCGCTCCCGTTGCCGTTCGAGCGCCTTCTCGAACCCCTCCACGTCCACGGAGAGCCCTCGCTCCCGCGCCATCGCCTGGGTGAGGTCCAGCGGAAAGCCGAAGGTGTCGTACAGACGGAAAGCCTCCTCTCCGTCGATCGCGCCGTTGCGGGCTTCCCGCAACGCCTCGCCGAAGCGTTGCATTCCCCCCTCGACGGTGGTCAGGAACCGCTCCTCCTCGCGGCGCGCGACCGACAGGATGCGCCGGGCCCCCTCGGTCAGCTCCGGGTAGGCTCCGCCCATGGTCGCGACGACCGCGTCCGCCACCTCCACCAAGGCGGGTTCGCGGCACCCGAGCAGCCATGCGTGCCGCACCCCGCGGCGCAGAATCCTCCGCAACACGTAGCCCCGCCCCTCGGCGGACGGATGGACTCCGTCGGCCAGGAGGAAGGCCACGGCGCGGCCGTGGTCGGCGAGCACCCGGTAGCCCACTCCCTCGGGCGCGTCCGCGGCGTACGGCCGTCCGACGACCTCGGCGGCGCGCTCCAGCAATGGCCGGAACAGGTCGGTGTGGTAATTGGAGTCCACGCCCTGAAGCACCGCGGCCAGACGCTCCAGCCCCGCCCCGGTGTCGATGGAGGGCGCCGGCAGAGGGTGCCGAATCCCGGCCTCGTCCCGGTTGAACTGCATGAACACCAAGTTCCACAGCTCGAGGAACTCGCCGCGCTCGCCCTTCTCCTCGAACTCCGCGGCCGACAGTTCGGCGCCCCGTTCTCCCTCGGGCCGCAGGTCGTAGTGCACCTCCGAGCACGGGCCGCAGGGCCCGGTGTCGGCCATCTGCCAGAAGTTGTCCTTGTCGCCCAGCCGGTGGATGCGTTCGGGCGCGAGCCCCGCCACCTCGCGCCACAGCTCGGCCGCCTCGTCGTCGGTGCGGTGCACCGTCGCGTACAGCCGATCCGGATCGATGGCCAGCTCGTCGGTCAGGAAGTCCCAAGCGTAGCGGATGGCCTCGCGCTTGAAGTAGTCTCCGAACGAGAAGTTGCCGAGCATCTCGAAGAACGTGTGGTGGCGCGCGGTGCGCCCCACCTCCTCGAGATCGTTGTGCTTTCCGCCGGCGCGCAGGCACTTCTGGGAGGTGACCGCGGTCCGGTGCGGCGCGGCTTCTTCGCCCAGGAACACGCTCTTGAACTGAACCATGCCCGCGTTGGTGAACAGCAGGCTGGGATCGTTCCCGGGAACCAGCGGCGAGCTGGGCACCACGCCGTGTCCGCGCTCCGCGAAGAACCCCAGAAAGCGCCGGCGGATTTCAGCAGTGTCCATCGAGCGGTGGCCGAGTGCGGGGAGACGCCGCCGCACGGTGCGGGACGTCGACCCCGAAAGAATAACCGCGCCCCGCGACGGGGCTCAACACGCGCCCGGTCCGCCGGCCCCCGATCCGCGCCGGTGCGGGAGAGTCGCGGGGCCGCGACGCAATTTCCCCTACCGGCCGGAGGCGGCCGCGCGCGCTCCGCCGCTCTCGTTGGCCGTCGCACCCGCGCGGCGGCCCGGGACGCGAGGCGCCGCCGCGCCGTTCTTCCCGTTCTTCGCCGCGGCCTCCTCCGGGCGATCCAGGCCGATCGCGACCCGCACCTTCGCCTCGATCTCCCGGGCGACGTCGGCGTTTTCCTCCAGGAATTTGCGGGAGTTGTCCTTGCCCTGCCCCAGGCGCAGATCCCCGAAGGAGAACCAGGAACCGGAACGGGAAACGATTCCGTGGGCCACGCCCAAATCGACGAGGAGCGAGGAGTGGCTGATGCCCATGTCGTAGAGGATGTCGAATTCGGCCTGCCGGAACGGCGGCGCGCACTTGTTTTTCACCACCTTGACGCGCACCCGGTTGCCTTGGAATTCCTGGCCGTCCTTGATGGCTCCGATGCGCCGGATGTCGAGTCGGAGCGAGGCGTAGAACTTGAGGGCGCGACCGCCCGAGGTGGTTTCCGGGCTCCCGAACATGACCCCCACCTTCTCGCGGATCTGGTTGGTGAAGATCACCGAGGTGTGCGAGCGATTCACCGCGCCCGTCAGCTTGCGCAACGCTTGGCTCATCAGCCGGGCCTGCAACCCCACGTGCGAGTCGCCCATCTCGCCTTCGATCTCCGCGCGCGGGACCAGCGCCGCCACCGAGTCGATCACGATCGCGTCGATGGCGTTGGAGCGGATCAGGACCTCGGCGATCTCGAGCGCCTGCTCCCCCGTGTCCGGCTGCGCCACCAGCAGCTCGTCGACGTCGACCCCGAGCTTGCGCGCGTAGCCGATGTCCAGCGCGTGCTCGGCGTCGATGAACGCCGCGATGCCTCCCGCGCGCTGCGCGTTCGCGATCACGTGAAGGCACAGGGTGGTCTTGCCGCTCGACTCCGGTCCGTAGACCTCGCTGATGCGTCCGCGGGGAACGCCGCCGACGCCGGTCGCGGCGTCCAGGTTCAGGGAGCCCGTGGAGATGGCCTCGATCCGAACCCGTGCGGAGTCCGAGCCCATTTTCATGATCGCGCCCCTTCCGTGGGCTCTCTCGATTTGCGTGAGCGCGTTCTTCAGCGCCCTGTTCCGGGAATCGGCCGCTTGGGGCTTGCGAGCCATCGCCGTGCTTCTCCTTGTGATCGGTCGCGCGATGCGGAAGAACGTCGAAGGTAAGGGTACCGAAGAGAAAGCGAAAGGGCGGCGCGGAAGACCCCGTCCCCGCGAGAAGGTGCCGAATCCGGGGAACCGGACCATATTGACCGCGTTGATCGCATCGGCATCGACGAGGAAACCATCCGCATGAGCCCTCCGGACAGCACGGTTCGCCCGCCGCGCACGCTTGGCGTGCGGGAATTTTTCGGAAGCCGGGACCTCGGTCGGCGAGGTCGTGCGCTTGGCGAATCGAGGATGAGCCGCAGTCGATCGCGGTCCGCGGCGAGGACGGGGTCGCCGTCGTGGCGGCCGGGGATTTCGACCGGCTGCCGCACGCGATCCTCCGCGAGTTCTTCTTGCGGGTTCCGCTCAACCGGCACGCGGGTGGGGAAAGGAGCTCCGCACGCAAGACCGGGTTCCGACTTGAACGGGCGGTCGCCCCGATCCCGACCCGCAGGGCGGGAGGCGCCGTGACGGAGCGGAGCGGAGCCGCCTTCGGAGCGGCCGCCGCCGATCCGTTCGGACACGGCGCCTCCGGCCGGGACGGCGGCGGAACGGACCCGGGGGGCGCGGATGGATCCCGCCGCACGACCGACGGCCGCTCCATCGGGCGGGAGCTCGGGAAATCCCGCCGCGAGGTCCTCGATCTCTCCCTGCGCAACCCGCTCTTGAACTTCCGTCCCTCGAAGCGGCGGGGTGTCGAGGTCGTGGACGAGCGGTCGCGCGAGTTGTTCGGGATCCTCGTGGGTCGGCCCGCAGGCGGCGCATCGTCGTCCAAGCCTCGATTCATGCGCTTCCTCCCCGTCCCCGAGGGGACGGAGGCGGCCGAAGATTCGGCTCCGGGAGACCTCGAGGACGTCTCCCCCGAACTCCTCGCCCTGCTGGACGAAGAGGCCGCCGCCCCCGGCGAGGCCGCCGCGCGCCACACCGACGACAAGCTCCAGACCGCGCTTCCCTACGCGGGGCTCGGCCTGCGCCTGCGCGAGACCTACCGCCACGCCCGCCGCTCCCTGGAGGAACAGGGGGTCAACATCCTCTATCTGGCTCTCGGGACGCTCAAGTGGCGCGAGTCCGAGAGCAGCGGCGCCGAACGCCGCGCGCCGCTGATCCTGGTCCCGGTCAAGCTCGAGAAATCCGGCGTGCGCGAGAGCTTCAAGCTCGCGTGGACCGGAGACGAAATCGAGGCGAACCTCTCGCTCGAAACCAAGCTCAGGCAGGACTTCGACGTCCGCCTGCCGCAGATGCCTTCCGAGGAGGACCTCGACGTGGAGGACTATCTGTCCCGGGTCGAGGAGGCGGTCGCGCAACGGCCGCGCTGGGCGGTGGCGCGCGACGAAGTCCACCTGAACTTCTTCTCCTTCAGCAAGCTGCTCATCTACAAGGACCTGGACGCGGAGGTCTGGCCGGAGGGAAGCGGGCCGGACGATCATCCGCTGGTGCGACAGCTCTTCGGCGGCGACGGATTCGCCGAAGAGCCGCCCGCCATCGGCGAGAACGAGCACATCGACGACGCTCGGGGGGTGGCGGACCTCCATCCGGTGATGGATGCGGACTCTTCGCAGACGCTCGCGGTTCTGGACGCGATCCAGGGCCGAAATCTGGTGATCCAGGGACCGCCGGGCACCGGGAAATCGCAGACCATCGCGAACCTGATCGGCGAAGCGCTGGCCCATGGCCGCACGGTCCTCTTCGTGGCGGAGAAGAGGGCCGCGCTGGAGGTGGTGAAGCGGCGCCTGGACTCGATCCACCTGGGCGACGCCTGCCTGGAGCTGCACAGCCACAAGACCAACAAACGCGCCGTGCTGGACGAGTTGAAGCGTACGCTGGCGATGGGCCGACCGCGGGTCGCGCGCGCGACCGAGGACGAGGTGCTGCTCGAGGAGGCCCGGGACCGCCTGAACGACTACGCCCGGGCGATCAACGCTCCGGTCGGCCGGAGCGGACTGAGCCCGCACGAGCTGGTCGGCCGCTTGGCGAAGCTCGAGCAGGACGGACTGACGGTCGACGGGCCGGGGCTCGCGCTCCGGGATTCGGCGTCGTGGAGCCGCGAGGACTTCGTGCGCCGACGCGAGGCGGTCCGCGAGCTCCAGGTTCTGGTGGGCATGATCGGCGTCCCCTCCGAACACGTGTGGTGGCCGTGCGGCCGACTTCGCTTCGTTCCCACCGACGAGCATTCCGTGCGCCGCGCCTTGGAGGAGGCGTGCGACGCGGTGCGGCGGCTGGAGCGGGAGGCGGGCGAACTGATCGGCCGGGTCGGTCGCGCGCGGGCGTTCCGGGAAGTCGCGCCCCGGGAGATGGAGCGGACGATCCGCACCGCGCGCACGGCCCTGGAGGCTCCGCCGCTCGCGGGCGCCGATCACCGCAGTCCGGATTGGGTGGTCCAGGCGGAGCGCGTCGAGGAACTGGCCGCCGCGGCGCATGCCTTCGCCGAAATCCGCGCGCGGCACGACGCCGCTCTGATCCCCGAGGCCTGGGATCGGAACGTCTTGGAGGAGCGTCGGGTCCTGCGCGCCTACGAGCGCAAGTGGTGGCGCGCCCTGTCCGGGACGTTTCGCGGAGCGCGCAGGGAAATCGCGGGGCTCTGCCGCGGGGACGCGCCTCGGAGCGTCCGGGAACGCATCGAGCTGGCGGACGCCATCCTGGAGGCGGGGCGCCTGCGGCGCGAGATCGAAGAGGCGGACGATCTGACCGGCCGGTTGTTCCCGGGGTCGAGTCCGGGGGGTCGGGCGGAGCGGCACCGCGCCTTCGCGGAAGCCGCGGCATGGCTGGTGCAGCTCGGCCGCGACGAGGCCGCGGGGCTCGTGGACGAGGAGGTGCACGATCTGTTGGACCGCTTGCGCGGGCGTTCCGGCGGATCCCCGGGCACGGTCTCTTCCGACCCTTTCGACTCCGCGGGCCTGCGCGCCGCCGCCGACGCCTGCGAACGGACGACGGGGGAGCTCGAGGAGGCGCTGGAAGCGTTGCAGCTGCGGGCGGACCGGACGGAGCCCGGAGAATCTCCGCAAAGGCGCGCCTACGGCGCTCTGGACCGTTGGCTTCGGGCCGCCCTCGGCCAAGTGTCCTCCGTGCACGACGTGGTTCGTTTCAACCTGTTGGAGAAGAACGCCGCCTACCTGGGCATCCCCGAGGTGGCCGAAGCGGCGGCGACGCGCTCGAACGCGGCGGATCACCTGACCCGCCTCTTCGAGCACTCCTGCTACACCGCCTGGCTGGACGCGGCCTTCGGCGAGCGCGAGGCGCTGGCCCAGTTCGACGGAGCGACCCACGCGGGCATCGTCGACCGTTTCCGAGAGCTGGACATGGCGCAGTTCCACCGCAACCGGGCGCGGATCGCCGAGCGGCACTGGGAACGGCTTCCGCGCCACCGCGGCGGCGGCCAACTGGGCGTCCTCCTGCGGGAGTTCCAGAAGAAATCCCGTCACATGGCCGTCCGCGAGCTCGTGCTGAAAGCGGGCCGGGCGATCCAAGGCGTCAAGCCGGTCTTCATGATGAGCCCGCTGTCGATCGCCAAATACCTCCCGCCGGGATCCATCGACTTCGACATGGTGGTGTTCGACGAGGCGAGCCAAGTCCGTCCGGTCGAGGCCCTCGGAGCCATCATGCGCGGCAAGCAGGCGGTCGTGGTCGGGGACAGCAAGCAGCTGCCTCCGACCAACTTCTTCGACCAGACGGCCGAAGAGGAGGAGGGGGAGGACGCGAGCCGGACCGCCGATCTGGAGAGCGTTCTGGGCCTGTTCTGCGCCCAGGGGGCTCCCGAGAGGATGCTGCGCTGGCACTACCGCAGCCGCCACGAGTCGCTGATCGCGGTGTCGAACCACGAGTTCTACGACGGCCGCCTGGTGGTCTTCCCGAGTCCCGACGCCGGCAAGATCGACACCGGCCTCGTCTTCCGCCACAACCCCGACGCCGCCTACAAGCGAAAGGGCGTCAACGTCGACGAGGCGAAGACGGTCGCGGCGGCCGCGATGGAACACGCCCGCGAAAATCCGGAGTTGACCCTGGGCGTCGCGGCCTTCGGCAACGCTCAGGCGCGCCGCATCGAGGACGAGGTCGACATCCTGCGCCGCCGCGACCCCTCGCTCGAGGAGTTTTTCGCCGGCCACCCCGAGGAACCGTTCTTCGTCAAGAACCTGGAGAGCGTCCAGGGAGACGAGCGGGACGTGATCCTGATCAGCGTCGGCTACGGCAAGATCGACGGCGGACATCTGCCGATGAACTTCGGACCGCTCAATCAGGACGGCGGCGAGCGGCGTCTGAACGTGCTCATCACGCGGGCCCGCCGCCGTTGCGTCGTGCACTGCAATTTCGTCGGGGCGGATCTGGACCTGAGGCGCTCGGGATCCAGGGGCGTCCAAGCGTTCAAGACCTTCCTGGAGTACGCGCAGCACGGAACGATCGACGTTCCGACGGCCAGCGGCCGGGGCGCCGACTCCCCCTTCGAGGAAGCGGTCGCCGCCAAGCTGCGGGACATGGGACACGACGTCGAGCACCAGGTGGGATCGGCGGGGTTCTTCGTCGACTTGGCGGTGGTGGATCCCGAGCGGCCCGGACGATATCTCCTCGGCATCGAGTGCGACGGCGCCACCTACCACAGCTCCCGGTCCGCCCGGGACCGCGACCGCCTGAGGCAGCAGGTGCTGGAGGGGCTGGGCTGGAGGATCCACCGCATCTGGAGCACCGACTGGTTCCGCCACCCGCTGCGGGAACTCGCGCAGGTCGCGATGGCGATTCGCTCCGCCGAGTTGGGAAGGGCGCCGCGGTCCGCGCCGAAGCCCGCGCCTCCCGAGCCCCTCGACCGGGTGTCCGAACCCGAGCCGGAGATCGCCGTCTCCACAGCTCCGCACTACAGGATGGCCCGGCTCGAGATCGGCCGTCTCGACGCGCCGCTGCACCAAGTGCCGACCCGTCGGATCGCGAAGTGGATCGCCCGGGTGGTGGAGGTGGAGAGCCCGGTCCATTTCCAAGAGGTGGTCGCGCGGATCCGGCAGGCTGCGAAGGTGCGCCGCGTCGGCGAGCGGATCCGCACGCGGATTCGGCAGGGTGCGCGGCAGGGCGCGCGCACGAGACGCTACGGGATCGACGAATCCGACTTCTTCTGGCGGCTCGATCGGGAGGGCGCCGAGGTGCGGCGCCGGGACGGCGACGTCCCGGGGTCCCTGCGCGATCCCGAACGCATCGCCTCCGAAGAAATCGAGACCGCCCTGATCCGCGTCGTCCAAGCGAGCTACGGCATCGAGCCCGCGGACGCGACGAAGGAGGCGATCCGCCTCTTCGGCTTCAAGAGATCCGGGTCGAAGATCCACAAGCGCTTCCGGGAGGTGTTGGACGACCTCGTGGCTCGGAACGTGCTTCTGCGCGAAGGTCCCCTGTTGCAGGCGGCGAGCCGGGCGGAGGACGCCCGGGGCGGAGCCGTGGCGAGAGGGGACGGGCCGGGATCCCGACGCGCCGGAAGAATCGGCGAAGCGAGCGGCGGCGGCGGGGCGTAGGCTCGACCGCGCCGCGCCGACGGCGCTCCACCGTGCGGCGAGCGGCCCCCATCCGGCGCAACGGACGACGAACGGCTGGCGGATGCGCCGGGACGCCCCGTTGCGGGGCCCCGGCGTCGACTGTTCTTTTTTTCGTAGACGGTCCCGGCCGTCCACCCTACGAGACCGGGCGACACTTCGCTGGAGCTGCCGACAATGAAGACAGGAAAAACGCTCCTCCCGTCCCTGCTCCTCTTTCTGTTCGCGGCCACCCCGACCGCCGCGCAGGAGGTTCCCGACCACGTCGGCTTCACCCGCGTTCTCGCGGACGTCGTTCGCACGCCCCGAGTGGACTACGCCGCCCTCGAGCGCCGCCGCGCGGATCTGGCCGCCTACCTGGACCGGCTCGAAGGCACCGACGAGGCCGCGCTCGCGTCGGCTCCGCTCGAGGTCCAGCTCGCCTTCTGGATCAACGCCTACAACGCCTGCATGCTGCACCGGGTGTCGAACCACTACCCGATCCGCAAGGACGCCGGCTTGGTGGGCTCGGTCCGCAACGCGCTCGCCGGACGTCCCGACAACTCCGTCTGGCAGATCCGGGACGTGTTCACCGGATCCTTCTGCGGCGTGGCCGGGAAATCGCGCTCCCTGGACGAGATCGAGCACGAGATCGTCCGGCCCATGGGAGAGCCGCGCATCCACTTCGCGGTCAACTGCGCGGCCGTCAGTTGTCCGCCCCTGGCGGCGGAAGCCTACGACCCCGCGCGGATCGAGGAGCAGCTCGACCGCGCGGTGCGGGGCTTCGTCGCCAACCCCGAGCACTTCCTCATCGACCGCTCGGGCGACGGGTCGCTCACCCTGAACCGGGTGCTGGACTGGTTCGGCGACGACTTCGGCGGCAAGGAGGGATTGCTCGGCTTCTTCGCCGCGTACGTGCCCGACGCCGACGCCGAGTTCCTAGCGCGTCCGGGCGTCGAGGTGCGCTTCTTCGAATACGACTGGACGCTGAACGACCTCGATCCGTGACCGGCGCCACCCTGGGGGTGGTGATCCCGACCGTCGACGAAGCGGCTCGCCTGCCCGGGCTGCTGGACGATCTCGCCCGGATTCCCCTTCCGCTTCGCATCGCGGTCTCCGACGGAGGCTCGGTCGACGGGACCCTCGACGTGGCGCGCGCGCACGGCGCCCTCTGCCTGTCCGGTCCCCGGGGGCGCGCCGTCCAGATGAACGCGGGCGCCCGCGTCCTGGACACCCCTTGGCTGCTCTTCCTGCACGCCGACTCGAGGCTTTCGAGCGCGTCCCGCGCCGCGCTCGTCTCCGCGCTCGACTCCGGCGTCGGTCCGGCGGCGGCGTACTTTCCGTTTCGCCTGCGCGGGCGCGGCTGGTTCTGGCGCATGGTCGAGACCACGCAGCGCCTGCGCGAGCGCCTGACCGGGCTCGTGTACGGCGACCAAGGCCTGCTGGTGCGGCGCGAGCTCTTCGAAGCGGTCGGCGGCTACCCCGAGCTGCCGCTCATGGAGGACGTGGAGATGGTGCGCCGGCTGCGCCGCTCGGGCGGGATCGAACGGCTGGGCGGTCCCTTGGCGACCAGCTCGAGGACCTACCGGCGGTTCGGAAGATGGAGGATCTGGCTGCGCAACGGGGCGGCCGTCTCCCTGTATCTGGCCGGAGTTCCTCCCCGACGCCTGTTGCGCTGGTACCCCGAACGCCTTCCGGTTTCGGAAAACGGTCGGAACCGGTGAACCGGGACGGCGGCCGCACCCTGATCGCCTTCGCCAAGATGCCCCGGCCGAGGCGGGTCAAGACGCGCTTGGCGGCCGCCATCGGCGACGTCCGGGCCGCGTCGCTGTACCGCGTCTTGGGCCGCCGGGTGCTGGACGGCGTCCGCGGCGGAGACTACCGCCTGGTCGCCTACGTCGATCCCGCGAACGAGCTGGCCGGGGCGCGCGCGTGGCTGGGAGCGGAGGGCCTCGATTTCGAGCCCCAGAGAGGCGACGGTCTGGGCGAGCGCTTGGCCGACGCCTTCCGGCGGGAGTTCGGCGCCGCCGCGCGCGTCTGCGCCATCGGAACCGACGCTCCGGCGGTCGACCGCTCCGTCGTCGAACGGGCCTTCGCCGAGCTCGAGACTAGGGATCTGGTGCTGGGCCCCGCGCTGGACGGGGGGTACTACCTGATCGGCTCGGACGCGCACCGACCCGAACTCTTCCGCGACGTGCCCTGGAGCACGGAGGAGGTCATGGCGGCGACGCTGGCCCGGGCGCGAGCTCTAGGTCTTTCCACGGCCGTCCTGGAGCCGTTGTCGGACATCGACACCGTCGAAGACCTGGAGCGGTTCGGCGTTTCGGCGACGTGACGGGACCGTCCCCGGCGTCTACGGCGTCGGAGACGGCCCTCCCGGGCGCGAACGCGAAAACGTCCGCCCCGGCGATCGGCGCCGGGGCGGACGTTCCGTTCCGGGCGAGGGCGTCTTCAGCCGCGCACCCGCGCCGGCGGCTCGTACGGCTGCCACCGCCCGGGGGTCACGGGAACGTAGATCGTCGGAACCGGATCCTCTCCCGTCGAGGCGGACTCGGCGAAGACCGGAACGCCCATCCACTCGCCGACGCGCGTGATGGTGGCGCAGTCCAAGCTCGTCTCTCCGCCCACCTTCTCGTACGGGTTTTCCGCGTATTCGATCTCGCTGCCGTCGTTGAACCATTCGGCGTCCCCCGCGTACGCGCCGCCCAGCGCCTCCAGAGAAATCACTTCCGCGCCGTCCGGGGTGAGCATCACCGTGCCGCTCTCGCCCGTCGCCAGGCACAGGGTCCGCGCCACGCCGAGGTCGACCGGGACCTCGGTGGTGCGCTCGACGACGACCGTGTCCGGCGGCGGCGCCGGAAGCTGGACGGGCTCCGGACGCTCCAGCAATTCGGGTCGACACAGCGGACCGTCGGCGGGACAGAGCGCCAGCGAGGCCATCAGCCCGAAGCGGGAGCTGCGGTACGTGGTGGAGTTCTCGGCGTTCTGGATCCCGAGCACGTAGGCGCCGACCCGAATCCCGCCGACGTCCAGTTGCAACCCGGTGTTGACGTCCCACCCGTCGTACTCGCCCATGAGGTTCAGCAACACGCTCCGGGAAAGCTGGACGTGCAGGGCGGTCGCGGCGAGCCATCCGCCCGAATAGCGCCTGCCGTACCAGCCGAGCTCGCTTCCGCCTCCGCCGAACATCCCCATTCCGTATCCCAGCCCGAAGGTCAGGTCGTGCTCGGGCAGGGCGTCGCTGTCGACGCCGGCCATCTGGAAGGTCGCCATCGCGTAGGGAGAGAAATTCGTCGACAGATCGTCGACCAAGCCTCCTTCGTACTCGCCGTAGAGCCGGATGTCGGGGAATCCCAGGCGGGACGGCATGTAGTCGCGGGTCTCGTCGGCGAAGGAAGGTCCGGTCACGAAGCGCGCGCCCACCGCCAATCCGAATCCGGCCGCCTCCGGGTCGATCAGCGAGACCCGGCCGAACGCGCCGACCATGTTCCCGCCCTGTTCGGCGTCGGAAAAGTTCTGGAAGGAGGCGCCGAGCTCGACGCGGTCGAAGAGACCGATCGCGACGGACGCGTCCTGAAGCCACTGGCTCCACTCGCCCGAGAGACGGCCCTTCTCGATTCCCCTGCGGGAAATGAGCACCCGGTCGTCCACGCTGATTCCGAACCCCGAGTAGGTGCCCGTGATCGCCAGGTGCGGGAGCGTCGACGCGGCGGGGACGTTGAAGAACCCGGAACCGTACCGCAACGTGCTGGGCATTTTGGTGCCTTGGCCGCGAAGCGGTTGCGCCTGAACGAGGCCGATCAGCGCCACGGCGGACAAAGCCATCCACGATCGCGAAGCGGTGCGTCCTCTCATCGTGCGTACTCTCCAAAGCGGTTGTCGAAGGCGCGCCCGGCGCGTGCCGGATGACCGCCCGGAAGCGCACCGGCGCGAAAACGTCAGCTGTACCAACTATAGCCTCCGCAGGTTCGGAAAGCCAGCGAACGGCCGCCCGACAACGCTCGGCGAGCCTTGCGCTTCGTTCACTCCCCTTCCCGCCCGTTCTCCAGCTTCCGGATCCGCCGACCGATGGAGACGATCCAACCCATGATCAGGAGCCATGCCAGCGCGTAGGCGACGAAGACGAGCCGGTACGGCCGGAGCGACTGCTGGGCGAGCGCTTCCGCGCCCGCCTGGGCGAGAGCGGGCGCCGCCGGGATCAGCAACGCGGCCAGAAGGGCGATTCCGAATCGGAGGCGGAGCATGTGCGTGTACATGTGCGATCTCTTCTGGAAGTTTCGGGAGCATGCCCGGCCCGGTGGACGGTGCCCGGCCGCGCCGCATCGCGGCGGACCTGCCAGCGGAGCGTCGAATCGAGGTGCCGCTGGAAGCGCGGATCGTTCCGGGCGCCGGATCATTTTCTCGCGAGCTTGAGTCCCGGCGCCACCTCGCCGAGGATCCCGTCGGCCCGTTCGCCGCGTTCGTCCGCCAGCTCGCCGCGCGCGCTCACCCGCACATCGAACCTCAACTCGGCCGAGCCGACCGCGCGCAGAAGCTCGGGCACGCGATCGAGCAGATCCTGCATCTGCGCGTGATCGAGGGCGACGGAATCGGGGGGAACCGGAGCGCCTGGCGGCCGGATGGGAGGATCCGAGCCGGGCGGGATGGCGGTGGCGGCTTCCGGTTTCTCCAGGATCACCTTGGGGGCTTGGTCGTAGGTGCACTCGACCGGTCCGCTGCCCTGCGGCCGGACAAGCCATCGGGCGTCGACCGCAGCGGAGATTCCCTCGCGCACCGCGCCCCACGGGACCGCGGCGGAGCGTTTCCGGCAGAGCGCTTGGGTCAGAGCGAGACCGTTGGTCCGGTTCTCGGACCAGGCATCCGGCAGAGCCTCTCGGGCGAGGTCCTGGGGGGCCACCCGTTCCGGAGGGGCGCGCAACTCGGCGCCCGGCTGGAGGGTCCCGACGGGAACCGGCTCCTTCCACGCCGTCGCGGGCGGGTTCGTGACCCAGAGCGTCCCGTCCTCGACCGCCTCGGTCACCGCCTGCAACACCGCGTCGCGGGGGCAGGCCGGGATCGGCAAGCGGTCTTCGTAGCCTTCTCTCGCGACGGTCGCGACATGTCCGCCGGCGAAGTACTCGATCAGCTTCTCGACGGCCAGGGGCTCGAAATCCTCCTCGCTTCCGGAAACCCACAGTCCGGGCAGCTCTCCGGGCTCGAGGAGAGAGGGATTCAGACGGGCGAGCCGCGCCTTGGCGGGCAGGACGATCTCGAGCTGGTCGTCGTCCGCCGCCACGGACTCGACGTCTTCCCGCCACCAGGTCCGGGCGCTTCCGTCGGGACGTTTCAACCGAGCCGCGAACAGCCCGCCGCGCACGCCGCCGAGAACGGTGCCGGTCACCAACTCGGGTCTGAGCACTTTCGGCAACCGGGGATAGCGGGCGAAGGATTCGCTCAGCTGGCTGGCGAGACGGGCTTCGTCGTCCCGTTCCCAGAGGTCGTACGGTCCGCCCGGCAGGAGCGCCTCGGGGTTGAGGGGCGTGTCCACGATCCGGGCCTTCCTGTGGTTCTTGATCTCCTCGAAGAGGGGTCGGTCGCTCCCGGGAAGCTTGAAGGCGCGCACTCGATTGCGCTCGTCGACCGTCACGGCGATTCCGTAGGCTTGCCGGACCACTCCGGAAAGCTCCGCCGCCGCCGCCCGGACGTGTCTGCGCAGGCGCTCGCGGCGGACGGGGTCGATCCGGCGCGCGGCGAGGTGCGTCTGCACGACCTCCCAGCCCAGAAGGCTCCGCGCCTTGCTGCGGGCGGCGTCCGCTCCCTCGGGGGACGGTACCGCCAGCACCACGGCGTTGCGGTAGGCGCGCGGCCTGTCGGAGCCGGCGGCGCGGTCGAGAAAGCTGCGGGCCGCCTTGCTGGGCTTGCCGGAGGACGATGTCGCATCCAGCCCGAGGACGGCGAAGCGGAAGCGAACCGTGTCTTCCACGTCGCCGGGCGAACGGGGCAGTTTGTGCACCTGGGCGCCGGCGGCGGCGGCGGCGGCGCCGCTCCAAAGGCTGGCGGTCTTGCGGATTTCCGCTCCGAGGCGTTCGTCCACCGCTTCCGCGGCGACTTGGTCTTTGCACGCCTCGTCGTGCATTTGGCGCAAATTGGGCGCGTTGCCGAGACGCCACGTCCCGGGCAGACCGTGGGCGTCCCCGGATCGGGCGTCCTCGTCCTCGTCGTCCAGAAACCAGGACGTGTCGCGCCACCGTCGGAGCCCCTTTCGCAGCTCGATGAGGTCGGGCCCGGCGCTTCCCACGAGTCGGAGCAACTGGTTGGTTCTCGCCTTCCACCCCGGCGGCTGGGAGTGGAGGAAGACGGCGGCAACCGCCTGTTCCAGCTCCCGGAAGGCGCCCAGGGAAGGAAATTCCTCCTGGGCCTCGCGGGCTTTCTCCATCTCCTTCTCGAGCAGCGGGACCCAGTCCGTCGTCTTTCCCCTCACCGTCTCCTTGGTCGCGATCCCGGCGAGCTCCCGGATCGCCTCGGAAACGGTACCCGTCCCGGGCTCGTTCAGCAGAACGGCCGGTCCGACCAGCGGGTTGGGATCTTTCCACGCCTCCGCGTCCCGGAGCGCGATGGCCAGCGTCCTCAGGATGCCGCGCGTCCGCTGGAACCCCTCGATCCCCGTCCATCGGGTGTAGAACACGTCCGTCAGGTCGGGGTGGAAGGGGAAGTTCGCCAGAAAGCGCTTTTCCGCACGACCTCGTTCGCGCTTCGTGGTCTCGTCGATCCCGGCGATTCCCTTCACGACGCCGATCGCGTGCGGGCGGAGCGACGTCGGATTCTCGATGCTGCCGGGCTCGAAGAACCGGCGCCGCAGCACCTCCGCCACATCGCCCTTCCCCACCGGCTGAATCCCTTCCTCGCGCTGACGCTGAAAGACGTTGGCCAGATCGCGCAGCACCCTTTTTCCCGCTTCGTCGCCCGTCTTCTCGGGTTCGGTTGCGAGCAACGAGGCCACGATGGCGGTCCGGTCCACCTTGGCGACCGCCTGCGCGAGGGCCTGAAAGAAGTACTGCAACCTGTCCACCCACGCCTGGTCCAGGGCGTTCTTCGCGCGGGCGTACATCATCACCTCGTCGAGCAGGATCAGCGTCGCGCGACCGTCGGCCTTCTGCTGACGTTCGATCACCTCGACCAGAAGCGGCTCGGCGGGCGGCGTGTCGCGTTCGTTGGCGGCGTCGCCGTCTCGCAGAACCCGGAGCCCTTCGACTCCCGCAAGCTGGAAGGCGAGGACGCTCCACGGATGCCGCAGCGTACGGGTCTCGCCGCCCGGGCCGCGCACATCCTTGACCCCTTTCTCCACGTCGATCTTGTCGAAGCAAAGCGCCGCGGTCGCGGCTTGGGGGAGGGCCCCGTCCGCGTGCCCGCGGAATTCGCGGACCGCCTCGAGGTCGGGAAGCCGATCCGGGTCCTGGAAGAGGTGGTGCAGGGCGATGAGCGTGTGCGTCTTGCCGCCGCCATAGGTCAGCTCCAACTGGCGGACGGCCTTGTCGCTCCTGCCCGCCAGCCGCGTCGCCACGTCCCGGACCAAGTCGCGGAGCGCCAAGGTCGGATACGTCAGAGCGAAGAATTTCTCGGGATCTTCGTACAGCGGACGCCGACCGGCCCGGCTCGCGACTTCGTGGAGATCCGCGGCGAACTGGGAGAGCGACAGCTCTCCGGTGCGCAACTCGGCCTTGAGCGCTACGGCGTGGTGCCAGGGAGCGGGAGCGGAGGGCATGGCGGGTGCTGGACTCGGTTGGGATCGGGAGAGGGCGCTCTCGGGATGGCGTGGACGGCGACGAACCCGGCCTAGAGCGGACGGGCGGCTTGGACCCGACCCTGCCGCTCCGGCAATCTACCGGGTGCGGTCGGCGCCTCTCAAGGTTGGGAATCCCACAGCGTCGCCTCCCGGACCGGAGCCCGAGGCCCGCTCCGGCCGAGGTGGTTCTGGAGTTTTTCGAGCATGGATCTCTCTTCGGATCCCGGCGCCGCCATTTCCAGCACGGCCTGCACGACGCCGGCGAACGTTTCGCTCTTGCGGAGTCCGCGCACGTCCAGGAACTCGTCGATCCGGGCCGGATCCCCCTTCTTCCAGATCCGCATGGCCCGATGGAGGCTGTCGATGAGCGGAGCCGCTCCGCCCTCCGCCCCGGACGATCCGATCTTGCGTCGGCTCCAGCGCTTCAGCCGGAGTTCGCTGCCCGATCCTCCCGACGCATCGTCGTCGGTCGATTTCGCCTTCCCGCGCACCAGCAGATCGTGACGGCCCAACAGGTCGGCGTCCCTGAAGTTGCAGGAGAGCGCGTAGAGGATGACCGCGCCCGCCGACGCCCCGGCCATGCCGAAGTCGTGTCGGTGCAGGAGATAGTAGGTCGTGAGCTCGTCGAGATCGCCCGCGGCGCCGTCCCCCTGCGAGAGAAGCCGACCCACGACGAAGCCGACGACGATGCGGCGGACGCCCGCCAGGAACTCGCCGACGTGCATGGGGCGTCCGCCGACGCCGCGTTTGACCACCGGGTACCGGCTGAACGCCTCGAGCGCCGGGCCGGTCGCCGACCACACGAAGTCGGGCCCGCGGATGCCCGCGTCCCAGAAGTCGCGGAGCTTCCCCGCGATCCGTTCCCGCATCTCCTCCAGCACGGTGGACTCCCACCCGGGTCGGGTCGCGGCGCGCTTCCGGCAGACGAGCCAGATGGAGGAGGCGAGCGCGGCGGATTCCATGGCCCGTTGCCGGTTCTGCATTTCGGTCTGGATGGGCCATGACCCGGTGGCCGCGAACCCGGAGCGGATCAACGCGGAGACGAGCGTTTCCCAAGCGTCCGGGTTCTTGTTGGCGAAGACGACGACCATGCGCCCATCGTCCCGGAGCGCCTCGTGGCACCGCGCGAAAGCGCGGGCCATTCCGTCCTCGTAGTTCTTCTTGGAAGCCTGCCTGTCGCCTTCGAAGCGGCTGGCGTCGTCGATCAGTTCGCCGTCGCCTTCTTCCGCCCGCCACTTCGGACCGAGCGGCTCGGCGAAAACCTCGCCGATCTCCGGCGAGACGCCGTCGAGCGCGCGCCGCAGCCACACCTGAAAGAAATCCATCAGGTCGGAATAGGGGATCGCGTCGTAGTAGGGCGGGTCGGTGCACACGAGATCGATGCTGCCGGGCGGCGGAGCCAGGGCGCTGCGCGCGGTGACCTGCGGAGCGGGGCTCCCGGAAACGGCGGGAAGCGCGTGGTCCAGGTAGCGGGCGACCCAGTCGAGTATCGCCATGAATCCGCCCGTGGTCTCCGAGAGCGGGTCGACCTCGCAGAAGTCCCAGACCATGGGGAGGGCGAAGCGGGCGTAGGTTTGTCTTAGGTTCTCCCTACCGTTGTCCCAAGTGCAGATCGAGCTGCTGTAGTCGGCGAGTTTGCTCAGTGCGCATGCCAGATACGCCGTCAGCGCCTCCCGCCACTCCTCCCGATAGCCGTGCCCGGCGATTTCCTCCCGCACCGCGCGGATCTCGCGCAGCAACGTGCCGAGGGCGAGGAGCTGACGGTCGGTGAAAAGGCTTCCCCAAGTGTCGAAGCCGTAGCGTTGGACCCTGGTTCCAAGGCTGCCTTCCTCGGGCATGGGTTCGTTGGGCAGCCCGAACGGAACGGCATCGTAAAGCGCTTCGATTTCCTCCGCATCCACCTCCGCCGCAGCCAAGTCGAGGTCGGTCGGAAGTCGGTATTCCTTGCCTTTCTGGCCATCGATCACCACGGCGACCATGCGGGCGCCCAACCGACCGGATCGACCCTGTGCGCGCAGTTCCCTCATTCCGGCGACGGCCCCGCAACGGGGACAGGTGGCCCCGCTGCGACTCATGATTCCCTTGCCCAGCCGCTGGTCGTGCGCGCGTTTGCGGGCTACGGAACCGGTTGGCGACGGAACGTCCCGCTCGATTCCGAAGTCGACGCGGCGCGACTCCGGGTCGGGCTTCATGGTCAGCCGGACCCGCTTGACCGGGCTGCTTTTCTTGCACAACCAGCGGGTTTTCAGCAGAGGCACTTCGGAGCGGCACCCGCCGCATTCGGCCGTGCGCGTCCACAGATAGGCGACCACCGGCTTCTCCACCCAGCGGGGTCGACCGTCGTCGTCCAGATGCCGTTTGTCGAATTCGGCGTTCAGGGCGGCCGCGGACACCCGTCCGTCGTCGTCGGGCTTCAGGTACCGAGGCGGTCGTGATGCGAACTGCGGTTGGGCGTCCGGGGCGGACTTCTTCTTGCGTCCCTTGCGACGGCGCGGCTCGAAATGCGCGTACGCGGGATATCCGTCGGCCAGCTTCGCGCGCACCCGGTCGCGTACGCGCAGGCCCCAGGCCCGCACGTGCCAAGCGAAGTTCGCGCCCGTGGGCGCTTCTGCAACATGAGCGGTGGCAAGCTGCACGTCGTTCCCGTAGCTGTGGCCCAGCTCGGCGAGCGCGCGCCGCCTCCGCGTCGGGGTGTTCGCGCCCCGCGATTTGACCAGAGCGGTGGCGAACTCCCGGTCGGCGATGGCGAAGCCCGGAAGCGGTCTTTCACCCCGACCGACTCGATGCGGGTAGTGGAGCGCGCAACGAAGCACGAACCACGCGACGGGATTCAGATGGGAATTATACGCCTGCCTTGACAGCACGGCAAGATCATGCCACCTTCAATCTACGCTAAGAGCAATGCAATGAAGGGGTTGCATGGTAGCGAAGGGACCGGAAAAGCACCACCGGAAAGGCATCACGATGTTGCAGGTTGCGGCGATGTTCGCAACTGAGGAAATCGGGTTCCTCGCTTTTTTTTGTGGATTGCTGTAGGTTTGGGGCCGCCGTGCTGGATGCGTGCCGGTGGTGGAATCCGGCCGTCGGCAGGCAAGCGTTTCGCGTCTCCGCCAGGGTCGGTTGACCGCCCCTCGGCGACATGTGCCAACGGACGGGATGGACGTCGAGATTTCGGGCATCGAAGATAGTCTATTCCAACGCGGTGATGAGCCCGAACGCGGGGGTGTTGCGGGGGTAGGATGAGCGGCCCGAGATCCGAGGCGTCGTGGGCGTGAAACGGACGTATCAACATCCCCTCCGGAGCCGAGCCGTGCAACCGGATCGGGGGTTCATGGACGCACGCGAGCCGTTGGGCGGCACCCCTTCACGAGCGGCTGCGGCGATGACGTGCACGCGGCGGACTGGGTGGGTGATCCGATCTTGGATGTCTTCCCCGCCCGTCACCCCCCCTGACAAGTGCAGTTGGGGTTGGTTTTGGGGTTGCCGTCGGCCTGGGGCGGGCGCGGCCGGTGCGTGGACTTCCGCGTGGAAGGTGTTGACCTTCAGGCGCATAGAGCGCCTGTCCATTCTCGCCGAAAGGTCGGCGTCCACGGCGATGCGTCGGGATCGCCGGAAGTTGCCCAAAGGAACGCCGTTAGGCGGTCGGGGGAAGCGAGCGTTTCGGATCCGAAGTCGAGTGTCAGCGTGACAGCGCGGTAGCGGTGCGACCCGGGTCAACGCTCGAACGGGCTTCGGCCCGTGCGATCCGCAGCATGCGAAGCTTCCCCCCCGAACTGTGGGCCGCCACAGTTCGCCAGCCTCGCGCCGACACGTGGACAGGAGGGCCAGCGCGCGGGTCGACCTGCGTCACGGGTCGGCGGGTCGGCCCGTCCCTTTGAAGGGAGACGTCAGCGCGTCGAACCTCGCGCGATCCCGTCTAGGTGAAAGGTGTTGATGTTCAGGCGCATAGAGCGCCTGTCCATTCCCGCTGCAAGGTCGGCGTCCATCGCGATCAATCAGGATCGCCAGAGTCCATCGGACTCCCCGAGGAAGCCGCAGCGATCCGCCCCTCGGACGCACGGCCGGTGGTTCGCATCACGGTAAGGAATCGTCTAACGTCAACTAGGACTGCACGATCTGCCGCCTTACCGTCCACCAACTGGTCGGAGTCCGTCTTGTCGAAATGGCTGGAATGCCAGCCCGAAAAGCGGGAGTCGCAGTGGTGCGAGCCTCAACCCGGGTGGCTCAGCAGAAGGCGGTGGCGGTGATCGAGGGTGCGAGTCGGCGTCCGAAGGGGGGCAAAAGCGGGACGGGGCCGCAAGCGGAGGTTGTCGAGAACTTGGTGGACCGTGACTCCCCGGCTGCGGGTCTCGACAAACATCACGTACGTGCCCACCGGCGATGACAGCACCGTTTGGGGCAGGGACGCCTCGGCGTTAGCGTCAGGCAGAAGGCCGGGGGGAACCGGTTGAGACGGCGCTCGAGTTGGCGTTTCTGCACACTTGGAGTCTGACGCGTTTTCGGGGCCTGCAGCTGGCGGCCGGCGTCGGCGCTGGGACCTCGAGGGGGTGTCTTGGAGCGAACTCGTTGGTTACGCGTTCCTGGTCCACTTCAACCGGGGAGGCGGACGGCCAGTGGTTCGCATCACGGTAGGGAATCGTCTAACGTCAATCAGGACTGCATGATCTGCCGCCCTACCACTACCAATTGTCCAATTGCGTCTTGTCAAAATGGCTGGAAGGTCGGCCCGAAAAGCGGGAATTCGGGTGGTGCGGGTGCTTGGAGCCAGAGGCGGCAACCTCTGACGGGCGATCTCGGTGACCGGGTGCGGGAAAATCGCACGCCCGGGTTGATGGGCGGGGGCTGGAAACGCGGCCATGGGAGTCGGCCTTGGAGGACCGGAGCGAAAGCTAACCGGGGCAGACCTACCGGACCGTAAAGCTGGCGCGCCAGCCCCCCGACCTGACCGCACTCGCGTTGGAGGGCGAACGCCTGGGGAAGCGTTGGGCGTGGGCCTGGAATGAGAGGGTCCGGCGCGTTGAGATGGACGTGATCGGAACCGGCGAACCGGCGGCAGTGCTCGCCCGAGGCGACGCGGCGCCGGTTGCCTCGGTTGTTCCATCGGGCGGGGCTTGCCGGAAAAGCCGAGGTTGCCCCCGACCTGTCCAACGAATTAGGACCACCTCACTTGGGGTGCGAATGCGGAAGGTTGCACATCGTCGGCAGAAGTCGTATCGTGGTATCGGAGTTTCCGTTGACGTCCATACACGACAGGTTCAAGATGTCATGATTCACTTTGCCGCGCGTACTTGCACAATAATGCGGAAACGCAGACGGGAGATCACGTCGAGCAAATCGCACGACCTTGAATCTCAACCGCTAGCGTCGTTTCGGGGCGAGGCGGTGTATGTGTTGCTTGGCCCACCGGGGTCGGGGAAGACGGAGGCGTTCAGGCGCGAGGCCGAACGAGAACATGGACTCTACATCACTGCGCGCAACTTTATTACATTCAATTTTGATCCCGAGTGGGAACGCAAGACACTCTTCATCGATGGCCTCGACGAGATGCGGGCCGGAGCCACTGATAGACGTACGCCATTCGACGCAATCCGAAGGAAACTCCATTGTATGAGCTGTCCCCGGTTACGGCTTTCGTGTAGGGAGGCAGACTGGTTCGGTGCTACCGACAGGGAGCGACTAGAGGAGGCTATGCCCCATCGTAACGTACAGGTGTTGCGGCTTGATCCACTGTCGGATCAAGGAGTCCTCGAGATCCTCGAACGGAATCATGGGGTCGAAGATCCGGCGGCTTTCGTGGCGGTTGCCCGTGAAAGGGGCGTCGCAAGCCTGCTCTCGAATCCACAGAACCTGCGAATGCTCACGGAAGCAGTGGACGATGCGGGTGATTGGCCACGAACAAAGACAGAGACCTTCGACATGGCCTGTCGAAAGCTGGTCTCCGAAAAGAACCACGACCACCGGATTGCGTTGCCCAGCAGCGCCAGTACGCAAGCGTTGATGGACGGTGCCGGCCACCTGTGCGCCCTGTTGCTACTGGCCGGCAAAGATGGCGTCACTCTTCCCGGAACTGCATCAGACGGGAACTACCCAGATATTAGTGGAATATCCATTGTTGATCGTTCTTGTCGCGTGGTGGCCACCAACCTGTTCGCTTCGCAGTCCGAAGGCCGCATGGTCCCCGTGCACAGGCATGTGGCCGAGTTCGTAGCAGCACGATATCTTGCCAATCTGATCGCCGGTGGGCTACCGGTTTGCAGAATCCTCTCGCTCATGACGGGATTCGACGGCGGCGTCATCTCGGAATTTCGCGGCCTTGCCGCTTGGCTGGCAGTCTGCAGCAAACCCGCCCGTGAGGCACTCATCAGACGCGACCCGATTGGCGTGGTCCGCTACGGCGACGCGGAGACCTTTAGCGTTTACGATAAAGCGCAAGTCTTCCGCGCTTTGCGAGCGGAAACGGTGCGGAATCCGTGGCTGGCCAGCCAGATTCCTCTGGACTCACTATGGGGACGCCTCGTCGATCCTTGCCTAGAGCCGGAGCTCAATCGCGCTCTCGCTGATCCCGCACGGGATGAGGCACATCAGTCATTTGTTTTGCTGATCCTTGCTGCAATCAGCTCCCGGCCAGTTGTTCCCGGAGTTGGTGACACCCTGATGGCCATTGTTCGGGACACCTCTTGGCCAACGATGCACCGGTGCGCCGCAGTGGAGGCATATGCGCAAAACCGCCGGCGCGACCACCAGGGACTTTCCGCTCTCCAGAGCCTTATCAACGACGTCTACTCAAGCAAGGTGCCGACCCTAGACGATGATCTGCTGGGTACCTTGCTGACGGAACTCTATCCCGATGAACTGACACCATGTGATCTCGTTGGCTTTCTGAGAAAGCCGGCGCAATCTGGACATTTTACACGTTACGTTGCGTTCTGGCTGGATGGATTGATCAAGAGCTCCACGGTCGCGCAAATGGCCCAACTGCTCGATCTGCTCAGGACGCCGATGAAAAAGGCGCGAACGGAAGCGGGGAATGCACGACCGCACGTCAATGTCGTTGGTTTCCCGGCGCAAGTGCCACTGGCATTGTTGCGACACCTCCTCGAGAATGCACCCGAAAGCGTTTCTCGGAAACAAGTACTGCACTGGCTGGATTTCGCGGGCTGGATCAGGGAAGGGCAGAGTGTCTCCTTCGTAAACAGGGTCACCAACGCGGAGTTTTTTAGCAACTGGCTCGGTGCTCATCCGGAAATACAGAAAGCCATCATCGAGAAAGGAGCAAACAGATGCCCGGAGGCACACGATCCGTTCCGTTGGATGCACAGAGTCAAGCAGAGTCTATTCGAGGCAACACTACCGCCCGACTATGCTGTCTGGTGCGCGGATCAAGCACTAATTGCCGGCAATGGCAATATAGCAAGATGGTTTGTCGGAGAGGCGGCGGCGTTTATCCATTACCAATTCACATCTGATGCTCCAGAGAAGAAGAAAGTCGCCTGCAAATTACAGAGCGATGCCCGTTTATTGATGATGTTCGAGAAGATACTACTAGTACACATGGAGAGCCAGGATCAACTCATGCAACAAGATGGGAGCTCACATTCCCATCCACTAACGAACGATGGGCGTTTCGACGAGCTACGTAAATACACAAGAGCCAACGTGAGCACGCTACGCGCCAACCAGTGTCTGCCAGCACTGCTCAATCACCTTGCGATGGCCTACCTTGACAACTTCCTTGATGTGCGCGGCGAAACGCCTGAGGACCGACTTCGATGCCTGCTCGGCCCGGATGATACGCTACTGTGTGCCGCGCGTACCGGCCTGCGAGGTGCAATACACCGGACAGATCTTCCCACATGGATCAAGATCCTAGAACTGGCTGACAATAAGCAGACGCATCTCTTGGCGTACCCGTTCATGATTGGACTCGACGAGTGCTCTCGGACTGAGAACGAAGAAATCCAACTGACTGAACACCAGATTCGCTTGGGCCTTTCCATTCATCTTGCGGTTCCACGACTTTCTCACATGCACAGCACGGAGCACCCACCGCGTTGGCTGTGCACCGCCGTGGCGAAACGGGCAGACGTTGTCGCTACGACATGGAGCTACTGCGTCCGCCGACAACTTCGAAAAGGTGTGGAAATCCTCCCGGACACCTACCCATTGTCCCATGCGGCCGCATATGCGCCCTTGGCATCCAAGGTTTCTCTTCCAATCCTGAGTACCTTTCCAGTCCGGTGCAGGGCGAGACAGTTGTCGATTTTGAAAGATCTGCTTCATGCCGCCTTACGTCATGCCGACAAAGCACAACTCCTGAAATTGATCGAAGAAAAGCTCGCTTGCAAGAGCATGAACTCTGGCCAGAAGGTGTACTGGCTTGCGGCCGGACTGTTTGCGAGGTCTGAAATCTACGGCGAGCGGCTGGTATCGTATGTATCCGGAAAGCGTCGGGCGCTCCGGATATGCCGATTGATGGAAATGACATTGGATCCACGCTCCGCGCCGTTGGCGATGAGCGCGACAACCCTTAAATGGCTTGTTCACCTGATTGGGCCACATTCTTCCGCGCCGCCGAGGAGCGGAGAAATCTATTCGGTGACGTTGCCGATACAAGCGCATCACCGTCTTTGCGGCTTCATCGACCGGCTTGCGGAGGATGCTTCACTCGAGGCCATGCATGCACTCGAGTCACTGGCTTCGGACGACCGGCTCGTCAACTGGCGGCCGATGCTTCTTGATCGCCTCCATAAACAGATGAGTATTCTCCGGAAAACCACCTACCAGCACCCGACTCTTGAACAGGTGGCCGAGGTCTTAGACAACGGCCCACCTGCCAACGCGGCGGATCTCTGGGCCCTCACCGTCGATGTGCTACACCAGATTTCCGAGGATATCCGAAATGGGGCGACATCGGATTGGCATCAGTACTGGAACGTCGACCGATACGACCGGCCAGAAGTACCGAAACCGGAAAACGCCTGTAGGAATGCCTTGTTGTCCAAATTGGAGCAAGCGTTGGCCCCCTTCAAGGTTGACAGCACAGGAGAAGGTTCGTATGCGGACAGTAGACGCTCTGACATTCGCATCTCCATCCCAGGATACAACATCCCGATCGAGATCAAGCGGAGCTGTCACGCCAAATTGTGGAGCTCTGTAAACACCCAGCTCATCGACATGTACACCCGCGACCCCGACACCGACGGATACGGAATATATCTAGTTTTCTGGTTCGGAGAGGCCATCCATTGCAAACCTAAACTTGAACCGGCGTCGAAAAGAAAGCCGCAGTCACCGGAAGAACTTCGAGAAGCACTGGTAGACCGGCTGAATTGGCAGGAGCGCCGAAAGATCGCGGTCTGCGTGATCGATGTGTCGAACCCGAGAGATCAGACGGAGGTTTGAAAATGAGACGGAATCCATCACTTTGCTCGTTTCGCGCGTCTGGAACGCAAGACTCGGGATGCGGTTTAGGGTTCGGTGGGGTTGCGTCGGCTAGCTTTCGCTCCGGTCCTCCAAGGCCCGACTCCCGTGGCCGCATTTCCAGCTCCAGTCTATTCCAACGCGGTGATGAGCCCGAACGCGGAGGTGCTGCGGGGGTAGGGTGAGCGGCCCGAGATCCGAGGCGTCGTGGGCGTGAAACAGACGTATCAACATCCCCTCCGGAGCCGAGTCGTGCAACCGGATCGGGGGTTCATGGATGCGCGAGGGCCGTTGGGCGGCACCCCTTCGCGAGCGGCTGGGGAGCATACCAGGTCGCTGGGCGGGCCGAGGACTCGGGCGAGTCTCGTCCAACGGCGAATGAGGCCGAATTCGGGGGTCGTGGCACCTTTGGAGCATGGTCATGATTCTCCACCTCTCTCAGATCCGCATTCTCGTCCCCCTTCGAGCACCACCGGGGCCCGTGCCAACCGACTCCGACGGGTATCGGGCGATGCTCGCCTTCGATCTCACGGCGAGCTACTGCGCGTGGGTGTCGATGCACGGGGACGTGCGGCGCAGGCGTGAGCCGCTGCTTGGCGGCGGCTGGGCGTGCCGGTGCTCGAGGTGGCCGGGCCGGATCGCGTGCCCCCAAAGGGCGCAGAGGAGGACGACGCGCTGGACGCGGTCGCGGCGGCGCAGGCCGGTCGCGGCGGATACGGAGTCCGCGTGGCCAAGGACCGCACCGGCGCCGTCGAACGCACGGCCGGTGGTTCGTATCACGGTAAGGACTGGGGTTGCGTATTCCACGGATGTGGTCCAGCTGTTCCAGGGGATGTGATCCAGCCAGTCCAAGCGATGTGATCCACTCGCCGGCGGCTCGTAGTGGACGGTTGGGGCGGGGATCCTGAAGGGGTGCTGGATACGATCTGGTCGAGATTGTTACCGGGCGTCAGAGATTACACACAAATTGGCGCGTGAAAGTGCACACTTTTTGGCGTTTGTGCACACCTGGCGTCTGACGCGTTTTCGGGGCCTGCGGCTGGCGGCGGGCGTCGGCGCCGGGACCTCGAGGGGGGTGTCTTGGAGCGAACTCGTCGGTTACGCGTTCCCGGTCCACTTCAACCGGGGAGGCGCAATGATCGACGAAGGCAGGAAGGTTCGAGCGAAGAGGCTCTTGGCGAACGGGGTGTCCAAGAGGGCGACGGCGGCTGCAGTGGGGGTCGCGCGGCGGACGCTGTACAACTGGATCGCCCGCGACTGGGCGGGGGTGAAGCGCGCGCCGGCGCGGAAGTCGCGGCTGGACGACTACAAGCCGTTCATCGACGCGCGCTTGGCGGCGTATCCGAAGTTGAGCGCGGCGCGGCTGTACGAGTCGGTGCGGAGGTCGGGGTTCGAGGGCAGCTACAGCGTGGTCGTGCGGTACGTGCGGGGAGTGCGTCCCTGTCCGGAGCCGGAGCCGGTGCAGCGGTTCGAGACGGAGCCTGGGCGGCAGGGGCAGGTGGACTTCGCCGAGTTCAAGTTCCCGTGGGGCAAGCGCTACGCGCTGGCGGTGGTTCTGGGCTACTCGCGGTGGCTGTGGGTTGGCTTCTACGAGCGCGAGACGATGGCGGCGCTGGCGGACGGGCTCGAGCGGGCGTTCGCGGCGATGGGCGGCGTGCCTGGGGAGCTGCTGTTCGACCAGATGAAGGCGGTGGTGAACTCGGACGAGCGTCCGGCGGGCGGGAAGCTGATCGAGAACGCGTCGTTCCGGGGGTTCGCCGATCACTGGGGGTTCAGGATCCGGGCGTGTCGTCCGTACCGCGCGCAGACGAAGGGGAAGGTCGAGCGGCCGATCCGGTACCTGCGGGAGAACTTCTTCTACGGTCGGGAGTTCGCGAACGACGAAGAGGTGAACGAGCGGTTGCGCGGCTGGTTGAGCGGGGTGGCGAACGTCCGGGTGCACGGAACGCTGAAGGAGAGGGTGTCGGATCGGTTCGAGCGCGAGCGGCCGCTGTTGCTGCCGCTGGCGCCGCGTGGCTACCGGTTCGTGACGCCGAGGCCGATGCCGGGGGAGAGCGGGGATGCGGACGTGGCGCCAGCGGAGGCGCCTGCCGTGGACGTCGAGAAGCGTCCGCTGGCGTACTACGCGGATCGGCGGAGGGGTTCGTGAAGGGGGCGAGCCTGAGGGATCGGATCGCCGCGCAGCTGGCCGACTTGAAGATGCCGGGCGCGCTCGAGGCGCTGGACGAGGTGTTCAGGAGCGTGGACGGCGGGGGCTGCACGGCGGGCGAAGCGATCGAGCGGCTGCTCGGGGCGCAGATCGAGCTGCGCAACGGCCGGCGGCTGTCGGCGGCGATGCGGTCGAGTCGGTTGCCCGGACTGAAGACGCTGGCGGAGTTCGACTTCGCGTTTCAGCCGTCGATCGATCGTCAGCAGGTCGAGTCGTTGCACGAGCTGCACTTCCTCGAGCGCAAGGAGAACGTGGTGATCCTGGGTCCGCCGGGAGTCGGGAAGACGCACATCGCGATCAGCCTGGCGGTGGCGGCGGCTGAAGCGGGGCGGCGGATCTACTTCGGGACGCTGGCGGCGCTGATCGAGTCGCTCGAGGAGGCGCACGCGGCGGGGCGGCTGAAGCGGCGGTTGAAGACGTTGATGCACCCGGCGCTGCTGGTGGTGGACGAGATCGGGTACCTGCCGGTGACGTCGAACGGGGCGCGGCTGTTCTTCCAGCTGATCAACGGGCGCTACGGTCGGGCGTCGACGGTGTTGACGTCGAACAAGCCGTACCAGCAGTGGGGCGAGGTGTTGCACGACGAGGTGATGGCGGCGGCGCTGCTGGATCGGCTGCTGCACCGGAGCCACACGATCAACATCCGGGGCAACTCGTACAGGATGCGACGCCACAAGGAGATCTCGAGGGCGATTCACCCGTCGGCCGCGGCGGTGCGGGACGCTCGAGACGAGGCGCACACGGACGCGCGGAGAGGAGGAGGCGGGTCATGACGAACGTTGGAGAGAAGGAGAAGGGCGCGGGCCGGAGGGAGGGCGGGCTCGAGAGTCGGAGGCGCAGCGCGCTGCGCCGGCGGGTCGCCCGGTTCGCGACGGCCTTTGGCCGCTCGGTGGCGGGTGTCCTCCGTCCGTTGATCGAGAGGAGCCCCGTCTGGGACGGTTCGAGGAGTGTCCGGCCGGCTGGGACGGGGATGGGCGGCGACGCCCTCCCCCAGGGCCCCGTTCCGGTCGCTGCGCTCCCTGCACGGGTCCCTGGGGGAGCGGACTCGGGAGAGTCGAAGGCGACGGCCAAGCGGTCGCCGCGGAAGACACTCTTCGATGAGCGGCGAGCGGTGAACTGCGCTTCGCACCCGGTCGGTCGCGACGCGCCGAGGGACGGGCTCGCCCTCGACGTTGGCCTGTGGGCGGCGCTTCGCCGGGGGGCGGACGGCCTGCTGATGGCAGCGCTGGGGAGCGGGACCGCCGGCGCCTTCGGCCAGGGGATCCAAGGGGACTACGCTTCGGGCCATCGGAGGGGTGTGCGGATGGCCGGGACCGGGGTCGGCGGCGGCGCCCTCCCCCGGGGCCCCGTGCCGGTCGCTACGCTCCCGTCACGGGCCCCCGGGGGCTCGCGGGAGAGGCGAAAAGTGTGCACTTTTGCGCTCGCCGGGATCGTCCGAAAAAGTGTGCAATTTGAAACGCCAAATGACAGAGATGGTCGTGAGTTGGTCTACAGCTCCCGTAGTCGAGGGTCGGAGCGTCTTCAGGCCATCGTCGCGGCGATGGCCGCATTGTAGTGCGACAGCGCATCGATGTCAGCTGCACCGGCCGACGCACCGGGGCCCCGTTCCGGTCGCGTCCGTCCGTCCCGAGCGGTTGGGTGCCGCCATCGTCGGGCCGAGGGGCCGGGCGATTCCTGCGGACAGCCCGATCAGTTCTCGCCGAGGCGCCGTTTTGGGAGCGATTTCCGGACGGCCTTTACCCTTCCGAACGTCGGGATCGCCCGTTAGGGGCCGTTCTACGGCTTCCGTTTCCCGGTCTCGGTCCCAGGATCGCGCGAAGCGCCGCAGGTAGGCCAGAACTCGCCGCCACGCGCCTTCGTCCGGCGTTCGCGCGATCATCGCGTCGCCGATCCCGCGCCGCTGGCCGCCTGGGTCGAGTCGTAGAGCCTTCTCATCGATCCGCCCGCCAGCTCGATCCGGTGCGCGTTGTGGACCAGTCGATCCAGCGGCGCCGAACTGGTTTAGATCACGGCAAGGAATCGTCTAACGTCAACTAGGACTGCACGATCTGCCGCCTTGCCGCCCACCAGCTAGTCTGATTCCGTCTTGTCGAAATGGCTGAAATACAGGTTCGAAAAGCGGGAATCCCCAGTGATGCGAGCCTCAACCGGGTGGCTCGGCCAATGGTGTGGCGGCAATCGAGGGTGTGAGTCGGCGTCGGAAGACGGCGAAAGCGCGACGGGGGCCGCAGGCGGAGGTTGCCGAAGACTTGGTGGACCCTGACTTATCGGCTACGGGTCTCGACAAGCTCTGATGGCGGACATCACGTTTGTGCCCGCACGGGACGGTCCCCGTATCTGGTGGTGGTGCTGGATGTGTGAAGGGACTTCGCCAGACGCGGACTTGACTTGCGACGGTGCCTAGGCACGGGGCTGTGCTGGTGACTGCTGGAAGAGGGCCGAGAGACTCGCGGCGCTTGAAGCCAGGCGGGATCTGGACTCGGCCGCCAAGCACCGCTGGATGGATGCGATCTTGGCGCGTCTCGGTGCGTAGAGGGGTGCTGGACACGATTGGATCGGGGTCGGTCGTGGCGGTGATGGACGGGACGCACGGTGTTCGATGTCGTCATAATACGCAACCATCCGAAATCTCAACCGAGCAGAGTTTTGCCAACGCTTTCGACGAATGGGCGGTCGATATCTCGAACATCAATCTTCCATGCATCAATATATTCTCTTATCGGGTCCTCCGAGACAGGAAGGTGTCGAACGGCATTCCATCCATGTCTATTCTTTTCGAACAACGGAAGTAGCATGAGAGCGACGACACCGTTTTTTATTCGAATATAGGGGTCCATTCGTAGTTCGCGTTCGTTTTTCGATACCCAAGAACTAAAAGGAATTGTTGGCACGGCCTTTTGCCATTTAGATATTTTGCACTCCACATATCTATTCAATGATCCAGAATAAGAACTAGGGAATTCATCAGGCGGGTCAATCTTCCAGATTTTTGCCATCCGACGGAGGACAAACAACGACGCAAGTTCGCAGAGCGATTCATGGAACCACCCGTTCGGGTTGTCTTTCAATCGATCATGCCCCGACAGGACATGGCAAAATTCATGAGCAAACTGATATGTAAATTGACTCCAACTTTGATCTTTCGCCGAAAGACCTATCTTGTGTATTGTAGTGTTCGGAGGTCTATGATAAGCTATAGGATCTTCCTCCTCGGGTAGACTCATGACGTGAATTATGCCCACGAGCGGTTCGCGCAATTCCCGCTCAATGTGGGACGCCACATCGCACAACAGCCTCTTGATTTCGGCACGGGACACTGCGCCCCAATCGCCGTCCAGCACCTCTATTTGCATATCATCTCCCGTGAAGTGAAGTGAACCACTGATTTCATATGACATGACGGATACCGGTGCACTTTCTTCTGCCAGCCCACCAGCCTGTGAGTAAATCCTCGCGTGGTCGGCGCATCCGCCCCGATCCGGGGCGTTGCGGTCATTTCTTCACCCAGCGGATGATTCCGCCGACGATGCTGAATCCGTAGAACCACAGCATCACCAAGAATACGATGACTTCGCCCGGCTCGTCCAAGGGTCCCATGCTGTTCCTCTCAATCGGTGTGACGTTGCGCCGCTCGACACAAAGTAGAAATAGTAATGTCCGGATTCGACCAGCGCAACGGTTGGCGAAGTCGGATGCGGTCGCCTCCGAAGAGGACGCGCTTGAGTTGAGGCGAAGAACGAGCGGATCGACGCGCAGCCGGCTCGCTTACGGCTGAGCGACTATGCCGCTGGCGTGACGAAGTCGTCGCGCATCCGAAACGCGGCAGAAGACCCGACCTCGACAAGGCAGTCGAGGATGAAAAGCACCGCGTCACGGATACGGTTGTCGCGCTTGAGTTCGAGTGGCCGTCCATAAACGTACCGTTGCAGCAGCACCTCAAGCATAAAGACCGTGTCCGACTTGGCGAACATCTTCTGCGTGTTGCCGCGCTGTAGCGCGTCGCCTACGCGCACGAACGCATCGGGTAGCGAGCGTTCCCCGACGTGATAGAGAAACCGGGCGTAGTTATCGAGAACGACGGCTGTGGTCGGGAGGGCTTCGAAGAGGGCGTGCACAAGATGCGCGTGGCCATCGAGAAACCGCCAGTGCCGGACATCGTCCTTCCAACCCAACGTCAGAAAAACCGCCGACAACAGGTGAGTGCCATCTGGGTGCCTGTCCGTGTCCAGACCGGCAAGCCACTTCGCGCGTTTGACCGCGTCGGCGATGAGTTTCCACAGGAACCAATACTGGCACGTGTTCGGGTTTCCATCCTGCAGACGTGTCAATCCCTTCATGACGGATCCAAGCTCATAAGAGTGGCGGTCAACGGTCGCGAGCAGAGGGGCCAATACCCGCTGTGCAGCTTCTGGACACGTCCGCAACGAGAATTCTTGAATGCGGCCGGACACCTCGGATTCAGTATGTAAGTCCCTGTGGCCCCCGTTGCTGCGGTCGTCATTGGACGTCCACCAGCTGGCGAGCGTAAGGCTCGCACGGGCGAACGCGGTGATTGCGATCGGGTCTTGCGGCACGTGCCCCAGGATCACGAGCATGCGCTTGACCGCACGTGCACCGAAGCCGTCGGAGATGTCGAGCGTGACGTGTGCATCCTCAGCAATCCCGCCGTCCTTCCAGAACCGCGCCCGGATCTCCCCAGTGGTTTCCAGCTTGATCTGGTCCAGACTGCGGCGCTCATCATGAGGACGCGCGCGCTCGGCGTCTTGCGCCCTATCGATAGTGGCAGCTTCGACCGCAATCGCGTTGACGCAGCGCAGGGCGAGCGCCCGCTTGGCGGCCCAGACGGTTTCGTCGATGCTCCATGTCGCGTATGACCGCACCTGCTCCACCGGATGTGTCAGGGCGGCGGCAAAAGCGGTCTTCACCCGTTCAGTGCGCGTTGGGTCGAGCGGCTTGCGGAGCAACTTCGCCAGCACGGAGGCGCCGACCCTGTCGGCGGCCATGGGATTGTTCTGGACGCGCTCCGTGCGATCGGTGGCGTCGGCGTGTCGCATGACTTCCGTGCAGACCCTATCGACGCACCAGTCTCTTTGCGCCGACATCATGTCGTCCCAGCGGTCACGGATACAAACGGCGGCAACAACGCCAGGCGCGTGCCGACTGTCGTCCTCGTCTTCGACTTGGCCGTCCATGGCCTGCGCTTCGGACAGCTTCGCCGCCCATTGTGCGGGGTCGTACTTGCCCGTTTCGCCGCGGAAGGCCTGCCTACCCCACATGAGCAAGCCGAATCGTGCGTTCATTGTCGCCAGATGAGCGGCGCTTTCATCGACGATTGCCTGCAGGTCCGCCTCAGGCGGCGTCGGATCGAGGCGAACGTAGTGCCGCGGCGAATCACCTGCCCTCGATTGTGAGTCAGGGATTTCGGGGCCAGGTGTATCCGAAGCGGAGTATTGGCGGAGATCCATGCGATGGATAGCGAGGCGCCACAAGCGGTCGCCTTCGTCCTGTTGCTCCCTCGGCGGCAACGCCGCCAGATGGTTGTCGAGGAGAGCGTGGACACGGGGCTTGAGCGGCCCGAGCTGGAGATTTGCAACCGCCGTCTCCAGGTCCTTCTGCCGATGCGGCAAGGCGTCCGCCTGCTTGCGTTCCATCCCGTAGATCTGGTGGTCAGCGAGCATCGTCGGAATCATGGCCGCCATCCGCGTCATCTGGAGCTCGCCCGCGAGACGGCTACGGTCCATTGCAACGTAGTCGCGGACGCCGAGGAGCACCAGCAGAGCTTCGCCGGACGCGTGCGGGTAGGCGGTAGCCACGCTCGCGACGACAGCGGCGAGCGCTGAGTTGTCGGTGCGGCGCAGGATGTCGACGAGAATGGCATCCAGCCGTTTCGGTTCTTGCTGCCCGACCTCGAGCAGCCAACTCTCTAGCGCCATCAGCATCGACTGGAGCCGATAGGGTGCGACCTCCATACCGCGGTAGGAGCCCCACAAGCGGGTATTCGTCCACTGTTTGCGCGTCGTACCGTCCGCGAACGTGAGTTCGACTTCCCAAGCTTTCTCGAGAGGGTAGTGCAAACGGGGATGCGCGTACCAGTCGGCGCTATGGTTGAAGACCTTGATGTAGAAGTCGAGAGCCTTCTCCGAGTGATGCCGCAACAAGTTGGTCCATGGGCCGCGCACTGCGCTCGCCGGGAACGTGTCGCGGCGTAGATCTTCCTTGATCCCGAAGTACAGCTCGATATCGAGAGGACAGCGCCTGTAGCGGCGCTCGTCGTCGATGTCTTCCTCCGAAGCGAGCAGATAGTCCGCACCGACTGAGATGACGACGTCCGGCAGATCGCGCGCTGCGGGCATGCCATCGGTACCCGTGTAGATGAGCCCTTGGAAGTCCTCCGCTATAGCGCTGCGGTGTTCTTCCACCTCAATATTGCTGCGCAACGTCGCCTCGAAGCGCGCGGCGTCGCCCTTGGGGAGCTTGGCGATGACCTTGAGCACGCGCTTGCGCGGCTCGTCGCCTCCGTAGCCGCGCAGGCCGTCGAGGAGCCAATGGGCGATACCGATGACATCGTCGGCGCCATCGAGATCGGACACCGACCCGGTCACACCGCACACCGCGTCCTCTACAAGCCTGAGCAGGAGCGCTCGCTCGTTGGCCGTGAAGGCTGCGAGATTGCGATGTACGAGCCGCAACACTGCGGGCCAAGCAGCGCCATCTGGCACGTTGAGGAGCGAGCTCCGTCCGCCAAGGCGGGAGAGCCGGTCGGGCGTCTTCACGCAGGCCACGCGCAACAGATGAATGACGCGCTGCAGAAGTGTGCGGTCGTTTGCGAGCAGTTGCGACTCGTGGCGCGCGAGAAAGCCGAGCGCTGACGGTGCCTTTAGCAGCGACACCAGGGTATCGTCGCGGAACTGCTCGCTGATTTCGGTTTCCGACACGGCCGCCAGAAACAGCTGATCCGCAACCGCCGCATCACGATCGATCAATTCGGCCACCCACTTGCGATACGAGCGGCGCACGGCAGGGTGCGTTCCGATGGCGTGGGAGAGCGTCTCGAACGATGCTTCGGAAAGATGCTGCTCCTCGAGCCATTGCAGGATGGCCCAGTCCTCGAGCACGTCGTGGGCCGTCGCCACTAGCAACGGATTGTCGTCGGGGGACGTGATGAGAGAGTCGCCGCGCAGAGACTCGACCACGGCAGCATCGAGGCCGGTCGCAGAAATGTAGGCAGAAAGCGCCTGCGCGCGCCGTACGGCAATGCTCTGCAGCACCTCTTCGCGCGGCCGTCCCATGGCGGGCACCACACGGTCGCCGCCGCGCACGATCTCGCGCCAGAAGAGCGCACGGAATGCACGTTCGGTCTGCGGAAGCGATTTTTCGGAGGTCCATGGGATGTCGATCGCTTTGTCGAGAACAAAGGGGTTGCGCAGGAGGTCGCGCAAACCCGGGCTCTTGAGAGGAATGGCGAGCCCTGGATATGCGACCTCCGCTTCCGTGAGTTCGGAATCATCGAGCGGCGGAACGCGGACGACCTTGTGGTTGATGCCGTGCGGCTGCAGAAAGCTCGCGCGCACCTGTTCGACCGAGTAGTCGCGGCAAGTGAGCAAAATGCGAAGGCCGCTGTCGTCCGCCGCCAGCGTAATGAGGTCGGTAAATGCGTCACGCGTTGTATTCTCGAGCAGGCGCTCGACGCTCTCCACAAGGACGACCTTGCGTTCCTGCGCACCGAGAATGGCGCGCAGTTTGGCCCAGTTCGCAGGAACCTGCGCGGCGGCCAGCGTGGCGTCCAGATGCGCCTGCGCGAATTCCTCAACGCGAAAGCCAAACAAGAAATGATCGGAGGCGAGCACGCGGACAGCGTCCTTGCCCACGGCTGACTTGCCGCAGCCGGCCGGTCCAGTCACGAGCACGATCTGAGCGCTCTCGAGCGAGTCGAGTAACTCCTGCACGAGTGCCGCGCGTGGCAGATGAAGATCGTCCCCGAGCCTCGAGCGTATTGCGCGTAGGACGGGTTCGGTGTGATCGCCAACCGCCTGGAGCACGCGCCGTTCATTCGTCCCGATGACGCCGTGGCGCGCCAGCGTGGCGGCGGGGAGGTCATCGCGGCGCAGGCTGCAACTGGCAACCATCGCCCTGCTTGCCGCTACGATCAACTCGTTCCAGGAAGCGCTGGCGCTCGCCTCGGCGTCTCCGTCCGTCGCCGTGAAGGCGAGCATGCTCTTAACGTGCGCTTCCGTCTGTCCCGTCGAGCTGTGGAGGTCGAGGCTCAGCACGTGGAGAGTGCACAGGAACGGCCAGATGTCGGCTGCCGTGACGGGTTTTCCCTCGACATCGCCGATGATATTTTTCAGCACGGCGCAGTAGCGCACGGCCTCTTTTGAGATGAAGCCTTCGGTGGCGAGGCGCTCGTCGAACTCGATGCCGCCACGTGCGGCCCGCGCGCAATCTAGGAGCCCGACGAAGTGCTCGAGAAGCGTGTTCGTACCGCGCAGCGTGACAAGCGCGAGGCGGTCGTGTTCCTTTGAAAAGTGCGAGCCGTTGAAGTCATTCCAGAAATCGGTCACGGTCTGCACGCACGCCTGGTCCGACGCGCTGACTGTGAAGCTGCGTTTCACTTGGCCGGGGAGATGGCGTAACACGCCACCGGCCGTGCAACCCACCAAGAAGTCGTCGGTATGCCAGCCCAGACGCCCGGTCTGGAAGCCCACCTCCGCGACTGTGGTGTCGATCGCGATTGGCGGAATCGCGCCGACCAGAAGCTGCGCTAGCCAGTAGGCGCCGACATGCTGCTCAAACGTGGGCCCGGCACCGCCGGTGGAGGCGGGACTAGACACGCGCGCCGTAGTCCCGTCGACCGGCGGCGCGGTGCCGCCCGTGGCTGAATCAGCGTCACTGGTCGTGGCGTTCATGCTCGGAGTACGGGGTGAATCTCTGACGAAGATGTTGCTCAAACATAGCGACCCGACCGTAGCGGGCTCTAGCTTGTCCAGGGGTCATGCCGTCCCTCCCAATCGGCGTGGCGTTGCGCCTCTCGACACAGAATAAAAACAGTAATGTCCGGGTGCAACCAGCGCAACGGTTGGCGACGTCGGATGCGGTCGCCTCCGAGAAGAGGACGCTCTTGCGGGGCCACCGTAGTAATCAGCCCACCAGCGATTCGAAGGCCGCTACACCAATCGTGACGTCATCCTGCTCGCCGACATCTCCAACAGCCATTTCACAACACCCGCAAGGTGCCGTGCCTACCGCACCGGTCACCTGCCGCAGGACCAAAGCCACACTCGTCACGCCGACAACCAAGCTCCTCGTGAGGGCGGATGTCATGCCGCCCAATCGACCGACAGCGTCTCCGCTTGTTCGATCACCGTCCGGGTCGCCCGCTCCTGATGGTCGGGAGGATAGCCGTGTCTGCGGAGCACGCGTTTGACCGCGAGCCGCATCTTCGCACGCACGTTCTCGCGAATCGTCCAGTCGATCGAGACGTTCCTACGCACCGTCTCGACCAGTTCGCGCGCTATGTCGCGCAACGTCTCGTCGCCCAGCACCTGCACCGCGCTGTCGTTCGTCCCGAGCGCATCGTAGAACGCGAGCTCGTCGTCGGAGAGCCCCAGAGCCTCGCCGCGGGCGTTCGCGTCGCGCAGTTCGCGGGCCAGCTCGATCAGCTCCTCGACGACCTGAGCGGCTTCGACGGCCCGGTTCGCGTAGCGGCGCACAGTGCGCTCGAGCATCTCGGCGAACGACCTCCCCTGAACGACGTTCCTGCGCTTGCGCACCGCCAGCTCGCCCTCGATCAGCTTCCGCAGCAGCTCGACCGCGAGGTTCCGCCGCTTCATACCCCGCACTTCGGCCAGGAACTCCTCGGACAGGACCGAGACGTCGGGCTTTTCGAGCCCCGCCGCGACGAAGATGTCCTCCACGCCCTCGGACACCACGGCCCGCGACATGATCTGCCGGATGGCGTGGTCGATCTCGTCCCCGCTTTGCCGCTCCCCGTTCGGCGCGCGCTTCGCCAGCACCGACTGGACGGTCTGGAAGAACGCCACGTCGTCGCGGATTTTCGTCGCTTCTTCGTGGGGCGTGGCGAGCGCGAAGGCCCGCGAGAGATCCCGCACCGCCCGCAGAAAGCGCTCCTTGCCGTCCTCCTGCGCCAAGACCTGTTCCTGCGCCGCGGGCACAACAGACCGAGGCGCTCAGTATGCGATCCCTCGGTCCAAGCGTTGCGGTCGAAGCCGTGGAACAGGTCGCAGCAGATCTCGTACTTCTCCAGCATGACCGCCACGGCCTCGGACTGATTCACCGTCGTGGCGCCCGAGCCGCCGCTCTGCGTGTAGGTCGCAAGCGCCCGCTTGAGTTCGTGCGCAAGCCCGATGTAGTCGACGACCAAACCGCCCGGCTTGTCCAGGAACACCCGGTTCACCCGCGCGATGGCCTGCATCAGCCCATGACCGCGCATCGGCTTGTCCACGTACATCGTGTGCAGGCTCGGCGCGTCGAAGCCGGTCAGCCACATGTCGCGCACGATCACCATGCGGAGCGGGTCGTCGGGGTCGCGAAACCGCTTCGCCAGCGTCTCGCGGCGCGCCTTGGTGCGGATGTGCGGCTGCCAGTCGAGTGGGTCCGACGCGCTGCCCGTCATCACGACCTTGATGCGGCCTCGGGCGTCGTCGTCATGGTCCCAGCCCGGGTGCAGGCGGGTCAGCTCCCGGTGCATGTCGACGCAGATGCGGCGGCTCATGCAGACGATCATCGCCTTGCCGTCCATGGCATCGAGGCGCTGGGCGAAGTGCGACGAGACGTCCCGGGCGACGAGTTCGAGGCGGCGACGTGCCCCGGCCACGGCCTCGAGCTGGGCCCATTTGGTCTTGAGCCTCTCCTTGCGTTCGAGCTCTTCGCCCTCCGTCACCTCCTCGAAGTCGGGATCGATCTGCGGGCGCTCTTCCTCGTCCAGCGCCAGGCGCGCGAGTCGGCTCTCGTAGTAGATCGGCACCGTGGCCTCGTCCTCGACGGCCCGCTCGATGTCGTAGACGCTGATGTAGTCCCCGAACACGGCCCGCGTGTTCGCGTCCTCGAGCTCGATGGGCGTGCCCGTGAAGCCGATGAACGAGGCGTTCGGCAGCGCGTCGCGCATGTGGCGGGCGTAGCCGTCGATGAAGTCGTACTGGCTCCGGTGCGCCTCGTCGGCGATCACCACGACGTTGTGGCGACGCGACAGCTCGGGCATTCGGTCGCCCTTCGCGTCGGGAAAGAACTTCTGGATCGTGGTGAACACCACGCCGCCGGACTCGACCGCTAGCTTGGCGCGCAGTTCGGCGCGGTCGCTCGCTTGGGTCGGGGGTTGCCGGAGCAGGTCCCGGCAGCGCGAGAACGTGCCGAAGAGCTGGTCGTCCAAGTCGTTGCGGTCCGTCAGGACCACGATGGTCGGGTTGCCCATCGCCGGCTCGCGCACGATCCGTCCGGCGTAGAACGCCATCGTCAGGCTCTTGCCCGACCCTTGCGTGTGCCAGACGACGCCGATGCGTCGGTCGCCGCGCCGGCCGCCCGGCGCCTCGAGGTCGACGCCCGCTCCTGCGCTCGCCTCCCGTTGCAGGCGGGCTGCTCGCAGCGTCTCGCCCACCGCCGTCTCCACCGCGTGGAATTGGTGGTATCCGGCCACCTTTTTCGTCAGGCTGCCGCCGTCGTCCTCGAAGACGACGAAGTCTCGCACCAGCGTCAGGAACCGCCGCCGATCGCACACGCCGGTCAGCATCACCTCCAGCTGGGGCACGTTCGGGAGCGCCAGCGCCTGGCTGCCCATCATGCGCCACGGCTTGAACCACTCCCACCCGGCGGTGAGCGTGCCCATTCGCGCCTCGACTCCGTCCGAGACCACGAGCACGGCGTTGAAGGTGAACAGGTCCTCGAGATCCGTCTTGTAGGTCTGGAGCTGCTGCCAAGCCCGCCTCACGGTGGCCTTCTCGTCCTCCGGGTTCTTGAGCTCGATCAACCCCAACGAAAGGCCGTTGACGAACAGCACGACATCGGGACGCCGCTTGTGTTCACCGTCGACGACGGTGAACTGGTTGACCGCCAGCCAGTGGTTGTTCTCGGGGTTGGCGTAGTCGACGACGGAGGCCTGCGCGCCGCGCACCGACCCGTCGGCGGTGCGGCGCTCGACCGTCACGCCGTCCACGAGCAAGCGGTGGAACGCGCGATTGCGGGCTTCGAGCGTCGGGCCTTCCGGCTGGATCAGCTTGCGGAAGGCGTCGTCCAGGGCGTCTGCGGGCAGGTCGGGGTTGAGCCGGGTAAGAGCGTCGCGCAGTCGGCGCTTCAGCACGACCTCGGTGTAGCGGTCCCGTTCCGCGTTCACCTCGCTCGGGGCGATGTCGGGACCGTGGGCCGTCTTCCACCCGAGGCCTTCGAGCCATTCGAGCGCGGCGCGTTCGACCTCCCGCTCGGTGAACGCGGAAGACGCTGGCGTCACAGGGCGGACTCCAGGAGAGCCTTGGCGTCCGGGACTTGGATCTCGCCGGAGACGAGCTTCGGGAGGAGGGTGTCGCGGAGTGCGACGAGGGTGCGAATGCTCATTTCACTAGCGACTTGCCGCGTCAGCATCCCTGAAAACGTGCCGGATAGCGCCGCTATCACACGTTTCGGGGGGACAGCGCAAAGAGCTTCGGTCAGGTGATGCCTTCGGATATGGCCCATGGTTGTCGCCTTGTCCTGGGCGATTCTCTGAAAACGACGAAGATGCGATAACAGCAAGTGAAGATACAGCCACTTCGGATATTGACCAGATGTAACCTTGAAGAGGTGCTGGTTGAGAGCCGCTTGCCCACCGCACCACACTCGTACAAGCAAGCTGCCCGACCATGAAAAAAGAACATCGCCGTCCTCGATGACGCACTCCGGCTTGATCGCGCTACTCGCCCATTCACCGCTATTCGCTTCACCTGCTCGCAACTGGGCAATCTTGACCACCGGCAATCGTGACTCCCCCTCCTGGGGGCGGTATTTCTGAAGAGCCAATCCATTCTGAAATCGTGCGATCACATCCAATGGAGTCACTTCCCAGCCTTCTGGAATCTCCCCCATCTCAGAATCCACCAGCCGGTTGGGGAACAGGTCGGCGACGTCCTGCGGCAACCCCGGGTCGCGACCCTCCATCTTCGCCCGGACCGGATCGAAGTCCACGAACCACGACTTGAACAACGCCCGCGCCATCCCCTCCAACGTCTCGTTCATCCGACGGTTCAACTCGATCTTGTCGTCCAGCGCGCCCAGCACGTGCGCGATGGCGCGCTGCTCGGGGAGGGGCGGGAGGTTAAGTCGAATCTGCTTGAGCGCGGACCCTGAAAGTTCCCGAAATGTCGACCCCGAAGCATGACGCTCAAGCTCCGACGTGTTCAGTTTTAGCCAGTAATAGAGAAATTCTGGAAACACGCCGTCTCGAACAACGAGGTTGCGAAATCCCTGGTTGGTGGAAATGGCATTTTTTGCGAGCGCAACATATCCGATTGGAGCGCGCGTAGAGAGCAATACGGCTCCTGCAGAAAGCAACTTTGCGGACGAGCTATCGAGTCCTTGCTGGGACAAGTTGCGCTCTCCACGTTCTATGTAGCGGTTATGGGGACCCGAGAGATCTCGAGGCGTCAACCAGGGTACTACCCCACCGAAGTTACGGGCGTTCTTGGTTGAAGGCGTGCCACCACCGACAATGTCCGCGATGTCTCCGATGGAAACATCCCGCCAGCCAGTACTAGGCGGAGCGTCCAACACCACGTACTCCCGCTCGATCTCCCGTTGGAACTTCTCCGGCAACCGCGCCCAGTCCCGCGCTTCGACCAGAATCGGGATCGCCGACTCGCGAATAGCGGCCTCGAATTCGATCAGCCGCTCCCAAGGGAGCTCCTGGAGCCCCGGACCCCGGAGGACGAGATTCAGATCGCTGCCTTCATGACCCCGGCCATTCACGCGACTGCCGTAGGCCCACATCTCGACTTCGGGCAGGTGCTCGCGCAGTAGATCCTCGAGGATGCGCCGGTGTTGCGGAGCAAGGTGCAGTCGGTCAGCCATCGTTGGTCCCATCGATCATGTCGGCCAAGGCCAAGGCCTTGGCGTCGTCGACAAACGACGGCAACAGCTCCATCGCCGCGTCCGCAAAACCGTCGCTGAAGCCGGTGGCTTCGAGATCGCGTTCACCGCGCCGGACCGAACCCGAGCGCTCGAAGATTCTCGTTGATCGCCGCGTCCAGCCGAGCGCCCTCGGCCTGCTGATCGCGGAGTTCGACCGCCAATCGCTCCATCTTCTCCTCGAACGGTTCTCCGTCTTCCGCCCGGGGCTCGACGCCCACGTAGCGACCGGGCGTCAGCACGTGGTCGTGCCGACCCACCTCCTCCACGGACACGCTCCTGCAGAACCCCGCCGCGTCCGCGTAGTCGTCGTCCCCCAGCCTCCATGCGTGGTAGGTCCCGGCGATCCGGGCGACATCCTCGTCGGTCAGCTCGCGATGCGTGCGATCCGCCATCCGACCGAGCTTCCTCGCGTCGACGAACAGGATCTTGCCTCGCCGCTCCCGACCCCGCGCCACGAACCACAGGCACACCGGGATCGGCGTCGAGTAGAACAGCTGACCAGGCAACGCGACCATGCAGTCGACCAGGTCGGCCTCGATCAGGTTCCGTCGGATCTCGCCCTCCCCGGACTGCATCGACGACATCGAGCCGTTGGCCAGCACGAACCCCGCCACGCCCTTCGGCGCGAGGTGGTGCACCATGTGCTGCACCCAGGCGAAGTTCGCGTTGCCCTTCGGTGGGACGCCGTAGCGCCACCGCTTGTCCTCGACCAGCCGCTCGCCGTCCCAGTCCTTGTCGTTGAAGAATGGATTCGCGAGGATGAAGTCCGCTTTCAAGTCCGGGTGGCGGTCGTCGTGGAAGCTGTCGCCGTGCTCGATTCGTCCCCCGATGCCCCGGATAGCGAGGTTCATCCGGGCCAGCCGCCAGGTCGTGTGGTTCGACTCCTGTCCGTAGATCGAGATGTCGAGCGCCTTCCCGCCGTTGCCGTTGCTCGTCGCGTGGGCGCGGATGAACTCGGCCGACTGCACGAACATGCCCGCCGAGCCGCAGCACGGGTCGTAGACCCGCCCCCGGTACGGCTCGATCATCGCGACAAGCAACTTGACGACGCTGCGCGGCGTGTAGAACTCGCCTGCCCTCTTGCCCTCGGCGCTGGCGAACCGCGAGAGGAAGTACTCGTACACGCGTCCGAGCACGTCCTTCGATCGCGACTCCGCGTCCCCGACCCGGATGTTGCCGACCATGTCGATCAGCTGGCCCAAGCGCTGCTTGTCGAGACCCGGGCGAGCGTAGTCCTTGGGCAGGACCCCCTTGAGCGCCCGGTTCTCGTGCTCGATCGCCGCCATGGCGCTGTCCACGGCTTGGCCGACGTCGGGCTGCCGCGCCCGATCCCTCAGGCGCGTCCAGCGTGCGTCCTCCGGCACCCAGAAGACGTTCTCCGCAATGTACGCGTCGCGGTCCTCGACCCATTCCGGACCCCACTCGGCCAGCACGGCCGCGCGGCGCTCCTCGAACGCGTCGGAGACGTACTTGAGGAAGATCAGGCCCAGCACGACGTGCTTGTACGACGAAGCGTCCATCGAGCCGCGCAGCTTGTCGGCCATCGCCCACAGCTCGGCCTCGTAGCCGGTCGTGGCCCCGCCGTCGGTTCGTTTGGCAGGCATCTCCCCTCCGCTCCGTAGCTAGTCCCGGGCTCCGGCTTGACACTCTCGAGTCCGTCCGATTTATGAAGGACCCAAAAAGCGCTCACCGTCGAAATGGATGAGATGGCTCGGAGCATCGGCGCACCACACCTCGGTTTCCCAAGAGATCTCGCTCAGATGACGCCCCATTACAGTTCGGTTCGGAAAAGCGGTGACATAAACGATACCAGCTTGTGCGACACCGAACAACTGAGCCAGTTCGTTGTGACGTTTGGCATTCACTGGCCCATGGCTCGTGACCGCTTCGACGAGGATGAGCCAGTTCTTTTTGCGGAAATACAGAACGACATCCGGCATTTTTCCGTGCTTGTCGACGACAACGCCGAGCTCCACAAGGATCTTCTCTTCGAAGAGCTCGCCCCCAGCATCGCCCACATAGACGACTTCGGCGCCAGGCGCGAACCGAGGAGCGAACGAAGTAAGAATTTCTCCGATGAGTTCGCTGTGTTTGCCTGGCGTGAGCGCCAAATAATGGTCCTTTGCCACTTTGACGGGGATCATCTGCATAGCGCGATTTCGTGCCCGCCTCGCCTCGAGCGAGGGCCGTCGACCGATCCACTTCTCAACGGCCGCCTCCCATTCCGAAGTGCCGAAGGTCACCGCGACATCCAAGGCCTCTTCGCTGATCCGATAACAGGCTTTTGGGCTGTTTACGGGGCGGGCAGGATTGTCGGGGTTGTACAGAGCGATTCCGGCTTCCACAAACTGGTGCATCGTCTGCCTTCGAAAAGTCTCACGGGTATTCGGAGCGTAGGCCCTTCCGTAGTGCTTTCGGGCGTAGTCCATGATCGGCGTGATGCCCATGAGGGGCCGATCAAGCCGATTCCATGACCCGGCAGGCCGGAGGTCGACCAAGGCAAGCAACGTCAGTGCCGAGCGGTCGTTCTGTTGGCCGCGGGGCATCCCGAGGGCCTTCAGGACCGCTGTCGCTTCGTCCATCTTGCGCCTTGCCGCCAGCGGGTTCTCGTCATGCGTCATGTGTGCGACCTCCCCTTCGATGATCGTGTCGACCGCCTCCTGCGAAAGCTCGGCAACATCGTATTTTCTTCCAAGCCGTTCGAGGGTTGCGTGGTCCGGATAGCGCAAACGCCGCAGATCGGTCGCGTTGACTTGAGTGTGTCCGTTGTATTGTCTGAAATAGCGGTCTACCAAGCTGGCATTCAGAAAAAGAGCGAGCCCCCGGGCGAGCTCTTCCGGCATGCCGGCACGACGCAAGTGAAAAACGTTGAGATGATTCTCGAAACCGATCAATTTGCCGGGGAGATTCGAAGCGTAGACCGAGGCGACGATGCGCCGCCGTTCTTCCTTGGAGGTGAACCGCCGCACGACGACGTAGCTACCCTCGTTCGGCCACAGCCGCCTGACACTAGCGTCGGATACGCGAATCGCATTCGGTTTCCGCGACGCCTTCGGCCATGAGGTCCGCCCGCCTTCGAAATGGGCTGGGTAAAGAAGCGGTACCGCTCCATTTTCCGGCATCGTGCGCAAGTCGTCCTTGAGACGGAAATCCACCACGGGTCCTGTAGAAACCTCGACGCCGAGAGTTGCCAAGCTCGTGGTGAAACAGGCCATTCGGTCCACAATGCTCTGTTCAATGCCGTCGGCGGCGATGTGTACGAAACAGTCTGGATCGTTGTCGCAGATTACCGAATTAAGTGGGACCGTTCGCTGAGTCAGATCTTCAGCGGTGCAGACGCCCCGCACTGGATCGAATTCCAATGCGTTTCCGCCGCTTGTCGTGATCGTCACATCTCCCGACGTTTCTCCCTTGACCGCGTGCACGATGACGTTCTCTTGAAGGACGTCGTCGTCTTTAAAAGCGTGATCGCGCTTCTCGAACACATGTATCTGGCGCAGACGCATCATCGAGAAGAACTGTTGTCGGAAAGGCCGGAAGTAAGGGCCATTGCAAAACGAGCGAGGTACGATGGCAACCATCTCGCCACCATGGCACAACTGCTTCGCGGCCAGAAACATGAAGCCGGTATACAAATTAGAAGTTTCGAGACCCGCTCGGCGAAGTGCACCACGATGCGCCGAGTCCGCTCTGATCTTCCGATAGGGTGGATTGAGAATAACGTGGGTGAAGCCAACTCCACCGACGGCGCTGTCGCCGAAAGAGCCCGGCACGCGTGCGTCGCTGTGTTCGAGGATGAAATCCGCGCTGAGGAGTTGGCTAGTCGCCTCGATCCGCGCCTGCTCACACCGTGTCTCCACACGCAGAAGAGTGTCGGAGAGATGGTCTGACAGTAGCGAATCGACCTCGTAGCAGACGAATTCAACGGAGCGTGGAGGAGTCGATTCTCTGCAAAACCGCTCGGCGAGTGCGACCGTGAGGGATCCAACTCCCGCCCCGGGATCCAAGACTCGGAGGTTTCCGAGTCTTTCCGAGAACAGATTTGCCATGAACCGGCTAACGCGGATCGGAGTCATGTACTGGCCCAGCACGGCACGCCTGCTGGGTTCGAGTTTTTGCGAGACAACGATACGGGAGAAGTCGACCGCTTCAGCAAGTGCGTCGACGGCCCCTACACCCGATTCCGCCCACAAAGACCTTTCGGGGAGCAAAAAAGCCGGAAGGCTGACGGAGGGCAAGTCGCTCTGGAGGGAGCCACGGACGGAACCTCTTGGGGTCATCTGTTGTTCTCCTCATTAAGTCCCGGATCCGCCGAAAGCAACGCAACCTCTCACTGATGTTGTTCGATCAGCCCCTCGTATGGGTTAGAACCCACGTCCCTGTGGTAGCCGATCCAACCGGAGGATCCGACACCCGGTATAGTATAGCCACTCACGGCCTACTGCAAGCTCCAGCTCGGCAACTTACACGCTGACCTGACACCGTGCACCACGGTAACCGCGGGAGCAAGCGCCTTTGGGCTTGAGCGAAGAGGAGCGCGAGGGGGTTCCAAGTGTGGTGTTGGGATATCACCGGCTGCGATTCCACCATGCGCTCCGAATCCATCTCTACATCCTCCTCGATGCCCAGACGACGCGGCCGATGACGCGGATCTCGTCGACGAGGCGCTCGTAGCTCTCGTACTCCGGGTTGAGCGACTTGATCAGGACTCGGGGCGGGTCGGAGTTCGGCACGTGCTCGACGCGCTTCGCGACGCACCCCATGCCGTCCCAGATCGCGAACACGCCCGGCGGCGTCGGCGCCGTACGGCTCACGTCGACCAGCACGCGGTCGCCGGCCGACAGCAGCGGCTCCATCGAGTCGCCCTCGACGGCGAGCATCCGCAGGTCCTCCGCCCGCGCGCGGAACTCGTGGCGCACGACGGGATCCGCGAACAGCCACCGCGCCACCGCCCTGGGCTCGTCGTCCCACATGCCGATCCCCGCCGCGGCGCGCACGTCGATCTCGGGAACCGCCGCGTAACCCCTCGGCACGACGCGCGAGGCGGTCGGCGCCTTCAAGTGCGCCCCCATTTCTCGCGGGTGCCGCAACAGGTCGGGACTGCACCCGACGTGCTCGGCGAGCGCCTCGCGGTCGTGTTCGCCGAGCACCCGGGGCGTGCCCCGATGGATGAACTGGTGCATGTACGCGCCGTTTCGGCCCATCGCGAGCGACGCCATCCGCAGGCTCGAGCGGCTATCCGCCAGCAGCGCGACGATCCGTCGGCGCACCGGGTCCAGTTCCGAGTCGTCCCTTCTCGTGCGTCTCATCATGTAGAGGACACTACCTACGCGACCCGGTCCGCGCAAGTCCCGCCGACCTGCGCGCCCGATTCGACGGCTCCTGCCCCTGACGTTCCGCCGCAATCTCGAAAGGGCTGATGTCCACTGGTTTCGCGCCCTCGGACCAGGAGTTCCGAGGCTCCGGCACGCGACTGGCGGAGCCGGTCGACGACCCGAATCGCGCATCTCGTTGCGATCGAACGACGTGGGAAAAAGACCATATCCCATACACTTGCGTTATTTGCCAACATGGTGTTCGGATTCCCGCACGATGGAGAACCTGACGAACGAGTTCGAGCGGCGCGTGGAGGCGTTCCTGCGGCGGTCGCGGCTCTCGCCTTCGGAGTTCGGCGAGCGGGCGGTCGGCGACCGGAAGTTCGTGGGCGACGTGCGGCGGGGCCGTTCGCCGCGGTTGGCGACGGCGGACCGGGTGCTGGCGTTCATGGCGGAGTGGGAGCGCGCGCACGGACACGAGTCGTCGTCGGGGGATCGGTCGGTCGCGTCCGGGCCGGGGACGTCCGGGCGGAAACACACCATTAATAAGGAGTCGAGGAGATGAGGGGATCGCTGCGGGCCGCGCTGGCCGCGCTGTGGGCGCTGGCGCCGAGCGCGGTGCGGGCGCAGGGCACGAGCCCGTGGGTGGAGGCGGTGAACGAGCTGCAGGCTCAGTTCACGGGTCCGATCGCTCGGGGGCTGTCGCTGGTCGCCATCGTGGTGGGCGGGCTGATGTTCGCGTTCGGGGAGGGCGGGAGCAAGCGCACGCTGGCCGGGATCATCTTCGGGATCGGGATGGCGATGGGCGCGGTGAACTTCCTGGCGTGGCTGTTCTGATGCGGGGTTCGAGGCGCTGGATGGGCTACGCGGCGCTGAACCGTCCGCTGACGGTGCTGGGCGTCGAGCGGCGTCTGTTCCTCTTGGGCTCGACGCTGGCGGCTGCGGTGTGGAACGCGACGGCGTCGCTGGCGGCGGGCGGAGCGGTGTTCGCGGCCTGCCACGGCGCCGGCTGGCTGGCGGGCCGCCGGGATCCGGCGTTGCTCGCGACGCTGCGGGCGGCGATGCGCCACCCGTCGAGATACGACCCGGGCAAATGGGTGGCCGAGCCGTGGCGTCTCCGCATCCGGGCGGACTCGTGAGGGTCGCCGGGGAACGCGCGGCCTACGGGGCGGCGGGCTCGCTGGCCGAGGAGCTGCCCTACTGGGGTTGGCTGGCCGACGGTCGGGCCTGCCTGACCCGTTCGGGCGAACTGATCGCGGTGGGCCGGATCCGGGCGGCGACGACGGACGGGCGCACGCCCGAACAGATGGACGGCGTGCTGGGCCGCTGGCAACGACTGCTCTCGGGGCTGGGCCCCGAGACGCGCCTCCAGTTCCACCTGCTGCGCCGCCCCGTTCCGGAGACCGATGCGGAAGAGGGGAACGGCTCCGGGATCGCCAAGATCTCGGGTCGGAAGCGTCGCGCGTTCCTGGCCGGGCGCGTGCAACGCCTCGACGCCTACGCGATCTGGTCTCAGGACCCCGGTCTTCGCGCGTCCGCTCGCGGCTCGAAGGCGGGACCGGCGGCGCGGCTCTCGCGATTGCGGAGGCGGCGCGGCAAGGCGGCGACGACCCATCTCGCGTCGGAGATCGAAGCGGCGGCCGAGCGGTTCCACGCGACGGTCGAGGCGGGCCGCTCGCTGGTGGCCGAGCACACGCCGGTCGAGATGCTGGGTGCGGTCGAGGCGTCCCGCCTGCTGTGCGAGCTGATCAACCGTCCCGGCACGGCGTGGGACGGCGCGACGGGCAGCGGCATGAACTGGCGGCTCGCGATCTCGGAGCTCGAGGCGGAGCGTTCGCACCTGCGGCTGGACGGCGAGCCGACGATCCTGTATTCGCTGGTCTCGCCGCCGGGCCGTGCGCGCGCCAACCTGCTCGAGGACCTGTACTGCCTGGACGCGACGCTGACGGTGTCGCTCGAGTGGCGGCCGTGGACGGTCGAGGCGGCGCGCCGACGGATCCGAAGCGCGCAGCGGCACTACTTCGCGCGTCGCTACTCGATGATGGCGCACGCGCAGGAGACGCAAGGCACGGCGGCGGCGATGGTCGATTCGGCGGCGGCGGCCGAGTCGGACCGGCTGGGCGGCGCGTTGGTCGAACTCGAGGCCGACGGCGTGGCGTACGGCGAGGCGTCGCTGACGGTCGCGCTGCACGGCGACTTGGCCGAGATCGAGCGCCTGGACGGCGACGTGCGCCGGATCTTCGCCGCGCACGACGCTAAAGTGGTCCGCGAGAGCTATGGCCAGCTGCCCGCATGGTTCGCGCGCCTTCCGGCCCAGCCGAGGCGCCGACAGGTGCGCGGGGTGTTCGCGTCGGCGGGCCTGACGGCGTGCATGGCGCCGGTGTTCGGTCCGCCGAGGGGAACGGCGTGGAGCGGTCATCTCGGCCGCGAGTCGCTCGCGACGTTCGAGACGCGGTGGCGCACGGCGTACGGTCACGACCTGTTCGCGGGCGACGTCGGCCACACGCTGGTGCTCGGCGCGACGGGCTCGGGCAAGAGCTTCGCGCTGAACTTCCTCTTGGTCGAGGCGCTCAAGTACGACCCCCGGGTGCTGATCCTGGACCTGGGCGGCTCGTACCGCTGGCTGACGCGGTTCGTCGGAGGTCGGCATCTCGAGCTCGCGCCGGGCGAGGCGGAGGCTTCGCTCCGGTTGCAGCCGTTCGGGCTGCCCGCGACGACGCGCACGTTCCAGTTCCTGACGGGCTGGGTTCTGAGACTGCTGCGGCTCGGGGGATACGAGCCCGGCGGCGCGGACACGAGCGAGGTCCGGACGCGGATCGAGGACTTGTACGCGCTCGATCTCCGGCGGCGCACGCTGAGCGTCCTGGCGGGTTCGTTGCCGGCGGCGACGTGGCCGGCGCTCGGCCGCTGGACGGAGGGCGGCGCGTGGGGCGCGTTCTTCGACAACTCGCCGGCGGGCGCGGCGGACATCGAGTTCCGCGACTGGCAGGTGATCGACCTGGCGGGCGCGGCGGAGCACGCCGACCTGTGCGAGGCGGCGCTGTCGTACCTGCTCGAGCGGACGCGACTCGAGATCGAGGATCCGGCCGAGACGACGCGGCTGAAGCTGACGGTCGTGGACGAGGCGTGGCGGTACCTGGCGGACCCTGCGGCGCTGGCCTACCTGGCGGAGGCGGCGAAGACGTGGCGGAAGCGGAACGCCGCGCTGGTGCTGGCGACGCAATCGGCGGGGGACGTGACGGCGACGGCGGGCGCGGCGGCGCTGCTCGAGTCGATCCCGACGAAGCTGTTCCTCGCGAACCCCGAGCTGCCGGACGAGGCGGCGGCGGCGTTCCGGCTGAACGAGTCGGAGGTCGCCGGGATCCGGGCGTTGGCGCCGAAGCGCGAGCTGTACCTGCGGAGGCCGGACGAGGCGGCGGCGCTGCGTCTCGAGGTCGATCCGGAGAGCTACTGGCTGTACACGTCGTCGCCGCTGGACGCCGAGAAGCGTGCTCGAGCGGTGGCGAAGCACGGTCTCGCGGGCGCGCTCGAAGTCCTGGGTCGCTCGCGAGCCATTCCCACGAGGAAGGAGGACACGACATGAGAACTCGAACGACGACCGTCACGATCCTGCCGGGGCTGCTGCTGGTCCCGCTGACGCTGCCGCCAGCTGCGGTCGGCGCCCAGAGCCCGGATGAAGACGCCGCCCTGCTCCGGGTGCCGGCGGCCGAAGACGGCGGGGAGCGGATCCCGCGACTCCGCGCGCGCATACGCCACACGACGGTGATCGTGCTGCCGGCAGGGGAGCGGATCCTCGACTTCGTGACCGGCGACTCGGAGTACTGGCGCCTGACGGGCGCGGCCAACGTCGCGTACCTGAAGCCCCTGGCCGAGGACGTGGCGACGAACGTGGCGCTCGTCTGCGAGTCGGGCCGCATCTACACGTTCCTGGTCTCGGAACGCGGCGACAAGCCGCCCCATCTAGTCGTCCGCGTCGAGTCGGGCGCGGAAGCGGCGACGACGACGGCCGGGGGCGCGCCCGCGTTCGTCGCGCGGAGCGAGGTCGCGGCCTACCGCGAGATGGCCGAGACGGCGGCCGGGGCCGCGCGCCGGGCGCGTGCGGAGGCGGAAGCCGAGATCGAGGCGTTCCGTGCGGCGTATCCCGGTCGGCTGGCGTTCGAGTACCGGCTCGACGGCGACGCGACGAAGCGGCCGTTCCTGGTCGAGGCGATGTGGCACGACGGGCGGTTCACCTACATCCGGTCGCGCGCGCAGGAGTCGCCGGCGCTGTACGAGCTGAAGGACGGCGAGCCGAGCCTGGTCGCGTTCGACCTCGACGAGGACGGGCTCTACACGGTGCGCCACGTGCTGGGCGACGGGTGGCTGCGGATCGGAGACGAGCGCGCACGCTGGCGGTTCGAGCCCCGGGAGGGGTCGAGATGAGCCGCTGGAGGCAACTGGTCAAGCCCCCGAAGGGCGCGCTGCCGGCGGGCGTCGTCACGAAGGCGGGGATCGCGCTGATCGCCGTGCTGGTCGCCGGACTGCTGTTCTCCTCATCGCTGACGGGTCCCGACGGGACGGAAGAGGGCTCCCAAGCGGCGGGGCCGCGCGCGGTGGACGACCGGGCGGGTCGTTCGTTCGAGGGGCGACTGCGGCAGGAGGCGGAGCGCGAGACGCTGCGGGCCGAAGCCGAGTCCCGCGACGAGCCTGCGGACCGGCCGGTCGCGGGCGTGACGGAGATGGCCGCAGTCGAGCCGGAAGGCGGGGCGGTCGGTCGAGCGGTCGGCGTGGGACGGGCGGAGGCGGAACTCCGCGAGGCGCTCCGGCTCGAGGAGGTCGAGCGCAGGACTCGTTCGCTGCGCTCGCCTCCGGTCGCCGAGTCGTACCGCGACCGTGGCGGATTCCAGGGCGCCGACCGGGCGCCAGGCGGCAGTGTCCGGGAGGGGGAGGAGGAGCTCGCGGACGCCGTCTTCGAGGAGACGCTCGCCTCGTTCGAGCGGTCGCTTGCGGCGCTCGACGGCGAGATCGCGGCCGGACTGGCGAGCGGAGGAGTCCCCCCAACCACTGCCGGGCCGACGTCGCCGCGCACTCCGGCTTCCTCCACGCGTGTCGCGGCGGAGCCGGTCCGCGTGGTCCGACCGAACGATCCGCCGGGCTGGGAGCGGATCCGCGAGGGCTCGTTCCTCGAGGCGGTGCTGTTGACGCAGCTCTCGGGCGAGTTCCTCGGCCCGGCGCTCGCCATGGTGTCCGTTCCGTTCCATTCGGCCGACGGCCAGCGCGTGCTGATCCCGCGCGGCGCGCGCGTCGTCGGGACCGCCCAAGCCGTCCGTCACCGCGACCAGGGCCGGCTCGCCGTGGCATTCCACCGGCTGCTGTTTCCCGACGGCAGCTGGATCGACCTCGAGTTCTCAGGTCTCGACCAGACGGGAGCCGCGGCGCTCCGCGACCAGGTCGACCGCCACCACTTCTCGACGTTTCTGGCCGCCGGCGCCGTCGGCGCGATCAGCGGACTCGCGCTTGCCGGAGCGCCGCCGTACGGCGTTCGGGCGGGCGTCGGCCAGGGGCTCGGCCAGAGCGCCGCGTCGACGCTCGACCGGTTCCTCAACCGGCTTCCCACGGTGACGATCCGCGCCGGCCACCGGCTTCGCATCTGGTTCACTGCGGACGTTCTAGTCCCATCCCCCGCTGCGCGCCGATAGCGCGAAAAGGACTTCGCCCATGCATCGCATCCTCGCTCCCGTCCTGCTCGCGGCGCTCTCGACGGTCGCCGCCGCGCCCGCGAGCGCCCAGTTCGACTTCGGCAGCTGGGCTCAGCGCGCCCAGATGATCGCGAACCAACTGCGGCAAATCTCGAACCAGGCCCGCCAGCTCCAAAGCATGACCCGCCAGGTCTCCGAGCTCGAGAGCCAGCTCGACCACATGCGGCGCGCCGCGCGCGGCGAACTCGACGCGCTGACCGAGCCGTTCTCGAGGCTGGCGGCCGGGCCCGTCGACCGGGTCGGCGACGGCGTCGCCTGGGGCTCCGACTTCGACGGCGCGGGCCGCGAAACGGTCGAGGCCGTCCGGCGCTTCGGCGTCGGCGGCTCGTTCACCGAGCTCTGGCGCGCCGCCCACGGGACGGCCGACCGGGTGGACGAGATGGACGTCCTCGACCTCCACCGGCGCCTCCCGCCGCGCGCGGCGACGCGCGCGCTCGAGGACCATCGCCGCGACCGGGAGGCCGCCGACCGGCGTCGCGTCCTGGACTACGCGGCGCTCGACGCTGCCGCCGCGCTCGCCGAGACGGTCGAGCGCGCGCGCGGCTCGTTCGCCGGCCTGACGGCGAACGGCAACCTCTCGAACACGGCGCTTCAGCAGGCGGGCGTCGCGGCGGCGCTGAGCCGAGGACGGATCGACGCGGCCGTCGGCCAAGCGCTCGCCCACCAACTGGCACGCGAAGCCGGACGGGCGCGGCAGACCGAACTCGCGCGCCTCGAATGGCTCGCCCGCTGGCGCGAGGGCCGCGAGCGGGCCAACGGGCTGGCCCGGACGCTGCGGGAGTCCGCGACGGCGAACCGGGACGCCCTGCGCACCGGACTGCTGCTGCGCGTCCCGTCGTCCCACGACCGCGACTTCTGATCGGAGGAACACGGACGCCATGCAACTGCCCCCGCAGTCGGTCGACCCGAACGTCCCGACCCGGATCCCGCCCGATCAGCTCCAGGACTTCAAGAGCTTCCTCGACGTCGTGCTCGACTCGGTCGTCGCCGGCGCGGCGCCCGACGTGCACGCCGTCGGGCTCCAGCTCTGGGGCGGGCTCGCCGCCGTCATGGTCGCCTGGACGGGCCTCAAGATCGCGTTCAGCGGCACGTTCGACGCCTGGACCATGGTCCGGCTCGTGATCGGGATCGCGATCCCGCGCACGCTGCTCCACTACTACGCCGTCCCGATCCCGGGCGTCGGGTTCACGTTCCCGGCGATGATCGCCGGCGGCGGCGTCTGGCTCCAGAACCTGTTCCTCTCGGACGTCGTCGCAACCGGACACTCGGAGCTGACGGCGCTCGTGCAGGCCTACGGCGCGCACCTGAACGCGGCGTGGTCCACGGGCAACCTGCTGTCGGTCGTGGCGGCGGGCGCGACCGTGATCTTCTCCTCGCTGGTCTCGCTCGCGATGGGCGCCTCGCTCGTCGTCGGACTGCTCGCGCTCTTCTGCGTCACGTACGCTCAAGTGATCTGGGCGCAGGTCGCGCTCGCCGTCGCGATCCTGCTCGGTCCGGTGCTGATCCCGTTTCTGCTCTTCGAGCCGCTGGCGTTCCTGTTCTGGGGCTGGTTCCGCTCGATGCTGGTCTACACGCTGTACGGCGTGGTGGCCGGCGCCGTGCTGCGCGTCTTCATGGGCGTGGGCATGGGCTACGTCACGACGTACGCCGACGCGCTGATGGGCACGGGCACGGCCGATCCGCTCGAGCTCTGGCTCTGGGCCGTGGTGCTGCTGCCGCTCGTCGTCTGCGGCTTGATGGCCGGTCTCAAGGTCGGCGAACTCGCGTCGATGCTGGTCTCCGGTTCGGGCTCGTCCGGGTCCGGGTTCATGGCGCTGGTGATGCGCAGCGCGGGCGCCGGCGCCGTCAAGCCGCCCGCGGCGGGCGCATGAGGCCCGGGGACGACGGCATGACGCGCCGGGACCGGGACTCGGGCCGCGAGTACGCCGAGATCTGGGGCGAGGCGATCCGGTCGAACCGGAGGCTCAAGGCGATCCTCGTCCTGCTGGGCGCGGCCCATCTCGCGCTGTCGGTCGCGCTGCTTCGGCTCGCGACCACACCGCCGCCCAAGCCCGTCGTGGTCCGGGTCGACGAGGTCGGTCGCGCCGAGGCGCTCGCCTACGAGGCGGCGACCGCCGAGGCCGATCCGCTCGATCCCACGACGAAGTACTTCCTCAACCGGTTCGTGCACGACCACCACGCGCGGCGTCGCGCCACCGTCGAGGAGCGCTGGACGCGCAGCCTCCGGTTCCTGTCGACCGAACTCGCCAACGCCGCGTTCGCGAGGGACGGCGCCGAGGTCGCCGCCGCGGCGGCCGGGACGGCCGAGACCGAACTCGAGGTCGAGCGGGTCGTGCTCCGCGTGCACCCTGCGCCCGAGCCGCCGCACGGCGCGACGGCCGACTTCGACTTGGTGCACCTGCGGGACGAGCGGGAGGTCCGGCGCGAGCGCTGGTCGCTCACGCTCCGCTTCGAGTTCCTCGACTCGATCCCCCGGACGCTCGTCGTCCACAACCCGATGGGCATCGTCGTCACCTACCTGCGGGCGGACCGCGCGCTGGTCACGGGGGAGGCGCGATGATCGCGCACTTGGATGGGCGCGAGAGGGCGCTCGAGGCGTTCGGCTGGACGGGCGCGAAGGCCGAGTGGATCGCCTTGGCGTGCCTCCACAGCGGCGTGTTCACCCGCGCGCAGTGCGCGGCGTTCCTGGACGCGCACCCGGAACAGGTGCGCCGCGTCGTCCACGCGCTGATCGCGCAGCGCTTCGCCGTCGAGGAGACGGTGCCCGGCGTCCGCGGGATCGGGCGCGTGTGCCGGATCCACTCGCGGAAGATCTACCGGGCGCTCGAAGCCGAGCACGTCCGCCACCGTCGGAGCGCATCGACCGGCGTGCTCATGCGTCGGCTGCTCTCGCTCGACCACGTGATCGAACGCCTGAACTCGCCCTGGCTCGCGACCGAGGCCGAGAAGGTCGCCGCGTTCGAGGCGCTCGGGATCGAGCGCGAGCTTCTGCCCTCCCGGCTGTACCGTGGCGCGGCCGGGACCACGCGTCGCTTCTTCCCCGTCAAGCTGCCCGTCGCGCTCGGTCCGGAGCGCGCCGTGTTCGTGTACGCCGATTCCGGCCACCGGACGGCGGCGGCGCTGCGCTCGTGGGGCGCAGCGCACCGCGATCTCTGGCGCGCGCTGCGCAGCCGGGGCCGCGCCGTCGAAGTCGTCGTGGCCGTTCGGACGCTGCGGGAGACCGAGCGGGCGAACCGCGTGACCGGGCGGTGGGTCGGGGCGCCGAGTTCGGACCGGCCGGTCGATTCGGCGGCGGACGAACTGGCCCGGATCGAGCACGCGATCGTCGAGGGCGCCGTCGACGTGCTCGACGAATTCGGCGGCCTCCAGGCCGCCATGAAGCGCAGCGTGGAGCTCGAGAAGCGCGTGCGGCAAGGAGGCCGGCAGGGCTCGGTCGACCGCGCGGTCACATGGCGAACCGAGCGGCTCGCGGGAGTGCGCTACCGATGAGGCGCACACGACGTCGGACCGTTCCGCGGCGTGAACCCGACCGCGGCCGCCGATTCACCGGCCGCTCCGGCCGGGACTCGGATCGACGCCGACGGCCATCCGTCGGCGCGCGGGCGTCTTGCGCCCGGCCGGGCCGCGCGACCGGCGTCGGACCGGCGCGGTGGGCGGGGCTGCAAGCGACCCCCCGGCCCGAGGGCCGGGTGCGGGTCGGGGGCGGGGTGCGTTTTCACGCCCCGCCCCCCGGACCCGCACGGGGTCGCTTGCAGCCATCGATCCCTCCGGGAAGGGGTCCCGGCCGATGAAGGCCGACACGCTGGCCATCGTCGGGGCCGCCGTCGGAGCCGCGGGCGCTCGAGCCCTCCACGCGCCGTTCCCCGGCGCCGGCGCGAACCCGTACCTCGACCTGATCGCCCGCCACGACCCCGGCCTGCACGCCGCGCTCCGCGTCTGGCACCACGCGTGGCCCGCCGTCGCCGTCGCGCTCGCCGGATCGGTCGTCGTCTCCGTCTGGCGCGTGTGGTTCCAGCCGCTCGCGCGGCCGCGCCGACGCGGCCGGCTGCCCGAGTGGCCCGCCTCGCCCCGCGACGACGCGCCCTCGCTCGTGATCGGGGAAGTGCACCATCCGACCGAGGCCCGCGAGAGCGACCGGCCCTCCTGGCTCGTCGTCCCGGAGAAGGGGCTCTACACCGGCGTCCTCGTCGTCGGCGCCGTCGGGACCGGCAAGACCACCGCCTGCATGTACCCGTTCGCCCGCCAGCTGCTCTCCTGGCAAGCCGACGACGCCCGTCGGCGCGCCGGCGCGCTCGTGCTCGAAGTCAAGGGCGACTTCTGCCACCAAGTGCGCCGCATCCTCGAGGACGCCGGTCGCGGCGACGACTACCTCGAGATCGGGCTCGGCGGATCCTGGCAGTGGAACCCGCTCGACGACCCGCTCCTCGATTCCTACTCGCTCGCCTACGGCGTCGCGTCGCTGATCAACCAGCTCTTCGGCAAGAGCCGAGAACCGTTCTGGCAGCAAGCCTATACGAATCTCGTGCGCTGGATCATCGAACTGTTCCGGCTCTTGCCGGGGGGTTGGGTCACGCTTCGCGACGTCTACCGCTGCACCGTGGACCCCGAGCTGCTCGCCTCGAGGATCGCCGAGGCGCGCGCGCTCGCCGACCGTGCGTGCCCCGTACGCGCCGTCGTCGGCAACCGGGACCTCGCCGCGCACCGCGAGGCGCTCGCCGACTGGGCTTGGAAGGCGCTGCCGGACACCGGGACTTCGGCCTGCCGACTGGACTCCGGGCTCCGGGAGCGGCTCGCCGAGCTCGAGGTCGCCCACACCGTCGAGGCGGCCGGGGACGGCGCGGGCGCCGAACTCCGCGAACGGGTCGAGGCCGTCGAGCGTTGGTACCTGCTCGACTGGTCGGCGCTCGACGCGAAGCTCCGCACCTCGATCGTCGAGGGGATCAGCGTCTTCCTCTCGCTCTTCGACCAGCCCGACGTGGCCGGCGTCTTCTGCCCGCCGCCCCCCTGCGACCTCCCGTCGGAACAGGACGAGGCCGCCGTCGACGACGCGCAGGCGTTGCCGGGGCTGCGTCGGCGGTTGCCGCCGCTCGCGCGGCTGATCGATCAGGGCAGGGTCCTCGCGCTGAACATGCCCGCCGGCGCGAACCCCGCGCTCGCACGCGCCGTCGGCGTGCTGCTCAAGAACGCTTGGATGCAGGCGCTGCTCCGGCGTCCGGCCGAGGCCGCGCGACGGCCCGACCGCTACATGCGGCCCGCCGTCTTCGTCTGCGACGAGTACCAAGCGTTCGCCACCGTCGGCCAGGACGACCCGGCGGGCGACGAGAAGGCGTTCGCGCTCACCCGCCAGTGCCGCTGCGTCCCCATCGTCGCCACCCAGTCGATCTCGTCGCTGCGCTCCGCGCTCCCCTCCGGCGAGGCGTGGCGCACGCTCGTGCAGACGCTCCGCACGCGCATCTTCCTCGCACTCTCCGACGAGGCGTCCGCCCGGATCGCGTCCGAGATGTGCGGCAGCGTCATGAGGACCCGCGCCTCCCACACCTTCACCGAGACCACCGGCAGGCCCGAGTTCTCGCTGCTCTCCGGACGCGCCGGCGGCGGTCGCGGCTCCATCGGCGCCAGCAAGTCGTTTCGCCAAGCGCGCGAGCCCGTGTTCGCGCCGCGCGAGTTCGGCCTCCTCGCCAACCACCAGGCGATCTGCCTGCCCTACGACGGCGTGAACTCGCTCGCCGCACGCCGCGTCTACCTGAAGCCCCACTACCTGCCGCGCGACGTCGGCTACTGGCGGCTCCGCCTCGAGGGCCGGATATGAGGCGCGCGAGCGACGTCGGGCGTCTGAAGCCGTTCCTCCCGGGCCTCGAGGGACCGCTCGAGGACCCGGAGGTCTCCGAGATCATGATCAACGGCCCCGGCAACGTCTGGGTCGAGCGCCGGGGTCGGCTCGAGCTCCACGAGGCGCCCGGGCTCACCGCCGCGTGGCTGCACCGTGCGGCGATCCACATCGCCCGCCCGCTCGGGCTCGATCCCGCCGACAGTCCGGTGCTCGACGCCCGGCTCGGCGACGGATCGCGGGTCGCGATCTGCACGCCGCCCGCCGCGCCCGAGGTCGCCATCACCATCCGCCGCTTCGGGGGCCGCGCGTTCTCCGCCGACGACCTGGTCCGCATGGGCTCGCTGCCCGCCCCGGCGCTCGAGGCCGCCCGGGCGACTCTGGCGGCGGGCCGCAACGTGCTGGTCTCCGGGGGCACCGGCTCGGGCAAGACGACGCTGCTGGGCGCGCTGATCGAACTGCTGCCGACCGACGCGCGGATCGTCGCGATCGAGGACACGCTCGAACTCGCGATCGGACGCGCCAACTGCGTCAGGTTCGAGGCCGCGGCCGTCGGCGCCGAGACGTCCGTCTCGATCCGCGACCTGGTGCGCCACGCGCTCCGTCATCGGCCCGACCGCATCGTCGTCGGCGAGGTGCGCGGCGCCGAAGCCGCCGACCTGTTGCAGGCGCTCAACACCGGCCACGGCGGCTCGCTCACGACCGTGCATGCCAACGACGCGCGCTCCGCGCTCTCGCGGCTCGCGAGCTGCGCGATGCAGGCCGCCGACGCGCTGCCCTGGGAGGTCACCTGCCGCAGCGTCGTCGACGCCGTCGCGCTCGTGCTCCACACGACCCGCCGCGACGGGCGTCGGTTCGTCGAGGAGGCGCTCGAGGTGCGCGGCCACGACGCGGCCACGGGCCGCTGGCTCGCCGCGCCCGTCGAGATCGAGGAGATGCAAGCCCACGCACCCGAGGAGGTGAACGCATGACCGACGACGGGATCGTCCGCGTCCGTACGCTCGACGACTTCGACCGCGAACTCGCGCGCGACGGCGGCGAGACGCTCGAGGTCCCCGCCCGCTTGGCCGAGGAGTACGGCCTCTTCCCCGAGGACGTCGGGACCGAGGACGAGATCCGCCGCGCCGCGAACGACCCGCACGGCCAAGCGGGCGTCGAGGCGGACGAGCGATGAAGTCGGACGAGTACCACCGCAAGTTCGCCGACGCGATCGTCGCCCAGATCCGCGAAGGCACCGCGCCTTGGCAGAAGCCCTGGGGGCCGGGCGAGCGCGTGTTGCCCACGAACGTCGACACCGGCCGCGCCTACCGAGGCGGCAACAGCCTGCACCTCGCCGCCGTCCAGCAGCAGCGCGGCTACGACGACGTGCGCTGGGGCACCTACCGCCAGATCCAGGCCCGGGGCGGACAGGTCCGGAAGGGCGAACGCGGCACGCGCATCCTCTCGTTCCAGGACAAGCGTAGGATCGCCGTCACCGACGAGCGCGGCCGTCCCCGCAGGGACGCCGAGGGCAAGCGCCTCTACCGCCACGAGAAGCTCGCCGTCCCCCACATCCGCCAGTACACCGTCTTCAACGCCGCGCAGGCCGACGGTCTGCCCGAGCGTTCGAACGCTCCGACCCAACCGCTCTGGAAGACCCACCAAGAGGCCGAGCGGGTGCTCGACGACGGCGCCGCGAGTGTCCGCCACGTCGCCGGCGACCGCGCCTGCTACGACGTCGAGCGCGACGAGATCGTGCTGCCCCGGCGTGGGCAGTTCCCCTCCGCCAACCACTACTACCAGACGGCGCTCCACGAACTCGGCCACAGCACCGGCCACCCGGACCGCATGAACCGCGACACGCTCGTCCAGGGGATCGAGAACGGGTTCGGGTCGCCCGACTACGCGCGCGAGGAGCTGCGCGCGGAGATCGGCGCGATGATGACCGGCGAGCGCGTCGGCGTCGGCCACGACCCGAGCCGGGGCGCCGCGTACGTCGAGGGCTGGATCCAGGTCCTCGAGGACGACCCGCGCGAGATCCGGCGCGCCGCAGCCGACGCGCAGAGGATCTCCGACTTCGTGCTCGTGCGACACCGCGAACGCGCGGCCGAACGCGAACCCGTCGCCGCGTCCCGAGCGCCCACGCCCACGCCCAAGCCCACGCTCGCGCCGGGACCCCGGCGGATCGTCGCGCCCGCAGCGCGCATCCCGGTCCCCGAGCGCAACTTCGGCCCGAGTCGCTGAAGCGACGAATCGAGACGAGAACCCAAGGAGAATGATCGACCGACGGATCGAGACGGACCCGCGCCCCGCCGCGCCACACAGCCGCAACGGCAACCGCATGCGGGACGGCCATCGCCGAGAATACGCCGCGAGCCGGGAGCGCGGGTCCGTCTCCTTCCCCGAGCGCTGCGCCAGTGCGCTCGCCGACGTCGGCGTCCACGGAACCGTCTCGTTCCGCGATCTCGCCGACGCCCACTTCGGCGGCCATCCCTACACGACCCGGCGTGCCGTCAACGCCTGGATCCGGGAGGGCATCGTCTCCGAAACCACCGCCGTCGGACCCAAGGGCAACCCCTTCAAGGTCGTCGGGCTCACCCGCAGGGGCGTCGCCGAGGTCCGAAAGCTCGACGCCGTACGCGCGATGGGTCCCGGACAGAGGATCCGGCCCGCGCGCGGCCGGCCCTCCGAAGCCGCCCACGACACCGCCGTCTACCGCGCCTGCGTGCGCGAGCGCCGACGCCTGCATGAGCAGGGCGCCACCGTCCGGCGCGTCCGCCTCGACTCCGAACTCAAGGGCACCGTCGCGCGCGCCAGCGAGACCGCGCGACGAAAGCGCGGCAAGTGCGCCGCCGACGCCGAACGGCTCCGCATCGCCCGCGAGCTCGGCCTGCCCGTCGACGCCGACGGGCGCGTGCTCCACCCGGACGCCCAGATCGAGTACGTCGACGCCGACGGACGCGTCGGTCGGGTCAACGTCGAGGTCGTCTCCGGCAACTACCGCGAAGCCGCCATCCGGGCCAAGGCCGCCGCAGGGTTCGTCCTGCACGCCAACGGCCCCGTCGCCGAGCGGCGCATCCGCTCGCTCGGGCTGAAACTCGGCGGCAGCGAAGGCGGCTCCTGGCTCAAGGGACCGGTCGACCGCAATCCCGCCGCGCTCGAACTCTGAACCCCGCGGAGGACCCGACATGCAACCTTGGAGAATCAGCGCGGGGCTCACCGCCGCCGTCGCCGGATCGGCGCTGCTGATCGGCGGATCCCGCCTCGACTACCTCGCGCCGCACTGGACGGGCATCGTCGCCCGCCACGGCGTGCCGCTCGCGCTGCACCTGACCCTGGCGCTCGCCGCCTTCGCCGCCGCCGTCTACGCCGTCGCGCGCGCCGCTGGACTCGCCGACCTCGGGCGCCGCGTCGATCTCGTCGAACGCTCGATCCGCCGCGGCGAGGTCGATCCCGAACTCGCCGACGCGCTTCGCAGGGATGCCGAGGGCGACTGGCCTTGAGCTCGAGAACCGGATCGGCGAGGGACCGTAGCGCATCCGTCGAGGGCCTGCCCGCCGTCTGGCGGAGTCGGGCCAAGGCGCTCCGTCGCTACGGGAGCGATGCCCCCGCCGTCGCGCTCGAACGCTGCGCCGGCGAACTCGAAACGACGCTACGGGAGCGAGACGAGACCGGCCTGTCGCTCGTCGAGGCCGCCCGGGAGAGCGGCTACTCCGCCGACCACCTCGGACGCTTGGTCCGCAGCGGAAAGATCCCCAACGCTGGACGGCCCGGCGCGCCCAGGATCGCGCGTCGGCATCTGCCCCGGAAGGCGACCGCCGAGCCGCGGCCGGAGCGAACGCATCGAAGCCGCCGGCTCACCAACGAGCAGCTCGTGCGGTCCATCGTCGAGAAGGGAATCGAGTGACGGAACGCGCGCGACGCGGTCGGCGCGGATACAGCGCAGGAGAATGGGGCCGGAACCGGGTCAGGGTCTTCCCCGACCCCAAGACCGGCCGGTTCCAGGTCGAATGGCGCGAGAACGGGCGCAGGCGGAGCCGGTCGCTGGGGCATCGCGACTGGGTTCGGGCGAAGCGGCAGGCGGACGAGTTCGCCGCTGGCTTCGTCGAGCCCGAGCCGCACGGCGAGGCCGAAGCCGAGCCCGAACCGCTCACCCTGGGGACGCTGTTCGACGTCTACGACGAGGAGGTGACGCCCACGAAGAGCGAGCGGAGGCGGTGCCACGACCGGGCCGCCGCCAAGACGTTCCTCGGGCTCTTCGGACGGGATCGCGAGCCGGAGACCCTGTCCCGGAGGGACCGGGACCGGTTCGTCCGCGAGCGGCGGGCGGGCGGGATCGGGCCGAGCGGCAAGCCGGTGTCGGACCGCACCGTCGAGGACGATCTGAAGTTCCTGCTCGCCGTGCTCAACTGGGCCGTGAAGTCGAAGGACGCGCGGGGGCGCCCGCTCCTCGTCTCGAACCCGCTGAAGGGGCTCGGGACGCCCAAGGAGAGGAACCCGACGCGAGTCGTGCTGACCGAGGAGGAGTACCAAGCGCTGCTCCGGGTGTCCGGGAAGGTCGACTGGCGCTTCCGGGTCGCGCTCGTGCTCGCGCACGAGACCGGACATCGCATCGGAGCCATCCGCAAGCTCCGGTGGTCCGACGTCGACCTCGACGGTCGGGCTGTCCGATGGAGAGCCGAGCACGACAAGACGGGCCACGAGCACACCACGCCCGTCACCGCCGACGCGCTGTCCGTTCTCGAGGACGCCTCGGCGAGACGTCCGGGCGTCGGGGACGCGCCGGTGTTGCCCGCCCTGCGGGATCCTGCGGACTGGGTGAGTGCGTGGCGGACGCGCGCTTGGTGGCAGAAGGCCGAGAGGCTCGCGGGGCTCGAGCCGAAGCCTCGCAGGGGCTGGCATTCGCTGAGGCGGAAGTTCGCCTCCGAGCTCATGGATCTGCCGCTCAAGGTACTCTGCGAGCTCGGCGGCTGGAGGGACGCCAAGACCGTGCTTCGGTGCTACCAGCAGACCAGCAAGACGCAACTCCGGGAGGCGCTCGACAAGCGGCGCAGGGCTCGCACCTGAGGCGACGCACATGGAATACCTCGACAGGGGAAGGGGTGACACGTTTCCGGGCGGATGTCGAGAAGTCGGTGGGGTCGGGGGCTGGCGCGCCAGCTTTAGGCCGAAGTTCGACGGCATGAAAGTGGGCTAACCAAATGCGTAATCAGGAGTTCACCGCGATTTGCGGGTGTACGCTACTGGGTACGTCTCATGGGCGAACGTCGAGAAGTCGGAACGCCTCGGCCTGAACCGGCGTGGACTGGTGATCACGTCGGCGGTCACAGTCTCCTCTCCGACGGGCCGCATGCGGTTGCGAACCAACGTCGCCAGATCGGACAGCAGCGTCCGGTAGCTCTGGACGCGAAGGCCCTCTCGGGTGCGCTTGCGGCCCGCCTTCGCGCGAGCGGAGCGGGATCTGCGCGCAGGCGCGACCGGCGATGCGGCGGGCTCGCCGCCGCGCACTTCGTCGTCGAAGAGCAGCGGCGCCAAGGCCCGGCGCATGTGCCACTCGACGTAGTAGGAGAGCATGCACAGGAAGACGTGGGCGCGCACTCGACCCTCGAGACGATGGTGGACGGGGCGCACCTTGAGATCGACCGTCTTGTAGCTCCTGAAGGCCCGCTCGACCCGGCTCAAGTCCTTGTAGGACTGGATCGTCTCCTCGGTCGAGAGCGCGCCCGCCGGCACGCTGGTGCGGATGATGTAGATGCCGTCCAGCGCGGCCTCCGCCGCGACGCGACCCTCGTTGCGCGTCCAGGAGAACGAGTCGTCGGTGTGCTCGATGTCGAAGTGCTTGCCGACCTTGTAGCGACGCAGCGCCCGGTCGGCCTGCACGGCGATCCTGTGCCGGCCCCGCAGCGGGCGGCTGTCGCGGCCGACGGCCGCCGCGACCTTGGCCAGTTCGACCTCGGTGGCGGCCAGCAGCTCGAGCCGCTTGCGAGTCCGCTTGGCCGCGAGCAACGGGTTGCGGCACACGACCAGGCGCTCGCCGGGGTACAGTTCGGGCGCGGTGATCTTGGCCAGATCCCGTTCGTCGAAGAGCGAGAGCTGAAGGTCGCCGCCGTCGACCAAGGCGCGGATCGCCGGAGCCCTCAGCGCAGTGATCCAGTCGAACCCTGCAGGCTGCACGTCTGCCCGGATGCGGGCGTCGGTCAGCAGCCCCCGGTCGCCGATCAGGACGATGCGGGACAGCGCGAAGCGCTCGCGCAACGTCTCGAGCTGGGACGCGACCGTCGCGGGATCGGCGGTGTCGCCCTCGAACACTTCGACGGCGACCGGACAGCCCTCGCGGTTGCACAGCAAGGCGAAGACGATCTGAGACTTGCCCCGCTTGCCGTCGCGCGAGTAGCCGAGTTTCGCCAGAGGGCACTTCGAGCCCTCGAAGTAGACGGAGGTCACGTCGCAGAGGACGAGAGCGCCGTCCTCGAGGTGCTTGGCGGCGAGGTTCCGCTGGATACGATCCTGGCGCTTGACCAACCAGTCCATGGCCCGGTAGAGCTCGTTCTCGTCGGCGTCGGAGAGCCTGAACTCCTCGTCCAGCGTGTGGGTCAGGGTCAGGGTCTCGTCGTGGAGAGAGCGGCGGTGGCGAGCTTCGAGCGGGGATCCAGAATGCGGTCGACGATCATGGCGCAGGCCATGGTGCGCGTTGGAGCGAGCGTCGGCGGTCGAGAGCTTTTCGGGGCCAAGGCGTCGGGCCGAGCCGAGACGGCCATGTGGCCGTGGGGTCGGAATCGGACGACCGTGAAGGAGTGATCCACTCGGCATCTCCCTTCGCCCAAGTTGCCGCTGGAATGCCCTCCTTCGTTCGAGCCCATTCCGTTGGACGAGATGGCTGTCGTAGCAATTTAGAAATGTCCGGTTTCTGGGCGGTGATCCGACTCCCGCGGTCGGGCTTGACGCTGCTGACTTCGTTCGTCGGCGAGCCGCAGCGGCGATGCCGTCCCACCGCGTCGAGAGGATCGGACAGGCGCTCTACGCGCCTGAACGGCAACCCCCCGCAGGTTCAGCCCGCGCAGCGAATCGCCGGCGTCCCAAGTCGGCGCATGCAGCGCGGCCGTCAGCGACCAGGCGCAAACGCGATGCAGCCCGGAGACGCTTGGCGCGGGGCGCCGGAACGAAGGGCTCTCCCCGATGCCGCCGAGAAGCCGACGCCAATCCCGGGCGGGATTCGCACCCGCTGGGAACCGGCGCCTTTCCACGGCGCACGACATTTCTACTTTGCTACGACACCGTTGGACGAGATGGCCCTTGCGCACCCGCACCCGATGCCCCATCTTGACCCAGTGCGAGCGATTGTCCTCGCTGATGCCACCACCAAGGAGATGAGAACATGGGTTCAAGGAGGAACACGGCCAGGCTTCGACTGCTGGGCCTTGCGCTGATCGCGCTCTTGACGGCCGGATTCGACGATCAGCCGGAGAACGCCTTGGGACCGTGCATTCGGGCACCCGGCGGGTGCTTGGTCTGTGAGGCCAACGGGGGTGCCTGCACCGTTGAGTTCTGCGATGGCGGCGTTGACCACGACTGCTTCTAACGCGGGAGTCGCCGGGGGCTCTTGGCCCGTATGGGCCTCCCTGCCAATCTAGGGTTGGCATCGCCGCCTTTTCCGCCTGCGCACCGGTAAGACCTAGGCGGCGCGGAGTTTGGGGTCGGTGGGGCGGGGCTTCGGAAGTCGCACCCGCGCCTTGGGAGATTTGCGGCAGGCAGAACGCTCGGTGTCCGGTGCCCAATGTCGGCCTATGGCCGCTCCGTCGGTATTGCGCCGACCCCCTTCGCCCGGGTCTGACAAGCCCGTATCTGGGTCCTTCGGCGCACCCGCCCGAGAGCTGTCGGCGCCGTCGTTCAGGAGCGGCTGGGGAGCGCGCGGCCGGTCGCTGTGCTGGCCAGGACTCGGGTGTCCGACGTCGTGGCTGCGGCGGTGACGGTCCTGCGGCGTCTGGGCGCGTGGACCGGACTCGGTGCGCCTTCTCCCCCCGTTACCGCACCTGACAAAGCGCAGTTGGGGTTGGTTTTGGGGTCGCCGTCGATCCGAGGCGGGCGCAGCCGGTGAGTGGGCCCGGGTGGAAGGTGTTGACGTTCAGGCGCGTAGAACGCCTGTCCATTTCCGCCGGGAGGTCGGTGCCGACCGCGATCCATCGGGATCGCCGGATCCATGGGACTCCCTCGCGAAGCTGCTGCGATCCGTCCGTCGGCGGTCCCGCTGCAGTCGCCGACGGCGGTTCAACTCATGCGGTCGTCGCGGCCCTCTTCGCGTTGGCCCGGCGATTGGCGCGATGGAGCTTGGCGAGGGCCTTCTGGGTGTCTTCGCCGGCCTCGAGGTCGGTCTTCTTGAGCGCGATCCGGTCGAGCTGCGCGAAGGTGACGCCGGGGCGGAGGTGCAGGTGGGCGTCGGGCAGCGACTTGAGCTTGTCGTAGGGCGTCACGATGTCCTGCTGCCGGTACTTGAGCTTCCGGCGACTCGAGGGCGTGACGATCTCGGTGGGGAAGTTGCAGGGGCGATGGAAGTTGAGGAGGGGGTTGAGGTCCTCTTCGAGGAACGCGTTGACGTGGGGGACCGCGGCGCAGCTGGCCGACTTGAAGATGCCGGGCGCGATCGAGGCGTTGGACGAGGTGTTCAGGAGCGTGGACGGCGGGGGGTGCACGGCGGGCGAAGTGATCGAGCTGCTGCTTGGGGCGCAGATCGAGTTGAGTAACGGTCGTCGGCTGGCGGCGGCGATGAGGTCGAGTCGGATGCCGGGACTGAAGACGCTGGCGGAGTTCGACTTCGCGTTCCAGCCGTTGATTGATCGTCAGCACGTCGAATTCGCTGCACGAGCTACACTTCCTCGAGCGGAAGGAGAACGTGGTGATCCTGGACCTCCGGGAGTTGGGAAGACGCACATCGCGATCAGCCTGGCGGCGGCTGAAGCGGGGGCGGCGGATCTACTTCGGGACGCTGGCGGCACTGATCGAGTCGCTCGAGGAGGCGCACGCGGCGGGCAGGCTGAAGCGGAGGCTGAAGACGTTGATGCACCCGGCGCTGCTGGTGGTGGATGAGATCGGGTACCTGCCGGTGACGTCGAACGGGGCGCGGGCCCCGTTCCGGTCGGTCGCCACGACCCGGGGGCCAAGCTCGCCCTCGCCGCTCGCCTTTGGGCGGCGCTTCGGCGGGGAGCGGACGCCTTGCTGATGGCGGCGCTGGGGCGCTGGGCCGCGGGCGCCTCCGGCCAAGGGATCCAAGGGACTGCGCTTCGGGCCGCCGAGCGGGTGGGCGACAACGGCCTCCAACGGTGACCGTGCCGGTCGCTACGCTCCCGGCACGGTCACCGTTGGAAACCCACCTCGTCGTTCAGGTGGTTGGCCGGTTAGACGCCCCCACCCACTTGCGCATCCCCATCCGATGCCCCAGCTTGTTTCAGTTTCGAGCGATTGCCCTCGCTGATGCCACCACCAAGGAGATGAAAACATGGGTTCAAGGAGGAACGCGGCCAGGCTTCGACTGCTGGGTCTCGCGCTGATCGCGGTCTTGACGACCGGATTCGATCGAGCGGAGGCGGACACCTCATCGTCGCACCCGTGCCACAGGCGACTTAACGGGTGCACGGTCTGCGCGGCGAACGGAGGCAGCTGCTCGGTCGAGTTCTGCGCCGACGGCGGCGTTGAGCACAACTGCTTCTAAACAGAGGCAACCTGCTGATCGCGGCATCCGCCGGTGCGACCCATTGTCCGCTTGGGGACTGGACTCGGAGTCGTGGACAGCGGGCTTCGGTAGTCGACTGGTCGCTGATCGAGCGGAGACCACAGTTCCCCTGTTCGGAGGAGCGAGCGACGCGGATCTGGTGCGGTTCGGTCAAGCCCGCTTCGGTGCCGTCGGTCACCCAGCCTCGGCACCTCGGCGTGGTGTCCAACACTCGTGAACTGGCCGACTGCGCCGTAGCTGACGATCATGTTCGTGTCGGCGCACGTGATCGGGGCGATTACGATGGACGCTCCAGAGACACTCCGAGCGGCTGCGGGCGTTCGTCCGATTTCCAGCTCCGCTGGGGAAGGCCCCCACTCTGCGGTCCCGGCCACGCGCCGGTCCCTTCGGCCTCCGGGAGAGTCCGTCATTCCGACTGCTCTGGCCACGCGTCCCACCGGGTCGCATCTCAATCGCGCCGGGGTGCTGAAGGCCATGTGCATGCGTTGGCCTGCGATGCGGGCGGTTCACTGTGCAGGGTTGTCCAGCGGGGGGCCTCGAGAACGGCGCCCGATAGTGCCCTGAATATGAAGAACACATATGGATGTTGTTTAGCTTCTACGGTCGAACACTTTAGTTGCGGGAGGCAAATAATGGATCGAGTTGATTGGGGGCGTAACAAATTTGCGACCGGTGGGTCCCTCTCTTTGGGAATCCGGTTGGCGATCAGCATCTTCGCGCTCTCCACTTCTCCAGTCATTGGCCAAGAAGTGCAGAGAGTGGCCATAGCGGGCGAGACTAAGTTCGTGTCGACAGACCACGCGGATCCACATGTAGCCCACATTGGGCGACTTGACGGTGCGCTGTTTGTAGGACGGAGTCGAGTCGCATTTGTGGATGGCGTTGCCCAAAATCTTGGTTTCGTTGACGCAGTGACTGGTGCGTCATGGACAGCACGGGAAGATGGGGTGGATACGGATTACGGGCCTCCTCTAATGCTACTGGATAGAGCCCGTGGCTATGTGGCAACTGAGCGTAGTGGATCGATCACGGTCTTCGATGCTGAAGGTGACGTGATCGAGAGGGTGACTTACGATCCGTTTGCACTGAGCTTCTCATCCCCTGCAAAGGTGATCGGAATGTTCCCAGATCGGAAGTTGCTCTTCCGCCGCCCCGAAGACGCGCCATCTGGTTTTTCACTGGCCGCTGTCCTGGCACAGCCAGAAGGTCAGCGGCGTGATACCGTGCGTTATGAAACACCGACACTTGGTCGAAGCGCAACATTAGTGGCAAGGGCCTTGGGCGACGAGGAGGTGTTTTTGTCGACTCACGTTGACGGTGTATCGAGTTTAGGGGCTGAGCCAATCTTATTCGGTCATAGGCTACTGGAATCTCGGGTGGGGGAGCACCTAGTCATTGTCCAGACGGATCGTGAGAAGATCTTGGTATATAATCGGTCGGGGATGCAAATTGCGGATTTTCCGATGCCTGGAGAACGACAGCAGGTCACCGAAGAGCAAACCAGAGGACAAAGAGTAGTGCGCATGAAAAGGAAGGAAAGAGAAAACGAGATCAAACGAAAGGCAAAAGAGCGATCATACGCCGAGAATTTCGGAGCTGTATACTCACCCCGTCGAGATTCAGTACGCATTGATCGGTTGCCTTCCAAAACTCTCGCTCCTCCAGTTGACCGCGTGCTCGGAGATCTTGACGGTAGGGTTTGGCTACGGATTTTCGCCATGCCGAGTGACACCATGGTACATTGGCGTGTTTGGAAAATTGGACACGATTCGCCTGATTTTGAAGTGGAACTTCCCCGATCCACGCCATTGCTTGATGCCAGTGGAGATCTGCTATTACTCGAGAATGCTGGCGAATTAGCGAGCAACGGATTTACGATACGGCAGATCAGATTTTTGCGATGATCCCGACTGGAGCATGGGTGGCACAACCGAAATTTAGTTTGTTTTGTAGTAGCAAAAGACAAAGGCGTGGGAATATTCAATAGTGGAGGTAAAACGATGACAGAGTCACGTAAGCCGTGGCATTGGGCTGTTGATTCGATCATTGTATTGGCTATAGCCGTACTGTTGTTCAACCCTCGAGGCATCGTTGGACGCTGGATCGCGGATATCTATGAGAAACGACAAGAGAAGCAACGAATTTCCGAGATTTGGCTTGAATTGTCTGGAGCAGAGTCAAGGATCGGCACAGGAGATAAATCGCGAACCGTAGTTGAATTCATCGACTACCAATGCCCTTCATGTAGAGCTGCGGCACAGTCAATATCCGACGATGTGGCTAATCGGGGTGTGACTGCCGTATTTCGTCACTATCCGCTCACGCAAATACACCCAGTGGCGCATGATGCGGCACTCGCTTCTATCTGTGCTGAGCGCTATGGTCTATTCGCTCAGATGCATAGAGCCATGATGGAAAATGACACATGGATTGATGATCAGGATTGGAGCGATTTGGCTTTACAGGTTGGCATTGCTGAGGAGGACGGCTTTGAAGAATGCATGGCTGAGGATGAGACGCTAGAACGCCTCAGATATGATATGGAGCTAGCGGATTCACTTGGCATACGAGGGACACCGTCGTTCGTGACACCGGAAGAGATATTCTTGGGTGCGGGGGGTTGGGTACAAGCACTTGGGACTTTGCCAGAAGATGTAACGGAACCAGAGAGCATGTCAATAGATATATTTGATTTGTCGGAGGACACTCTTTTTGATTCGTATGTGCATCCTAACGAGGCGATCACCTTGCTTGCTAATCTAAGGACGGCCATGTTTCTAAAAGGCGACCGATTGCTAATTCAAGATAGATACTTGTTCCATTTCGTTGAAGTTAATACTGGTAAAGTAACAACCATTGGCGGACAGGGAGCAGGACCAGGTGAATTCCAAGCTCCACTTCAAGCAGTTCGATCTGCAAATGGGATTGTAATCTGGGATTTGGCTCTTGGACGTCTGACTACTTTGTCGGATGAGGGAGAGTACGTTGGCTCACGGCACTTCGATATAGCGCAATTGAGATCTCCGGTCGCTCCGCTAGTCGCTGCTTTTGAAGACGGGTCCGTTGTTTTTCGTGATGACAGCACATCTGCATTTGGGATTGCGCCGAATGGGTTGTATCGAGAGCCAGTCCGTTATGTCAGAATATCACCAGATGGAAGTAGCGTGGTAATACACAATGCCAGAAGTGTTGAAGCAGTGCATGAAGAACCTATGTATGCATCGATTATTTTTTCCCACAATGTGCTGGATGCGACTTTGGGAAATTCTATTGTTGTCGCACAAACGGACCTTCCAGCGATCAGCGTATTTGATAGCAACGGAGTTGTTGTATCACAACTCCCAATGCCCGAAATGATCGACGTGTCACGTAACCAAATTGAGATTGCCCGTGACAGTGCTATCGAAGATGAGCGGAGGAGAACCTCTCGGCTCAGTAGGCGATTGGGATATCCGATTGATGATGACCTGCTGTCCCACGACATACCGGTTAATGATCCTGCACCACCGATAGATAAGGTGTTTTCTGACCTAGATGGCAGGGTTTGGCTTCGGAAGTACCAGTTACCGGACGAGACGATTGCGAAATGGGAGGCTTGGACAGTTGATGATGTGAAACTTGATGTGCGTTTAGACATCCAAAAAATGGACGGAACGCTTCTTGATATTGATGGCAACAAGGCACTTTTTCACGTCCAAGACGATTTTGATGTGGATCGCGTAATAGTACGACGAATCCGGATTGTCGAATAGCAGACGGTGCTCGACGGGGTACTAAATATGGTGGACGAGTCGGGGCTCTTGAGCGAAAAGGCACTCGGATGTGGGCGCGATGACGCTCAAGGCGAACGCGGCGACGCAAGCGATCAATGCGGCGCGACATGAAGCAGGGCCACGCGAATTGGTTGGAGGAGTTGGCCGTGCGGAGCGGTGGTGTCGGCGGCGGTACAGCCGATGGCCGGGGGAGATGCGGCGTCGCTGTCGGAGACGCTAGACCGTGGCAACCGATCCCGCACAGGGTCTGGCCGCCACGCGCTTGGCAGACCGGGTCTTCGAGGTCCACTCCATCAACCTAATCCCGCCTTATTCACGAGTGCGCCATCCCTCCCGGCGTCGCCGAGTCCGCCATCGCCTACATCGACCTCACGCTCGCCAGGCTCGAATGCGCTCACGCCCAGATCCAGCACGTCGACCTGATCCTCAAGCACACCCTCAGAACCCGGATCAAGCGCGAGTCCTCGAACCCCGACTCGCACGCCCGCCGCGACGCCGCCATCCTCTCCTCCATCCCCGGCATCGGCCCCATCGTCCTCGCCACCCTGCTCGGCGAAGCCGCCGACCTCGTCGCCCGCCGCGACCGCCGCGCGCTCCGTTGCCTCTGCGGCGTTGCCTCTGCGGCGTCGCCCCCGTGCTCCGGCAAGTCCATCGTCGTCTCCCGACGACTCGCCGTCCACCACTGGGCTCACATCGATGCTCTTATGTAGGTCAAGGGCCCAGTTTTCCAGAAATTCGAGGCTGCAGGATCGCTTCTAACGGCGTTTCGCGACCTTCCGCGAAGTAGAGGGGTCGGGGGCAACGGCCAAGCGGCTGACCTGGGCGATCTTCGGCGATGGACAGTGGGTGACGAAGGGGGCGTCGCGACCGGTCGATCGCGACGCCCCGAGCGACATGATCGCCCTCGACGCTCGCCTGTGGATGGTTCTTCGCCGGGGAGCGGACGCCCTGTTGATGGCGGCGTTGGGGCGCGGGATCGTCGGCGCCTCCGGCCATGGGATCCAAGGGAACTGCCCTTCGGGCTGCCGGAAGGACGAGACGGAGGTGGGCGGCGACGCGACGAGGCGAATGGTGGGGAGTCCCCCCCAGTGATCGGCGAACCCCCGGCACGTAGCGTTCTCGATCAGCTTGCCGCCCGCTGAGCGCTCGTCCGAGTTCACCACCGCCATCGTCTCGTGCTCGTAGAAGCGAACCCACAGACACCGCGAGTAGCCCAGAATCACCGCCAGCGCGTAGCGCTTGCCCCACGGGAACTTGAACTCGGCGAAGTCCACCTGTCCCTGCCATCCAGGTTCCATCTCGAACCGCTGCATCGGCTCCGGTTCGGGGCGGGGGCGCACTTCCCGCACATACCTCACGACGACGCTGTAGCTGCCCTCGAACCCGGTTTGCCGGGCCTCGGGAGGTGGTGGTGGCGGTACCGTTCAGGAGGTCGCGGATTTGGTCGAGGGTACGATCCGTTGGTGCCGAGCGACATGATCGTGCTTCATGATCGCAAGCGCCCCGGATTGGAGCTCGACTCCTGTTGGAAACCACCTTCTGTTCAGGCTCATTTGCGTTGGACAAGAGTCCCCCCCTTGCGCACCCGCACCCGATGCCCCATCTTGACCCAGTGCGAGCGATTGTCCTCGCTGATGCCACCACCAAGGAGATGAGAACATGGGTTCAAGGAGGAACACGGCCAGGCTTCGACTGCTGGGCCTTGCGCTGATCGCGCTCTTGACGGCCGGATTCGACGATCAGCCGGAGAACGCCTTGGGACCGTGCATTCGGGCACCCGGCGGGTGCTTGGTCTGTGAGGCCAACGGGGGTGCCTGCACCGTTGAGTTCTGCGATGGCGGCGTTGACCACGACTGCTTCTAACGCGGGAGTCGCCGGGGGCTCTTTATTGGTCTGCAGGGATCCGCCCCCTGCCATCGCTGGGGGCGTCTTTCAAGACCTGACCAAAAGCTCGCGAGGGCGATCCGCCAAGGTCGGATCGGGGCTCAACCCCGTTGAGAGCCTCAGCCCCCTTTGCAGCTGGGCTTAGGCTAGGCTAGGCTCCGTTCGACGAGCCCCCTGTCGACGCAGAGTGGACAAACTGGTTGCGGCAGTCGGCTGGGTCGCTGGTCGGGTGGAGGTACGCGGTCCGGGCCACGCGTCGGCTCCCCTGGGCCGACGGGGAAGACCTTCGTTCCGGCGGCCTTGGCCAAGGGTCCGTACCGGGTCGCGCTTGGGCGGCGACATTGCGGTTGCGGATCGCCGACGAACGAGGCCTGAAGCAGCCACGCCGGACTGCAGGAGTCGGATCCCGCGACTCTCCCCCTGCTCACTCCTCGCTCCGACCCCGTTCATCGCGCCGCTTCCGCCTAGCGATGGTGCGTTGCGCTTCCGCGTGGAACAGATGGCACCACGGGCCAGGGGCTCGTTTCTTGAAGCGGATCGTGAAGTCCCGAGCCGCCTTGTGAACCTCCGTCTCCGCGAAGAGAGCGTCCAAGTCCACCCCCGACGGCAACGAGTGGTGCGCATCGCGCGCCTCCTCGAGTGCCGTCGCGAACGGTTCGTTCCACAGTTGCACCCAGTACTCCGCTTGACCAGCGCCGGTCCTGCGCCGTCCCGAAGCTGCGCTCGACACGCCCCTTGGCCTGCGGAGAACCGGCTAGGATCAGCTCGACATCGAGCTCGCCCAGTGCCTTGGAGTGATCGTCTCCGTTCGCTTCCCCTTCTCCGACTGCCACTGCCCGAAGTGGCCCGCGTGGTCGGTGTACACCTCCAAGGGCCGACCGTGACGCCGCAGGTAGTCGATGATCACGCGCCGGTTCTCCGCGCCGTTGTCGCGGGCCACGAACCGGGCCGTCATCAGACGGCTCGTCGCGTCGTCGTGGATCGCGATCAGCGTCAGGTCGCCCTCGACGCGATCCTCGAGCCACCGATGCACCGAGCTGTCCCGTTGCGCCAACTCCCCCAGCGCCACCCGGCGGGGACGCCGACTCCGGTGCTTCGCCCGCTTGCGGTTGCGCGTCCGCAACCCGGACTCCAGCAACCAGCGCCGCACCGTCTCCCGACTCACCCGCAGCCCGCACGCCAGCTCGACGTGCTCGGCGAGCAGCGTCGGTCCGAAGTCGCGGAACATCGGATCCTCCGCGAGCGCCGGCACCGCCTGGCGAGCCTCCCGAGGCGACGCCCGGCCGGTGCGAGAGCGGTGCGGAAGGGGGAAGGGACGTGACCACTGGCAGCGAGGGCCCCTATAAGGGTCGAGGACGTTCGGAGACTCCGGTACGTGCTACACGCGAAAACTGAAGGATGAACCCGAAGGGGACCGCGAGCGGATGTTGAACGCGGCGGGCTCCGACTTGGGAACCCGACGCGAGTCCGACCGGCTTCGTCGGTGGCCCTGTTCGGGGCGGACGACGGGAACCGGGAAGCTGTGCACTTCCTGGGTGGGGAGGTCGGGGAAGCAGTACGGCCGCCGCCGTCTGAAGCGACGGATCAAGGGCCCTCCGAGCGCGAGGGCGTGATCTCGTACGTGAACCGGGTGCGGAAAATCGCACGCCCGGTTGATGGGCGGGGGCTGGAAACGTGGCCATTGGGAGCCGGGTTTGAGGACCGACCGGAGAATCCGGCACGTGCTGCACGCGAAAGCTGAAGGATGGACCCGAGGGAGGCCTCGAGCAGAAATTGAGCGCGGCGGCCTCCGACCTGGGAAACCTACACGAGCCCGAACAGCTTCGCCGGTGGCCCTGCCCGGGGCGGATGACGGGAACCGGGAAGCTGTGCACTTTTCTTGGGCGAGAGGTCGGAAGAGCAGTACGGTCTCCGCCGTCTGATGCAACAGGTCAAGGGCCCTCCGAGCGCGAGGGCGTGATCTCGTCCGAAGCCGGATGTGGGAAACCGCACGTCCGGTTTGATGGGCCGAGGGCTGGAAACGCGGCCATGGGAGCCGGACTTGAAGACCGAAGCGAAAGCTACCGGAGCAACCCCACCGGACCCTAAAGCTGGCGCGCTAGCCCCGACCCCACACCCGTTGGACGAGCCCCCTCTTGTGCATCTGCGGCTGATGCCCCACCTTACCCGTGACCTTGCGTCACTTGAACCTCAGTTTGGAGGAAGTCGTGGACACACGCAAGCACCGAAGGAACACGGTTAGGCTCCTAGGCTTGATGCTGATCGCAGTTTTGACAGCAGGGTTTGATCGAGCCGAGACGGAGACCTCGTCGTCGCACCCGTGCCACAGGCGACTTAGCGGGTGCTGGGTCTGCGAGGCGAACGGGGGGAGTTGCTCGGTCGAGTTCTGCTCTGGATCGGTAGACACCGATTGCGACGAGTAGTGCGTCCATCTGACAACCAGAGAAGTGCGGCTGTGAAGCGGGCAAGCCGGACCTAAAACCCGACACCCGCGAGGAGCTCGATTCCGTCCTGCGGTCCTCGATCATGCCCGTAGGGCTCGTGCGCCACGCCGAGGTCGTGTTGCTCTGCGCCGACGGACTGACCAACTCGATGGTCGCCAGCAGAGTCCGCGTCAGCCGCCAGACCGTGAGCAAGTGACGCGAGCGGTTCCGAACTCAAGGCATCGTCGCGCTTTACGACGAACACAGATCGGGAAGACCTCGCTCCATCGGCGACAAGCAAGTGATGGACTTGGTGCGCTGGACGCTCGAGACCCTACCGCCCGACGGCAGCAACCCACTGGAGTTGCTGCACGATGGCCGAGGCCGTCGGTGTCCAACGACCCGTTCTTCGTCGAGAAGATCCGCGATGTCGTGGGGCTCTACTTCGGTCCGCCGGACAACGCCATGGTGCTCTGCGTCAACGAGAAGCCAGACGCAGGGCGCTGGAGCGAACCCAGCCCATGTTCCCGCTCAGGCTCGGGTACGTCGAGGGCGTCACGCACGGCTACACCCGCCGCCGGACCACCAACCTCTTCGCGGACCGCTTGTTCATCGGCGCCAAGCTGGGTGAGGTGGTCCCGGTTTTTTGGACAGGTCGTTAAGGTGTACTCCCGTACCCGAGAGGAGGCACTGAAGTGGCCAAGAGAAGAAGGAGATTCACCCCGCAGTTCAAGGCCCGGGTGGCCCTCGAGGCGGTCCGAGAGCGCGACAGCGTCCAGGCGATCGCGCGCCGCCACGAGCTCCATCCCAACCAAGTGAGCCTGTGGAAGCGCCAGTTGCTCGCCGCCGTCCCGGACGTCTTCGCCGCCGGCGCCGAGAAGCGCGCCAAGGAGTGCGAGGCCAAGATCCACGACCTCCACGCGAAGATCGGGGAGCTGACCGTCGAGCGGGATTTTTTTCGGCGCGGGTTGCGCAGCTGACCCGCGCCGAACGCCGACGGATGATCCAGCGGGACGGCCCGATGGCGCTGGCGAAGCAATGCGCTCTGCTGGGCGTGAGCCGGTCGTCGCTGTACTACGTGCGCAAGGGCGAGAGCGAGGACAGCCTCGCTCTCATGCGTCGCATGGACCAGCTCCACATGGACTACCCGTTTTTTTCCATGAAACTACCAGGTCGAGCCAGTCTGCCCGGCCCCACCCGGAGCGGTTAGGCGGCCGTCGCCACGATCTCGATCTCGACGCCCAGCTTCTGCAACCGACTGATGTGTCGGCGCACCGCCCGCATCTTGTTGCGCTTGCGGAAGTGATCGGCGCCCAAGTCCTCGTGCAGGGCTCCAGTCTGGAACATGTGCCAGATCGCGACCAGCATCGCGTGCTGCACCGCCACGATCGCCCGCTTCGGCCCGCCGCGCGCCCGGTGCCGGTAGTACAGCGCCCGGTAGTAGCTGTCGCGGGTCCGCACCGCCGCCCACGACGCCTGCGACAGCGCCTCCCGCAACCACGCGTTCCCCTTGCCCGTGCGCGCCGACCGTCGCTTGCCCGCGCTCTCGTGGTTCCCAGGGCACACTCGAGCCCACGACGCGAAGTGACCCGCCGTCGGGAACTTCGACATGTCGTCGCCGATCTCCGCCACGATCGCCCTGGCCGACCTCGCGCCGACCCCCGGCATGCTCTCAAGCAGGGCCACGCCACCCGCAAAAGGGCGCGCCGCCTCCTCGATCCGAGCGTCCAGCTCCGCCAGCGTCCGGTCCGCGTAGTCGATCATTCGCAGCTCCAGCCCGACCAGGAACCGACGATGATCGTCCATCAGCCCCGGCACCACTTCCGCGAGCTCGCCGCGCTTGCTCCGCAACGTCCCGCAAGCCAGACCGGCCAGCTTCTCCGAGTCCGTCTCGCCCGCCACCATCGCGTCCAGGATCGCCCGACCCGTCTTGCCCATGACGTCCGTGACCACCGAGCCCAGCTTCACGTTCGCCTGCTCGAGCAGCTTCGCCACCCGGTTGACGTGCCGCGTCCGCTCCCGAGACACCGTCTTGCGCGTCCGCGTCAGGTCCCGAAGATCGCGCACCGCCCGATCCGGCACGAAGCTGCCTCGCAGAAGTCCCGCCTCGAGCAACCGCGCCAGCCACTCCGAGTCCTTCACGTCCGTCTTGCGACCCGGCGCCTGCTTGATGTGGCGAGGGTTCACCAGCAACAGCTCGAAGCCGCCCTCGAGCGCCGCCCACACCGAGCACCAGTACACCCCCGTCGACTCCATCGCCACGTGAGTGACCCCGAGAGACTCCATCCAGTCCCTCAGCGCGCTCAGGTCCGCCATCGTCGTCCCGAAGGTCCGCACCTTCCCACGACGCCCCTTGGCGCCGTCGTCGCGCGGGGCGCGAACGCACGCCGTCACGCTCTTCTTGTGCACGTCGAGGCCCGCGCACCGCTCGTTGACGACCTTCATGCCCATCGCTCCCTCCATGTGGTTCGCGTGTCCGTGACCGGGGGCGGGCGCTTGGGATGATCGATTTTTCCATACGTGATGAAGACCGTGCCAATCGGCCAACTCAACACTGCGGGCTGCCTCGAAGCGCCGTGGGTCATGTTCTACATCGGGCTCGTTCGCACCAGTGGGACTGACGACCTCTGCCCCCACCCCATAGGAAGGGCGGGAGCCGACGGCCCGCAACCCCCGGCCGACGACGCCAGCTCCCACGGCGGCGACCGCAAACAGTTTCAGCTCGGCGGGGTGACCGCATCGCGGTCATGAATTGTTCTACGGGAGCCGGCAGATGGCGCGCCACTTGAGGCGCGAGGGCACGACGGTCGGCAGACACCGGGTCCGCCGACTGATGCGGAAGATGGGGATCGAGGCGATCTACCGGCGTCCCAGGACGAGCGTGGCGAACCCGGAGCACCGGGTGTTCCCCTATCTGCTGCGCGACGTCGAGGTCTCGCGGGCGGATCACGTGTGGTGCGCGGACATCACCTATGTGCCTGTGACCCGTGGGTTTTTCTACCTGGTCGCGGTGATGGACTGGGCGACCCGCCACGTGCTGGCGTGGGAGCTGTCGAACACGATGGACGCGTCGTTCTGCGTGAGCGCGCTGGACGAAGCGCTGGGCTGTGGAAGGCCGGAGATCTTCAACACCGACCAGGGCTCGCAGTTCACGAGCGAGGCGTTCGCTGAGCGGGTCCTGAGCGCGGACGTTCGGTTCTCGATGGACGGGCGGGGGCGGTACCTGGACAACATCTTCATCGAGCGGTTGTGGAGGTCGCTGAAGTACGAGGCGGTCTATCTGCGAGAGCTCGAGGACGGGGCCGCGGCTCGGCGGGTCATCGGGGGCTGGATGGACTTCTACAACGAAGTCCGCCCGCACTCGGCGTTGGACGGGCGGACGCCCAGCGAGGCGTACCGCGAGGGCGCGGGCGTGGAATGAGCGAGTCCGGACCGTTGGGAGGGACGTGGTCGGAACCGGCGAACTGGCGGCAGGGGTCGTCAGGCGCGGCGCGGCGCCGGTTGCCTCGGTTTCGCGGACGGGCATGCCCGTCGGCGAAACCGAGGTTAGATTTACCCCGAGGTGGGGAGGGGGCCGTTCGAGAGGGTGGGTTGGCGAGGTCGGCAGTGCTCGTTCAGGGGCACCCCGAGTTCGTCCCAGCCAACCCCGAAAGGAAACGTCGCAGAGCGACGGAGTACACCTTAACTTCGCCCCCAACCTGTCCAACGAATTAGGACCACCTCAGGGACGACCCCGTCTCCCACCCCGGTCATCACCGCCTGAATGCCCTCCAACCCACTTACTTGGGCAGGGTTCCTCTCCATCCTTCGAGCAATGAGCCCTTCCCCCTCGTCCGCACCGGGCACGGACGAGGGGGAAGGGTCGGGCACCCGATCCGGTACCTACGGGAGAACCTCTTCTACGGTCGGGTGTTCGCGAACGACGACGAAGTGAACCAACGGTTGAGCTGTTGTGCGACGGGGTGGCGAACGTCCGGGCTCACGGGAAGCTCAAGGAGAGGGTGTCGGATCGGTTCGAACGGAAACGACCGCTGCTGCTGCCGCTGGCGCCGCAGGCAGAGCCGGTCGCCGGGGCATCGCGATTGGGTTCGGGCGAAGCGGCAGGCGGACGAGTTCGCCGCAAGTTTCGTCGATCTGGAGACGCACGGCGAGGCCGAGCCCAAGCCGCTCACGCTGGGAACGCTGTTCGACATCTACGGCGAGGAGGTGACGCCCACGAAGAGCGAGCGGAGGCGGTGGCACGACCGCGCCGCCGCCAAGACGTTCCTCGGGCTCTTCGGACGGGATCGCGAACCGGAGACCCTTTCCCAGAGGGATTGGGACCGGTTCATCCGCGAACGGAGAGCGGGCACGGTCGGCCCGAGCGGCAGGCCGGTGTCGGACCGCACCGTCGAGGACGATCTGAAGTTCCTGCTCGCGGTGCTCAACTGGGCCGTGAAGTCGAAGGACGAGCGGGGGCGCCCGCTTCTCGTCTCGAACCCGCTGAAGGGGCTCGGGACGCCCAGGGAGAGGAACCCGGTCCGGGTCGTGCTGACCGAAGAGGAGTACCAGGCGTTGCTCCGAGTGTCGGCGGAGGTCGACTGGCGCTTCCGGGTCGCGCTCGTGCTCGCGCACGAGACGGGACATTCGCATCGGGGCCATCCGCAAGCTCCGGTGGTTCGACTTCGACTTCGACGGTCGGGCCGTCCGGTGGAGGGCCGAGCACGACAAGACGGGCCACGAGCACACCACGCCCGTCACCGCCGAAGCGCTGTCCGTTCTCGAAGACGCCTTGGCGAGACGTCCGGGCGCCGGGGACGCGCCTATGTTGCCCGCCCTGAGAAATCCTGCGGCGTGGGTGGGCGCGTGGCGAACGCGCGCTTGGTGGCAGAAGGCCGAGAGGCTTGCGGGGCTCGAGCCGAAGCCCCGCAGGGGCTGGCACTCGCTGAGGCGGAAGTTCGCCTCCGATCTCATGGATCTGCCGCTCAAGGTGCTGTGCGAACTCGGCGGCTGGAGGGACGCCAAGACCGTGCTCCAGTGCTACCAGCAAGCCAACCAGAGGCAACTCCGGGAGGCGCTCGACGACCGGCGCAGGACCTGAACCCACGATGTCTCGGCCATGCGCGAGCGGGTCGACCGACGCTCGGAGGAGGCCGCGACCCCATCGGGCCGGTAGCTGCCCGATGGGGTCGCGTCGGAGTCGTCTATCCGGCTCCCTCGCGGTCGCGAGCTTGACCGTCCCGGTCCCCTCCGCCCGCTCCTCGACCGCGCCCCGTTCGGACTCGATCCCGCACTCCGTCGACCCCGGCGTCTCCTTCGCCCTGCCGGGTGACCCTCGCGGGCCGACCGCTCGCCGTTTCGAGTTCCGGGGCGGCGGCCTCGGCGACGCCCAACGTCCCGCTTCGCCCGGCCTCCCACACTACGCCATCCGAGAAGGACGCCGCCGCGTTCGGTCCGCCCGGATCCGCGACGGGCGGGGGAGCCGAAACGGCGCTCCGCTGCGCCATTCCGCTCGCCTTCGCCGGCACCACCGCCGTGGCGATCGCGCTGTCCAACGTCGCGCCTCTTCCTCCACGACCATTCGTAGACTTCGCCACGATCCTGACCGTGAAGGTGTCGGCCGGAAACGTGCGCCCGGCTCGCCTACCGCACCGCGTCACGGCGCCTAAGGACGCGTCCCGACCGTCGCCGTGGCTCTCGAGGTCGACGTTCCTCCAAGTCCCGTCCGCGTCCCGGTACTTGGACGAATAGACCACCGCTCCCACGTTCCCGCTCGGCAATCCGTAGTCGCGACCCGACTGCCTTCTCACGCTGAAGAAGCGCATCACGATCTTCGTGGAATCCGTCGCCCGCGCTCCGGTCAGATCGAAGACGTTCCAAGTGTTCGCCTGGACGTCGCCGAACGCCTTGTTCTCTCCCGCGGCCACCGACACCCGTCGGCTGCCGTTCGGATAGTCGAAGCCGTAGTGCTCCTTGAGCGCCTCGACGTCGTACTCGCCGGGATCCCCCACGACGAGCGTGAATGCTCCCGTCGCATCCGTCGTCGCCGTGTCCGTCGCCGTCGCGTCCCCGACCTTCATCGCCGACACCAGGTCGACAACCCCGGCCGCCGACGAGCACGACGCACGACAGCGAGGAGCGCTTGCGCAACGTCTCGAGCTGGGCCTCCACCGCGACGCCCGTGCCGGGTACGCCGGAGTTCGCTCGATCCGGCGTCGGTCGTGGGTCCGAAGGACTAGCCGTAGCCGTAGCAACCGTCCGGGCCGTGCGCGACGAAGATCAGGAAACGGTGGCACTCGGACGGCAAAGGCGCGCGCATCCGCCCCGGCGAGGGCGTTCCGCGGAGGTTTCCGCGCCGGACCACAGGTCAGGCTTCGGCGCGCCTCCGGCCGAGTGCCGTCGCGATTACCGCGCCGCCGATTCCGTAGAGGACCAGCGAGACCACGCCGTCGCCGACGATGGTGGCGACCGTGGTCATGCCGACCATCGATGTGGTCGGGCCACTTTGGTCGTCCATGGATCCACAAAGGCACCGCGAGTAAGTGAGCGTGAAGACGGAGGGGGCAAAGCAACGTCGAATTCGATCTGCCCACACAAGATGGCGGAGGAATCGTTTTACGAATTTGCGCGGCGCATCTGCGTGGACAAGTCGTACTTGCATGTTGTCCGATCCCGAAATGTCGCTTCTACGAGCCAGCGGAGTTTCCCGGGGTCATTACAGATTTGCGTCCATGGTACAATCGATATCTTAGCATCAGCTTTCGAATTCACTAGATTGTCGATGATCCGGTCTGGCATTTCGGGGTATCGACGCTTCATTTCCGTGCGCGATCTAATCGGAACGCAACGAGCAACGCCTGGATATATTTTGTTTTTCTCCCCGACATGGGTCACATATCCCAGTCTTGTTGTGCAGGAGGGAAGCGTGATCGCCAGTATTCCCGATTTCTTGTTCCTTATTCCGTCGAACATGCTCGAGTAGATTTCCCAATCTACGTGCTTTCTCCGAGCCGTCTCGGATCCGACCAAGACAATGGTCACCGTCGAGTTGCGCAGGTAGTCGTCTCTAATGATCTCACGGATTCTTGAATCAGGGAGATTCTCGTTGATGTCCCCTGTATCGACCGACATGTCGACAAAAATCCTGTGTTCGCGAGCCATTTTGACCAGATACTCCTTGTAGTACTGGTCATTGCCATGATGGTAGCTGATAAAAACCTTATGCATGAGCCGTATCCTCTGCTTCTCCGGTGGTCCGGTTGCCTTTCAACCGGTAAAGACCTCGCAAGATAAGTACAATGGCCTGCCCGATGAATGGGGTGGTGGCCAACGTCTCGTTTTCTTCGTGAGAAAGACCGTTATTCAGACTGTCGCTGATCCACCCCTCGAATTCCTGCTGTCCCGGCCAGTTGCGTCGCGATCCGCTCCAAGGTTTCGCGAGTCCCAGTGTTTCCGCGACCTCGCGGGCGGATCCCCCGAATCCGCCGACCAAGAAGAGCGGCTGGCGGGTACGAATGGACAGAAGCGCCTCTTCGGCCACGCCCGGCATGCGTCCTCGGTATCCCGTGATCCGCCCTCCGAGAACGACGCGCGCATCCGTGCAGGACCGTTGATGGCGCCGCATGGCTGTCAGCCCTGTGATCCACTCCTTCGTGCTGGCATTTCTCGTCGAGAGGCCGCGACGCGTCTGTAGTGCCATGGGCACCCCATCGTCCCCGACAAGTACGAGTTTTGCTATTCCTCGCAACTCCGCAGCGACGCACTCGATCTGCTTGATCGACATGGCGATATGAACAGGCCACGCCAAGTGATTCGTTACCCTCGTGCTCCTGCGTACGTCCTCCGGCGGAGTGTACCGTGTCACCAGCTCGAAGAGTAGCTCGGTGAGACCGTACTTTCGGAGGTCGCCTCCGTACACGATGTCCATATCCGCCGCGAGCACCTGTAGTGCCAAGTCGGCCATCGCATCCCTCAGATGCTCACCACTGAGCCCGAAGGCTGTAATGTCGGGGCTCTCCGACGCGGAAATGGCAACCCTCACCCGCATCTCATGCCGCGTTTCCGATGTCATCGCATCTCTGCTAGCCATTGATTCATGCTCAGCAACTTAAGGCCATCCCACGCAACCCTGAGAAGGTTCTTCTCCTCGTCACCCAGAGGTGGATCGGGGTGAACGACCACCCCCTGTCGACCCGACTCCAACCCTCGTGACGCCATGGATACGAACTCCGGGGGACGGCCCATGAAGATGGGATGTGGGTGGTGGTTCAGCAAGGACGCCACCCGTGTTTCCCACAGCATATCGCGAAGCACATCGTCCAAGAGACGTGCGACCACCTTTGGAACGCGATCCCTGTCCACAGGATTCATGCGGACTACCGGAACGTTGCCAAGATACGGAAACGCCCGGTCGTCGCCTTCGTCGAGGCAGTTCGCGACGACCATCGGAACGTCGTAACGCTTTGCCGAGATCACCTCTCGGCGACACCACTCGCGAGAGGAGTAGGAATCCGTGTAGATCGCCAACAGGGCCGAATGCTTGACGTTGTGCTCGATGACCCGAGAAAAAGGAAGACCAGCGGGAATGTCAATCACGTCAAGGAAGCTCGACAGAGCACTGTTGGCGTGTAGCCAGCAGCGGATGTCGTTGGCGAGATCGGCTCCGTGCGAATCATGCTTCGAATAGCTGATGAAGACCTTAATCTTCTCAAGATGTCGTTTGATTTCATTTGCATTTTCACTTGGATTTTGCGTACGATGCAAGCGGTTTCGCAGCATCCTAGCGAACTCGTAGGTCAGCTGCGACAGCAGCCGCATCTCGCGTTCTTCCACCGTACCGTTCCACTCGTCCCACAGGATGGCTTGTTGGGGAAGAGGAAAATCGACGAGAGAGGATTGCTCCATCACGACTGGAATCATCCGGGCGTCGGGGCCCTCAGTCTCGGCTTGCTCTCCTAGGTTGGTAATGTACTGCTGCCACTCAGCGTCGGTCGCAACATGGCGATCAATCATGACCACTACCACGATGGGGCACGCAGTCGGCCGAGCCACATCGAAAGGAGAAGTGCTCTGAGTCTTCTTGTGAAAAACGACCTCGACGCCGGAGCCCCCGGTGATGTGTCGGAACATTGGGCTTTGAAAGTGCCTGCGGATATGATCCGCCGTCCGACGACAAGCACAGGAGCCTGACTTCCAGATTACGAAAACCGAGAACAGCGGCTGGGGTAAGTGGCTCACTGGATCGTTGACCGCCCTTTGGAAAAGAGAATCAGCTACCGCACCTTCGCTCTGCCGAACCTAACAGCTAACGCAGTAGTGGTCAACAATGCCCGGAGTCGAGAAGGGCGCGGCGGCGGCGATCATGGTCTTGCCAACCATCGTTCCGTAGGTACATCGACAGACCGAACGCCAAGCTCATCATGGCCCCGACGGTGGCCCTCGCCTGGAAGCCCTCTTTCGCGCTACCGATTCCTTTCCAGCCGAGGACGATGACGAGGAACGCGGCAGAAAGAAGCTGGCCCAAGATCACCGCCCACATGATCGGTTCGAGACTGATCGCGCCGCTGTCGGAGAAATCCGGCAGCAGCAAGACGTGGACGAGGAAGTCTAGGAGCTTGCGCGGCAGAAAAAAAATCGTGGCGCGGCACCGCCGTCGGCGCTTGAAATCGGGGGCTGGCATGCCATCGGGGCAAATCCGTAGCGCGTGACGGAGGAAAGGACTACACTAACACTACAAGTATGTAGCACATGGAGTTAGCTTGTGAATTCGGCGGTATGCTTGCCAGAAATCCCGGTTGACGGTCTGGCTGTCGGCACTCGGCCATCGCTCGCAGATTTTTCTACCGCGCAAGCTCCTAGCACGAAGAGGGGGACGCCGCCCGCCAGGGTGGCCGTCAGGAAGTTCCTGCTCACGAAGCCTCCTGGGAGGATGCTGAAGTGAACGCCGCACGAGAGGTTAATATACGAGCTCGCCTCATCGTCACGCAAGCACGGCCACTCGAAGCGGTCAAAGTTAGGTCGGGTGGCCGAATTGCGCGTGTCGTTGAGGAAGAAGGCGGGATCGCACACACCTCCGCCTGAACCAGTGTGATCGTCGCTGCGGGCCCGGAGCGGCTCAAGGCGCTCCTCCGCTCGTCGAATCCATCAGGGAGACAGGCTACTCCGCCGACCACCTCGTACGCTTGGTCCGCGACGGCAAGATCCCGAACGCCGGACGGCCCGGTGACCCCAGGATCGCGTCGGCACCTGCCCCGGAACGCGACGTTCGAGCTGCGCCCGGAGCGGACGCCCCGACGACGCCGACTCACGAACGAGCAGCTCGTGCAGTCCATCGTCGAGAGGGGAATCGAGTGACGGAACGCGCGCGACGCGGATACAGCACCGGAGAACGGGGCCGGAACCGGATCAGGGTCTTCCCCGGCTCCAAGACCGGCCGGTTCCAGGTCGAGTGGCGCGAGAACGGGCGCAGGCTGAGCCGGTCGCTGGGGCATCGCGACTGGGCTCGGGCGAAGCGGCAGGCGGACGAGTTCGCCGCCGGCGCCGTCGCGATCACCGCGCCGCCGATTCCGTAGAGGACCGGCGAGACCACGGCGTCGCCGACGAGGGTGGCGACCGTGGTCATACCGACCATCGTTCCGTACATCGACAGGCCGAACGCCAGGCTCGTCACGGCCCCGACGGTGGCTCCCGCTTGGAAACCCTCCTTCGCGCTGCCGCCCACATGATCGGCTCGGGATCGATCAGGCCGTTGTCGAACGGTGGAACTCCGAACGCCGTTACGACCGAGCCGGACTGGCGCGGACGCGCCGGCGACGCCAGCTTCCGAACCGGGCAGATCGTGCAGTCCGTCGTCGAGAGGGTATCGAACGATGGGACGCACGAAACGTGGCCGGCGCGGATACAGCGCCGGCGAATGGGGCCGGAACCGGGTCAGGGTCTTCCCCGATCCCAAGACCGGCCTGTTCCAGATCGAGTGGCGCGAGAACGGACGCAGGCGGAGCCGGTCGCTGGGGCACCGCGACTGGGTTCGGGCGAAGCGGTACGCGGACGAGTTCGCCGCGGGCTTCGTCGATCCGGAGACGAACGGCGAGGCAGAAGCCGAGCCCGAGCCGCTCACGCTGGGGGCGCTTTTTGACATCTACGGTGAGGAGGTGACGCCCACGAAGAGCGAGCGGAGGCGGTGGCACGACAGGGCCGCCGCCAAGATGTTCCTCGGGCTCTTCGGACGGGATCGCGAGCCCTCCACTCTGTCCCGGAGGGACTGGGACCGGTTCATCCGCGAGCGGAGGGCGGGCGGGGTCGGGCCGACCGGCAAGCCGGTGTCGGACCGCACGGTCGCGGACGATCTGAAGTTCCTGCTCGCGGTGCTCAACTGGGCCGTGAGGTCGAAGGATGATCGGGGGCGCCCGCTTCTCGTCTCGAACCCGCTGAAGGGGCTCGGGACGCCCAAGGAGAAGAACCCGACGCGGGTCGTGCTGACCCAGGAGGAGTACCAAGCGTTGCTCCGGGTGTCGGCGCAGGTCGACTGGCGCTTCCGGGTCGCGCTCGTGCTCGCGCACGAGACGGGACACCGCATCGGGGCCATCCGCAAGCTCCGGTGGTCCGACGTCGACTTCGACGGTCGGGCCGTCCGGTGGAGGGCCGAGCACGACAAGACGGGCCACGAGCACACCACGCCCGTCACCGCCGACGCGCTGTCCGTTCTCGAGGACGCCTCGGCGAGACGTTCGGGCGCCGGGGACGCGCCGGTGTTGCCCGCCCTGCGGAATCCTGCGGAGTGGGTGGTTGCGTGGCGATGGCGCGCTTGGTGGCAGAAGGCCGAGAGGCTCGCCGAGCTCGAGCCGAAGCCCCGCAGGGGCTGGCACTCGCTGAGGCGGAAGTTCGCTTCCGACCTCATGGACCTGCCGCTCAAGGTGCTGTGCGAGCTCGGCGGCTGGAGGGACGCCAAGACCGTGCTCAGTTGCTACCAGCACACCAACGAGATGCAACTCAGAAAGGCGCTCGAGAGCCGATGCAGGGTTGACGCCTGAGCTGATGATCGATTCAGCGGGAATCGAACAGCGGGAATGCGCTCCATTGCTCCCGTAAGAGCAATGAACGCAAGAGGATGACGGCCAAGTAGTCTGCGTCCCTCGGCGGCAGTGGAGGGGCCGCCGTCGGGCGGATCGCTTCAGCTCACGCGGTCTTCGCGGCCCTCTGCGCGTTCACCTCGCGGTTCGCGCACAGGAGCGTCGCGAGGGCCCGCTGGGCGTCTTCGCCGGCCTCGAGGTCGGTCTTCGCGAGCACGATGCGGTCGAGCTGCGCGAAGGTGACGCCCGGACGGAGGTACTGCTCGGCGTCGGGCAACGACTTGAGCTTGTCGTACGGCGTCATGACGTCCTGCTGGCGGTACTTGAGCTTCCGGCAACCCTTGGGCGTGACGGTCTCGGTGGGGAAGTTGCAGGGGCGATGGAAGTTGAGAAGCGGGTGAGATGCTCCCCGAGGAACGCGTTGAAGTGGGGGACCATCTCGGGCGCGACGTAGATGTGGCCCAGCCACTTGCGCACGACGGCGCCGTTCTTCGACTCGGCCAGCGCGTTGTCGTGCGAGCGGCGGGGCCGGGACTTGGTCAGCTTCTTGACGTGGAGGCGGTTGAGCAACTCGGCGACGCGGTGATTGATGTATTCGGAGCCGTTGTCGGCGTGGAACGCGTGGACGACGAAGGGGAAGGCGTCGATCAGCTGCTCGAGCGCGGGGCCGAGGAACTCGTGGGTGAGGCGTTCGACGCACACAAGGTACTCGTGTTGAGTGACTTCGTCGACGACGTTGATGATGTAGGAGCCCTTCTTCCCATCGAGGTCGCCGAGGTGGACGCTGTCGACGCGGACGTAGCCGGGCTTGCCGTCGGGCTGCGGCTTGCGGCGCTCGCCGATCGAGACTTGAGTGGCGACGGTCTTGCGGAAGCGGAGGCGGCCGGCGCGGTAGTCGCGGCGCTTGCGGATGTTGTAGATGGTGCCGTTGGAGATGTTGGCGAGCCGCTTGAAGTCCTGGTCGCCGAAGACGTGGAATATGCGGTGGCAAAGGACCTTGGTGGCCGGACCGGCGAGCTGGCCCTGAGAGTCGTCGATCTTGGCGAGATGGGCGACGTCGCGGGCGGTGTAGACGCGCTGGAAGCGGTTGGCGGGGGGCTTGCGGCGGCGAACGGTTCGTCGCACCATTGGCTTCCGTTGGTCCAACGGCTTGCATTCACGCGCGAGCGCGCAAGAGATGCTGAGCCCCGGTGGGCGTCGGCCCCTACGACTGGAGACATTCATCTCTCATGAGATTCCTTCCACGAACGCGTACGGCAACGGCCGGTCGCAGGCGATTCTTCGGATTCAGGGAACCCGGACTCGTTCATGCCGCCGTTCCGACCGCAGTCATTCTGTCCGCCCTGTGGGTGGCGGCCTGCGGCGACGACGGAACCTCGGCGACCGACCCGGTTCCGAACCGGGCGCCGTTGCCGACGGCGGAAGCGATCCCGGTCCAGACCGTGACGGTGGGACGGACCGCGACCGTGGACATCTCGGGGACCTTCACCGACTCCGACGGGGACGCACTGACCTACGTCGCCGTCAGTTCCGACGACGGGATCGCCTCGGCGTCGATGGACGGCAACGTGGTGACCGTGTCGGCGGTCGCGGAGGGCGAGACGACCGTCGCCGTGACCGCTCGCGACCCGTACGGGCTGGAGGTGCGGGCGATGTTCTCGGTGGCGGTGAGGAAGGTTGCCGACCGCGCCGCGCTGGTGGCGCTCTACAACGCGACGGGGGGAACGAGCTGGACGCACAACGACAACTGGCTCACGGACGAGCCCATCGGGAACTGGCACGGCGTGGAGGTGAACTCGGCGGGGAGGGTGGCCGCCTTGTTTCTCGGCGAAAACGGACTCAAGGGCGAGATTCCCCCGGAGCTGGGCCAGCTCGAGAACTTGGAACGGTTGTATCTCTACTCCAACGGCCTCACGGGCGAGATCCCCTCGGAGCTGGCCCAGCTCGAGAACTTGGAATTGTTGTCCCTCGCCGGCAACGGACTCAAGGGCGAGATCCCCCCGGAGCTGGGCCAGCTCGAGAACTTGGAACGGTTGTATCTCGGCGGCAACGGCCTCAAGGGCGAGATCCCCACGGAGCTGGGCCAGCTCGAGAACCTGGAATTGTTGTCCCTCAGCCACAACGGCCTCAAGGGCGAGATCCCCCCGGAGCTGGGCCAGCTCGAGAACTTGCAAGCACTGGACCTCAACAACAACAGCGGACTCAAGGGCGAGATCCCCCCGGAGCTGGGCCAGCTCGAGAACTTGGTATCGTTGTACCTCGGCCACAACGGACTCACGGGCGAGATTCCCCCGGAGCTGGGCCAGCTCGAGAACCTGCAAGCACTGTACCTCGTACACAACGGCCTCAAGGGCGAGATCCCCACGGAGCTGGGCCAGCTCGAGAACCTGGAATGGTTGTCCCTCAACAACAACGGACTCACGGGCGAGATTCCCCCGGAGCTGGGCCAGCTCGAGAACCTGGAATGGTTGTCCCTCAACAACAACGGACTCACGGGCGAGATTCCCCCGGAGCTGGGCCAGCTCGAGAACTTGCAAGCACTGGACCTCTTACACAGCGGACTCACGGGCGAGATCCCCCCGGAGCTGGGCCAGCTCGAGAACCTGCAAGCACTGTACCTCAACAACAACAGACTCAAGGGCGAGATCCCCCCGGAGCTGGGCCAGCTCGAGAACTTGAAATCGTTGTCCCTCGGCGGCAACGGACTCAAGGGCGAGATCCCCCCGGAGCTGGGCCAGCTCGAGAACCTGGAATGGTTGTCCCTCGGCGGCAACGGACTCAAGGGCGAGATCCCCCCGGAGCTGAGCCAGCTCGAGAACTTGGAATCGTTGTCCCTCAGCGAAAACGGACTCACGGGCGAGATCCCCCCGGAGCTGGGCCAGCTCGAGAACTTGCAAGCACTGTACCTCGGCCACAACAGACTCACGGGCGAGATCCCCCCGGAGCTGAGCCAGCTCGAGAACTTGAAATCGTTGTACCTCGGCCACAACAGACTCACGGGCGAGATCCCCCCGGAGTTTACGCAGTTGTCCTCGCTGGTCCTGTTTGGGTACCAGAATACTGAACTTTGCCTGACGCCCGAGGTCGCGGCGTGGCTAAAAACCGTGTCTCATGTGCAGGGGTCGGGCCAGACGTGCCAATCGGTGGATCGGGAGATTCTCGAGTTGTTGTACGAACGGACCGGAGGAGAGAACTGGCGTCGTAGAGACAATTGGCTCACCGACGCGCCGATAGGGAACTGGTCCGGCGTGAGTGTGGACTCGGCGGGAAGAGTGGTTGGCCTGCACCTCGGTGCCAATGGACTAAAAGGGATAATTCCTAGTGAGTTGGGCAAACTCGACAAACTACGATATCTGTATCTAGACAACAACGGACTCAAGGGTGCAATTCCGAAAAAAGTCACGCAGCTTTCCTCGCTGGTCGTGTTTTGGTACCAGAATACTGAACTTTGCCTGACGCCCGAAGTCGCGGCGTGGCTAAAAACCGTGTCTGATGTGCGGGAGTCGGGCCAGACGTGCCAATCGGTGGATCGGGAGATTCTCGAGTTGTTGCACGAGCAGACCGGGGGAACAAACTGGAATCGTAGAGACAACTGGCTCACCGACACATTCATCGGGAGCTGGTACGGCGTGAGTGTGAACTCGGCAGGGCGGGTGACGCAACTGGACCTCGGCCACAACGGCCTCACGGGCGAGATCCCCACGGAGCTGGGCCAGCTCGAGAACTTGGAACGGTTGTATCTCGGCGGCAACGGCCTCACGGGCGAGATCCCCACGGAGCTGGGCCAGCTCGAGAACTTGGAACGGTTGTATCTCGGCGGCAACGGCCTCAAGGGCGAGATCCCCACGGAGCTGGGCCAGCTCGAGAACTTGGAATCGTTGTCCCTCGGCCACAACGAACTCACGGGCGAGATCCCCACGGAGCTGGGCCAGCTCGAGAACTTGGAATCGTTGTCCCTCGGCCACAACGAACTCACGGGCGAGATCCCCACGGAGCTGGGCCAGCTCGAGAACTTGAAATCGTTGTCCCTCGGCCGCAACGGCCTCACGGGCGAGATCCCCACGGAGCTGGGCCAGCTCGAGAACTTGGAATCGTTGTACCTCAGCGGCAACGGCCTCAAGGGCGAGATCCCCACGGAGCTGGGCCAGCTCGAGAACTTGGTATCGTTGTCCCTCGACTACAACGGACTCACGGGCGAGATCCCCACGGACCTGGGCCAGCTCGAGAACTTGCAAGCACTGGACCTCGGCGACAACGGACTCACGGGCGAGATCCCCACGGAGCTGGGCCAGCTCGAGAACTTGGAACGGTTGTCCCTCGGCCCCAACGAACTCACGGGCGAGATCCCCACGGAGTTGGGTCAGCTCGAGAACTTGGTATCGTTGTCCCTCGACTACAGCGGACTCACGGGCGAGATCCCCACGGAGTTGGGTCAGCTCGAGAACTTGGTATCGTTGTCCCTCGTACACAGCGGACTCACGGGCGAGATCCCCACGGAGTTGGGTCAGCTCGAGAACTTGGTATCGTTGTCCCTCGTACACAGCGGACTCACGGGCGAGATCCCCACGGAGTTGGGTCAGCTCGAGAACTTGGTATCGTTGTCCCTCGACTACAACGGACTCACGGGCGAGATCCCCACGGACCTGGGCCAGCTCGAGAACTTGCAAGCACTGTACCTCGGCGACAACGGACTCACGGGCGAGATCCCCGAAGAGTTTACGCAGTTGTCTTCGCTGATCCTGTTTTGGTACCAGAATACTGAACTTTGCCTGACACCCAAAGTCGCGGCGTGGCTAAAAACCGTGTCTCATGTGCAGGGGTCGGGCCAGATGTGCCAATCGGTGGATTGAGGTGGTCGGGTCGGGGACTGGCGCGCCAGCTTTAGGGTCCGGTGGAGTGCTCCGGCCCCCGCCCATCAAACCGGGCGTGCGGTTTTCCCGCACCCGGCTTACGTACGAGATCACGCCTTCGCGCTCGGAAGGCCATGACCCGTCGCTACCGACGGAGCCGCTCGGGCTCGCGTCGGGTTCCCCAAGTCGGAGTCCGCCGCGCTCAACGTCCGCTCGCGGTCTCCCTCGGGTTCATCCTTCAGCTTTCGCGTGTAGCACGTGCCGGAGTCTCCGAACGCCTTCGACCCTTGTAGGCTCTCGCCAGTGGCCACGTCCTTTCCCCCTTTCCGCACCGCTCTCGAACCAGGGCCCCTTTCCTCGACCGGCGTTACCCGGCGTCTCCAGTACTTACGGGCCCCTCCGCCACCCTGCCGGCCCGGACTTCCCGCGCCGCACGTTCTTGTCGTGAACCGAGTCCAGAGAGATCTGCCTGAGCGGAATTGTCGTTTTCGGAGAGGCGGGTCATCGCACCTTGGGGGAGCTGGAGAGTTCGTGCGGCGGCTCTTCCGGAACGCGTGCCGCGAGGGTCGCTCGGCCGCTCCGGAGGAGCGTCCCCGCGTCGCAAGCGCTCACGATCCTCGAGCCCGGCGAGTGCCTCCCACCGCCGAATCCCGTAGCGGCGGGGATCGTCCCTCGTCCGCCTCGGCCGCGCTCGCCACTTCCGCGACCGAAATCCTCATCCGGGTCGTTTCCTTCGCAAGCAGCTTCTCGAACGGATCCCTCACCCTGTACAGACGCGGATGCGAGGCGGCGCAATTCAGCACGACGTACAGCCAGTAGTCCGCTCCGAGGTTGCACGCCGCCCGGTACTCGTTCCCCTCCATCCGCACCTCGCCCCTTTCCGCCCGACCCTTCACCTCGATGTGGCGCTTCCCCCCGTCGGCGTCGGTCGCCAGAAGGTCGAATCCGGGGTGATCGCCCAGCCCCGCCTCCCGCGCGCGCGGCGGCATCGACACGTCCTGCACCCGGGCGCCCCGGGATCGCTCCCACTCCGCGGCGACCTCCATCGCGATCCGCTCGACGTCGGCGTCGAAGGTTTTCCGCTCCTCCTCTCCCGTCGGCGGCAACGCCAGGGCATGCGCCAGGAACCGCACGGCGCCCGGCACGACGCGGCCGGGCGCGGCGTCGAGCTCCGCGAGGGCCAGCCTGCGCCGTTCCGGCAATTCCCTATGATCTCGCACGACCTCCGCCACGTCGTCCGGGTCGGCGCGTCCGTCCCGGGACAGGGCCCGTCGGCGCTCCATCAGCTCGGCCGCGCGCAGGTTGAAGTTGATCCCGATCCGCTCGCGTCGTTCCGGAATCCCGGCTTCGAGCGCGGCGCGGCGCGCTCGGACCAGCCGTTCCGCCTCCTCTTCCAGACGCGCGGACGCGTCGCCGCGCAACCGCGCGGCCCGCGCCGCGAGCGGCACGGCCCCGGGCGGCACGTGCGGAGCGTTCCGGAGGAACGCGAACGCCTCCGGGGACGCATTGAAGACGCTCCCGTCCTCGTGCTGCCGCAGAACGATCAGCTCGCTCGCTCGCGTTTCCCGCGACGGGGCGCCCGCACCCGCCGCCGCTTCCTCCGCCACCGCGACCTCGCCCAAGTGGAGCAGATACGGAGTCTCGGCGCGCGGATCGACGAAGATCGCGCCTCTGCGCGCGTCCTCCCGGCAGAGCGTCGCGATCCGATCCGACATCGCGTCGAAGACCGGCTCGCCCGGATGGAGCCACACGCAGCGCTCGTCCCCGGCCGGCCGCCGCACGCGAAGCCGCCCGCGAGCTTCGGGCGGGTACGCTTCCAAGCTCCGCAACAGCGGATCGAGCGCTCCGGAGCGCGTGGGCAGCAGCGAGAACGAGTCGTCCAGATGTCCGCGCACCTCGAGCCCCAACAGCGGGCAAGCCCGTTCGACGAACCGACGCACATGGGCCGGGAGCAGATGCACGTACCGTTCGCGGGCGACCTCGTCGCTCAGCGTTTCCAGTCGACGGACGACCTCGCCCCCGCTCCCGTAGCGCTCGCGCGCCTGCGCGTCGACGTCGTCCACGGCGTCCCGCGTGATCCCGGCCTCGATCAGCGCGCGCGCGCGCCGCTCTCCCTCGTCGCTCAGCGCCTCCCGCATGCGCTCGCTCAGAGATCGGTCCTCGAAAAGGCGTCCGATCACGTCGAACACCTTGTCCGAGCGGAGCTCCCGGCGGATCGCGTCCAGCCGTTCGAGCAGAACCTTGAGAACCCGGCCCTCGCGCGTGTCCGTGGACACCAAGTTCGCGATCCACACGTCGCGCTTCTGGCCGTAGCGGTGGATGCGTCCCATCCGCTGCTCCAGCCGGGCGGGGTTCCAGGGGATGTCGTAGTTCACCATCAAGCGGCAGAATTGGAGGTTGATCCCCTCCCCTGCGGCGTCGGTCGCCACCAGGAACCGCACGGCGGCCGAATCGCGGAACCGCTCGACTTGCTCCTCGCGTTCCCGCCAAGTCATCCCGCCGTGGATCGAGGCCACCCGTCCCGCGTAGCCCAGCGCCTCCAGGCGCTCGATCAGGTAGTCAACCGTGTCGCGGTGCTCGCTGAAGACGAGCCACTTCTCCCCGCCGTGCCGCGGATGCTCGAGCACTTCGCGGAGCCGCTCGAATTTCGACTCCCGGCCCGAATCGACCAGCCGCCGGGCGCGCGCGGCCAGATCTTCCAGGACTAGGATTTCCTCCCGGAGCTCCTCGGCCGTGACGGCGACGACGGCGCCCAGCACGGCGTCCTCGTAGTCCTCGCCCCGCTCTCGGAGGGCGTCCGCGTCCATGTCCTCCGACGCGTCGTGCGTCTCGAAGTGGTCCGCGACGCATCTGCGGTTCAGCGCGTCCTGCGCGCTGCGCAGCTCCTCCGCACGGAGCCGTCCGGCCTCGAGGTCGTCGGCCAGCCGGCGGACCTTCGCGATCCTACGCTCGAACGACCTGAGCAGAGCCCATGTGGAGCTGGCCAGCCTGCGCTGGAACACTCCCACCGCGAGCTTCGCCGCCTGCCGGTTCCCCGTGGCCAAATTGTAGGAGCGCGTCAGGTACGAGGTGGCGCTCTCGTAGAGTTCCCGTTCGCCGTCCGGTCCGGGCGTGAGGTCGTACCCGAAGGTGTCGCAACGCCGTTCGCGAAAGAGAGGCGCCCCGCCGAAGTCGACCATTTCCTCCTTGGTGCGGCGGATGAAATGCCGGGCCCGGATGGAGGGTGGGGCGTTCCCGAACGCCTCTTCGGCCCCGAAGATCCGGTGGTCGAGCAGGCGCCACAGATGGTGGTAGGGGGAATCCTTCCCCATGTGCGGCGTGGCGGTCAGGAGCAACAGGTTGCGGGCCGACCAGGAGAGCGCCGCGTACTCCGGGGCGGGCGGACATCCCGCGAGCGCTTCGGCGAGCTCGTAGCGCCGGGTCTTGCGCACCCGTCCGCGCTCGGCGGAGGCGCTCAGCTTGTGGGCCTCGTCGAACACGACGAGGTCGTAGGGGGCGGTCCCGGGGTCGGCCAGCGCCGCGAAGGCGGACGCCCCGCGCAGCGTGTCCAGCGACACGATCGCGAGATCGCCGTCCGGTCCCGCGAACGGAGCGCGCGTGCGCGCGTCCCGACCGGAGACGATCCGGAACCGGAGCCGGAAGAGCGTGCGCAGTTCCCGCTCCCAGTTGCCCACGAGACCGGCGGGCGGGACGATGAGCGCGCGTCGGATCCGCCCCCGCATCAGCATCTCGCGGACGCAGAGCCCGGTCATGATCGTTTTGCCCGCGCCCGCGTCGTCGGCGAGCAGGAAGCGGAGGGGGTCCTGGTCCAGCATGCGGTCGTAGACCGCGATGCGCTGGTGCGGCAGCGGCTCGATCCGGGAGATCTCGCTCGCGAAAGCCGGGTTGAACTGGTGGCCGTGCGCGAGGCGCAAGCGCTCGACGAACAGGGAGAGGCGTTCGGGATCGCCGTTGAAATCGAGGGAGTTCAGGTCCACGAAGGACCCCGCGGCTCCCGGTCCCGCGACCGCGGTCTCCTCGCGGGAACGGCTTCCCCCGCGGAGGCGCCGGTCATCCGACCCCGGGCGCGCCCCGCGTCTCGAGGGCGCGCCGGTGGCGCAGTTGCTCGAGGCCGTACCTGAAGAGGAAGGCGGAGAAGAAGACCAAGGTGAGCGCCAAGAGCCCGGTCATGAGGGTGATCAGCATGTCGGCGTCCAGCGTGGGTCCGTCGTCCCGGACCACCACGGGCTGGGGATGGAGCGACGGGAACCAGAGCACGCTCACGTGGATGAGCGGGATCAACAGCGCGCCCAAAACCCCGATCACCGCCGCCATGCGCTTGCCCGCCTGCCGGTCCTCGGCCGAGGCGCGCACCAGGAAATAGCCTAGGAAGACGAACCACATGAGCAGGGTCAGGGTGAGACGCGGTTCCCACGTCCACGCCGTCCCCCAGGCGTAGGAGGCCCAGAGCGGGCCCGAGGTGAGCATGACCGCGCCGAAGACGAGACCCCCCTCCGCCGCCGACTGCGCGGCCCAGTCCAGCCGCTCGTCGCGCAGCCACAGGTAGGCGGCCCCGCACAATGCCGTGACGCCGAAGGCGAGGAAGGTCACCCAAGCCGAGGGGACGTGCACGTAGAAGATGCGCTGCACGATCCCCATGGTGCGCTCGGTGCCCACCCAGAAGAAGACCATCCAGTGCAGAACCAGCACTCCGGCGACGCCCAGCGCCGCCAGAACCAGGGCCAAGCGTCGGATGCGCGTGAGCGACATCATTCCTCCACCACGTATCGGAACAGGATCGTGCCCGCCGCGAGTGCGGTCGCGGCGAAGGCCGCCAGAAGATAGAGGCTGCCCTCGATCTCCGCCGCGGGCCGCGCGGCGAAGACGCGCCCCGTGGCCGCGACACCGAAGATGACCACGGGGACCAGAAGCGGGAAGACCAGGACGGGGAGAAGGCTCTGCCCCATCCGAGTCTGCGCCGACACGGCGCTGAACAGGGTGGTCACGGCCACGAACCCGAGCGTCGCCAGACCCAGCACGCCGGCCAGCAGGAGCGGAGCGCCGCCGTAGCCGAACCCGAAGAACAGCCCGTAGGCGGCGAGCGCCACGATCTCGGTCGCCGCGACCAGGACGAAATTCGAGATCACTTTCGCCAAGTATATGCCGTCCAAAGGAATGGGACTCGTCAGCAAACCTTGCATCGCGCCCCGCTCCCGCTCCAGCTCGAAGGTTCGACCCATGCCCAGCATGCCCCCGAACAGGATCGTGATCCAGATCAGGCCGGCGGCCAGATCCTGCATGCGCACCAGGCCCTGGTCGATGGCGAAGTGGAAGAGGACGGCCACCAGCACGGTCATCGCCGTCATCGCCGCCAGCCGCTCCCGGGTGCGCAACTCCAGCGTCAGGTCCTTGCGCACGATGGCCGCGACCTGCCGCAGATAGACCCTCACGCCCGCTCCTCGACCGCGCGCCGGTAAGCGAGCTCCAAGGCGTCGGCGTCCAGGTCGGCGCGCTTCGCGTCGAACGCGAACCGGCCGCGCACCTGGATCGCCACGCGGTCGGCGAGCTCGAGGCCGCGCCTCAGATCGTGCGTGACCATGACGACGGTGCGCCCCCCGTCCCTGAGCGCCGACAGCACCTCCTGCAGCATCGCGCCGGCGTAGGCGTCCAAGCCGGTGTAGGGCTCGTCGAGCAACACGATTTCGGGGTCGTGCAGCAACGCCCGCGCCACCGCCAGCCGCTGCACCGTGCCGCGCGACAGCGTGTCCACCGGGCTCTCGGCGCGAGGCGCGAGGCCGACCTCGGCCAGACGGGCCGATATCCGCGCGTCCAGGTCGTCCACGCCGTGCAGGCGGCCGTAGAAACGGAGGTTCTCCCGCGCCGTCAGACGGCCGTACAGAAAGCTCAGGTGGGACAGGATGCCGATCCGGCCTCGCGCCGCCCGGTCGCCGGCGGCGAGACGGGTCCCGGACACGCGGACCTCCCCTTTCGTGGGCCGGAGCCCTCCGGCGAGGAGCCGGAGGAGCGAGGTCTTTCCGGCGCCGTTGGGACCGAACACGGAGAGGAACTCGCCGGGGCGGAGCCGGAAGGAGACGCGGTCCACGGCGCGCACCGGTCCGTAGTCGCGCACCAGGGACGCCGCTTCCAGCGCCGGCACGGCGGCGCCGGAGCGGGAGGCGGACGAAGCCGACACCGCTTCCGTCAGCCCCGCGCGGCCGCCGGAGTCCCCTCGTCTCGCTCCGACTCCAGGCGCCGACCGCAGGTCGCGCAGAAAAGCGCTTCCCCGACGTTGGCGTTTCCGCACCGCTCGCACAGGGTCCCGGCCCGGAGGGCGACCCGGTACGCGGCGATCTCGCGCTCGATCTCGTCGGTCCGGGCGTCCCGCTCCGGCGGCGGATCTTCCGTCCGCTCACGGCTCCGCCGCACCTCCCGCAACGCTTCGAGCGCTTCGCGCGCGAGTTCGTCGCGCAGTCGGCGGTAGTCGCGCTCGTCCACCTTGCCGGTCGCGTAGTCGTACTCGACGTCGCGCAACGCCACCAGCGTCAGGTGCCGACGCGCCTCCGCCTCGGTGAGTTCCCGGTCGAGGCTGAACAACGGAGCGCGCTCGCCGCCGAAAACGGGCTGCACCACGTAGAGCACCACCGCCGCCGCGACCAGGACGGCCCCGAAGACGATCATCGCGCGCCGGGCAAGGACGGAGCCGGGACCGGACGGGGCGGAGGCCCGGTCAGACCCTGGAAAGCCGGGCGCGCGCCGGCGCCGCCGCGGGCACGGCGCGCCGGACGGGGCCGCCCGCGCCGGGCCAGAGCGCGACGAGGCATCCCAGAGTGACGACCAGCCCCCCGTACCAGATCCACCCCACCAGGGGACGGACCAGCACTTGGAAGACGGCCCCCTGGGCGGAGGCTCGGTTCAGCATGGCGCCCTCGAAGTCCTCCACGCCGGCGAGGATGACGTACACGTCCTCGAGCGGCGTGGAACGGATGCCCACCTCGCGGATCGGCTGGTCCGCGGTGGCGTAGACGCGTTGCTCGGCGGTGACGGCGCCCAGCCTGCGCCCGTTCCGCGAGACGTCCAGCAACGCGACCCACTGCCACATGTTGGGCGTGCGCGACGAGGACAGGCCTTGGTAGGTCAGCACGTACTCGTGTCCGTAGGGCGAGGCCGCCACGATCTCGTCGCCCGGCTCCACGCTCCGGTCGACCTCGGTGTGGAACGAGGAGCCCGCGAACCCGGCGAACATGAGGACGATGCCCGCGTGCACGACGTAGCCGCCCCAGCGGCGGCGATTGCGGGCGATCAGGTTCAGGAACGCTCTGCCCAGCCCCTCGCCCTCGATGCGCGCCCGCGCCCGGGTGCCCTTCCAGAATTCGGTCGCCAGGACGGTGAGCACGAAACCGCAGATCGCGAAGGTCGCGAGCGCGTAGAAGCCCCGCATGCCCGCGATGAGGAGCCCGGTCACGATCGCCGCCGCCATCGACAGCGGAAAGAGGAAGTTGCGCTTCAGGTTGCGGCGCGTGGCCCTGCGCCAGGCGATCACCGGCCCGATCCCGGTCAGCGCGAGCAGCACTAGGCCGATCGGGATGTTGACGCGGTTGAAGAACGCCGGTCCCACGGCCACCTTCGTCCCCGCCACACCCTCGGAGATCAGCGGAAACAGCGTGCCCCAGAGCACGGCGAACGCCGATCCCAGAAGGATCAAGTTGTTCATCAGGAAGGCGGATTCCCGGGACAGGAACGAATCGATGGAGCGCTCCGGGCGCAAGTCGTTCTTGCGCCACAGGATGAGGAGCAGACACGCCGCCGCCGCCGCGCCCAGAAACGCCAGGAAAATGTAGGCGATGCGGGTGTTCTGGGCGAAGGAGTGGACCGACTCGATGAGTCCCGAACGCGTCAGGAAGGTCGCGAAGATGGTGAGCAGGAACGTCAGCGCCACCAGCGACAGGTTCCACATCTTCAGCATCCCCCGGTGCTCCTGGATCATGACGGAGTGGAGGAACGCCGTCGCGGTGAGCCAGGGAAGCAGGGACGCGTTCTCGACCGGATCCCAGAACCAGTATCCGCCCCACCCCAGCTCCTCGTAGGCCCAACGCATGCCGAAGACGATGCCGTTGGTCAGGAAGAACCAGCTGAGCAGGGTCCAGCGCCGGGTGACCACCAGCCAGCGGGAGTCGGTCCTGCCGGTGATCAGGGCGGCGACGGCGAAGGCGAAGGGCACCGAGAAGGAGGTGAACCCCAAGTAGAGCGTGGGGGGGTGGATGGTCATCCAGTAGTTCTGGAGCTGCGGGTTCAGCCCCTGGCCGTTCGCCGGAGTGAACGCCAAGCGCTCGAACGGGTTCACGTCGGCGAAGAGCAGGACGCCCAGGAAGAACGCCGTGACGGTGAGCAGCACGCCCACCACGGCGGGCATGAACTCCCGGTTCCGGCGTCGGTTCTGGAAGACCGCGATGCTGGAGAAGAGGGCGAGCAGCAGAACCCAGAAGACCAGCGATCCGCGCTGTCCCGCCCACAGCCCGGTCACCTTGAAGTAGGTCTCGAGCTCCCGGCTGGAGTAGGCCCACACGTACCAGTACTCGTACCGGCCGTCCAGGAACGCCAGGACGATCGCGAGAGAGGCGAGGCACAGCAGGAAAAAGACCGCGTAGACCGACCGTTCCGCCGAGAGAACCAGATCGCCGCGTTTTCGGTGCCCGCCCACGAAGGCGAGCGCCACCCCCCAGATCGAGACCGGCAGAGCCACCCAGAGGGCGAACTCCCCGAGAAGGATCATCCGGCCATCTCTTCCGGCACGGCCTCGTAGCGGCTCCCGCACTTGGTGAGCACCGTGGTCGCCTCGAAGACCCCGTCGCGCCGGAAGCGTCCCTCGACCACGACCTCGGTCTCGTCGCTGAAGGTGTCGGGGAGGATGTCGCGGTACTCGACGCGGAAGCGGGCGTCGGCGCGATCCAGATCCATCACCGAGAAGAAGTGCTCGAAGGCGCCCTCGCCCTTTCGGTAGCTCCCCTCGACCACCCGCCCGCTGACCTTCACGCCGATGTCGTGGAAGGTGTCGTCCTCGGCCGCCTTGGCCATGAGTTCGACCGGGGTGAGATAGTACACCATCGCTTTGTCGAAGCCCGTCCAGACGAGGAAGCTCACGACCGCCGCGACGCCGACCAAGCCGATGTAGAAGCGACTGTTTTTCATTCGCTACGCCTCTCTCTTCCTTCCTTCGGTTCCCGTGCGTCCCGCAACTGGGCAAATATCGCGACGCGGGCCGGTTTTCTCAAATTTCCGCGGGCGCTCCGGCGTCTCGCGCCCAACTCCGCGCCGCTCGCACCGCCCGCTCCCATCCGGCGAGGAGCGCCTCGCGCTCCCCGGCGCGCATCGCGGGCGCATAGGTCTCCGGGGTCCCGGCGGACTCCGCGAACGCGTCCCCGTCCGGCCAGAACCCGGCCCGGATTCCCGCCAGGGCGGCGGCCCCGAGCGCGGTGGTTTCCACCCGGCGCGCCCGCCGCACCGGCACGCCCAGCACGTCCGCCTGGAACTGCATCAACCACCGGTTCCGCGCCGCCCCGCCGTCGGCGCGGAGCTCCCGGACGTCGAGGGCGGCGTCCTCCTCCATCGCCCGGAGCACGTCGACCGTGCCGTAGGCCATCGCCTCGAGCGCCGCCCGGACCAAGTGGGACGCGGTCGTTCCGCGCGTGACGCCCACGACCGTTCCGCGCGCCTCGGGGATCCAGTGCGGCGCGCCCAGCCCCGCGAACGCGGGCACGAAGTACACGCCGGCGTTGTCCTCGACCGCGCGCGCGCGCGCTTCCGACTCGGCGGCGCGCTCCAGGACGCCCAAGCCGTCGCGCAGCCATTGCACGGCGGCGCCCGCGGAGAGGATCGATCCCTCCAGGGCGTACGCCGCGCCCCCGCGCGCGTCGCACGCCAGCGTGGCGAGAAGCCCGTTCCGCGACGGCACGACCTCCCGGCCCGTGTGCAGCAGCAGGAACGCGCCGGTGCCGTAGGTCGCCTTGGCCGAGCCGGCGCGGGTGCAGCCCTGCCCGAAGAGCGCCGCCTGCTGGTCGCCGACCACGCCCGCGACCGGAACCTCCGTCCCGAAGTGCTCGGCGCGCGCGATCCCGAAGTCGCCGGAGCTGGGGCGGACTTCCGGCAGAACGCCTTCCGGGATTTCGAGCAGGCCGGCGAGTTCGGCGTCCCACCTGCGCCGGCGCAGGTCGTAGAGCAGGGTGCGCGACGCGTTGGTGGGATCGGTGGCGTGCACCGTCCCGCCGGTCAGGCGCGCCACCAGCCAAGCGTCGACGGTGCCCGCCGCGAGCTCTCCGGCCTCCGCGGCCGCGCGGAGCTCCGGACGTTCGCGGAAGAGCCAAGTCAGCTTGGTGCCCGAGAAGTAGGGGTCCAGCACCAGCCCGGTGCGTCGGCGCACTTCGGTCTCGTGCCCTCCGCGGCGCAGCTCCGCGCAGATCGACGTCGTCCTCCGGTCCTGCCAGACGATGGCGCGGCACGCCGGCGCGAGCGAGGCGCGGTCCCAGAGCACCACGGTCTCCCGCTGGTTCGCGACGCCGATCGCCTCGAGCCGCACCGCGCGCCCGGCCTCCGCCAGCGCCGCGCGCGCGACGCGCAGGGTCGTGCGCCAGATCTCCTCCGCGTCGTGCTCGACCCACCCCGGCCGCGGGAAGTGCTGGGCGAACTCCGCGTAGCCGCGCCCCAGGACGCGCCCGCCGCTCGACACCACCAGGGCGGTCGAGCCGGTCGTGCCCTGGTCGAGAGCCAAGACCGCGCTCCGGCGGCTCACGGTCGCGTCCCGGCGCCCGATCCCGTCTCCGGCGTCCATCCCCCGAATCCGTAGGGGACGCCGGCGGCGCCCAGCAAGCCCACCAGCAGCGGCACGGGCAGCCCCACCACCGTGAAGTAGTCGCCCTCCAGCGACTCGACCAACACCGCGCCCGCGCCCTGCACGGCGTAGGCGCCCGCCTTGTCCATCGGCTCCCCGGTCGCGACGTAGGCCCGCGCCTCTTCGGCTCCGAAGGAGCGGAGCCGCACCGTCGTGCGGGAGACCCCGGCATGCACGCACCCGTCGGGTTCCGCCAGCGCCAGCGCGCTGACCACTTCGTGGGCGCGGCCCGCCAGGCTCACGAGCGTCTCGGCCGCGTGGTCGGCGTCCCGCGGCTTGCCCAGAATGCACCCGTCCCGCACCACCACCGTGTCGCCGCCCAGCACCAACCGCCCGGGCCGGCGCGCCGCCACCGCCCTCGCCTTCCCCTCCGCCAAGCGCCGGGCGTGCGCGGCCGGATCCTCTCCGGGCAGAACCTTCTCGCAAACGTCGGCGGGATCGACATCGAACGGGATCGCCAGCATGGAGAGCAGCTCCGCGCGCCGGGGCGAACGGGAGGCGAGCACGAGGCGGGGACGCCGTCCGCCCGCCGACAGGCCGGTCACCGTTCGAGCACCAGCGTCACGGGACCGTCGTTGACGAGCTCGACCTCCATCGCGGCGCCGAACACGCCGGTCGCGACCTTTCCCGGAACCCGCTCCCTCAGGAGCGCCACGAACTCCTCGTAGAGGGGCGCGGCCGCTTCGGGCCCCGCGGCTCGGACGAAGCTCGGACGGCGTCCCTTGCGCGCGTCCCCGTAGAGGGTGAACTGGCTCACGACCAGCGCCTCCCCGCAGACGTCCCGCAACGACAGGTTCATCCTGCCCCGGCCGTCGTCGAAAACGCGCAACCCCGCGACCTTGTCCGCCATCCAGCCGAGCGCGTCCGCGCGGTCGGCGTCGGCGAAGCCGACCAGCAGCAGCAACCCGGGGCCGATCCGGCCGACCGGGGCGCCGTCCACCCGGACCGCCGCGCGCGCCACGCGCTGGAGCACGATCCTCATCCCGCGCCGCCGCGCGTCCCGGGCGTCGCCGCCGCCCGCCGCCGCGCCTTCACTCGACCGTGACCGACTTGGCCAGGTTGCGCGGCTGGTCCACGTCGCAGCCGCGCAGGACGGCGATGTGGTAGGCGAGCAGCTGGAGCGGAATCGTGGAGAGCACGGGACGCAGGAAGGGGAGCGTGTCCGGGATGCGGACGACGTGGTCGACCTTGTCCTCGAGCTCCGAGTTCCCTTCGCTGACCACGGCGATCACGCGCGCGCGCCGCGCCTTCACCTCCTCGATGTTGGCCACGACTTTGGGGTAGACGGGATCGCTGGGCGCCAGGACCACCACAGGCATGGCCTCGTCGATGAGCGCGATGGGACCGTGCTTCATCTCCGCCGCGGGATAGCCCTCGGCGTGGATGTAGCTCACTTCCTTGAGCTTGAGCGCTCCTTCCAGAGCCACCGGGAACTGGTAGCCGCGCCCTAGATAGAGGAAGTTGGGCGCGTCCCGGTAGGTGCGCGCGAGTTCCAGGATGGAGTCGTTCAGCCCGAGGACCTCCTCCACTTGGTCGGGGAGCGCCCGCACGGCCTGGACCGCGCGGCGCCCGCTCGTCAGCGAAATCCGCTGCCGCCGACCCATCCACAGCGCGAACAGGGCGAGCACCGCGAGCTGGCTGGTGAAGGCCTTGGTGGAAGCCACGCCGATCTCCGGTCCGGCGTGCAGGTGGCATCCGAACTCCGTCTCCCGGGCGACGGAGGAGCCCACCGCGTTGACGATGCCCATGGTGCGCGCGCCTCTGCGGCGCGCTTCGCGCAACGCGGCCAGCGTGTCGGCGGTCTCCCCGGACTGGCTGATCGCGATCACCAGCGTGCGCTCGTCCAGCACCGGGTTCTTGTAGCGGAACTCGGAGGCGTATTCCACTTCGACCGGGATGCGCGCGAGATCTTCGAGCATGTACTCGCCGATCAGCGCCGCGTGCCAGCTGGTCCCGCACGCGGTCAAGACGATGCGGTCCACGCCGTGAAGCTCCTCCTGGTGCCGTTCGATCCCGCCCAGGCGCGCCGTCCCGTCCGCCTCCAGCAACCGCCCCCGCAGGACGTCGCGCAGGCTGCGCGGCTGTTCGAAGATCTCCTTCAGCATGAAGTGCTCGAAGCCGCCGCGCTCGATGGCGGACAGATCCCAGGTCACCTGGTGCACGGAGCGGCGCACCGTGCCCCGACCCGTCTGGCTGATCCGGTAGCCGCTGCGCTCGAGCGTCGCGGTGTCGCCGTCGGCGAGGTAGACGACGTCGCGCGTCTGGGACACGACCGCGGCCGCGTCGGAGCCCACCAAGTACTGCCCCGAGGCCCCGATTCCGAGCAGAAGCGGGCTCCCTCGGCGGGCCGCCACCAGCTTGCCCGGCTCCCGCGCGCTGATCGCCGCGACGCCGTACGCGCCCTCGACGCGTTCCAGGGCCAGGGCCAGGGCTTCCTCCAGCGGAATTCCCCTCTCGAGGAAGAGGTCGATCAGATGCACCGCGACTTCGGTGTCGGTGTCGCTCCGGAACCGGACGCCGCGCGCCTCGAGCCGCCGCCGGAGCGACGCGGCGTTCTCGATGATGCCGTTGTGCACCAGGGCCACGCCGTCGTCGGCGCCGAGATGGGGATGGGCGTTGCGCTCGGTGGGCTCTCCGTGGGTGGCCCAGCGCGTGTGGGCGATGCCGCAGCTTCCCTTCGGGGGAGCGTCGCTCAGCGCCGCCTCCAACCGATCCAGCTTCCCGGCCCGCTTCACCGCGCCCAGACGCGCTCCGCCGTCGGCCACCGCGATGCCGGCCGAGTCGTATCCCCGGTACTCCAAGCGGCGGAGGCCCTCCAGCAGCACGGGCACCGCGTCGCCCGGTCCCACGTATCCCACGATTCCGCACATGTCGTCTTCGATCGATGATGCTCTCGCGGCGCCGACGGACGCCCGCCCGGCCGCTCGCTGCGGGGTTGCCGAACCCCCGGTTCCCGTCCGCAAACCTCCCCCGGGAAGGCCGGATCGGGCAAGCCGCGGACGCTGGAGCGGCTCCCACGGGACGCGAAGGCGGTCGAAGCCCTCGCGGCTCGTCTTCCGAACGCCGACGGCGCCTCGCCAATTCGCGCGGCCGACCTTCGCGGCGCCCTCTTCCTCTTCCGCGGCCCGCCGCGTTCGTCGATGCGCCCATGGACGGCCCCGCGTCGGATCGCATGGTCGCCTCCCCGCCCCCGGGATCTCCCGTCCGCTTCCCGTCGCTCAGGGGGCCCGCGCAACCTCGGTCAGCACGGCCCGCGCCTCCTCCGCGAGCGTCCCCGCCCGCGGACCCGCCGGCGCTTCGGCGATCAGCCGCACCACCGGCTCGGTGCCGGAGGGACGCACGTGCAACCACTCGCGGCGGTCGCGCCAAGCGAGCCGGAGTCCGTCCGACGCGTCCGGCTCCGCCGCGGGCCAGCGCCGCTTCAGCCCGGCGTAGGCGGCGTCCAGCCGGTCCCTGGAGTACGCGACTTTCTCCTTGACGATGCGGTAGTCGGGGTGACGGGCGACGGCGGCCGCGAGCGAGAGACCTTCGTCGAGCAGATGCTGGAGCACGAGCGCGGCGCCCGCCAAGGCGTCCCGGGTGTGGTGCAACGCCGCCACGACGACGCCGCCGTTCCCCTCCCCTCCCACCGCGGCGCCCTCCGCCTGCATGCGGCGCACCACGTGGATCTCGCCCACCGGCGCGCGCAACGTCCGCGCGCCGACCGCTCCCGCAACGTCCTCGACCACCTGGCTGGTCGACAGGTTGGTCACCACCGGCCCGCCCCGCCGACCCGCCACCGCCGCGGCCGCCAGCGCCAAGGTGAAATCCTCTCCGACGGGCTCGCCCGCCTCGTCCACGAGCGACAGGCGGTCCGCGTCGGGATCCACCGCCATCCCCACCTCGGCCCCGGCGTCGCGCACCAGCGCGCACAGGTCGCCCAGGTTCGCGGCGGTCGGCTCGGGATCGCGCGGAAACCGCCCGTCCGCCTCCGTCCCGATGGCGTGCACGCGGCACCCCAGCCGCTCCAGCAACTCCGGCATCGCCGCGCCGCCCGCACCGCGGACGCAGTCCAGCGCGACTCGGAAGCCGCGCGCGCGCAACGCGGCCACGTTCAGGAAGGGAAGCTCCAGCACCGCCCGCAGGTGCCGGTCGACCGCGCCGGCGTCGCGGTCGACCGCGCCCACTCCGTCCCAAGGCGCACGCGGGATTTCCTCCTCCTTCAGCAGGCGGCGAAAACGGGCCATTCCGCCGCCGTCCAGAAACTGTCCCTCGGCGGTCGCGAATTTGAGGGCGTTCCACTCCGCCGGGTTGTGGCTCGCGGTCACCGCGATCCCCCCCGCCGCGCCCGCGTCGCGCACCGCCATCATGAGCGTCGGGGTGGGCACGACGCCGAGATCGACCACGTCGCATCCCACCGACATCAGCCCGGCGGCGGCCGCCGCCGCGAACATGCGTCCGGAGACTCGCGAGTCGCGGCCCAGAACCGCGGATCCGCCGCCGCCCTCCTCCCGCAGGAAGGCGCCGTACGCCGCCGCGAGCGCCGAGATCAGCTCGGGCGTCAGGGGATCTCCGACCCGGCCCCGAAAGCCCGAGACGCTCGTCGTCAGGGCGTGCGGCAAGTCGACCGGCATGGCTGGCGCACCTCGCTGAAAAAGGGGCGGGACTCGCTTTGGTCCCGTGGCGCGAACTACATTCGGGCTCGCATCGTCGTCGAGAACCCCACCCGAGCCTCCCGGATCCATGACCCGGACCTCCGCATGACCCGAACTCCATCGTCCGGGCATCGGCCCGCAACGCTCGCAATTCACGGAGGACAGGCGCCCGAGCCGCGAACGGGCGCGATCATGCCTCCCGTTTTCCAGACCTCCACCTACGTGCAGCCCGGGCTGGACCGGGGGTGGCCCTGGGAATACGCGCGCGTCCAGAACCCCACCCGCGAAGCCCTCGAACGCAACGTCGCGGCGCTGGAGGGAGCGCCCCACGGCATCGCGTTCGCCAGCGGGATGGCCGCCATCGACTGCGCGACCCGGTTGCTCTCGGCGGGCGACCACGTCGTCTGCGAGGAGAACACCTACGGAGGAACGACGCGGCTGGCGACGCAGGTCCTGAACCGATCCGGCATCTCCTTCTCCTTCGTGGACTCGAGGGATCCGCAACGGATCCGCGACGCGCTGCGGCCGAACACGCGGCTGGTTTTTCTGGAGACTCCCACCAACCCCATGATGCGGCTGTGCGACCTCGCCGCGGCCGCCGAGGCGACCCGCGCCGCGGACGCGCTCCTGTGCGTCGACAACACCTTCGCGACGCCGGTGAACCAGCGCCCCCACGAACTGGGCGCGGACATCGTGATGCACTCGACCACCAAGTACCTGAACGGTCACAGCGACATCATCGGCGGCGCCCTGACCGTGCTCGATCCGGAGTTGGCCGACCGGCTGCGCTTTCTGCGCAAGTCCACCGGCGCCGTGCCCGGCCCCATGGACTGCTGGCTCTGCCTGCGCGGCACCAAGACGCTGCACGTGCGCATGCGCCAGCACAACGCCAACGGGCTGGCCGTGGCGCGTTTCCTGGAAACGCATCCGGCCGTGGAGGAAGTGCACTACCCGGGTCTGCCCTCCCATCCGCAGCACGCGCTGGCCGCGCGCCAGATGACCGGGTTCGGCGGCATGGTGTCCGCCACCCTGCCGACCGGGGAATCCGTGCGCCGGATGGCGGAGGGCACGCGCATCTTCGCTCTGGCGGAAAGCCTGGGCGGGGTGGAATCGCTCGTCTCGGTGCCGGCGCTCATGACCCACGCCTCGGTCCCCGGCGCGCGCCGAGAGGAGATGGGCGTCACCGAGCGCCTGGTGCGGCTCTCGGTGGGAATCGAGGACGCGCAGGACCTGATCGGAGATCTCGACCGAGCTCTGGACCGCCCGGGAGGGTGACGGAGCGCGGCGCCGCGGGCGCCGAAACCTGGGTTTCGGGCAGGGCGTAGGGAAACCGACGGCAACGGGCCGGAGCCCGCCCGCGGTCGCAACGAATACGAAGACGCCGCCGAAGGCGTCGGACAAGGGAGGGCCACCATGGACGGTTCTGACGGAGGCCATGCGAACGGTTCGGCCGGGGACGCCGGCGAGCGGGGATTCGACGCGCCCCACGCCAACGCGCGGCGCATCCTCGCGGGCATATCGTCCCGCTCGTGGGAACACCCCGCGGATCGCGCGGCGCTCGCGGCGTTGCGCAAGCTCCCCGTCTTCGACGAAGTCCTGAAGAACCTCTTCGGGTTCTTCGGCGAAAAGCCCATCCGGCTCGCCTTCCAAGCGAACGCGTTGCGGGTGAGCGAACGCCAGTACGGGCACATCCACGAACGGTACCGGGACGTCCTGGAGACGATGGACGTCGAGGAGTACCCCCTCTACGTCTCCCAGACCCCGATCGCCAACGCCGGCGCCTACGGCATGGACCAGCCCTTCATCATCCTCAATTCGGGCACCGTGCTGATCCTGAACGACGAGGAGCTGTCCTTCATCCTGGGGCACGAAGTGGGCCACATCGTCAGCGGGCACGTGCTCTACCGGACGATGACGGTGTTGCTGATCCAGCTCGCCAGCCTGGGGTTCCCCATCGTCGGCCTCGCCGCGCGCGCCGTGCTCATGGGCCTGCTCGAGTGGTCGCGCAAGAGCGAGCTGTCCTCGGACCGGGCCGGGTTGCTCTCCATCCAGGACGCGGACGTCGCCATGACCGCCATGATGAAGATGGCGGGGGGCGGCACCTCGTCCGACGACCTGAACCTCGGCGAGTTCGTGCGTCAGGCCGAGGAGTACCGCGAGGGCGGGGACGTCGCCGACCACGTCTTCAAGGTGCTCAACCTGCTGGGCGTCAGCCACCCGTTCTGGGTGCTGCGGCTGTCGGAGATGAGAAGCTGGATCGAGAGCGGCGAGTACGACCGCATCGTGGCGGGCGACTACCTCCGCCGCGACGACCCCGATCCGTCCTATCGCGAAGACGTCTCCTCGGCGGCTCAGGCCTACGCGGAAGAGGCGCGCAGCTTCATCGGATCCGTGCGCGGCGCGGCCCGCAGAATGGGCGACTCGATCCGGGACAACATCCGCAAGTGAGCTCCGCGCTCCCGACATGCGCGTTGCGGTCCCCGGCATGCGCATCCTGATCGTCGGAAACGGGGGGCGCGAACACGCTCTGCTCTGGAGGCTCGAGCGGGACGCGCCCGAAGCCGACTTCTTCGCCACCCGTCCCAACGCCGGCATGGCGGAAACGGCCCGGGGGGTGGACGTTTCGCCGACCGACGCGGGCGGCGTGGCCTCGTGGGCGACGCGCCACCGTCCGGACTTGGTCGTGATCGGCCCCGAAGTCCCGCTCGCCCTGGGCCTCGCCGACCGGCTGGAGGCGGCGGGAGTGCCCGTCTTCGGACCCTCGCGGGCCGCGGCTCGGATCGAGTCGAGCAAGGCGTTCGCCAAGGACCTGATGAGCGCCGCGGGCGTGCCCACGGCCGCGTACCGGGTCTTCGCCGACGCCCGGGCGGCCCGGGCGCACGCGATCGAGCTGGGGGGAGCGTGCGTGGTGAAGGCCTCCGGCTTGGCTGCGGGAAAGGGCGCGGTCGTGTGCGACGACCCGGAGGAGGCCTGCGGCGCGATCCGGCGCATGCTCGTGGAGGGAAGCATGGGCGACGCCGGACGCGAGATCGTGATCGAGGAGCGCATGAACGGCGAGGAACTCAGCGTTTTCGCCCTCTCGGACGGGGCGCGCGCGGTCCCGCTGGTCGCCGCCCAGGATCACAAACGGATCGGCGAGGGCGACGCCGGGCCCAACACCGGCGGCATGGGGGCGTACGCGCCGGTCTCGGTGGCCACCGAGGCGTTGATCGCGCAAGTGCGCGACAGGATTCTGGAGCCCGTGCTGGACGCGCTCGCCGAGGCCGGATGTCCGTTCCGCGGGCTCCTCTACGCGGGCCTGATGCTCACGGAGGACGGTCCCCGGGTGGTCGAGTTCAACTGCCGCTTCGGGGATCCCGAGACCCAGGCGGTGCTTCCGCTTTTGGGAGGCTCTCTGCTGGAGCCCGTGACGGCGGTCGCCGACGGAAGCGGGCTCGCGGGTTGGCGACCCGAGACCGTCCGGGGCGCCGCCGCGACCACGGTGCTGGCCGTGGCCGGATATCCGGAATCCTACCCGGTCGGCGCGCCCGTGGACATCCCCGAAGCGCTCGCCGACGAGGACGGCGTGCTGCTCTTCCACGCGGGCACCCGGCGCCGGGGGGACGCGGTGCTGACCTCGGGAGGGCGCGTCCTCGCGGCCACCGGACTCGGCGGCACGCTGGCGGAAGCCGCCGAGCGTTCCCGCCGCGCCGCGCGCGCGATCCGGTTCGAAGGCAGGCGCTTCCGCTCCGACATCGGCTGGCGGGAGCTGGCGCGGAGCTGATTTCCGGGAGGTCAGGCTGCCCGAACTTCCCGAAGCGGAAACGATCGCCCGCGGCCTCGCGCCGCACCTCGTCGGCCGCACGATCTCCGGCGTGCGCGTGCGGCGCGACGATCTCCTCTCGGAACCGGTCGACGCCTTCGCCCGCGGGATGAGCGGCGCGGCGATCCGCGAAGTGGGGCGCCGAGGCAAGAACGTGGTGTGGTTCTGCGCCCCGGACACCGTGCTGGTCGTCAACCTGGGGATGACCGGGCGCCTCCTGTTCCATCCCGAGGGCGACCCCGATCCCCTTCCCGTCCACACGGGCGTCGTCTTCGACTTGGACGGCGGCGGGGACGCGGCCGTCTACAGCGACGCACGAAGGTTCGGGCGGCTGCGGCGCTTCTCCGGGCGGACGTGGCGGCGCTGGTCGCGCACGCTGGGGATCGAACCGCTGGGCCGCTCCTTCACCGCCCGTCGGCTGGCGGCGGAACTCGTCCGCTCGCGCGCTCCGATCCGCTCGTGGCTGCTCGACCAGCGGCGCGTGGCCGGAATCGGAAACATCTACGCGAACGAGGCGCTGTTTCTCGCCGGCGTCCATCCGGCCACGCCCGCGCGCGCGGTTCCCGCGGACAGGATCGCGCCCCTGCACCGGGCCATCCGCAAAGTGCTGCGCGCCGCCATCGCCGCCTGCGGGACGACCCTCAGGGACTACCGCGACCCGGCCGGGCTGGAAGGATCGTTCGGCCCCCGTCTGGTGGTATACGGGCGAGAAGGCCGCCCCTGCGCGAGGTGCCCGGGGGTCGTCCGGAGAACGGTGATCGGCAGCCGATCGGCGTTCCACTGCCCCCGTTGCCAGCCCCCGCCCCCATGACCCGCAGCCTCTGGACGCATCGGCCCGCGCACCCGGACCGCCGCGGCGGCGCTCCGGCGCGGCGCTTCGGCGCGCGGTCGACGGCTCAGGTCCGCACCCGGGCGGCGCGAGGAGCCGCGGCCGCGTTGCTGGCGCTGCTCGCGGCGGCGCCCGGTCGGGCTTCGGGCCAGGACGGCGTCGCCTCCGACCTTCCCGTGCAGGAGATCGAGCTCGACAACGGACTGCGCCTGCTCGTCCTCCCGCGGTCCTCCGCGCCGACCGTGGCCTTCGTCGTGGAGTACGCGGTGGGAGGCGTGAACGAAGTCCTCGGGTCGACCGGCACGGCGCACCTGCTGGAGCACATGCTCTTCAAGGGAACGACCACGGTCGGCACGCGCGACGTGGAGGCGGAGCGGGCGCTCTTCGCGCGCATGGACGCGACCCACGACTCGCTGCTCGCCGCCGCCGCCGCGCCCGCCCCGGACAGCGCCCGCCTGAGCACGCTTCGCCGACGCGTGCGGGCGTACGAGCGCGCGGCGCAGGCGCCCGTCGTGTCCAACGAGTTCAGCCGCATCCTCGACCGCAACGGGGCCCGCAACCTCAACGCCACCACCTCCTCGGAGGCGACCACCTATTTCGTGGAACTCCCCGCCAACCGGGCCGAGCTGTGGTTCCTGCTCGAGAGCGATCGGGCGCGCAACCCCGTCTTTCGCGAGTTCTACGCCGAGCGCGACGTGGTCATGGAGGAGCGCCGCACCCGGGTGGACACCAACCCGGGCGGCCTGTTGCGCGAACTCCACTTGGCGACGGCGTTCACGATGCACCCCTACGGGGTTCCGGTGGTGGGGCACATGTCGGACCTGGAGCGTCTGTCCCGCCGCGACGTGGAGGAGTACCACCGGCGCTACTACGGCGCCCGCAACGCCGTGGTCGCGATCGTGGGCGACGTGGAGCCGGATTCGATCGCGGCCTGGGCGCGCGGCTATCTGGGCGACGTCCCGTCCGGCGACCCGCCCCCGCCGGTGCTCGCGGTCGAGCCGCCCCAGCGGGGCGAGCGGCGGGTGGAACTGGTCATGGACGCGGAGCCGCAGCTGCGGGTCGGATGGCACACGGTGAGCGAACGCCACCCGGACGGCCCGGCGCTGGTCGTGCTGGCGTCCGTTCTCGCGGGGCGTCGCACCTCGCGCCTGTACCGGCGCTTGGTCGTCCGGGACCGCTTGGCCGCCTCGGTCACCGCGTCCACCGTGCCCGGATCGCGCTTCCCCGGGCAGTTCGTGGTGCACGTCACCCCGCGCGCGCCCAACGCTCCCGCTCGGATCGAAGCGGCGCTCTACGAGGAGATCGAACGCCTCGCGCTGGAACCGCCCGAGGCGAGCGAGCTCGAGCGCGTGCGCAATCAGCTGGTGGCGTCCGGCGTGCGCCGGTTGCAGTCCAATCTGGGGCTCGCCCTCCAGCTGGCCGACTCCGCGACCCGCTTCGGGGACTGGCGCGCCACCTTCGAGCGGACCGCGCTCCTCCACCGGGTCGAGCCCGCCGACGTGCAACGCGTGGCGCGGACCTACTTCACGCGCGAAAACCGCACCGTCGCCACGCTCGTGAAGCGCAGCGGGGAGGCCGTACCGTGACGCGACCCGCTCCGGCGCTCCGGAGCGCGGCCGCCGTCGGCCTGTTCTGGGCGCTGGCGGCATGGCCCCACGCCGCAGTCGCCCAGAGGCCGGCCGACCGGGCGGCCGTCGAGGCCCTCCGGTTCGCCCCGCTGTCCTTCACCCCGCCCGTCCCGTCGGAACGCGAGATCGAAGGCGTGACCGTCTTCTTCCTGACCGACCGCACCCTGCCCTTGGTGAACGTGTACGCGCGCTTCGCGGGCGGCTTCAGCCTCTTCGGTCGCGAACTCTACGCGGCGACCACCGCGCTTCCCTCGCTGCTCCGCTTCGGAGGCACCCTCGAGTTGCACCCCGATTCCGTCGACGAGCGGATCGACCGGCACGCGCTCGAGCTCACCTTCGGATCCGCGGGGGGGAGCACCTCCGCCACGCTCAACGCCCTCACCGCCAACCTGGAAGCGGGGTTGCGCCTCTGGAAGGACATGCTCCTCCGCCCCCGCTTCGATTCGGTGCACGTCGAGGTGTGGCGGGGCCAGGAGCTGGAGAGCGCCTTGCGCCGTCCCGACGACCCGGGCCGGCTGGCCTTCTCCGAGTTCAACCGGCTGATGTTCGGCGACCACCCCATCGGCTGGGAGATGGCGCCCGACGACCTCGAACCCGAGGATCTCTCGCCGGAGAAGCTGCGCGCCGCGCATCGCCGCATCCTGTGCCGGGACAACCTGTCGCTGGGGGCGTCGGGCAACTTGGAGTGGGAGGAGATCGAGCCCCACCTGCGCGCGTTCCTGTCCGGCTGGCCGCCCTGCGCGGAAGCGTTGCCCGAGGCGCCGACCGCCGACGTCCTGGACCGGCCGGGCGTCCACCTCATCCCGCGGGAGCTGGAGCAGACGACCATCGTCATGGCGCATCGGAGCTCCCTCCGCCAGGAGGATTCCCGCGACTACTTCGCTTCCCGCATCGCCAACTCCATCCTCGGGTCCGCGGGCTTCTCGAGCCGCATCGTGAACCGCGTGCGCACCGAGCTGGGCCTCTCCTACAGCGCGGGCTCGTTCTGGACCACGCCCGACGACGACGACGGCATCGTCGGGGCCCTCGCCCGCACCAGGGGCGAATCGACGATCGCCGCGACCCGGGCCATCCTCGAAGTGATGGAGGAGATGCGCGCCGCGCCCCCCGCGCAGGACGAGGTGGAGGCCGCGGTGGAGGCGGCCGGCAACGGCTTCTCCTTCAACTTCCAGGGAGCGATGCAGATCGTGTCCCGGCGCGTCCTGCACGAGGCCCGGGGACTCCCGCGAAACTGGCCGGAGCGCTACGTGGCCGGGGTGCAACGGGTCTCGCCCGACGACGTGCACGCCGTTCTGCGACGGCACCTGGACCCGGACCGCATGGTCATCCTCATCCTCGGGGATCCGGCCCGGTTCGACCTGCCCGCCGAGACCCTGGGCGACGTGACCGTCCGGAGGTTCGATGAGATCCCCGACCCGGTCCCGCCGACCGGGGCCCCGGGCGCGGCGGGGCCGGCCGCTTCCCGCACCTCTTCCTTCCCCTAACGCACGCCGATGTGGACCGCCGCGATACCGAAGGTCAGCGACCGCCACCGGACGGCGCGGAATCCCGCGTCCGAGAGCTTCCGGCCCAGAGCGCGCGGACCCGGGAACTCGCCGACGGAAGCGGGCAGGTAGCTGTACGCCCAGCGGTGCCCGGACACGATCCGGCCCAGCGTCGGCAGGATGCGCCGGAAATACCACAGGTAGAGGGCTCGGACCACCGGGTTCGGAGGGATGGCGAACTCGAGAACGACCAGGCGGCCGCCTTCGCGAAGCACCCGGCGCAGCTCCGCCAGCCCCAGGCCGAGATCGGAGAGGTTCCGCACCCCGAAGGCCACCATCGCGCCGTCGAAGGACTCGTCCGCGAAGGGCAGACGCTGCGCGTCCCCGCACAACGTCTGCACGGGCAGACGCGCGCTCTTCGCTCGACCTCTGCGCAGCATGGGCTCGGCGAAGTCCAGCGCCACCACTCGACCCCGGAAGTCCTTGCGGGTCGCCAGCTCGACGGCCAGGTCGCAGGTGCCCGCGCACGCGTCCAAGTAGCGGGCCCGGTCGCCGCGGCAACGGCCGAGCGCGCGCACGGCCCGCCGGCGCCACCACCGGTCGACGTTCAGGCTGAGCACCCGGTTGAGGAGGTCGTAGCGCGGCGCGATGCGCGAGAAGATCTCGTGCACTTGGCGCGCGCGCTCCTCCCCGGCCGACGGCCGCGCTTCGGAAACGTTCGTCATCGATTTCCGTACGGAGCGGCTCGAACCTCATCGAGCGAATGTCCTTGAACTACCAGAGCGTCGAAGACGCGGAACTCGTCGCCCTCGCCGCGCAGGGCCGGGAGGGCGCCTACCGCGAGCTGCTCTCCCGGTACGAACGTCCCGTTTTCTCCCTCGTCTACCGGATGGTGAGAAACCGAACCATGGCCGAGGACTTGGCGCAAGAGGCCTTCATCCGCACTTTCAACGCGATCGACACCTACAATCCTCAATACAAGTTCTCCAGCTGGATCTTCAAGATCGCCAACAATCTGACCATCGATCATCTGCGCAAGCGGCGCGTGCCCACGGTCTCGATGCACGGCGCCCCGGACGCGGTCACGCCCGAAGAGCAGGCGCGCACCAGCTTGGCGCTGGCGTCCGACGGCGAGAGCCCCGAAGACTACGTGCAGAACCGCGAACTCGGCGGCCAGATCGAGACGGCCATCGGGGAGTTGCGCGAAGAATACCGCGCGGTGGTGGTGCTGCGCCACATCGAGGGGCACACCTACGACGAAATCGCCGACATCATGGACATCCCGCTGGGCACGGTGAAGACCTACCTTCACCGGGCCAGGGCCGAGCTCAAATTGCGGCTCGCGGAGGCATGACCGAAGCTGCGTCGGGACCCGAAACCTCCGCCGGATTCGGGTCGTATCTTCGGGAGAGCCGATGAACGACGTGCGCAGCGGGGCGCGACGCCCCGAAGCGGCGGAACCGGAGAAGCTCGGAGGCCGCGCGAAGACGCGGCCGCCACGACGAGTGCGAGCGGGAGCGAACGGCGAATGAAATCGGAACGGACCGGCCACGGCGGGCACCTGGACGACGACGCGATCCAAGGCCTTCTCGACGCGCGCCGCGCGCGCGCCGGCGCCGGGCCCGAATCGGCCCGGCGGCACCTGGCCGACTGCGCCGGATGCCGCGCCCGCCTGGACGCTTGGCGCGAGGTGTTCGACGAATTGGGTCGGTTGCGCCGTTTCGCGCCTCCCGGCCGGTTCGCCGAGCGGGTCCTGTCCGCGGTCGAACTCCGCGGCACGGCCCGGGCACGGTCCTGGACGCGTCCGGTTCGCTGGGCGAGACGCGCTTTCGCGCGCACCCATCTCGCCGGACGCACGCTGCAGGATCTTGCGGACGGCGCGCTCTCCCGGAGGCGGGCCGCGTTGGCGCGGGCTCACCTGGCCACCTGCGCGCGGTGCGCGAGCGAGCTGGCGGACTGGCGACGCCTCGTGACGGCGCTCGAGGCCCTGCCCGCGCTCGCGCCCGCAGCGGGATTCGCGGAGGGCGCGATGGCCCGGTGGCGCGGGAGCGTTTCGGAGACCGCCCGCGGGAACCCGGCGGCGCGCGCGCGGCGGTTCCGGCCCCGTTCGCCGCGCGGATGGGTGCTGGCGGGCACGCTGGCCAGCGTGCCCGCGGCCGGGTTCGCCGGGGCCGCGGCCTTCGTGTCCACCGTCCCGCAACTGACCGGCGGCGGCCTCGCGACCTATCTGTTGTGGCAGGTCCGCGACGCCCTTTCGGCGCTCGGGGGATCGCTCCTCGCGACGGGGATGCAGAGCGCAGCGACTTTTCGAGCCTATACGCTCGCCGAGCCCCTGATCGCGTCTCCCGCAACCGCGGTCGCGGGGGCTGCGGGATTCACCGCCCTGACCTTCGTCTCCCTGTGGGTCCTTCACCGCAACCTCGGCCTCCCTCGTCTCGCGTTCCGCCATGCGCACGGCTGACGCCCCGCCCCGCCCCGCCGGCATGGCTCCGGTTTTCGGCGCGCTGCTCGCGTTCTCGACGGCGAGCGCGCCGAATTCCGCCGCCGCGCAGGAGCGGCAGGTGGTGGCGAACCGCGTCACCGTGTCCGAATCGGAGGCGATCCTGTCGCTCGAATTCGATTCCGGCCCGGCTCTCGAGGTCTCCTTCCGGAACGGAGAAATCCGGGTGGACGGTGCGGAAGCGGGACGCTACGAGGTCGGCGGAGCGCTCGACGCTTCGTGGCGCTCCCTCCTCTCGGAGGCCGTTCCGCTGAACGACGGACCGCTCGCCGCCGCGCTGACCGCGTGGGCGCCGGACGCACGGCTGTCCGGCGAGGCGCGGTCGGTTGCCGAGCGCGTCGACCGGGCGCTGGAAGAGGCGCTCGCGCGCCCCGAGCCGAGCGGAATCGGCGCGGCGCTCCGGGCCGACGCGGACGCGCGGGCGGGGGACGTCGCCGGGGCTCTGATTCCGCCGTTGTTCCGTCTGCTCCGGCAGCGGAACCCGGCGCTGGAAGAGGTGCTCGGGGACGTGGACCCGACGGAGCTGTCGCTGCATGTGGACGAGGACGCGACCGTCGACGAAGACTCCGAAATCCGCGGAGCGCTGTTCGTGATGAACGGCGACGCCACCGTGGCCGGGGAGGTCCCCGGCGACGTGGTCGTGGTCGAGGGCACCTTGCGCATCGAGAACGACGCGCGCATCGGAGGAGACGTGCGGGTGATCGACGGGCAGCTCGAGCGCGACGGAGGAACGGTGGCGGGGGCCATTCGCACCGTGGCAGTCGGCGCGGAAGCGGGAAGGACGGCGGACGCGGCGACCGACGAGGACGCGGAGCGCCGCCCGCCTTCCCGCCAGGCCGAAGCCCGCGCCCGGCCGTTCCGCTACGTCACGTCCGGCCTGAACGGCCTCTTCAGGGACGTCTTCTGGCTCGCGGTCCTCCTGGCCGTGGGCGTCGCGGTCGTCCATTTCGCCGGAGAGCGGCTGCAGAACGCGGCCGACGCGGTGAGAGCCGCGCCGGGACGGGCCGCGCTGGTCGGCATGGCGGGCGGCTTCCTCCTTCTGCCGGTCTGGGTGCTGGGCATCCTCGTCCTCCTGGTCTCGATCATCGGCATCCCCCTGCTGATCGCATGGTTGCCCCTCTTTCCCCTGGCGGCGCTCCTGGCTCACGGAATGGGATACCTGGCCGTGGCCAGCGTGGTCGGGGAGTGGCTGGTCCGCAAAGGCATCCCGGCGCTGGACCGCTTCCGGCCCTCGAACCAAGTGCACGCGCTCACCGTCGGCCTCGCGGCGCTCGCCCTCCCTTCCGCCTTTTCGCACGTGGCGGAGATGGGCGGGCCGGCGCTCGGCTCGTTCCTGAACGGGCTGTTCACTCTCGTCGCGGTCGCTTTCGCGATCATCGCGTTGACGCTCGGCTTCGGCGCCGTGTTGCTCACGGGGGCGGGACGCACGTCCGATCCGGGCGAGGTGGCGGCCGCGTACGGCGGAGGAATCCGGGCGACGCGGGCATGGACCCGAAGACGTTCCGCTCGCTCGCGCGAGAAATCGGATTCCCCCGGGGACGGAGCCGCCAGTGGCTAGACTCGAAGCGGGAAGGCGGTGGACGAGGCGCGCCGCGGGGCTGACCTGCTGGGCGGCCGGAGGACTGGCCTGCACGGCGACCGAACTCGCGGCGCAGAACTGGAGCACCGTGACCGCCGCGCGCCAGCTGGGGCACGAGCGCGAGTTCCGTGTCCGGATGGGCTACGGAGCGGGCGTCCTCAGCGTGTGGCCGGGGGAGCCGGGCAGTCTGTATCGGATGGAGTTGCACTACGACCAGGACGTCGTCGAGCCTCGGACCCGGTACGCGGACGGCACCCTCGAGATCGGCATGGACCGGATCGGCCGAGGCATCCGCATCGGCGCGCACGAAGGATCGGGACACCTGGACCTGGAGCTCTCTCCGGAGATCCCCTTGTCGCTGGAGCTGGAGTTCGGAGCGGTGCGGGCGAACTTGGAGCTGGGCGGCCTCTCGATTCGAGAGCTGGACGTCGAGACGGGCGCGTCCGACACGCGGATCGCCGTCTCGACGCCCAATCCGGTGCGGATGGAGCTCGCCTCCTTCGAGGCGGGCGCGGCGAATCTGGTCGCCACCGGACTCGGGAACTTGAACGCCGAGCGCATCCGGCTGGAGGCGAAGGCGGGCAAGGCGACCTTGGACTTCGGCGGGGAATGGCAGCGGAACGCCGAAGTGGACGTCGCCCTCGACTTGGGCGCAGCGGAATTTCGCTTCCCGCGGGGGCTCGGGGTGAAGTTGGCGGTGGATGCCCTGCTGACTTCCGTGGACGTCCAGGAGATGTACCGGCGGGGCGACAGCTACTTCTCCTCGGACTGGGAAGACGCCGAGGTGCGGGTCACCGTGGAGATCGACGCGCACGTCGGTGCGATCCACGCGACGTGGACTCCGTGACGGACATGCGCTCTTCCCGGAAAGGAGCCGAGCGAGACCGACCGCGGATGGTTCGAGGGAGGACAGAGGCAGAGGGGAAAAGCGCGTGCGGCAGACGCGGCGGAAAAACGGGATTGCCTGGACTTAGACTCAGACTCCAGACTTGGCCTCGCCCATACCCTATAAAGCCTAGTCCCTAGCGGCACGCGCGAGCGGAGGCGCTCCGGCCGGAGGGATCCACCGACCCCTTCGAAGGGCGTCCGAAGTGCCGCGGAATGCCTGGACCCTCGTCCCAGCGCGTCGCGATGCGCTCGCGACCGACGTCCCGAGCTCGACGCGTCGCGTGCAGTGCTCGTGAAAGCGAAAAGGGCGCTGCGCACCGGATCCGACATGCGCGGAAGGACCGCTCGCTCCCTCCGCCGCCCGAACCGCCGAGGCGTCGAGCATGGCGAACGTGCGGCGATCGCGGCGGGAAGCGCCCAGCGACGACCTCAGGCTTCCTCCAGCTCCGCGCACGTCCCGTCCTGCCCGACCCGTGCGGAACGCCGCGCGGGCGGCCGCCAGGCGACGGCCTCCTCGAGTTCGGCGAGCAGACCGGGATCGGCGAACTCCCCCACCGGACACGCGCCCATCCGGTCGAAGTCGACGCCCCGGGCGAGAAGCGGCGCAAGCGACTCGGGATAGTCGCGCACCAGCACGTGGACGGGCATGCGCCGGATTCGATCGGAGCCGACGCGCGCGAGCGGAGCGCCCCTCAACCGGTTTCTTCGCGCAACGCGGCCACCACTTTGTCGCAGATGCCGCCGAGCGCCTGCGCGACCGGCGAATCCGGCCGGCCCGCGACGCTGGGCAACCCTTCGTCGCCCGCACGCCGGACCGCGGGATCCAGGGGGACCGCGCCCAGGAAGGGCACGCCCTGCTCCTTCGCCAGCGCCTCTCCCCCGCCGACGCCGAACACGTCGATCGACTCGCCGCAGTGCGGGCAGGCCATCCCGCTCATGTTCTCGACCACGCCGATCACCCGCGCGTTGACGCGCTCGAACATGCGGATGCCTCGCCGCACGTCGGCGGTGGCGACCCCCTGCGGGGTCGTGACCATGATCGCCCCGTCCAGGTTGACGCTCTGCACCAGCGACAGCTGGGCGTCGCCCGTCCCGGGCGGCATGTCGACCAGCATCACATCCAGTTTTCCCCACCGCACCTGCTCCAGGAACTGCTTCAGGACCCCCGCGATCAAGGGACCGCGCATGATCGCGGGCTGTTCGTCGTCCAGCAGGAAGCCGAGGCTCATGAGCTTGACGCCATGGGCCCGGATCGGCTCGATCATCTCCTTGCCCTTCTCGCCGGACACGCTGGGCCGACGGCGCTCGCCGAACATGATCGGAATGTCCGGGCCGTAGACGTCGGCGTCCAGAAGCCCGACCCGCAGGCGGCGACGGGCGAGCGCGGCGGCGAGGTTGGTCGCGATCATCGACTTGCCCACGCCTCCCTTGCCCGAGCTCACGGCCACCACGTAGCGGGTGTCGGCGAGAACGCCGGGGCGAGGGGTGGGTGCCGGCACCGAGCCGGGAACGAGGCCGGTGCGGCCCGGCGGCGCCGCGGGCGCATCCGCGGCGCCGGAGGGTGCGGCAGAGGGCCCGGGCGCGCTCTTGGGAAGCCGGACGTCGACCCGCACTCCGGAGACGCCGCGCACGGCACCGGCGGCGGCGCGGGCGGACTTCACCAGCGATCCGGGATCGTCGGGCTTGAGATGGAAAGCGAAGCGCACCCGTCCATCCCCGTCGGCATCCAGTCGCTGAACGCGTCCGCTGGAGACGATGTCGCGTCCGCTGGCCGGATGCAGCACCCCGGACAGGGCGCGCGTGACTGCGTCGATGAGCGTTTGCTGGGACATGCCCTGCCCGAGTTTCGGAGTGAGACGGACGTTCGAAGCGGCCGGAAATCAGATGGCGGCCACTTTCGTAACCCCCGGAACCCGGTCCTTCAAACGTCGTTCGATGCCCTCTCTGAGGGTGAACATGGAGATGGGGCAACATTCGCAGGCACCCATCAGACGAACCATGACGACTCCTTCCTCCTCGTCGTAGTCGATCAGCTCGACGTCGCCCCCGTCCTGCCGGATCGCGGGTCGCACGGTCGCCAACACCTCTTCGATCTTCTCCGTCGCCAGCATGCTCGCTTCGCTCGTTTTCGCCCCTCCGCGCCGCGCGCCTTCCGGGCGGGCGGACGGATTCCGGAACCGCTCGGAAGTCTAGACGGCGCGTGCGATCGCGGTCAACCTCGACCGGAAACGGGCGATGCGGGCGCGCGCCTACGCGCCGCCCACAGGACGGCCGCGGGAAGCACTTCCGCCGCGGTCACCCAGAGCCGCGCGGCGACGGCGAGCACGGTCGCCGACCCGCTCTCCAGCGCGGGAGCGAGAAAGACCACCAGGAAACTCTCGCGAACGCCCACGCCCGCGGGCGCGAAGAGCGCCAAGTACCCCGCCAGATACGCCGCGGCGAAGGCGGAACCCGCCCGCACGGGCGACAGCTCAGCCCCCAGGCTCGCGGCGAAGAGCCAGAAGGCCGCGCCCACCGCGACCCACACCGCGGCGACCTCGAGCAACCAGCGCAGCACCAGAGCGGAAGTCAGGTTCGGGGGCGCGGCGGCCCGGACCGCGCGGAACCAAAGCTCGACGGCCCGCCGGAACAGGGGAGGGACGGCCAGGAACAGGGCCAGCAGCGCGCCGGTTCCCGTCGCGGCGACCAGCCCCCAGCGCGGAAGCGGCTCGGGCGCCCCGGCGAACGCGCCCATCCCGATCGCGCCGACCGCCACCAGGATCACGCCCTGCATGACCACGGCGGAGGTGGTCGAGACCGCCACGGGGACTCCCTTCCCCCGCGCGAGCGCGGCCATGCCGGCGATCGACCACACCTTGCCGGGCACGTAGCGGCCCAGGTTGGCGATCATGTGGATGCTGACCGCGTCGCGCGCGCGAAGCCTCGGTCCGCCCAATCCCGCGACCATTCCGCGCCAGACGAGACCGCTTGCGGCGAAAACGGCGACGAGGATCAGCGTCGCGGCGGCCAGCGGGATCGGCCGCGGGCGGGCGAGCGCGTCCTGCCATCCGCGCAACTCGGCCAGGGTCAGCCCCACCCGGTCGAGGACGAACCAGGCGACGGTGGCCGTGAGCGCGACCCGCGCCGCCAGCCGAAGCCGCTTGCTCAGGGCGTGGCGCTCGCGGTTGCGCGGCGCGCCCGCCACATGCGCGCCGCGTTCGCGGCGAGCAGACCCGCCAGGACGGCGAAGCCGAGCCAGAAGCTACGCAGCACCGCGTCGGAGCGGTACCGCAGCTCGACCTCGGATTCGCCCGCGGGCACGGGAACCGCGCGCAGGGTGTGGTAGGCGCGCAGCACGGGAGCTTCCCGGCCGTTCACGCGCGCCCGCCAGGCGGGATACCAGTTGTCCGCGATGGCCAGCAGGGCCGGCCCGGAGGAGCGCACGGCCAGCCGCATGCGGTCGGGGCCGCGCTCCAGCCATCCGACCTCTCCCGAGACCGGCGTACCCGGAAGGTCGACGGGCGGGGGCTCCGCCAGGACCACCTCCGCCTCGGGGTCGAAGTCGGGGGAAAGCATGTACGCCACCGCCTCGTCGTCGGACTTGACCACGGCATCGCCCACCAAGCGGGCGCGCGCGAGGCCGGGCTCCTCGAAAACGGTCTCGTGGATGCGTCCGTCGGGCAGCTGGGTGCGACTGAACACGTTCCCCGCGGGCGAGCTCCCCATCTGCAGGTCGGGCCACAGCAGGTAGCGCACGTTGAGCAACCTGCGGACGGTCTCGCTGCGGTAGAGATTCATGGGCCGTCCCGAGCCCTCCATGCCGATCAGATGGCGGTAGCGAACCAAATCGTTGGGATGGTGTCCGCCTGCGAGTTCGATGCCGTGCAGCGCGGGAGCGAGGTCCTGGCCCGCGTTGCGGAAGGACAGCATGCGGTAGGGCTCCGAGTTGCCGGCCTCGCGGTCCAGCACCGCCTGGACGTTGGCGTCCGGAGCCGACCAGCGCTCGAAGTCGAGGGTCCGGATGAACGTCCGGTCCACCCGATAGGCGTCGAGCGCCACCAGGGCGACGAGCGCCGCCAGCGCGACGCCGGGCGCGAGTCGCGCCGTGCGCGCCGCCCACACCAGCGCGGCCAGAGCGGCGGCCAGGAACGCGGCGATCCAGGCGCCGGAGGCGATGTGAGGGAGCGCGGCCGCCAGCGCTTGGCGCTTGGCTTCGGAGATCTCGGCGTAGAGGACCGAGATCCACAGGGAGGTCAGCGCGCCGCTGGCCGCGAGCAACGCGATTCCGACCAGCGCTGCGGTCGCGATCAGGATCGGCCGTTGGAGGCGCCGTCCCAGCTCGGGATCGCGCATGCAGGCGAAGATTCGATCCACCCCGAACGCGGCCAGCGTGGCCGCGCCGAAGGCGAACAGGTAGGCCGCCTGGGAAGGGGCGCGGAAGAGGCCGATTCCGGGCAGAATTTCGTACGCGATGCGCCAGACGGGCGTATGGGTTCCCAGGGCGAAGAGAAGCGCGAACCCCGCGAGCCCCGCGAGGAATCGGCGCAACGCCCGCCGCGGCCCGCCCACGAACGAGAGCGCGCCCAGCAGAAGCAGCGCCAGTCCCGCGTACTCGTGGTTGTGCTTGAACGGGTTGCGCCCCCAGTAGGTGTTGTCCGCCCAACCTCCCGAGCCGGCGACGTTGGCCCCCGAGAACTCGGGGATCGCGAGGGCGAAGGCCTCCTCCGGATGCAGCGACCAGGAGCTCGACCATTCGAGGGCGGTCGCCTCGTCGCGCGCTTCGGAAGTGGCGGTGCGGCGGGAATCGGTGACCACGTAGCCGATGGCCGGCAGAAGCTGGCCGCCGGCGACGAGCGCGCCGGCGACCGACGCCGCGAGAAACAGGCCGAAGCGTCCGGCGGCTCGGCCGCGCGCGCCGCCGGACGGGCCCGAAACTCCGTCCTCCGGCGCGGCGGCGGTTTTCGGGCGCGTCCCGCGCAGGATCCGGACGCTGCGGAAGATCGCGAACAGCCCGGCGGCGCCGAACAGGAAGTACGCCATCTGAAAGTGCGACGTCAGGATCACCAGCGCGACGACCACGGCCAGCCACGTGAACGGCCCGAGCCCGGGGCGCAGGAAGTGCCGCTCCGTCGCCCAGAAGAGGAGCGGGGTCAGCGCGGTGACGAACATCTTGCCGTCGTGGCCCGGGAACACCAGGCCCACGAAGACGGGGGCGAGCATGTAGCCGGTTCCGGCGACCAGCGCCGCGGCCCGGGAGACCCCGAGCGCGCGCACCCAGAGGAACATGAGGAAGCCCGCCGCCGCGACGTGGACCACGAGCTTCCATCCGAGCGCCCGGTGGGGCTCCGCGAGGAGGAGCAGCAGAAGAGAGGGCGGATAGAAGGAATCGCCCCCGCTGAGCGCTTCGACGAAGGGCGTGCCGCCGAGGAACTGCGGCATCCACCCCGGGACGCGTCCCAGTTCGGCCAAGGCGTCGGCGTAGATGGCGCGGCTCACGTAGCCGCCGCCCAGCGTGTCGCTCCCGTAGAGCATCGCGTCGCTGAAGACGAAACCGCGGAACAGCAGGACGGCGAGCCCGAGGAAGAGAACCCACGGCAACCACCCGGGAACCGCGGGAGGTTCGGCGGCGGCCGCGGACCGTCGCGCACGGACGCCGGGCCGTGCGGAACCGCTCCTTCCGCGCGAGCTTTTCGCCCGCTTGCGCCCGCGTCTCGCGCTCATCGATCCCGCTCCGCCCGTCGGTCTCCGGGGAGCTCGCGAACGTCGCTCGTCCCGGCCTCCGGTTCCGGTCCGCTCCCCGCTCGGCGCCCTCCCCCCTCCGCCAGTTGCCGTCTCAGTGCTTCCACCTCGTGGCGGACGTGGGCGATCTGTTCGCTGACCAGACCGAAGCCCGCGAGCAGGAACCCGAGCGTCTCCAGCAGCACCACCAGCTGGATGAGGGGACGGTAGCCGAACGAGGGGACGAAAGGCTCGAAGCCCAGGGCCGGGTGCAAATAGCGCAGGTGGAACGTGCCCGCGGCAACCAACCCGCCCAACGCCGCCAGGGCCAGTCCGGAGGTGCCGAACAACATCAGCGGCTTGCGGGAAAAGAAAACCAGAAAGGCGACCGACGCCAGGTCGGTGACGCCGACCACCACGCGCCACAGGCCCCGGTACTTGGACTCTCCCGCCCTGCGGTCGTAGAGCCGGATGTCGATCTCGGTGACCGTGGCGCCCCGTCCGTGCGCCAGCACGACGAAGAAGCGGTGCCAGTCGTGCCTCAGCGTGAGTCCGTCCAGGATCTCCCGACGAAATCCCTTCATGGCCGAATTGAGGTGGGTGACCGGAACCCGGAAAAGCATGCGCGACAAGAGGTTGTAGATCCCCGAAACCGCCGCCTTGTCGTAGCGCCCGACGCGCCGCCCGGACACGATGTCCCACCCTTCGTCGAGTTTGTCCAGAAACCGCGGAATGTCGCGCGGGGAGTGCTGCAGATCGGCGTCGAAGAGGATGATGCGGGACCGGTCGGTGGCGTCGACGCCGGCGACCATGGCTTCGGTCTTGCCGCGGTTGCGCCGGTAGCCGACGACGCGGAAGGCGTCCCAATCCGCCGCCGCGCGCCGGGCCGCCTCCGCCGTGCCGTCGGTGGATCCGTCGTCGACGAGCACCACTTCGCCGTCGAGACGGAACTCGCGGAATGCTTCGCGCAATTCGCGCACCAGATCGGGAACGACGGGCGCTTCGTTGTAGGCCGGGACGACGACCGCGAAGTCCCCCCTGGCCTGCTGGGTCCGTGGTTTCAGCTTCTGCCCCGGTCGAAGAATGGCGGTGCCGTCGCGCGCCGCGTGACGGGCGAGCGGACGCGGTCAAGATGGCCGCGCGGGTCGCGGTACGCCACCCGAACGCCCTCGTTCCGCGTACGGTCGGCGAGACGCGGGGACGCTGCGGCAAGGCTGCGAAAATCTCTTCCGGGCCCGCGCGAACGTCCGGCCCCAACGCTCGGCGGACCACTTGCGACCAAGCGGCGAACGGCGAGATTGTTGTCGTTCGTCGGATGTCCGCGCCGGGCGGTCCGGCGGCTCTTCGTCGCCGCCCCAGACTCCATCCCCGCACCCGAGGCGCCCATGTCCAAGGCCGGAACCGTCCGAGTCCCCCCGCCCGTCAACGAGCCCGTCCTCGACTACGCGCCGGGCGACCCCGCGCGCGCGGCTCTGAAGAGCAAGCTGGCCGAAATGTCGAGCCGAGAGATCGAGATCCCGCTGATCGTCGACGGGAAGGAGGTGCGCACCGGCGACCTCGCCACCTGCATCCTGCCGCACGACCACGGGCACGTCGTGGCGCGCTATCACCAGGCCGGTCCGGCCGAGGTCGACGCGGCCGTGCAGGCGGCCATGGAGGCGCGCCGGGACTGGGCGTCCTGGCCTTGGGAGGCGCGCGCTTCGGTGTTCCTGACCGCTGCCGATCTCCTGGCCGACCGGTGGCGCCCGACGATCAACGCGGCGACCATGCTCGGGCAAAGCAAAACCTGCCACCAAGCAGAGATCGACGCCGCCTGCGAGACCGTCGACTTCCTCCGTTTCAACGCTCGCTTCGCCGAACGGATCCATTCCGAGCAGCCCCGCTCCTCGGACGGCGCTTGGAACTGGTCCGACTACCGGCCCCTGGACGGCTTCGTCTACGCGGTGTCGCCCTTCAACTTCACCGCGATCGGCGCGAACCTGACGGCTTCGCCGGCGCTCATGGGCAATTCGGTGGTGTGGAAGCCCTCGCACAGCGCCGTCTACTCCAACTACTACGTGATGCGGGTCTTCGAAGAGGCGGGCCTCCCGCCCGGGGTGATCAACTTCGTGCCCGGCGACCCCGGGACGGTGACTCGAGGGGCGATGGGCAGCGAGGATTTCGGGGGCATCCACTTCACCGGCTCCACGGAGGTCTTCCGGTCGCTCTGGCAGACGGCCGCGGAGAATTTGCCCCGCTACCGGTCGTATCCGCGCATCGTCGGCGAGACCGGGGGCAAGGATTTTCTGATCGCGCACGCCTCCGCCGACCCGGAAGCCCTGGTGACCGCCATCCTGCGGGGCGCCTTCGAGTACCAGGGCCAGAAGTGCAGCGCCCTGTCGCGCGCCTACGTCCCGGAGAGCCTCTGGACCCGGATCGGCGACCGGCTCGCGGAGGAGACCCGAGGCATCGCCATGGGCGATCCCGCGGACTTCCGGAACTTCATGGGCGCCGTCATCCATCGGCAGTCGTTCGACAAGATCGCCGGATACGTCGAGGAGGCGCGAAGATCGAGCGAAGCCGAGATCCTCGCCGGCGGCCGAGCCGACGACAGCGTCGGATACTTCGTCCGGCCGACCGTCGTCCGCGCGCACCGTCCCGACTATCGCACCATGTGCGAGGAGATCTTCGGCCCGGTGCTGAGCGTCTTCGTCTACCCCGACCGCATGTGGCGCGAGACCCTGGAGCAGGTCGACGGCACCTCCCCTTACGCGCTCACCGGCGCGGTCTTCGCGCGCGACCGGCGGGCCGTGGAGGACGCGCTCCGCTCGCTCCGCTTCGCGGCCGGGAATTTCTACGTGAACGACAAGCCCACCGGAGCCGTCGTGGGGCAACAACCCTTCGGCGGCGGGCGCGCGAGCGGCACCAACGACAAGGCCGGCTCGAAGCTCAACCTGCTGCGCTGGGTCTCGCCCCGCACCGTCAAGGAGACCTTCGTTCCTCCCACCGAGTACCGCTATCCCTTCATGGGATCCTGACGGGGCGTCGGCGAAAAAACCAGGCGGCGGCGCGCCCCGGGCGGCGGATGCCGCCGTCTTGCGAGCATCGATCGAGCGGCAGCGCCTGCGAGAGCTCCCGCCGTTCGATCGCGAACCCTCGATGGAGGAACGAATGAAAATCGGCGACACGTTCTCCGAACGCACGTCCGGTTTTCCGCCGCATGCCGCCGCACTGACGGTTCTCGCGATGGCGTGCGGCGGAGACGAAGCGCGCCGAACCGAGCTGGACATCCCCTTGGTCGCGATCGCGGAGGAGGTGTTCGCGCTCGGGGGTCTAGAGGCCCCCGACTGGCAGCAGTTCGTGGAATTCTCCGACGTGCGGTTCGATGGCGCAGGCAATCTCGTTCTGCTCGACAGAAGGCGGGCCAGGGTAGCGGTCGCCGATCCAAGAGGGGAATTCAGCCATTTCGTGTCCCGGGCCGGCGATGGACCCGGCGAGCTTCGGATGGTCGGGGGCATCGCGGTGCTGCCGGACGGCCGAGTGGTCGTAAGCGACTTGGGGCACAACGCTTTTCTCCTGTTCGACGAGAGCGGGGCGTTCGTGGAGCAGTTTTCGTTCGGGGAACGATCCGCGCCCGACCCCGCAGCCGGGCGATCCGGCCGGTCGGCCGTGGGGCTGTCGGTCGTGGCGACCGACGTGCCCGTCGTCTTGGGCGTCCTTTCCGGCACCCGCCTGCTGACAGCGAACAGGTCCGCGCGCACCCTCGCGATTCACGCCTTGGGCGAGGGCGCCTCCGAGTTCTATCGGGCCTACCGCCTTCCGGCCGACGCCGCGCAAGGCGGCGATCCCCCCACGGGCGCCGCCGTGGAGGTCCGAGGGCTGCAGGGGTTGTCGCTGCCCACCGGATTCATGCCCCCGGTACTCGAGTTCGGCCCTCCGCTGGAAGCCGCCGTGCTCGCCGACGGGAGGGTGGTGATCGTCGATTCCGTCGGGTACCGGGCGAAGATCGTACGGGACGACGGCACGATCGACGCCGTTCTGGAGAGGCCGATCGATCCCGTCCCCGCGACCCCCGAGATGCGGGAGGCCGCGAGGCGGCGGCGGAGGGGCGGCGGCGACGTCGTCGTCATGACGACCCCGCGCGGCATGTCGGGCGCGGAAGGCGAGGCGCTGTCGGCGTTCCTGACCGAGACGATGGCGGCGGAGATGACGTTCGCGTCCGAGGTTCCGGTCGTCGAAGGCGTCGCGGTGGACTCCGAGGACCGGATCTGGATCACGCGGACGGGCGACGACGCCGTATCCCGAGGTCCGGCCGACGTCTTCACGGCGGACGGCGACTACTTGGGAACCCTGGCCGCCGACGAGTTCCGCGTCCCGGACGCTTTCGGCCCCGGTGGCCTGATGGCCTACGTCGAGGTGAACGATCTGGACGTGGCGGTCGTGCGGGTGCTTCGGCTTGCGAGCCTCGAGCCTGCCGCCACCTCGCCCGTTTCACCGGGATCGTAGAGTCTCGGTCCGCTTGCCGAAGAGAGCTGCGGCCGACGCTGGGACGGTCGATCGCCGGGTAGCGGAGAGCTTCGGTCCGATCGGGCGGAACTTGGCGATCGCGGCTCTCCTCGCGTGGCGAGCCGAACGCGGTTGCGGGTTCAAGTTTCGAGGCAGCGAGATCGGCGTGCGAACTCTTCCCGCCCGAGCGACCTCGGGCGCGGGCCCTGCGACGGTTGTCGAGCGCCTCGCGGAGTTGCGTCTCGCCGGTCCGCCGCAGCGCAGAAGGACGGTGCGCGCGTCCTTCCGGCGAACCCGCCCAGCGCCTCGACGGCAAAACGTCCCTCCGGCCGAGCCTACCCGGGAAGAAGCGTCAGGCGGGATACCGCGCGCGCCTCGACCGCGGCGCGGTCGAGCGGCAGGCGCCACAGTTCGCCCCGCCGCCAGCGTTCCAGCTGGTCCCAGCTGTGACGGTTGGCGGGGCGGCCGGACTGCCCTCCGGGCAGAACGAAGCGCCCGCCGCCGCCCAGGTCGGCCAGATCGGCGACCGCGCGCTGGCTCGGTCCGCGGGTGACCTCGAACGGAGGGGCGCCGCCCTCGAACGGAGCCGCGTCGACCGTGTAGCCGTCGCCGGGCCGGGGAAGACCGCGTCGACCGAAGCCCAGCAGGCCGCCGATCACGGGCACGTCCTGGAGCGGGTGCGCGATGCGCAGGAGGTGCGCCCGGCCCCACGGAAGCCGGTCCGCGCCGGCCGCCTCGAGCGCGGCTCGCGCGGCCAGCGAGTCGACGTCCGCCCCGCCGGCGTCGAGCCCCCGCCCCACCATGTAGCGCGGGAAGTACCCGGAACCGTCCGCGGCCCCGTGGAAGCGGGCGCGCATCCCGGCCCGCAACGCCTCCGCCCAAGCGTGGAAGAGGGTCGTCTCGGCGCTCTCCAGCGTCGCCCGGCCGTCCCAAGCCTCGAGCGCGCTCGCCAGGCTGTCCAGCCCGGCGCGGCGGAAGGCGGCGCCCGCCCGGTCCCGGTAGCGGACGGCGAAGCCGCTTCGTACGTCCAGCTGGATGGTCCTCATCGACTCGGCGTCGTGGTCGCTGCGCGCCTCGATCAGCTCGGCGATGCGCTGGGCGCGGTAGGGCTCCTCCCACCGGTTCGGCGAGATCGTCAGCGAGAGCGTGTCCCGGCTCTGGCGGTTGTTCGCCGTGACCACGAAGCCGGAAGCCGGGTCGAGCAGCCGGGGATTGCGTGCGAAGGGCAGCGTCCCGATCCAGTCGTGCGCTCCGCTCCAGCCCGGCACGGGCAGGAGCGGGGGGCGCCCGGAGCGGCGCAGGGGAACGGCCCCGGCGAGCTGGTAGCCGAAGGCGCCGGCGGTGTCGGCGAAGACCACGTTCAGGTAGGGGCTGGCGAAGCGCTCCAGCGCGGCGAGCAGCTCCGGGACGGAGTTGGCGAGGTTGGCCGCCAGGATCCCGTCGAGGGTGGACGACGGGTCGCGCGCACCCCAGCGGTACGACAGAAGTTCGCCGCCCGGCACCGGATCCACCGTCGTCACGACCGGGCCGTGGCGGGTTTCGCGCACCCGCAGCCGCACCGGCAGGTCGCGACCGCGCACGCGGATCTCCTCCTCGCGGACCCGGAAGGGCTCGCTCCCCTCCGGCGTCAGATAGCGCGCGGTGTCGGCCGCATCCATCCGTTCGATGAAGAAGTCGGAGTCGTCGACCATGGCGTTGGTGAAGCCCCACGCCACCCCGGCGGTGTGCCCGGCGATCACCCCGGGGGCGCCCGGCACGCTCTCCCCGACGACGTCCAGCCCGGGCGCGTGCAGCCCGATCAGGTACCAGATGTTGGGGTGATCCAAGCCCAAGTGCATGTCGTTGGCGAGGAGGGGCATCCCGCTCGCGGTGCGCGAGCCTCCGACGACCCAGGAATTGGAGGCGCGCACGACGCTCGCCGCCTCCAGCGCGGCGCGGGCCGTCGCGGGCATGCGCGCCGAAGCGATCAAATCGCCGGAAAGAGCGGGCGGAAGATCCCGGGCGGCGGACGGGTCCGGAGCCGCCGGCACGGCGTCCGGCTCCGGGGCGTCCTGCAGAATCGTGACCCCCCATTCGGGATAGCGGGGCAACAGCTCCAGCACGGCCTCGTCCCCCGCGGTCGCGCGCGCGTCGGCGAGCGACATCGAGACTCCGTACTGGGACAGGTCCCACGCCATGATCTTCTCGACCGCGAACGAGTGCTCGGGCGTCCAGGGCTCGAAGGGGACGCGCAGCAGGACGAACTCCGGGGGCAACGGCCCGCGCCATCCGGCCAGGGCCGCGTTGACTCCGCGGGCGTAGGCCTCGACGAGCGCCCGGGTCCGAGCGCCGACGGCCGCCTCGCGTCCGGCCCGCGCAAGTCCGAGCGTGCGCAGAAACCGGTCCGCGTCCAGGGTCTCCTCCCCGAAGAGTTCGCTCAACCGCCCCTGGGCGACCCGACGGTACATCTCCAGCTGCCAGAGACGGTCGGTGGCGTGCAGGTATCCCTGGGCGAAGACCGCGTCGACGATCGAGTCCGCCCACACGTGGGGCACCCCCAAGGAATCGCGCACGATCTCCACCGGTCGCTCCAGGCCGGGAAGCGTCAGTTCCCCGGAAACCGGCGCGGGACCGGAGACCAGCCGTTCGAGCCAGACCGCGCCCGCCAGCGCGGCGAGCGCGAGGACGGAGAGGATCCCGAGCGCGATCCTCGGGAACCGGCCGACCCGACTCAGCGCGAGGCCTCCAGCGCGCGCGCGAAGTCGCGCCGCAGGTCCCGAACCTCCTCGAGGCCCACCGAGACCCGGACGAACCCGTCCGGAATCCCGGCCCGCGCGCGCTCTTCGGGCGTCAGGCCGACGTGGGAGGTGAAGCGCGGCTGCGACACCAGGGTCTCGACGCCGCCCAAGCTGGGCGCGACCCGAGCCACCTTCAGCTCTCGGCAGAACGCGTCCGCGGCCGCGCCGCCCCCCGCCAGCACGAAGCCCACCATGCCCCCGAAGCCGTCCAGCAGTTCGCCTGCCAGCGCCCGATCCGGATGACTGGCGAGGCCGGGATAGGAGACCCGCGCGACTTCGGGGCGGCTTTCCAGCCAAGCGGCCAACTCCATTCCGCTCCGGTTGTGGCGCGCCATGCGCACCGGGAGCGTCTTGATCCCCCGCTCCAGCAGCCAGGCCGCGTGCGGATCCAGCGACGGCCCGTAGAGCACGAGCATGCGCCGCACCCGCTCGATCAGCTCGCGACCGCCGGAGATCACGCCCGCGATCAGGTCGGAATGGCCGCCCAGATACTTGGTCGCGCTGTGGATCACCGCATCCACGCCCAAGCGGATCGGCCTGAAGTTGACGGGCGAGGCGAAGGTCGCGTCCGTCATCGCGACCGCCCCGGCTTCGCGCGCGAGGCGCACCGGAAGGCGAGGGTCGAAGACGCGCATCGCGGGATTGGTCGGGGTCTCCAGAAACAGGACGCGGGTGTTGTCCCGCATCGCCGATTCCCATGCGCGAGGCTCGTCCGGGTCGACGAAGGTGGTGACGACGCCCCGGTGCGGCATCTCCCGGGCGAGCAGCGTCCACGTGGCGCCGTACAAGTGTTTCGAGGCCACGACGTGGTCGCCGGCGCGGGCGACCGCAAGCACGGCGAGCGCGGTCGCCGCCATTCCGCTCGCGACCGCGAGCGCCGCCTCGGCGCCCTCGAGCGCCGCCAGCTTTTCGGCGACCGCGATCTGGTTCGGGTTGTTCCCGTAGCGGGAGTAGCGCAGCTCGGGCGCATCCCCGGGCGCGCTCCAGAAAAAGGTGGAACTCTGAACCACGGGAAGCACCACGGGCTCGCCGGGGCGCGGCTCGGGAGCGCCGGCGTGGACGCTCGCGGTGCCCGGGCCCCAGTCCTCCCGCGTCTTCGATGGATCGCTCATGCGCTCCTCCGCGCCGGGGGATTCATCCCTGCGGGGCGTTCCGGCCCGCGGGACGCTCGATGCCGATCTCGTCCGTCAGGTTCCTCGCCAGAGCGCCGAGCGCCAAATAGCCGCCGGATCCGGGCCGCCGGAACGCGAGCCCGCGCCGGACCAGGGCTTCGAGCGCCGCGCGATCCCCTTCGCCGGGAAGGCAGGCCGCGAGGTCCGTCGACGGTAGGGCGCCCCGGTCCTCCAGCGAACGCCACGCCCGGGCCTCGGCCTCGCTCCGGACGCCGACCAGCCGGCATCGTCCGCACGCGGTCTGGGCCACCGCGGCGAGGCGATGGCGTTCGAGAACCGCTCGGATCGGTCCCAGGTGCGGGTCGCGCACGCCGCGGAAGACGAAAAAGGCGCGTGCGGCCTCCCCGGTCGGCCGGTGATGCAGGATGAGCTTGGCCACGACCTCGTCCGCGCACGAAAAATCCAGCACGTGGACTTGGGAGAAGTCGAGGACCGGGAGCACCGGATCTCCTGCGCCCGCAAGCCGCCCCTGGATGGCCATGCGCACCGCGCGCCCCGTCGGGCGGGTGACGAGGTGCGCGTAAAGCGACGCCACCTGTCGCCGGACCAAGCGACGGAGATCGATCTCCACCGCCTCGACGCCGAATCCGTTCGCGATGCCGTCGTCTTCCGTCATGCGCCGCTCCTTGCGCGGCCCGCCGTACGCGCGGGCAACACGATGTTGATCTGAGCGCCCGGAACGGGCGCGAGCCCCCGGTCCAGCGCGGGAGTGTCGTCCCACTCCGGCGCCTCCGCGATGCGCGCGGTGCCGCTGCGGATGGAGATGAGCCCGTCCCAGCGCCGCACCTGTCTGCGGATCTGCTGGATCCCCTGCCCTCTCCCCGAGTCGGCGAAGCGGGTGACGCCGTGCAGGAAGGCGGCCTCCAGCGCCGTGCCGTCGTCCCACCGGGTCCCGAAGCGGGCGGCGTGCTCCGCCGCCAGCGACTCGCGAAAGCCGCGTCCCAGATCCGAGACGGCGATCACCAGCACCCAGCGATCCAAGCGTCGCTGCCAGTAGTACGCCTGCGCGGCCACCCATCCCGGAGCCTCGGCGTGTTCGACGATGTTCTGGCACACTTCCGAGAGCACCACCGAGAAATGGACGACGGTCACCAGCGGATATCCCAAGGTGCGGGCGAGAATGGCGCCCGCCCGCGTCTGGACGCGGTCCACCACGGCGTGCACGTCGCTGTTGGTGGTCACCGGCGTGACCTCGAGCAGCACGTCCGAGCTGGCGGCCGGCCTGCTCGGACGCCGCTTCCTCTCCATCGCGAAGGCGAGGCGGGCCTGCTCGAAGAAGCGGATGCGTTCCAGGTAGCCCAGGACCCCGGTCTGTCTGGGAAGTCGGAGGTGAGGCGGCTCGCCCAGCCTGCGCTTCAGCAGCGCGCCCGCGCTCAGCAGTCCGACCAAGCCCTGCGGATCGACGAAACGGAGATAGCCCGCGTCGAAGATCGCCTTTCCGTCCGCGACTCCGGCGCACTGCTGGAAGAGCCGGTCGACGGTCGAGTAGTCGAGGGACGAGGGTACGCGGATTACATGCACCCGGCGAACTCCGGAGTTGGCGTTCCGGGGCGGACGGGGACGGCGCGGCTCATCCGCGTGCGGTCCGGCCGTTCAGGTGGAGGTGCAACCCGCGCGCGCCTCGATGCCCGACGTTGCGCGCGGCCATGGAGTTGGCCGCGGCGGCCGCGCGCTCGATGCGGTCGCCGCCCAGCAGGCGAGCGAAAAACGTAGCACCCCAGACGTCCCCGCAGCCAGTGACGTCCCCTTGGCGCGGGCCTCCCGGGACGTCGGCGGTCCGGCGGACGGGAGGCGCGGCGAGGGCCTGCGCGTGCGGCGCGGACCGAGTCGAGAGGTCGAACGAGAGACCCGGCGCCGCGACGTAGGCCGCCCCGCGCGGGCCCATCGTGACGGCGAGGAGCTTCAGTTCCGCGCCCACCGCGCGCGCCGCCAGGCGCCACGGGTCTCCCGCCTCCCGGCCCAGCAGGGCGAACTCGTCGTCGTTCATCTGCACGGCGTCGAAGCAGCGGAGCCAGGAGTCCCGCCGCGGCAGCGGGCGCGGCTCGCGTTCCCCGTCGCGCCCGACGCTCAGGAAGAGGGAATGGAGATCGGCGTAGATCGGGCCATGGAACGCCTCGCGCAACGTCCGCGCGGTCTCCAGCCCCATCTCGAATCCCGAGACGAAGTTGACGTAGAGGGCGTCGCACGGACCCGCCAAGGGCCGTAGTTCGCCCCACTTCCAAGGAGGGACTCCTCCGGTCGGGCGCTCGCGGCGGCGCGCTTCGTCCCGGTAGCGGAGCTCCACCCGGTTGTTGGGCTCGGGGACGATGCGGACGGCGCGGTGCGCCTCCACGCGCGGAATCCCGTCCAGCAGCCGGAGCGCGGAGTCCGCGAGATCCCGGCCCACCTTGAGGATGGGGACGATGCGCCAACGCGCCGGCATCGACGCGGCCAGCGCCTCCAGAGCGTAGCCCACCCCGCCCCACTCCTCCACCGGAGGCCCCCGGTCGCCGTGCAGACGGATCGTGTCCCGGACCAGCGTGCCGAGCACGCCGAGGCGGGGTCGGCGCGCCTCTTCCGGCCGCCGGGGCTCAGCCACGGGCCCGAGGGGGCCGGAGACGGAACACCCCCGCCGCCCCCGCCACTCCCGCGCTCCCCGCGAGCGTGCCCGGCAACACCGCGCAGGCGTCCACCGCCGAACGGAAGCGGGGCCGGCGGAGTTCGGCGGCGAGCGGGTCGAAGAGCAGGTCGCCGGCCGCGGCGACCCCGCCCATCACCACCACCGCCTCCGGGCCGATCAGGTTGATCGCCCCGGCGATCCCGGCCGCCAAGACGCGGGCCGTGCGCGCCAGCACGTCGATCGCGTAGGCGTCCCCCGCCACCGCCGCCTCGTGCACGGCGGCCGCGGTGACGGGACCCGAACCCCGGTCCGCCAACTCCGACAGGATCGAGCGCGCCCCCGCCGCCAACCCTTCGGCCGCGGTGCGCGCGATCCCCGGGCCGGAAGCGTAGGCTTCGAGGCACCCTCGCCCCCCGCAGGTGCAACGGCGGCCGCCGAATTCGACGGTCGTGTGTCCGATCTCGCCCGCGGCGCCGGTGCCCCCCAGGAAGGGACGCCCGTCCACGACGATGCCCCCGCCGACCCCGGTGCCCAGGGTGATCCCCAGCACCGAGCGGTAGCCCCGCCCCGCTCCCTGCAACCATTCCCCGTAGGCGGCGCAGTTGGCGTCGTTCTCCACCACCGCGGGCAGGCCGGTCTCGGCCTCGACGCGCGCGCCGAGCGGAAAGGCGAACCACCCCAGGTTGTGCGATTCGATCACCACCCCGCGCGCGCGTTCGATCGAGCCCGGCACCGCGATCCCCACCCCGGCGAGCCCTCCGTGCTCGCCCCGTGCACGCACCAGCTCGTCCGCGGCGTCGCGGATCATCGCGCACGTCCGGTCGACCGCCTCTTCCCCGTCCGGCGTGGCGTCCACCCGGAGCGCGCGCGGGCGTCCGCCCGCCCCCGGAACCATCCCCACCGAGAGGGTGGTTCCGCCGATGTCGACGCCCGCGATCCAGCTCCCCGCCGAACGCGCCTCTTCCCCGGCGCGGAGCCGCCGCGTTTCCGGACCGCTCACTGGTCGATCGAGAGCACCGCCAGGAACGCCTCCTGCGGAATTTCCACCGCCCCCACCCGCTTCATCCGCTTCTTCCCCTCCTTTTGCCGCTCGAGCAGTTTGCGCTTGCGCGTGACGTCCCCGCCGTAGCACTTGGCGGTCACCTGCTTGCGCAAGGCCTTGACGTTGGTGCGCGCCACGATCTTGGACCCGATCGCCGCCTGCAACGCGACCTGGAACTGCTGGCGCGGGATGAGCTCCTTCAGCTTGCGCACCAGGTCCCGCCCGTGGATCTGCGCCCGGTCGCGGTGGATGATGACGCTGAAAGCGTCCACGGGATCGCCGTTCACCAGCACGTCCAGCTTGACCAGATCCTCGGGCCGGTACTCCGCGAATTCGTAGTCGAGCGCCGCGTAACCGCGCGTGCTCCCCTTGAGTCGGTCGTAGAAGTCGAGCACGATTTCGGCCAGGGGCAACTCGAAGTCCAGCTCCACGCGCCGGGGGTCCAGATAGCGCATCCCCCGGAAGATCCCCCGCCGGTCGTGGCAGAGCTTCTGCACGTTGCCGATGTACTCGGCGGGAGACACGACGAGCGCGCGCACCCAGGGCTCGGAGACCGACGCCACCTTGCCGCGGTCCGGAAGGCGGGCGGGGGTCTCGATCGCCAGCTCGCCGCCGTCGGTGAGGGCGACGTGGTACTCGACGTTGGGCGCGGTGGTGATCAGACTGACGCCGAACTCGCGGTCCAGCCGCTCCTGGACGATTTCCATGTGCAGCAGGCCCAGGAACCCGCAACGGAACCCGAATCCGAGAGCGGCCGAGGTTTCGGGCTGGTAGTGCAGGCTGCCGTCGTTCAGCTTGAGCCGGTCGAGGGCTTCGCGCAGGGACTCGTAGTCGTCCGCGTCGCTGGGGTAGAGCCCCGCGAAGACCATCGGGCGGACCTCCTTGTACCCCGGCAGGAGCTCGACCGCCTTGCGCGAGGCGTCCAGGACGGTGTCGCCCACGCGCGTGTGGGAAACGGATTTGATGGCTGCGACCAGGTATCCGACCTCGCCCGGACGGAGGGCGTCGCGGGGAACGCGCGCGAGCTGCGTGTAGCCCACCTCGCCCACTTCGTAGGTGGCGTCCACCGTGCCGAAGGCGATGTCCATCCCCGGGCGCAGCACCCCGTCCACCACCCGCACGCTCGGGACTGCGCCCAAGTACCGGTCGTAGTAGGAATCGAAGACGAGCGCGCGCAACGGCGCCTCGGGATCGCCCGTCGGGGCGGGCACCCGTTCGACGACCGCTTCCAGGATCTCCTCCGTCCCGATTCCTTCCTTGGCGCTCGCGAGCAGCACCTCGGAGGAATCCACTCCCAGAAGCTCCGCGAGCGCGTCGCGCCGGCGTTCCGGTTCCGCGCCCGGAAGGTCGATCTTGTTGATCACCGGGACCACCTCCAACTCCGCGTCCAGCACCAGAAAGAGGTTGGAGAGGGTCTGGGCCTGGACGCCCTGGCTGGCGTCGACCACCAGGATGGCGCCTTCGCAGGCGGCCAGGGAGCGCGACACCTCGTAGGCGAAGTCGACGTGTCCGGGGGTGTCGATCAGATTGAGCTGGTAGCGTGCGCCGTCGCGCGCCGCGTAGTCCATGCGCACGGCGTGCAACTTGATGGTGATGCCCCGCTCGCGTTCGAGCTCGTTGGAGTCGAGCACCTGGGCGCGCATCCGCCGCGGGGGGAGCGCGCCGGTGCGCTCCAGCAGGCGATCCGCGAGCGTCGACTTGCCGTGGTCGATGTGCGCGACGATGCAGAAGTTGCGAATGCGGTCGAGCTGCACGGCTTCCCTCAGTTCCGGGCGCGCAGGACGCGCCGCATGATCTCGAGCGCGCGATCCACGTCGGTCGCGGAGACGTCGCGGTGGGTCACGGCCCGGATCCCGTTCCCGCCCTGCGGCAGCAGGTGAAGCCCCAGCGCGTGGCACCGGAGGACGAACGCGCCCGCCGACATCGCCGTCGCCCGAAAGCGCAGGATGTTGGACTGCACGCCGTCGAGCGCGATCTCCAGGCCCTCGAGGGAGGCGACGCCCCGGGCCAGGACGCGCGCGCGGTCGAGATCGGCGCCCAACCCGTCGCGGTGACGCTCCAGCGCGTGCAGCGCGGCCGTTGCGAGGACGCCCGCCTGGCGCCAGCCGCCCCCGAACAGTTGCTTGAAGCGCCGCGCCCGCGCCACTCGCGCTTTCGAGCCCGCCAAGGCGGAGCCTGCGGGGGCGCCCAGCCCTTTGCTGAAACAGACGTTCACGGTGTCGAACGGGGCCGCGTAGCGAGCTTCCGGAACCCCGGTGGCGGCGGTGGCGTGCCAGAGACGGGCGCCGTCCAAGTGGGTGGCGAGCCCGTGTCGGCGGGCGGCGGCGCACACCTCCTCGATCCGGTCGAGCGGCCACACCGTGCCCCCGCCCCCGTTGTGGGTGTTCTCCACGCACAGCAACCGGGGCGGCGGTTCCAGGTGGACCGGATTGAACGGGTGCTCGGGCTCGATGGCTTCGTCGACGTCGGCCGCGCCGAAGAGCCCGTCCCGTCCGGGAAGCGGCTTCAGCGTCACCCCGCTGAGCGCGGCGGGCGCCCCCGACTCGTTGCGGGCGATGTGGGCGTTGCCGTCGATCAGGACCAGGTCGCCGGGTTCGGTGTGGACGCGCACCCCGATCTGGTTGGACATCGTGCCGGTGGGGACGAAGACCGCGGCCTCCTTGCCCAGCAGCTCGGCGGTGCGCGCTTCCAGAGCGTTCGCGGCGGGGTCGTCGCCGTAGACGTCGTCGCCCACCCGCGCGTCGGCCATCGCCTCCCGCATGGCCGGAGTGGGCAGGGTCACGGTGTCGCTGCGCAAATCGATCATGACGCGCGATACCCCGGGCGGGCCCGGGGGTGTCGCGTCACCGCCCGGGCGGAGCGGACGGCGACGCGACGGGCGGCGACGGGCGGGCGGAGGGCGATCCCGTCCCGCCGATCCGGCGCGCGAGCGCGCGGATCTCCTCCGGTCCCGTCCGACAGCAGCCGCCCACTCCCGCCGCGCCGAGCGCGATCCAGTCCGGCGCCCGGGCGGCGAGATCGAACGACGCGCGTTCCCCGACCCGGCTCCACCCCCCGGTGTCGGCGTCGTACGTTTCCCCCGAGTTCGGATAGACGATCACCGGAAGATCGGTCGCGGTGCGGATGCGCTCGACGAGCTCCCCGACATGGCCGGGCGCGACGCAGTTCACCCCCACCGCCGCGACCCGCTCCGCCTCCTGACACCGGCGCGCCGCCTCCTCGACCGGCGTGCCGTCGCAGAGACGGGCGCCGTCGCCGCAGCAGAAGCTGATCCACATCCAAGCCCCCGGCGTCCCGGCCAGAATCCCCAACAGAACTTCGACCTCGAGGCCCGAAGGCACGGTCTCGCACAGGATCACGTCGGCGGCCGAGCGCGCGAAAAGCCGGAACCGACGCCGGTGGAAGTCGTCCAGGACTCCGGCGCCCACGCCGTAGCGGCCGTCGTACTCCGACCCGTCCGCGAGATGCGCTCCGTACGGACCGACGCTCGCCGCCACCAGCGGACGCGGACGCGCGCGGAGCCGCCCGGCCCCTTCCGTCCGATGCCCGTCGCGGGCCTCGACCGCCAGTGCGACCGAGCGCTTCATCAGGCTCTCCGCCTCGGAGTCTCCGAAGCCCCGCGCGCGGAAGCCGGCGAAGGTCGCCTGGTAGCTGGCGGTCGAGATGCAGTCGGCGCCCGCCTCGAGGTACTCGGCGTGGACGTCGCGGACGGCGTCGGGGTTGGCGAAGAGAAGTTCGGCGGACCAGAGTCGGGTACCCAGCCGATGCCCGCGGGCTTCGAGCGCCGTGGCCAGCCCCCCGTCGGCGACGAAGGGCGCGCCGCGCGCGAGAAACGGTCCGAGCGGCCCGGTCGAGTCCGCCCGGATCATCCCTCCGGCCGGAGCAGCGCCGCCAGAATTTCCGCGTTGTACCCCACCAGAAGCCGATTCCCGCTGCGCAGGGCGGGCGCGCGCAACTTCCCGGAGCGGCCGCACAGAAGCGCCGTCAACTCCTCGTCGGCGGGCCGCTCGGCGGCGAGAGCGAAATGGACGACCTTTCTTCCCTTGGCGACGTAGAGGTCGTCCACGCCCTCCAGGAGGCCCAGCACCTCGCCACCCGCCAAGGGGTTGCGCGTGGCGCTCCGCAGCTCCTCGGTCGCGATCTCGTTCTGCGCAAGAAACTCTTGCGTGCGTTTGCAGCTGGTTCAGCCCGGGCGGTGATATCGCCACTCGACGGAAGATGCGGCCATGGGTCTCTCCTGTGGGGGTGCGGCGCGAACGATCGCAGGGGTGAACCGGCATGCGTCGATGCACCCTAAACCGTTTCTCTTCATCAAGATGAATCGTGTGACCGTACAAAGTGCGGACTTTCCGCTCAGCCAAAGTCTAGCAGCCCGTGCGCCTCCCGCTCAAGCTTCCCGCCCGGATGCGGTCCCGGCCTGGGGAAATTCGAGCGGCGCGCCGAGGCTTCCCGCTCCGAAGAATCTCCGGAAACGGAGCGGGAGGATCGCGCGCCCGGCAGCCTTGCGATGCCGCTCCGGCGGTTCGAATCTTGGGACACGGCCCGGCGAGGCGCAGTCTTGCGAGTCGGGAACCGCACGCGCTCCGGGGAACACCCGCGCGGCGCGGGCGGGCTCGAAAACCGCGGAGGCGGGGATGGTCATGATCCGATGCGCCGCGCTGGGATGTCTCCTGCTCCCGGCCGCCGGCGCCGTTGCGCAATCCATCGACGAGGCGAGGTCCGCGTACGAGGAGGGCCGTTTTCCGGAGGCGGCGGAACTCGGCGCGGCGATTCGTCTGGATCCCCGCTTGGTCGAAGCCCGCTTGGCGCTCGGCGGCTGGCACGCCGTCGGCCGAGCCGCCCGGTTGCCGATCGGCGACGCTTGCGACCGGTTCGTCCGAGGACTGGTGCTCGAGGCGATCGCGAAGCTGGAGAGCGGATAGTCCCGGACTTTCGAGGGGAAGATGCGAATCGCGATCACCACCGGCGGCGGCGACGCCCCGGGACTCAATGCGGTCATCCGCGCGACGGTGCTCGCGGCCCGAGCCCGGGGATGGGAAGCGTTCGGGATCCGAAAAGGCTATTCCGGCCTCTTTCAGGCGGGGTACGGCGGGGTGCTGGCGCTGGACGAAACGACGGTCCGCGGGATCACCCACGAGGGGGGCACGATTCTCGGAACCACCAGCCGGGGCGACCCGTTCTCGTTCCCGGCAACCGGCCCGGACGGATCGGCCCGCACGGTGGACCGCTCCGGGGAAGTCGTCGACCGGTTCCGGGAGATGGGCATCGACTGCCTGATCGCGATCGGCGGCGACGGATCGCTCCGGATCGCGCGCGATCTGGCGCGCGAAGGGCTCAACGTCATCGGCGTGCCCAAAACCATCGACAACGATTTGGACGCCACGGTGGTCACCTTCGGCTTCCACACCGCCGTCCAGACCGCGACCGGCGCCATCGACAAGCTCCACTCCACGGCCGAGGCGCACGAACGCGTCATGGTCGTGGAGCTGATGGGACGGCACGCCGGCTGGATCGCGCTCTTCGCCGGTCTCGCCGCGGCCGCGGACGTGATTCTCATTCCGGAAATCCCCTACCGGCTCGACCACGTGATCGAGGCGGTCGAGGCCCGGTGGGCTCGGGGCCGCGAATACGCGATCGTGGTCGTGGCCGAAGGCGCTCTTCCCGTGGGCGGCGAAGCTTCCTACCTGGACGACGGGTCCGAGTCGAAGCCCCGGCTGGGAGGGGCCGCGAAGCGACTGAGCCGCCAGCTGCGGGAACGCACCCGCCACGAGATCCGCAGCCTGGTGCTGGGCCACCTGCAGCGGGGCGGCGCGCCGACCGCCTACGACCGCATCATCTCCCTGCGCTTCGGATCCGCGGCGGTCGAACTGGCGGCCGAGAGACGGTTCGGCTGCATGGTCGCCCTCGAGCCCCCCGAAGTGAAGGCGGTGCCTCTCGACGAGGCCGTCCGGCGCCTCAAGATCGTGCCCGTCGAGGGAGACGTCGTGCGAACCGCCCGGGCGCTCGGCATTTCCTTCGGCGACTGAAGGCGACGGATCGGCCTTTTCGGTTCAAGGGGCAAGGGGAGGCGGAACGGGTCGACCGCCGCGGCGTTCCGGGCCCTGCGGTCGCGACCGCAGGAGAGAAGCCGACGACTCCCCGACAGCCCGATCCGGGGCGCGAGTCGGAAGCGGCTCCCGAAGAGCGACGTTCCCGTGCGCCACGCTCGGCCACGCTCGGAAACCCCGAGGTCGAACGGCGGCTCGGCGACGCCACGCGCTGGCGACGGGGAATCGACGAGCTGCGCGGCATCCTTCCGGAGTGCGGCCTCGCCGAAGAGTTCAAGCGGCGAAAGCCCCGCTACGCCCACGGCGGCGGGAACGTCCGCATCGTCCAAAACACGAAGGACTTCCTCGCCCTCATGTTTTTCAAGGGCGCCCTGCCGAAGGACCCGGACGGCGTTCTGGAACGGCAAGGACCCCGTTCGCGCGCCGGCTACCGAATGCGCTTCGCCCGCATCTCCGACGTCCGCACGGCGGAACGCAGCATCGAAACCCTCGTCCGCGAAGCGGTGGAGGCGGAGCGAGCGGGCCTGAAGGTGGAGATGGATCCGACGGATTTCGAGCGCCCCGCCGAGCGTCTCGCCCGGTTCGGCGAAGACCCCGGCTTCGAGGCCGCGTTCGGCAGGTCGACGACCGGGCGGCAACGTCGCTGCGCCATGCACTTCTCCAGCGCCAAGCGGTCGAAAACGCGGACCGCGCGCATCGAGAGATGCAGGGACGGGATCCTCGACGGAAAAGGGATGCGGGACCGGTAGAGACGGGCGGCCGCTGGAAACGCGCCCAACCTCTCCGGTTCACGGAATCGGCCTCGCGCGGAGCGACGCACCCAGACGAGGGCGAACGCGATCGCAGAGGATTTGGAGGACGCCGCCGCGGCGGCCCTCTCCGAGAGCTTTCCTCGACGGGGACGATGCCGGGAAGCGCGAGCCCCGCAAAGCGGCGCGTCCGTGGGCCGAATCCGAGGGATGCGGAAAAGCCTGCCGAGAAGGCGAGAGCCGAAGATCCCGGAGACCGGGCGAAGGCCCCGAGGCGCACGGGAACCGTACCGGTTTCCGCGGCGGCGAAGAGGATTCCGAACTCACCCGGCGATCTTCGCGAGCTCCCGTCTCACCCGCTCGACCCGCCGCCGGTTGACGCCGAAATCGTAGATCCCCACCCGCGAGGCCGATCGCACGTGCACTGCGCCGTCCGAAGGCGAGTGACGGAACTCGAGATCGTCGCAGAACCCGCTACGGGTCCGGCAGATCGCGTGCAGCCAGGTGTCCGTTGCCGCCACGATCTCGGTGCGCGGCATGGAACCGACGACCCTCTCCAATCGGCGCAACGTGCGGCCCGGATCCCCCTCCACGGCGAAGGGCGCAACCCGGTGGATTCGCCATCCCCCGGGCCTGCTGCTCACGCGATTGGGCAGAAGCCGACGGAGCGAACGCGTCGGCGGTCCCGTTCCGATTCCGCTCACGACCCGAATCCGCGACCCACGGGCAACTCCCGCCCTGCGCTTCCCGAGCCAACGAACCCGGCCTGCTCCATCCGAGCACGCCTTTCGCACCGACCTCCAGCACTCGGCATTCCCTCGCTCCCTCCCGGACAATCGCGGATACGACGCCGCCGACCGCGAGCTCCTCCGCGGAAATCCCCGACCAGTCCGTACGCGCCGCCGAAACAACGTCCCGCGGGGCCTGCGCGCCCGTTCTCGGCCAATCGCGCCACGGAGAGCTTCCAAGACACCGGTCGACGCCACGCTCAACGGCCCTTTCGTCTACCGGCGACCGGAGGAGGCGGTTCCACCCTTCAAGCGGGACACGACTTCGTCGACTCCCGCTTCAGCGAGTTCTTCCCTCGAGGCGTGGTGGCGGAATCCGTCGCGGAGCGCGAGAGGGCGCGGGAACTCCCGCTTCGCCTCGACGACGCCGGGCTTCGGCGCCCACCGGGAGATCCGGACGGTCGGCGCGCCGACCGCGGACGACCGGAGCTTCCGGAAGGCGCGGGCGTTCGAAAGCGCGTCCGTGCGCGGGTTCGGATCCCCACCCTCGATCCGCCTCGCACGGGCGGCGCGGTCCCGACGGCATGGCATCCCTTCCCGCGGTTCTCTACACTATTGGGCTCTCCACACCGTACCGGGTCGCCATGAACGAATCCAACACGTCCGCGTCCGGCGCACGCCGCGCGACCGCGCCGAGCCGGCGGCGCGCCGACTTGATGGACCCCGTCGCGCTGTCGGAGATCGGCGGGCTCGAGTTCGTCGCGCGCACGGTCGTGGAAGGCTTCTACATGGGACTCCACCGCTCGCCGCATCGCGGGTTCTCGGCGGAGTTCGCCGAGCACCGCGCCTACCAGATCGGCGACGATCTGCGCTACATCGACTGGCGCATGTACGGGCGCTCGGACCGACTCCACGTGAAGCAGTTCGAGGAGGAGACCAACCTGCGCGCCTACCTCCTGCTCGACAACAGCCTTTCGATGGGCTGGGGGTCGGGGCCGGGGGCGTCGGCCACCAAGGCGTGGTACGCCAAGCACCTGCTGGCGTGCATCGCTCTTCTGCTCCTGAGCCAGGGAGATCTGGTCGGGTTCGCCACCTTCCACCACGAGATCCAGGCGCGTCTGGGACCCAGCGGGGGACGCAAGCAGTGGCACGAGATCGTCCGGCGCATCTCGCCCCTGGAGCCCACGGGGCTCACGTCCCCGCACTCCGCGCTGCGGCACGTCGCCGGAGACCTGCGGCGTCGGGGTCTGGTGGTGCTCCTGTCCGACCTGCTCGTCGACCCGGAAGAGACTCGGCTGGCGCTTCGCTACCTGAAGCACTACGGCCACGAAGTTCTCGTCTTCCACGTCCTGGACCCGGGAGAGCGGGAGCTGCCCGCCGCGGGGGACGTGCGCTTCTTCGATCCCGAGAGCCGCGAGGAGCTCCGGGTCAGCGTGCCGGACATGCGGCTCGAGTACCGGGAGGCGGTGGCCAACGCGATCGCCGAGTGGGAGCGCGCCACCCGACCCTACGGAATCGACTACTGCATGGTCGAGACCGGCCAGCCCTTCTCCCTCGCCCTGCGGGCCTACCTGCGCAAGCGGCAGGGGTTGGGATAGGAGTCGGACGGCGTGGGCTTTCTGAACCCCCTCTTCCTCGCCGCCGCCGCCGCGGTCGCGGTCCCGCTGATCCTGCACCTGTTCCACCGCCACGAACTCCGCCGCGTCCCCTTCCCCGCGTTGCGCTACCTTCTGCGCGCCACCCGCGATCACGCGCGCACCATACGCATCCGGCAACTCCTGCTCCTGCTCCTGAGGGTGGCCGTCTGCCTGCTCCTCGTGCTGGCGGGCAGCCGACTCCACTGGAGAGGCGCCGGGGGCACGCACCAGCCCACCGCGCTGGCGATCGTTCTCGACAATTCGCTCAGCTCCGGGCTGGTCCAAGGGGAGTTGCGCGTACTCGACCAGCTCAAAGCTCTCGCTCTCGAGACCCTCGACGAGGCCGGGCCCGAGGATCGCATCTGGGTGATGCGAGCGGGGGAGCCGTGGGACGTGGCGGTCCCGGGGTCCCGGGCCGAGGCGCGCGCGCGGGTGCTCGAGAGCCGGGTGAGCGGCGGCCGGGGGGACTTGGCCGACGCCTTGGAGCGGGCGGGCACCCTCGTCTCGGCGGCACCGCTCGAGGAAGCCGAGATCCAGCTGCTCTCGGACCTGCAGGCCACCGCGTTGGCGCGCGCCGCGCCCGTGGCGCTGCCCGCCGACGTGCGCCTCCTCGTGTACGAACCTCCGCCCTCGAGGCGGGACAACCGGTATCTGCGACGGGTGGCGATCGGCGGGGGTCTCGCGCCCATGGCGAACGAGCGTTCCCAAGCGGCGATCGCGGTCGGAGGCGCCGACGGATCGACCGACACCCTGGCGTTGCGTCTCGTGGCGGACGGACGCACGGTCGGCGCCGCGACCGTCGCGGCGGGATCGGAGGCGCTGCTGGACGTGGGACCCTTCGCCGGGGGCGTGGCGAGCGGGTACGCGGAAATCGATCCGGACGCGTTGCGCGGCGACGACCGTCGCTATTTCTCGGTCGCGGTGCGGCCTCCGGCGCGGGTCTCCCTGCAGGGGGAGGGCGGCTTCTTCGTCGAGCAGGCGATCGAGGTGCTGGCCCGGGCGGGGCGCGCGCAATCGACGTCCGGCCCGGACGCGGAGGTCGTCGTCAGCGTGGGCGGCCAGGGGGTGGACGCGCGACCGGCGGGTTCCGCCGCGGTGATCCTGCCCCCTTCCGACGGCGCGATGCTCCCCGCGCTCAACCGCCGGCTCCTGTTGGCCGAGATCCCGTGGCGCTACGAGAGCGCGCTTCCCTCCGGGGAAGTCGGCGTGGCCGAGAGCCGCCTGCCGGTGAGCTTCGACGAGGTGATCGTCCGCCGTCGCTATCGCCTGGTGGCGGACGGCGAGGAGACCGAGGGACGGGTCCAAGCCCTCCTCGAGTCGGGCGAACCCTGGATCGTGACCGGAACGACCGAAGGCGGGCCCTACTTGCTGCTCGGTTCTCCGGTGGACGCCGAAGCCACGAACCTGACCGTGTCCGCTCCCATGCTGCCCCTGGTCGAGTGGATGGTCGCGCGCTGGCCCTTTCGGGACGCCCGCAGGGACTTCGCGGTCGGCGACGCGCTGGAGCTCCCCGACGGCGTGACCGCGGTGGGCGATCCGACCGGGGCGGTGACGCCGGCCGGGCCGTCCGCCCGGGTGATCGCGCGCGCGCCGGGGATCTACCGGCTCATGGCCGACGACTCCCTGGTACAACAGGTGGCGGTGAACCCGCCGGAAGCCGAGTCGATGCTCGAGCGGGCCTCCGAAGCCGCCCTGGGAGAGCTTCTGGGCGACGACCACGACCGGGTCGGCGCGTCGTCCTGGCGGCGTTCGGTTTTCGCCAGCAGGCAGGGCACGGAACTCTGGCGCTGGCTTCTGGCCGCCGCGCTGGCGCTCCTGCTCGCGGAATCCCGCGTGGGGGCGACCGGCCGCCGCGCCCGCGCACCGGGCGGCGCCATCCCCTCCGGGGCCCGAGGCCCCGCCGCCGCCGACCCCTCCCCGGGGGCCGGATGAAGGCCGTCGGCAACGCCATCCTCGATCCGGTCGAGGCGAGCGCGCCCTTCCGTTCCCTCCGGGCCCGGCTCCCCGAGGCGGGCCGGGAACTCCGTCTCGGCGGAGTCTCGGGGTCGCTGGGCAACGCCGCGCTGGCCGCGCTGGCGCGCGCCGCCCGGGACCGCGTGATCGTGCTCCTCGCCTCTTCCCCGGACCGGGCGACCTCCTCGGAGGCGGATCTGGAGGCGCTCGTCGGACCGGAATCGGTGGCGGCCTACCCCCAGCGCGAGGCGCTGCCCTACGAGAACGACGAATTCCACGTCGAGATCGAGGGCCGCCGGGTCGAAGCCGTGGAAGCGATCTTCGGCAACCGCTGCCGCCTCCTGGTCACCACGGCGCGCGCCGTACAGGAACGCGCCGTCTTCCCCGCCCGGCTCACCCGCCTGCACCTCGCCCTGCGGACGGGCGACGGAGTCGGCCTGACCGCGCTCGCGGAGCGACTGCGGGAGCGCGGCTTCCGGAAGGTTCCGCTGGTGGAGGAAGTCGGCCAGTTCGCGGTGCGCGGCGGCATCGTGGACATCTTCTCCTTCGGCTCCCCCGACCCGGTGCGAATCGAGTTCCTGGGCGACGAGATCGCCTCCATGAGGCGCTTCGACGTCCTCGACCAGCGGTCGAAGGGGCCGGTCGCGGAGGTGCGCCTGCTCCCGGTCCGACTCGACGGCGGCGCGGAGGGGGACGCGCCCGGCGCGCCGCGGTCCGTGCTCGACCTGCTTCCCGAAGACACCCTGGTGGCGCGCTGGCCGGGAGAGGATCTCGAGGCCTCGGCGGACCGCACGTGGAGCGAGATCGGGCGGCGCCACGCCGAAGCCGTCGAGGGAGGCGGCGATCCGCCGCCTCCGGACGCCGTCTGTCTCCGTCCCGACGAACTCCTCGAGCGGCTGACCGCCTTCCCCCGGCTCGCTCTCTCCTCCTCCGCGGCCGGGGACGTCTTCTTCGAATCGAGGCCGCCGCCGACCATCTCGCGCGACATGAACCGGCTGAAGGCCGTCCTCGACGAAGGTGCCGCGCACGGCGACCGGACCCTGATTCTCTGCGACAACGACGGGCAGATCCAACGCATGGAAGAGATCCTGGGCGGGCGGGCGCGCCTGCCCGAGGGCACCCAGCTCGCCGTGGGAGCGCTGAATCGGGGGTTCGCCCTCGACGACTCGGCCCCGCGACTGCGCGTCCTCACCGACCACGAGATCTTCATGCGCACGCGCCGCATCCGTCGGCGCCGACGCTTCCGCGGCTCCGCCTCGCTCGACAGCGTCGCGCAGCTCGCCCCGGGAGACACCGTCGTGCACATGGACCACGGCATCGGCCGCTTCCGCGGACTGGAGCGCGTGACCATCGGCGGCGAGGAAATCGAGTCGATCCTGATCGAGTACGCGAGCGCCGAGTTCCTGCGCGTTCCCGTGCACCGACTCGATCTCATCGAGCGCTGGACGGGCGGCGCCGAAGAGGCGGAGCCTCCGCCGGTGCACCGCATCGGAGGGAAGCGCTGGAAGAACCTGCGCGCCCGCACCGAGCAGGCCATCCGCAAGGTCGCCGCCGAACTGCTCGAACTCTACGCCCGGCGGGAGATGGCCCCGGGACACGCTTTCGCCCCGGATTCGCGCTGGCAGAAGGAAATGGAATCCTCCTTCCTCTACGAGGACACGCGCGATCAGCGGCGCGCGGTCGAAGACGTCAAGAAGGACATGGAGGCGGCCACCCCGATGGACCGGCTGGTCTGCGGGGACGTGGGCTACGGCAAGACCGAGGTGGCCATTCGGGCCGCCTTCAAGGCGATCCAGGACGGCAAGCAGGTGGCCGTGCTGGCACCCACCACCGTGCTGGTCGAACAGCACGCGCGCACTTTCGGGGAACGCCTCGCCGACTATCCTGCGACCATCGGAGCGTTGAACCGGTTCCGCACCCCGAAGGAGACGGCCCGCCTGCTGCGGGAGATCCGCGGCGGGGCGCTCGACATCGCCATCGGCACCCATCGCCTGCTGTCGAAGGACGTGGCCTTCCGGGACCTCGGGCTCCTGATCGTCGACGAGGAGCAGCGATTCGGAGTGCGCCACAAGGAGCGCCTCAAGCGTCTGCGCGCCTCGGTCGACGTGCTCACGCTCACGGCCACGCCCATCCCGCGCACCCTGCAACTCTCGCTCGCCGGCCTGCGCAACCTGTCGCTCATTCGCACGCCGCCGCGCGACCGGGTTCCCATCACCACCCACGTCGTCCCCTGGAACGAGCACATCCTGTACGACGGCCTCTGGCGGGAGCTCGACCGGGGCGGCCAGGTCTTCTTTCTGCACAACCGCGTGCAGACCATCCACAACACGGCCGAGAAGGTGCGCGCGCTGGCGCCCGAAGCGCGCGTCGCCGTCGCCCACGGGCAGATGGGAGGCAAGCGGCTGGACGAGGTCATGCTCGGCTTCGTGAACGGCGATCTGGACGTGCTGGTCTGCACCGCCATCATCGAGAACGGCCTCGACGTGCCCAACGCCAACACGCTGATCGTCGACCGAGCCCACAGCTTCGGGCTCGCGCAGCTCTACCAGATCCGCGGTCGGGTGGGGCGCTCCGACCGCCACGCGCATTGCTATCTGGTGGTTCCCGACGGCATTTCCAGGGACGCCATGCGGCGCGTGCGGGTGCTCGAGCGCCACACCGATCTGGGCAGCGGCTACGCCGTGGCCATGCACGACTTGGAGCTGCGCGGCGCCGGCAACCTTCTGGGAGAGGACCAGTCGGGGTACGCACAAGCCGTCGGCGTCGACACCTACATGCGCCTCCTGCGCAAAACCGTGGAGCGGATGAAGCGGGGAGCCGACGAGGAACCCGAGCCGCGCGACCCCGAAATCTCCTTGGATGGATCGGCCTACCTTCCGGACGACTACGTGTCCGACTCCGGGCAGAAACTCCACCTCTACCGGCGGCTGTCGCGCATCGCCGCCCGGACCGAGCTGGACGAGTTCGGCGCCGAGCTGCGCGACCGCTTCGGGACGTTGCCGCCTCCGGCGCACCGTCTGCTCGACGGCCGCATGCTGCGCCTGCTGGGCCGCAGGATCGGCCTCCAGCGCATCCTGGTGCGCGAGCGAAGCGCGCGTCTCACCTTCCGCGACGACACGGTGCCCCGCCTGGCCGCGATCGAGAGGCCGTTCCGGAATCGGATGGTCTCGGTGGAAGTGCGCAGGATGTCCCCCCTGTCGCTCGTGCTCCGGCAGGAGGGGGCGGATCCGCTGACCGCGACCTTGATCCGCGCGCTGGACCGGCTGTCGGACGACCGCGCCCAGGCCGCCTGAGACGACCCTGCGGGCGCGCAAGGGACGCGAACGCTATCTTGAGCGCATGCACGACCATCGGGAGCGAACCATGAACCATCCTGCGCGCGGCGTCCCGCGGGCCTTGGGCGTCCTCTGCCTCGGCGCGCTGCCCGCACTCGGGGGGTGCGGCGACGTGGCCGCGAACGGCGAGGTCGTCGCGCGGGCCGTCGGCTACGAGCTGTCGGTGGACGAGGCCGCCGATCTGCTCGCGCGCCAAGCGCAACTCCCCGACCAGGCGGACGTGGTGCGGGCCATCGCCAACCTGTGGATCGACTACGTTCTGTTCGCCGTGGCCGCCTCCGAGGATTCCACCTTCCAGGACATCGACCTGGGACCGCTGGTGCGGCAGGAGGTCGAACAGCTGCTGGTGGCACGTCTGCGCGAGCGCGTGATCCAGGTGGACACCGTCTTCACGGAGGAGGAATTGCGGCGGATCTACGAGGACCGGGCGGCCGGGGTGGAGGTGCGCGCCCGTCACATCCTCCTCCCGCTCGCCCGGGATGCGGACGCCGCCACCGTCGACAGCGTCCTGGAGTTCGCCGGCGGCTTGCGCGAGCGGATCCTGGCCGGCGAGGAATTCGCCGCCCTGGCCGGAGAATTCAGCCAGGACCCCGGAAGCGCGGGTCAAGGGGGCGACTTGGGCTTCTTCCGGCGCGGCCAGATGGTTCCGGCCTTCGACTCGGCGGCATTCTCGCTCGCGCCCGGGGAGGTGAGCGATCCCGTGCGCACCGGCTTCGGAGTCCACGTCCTGAGGGTCGAGGAACGGACCCGGACCCCGTTCGAGGAAGCGCGTTCGCAGTTCGAGCCCCAGCTCAAGCTCGGCATCGTGAGCGAGGCCGAGGAAGCCTACTTGGCGCGCGTCATGGGCCGCGCCGGAATGGAGCCCGCCGACGGGGCCGCCGAGATCGCCCGCCAGCTGGCCGCCCGGCCCGGCCAGCGCCTCAGCCGCCGCGCCGGCGGGCGCGAACTCTTCCGCTTCGAGGAGGGCGCGTACACTGCGGCGGATTTCCAGCGCTTCCTGATCGAGCAGGGGCCGCCCTTCCGCGCTCAGGTGCGCAACGCCGACGACGAACGGATCGTCGGTCTTCTGGGCACCCTCGCCCAGAGCAAGGTGCTGGTGAACGAGGCGGAGCGGGCCGGCATCTCCCTCGGCGAGGCCGAGCGGGACTCGCTGCTCACGGTCGCCCGCACCGGCTTCACGCGCGCGGCCCGCACCTTGGAGCTGACTTCTCCGGCCGAGACGGAAGGCGAGGCGGCGCGCGACGAAGTCGAGGTCGTCGTGCGCGGCCTGATGCAGCGCATCCTCGACGGGGACGAGGACGTTCCGGCCCTCGGGCATCTCTCGCTGGCGCTGCGCGAGCACTACCGCGCCGACGTGAACGAGAGCTCCTTCTACGCCGTGACCCAGCGCACCAGCGAGTTCAGGGTGATCCGGAGTCGCTCCCAGCCGGTCCAGCCCCCGGACTCGCAACCCGCAGCCCCGAACGCGCCTCCGCCCGACGCTCGTTGAGCGGGCGGCGATCGATGCCGAAGCCGGAGTCCGCGCCTCGCCGGAATTCCGTGGCCCCGCGAGGCGGAACCGGAACCCTCCGCTCGCGGAGGGTTTACCCGGAAACGGGCCGCCGCGGACTCCGCCTCTTCCCCGATCCCCAGGCATCCGAAGGTCGACACGGCATGGCGAAGCTCTCTCTTCCGGTTTTCGTCCGTTCCGCGGCACGGGCCCCGTTCCTCCTCGCGCCGCTCTTCGTCCCCGGGACGGCGCGAACGCAGCAGCCGGACCAAGTCCTGGAAGTCGTCGACGGCATCGTGGCGATCGCGGGCGACTCGGTGATCCTGCGCTCCGAGGTGCAGGAACGGATGCTTCAGATGCGCGCCGGCGGGACGCCCATGCCGGAGGATCCGGCGGGCGTCATGCAGCTTCAGGACGAGATCGTCGAGTCCCTGGTCAACGAACAGCTCCTCCTGCAGGCGGCCGAGCGCGACAGCTCCATCGTCGTGTCCGACGAGGAGCTGGAAGCCATCGTTCAGCAGGACCTCGACGAGCGCATACGCAACCTGGGAGGAACGGGGGAGCTGGTGTCCCTGCTCGCCGAGCAGGGGCTGAACCTGACCAGCTACCGGGAAATGCTCAAGGAACAGGCGCGCCGACAGCGCCTGCAGTCGCTCTGGGTGGGCAGCAGGCGCGCGGACGTCGGTCCCGTCGCGGTGACCGAGGGAGAGGTGCGCGAATTCATCGACGCGCAGCGCGACCAGCTGCCCAAGCGCCCGGCCTCCATCGTCTTCCGCCAAGTCCTGGTGCGCGCCGAACCCTCCGACTCCACCCGAGAGGCGGCTCGACTGGAAGCCGAGCGTCTGCTGGGACTCGTCAACGAGGGGGAGGACTTCGAGGAACTCGCGCGCCGCCATTCCCAGGACCCGTCGAGCCGGGACCAGGGCGGAGACCTGGGGTGGTTCCCCCGCGGGCGCATGGTGCGCGAATTCGAGGACGCCGCCTTCGGCATGTTCCAGGAAGGGCAAGTGAGCGACGTCGTCGAGACCGACTTCGGCGCGCACGTCATCCGCGTCGACCGCATCAGCCTGGGGGAGCGCAAGGCGCGGCACATCCTCATCACCGCGGAGACCAACGCGGCCGACGAAGAGGCCGCTCGGGCGCTGGCGGGCGAGATCCTCGAGCGGGCGCGCGCCGGCGAATCCATGCGGGCGCTTCACGAAGAGCACGGCTACAAGGCGCAGCCGCCGTTGGACTCGCTCCAAGTCTTCACTCCCCAGCTCGGCTCGCTTCCCCCGGGATACGTGACCCAGATCGGATCCGCGGCGACGGGGGACGTGGTCGGCCCCATCGAGTTCGACGACCGGGGCAAGGTGTTCGCGGTGGTCAAGATTCTCGAGACGCGCCCCGAAGGCGACTACACCTACGACGATCTGCGGGCCCGCGTGGAGGACCAGTTGCGCGAATCCAAAGTGCTCGACGAGATCATCGAGGAGTTGCGCGCGCGGGCGCACGTCGAGCGTCGCCCGTGGTCGGTCCGGCGCGATCTCCCGCCGCGCGCGGGACCCCGGCCGAGGTGAGTCGCGCGACGGCTCCGCCCCGGCGGCTCGTCGCGACCCTGGGCGATCCGCGCGGCATCGGACCCGAAGTGATGTCGATGGCCGCCCGCCGCTTCGCGGACGAGGACCCGGACGCGGAGTTGCTCCTGCTCGGGCCGCAGGGAGCGGATCCGGGCGTGGGCCGATACCGCTCCGTCGGCCGATGGGACGGCACCGGATCCGGCGCGGGAAAGATCGCGCTCGCGGCGCTCGAGACGGGCGTCCGGATGGCGATGGCGGGAGAGGTGGCCGGAATCGTGACCGGACCGGTGCACAAGCCCGCCTTGCGGGAGGCGGGAATCCGCCATCCCGGCCAGACCGAGTTGCTCGCGGCGCTCGCCGGGGAAGAGGAGCCGGGGATGCTCATGTGCGCCGAGCGGACTCGTCTCGGGGCTTCCCTGCGGGTTCTTCTGGCCACCCGGCACATCGCGCTGGCCGAGGTCGCCGAACGGGTCACCGCGGCCGTGCTGATCCGGCAGACCCGCCTTCTGCTGACCGGGTTGCGGGCGGATTGGGCGATCGCCGAGCCGCGGGTCGCGCTGTGCGCCCTCAACCCCCACGCCTCCGACGGCGGGCTCTTCGGAAACGAGGAGGAGCGGGTGTACGCGCCCGCCCTCGAGGCGCTGGCGCGCGAGAGCGGAACGGTGGTCGGGCCGCTTCCCGCCGACACCGTCTTCGTGCGCGCGCTCCGGGGCGAATTCGACGCGGTGGTCGCCCCCTATCACGACGTGGCGATGGCGGCCTTCAAAACGGTTTCGTTCGGCTCCGGGGTGAACGTCACCCTGGGGTTGCCCTTCGTGCGCACTTCTCCCGATCACGGCACGGCCTTCGACATCGCCGGACGCGGGATCGCGGACTCCGCCTCCGCCTTGGCGGCGATGCGCCTCGCAAGCCGCATCGCCGCCAACCGGACGGCCGCTTCCCGGAGCGGAGGAGACGGCGGCCCCGCCGCGCACTCCGCGACTTCGTGACGCTGCCTCCCGTCGCGGGGCACGAGTCGACGCGCGCGATCTTCTCCGGCGCGCACGCGCGAGACTCCCTCCCGGCCGCGTTGCTGATCCACGGCTTGGCGGGAATCGGCAAGCAACGCGTCGCCCTTTGGATCGGCCAGTTGCTGCACTGCCGAGCCCTCGACGTCCGGGGGCCGTGCGGCGACTGCCGTTCCTGCCGGACGACGCTCTCGCTCCAACACCCCGACCTGCACTGGTTCTTCCCCCTGCCCCGCCCCAAGCGCGTCAGCGGAGCGGAGCGGGTGGTCATCGCTCTCGAGGAAGCGCGCGCCGCCGCCCTGGCCTCGATCCGAAGCCGACCCCTCCGTCCCACCCACGGCGACCAGCCGCTGGGCATCTATCTGGGCGCGGTCACCGCCATCCGCCGCATGGCCCTGAAGCGTCCGGCCATGAGCGAACGCCAGGTCTTCGTCGTCGGCAACGCGGAGGAGCTCGTCCCCCAGGAAGCGAGCGACCAAGCGGCCAACGCCCTGCTCAAGTTGCTGGAGGAACCGCCCGCCGACACGACCTTCGTCCTCACGTCCAGCGAACCGGGCCGGTTGCTTCCCACGATCCGGTCGCGCACGGTCCCCTTCCACCTCCGTCCCCTTCCCCGCGCACGGGTGGAGCGCTTCCTGACGGAAGTCGCCGAAGCGGCTCCTTCCGACGCCCGCAACGCGGCAGCGCTGTCCCGCGGATCGATCGGGCGCGCCCTGGCCTTTTTGCCGACCGCCGACGAACCGGGTCCGCTCGAAGTCGAACGAGCCCGCGCCCGTCGGCTTCTGGAGGCCGCCCTGGACGGCGGCGTCGCCGCCGCGGCCGCGGCGGCGAGCCAGATGGGCGCGACCGGCGCACGCGGGCTGCTCGGCCTGTTCGGCGCACTGGAGGACTGGTTGCGCGACTTGGCCGCCGCGGCGGTCGGCGCACCGGCCTTCAACCCCGACGCCCGCGCTTTCCTCGAGCAGGCGGTCGAACGACGCAAACTCCACCCGGAAGGCGTTGCGCGCGCGGTGGCGGAGGTGGAGCGGGCCAAACGCTTGGCGGCCGTCAACGTCAACCCTCAGCTCCTGGTCTACGGAATCCTGCGCGACGCGGCCGCAGCCATGGAAACGCGCGCATGAGCGAACCCTCGAAACTCACGCACCTCGACGCCCGCGGACGGGCGCGCATGGTCGACGTCGGCGCCAAGCCCGGCACCCGGCGCACCGCACTGGCCGAGGGCCGCATCCGCATGGCGCCCGCAACCTTGGCCGCGATCCGGCAGGGCGAGGTCGCCAAGGGCGATGTCCTGCGCGTGGCCGAAGTGGCCGGCGTGATGGCCGGCAAGCGGGCCGGCGAGCTCATTCCCCTTTGCCACATCCTCCCCGCCGCCTCCGTCCGCGTGGAGGCGTCCCTCGATCCCGAACTTCCGGGCGTCCGCGCCCGGGCGGTCGCCCGGATCGAAGGCCGGACCGGGGTGGAAATGGAGGCGCTCACCGCAGTGTCGGTGGCGTTGCTCACGATATACGACATGGCCAAGGCCGTCGACCGCGGCATGGTCGTCCAAGGAATCCGCCTGCTCCGCAAGGAAGGAGGCGCGTCCGGCGTCTGGCGGGTCGACGACTGAAGCGGCGCGGTCGGCCGACCCGGAGCGAAAGGAGTCCGGATCGGAAAACGGCTCTCCCGGCCATGGAAAAGGTCTGCTTGACGCGGTTCCGTTGGGCGTCCACTCTTTTGGTGCCGAATCGGTGAAATTCGGACACGGCCCGCATCGCATCGATGACAGAGCCGGTCGGGCCGTTCTCCCGTACACGGATATCATCCATGGATTCCTTCATCGCAACACGTGCGACAGCGACCGGCCTTGGACGATCGTTCACATTCAGGGGAATCGTTCACACCGCCATTCTGACCACCCTGTGGCTGGCGGCTTGCGGTGACGATGGAGCCACGGTGACCGACCCGGTTCCGAACCGGGCGCCGTTGCCGGTAGATGCGATCCCGGACCAGACCGTGACGGCGGGTCGGACCGCGACCGTGGATATCGCGGGGATCTTCACCGACCCCGACGGAGACGCACTGACCTCTACCGCCGTCAGTTCCGACGGCGAGATCGCTTCGGCCTCGATGGTCGGCGACGTGCTGACCGTGTCGGGGGTCGCGGAGGGCGAAACAACCGTCGCTGTGACGGCTCGCGACCCGGATGGACTGGAGACGCAGGCGATGTTCGCGGTGGCAGTGAAGGCTTCTTCCGACCGCGCCGCGCTGGTAGCGCTCTACAACGCGACGGATGGCCCGAACTGGGAGAACAACAGCGGATGGCTGACGGACGAAGCCATCGAGAACTGGTACGGCGTGGACACGGACCGGGCGACAGGGAGGGTGACCCGCCTGTCCCTTGGCCAGAACGGGCTCGCTGGCTCGATTCCCCCGGAAGTTGGAGATCTCACGCACTTGTCCGCTCTGAGTTTCTCGATCAACGAACTCAGTGGCCCAATTCCTCGAGAGTTGGGCAACCTCACCAGCTTGGAAGAGCTGTGGCTCACCGGCAACGAACTCAGTGGCTCGATCCCTCGGGAATTGGGCAACCTCACCAGCTTGGAACGGCTGTCTCTCAGTCAAAACGAACTCAGTGGCCCAATTCCTCGGGAGTTGGGTAACCTCACCAGCTTGGAACGGCTTTGGCTCTACATCAACGAACTCAGTGGCTCGATTCCTCGGGAGCTGGGCAACCTCGCCAGCTTGGAACTGCTGTGGCTCCACGACAACGAACTCAGTGGCTCGATTCCCCGAGAGTTGGGCAACCTCGCCAGCTTGGAAGTGCTGTGGCTCACCGGCAACGAACTCACCGGCTCGATCCCCCGGGAGTTGGGCAACCTCACCAGCTTGGAACTGCTGTGGCTCTACAACAACGAACTCAGTGGCTCGATTCCTCGGGAGCTGGGCAACCTCGCCAGCTTGGAATGGCTGTCTCTCGCCGGCAACCAACTCATTGGCCCGATCCCTCGGGAGTTGGGCAACCTCGTCTACCTGAAAGAGCTGTTTCTCACCGGCAACCAACTCACTGGCCCGATCCCTCGGGAGTTGGGCAACCTCTACTTGGTACGGTTGTACCTCAACGGCAACGAACTCACCGGCTTGATCCCTCGGGAGTTGGGCAACCTCGCCAGCTTGGAAGCGCTGGACCTCAACGGCAACGAACTCATCGGCTCGATCCCTCGGGAGTTGGGCAACCTCGCCAGCTTGGAAGCGCTGGACCTCAACGGCAACGAACTCACCGGCTCGATCCCTTGGGAGTTGGGCAACCTCGCCAGCTTGGAAGTGCTGGACCTCAGCGGCAACGAACTCACCGGCTGGATCCCCTCGAGGTTGGGCAACCTCGCCAGCTTGGAAGTGCTGGACCTCAGCGGCAACGAACTCACCGGCTGGATCCCCTCGAGGTTGGGCAACCTCGCCAACTTGAAGTGGCTGGACCTCTACAGCAACGAACTCACCGGCTGGATCCCCCCGAGGTTGGGCAACCTCGCCAACTTGAGGTGGCTGGACCTCAACGACAACGAACTCACCGGCTCGGTTCCCTCGGAGCTGGGCAACCTCATCAACTTGGTATTGCTGCACCTCAGCGACAACGAGGCGTTGTCCGGCGCACTGCCCTCGACTCTGACAGCATTGACCAATCTGCGGTTTTTCTGGGCTCATAGCACCGACTTGTGCGCTCCGAACGACGTGTCCTTTCAGCGGTGGCTCAGTTCGCTTGAGCATAGCCAAATACGCCGTTGTTCCACCACAGGTTCGGACGCGACAATCACGAGCCAAGCGGTTGTTCCGTCGCCGAATCGAATTCGGGATCGACTCCGAACAGAGATCCTCGGAAGCGTGGAAGAAGGGGACAAAGACATGAACCAAGCATGTCGAGACGCGGCGTCGGACCAATTCAGGAATGTCCGAGACTTGGCCAATTTGGAAATGTCCGTCTTGGGCGTAGGTTGCGCACCTCCTCCGTTCGGGCCGGAGAAGGGGATTCGGCTCGAGCATCGAAGATCCAAGGGGCTGGACAGAGGGACGTCGGCGCCTTGGCGTTCCGAGCAGGAAGCGAATTATCCGGGGATGTGACGGCAAGGTTTCGACGTCTCCGCGCCCAGCATGTTCGACGGAACAGCCCCATTGCCAATCGCGCCGGTCGCCCCGCATACTGAAACAGAGACGCAATTGCGGGCGCAGGCGAGAGGGACGAGCGAGGGTTTGGCTCGGACCGCACCATCGGGCCGGATGGGATGAACATGCCCCGGAAGGCACTCGAAGGTGCCGACGAAGCCATCTCCACACAGCCCTGATCGGTTTCATGGAAAAAGAGACGTGATGAGCGAAGCCCACGCCCTTCCCAAACGGTGTCCCGACGCCGGAACGGACTCCCCGGGCTCCGAGGAACCCGAAGCGTTGCAACCCCCGTCGGGCGGATACGATCCCGATTGGCGCGAGCGGATCGAAATCGCCAAGCGGGAACACGCCCAGGCGCGCAAGGCTCGCGGAGACCTGTTGGAGGTCTCCGGCCATCCACGCCTTCCCCCTCCCGCCGATTCGCTTCGTGCCCGACACGCCCGGTAGCGCGGCCCGCAGCCCGCTGTACGAGGCCAACCACTCGGCCCGCTACCGGCGCCAAGCCTTCATCCGCGAGTACCAGAAGGCGCACGACTGCCGCTTGGTCGTCGTTCGCGACATGCTCTTCCCTCGGAGCGTCGCCCTCCTCGAAGAGACGCTTTTCGACGCCGACCCGGACAAGGATCTCCACCTGATCCTGATCACCCCGGGAGGCGACGGGGAGACCGCGTTGCGACTCGTTCGTCAGATCCAGGCCCGGTGCCGGGAATTCACGGTCGTCGTGCCCGATCAGGCCAAAAGCGCGGGCACGCTCCTCGTGCTCGGAGCCCACAGCATCTACATGGGCCCGACGAGCGACCTCGGTCCCGTGGACCCCCAATTCAGCCTCGCGGACGGATCGTACGCTTCCGCTCGGGCGATCATCGCGGCCGTCGAGAGGGCGGAAGCCAGCGTCCAGCGGAACCCCGGCACCTATCCGCTTCACGCGGCGCTGCTGGGCCAAGTGACCGCACTGATCGCGGAGCAGGCCCGCGATCAGCTGGATCGAACCGAAGACTTGGTCCGAGAGGCCCTGGCATCGGTCCCGAGCCGCACGGAGAACGAAGTCGCGGCTCTGGTCGACGCCCTGAAGGATCCGCTGATCGAAGCGCCGAAGAGCCACAGAGCGGTGATCTCCGCCTCGGACGCGAAAGGCTTCGGACTTCCGGTCGAGGAAGCGGACCCGGCCAGCCCGCGCTGGCGAGCGGTCTGGCGCCTGTACATGGAATACGCCGTGGTGCCGCCCGGGTCCAGCGTGTACGAAGGCCAGACCGCTTCTCAGGTCATCGGAGGCACGCCTCCCAATCCGGCGTGATCCTCGCTCCACGCCCGTCGTCGCGCACCGCCCACGGCTGAGCGACCCTCGGGCGGAGGCGAGGAACTCAGCTCCCGACCAACACCCGGCGCGGCCGCGGCACCACCACTTTCTGTCCGATCTGCAGGTACCGCGGGCGTAGCCCGGGATTGGTGGCCGTCAGCTCGGCAAGCCGCACCCCGTAGATCTCGGCGATGTGGCCGAGCGTCTCTCCCGCGCTGACGGTGTGCTCCACGAGGGTCATGCGTCGCTCGGCGGGGATCGCCGAGTAGTTGCGCTCGAAGCGATCCGCCGTCCCTGCGGGCAACCGGAGCACGGTCTCGATGTGGGCGGGAACGATGCGCATGGGCAAATGCGCGTTCAGGGCGTGGATCTCGTCTTCGGGGACGCCCGCCGCCGCCGCGACCACGTCCAGCGAAGTCGCGTCCGGCACCGTCACCTCCTCGTAGTCCAGGACGGGCTCGATGGACAAATCGTCGATGCCGAACGCGCCGGGGTCCTCCGCGATCATGGCCGCGGTCAGAAACTTGGGGATGAAGTGCCGGGTTTCGCGGGGCAAATGGTCGCGGATCGCGAGAAACGCGCTGTCGCCGAGCGGTCCCGGGTGATGTCGACGCAGTACGCGGGCGACGCGGTTGGGGCCTCCGTTGTAGGCGGCCAGCGCCAGAAACCAAGAATCGAAGCGCTCGCGCAAGTCGGCCAGCATGTCCAGCGCGGCCCCCGTCGCCACCACCGGATCCCGCCGCTCGTCCACCATCGCGTTCACCGTGAGCCCGCGCTCGCGCGCGGTGCCCGGCATGAACTGCCACATTCCGGAGGCTCCGGCGCGGCTGTGGGCGCGCGGATTGTAGTAGCTCTCCGCGATCGGCAAGTAGCGGAGGCTGCGGGGCATGCCCCGCTCCTCCAGCGCGGCGTCGACGATGTCCCCGTAGCGGCCCATGCGCTCGAGCGAGCTTCGCAGACCGGGACCGTGCTCGTTCGTCCAGTAACCGAACCAATCGTCGAGATGGTCCGCGAGCTCGTGGTGCGCGGCGACGGGGGAGCCCGTGACGGGGTCCACGGGAGCGGGCTCCGGGGCGGGCTCCGCCGTTTCCTCCACCTCGGGGGCCGGTGCCGGTTCCGCACGGGATTCGGCCGGCGGCGGATCCTCGGCGGGATCCGATTCGACGGGCTCCGGGGCGGGCTCCGCCGCCTCCGGCGAAGACGGTTCGATTGCCGGAGAAGAAGTCGCCGGAGAAAGAGGGGGCGGCGGCATCGGCGCGCCGATGCAACCCGACGAAGCCCAAGCGACTCCGGCCAGCAAAACGACCCGACGGGCGCTCCCGCTCTTGGCGCTTTCGGGTCTCCGACTCCCGATCGATCCCTTCCGGTCCCCGCGCGTATCCTGCTTCATTCCGGCCTCCCGCGAATCGTCCGACGGTGCTCCGCGGATTCGGTTCAGGTATGGTAGTTGGGCGCTTCGCGCGTGATGGTCACGTCGTGGGGATGGGATTCGCGCAGTCCGCCGCTAGTGACGCGCAACATCTTGGCCTTCGCCCTCAGTTCGCCGAGATCGGCGGCTCCGCAGTAGCCCATCCCGCTCCTGAGTCCCCCGACCAACTGGAAGATCGTGTCCGCCACGGGCCCCTTGTACGGAAGTCTGGCTTCGATTCCCTCCGGCACCAGCTTGCTCGCGCCGGCATCCGATTCCTGGAAATAGCGGTCGGCGGAGCCCTCCTCCATCGCCGACAGCGAGCCCATGCCCCGCACGATCTTGAAGCGCCTGCCCTCGTACAGAAAACTCTCGCCCGGCGATTCCTCGGTCCCCGCGAACACCGAGCCCATCATGACGCATCCGGCTCCGCTAGCCAGCGCCTTGACCATGTCGCCGGAATAGCGGACGCCGCCGTCGGCGATGACGGGCACCCGTCCCGAAGCTCCTTCCACCGCGTCCATGATGGCGGTCAGCTGGGGCACGCCGACGCCGGTCACCACCCGGGTGGTGCAGATCGAACCCGGACCGACTCCCACCTTGACGGCATCGGCGCCGCACTCGACGAGAGCCCGGGCGGCCTCCGCGGTGGCCACGTTGCCCGCGACGACGTCGGTGTCCGGGAACGTTTCCCGAACCCGGACGAGGGCGTCGAGCACTCCTTGGGCGTGCCCGTGGGCGGTGTCGATCACCAGCGCGTCCACCCCCGCGTCGACCAGCATCCGCGCCCGTTCGAGGTCTTGCGGCGCGGCGCCCACCGCCGCCGCCACGCGCAATCGTCCGTGTTCGTCCTTGCAGGCGTTGGGGTGTCGGCGACGCTTGAAGATGTCTTTGACCGTGATCAGCCCGCGCAACCTGCCGTCTTCGTCCACCACCGGAAGCTTCTCGATGCGGTGACGGTGGAGAACGCGCTCGGCCTCCTTCAGGGTCGTGCCCACGGGGGCGGTGACGATGGAGTCCCGCGTCATCACGTCCCGGATGTCCCGGTCCAGATCGGTTTCGAACTGCAGGTCCCGATTCGTGACGATCCCGACCAGCCGTCCGTCCGCCTCGACGATGGGCACGCCGCTGATCGAGAACCGGGCCATCAGCGCGTGCGCCTCGCGCAGGGTCGCGGTCGGTCCCAGCGTGATGGGGTTCAGAATCATCCCGCTCTCGGAGCGCTTGACGCGGTCGACTTCCTGCGCTTGGCGTTCGGCGGGCATGTTCTTGTGAACGACGCCGATCCCGCCCTCGCGAGCCACCGCGATCGCCATCTGCGACTCGGTGACGGTGTCCATGGCCGCCGAAAGCACCGGAATCGGCATGGAGATGCGTCGGGTGAGCGAAGTGCGCACGACGGTGTCCCGGGGATGGACGGCGGAGTGCCCCGGCACGAGGAGGACGTCGTCGAAGGTCAGCCCTTCGCTGAACGAGGTCATGCCGCGACAACGCCGATCCGGCGCCTTCGCCCCCGTCCCGGAACTCGCCCCCACTCGTCCCGGAGGCCAAGGCTCGCGCGAAGCTCGGAAATCCAGTGCATGGCGGAGATTATTCGGGATTCGTGCCGGAGTGTCAAGCGAAAGAAGCGCCGCCGCCGCGGCATGGCCCCGAAGACGCTGGGGGGGGGGGACGCGTCCTAACCTTCGGGCTCTTCGAGCGGGGAGGCGCCGGACGCGGCGTTCTTCCGACGCCTTTCCTCGGGGGCGGGCTCGTCGGATCTTTTCTTGCGTTCTCCGGAGTCGCCCAAGTCGCGCAGAATCTTCTGTCCGGCGGCCGAGACGTTGGAGAGCCCGCGATCCGCAGCCGCGAGAAGCTGGAACGCCTCGCGGATGACGGCCGGCCTCACGGTGCGCCTGCGCAGGCTGTCCTCGAGTTTTTCGGCGAACCGCTGGAACCCGGTGGGTTCCCGCTCTTCCCGTTCTCCGTACTTCTCCTCCAGGAACTCGATGTAGTCCAGAACCTGGTAGATCTGTCGCTCGGGCAGGCTCTCGATCTTTCTCAGCAGGCGGGTGCGCAGGACGTCATGCATCGTTCCTCATCCTTTCCTCTCCAGCGTCGGAAATGGCTGTGCGCGGTCCCGCCTCGCCGTCGTCCGGAAACTCTCCGGCATCCTTACGACGACCCGCGGGAAGAGTTCCCGACGACGCCGACGGAGTTCGGTTTTCGGGGCGGCGGTCTCCGAGCCGCCCGCGCGGACCGGGGGACCGTTTCCCTCCATCCTTGCTGCCGACCCCGAACCTCGTATCCTTTTGACAAGGGGCGCCGGAACTTGGACGAACGATCCGCCGCGCGTCCCCCCGCGACGCACGTCATCCATCGTAACATCAGAACCGGGATTCCGCGCAGATGGCCTACCTGCCCCTCAGAAACGTCCCGATCGCAGCGGAAGCCGAAGCGATCTACCACCGCTGGCTACGGGGCATCGACGAGGAGCTTTCGCGCACCGACTGCGACCGCCGGGATCTCTGTCGGCGGGTCCTGACCGACATCCATCGTCCCGGGACCGCCGCCGCACCGGATCCGCAACGGTTCTTCGGGGAAGACGCCGACGACGCGGAGCGCGTCCTGAACCTGCAGATGGATCCGGCCAACGTGACCGTCGAGCCGGAGCACTACGCCGACGTCGACGAAGAGCGGTACGCGCGGGTCAAGCCCCTGCTCTGGCTTTGGGAGATGTTCGACCGAAGCCCGTTGGGCGAGAACCTGTATCTGGGCGTGCTCCTCCGACGCATCCTGGCCCGACGCATCTTCCGCCGTTGCGGCAAGGACTTCAAGGCCTTCCACCAGATCAAGTTCTCCTTCGGCTACAACATGGAGGTGGGAGACGGCGTGGTCGTGCACCGGCACGTGTTGCTCGACGATCGGGGCGGCATCCGGCTCGGCGACGGCGCCTCGGTGGCGGACTACTCCAACGTCTACAGCCACAGCCACGACGTGGTGAACGCCCCGGAGATCACGAACAGGAGGACGGTGGTCGGAGCCGGTGTGCGCATCGCCTACCACGCCACCGTCCTCACCGGCGTGACTCTCGCCGACGGCAGCATGATCGGTGCGGGCGCGGTGGTGTCCCGGGACACCGAACCAGACGCCGTCTACGCGGGGGTCCCCGCCAAGCTCGTGCGCAGGAAGCCCGACACGCCGAAACGACCCTCTCCGCCCGACCCGTTCGCGGGGATGTTCAACGGGTAGTCCCCAGCCGGAAAGCGGCCTCGAGATCCGCCGGTCCCGGGAACGGATAAAAGCCGACTCCTCCACCGGCGTCTTCGTCCCGCGCCTCGCGACCGACGGCCGCGAGGACGGCCCGGTCGACGCGCGCTCGACGACCCCGAGGCGGAGGTCGCCGTCGGACGCGTTTTCGACGCCTCGAAAGGCCTTGCGGGGAAAGAGATCGGCGCCGCCTTCCTCGAAGGCCGCCCGATGCTGCGTCCGACCCGAATCCGTCGGACCGGGAGACCCGATCGACCGCTACGCCTGCTCGCCGGTGCGGTTGGCGAGAGGCGGCGAGGTCCTCGCCTTCGGAATCGCCCGAGGGCCCCCAGGCAACATGCAAGGCGCGCGACTTGGCCGGCCCTTCGCGATCAGAGCAGCGGAGGACGACCTCGCAAGCGCCTGCGCCGTCGTGGGTCCGCGCGAACCGCTCGCAATGGGCGGTCCGATCAAGCGGACGCGCGCGGCCGTGGGCTCCGACGCCGCCCTGACTCGGGTGGATGCCGTCTTCCCGAGGCCCTTGGCGGCTCCAATCTGCTGGACCGAGCCGCCCGCGGGCGATTTCCTGGACGCGATGCAGGCGAACGGCGACTAGGGCGTCGACGCAGGCTTCGCGGCGCGCCCGCTCGAAGACACCGCGCACGACGCGCTGGCGTGGATCGGCGTTAGCGGTCGAAGAGCAGGGACTTGGGCGATGTCGTCCCATTCGTCGTGGAACGCGCGGTCCGCGTCGCGCCTGCCGCATCTCCCCGGGGCCGTAGCCTGACCCCCCTCCTGTCTCGGGCGTGGGGGAGGCGTTGTTCGTTGTTGGGATTGGTGAACGGAGAACGGACGCGCGGGATGGCGATGGGCGATCCGTTGTCGTCAGGGGTTGTGAGCAGTGGTGGAGGGCGATGTGCGAGACCCGGCGGGCGAAGCCGAGATCGAACGCCTCGAAGGCGACGCACCGGATCCATCTTGGGGAATGAGACCGGACGAAGCGGGCGCCTACGGCTACAGCCATGGCGACCCGCTCGGGTTCGTCGAGTCGGTCGAGGGCGATTCATTCGTCCGAGCGCTTCCGTCACTCTTCCGTCTCGCCGTCGGAGTCGGCGTAGTAGTCGGGTCCTCGGACGTTCTCGTGGTCCGCAGGCAGGTCCATGGCGCTGCGCTCTTGGTAGGAGCGTCAACGTCATCCCCTTGCCCCGCGACAGCTCGCTGTGGACTTTCGCCCAGTCCGGCACCGGTCCGCTCGCGCCCGAGGACGGGACGCACGGAAAGGTCGCCGCTTCCAGCCACTCGTCGACGTGATCGCCCAGTCCCACCCCGCTTCACTCTGGGAGACGCCGTCTTGGGTCGGCCTCCCTTAATTTCTCCAAGGAGCCCGTGGGGGGTGAATTCGGGTTCCAATCCAGCCAGATATGATCGGTACCAGAACGTTAACGGGAGCTACAGAACCTTCGGGCCATTCCATAAATCCGATCATCCCGAGGATTGAAAACAATACCCCTGAGATGGCGAAAACCAATATGGACCAATCCCATACAATCTTGATCCTGAGATTATGACTGTCCTTTTTGTGCGCGTGCTCGGCTTTCTGGCCTTCCCTCCAAACCGTAATGTCCTCACGGATCTGAAGGTCGAGCCCATTCTTATTATTTGTCTTATTTGTCGACATGCTTGGCAAGCCAAGGCCATAGACTTGAGTTGTGGCGACCGTGGAAGTGTCGGAAGCGGACGATCAGGGCGACAAAATCATCGTTGATCTCTTCCTTGATCCGCTCGTAAACAGATTTGCCGCCGTTGGCGGGTTTGGCAACGACAACCTGCGTGTCGTTGAGAACGAAATGCTGGTCGTCACCGAAAACCTCGCTGATTTTCTCCATGATGCGAGAATTCGGCTCCCTCAAGCAAACCAGATGGAGATCGGCCATACCGTCCCTCTGTGGCTGGGGATTCCTTGTTGTGTAGTCGCTTTCTGTGGTTGATTAGTTATTCTGTGGTTGATTAGTTATGTTGGCTTGTTTTTTTCATACAGGGAATCGGTGAATCGGCTCCGGCACTAGCGTTCAACGGGTGATCGCCTGCGTACATAATTGCTTGGCCAAATTGTCATCGTGCATCCGCATGCTGTTGGTGAACCTTTTCTACCTCGTAAGATGTGCTACGAGTCCAGGATGCGCAAGGATTAGTCTTGTTCAACGGCAAGTGAGCCCGAACGAGAAGGCGCTGCTGGCGGATCTGGCCACCCTGACCCGCAACCGCGTGCAACCTGCCGCCGAGGGAGCTGTGGCCGCCGACGTGATCGCCAGCCCCACCCCGCTTCAAGTCGAAGCCTTCCGGCTCCTCGGCGTCCGTCCATGACTCGTACCCGGTAGCGTACACTCCCGAATAGCGGATAACCCACCACGAAACAGTCGGTTAGCCCGTTTTATACGCTGGAAGCTCGACTAGAATCCGGAGCGCGAAGCGGAGCCGCTAGCGTCGTTCCGGGAACGACGGCGGACCTTCTCCCCCACCCGGATCCACCGGAAATGGAGTGCGGATGCGAGACGACGGTGCGCGCGGGCGGGGCCTCGCCGGCTTCAGCAGGACACGCAGTTGTCGTTGTTCCTCGACCCCAGCCGCTCCAGCAGAGCGATGGTGGACGGGAACGGCCGAACGCGCTGCACCGGACCGTTGGCCATGTCGGCGGTGGTCTGGCCCTCGCGACTCAAGGCCGTCACGTCGGCGCCGCGCTCCACGAGATAGAGCACCAGCTCGTCGTCGCCGCGGGAGGCGGCGTGGTGAAGCGCCGTGTAGGCGCGGGCGTCGCGCGCGTTGACGTCCGCACCGCACTCCTCGACCAGGAATTTCACCGCCGCCAGCCAGTTGTCCGGTACGTAGCGGTGCGCGTTGCCCGCGAACGACTGGCCGTAGCCGACACCCGACGCAGCGTGAATCGGGAAGATGGCGGGACCGCCCACGGGGACGGGAGGCACGCCCGAGCGGTCCTCGTCGTCGCCTCGCCCGTAACCTTCCTGCGCGGGAGGTTCGGCCTGCTCTTCCCCGGACTCGCCCTCGGCATTCGCCATGACGGGTCCGGAGCTCTCGCCTTCGACGGCCTCGCCGATTTCGTCTTCCGGGAGAACCGGAACTTCTCCGCCCTCTTCCGCTTCGGCGACCGTATCCTCCGTCGGTTCGGGCGGCGGACGGCGGCGGCGACGCTCCGGCGGCTTCACGGTCGGGATGCCGGGATCGGCACCGTGCTCCTTGAGCAACCGCATGGCGTCCACGTCGAGGGCGTAGGCGGCCCGCCAGAAGGGCGTAGCGCCCTGCATGTCGATGCCGCTTCCGCGCAACACCCCGAAGGTGTACTCCATGAACCAGAGGTGAGCTTCGAGGCGCGCGTTGGGGTCGGCCCCCGCTTGGAGCAGAGCTTCGAGAACCTCCAAATGGGTCGCGTTCTGCCTCAGGTGCTCGGTGGGATGCGCATACGACGCCCGGGGCGCCCATTGCCGCTCCAGCACCGCGAACAGCGGAGTCGTCCCCGCCCGGCTCGCCAAATTGGGATCGGCGCCGCGTGCAAGCAACGTCATGGCCAAGTCGAACTGACCGTTGACGGCCGCCATCAGGAGCGGCGAGGTGGCATCGCCCGCGGACGCTTGGTCGATGTCCGCCCCGGCGTCGAGCAACGCCAGAGTCGCCTCCGCATGGCCCTGCCGGACCGCGTGCAGCAACGGGGTCAACCCGCCCCAGGCGCTCACCATCTGGGCGTAGGACATGGGACGGGGTTCCTCGTCTTCCGGCCGACCGACCGAATCGCCGACGGGTTCGGATTCCTCGCCTTCGGCGGCCTTCGGCTCGCCGCCGGATTCGTCGTTCGCCTCGTCCGCCTCGATCTGTCCTTCCTGGTTGGCCAACCTCTCTCCGCCGCCCGCCGGATCGGGGACGTCGGGCCACTTGCGCTGGATCTCGCGCGAGGCTTCGACGGCCGCCTGAACTTGGCTGGGAGTGGGTTGCCAGTCCGGGCCGCCGCCCTCCTTCTCCTTGAAGGCGGCGAGGAACTCGTTCAGGCGGCGCTCGGCCGCGCCGTCCGCTCGTTCCCGCTCGGCGGTGTCCACCGACCATGCGGAAAGCGACGGATCGGCGCCCGCGTCCAGCAACGCCTTGATGGCCGCGACCCGATTGTTGGCAGCCGCGAAGACGAGAGGGGGCTGCCCCCACGCGCCCTCGCGGCCGTTCGCGTCGGCACCCGCCCCGGCCAGCGCGGCGACCACGTCCGGATCGCCCGCGGCGGCCGCCAGATGGAGCGGAGCGGTTCCCGAATTGGTCGTCCTCGCGTTGGGATCGCCGCCCGCGGCCAGGAGCAGTTCCACCACGGCGGCGCTCGCGGCCCGGGCAGCCACGTGGAGCGGCGTGTACTGTCCGATGCGCGTGCCCGCATCCACCCGCGCGCCCGCGTGCAACAACATGTCCGCCAGCGCGGCGTCGTCGCGTTCGGCGGCCCAGTGGAGCGCGGTCATGCCGTCGCCCTGGGGCGCGTTCACGTCCGCACCGCCTCGCAACAGGCGCCGCACCGCATCCAGATCTCCCCGCGCCGCCGCATCGGCCACGGGCGCGTCCGACCCGCCGCCGAGCAACAGCAACCATGGCAGGATCGCCGTCCCCAGGAAGCGGGTTCGCGCCGATCGGCCTCCCGCGATCACCGCTCCGCCCTCGCGACGCCCGTCGGCGCAGTCAGGGAGAACGCTCCGGTCGCGTCTCCGAACGAGCGCAGGTCGTCGTGGCCGAGCTTGTGCAACAAGGTGGTGAACACGTTGGCCATCGGCGTGCCGTCGGGGGCCTTGAGGTGCAGGTTGCCCTCCAGCCGGCCGTTCGCCCCGCCCAGAACCACGAGCGGGCAACGGCGGTGGTTGTGAAGGTTCGCGTCTCCCATCGGCGAACCCCAAACGACCATGGACCGGTCCAGCAGGCTCGCTTCCCCGTCCATCGTCTCCTCGAGCCGCTTCAACAGGTACGCCAGCTGTCCCGTGCGCCACTGGCAGATCGTGTTGAATTCGAGAATGGCTTCCTCGTTCCCTCCGTGATGCGAAGCGGGGTGGAAGGCTCGGTCCGAACCGCTCTCCGGGAATCTCCTGTTGGATGCGTCCCGCCCCATCTTGAGCGAGACCACGCGCGTCGCGTCCGTCTCGAAGGCCAGCACCTGCAGATCGAAGAGGAGGCGCATGTGTTCGGAGAAGGAATCGGGCACGCCCGGAGGCGCGCCGGGCAACTCGCGCGGGGCTCCGCTGGCGTTGCGCTCCTCCACCCGCTCGATGCGCCGCTCGATCTCGCGCACGCTGTCCAAGTAGCGATCCACCCGCTGCAGGTCCACCGCCCCCAGCTGGCGCCGCAGGTCGGCCACCTCGCCCGCGACCCAGTCCAGGATGCTCCCGTGGGTCCGGCGCCGCCGCGCCCGCTCCTCGGCGCTCCCCCCCGCTCCGAAGAGCATGTCGAAGGCGGTGCGCGGGCTGCGGATCATCGGGAGCGGCAAGGTGGGCGACGCCCAGCTGATCGAATCGGTGTAGGAGCAGGAATAGTTGTAGTCGCAACCGCCGCCCGAATCCGTGGGCTCGATGCAGAGCTGAAGCGAGGGCAACACCGTGTCCTGCCCGAAACGCCGGGCGTGCAACTGATCCAGCGAGATCCCGCAGTAGATGTCCGACCCTTGGGTCTGTTTCGGATGCGATTGCGTCAGGAACACGGCGCTGGAGCGGAAGTGGTCCCCGCCCACCTCCGGCGGCGCGAACGCCTCCGCCATCCTCACGTCGGTGTTGCTGACGATGGTCATGAAGTCGCGCCACGGCTCGAGCCCCTTGAGCACGTTGACGTCGCTCAGCTCGAAGTCCCGTCCCTGGGCGACGGGGGCGAAGAGGTGCTGCCGGGCGCCCCACTCGTTGCAACCGGGGACGCCGTGCACCTCCTCGATGCAGATCAGGCGGGTCGGCTCGCCCGCCGCCCGCCCGCGCGCGATGCCGGCGGGAATCATCGCGTCCAGCAGAGGGAGCGCGAGGGTGGCGCCCGCCCCGCGCAGGAAGGTGCGGCGTGGAAGAGCCTTGCGGGTCAGAGTGTAGATGTCGCTATCCCCGGTTCGGAAGGAGGAAGAACGCGAATTCCCCGGGACGTCCGCCATCGGCGGCGCGGCCGGAGAGTCATTTCAATCTACCACGGGCGTCGGCGGTTTCGCCATCGGCGAACTCCTGCGCCTGCTTGCCGCGGAAGGCGTCGCTCATCACGACCCCGACGACGAAAAACGACATCCGATAGTCGTTGCGCTCGGCCTCCCGCGCGATGGCGCGCACCGCGGGCTGGTCGCGGTAGTCGACGCCCCGCCCCAGGGCATACGCCATCAGGCTCTCGGTGAACTGCCTCACCAGCGGGATGGGACGCTTCAGCAGGACGTGCGAGAGGTCGGCCGGGGTCTCGATGTCGGTGCCGTCGTAGTAGGTGCTCCGGGTGTCGAGCGGGGCGCCTCCCTCGCGGATGCGCCACCGGCCGGTCACGTCGAAGTTGTCGAGCGCCAGCCCGATCGGGTCGATCAGCTCGTGGCAGGAGGAACAGTCGGGGTCGGCGCGGTGGGCCTCCAGCCGCTCGCGGGTGGTCAGGACCTTCCCGTCGCGGGCGCTTTCGGTCTCCTCGAGGTCGGGAATGCCGGGCGGAGGGGGCGGCGGGGGCGTGCCGAGGAGCACCTCCATCACCCACAGGCCGCGCAACACCGGCGAGGTGCGATTTCCGAGGGAAGTTTGGACCAGCACGCTACCGTGACCCAGGATGCCGCGTCGGCGCTCGTCGGGATAGTTCACCCGGCGGAAAGCGTCGCCTCGAACTCCGTCGATGCCGTAGTGACGCGCCAGCCGCTCGTCGACGAAGGTGTAGTCGGCGCCGTAGAGCTCGAGCAGGCTCCGGTCCTCGCGGATCAGGTTGTGGAAGAAAAGCTCGCTCTCGCGCCGCATCGCCCGGGCGAGCTGACGGCTGTAGTTGGGAAAGCGAAACGCGTCCGGGCTCACTTTTTCCACGTCCTGCAGGCGCAACCAGAGCGAGCCGAAGCGGGTCGCCAGCGCCTCGGAGCGCGGATCGGCGAGGAGACGGCGCGCATGCGCCTCGAGCCGGACCGGATCGGAGAGCGCTCCCCGGCGGGCGGCGGCCGCCAGCTCGGCGTCCGGGCGAGCGCCCCAGAGGAAGAAGGAAAGGCGCGCGGCGAGGTCTTCGTCCGCGAGCGGATAGATCTCCCCGGGCGCCGCGTCCTCGGGTTCCCGTTCCATGCGGAAGAGAAAATGCGGGCTGGAGAGAGTCGCCTCGAGCGCGGTGCGCACGCCGGCCTCGAAGCCCCCGTCCTCCGAACCCATCTCGTAGAAGACGAGGAGATCGTCCACCTCGTCGTCGCTCGCGTCGCGGCCGTAGGCCTCCGTCGCCAGCCGGGAGACGATCTCCCGGGCGCACGGCCGCTCCTCGGCGGCCGCGGTGGGCCGACAGGAGAACACGCGCCGCCGGGCGTCGAATTCCGAGACCCCCGTGGTGCGGTACGGCCCTTCGACCGTCAGGCTCATCATGTGCGGAGGCGACGTCGTGCCGTAGCTGGTTTCGGTGCCGGTCAGCGACCAGTCGTTGGGGCGGATCAAGTCCTCGTAGGGACCGTCCATCCTGCGGACGAAGGCGGCGGTCAGACGACGCTCGCCCGCCCGCACGGGAATCGGGTCGGTGCGGACCGGAAAGTCCTTGCGACCCTGGAAGTCGATGTCGCCCCCGTAGCGCAGCAACGCCACCCGCTCCCCGTCCACGGAAACGTCGACGTCGTGGCCGCGCTCGCCCCATCCCGACATGAAGCTCATCGAGAAGACGTATTCGCCGTCCGCGGGGAAGGCGTGCAGGACGCTCACTCCGCCGCGGGTGCCGAAGGGCGCCCCTTCGACCCGCTCCCATTCGTGCTGGGAGACGGAAGGCGGGTTGCCGTAGGCGACCGAGGCGGCGGCCGCGTCGCGGTCGCCGACCGCGCGGCGAGCGATGTCGCTGGCGGCGGCCAGGTACGCGTCCATGAGCGTGGGGGTGAGCGTCTGCGCCTCGGCGTTGTTGTCGAAGCTCTCGCTGATGCGGTCCGGCGGGAGCCAGTCCTCCGGGTCGACCGTGAGACCCAGAAGATCGTGGACGACGCGGGCGTACTCGGCCCGGTTGAGACGCTGGAAGGGGCGGGTGCCCGCGTACGGACGGGCGGCCGCCGCCTCGTCCACCGCGTCCTCCAGGTATTGCGCGAGCGCGGCGAGGGTGTCGTCCGCCGGGCGGCGCGCGCCCGGCGGCGGCATCATGCCCGCGCGCAACTTGCGAATCACGCGCTCGGCGACCTCGGCGCTTTCGTCCGCGCGAGCGATGTCGAAGCCCTCCAGCGACAGGTTGCCGCGCATCCGGCGATCGCTGTGGCAACGGGTGCAGTAGCGTTCGACGACGTCCTCGAGGGGGACCGAACCCAAGTCCGCGGGGGGAAGCGGATGGGCGTCGCCGGATGCGGGGCCGACGTCCGGGAAGGAGCCGCGGGCCGCGTCGAGCGGACGGTCGGCCGGTCGAGCGAGCGAGCCTCCCGCAACCAGCGCCACACCCGCCAAGGCAACCGCGGCGGCCGGAACTTTCATGGCGTTCTCTCCCCGAAGCAGGCACTCGTTCCGAGCGTCTTCAATCTAACGAGGCGTGGCAACGGGGAAAGGTCGAGCTACTGTCGTACCAATTTAGAAATGTCCTCCCCTGGGGTGGCTTAGCCAAGTAGAAATGTCCTCCTTCGGATCATGTTCGGTCGTCGACGAAACCGGATCCGGGAGAGGAGCGGATGGAGTCGAGTCTCAGGGAGCGAGATCGCATTTCGGTGCTCAGGCAGGTGAGCGAAGAAGTTCCGACCGCGTCTGCGGGGGCGGAGCGTATCGGCGTGACGTCGCGTCACTTCCGGCGCCTGCTGCGGAAGTTCGAGGCGGAGGGCGACGCCGCCGTGGTTCATGGGTTGCGGGGCAAGCCTTCGAACCGGGCGTTGCCTCGGGAGGTTCGCGAGCAGGTGCTCGAGTTGGCGAAGGATCCGATGTTCCGAGACTTCGGGCCGACGTTGCTCGCCGAGCACGTCGAGTGGATTTCCGGGGTGCGGGTCAGCCCGGAGACGGTGCGAGGCTGGTTGCTGGACGCGGGGCTGTGGGAGCGGCGCCGCAAGCGGCCCAAGCACCGTAGCCGGCGTCCCCGCCGAGCGGCGTTGGGGGAGTTGGTGCAGTGGGACAGCTCGGTGCATCCGTGGATGGAGGATCGGGTCGAGGACGATCCGGTGCCGATCTCGATCCACGACGACGCGACGAGCCGCCTGATGATGGCCCGGTTCGTGGTCCGCGACACCGGAGCGGAGAACCGGCGGGTGATCGTCGAGTATCTTTACGAGCCACGGTCGACCCTTGGCGGTCTACACCGACCACGCGGGGCATTTCGGGCAGTGGCAGTCGGACAAGGGGAAGCGTACGGAGACGATCGTCTCGGGAGCGCTGGCCGAGCTGGACGTCGAGCTGATCCTGGCCGGGTCCCCCCAAGCCAAGGGGCGCGTCGAGCGCAGCTTCGGGACGGCGCAGGACCGATTGGTCAAGGAGATGCGGGTCGCGGGGATCTCGACCTTCGAAAAGGCGAACGACTTCCTGGCCGAGTACTGGGTGCCGCTGTGGAACGACCGCTTCACGACCGCGCCCCGCGAGGCGCTGGACGCGCATCGCCCGCTGCCGTCGGGCGTCGATCTGGATGCGCTGTTCGCGGAGACGGAGACCCGCAAGGTGGCCCGCGACTTCACGATCCGGTTCGAGAACCGGCGCTGGCAGATCCCGGAGCGGGAAGCTGGGGATCTCGGTCCGGGCGCCGAAGTCGTGGTCGAGAGTCGGCTGGACGGCCAGCTGCGCTTCCGCAACGGAGGCCGGTATCTGGACGTCGAGCCGCTGGGCCGCGTCGGCTCTCGCACGCGCGTGACCCCGGCACGGTCGGCCGACTCGAAGCGAGCGAAGCATCGGCCGAAGCCGCCGAAGCCAAGTCCGGATCACCCTTGGCGTAAGAGGGTCTGCACCGACATTGCCGCGCGGGAGCAGCGCGATGAGCAGGATTGAACCAACGACGGATCGCCAAGCCGACGAAGAGGCGTCCGGTGCAGCTCCGACGGTGTAGCGCCAGTTCGTCGGCCAAGAATCGCCGCTCGCCGAACCGGACAACGTTTCGCCGGCGGCGGGGCGTGGGGATCGGCTCGGACGCAGGATGCGCGGGCTCGGCCGGCGAACGAGTTCGGAGCCGTGGCGACCGTTGCGGCGCCGGCCCACCCCGGCGTGAGGGTCCGGGCCTGGAGCTCTTCCGTGCTTGCGACGGTGGCGGAGACGGTCCTTGCGAGCCAAGACCCGGGCGGGGGCGGGAAGGCCCGTACGCTCCCGCCGGGGTTCGTTTTCCCTTCCACCCCCGTAGGGCGGACATTTCTAAATTGGCCAAACCCCGGACATTTCTAAATTGGTTTGACAGGGAAAGGTCGAGCTACGGAGATCCCATTTCGCGAGAACCGCTTGAAGGCGTCCAGTCCCGGCGAGCCGATCCCGCCCGTCGCGACGCACGCGCTGCGGGAAGGCCCCGGGCCCATGCGAACCGCAATCCAAGGCCGGTTCGGGCTCTTGCGGCGCCGAACCCGTGCGCGACGAAGACGAGGGGATCGCCCGAGCTTTCCGCGAAACGGAGCACGATTTCCTTCGCGAACCGGCGACGGTCTCCGATTCCGGCCTGTTCGCGACCACGTCGTACGGCACGGACGCGGTCCCCCCGTCGCTCTCGTGGAACCGCCTCGCCCGGAGCTTTCGCGCTCGCGCTTCCGCGTTCGCCGGCCGAGCGACCGCTACTCTCGCCCGTCTTCGTACGCCTCGGTCAGTCGCTGCACCACCGACGGATCCGCCAGCGTGGTGGTGTCCCCGAGCGCGCGCCCCTCGGCGATGTCGCGCAACAGCCGGCGCATGATCTTTCCGGACCGCGTCTTGGGCAGCTCCGCAGCGAACAGAATCGCATCCGGCCGGGCGATGGCGCCGATCTTGGCGCGCACGTGCCTTCCCAACTCGCCCATCAGCTCGTTCGAGGCCGAAAACCTCTGCCGCAGACTGACGAACGCCACGATCCCCTCTCCCTTCACATCGTGCGGTCGCCCCACCACCGCCGCTTCGGCCACCGATTCGTGTTCCACCAGCGCGCTCTCGACCTCGGAGGTGCCGATGCGGTGTCCGGCCACGTTGAGCACGTCGTCCACCCTGCCGAGCACCCAGATGTAGCCGCGGGCGTCCTCCTTGGCACCGTCCCCGGCGAAGTAGACGCCGTCCCACTTCGACCAGTAGACCTCGCGGTAGCGCTCGTCGTCGCCGTAGATGGTGCGGAGCATCGCCGGCCAGGGACGGTCGATGGCCAGGTATCCCGCCTTCACCCGCTTGCCGTCGTCGTCGCGAAGCGACACCGAGACGCCCGGGAAAGGCCGCGTCGCGCTCCCCGGCGCGGTCGCCGTCACCCCGGGCAACGGAGCGATCATCATTCCGCCGGTCTCGGTCTGCCACCAAGTGTCGACGACGGGACAACGTCCCGCGCCGATGGTTTCGCGATACCAGATCCACGCCTCGGGGTTGATGGGCTCCCCCACCGTGCCCAGAAGACGCAGGTGCGAGAGATCGTGGCCGGCGGGCCACTCGTCCCCCCACTTCATGAAGGCCCGGATCGCCGTGGGCGCGGTGTAGAAGACGGTCACGCCGTATTTGGCGCAGATCCTCCAGAAGCGGTCCCTCCTCGGCCAGTCCGGCGCCCCTTCGTACATCAACACGGTGGCTCCGGCGGCGAGCGGACCGTAGACGATGTAGCTGTGCCCGGTCACCCAGCCCACGTCGGCGGTGCACCAGAAGACGTCGTCCTCCTTGAGATCGAAGACGCACTTCGCGGTCGCGTGCACTTGGGTGAGGTAGCCGCCGGTCGTGTGCACCACGCCTTTGGGCTTTCCCGTGGTGCCGGAGGTGTAGAGGATGAAGAGCATGTCCTCGGCGTCCATCGCTTCGGGCACGCACTCGGCGCTCGCCTCCTCCATCAGCTCGTGGTACCAGCGATCGCGTCCCGGCAGCATCTCCACCGGGGTGTCGGCGCTCAGCCGCCCTCCCCGCCGCACCACGACGACGTTCTCCACCGAGGGACACTCCGCGACCGCCGCGTCGGCGTTGGCCTTCAGCGCGACGTAGCCGCCCCGCCGCCATCCGCCGTCCGCGGTGATCACGGTGGACGCCTGCGCGTCGTCGATGCGTCCCGACAGCGATTCGGGGCTGAAGCCGCCGAACACCACCGAGTGCGCCGCGCCGATCCGGGTGCAGGCCAGCATGGCGACGACCGCCTCGGGAATCATGGGCAGATAGATGGCGACCCGGTCGCCTCGGCCCACCCCCAGCCCACGCAACGCGTTGGCGAATTTGCACACCTCTCGGTGCAGGTCCCAGTAGGTGAAGGTGCGCGTGTCCCCGGGCTCCCCCTCCCAGACGAGCGCCGCCTTGTTGCGGCGAAAGCCGCCCAAGTGCCGGTCGAGGCAGTTGTACGAGACGTTCAGCTTGCCGCCCAGGAACCAGCGCGCGTGGGGCGGATTCCACTCCAGCACCGTGTGCCACTTCTCGAACCAGTCCAGCTCTTCGGCCCATCCGGCCCAGAACCCCTCCGGGTCGGCGGCGGCGCGCTCGTAGACGTCCGCGTCGGAGAGGTTGGCCTGCGCGCGAAACTCGTCGCTCGGCGCAAAGAGGCGGGTCTCGTGCAGGAGGTCGTCGAGCACTCCGGGTTTGCCGCTCATCTCGGGATCTCCGTTGGATTCGAAGCGATGCGTCTCCAAGCCGTCACGAACCTTCGGCCCCGAGAAACTCGGCCACAACCCGACTTGCCAGCAACGTCTCGAACGACTTCGTCGTGGCCGCGCTCAGGGTGCGCACCGCGCGGGCGCCCGCGCCGATGGCCGCGTCGGGGATCACGAGCCCGAACCGGCACTCCGTGCGGGCGTCCCCGGGACGGACGCGCCGGTGCGGTGCGGTCGCGCGCAGGGTCACCGGCGTCCCGTGCCCCCGAGCCAGCGCGCGGTCCGCCGCCCGTCGAAGCCTCTCCAGCGCCTGTGCGAAGTCCCCCAGCTCGCCCAAGGACCGCCCTTGAACGGCAAGCGTCAGGTTGCCGCCGAGGCCTCCTTGGGAAGTCTCGTCGAGGAAGACGTCCACGCTCACCGGGTCGTAGCCGTGCGGTTGGTGGAAGAAGAGGTAGGCGCTGCGCGCGGACTCGCCCTCCCAGCGGCCCTCGAACTCGTGGCTGGTGGTTTTCTGCATCCCCGAGAGCGACCAGCCGGCTTCCTCGACCCCTTCCCGCACCGCATCGATCAGCGGTTCCAACGTGAGCAACGCGCCTTCGCCGGCGTCGATCACCTTCCCTCCCGGCGGCTCGGTTCCGGTTGACAGATTTTCGCGCCGCTCACTATCTTGCCCGGTTAGAGGATACGCGTTGGAGGCCGTGCTTTCGGCGGCAAGTCCGCCGAAGCGGTCCGAAGATCACGTGCGATGTCGACTCAGTCCGAGCAAAGCGACGCCATCCTGCGCGAGGCGATGGAACGAAGCGGTGGACGCTTCACCCTCCAGCGCGCCGCCGTCTTTCGCTTCCTGCACGCCACCGACACCCACCCCACGGCGGACGACGTCCACCGCCATGTGCGTCCCGGCCTTCCCGGCATCTCCCTGGGCACCGTCTACAAGAGCTTGGAGACGCTCGTGGGATGCGGCCTCGCGCGCAAGCTCGCCAGCGGAGACGGCTCGGCGCGTTACGACGGACGCATGGACCCGCACCTCCACGCTCGCTGTCTCGAATGCGGCCGGGTGAGGGACGTGCCCGGTTCGGACGGAACGGAGTCGCTCGTGGACGTCCCGGTCGCGATGGTGGAAGGTTTCTCCGTGACCGAGCTGCGGCTGGAGGCGGTCGGCTACTGTCACGGCTGTCGGAGCTGAAGACGCGGGACCCGACCGTTGCGTCGGCGGACGGCCGACCCCGGAATCGAGGCCGCCGGCCCGATCCTGGATCGACCCGGAGTCCGGGGACGGGCGGTCCCGACGCAATCTTCCGCCGCTACCGGAACGCGGCGTGCGCGGATGCCCGGCCTCGGGCCGAGCGCAGGCGCCGACGCAACTCCACGCCGGAAGCGGTCGCCAGCGTCCGCTGTGCCGTTCTCAGCGAATTCCAGCGAACGTCCGCCAGTTCGACCGGCTCGCCGCCCTCTTCGTCCTCCGGCGCGAACACGAACGAGTAGCGGCCCTTGTAGTCGTATCCGGGCCGTTCGCTCACGGTGGCGATCCACGTCCGTCCGCCCTCGTCCCGAAAGCTCCGCATCTCTCGTCCTCCACGCATCTTCGGATCAGTTCCCCGGTCTTCGCAACGACTCCGGGAACTCGTACGCGACGACCTCGTCGTCGGTCGCGTTCGAGCGCACCCGTTGGCTGTCCTCGATCTCCATTCCGTCCAGAAGCTTCTTGGCGACGTCCGGCGAAAGATCCGCGTACGCCGCGACCTCGCTCGCGGTCAGGCGTCCTCCGCGCTGGACAGCCAAGCGAAGAATCGCGCGCTCGAGCTGGCGAGGAGACCCCTTGAACCCCGGCATCATCTTGATCGAAGCCCAGGTGCCGCTCAAGGCCCCTGCGAGGCCCAGCGCGGACGCTCCTCCGGCGAACATCGCCGGAGGCAGAACGCCGAGGACGAAGAGACGCGTCCGGACGGCCACAGCCGCACCGAGAATCCAGCTCCACTCCCGGGACCAGGCCTCGGGGGACGCGAGCGCGGCGGACCGGTCTCCGCGCCGAGCGAGGGCTTCGCTCCCGGCTTCAGGCCCCCGGTTCAGGCCGCAACGCGGGCAGGTCCGGCGCTGGAACCGCAAGAGCCGGTCGATCGGCGCTCCGATGCCCGAGGCGACCGAGCCGAGGGGCCGCGCCGGAAGGGCGATGCGTCGGGTCATTGGAGAAGCAGCGGTCTCCGTACTCTTCGCGCCCGCATCGCGGGCGGATCTTCAGGCCATGGCCATGGCGCGTCCGGCGGGGTTTTCTCGCCCCGCACGCCGTGCGACGGAGCGCGGGGAGGCTCCAGAACGGCGACGCAGCGCAGAGGCGACATGCGGAATCCCTACCGAATCAGCAGGATGCGGTCGTTCACCGGATAGAGCCACTCCACCCCGCGCTCCGTCACCACGGCGTCGTCCTCCAGCGGGATGCGCACCTTCGCGTCGTTCCACTCGGGGTTGGCCGTGTAGGCGAACAATTCGACCGAGACGAGCGTGCCCGGACGCAGTTCGTAGGTGAGCCGGGTCGGATTGAAGAAGGCGAGCGACGGGCCGATGCCGTGCCCCCAATTCCCCACCGAATGCGGCCCGATCACGACGTCGGTGACCGCGGGATCGTCGGTGGGCCGGTTGAACTCGATGCGGTTGAAGCCGGCCGCCTTGATCGCGGCCCAGGTGGCGTCGACCGCTTGTTGCGCCGTGGGCGCGGGTTTGATCGCGTCCTTCATGACGTCGCGCACCTCGACGGCGCGGTCGAAAGCGTACCGGAGCCCTGGCGGAGCCTCGGTCTCGCCCTCGCGCAACACGTAGGCGATGCGCTTCATGTCGGTGTAGAAGTCGAGGTAGCCCACTCCCCAGTCGATCATCAGCAGGTCGCCCCGCTGGACGATGCGCTCGGAAGAGGTGGCCTCGATGCCCGACGGACCGGTGACGTAGACGGAGGGCATGTCGAAGGACGACTCGAGGCCCCGTTCCAAAAGCCGATCCCAGATCCACCACGCCACATCCTCGAGCGCGGTCACGCCCGGTTCGATCACTTCGTTGGAGAACGCCCGCTCGGCGATCTCGCGGCTGATTTCGCCGGCTTCGGCGAAAACGGCGATCTCCATGGCGGTGCGGGTGGCGCGGAAGTCGGACACGAACCGCTCCGCCGAGACCAGACGCTCGCCGTACTTCGGGCCCAGCGTCTCCTTCAGATGGAGATAGGAGGTGTGCGAGAGACCGTCGGCGCCGCCGATGGCGGCGGCCATGTTGACGCCGATGCGCTCCGGATCGCGCTCGGCCACATAGTCGGCGAGCGACGCCGCTGCCCCGAAGCGATCGTAGACGCCGCACCGCTCCAGCATGTATCCCCCCACGCCCAGCGCCGCGCGCTCGACGCGTCCGCCATCGCCCGGACGGGTGAAGACGTAGTACGCCCAGTCGCCCACGTAGCCCCGGCCGAGCGCCTCCCACAGCGGATCCAGCAGCCCTTCGCGCATCACCACGATCCACATGTCCAGGTCGTTGTCCCGCATCGCCCCGGGGAGAACCAAGTCGAACTTTTCGGCACGAATCTGGCACATGCGCTCCCAGCGGCGCCGCGCCTCCTGCCCTTCCGCGCCGGGCGCGGCGAGAAGACCGGTCGCGAGCACGGCGGCGGCGAGGAGCGGTCCGCGGACGGCGGTTCCCACGCTCCGCACGGCCGCCGAAGACCGGCGCGCGGCCCCCGCCGCCGCCGTCGCGTGTAGAGAGGGACGGACCGATTGGGTATCTTCGATCACCTTCATGGCAACGTTCCTGAAAGTTGCGGAATCTCAAGGACATGTTTCGGATGCACGCACGCGGGGAACTTCGGCGATCCTTCGCCGTCCGGCAAACCCGGAGACTCCCGCGTCTCCGGGCGATGGTTCTCGCGAGCGTCCTGATCCCCGCGATTCGCGCCGCGCCGCTCGCCGCACAGCGCATCCCCTCGGCCTATCGGTTCATCGAGACCTCGCAGGAGGCGGGCGCCTGGCTGCTCGCGGTGACGCCCCGGGCGGGGATCTTCGGGTTCGGACCCAAGGGCGGGTGGATCGCGGGCTCCTACTACCAAGTGCGCGTCGGCGGACCCTTCTCGCTTCAGGGCAACCTCGGGTACCTGCCCACGACCCGGGACGTCGTCGACCCGCGCAGGGACGCGGGGGACCGCAAGATCGGCGAAGCGGACGTGACCGTGGCAACGGCGGACGCGCGCCTCCAGTTCACGCTGACCGGGCCGCGCACTTGGCGTCGGATCGCGCCCCACCTGTTCGCGGGCGGAGGCATCGCCCTGGATCTCGCACCGGACCAGGACATCGACGCGGTGCTCGAGGAAGACGACCGCTTTTCGTTCGGTCCCTCCTTCCTGGGCAGCTTCGGCGCGGGGATCAAGGCGTTCCCCGTCGATCGCATCTCGGTGCGCGCGGAAGGCGTCGTGACCTACTGGAAGGTCAACACGCCGCGCGGGTTCCTGCGCACCGACCGCGCGCTCCTGCCGCCGCCCGAGGGCTCCGACGAACCCGCCGTCCCCGACGACGGTTTCTGGGCGGTGGGGCGAGGGTTCTCCCTCGGGATCGCCTGGCACTTCTGACGGGAAGCGGGCCGATGGACGACGAGTCCCGAGGCGGGCGCGCGCGAACGCCCGCGGCGCGCTTCGAGTCCCGTCCCGCCGACCGGCTCTCCTGCGCGGAAGCGCGCGCGCGAGTGATGGCGAGCGCGCGCGCGTTGCCGCCGCTCCGGCTGCCGTCCGAGGCGGCGGAAGGAATGGCGCTCGCGAAACCGGCCGAGAGCCCGGTCGTCCTGCCCCCGTGGGACAACTCGGCCATGGACGGCTACGCGGCGCGGAGCGACTGCATCGCCGGAGCCTCGCCGGAGGCCCCGCGCACCCTGCGCGTGATCGGAGCCGTCCACGCGGGCGAGGTCGGCGGAGGGACGGTGGGGGAGGGCGAGGCGGTGCGCATCATGACCGGAACCCCGGTCCCGGCCGGGGCGGACTGCGTGATCCGGGTCGAGGACACCGACGCCGAGCGCGAGCCCGGACGGGTGACGGTGTTCTCGGACCGGGACCGGGGCCGAAACGTGCGTCCGGCCGGCCAGGACATGCGGGCGGGCGAAATCGTGCTTCCTCGCGGAACCACCTTGGGCGCCGCCCAGATGGGCGTGCTGGCGGCGTGCGGGCTCGCGTCGGTGGAGGTGCACCGCCGACCTGTGGCGGCGGTGCTCGCCAGCGGCGACGAGATCGTCCCGGTGGAGCGGTTCGCCGAAGTGGCGGCCGGACGCGCCATCCCCGACACCAACGCGCCCATGCTGGCCGCGGCGGTGCGGGAGGCCGGGGGCGAAGCGATGCGGCCGGGGATCGCGCGCGACACCGAGGAGAGCGTCCGCGAGCATCTGCTGCGGGCCGCCGCACAGGCGGACCTGCTGATCACCGTCGGGGGCGCCTCCATGGGCGAGGGCGACCTGTTCAAGCGGGTCTTGGACGAACTCGGGTACGAATCCGGCTTCTGGCGCGTGCGCATCCGGCCGGGCAGTCCGTTCGGCTTCGGGCACCTTCCGGTGGCGGGGCGAGCGCCCGTTCCCGTGTTCGGATTGCCTGGAAATCCGGCGTCGGCCTTCGTCACCTTCCACCTCTTCGTGCGGCCCTTCATCGGCGCGTTGGCGGGACACCGCCACCCCTTCCCCCCCGTGATCCGGGCCCGTGCAGGGACCGCTCTGGGCGGCCCCAAGGGACTCTCCGTCTACCTGAGGGTGCGCCTGCGGCCGACCTCGGACGGGCGATGGACCGCTGTGCTCGCCGGGCACCAGAGTTCGGCGCTGGTCGCGCCCACGGGCCGGGCCGACGGGCTGGCGGTGATCCCCGAGGGAGTCGGGAGCATCGCCGAGGGAGCGGAGGTGGACGTGCTGCTGTTCGGCAACCCGGGTTGGCTGCCGGGCGAGACCGGCACCGACCGATGAATGCCTCGCCGACGGGTGCGCCGCGATTGGCTCGCGCCCCCACCGGCGAGTTCGACCTTCTGGGTCTCGTGGTCATCTGGGGAGTGAACTTCACGGTGGTGAAGGTCGTGCTGCAGGAGATCGACCCGCTGGCGTTCAACGCGCTCCGCTTCCCCTTCGCGGCGTTGGCGGTGTGGGTTCTCCTACGCGCGCGGGGAAAGCGCCTGACGCCGCGCCGCCGGGACCGGGCCAGAGTCGCTTGGCTCTCGTTGCTCGGGCACGTGGCCTACCAGATCTTCTTCATCTTCGGGCTCTCGCTGACTCTCGCCGGCAACGCCGCGCTCATGCTGGCGACGGTGCCGATGTGGATCGCGATCCTGTCGGTCGCGCTGGGTCACGAACGCTTCAGCTGGACGATCCTGGTAGGAATCTCGATCACGATGGCGGGGATGGCGCTCGTCATCATGGGAGGATCCGGGGGGACGGCGCTCGGAGGCGCGACCCTGCGGGGCGACCTGCTCATGCTGGCCGCCGCAGTGGCCTGGGCGCTCTACACCGTGCTGGGACGCCGGGCGGTGCGGCGCAACGGAGCGCTGGAGATGACCGCGTGGACCCTCTGGCTGGGCACGCCCGCGCTGGTGCTGATGGGGCTTCCCGGCCTGCTGCGCACCGGCCTCGGATCGCTCTCGGCAGGTGCCTGGGCGGGGATCGCGTACGCGGGCGTGATGGCGATCGGGATCGCGTATTTCATCTGGTACCGGGGGGTGCGGAGGCTCGGCAGCAGCCGTACCGCCGTCTATTCCAACCTGGTGCCCGTGGCCGCGATCCTCACCGCGTGGCTCTGGATCGGCGAGACTCCGCGCGCGTTGCAGTTGCTCGGAGCCGGCGTCATCTTGGCGGGCATCGCCGTCGTGCGCTTGGCGCCGCCGACCCGGGCGGGCGACCGAACGCGCCGCCGCGCCGCGCGGGAGCGTCGGCGGACCGAGAAAGCGACCCGGGCCGGGAGAACGCGACCATGAGCGACCCCGCGGCAGCTCCTCAGTTTCAGCCACACCCGCCGGACTGGGCGACGGTCGACGCCTTCGCATGCAACCAAGTGCGCCTACTGCTGACCGTCTTCGCCTACCCAGTCATGCACGCGCAACGGGTGGCGCTCGAGAAGGCCACCGGCACCGGCTGGAGCTTGTGGCGGCTGCTGGAGCGAGTGTTGCGCACGCCGACCCGCTTCACCCTTTCGGGCCGCCGGGTCCGCACGGCGGCGAACGGTTCGTCGCACCATTGGTTCCGTTGGTCCAACGGCTTACATCCACGTGCGAGTGCGCAAGAGATGCTGAGCCCCGGTGGGCGTCGGCCCCTACGACTGGAGACATTCATCTCTCATGAGATTCCTTCCACGAACGCGTACGGCAACGGCCGGTCGCAGGCGATTCTTCGGATTCAGGGAACCCGGACTCGTTCATGCCGCCGTTCCGACCGCAGTCATTCTGTCCGCCCTGTGGGTGGCGGCCTGCGGCGACGACGGAACCTCGGCGACCGACCCGGTTCCGAACCGGGCGCCGTTGCCGACGGCGGAAGCGATCCCGGTCCAGACCGTGACGGTGGGACGGACCGCGACCGTGGACGTCTCGGGGACCTTCACCGACTCCGACGGGGACGCACTGACCTACGTCGCCGTCAGTTCCGACGACGGGATCGCCTCGGCGTCGATGGACGGCAACGTGGTGACCGTGTCGGCGGTCGCGGAGGGCGAGACGACCGTCGCCGTGACCGCTCGCGACCCGTACGGGCTGGAGGTGCGGGCGATGTTCTCGGTGGCGGTGAGGAAGGTTGCCGACCGCGCCGCGCTGGTGGCGCTCTACAACGCGACGGGGGGAACGAGCTGGACGCACAACGACAACTGGCTCACGGACGAGCCCATCGGGAACTGGCACGGCGTGGAGGTGAACTCGGCGGGGAGGGTGGCCACCTTGTTTCTCGGCGAAAACGGACTCACGGGCGAGATTCCCCCGGAGCTGGGTCAGCTCGAGAACCTGCAAGCACTGTACCTCGTACACAGCGGCCTCACGGGTGAGATCCCCACGGAGCTGGGGCCAGCTCGAGAACCTGGAATGGTTGAGGCTCGACCACAACGGCCTCACGAGCGAGATCCCCACGGAACTGGGCCAGCTCGAGAACTTGGCATCGTTGTCCCTCGACTACAACGGACTCACGGGCGAGATTCCCGAAGAGTTTACGCAGTTGTCCTCGCTGATCCTGTTTGGGTACCAGAATACTGAACTTTGCCTGACACCCAAAGTCGCGGCGTGGCTAAAAACCGTGTCTCATGTGCAGGGGTCGGGCCAGACGTGCCAATCGGTGGATCGGGAGATTCTCGAGTTGTTGTACGAGCGGACCGGAGGAGCGAACTAGTGTTACGTCCGTGAAACAGCATGACAAAAGCGTTCGATCTTCCCGAGGATCGAGTCGGCCGTCGCCGTCCACTTGCTCGGAGCACAAGCCCGAAATCCGCCGACGGGAATCGTACCCGCCTCTTGCTATCCCCAACCCCGGACGGCGCACCCCGCTCTTCGTCCACAAGCCTCCCCAAAGCCTCCCTCCCGTCACGTCGTGCCAGTGATCGACGGGCAGTTGAGACGCCGCACGGTGCCGCGCCGACCGTAGCGGTCGTCCGGGACGTCCAGCAGATCGAGTCGCCCCTGGCCCGACAGCGACGTGAGCCCCCAGTCGTCGAGAAACGGGTGGATGATCGAACTGCGCGTGCGCGAGGCCGGCTCTGACGCAGCCGAGAAGCCGCTCGTCGGAACCCGGTGGACGCGGCGAGCCACATAGAGCGCTTGAGGCGCCGCATCGCCTCTCGCTTCGACAGCCCTTACTCCCGTGCGCCACTCGACGTAGCGCCACGTTCCCGGATCTGTGCGCATTCGAGTCGGCACGATCAGAGCGCGGGATCGGGTCGTCCCCGAAGGCGGGCCCGCAGACTGCGGTGTGTCCGCCGTCGAGCATCCGCTCGAGAACGGCTTGACGTCGCCGCTCCAGATGGATCCCCGGTCTGTCCAAGCGGCTCTTCCGCACGCTCCATCAGGATGATCGGTCAAGGCTGGCACGCGACGCCGCTGTACAGACGGCGACCCGCAACCTCGCGCACAACGCCGATTTCCTCGAGGAGTCGGATGCGCAAAGGTCACAGTGGGCCTGAACAGATGGGGCCGTGCAACGGGGAGACGGATTCGCGACCGGGATGGGTGAACGACCTGTGCACGCGCAGGATCGATCCAGCGTGCCTTTCAAGCGGTCGATTTCGCACTCGGTCCGTCCGAATCGGCTCCTTGGCGCACGACGCGGCGGCAACGCCGTCCGAGCCACATCGCGCACCCTCCTCCGACAACCCCGTCAAGCCCCCCACACGGTGATGGGGACGTCCTCGAAAACGCGCCGCTTCCGGTAGATCCTGTCCGCCCAGCTCCTCCCCTCGCGGATGTCGAAGGCGACCAAGTGCCCGGCGTCCGCACCGCTCGTGTCCATGTAGGCCGCCGTCTGCTCCAAGCCGCGCTCGATCTCCGTCTCCAGCGCCCGACCCTCCTTCACCATCTTGCACTCGATCAAGAACCGCTGGGCGCTCTCGCCCCCGGCGGGCCAAGCGATCAGGAGATCCACCCGGCGACTCCCCAGCGCATACTCCCGCTCGATTCGTCCCTTTCCGTTCACGACCCGGTGCAGGAACGCCTGCAGAACCAGCTGCGGGCCCGCCTCCGTGTACTGCGCGCGCTTGATCCAGTGCTCCGAGTTCTCGCGAAAGAACCCCTGGAACGCGGCGAGCAGCGCGTCCATGTCGAGGGTCCCGTCGGGACGCGTGTACCAAGCCGTCTCCTGCCGCGGGATGCTCTGCTGCAAGACCCACGTCAACTCCCGCGGGAGCACTTCGCCGTAGATGGGATTCGCGACTTGCACGTCGGGGCCCGGAACGACCAACCCGAGATCTCGGACGTACTCGAAGTCGCGCGCGTCGTATTTGCCGTCGTCCCCGCTCAGCAGCGGCTCGATCACGCGCCTCACCCTAGGCTCGCGCAGCTTGTCGATCAGCTGGTCCAGATGGGTGTCGCGGCGCAGGATCAGCTCCTCGCGCGCATCGAAGACGTCCGCCTCCTCCACGGGACCGCCGCGCTCCCGCAACCTTCCTGCCGAGAAGCACATCTCCCGGGCCAGCGCGTTGACCAGCCACGGCTGGCCCCGAGTCTGTTCCCAGACGGCAGCGATCGCCTGCGGCGCGAACTTCTGGCCGACCTCGGCCGTATGCTGTCCGAGCAGAGTCTCGACTTCCGAGCGCGTGAAATCGCCCAGTCGGAGCGACTCCGCCTTGATGTTGAACGCGCTTCCACCCGTGATCACTTCCTTTTGGGAGCCCGCATGGATCCGGTAGTCGCGCACGTCCCGCACCCCGCAGAGCACCACGCTCTGAGGGAACTCCGCCGGACGATGCACGTAGCGCGCCCGAAGCTGTCGCAACACCGACACGAGAGTGTCTCCCACCAGCGCGTCGATCTCGTCGATCAGCAGAACCAAGGGTTCCGGGGCTGCCATCGACCAGATTTCCAGGAGATCCCCGAGCACGGAGTGCGGTCGCCGGTGCGTATCGAGCTCCCGCGCCGCCTGGGCCGTGGCCTCGTCGCCGAGCGCCCGCCTCGCTTCCCGGGCGATTTCCGACGCGATGGCCCCCATCGCGCTGCCCACGTCTTCGCGCGCGGCCTGCGCGGGCTCGACGTTGACGTAGGCGCAACGGTACTCGCCCGCGTCTTCGCCGTTGAGGAGGTCGCGCAACGCGAGCAGGGTGGACGTCTTGCCCGTCTGCCTAGGCGCGTGCAACACGAAGTACCGTTTTTTGCACACCAACGACAGGATTTCGTCCAGATTCACGCGGTCGAGCGGGGGAACGCAGTAGTGGTCTTCCGGGTTCACTGGACCAGCTGTGTTGAAGTCGCGCATGAACCAAGGTGCCTCGGATTCCCGTGACAGCGCAACCGCCAGGGGAACCCGGGCCCGATGTCCCTGGCAGCGATCCAACGCCCTTGTGTCCCGCCTCGGCGGAGCCCGGGTGTTCCCGTCCCCTACTACGCAATCTCTTCGACGAGAACCACAAGAAACGCGGTTCCGCCGCGCAGGCCGTTAGCCGCTCTCGCGCTTCAGCCGCCGGATCTCGGCGGCCAGCGCAGGGGCGACCTCGAACGCGTCCCCCACGATGCCGTAGTCGGCCACGGCGAAGATGGGCGCGTCGGCGTCCTTGTTCACCGCGACGATGGTACGCGCGGTGCGCATCCCGGCCAAGTGTTGGATCGCCCCGGAGATGGCCAGCGCGAAGTAGAGTTTGGGCGCGACGGTCTTGCCGGTCTGGCCCACCTGCTCGGCGTGCGGGCGCCATCCGGCGTCCACCACCGCCCGCGACGCGCCCAGCGCCGCGGTCGGCCCCAAGGCATCGCGCACCTCCTCGAGCACGCTCCAATTCTCGGGGCCGCGCATGCCGCGCCCTCCCGAAACCACGATCTCCGCCTCCGCCACGTCGACGGTGCCCTGCGAGGCGGCTTGGAACTCCACCACCCGTCCCTCCGCCGACGGCGCCCCTTCCGCCGGGGCGAACGTCTCCACTCGGCCGGCAGCCGGGTGGGCGCGGGGGGCGAACACGCGGGGGCGGAGCGACGCCAACGCCGGGCTGGCGTCGAAGGCGACGCGCGCGAAGGCTTTGCCGCCGTAGACCGGCCGGGTGACGATCAGCGCGCCGTCCACCGTCTCCAGGCCGGTCGCGTCCGCGGCCAGCGGCACGTCCAGAAGCGCCGCCACCCTGGGCGCCAAATCGGCCCCCAGCGCGCTGGCGGGAAAGAGCGCCGCCCGGTATCCGCCGTCGGCGACCATGTCGGCGACCATGCGGGCGTACGCTTCCGCCCGATACCCCGCTAGCCCGCCGTCTTCCGCGACCCGGATCGCCTCGGCCCCGTGCGCCCCCAGTTGCGCGCACTCCGCGGCGAACCCGGCGCCGCCCACGGCCAGAGCGTGGGCGCGTCCACCGAGTTCGCGCGCCAGATCGGCCGCCGCCGTCACGACTTCGCGGGCGGTGGCGCGCAGGTTGCCGTCCCGCTGTTCCGCGAACGCGGCCACCACGCCCGCATTCGATTCCATCTCCGCCTCCGTTCCGCTTTCGGGTGCCGTCTCCACCGCTGCGGCGCTCACAGGGCCGCAGCCTCTTCCCGGAGCAACCGCACGAGCTCGGGGACCGCATCCACGCCCTCTCCGACGATCCGTCCCGGCGGCCTGGGCGCGGGCAACTCCAGCTCGACCACCCGCAGGCGCGCGGCGGGCAGTTGGGCCGACTTTCGCTGGAGCGGTTTGCGGCGCGCGGCCATGATGCCCTTGAGGGTGGCGTAGCGGGGCTGGTGGGCACCCTTGGTGATCGTCGCCACGCACGGGAACGGCAACTCCACCACCTCCGCGCCTCCTTCCACCTCGCGGTGGCAGCGGACGCGGCCGTCCCCCACCTCCAAGCGGGTCACCGCGGTGGCGCAGGGACGTCCCAACAGCGTGGCGAGCATGGGTCCCACTTGTCGTTGGTCGTCGTCGGCCGCTTTCACTCCCAGCAGGATCAGCGGAGCGTCGGCATCCGCGAGTTCCGCGGCCAGCGCCTTGGCGGTCGCGAGCCCGTCCATCGTCGCTTCGCCCTCCAGCAACACCGCCCGGTGCGCCCCCATCGCCAAGCAGCTCTTGAGGTTCTCCGCGGCGTCCGCCTCCCCCACGGTCATCACCGTCACCTCGCCCGCCCCCGTTCCTTCGGTCGCGCGCAGTCCCGCTTCCAGCGCGAATTCGTCGTACGGGCTCACGACGTACTTCACTCCGCTGGCGTCGATCGAGGTTCCGTCGTCGCCGACGCGCACCTGGGTTTCGGTGTCGGGCACCCTGCGGATGCAGACGCTTACGTTCAATTTCAAATCGCTCCGGTCCGAGGATCGAAAACGGGAGAACATCGGCCGCACGCTCGCACCCGCATCGCCGACGCGGGCGAGCGGCCCACGGAAGGTACACCGGATTCCGCCCGAGGGAATGCCCCTCAGAGCGTCGCTCCCAGCGCCGCGAAGCAGATCGTTGCCGCTCCCCCGGCCAGCAGCGCGTAGGGCAGTTGCGTGCGCACGTGGTCGATGTGGTCGGTCGCGGCCGCCATGGACGAAATGATGGTGGTGTCGCTGATCGGCGAAGAGTGATCGCCGAAGATCCCGCCGGAGAGCACCGCGGCCACGAACGGGGCCAAGGGCGCGCCCAGCGTTTCCGCCACCGGAACCGCGATGGGCAACATGATGGCGAAGGTGCCCCAGCTCGAACCGATCGAGAAGGCGATTCCGCCTGCGGCCAGGAACATGATCGGCAGGAAAAGCACCGGCGGCAACGCCCCTTCGGCGACCTGCGCCACGTACTCTCCGGCGCCCAAGGTGCGCGCCACCGATCCCAGCGACAGAGCCAGCAACAGGATGAGCGCCAGCGCCGTCAGCCCTCCGGCGCCCTTGAGCCCGGTGCGCGTGAGTTCGTCGAGGGTCGCGCCGCGCTGCGCCAGCAGGAGGATCCAAGCCGAAGCCAAGCCGGCCAGCACCGCCCACAGCACGCTCGTCGAACCGGAGCCATCGAGCATCGACCCGCCGCCCGTCACGTGGAGCCCGAGCGGCATGGTCAGCACCATCACCGCGATCGGCACCAGCATGTTGCGCGCGCGCGGCGCGATGCGGCCCACCGGCGCGGGCGAGAGCACGGCCTCGTCCACCATCGGTTGGGCGTTCGGCCACAGCACCCGCCCCTCGGCCGTCCGTCTTTCGGCCCGCTTCATGGGACCGATGTCGATCTTCCACAGGATCGACGCGCCCGCGAGCAGGAAGGCGAGGAGGGCGTAGAAGTTCACCGGAATCGCGGCGACGAAGACGCCGAGCGGGTTCTCCACCCCCAGCTCGTTCAGGATCCCCAGGTTCAGCGCCCCCCAGGCGTTCAGCGGGATGAGGATGCAGACGGGAGCCGAAGTGGAATCGATGATGTAGGCCAGCTTCTCGCGCGAGATGCGGAAGCGGTCGAAGAGCGGCCGCGCCACGGCCCCCGCCACGAGCACGGTGATGTTCGACTCGATGAAAATCACGACGCCGACGATCCAGGCCAGGAACTGCGCGCGGCGTCCTCCGGTGACCCAGCGGTTGCTCTCGACCCAGCGCACGAAGCCGCGCACGCCGCCCGCCGCTTCCAGCGTCGAGATCATGGCGCCGATGACCAGGGTGAACAGGATCACCTTGGCGTTTCCCGGGTCGCCCAGCACCGCTACCGTCCGCTCGATGGCGGTGGCGAGTCCGACGAGCGGATTCCAGCCCTCCAGGACGGTCCAGCCGATCCAGATGCCGGCCGCGAGCGACACGTACACCTGCCGGCTCCAGATCGCCAGCGCGATCGCCAGAACCGTGGGCAGGAGAGAAACCCAGCTCGGCTCGTTCACCCTTCGCCTCCCGTGCGCCCGGAAACGTGAGGGTTGCCCCGGAGGAAAAAGCGGAGCTCGCGCTCGCGCGCCCGGGTCACCCCGATGCGGGGCGAGCGTCCGACGCGCTCGGCCGGGACCGGTTCCCGGGGGACGAGGCGCAGAGGCGGCCGGTCAAGGAGGTGGGCGTCGAGCGCACCGGTGATCCCGAGGGCTTGAGAGAGTCGGCCCGGTCCCGAACACAGGTCGCGGGTGCGACCGCGCCGCGCCGCCATGACGGCCTCGCCCGCCAACGGCTCGAGCGCGCGCACCAGCACGGCGGCCGGAAACCCCTGCCGACCGGTCACGACGTTCAGGCACCAGTGCACTCCGTAGACGAGATATACGTAGGCGGTTCCGGGAGGGCCGAACATGGACGCGTTGCGGCAGGTGCGGCCGATGCGCTCCGCGGCGTGGGAGGCCGGATCGTGAGGTCCCGTGTAGGCCTCCACCTCCACGATGCGACCGGCCGTCCTGAGATCGCCGACGGTCGACTCCACCTCCCAGCCGAGCAGACCGGGGGCGACGACGCGCGCGCCGCGCGCCAGAATTCCGGCACGCATCCCGTTCACGGCGGCACCGGACGCGCTCATCCCGTCGCGACCCGAATTCCGGTCAGGAGGACCCGCGCCGGCGGCCCAAGCGCGTCCGGCGCGCAGGAGCGGCGGCCCGAGGCGCACCCGTTCGTTCCTGCGCCGCGTCCGCCTTGGAGCGCCGGGCGAAGTCCTCCCGCCAAGCTTCTTCGATCTGAGCGATCCGGTTGCGCGGCACGACCCCCTCCAACTTCTCGATGGAATCGTGCAGCACATGGAAAATCCGGCCGCCGAACGTCTCGATGAGGCGCCCCGCGGTCTTCTCGCCCACGCCCCGGTAGCGATTGGCCAGATAGCGCTGGACCGCACTGGGATCCGTGGGCAATCCGATCCGGGCGGGATCGAACGCGGGTTTCGTTTCGGGGCGTTCGCCCTTGGCGGCGGGCTCTCCCTTGGGGCGTTCGCCCTTGGCGGCGGGCTCCCCCTTGGGGCGTTCGCCCTTGGCGGCGGGCTCCCCCTTGGGACGCTCGCCCTTGGCGGCGAACTCCTCCTTGGGGCGCTCGCCCTTGGCGGCGAACTCCTCCTTGAGGCGCTCGCTCCCGGCGGCGGATTCCTCTCGATCCCGCTCGCGAGCCCGCTGGCTTTGGGACCGCATGCGCAAGCGCGGCGAGCGGGGCGTGCGTCCCGTCTTTTTCGCAACGAGGGGTTCCGAGGACGGAACCGTTGCCGTCGGCTCGGCTCGGGGTGCACTCTCCCGCCTCGATCCGGAGCGCGCGGCGTCCTGCGCCCGGACGCGGTCGGAGCGGGGAAGTCGCACGACGAAGTTGCCCTTTTCGTTCCGGCGGATGCGCACCACTTCGTGCTCGTGCGCCTGCGTGAGGAATTTGCTGAACTTGCTGAACCCGAGCCCCGCTTCGTCGAAGCTGTCGTCGAGGTCCAGCATGCAACGTTTCAAGTCGGAATCCCGCGTCCAGCCGTTGTCGGGACTGACCTCCGGGAGCGCCTTGCGCAGCAGCGCGTACGCGTCCTCGAAGGTATCGGCGCCCTTCGTTCCGTTCCCGGACACTCGCTCTCCGCCGGCACCCTTCCCCCCGCGGGCGGCGACTTTGCGCCCGCGCTCCTCTCCCGATTCCGCCGAGTGCCGCCGCGCGCCGGGAGGTTGCGGGACCGGGCGCTCCGGGACGGCGCCTCGCGCCCGCGCGTCCGAAGGAATCACCTCGTGCTGGCCGTTCTCCAGCTTGTGCAGGCGCAGGAGACCGCGCGAGGCCGCTTCCGCGAGAAATTTGCTGAACTTGCTGAACCCGTGCTTCGACTCCTCGAACCCCGGGTCGAGCTCCAGCATCACCTGCTTCAGGCGGTCCGAGCGCATCACGTCTCCGCGCTTGACCATCTTCCTCGACGCCTCGCTGACGAGGGCCCAGGGGTCCGCCGACTTGCCCTTGGCTCCCGAGGAGGTCCTCTGAAGTCCGGTGAGCGAGGAGTACGAGTAGTACTCGTCGCAATTCTGGACCAGGATGTCGGAGCTGGACTCTTGAATCCCGACCCCGATCACGTATTTCCCGTACTCCTTCAGCTTGAGCACCAGGCTGGAGAAGTCGCTGTCTCCGGTGAGGAGGATGTAGGTTCCGATTTCCGGACGGATGAACACCAGCTCCATGCCGTCGATGGCCATGCGGATGTCGGTGGCGTTCTTCTTCGAGCTTCCGTAGGCGGGAGCGAAGATCAGGTCGACCGACGCCTCGGAGAGCGGAACGATGTACTGGGGATAGCGTCGCCAGTCCGCGTACGCCCGCTGGACGGTGACCTTGCCCTTGATGATGTCGGAGTTGAGGAGCGCTTTTATCTCTTTGGAGAGATCGCTCCGAATGCCCATCGTCACGTTGTCGAAGTCGATGAGCAACGCCGCGTTGGTCGCGGGCGAAAGGACCGTGCCCGCTCCCTCGACATGGGGGGCGCGCGTGAATTGGTGGTGGATCATCCGATGTTCTCTCGCAACCGAAATTTGAAAATCGCGGCCGCCGAGCTTCCCCGTCCGATCCACCCTCTCGCCGGCGGCGCACGCCGGGATCGGTCGTGGAGCGGGGTCGGGAAGCCAAGGGACCTCTAGTCGTGCCGACGCCGAAGCTCGGCCCGCAACAGGCGGGCCAAGTCTTCGCGTCCGGCCTCGCCGGTGCCCGTTTCCGGGAATTCGCCGAAAAAGTGGATCCGATCGGGCACTTTGTAGGCGGCCAGCGAGGGGCCGCACCACGCCCTCAACTCCTCCTCCGAGACCATGGCGCCCTCGATCACGTGCACGCAGGCGTACACCGCCTCGCCCAAGAGTTCGTCGGGCACGCCGATCACGATCACGTCGCGTACCGCCGGGTGGGTCGCGATTCCGTTCTCGACTTCCCGAGGGTACACGTCGAATCCAGCCTTGATGATAACATCGCCCTGCCGACCCACCAAATGCAGGTAGCCGTCCTCGTCCACGATGCCCATGTCCCCGGTGCGCAGGAAGCCGTCCGCGTCGAAGTGCCTCCTGGTGTTGTCCGGCTGCCGGTGGTAGCCGCGCATCACGCCCGGGCTGCGAACCCGGATCTCCCCCAGGCTCTCGACCGGAAGCGGAGACCCGTCGCCGTCGCACACCCGCACCGACACGTCGGCCAGCGGGCGCCCCACCGTGAAGCGTTGCTTCTCGGCGGGGTCTTCGGGGCGGGTCATCGAGAGAGTGGCGCCGGCCTCGGTGAGCGAATACGCCACCTGCAGGTTGGGACAGAGCTCTTCGCGCACATGCCGCAGGGCCGGATCGCCGATGGAGCCCCCGGTGACGATCCCGGTTCTGAGGCTGGACAGATCGCGCGGGTCGCGGCGCTGCGCGCGCAGTTCGGTCAGGAAGTGCGTGGGCACGCCGTAATGCACGGTGGCGCCGTGTTCTGCGATGAGCTCCAGCGTCTCCTCCGCCTGAAAACGTTCCTGAAGCACGAGCGACGCGCCCGCGACCGCGGTGCCCAGAAGACCCGGACCGAGCGAAAAGGCGTGGAAGACGTCGCTGGCGCCGACGACGCAGTCGTCCGCGACGACGCCCAGCGCCGCCACGGTCGCGCGCGCGGTGCGCACCAAGTTGCCGTGGGTCAGCTCCACGCCCTTGGGCTTGCCGGTGGTTCCGGCGGTGTAGAGCAGCGCGCAGAGATCGTCCGCAGCGAGGTCCGGCCGAGGGCATTCCTTGCCGCGCCCCGCCGAGACCAAGTCTTCGAACTGGTAGATTTGGTCGTCGCACCAGAGGTCCTCTTCCCCGACCGTGATCACGTATCCCAGCTCGGGCAAATCCTCCAGCGCCTCCTCGGCGAACTGCAGATAGTCGATGCCGCCGAAAAGCTCGGGCGTCACCGCGGCCGCGGCCTGGGAGTGACGCAGGCGGTAGCGAAGCTCCGGCGACGGAAGACGCGGGTTCATGGGGACCGCGACGATCCCCAGCTTGGCCGCCGCCATGGCCGCGACGACGAACTCCGGGCAGCCGGGGAGCAGGATCGCGAGGCGCTCGCCCCGTTCGATGCCCAAGCGATGAAGGGACGCCGCGAGGCTGCGGGCATGGCGCTCCACCTGCCCGTAGGTCATCGTGCCGTCGTCGAAAAAGAGAAACGGTCGGCGGGGATCGGCGGCGGCCGACTCCGCCAGCACGGCGGCGGCGGTGGCGGGCGGCGAAGCTTGCGCGGAGCGGGTTCGGTCGGAGGCGGCCATTCGGAGGGTGTCTGCCGGGGAAATCATCCTGCCTCGCGAAGCACGGTCAGCACGACGTCGTCGGGTACGCCGTGCGTCCACCCGTCCGTACCGTCCACGCGTCCGATTCGATTCAGGAGAACGTAGGAGGGGAGCCCGGCACGCGTCTTCTTGTCCGTGCGGGTGCGGGCCAGGACGGCGGCGGCATCGGCGTCCGCGGGAAGAGCCGTGGGCAGGCGGCACTCGGCGAGCGCGGCGGCCAGCCGGTCGGCGGTGCCCGGTTCGGTGCGCCCGAGGCGCTCGCCCGCGCGCGCCTCCAGAATCATGCCCAGGGAAACGGCGGAGCCGTGCGGAAGGACGTAGCCGGACTCCGCCTCCAGCGCGTGCCCGAGGGTGTGGCCGAAGTTGAGCATCTTCCTGCTCCCTCCCTCCCGCTCGTCCTCGCCGACCACGCGGGCCTTGAGTTCCACCGACCGGCGCACGACCGCCTCCAAGGCCGCGCCGTCGCCCGCCAGCGTCTTCGCGGCGGAGCGCGCGACCTCCTCGAAGTAGCGCGCGTCCAGAATCGCTCCGTGCTTGACCGCCTCGGCGAGCCCTTGGGCGCGCTCCGTCTCGGGGAGGGTTTCCAGATAGTCCGGGTCGGCGACCACCGCCCGCGGCGGATGGAACGCCCCGATCAGGTTCTTGCCGGCTCGGGCGTTCACCCCGGTCTTCCCTCCCACCGAGGCGTCCACCATGGCGACCAAGCTGGTGGGCACCTGCACCACGGGGAGGCCCCGCAGCAGGGTGGCGGCCACGAATCCGCCCAGGTCGCCGGCGACTCCGCCCCCCAGCGCGATCACGCAACCGTCCCGTCCGAAGCCGGCGGCCAGAAGCTCGTCCGAGAGGCGCGACCAGCTGCGGCGAATCTTGTTCTCTTCCCCTGCGGGAAAGGTGAACGTCTCCGCCCGCGCACCGCTTCCGGCAACGGCGTCCAGCAGGGTCGCGCCGTGGAGGCGAGCCACGTTCGCGTCCGCGATCACGGCGTAGCGGTGCGCGGGGGCGTACTCGGCGAGCAACTCGGGGAGCGCGAAACGCAGGCCGCGCCCCACCAGCACCGGGTACGTTTCCCCCGTCTTCGTACGCACGCGCACCGCGCGCGCAACGGAGACGTGGGAACTCACCCGCTTTCCGAGATGCGCGCCTTCGGCGCCTCGGACACCGCGCCCACCGTGAGCACGGCCGCGCTCCGGCCGCCCAGCGCGCCGGGCTCCAGGGTCGCATCGGTCAGCGCCTCCGCCAACGCTTGGCCGCGGGCCACGAACGCGTCGCGCGCCGCTTCGTTCTCCCACACCGACCACCACACCAGTCCGCGGCTTCCGTCGCCGTTCTCCAGCAGGGCGAACCGGTCGCCTTCCCAGCCGTCCACGGGCCGCGCGTCGCCCGCGACCTCCTCGAACAGAATCCCGATCTCCGCCAGCCCGAGCGAGTTCGTGTACGTCGCCCGGGCGCCGCCGACGAGTTCGACGTCGACCGGGGCGTCCGGTTCCGGTCCGAACGCCCGTTCCGGATCCAGCGCCTGTTCCGTGGAGCGAGGAAGCAGATCCCCGAAGGGGGGCGGCCTCTCGCTTCTCCGCTGCCACAGGGCGCGCACGTATTCGGTGCCCTCCACGTAGGGGAAGACAAGCTGGTCGCGCACGATTCTGGGCGCGGACGCCAGCACCGGCGCCGAACCGGCGCTCGCCGCCAGCGACGGGCCCACCAAGTCGCGGAAGTTCGACAACTCCGTCAAGTCGACTTCCCCTCCCTGCCGTTTCTCGAGCACGTGCTCGAACATCACGAAGGTGGCTTGACCTTCGATCGCCGCATGGGCGGCCGCCCGGCGGTCGTTGTCGCGCGTGCGGTCGACCAACTCGCCGAGATCGACGACCTGGTCCTGTGCCGCATGCACCAACTCGTGGACCAGCACGCTCTCGACCGCCCCCTCGTCCTGTCCCGATTTGACGTAGAGCGCCGCCGAGTCGGGATCGTAGAAGCCGACGGCCTGCTCGGTGTAGAGCGCCAGCAAGAGCGCGCTCAGGTCGAGCGTATCGGGAACCAGTCCCAAGAGCGCGTAGCTGTCCCGAATCCGCTCCGCCTCGCTCTCCGGGAGATCCTCGCGAAGCTTGAAGGCGAGGTGCCGGACCAACTCCTCCTCGCTTCGCCATTCGACGCGCACCGGTTCGGCGAAGGGGAGTCCCGAGCGTTCGCGAACGTCCCGAAGCAGTCCGTCGGCCAGTTCCTGCAGGTCGACGTCCGACGACAGCGCCAAACCGCCGATGGACGGTTCCCGGTCGCACCCGGCGCTGGGGGAGAGGACGACCAGCAGGAGCGTCCACCGTCGGATGGGCGGCCAGGAAAGGTTTCGCGTCGTCATGCCCGCCGTTCGGAACTCCCCGCGCGCCCGTAGCGATCCTCCAACCGCACCACGTCGTCCAGCTCGGGCGTCGACGCTTCCAGGACGTCCACGTCCGACACCGCCTCCATGCGGTGCACGGTTCCGGGAACGATGCGCACCGAATCCCCCTCCTCCATCACCCGCTCCTCCAGTTCGTCCGCGGAGGGTCCAAGCCACAGGCGCATGGATCCGGCCAAAACGTACAGGGTCTCGTCCTTCTCCCTGTGATATTGCAACGAAAGCGCCTCGCCCGCGTTCACGTGCAGGATCTTGCCCACGTAGCGCTCGGTGCGCGCCCAAACGAGCTCGTGGCCCCAAGGCTTTTCGATCCGGATGGAAGGTGCCTTCATCTCCGCAACTCCGTCGGCCGCCGCATCGAAGGAAATCGGTCGCCCGGGGGACGCGCGCCTGCGCCGGAAAATGGCAAAGAACGTGCCCACCGCCCATGCAAGCGGCGGGCACGGACCGCTTCGGCATGCGGATGCGGACGAAGGCGTCGGCGTCAGCCTCCGAAGAACTCCTTGAATTTGTTTCTGTAGTCGTCGCTCTGTTGCACCCACATGCGGGTGAACGACGAGAGGCCGTCCGGCTCCAGGACCAGCAGGTAGTGGGTGAACGACGCGAAATCTCCGACCTGCGCCGCCTCCAGCCGATCCGTCGCGTTTCCGCGGGCGTCCAGCGCGATCGCGTTGCCCTGAGCCGAGGAGCCCACGCCCGTGGGCGATACGGCGGCAAGGTAGCTCCGGTAGTGCAACCCCGGAGGCGGCGTCGGAAGCCGGTTCAGGTCGACGAGCAGCGAGTTTCGGTAGAAGGACGCCGAACCCGAGCCGCCCGGGGAAAAGGCCTCGATCCCGCCGTCCGGACCCAGGCGGCCGAAGGTCATGGCGCCCTGCTGCATGAGGTTGTCGGAGCTCAGATACTCTTGGTAGAGGAAGGGCCCTCCGGTCGGCGAACCCGCCTCTCCGGACTCGGCGCTCACCGCGACGTGCGTGAACGCGCTGAGGTCCTGATCCATCGACAACTCCAGCCTCGCGTGGTACACGTCTTCCGCCGACGCCGGGGAGAACGTGGAACCCGTCGTCGTCATCTCCATGTCCTCCGCCGGATGCATCGATGCGGCGGCGGCCGCGTAGGAACCGGAACCCGCGTCGTGGAGCCAAAGCTGATAGGAACCGCCGGAGAGGGGCGAGAATCCCGACAGCGTCACGTCGATTCGGCCCGGCGCGGCGAACGAGTTGGCCCCCCCGGACAGCTGCGGGGCGTTGGGCACGGTCCCGGTCGGGAAGGGCGCCATGGCGTTGTTGACGACGTTGCCGTCGGCGTCGACGTCGGGACCGAGCTGCATGCGCACCGCAGGGCTCCCGGAAGAAACCCCTTCGGCGGGCTCGCCCTCGTGGAGGAGCAGGTAGTTGAACTGTCCCGGGCCGACCGTGGCGCCCGGTTCGTTCGAGCCGAAGGGCGCGTTGGAAGCGGTGAAGTCCGCGGCGGTCGCCGCTTCGGCGCCCGCCGCCGGCACCGGCCACATCTCCGCCGGATCCGCGTCCACGATGCAGTCGACGGCGGCGTTTCCCTCGGCGTCCGTCTCGACGAATCCGAGCGTCACGGGGTTCATGGCGGCCGTCACGCGGACGACTGCGGAATAGTTGCAGTTGACGTTCGAATAGAGCGTCTCCTCGCCGGGAAGGAAGGACAGCGCGTCGGGTCGGTCGACCGGCGCTCCCGTCAGGACTTGGTTCTGGTCCAGTTCTCCGTTCACCTCGAGGGCCATGCGGGCGAGCACGATCGTGTAGACCGTGGAGGGCTCGAGGCCCTGGAGCTCGCCCCAGAGGTCCCATCTGCCCACCGGATGGCTGTTGCTGGTGATGGGATTCAACTCGAACAGGCCGAAGTGACCGCCCACCGCCGCCGAACTCTCCGTCAATTCGGGAAGACGGGGATCCTGCGAGGAGTTGCGCACGGATGCGCCGACGTCCACCGCGGAAGCCGTTCCCGAACCGGTCTCGACGGATCGGAACAAGTCCGCCGGTCCCGTTGCCCGATCGAACCCGTCGGGAACCGACAGGTCGAACCCGGACACGACCGCCTTCGAGAGCGCGACCGAGCCGGAGGGGAACACGGCGTCCCCGGGCGCGATCAACATCTTGAGCACCGGCCGGACTTCCTCGTCGACGCCGGGGACGTCGGTGATGTCGGTGACGTTGTCGGTTTCGCAAGCGGTCGCGGAAAGCGCGCCCAGGAGCGCGGTGCCCGCCACGGACCGAAAGCGCGTGCGTACTGGAATCATCGGATCGCCTCCTGACCGCTAGCGGTTGAGTCCGGGCACGTACGTGAACCCGATCGACAGGCGGATGTTGTGGATCGTGTCCTGCTTTTCGGGGAGGTCGGCGCGTTCCGCGTCCGGGAACCGGCAGGCCCCGTCGCCCGTGCAGTTGCGCAACCGCTCCTCCACCGGGTTCAGGACCTCGCGGTCGAAGTTCCGGTAGACGACGTCCCGGACGTCCACCTGGATCCCGGAAGACTCGGTGACCGCGTAGCGCACCCCGGCGCCGCCCAACATCATCTGATGGGTCACGCGCCGGAAGTCGTCGTTGGCCTGAGTGTCCAGGTACAGCGTCGCTCCGCCCGCGCCGAGCACGACGTACGGATCCAGGGAGCCCCCGGGCATGAGGCTGACGTGCGCGTTCAGCCCGTAGTGGAACGCGCTCAGCGTCTGGCCGACCTGGTAGATGCGGGTGCTGTCGGCGCCCAGGTCGACGGCGGCCACGAAGAAGCTGCCGTCGGTGTCGGCGCGGTGGAACTGGACCGCAGGCCCGAGCGCGACGCGCGGCGTGACTTGGTACAACGCCTCCAGGGCGAGCATGGGGCTGGTCGTGAGCGAACTCGACGCGGCGTACATCTGGGTTCCCGCCGACACCTCGACGCTCCAGGCGCCCTGCTCGGACTGGGCGTGCGCGCCCGAAGGAAACGCCATCGCCAGCCCGGCCAGGGTCAACCGGTTCAGTGCTCTCATCAGTCCATTCCCTCTCGTTGTCTCGCGGGACCGCACGGCCACGTCTCCCTCTCCGACGAGGAACCGCATCAGAACTGTAGCTGGAAGCTGAAGATCTGTACGTTCTCCAGCTGCTCCATCGAAGTGTAGGCGTAGTCGACGGTCAACGTGCCCAGCTCTCCGACCGGCAACCGAACCCCCCCGCCCGCCGCGGCCGCGTGCATGAAGCCGTGGTCGATCTGGTCTTCGTTCGCGAAGCGCTTGCCGGCGCGCACGAAGGCCAGTCCCCGGAAGCCGTATTCGAGCCCGAGAGACGCCTCCTGCGGGGCGTCGACGGGGTCGTTGATGTCGGCCATCAGGCGCAGGGACTGGTCCGCGTTCGGCGAAAGGATCGCGTCCGCGCCCCCGATCAGGTCCGCCATCACGCTGAAGCGGAACGACGTGGGAAGCTCCAAGGCGTCGGTCGCCGCGGACACTTCCATGATTCGGATGAACCCGGCGATCTGGCTCTCGGCGTTCGACGTGTTCACCCGGTTGTCGAGAAGCCGTCCCTCGAACCGGCCCGAAGTCCCGAGGTTGGTCAACGACGCCCCGAGGGTGACGCCGTAGAGACCGGTGCGAAACACGGCGCTCATGTCGACGCCGACGTAGCTCGCGGTGGCGTTGGTGATTCCCTCCTCGATCGCCTTGGCCGCCAAGCCCACCGTCAGCCGGTCGGTGATGGGCTGCGCGAAATGCAGGCCGATGGCGGTTCCCGTCCAGCTGAAGGACGCGGCGGTCGGGTCCTGCTCGCCTCCGTAGCCGGCGTTCGGCCACAACTCGTTCTGCCATGGCATTTCCCCGGAGTCGAGGGTGTTGACGCTTACCCCGATGCGGGAAAACCCGAACGGCATCACGACGCCCACGAACGTGTGCTGGATGCCGAGGTCGGCGAAGAGCCGCGCCGTCGTCATCCCCGCGGAGAAGCCGTCGATGCGCGACATGGCCGCGCTGTTCCAGTAGAGCGAGGTGACGTCGTCCACCGCGGCTCCGTAGGCGCCGCCCAACGCCTGCCCCCGCGCGCCGACGCCCAGCGAAAGAAAGGTCGCGCCCCGGGTGCCGATCCGGGTGACGATCTGCTCCGGCGTCGGAGTCAGCGTTTCCTGAGCCTCCAGCGTCTTCGCCGTCGCCGCGAGCGCAAGCGTTAGCAGCAGTGCACGGTTCATCGGTTCTGTCTCCTTGGCCTGGCTCAGCGAATGACGACGAACTTGCCCATCTTCTTCTGGCCGCCGGATTCGAGGACGAAGATGTACAGCCCCGCTCCCAGGTTCGTGCGCTCGCGGGTCTGCATGTCCCAGTCGAGGTCGCCCCCGCAGTCTTCGGCGCCGCAATAGGCGTCGATTCCCCGGAGGTCTTCCGGTCCGTAGACGATCTCCTGGATGAATCGTCCCGCCACGTCGAAGATGCGGATGGTCCCCTCTTGGGGGAGGTTGGTGAACTTCAGAATCCGCGCGTCCGTCGCGCGCTCGAAGGCGGTCCCGTATAGGTACGGGTTGGGGACGACGTGGACGTCGTCCAGGGAAACCGCTCCGCTCGCGGCCGCCTCGGCAGCCGTGATCGCCTTCTGCACGTCCACCACCACCTCGTCCCCCGATCGAAGAGGCACCAGCCAGTGCACCGTCAGAGCGACCGGCTCGGTCACAGGGATGTAGCCGGAGGTGATCTCCCCGCCGATGGTCGGGTCGCAGGAGGGACGCGGGGCGTCGCAGCCGAGAACCACGTCGAAGGTCGCCACCGTGGCCGTCTCCGTCACCGGCCGCCCGTTCTCGTCGAGGACGGCGTTGCCCTCCTCGTCGGTCGTCTCCCGGGTCACCGTCTCCACGAAATAAAGCTGGTCGCCCGGCATCCAAACGCCCGCGGGAACCTCCACTCGGACGGTGTCCACGCCTTGGCCGACGAGGACGGATTCCTGATGGCCGACCACCGCGACCTGAACGTCGCGCCCGTAAGTGTCGTTGCGCACGGAGAAGGGCAACGAGTACGACTCGAGGGATTCGATGTCGGAATCCACAGCCTGGACGGCCGCGAGGACATCCTCTCCCGAGCTCGAGGTCGAGGCCGTCGGCCTTCCCGACAAAGACGAGGCCGCCGTGGCCTCGATCGCCGCATCCGACAACTGGAAAGGAGCGCCCGCGCCCCAGGAGTCGGCATTCCAGAGGATCTCGTATTCGCCGTACTCGCCTCCTCCCACGTATCCGGAGGAAGCGCTGATCCACCACACGGTGGGCTGCACGCGAGCAGCGACGGTGTCGGCGGGTCGGGTCGTGAAGACCCTGCTTTCCAGCGTGCCTCCCCTGCCGGCGTCGACCGACACCGTGAAGAAGGGAAAGTCCTCGCGACTCAAGAAGTTCCCGGGAGTGGCCCCGTCGCCGGTCAGGGTCGCCGAGGCGAGCAGGGGCGTGGCTCCCGCCGCGACCACCATGCCGAAGCCTCCTTCGAACTCCGTGGTGCGCTGCATCGAGCCCTGCAACCCTTCGTCGGGAGGCAGCTTCTCCAGTCCCGACAGGGTCACCGTGCCGCTGCGGTCGAAGTCCACGCTCGCGGTCACCACTTCCTCGGCCTCGCCTTCCGCGCCGGCGACGGTGCGAATCGTCTGAGCGGACACGCTCGTCTGGGTGGAGATCGGCTCGCCGGCGTCGTCCAGATTGTCCACTTGGGTCACCACCAGCTTGTCGCCGAACACCACCCGGTACTGCCCCGAAACGGGGGACGTTCCGACCACCGTGAAATCGACCGCCACGGTGGAGTTCCCGCTTCGGGAGACCTCGTTCAGTTGGGCACGGTCGGCACCCGCCGCCAAATTGAGGGGGGCGTACACCACCGCCACGTTGGGGTTGGTGCCCGACGCGGACGCGGAAGCGATCAAGCTGGGCGCGAACACGACTTCCTCGGCCTGCAGCGAGTCGGGGTGGTTGCCGCGCACCACGCTGAACGCGGCTCCGCGCGTTTCCGTGACGATGGAGTAGGTGTAGGTCACGCCGGGAATCAGCGCTTCGTCCGTGAAGACGTTGAGGAGCGTGCCGTCGCTCCCGGCATCGAAGCTGGCGTAGGGCTGCCACCCGAAGTTGCCCCACTTGGAAGTCGCGTCGACGACCGGATCTCCGTCGCAGTCCGTGTCCCGAGTCCAAGTCGAGCCCCCGTCGCAGGACTTGAAGATGTGGATGGCCGCCACGTTGTTGGTGGCGCGCGCCGCGATCGAGTCCGCCAGCCAGAAGTTGCGCGCGATGTCGGCGCTCACGTCCAGATTGGCCAAGTAGGGATCGACCCATTCCTCCGGGGTGTCGTCGAAAAAGAGCGTGATCTCGTTCCCCGGGACCTCGCCGGTCGACGCGGCCTGGCCCGCGACGACGTCCACCGCCGAAATCACCGGCGGCGGGGCCGTCTCCGGTCCCAGGTACAGCTGCTGATAGAAGGCGATGGCATTGTCCAGGGCGGACTCCATCAAGGTGGAGTCCGCGGCGCCCACCAGCGCCACCACGAAGGGAACGGTGTCGCCCGGGGCCATGTGCACCGGGCCCACGGCCACGTCGGAAATGTTGCCGTAGCTGTTGGTGTAGCCCGAGGGAAGCGTGTCCGCCCACAGGGTCACGCATCCTCGGCTGCCGCAGGCGTCGGCGTAGATAGTGTCCGGTTGCCCGTCGTGGTTCCAGTCCCAAGTCGCCGCGCCGGCGCCGCCCTCGCCCGGCACGTACTTGTTGTACGCGCCCGTGCGCTCCGGCCACGCCTCCGGCCGGAAGATGCGGTGATACGTCCTGTCGTCCAGGTCGCCGGGCGTTTCTCCGTCCAGCGTGTACTCGCCGATCGACGCGAAATGGCCGAAGTGGGCGCGCTGGCTTCGGCTCCAGGTGCGCGGGATGCAGCCTCCGAACCCGCACTGGCGCTGGTGCTGGAACATGATGGTGTCGCCCGCGCGCGGGTGCGACGGATCGTAGAAGTCGCTGGACGGATCGCTGAACAGCTTGTAGCGAGCGTCCCCGATGGGGGTTTTCAGGAACACGATGCCCGCACCCGCGGCGCCGGAGGTCCAGTCGTCGCTACCGCTCCGGTTGCAACCCGAACCCGGCGGATCGATGGCGTCCGCGCACCGGCTCCCGGTCTCCTTCCAGAGCATCGCGCTGCGCACGGGATCGAAGTAGTGGGCGTCTCCCTGGCCCTGCAGCAGAGGATCGACGTTGATGCCGATGTAGACCGAGTCGTAGGTCATTCCCACGCCGTACACCTTCTCCGACTCGTTCACGACGACGGACTGGAAGTACGCCACGTTGCCCACCGTGGGCAGGCCGAAGTAGAAGACGTCGTAGAACTGCGTCAGCCCGAGCGGCCAGCCCGCGTAGCTCGGCGACCCCGCTCCTCCGGGGACGACCGTGCCGTAGCGCTCGAGCCCGCTGCGGTGCCAGTCGCTCAACTCGCCGTAGGTCTGCCAGTCTCCGAGGAATTTGTCGGTGCTCCGCATCTCCTCGGGGACGCGCCAGAACGCGAACGGATCGTAGTCGTTGGGAGCCGTCCGGTCGTACATGGGTCCGAACTTCGGCGCGGAGGCCTGGAGTTCCAGGTACGACTCGGCGGGAATCGGGTGGCTGCCCTTCCACCCGGCCGCGGGATGCGTCGCCTCGCAGTCGGAGGTGGGCGTGAGTTGAAAGCCCGCCTCCATGTTGCCGTCCCGAAAGGCGGAGTGATTCGTGCAGGTGGCGTCCTCTGTGGTTTTGGCCGCCAGATCGAGCAGGTCGACCGGGCTCCGGTCGGAGGCCCACAGCTTGTCGCCTCCCCCTTGCACCGCCCCTCCGATGATGAGGGTGGTCATGTTGACGGTGAAGCCGCCGCCGCTCAGGCCGCTGGTCGCGGGATCGATCGCTTCGGGCAGGTCGCTCGCGGGCGCGCCCCACTTCATCCCCATGTCGAAGATGGCGGCATTGTAGACGCCGTTCTCTTGGCGCACGTACCACCCGGTGTTGCACCCGAAGTTGTTGCGGCTGGCGAACCCGACGATGTTCTGCACGCACCAGGTGTTGGACCCGTTCGAACGAATCCCGGCCGCTCCTTCGTCCCCGAAGGCGCGCAGCTGAAAGAGGTTCGCCCGCGCCGGAACCACGAGATCGGGCCCCGCGCCACCCGCGTCGACGACCGTCACCTCTTGCTGGGCCCGCGCCTGGCCGGGCGTGCCCAGCAACGTCGGCACCAAGCCCGCGACGAGGAAGCCGCCTCTACGCGTGAGAAGTGTCTTCATGAGAACTCCGATTGGACAAGTTTCGACTGACGTCCCTTTGCACACACGCCGCCCGCGCCTTCCCGCGTCGGCTCCGAGCAACCGCTGCCAACCCACAGCTCCCGCAACCTAGAAAACCACCCGCAAGCCGGCGGTGATCGCCCTTCGCGGCCCGACGAACTGCGGGCGGTCGAAGAAAGTGGAATCCGTGTTGGTCCCCACCGTGTTGCCCGCCCGGCGGCGGCTCTGGTCCTCGGCGCCGTCGGTGCAATTTCCGGTCGACTCGTAGACCTGAACGCAATTCACGCGGTCGGTGAGGTTGTTGACGTTCACGAAGAAGCCGTAGCGGACGTTGTTGATGGTCCAGTCCTTTCGCGCCTGCAGGCTCAGGACCATGGACATGGGCATGCGCCCGCTGTAGCGGTCGAACTGATCGACTACCGAAAATCCCTCGAAGGACAGCGTGGGCGTGTACGGCAATCCGCTCGCCGCGGCGAAGATCACGGAGAGGTTGGTGTTGGCGAGCACGTCGCCGAACGGGATGTCGGGCACGTCGTCGCGCACGGCGAGCCGCAGAACGCCGGTGAACTTGTGGGGGCTGTCGATTTCGCAGGGAATCTCGTCCCTGATGAAAGGATCCGCCTCCTCGGTCTGAGCCTCGAATTCCCGCTCCGGATCCGCGGCGTTGGTGCGGCAGGCGGACAGACCGTAGTTCACGTCGAAGCCCCAATAGTTTTCCACGCGCCGCCGCAACGCGATCTCGATCCCCCGGGTGGTCGCGAAGTCCTGGTTGGTCAGGATGGCGTAGTCGGGCGCGGAGAAGCCGTAGGTGGCGCCCGGGTCGATGACCGTGTAGGGCGGCTGGCCGACGCGCGCCACGCCGGTCAGGCCGCTCTGGTCCTTCGAGAAGATGACGGCCGAGAGCGCGTACTGTCCGTCGATCTCCTGCGAGTAGCCGATCTCGTAGGTCGTCGCTTGCTCGGTGACCAAGTGCGGATTGCCCAGGAAGGGCGTGGTGCCGGCGGACGCGTTCACGAAGATCGCGGGTCCGGCGGCGGTTCCCTCGCGCGGAGTGCCGATGCCCGAGTTCCGGTAGTTGTTGATCAGAATCGGGTTCTGCGACAGGCGCTGGAAGTTCAGGAAGAGGCTCGAGCTCTCCGTGACCGGAAAGCTCACGCCGATGCGGGGCGAGAACTGCGAGCGGGTGTCCGCCTCGGAGAAGTCGTCGGAGGAAGCGATGCGCGCGGCCTCGTCGCGGACGTCGAAGGTGCAGCCGGCCAGCGTCCAGCTCGGGTCGGCCGAAAGCGTGGACGTGATCACGGTTTCGGTCTCCTCGTCGTACTCGCGAACCGCGACGTTCTGCCACTGCGACGGATTGCTGCACACGTCGAGCGCGGTGGTGCCGTTGGTCGGATCGATGGGATCGGCGAAAAAGAGCCCGGTCGCCCTGCCGTAGTCGAAGCGCGCGCCCAGCTTGAGCGTCAGGAAATCGTATTCGATCTGGTCCTGGACGTAGACGGCGCCGTCCCAGGGCTGGGCCTCGAAGAGCTGGTGCAGCTTGACCACGTCGTTCACGCCCACGTCCTGCCATTGGTCGTAGGTCAGATCGTGTCCTTGGTAGAACACGCCGGCGGAGATGTTGTGGTGGTCGGAGATCTGCGACTGGAAGTCGAAGCGCCCGGTGGTCGTCAGGACGCGTTCCCCCCCCCAGAAAGCGTCGGTTCCGGCGGTCGGCGTGTTGTTGTACACCGCGGGGCCGGGGGCGACGAATCCCCCGTCGAAGTTGGGATCCTCGTAGTGGTTCTCGAGGCAGACGCCGCTCACGACGTTGCAGGTTTCGCGGCCTTGGTCGAAGCGCCCCAAGGTGATCTTGTAGGCGGAGCGCCCGAAGGTGTGGTCCCAGCGCGCGATGAACAGGTTGCGGTCCAGCCGGAGCGAATTCTGCGCCAAGTTCTGGTAGTCCAGCGTTCTCGGGCGCGCCAAGTAGTAGGCGCTGTCGGTCGCGGTGGTCATGTAGTCGAGCGGATTGACGGCGAGGCTCCAGTCGAAGTCGAAGGGCTTGTACTCGCGCTCGTATCCGGCCCAGGACACGTTCAGCTTGGCCGCCGGGGTGGCGTAGTAGGTGAGCTTGGCGTAGCCGTCCCGGACCTCGTCGAATCCGGTCGCCCGCCATCCGGGGATGACGTCGTTGGGGTTGGGCGTGTTGAAGCCGCTGGACGGATTGGACGGGTCGAAGACGTCGTCGTCGAACTCGTACGTGCGGGCCGCCCCGTACCTCTGCCTCCCGGCGACGAGAAACCGAAGCTTGTCGTCGGTCATGGGGACCGGCCCCGAGATGGCGCCCTCGAACATGTCGAACCCGCGGGTCCGGTCGTACCGGTTGCCGAGCCAGCCGCCGACTTGGGAGGAGCGGAACTCCAGCTCGCCCTGAAACTCGTCGGAACCCTCCGGCGTAGCGTAGTTGACGACGCCCGAAAGGGCGTTGCCGTACTGGACGTCCAGCTGTCCGGTGAAGATCGCCACCTGTTCGATGGCCTTGTTGGTGATGTCGAAGGCCGGGCCACCCAACGCGAAATTGTTGATCGGGATGCCGTCGATCATGACCGTCGTCTCGGCTCCGCGCCCCCCGCGGATGCGCAGGGCCGTGACTCCCTGACGTTGCTGCGCGAAGGAAACGACCGTGGTGTTGTCCTCCGGGACCTGCAGGAAGCCCTGCTCCAGCTCGAGCACGCCCATGATGTCGGTGACCGGCAGCGCGTCGATCTCGTCCTTGGAGATCATCTCGAGCGATCCGGTCTGTCCCTCCACCACCAGCGGAGTGCGGCTGGTGCTGACCACCACCTCGCCGAGCGCGATGGCCTCTTCGGCGAGTTGGAAGTTCTGCTGCGCGGTGACGTCGATGGACACGGAGACGTTCTCTCGGCGCTCGGTGGCGTAGCCGATGATCTCGGCGACCAGCGTGTAGGTGCCCGGAGGAACGTTGACGATGAAGTAGCGCCCGTTCTCCTGGGTCAGCGCTCCGCGTCCGGTCCCGTCGATGAAGACCGAAACGTTGGCGAGCGGTTGCCCCGTGACCCGATCCGTGACCACGCCGGTCATCTTTCCGGTTTGGGCGGCTGCGGGCGCGGCGGAGAACAGAACCGCCGCCGCGACGATCCCGAGCGGACCCGGGACCGCGGACAGAATACGCGTCATGATCGCCTCCTTGAAACCTTGGGACCAGCGAAAAAGCGGGTGCGCCGCAACGGCGCGCCCGCTACCGAAACCTTCGGCGCGGCGGATGCCGCGCCGAGGCTTCTTCGAGTTCGTCGTGGGGCTGTCTACCGCGGATGTGGATCGAACGAGGAATCGCGCCACAGGCACCCTCCATGGCCGTCGTCGATTCGGGCCGATTCGGAACGCTCCGGCACCATGCATCGTACCCTCTCCCCGGGCGTCGCGCAACATCGATTCCGCCGGCGAGCCGCCGCTCCGGTCGGCAGTCCCGGACGGGATCGTTGCGCCCTCGCGTCCCTCCCTTGCGCGCGTGCGGGACCCGGGACGCGCGCCCCGGGGTATCGCCGTCGTAGTCGCGCGATTTGCATCGATGGCGCTCGAGCGGACGCCCGGCCGCCATGCGCATGAATCCAGCCGGGATGTGTGACATGGTTCCGAAAGCCGTCCCCCCGACGACGAGATGAAGGCCCCGACGTCGGCGTTGCGCGCGCTCGTCGCCGTTCCGGCGGTGTCGTGGGGCCTGCTGGCGGCGGCGGCGCTCGCCTGCGGGTTCATGTGGGGCTCTTGGCGGAACCTGTGCAACGACTGCCCCTCCATCGCCCAGATCCACAACTGGGAGCCCCGCCAGACCTCCAAGCTGCTCGCGCGCGACGGCCGACTCATCGCGGAGTTCGGCATCCAGAGCAGAACCCCGGTGGCGATCGGATCCCTGCCCTCCTTCGTTCCGGGAGCCTTCGTCGCGGTGGAGGACAAGCGCTTCTACCGCCACGGCGGCGTGGACCCGCTGGGCATCGCGCGCGCCGCGCGGGACGCGCTCCTCACGCGCTCGCTGGAGCACGGCGGGGGGAGCACGCTGACCCAGCAACTGGCGCGCAACATCTGGGACGAGGACATCGGCTTCGAGAAACGGATCCTGCGCAAGCTCAAGGAGGTGCAGGTGGCGCTGGAGCTGGAGCGCGCCTACGGGAAGGACCAGATTCTCGAAGCCTACATGAACCAAGTGAACTACGACGGCGTGTACGGCATCGAGGCCGCCGCCCGGAAATACTTCGGCAAGGCGGCCACGCAGCTGAATCCCGCGGAAGCCGCGATGCTGGCGGCCATCCCCAACCGCCCGCGCCGCTACAACCCGTTCCTGAACCCGGAGCAGGCGCGGTCGCGGCGCGACTTGGTTCTGCGCCGCATGGCCGAGCAGGGCGTCGTCGGTCCGGAGGAGCTGGGACGGTGGTCCGCGATTCCGCTTCCGACCCCCGCAACCGGGGACCGGGGACCGGTGGCGCCCTATTTCGAGGAATGGATCCGACAGATCCTGGACGACCGCTACGGGAGCCAGCTCTACACCGCGGGCCTCGAGATCCGGACCACGCTCGACCTGGACATGCAGTTCCTCGCCGAGCGGGCCATGGAATGGGGATTCCAGCGCATCGAGGAGCGGCCCGGCTTCGACCACCCCCCGTACGAGGAGTTCGCGGAGGCCGCCGAAGCCTTCGAGACCCCGTACGTCCAAGGGCGATGATCGTCCTGGACCCGGCGACCGGCGAGGTGCTGGCGATGGTCGGGGGGCGGGACTTCGTCCACTCCAAGTTCAACCGCGCCACCCAGGCCCTGCGCCAGCCGGGCTCGTCGTTCAAGCCCTTCGTCTACGCCGCCGCGGTGGAGAGCGGAATTCCTCCCTCGCACGTCGTGGTCGACGCGCCGTTCGCCTACATGCAAGCGAGCGGCGAACCCTGGCTGCCCCAGAACTTCGACGAGATCTTCAAGGGACCCATGACCATCCGCCAGGGGCTGCGGGAATCGCGCAACATGATCGCGATCCGGCTCGGATGGGACGACGTGGGCATCGAAACCGTCGCCCAGATGGCCACCCGGCTGGGGCTGAGCACGGACATCCCGCGCTACCCGTCGACCGCCATCGGCGCCGCGGAAGTCCTGCCCATCGACATGGCGAAGGCCTACGCCTCCTTCGCCACGCTCGGCACCCGCGTCGAACCCCACGGCATCCGGCGCGTGGAGAACGCCGGGGGCGAAGCGCTCTGGGAGCCTCAGCCGGAGGAGACCGCGGTCATGGACAGCTTGGAGGCGCGGGTCGTCGTGCACATGCTGGAGGACGTGGTCTCGAACGGAACGGGGTACACGGCCATCCGCATCGTCGCCCAGCTCCCGAACGAGGTCCCGGCGGCCGGCAAGACCGGAACCACCAACAACTCGACGGACGCGTGGTTCAACGGGTTCACCCCCGACCTGCACGCGCTCGTCTGGTTCGGGATGGACCAGCCCCGGGAAATCCGTCCCAACTCCACCGGCGGCGGGGACGCGGCTCCGGCGTGGGGCCGGTTCATGCGCAGCGTCTACTACGGATGGGAAGGCGACGAGACCCGTCCCGCCATCCCGCCGCTGCGGGAAATCCCCGAGCCCTGGCCGCTTCCCGAGACGCTCCTCCGGCTCGAGGTGGACGACAAGACCGGGCTTCTGGCCTCCGAGTGGTGTCCGGCGGTCCAGCGCTACCGCGAGATCTTCGTCCCCGGCACCGAGCCGACCGAGCCTTGCGACGCCTCGCGGATCGTAGGCGGCGTGCCGCAGGAACCTCGCTGACGGCGAAGCCGCCCCAACCCTTCCCCGCGGAGGATTCCGCGACACTTTCCGGCGGAAGGTCGGAACCGGTCGACCGCGGTCGGGAAGAGCTCGTTCGTCGAAGGACGCGTCGTCGGCACGAACGAACCCCTCGATCGTCCCGTTCGCGTTTCGTTGCCGCCGCGGTTTCCGTTCGCGGGCCGCCACGCCGTCCGTCGCGGCTCGCCGGATTCGCCTCGTCTCGGCCGGAGCGGACCGACGCCGATGGAGAAACGGGGTGGGGACCGCATGAAAGCGAAAAGCGGTTCCGGCGACAGGCTCGGAGATTCGGCGCGCCAGCCGCGGCAGGATTCGGCGGTTCCGTTCGCCGCCTCGCTCCAACCCTCGGTCCGGCTCCCGTTTCCCCCGCACCCGGGCGTTCGACCGGACGCGGACGGGATTTTCCCAGCGTCGTCCGCCCCATCCGCTCCGATCGCCGCCGGCCGGAACGACGATCGCCGGACGGAACGCGCACCCGCCCGGGCGAGGCGAAGACTTCGCACGGGACGCCCGAAAAAAAAACGGCTTCAGAGCTTCTCGACTTCGTCGGCGGTCACCCGGTGGGACACCAGCGGCGGCGGCGGCGGCGGCGGCTCCCGGACGATCGGAACCGCCCGCCGAAGCGCTTCCGCCGCTCCGGCGGCGTCCCCGGACCCGGCAGCGTGCACGACCCCGAGAATTCGGCCCGCTTCGACCTCTTCGCCGACCCGGACCTCCAGCCGGAACCCGACGCCCCGGTCGATGGTCGCCCCGAGCCGCGTCCGGCCGCCGCCCAGCTCGACCACCCCGCGACCCAAGATCAGGGGATCGACGGCTCCTACGAATCCCTCCGACCGTGCGCGCACGGAACGGCGCACACGTCCCGCGGGCAACTTCTCGGGACGACGAATCGCCCGCGCGTCGCCGCCCTGAAGGGCGGCGACGCGCGCGAACCGTTCGAGCGGGCGGCCCGAGTCGAGCGTGGCCGCAGCCTGTGCGCGAGCGCCGGCGGCGTCGTCCGCAAGCCCTCCGACGACCATCATCTGGGCGACCAGGGCGAGCGTGACCTCCCTCACGTCGGGAGGACCGCCGCCGGCCAGGCATTCGAGCGCCTCCGCCACCTCCAGCGCGTTGCCTACGGCCCGCCCCAGGGGACGATCCATGGCGGTCGCCAGAGCGACGGTCTCCACCCCGGCGCGTGCGCCGAGAATCGCCATGGTCCGCGCCAGCTCGAGCGCCCGGTCGATTTCGGGCAGAAAGGCGCCGGAGCCCGTTTTGACGTCGAGCACCAGCCCGGTCAGCCCCTCCGCGAGCTTCTTGCTCATGACGCTGGCCGCGATGAGGGGGATCGACGACACGGTTCCGGTCACCGAGCGCAGGTCGTAGAGCCGACGGTCGAGGGGCGCGATCTCCGGGGTCTGTCCGATCATCGCGAAGCGTTCCCGCTCCAGGATGGACACGAAACGGTCCAGGGAGATGTCGGTCCGAAACCCCGGAATGGATTCCAACTTGTCGAGGGTCCCGCCGGTGTGCCCGAGTCCCCGGCCCGACATCATGGGAACGTAGAGCCCCAATTCGGCGGCGAGGGGGGCCAGAACCAGCGACACCTTGTCTCCGACGCCGCCCGTGGAGTGCTTGTCGACCCGCGGCCCGTCGAGATGGTCGAGATCCAGGGAGGCTCCGGACGCGATCATGGAGTGCAGAAGGACGTCGAGCTCCTTCTTCGAAAGCCCTCGGAACCAGACCGCCATGAGAAAGGCCGCCATCTGGTAGTCGGGGACGTCGCCTTCCAGATACGCGTGGAGGAAGGCCTGCAGCTCTTCCGACTCCAGCTCCCGGTCGGCGCGCTTGCGCTCGATGACGCGGACGGCGTTCATGGACGGCGGAAACGGTCGACGCCGACCGGGCGGAGATGCGATGTTTGCAAGGCCACGGAGCTGTGGTTCCACGGGAGAACGGACGCGCATGCGGGTACTCGGAATCGATTATGGCGAACGGCGGATCGGTGTCGCAATCAGCGACCCGACCGGCACTTTCGCCACGCCCCTGCCCACGCTGACCCGGCGGCGCGGGAAACGGCCGCCCGTGCGCGCGTTGCGGACGCTCGCGCGCGAACGCGACGCGGCCGCGCTGGTCGTCGGGCTCCCGCTCGCCGCCGACGGGACCGAGACCGAGCGGTGCGACGAGGTGCGACGCTTCGGGGACCGGCTCGGTGGCGAACTGGCGATCGAGGTGTACTACGTCGACGAGCGCATGACCTCCGCGCACGCCGAGAAGGCGGTGCGGTCGCTCGCGCTGTCCCGCCGCGAGCGGGAGCGGAAGGAACGGGTGGATGCGGCGGCGGCCGCGCTGATTCTGCAGAGATGGCTGGACGCGGGAGGAGGGGAGCGTCGCAGGTGACCGAGCGTCCCACATGACCGGGAGATGCGTGGAGGCCGTGCGAACGGCCGTCGCCGGGATGCGGCGCAGGGCTCGCCGCGCCCTGGCGCTTGCGCGCGTCCCTCGAGGTCGCGCGAAGAGCGCCGCCGCCAGGCTCGCGCAAGGCGGCCGGTCGGTTCGGGCCGCCTTGGACGCCGCCAAGACGGACCTGCTCGAGCGGCACGCGCCGCGCGTCGTCTCTTCGCTCGGCAACGCAGCGACCGCCGCCGGTTCCGCGGTCCGGACAGCGGGCCGACGGGCCGCGTCCACGGGCCGGATGCGGATCGCGCTCGCGGCCGTCGCTTCCGCGATCCTGCTCGGCGGCGCGCCGGCGGCGCTCTGGCTGGCGTCGCCGGCCGGAACGCCCGGCGAGACGCCCGCGCGCGGCGAGACCGTGCCGTTCACGGTTCCGGCGGGCGCCGCTTTCGGGCAGATCACCGACACGCTGGTCGCGCGCGGACTCGTCCGCCGCCCCCTGCTCTTCCGCGTCTACGGGCGGCTGCGGCGGGACGAGCGCAACATTCGTTCCGGCACCTACGCGATCGACGCCGGAACCGGGTGGCCGAACCTGCTCGACGCGCTGGTGGAAGGCCGCGTCCGGATGGTCCCGGTCACCGTTCCGGAAGGCTACACCCTTCCCCGGATCGCCGCCCGCCTCGCCGACGTCACCGGGCTGACCGCCGACGCCGTGCGCGCCGGGCTGGAGGAGGAGGACGCCCACGCCCGCTGGAATCTGCCGGGGCCGGGGCTCGAGGGGTACCTGTTTCCGGACACCTACCTCTTCGCTCGGGGCGTCCCCTTGGAAGCCGTCGTCCGGGCGATGACCGAGCGCTACAGAAGCTACTGGACCCCGGCGCGGCTGGCGCGGGCGGAGGAGCTGGAGCTTTCGGAGCGGGAAGTGACGACGCTCGCGTCGATCGTCCAGGCGGAGGCGCGCGTGCCCTCCGAGATGCCCGCGATCTCGGCGGTCTACCACAACCGGCTGCGCGTCGGCATGCTCCTGCAGGCCGACCCCACCGTGCTGTACGCGCTGGGCGGTCACCGTCCCCGCCTCCTCTTCGCCGCCATCGACTCCGTGGCCGGCAATCCCTACAACACCTACGCCCAGGGCGGGCTGCCTCCGGGCCCCATCGGCGCCCCGGGCGCCGACGCGCTGGACGCCGCGCTTCGCCCGGCCGAGGCGGACTACCTCTACTTCGTCGCCAACGCGGACGGCTCGCACACCTTTTCGCGCACCCTGACCGAGCACAACCGGGCGGTCGCGCGGGCGCGGCGAGAGACGGCCCGAGCGGGCCCGGGCGGCGGATGACCGGCGGCTCGGGCCCGCTCCGGGGCGCCCTCCGCCTGATGGCGATCACGCACCCGCGGCCCCGGTGCGGACGGCCGCTGGAGAAGGTGGCGGAGGAGGTGGTTGCGGCCGGCGCGGGCGCGATCCAACTGCGCGACAAGGAGTCTTCGGCGCGCGAGCTGCTCGATCTGGCCCGGCGTTTGCGCGCCGTCACCGCCCTCCGGGGCGCCCTCCTGATCGTCAACGACCGACTCGACGTCGCGCTGGCGGCGGGCGCGGACGGCGTCCATCTCGGCCCGAAAGACGTGCCCGTGGCCGCGGCGCGCCGGGCGGCTCCCCGCGGCTTCCTCGTGGGCCGCTCGGCCGCCGAGCCGCGCGCGGCCCGACGAGCCGAAGCCGACGGCGCCGACTACCTCGGATGCGGGGCCGTCTTCCCCACCGCCAGCAAGGCGGACGCCGGAGCGGTCGTCGGAGTGGACGGACTGACCGCCGTGGCGGGTTCGGTGCGCATCCCCGTGCTGGCCATCGGCGGCGTGACCGTCGGACGCGCGCCGCTTCTGAGCGGAAGCGGCGCGCACGGAGCGGCGGTCGTTTCGGCGGTGATGGCGGCCGACCGCCCCGCGGAAGCGGCGCGCCGGTTGCGGGAGGCGGTGGAGGAGTGGGGCTGAAGCAGCCGCGCGTCGGCGCGCCCTACATCCCCCCCGCTTCCAGAAACTCCTCCACCTCGTCGCTCGACACGCAGAACTCGCCCAGCGTCCCCGAGTCGGGACCGTGCCAGTCCGATCCTCCGGTGACCAGCAGGTCCCACGACCGCGCGATCCGCTCCAGAGCGAGGATGCGCTCGGGCCGATTCCGGGGGCGGTAAACCTCGATTCCCCTCAGGCCCGCCGCCTTCAGCCCGGGAAGCAACGCTTCGACGAGTCCGAAGGGAGGGTGCGCCCAGACCGGGATCCCGCCCGCCTCCAGGATCATGCGGACGGCCTCCTCCGCCGAGACGAAGGACGTGGGAACGTAGGCCGGATGCTCGTTCCCGATCAGCCTGCCGAACGCGTCGGAAACGCTTTCGGCGTGCCCCGCGCGCACGAGAGCGCGCGCGAGATGGGGACGGCCCACGTTGCGTCGGGAGGATCCGGCGACGTCCGCCACCGACGCGTAGGGAACGCGGATCCCCTGGCCGGCGAGCCGCCGGAGCATCTCGCGCATGCGCTCCTCGCGCCGCCCGCCCGCCCGGGCCGCGTACGCGCTCAGCCGCCGCGCCGCGGGATCCACGAAGTAGCCCAGGATGTGGAGCCCCTCGCCGACGTGCACCGTGCTGATCTCGATGCCGGACACCACTTCGATCGGGAAACGCTCGGCGGCCCTGCGGGCCTCTTCGAGTCCCCCGGTGGTGTCGTGGTCGGTGAGCGCGACGACGTCCAGGCGTCCGGCCGCGGCGGCCCGCACGACCTCCGTCGGGGTCTCGGAGCCGTCCGAGGCCTGGGAGTGCATGTGGAGATCCAAGCGCACGGGTCAGCCCGAGGAAGCGGCGTGGACGGATTCCGCGAGGACGATCGCTCGGTCGGCGAACACTTTGAGCACGCCACCCGAAACCGGGTGGCGGACGCTGCCTCCATCCACCAGATCCACTTCCACGTGCCCCTCGCCGAGCAGGGTCAGGAAAGGAGCGTGGCTGGGCAGAACGCCCACCGTGCCGTCCCACGCCGGCGCGACCAGAGAGGCCGCGGCGCCGTCGAAGAGAACTCGCTCCGGCGTCACCACCTTCACGGTCAGGGAAGCCATCCTAAGCCTCTAGCTTCTCGCCGGCGGCCACGACCTCCTCGATCCCGCCCTTCATGTAGAAGGCCTGTTCGGGAAGATGGTCGAACTCTCCGGCCACCATCCGCTCGAACGACTCGACGGTGTCGCCCAGCTTGACGTAGCGTCCGGAAATCCCCGTGAACTGCTCGGCGACGAAGAACGGCTGGGAGAGGAAGCGTTGCAGTCGGCGGGCGCGGTTGACGACGATCCTGTCCTCTTCGGTCAGCTCGTCCATGCCCAGAATCGCGATGATGTCCTGGAGGTCCTTGTAGCGCTGGAGAATCCGCTGCACCCCGGTCGCCACCTCGTAGTGCCTGCGGCCCAGGAACTGCGGATCCAGGATGCGCGAGGTGGAGTCCAAGGGATCGACCGCGGGATAGATGCCCAGCTCGGCGATGGAGCGGGAAAGCACGGTGGTGGCGTCCAAGTGGGCGAAGGCGGCGGCGGGCGCGGGGTCGGTGAGGTCGTCGGCGGGAACGTAGATGGCCTGCACGGAAGTGATGGAGCCGTCCCGAGTCGAGGTGATGCGCTCCTGAAGCTCCCCCATCTCGGTGCCCAGAGTGGGCTGGTACCCCACCGCCGAGGGCATGCGTCCGAGCAGCGCCGACACCTCCGATCCCGCCTGCGTGAACCGGAAGATGTTGTCGATGAACAGGAGCACGTCCTGCTTCTCCACGTCGCGGAAGTACTCCGCGACGGTCAGCCCCGAGAGCCCCACCCTCAGGCGCGCGCCCGGCGGCTCGTTCATCTGGCCGTAGCAGAGCGCGGTCGAGTCCAGCACGCCGGACTCCTTCATCTCCAGCCAGAGGTCGTTGCCCTCGCGGGTGCGCTCGCCCACGCCGGAGAATACGGAACGCCCCCCGTGCTCCATGGCGATGTTGTTGATGAGTTCCATGATGATGACGGTCTTCCCCACCCCGGCGCCGCCGAACAACCCCGTCTTGCCGCCTTTGACGTAGGGCGCGAGCAGGTCGACCACCTTGATGCCGGTCTCGAAGATCTCCGTCTTGGGCTCGAGCGCGTGGAACCGCGGCGCCTCCCTGTGGATCGGCCAGCGCTCGGGCTCGGTGCCGTCCTCGCCCCGCACCGGACCCATTTCGTCCACCGGCTCGCCGACGACGTTCAGGATCCGTCCCAGCGCCGCCTCGCCCACCGGCACGGTGATGGGTCGGCCGGTGTCGACCATCTTCATCCCGCGGGTCACGCCGTCGGTGGAGGACATCGAGACCGCGCGCACCTGCCCGCGGCCGATGTGCTGCTGCACCTCCGCCACCAGCGAGATCTCGCGATCGTCGCTCGCGGTTCCCCGCAAGCGCAGGGCGCTGTGGATCCTGGGAAGGTGCCCGGCCTCGAACTCCACGTCGAGCACGGGACCGATCACCTGAACCACTCTTCCGATATCTGTCTGGGACATGGGTCTGGGTCGTCCTGTCGGTTCTCTTTCCGTGAAACTCCGATCCGCCGGATCGGCCGAGGGGGCCCGATGCGGCGCGAAGGTCATCCGACGCCTTCCGCGCCTCCCACGATTTCCGCGATCTCCTGGGTGATCTGCGCTTGGCGGGCCCGGTTGTAGGTGCGCGTGAGGTGCTCGATCATGTCGCCCGCGTTGTCGGTCGCGTTCTTCATGGCCGTGCGGCGGGCGCCCTGCTCGGCGGCCGCGTTCTCCACCAGCGCCCGGTACACCGTGTTGCTCAGGTGGAGCGGGACGAGTTCGCGCAGCACCCCGACCGCCGAGGGCGACAGGATGAACGCATCGGCCGCGAGAGCGCTCTCGGAGGGGCGCAGGGGAAGCATCCGCAACGTCCTGGGGGGCGTCGACATGGCGGAGCGGAACTCCGAGGAGACCAGGTACACCGCGTCGACCTCGCCGGTCTCGAAAGCTTCGCGGAGCGGACCGGAGAGCGAATCGGCGTCGGCGACGGTCGGGACGTCGGAGATGTCCGTGCGGCTGGACGCGATGGGCTCGCCGCGAAAACGGAAGTGCGCGAGCCCCTTGCGACCGACCAGGTGCAGATCCACCTCCACCCCGTCGCCGCGCAACTTCTCGAGCAGGTGGCGCCCCTCGCGGACGAGGTTGGCGTTGAACGCGCCCGCGAGCCCGCGGTTGGCGGTCGTCAGCAGGACGGCGGCGCGGCGCACGCGCTCGGGCCTGCGGAGCACGGGGAGCGCCTCGGCGAACTCCGGCGCGTGCAGGCTGGAGACGATGGCGCTCAGCGCCTCGCCGTACGGCTGCGCCGCGTACACCCGGTCGGTGGCCCGTTTCAGCTTGGAGGTGGCCACCAGCTCCATGGTCCGCGTGATCTGGCGAGTGTTCTCGACCGAGCGGATCCGTCGCTTGACGTCGCGGGCTCCCGCCATGTCAGCTCGCCTCGTCGTCGGCGGCTTCCGCGTCGGCCAGATACATCCCCGAGTAGGCCTGGATGGCGTCCACGAGCGCGGCCTCGATCTCCTCGGTCAGCTCCCCTTCGGCGCGCAGAGCGGTCAGGACGTCCTCCGCGGAGACTTCCAGGAACTCGTGGAAGCCGCGCTCCCACGCGCGCACCCGGGCCACGGGGATTTCGTCCAGATAGCCGTTGGTCACGGCGTAGATGGTGGCGATCTGGTTGGCGACCGGCATCGGCTGGTACTGCGGCTGCTTGAGCACCTCCACCGTGCGTTCCCCGAGGGCGAGCTGCTTCTGCGTGGCCGCGTCCAGGTCCGAGCCGAATTGAGCGAACGCCTCGAGCTCCCGGTACTGCGCCAAGTCCAGCCGCAGACGGCCCGCCACCTTCTTCATGGCCTTGACCTGCGCGTTGCCTCCCACGCGCGACACCGAGATGCCCACGTTGACGGCGGGACGCACGCCCGAGTGGAACAGGTCCGGCTCCAGGAAGATCTGGCCGTCCGTGATCGAGATCACGTTGGTGGGGATGTAGGCGGAGACGTCCCCGCCCTGGGTCTCGATGATGGGCAACGCCGTGAGCGATCCCCCGCCCTGCTCGTCGGAGAGCTTCGCGGCCCGCTCGAGCAACCGCGAGTGGAGGTAGAAGACGTCCCCCGGATACGCTTCGCGGCCGGGCGGACGCCGCAGCACCAGCGAGAGCTGGCGGTAGGCCTGGGCCTGCTTCGACAGGTCGTCGTAGACCACCAGGGTGGCCATCCCCTGCCACATGAAGTGCTCCGCCAGCGCGCAGGCGGCGTAGGGCGCGATGTACTGCATGGGCGCGGGATCGGAGGCGTTGGCCGCCACCACGACGGTGTAGTCCATGGCCCCGTGCTCGCGGAAAGTCTCGACCACCGACGCGATCTTTCCGGCCCGCTGGCCCACGGCGCAATAGATGCAGACGACGTTGGTGTCGGCCTGGTTGACGATGGCGTCCACGGCGATGGCGGTCTTGCCGGTGCCGCGGTCGCCGATGATCAGCTCGCGCTGGCCGCGGCCGATCGGAATCATCGAGTCGATGGCCTTGATCCCGGTCTGGAGCGGCTCCGCGACCGGCTGGCGCAACACGATGCCGGGCGCGACCACATCGATCTGGCGGCTGCCCTCGAGGGGAGCGACGGGCCCTTTCCCGTCCAGCGGGTCGCCCAGCGCGTCCACGATGCGGCCGATGTACCCGGATCCGACCTGGACCTCGAGCACGCGGCCGGTGCGGCGCACCTGGTCTCCCTCGTGGAGTTGCGTCCAGTCGCCCATGATCACGGCGCCGATGTTGTCTTCCTCGAGATTGAGCGCCAGTCCGGTGACCGTCGCGCCGCTCTCGCCCGAGACGATGTCCAGCATCTCGCTGGCCATGGCGTTGGTCAGGCCGTAGATGCGCGCGATGCCGTCCTTGACCTCGAGAACCTCGCCCACCTCCTCGGCGTGCAGTTCGTCCTCGTAGTGTTCGATCTCGGCGAGCAGAACGTCCTTGATCTCGCTCGCCCGCAGTTGGGAATCGGTGGGAGTCATGCCTAGTCCTGTGAGTGGCTCGGAGGCGTCCGCCTCCGCCGTTGGTTCGTTCCGGCGCCGTCCAGAGAAGCCGCGAGCAACGAGTGGCGCATCCCCTCCAGACGTCGCCTCAGAGAGCCGTCGAATACGGTGTCGCCGGCGCGCACCACCACCCCGCCCAGAATCTCCGGACGGACGCGGAAGCGGGGAATCGCGGTGCGCTCCAGCAACCGCGAGAGCCGGTCGGCGACGCGTTCCCGGGCCCGCTCGTCGAGCGCGCGCGCCACCGTCACGTCGACGCGGACGCGCCGCCGCCGTTCGTCCAGAAGCCGGTCGTAGTCGAGCGCGATCCGCTCGAGCAACGCCTGCCTGCGCTTGTCGATCGCGACCATGAGGAAGTCGAGGAAGCGCGGCGGGACGCGGCCTTCCAGCGCGGAGCGGAGCACCGCTTTCTTGTCGGCGGCGGCGATGCGCGGCGTGGCCAGGAAGATCCCGAATTCGGAGCTCTCGCCCAGGACGTCCACCAGAACGGCCAACGCGTCCCGGTAGGCCTCGACGCCCTCGTGCCGCTCGGCGAGCGCGAAGAGGGTCTCGGCGTAGTTCCTGGCGACGGTCTCCTCCCTCACGCGTCGCGCCCCTCGGCCGCGCCGGAGAGCGAGGACAGGTAGTCGTCCACCAGCTCGCGGTCGCGCGCCGCGTCCAACCGCTCCCCGAGCAGCCGGGAGGCGGCCGCCAGGGCGAGGCCCACGGCCTCTCCGCGGATCTCCTCCAGCACGGCGTCCCGCTCCGCCTCGATCTCGCGGCGCGCGCGCTGAACGATGGCGGCGCTCTCCTCGCGCGCCTTCGCCTCCATCTCGCTCCCCAGACGGGCCGCGGCCTCCTTCGCCTCGTGGACGATGCCGCTCGCCTCGTGCCGGGCCTGCCGCAGGTGCAACCGGTGCTGGTCGAGCGCGTCCGCGGCTTCCTTGCGGAGTCGCGCGGCATCGTCGATGGAGGTCCGGATGTTCCGCTCCCGGGCATCGAGCGCGGCCAGGATCGGGCCCCAGGCGAACTTCGCCAACAGCAGGAGCAGGAGGACGAAGGCCACCAAGGCCCACAGGCTCAGGCCGGTGTTGATGTCGAACAGCCCCGGACCTTCCTGGGCCGCCAGGGATGCCGGAGCGGCGTGGAACGCGGCCGAGGCGGCCGCCGCCGGTAGTGCTCTCATAGTCGTGCCACCAGGGGTTCCCGGCGCGGGCCGCGTCCGTGCCCGGCGCGGCGGCGCGGACGACGGGCGCCCGTCCCCGGGAATCGTCCCGGCCTCTATAGGATCTTGTACAGGAGTGCGAGCACCAGGCCGAAGAGGGCGGCCCCTTCGATCATCGCCGCCAGGATGATGCCGACTTGGAAGATCCGGCCCGAAGCTTCCGGTTGGCGCGCGATCCCCTCGGCCGCGCTCTTGCCGATGAGCCCGATGCCGATGCCCGCGCCGAGCACCGTGAGGCCGAAGCCGATTCCGGCGCCCAGAAGGCTCAGGTAGTTCCTGGCCGTCTCCATGTCCATGGCGGCCTCTTGGACCGCGTTCAGCGTCGCGTGCAACATGGTTGGTTGGTCTCGTCCGTGGTTTGGAGTGAAACGGGTCGTGAAGCGAAAGAGCCCGCCCGTCAGTGGGCGTGGCGGATCAGACCGATGAAGACGGCCGTGAGCATGGCGAAGATGTAGGCCTGCAGGAAGGCCACGAACAGCTCCAGGACCATCATCAGCGTGGTGGCCGCGACGGAGGCGCCGGCCACCGCCCACCTCCCGAAGACGAGCTCCGAGAAAATGAAAATGATGCCCAGAAGGGAGAAGATGAGCGTGTGTCCCGCCGTCATGTTGGCGAAGAGGCGAACCGTCAGGGCGAACGGCTTGGTCAGCTTGCCGACCAGCTCGACCGGGATCATGACCAGCAGCATGGGCGGCTTCATCCAGCCGGGAAGCCCGGGCGGCACGAAGAAGACGGTGCGCGCGTAGCCGACGGGACCGAGGGCGCGAAACCCGGACACCTCGACCACCAGGAAGGTGACGATCGCCAGCGCCGCGGTGACGGAGAGGTTTCCGGTCGCCGACGCCCCCCAGGGCACCAGTCCCAGCAGGTTCATGACCAGAACGAAGAAGAAGAGGGTCAGGATGTAGGAGGTGTACCCGTCGGCCCCTTCGCCGATGTTTCTGCGCACCACTTCGTCCCGGAAGTAGAGCACCATCGCCTCGACCGCGTTGGCGAAGCCCGAGGGCGCCTCCTGCACCCTGCGCCGCCGGACCGCGCGTCCGACCAGGGTGAACGCCACTCCGCAGATCGCCGCCGCCAGCAACAGGAACGCGGTGTGCTTGGTGGGCGACAGGTCGACGACGAGCGGACCCAGGCGAAGCGGCTCCCACTCCGGCAGATGCAACGCCGCGCCGAGCGGGCCCTCGATTTCGCGGGCGTCGACGATGTGGTGCATCAAGGTGCCGCCGAGATCCACCCCCTCGCCCTCCGCGCCGTGGGCGGGCGCGCCGTGCCCTTCCTGGGGCGGCGGTGCGGTCGCGATCATGCGGACTTCTCCATCAGGCCGCTTCCCGGGAGCGCCTGCGCTCGGCCTCGAGAAAGATCGGCTCGAGCATCAGGAGCACGAAGAAGAGGCCGGCGCAACCGATCAGGGTGGCGACGGGAGACAGCGCCGGAAGCGTCGCGACCGCCACCCCCGCCGCGATCACGACGGCCATGCGCACCGCCGCGGCGCCGATCCAGGCGACCAAGCCTTCGACCGGCCGGGCCGCGTGCTTGGAGAGCAGAGCGAAGGCCGCGATCTGAACCGGGAGGACGAGGGCCGCCGCCGCCAGGAGCCCGACCCTTCCGGGACCGTCGAGCCAAGGGAACGTCACGCCGCCCGCGACGGCCACGACGGAGGCGGCCGTCCACGCATATGTGCGCGTCATCGCTCGTGCTCTTCTCGCTCTCTCCGCTGGCGCGGTTCCAGGACGACATGGCAGTAGAGGCTGTAGAAGCCCGCGGCCGCTCCGACGAAGGCGCCCAGGACGGTGAACGCCGGCACCGTTCCCAGCCAGGCGTCCAACCGCCAGCCCGCCCACAAGAAAAGCCCGGCGGCGAGTACCGGGGTAAGCCCCCGGCCCGCAACGCGGGCCGCTTCCGCCCGAGGGTCCCACGGATCTTCGGGGAGCTTGCCGTCGCCCACTTGGCCGACCTCCGCCGATGTGGCCCAACCCCGGAACAGCCTGCGGAAGCTATAGGGTCGCGCATCTTCGCGCAACCTTCGACCGACCTCCGCCCGGCACGCGCGGCTGGCGGGACGAAGGCCCGTTCTCCTACCTTCGGCAACGCGGGATCCCGCCGGGATCCTGCCCCGCAAAGCGGTTTACACTCGCCCTGGGCTCGCGTACTCTGCGATCCTGCGGATCCCGGGCGGCGCGCCGCCCGCCCCGATCCCCACCCGGAGTTGCCGCCCGACATGAAAACGCTCGAAAACGCGACGATCGACGACCGGGATCTTCTGTTGCTCGACCGGGTGGGCACGGTGACGCGAAGCCTGCGCGACGAGGTCGCGAAGCGCATCGTGGGCCAGGAAGAGATCGTGGGCGGACTCCTCACCGCACTGCTCGCCAACGGACACGTCCTTCTGGTCGGCGTGCCGGGACTCGCCAAGACGCTTCTGGTCTCGACCCTCGCCGACGCGCTCGACCTGGAGTTCGGCCGCGTGCAGTTCACGCCCGACCTGATGCCCACCGACATCACCGGAACCGAGGTCATCGAGGAGGACCGGAGTTCGGGGCGGCGCGCGTTCCGTTTCGTGCGCGGGCCCATCTTCGCCAACGTGGTGCTGGCCGACGAGATCAACCGGGCCCCGCCCAAGACCCAGGCCGCGCTCCTGCAGGCGATGCAGGAGCGCGCCGTGACCGTGTCGGGCGAAACTCTCCCGCTCGCCCCCCCGTTCTTCGTCTTGGCGACCCAGAACCCGATCGAGCAGGAAGGCACCTATCCGCTCCCCGAGGCGCAGCTCGACCGCTTCATGATCGAGCTGCGGATCGGATACCCCGACCGAGGGGAGGAGGAGGACATCGCCATGAGAACCACCGGCGCCCGCGCTGATCGCGTTTCGCCCGTCGTGGACGGCCCGGAGCTGATCGAGCTGCAGAGCCTGGTGCGCCGGGTGCCGGCCTCGCCGGCGCTGGTCTCCTTCGCAGTCCGCCTCGCGCGGGCCACGCGCCCTTCCCGGGAAGCTCCCGCGGTCACGAGAAAATACGTGCGCTGGGGAGCGGGACCGCGCGCGTCCCGGTTTCTCGTTCTGGGCGCCAAGGCGCGCGCCGCCATGAACGGGGAAGCCATGCCCTCGGTCGACGACGTGTGCGCGGTGGCCGCCGACGCGCTGGCGCACCGGCTGGTGCTGAACTTCGAGGCGGAAGCCGACGGCCGAAGCACCCGCGGCGTCGTTCGCGAACTGATCGAGGAGAGCCGCCAGTGGAGGTAGACCCCAGCAGTACCGGAATTTCCGAACCTCCGCCGGACCGCCGACGCTCCTCGGGGATCGACCCGGACGCGGATCCGCCGCGGGCGGGAGCCCCGGCGTGACCGCGATCCTGCTGGCGCTCGGGCTGGTGTTGCTCGCCGCCTCCGGGCTGCTGACCGCAGCCCAGACCGCCTGCGCCACCGTGGGCGAATCCCGCATCCGGACCCTCGTGGACGAAGGCTTCCAGGAGGCGGACAAACTGTCCCGCCTGCGGGGGGATCCGGCCCGGTTCCTCGACTCCTACGCGCTCTTCGACACCGCGTTCGGCGCAGGGGCCGTCGGGCTCTGGGTCGGGGCGCTCGCCCGGGTCGGAGCCGGATCGGCGGCCTTGGTCGCCGCGGTCGCCGCCGCCGCCGCGGCTCTGGTCGCGTTCAAGCTGGCGGCGCGGGCGGTCGCTCAGGCCAGACCGGTTCGGCTGGCGCTCGTCGGCGCGCCCGGATTGCTGCTGCTCGAGCGGCTCTCGCGCCCGCTCCTGCGTTCGGTGCGTCGCTTCGCGCGCCGCTGGACCCGCCGGCCGGGCGAGGAGGGCCGCTCGGTCGACGAGCGCGAGGTGGGCGAGCTGGCCAGACTGGGGCGCGAAGAGGGCGTCGTGCTGCCCGAGGAGCACGAGCTGGCGGAGCGCGCCTTTCGTCTGGACGAAACCGCAGCCTGGGACGTGATGACGCCCCGCGTGTCCGTCTTCGCCTGGAGCGACGCGCTCCGGCTGGACGACATCGTCGAACAGCTGCCCGGGGTGCCGTATTCGCGGGTGCCGGTGTTCGGCGAGTCGATCGACGACATCACCGGCATCCTCTACGTGCGCGAAGCCTATGCGGCCCATTCCGGCGGGCAGTCGGACGCGCGGCTGTCCGAACTCTCCAGGGATCCCTTCTTCGTCCCCGGTTCCCTGCCCCTCACGCGCCTGCTGCGGGATTTCCAGATTCGACGCATCCACATGGGCATCGTGGCCGACGAGTTCGGGGGGACCGACGGGCTCGTCACCCTGGAGGACATCCTGGAGGAGCTGGTGGGCGAGATCGTGGACGAGACCGATCCCGCCTCCGAACCCATCGTGCGCGTCTCGCGGACGGAGGCGATCGTGGAGGGATCCACGGAACTGCGGGAGATCAACTACGCGATGAACGTGTCCCTGCCCCACCTCGAGCACCGGTCGCTGAACGGGTTCCTGGTGGAGCGACTCGGCCACGTGCCCGCCCGGGGCGAGAGGGTGGAGATGGCGGGGGTGGACATCGAGATCGTGGAGGCCTCCGAGACGCAGATCCTGCATGCCCGGCTGCGCAAACTCTCCGCGCACGGGAGCGGAGGAACCGAATAGCCTTGGCGCTGATCCTGCCGTTCGACGGACGTACGCCCAAGGTGGCGAAGAGCGCCTTCCTGGCGCCCACGGCGGTCCTGATCGGGGACGTGACCGTGGGCGAAGAGGCCAGCGTCTGGTTCGGGGCGGTGCTCCGAGGAGACGACCCGGAGCACGGGATCTCCATCGGCGCGCGCAGCAACGTCCAGGAGAACTGCGTGGTGCACGTGGGCCACTGGGGGCCCACGACGGTCGGAGCGGACGTGACCGTCGGACACGGCGCGAAGTTCGAAAGTTGCACGCTGGGCGACCGTACGGTCGTAGGGATGAACGCGGTCGTCCTGCAGGGGGCGCGGGTGGGCGCCGGCTGCGTGCTGGCGGCGGGAACGGTGGTGCTCGAAGGCGCCGACATCCCCGCCCGCAGCTTGGTCGCGGGCGTCCCCGGACGGGTCAAGAAGGTCTTGGAGGGCGCGTCGGCGCGCTGGGCGGAAGGCGGCGGCGACCACTACGTGCAGCTGTCGCGGCGCTACGCGAAAGAGTGGGGCGACCGCTTTCGGGGCGACCCGGGCCGCCTCGTCCGGGGAACGGAGCCGTCCGAATGACGGGCCGCACGGGCCGCCGCCGAGCGAGGCTCACGCGCGCGTGAGCGCGTAGAGCACGATCCCGCCCGCGACCGCCGCGTTGAGCGAGTCGGCCGCCCCGGACATGGGCACCGCCGCGCGCGCGTCGGCCGCGCGGCGGATCGTCGCGCGCACCCCCGCACCCTCGTTGCCGACCACCAACATCCACGGGGGCGCGACGGAGAGGTCGGCCACGTCCCGGCCGGCCGCATCGGCCACGATCACCCGAACCCCGGAAGTCCGGGCCCGCACTTCGCTCCACGACGCCGACACCACCGGGATGCGGAACACGCTGCCCGCCGACGCCCGCACCGCCTTGGCGCCCCAGGGATCCGCAGCGCCGTCCAGAGCGATCGCGGCGGCGAGGCCGAAAGCGTGCGCGGTACGGACCAGGGTGCCCAGATTGCCCGGGTCCCGGACGCCGTCCGCCGCCAGAAAACGGACGTCGCCTCCGGAGGGCGAGAGCGCCTCCGGGGTCGACGCCGGCTCCTCGCAGACCAGCAGGATCCCCTGGGGGCTCGCCGTGGCGGAGACGGCCGCCATCTCGCGCTCCTCCACCCACTCCGGGGCGACGCCGCGCGCCTCCAGCTTCGCGAGCAACGTCTCTCCCCAAGGAGCGCGCACGAGCGCGGGCGAGCAGACCGCGAAGCGCAGAGCCGCGCCGGACGCGAGGGCTTCGGAGGATGCGCGCACCCCCTCGACCAGCACGCACCGCTCGCGGGCGCGGCTCCGGCCGCTCCCCAGCCGCGCCAGCAGCCGCGTCCGGCGCTTGCTCAGCGCCGGTCCGGCGAACCCGGTCACGTAGCGCGCCCGCGCCGGCCGGACGACGCGTTCCCGCGGTCCGACCTCCCGCGGCACGCTGCCCGCATCAGGAAAGCGAGGTATGTTTCGGGTCCGGCGGCGGCGCGCCGCCGCTCCCGCTCCTCGACGCCGCCTACCCGCAACCTTCCGTGCCCGCCGCCCCACCGCCGAATCCCGGCCCGCCGCCGGTCGCGCTCACCGTCGCCGGAAGCGACTCCGGCGGGGGCGCGGGCATTCAGGCGGACATCAAGACCTTCCATGCGTTCGGCGTGTTCGGCGCCTCGGCGATCACCGCCGTCACCGCGCAGAACACCTTGGGCGTGACCGCGGTCCACCCCGTCCCGGCCGCGGTCGTGCGCGCGCAGATCGACGCGGTCGCGGTCGATCTGCGTCCACGCGCCCTCAAGACCGGGATGCTCGCGACCGCCGAGCTGGCCGAAACCGTCTCCGAGGCCATCGCCGCGCACGGAGCGGGCGCCTACGTCATGGACCCGGTCATGGTCGCCGCGAGCGGCCACCGCCTGCTCGAACCCGACGCCGAGGCCGTCCTGGCGCGCCGCCTGCTCCCGCTCGCCGCGCTGGTGACCCCGAACCTGCGGGAAGCTTCGTTGCTCACCGGCGTCGAGGTCGACTCCCTCGCGGCGATGCGGACGGCCGCCCGGACTCTGGTCGGGATGGGAGCGGGCGCGGCGCTGGTCAAGGGCGGCCACCTGCGCTCGGGGGAGGCGGCGGACGTGTTCCGCGACGGGAACGGGGAACGCGTCTGGCGGCGGGCGCGCATCGCGACCCGCCACGTGCACGGCACCGGGTGCACGCTCGCCGCCGCGGTGGCCGCCGGCCTGGCCCGCGGCGCGCCGCTCCCGCGAGCCGTGGCCGTGGCCGTCGACTTCGTCGCGCGCGCGATTCGCTCCGCGCCGGGACTGGGCGCGGGAGGCGGTCCCGTCAACCACTTCGTCGAGCCCGGCACGGCCGCCGACCGAACCTGAACCCCGGACCCCGGGACCGACGCGGCGCGCGCGCATCAGTCCGCGAACGCGCCCCCCGCCAGCATCCCCCGGATCACTCGCGTCAGCACCGCCCCCGCCCGCTCGCCCACCGCCAGAACCTCTCCATGCGACAGAGCCTCGGCGCCTTCCGCCCCGGACGTCCCCACCCCGCACGCCATGTTGGTGACCATGCCGAAAGCCAGCACCCGCACGCCGCGCGCGCGCAGGGCGAGGACCTCGGGCACGACCGACATCCCGACCGCGTCCCCGCCCATCCGCTCGACCATCCGTATCTCGGCCGGGGTCTCGAAGCTGGGGCCGAGCAGGGCCGTGTAGACCCCGCGCGCCAGCCGGACGCCCATCCGGGCCGCCTGCGCGATCGCGGATTCCCGCAACTCCGCGTCGTAGGGAGCGCTCATGTCCGGAAACGGGTTCGCGTCCCCCGCCCGGGCGGGCGGGGGCAACGACGTGCGCCCCAGCAGGTCGATGTGGTCGTCGATCGCCATCAGGTCGCCGGGGCGCAGGCGCCGGTTCACCCCGCCCACCGCGGCCGTGACGACGGAGCTCGCCACTCCGAGCGCCGCCGCGATGCGGGCCGGCGCCGTGACCGCCCAGGGCGGATGGCCTTCGTAGAAGTGCAACCGCCCGCACTGCGCGAGCACGCCCACGCCCGCGCAGCGCCCGAAGACGAACCGGCCCGAATGCCCCGCGACCCCGGTCGACGGAAGACCGGGAATCTTCTCGAACGGCACGTCCTCCTCCGCCTCGATCATCCGCTCGAGCCCGCCCAACCCCGAGCCGAGCACCAGATGCACCCGCGGAGCCGTGCGCGCCCGCGCCTCCAGCGACGCCGTCACCGCGTCGAAGTCGGCGCCCGGACCGACGCCCGGCCTCACGGAACCGCCCCCGCCGCATCCGGCCTCACAATATCATTCCCGCCACTGTGGCGGTCATGAAGGCGGCGAGCGAGCCGCCCACCATGGCCCGCAGCCCGATGCGCGAGAGGTCGCGGCGGCGCGACGGCGCGATGCTGCCGATGCCGCCGATCTGGATGGCGATGGAGGAGAAGTTGGCGAAACCGCAAAGCGCGTAGGTGGCGACGACGACCGAGCGCGGCTCGAGACCGGAGCCTTCGCCGAGCAGCCCGGCCAGCTCCACGTAGGCCACGAACTCGTTGAGCGTCGTCTTGATCCCCATCAGCGAGCCCACCGCCAACGCATCGGTCCAGGGCACGCCCATCAGCCACGCCAGCGGCGCCAGACACAATCCCAGGATCGACTGCAGGGTGAGGTCGGGCAGGCCCGCGAAGCTCCCGGCCCAGCCCAGCAATCCGTTGATCAGCGAGATCAGCGCCACGAAGGCGAGCAGCATCGCGCCCACGTTGAGCGCCAGCCGCATCCCCTCCCCCGCCCCGCGCGCGGCCGCGTCGATGACGTTCACGTCCGTCTTCTCCACGCTCCGCACCGCGCGTCCCGCCGTCTCGGGCCGGGCGTCCTCCGGGTACATGAGCTTGGCCACCATCAGCGCCGCGGGCGCGGACATGACCGACGCCGCCATCAGGTGCCCGGCGATGTCGGGGAAGAAGGAAACCAGGAATCCGACGTACGCCGCCATCACCCCGCCCGCGACCGTGGCGAAGCCGGCGGTCATCACCGCGTTCAGCTCCGACATGGTCATCCTCTCGACGAAGGGCTTGACGACCAGCGGCGCCTCGGTCTGGCCCACGAAGACGTTGCCCGCCGCGGAGAGAGTCTCGGCCCCCGAGGTGCGCATGGTGCGTTGCATCGCCCACGCCATCCCGCGCACCACGAACCCCATGACGCCCAAGTGATAGAGCACCGTCATGAACGAGGCGAAGAAGATGATGGTGGGCAGCACCGAAAAGGCCAGGAAGGACGCGGTGCCGGCGACCCGCCCGGGGATCGGAACGAAGTCGCCGTTGCCCGGCTCCCCCGTGCCGACGGGAACGTTGTTGTCGACCAAGTTGCCGAAGACGAAGCGGGCCCCCTCCACCGCATGGCCGAGCAGCCCGGCGACCACCGTGTTGGCCCCCTCGAAGAGCGCCAGCCCGACCGGCGTCTTGAGGATGAAGAAAGCGAACAGCAGCTGGAGCGAGGCGCCCCAGGCGACGACCCGCCAAGGGATCCTGCGCCGGTCCACGCTGGAGGCCCACGCGATCAGGCCCAGGACCAACAGGCCGAGCAGCGACCGGGCCCGCTGCCAGAGCGGCGTATCGAGGCCGCCGGCGGCGACCGAGGCGGCCGGACTCGGCGCCTGTTGTCCCGGAGCGGCCGCTTCCGCCGGCGCCGGCGCCCCTTCGTCGGCGGCCGCTCCCGACGCCGCCACGCCCGCGCCCAGCAACAAGGCGCAGACGATCCAGAGGATCGCGAGCCCGAACCCGGGGCGGGCTCGGAATTCGGCGGGACGAATCACGCGCGCTCCGAGGCGAGCGGCTCCGCGTCGGAGGCGCTCGGGCGCTTCGCCGACGCGCCCTCGGCGCGCCGGCCGCGCGCCCGCGGGCGGGGAGGGATGGGGCGAGCCATGGCGGAACCGGTCGAGGGAAACGGGGGCGAACGCTCGGGCGGCACCAGGATAACCCGGAAGGGGCGAAGCCTGCCACTTTGTCCGTCTCCCGAGAGCCGGATCCGCCACATCGGCAGATCCGGGGGCTCCGGATCCGGCACGAAGGTTGCTTGCCGGAGTGTTCGAGCCTGCGAGCGGGCTCGCGCGCTCGAAGCCGACGGCCCTGCTTCGAAGGGACGGCACGGTCGCGTGCGGTTCGCTCGTTCATCCGGAATCGCACGCGAGGAGAGGGCAGCATGGGCAAGGTCATCGGAATCGATCTGGGAACGACCAACTCGGTGGTCGCCGTCATGGAGGGAGGCGAGCCGGTCGTCATCCCCAGCGCGGAGGGCGGGCGCACCACGCCCTCGGTGGTGGCCTTCACCAAGGACGGGGACCGGCTGGTCGGCCAAGTGGCCCGCCGTCAGGCCATCACCAATCCGCAGAACACCGTCTTCTCCATCAAGCGCTTCATGGGACGCAAGTCCTCCGAGGTGAGCGAGGAGCGCAAGCTGGTGCCCTACGAGGTCACCCGCGACGCGGGCGGGCGCGTGCAGGTCCGCATCCCCAACGCCGGAAAGACTTTCAACCCGCCCGAGATCTCCGCCCTCATCCTGCAGAAGATGAAGCAGACCGCGGAGGACTACCTGGGCCGAAAAGTGAGCCAAGCGGTCATCACGGTGCCCGCCTACTTCAACGACGCGCAACGCCAAGCCACCAAGGACGCCGGCAAGATCGCCGGACTCGAGGTGCTGCGGATCATCAACGAACCGACGGCGGCGGCGCTCGCCTACGGGTTGGACAAAAAGAAGGACGAGAAGATCGCCGTCTTCGACCTGGGCGGCGGAACCTACGACATCTCCGTCCTCGAGCTGGGCGAGGGCGTCTTCGAGGTGAAGGCCACCAACGGGGACACCCACCTCGGCGGAGACGACATCGACCAGGTGATCATCGACTGGCTGATCGCGGAGTTCAAGAAGGAGCAGGGCATCGACCTGTCGAAGGACTCGATGGCGTTGCAGCGGCTCAAGGAAGCCGCCGAGAAGGCCAAGATGGAGCTGTCCTCGACGATGCAATCCGACATCAACCTGCCCTTCATCACCGCGACTCAAGAGGGCCCCAAGCACCTGAACCACTCGCTCACGCGCGCGCGCTTCGAGCAACTCGCGGACGCGTTGCTGCAACGCACCATCCCGCCGATGAAGGCCGCGCTCGAGGACGCCGGGCTCGCTCCCGAGGACATCGACGAGGTCATCCTGGTGGGCGGCTCGACGCGCATTCCGAAAATCCAGGAGATCGTGCGCGAATTCTTCGGCAAGGAGCCGCACCGCGGCGTGAACCCCGACGAGGTGGTGGGCATCGGGGCCTCCATCCAGGGCGGCGTGCTGGCCGGCGACGTCAAGGACGTGCTGTTGCTGGACGTCATCCCGCTGTCGCTCGGGATCGAGACTTTGGGCGGGATCATGACGCCGCTGATCGAGCGCAACACCACCATCCCGACCCGCAAGTCGGAGGTCTTCTCCACTGCGCAGGACAGTCAGACCACGGTGGAAATCCACGTTCTCCAGGGCGAGCGCAAGATGGCGCTGGACAACAAGACGATCGGCAAGTTCCAGCTCACCGGCATCCCCCCGGCGCCGCGCGGCATGCCCCAGGTGGAGGTGACTTTCGACATCGACGCCAACGGCATCCTCAACGTGTCGGCGAAGGACCGCGCCACCGGCAAGGAGCAGAAGATCCGCATCGAGGCTTCGAGCGGGCTCTCCGACGCCGAGATCGACCGCATGGTGCGCGACGCCGAGCGGCACGCTCGCGAGGACGAGGAACGCAAGGAAAAGGTGGAAGCGCGCAACCAGCTCGATTCGCTGGTCTACCAAGTGGAAAAAGACACCGGGGAGTGGGGCGACAAGGTGGGCGGAGACACCCGCGCGCGGCTCGACGAGGCGACGGCCAAGGCGAAGGACGCGCTCAAGGGGGACGATCTCGCGAGCCTCAACACGGCCCGCGACGAACTCATGCAGGCGTTCAGCGCCGCCGGCCAGGAGATGTATCAGGCGCAGGCCGCCGAGGCCGAAAGCGCAGGAACCGCTCCGGACGGGGGCGACGAGGAAGGCGACGCCGAGGACGGAGCCGCGGACGACGACGTGATGGAAGCCGACTACGAGATCGTCGACGAGGGCGACAAGGCGGAATGAGGAGGACCGGACGGGATTCCCGCCAAGGAGCGGCGCCCGGGAGGCGCGTCCGAGCCCGCCGGGCCAAGCTCCCGGATCCCGACCGGGACAACTCCGAAGCTGCGCGGCGCATCGAAGAAAGGCGTGCACGGGGCACGAGAATCCCGGGGGCGGGCGGCGCAAGCCTCCCTCCCCCGCGCCGGTTGCGGCGACAACACAGGAGGCCGGGAATGTTCGATCCCTTGAGAACCAAGATCAGGGTGCTCTTCTACGTCGCTCTCGCGTTCCTGGTCGGCGTGGGCGTCGCTTCGGGGCTCGACTGGACGCGGACCGCGTCCGCGACGCCCGCGATCTCGAACGCGGTCCAGATCCCCGCCGAGGCGGTCGCGTCGGCGCGCGACCTGAGCGAGTCCTTCGTTCGGGTGGCGGAGGTGGTCACGCCGGCGGTCGTGAGCATCGCGACCCGCCGCACGGTGCGGGCCGCGACCGGCGATCCCTTCCGCAACTGGTTCGGGACCCCGGAGCCGGAGCAGCGCAGCGGCAGCGGCAGCGGGTTCCTGGTGTCGAGCGACGGCTACATCCTGACCAACAACCACGTGGTGGAGAACGCCGACGCCATCACGGTCCAGTTGGAGAATCGGCGCACCTTCGAGGCGACGCTGATCGGGGGCGACCCCACCACCGACGTGGCGGTGATCAAGGTGGAAGGGAGCGATCTGCCGATGCTCAGCCTGGGCGACTCCGACGGCGTGCGCGTGGGCGAGTGGGTGCTGGCGGTGGGCAACCCCGGATTCCGGTCGAGCGGAGGCCCGACTTCCTTCAATCACACGGTGACGGCGGGGATCGTCAGCTTCAAGGGTCGGCCGCTGGGCATCATCGGCAACGAGTTGCGCAACGACCCCGATCAGGAGGACGTCGCGTCCTTCGCCATCGAAGACTTCATCCAGACCGACGCGGTCATCAACCCCGGAAACTCCGGGGGGCCCATGGTCGACCTGCAGGGGCAGGTCATCGGCATCAATTCCGCGATCGCCAGCCAGTCCGGCTACTACCAGGGGTACGGGTTCGCGATCCCGATCAGCCTCGCCCGCCGGGTGATGGAGGATCTGATCGAGTACCGCGCGGTGCGGCGCGCCTTCCTGGGCGTGCAGATCGGTCCGGTGGCGCCCGAGGACGCCGAAGTCTATCGACTGCCCGAGGTGAGCGGCGCACTGGTTCAACGCGTCACCGAAGGCTCGCCGGCCGAGGAGGCGGGGCTCGAGTCGGAGGACGTGATCGTCGCCATCGGCGGCACCCCCGTCGCCTACTCGAACCAGTTGCAGCAGCTCGTGGCGCGCAAGCGACCGGGAGACCGGGTGCGCGTCGCGTACTACCGCGACGGAGCGCGGCGGGAAACCGAGGTCCGGCTGGGCGAGTCGCCGCTGAACGAGACCGCGACCGCGGCGGCGCCCGAGCGAGCCACGCGCGCCGAGGAGCGGCTGGGGATCGAGGTCGTGGACAACAGCCCGGAGTTGGCCCGGCGCTACCAGTTCCGCATCGACGAAGGCGTGCTGATCAGCGGCGTCACGCGCCTGGGGCCGGCCGAACGGCGCGGAGTGCGGCCCGGGGACCTGTTGGTGGCCATCGACCGACGTCCGGTGGAATCCGCGGACGAGGTCGCGGAGATCCTGGCCGAAGTGGAACCCGGGGAGATCGTCACGCTGCTGCTCGCCAACCCGGTGACCGGCGTTCGGCGCTTCACCAACGTCCGCATGCCGGAGTGATCTCCTCGGCGGAACCGGAGACGCCTCGGCGAAGGGCGGAGGGGCGGCGGCGCCTCCCTCCGCCTTTCCGGTTGTAGCCACCCGGTCCGCTCGTTTATCTTCAGGGCGCTCGCGCCGGACTCCGGGACGCCCGCGAGGTGGACGGTCCGCCCGGATCCGGGCTTTCGCGCGAAAGTGGCGGAATTGGTAGACGCGCGGGACTTAGGATCCCGTGGCCTTGGGCCGTGGGGGTTCGAGCCCCCCCTTTCGCATGTCCGGTGCGCGGCGCGCGAACCGGAGCCGCGCCGTTCCCGCCAGAACCCTCCATCGCGAACCCCGATCTTGACCATCGACCCGAAGCGACTGCGCGTATCCGTGACCGAAGGCGAGCGCTGGCGGCGGAACCTCGCCGTCACGGTTCCCGCCGACATCGTCGCCCGGGAGCGCGCGCGCGTCATGAACGGCATCTCCAGGAGCGCGCGCATCCCCGGCTTCCGCAAGGGCCGCGTTCCGGCGAGCGTGCTCGAGCGGCACTACGGGGAGACCGCCGAAACGAAAACGCTGGAGAAGGTCCTGAACGAGGCGGTCCGGACGGCCATCGAGAGCGCCGAGCTGGCCGCCATCAGCGTTCCGGGACTCGACGACGTGCGAAACGAGGCGGACGGAGGGCTCTCCTTCGAGATCTCCTTCGACGTCCGGCCCGAGATCGAGATCGCGCGGAGCGGCGGCTTCGTGGTGGAACGTCCGGCCTTCGCGGTGGAGGAAGCGAACGTGGCCGCGCACCTGCTCCGCCTGCGCCAGGAGGCCGGCGTCTGGCGACCGGTCGAGGACGGAACTCCGGAGGCCGGAAATCAGGTGGAGGTGAGCATCCTCCGGCTCGACCGGGAGGGCGCCGAAGCGAGGGACTACACGTTCGTTCTGGGCGACGCCGCGGCGATCCCGGACGTGGAGCGCGCCATCGAGCGGCTGGCCGTCGGCGCGGAGGGCGACTTCGCGGTGCGCTTCCCCGACGACTTCCACGACGAGAACCGCCGGGGCGAGGAGGAGCGTCTGCGCATCCGGCTCCTCGGTCGCAAGGTTCTCGTCCTCCCCGAACCGGACGACGACTTCGCCGCCACTCTGGACTTCGAAAGCCTCGCCGATCTCGAGAACGGGATCCGGGCGCGCCTGGAACAGGCCGCCGGTCGCCGGGCCGAGGACGCGGTGCGGATGCGCCTGATGGAATCGGTGCTGGAGGCCAACGCCTTCGACGTGCCCGACTCCATGGTCGAGAGGTGGCTCGAGAAGGCTACGGCGGACCTCGCCGAGGACGCGGATTCCGAGCGGGTGGAGGAGATGAAGGCCGCTCTCCGCCCGCGGGCGGAGCGGGAAATCCGCATCCAGCTGGCGATGGAGAGCTTGGCCCGAGCCAACGGTCTCGAGGCCACCCCGGAGGAGGTGGAGGAGCGAATCTCCGAAATCGCGCGAATCAACGGCGTGGGGACGACCGTCGCGAGGGCCGGTCTGGACCGGGAGTCGCTGAAGAGCGACATCGCCGCCGAGAAGGTCTTCGAATTCCTGAAGCAGCAGTCCGAAATCATCGAAGCCGACTGAAGCCGGAGCAACGGAGCCCGAGAACCCCATGCCGATCTTCCCCCCGTACGTCATCGAACGAACGAGCCGCGGAGAACGCAGCTACGACATCTTCAGCCGCCTGTTGATGGACCGCATCGTCTTCCTGGGCTCGCACATCGACGACAACGTGGCCAACGTCATCCTGGCACAGCTCCTCTTTCTGGACGCGGAGGACCCCGAGCGGGACATCTACCTGTACATCAACTCCCCCGGCGGGAGCGTCTACGCCGGGCTGGCCATCTTCGACACCATGCGGCACCTGCGGGCCCCGGTGTCCACCTACTGCGTGGGCATGGCGGCGTCGATGGCCGCGATCCTGGTGGCCGCGGGAGCGCGGGGCAAGCGCAGCGCCCTGCCCAACTCGCGCATCATGATCCACCAGCCGTCCACGGGGGCGCAGGGCACCGCGGCCGACGTCGAGATCGCCGCCCGCGAGGTGCTGGACATCCGCGAGCGGCTCAACGGCATCCTCGCCGAATGCACCGGACAGCCCGTCGACAAGATCGCCCGGGACGTGGACCGCGACCGGTTCATGAGCCCCGACGAGGCGCACGAGTACGGCCTGATCGACCGAGTCCTGGTCGGTCGGGAGGCCGACGACGCCAAGGCCGTGCGCTTGGAGGAATAGAGGGACCCGACCCCGACCCCGCTTCGCCGAGCAGAGCCGTGCCCACGACCAGCAACAAGCTTCCCCGTTGCAGCTTCTGCGGGAAAACCAAGGACTCCGTCAAGAAGTTCATCTCGGGACCCTCCGTCTACATCTGCAACGAGTGCGTCGCGCTCTGCAACGACATCCTCGCCGAGGAGGAAGAACACGAGGAAACGTCCGATGCGGTGCCCACCATGCCGCCCGCCGAGATCATGGCCGTCCTCGACCAGTACGTCATCGGCCAGGAGGAGGCCAAGCGGGCGCTGGCGGTCGCGGTCTACAACCACTACAAGCGCGTCAATCACCAAGGGCGGATCGACGACGTCGAGATCGACAAGGCGAACATCCTCCTGATCGGGCCCACCGGCGTCGGCAAGACGCTGCTGGCGCAGACGCTCGCGCGCATCCTGAAGGTGCCCTTCACCATCGCCGACGCGACCACGCTCACCGAGGCGGGGTACGTGGGCGAGGACGTGGAGAACATCCTCGTGCGCCTGCTTCAGGCCAGCGAGTTCAACATCGCGGCGTGCGAACGCGGGATCGTCTACGTCGACGAGCTGGACAAGATCGCGCGCAAGTCCGAGAACCGGTCGATCACCCGCGACGTTTCGGGCGAGGGCGTGCAGCAGGCGCTGCTCAAAATTTTCGAGGGAACCGTGGCCAGCGTGCCGCCCCAGGGCGGACGCAAGCACCCGCAACAGGAATACCTGAAGATCGACACCCGCAACATTCTCTTCGTCTGCGGCGGCGCCTTCGACGGGCTGGGCGAGATCGTCGAGAAGCGCATCGGCCAACGGCGGATCGGATTCGGCAAGGACGCCCGGGACGTCGCCGGCGACCGAGGCCCGGACGACTTGGCCAAGTTGGTCGAACCCGACGATCTGCAACGCTACGGGCTGATCCCCGAGCTGGTGGGACGCCTGCCCGTATCCGTGGGCCTTTCGGAGCTGGACGAGGACGACTTGGTGCGCATCCTCCGCGAACCCAAGAACGCGCTGGTCAAGCAGTATCGAAAGATGTTCGAGCTGGAGGGCGTCGGGATCACCTTCGATCCCCAGGCGTTGCGCGCGGTGGCGAAGAAGGCCTTCGACCGAGGCACGGGCGCGCGGGGACTGAGGGCGGTGCTCGAGGGCGTGATGCAGGACGTGATGTTCGAAGTGCCTTCGCGCAACGACGTGCGCGAGGTGGTGGTCACGGCCGAGTCGGTCGCCTCGGACGCGTCTCCGCTGCTGGTGCTCGAGGGCGAGCGGCGGCAAAAGGAGGCCTGAGCGCGCGGGGCGGGTCGGGGAGATCCCTCGATCCCAACGCCTTCGCCGCATCGGGTCGGCGCGCGGCCTCCGAAAAAGTCCGCACCCCGGGGGGGCCATGATCGTTCGGAGCGTCGAATTCGCGGGTAGCCACGTCGATCCCGAGGCCCCGGTCGCGCCCGAGTTGCCCCAGATCGCCTTCTGGGGCCGCTCCAACGTGGGAAAGTCCTCGCTTGTCAACGCGCTCTTGGAACGCACGCGCAAGAAGGTGGCGCGGGTGTCGGCGCGCCCGGGGAAGACCCAGACCCTCAATTTCTACATCGTCAATCGGCGCTTCGTGCTGGTGGACCTGCCGGGATTCGGCTACGCCAAGGTGCCGCGCACCCTGCGCCGGAGCTGGCAGCGGCTGGTGCGCGAATACATCGGGCGAAGCCGGCGGCTGGTCGGAGTCGTGCTGCTGATCGATTCGCGCCGCGATCCCACGCGGGAAGACCTCGAGGCCGTGGAGCTGCTGGGCGAGGTCGGCTTGCCCGTCCTGGTCGCGGTCACCAAGATCGACAAGATGGCGAAAAGCGCCCGGGAGCGGCGAATCGCGCGCTTGGGGGAGAAGCTCGCGGTGGCTCGGGACCAGCTGTTGGCGTCCTCGGCGCGCACCGGCGAAGGACGAGAGCAGCTCCTCGGCGCGATCGCGGATCTGGTGGAGATCGGGGGCGGCGGCGGCGGCCGCAAGGGCGCCGTCCATTCGGACTAGAAATCGGGAGGACGATCCATGCGCGACCGGGACATGCCCCGCGCCGCCCCGTGGAGATCGACGCTGGCGTGCCTCGCAGCGTTGGCGACGCCGGCCGCCGCGCAGGAGGAAGGGGAGGATCTGGTGCCGGCCGGGTTCGGCACCCTGCTCCAGGACGAGATTTCGCTCGCGCTCCGCTCGGCGGACCTGCTGATCAAGGCCACCCCGCTCGCCGAGAAGGTGACGCGGCTGACCGCTCCCGACACCCACGCCCGCCTTTCGGCGCTGGCCGCGGCGCATCGCGAGACGCTCGAACTCCGGACCCGATCGACGAACCCGACGCTCTTTCTCGTGTCGGTCTTCAGCTACCAACCCGACGTCGCCTACCAGCCCGAGGACATCAACGTCGTCAACCAGGGGATCCGCGAGCGGCCGCTCGCCATTCAGGCGATCACCCCGGGATGGGGCGTCCAGCGCCTGGACCAGCAGGAGGCCCAGATGGCGATCTACGCCTTCAGCCCCTCCGTCAACCTCGATCTCGATTTGGAGATCGAGTATCGGGACGCGCGCAACGCCGGTTGGCAGCGGATCCTGACGGTGTTGGAAGCCGAGCGCGCGAAAGTGCGCGCGCGCGCGGGAGGCGGAGAATAGCCCGACCGCCGTCCTCCTGCGCGAGTCCTGCCGCCAGGACGGAAAGAGTCAAGAAGCGCACCCTCGCCAAGTGGTCCGACCACATCGCGTCGACGGCCTCCGCATCCTCCTCAAGGGCGGCGTCGCTCTCCCCTCCCTCGACCACTCCTTCATGATCGTCCGCTCCCGACCCCACGGCCACGTCGCCGCCGCCCTCGGCTCCGCCCGCCGCCTCGGCCTCGAGAAGCTCCTCGACCGCCGACTCTCGCGCCAACGCGCCCTCGCCTTGGCCATGATCCTCGACCGCATCCTGGATCCCCGCTCGAAGCTCGCCACCGCCCGCTCCCTCCGCGACGAGACCCTGACCCCACACGCTGGGCGAGGAATTCGGCCTCTCCGACGCCGACGAGAACGAGTTCTATCGGGCCATGGACTGGCTGCTCAAGCGCCAGGATCGCATCCAGCGGAACTTGGCCGCCAAGCACCTCGAGGACGGCGCCCTCGTCCTCTGCGACGTGATCTCCGCCTGCTTCGAGGGCTCGAAGTGTCCTCTGGCGAAGCTCGGCTACTCGCGCGACGACAAGCGCAGCAAGTCTCGACGGGTAGCTGATCCGTTCGACCAGCCTGCGAGTCGTTCCGCGCGTGTCGGCGGCGCGGTACGAGACCTCCGACAAGCCGCTCCCGGAGATCGCCGCCGAGCTGGACGTCCAAGCGCTCGTGACGGGATCGGTGGCCACGACCGCCGACGGCGACAGCGTCCGCATCTCGGTGCAGCTCCTCCACGCGTCGTCCGACAGACACCTGCTGTCCAGGAGCTACCAGCGGGAGATGAAGGACTGAGCTGGTCCCGGTTTTTCGGACAGGTCGTTAAAGTGTACTCCCGTACCCGAGAGGAGGCACCGAAGTGGCCAAGAGAAGACGGAGATTCACCCCGCAGTTCAAGGGCCGCGTGGCCCTCGAGGCGGTCCAGGAGCGCGACAGCCTCCAGGCGATCGCGCGCCGCCACGAGCTCCATCCCAACCAGGTGAGCCAGTGGAAGCGCCAGCTGCTCGCCGCCATCCCGGACGTGTTCGTCGCCGGCGCCCAGAAGGCCGCCAAGGAGCGCGACGCCACGATCCACGACCTCCACGCGAAGATCGGGGAGCTGACCGTCGAGCGGGATTTTTTTCGGCGCGGGTTGCGCAGCTGACCCGCGCCGAACGCCGACGGATGATCCAGCGGGACGGCCCGATGGCGCTGGCGAAGCAGTGCGCCCTGCTGGGCGTGAGCCGGTCGTCGCTGTACTACGTGCGCAAGGGCGAGAGCGAGGACAGCCTCGCTCTCATGCGCCGCATGGATCGGCTCCACATGGACTACCCGTTCTATGGGAGCCGGCAGATGGCGCGCCACTTGAGGCGCGAGGGCACGACGGTCGGCAGACACCGGGTCCGCCGACTGATGCGGAAGATGGGGATCGAAGCGATCTACCGGCGTCCCAGGACGAGCGTGGCGAGCCCGGAGCATCGGGTGTTCCCCTACCTGCTGCGCGACGTCGAGGTCTCGCGGGCGGACCACGTGTGGTGCGCGGACATCACCTATGTGCCTGTGGCCCGTGGGTTTTTCTACCTGGTCGCGGTGATGGACTGGGCGACGCGCCACGTGCTCGCGTGGGCGCTGTCGAACACGATGGACGCGTCGTTCTGCGTGAGCGCGCTCGACGAGGCGCTGGGCTCGAGGAGGCCGGAGATCTTCAACGCCGACCAGGGCTCGCAGTTCACGAGCGAAGCGTTCGCGGAGCGGGTCCTGAGCGCGGAGATCCGGTTCTCGATGGATGGGCGGGGGCGGTACCTGGACAACATCTTCATCGAGCGGCTGTGGAGGTCGCTGAAGTACGAAGCGGTCTACCTGCGGGAGCTCGAGGACGGGGTCGCGGCTCGACGGATCATCGGGGATTGGATGGACTTCTACAACGAAGTGCGTCCGCACTCGGCGTTGGAGGGGCGGACGCCCGGCGAGGCGTACCGCGAGGGCGTGGGCGTGGAATGAGCGGGCCCGGATCGTTGCGAGGGACCGGGTCGGAACCGGCGAACCGGCGGCAGGGGTCGCATGGGGCGACTCGGCGCCGGTTGCCTCGGTTTCGCCGGCGGGCGCGCCCGCCGGCGAAACCGAGGTTGGATTCACCCCGAGGCTGGGGAGGGGCTGTTCGAGGGGTGGGTTGGCGAGGTCGGCGGAGCCCGAACCGGGATTCGCCGCACCCGCTCGAATCAACCCCGAAAGGAACCGTCGCAAAGCGACGGAGTACACTTTATTTTTGCCCCCATTCTGTTCGACGAAATGGGACCGCCTCACTAATGACCTCAGATGGGGTACTCGTTTCAGAACGCGCTAATGCACGCGTTGGCTAGGAGCTTGCTCGGCAGAAGGATCTGCGAGTGGGCGTGAAGTCCCGGCAGTCGGGCCTCCAACCCGGATTTCCGGCAACCAAACCGCTTGGATGACGACAAGAGCTGATCGTCAGCGGAGGAAATCGCCGCATTCCAGGTCCCAATGGACCCCGGAAGCTCCCGGACACGAAGGCTTGGCCCCTCACGCCGCCGACAGGACGTGCAATCGCCGCATGTCGAGCGCCAGACACACCAGATCGGAGCCTCCGCCATCCATTTTCGCTTCGCGTACACCGCACGGCCCTCCGGGGTAGCCAGCTTCTCCACCATGCGCGCCCGCTCCGGGTCCGCCTTCTCGATCTCCTTCCCCTCCCGGCCCAGCGCAACGTAGCCATCGATCTCGCGATCCTCGAGCGCCGCCAGATCGCCCTCGTTTCCGTACCCCGCGTCCGCCAGCACCTTGCGCGGCCTCTCTCCCGCCACTTCCTCCACCATCTCGGTCCGGCTGGCCTTGGTCGCTCGCGTTGTCCGTCACCGCCGTCCCCACCACCAACTGGCTCTCCCCGTCCACCGCCGCCTGCGCGTTGTAGCGCTGCTAGCCTTCCGTGCTCGTCTTCATGATCCGACTCTCCGGATCCGTGAAGTTCGACTGCGCACGCTCCTCCGGCTCTCCGTACGCCCGCTTGTACGGCCGCCCTCCCTTCGCATTGCGCTCTTGGCCCGGCTCGCGACCCCGGGCGTCGTCGAACGCTCGAGCCTCCGCCTCCAGGCGCTCCTTCGCCGCCTGAATCGCCGCCAAGCGATCCTCCCGCCGCTTCAGCTCTTCCAGCAACCGCTCCTCGCCCCGAGCACCCCTCTCGTCGCGCGCGTCCTCCTCCGCATCCACCGCATCCGAGTTCGCCAGCAACTCCGCGATCTCCGCCTTCAGGCGCTCCTCCTCCGGACCCATCCGTCCGTAGCTCGTCGCCTTGCGCTTGCTCGCGTTGGCTCGAACCTTCGTCCCGTCCACCGCCACCTGCCCCAGTCCCGCGAATCCCATCTCGCGCGCCAGACGCACGATCTCCACCAGCAACCCTTTGAACGCTTCCAAGTTCTTCTTGCGAAAGTCGCACAGCGTCCGGTGCTTCGGGAAGTTGCCCGCCGCCAGAACCCGAAGCGGCACATCCTCCACCAACTTGCGCGCCAGCTTGCGCGACGAGCGCACTCCCGTCGCATATCCGTACACCCACAGCTTCACCATCATCCGCGGCGCGTACGGGCTGTTGCGCCGCCCGTCCCCCTCGTAGCGTTCGTAGAATGCGCTCAAGTCCACGGAATCCACCAAGTCGCTCACATGGTGCGCGAGATGTCCTTCGGGAATCCACTTCCTAGGATCAGGCGGAATCAGAAACTGCTGATCTGGCTGGTATTTCCGGAACCGCGTCCCCATGGTCTCTCCCGTGCGCCGTGCTTCACTGGCTAACCTCATGTGTTGCATGAATATAACCCTTGCTTCCGCTCCGCGCTACGGACCCGCCTCGCACCACCGCCTTTTCTGCCGCGCAGGCTCCTGGGTCGCGCATCTGATCCGCGACCAACGACTTGAGTCGCGTGGCCTGGTGGATTGTGTTGCCGTGATCGCGGTCGTGGACGACGCTCGGCGAAAAGAGGCGCTTCGGATTGCGCGTTCCATGGGGCGCCGACTAAGATTCTCGCGGTCGGCGCGATGTCCAGGCGCGAAGGCGTCCGCAGCGACCATGCGCAGTCGCGTACGCGTTGTCGTCGAGACCCCATGCGCGATCCATTCAACCCATAGCTCCGCCCGCGAGGACTTAGTCGATGCCCCGCAGATCCCCCGCCGCCGCTCGCGTTTCCTCCCATGCGTATCAGATGCGCATCTACCTCAAGGGGACGCGTCCCAGGATCTGGCGCCGGTTCGTCGCGTCGCCGGAGACGCGCCTCGACGAACTGCACGAAATCGTCCAGATCGTCATGGGCTGGGAGGACTGCCACCTCCACATGTTCGCCGCGGGCAAGCGGAGGTTTCAGCTACCGACCCCTTGGGACGACGTGCGCGGGTTCGGTCCGCCGGTCAGCGACGAACGGGAATACCGAATCGGTCAGATCCTGACCCGGGAGAAGGATTGGATCGATTACGTGTACGACTTCGGCGACCACTGGGACCACCGAATCGTGCTCCAGCGGATTCTCTCCGAAGCCCCCGACGAGGGCGTGCCGTCGTGCCTGTCCGGGAAGTGCAACTGTCCACCCGAGGATTCCGGCGGGCTCTGGGGATTCTACCACAAATTGGAGATCGTGGCGGACCCGGACCACGAGGAGCACGACTGGATCCGCGAGTGGATGGGCGGCTACGATCCCGACGACTTCAGCGTCGACGAGGTCAACGCGCAACTCCAGTTCCGCCGGGGCTTGGCCGTCGTCGAGTGACGGAGGTCGTTGACGGATCCCCGGACGCCAACGACGACGGGCCGGCGCGGGGACGTTTGCCGGGCAGACGCCGCGAGCGTCGTCGCTCCCGGGACCCCGGACGGTCGCGTGGCGTTCTGGGGTCCAGCGGCCGAAGCGGCGTCGCGTTCCTCGAGAGAGTTCGCGACATGAAGCGACGGCCGAGCGGCGTGTGAACGTGTCGGGCGAGACCGTCGTCGTCGGCCTCGCCGCGGTGACGCGGGACATGTAGGGTCGAACACGATGGAGCCTGATCGGCGTCGCGCTTCAGCGGCGACGCTCCGTGGGCTTCGTCGTCTGGCCGACCGTGGACCGACGAAGCCCTTCGCCGAAGCTCGCGGCCGGAGCTGCCCGAACGCGAAACGGCGGTTTCGGACCGGGCGCGTCAAGCCAGGTCGTAGCGGCGGATCTTGCGATAGAGGGTGCGTTCGCCGATGCCCAGCAGACGCGCCGCGCGCCGACGGTTGCCGCCGACCTCCTCGAGCGCAGCCGCGACGGCCTCCCGTTCGATCTCCTCCAAGGTCATGCCGGGCCGGAGCACGATCCCGCCCGGCGCCGCCGCGGGGGGCGCCGGAGCCGGAGGTTCGGCGGTCTCGGCCGCATCCCCGGAGTCGACGGGCGGGGTGTCGGGAAACGGATCGCCGGAGGACGGAACGTCGATACCGAATCGGCCGACGGACGGGATCTCCCGCCGGGCGGGCGCGACGTCGGGCGGAGAGTCGCTTCGAGATTCCCGGGCATCGCCCTCGGGGGAGGAGACGATCTCCACGCGGTCGGTCTCGCCCGGAAGCAACTTCGCGCCGCGGGAGCGCTCCCGTCTGTAGGCCTCGAATTCGCGGCGCAGGTCGTCCATGTCGACGCGCAGTTCCATCAGTGTGCGAAACACGAACTCGAGTTGCGGACGCAACCCGGCCGCATCCCCCTCCCCGGAGTCGGGGTTCGGAACGGGGACGGGAAGCAAGGGCGACGAACCCGGCGCACGCACTTGGGGCGGGATGTCGTCGGGGCCGATCTCTCTTCCCGGAGAAAGCACGACCATGCTCTCGATCAAGTTGCGCAACTCGCGCACGTTCCCGGGCCAGGAATACCCGCACAGGATGCGCATGGCGTCGTCGTCGATGCCGACGAAGCGGCGGCCGTTGCGGGCGCTCACCTCCTCGACGAACGCCTTCACCAGCCGAGGGATGTCGTCGCGCCGCTCGCGCAACGGCGGCAGCTCGATGTGCAGGACGTTGATGCGGTAGTAGAGATCGCGGCGGAACCTGCCGGACGCCACCTCGTGGCGCAGATCCTGGTTGGTGGCGGCGATCACGCGCGCGTCGACCCGGGTGGGCGCCTCGCCCCCCACGCGCAGGAATTCCTTCTGCTCCAGCACGCGCAGCAGCTTGGTCTGGACGGCGGGGGAGATCTCGCCGATCTCGTCCAGGAAAATGGTGCCCCGGTGCGCCAACTCGAACAGGCCTCGGCGCGCGTCGATGGCGCCGGTGAAGGCGCCCTTTTCGTGGCCGAAGAGCTCGCTCTCGAGCACGGTAGGCGAGAGCGCGGCCACGTTGACGGCGATGAAAGCCTTGTGTCGACGGGGGGAGAGCGCGTGCACGCCGCGCGCGAAAAGCTCCTTGCCCGTGCCCGACTCCCCGGTGACGAGCACCGTCGAGTCGACAGGCGCCATCTGCACGACGCGCTCGAGCGCCTCCCGGATGGCGTCGGTTTCTCCCACGATCCCGGTCAGCCGCTGGAGGCGCCGACGTTCCAGGAGGGTATGGGCAAGCAGGAGCACCTCGTCCGGATCGACGGGGGAAGCGAAGACCTCTTCCAGGCCGAGGCCGCCGAGGCGGCGCCTGCGGTCGGGCGCCGCCACCCCGAACACAGGGACGCGCAACCGGTCGCGGGCTTGGTCCGCCAGCTTCTCCGCCGACTCGGCCAGAGCGTCGGTGAGCACCAGAAGAACGCCGGCGCCCGGATCCAGCTCCTCGCGCGGGGCGACCAGCTCCACCCTGTAGTCGGACGAGGAGAAGGCGTCCCGGAGCGCACCCGCGGTGGGCAGGTGGTGCGTGCTGATCAGAACGGTGTCCTTCACGGGTCGGGCGGGATGCGCGGCGCGTGGGAGGCGGAAGTGCCGCGCGCGAGCTCGACGGCGTGGTCGATCGCCGGATCGAGCACCTCCAGCCCGTCGCGCACGCCCCCCGTGCCGCCCGGGAAGTTGACGATCGTCGTGCCTCCCCGGAGGCCCGCCACGCCCCGCGACAGGTTCGAGTAGGGCGTCTCGAGCGCACCCCGCGCCCGGAGCGCCTCGGCGAGGCCGGGCGCCTCCCTCTCGATCACCGCGCGGGTGGCCTCGGGAGTGACGTCGCGGGCGGTGAAGCCGGTGCCCCCGGTGGTGAGGATCAGATCGGCGTCCAAGCGATCGGACCAGTCGAGCAGGACAGGGACGATGGCCGCGGTCTCGTCGGGGACCGTCGCGCGCGCGACCACCCGGTATCCGCGCTTCCGGCACCACGACGCGATGGCGTCCCCGCTGGCGTCGGCGCGCTCGCCCCGGGAGGCGAGATCGCTGGCCGTCAGGATGGCCACGGTCACGGGGCGGGAAACGGCCGGATCTCCGGTCGTCGTCCGGTCGTCTCGGGACATCAGCGTCGGATCGAACCCTGCCGGTAGAAGGGAGGGCGGACCACCACGGCGGGCACGTCCGTCCTGCGGATGCGTACGGCCACCCGGGTGCCCGGGACGGCGAGGGGGGTCGGGAGGTAGCCCATCGCGATCCCCTCCCCCAACGACGGGCTCACCGTGCCGCTGGTGAGAGCGCCCGCGACCTCGCCTTCCGCCACGATCCCGTAGCCGGGCCGCGGGAATCCGCGTTCCAGCAGACCGATCCCCGCCAAGCGACGCGGAACTCCCTCGTCCTTCTGGCGCACCAGCGCCGCGCAGCCCGAGAAATCGCCCTTCTCCGGCTTCACCGCCCAGCCCAACCCCGACTCGAGCGCGCTGTGCTCCTCGTCCAGATCGTTGCCGTAGAGCGCGTAGCCCATCTCCAAACGCAGGGAGTCCCGGGCACCCAACCCTGCGGGCTCCAGGCCCCGGGGGGCGCCGACTTCGACGAGCGCACGCCAGACTTCCACCGCGTCGCCGGCGTCCAGATACACCTCGAAGCCGTCCTCGCCGGTATACCCCGTGCGCGCCACCGTCGCCGGCACGCCGGCGACCTCGTCGACGACGAACCGATAGTAGCCCACCGCCTCCAGATCGGCTCCGACGAGGACGGCGAGGATGTCCGCGGCCGAAGGCCCCTGAAGCGCCAGCAACGCGGTGTCGTCGGAGACGTCGCGCACCTCGCAGTCGAAGCGAGCTGCGTGCCGGGACACCCACGCCCAATCCTTCTCGCGGTTGGCGGCGTTGACCACCAGCATGTAGCGATCCGCGAAGCGATAGACCAGCAGATCGTCCAGCACCCCCCCCCTCTCGTCGCAGAACGCGGAGTACTGCGCCTGTCCCGCCTCCATGCGGCCGGCGTCGTTGGTGGTCAGCCACTGCACCAGCGCGAGAGCGTCCGCGCCCCGCACCTCGAATTCTCCCATGTGCGAGACGTCGAAGAGGCCGGCGCGCTCGCGCACCGCGGCGTGCTCCGCGCGGATGCCCCGGCGGTACTGCACCGGCATTTCGAATCCCGCGAACGGAACCATCTTCCCGCCGGCCCGCAGATGTTCCCCGTGGAGCGGGGTGCGTTCGAGCCTGGCGTTCATTGACCCCATCCCGTCGACATCGACTCGCCTCCTCCCAAGAGCGCGATCAGAAGCGCCTTCTGAGTGTGCAACCGGTTTTCGGCCTCTCGGAACACGCGCGAACGAGGGCCCTCCAGGACCTCCGCGGTGGCCTCCTCGCCGCGGTGGGCGGGAAGGCAGTGCAGAAAGATCGCCCGCGCGGACGCCCGCGCCATCAGCGCACGATCCACGGTACGGTCGGCGAAAGCGCGGCGGCGCGCATCCGCTTCGTCCTCCCGGCCCATCGACGCCCACACGTCGGTGGCGACCACGTCGGCGCCCTCGACGGCTTCCCGCGGCGAGCGGGTGAGCCGCACGGGCGCGGCGGCGCGGGCGCGCGCGAGGATCCGCGGATCCGGATCGAAGCCCGGGGGACAGGCCAGCGCCAGCTCGAAGCCGAGGATGGACGCAGCGTTCATCCAGGAATTGGCCATGTTGTTGCCGTCCCCGATCCAGGCGACCCGGACATCCTCGAATCCCGCTCCGAATTCCTCCTGCAGGGTCATCAGATCGGCGAGCAACTGGCACGGGTGCAACAGATCGGTGAGACCGTTGACGACGGGGACCGGCGCCCAGCGCGCCAGCCGCTCGACCTCCTCCTGGTCGAAGGTGCGGATCACGATGCCGTCCACGTACCGCCCCAGCACGCGCGCGGTGTCGGCGACCGGCTCGCCGCGTCCGATCTGCGTGTCCGACGCGGACAGGAAGAGCGCGTGTCCGCCCAACTGGTACATGCCCACCTCGAACGCCACCCGGGTGCGCGTGGAGCTCTTTCTGAAGATCATCGCCAAGGACCGGCCCCGGAGCGGCGCGCCCGCGTCCTCTCCCGCCTTCAGGCGTCGAGCGCGGTCGAGGAGCGACACCAGCTCGTCCCGGGAGAAATCGCGGAGCGACAGGAAGTCCTTCTTGCGAGTCGGCGTCATTGGTCGCGGGCGGCGGGATGCCCGAAGCGTGCGGTGGAACGGGGTGGCTTTCGGAACCCGCGGCGTTTTCGGTCCGAAGCGCGCGGACGGCGGCCCGGGGACGCCGGTAGCCGGCGGCGCGGAAAGGGCAGACGGCCGCGCGGCCGACGAGCGGGGCGAAACGCACGCGCGACGCCGAACATCGAGGGCCGGGCGCGGTGCGCCCGGCCCTCGGCTCCGGAGGATCGCGCGTCCGGCCGCGACGATCAGGCGCGATCCGCCTTCCTTGGCCGTGCCTTCCCCCGAGTCCGTGCGGCGCTTGCGAGAATCCGATCCGACGCCGGGGAATCGGTTTCGTCGTCGGGTGCGCAGGCGCCCAAGCGAAGGCGACCCTCGAAACGAGCGCCCTCGTCGACCTTCATCCGCTCGGTCCGGATGTCGCCCTCGACTTGGCAGCTTTCGTGAAGCTCCACCCGCCTCGCGCTCACGATGTTCCCCAGCAGGGTGCCCGCGACCACGGCCTCGTCCGCCTCGGCGTCGCCCACCACCCTTCCGCCCTCCTCCACGAAGAGCGAAGCCGACGTTCGCACGGGACCGCCGACCCTGCCCGAAACGCGGAGCGCCCCCTCGCAGTCGATGCTTCCGAGTATCTCCATGTACGGTCCGACGAAGGAGGCCTCGCTGTCCGGATCACGGCCATCGCGCCCACGACGCTTCCTTACGACCGTCTCGTCCATGTCGTCCCGTCCGTCTCCGCGGGAAACGCGCGCGCCGCATCCGTTCGGGCTGTCGGCCGCCGACACCCGTCGCCCTCTCTCCATATCATGAAGAAACCACACTCGCGCGCCCACGGCAAGGGAGGGACCGCGCACACCGCGGAGCGCCGATCCGGCCCCCGCCGGTAGGCGTTCCCGGAATCGGCGCCCTTGTCGGCCCGCCCTTTTCGGACGAACGTCGGCCTCGCTCCGACCCGCGCCCTTTTCGCGTGTCGCCGAAGCGATCCGGGAGTCGCCGCCTCGACGAAACGCCGGAGAGGACGTCGGGCGGCGGCGGCGCGATCGGCGGACAGCCCGCTACGACGGGCTGGAAAAGTGACTGCCGATGTCTTCGAGCTTGGCGAGCAACGTGGCCAGTTGCTTCCGGAGTTCGGCATCCAGCCCGTCGATGCGCTTGCTCAAGCGGTTCTCCATCTCGTCGAGCAGATAGTCGATCCGCTTCTGGTGAGTCGCGATCGCCTCGACCTTGTTCCCCAGCTCGGCGGTCCGCTTGCCCGCGCTCGTCTTCACGTCGTCGAGTCCGCTACCCACCTTCGACTCCAAGGCGGAGACGCGACGGTTCAGCTGGTCGAGACCAGCCACCAGACGGCGCTCCAGTTTGGTCAACGCAACGCCGAGTTCCTGGATCGCGAAATTTTCGCTCATGTGATCGCTACCCTCTCATGGCCGGATTTAGTTCCGTGGTGAATCGCCCGGAGGCGCGTTTCCGGCAAGTCCGCCGTACGGCGGGCGAGGGCGGCCGACGATGCGGATCGGAACACCGCCGCGTCGCCGTGCGGCCCTCCGCACGCCCGCACGGAGCAGGCGGCCGCGGCCGCCTTCTCCGAGAGAATCTCGCTTCGGGAGGAGCCCCGGCCACGCGTCGTCGCCTCGCGCAGCTTCGAGCGGATCGTTGAAATTGAGTTGCGCAAGGAAAGCCAACGGTAAACAATTGCTCCTCGCGGGTACAGGACCGTGTTGCGGGACGGATGCCGACGGGGATGCGCCACGCCGGATTGCGATTCGCGGGGCTCGGACGATGGGTGTTCGCGCACACGGCGCGGCATGTACCCCAACGTGCGGGCCTTCGGCGTCCCGGCAATGCGTTCGCCATCGGTGGGTCCGGGGAGCGTACGGACCGGAGGACGCCGTCGGCTTTCCGGCCTGCCACCGAAGGCCGCTCGCCGCAACCCAAGCCGATCCGGCACCCATGAGTCCGAGCGAGCGCCACCCACGCCGAACCGAAAGAGCCGATCGCCTGCACGGCGAGCAACGGCGTTGCCGCCAACCCGTCGACGATCGGAATCCGCACCGCCGGTCCGCCGTCGCGGACCGGCCTCCACGGCGACGTGCCCGAACGCTCGCTAAAGGAAATCGCCCATCGCTCGGGATCACCCTCGCCGACGTCGCCAACACCGTTCGCCACGAGGCGATCCCCTCCCTCCCCGAACGGCTGCGGCGAAACGCCCCTCGGATCACGTCCCTCTCTTCCGCCCCAAACCGAAGCCCTCCACCTCCCACTTCCCCTCTTCCCCCAAACAGAAATCCGCCATGACGCGGCCGATCACGCTGCAGAACTTGTACCCGTGGCCGGAGAAACCGGCGGCGACGAAGACGTCGTCCACGGTCGGGTGGCGGTCCAGGACGAAGTGCCCGTCGGGGCTGTTGGTGAACATGCAGGCCGCCATGCGGCGCGTGGGGCCGTTCGCGTCCGGAAAGTAGCGCGCGACGCCCCGGCGCACGGTGGCTTCGTCCTCCGGAGAGCATGCGCGATCCAAGCGATCCGGATCGGGCACGGGCTCGCGGCGGTGATGGTACTTGCCGATCTTGAACCCCTCGCCGCGGTCGTTGGGGAAGCCGTAGAAGCGGCCTGCCGAGGCGTGCAGGATGAAGACCGGGAACCGTTCCGGCTCGTACGCCGCTGCGTCCAGAGGCTGCGTCCAGAGCATCACCTGCCGCTCGGGCCGACACAGGGACGCGAACTCCGGCACCAGTCGGCTCGTCCAGGCGCCGGCGGTGAACACCAGCTGCCGGGCCTCGCAGGTGCCGTGGGCCGTCTCCACGCGGAAGCCGGACGGACGCCGCGCCCACCCGCGCACCGGCGACCCGGTCGCGATTTCCGCACCCAGCTCCCGCGCCGCGGCTACGTGCGCCCGGATCGCCGCCTCCGAGCGCACGTAGCCGGCGTCCGCCTGGTGGATGGCCCGCGACGATTCGGGGATCCGGTACCCGGGAAAGCGCCGATTGACTTCCGCACCGTCGAGCTCTTCGAAGGGGATGCCGTGCTCGACGCAGGAGCGTCGCGAGCCCTCGACGACCTCGCTGCCGGGCGGCCCGACGTCGAGACCGCCGGTCACCACGAGGATCGACTCGCCCGAGACCCGCTCCAACTCCCGCCAGTATCGATACGCGGCCCGGAGCAGCGGGACGTACCGCGAGCCCTCCGAGTACGCCAAGCGGATGATGCGCGTGGACCCGTGCGAGGAACCGAACGCGTGCGGAACCGCGAAGCGCTCCAAGCCCAGCACCCTGAGGCCGCTTCGCGCGAGTTGATAGACCGTGGCGCTGCCCATCCCGCCCACGCCGACGACGATGACGTCGTACATCGCTCCGTTGCCCTTCGCCGAAGGTCCGGGAACCGTGCGGCGCGGGGCCGCCGGATCCGGTTCCCCGCATCGAGTGCGGGAGGATCGCGGCGCGAAGCGCCCCGCGGCGCTTCCTTCTATCTCGCCGGCATCTCCACCGCCTCCCCCGCGTCCGGCCGCACACCCTCCGCATAGAGCCGCGCGTTCAGCGCGGGCACCCGGATCTCGATCAGAGCGTTCAGCTCCGGAATCCGCTCGCCCATCAGCTCCCAAGCGTGGTCGAACTGCCACATCTGGTCCTGGGTCGGGCGCGTCGACGACCCCTGGATGGCCGCGGCCACGCCCGCGTTGCGGCGCGCCTCGGTCACGTCGTCCCGGATCTCCTCCAGCGCCTCGCGAATGGCTTCCGCCTCTTCCTCGACGCCCTCGGGAGGATCGTCGGCGCCCTCGACCAGCTCCTCGGCCTCGTCCAGCTGCCTCTCCAGGCGGCGTATGGCTCGAACCGCGTCGCGGATCGGCACCGCCAGCCGGTGCAGGCTCATCAGAACGTCCTGCCGAGCCCTGCGGTCGGCTGCGGTCATGGGGCGCCGAGGGTCGGCCTGGATCTCCACGGTGGACGAGAAGGTCTCCCCGCCGATGTCCATGCTCACCGTGTAGACGCCGGGCAACGCGACCGGGCCCCGGGGGACGCCGCCGCCGAAGAAGCCGCCGCCGGGTCCCTCGTCCTGCCGGTCGTCCGCCTCGTAGGGCGCGTCGAAGCGCCAATCCCACACTACTTCGTTGATGCCCGCATCGGCCGGAGCTTCGAGGGTGCGCACGCGGTTGCCGTCGGAATCCGCGATCGTCAGGGCGAAGGCTTCCGAATCCGCATCCGAGCGCTCCGCGCGGTCGACGCCGTCCTCGCGTCCCCCTCCGTCTCCGTCCGCGTCCTCGTCCGTCATCGGCGCCTCCCATTCGTCTCTCAGATAGTACCGGACGAGGGTCCCGCGCGGCGGATTGGGGGCGGAGTAGGTCGCTCCCTGGAAGGGCCAGTCGCCGCGCTCCGCCCACATGACGGTCGGCCGCGCCTGGTCGAACACCCGACCCGCCTCGGCGAGGGTCGATTCGGAGAGCTGTTCCAGCGGAGTCACGTCTGCCAGGATGTAGAACGAGCGGCCGTGAGTGCCCACCAGCAGGTCGTTGTCGCGCGGGTGCACGAGGATGTCGTCCACCGGCACCGTCGGCAGGTTGTTCTTGAGCCGGACCCACCGCCCGCCCCGGTCGACGGACACGAACACCCCCACCTCGTTGCCGACGAACAGCAGGTTGGGGGCGCGGTGATGTTCGGTCACGACGTTCACCGACCATCCGTCGGGCAGTCCGTCGGCGATTCGCGACCAACTCTGCCCGTAGTCCTCGCTCGCGTACACGTAGGCGGCGTAGTCGGCGTTCCGATGCCCGTCGAAACTGGCGTAGACGCGCCCCTCGACGTGGTGCGAAGGCTCGATCCGACTCACGTAGGTGCGCTCGGGCAGCCCGGGAACCCGGTCGGCCACGTTGGTCCAGGTCGTCCCGTCGTCGCGGCTCACCTGCAGGTTGCCGTCGTCGGTACCCGCGTAGAGGAGCCCCCGCATCAGGGGCGACTCCGCGAAGCTGGTCAGGTTTCCGTAGTTCGCGATGCCGTCGTTGATCGACATCTGCGGCTCGGAGCCCGCCACGCCCATGATCCGGAGCTCGCCGCGGTCGATCCGCTTCGTGAGATCGACGCCGCCCACCTCCTCCCACGTCATGCCGCGGTCCCGCGAACGCATCAGGAAGTTCGCCCCGAGGTACACGGTCGCGGGGTCGTGGGGCGAGAGCTGGAGCGGCGAATTCCAGTTGTAGCGGTAGGTCTTGGCGGTGTCGCCGTCCTCGCGCGGGCCAGCGATCGGCCGCATGGGGGTCTTCTCTCCGGTGGCGAGATCGTAGCGGTTCATGTTCCCGCCCTGCGACTCGGAGAAGACGACGGTCGAGTCGGTGGGGTCCACGATGGTGAAGAAGCCGTCGCCGTACACCACCTCGTACCAGTCTTGGTGGCGGATGCCGTGGAACGAGCGCGTGTTGGAGGGCCCGCACCAGGCATCGTTGTCCTGAAGCCCTCCGCACACGAAGTACGGGTCGCGCATGTCGTGCCCGATGGCGTAGAACTGGCCGAGCGCCAAGTTGTCGAACATGCGCCAGTGCGCGGTTCCGTCCCAGCTCGCGGACACGCCGCCGTCGCTTCCCAGGATCAGATGATCCGGATCGGCGGGGTTGATCCAGAGCGCGTGATGGTCGACGTGTACCTGCGCCGCGCCGTCGCTGCGGAAGGTGCGCCCGCCGTCGTCGGAGACCATCAGGGCGCTTCCGAGCACGTAGATGCGGTTCGCGTCGGTCGGATCGATGCGGACCTGCGAGTAGTACATCGGCCGCGGGTTGGTGTCCGACATCTTTTCCCACGTGTTCCCCCGGTCGAGCGAACGGAAGAGGCCGCCCCGCGACGCTCCTCCGCCCCCTCCGAAGCCCTGGTCGGGGCTGCGCGGATCGGCTTCGACGAGCGCGTAGACGACGTTCCCGTCGCCGCCGAAGACGTCCACTCCGATGCGCCCCTTGTCGCCGTCCGGGAGTCCCTCGGTCAACTCCGTCCAAGTGTCGCCGCCGTCCAGGGTGCGGTGGAGTCCGCTTCCCGGGCCTCCTCCGTTGAAGCCCCAGCCGGTGCGCCGCCGCTGGTACATGGCCGCGAAGACGGTGTTGGGGTCGCGCGGGTCCATGGCGAGATCGATGGCGCCCGTGTCCCGGTCGACGTAGAGAACCTTTTCCCAGCTCTCGCCCCCGTCCCGCGTTCGGAAGACCCCGCGCTCCTCGTTCGGCCCCCAGAGATCCCCGACCGCGGCGACGTACACGATGTCCGAATTGCGCGGATGGACGAGGATGCGCCCGACGTGCTTGCTGCCTTCGAGGCCCATGTGCCGCCACGTCCTTCCGCCGTCGACCGACTTGTAGACGCCGTTGCCCCAGCCGGACGACTGCCGGTTCTGCGGCTCCCCGGTGCCGACCCACACCAGGTTCGGGTTGGACTGGTCGAGGGTGACGTCGCCGATGGAGCTCGTGGGTTCGTCGTCGAAGAGCGGGATCCACGAAGTGCCGTGGTTCTCGGTCTTCCACACCCCTCCCGTGCCCGTGCCGATGTAGAAGACCTGCGGTTTCGACTCGACCACGGCGAGGTCCGAGATGCGGCCGCCCATGAGCGCGGGCCCGAGCTCGCGGTACTGAAGATGCGAGAGGGCGGTTTCGAGCGCGGACTGGGCGTGGGCCGACGCGGGAGCGAGCAGTGCGACGCCCGCGATCAGGACGCTGATCGCCGCCGCGGCGCGCCGAGCGAGCGGGAGCGGAGGCAGGCCGCGTCGGATTCTCCTGATCGGGCAACGCTGGGTTTTCATGGCTGGGTCGCGGGGCTGCGGGGAAATCGACGGTTCGGGCGCCGGCACGCCCGCCGACGGGAATCCGACGGCGAACCGGCAACGCATCCTGCCTCCGTCGCCCTGCGGCGCGACGGGGGCCGGGGAAAGACAAAGTACGGAAGGGCGCCATGGAGCGCGATTGCAGGCCCCGCCCGGCCACCGGATCGAAGGAACGCGGGACGGGCGCGGAGTCCGTGGGAAGCGGGCGGGACGCGCACCGGCGAGCCCGGAGCGAGTCGGACACGAGTCGGCCGGAAATCGGCGCTCCGGGTCCTCAGGCGGGCGGATGGGGGACGACGGTCGCCGACGCGCAGGGAAGCGAGCTGCGGGCTTCGCGGAGGGTCGCGCGGGGGATCCCGAGGCCGTTTTTGTCCGGCTTCCCGAACGTCGCGGGAGACTCCGCGCCGTCGCAGGCGAGCGCCGCGGACAACGCCAACGGAACGAACGCGCGTCTCGTCGCCGCACCTCCATCGCACCCGGCCGCGAAGCGCCGCACGGATTTCCTTCCGCGGCTCGGGCGCGGATCCTCGCCCCGCCCGCCTTGCCGTTCCTGCGGTCGCGTCCCGATTTTGCTTCCCGTCGCCACTTGACGGACGTCCCGTCGGCGAGCCCTTCGGGCCGCCGGCTCCAAAACCGCGAGCGCGCACCTCCCATGTTTCCCTCCCCGACGCGGCAGGACCTCCGCTACCAAGCCGACGACGCCCCGGGCTGGAGCGTCTCCCTCGCCCTCGCCTTCCAGCACGTGCTCCTCAACGTCGCGAGCATCGTCATTCTGGTGGTGATCGTGGTGCGAGCAGGCGGCGGAAGCGAGGCCTACCTGGCATGGGCGGCGTTCGCGTCGCTGATCGTCAGCGGAATCTCCACGTTGCTCCAAGCCAGGCCACTGGGGCGAATCGGGGCCGGATACGTCCTGTTGATGGGAACGTCGGGGGTCTTCATCGCGGTGTCCGTGGCGGCGTTGCAACTGGGAGGCCCCTCGTTGCTGGCCACCCTGATCGTGGCCTCTTCGCTTCTGCAGTTCCTGATCTCAAGCCGCCTCTCGTTGCTCAGGCGCGTGGTGACCCCGACGGTGGCGGGCACGGTGATCATGTTGATCGCGGTCACGGTCATGCCCGCCGGCTTCGACCTGCTCTTCGCCGCCCCCGAAGGAGCCGCGCCGACGGCCGCCCCCGTCACAGCTCTGGTCACGATCGCGATCACGGTCGTCGTCGTTCTTCGAGCCCGGGGGACGCTCCGTCTCTGGGGATCGGCGATCGGAGCGGTGGGCGGTTGCCTGGTGGCGGCCGGATTCGGGACCTACGACATGGGCATAGTGGACGATGCGCACTGGTTCGGGGTGCCGAGCGCGGGATGGCCCGGATTCGATCTGAGCCTGAGTCCCGAGTTCTGGGCCATGCTTCCGGCGTTCGTTTTCGTCACCCTCGTCGGCGCCATCGAGACCGTCGGCGACGGAATCGCGATCCAGAGGGTGTCGTGGCGCGAGCGGCGCGCCACCGACTTCCGGGCGGTGCAGGGCGCGGTGGCGGCCGACGGGGTGGGCAACCTCCTCTCCGGCATCCTGGCCACGGTGCCCAACACCACGTATTCGAACAGCGTGTCGATTACCGACGTCACCGGGATCGCCGCGCGCCGGGTGGGCGTGTGCATCGGGTCGATTTTCATCGCGCTGGCGTTCCTCCCCAAAGCCACGGCGGTGCTGCTCGCCGTCCCCGACCCGGTCGTGGGCGCCTACATCGTCGTCCTCATCGCCATCCTGTTCGTGCTGGGCGTGGAGATGGTCGCACAGGACGGCATCGATTACCGGAAGGCCACCATCGTCGGCGTGTCGTTCTGGATCGGAGCCGGCTTCCAAAGCGGCCAGATCCCGGCCGAACACTTCGGGTGGGCAGGATCGTTTCTGCAGAACGGGATGACCTCGGGTGGGCTGACCGCGATCCTGCTTTCCGTCTTCGTGGAGCTGACCGCCCCCCGGCGCCGACGCATCGAGACAGACTTCGGCGTGGAGGCCCTGCCCGGGATCCGGGACTTCCTGGCGCGGTTCGCGGCCCGCTCGGGGATGGACGAGGAGACGACCCGTCGGCTGAATCTCGCGGCGGAAGAGACGCTCCTGGTTCTCTTGGAGCAGGAGCGCGACGACGACGCGCCGGGCAGGCGGCGGTTGCGGGCGACGGCGCGCGCGGACGGCGGCGGAGCCGAACTCGAATTTCTGGCCGCGACCGGGGAAGGAAACATCGAAGACCGCTTGGCGTTGCTCGGAGACCTCTCCGCGGAGCTCCCGGCCGACCGCGACGTCTCGCTCCGGCTGCTCCGCCACCTCGCCACCTCGGTCCGCCACCAAAAGTACCACGACACCGACGTCGTCACGATGAAGATCGATCCGGCGAGGAAGAGCTCGTGAACGCACGCGCGATCCGTCGCTTCGCCGTCTGCCGCGCCCTCGGCGCGGCCGCCCCGCTCCACGCCCAGCAATCCCAGATCGCGAAGACGCCCGGCGGCGTCGGCGCCTCGAGACGCTCGCGCTCCGCCTTCTTCCGCCTGCTCGCCTTTAGTCGGAGGAAGGGAGGAGGGATCCTTCCGGAGCGTTGTCACCGCCTCGAATCGCCGCCAAGAGGCGTTCTTCCATTTCGCGTCGGTCGGCCCTCGCTTCTGCACGCGCCTCTCTCGCTCGGTCCTCCATCCTGGTCAGCCGTTCGCCAAAATCCTGCTGTACCGCATCCAGGCGCTTGTGTACGTGATTGAAGTCGTTTCCCTTCAGCTCCTCCACCGCCCTCTGAATCGCCTGGTCCGTTTCTCGCCCCGCCTTCTCCACAGCTTGGGAAATGTTGCGGTCGTTCAGCTTCGTCACGGCTAGTGCCACCGTTAGCGCCGTGCCGTCAAAACATCGGTAAGCCATTCAGGCATGGAACCATCCCCTCCAGGGGGCTGAAGAAACACCTCTAGCGCTTATGCGTGCGCCTCCAAGTGCAACACCGCCTCCGCCAGTCGCTCTCCGGCCTCGATCCGAACCCGCACCTGTTCTTCAAGACCGCGGGCGCCCTCCCGAAGGGATTCCACCTCCCGCGCCAGCGCCGCAGCACGCGCTGTCAGTTCCGCCCGCTCCCGATCCCGGGCCTTCCGACGGGCGCGCCAGCGCGCCACACATTCTGCTCCCGTGTACGCCATAAACCGTTACGTAACAAACCCCCGATGGCAACGCAAGGTTCCGACCTCCCCCTTCCGACCCCCCTGAGGTCACTCGCCTACCCTCACGCAAAGGGACAAAGACCAGGGGAGACGCCGCGAGCAGGTCGGGGACGGGGGCACCTCCGCTGCCACCGCCCTCGCCGCCATGCCCCGCATCCCCGGCCGGGCGCTCGCCACCCTCGAGACGCGCCGACTCTTCGCGGCCGCCGCCCGCCAGAACCCCGCCGCCGCCGCCCGGCTCGACGACCTCGACCTCGACGCCCGAATCCTCTTCGTGCGCGGCAAGGGACGCAGGAAACGGATCGGACACCTCGGAGCCGGAGGATGCCTCGCCGCCGTCTCCGCCTGGATCCGGACGCGCGGAGACCGGTCGAGTCCCCTGCTGCGCGCCGTCCACCGCGGCAGCCGCGTCCTCGAGGGGGCATGTCCCCGCGCGCCGTCGGCAAACGCGTCCGCACCCTCGCACGACGCGCCGGCCTCAGCGACGTCTCCCCCACACCTCCGACGCAGCTTCGCCACCGCCCTCCTCGACGCCGGCTGCGACCTCGCCCTCGCCGCCGACTTCGTCCACGTCCCGTCCCCTACGTCCCGCCCCCCGCCTTAGGCGCGCCCCGTGGAGCCCCCACCCAAGCCCGCTCGCGCCCTCGATCCGGAAACGGCCCCGAAACGTGCGATTCGCTGCCAAACGGGCCGACTCGAGGGGTTTGCAGCGAAACCAAGGGCCCCAGGATCGCCCAGAATCGATGATCGACGCCTCCCAAGGGGTACGGGGGCGACGGGGCAGGGCCGAATCAGGGCCCCGGCGACGACCGCTTCTCCGCCCTCTCCGCCTCGGATGGCGCTTCCGCAACGTCCGCGTCCGACGGACGCCGAACCGCCGCCAGGATCCGCGCCTCCATGCGCTCCATGCGAGCGCCCATGCGGTCGAACCGCTCCCGGATCCGGGTCTCCATGGCCTCCCGATCGGCGTGCGCCTCCGCCAATCCCCGGTCGATCCGTTCCTCCACGTGGCGGAAGTCGTTGTTCTTCAGGCGCTCGTAGAGGGCGTCGGTGGCCTCCTTGGCCGCGTCCTTGGCCGCCGCCGAGGCCTGCTCGGCAACCGTGTGCGTGAGCGCCCGCATGCCGCCGACCAAGACCGCGAAGAGCGTCACCGCTCCCACGACCGAGGGAAACACTTCGCCCCACCCCGGCCATGTCATCGCCGCGCCCCCACGAGACCGCCGAGGGTCTCCCGCCACGCCTCCAGGGCTTCGCCCCACGCCTGGCGGCGGGCGTCCGCCGGGTCTCCGGCAGCGCGAGCCTTCGCCCGCAACCTCTCCCCCAGCGCCTCCGCAGCTCCCTCGAGCGCATCGAGACGCTCGCGCTCCGCCTTCGCCCGCGCCTTGCGCCGCGCCCTGTAGCGCACCATCCGCTCCGCCGCCGTCTGTGCCATACCGTCACGTTACCATGACGGGCTACAACAGGCAAGCGCTACCCGCCAAGCACGTTGAACTGCCGGGTGAACTTGACGATCAGGGAGCGGGCCAGCGGCCCGCTTTCGACGAACCTTCCGCCGTCGCGGTTGAGCCCGGACGGGTAGTCGAAGCCCTGCACGTCGTTGTAGACGACGAACAGGCCGGTTCCCGCGGTGTTCAGCCAGCCGAAGCGCAGGTTGGCGGACCAGCTGTCCACTTGGTTGGAATACTGCACCAGAGACTGCAGATAGACGCGCGGAGTGAAGAAGTAGCCGAAGTTCAACCCCAGCAGCACGGTTTCGAACTTTCCTTCGGGCAGATTCACGTCGAAGTAGTTGACGCGCGCCGAGGCGCTGAACGAGGCGTTCGGCCTGAAGGTGACGGAGCCGTCGCCGCCCCGCCGATTTCCAGAAAGGAAGCTGCCGACGTTGACGCTCGACGACAACGACAGACGGGCGGCCGCGTTCGTGTTGAAGACCAGGTTCGTCTCCCAGCCCCGGTACGTTCCCTCGGGCACCGACACGTCCGTGCCGCGGATCCCGAACGGCTCGTGGAGGCCCTCCGTGACGAGGTTCATTCCGGTGTTGATCTGCGCCCCCGAAGGCCACTCCCAGTGCACGTCGACGTGCAGAAAGCCCGATTCCTGGAAATTTCGACCAACGCCGGCCTTGCGGCTGAAGTAGGTGTTGTACATGACGTGCGGCCGGACCTCGCGAAGCCACGAGGGCCGGATCTTGTACATCGCGAAGGCTTGGTAGTAGCGGTACCCCCGGCGGGGCAGGAAGCCGACCTCCGGGTTGAACTCCTCCCCGATTTCGCGCATCTGAGCCGAGATCTCGAGATCTCGGCTGGTCCAGCCCGTGGAAAGATCCCAAGCGTATTCGTTGCTTTCCGTCCCGGGCCCGTCGGTCCTGGAAGTGAAGGCGCTCAGCGTCAGCGCCTCTCCGACGCCCAACGCGCCGTCCACTGCGTACGTTCGGTTGAAGTCGCCCTCCACGCCGCCCCGGTTGATCAACAGGCCGCCGACCCGCGAACGGTTGGGCAGCTCCCGGGCGATGCGCGCCACCGAATAGCTTCGAGCCTCTTGAAGCCCCTCCGCGCCGTCGGTCTCGATGTGCAACAGACCGACGTTCAGCCCCGCCGTCCGCCCGGAAAGCCGCGCGCCTCCCTTGATCGGGACCGGCTGACCTTCGGCGATGCCGATGGCGCGGCTGAAGAACAGGTCCGCGCCCCCGCCGCCCACGTTGAAGAACCCGGCGTTCTCGAGGAAGAACGGTCGCTTCTCCGGGAAGTTCAGGCGGAAACGGGTGAGGTTGAGCTGCTGATCGTCGACCTCGACCTGGGCGAAGTCGGTGTTGTAGGTGAGATCGAGGGTCAGACCCTGGGTGACCTGGAACTTCATCTCGCCCCCGACGGCGCCGTCGCGGCCGAAGCCGGTCTGGGCGACGCTGGTGTAGTCGCGCGCCGTCGATCCCAGCAAGTACGGGGTCGCGGTGGCCAAGCGTTGGAACGGAGGCCTCAGCCCTTCCAAGTCTCCGGCGTAGTTCAGACGATGGAGGTTGAACTCCCGCGGCACCGGGGTCCAGAACGACTCCTCGTTCAGGCGTCGGATGCGCCGGGCCACGTTGAAGCCCCAGCTGGTCGCGTCGGCGCCGTAACGGAGCGTGTTGAAGGGAATGCGGAATTCCGCGTACCAGCCCCGGTCGTCGGTCGTGGTCGCGACCGTCCAGCTGCCGTCCCAGTTCTTGTTGAACCCTCCGCCCGAACCCGACTGGAAGCGCTGCCGACTGTTGAACCCTCCGCCCTGGAAACGGCCGCCGCCCCGTCCTTCGCTCGCCACCTGCCCGTCGTACTCGATGCCGGTGGGCGTGGTGCCGAAGACGAACCCGTTCTGGTCGTCGTTGTAGGTGTCCAGCACGAAGACGACGGCGTCGCTCTCGGTCACTTCGAAGTCGCGGATGCGTTCGCCGTAAGTGATGTTCTCGGGCTGGCTGTCGAACGCCCACACGCCGACGTAGAGCGCTTCCTCGTCGAACACGACCCGAACTTCGGTGCGCTCGCTGGCCGGCTGCCCGTCCATGGGCTCGCGCTGCGTGAAGCCGGTCATGACCGGGGCCCGTTGCCAGACGTCCTCGACCGGACGGCCGTCGACCAGAGGAGCCTCGGCGACTTCGGCGGCGGCGGCGGTCGGCGGCGGAACTCCCGCATCCCCGTTGCCGGAACCCGCCTGCGCGTTCTGGGCGGCCAGCGATTCGGTCGCCGGAAACGCCGCGACAACGAGGGCGAGGACGAAAACGGAACGGCGCCCCGCGTGCGCGGAGAGAGAAAGCGCGCGCGTTCCTCCGGAATTTCGCGCCGCCGCCGCCCCGCGCCCGTCTTCAGCCATTCTTCATCCCTCCGCGCGGACCCGCTCGCCACGCGTCCAACGAGTACTTGCCCGGACCGTTGGCGAAGAAGAAAAGCCAAGCGAAGCAGTACAGCGCGGCCAATTCGCCCCCGTTCTCGATCGGCCAGAACCCATTGGGCAGGTGCGCCATGAAGTACGCCACAGCCATCTGTCCGGACAGAAGAAAGGCCACCGGACGGGTGAACAACCCTGCGGCCAGCAACAACCCTCCCGCGAACTCGAGAATGCCGGCGATGCCGATCAGGCCGAGCAACCCCTCCACTCTGTCCCCGCCGAGCGCGCCGAACAGTTTTTGGACCCCGTGCTGCGTGAACAGCAACGCGGCCACGATCCGGAGCGCGTTCAAAGTCGGCTCGTTGAACCCGCCGCGGTTCGTGCCGTCCGTGGAAAACGATATCGCGTCGTTCATGGGATTCCGTGTTCGAGATTCGGGTTGTCGCACGGCGAGGCACGACCGTGCCGCCGGATGAGGGACGCGGTGCCGCCTACGACGGACTCGAGGGCACCGCTTGGACTGACCCCGGGCCGAGCTCTTTTGTTGACTCCCCCGTCCGCCTGCGTCGCTGGAACCGATTCAGCCGCCGAGCGGCGATGTCCGCACCAACAACGCGGTAGCCAGAATGACCAAGCGGGCGACGACCAGCTCTCGGATCGCGTTGCGCCGCAGCGACCCGGCTCCGCCGACGTCCCGCAGCCGGGGCGCCAGCCGTCTCCAGTTCACGGCACCCAGAACCGCCACCCCGACCGCCAGCGCCATCTTGATCAGCAGGATCCGCCCGTAACGCGTCGAGACCAGAGCGTGCGGCGACGTCGCGTGAAGCCAGGACGCGAAGACGCCCGTCGCGTCGCAACCAGGAGGGTTGCGGCGACGAGCGCCACCGGGGGTGTAGCGGGGCACGATTTCGGCGAACAAGGCGCCGCTGCGGCCGGTGCGTCGCCGCTCCCTGCGCTCCGCGGCCAGCACGAAAACCAGTCCCCCGATCCAGCTCCCCGCAGCGAGAACGTGCAGGATGTCCGCCGGGATCGAGATCCAGCGCATGCTTTCCGTGCCCGCCGCGTGTCCGGTGAAGGCGGGAAAAGCGCACATCGCCGCCGCCAGCGGAGTCGCGATCCCCCAAGCCGCGCGGCGCACCGTCGACCCTCCGCCGTCGTCGGGTTTCGCCAAGGCGAAGGCGAGCAACGCGAGGGGCGCCCCGGCCGCCGCCAGCCGCCAGCTCGTGCCCCAGTCCGTCCCCAGAAGCACCGCGGCGTCCTCCGCCCATGGCGCCAGCGGATCGCGAAAGTCGCGAAGCTGGCGCCAGAAGACGAGCCCGACGTCGGCCACCGCAGTCGTCGCACCCGCGAGCCCCACGTTGCGGGCCGTGGCGACCAGGGTGCGCCGACGTCCCGGAACCCGGGGCGCGACGAGCCAGCGGCTGAACGCCGCCCCCCATGAGGTGACGAGCCCGGCGAAGAGCACCCAGCCGACGAATGCGTCGGCGATCGACGGAAGAACGGAACCGACCTCCTGCCGTGGATCCTATGCAATCTCCACCGCAAAGGGAATTTCGCCCCGCACGACATGGCCGTCGGCGGCCATCGCCCGCCAGACGACCCTGTAGTCGCCTTGGCCGAGCGTCCGCCCGACCGCCACGCTGTACACCTTGCCGTCTCCGGGATCGGGAATCGCCGGACCGGTATCCACCGCCGCGTCGTCGGCCATCAGCCGCACGGACATGGAATTGTCCTGCGGTGCCTGCGTGAACCACAGGCGCACCTCCTCGGGGGGAGGAACGGTCGCCTCGGCCGCGGGCTCCGACTTGCTCAGCGCGAAGTGAACCGCGGGACGAGCGTACGCGCCTGCCGACGCGAATCCCGCCAGCGCCAGCGCCGCGCAGCGTGCCAGAGTCGTCGGGGTCGAGCGTCCGCGTCGCATTCTATCCTCCCAAGACGTTGAATTGCCGCGTGAATTTGACGATGAGGGAGCGCGCCAGCGGCGCCCGGTCGTAGAAGCGCCCGGCGCCGTCCTCCAGAAAACGGATCTCCTGGACGTCGTTGTACACGACGAACAGGCCGGTTCCCGCCGTGTTCAGCCAGCCGAAACGAAGATTCGCGGACCAGTTGTCCAGCTGGTTGGAGTATTGCACCAGCGACTGGAGGTAGATGCGCGGGGTGAAGAAATAGCCGAAGTTCATCCCCAGCAGCACGGTCTCGAAGCTCCCCTCGGGCAGGCTCACGTCGTAGTAGGTGGTGCGCGCCGAAGTGCTGAACGACGCGTTCGGCCGAAAGGTGACCGACCCGGATCCACCCCAGCGGCTGCCGGACAGGAAGCTGCCGAAGTTGATCCGCGAGGTCATCGACAGGCGGGCGGCCGCGTTGCTGTTGAAGACCAACTGGGATTCCCAGCCGCTGTAGGTGCCTACGGGGACCGTCACGTCGGTGCCGCTGACCGTGAAGGGTTCGTAGATGCCTTCGGTGACCAAGTTGGCGCCCGTGTGGATCTGCGCCCCCGAGGGCCACTCCCAGTGCGAGTCGACATGCAGCCGGGCGGACTCCTGGAACCCCTCCTCGACCCCGCTCTTGCGGCTGTTGTAGGTGAACCAGGAGACGTGCGGCCGGATTTCGCGAAGCCACGAGGGCCGGATCTTGTACATGGCGTAGTACTGGTAGTACCGGTACCCGCGGCGCGGCAGAAAGCCGACCTCCGGGTTGAAGCTCTCGCCGATCTCGCGGACTTGGCCCGTCAGCGTGAAGCTCCGCGTGTTCAGGTTTCCGGAGAAATCCCAAGCGTACTCGTCGGCGCCGACTTGCGGGTCGTCGGTCCTCGCGAGGAAGGTGCCGAAGGTGACCGCCTCGCCCACGCCCACCGAGGCGTCCACCGCCTGGGTTCGGTTGAAGTCGCCTTCGGGCCCGCCCTTGTTGATGAATAGGCCCCCGACCCGCGAACGATTGGGCAGCTCCCGGGCGATGCGGACAACCGAGTATCCGTGGGCATCGGCCCCGAGGTCGTCGTCGTCGCCGGTTTCGATGTGCAACAGACCGACGTTCAGTCCCGCCGTCCGGCCCGAAAGCCGCGCCCCCCCTTTGATCGGCACGGGCCGGCCCTCGTGGATGCCTATCGCGCGACTGAAGAACAGGTCCGCGCCCCCGCCGCCCACGTTGAAGAACCCGGCGTTCTCGAGGAAGAACGGTCGCTTCTCCGGGAAGTTCAGGCGGAAGCGGGTGAGGTTGAGCTGCTGATCGTCGACCTCGACCTGGGCGAAATCGGTGTTGTAGGTGAGATCGAGAGTCAGACCCTGGGTGACCTGGAACTTCACCTCGCCCCCGACGGCGCCGTCGCGGCCGAAGCCGGTCTGGGCGACGCTGGTGTAGTCGCGCGCCGTCGATCCCAGCAAGTACGGGGTCGCGGTGGCCAAGCGTTGGAACGGAGGCCTCAGCCCTTCCAAGTCTCCGGCGTAGTTCAGACGATGGAGGTTGAACTCCCGCGGCACCGGGGTCCAGAACGACTCCTCGTTCAGGCGTCGGATGCGCCGGGCCACGTTGAAGCCCCAGCTGGTCGCGTCGGCGCCGTAACGGAGCGTGTTGAAGGGAATGCGGAATTCCGCGTACCAGCCCCGGTCGTCGGTCGTGGTCGCGACCGTCCAGCTGCCGTCCCAGTTCTTGTTGAACCCTCCGCCCGAACCCGACTGGAAGCGTTGCCGACTGTTGAACCCCCCGCCCTGGAAACGGCCGCCGCCCCGTCCTTCGTTCGCCACCTGTCCGTCGTACTCGATGCCGGTGGGCGTGGTGCCGAAGACGAACCCGTTCTGATCGTCGTTGTAGGTGTCCAGCACGAACAGGACGGCGTCGCTTTGGCTCACTTCGTAGTCGCGGATGCGTTCGCCGTAGGTGATGTTCTCGGGCTGGCTGTCGAACGCCCACACGCCGACGTAGAGCGCTTCCTCGTCGAACACGACCCGAACTTCGGTGCGCTCGCTGGCCGGCTGCCCGTCCATGGGCTCGCGCTGCGTGAAGTCGGTCATCGCGGAAGCCTGCCGCCATGCCGCTTCGTCGAGAAAGCCGTCGACGCTCGGGCTTTCCGCGACCTCGGTGGCGGTCGCGACCGCCGGGAAGGACCCGTTTGCGGCTCCGTTCGCGGGTTCCGACTGCGAGTTCTGAGCGAGCAACGGGCTAGCGGCCAAAAGGGCCGGGACGCAGGAAAGAGCGAGACGGAATTTCATGGCGTTCCCCTAACAGTCCGTGGAGAAAATGGGATGCCCAGGCATCAGGTGAGCGAGTGGCTCCAAGATGGCCAAAATCACGGATTTCGGGGGCCGAAAGCCGCAAATTTGGCCTCCAAACCCGTGAATTTGGGCTTTTCTGGCACTCTTCAGTCCCAATTTCGCCAATCTCCGGAAGCGCTCGACTTTATCCACGGGCTGCTAACAGGGTTCGGTGGCGGCGCATTCCTTCTGGAGTTTCGCGCAAGCACCCTCCGTTCGCCAGAAAACGGACGCGTGGCGCGCGGGCGCGGATCCCGCCTTCCCGGGGTCTCCTCATCGGGAAGCGTGCCGCGCTACGTGGACAACCGAAGGCACCAGAACGCTCACCGCGGCGACCCGTCCGGCCAGCGACGCTCCGGCCGCGGCGGCGACGCCCACCCATCCGAACGCCTGGACCAGCAACGGGAAACCCACCGCGATGCACGTCACCTCGGTGGCGGTCGCGAGGGTCACGGGCCGGGTGTGGCGGCCTTTGATGAGAATCCCCCGCTGGAGGGAAAGGAGCGCCGACAGAAACGGCAGAGGGACGAAGAGGACGGTGGGCAGGACAGCGAAGGAGGCCAACTCGGGGGCGAGGCCGGAAACGGTCTCGAACCAGACGCCGGAGAAGGGGGTGAGCCCGAAGACGGCGAGACAACCGGTGGTCGCGAGCCCCAGCGAAACGGTGAACGTGCGCAACGGGCGAAGCTGCTCCTGCCGCTCGCCCAACAGAGCGATGGCGACTTCCTGGTGGGCCAAGCACACCGCACGGAAGAGGAAGGCGAGCGCGCCCACCACCGGAAAGACGGCCAGCGATTCGACCGGCGCGGGCGCGCGGCCCATGAAGAAGGTGAGCAACGGCTGGGCCGCGAAGCCGAGCAGCGAGGTGAGGGCGAGCGGGTAGTAGAAACGGACGACGACCGCGTAGTCGAGCGCTCCGGAACCGGCCGCCGGAGCGCGGGCGAGGACGCGCGCCACCGAACCGCGCGCCATCCAGCGGCTCGCCGCGGCCTCGATGCACACTCCCGCGCTCATGGCGCCGGCCGCAACCAGCGTGCCCGGGACCCCCAGCCGGGAGAGCGTCGCGGCGGTCAGCGCGATGGCGGCGACGCGCGTCACCGTCCCGACGGCCACCAGGCGCGGGCGCCCGTCTCGAATCAGCAGGCCTTGGTAGAAGCGCCGGTACCCGATGGCCGCAGGCCAAGGCACCAGCAACCAGAGGGCGTCCTCAACGAGCAGCGCCACTTCCTGCGGAAGCGCGAGCACTCTCAGCGCGACGAGGTCGAACGCCGGAGGCGACAGCACGAACAGAAGCGCGACGGTGGTGCCCGCGCTCAGCAGGAAAGCGAAGCGGCGCAGCGTGCGGAAGCTGTGCGCGTCCTCGGCAAGAGCCGTGGATGCGGTCATCAGCATCACCACCGGGGACTCCGCCAGCATCGCGATGGCGAAGGCCACTCCGTAGGCCGCGAGGTTGATCTTGGCCTCGGGAAGCCGGGCGATGACCGCGGCGAGGAAGGGCCCCTCCACCGCCATCATCAGCCATGTGGCGGCCAAGGGCGCCCAGAACAGCAAGATGGACCGCTGGGTGAGCGGCGCGGAAACGCTCAACGGGTTTCGAAGCGGGTGATCTCGCGTTCGTGGCGTAGCGTGAGGCCGATTTCGTCGATGCCCTCGAGCAGGCAACGGCGGCGGAACCCGTCGATTCGGAAGCCGAGGCTCCATCCGGCGGCGTCGGCCACGGTGCACGCTTCCAGGTCGACGGTCAGCGCGTAGCCCGGGCGCTCGGCCGCGCGGGCCAGCACCCCGGCAACCTCTTCTCCGGGCAGAGGCAGAGGCAGGATGCCGTTCCGGTAGCAGTTGGCCCGGAAGATGTCCGCGAAGCTGGGGGCGATCACGACCCGGAAGCCGTGGTCGGCGATCGACCAAGCGGCGTGTTCGCGCGAGGAACCGCAACCGAAGTTGCGGCCCGCCGCGAGAATGGTCGCTCCGGCGTACCCCGGCTGGTTGAGGACGAAGTCGGCGCGGGGGGAGCCGTCGGGGCGGAACCGCCAGTCGTGGAAGAGGAAACGGCCGTATCCGGTGCGCTCGACGCGCTTCAGGAACTGCTTGGGGACGATCTGGTCGGTGTCCACGTCGGCGCGGTCGAGGGGCGCCACGACGCCCTCGACGCGGCGGAGCGGCTGGACGGCGGGACCGGTGGCGCTCACGGTCGGCTTCTCGCGTCGGCGAAGCGGCCCGTCACCGCGGCGGCGGCCGCCATCGCGGGGCTCATCAGGTGAGTGCGCGCGCCCCTGCCCTGCCGGCCCTCGAAGTTTCGGTTGGAAGTGGAAGCGCAGCGTTCGCCGGGCTGCGCGACGTCGTCGTTCATCCCCAGGCACATGGAGCAACCGGATTCGCGCCACTCGAACCCGGCGTCGCGGAAAACGCGGTCCAAGCCCTCCGCTTCGGCGGCGGCCTTGACCGCCGTGGAGCCGGGCACCACCAGAGCGTGGACGCGCGGGCTCACCCTGCGCCCGCGCGCGACGCGCGCCGCCTCGCGCAGGTCCTCGATGCGGGAGTTGGTGCACGAGCCCACGAAGACCCGATCCACCTCGATCTCCCGCATGGGCGTGCCCGGCTCGAGGCCCATGTAGGAGAGCGCCCGCTCGGCGGCGGCCCGGCTCTCGGAATCGGAAAAGTCGGCGGGGTTCGGGACCCGCCCGGTCACGGGAACCACCATGCCGGGGTTGGTCCCCCACGTGACCTGCGGTTCGAGGTCGGCCAGATCCACCTCCACCACCCGGTCGAAGCGCGCGCCGGGATCGGTGCGGAGGGCGGCCCAGCGCGCCGCCGCCCGGTCGAAAGCCTCGCCCGCAGGGGCGCTCGGGCGTCCGCGCAGGTACGAGAAAGTGGTTCGGTCGGGCGCGATCATGCCGGCCCGCGCGCCGGCCTCGATGGACATGTTGCACACGGTCATGCGGCCCTCCATGGAAAGCGCGCGGATGGCCTCGCCGCGGTATTCCACCACATGTCCCGCACCCCCTGCCACCCCGATGCGGCCGATGGTGAAGAGGATCAGATCTTTGGCCGTCAGCCCCCGCCCGAGGCGTCCGCGGTAGCGGATTTCCATGCTGCGCGGGCGCTCCACGAGCAGGCACTGGGTGGCCAGCACGTGCTCCACCTGCGAGGTGCCGATCCCGAAGGCGATCGCGCCGAAGGCCCCGTGGGTGGAGGTGTGGCTGTCTCCGCACACGATGGTCATGCCGGGCTGGGTGGCGCCCAACTCGGGACCGATGACGTGCACGATGCCCTGTCGCTCGTCCCCCATGTCGTAGAGGGCGATGCCGTGCTCGGCGGCGTTGGCGCGGAGCGCCTCGATCTGACGGACCGCCACCGGGTCGGCCACGGGGAGGGAGCGGTGGGTGGTGGGCACGTTGTGGTCGACCGTGGCCAAGGTGCGCTCCGGGCGGCGCACCGCGCGACCTGCGGCGCGCAACCCGGCGAAGGCCTGCGGCGAGGTGACCTCGTGCACCAAGTGCAGGTCGACGTAGACGAGGTCGGGGCGCCCTTCCTCGCGGCGCACCACGTGCTGCTCCCACACCTTTTCGAACAGGGTGGTGGGTCGCGCGTTCATCGCTCGCTCCGCTACGTGGGGCGGGTGTTCAGGCGCGGTTGGTGACCGCGCCCTCCGAGGCGGACGCGACCAAGCGCGCGTACTTGCTCATGACGCCGGTGGCGGAGCCGCGAGCGGACTGCGCGCGCGGGCGCCAAGCGCTCGTCCGCTCGCGGATTTCGACATCGCTCAGATCGACCGACAGGGTGCGCGCGGCCACGTCGAAGGTGACGGCGTCGCCGTTCCGCACCGCTGCGATGGGGCCGCCCTCGACCGCCTCGGGCGCGACGTGGCCGGCCATCAGCCCATGGGTGGCGCCCGAAAAGCGGCCGTCGGTGAGCAGCCCCACCGAAGGCCCCAGACCCGCTCCGGCGAGCGCCGCCGTGACGGCGAGCATCTCCCGCATGCCGGGTCCGCCGCGCGGGCCTTCCCCCCGGATCACCATCACGTCCCCAGGGGAGATGGCGCCCGCCTGCACCGCGTCGAAGGCGTCTTCCTCGCAGTCGAACACCCGCGCGGGCCCGCTGTGACGGCCGCGGTCGGGGCCGGCCGCCTTCAACACGCAGCCGTCCGGCGCCAGATTGCCTCTGAGGACGACCAAGCCGCCGTGCGGCTTCACCGGGGTCTCCACGCTGGAGATCACTTCCTGCCCCTTCCCTTCGGCCGCCAGCGCCGCCTCCTCGGCGACCGTGCGCCCGGTGACCGTGGTCGCGCCGCCGTCGAGCAACCCCGCGTCCAGCAGGCGGGCCGCGAGCAACCGCACCCCCCCGGCCGCGTGCAGGTCGGTGGCCACGAAGCGTCCCCACGGCTTCATGTCCGCGATCACGGGCGTCTGCGCGCTGATGCGGTCGAAGTCCTCGAGGTCGAGCTCCACTCCCGCCTCGCGCGCGACCGCGAGCAGGTGCAGCACCGCGTTGGTCGACCCTCCGGTGGCCACGGCCAGGGCGACCCCGTTCTCCATGGCCGCACGCGTGAGGATGCGCCGGGCGCTCACCCCGCGCCGCACCAAGTCGACCGCCAGGCGGCCGCAGTCGCGCGCGACCCCCGCCTTGGCCGGATCGGCGGCCGGCACCGATCCGCTCCCCATCGGCGAGATGCCCATCGCCTCGAAAACGGTCGCCATGGTGTTGGCGGTGAACTGCCCGCCGCACGAACCCGCGCCCGGACACGCTGCGCGCTCCAGTTCGTCCAGCTCCTCCTCGCTGATGCGGCCCGCCGCGCACGCCCCGATCCCCTCGAACACGTCCTGGATGGTGACGTCCCGCCCGCGATGGCGGCCCGGCCGGATGGAGCCGCCATAAAGCATAAGGCCGGGCAAGTCCAGGCGGGCCAGCGCCATGACCGTGCCGGGGATGGTCTTGTCGCACCCGGAGATGGCCACCACGCCGTCGAACCCGTAGGCGTCTCCCACCAGCTCGATGGAGTCGGCGATCAGCTCGCGGCTCACCAGCGAAGCGCGCATGCCCGGCGTCCCCATGGTGATGCCGTCCGAGATGGCGATGGTGTTGACCTCGAGCGGCACGCCCCCCGCCGCGCGGATCCCTCGCCGGACGGAGTCCGCGAGATCGCGCAGATGAGCGTTGCAGGGGGTGGCGTCGGTCCAGGTGTTGGCGATCACGATCAGCGGCTTGCGGAAATCTTCGTCCACCATGCCGACCGCGCGCAACATGGAGCGCGCCGCCGCCCGGTCCCGCCCGGCGACCAGCGCCTGGCTGCGCAACGGAAGCGTCCGGAGTTCGGGCATGCGCGCCCGGCCCCCTAGAGCCAAGCCATGCGGGAACGCAACTCCTTGCCGACCGCTTCGATGGGATGTTCGGCTCCGTCCGCCCGCATGCGGTCGAACGCCTCGCGCCCCCCGCGCGCCTCTTCGATCCAGCGGCGCGCGAACGCGCCCGACTGCACCTCGGCCAGGATCTCCTTCATCGCCGCACGCGACGCCTCGCCCACCACCCGAGGGCCGCTCGCGTAGTCGCCGTACTCGGCGGTGTCGCTGACCTCGCGCCGCATCCCCGAGATGCCGTGGGCGTAGGCCAGATCCACGATCAGCTTGAGCTCGTGCAGGCACTCGAAGTAGGCCAACGCCGGATCGTAGCCGGCTTCCACCAGCGTCTCGAAGCCCGCTTGCACCAGCGCGGAAAACCCTCCGCAGAGCACCGCCTGCTCCCCGAACAAGTCGGTCTCGGTCTCCGCCGCGAAGGTCGTCTCGAGGATGCCCGCGCGCGCGCACCCCAACCCCGCCGCGTACGCCCGGGCGAACTCGGTGGCGTTGCCGCTGGCGTCCCGGTGCACCCCGTAGAGGGCCGGCACCCCGCGCCCGGCGACGAACTCCTCGCGCACGCGGTTCCCGGGGGACTTGGGAGCGACGAGGACCACGTCGGTGTGCTCCGGCGGGACGATCTCGCCGTAGTGGACGTTGAAGCCGTGCGCGAAGACGAGCGTGTCGCCCGGGTCGAGGTGCCGCTCGACCCCGGTCTCGTACACGTTCCTCTGGATCGTGTCGGGAACGAGCATCGACACGACCGTGGCGCCCGCGGCGCTCTCCGCGACGGAGGCCACCCGCAACCCGTCGGCGCGCGCCTTCTCCGCCGAGGAACTGCCCTCGTAGAGCCCCACCACGACGTCGGCGCCCGAGTCCCGCAGGTTCAGGGCGTGCGCGTGTCCCTGGCTGCCGTAGCCGATGACGGCCACGGACCGTCCATGAAGAAGCTCCGCCGAAGCTCCGTTCCTGCCCATCGTCGTCTGGCTCATCCGTCGATGTCCTCGTCTTGGCGCGCGTCCCGGCGCGCGGTTCCTGTGGGAGTCGCTACCTGTAGGCCCCGATTCTCCGACCTGCCGCGGTCCCGCGACTCCCCGGCCTCCCGCCCCTTCCTCTTGATGCTGCGCAGGATGGAAAGCAGGGCTTCGTCGGTCACGTCGATGCGGCGCTCGGCCAGATCCGTGCAACGACGAGAGGCTTGGGCCACCTCCTCGCGGGTGAGGTCGTGGCCGAGCTTCTCGTAGCGGTGACGCAACGCGTGCCGACCGGAGTGCTTGCCCAGCACCAGCTGGGTGGGCGGGGCGCCCACGGTCTCGGGGGTCATGATCTCGTAGGTGGCGCGGTCGCTCAGCATGCCGTGCTGGTGGATGCCCGCGGCGTGCGCGAAGGCGTTGGCGCCCACGATCGCCTTGTTGGGCTGAGGCTCGACGCCGATGGTTTCGCTCAGCAGGCGGCTGGCGGGGTAGAGCTTTTCGGCGTCGACCCCGGTGGAATGCCCGCTGATGTCGGCACGCACTTTGAGCGCCATCACGATCTCCTCCAGAGAAGCGTTGCCGGCGCGCTCGCCGATGCCGTTGACGGTGCACTCGACCTGCCGCGCCCCCGCGTCGAGCCCCGCCAAGCTGTTGGCCACCGCGAGCCCCAGATCGTCGTGGCAGTGGACCGAGAGCGTCACCTTGTCGGTCAGTCCGGCAACGTTGCGCGCCAACGCGCGCAGGGTGTCGCGGAACTCGGCCGGAAAGGTGTAGCCGACCGTGTCCGGAATGTTGACCGTGGTGGCGCCCGCCTCCACCGCCGCCCGGATCACCGCGCACAGGAAATCGAGATCGGTGCGGGTCGCGTCCTCGGCACTGAACTCCACGTCGTCGGTGAAACGGCAAGCGCGCTCCACGGACGCGGCCGCCCGTTCCAGACACTCCGCGCGTCCGATCCCCAGCTTGCGCTCGAGGTGGATGTCGGAGGTCGCGATGAAAGTGTGGATGCGGGACCGGCGCGCCCCCTCGAGCGAGCGTCCGGCGCGGTCGATGTCCCCCTCGGTGGCCCGCGCCAGCGCCGCGATCACCGGTTCCCGGATCTCGCGCGCTATGGTCCGGACCGCGTCGAAGTCGGTATCGGAGGCGATCGGAAAACCCGCCTCGATCACGTCCACCTCGAGCGCCTCGAGCTGACGCGCCATGCGCAATTTCTCCGCCGGGGTCATGGTGCACCCCGGAGACTGCTCGCCGTCCCTCAACGTGGTGTCGAAAACGGTGATTCTGGCCATGGGCACTCCTCGTTGCCGGATCCTGCCGAAGAAGACGGTTGAACGCAATTTTTCGCAGGCCCGCTAGGGTGGAAACTTCGCAAGCGAGGAGGCGCGCATCAACCGCGCAAGGCGTCGCGGGAAGGGGAAAGGCACGACGGGCCGAGCGGAGCGGGTGGATTCCGGCGGACGGCAAGCCTCGGATCGCCTTCGCCTCGCCATGCAACCGCGAGGGTTGTCCGGTCGCTGCCGTCGAGGTGTTCGAGAGGGCGACCGCCGATCCCGCTACGGCGGCAGTCCAGCTCGAGACGTTGCGCGAGCGCTTCGCGCGTCGCGCTCGTCGGCGACCGGGGGTCGTCGACCGACGTCCGCATCCGCGAGCTCGCAGGCGGCGGGAGTTCCTAGCCGCCACCGAGGTCGAACTGGACAAGGTCGCAGCGGCGGTCGGCCGCGACAGGCGACCGCTACGGGGCCGGAACAGGATCGCGATGCGGGCCGACCAGGCGCTGCGCCGCTACAAGGTTGGCAAGCACTTCTTTCTGTGGGCTCGCCTACTGCGTCGGACGGCACATGCTGGAACTTCGGACTATACGCACGCCGAAGGTTGCCCGCCCCTTCCAAATGGACGCGGCCCCAAGCTCCTTGTTCACGTGCCGGCGACAGGGGGGAACCACTTCCGCAGCGTGGTCACCAGCTTGCCAAAAGCGAGATCTTGGCACCGCGCCAAGGACACACGCTTGGCAATGTCGGCGTAGACGCGGGCCGAGCGACGCCGACGCGTGTGTTCCAAGGTGCGACGCAACGCCATCTTCGGGTTGTCCGGCTTCGCCAACTTCTGGCTCCACAGTCCCTCCTCGCGAAGCCACGACTTTAGCTCGCCGTATCGGCCCTTCCAGCGAAGGCACTCCAGCATTGCGCGCGATTCTGTCCACACCCACGCCTCGAGCTCTGGATCGATCACGACGGCCTTGCCGCAATCAGGCCAGCCATTCCGATCGAGCTCGGCTTCCACGCTTCGTTCAATCGACTCCCTTTCCTCCGAACTCCCACACCCGTTCCTGTCGAAAACCACGAGCGCGTGACTGAAGCGGTTTCGAAAGGTACGGAGGAAATCGGCCGCAGTCGCTCTGCACCCGTTGTCTCTGTTCGGATGGCGTTGGCATTCAAACTGAACGGGACGTATCTCAATGCTCTCGGGACGGCGAAGGATCGCGCTGATGGCCTCCTCGATATCCCGGTCGGCGGCAAGGACGAACAGTTTCTCGCGGTCGCGCGGCGCATTCATCCCACGATGCCTTTGGCAAACAAGACGCTCTTGTCGATCGATCCCTGCCATCCCTTGAGGATCGGGTGTTCATCGCCCGAAACGATGTCGGTTGCCCCGTCTGCGTTCTTGGCGAAGCACAGTGCCATGGAAGGTTCGACCAGCTCGACGAAGGCCGGCGAGTGAGTCGCCGCAAGAACCTGCGCGTCATAGACAGACGCCAGCGAATCGACCACGCCCTCCAGTGCGAGCGGGTGGACGCCATTCTCCGGTTCCTCTAGGAGGTGGATGTCCTTGTTGTCTGGAATGTAAGCCAGCAACGTGAGCGCCAGAAGACGCATGGTTCCATCCGAAGCCGTCCATGAAGGCACTTCCACCCCCGTGTCGTACTTAAGGACTAGATAGGCATGTCGATCCTCCGGGCGCACCACCACGCGCACGTCCTTCAGATCGGTGAGCGCAGTACGCACATGCCTCATCCACTCCCGATACTCTTCGATGTGCCGTTTCCGTAGCCGCATGACCATTCGCGGAAGATTCGACCCATCCTCAGCAAGCCCATTGGTTCCGTACTCGGGCGGGCTCGGTCGCCGCATCGCTTCGCTGTCCAGGAGCACCCGCCGGATTCCGTTTTCCAACATTCTCTTGACAAAGGTGGCCACCGGGAATTTCTCGGGGGACTCGGGCAAGTTCGCCAGCGTGGATCGACGCGGGCCGAACGCGATCGACGTCACCCAGCCCTTCCCCGCCCTCGACGCCGTTTCGACATAGTAGCTGTCGGTTCCCTGATCCGACTTGTTCACCACCGACCTCATTCCGGCCCGTCCTCTTCCAAACAGGATCGTCGCAGGCGGCCGAGGCGGGTCCGGAAACGGGGACCTCCGGGAAGGCGGTCCCGCGTTCTTCGGTTGCGGCATGAGCAATGCACGTTCGGAAGAGATCCGGCCCCCCTTGCCATCGCCGCGAATCGCGATTTCGTATCTGAACACCCTGAAGTTCTTGTCGGACGGAAGCCGGGGAAGCAGATCGTCGGGTACGTCCACTTCGATCGCTAGCTCGAATCCGATTTCTCCATCGGGACGACCCCAGACCAAGTCCCGAAAATCGGCCGTTCGCCTCCCGACCGCCCCTTCCAGTCCGTCTCGCACCAAGTCGCCCAAGAAGACGATCGCGTCGAACAGCGTGCTCTTGCCGCTGGCGTTGGGGCCGATCAGCGCGTGGAAGCGGTCGAGCTTCAGGTCCACGTAGTGCAGGCAACGGAAGTTGAGTGCCTGAATTCTGCGGATCATGCGGGTCTCCCGTGGTCCGGCATCCGGTGGTCGTTCAATGGTGGGCGAACCCGAGAGCCGCGGCAACCTGGATCGAGCCGTCCCCGCTTCTTCTCCAGGACCGGCTGGAACGCCCGGAGATCGGTCGCGTGCAACTGCGTCTCCTCCGCGCATGGTCGCCAGGCGGCGCTTCGCAGCACCGCCGTTCCCCAAGGGACGTCGCGGGGAACGGACACCCGTATCCGCACTTCCCGGAGCTGGGAGCGGGCCTTCTCCGACTCTCCGTCCTCGGCGGCGGCGCTCGCGGAATCCGCATCCGCGTCGGCCAAGTCGCACGCCACGCGCGCGTTTCCGAGCGTCCGGTGAGCGGTGCGTCCGTCGCGACTCCGGGCGGGAAATTCGCCCCCGACTTCCGTGAGCCGACGGGACGGGAACGCCGTGCGCTCGGGATCGGACACGTCGCCGCGGACCGTCCCGCCCACCACCGGGCACCGTCACCGCGTAGAGGTGGTCGAACGCCCGGGCCAGCGCTTGGTCGCCTCCCGGACGTCTCACGGCGGACGGGTCGGATCGTGCGATCCGCGCTTCGGGTTGTCCTGCTACCTTGAAGCGGCGATTCGGTTTCGTCGAACCCCGCTTCCCGGCCTCCCCTCGCGGGGGGTCGCCGGCGGCGGAGCTTTGCGGGGAGCGGCTCGTGCGCTTTCTTTTCGTCTCCGGCTCGCGGGCTTCCCCGATTCCCGTTTCACCTCGGGCAAAGGTGCGTGCGTCGTGAAAGTCGGCTTGGTGGGCTTCCCCGGATCGGGGAAAACGACCGTGTTCAATGCGATGACCGGGCGGGACGCCCCGGTCGGATTCGGAGGTCAAGTGCGGCGTGCGGTGGTGGACGTGCCGGACCCGCGCGTGGATCGGCTCTCGGCCCTGTACCGGCCGAAGAAGACCACTCGCGCCAACATCGTGTTCTGCGACGTCCCCGGCGAGCAGGGCTCCGAACGGCGCGGGCTCTCCACGGCGGCGCTCCAACAGGTGCGCGACCAGGAGGCCCTGTGCCTCGTGCTGCGGGACTTCGACAACCCTGCGCTGGAGCGCGGTCCCGATCCGGCGGGCGAGCTGGAGGCGTTCCACGCCGAATGCGTGCTGGCCGACCTGGAGTTCGTCGAGCGCTGGTTGGAACGTGCGCGCAAGGAGGCCCGTCGAGGGCCGGAGACCGCCGCGTTCGAACGCATGAGGGAGACGCTCGAGGCGGAACAACCGGTTCGCCTGCTGTCGGCCGCGGAGCTGGATCGATCCTTGCTCCGAGGTCATTCGCTCCTGACCGACGTTGCGTTGCTGGTCGTGTTCAATCGCGACGAGGGGCGCGCGGGAACGGCGCTCGCGGGGGAGTCGGAGGAGGCGCTGGAGCGCATCGGCGCCGCGGGCATGACGCTTTCGGCCAGCCTCGAGGCGGAGATCGCGATGCTCGATCCCGCGGATCAGCCGGAGTTCCTGAAAGAGATGGGGCTCGCCGAGCCCGCGCTCGGCCGCTTCATCCGGGCTTCCTACCAGCTGCTGGACCTGATCTCCTTCCTGACCGTGGGCGAGGACGAGGTCCGTGCCTGGACGATTCGAGAGGGAACGCCGGCGCGCCGCGCCGCCGGGAAGATCCACTCCGATCTGGAACGGGGTTTCATCCGTGCCGAAGTCATCCCCTTCGACGTCTTCGAGGAGCACGGATCCGAGCGAGCGGTGAAGGCGGCGGGCAGGTTGCGGGTGGAGGGCAAGGACTACGTGGTGCGCGACGGCGACATCCTGCACGTGCGCTTCAACGTGTGATGCGGGAGCGGGACGGGAGCCGGACCGGCATCGAGACGCGCGCACGCCGGGAGCGCGCCCGAGAGCGACGCGTTGCGGGCGCCGCTCTCGCGTGGATCGCATGGCTGGCCGTGGCGAGCGCGGGCGGCGCCCAAGCCCCGTCGCGCCCCGAACTGCTCCGGATCGCGCGCGAGGTGGCGGGAGAGGCCGCGTTCGCGTCGTTGGCGACGGTCGACGAAGCCGGCGATCCGGCCGTGCGCGTCATGGACCCGCTCCCCCCGGACGGCGCCTGGGTCGTGTGGCTGGCCACCAATCCGGCCAGCCGCAAGGCGGAGCACCTGCGCGCGCATCCCCGCGTGGCGCTCCACTACTTCGCCCCGCAGGTCCCCGCGTACGTGACTCTGGTCGGCAAAGCGCGCTTGGTCGACGCGCCGGAGGCGAAGGCGCGCCACTGGAAAGACTCGTGGACCCCCTTCTATCCCGACCGGAACGAGAGCGTGCTGCTCATCGAGGTGACCCCCATCCGGCTCGAGGTGGTCTCGGAAGCGCACGGCGTGCCCGGAGATCCCGAGACATGGCGGGCCCATGTGGTGGAATTCGATCCCGAGCCGGAGAGCGACCTCGCGGAGGACGTCGGCCGCGTCCCCGCAGCGCGTCCCATGCGGAAGACCGCCCTGGCGCGCGCGCCGGAGGATGCCGAGTATGCCAAGGTCGATCCAAGCGCATTCCTCCGGGAGGCACCCCATGGCAAGAGTCCATCGAGGAAGCTTTGCGACCGGACGCGTTCTCGCCGCGCTGGCCCTGGCGACGACCGCGCACGCGCAGGAACGCGGCAACCCGGACGGAGAGTGGCGCTTCCAGAGCGCCGACTCCTGGGGGACGCGCTTCTCTCCGATCGGCCAAATCGACGCCTCCAACTTCGAAGACCTGGAGGTGGCCTGGGTGTGGCGCGCCGACAATTTCGGTCCCGAGGTCGATCCGCAGATGAAATCCACCCCGATATACGTCGACGGCATCCTGTACACGGTGGCGGGGCAGCGCCGCGCCGTGGCCGCCATCGATCCCGCGACCGGCGAAACCCTCTGGACCTACCGCGAGCCCAACACCGCGCGCTGGGAGCGGTCGATGCGCCAAAACTACGGCAAGGGCGTGGCGTACGGAGAAATCGACGGTCGAGGCGTCGTCTACTACACGTCCCCGGGATATTTCCTGCACGCACTGGACGCGAAGACCGGCCGCCACCTGGAGGGCTTCGGGAACAGGGTGCCGATCCGGAACTTCCCGGCGACCGGCGTCGTCGACCTGCTGGTGCCGCTGCTCGACGGTTGGGGACCGTGGGAGGCGCACGACGAGAAGTACGACCCCGAGTACGGGATTCCGCGGGAACTCGGCTTCATCACGACCTCCTCTCCGCCCATCGTGGTGGGCAACACCGTGGTGGTGGGCAATTCGGCGGAGCAGGGCTACAACCAGACCCGCATCGAGAACGTGCCGGGCGACATCCTCGCCTTCGACGCGCGCACCGGAGCGCACAAATGGAAGTTCCACGTCATCCCGCGCCCCGGGGAGTTCGGCCACGAAACTTGGGAAAACGACTCATGGGCGTACACCGGAGACGTCTCCTCGTGGGCGCCGATGTCGGCCGACCAGGAGCGGGGCATCGTCTACATCCCCACCAACCCGCCGACGATCGACTACTTCGGCGGCTTCCGTCCCGGCCACAACCTCTTCGGCACCAGCGTGATCGCGCTCGACGCCGAGACCGGCGAACGGAAGTGGCACTTCCAGATCGTGCACAACGACCAGTGGAACTACGACCTCCCCAACGTGCCCATCGTCGTCGATCTGGAGGTGGACGGAGCGGCGGTTCCGGCGGTGATCCAGACTTCGAAGACCGGCCAGATCTTCGCGTTCGACCGCGTGACCGGCGAGCCCGTCTGGCCCATAGAGGAGCGGAACGTGCCGCAGACCGCGGTGCCCGGAAACTGGACGGCGGCCACGCAACCGCACACGACCCGGCCCGAGCCTATGGAACCCTTCGGGCTGGCGGAGGACCAAGTGATCGACTTCATCCCCGAGCTGCGCGCGGAAGCGATCGAGATCCTGAGCCGGTACCGGGTGGGCGGCCCCTTCGTGCCCCGGCTCCATCCGGGCCACCGCGAAACCGTGCGGGACAACATCCGTTGCTACGGCGGCCTGAACATCACCCACCCGGCGACGCTCGATCCGACCACGGGCATCCTCTACGCCGCCAGCGCGCGCAACTGCAGCGGCGGCATGGTGATGCCGGGGGCCGACGCCGACGAGCCGGACGACCCCCGAACCACCGGATCGACCGTCGCGCGGTGGGTGGCGGGTCGGGGCGGCGCGCTGCCGCGGGTGCAGGGGCTACCGATCCCGAAACCGCCCTACAGCCGCATCTCCGCTTACGACATGAACACCGGCGAGCGACTCTGGTGGATTCCGGTCGGGGACGCGCCCGCAGCGGTGGCGGACCATCCGGCCGCCCGGGGCGTGGACCTCGCGCGCGCCGGAAGCGGGGCCACCTCGATCCAGATCGTCGCCGGAAATCTGTTGCTGGCGACCGAGGGATCGCGCGGACCTCCGGTGCTGAACGCCTTCGACAAGACGACCGGCGAGTTCGTGGGCGAGGTCGAGATGCCGGGCGCGGGCCAGTACGGGATGATGACGTACAGCCACGAGGGTCGGCAGCACATCGTGGTGCAGGTGGGCGATCCCGGGCGGTTGGTGGCGTTGAGGCTGCCGACGCCGGGGACCGGCGAATGAGAATTCCGCCGACGGACGGCAAGAGCAAGCATTTTTTCCACTCGTCGTTCCGCGAGAAACTGATCGAGCATATTTTCGTCGGAGAGTTGCTCAAGCGATCCTGGAAGGCGGGGGATTGCTCGATCGAGGTATCGAGACCCGAAGTCGACCGGGCCGGCTACGATTTGATCGCCGAGTACAACGGGCACGTCCGCCACGTGCAGCTGAAGGGGTCGTATCGCGGTGCCCGAACATCGAGCCAGAATATCCACCTTTCCCTCCACGGAAAAGCCGTCGGGCTGCGTCGTATGGGTGTACTTCGATCCCGAATCCCTCGAGATCGGGCCGTTTCTCTATTTCGGCGGGGCACCCGGAGAGAAGCTGCCGAACCTCGATTCCTTCAGACCCGCGAAGCACACCAAGGGCAACGCGCAAGGCGTCAAGGCCGAAAGGCTCAACCACCGTGTCGTCGGCAAAAGCCGGTTCACGTACATCGAATCCATCGAAGATCTCTGGCAACGACTCTTCGGCGGATAGCCGATCTCCCTGCTGCGCGAGCCATCCGGCGGCGTCCGGCACACGCTGCGGCTTGTCGGTCTCCTACGCGACCGCCATCCCTTCCGACCCGGACAACGCTCCCATGCGCCCCGGCCGGGGGAAGTCGCCAGATCGCAGGCGGACTTCGATGCGTCCAGCCCGCGCTGCGGGGCGTCGACAGCGATCGAGGTCCGAGGTCTCGAACGAAGCTCGGTCGTTGTCTTCGGACGGCGAGGCATAGAAAAACCGCCCCCCTCTCGACGCGCCCGTGGCGCCGGAAACGGCCTCCGGGCGTCGAGCGTTCGATCAGCGGTCAGCCGGGGACACTCATCGTTCCGCGGCTGACGAAGACGGCGCCGCCGCCCACCCGAACGGCCGTGGTGGCTCCGTCGGCGCGGTCGCACTCGACCTCGATGCGGCTGGGTCGGCCAATCTCCTCGCCCTGCGCGACCCGCCAGCGCAGCGTGCCGCGGTCGCGTCCGCTCGCGTCGCCCAGGTAGCCGCCCAGCACCGCGGCCGCCGATCCGGTTGCAGGATCCTCCGCGACGCCCGAGCCGGGCGCGAACATGCGGACGCGCACGTCCGGAAACGCGCCGCCCTTCCCCTCGCCGCTTCGGCCGTCTCCGACCGGGCACACCAGATACACGTGGTGCGCCCAGGAACCGGCGAGCAGGTCCTGCCAGACCGCCATGTTCAGCGCGGCACGGCGGAGCGCGGCGGGGGTGCGCACCGGAACGACGTGAAAGGGAAGCCCGCAGGACATCATGGCGGGACGGAGAAGGCCGGGACCGTCGCCCAGGGCGTCGGGATCGAGCCCGACCATGGCGGCGAGCCGCTCGAGCGAATGAGGCGATTCCCGGCGCTCCGGGAGGAGTGCCGTCGTGAACTGCGCGAACACCGGAGTTCCTCCCCGGTAGCGCACCGTCACGGGCACCGGACCCACATTCTCCTCCAACACCAGCTTGGAGCGGCCGCCCCCCTGCGCATCGAGCCCGGCCCGCGCCCTGCCGATCTCCGTTCCGGCCAGATGGATCGCGGCGCCGACCGTGGGATGTCCTGCGAACGGCACTTCCACTTCGGGCGTGAAGATGCGCACCCGCGCCGCCGCGTCCGGGGTTTCGGGAGGTCCGAGAAACACCGTCTCGGCCAAGTTCATCTCCCGAGCCACGCTCTGCATCAGCTCCGGGGGAAGATGCGCTGCATCCGGGAACACCCCCAGCGGGTTTCCGCCGAAGGTCGCATCGGTGAAGACGTCGAGGGTTCGGAAGCCGAGTTCCATGCGAGGCATGTCCATGGGTTTTGGGGAAACGATCTACCGGGAGACGGCGGACGGCACTACATTGCATGTCTTGCGGCGCTTCGTCCTCGGGTGGGCGGAGACGCCGGGCTGGGCCTGTAGCTCAGTTGGTTAGAGCGCACGCCTGATAAGCGTGAGGTCGGTAGTTCGAATCTACCCAGGCCCATTGGACTTACGGCTACGCGCGCCGAGTCACCCTCCTCGCTTCCCAAGATTCCCCGTCGGGCAGGCACGACGCCATCGGCGACGCCACGCTCGGAGACGCCATCCTCGATCGACTCGTCGACAAGCACACCGTATCAACCTCCGAAGCAGATCGATGCGAAAGCTGTACGGCTCGACCAAGCCCCGCCTTTCCCCCTGAACTTCAACCCGAAACCCCAGGCGATGCGCGGTCGGTTGGCGATCCCGCAGACCTCTTTCGCGACCACGCCGGGGACGAGCCGCTCGACTTCGCGTCAACGGTCCGGCCCGGAAAAATCGATGGAGTCGCGCCGTGCGTTCCAAGGGCCGGATCTCGGATCTGGACGCGTTGTGGACGCTCGTTCGGCATGAGGCTAGCATGAGGAACCTCGCGTCGGCAACCGGCGACTCGGCTGTCGCGCTTCACGCCGGGGCGACGGAGCCATGCCGCCGTGTTCGCCAGCCAGTGCCCATGCGTCCGGAACCACGAAACGAGAGCAAAGATTGGGGAGGAGATCGTCCATGAGTCGATTGCGGCGTGCAGCCATTCCCCTCGGCATCGTGTTCGCCGCCGCCGCCCTTTCGCTCGTTCTCGTCCGGATGCGTCCCGCTCCACCGATGCGCGAACCGAGCTCTCCCCTGCCGTCCGTGACCACCTCGTCGGCTGTGCTGGGCACCGGACCCATCCCGGTTTACGGAGCCGGGACCGTTCGTCCCACGGCCGAAATCGACATCGCGCCTCGGGTCGGCGGCACGGTGGTCTGGGTGAATCCGTCCTTTCGGGGCGGGGGGCGGATCGCCCAAGGGGATCCGCTCTTTCGAATCGACGACGCCGACTACCGCAACCGCGTTCAACAGGCGCGCGCCAACGTCGCGGCGCAACAGGTCGCGGTGCTGCAAGCGGAGGAGGACGCCCGGATCGCGCGCGCCGAGTACGCGCTCTTTCTCGCGCGCCATGGGAATACCGCCGGTTCCGACGCCGCCACTCCCCTGGCGCTTCGCGAACCGCAATTGGCAGCGGCTCGGGCTGCCTTGGCGCGCGACAGCGCCGCGCTGGCCGACGCGGAGTTGGCTCTGTCGCGCACGCAGGTCGCGGCCCCGTTCAGCGGCATCGTTCGAGCGGAGTCCGTAGCGCTGGGCCAGCTCGTGGCCGCAGGGGCGAGCGTCGGACGGTTCTACGCCGACGACGCCGTCGAGGTCTCCGTGTCGCTTTCCGACGGGGCCGCCGCGCTGATACCGGAGCTGTGGCAGTTGGCGCCTGGAGACGAGGACGACGGCGTTGCCGCCACTGTGACCGCCAGATACGGCGAGACCGAGCACTCGTGGCCGGGGTACGTGGACCGAGCCCGCCGGGCCTTGGACGAACGGACCCGAACCATCGACGTCGTCGTGCGCGTGCCGGATCCCCATCCCAGGGAGGGCGTCCCTTTGCTGGTGGGACAATTCGTGGAGGTGCGCATCGAAGGGATTCAGCCCGAGCGCTACTTTCTCGTGCCGCGGGAAGCGCTGCGCAGCGGCAACGAGCTTTGGGCGCTTCGTGCGGAGGACGCCGACGACGGAGGTTCGCAGGTGACGATCGTCCCGGTTCACGTGCACCAGGGCGTCGACGACACCGTTTTCGTGGGCGGAGCGCTGGTCCCTGGCCAAGCCTTGGTCACCGGGGGCATCGAGTACGCGACAGAAGGCATGCGGGTGCGCCGGTGACCGATCGGCGTTCGGACCGGCTTTCCCCCGACACCGAGGAGGCGCGCGGGGGAGTCATCGCGTACATGGTCCGAAACGGTGTGGCGGCCAACCTGCTCATGATCTTCGTTTTCGTGGCGGGGACCCTGTCCCTCATGGGGCTGGTCCAAGAGTTGTTTCCCGAGGCGTCCTTGGACCACATCGAGATTTCAGTCGCCTATCCCGGAGCCACGCCGGAGGAAATCGACGAGTCCATCGTCCGCAGGATCGAGGAGCAGATCAAGGCGGTGGACGGCGTGAAGGAAATCGAGGCGACGGCCGGGGAAGGGCACGCCAGGGTGTTCGTCGAACTCCGCTTGGGCGAGGACGACGCAAGGATCATGGACGAGCTGAAGGCCGAGGTAGACCGAATCCAGTCCTTTCCCGCCGGAGCCGAGCGACCTCTGATCCGCGAGCTGACCAACCGCCAGAGCGTTATCCGCGTGGCCCTCTTCGGCGATGTGCCCGAGCGTTCGCTGAAGGAACTGGCACGCGAGATCGAGACGGACTTGTCGTCGCTCCCGGAGATCGCGTTCGTCCAGGTCACCGGCGTGCGGGACTACGAAATCTCCATCGAGGTCCCCTCGCTCACGCTCCGCTCCCTGGGGCTGACCCTCGCCGACGTTTCGGCTGCCGTGCGAAGGGGTTCCCTGGATCTTTCCGCAGGGAGCATCGAAACCGACGCCGAAGAGGTGCGGGTCCGGACCACGGGGCAGAACTACACGCAGCGGGACTTCGAGGAAATCGTCGTACTCAGTCGGATGGACGGCACGGTCGTGCGGCTGGGCGACATCGCCCGGGTTCGCGACGGCTTTCAGGAAGCCAATCTGATCACGCGGTACCAGGGCCAGCCCGTGGCCTTCGTCGAGGTGTTTCGCACCGCGGACGAGCGCGTTTTGGACATCGTGGAGGCGGTGGACCGCCATCTGCAGGCTCGGGTCGTCCCCGCGCTGCCGGCCGGAGTCCGGTTGGACGTTTGGAGCAACGACGCGGACGTCCTGAGAGACCGCTTGGGTCTTTTGGTCGAGAACGGTCTTCTCGGGCTGATTCTGGTCCTCCTGGCCCTGACGTTCTTTCTGGAAATCCGCTTGGCCTTTTGGGTGGCCATCGGCATCGCCATGTCCTTTGTCGGCACCTTTGCGATCATGCTGGCTCTGGGCGCCTCGATCAACATGCTCTCGCTGTTCGGCTTCATCCTGGCCATCGGGATCGTGGTCGACGACGCCATCATCGTCGGCGAGAACATCCACTCCGAGCGCGAGCGTGGAGTCGGCGGGCTACAGGCCGCGATCCGCGGCACGCTGCGGATCCGGCGTCCCGTCGTCTTCGCGGTGGTGTCCACGGTCGTCGCGTTCTGTCCCATGTTCTTCGTGCCCTCCGCGCTGGGCCAGATGATTCAGGCCATCCCGGTGGTCGTGATTTCGGTCTTGGGTTTGTCGCTGGTGGAGTCGCTACTGGTGCTTCCGCACCACCTTTCCCACCTTCCCCGCCGCGACGGCGCAACCCGAAACCCCGTCCTGCTCTTTTTCCGCTCGAGTCAGAAGCGCGTGGACGTGGCGTTGAAGCGGTTCGTCGACGGCCCGCTCGACCGGGCCCTTCGCTTCACGACCCGTCGACCCGACATCGTCCTAGCCACGACCGTCGCGCTGATCGTCGTCTCTCTGGCCACCATACCCGCCGGGATCGTCCAGACGGAATTCCTCCCCGCCGTGGAGACGGACATCGTCACCGCGACCCTGGAGATGCCGGAGGGGACCCCGGTCGAGAGAACGGCCGAGGTGACCCGGAGGCTGGAGGCGGCGGGACATCGCGCGGTCGAGCGACTCTCGGCTGGTCGACCGCCGGACGCCGAGCCTCTGCTGAGCGGCGTCAACGTGACCGTCGGGTTGCCGGCGAGGGTGCTCACTCCCGGCGGCGACGGCTTGACGATCGACCCCCGGGGCAACATCGCAGCGGTCGAATTCAAGCTTCTGAGCGGCGAGAGACGGGAGATCCCGTCGGCCGAGTTCCAACGGGTGTGGCGCGACGAAATGGGGGACGTGCCGGAGGCCAGCTCTCTAGTCGTCACCGCGGAGTTCCTCGACTTCGGCAGTCCGGTGGAGGCTCAGATCTCCCACGCCGAGCCCGGTCTTCTGAGGGTCGTCGGCGACGAATTGGTCGCTCGGTTGCGGGAGTTGGCCGGCGTCTACGATGTCCGCACCGACCAGAATCGGGGATTCAAGGAGATCCAGCTCGAGCTCAAACCCGAGGCGCACACTCTGGGGCTCACCCTGGACGGGTTGGCCCGACAGGTCCGCAGCGCCTTCTTCGGCGACGAAGCGCTGCGGGTGCAGAGGGGACCCGAAGACCTTCGGGTGTACGTCCGCCTTCCCGAAGAGGAGCGCGACGCGATCGCCGACGTGGAACGCTACAGGGTGCGAACGCCCGCCGGGGACGACGTGCCGCTGGACAGGGTCGCCGTGGCGCGCCTGGGGCATTCCCCCGCCTCGATTCACCGAAAGGACGGTCGTCGGGTGTTGACCCTGCAAGCGGACGTCGACCCGGCCATCGTCCCCGCAAGCGAGGTGAACGAGAGGCTTCGCGACGTGATCCTCCCCGAGCTCGCCATCCGCCACCCCGGACTGGAATACACGTTCGGGGGCGAGCGGGAAGCCCAGTTCGAGTCGTTCGGAGCGCTGGGGCGCGGGTACCTTCTCGCCCTCGTCGCGATCTACGCGCTTCTAGCGATCCCTTTCGGCTCCTATTCCAAGCCCTTGATCGTGATGGCGGCCGTCCCGTCCGGCATCGTCGGCGCCATTTTGGGTCACCTGCTCCTCGACCTCGAACTGGGCATGATGTCCGTGTTCGGAATCGTTGGCCTCAGCGGCGTGGTCGTCAACGACTCCCTGGTGATGATCGACTTCATCAACGAGCGCATGGCCGGAGGGATGCCGGCGCGCAACGCGATCATCGAAGGCGCCAAGGTTCGGTTCCGCCCGATTTTCCTGACCTCGGTGACCACTTTTCTAGGAGTTAGCCCGTTGGTGTTCGAGAAGAGCGTGCAGGCCCAGATTCTGACTCCCATGGCCGCTTCGCTTGGCTTTGGAATCGTCTTCGCCACAGCCATCCTGATGCTGGTCGTGCCGGCGTTGGCCATGGTGCATCATCGCGTGGTCGAGAGGATTCGCGCCCACAAGAACCAGCGCCATCGGGGGCTTGGCCCGCTCGGAACTCATGTTCCGGGAACTTGACTCGAAGCGGATTTGCGAGACAGCCCGGGGACCGGAACCTCGGGATCAGCCAGTGCGTATTCCGACGAAGCCGAACACCCTGGAGTTAGCTGGAGGCCCATGGAGGCCAGCGTGATCAATGGGGTTCGAGTTGGAGTTAGGGGGAAGGGAGAACCTCTGCCCTCCCCTCCGCATAGAGGGTGTCCCCGAGGCCCCCATTTGCCCTCGGCCCGACCCGGCCCGAACTCCCGTCCCGTGCGCCGATCTCCTTGACAACCTCCGGCGGTCGGTCACGGACGACCCCGAAGCTTGACGGCCTGTCCAAAAAACCGGGACCACCTCGGAGTTCGTCGCTACCCAAATCAAGCAAACCCGGCCACACCTTGGGGTCCGCCTGAATCGAGAGCCAGGCACACCGCATCGAGTTCGTCAGCTTCGATCCATCCCCTGCCCTCGTCGCTCGTCCTCGTCCTCATGCTCTTCCTCATCGTCGATCAGCTCCAACGTTACGTCGAACTCCATCCGCAACCTGTCGTCCTCATCGCCGATTCTCCAAACCGGCATCGGCGGTTCGTAGTTTAGCCGTTGCCACCAGTCGGAAGAGAATATCTTCCACAGCACGTAGCCCCCTAACGCGATGAGAAAGACGATGGGCCATCCTCCGGCCACCACCGCACCCAGCAGGAACAGCAACCCCAAGAGGCCCATGACCCCCATGATCCAACCTCCTCCGTTTGGCAACCATCGGTCAGGCTGCGTTGAAGTCCCGCCAAAAGCCCGGGAATCGCTCCTAACGCGATCCTCGAGCCTAGCCTCGCCCTCCTTCATACCACAAACGCGCTTACAGGCGATCCTATGCCTTGTGGTCTACAGTCTATAAGATAGCAGATCGTGCAGTCCCAGTCGACGTTGGACGATTTCTTACGGCGATATGCGCTATCCACACTGCGTCGCCACCACGGGCTCTCGGAATCCAGCGTTTCCTCCCCGACGCACGCATCGGCCTCGTGGTCCCGCGCGAAGCCCCCAAAGCTCGATCACGGCGCGGCCGTGCCTTCGGAATCAATCGCCGCTACTATGGAGATGCTCGGGTAGTCGATAAGCGAAACCCATCTCCGCCCCTTCGTCCACAAGACGGGACATGTTCAACAAATCGGTGATCTGCACGACCTTCTGATCCTTCCCCTTGAAGACGGGCATTCTGTTGCGGAGCTTGCGGATCCGGTATTGCCACTTCACGAAGGAGATCATGCCCAAGGACCACTTGTTGGGCAGTTCAAGACTGTTGGCCATGCGCTTGCCGATCATCCGGCGAGCCAGCCGAAACAGAAGACTGGTCATCTTCCGTCGCTGAACTTCGTCCTCCACGCCGATGACGTTTGGAACCGAGCTGATGAGCCCGTTGGCCATGGCGGTGCATTCGCTCGTGGGAGGGGGTTCGCAACCGAAGCCGACGCGCAACAACTGGTGTCCGTCGCGCTCGGTTCGGCACAGCAACGCCTCCGGGACGCCCATCAGCCAAGCGCTGCACCGCCAGATGTGCATGAAACTGGCGCGTTCCTCTCGGTCCATCCGAGCGCCCAGGCTCATCGCGTCCTCGAGAAGCATGGCCGAGAAGCCGGCGGAAGCCAGGGCGCCGTGGGCGGCGTTGACCGGTAGCCCGTGGGCGGCGCTGTTCCAGTGACGGGACTCGGCGATCAACTTCCGAGCGCGGGCGTGGATCAGCCGAGTGCGGATGGAGAGCCTCCATCCGTCGCCATACGGCTCGAGACCGCCGGGAATCATGATCTCCACGAGGTGCCTGATGTTGTGCCGTAGACGCGCTCGAGCCGCAGCGAGCACCTTGCCCGACATGAAGAACGACAGGCTGATGGTCGTGCTGAACCCCCGCACGATCGTGCTCGCGACGAACGCGGTCAGGAAGAGGTCGGATTGCCGAAAGAAGCCTCGGCTTCCCGGTTGCACCGGCACGGACCGATACCATTCGGGCAGCGCTACGGATCCGTCGACGAACTCCCGTAGAACACGGGGCGCGGAGTCCCCCTTCCGACCATCGTCCTCCAACAGCGCCCGCACGAATTCGTCGATTTTCTCCGGGGGGACGTCGGCGAGTTCGTCGACGACGGCGTCGGCGTCCGGGTCGCCGATGCTCAGGTGGGCCACATAGCTGTCCGTCAGTTCGGGATTGGACGGACGAGTGGCCTCGTACCCCGCCCTGAACGCGTCGGGCGTCCGCGTCCTCATGTCGAAGCTCTCACTCTCACGGCGAACCTCCGGCGGGCGGTTCGCCGCGAGAAGACCGCATTCGAGCAGTCCCGCGTCGCGTCTCCGGCGAGAACTGCGGGAACGAATGCGACGGAGTCGACGTCCTCGCCGACGCCGTGCGGGATCTTGCGAAGCACTCTTCACATCTCCTTTGGTTGGCCGCTCGATTTCGGCAGGAACATGGTCAGCGCCAAGGACAGGGCTGCAACGCCCCCCAGAATCAGAACGAGATCGCCCACCGCACCGTCCAATGCCGCGGTCAGCACAGTGCGCAACGCGTCGATCGGCGGCGCCGTCGCGAGAGGGTCGAAAGCGGCGCGCAATCCATCCACCGTGGCGGGATCCATAAGGGCTTGCGGATCACGCTTGAGTTCGTCCAAGCGGTGCGGTCGAATCTGCGCCTCGAGATCGGCGGGCAACGCAACCTCGACCCTGGAGGAGAATCTCGACGCCAAGGCTGGCCCGCTCGCGGTCAACAGTAGCAAACCTCCCAGTTGCCGTGCAAACTGCAGGGCAGCCGTCGAAGATCCCACGACCTCGTGCGGCACCGTGTTCTGGACCGCCAAAGCGAAGGAGGAAAGCACCAAACCGAACCCGAGTCCCGCGATCGCCATGTACGCGGCGACGACGCCCGTCGCGTCGGTCGGTTGCATCGCCGCCATCAAGAGGATGCCGGTCGTCGTCGTTGCGGTGCCCGCAATCCCCCAGAGTCGATAGCGGTATCCCGTCCGGGAAATCAGTCGCCCCGACGCGACCCCGCCCACGGCCATCGCCACTAGGAGCACGCTGAGGTGGCCACCGCTGGCGGCGGCCGAGAGACCGACGACCCCTTGGAGGAAAAGCGGCAACAGGATCACGACGCCGAACAGCGCAAGGCCGGTCAAACCCAACACGCCGAAGGAGACCGCCACGGTACCGTAGCGGTAAATTTTCATAGGCATGATCGGGGCGGCGGCGCGAGTTTCCACAAACACGAAGGCCGCCGACATCGCCGCCCCGAGGACGAACGCTCCGATGGTCAGCGGAGACGACCAAGGGAAGATCACGCCTCCCCAGGACAGCGCGAGCAGGATCGGCCCGAGCGCCATCACGAGAATCGCCATGCCGAGAAGATCCGGCCTCTTCGCGCTGGCCGCGACCGGCAAACGCGGAAACGCGGCTACGATCAGTCCCATGATCGCAACCCCCAAGGGAACGTTGATCCACAGGGTCCATCGCCACGACAGGGCATCGGTGAGAACGCCCCCCAAGGGCGGTCCCACTAGGAACGCAACCCCGTACGCGGCACTCAGCGCACCCAAGTGCCTGCCCCGATCCTCCGGTTGAAACAGATCGACGATCAAGGGGAGGCTCACGGCCGAGACGATGCCCCCACCAACGCCCTGGACAGTGCGCGAAATCACCATCCAGCTCATGTTCGGGCTCATGCCGGCCAATGCCGACGCGACGGTGAACAACGCAACGCCCAAGAGCAGAAACGGCCTGCGTCCGTATCGGTCCGAAAACCCGCCCGCGATGGGAATGGCGATCGTGACGGCGACGGCGTACGCGGAAGCCGTCCAAGTGTACTGGTCGAAACGCCCCAGCTCGACCGCGATTCTCGGGAGCGCCGTTGCAACGATGGTCTGGCTGACGGCCGTCAGGAACACTGCGGCCATGGCCATGGAAAACGCCCAGAGCGCTTGCCGCTTGGGCACACCGGCAGGCTCGTCGCCGCTTTGAATCGCACTGCGCGCCATGTAGGGCGGCCTTAGAGGTTCGTTGGACGGATCGAGAGCGATTTCAAGTTGAATTCCGGTGTAGCCTGCCGAGCCCTCGGCGGACGTCGTTCGATCCGGAGGCGAGCGCATCCGGGCGGGCGCCTCCGGGACTGCGGGCCTGCCTGTGCGGACACTCATTTTCCGGCCACAACTCGAAGATAGCATCCGGAGCTTGGTCCCGCTCTCTCGGGCCTCCTTGCTCCCGCCCCTCGAGAACGCTGCGGGAAGCGCATCGACCGGCTACCGCTTCCACAGACCGACCCGATTGGGACGAAGTCCGTGCCGCGCCGCGCTCGCCTGCAGGCCGTCACGCTCCCTCGGTGCTTCCATCGCCATCCGACCCTTCAATCCGGCGTGAATCTTCGCCTCTTCCTCCCGGCCATCTCGGCGTCTCCCGGTCGGTGCCGGAATTCACCTCGAGGACCTGTTCAAAAAACGGGACCATCCGTCTCTCCCGTCACCGTCGGATCGTCTTGCACATGCGGTATCCGAAACCGAACAACCGCGACCGCGCCCATGCCGGACCCATGAAGGGTTGCCGGGCCGGAACGAAGTCGTGGGAATCCAAGTCCTCCACCGCCGTCGTTACGCGGCGAAAGATGACGCTCATGTCCTCCGTCGGCAGTCGCTCGCTGCTCCCGAGCTGTCCGGCTGCCAAGACCATCACCATAAGGGAGAACAGCATGCTCATCCGATACTGCCGCCAGCACTCTTCCAGGCTCATGTCGTCGACGCCGGCCTGGCGCAGCGTCTCCCAATACAACTCCAAGCCCTCGCGTTCCACTTGGCGCCGAACTTCGACGCCGACGCTTCTGGACATGAACAGGCCGATGTCGAGCAGCGGGTTGCTCGTTCCACTGGTCTGCCAGTCCAGGATCACCGCCTCGTCCCCGTTCGCGGGGTCGAAGAACACGTTGTTGACGTGGAAGTCGCCGTGGGTGAAGCTACGCGGACCGTTGAGCGTCTCGCGCGAGTACTCCAGACCCTTCGCCGCGATCGCTTCGGCGACCCGGCGCGTGCGGGGAGAAAAGCAGGCTGCGAAACGATCCAGCGCACCGGGCAACGATTTCACGTAGCCAATCTGGGCCAAGACCCTGATTCGCGTGGAGAGCGCTTCGCACTGGGAGAGCGGGGGCTCTTGGAACCGATTCCAGTACCGACCGTGAAGGCCGGCGATGGATCGGAGAGCGGAAGCGGTCTGTTGCGGCGTGGCACCCTCCAGTACGTCCGCGAAGACCATTCCCGCCAAATCCTCGAGCACGAGAACCACATCGTCGCTCCGAGGATCGTAGCTGCCGTACAACAGCCGAGGACTGCGAATCGGAGCCGTCGACGCGACATGTCGATAAAAGTAGTGCTCCCTCTTGTGTAGCCCCATGATTTTGCCGAAACGCCGAATGCGCGCATCCTGGCTGGGAAACTTGACGATCACGCTTCGGGGCGGATCGAACGTCGCGCTGCCCCAGACCAGCCGACACCGCAACACTTCCCCGAGCACGCTGCCTCCGTCGCCCAAGTCCTCGAAGTGCAACTCCCGCAAATCGGGCATACGGCGAGCGCGATCGCTCAGGACGGCGCGCATCCACGAACGCGTGATGTCGTCGCGGGACTTCGGAATCCGCTTGGGACGCAACGCGTACGCTCCTCGGGGGTGGTGGACGGAGCGCTGATCGCACGGCCCGGACTCGAGGCGTCAGCGGTCACGGGGCGTACCGAGGCTCTACGGCTAACACTACTTGCGCCATCGGGCGACCGCCTGTCAAGTCGCGGAACCGGGCAACGTGCATGGAACGGCGACGGCGCCACGGCGGTTCGCGTGAGACGGCGGATGTCGTGAGGCCCTCATCTTCCTGCGGTCGGTACTTTTACGAGAAAGAAACCGCGTGCGTTCCCGCTGTCCGATTCTCGTTGAATCGACTCGAGGGCAAAGCCTGCGGCGGTTGCCCCAGCGTCTTTCGGACCCATCCCGCCCTCCGCTCGCGAATGAATCGGTCCCGGCCCCTCTGGGAAAAAGGGTAGCCGGTTCGCGATCCCCCATCCGAAGAGCCCGAGGAGCATGCTCGCAGCTTCTACGCGCAGGCGGCAGAAAAGGTGGTGGTGTGAGGCGGGTCCGTGGCGCAGAGCGGAAGCAAGGGTTATGTCCATGAAAAACATGAGGTTAGCCAGTGATGTACAGCGCGGCGAGTGGGATCTGGTGTGTCTGGCGCTCAACATGCGGCGATTGCATGTCCCGGCGGCGGCGTGAGAGGCCAAGCCTTCGTTTCCGGGAGCTTCCGGAGTCCATTGGGACCTGGAATGCGGCGATTTCCTCCGTTGACGATCGGCTCTTGTTGCCATCCGAGCGGTTTGGTTGCCGGAAATCCGGGTTGGAAGCCCGACTGCCGGGACTTCACGCCCACTCGCAGGTCCTTCTGCCGCGCAAGCTCCTAGCTTCAGCTTCAGCTTCGACCGATCTCCGCCAGCGCTTCGAGCACATCCTCGTTGCTGGGCCGGACGCGGTAGTCGATCTCGATGAACTTCCAGCGTACCACGCCCTGTCTGTCGACGACGTAGACCGCGGGATGGGGAACCGGACGCCGGCTCCGAGCGTTGAAGAGGCCGTAGCGGTCGATGACGGCGTGGTCCGGGTCGGCCAGGATAGGGTAGTCGAGGGTGCGGCCCTGTTCGGCGGCGACCCGATCGATCATCAGCTGCTGTTCCGTGCGCTCGTCCACGGAGATGGCGAGAATCTCCGCATCCGCCCGCTCATCGGCGTCCAGCAGTTCGCTCAGCTCCCCGAGCTGACCGGCGCACCAGGGTCACCAGTGCCCGCGGTAGAAGACGAGAACGACGTTCCTTCGCCCGCGGAAGTCGGAGAGAGCGAGGACTTCGCCCGAATGGGCGAGTAGCGAGAAGTCGGGCGCGGTATCGCCGATCCGCACGCGCCCGGTGTCTTGGGCGGGCAGGTCGCGACCGTCGGCGGGGCCCAAGTCGACCGTCCGGTCTGCGGTCCGGGGCGCATCCTCGCCCAAGGGAGGGACGGCGCCCCGGCGCCCGACCGCCAAGAAGTACCCCCCCAGCAGCAACGCGGCCAGCGCGATTCCCATTCCGGTGCGACGCGACAAATGCCCTCTCCCGGTTCAGTCGCGCGCGAGGCTGACGTAGACGCCGCGCACGAAACGCTCGGAGGCGTCGCCCCAATCCGGGTCCAGATCGGCGGTGGGCGCGGCGGCCACCACCTCGTCCTCCGTCATGCCTTCGGCGATCATGTCGCTCACCCGCCCGCGCACGGTGGCGATCATGTCGCGGTAGGCGCGCAACGACGTCCTGTCCGCGATCTCGCCGTGCCCGGGAACGATGGCCGTATCATCCGTCGCGTGCGCGAGCACATGGTCGGCGACGGCAAGGATCCCGTCGACGCCGCCGCCGCTGTCCACGTCGATGAACGGGTAGCGCCCGTTGAAGAACGTGTCCCCCATGTGCACGGCGTCGGCGTGCGCGAAGAACACCACGGCGTCGCCGTCGGTGTGCGCGTTGGGCATGTGGTGGACGCGGATGTCCTCTCCGTTCCAGTGGAAGCTCATCCGGTCGTTGAAGGTCACCACCGGCAATCCCTCCGGCGCGGACTGCCGGGAGCGTCCCGCCACGTCGGCGAACTCGGCGGGGTTGAGGCGGCGTCGGACGTTCTCGTGCGCGACGATCAGGGCGCCTCCGCGACCCAAGTTCTCGTTGCCGCCGGTGTGGTCGCCGTGCCAGTGCGTGTTCAGCACCCAGCGCACGGGCTCGCCGGCGATCTCCTCGACCGCCGCGAGTATTTTTTCGGTGAGCGGAGCGTACTGGTCGTCGACCAGGAACGCGCCGTCCTCTCCCACCGACAGGCCGATGTTTCCGCCCGCGCCGAAGAGCACGTAGAGCCCGTCGGCCACCCGTTCGGTGCGAATCTCGACCTGCGAGAAGTCCCGCTGAGCCGTCGCCGGAAGCGGAGCGAACGCCAGTGCGGCGAACGCGACCAGCGCCGTGCGCGACACGCGAGTCTCGGCTCTCACCGACAGATCTTTCGACCGGTCAGGAACACGCCCGCAGCGCCCGCCAGGGCCAACGCGACCGACGCCGCGCTCGAGCTGACGACGAACCAGATCACCCCGTAGGACATCGCGAAGGTAGCGCCCAGCAGGGCGTAGAAGATCAGGGGGTTGTGGCGAACGGCGGTCATCGATCGGTCTCTCGGCTGGAATGGCGCGGCGGAGCGGTTCTCGCAGGTTTCGAATCTGCCCGCCCTCGAATGGCGTGTCAACGATGGTTGCGAACGCTCGGCGGTGGAAATCTCCCGCGGCCCGCAACGTCGCCGGAGGTGCGAAATCCGGTTGGATTTCGTTCCTCCGGTTGCGCTCCGTTTCCGGCCCGGCCACCCTCCCGAGACGACTCGACGCCCCGCACCCCGGCCTCCCGACCCATGCGAGACGCCCATTTCACTCCGGCCACCTTCCAATTCCTGGCCGAAATCGCCGCCAACAACGACCGCAACTGGTTCGCGGCGCACAAGCCGCGCTACGAGGCGGACGTGAAACGGCCCGCTCTCCGCTTCGTTTCGGATTTCGCCCCCTGCTTGGCACGCATCAGCCCTCGCTTCCGCTCGGACCCCAGGGCTCGCGGCGGCTCTCTGTTCCGCATCCACCGGGACACGCGCTTCTCCAAGGACAAGAGCCCGTACAAGACCCATGTCGGCATCCAGTTTCGGCACGAGGCGGGCAAGGACGCGCATGCGCCCGGCTTCTACCTGCATTTGGAGCCGGGAAGCGTCTTCGCAGGGTGCGGCGTCTGGCGCCCCGGCGGTCCCGCGCTGGGAAAGATCCGGGAGGCCATCGACGAAGACCCGAACGCGTGGCTGCGCGCCTCGCGGGACGAGGAGTTCAGGGCGTCGTTCGAGCTGTCGGGGGATTCTCTGATCCGGGCCCCCAAGGGGTTCGGATCGAACCATCCCCTCATCGAGGATCTTCGGCGCAAGGACTTCGTCGGGGTGGCCGAACTCGACGAGGCGACCGCCGTCTCCGATGGATTTCTCGACGGATTCGCCGAGCTGTGCCGCGCCGCGGCGCCGTTCCAACGCTGGCTGTGCGAGGCCGTCGGGGTGGCCTTCTGAGTTCCGGATCCGGGAAGCTTTTTCCGCCGGAACGGGTATGGATGGAAGGAGTCCGAAGGGAGGAGCCACCGTGTGGGAACAGCAACCGTTGACGACGCGTCCGTCTCGAACCGCGCGAAGACGTCTTCCCGGAACGTGCGCACTGGCGGTTTTTCTCGCCGCCGTCCAGGGCGTCGGCGCGCTTCAGAACGCCGGATCGATCACGGGCTGGGTGTTGGACGAGCAGAGCCTCGATCCCGTGTCCGGTGCGCTGGTGGCGCTTCCGGGATTCGCCCACCACCGCACCCGCACGGACGCCGACGGATGGTTCCGGATCCTCAACGTGCCCTCCGGGGAAGTGGTGATGCGCGTCGAAGGAGACGGATTCGGCACCCTCGTCGAAACGGTGGAGGTCGCCCCGATGGAGGAGTCGCTGGTCCGTCTCCACATGCACCGCGTCTCGCTCGTGCTCGATCAGCTCTTGGTGGAGGTTCCGCGGCTCGACGACCTCGGGCGCGGACACTCGGAAGCGCGCGTCGACGGGACGGGCGCGGGTTCGCGCACCGCCGCCGACCTCCTTGCGACCGGCGTTCCCGGCGTCACGGTCCAGCAACCCCAAGGCGGAGTCGGGGCCGGGGTCAGGATCCGTCTCCGAGGCGTGAACTCGTTTCTCCTCGGGGAGGAGCCGCAGATTTTCCTCGACGGCGTCAGGATCGACGCCGGCGGGCAGGATCGGGCGATGCTGACGCTCGATCGGATCCCGGCCTCGTCCGTGACGCGGATCCGAGTGCTGCGCGGTCCCGCGTCGACGTCGCGCTACCCGGGCGCCGCAGCGGGGATCGTCCTCGTTGAAACGATGAATCGGGGCGGGTAGGCGAGAGTCGGGAATCCGGGTCCGAGCGGAAGAGCTGGTCCGGCGGCGCGGCGATGCGCTCCGCCCGCTCCCGCTCCGCGACCGAACCCGGACACCTCCGCGACGGGGAGGCGTCGACGTCGACTCCCGTCGGACGGGTCAGGTGCCCACCTGCTCGTTCTGGGCGATCGGGAAGCAGGTCGTGGTGCCGTAGACCTGACCGTACTGGTCCACCCCGTCCGGATGGTCGGAGCCGGGTTCGCCGAGATACGGGACGTTGAACGGGGTTCCGCGCCACCGCAGATGGTCTCTCTGACGGTGTCCGCCCTCGACGAAGAATTCCCGGCGGCGCTCCTCGATCACCTGACGGACGACGTCGTCCCGGGTGGGCAGGTCTTCGGCGGTCACGGGAGGAATTCCGGCGGCGGCGTGGAAATCGTCGAGAATTCCGATCGCCGTGGCCAAGTCTCCGGACAGGGCCGAGGCTTCCGCGACGATCATGCGGGCTTCGCGCGAAGAGGCGACGATCACGTCCTGGGCCGCGCCCGCGGCAAAGCTCTCGGGCGTCTTGTCGTGGCGCCAAACGATGGTGGCGTTGTCGTGCCCGATGAGCCCGGTTTCCATCACCGTAACCCGAGGATCGGGCACCCCCTTCCACCGCACGTCGCGGTAGCTCGGTGCCACGGTCGACTGCTGGTTGGTGTCGAGTTCGTTCGTGTTCGCCATCGAATTCTCGCGTCGGCTGTCCCCGTACTCCCGGGTCGCGTAGAAGTCCAGGCCGGGATCGTCCACGATCGACCGCGCGTCGGCGATGGCGTTCTCGTACTGGTCCAGATTCAGGTACGCGCGGGCTCGTCCGATCAGCGCGGCCTGGACGAGCGCCCGGCCCCGCTCCGTTTCCAACTGCCTCGCGAGACTCAGCGCCTCCGTGAACTGCTCCACGGCGATCTCCAAAAGCTGTTCCGGAGTCCGGACGACGCCGTCCCCGTCGAGCGGCGTCCCGCAGAAGCCCTCTCCGAACACCACGTAGACGAAGGCCCCGTACGTCCGCATCTCGGCCAAGTACTGGGCGCGGTTCGGAACGTCCGCGTCGGAGAAGTTCCGAAGCCGGTCGAAGTTGGTCTCGAGCATGACCCTCGCCCGATGGAGCCGGCCGAATATGTTGTCCTGGTACTGGGGGAGGTTCCCCGGAATGTCTCGGATCTGCAGCCTTCGGCCGGTGAAGTTCCCCGAAGACTGGATGTACTCGTCGGAGTGCTTGGCCGCGAAGTCCACGTACTCATCCCACGCCCACTCGAAGTCGCCGATGGCGGATACTCGCATGGTGGCCGCCAAGCTCGGGTTCTCGATGTCCTCGGCCGTGACGTTGCCCGGAAGGTTCACCTCGAGGAGTTCGGCCGTGTCGCACCCTCCCTGCAGCGAGGCGGCGGCAAGCGCCGCGAGGCAGCACGTCCGCCGGAACCGCGGCGCCGCGCGCATCGTTTCGTCGTTCGTTTTCATGGCAGATCCCTCCGCGGCATCGTCCCAGGTCGGCGCTCCCGTTCCGGCTTCCTCCATCCCCGCGCGCATCACCACGTCACCCGCGCGGTCGCCAGGAAACGCTTGAACATCGGAAATCCGTCCTGCGTGTAGGCCGAGATCCCTCCGGGATCGGTGCTCGTACCGCCCGTGTCCCGAATCTCCGAATCCACGATGGGGTGGCCGAAAGCTTCGCTCTGCGCCCTCCATGGCCTCCAGAGGTTCTGGCCGGAAAGCGTCAAATTGAGCCGGGACGCCCCGAGCCTCGCGGCCATGTCGGCGGAGAAGGTGTGACTCATCGACACGCTGCGCATGGTGATCTGGGAAGCGTCGAAGACTCCCGTCGGATTGACTTCTCCGATCTCGTCGTAGCCTAGGAAGACCGGGTCGGTCTTCTCGTTGATCGCCCTGGTGTTGCGGAAGAACAGGTGGGAACCCGCCGTGATGCCGTCCACCATGGTGTGTCCGCCGACGTACTGGAAATCGACGTAGAAGCGCGTGTTGGCAAGAACGGACACGGTCGCGTTGAAACCCATTTCGCGCGTCGGAACGGTCGAGCCCCTGTAGACCTCGGGAGCGGTCTCTCCGCTCGTGCAGGGCACGGGAGGTCCACCGCCCCGGGTGATCCGGGTGCCCGGGGCCGCGATCGGACCGCTCTCGCACATCACGTTCGTTGCGCGCGCCGCCAAGCCCGTGCCCACGATGTCCGCGGACACGACCACGGGCAGGAAAATGGACCCGAGCGGAAATCCCACCGCATGGCGCTGGCCCGTCCAGCCGGTGGTGAAGTTCCGTCCGAACACCGGGATCGGATCCAATCCGCCCAGATCGAGCACCTCGTTCCTGTTCGCATGGAGCGACAGCCCGAGTTCGAACCCCACGGTGGGTCCCTGATAGGCGTCCACGCTGAGCCCGAGTTCGAACCCCGCGTTCCGAATTTCCCCGATGTTTCGGAGCTGGGAACCGGGGAAGCCGGTCGAAGGCTTCACCGGAACGCTGATCAGGGCGTTGGTCCGCCTCTGGTCGTAGTAGGTGACCTCGAGGCCGACCCGATCGCCGAAGAGCCCGGCGTCGAAGCCGACCTCCGTCTCCACGCCGACCTCGGGCTGCACGTCGGAGTTTCCGATCGTCAGCGGAGTCACGCCTCCGGAGCCTTGGAATCCCGGCTCCGGAGTGTAGAGCCGCACCGCGGCGAATTGGTCGGGCTGTTGCCCGGCCTTGCCCCAGGCCGCGCGGAGCCGCAGCGAGCCGAGCCAGTCCAGTCCCTGCAGGGCGGATTCCTCCGAGATCACCCAGCTTGCGCTCATCTTGGGGTAGACGACGAAGTCGTAGTCCGCTCCGAAGGCGGAGTTGTCGTCTCCGCGGAGGGCGCCGGTCAGGAAAATTCGATTCTGCCAGGAGACCTGCTCCTGGACGTACATGCCGACGGTCTTGTTGCTGGAGAATCCGTCGGACGTCTCTCTGACCTCTCCGGCGGAGATCGTTTCGAGACTGGGAACCGCGAATCGCGTGCCCCTGCCCGCGAGCCACTCCGACGACCGCTCGTAGTACTGGACGCCGGACGACGTGGCCAGCGAAAGTCCGCCGAACGGATCGTAGGTCAGCGTGCCGGAATAGTCGAAGCTGAAGTTGTCGGTGTTGCGGAATTCGAGCCTCTTGTCGCCCTGGCGGCCGCTGATGCCGACCCGGCCGGACGAGTGGCGGTTCAGCCGAAAACCGTTCGTCTCCACTTGGTCCAGTCCCACGACCAAACGGTGGGTGAACCACTCGAGCGGACGATGCGTGGCCGTGAGCGAATAGATGCTGCGGTAGACCTTCTGCCCGGAATCGAGCAGCTCGTCGTACAGGTCCGGCAGATAGGCGATGTAGCCTCGGAAGGGGCCGTCGAGCGCGTTGGGCGTGCCCGTGCCGATCTCGCATTGACCGCCGGGACAGGACCAGTGAAATCCGGTGACGCGCGCCGGCTGCCGCCCCGTCGTGGTGTGCAGTTCGGAGCGGATCGTTCCGAAGCCGAGGTCGACGGTCAGGTCCTCTCGAGGCAGCCAGTTGAGGTTCGCGCGCGCGTCCAGCCGGTTGTTGGTGTTGTTCGGGACGGGTCCTTCGTCGAAATCCCAGCCCGCCGTGAAGTGGTATCGGATCGCGTCGGTGCCGCCCGAGACGGTGCCCACGGTCCCCAGCGGCATGCCGATTTGGAAGTGCTCGAGGCCGTGCACTTCGTAGTCGCGCTGGAAGACGTTGACTTCCACGATCTCGCCGGGGGTGCACGGATCCGTCCCGCGGCCGGTGCAGGTGTAGAAGCTTCCCGGCCAATGCGTCTTGGGGTCCCGGTACCAGTTCTGCCCCACCTTCGACGCGAGAGTGAACACGGGAGCCCCTCGGGCGCCCTTCTTGGTGATGATGTTGATGACCCCGTTCGACGCCTCCGTCCCGTAGAGCGTCGCCGCCGCCGGGCCCTTGATGATCTCGAGGGATTCGATGAGTTCGGGGTTGATGTCGTTCAGCCGCGAGGCCGGGCTCTGCGTGCCTACGCCCAAGGTCCCCTCGTCTCCCGGCCCCCCGTTGTTCACCCGGACACCGTCGATGTAGACGAGAGGCTGTCCCGAGAGAACCATGGATCCGGCGCCGCGGATGCGCACGTTGTTGCCGCCTCCGACGTGGCCGCCGCCGTAGGCCACGTTCACGCCGGGAACGGCGCCTCCGAGCATGGTCTCGAAGTTGTCGCGGGGAGCGATCTCCTGCGTCTCCGCCACGGGGAGAGACCCGACCGTGGTTCCGAGGGAACGGGCCTGTTGTTCTCCCGCCGTGCCGGTAACCACGATTTCATCGAGGTCGATGGCCATCTCGACCAGGAAGAAGTTCACCTCGGTGGGGGGATCGGCCGTGACCGCGACCGCCCGTTCCGCGTCGCGGCGGCCGATCATCGTCGCCGTGAGGACGGCGTCCCCCATCGGGACGTTCAGCAGGACGAACCTCCCGTCGTTGTTCGTGACCCCGTTGATGCCCGCGCCTTGCACCCGGATCTCGACGCCGCTCAGGGGAATCAGGGTGTTGGAGTCCGAGACGCGGCCGGTCACCGTTGCGGTGTTCTGGGCCGCCGCGCCGCCGGGCACCAGCAGGCACAGACACGCCAACAGGACCGGCGCGCTTCGCGCGGATCTCCGCGGATCCCTCCGCTTCGCGCATGGGATTCGCGGGCGGAACTCGATCATCGTGACCTCCTCGCGCAAGGAGTTCTCCCCATGGACGACTCCCGCGACAACGCGCGGATTTCGCGTGGGAGGGACCGGGCGACACGGGCAGACTAGAGTCGCCGTCCGGGAAAAGGCAAGGACGGATCCAGCCCGTTCTTCTCGGCTCTCCCCTCCCCCCTGCGCGGGCGGACCCGTCGAGCCGGGCGAGGCGAGACGGACGACCCCATGGCCGAAGAAAGCGACGAGCGCCGCCAAAGAAAAGGCGCGCGTGCCCGTAGACCGCGAACGGGTTCACGGGTCGCCGGAGCGAGGCACGAATCCGGGGCGCCGCTCCTCCCTGCGCTTCGCGCTTGCCCGGAACTGCGCAAGAAGCTCGGAGCGCAGGAATCGGACCAGCCTTCCGCCTCGGCGACGGGAAAGAGCCCGCGCCCGCCGACGACCCGGGCGGTTCTTCTTGTTGCCCCGGCCACCCGTGCCTTATGGTAGGTTTTCCGGTCGCCTCTCCCCGCATGCGGAGCCAAGAAGATGTCGCACCGCCCGATCTCGTCCCTCGCCGTCCTCGCGATTCTGGCCGCCGGTTGCGCTCCGGCCGGAGACGCTCCCGAGTCGGTCGCCGAGGACCCCCGGGCGCATCTCCTCGCCCGCGCCGCCGAGCTCGAGTTGCCCGGAGAGTACGCGCTTCCGCCGGGGGACGCGCTGGCGCACTCGACGGCGGGCTTCGCCACCGTTCTTTGCGCGAACGCGTTCCTGTCCGGGCTGGATCCGGACTTCGCCGCCGAGCACACCGGCTTCTTCACCGCGCCCGCCGAATACCGCAGCGCGGTGACCGATCGGGTGGTGGACTACGAGAACCGGCGCGTGCACCTCACCCTCCCGGACGGCACGGTGCGCTCGGCCAAACTGCACGGAGACCAGGGATGCCTGGCCCTCCCCGTCGGTCGGGACGAACCGTACTACGAGCCGATCGAGGTGGTCTCGACGCTCCCGGACGCCGAAACCACGCCTTGGCCGCTGGGCGACCTGCTGCCCGACGAGCCTTTCCCCGCCGATGTGGACATGGACAAGGTCGCGCAGGCGGTGGAAGCCGCCTTCGCGCCTCCCGAGGCGCTGACCGCGGCCTTCGTGGTCACCCATCGGGGCCGTCTCCTGGCGGAGCGCTACCGCGAGGGCATCGACCACACCACGCCCCTGGAGAGCTGGTCCATGAACAAGAGCCTCACCGGCACGCTCATGGGCGTTCTGATCCAGAAGGGGGTCTACGACCTCTGGCAGCCGGCGCCCGTCCCCGAGTGGCAATCCGCGGGCGATCCGCGCCAGGCGATCCGCATCGGCGACATCATGCGGATGTCCTCCGGGCTGCGCTGCCGCAACCTGGGCGATCCAGGAGACGATCCGGACATCGGATACCCCGACCACCTGTACCTCTACACGGGCACCGTCGATTCCTTCGAGTACGCCGCCGGCAAGGACCTGCAGTGGGAACCCAACACGGTGGGACGATACCGCAATTGCGATCCCGTGCTCGCGAACTACCTGATCCGTCTGGGCGTCGAGGGGGAGTTGGGCGAGAACTATCATCGTTTTCCGCAACGACATCTCTTCGACAAGCTGGGGATGCGCAACTTCGTCGCGATGACCGATCCCTACGGCAACTTCCTCCTTCAAGGGTACGGGTTCGGCAGCGGGCGCGACTGGGCGCGACTCGGCAACCTCTACCTTCGGGACGGGGTCGTGGACGGCGAGCGCCTTCTCCCGGAGGGATACGTGGAGTACGCGTCCACGCTCGCGCCCGCTTGGGTGGCCGACGGACGCCCGATCTACGGAGGCGCCTTCTTCTGGGTGAACGGCGACGGCGGATTCCCCATCCCGCGCAGCGCCTTCCGCATGGCGGGAGCGGGGGGCCAGAGCACCGTCGTCATCCCCACGCACGACATGGTGGTGGTGCGCATCGGGCACTACACCGGCGCCGGACCGGGACGCCGTGCGCTCGACGAGGCGCTGCGCCTGCTGATGGAGGCGGTGCCGGAGAACTGAAGGCGCTGCGCCCCCGCAGGGCGCGCGTCCGGACGAGTCCGCGACCGACCTGCGCAGGAGATCCCGACGGCGTGCTCCGCTTCGAGCCCCGGCCGATCGGCGGCGGCGGGATCGTCTCTCGCTCTCGGCGGTCCGATGGGGTATTCTGGAGCGTTCGGGCCCCGGCCGGGGCGACGATTCACCGAGAGTCGGGGCGACCGCGAGCCCTCGAAACCGAAACGAAACGGCAAATGCACCCGGGAGCCGAGGCGAGCCCGGAGGGAGCGATGCGAATGAGCGGAAAACTCGAGGCGATCTGGATCAAGCGGCAGCGGGGGGGGCGGATGAGCGCGGTGCCCGAGGCGACCGCGGAGGCGGGAGGCGGGCTCGCCGGGGACACGAATTTCGGGCGGACCCGGCGCCAGGTCACATTGATCGAGAAGGAGGTCTTCGACACGCTCGGCGCCGAACTCGGCCAGCCTGTCGATCCGGCGCTCAGGCGCGCCAACCTGATGGTGAGCGGGGTGAGTCTGGCCGACACCCGCGACCGCAAGATCCGCGTCGGCGACTGCGTGCTTCGGGTGCGCGGCGAGACCCGTCCCTGCACGCTCATGGAGGAACAGCTCGCCGGCCTGCGCGACGCTCTCGGTCCCGACTGGCGCGGAGGCGTCTTCTGCACGGTGCTGCGAGATGCGCGCATCCGGATCGGGGACGCGGTACGCTGGGAGGACTGAACGGCCTCGAGGACGAGGCTGCGGGTCCGGCGCGCCGGACCCGCAGCGGGAGATTCGGGGGACTTCCGTCGAACGTCGCCGCGCCGACGGACCTCGCGTGGGCGAGGGAAGCCGACGCGAATGGAAAGGCGCGGAGCTGGACCGGAAAATGCACCCGAGATCCCATCTTGTTGCCAAGGTTGATCTTACGAGAACATCAACCCGATTTCCCGCTGTTCGGTTCCCGCTGAACCAGCCTTACCTGCGAGGCCTGCGACGGTTGTCGAGCGCCTCCCGGAGTTGCATCTCGTTGGTCTGCTGGTAGCAACGGAGCACGGTCTCGGCCTTCCTCCAGCCGCCGAGCTCGCAGAGCACCTTGAGCGGCAGGTCCATGAGATCGGAGGCGAACTTCCGCCTCAGCGAGTGCCAGCCCCTGCGGGGCTTCGGCTCCAGCCCGGCGAGCCTCTCGGCCCTGTCCCACCAACCATTCGTCAGCGACGAGCCCACGCACTCCGAGGGAGTCCGCAGGGCGGGCAACACCGGCGCGTCCCCGGCGCCCGAACGTCTCGCCGAGGCCTCCTCGAGAACGGACAGCGCTTCGGCGGTGACGGGCGTCGTGTGCTCGTGACCCGTCTTCTCGTGCTCGGCCCTCCACAGGATGGCTCGACCGTCGAAGTCGACGTCGGACCACCGGAGCTTGCGGATGGCCCCGATGCGATGTCCCGTCTCATGCGCGAGCACGAGCGCGACCCGGAAGCGCCAGCCGACCTCCGCCGACACCCGGAGCAACGCTTGATACTCCTCCTCGGTCAGCACGACTCGCGTCGGATTCTTCTCCTTGGGCTTCCTGAGCCCCTTCAGCGGGTTCGAGACGAGGAGCGGGCGGCCCCGTTCGTCCTTCGATTTCGCGGCCCAGTTGAGCACCGCCATCAGGAACTTCAGGTCGTGCTCGACGGTGCAGTCCGACACCGGCCTGCCACTCCGTCCGACCCTGCCCGCCCTCCGTTCGCGGATGAACCGATCCCAGTCCCGCCGGGAAAGGGTCTCCGGTTCGCGATCCCGTCCGAAGAACTCGAGGAACATCGCGGTGGCGACCCTGTCCTGGTACTGCGTTCGTTCGCCCTTGGTGGGCGTCACCTCCTCACCGTAGATGTCAAAAAGCGTCTCCAGGGTGAGCGGCTCGGGCTCGGCTTCGGCCTTGGCATACGTCTCCGGCCCGACGAATCCGGCGGCGAACTCGTCCGCCTGCCGCTTCGCCCGAACCCAGTCGCGATGCCCCAGCGACTGGCTCCGCCTACTCCCGTTCTCGCGCCACTCGATCTGGAACAGGCCGGTCTTGGGGTCGGGGAAAAGCCTGACCCGGTTCCGGCCCCATTCGCCGGCGCTGTATCCGCGCCGACCACGTTTCGTGCGTCCCATCACTCGATTCCCCTCTCGATGATGGACCGCACGATCTGCCTGTTCGTAAGCTGGCGTCGCCGGGGCGTCCGCGCCAGGCGCGGCTCGGCGGTCGCCTTCCGGGGCAGGTGCCGACGCGCGATCCTGGGTGCGCCGGGCCGTCCGGCGTTCGGGATCTTGCCGCTGCGGACCAAGCGTCCGAGGTGATCGGCGGAGTAGCCGCTCTCGCGGGCGGCCTCGACGAGCGACAGGCCGGTCTCGTCGCGCTCCCGGAGCGTGGTCTCGAGTTCGTCGGCGCAGCGTTCGAGCGCGACGGCGGGGGCGTCGGATCCGTAGCGGCGGAGCGCCTTGGCCCGACTTCGCCAGACGGCGGGCAGGCCCTCGGCGGATGCACGATCCGTCGCCGATCCGGTCCTCGAGCTCAAGGCCAGTCGCCCTCGGCGTCCCTGCGGAGCGCGTCGGCGAGTTCGGGATCGACTTCGCCCCGGCGGATCGAGCGTTCGACGAGATCGACGCGGCGTCCGAGATCAGCGAGTCCGGCGGCGCGCGCGACGGCGTAGACGGCGGCGGCGAAGGCGGCGAGCGCCAGGGTCAGGTGTAGCGCGAGCGGCACGCCGTGGCGGGCGACGATGGCCACCCAGTGCGGCGCGAGGTAGTCGAGGCGGGATCCGCCGATCAGCAGCGCCGACCCGGCGACGGCGGCGGTGAGCCCCGCGCTGATTCTCCAAGGTTGCATGTCGGGTCCTCCACAGGGTTCAGAGTTCGAGCGCGGCGGGATTGCGGTCGACCGGTCCCTTGAGCCAGGAGCTGCCTTCGCTTCCGCCGAGTTTCAGCCCGAGCGAGCGGATGCGCCGCTCGGCGACGGGCCCGTTGGCGTGCAGGGCGAACCCTGCGGCGGCCTTGGCCCGGATGGCGGCTTCGCGGTAGCTGCCGGAGACGACCTCGACGTTGACCCGACCGACGCGTCCGTCGGCGTCGGCGTACTCGATCTGGGCGTCCGGGTGGAGCACGCGCCCGTCGGCGTCGACGGGCAGACCGAGTTCGCGGGCGATGCGGAGCCGTTCGGCGTCGGCGGCGCGCTTGCCGCGCTTGCGTCGCGCGGTCTCGCTGGCGCGGGCGACGGTGCCCTTGAGTTCGGAGTCGAGGCGGACGCGCCGGACGGTGGCGCCCTGCTCATGCAAGCGTCGGCGTTCGCGCACGCAGGCGCGGTAGACGGCGGTGTCGTGGGCGGCTTCGGAGGGGCGGCCGCGCGAGGGTCGGATCTTCTGTCGCGGACCCATCGCGCGCACGGCGTCGAGCTTGCGGACCTCGGCGACGCCCCTGCGGGTGAGCCTGACGACCTTGAACGGGTTGCCCCTGGGTCCGACGGCGGTGGTTTCGGAGACGATGCCCTCCCGGATCCAGGCGTTGACGGCGCGCCGGGTCGTGTAGGGATGGCCGCCGAAGTGGGCGTCGGCGAGATCGCGGAACGAGACGGTTCCGTGGACGCCGACGTCGGCGAGCGCACTGGCGCAGCGCTCGGGGAAGGAGACGGACCCGCGCTCCCTGCTCGCGGCGTATTCTCGGCGATGGCCGTCCCGCATGCGGTTGCCGTTGCGGCTGTGTGGCGCGGCGGGGCGCGGGTCCGTCTCGATCCGTCGGTCGATCATTCTCCTTGGGTTCTCGTCTCGATTCGTCGCTTCAGCGACTCGGGCCGAAGTTGCGCTCGGGGACCGGGATGCGCGCTGCGGGCGCGACGATCCGCCGGGGTCCCGGCGCGAGCGTGGGCTTGGGCGTGGGCGTGGGCGCTCGGGACGCGGCGACGGGTTCGCGTTCGGCCGCGCGTTCGCGGTGTCGCACGAGCACGAAGTCGGAGATCCTCTGCGCGTCGGCGGCGGCGCGCCGGATCTCGCGCGGGTCGTCCTCGAGGACCTGGATCCAGCCCTCGACGTACGCGGCGCCCCGGCTCGGGTCGTGGCCGACGCCGACGCGCTCGCCGGTCATCATCGCGCCGATCTCCGCGCGCAGCTCCTCGCGCGCGTAGTCGGGCGACCCGAACCCGTTCTCGATCCCCTGGACGAGCGTGTCGCGGTTCATGCGGTCCGGGTGGCCGGTGCTGTGGCCGAGTTCGTGGAGCGCCGTCTGGTAGTAGTGATTGGCGGAGGGGAACTGCCCACGCCGGGGCAGCACGATCTCGTCGCGCTCGACGTCGTAGCAGGCGCGGTCGCCGGCGACGTGGCGGACACTCGCGGCGCCGTCGTCGAGCACCCGCTCGGCCTCTTGGTGGGTCTTCCAGAGCGGTTGGGTCGGAGCGTTCGAACGCTCGGGCAGACCGTCGGCCTGCGCGGCGTTGAAGACGGTGTACTGGCGGATGTGGGGGACGGCGAGCTTCTCGTGGCGGTAGAGGCGCTTGCCCTCGGCGTCCCTGCGGGGACGGCCGCGCTCGTCGGTGACGGCGATCCTACGCTTGTCCTGGAACGAGAGGATGCGCGTGCCGCGTTCGCCCTTCCGGACCTGTCCGCCCCGGGCCTGGATCTGGCGGTAGGTGCCCCAGCGCACGTCGTCGTAGCCGCGCTGCTGCTGGACGGCGGCGAGGTGCAGGCTGTTGCCGCCGCGGTACGCGCGGCCGGTGTCGACGTTCGTGGGCAACACGCGCTCGCCCGGCCCCCAGGGCTTCTGCCAAGGCGCGGTGCCTTCGCGGATCTGGGCGACGATCGCGTCGGCGAACTTGCGGTGGTACTCGTCCGACTTCATCGCTCGTCCGCCTCGACGCCCGCTTGGCCGTGCGGGTCGTTCGCGGCGCGGCGGATCTCGTCCTCGGTCCCGACGTCCTCGGGGAAGAGGCCGTACTCCTCGGCCAAGCGGGCGGGGACCTCGAGCGTCTCGCCGCCGTCGCGCGCGAGTTCGCGGTCGAAGTCGTCGAGCGTACGGACGCGGACGATCCCGTCGTCGGTCATGCGTTCACCTCCTCGGGTGCGTGGGCTTGCATCTCCTCGATCTCGACGGGCGCGGCGAGCCAGCGGCCCGTGGCCGCGTCGTGGCCGCGCACCTCGAGCGCCTCCTCGACGAACCGACGCCCGTCGCGGCGGGTCGTGTGGAGCACGAGCGCGACGGCGTCGACGACGCTGCGGCAGGTGACCTCCCAGGGCAGCGCGTCGGCGGCCTGCATCGCGCAGCTCGCGAGCCGCGAGAGCGCGGAGCGCGCGTCGTTGGCATGCACGGTCGTGAGCGAGCCGCCGTGGCCGGTGTTGAGCGCCTGCAACAGGTCGGCGGCTTCGGCGCCGCGCACCTCGCCGACGACGATGCGGTCGGGCCGATGACGGAGCGCGTGGCGCACCAGGTCGCGGATCGAGACGGACGTCTCGGCGCCGACGGCCGCGGCCTCGAACCTGACGCAGTTGGCGCGTCCGATCGCGAGTTCGAGCGTGTCCTCGATCGCTACGATCCGCGCGTCGGCCGGCAGCAGTTCGATCAGTGCGCCCAGCAGCGTCGTCTTGCCCGAGCCGGTGCCCCCGGAGACCAGCACGTTGCGGCCCGCCGCCAGCGCGGTCCGGGCGGCCTCGAGTGCCGCGCCGGGCAGCGAGCCCATGCGGACCAAGTCGTCGGCGGAGAACGCGCGGCCCCCGAACCGGCGGATGGTGATGGCGATCTCGGGCGCGGCGGGCGGCGTACAGATCGCGACCCGCGACCCGTCGCCGAGCCGGGCGTCGAGCACCGGACTGGCGGCGGGATCGAGCCCGAGCGGGCGGGCGATGTGGATCGCCGCGCGGTGCAGCCACGCGGCGGTGAGCCCGGGCGCCTCGTGGGGCTCGAGCCGACCCCGGCGCTCGACCCAGACGTTGCCGGGTCCGTTGATCATGATCTCGGAGACCTCCGGGTCCTCGAGCGGTCCCTCGAGGCCGGGGAGGAACGGCTTCAGATGCCCGACGTCGCTCGCGCGCCTCATATCCGGCCCTCGAGGCGGAGCCGCCAGTAGCCGACGTCGCGCGGCAGGTAGTGGGGCTTGAGGTAGACGCGGCGTGCGGCGAGCGAGTTCACGCCGTCGTAGGGCAGACAGATCGCCTGGTGGTTGGCGAGGAGACCGAACTCGCGTGGCGCGAACACGGGTTCGCGCGCCTGGCGGAACGACTTGCTGGCGCCGATGGAGCCGCGACCGCCGCCGGCGCGTCCGGAGAGCAGCGAGAACTCGGGCCTGCCGGTGGTCTCGGTGAAGGTGTGGGAGGCGCGGGTCCTCATGACGCTGCCGCACATCTCGGACGCGATCCGGGCGGACGCCTCGTCGGAGAGCGCGAGGAAGATGCGCGTGCGGAGGGTCTGCACGAGCGTGCGCCACGCCTCGCCGGAGGGGAGCGCGGAGCGCAGCGACGAGATCGACTGGGTGGCGACGATGGGGACGCAGCGGCACTGGCGGGTGAGCGCGAACGCCTTCTCGTCGCCTGCCGGGTCGTCCTGGCCGACGGTGGCGAACGCCTGGTACTCGTCGCAGACGAAGACGGCGGGCCGCATGTAGCGGTCGGGCCGGCGCGCGGCCTCGGCCGGACGCCGGAGCAGCGCCTGCATCCATGCGTTCTTGAGCAGTACGCCGACGGCGCGTGCGAGCGCGGGGTTCGCGCCGGCGGGCATGTTGAGCGCGAGGACCCTGCCCTCGTCGATCAGCCGCGCGAGCGGCGGCAGACGTCGACGCAGCCTCGGCAGCGCCTGCGCGTCGTCGACGTCGTCCTCGGCACCGGCGCTCTCCGCATGTTCCGGTGGGCGAGCGCGCGGTAGCGGCGGGCAGAAGACGCCGGCGACGTCGGGCTGGTCGAAGAGCGAGAGGAAGACGCTGATCCCCTCGACGATCGAGGTGCGGAGCTTCGCGTCGAGCGCCGACCAGTCCAGCAGGTACCACCGCTCGACGGCCTCGACCCGTTCGCGGAGTTCGGCGCCCGCGCCGTCCCCGGCCGCCTCGACCGTGTGCGCGATCTCGAGCTCGGCGAGCCGCTCCCGGAGCCCCGAGTCGAGCCGGCAGGCCGAAGTCCCGGTGTCGGGCAGCGCCTCCCAGGCCCAGTCGGCGAGCGCCTCGCGGTGCGCGGCGAGGTCGCGGTTGCCGACGACGGCGCGCACGGGACACGCACGGTCGGCGAGCGCGAGAGCTTCGGCGATCCTCGAGGCGAGCAGATCGGGGTCGACGGTGCAGCGGTAGACGTCGCGGAGCGTGACCCAACCCCCCGGCAAGAGCCGGAACAGTTCGATGATCCAACGCACGAGATTCGTATAGGCTTGCTGCCAGAACGGTTCTCGACTCTTGCCGAAGAGTTGGTTGATCAGCGACGCGACGCCGTAGGCGAGCGAGTAGGAATCGAGGAGCGGGTCGTCGAGCGGGTTCCACTGCCAGGAGCCGCCGAGCCCGATCTCGAGGTAGTCGTCGCCGCGTCCGGCGTCCTCGAGGATGCCACGCACTTGATGGCAGAAGTCGCCCTTGACCTCGAGCACGAGCGCGCCGGCGCGCCGACGGGCGTCGTCGGCTTGCCAGGAGAGCAGCTGGCGGGCGAACGGGTACATGCAGGCGGTGGTCTTGCCGGTCCCGACGGCGCCGACGACGAGGACGCCGGTGTAGAGGCCCTTCTCGGGGACGACGAGCCAGGAGGGCCGGTCGCTCTCGCGGGGCTCGGTCGGATGGTGCACCTCGCCGATCACGAGCGAGGGCGCGTCGTCGCGGGGCGAGGCGGGCCACTCGGGCAGTCGGCCGCGTCGGCGCGGGCGCGCGAGCGGCTGGAACCACACGCGCCAGACGGAGACGACGACCGATCCGGCGAGCGCGACGGCGACGGCGGGCCACGCGTGGTGCCAGACGCGGAGCGCGGCGTGCAGGCCGGGGTCGTGGCGGGCGATCAGGTCGAGGTACGGGTTCGCGCCGACGCCGGGGAACGGCGCGTGGAGCGCTCGAGCGCCCGCGGCTCCGACGGCGGCCCCGAGGATGGCCAGCGTGTCGGCCTTCATCGGCCGGAACCCCTTCCCGGAGGGATCCATGGCTGCAAGCGACCCCGTGCGGGTCCAGGGGGCGGGGCGTGAAAACGCACCCCGCCCCCGACCCGCACCCGGCCCTCGGGCCGGGGGGTCGCTTGCAGCCCCGCCCGCCCCGCCGCTCCGACGAAGGTCGAGCGACCCGGCCGGGCGCAAGACGCCCGCGCGCCGACGGATGGCCGTCGGCGTCGAGCCGAGTCCCGGCCGGAGCGGCCGGTGAATCGGCGGCCGCGGTCGGGTTCACGCCGCGGAGCGGTCCGATGTCGCGCCCGCTTCATCGGTAGCGCGCTCCCGCGAGCCGCTCGGTCCGCCACGTGACCGCACGATCAACCGAGTTCTGTCGGCCTCCATGCCGGACGCGCTTCTCGAGCTCCACGCTGCGCTTCATGGCGGCCTGGAGGCCGCCGAACTCGTCGAGCACGTCGACGGCGCCCTCGATGATCGCGCGCTCGATCCGGGCCAGTTCGTCCGCTGCCGAATCGTCCGGCCCGTCCGAACTCGGCGCCCCGACCCACCGTCCGACCACGCGGTCCGCCCGCTCGGTCTCCCGCAGCGTCCGAACGGCCACGACGACTTCGACGGCGCGGCCCCGGCTCCGCAACGCGCGCCAGAGGTCGCGGTGCGCGGCGCCCCACGAGCGCAGCGCCGCCGCCGTCCGGTGGCCGGAGTCGGCGTACACGAACACGGCGCGCTCGGGGCCGAGCGCGACGGGCAGCTTGACGGGGAAGAAGCGACGCGTGGTCCCGGCCGCGCCACGGTACAGCCGAGAGGGCAGAAGCTCGCGCTCGATCCCGAGCGCCTCGAACGCGACGACCTTCTCGCCCTCGGTCGCGAGCCAGGGCGAGTCCAGGCGTTCGATCACATGGTCGAGCGAGAGCAGCCGACGCATGAGTACGCCGGTCGACGCGCTCCGCCGATGGCGGACGTGCTCGGCTTCGAGAGCACGATAGACCTTCCGCGAGTGGATCCGGCACACGCGTCCGATCCCGCGGACGCCGGGCACCGTCTCCTCGACGGCGAAGCGCTGCGCGATCAGCGCGTGGACGACGCGGCGCACCTGTTCGGGGTGCGCGTCCAGGAACGCCGCGCACTGCGCGCGGGTGAACACGCCGCTGTGGAGGCACGCCAAGGCGATCCACTCGGCCTTCGCGCCCGTCCAGCCGAACGCCTCGAGCGCGGCTTCGCGCCCATCCAAGTGCGCGATCATCGCGCCTCCCCCGTGACCAGCGCGCGGTCGGCCCGCAGGTAGGTCACGAGGATGCCCATCGGGTTGTGGACGACGAGCGTCCGGGGGATCGTGTCGAGGAACTCGAAGCGAAGCGTGAGCGACCAGCGCTCGCGCCGGACCTCCCGCTCGTCCCTCAGGTGCACCAAGTCGAAGTCGGCCGTCGCGCCGTGCGGCGGCTCGGGCGAGGGGTGCACGCGGAGCACGACCCGCTCGACCTCGAGTTCGGTCTCGGCCGTCCCGGCCGCCGCGGCGGCGACCTCGGCGCCGTCCCTCGCGAACGCGGCGTTGGCCAGCTCGGTCGACAGGAACCGGAGGCTGCGCGTCCAGCGCTCCTCGACGGTGGCGCGACGCCGCGCGTGGTGGTCGTGCACGAACCGGTTGAGGAAGTACTTCGTCGTGGGATCGAGCGGATCGGCCTCGGCGGTCGCCGCCTCGTAGGCGAGCGCCTCGGCGCGACCGACCTCGTCGACCCGGACCACGACGGGCTTGGGCGGCGGGACGGTCGCGAGCCGGAGCAGCGCGACCGACAGCGCGAGATGGGCCGCGCCCAGCAGGACGAGGATCGCCTTGAGCCTCCGGTTCGAGCGGACCGCCTCGCTCCAGATCTCGGCGTACTCGCGGCCCGAGTCCCGGTCCCGGCGCGTCATGCCGTCGTCCCCGGGCCTCATGCGCCCGCCGCGGGCGGCTTGACGGCGCCGGCGCCCGCGCTGCGCATCACCAGCGCCATGAACCCGGAGCCGGACGAGCCCGAACCGGAGACCAGCATCGACGCGAGTTCGCCGACCTTGAGACCGGCCATCAAGCCGCAGACGACGAGCGGCAGCAGCACCACGGCCCAGAGCCAGAGCTCGAGCGGATCGGCCGTGCCCGTGCCCATCAGCGCGTCGGCGTACGTCGTGACGTAGCCCATGCCCACGCCCATGAAGACGCGCAGCACGGCGCCGGCCACCACGCCGTACAGCGTGTAGACCAGCATCGAGCGGAACCAGCCCCAGAACAGGAACGCCAGCGGCTCGAAGAGCAGAAACGGGATCAGCACCGGACCGAGCAGGATCGCGACGGCGAGCGCGACCTGCGCCCAGATCACCTGCGCGTACGTGACGCAGAAGAGCGCGAGCAGCCCGACGACGAGCGAGGCGCCCATCGCGAGCGAGACCAACGAGGAGAAGATCACCGTCGCGCCCGCCGCCACGACCGACAGCAGGTTGCCCGTCGACCACGCCGCGTTCAGGTGCGCGCCGTAGGCCTGCACGAGCGCCGTCAGCTCCGAGTGTCCGGTCGAGACGACGTCCGAGAGGAACAGGTTCTGGAGCCAGACGCCGCCGCCGGCGATCATCGCCGGGAACGTGAACCCGACGCCCGGGATCGGGACGGCGTAGTAGTGGAGCAGCGTGCGCGGGATCGCGATCCCGATCACGAGCCGGACCATCGCCCAGGCGTCGAACGCGCCGCTGAACGCGATCTTGAGGCCCGTCCAGGCGACCATGACGGCGGCGAGCCCGCCCCAGAGCTGGAGCCCGACGGCGTGCACGTCGGGTGCCGCTCCAGACACGACCGAGTCGAGCACGACGTCGAGGAAGCTCTTGAAGTCCTGGAGCTGGTCGGGCGGGATCCGGGTCGGGACGTTCGGGTCGACCGACTGCGGGGGGAGTTGCATGGCGTCCGTGTTCCTCCGATCAGAAGTCGCGGTCGTGGGACGACGGGACGCGCAGCAGCAACCCGGCGCGCAGGGCGTCCCGGTTCGCCGTCGCGGATTCACGCAGCGTCCGGGCCAGCCCGTTGGCGCGCGCTCGGCCTTCGCGCCAGCGGGCGAGCCATTCGAGGTGCGTGAGTTCGGCCTGCCGCGCTTGGCCGGCCTCACGGGCGAGTCGGTGGGCGAGCACTTGACCCACGGCAGCTTCGATCCGTCCCCGGCTCAGCGCCGCCGCGACGCCCGCCTGCTGGAGCGCCGTGTTCGAGAGGTTGCCGTTCGCCGTCAGGCCGGCGAACGAGCCGCGCGCGCTCTCGACCGTCTCGGCGAGCGCGGCCGCCGCGTCGAGCGCCGCGTAGTCCAGGACGCGACGCCGGTCGGCGGCCTCCCGGTCGCGGCGATGGTCCTCGAGCGCGCGCGTCGCCGCGCGCGGCGGGAGGCGCCGGTGGAGGTCGAGGACGTCCGTCTCGTCCACCCGGTCGGCCGTCCCGTGGGCGGCGCGCCAGAGTTCGGTGAACGAGCCGCCGACGCCGAAGCGCCGGACGGCCTCGACCGTCTCATGGCCCGCGCCGACGAAGTCGGAGCCCCAGGCGACGCCGTCGCCGACCCGGTCGACGGGTCCGGCCGCCAGCCTCGAGAACGGCTCGGTCAGCGCGTCGAGTTCGCCGCGCGCGGCGCGCCGCATGTGGTCGAGCTGGTTCTCGATCTCGGAGACCTGGCGGGTCATGCTCTGGAGCTGGCGGGCCTGGTTCGAGATCTGCCTCAGCTGGTTCGCGATCATCCGGGCGCGCTGGGCCCAGCTGCCGAAGTCGAACTGGGCGCTCGCGGGCGCGGCGACGACCGTCGAGAGCGCCGCGAGCAGGGCGGGAGCGAGGACGTGGCGATGCATGGGCGAAGTCCTTTCGCGCTATCGGCGCGCAGCGGGGGACGGGACCGGAACGTCCGCGGTGAACCAGATGCGGAGCCGGTGGCCGGCGCGGATCGTCACCGTGGGAAGCCGGTTGAGGAACCGGTCGAGCGTCGACGCGGCGCTCTGGCCGAGCCCCTGGCCGACGCCCGCCCGAACGCCGTACGGCGGCGCTCCGGCAAGCGCGAGCCCGCTGATCGCGCCGACGGCGCCGGCGGCCAGGAACGTCGAGAAATAGTGGCGGTCGACCCGGTCGCGGAGCGCCGCGGCTCCCGTCTGGTCGAGACCTGAGAACTCGAGGTCGATCCAGCTGCCGTCGGGAAACAGCAGCCGGTGGAACGCCACGGCGAGCCGGCCCTGGTCGCGGTGACGGACGGCTTGGGCGGTCCCGACGACGCGCGCGCCGCGCGGGATCAGCACGCGCTGGCCGTCGGCCGAATGGAACGGCACGGACACCATGGCGAGCGCCGGGCCGGGGAACTCGCCCGAGAGCTGCGTCAACAGCACCGCCTCGAGGAACGAGCCCTCGCGGATCCGCTCCCAGCCCGGCGGATCGTTCGGTCGGACCACGCGGCCCGGCTCCGCCGCGACACGCATGGCGGAAGCCGGGGTGCGCGGCGACGTCGGCCCGGCAGTGGTTGGGGGGACCCCTCCGCTCGTCAGTCCGGCCGCGATCTCGCCGTCGAGCGCCGCGAGCGACCGCTCGAACGAGGCGAGCGTCTCCTCGAAGGCGGCGTCGGCGAGTTCCTCCTCCCCTTCCCGGACACTGCCGCCCGGCGCCCGGTCGGCGCGCTGGGATCCGCCACGACCCCGGCGCGACTCGGCGACCGGAGGCGAGCGCAACGAACGGGTCCTGCGCTCGACCTCCTCGAGCCGGAGCGCCTCGCGGAGTTCCGCCTCCGCCCGGCGCACGCCGACCGCTCGACCGCCCGCGCCGCCTTCCGGCTCGACCGCGGCCACCTCCGCCGCGCCCGCGACCGGCCGGTCCGCAGGCTCGTCGCGGGACTCGGCTTCGGCCCGCAGCGTCTCGCGCTCCGCCTCCTGCCGCAGGCGTCCCTCGAACGAACGACCCGCCCGGTCGTCCACCGCGCGCGGTCCCGCCGCCTGGGAGCCCTCTTCCGTCCCGTCGGGACCCGTCAGCGACGAGAAGAACAGCAGTCCCGCGACCAGCACGGCGATCAGCGCGATCCCCGCCTTCGTGACGACGCCTGCCGGCAGCGCGCCCTTCGGAGGCTTGACCAGCTGCCTCCAGCGGCTCATCTCGACCCCTCCCGGGGCTCGAACCGCCAGCGCGCCCGCGCGTCGCCGATCCGCAGCCACCCGTCGCCCAAGACGTGGCGCACCGTGTAGAGCCCGTCCTCGTCGAGGTCGAACGCGACCAGGCTCGGCTCGCCGTCCTTCAGCTCGTACAGCGCCGGCGACTCCTGCGCTCGCGACCGGATGTAGGTGAACCGCCCGTCGTGCCACATCGCCTCGACCAGGAACGGCCGCTTCGACGCGTCGCCGTCGAGCCGGTACTCGAACGCCAGCCGACCGGGATACGCCGCACGGAACGCCTCGATCTCGGCTTCCGCCTCCGCGCGCGCCCGGCGCGCGGCCCCGGCCGCCGTCTCGGCCATCTCCCGGTAGGCCGCCACCTCGCTCCGCGCGACGAACGCGGGCGCGCCCCCGCCCGTCGCCGCCGCTTCCGCGCCCGCCTCGACGCGGACGACCAGGTGGGGCGGCTCGTCGCCGCGTTCCGAGACCAGGAACGTGTAGATGCGGCCCGACTCGCAGACGAGCGCCACGTTCGTCGCCACGTCCTCGGCCAGGGGCTTCAGGTACGCGACGTTGGCCGCGCCCGTCAGGCGCCAGTACTCCGAGTCGCCGGTCACGAAGTCGAGGATCCGCTCCCCGGTCGGCAGCACGATCACCGTCGTGTGGCGCACGCGCGCGCGGAGTCGCGGGATCCGCTCCCCGCCGTCTTCGGCCGCCGGCACCCGGAGCAGGGCGGCGTCCCGATCCGGGCTCTGGGCGCTGCCCGCAGCTGGCAACAGCGCCAGCGGAAACAGCAGCAGCCCCGGCAGGATGGTCGTCGTTCGAGTTCTCATGTCGTGTCCTCCTTCCTCGTGGGAATGGCTCGCGAGCGACCCAGGACTTCGAGCGCCCCCGCGAGACCGTGCTCCGCCACCGCCTCGGCACGCTTCTCTGCGTCCAGCGGCGACGACGTGTACAGCCAGTAGCTCTCCGGATCGACCTCGAGACGCAGCGCCGCCGCCTCGTCCGACCTCCGCAGGTACAGCTCGCGCTTCGGCGCCAACGCGCGGATCCCGGCGACCTCCGACTCGTTCAGCCGGAACAGCGCCCCCGCCTCGTCCGGCAGCTCGGGGTTCGCGAGGAACAGCTTCGTCGGGATCGACTCGAGCAGCGCCGCCGCGCCCGCCGTCGCCGTCACGTCCCCCGCCGATTGCGTCGCCAGCACCAGCGCGGCGTTCCGCTTCCGCCACGTCTTCGCCGCCTCCGCCAGGTAGGCCAGCGCCGCAGGGTCCGCCAGGTACCGCCACGCCTCGTCCACGACCGTCAGCTTCAGTCGCGTCGTCTCGGCCGGATCCTCGATCTCGAGTCGTGTCCGCTCGAGCAGGTACGACAGCGCCGCCTCGCACAGGTCGGCGTGCTCCGCCGCACCCGCCAAGTCGATCACCTGCCAGTCGCGGAACTCGATGTCCGCCCCGTCCGCCGCCGGCGCGTTGTCGAAGAACGCGCCCCAGGCGCCGCCCTCCGTCCAGCGACCGAGCGCGGGCCACATCGCCGCCGGCAGCGAACCCGCCAAGACGCTCAGCGTGCGCCGCCGGACGTCGAGCGCGTACAAGTCCTCGATCCGCGCCCGGACCTCGCTCGTGTCCGCGCCGCCGGGCTCGTATCCCCCGAGCCGCAGCAGTCTCAGAACCCAGCCCGTCAGGAACTGGAACGTGCGCGTCGTCGCGGGCAGCCCGAACGGTTGTAGCCGCAGCGAAGCCTCCGCGCCGCCCGGCGCGAGCTCGAGATGCCGGCCTCCGACGAACCGCGTCAGCCAGCGGTACGAGCCGCCCAGGTCCAGGATCAGCACCCGGGGGTCGTACTTGAGCGCCTCGATCAAGAGAAAGTTCAGCGCGAAGCTCTTGCCCGAGCCCGTCGCGCCCAGCACCAGCGTGTGGCCGACGTCGCCCGCGAACAGGTCGTGGCCGTACGCCGTGCGCCACCGCGTCTCGAACGTCGCGAGCGACTCGCGGCCGAGATGGCCGCTCCATGCCGTTCCCCTCGGCGGACCGAACACCGGCGCCATGCACGCCGTCAGGCCCGCCGACGCGAACACGCCGCGCACTTGGCGACGCCTCGGCTGGGCCGGAAGGCGCGCGAACCACGCGGGCAGCTGCCCGTAGCGCTCGCGGACCATCTTCGCGTCGTGCGCGGCGAAGATCCGGCGCACGTCGCCGTCGAGGCGCTCGATCTCGGCCAAGTCGCCGTGCAACGCGACCGTCAGCGACGCCTCGCCGTACGCCACGCCGTCGGCCTCGAGCTCGACCAACGCGCCGCCCAGCCGGTCCGACTCGGCCGCCGCCGCCGAATCGACCATCGCCGCCGCCGTGCCTTGTGTCTCCTGCGCGTGCGCCATCATCGAGTAGCGACGCGCGAAGTAGTGCCGTTGCGCGCTTCGGATCCGTCGGCGCGCCGCCTCGACCGTCCACGGCCGCCACTCGAGCGACACCGTCAGCGTCGCGTCCAGGCAGTACAGGTCCTCGAGCAGGTTGGCGCGCGCCCGGCCCGGCGGCGAGACCAGCGAATACAGGATCGCCGGCTCGCCGTCCAGCCGCAGGTGCGAACGCTCCGCCTCGAGCTCCGAGAGCGCGAGCCGCCAGTTCATGCCGCTGCCCGTCGCGCCGTCCCACGCCGTGCCGGGACGGTTGATCAGCTCGCACAGCAGGCGGGAAGCCTCGACCGCACCCAGCATCTCGACCGGCGTGTGCTCGGCCACCAGCGAGCGGCCCGCCTCGACCGTCGCGTGGAACCGCTCGGCCGCCGCTTCGATCTCCGACGCGAGATGGGTCGTCGCCGTCTTGCCGCGCCGCCTCCGCAACCGCGAGAGCCACGGCGCCGGTCCCGGCTTCGAACCGCGAGCCGACGCGCGAAGACCGGGATCCTGAGACCAGATCGCGTAGGCGTCGAGACGCTGCACGCGCCCGGTCAGGAACGCGCGACGCTTCCGGCCCGAGATCTCGGCGATCCCGGAGCCGTTCCTCTCTTCCGCATCGGTCGCCGGAACGGGGCGGCGCAGCAGGTGGAACTGGAGGCGCGTCTCGGGACCCAGCCCCGAAAGCAGTCGTTGCCAGCGGCCCAGCACGCCGTCCATCCGTTCGGGCGTGCGGCCGTCCGTCGTCGCCGCCCGGATCCGGCCCACCGCGATCAGTTCGCCCGAACGGGTCAGGCAGGCCCGACCGTCGGCCAGCCAACCCCAGTAGGGCAGCTCCTCGGCCAGCGAGCCCGCCGCCCCGTAGGCCGCGCGTTCCCCGGCGACCCTCACGAGTCCGCCCGGATGCGGAGACGCCACGGCTCGGCCACCCATTTGCCCGGGTCGTACCTCGACGGATGGCGCATCGCCGCCCGCAGCGTCGCGAGCAACGCCGGGTCCCGGCGGCCCGCCAGCCAGCCGGCGCCGTGGCAGGCCGCGAACACCGCTCCGCCCGCCGCCAGCGACGCCGTCGCGTTCCACACCGCAGCCGCCAGCGTCGCGCCCAACAGAAACAGACGCCGCTCGACGCCCAGCACCGTCAGCGGACGGTTCAGCGCCGCGTAGCCCGTCCAGCGCCTCGAACCCCGCATCAGAACAGCCACGCCAGGAAGTTCACCGCGCCCATCGCCATCCCGATCCCGAAGACGATCCCGGCCAGCGTGCGCTTGCTCCCGCCTTCCCCGAACGCGAACATCAGCCCGCCCACCACGATGGCGACCAGCGACAGCCCCCGAGCGATCGGACCCGTGAACTGGGCCTGCAGCTCGTTCACCGCCTCCACCCACGGGCTCGTGCCCTGCGCCCACACCGCGCTCGGCGCCAGCGCCCATAGCGTGGCCAGCGCGGCCCGCAGCAGTCCCCTCATCTCCTCGACTCCTTATTAAACGTGTGTTTCCGCCCGGACGTCCCCGACCCGGACGCGACCGACCGATCCCCCGACGACGACTCCCGTCCGCGCGCGCGCTCCCACTCCGCCATGAACGCCAGCACGCGGTCCGCCGTCGCCAACCGCGGCGAACGGCCCCGCCGCACGTCGCCCACGAACTTCCGGTCGCCGACCGCCCGCTCTCCGAACTCCGAGGGCGAGAGCCGCGACCGTCGCAGGAACGCCTCCACGCGCCGCTCGAACTCGTTCGTCAGGTTCTCCATCGTGCGGGAATCCGAACACCATGTTGGCAAATAACGCAAGTATATGGGATATGGGCTCTTTCCCACGTCGTTCGATTGCAACGAGATGCGCGGTTCGGTGCCGCGACCGGCTCTGCCAGTCGCGTGCTCGAGCCTCGAAAACGCCTGGGCCGAGGGCATGAAACCACTGGACACAGGCCCCTCCGAAGTTCCGAGCGGAACGTCCGGGGGGAGGATACGTCGAATCGGGTGCGCAGGTTGGCGGGCCTTGCACGGACCGGGTCGCGTAGGTAGCGTCCTCTACATGATGAGACGCACGAGAAGGGACGACTCGGAACTGGACCCGGTGCGCCGACGGATCGTCGCGCTGCTGGCGGAGAGCCGCTCGAGCCTGCGGATGGCGTCGCTCGCGATGGGCCGCAACGGCGCGTACATGCACCAGTTCATCCATCGGCGCACGCCCCGCGTGCTCGGCGAACACGACCGCGAGGCGCTCGCCGAGCACGTCGGGTGCAGTCCCGATCTGTTCCGGCACCCGCGAGAAATGGGGGCGCACTTGAAGGCGCCGACCGCCTCGCGCGTCGTGCCGAGGGGCTACGCGGCCGTTCCCGAGATCGACGTGCGCGCTGCGGCGGGAATCGGCATGTGGGACGACGAGCCCAGGGCGGTGGCGCGGTGGCTGTTCGCCGATCCGGTCGTCCGCCACGAGTTCCGCGCGCGGGCGGAGGACTTGCGGATGCTCGCCGTCGAGGGCGACTCGATGGAGCCGTTGCTGTCGGCCGGGGACCGCGTGCTGGTCGACGTGAGCCGCACGGCGCCGACGCCGCCGGGCGTGTTCGCGATCTGGGACGGCATGGGGTGCGTCGCGAAACGCGTCGAGCACGTGCCGAACTCCGATCCGCCCCGCGTCCTGATCAAGTCGGTCAACCCGGAGTACGAGAGCTGCGAGCGCCTCGTCGAGGAGATCCGCGTCATCGGTCGCGTCGTCTGGGCATCGAGGAGGATGTGACGGGTGCGAGGCGAGCTAGCGGTCGCAGGTTGCGGCAAGTTGCGATCACGTATACAGTATTGGTACTGGGTTTTCCGGCGTTGGGGCTTCACGGAGGAGTCGCCTCGAACCTCAAAAGCGATCTGTAGCCGAAAGGAGTTGTATCAGATGAAAAATGTGCCAGCGGTTGACGACGGCACCGGCGTTACATTACCAAACAACGGTGGTGGTCGGAAAAAACCCAACATCCCAGATGTTCAGGATGGATCTGTGACGCACACAAGTGGACATGACAAAAGTAAGCACTTGGAGATGATCCAAGGCATTATCAGTCGTCTTGCATCGAATTCGTTCAGCATCAAACAATGGACCGTGATGTTTGCGTCTGCACTCCTCGTGTTGGTGGCACGTGAAGGACCGGAGTTAGCTGCATTCGCCTTGGTACCTGTATTGGCATTCTGGTGCCTTGACGGATACTATCTTAGACAGGAGCGTAGCTTTCGACGTTTGTACAGGGATGTTTGCAAAAAAAATGAAGGCGAGATCACATTTTCCATGAATGCGTCGTCCCAAGCCGAGTCGTCCCAAGACGAATTTTCCATAGACAGCCGCAGCCAAACCTACTTCCGAACCCTGCGTTCGCGTACCCTTGTTTTGTTTTACGGAGCATTTACTTTTCTGTTTCTAATTGTACTGGCCGTAGTAGCAATTCCGTTTTTTTCTAAGTAAAGGAGCTCTCCCGATGGCATCTTTCCGCAAAGTGTTTTTCAGTTTCGAATGGTCCGATGTTTCCCGTGCAGAGGTTGTGCGTAATAGCTACAAAACGAAAGGTGGTGTATACGCGGCTCGTTACCTCGACAGCGCTAATCGTGAGAAAGTGAAAAGACAATCCGACATTGCGATCAAACGTTGGATTGACAAGCAAATGCACGACACATCAGTTACTATCGTTCTCGTAGGTGCAAGAACTTGTCAAAGCCGATGGGTAAAATACGAAATTCAACGTACTATCGATACAAATAAGGGGCTTTTGGAAATAGATATCAGTCAGATAGGCAATTTCGCTAGCCAAACCTCCCGCTACTGTGGCCCCATGGTGCCATTCGGCTACCGATGTTATCGCTGGGTTAGGGATGACGGTTACAACAATCTCGGCATCTGGGCAAACGATGCCGCTCGAAAAGCCGGTTACTAACTTACATCATGCCGCGACTCGACGAAATTCACAAGCACTGCAGGAATCCCAATTTGACATCACTTGAGCTATTCACTGGGAGCTGGTGGGCTCGCAACTCGGAACTGGACCCGGTGCGCCGACGGATCGTCGGGCTGCTGGCGGAGAGCCGCTCGAGCCTGCGGATGGCATCGCTCGCAATGGGCCGCAACGGTGCGTACATGCACCAGTTCATCCACCGGGGCACGCCCCGGGTGCTCGCCGAACACGACCGCGAGGCGCTCGCCGAGCACGTCGAGTGCAGTCCCGACCTGTTCCGGCACCCGCGAGAAATGGGGGCGCACTTGAAGGCGCCGACCGCCTCGCGCGTCGTGCCGAGGGGTTACACGGCCGTTCCCGAGATCGACGTGCGCGCCGCGCGGCGGGAATCGGCATGTGGGACGACGAGCCCAGGGCGGTGGCGCGGTGGCTGTTCGCGGATCCCGTCGTCCGCCACGAGTTCCGCGCGCGGGCGGAGTCGCACCGGTCTCCGATCAGCTCCGGCTGGCAAGTTCCGGCCCACGAGGGTGCGCGAGCGGCACCCATGACGAGCGCTTTCAGGCGGAATTTTCGCGTTCGCGGACAACACGTTACCTTCGAATTTCAAATAGCAATGCGGCTCCAGCCTACGGGAGAGGTAGGAGGACCATGAGACCCATTGGGATCGACCTCTTCGCGGGCGCGGGCGGACTTAGCTTGGGCTTCGAGCAGGCTGGCTTCGACGTGGCGGCCGCCGTGGAGATCGATCCGGTGCATTGCGCCGTCCACGAATTCAACTTTCCCAACACGGCCACGATCCCCCACTCCATCGAGACGCTTTCGGCCAGCGATATCCTCGAGGTCGCCGACATCGGCGACCGCAGAGTCGACTGCGTGTTCGGCGGCGCCCCTTGCCAGGGCTTCTCCCTGATCGGCCATCGCGCTCTGGACGACCCGCGCAACGGACTTGTGCGCGATTTCGTTCGCATCGTCGAGGAAATCGAACCTCGCACTTTCGTTTTCGAGAACGTAAAGGGACTGACGATCGGTAGGCACCGCAGCTTCCTCGACGAACTGATCGACGAGTTTTCGCGGAGCGGATACGCGGTGCGCGTACCATGGCGCGTTCTCAACGCCGGACACTTCGGTACGCCCCAGAATCGGGAACGCCTGATTCTACTGGGCGCCCGAAAAGGGGAATTGTTGCCGGAGTACCCGACACGCGCGACCGAAATCCCTGAATTGCAACAACGCATTCTCGGATTGCCGAAGGGGCCGACCTGCTCGGACGCGTTGGGAGATTTGCCGGACGTCGACGAAATCGAAGAACTGACCGCTTCCGATTCAACGACGAAGGCCTTATTCGGCGAGCCGTCGGAATACGCGGCCCTCTTGCGATGTCGATCCAGAGCCGCTTGGCATTACGGCTACGTACGCGAGTGGGATCCCGCCGTTCTCACGTCGAGCGCCCGTACTGGACACACGACGATCACCCGCCGGCGATTTCGCGCTACTCCACCCGGTTCCGTGGAGCCCATCAGCAGATTCTTCAAGCTGTCCAAGCTTGGGGTTTCCAACACTCTTCGCGCAGGCACCGATGGAGCCCGCGGGGCCTTTACGAGCCCTCGTCCGATCCACTACCGCTACGACCGCTGCATAACGGTTCGAGAGATGGCCCGTTTGCACGGATTCCCGGACTGGTTCCGCTTCAATGCGACCAAGTGGCACGGTGGACGCCAGATCGGCAACGCCGTGCCTCCTCCGCTTGCGCGGGCCATCGCCGGTCAGGTGATGTCCGCCCTTGGCGCAGCGCCGACGCGTCCGGGCACGGCGATTTCATTGGGAGATCCCCAACTCCTGTCGCTCGACCTCTCGGGCGCCGCGAGACACTTCGGAGTGGAACCGCCACCCAGCCGCCGCGACAGGAAAAGCGGTATCAGGAAACGTAGACAAATCGACATCGAACGAGAGCGCTTGCGTGAGTTGACCGGTACGCATGCCTGAAAAAGCGAATCGATACCAGGCTGTGATCGCGAAGGTGTTCTTCGATCACTTCACCGAAGGAATGATCGAATTCGAGTTCCATCGAGAGGAACTCGAGGGCGCGGTCGCCGCGCTCGGAGTCGCTCGCGTCAGCAATCTTGGCGACATCATGTATTCGTTCCGGCACCGAAACCCTTTGCCCGACATCATTCTCGATACGCAACCCGAAGGCCATCAGTGGGTCATCGAAGGAGCAGGAAGAGGCCGATACAGGTTCAAGCTAATCGCCACGGCGAGCCGGATCGCACCGCGGGAAGATCTGGCCGTCATCGACATACCGGATGCGACTCCGGAAGTGATCCGCGCACACAGGCTGGACGATGAGCAAGCCCTGCTGGCGATGATCCGCTACAACCGCGTGATCGACATCTTCCTCGGCCTGACGGCGTATAGCTTGCAGAGCCATCTTCGGACAACGGTTCAAGGTGTAGGGCAGATCGAGATCGACGAACTCTACATCGGCATCGACAGGTTCGGATGCCATTATGTGATTCCGGTCCAAGCCAAGGGTGCGAAGGACCAAATTGGGATCGTTCAGCCCATCCAGGACTTCCGTTTCGCCGAACAGCAGTTTCCCGGCATGCGTTGCCGCGTGATCGCTGCGCAGTTTCTGCGCAACGAAATCGTCGCCATGTTCGAGCTGACGTTGCAGGATGGCGAAATCAAGGTCGTCGACGAGCGCCATTACCGGTTGGTGCCGGCCGACCAACTCGATGCGGAAGCGGTCCGAAGCTATCGCCTGTGACGATCCTCCGGAGGTGGCAACGGTCGCTACATCACTCGATGATACTCGCTAACGAAGCCTATCGCGACGATGTCAGAGCCGATTTGGACCACAGGATTTTCGTCGATCTGCTTGGGTTCCCGGAGTTGATCCTGCCGTCTCTCGCGCTGTTGCGTCGGCAATGGTGCGCGGAGCCCAGTGTCTACGGAAGCAAGTCGACCAAACCGAGGCGAACGGCCGAAGGGGGTTCGGGATCGTGAACGCTGTAGAGATCGCGGAAGCCGTCTCCAAGAGTCTATTCCAACGCGGTAATGAGCCCGAACGGAGGGGATGCTGCGGGGTAGGGTGAGCGGCCCGGGATTCGAGGCGTCGTGGACGTGAAACGGACGGATCAAGGTCCACTCCGGAGCCGATTCCTGCAACCGGATCGAGAGGTCAAGGACGGGCGAGAGCCGTCGGGCTGCACCTCTTCGCGAGCGGATGGGGCGCGTGCCCGGTCGCTGCGCGCCGACGACTCGGGCGGTCGACCTCTCGGGCGCGGTGGAGTGCACGCGGTGGGTTGGGTGGGCGATCCGATCCTGGACGTCTTCTCCGCCCGTCATCCCCCTGACAAGCGCAGTTGGGGTTGGTTTTGGGGGTTGCAGTTGACTTGGAGTGGGCGCAGCCCATGCGTGGACCTCCGGGTTCAAGGTGTTGACCTTCAGGCGCATAGAGCGCCTGTCCATTCCGGTCGGAAGGTTGGCGTCGGCCGCGATCGGTCGGGATCGCAGGAGTTGCCCAAAGGACCGCCGTTAGGCGGTCGGGGGAAGCGAGCGCTTCGGATCCGGAGTCGAGTATCGGCGTGACAGCGTGGTAGCGGTGCGGCCCGGGTCGATGCTCGAGCGGGCTTCTGCCCGTGCGATCCGAAGCATGCGAAGCTTCCCCCCGAACTGTGGGCCGCCACAGTCGGTCAAGGTCGGCGTCGGCCGCGATCCAACGGGATGGGGATCCCCGAGGAAGCTGCTGCGATGAGTCCGGCGGCGGCTCGCTTCAGCTCACGCGGTCTTCGCGGCCCTCTGCGCGTTCACGTCGCGGTTCGCGCGCAGGAGCGTCGCGAGGGCCTGCTGGCAGTCTTCGCCGGCCTCGAGGTCGGTCTTCGCGAGCGCGATGCGGTCGAGCTGTTCGAAGGTGACGCCCGGACGGAGGTACTGCTCGGCGTCGGGCAGCGACTTGAGCTTGTCGTACGGGGTCATGACGTCCTGCTGGCGGTACTTGAGCTTCCGGCGACCCTTGGGCGTGACGGTCTCGGTGGGGAAGTTGCAGGGGCGATGGTAGTTGAGAAGCGGGTTGAGATGCTCCCCGAGGAACGCGTTGAAGTGGTGGACCATCTCGGGCGCGACGTAGACGTGGCCCAGCCACTTGCGCACGACGGCGCCGTTCTTCGACTCGGCCAGCGCGTTGTCGTGCGAGCGGCGGGGCCGGGACTTGGTCAGCGTCTTGACGTGGACGCGGTTGAGCAACTCGGCGACGCGGTGGTTGATGTACTCGGAGCCGTTGTCGGCGTGGAACGCGTGGACGACGAAGGGGAAGGCGTCGATCAGCTGCTCGAGCGCGGGGCCGAGGAACTCGTGGGTGAGGCGTTCGACGCAGATAAGATGCTGTTGTTGAGTGACTTCGTCGACGACGTTGATGATGTAGGAGCCCTTCTTCCCCCCGAAGTCGCCGAGGTGGACGCTGTCGACGCGGACGTAGCCGGGCTTGCCGTCGGGCGCTCGCCGATCGAGACTCGAGTGGCGACGGTCTTGCGGAAGCGGAGGCGGCCGGCGCGGTAGGCGCGGCGCTTGCGGATGTTGTAGATGGCGCCGTTGGAGATGTTGGCGAGCCGCTTGAAGTCCTCATCGCCGAAGACGTGGAACATGCGGTGGCAAAGGACCTTGGTGGCCGGACCGGCGAGCTGGTTCTGGGAGTCGTCGATCTTGGCGAGCAGGGCGACGTCGGCGGCGGTGTAGACGCGCTGGAAGCGGTTGGCGGGGGGCTTGCGTCGGCGGTCGACGATGCGGCCGGTGCGGTGGTACTGGGAGATGAGGCGGGTGACCTGGGCGCGCGAGAGACCGGTGACTTTCTCGAGGAAGCGCTTGATCGAGCTCTTGTCGGGCCGTCGGGCCTGGAAGTAGTCGAAGTGGACGAGCGTGCGCCGGATGCAGTCGTAGACGTCGGCGCGGTGGATGGGCCGGAAGTCGGCCGCTCCGGTGCCCTCGAGGAAGGTGCGGACTTCGGCGAGGGTGCGGATCTGGGATACGTCGAGATGCATGACCATCCTCCAAAGATGCCACGACCCTCGAATCCGGGCTCATTCGCCGCTGGAATCCGCTCCTCCGTCCGGGCTCATTCCCCGTTGGACAAGAGTGTCCCTATCCCGCGCCCACACGCGCCGGTACGCGTCCATCACTTCGCCGATCCGACTTTCGTTCACGGACTCGAACAATCGTCGGCGCAGCACGTGCACCGTCTCGTTCTCCTCCGTGGGATTGAGGTACGTCGCCTTACGGGCCGAGGTCTTGTGGAGCTCATCCATGGCCTCGGCGATGCGGTCGTTCTCCTCTGCGTAGGCGTCCGTCGCCTTGCCGTCCTTGCCCATGGCCAGCGTGTAGACCACGCACGCATTCGCGGTGCCCTCGACCGCGCTGAACAGTGAACTCATGAACGCCGTGAGCTGCCCTCCGTCGTCCCCGCGGTCGCCGACCTTTCGCAGATAGACGGACAGTTCGTCCAGCAGGATCAGCGTTGGGTCCCCGCCGAAGAGCTCCCGCAGGGTCGAGGCCCCGGGCGCCCTGCGTTGCAGGTCGCTCTCTCGCACCCGCTCGTAGCCCTCGGCCCCATTTAAAGCGAACGCCAACTCGCCCCACGGGGTGTAGGCGCGCAGATCGCCCTCGAGCGTCCGCCCGTTGGCCGGGTCCGCATTCTCGCCGTCGAACGCGGCGACGCGTACCCCTCCGGTGGGCAAGAGGTCGGGATCGGCGAATTCGCCAGGATCGGCGACCCCTTGCATCCCCCTGGCCGCGTGGGCCAGGGCGATCAGCGCGTGTGTCTTACCTCCGCCGTAAGACGTGTCCAGGCGGAAGGCCGCCTCTTTCTGCTCCCCTCCCCTTCCCCCCCCCGATACGCTCTAAAACCATTTTTAGCAACGACTTAAGGCCATTAGTAGGATAGGTGTTGGCGAAGAATCGCCCAGCGTCGGTGTACTCGGGCGCCGCTTCTTGGCGCAGGACCTGCGCGAGGTCCGCCGCGAATCCGGCCTTCGCCGTCCTCCCATCAAGGATGTCCAGACGTGGTCGGCAGATGTCGAAGATCGTCGGAAGGGCCATGGATTTGGGAGGACCGTCTCTTATTTCGAGTCGCTGAGCAAGGGCGCATACGGCGTCTCCGCGCCGACGGGCACCCCTGAAATATGTCGTCCACTCAAGATGGGTGTTGTCGTCTGCATACACAACCGGGATCAGCCACGGGACGTAGAGGGTTGGCGCGGAGCCGATGGGGCTGAGTTCTCAAGGGGCGCGATGGGTTAGCCCGGCCGCGCCAGCCCTGCGTGCGGCACCCTTGCCTCCGATCAACCCGGCTTGGGTGGTGCGGCGGCTTCGATCACACTGATCTTGATCCGGCGCGACGCCTCGAGGAAGTGCGGCGCGGACCCGAAGACCCTGGCCAAATTCTCCAAGCGAACCACTCGACGCGTCGACTCGCTACACACGAACACCAGCGCCCAAGACGAACCCTCGGCGTTCAGGGTCGCGAGCATTTGGTTTCGCGTCACCGTGACGGTGGGGACCATCCGCGTAGAGGGTCCGGCTCGTAGGCCCTTCACGACGAGGAAGCGCAGAGCCCCGGTCTCGGGGTCGCGGCTCTCGACATCCGTAGCTACGACCTTCCGCCGCGACGTCGGTCGTCTCACGTCCGGATCTCCGTTCTCGCTTCGTCACCGCCTCCATTGCCATGGCCCTCACCGCCCGTTGCGCCGCGTCGCTGCGACCCGCATCGGCCGAACCCGCCAACATCGCTACAGGAACAACGAGCGCCGCTCCACAGATCTCAGGCGCACAAGTCTCAATCATCGAGCGTCGGCAGAGTTCGCGCAACCTGCGCTGGAACCGAACGCGAACCAGCCTCCGCCTGCCGGTGCGCGTTCCTCGACTGGAGGCGCGCAATCTCGTCGCGCATGCGCTTCCTGGCGGCGGCCTGGATCTTCTCCAATCAGGGCCGACGGGCGCTCCGTATCTCTCTCAGGCGTCGCCGAGTCCGCCTCAGTGTACCGTCGCACCCGATCTTCGAGCGGTTCCGCGAACCGCAGCGCGTCTAGGAGCTCTCTGAGCCTTCGGTGCTCGGTGACGCCAACGCAGCGACAGTCCAAGTGCGGCACCATGCCCTTTTCGACCGCCTGCCCGTTCGGGCCCAGCCAAGAAATTGCAGCCGTTCGGACAGCGTGCGTGGCTCCCCGTTGCGGATTTCGTGGCGGACCGCCACAAGGACGCGCGGGCCGTCCCACCTGTTCGATTTATCGACCAGGATCGCCCCATGCCGGAACGCCTTGCGGTGGCGTCGCAACGTGTAGTCGACCAACGAATCCAACATTGGATGCCCCGACGCGACGAAGGTCGCCCCCGGGCTGCCCCTCGATTTCCTCCCCGACGAAGCGGATTCGCCCGCACTGCGATCCGACCCGGGCTCCCCGATCCCGATGGCCGTCGTCCCGGAGTCCGTCCGGCCACCGCAAAAATTAAACCCCACCTTTCTCCAGCGTGCGCATCTCCCTACCGGCAGCTCACAGCGCGGTCTCGAAGAACGAGCAAACCAGTGCGGTTGCACGCGCTGGGACCGCCGCCCGGTCCAGTTCCCGCCGTGCGCGCCCGAGCGTCGCCGGATCAATCCGGTCCTCGGTGATCCTGTCGCGCTCGACCGCCCGGCGGATGCGGTCCGAGGCCATGGCACGGGCTACGTCATCGCGTTGCCCGAAACGGACGCGTTGACCAGGAGGTCCTCGAGCGGTTGCGCACCGAAGAGCTCGCCCACCGCGTCGTAGACCCGGTCGCCCAGCCCCGGGCCGTTTCCAGTCGCTGGAGCAGCCTCGCATAGACCGCGCCTTCCCAGGTCTAGTTCGCCACGACGTTCCAAAGGTGGTGGATCTCGGTCGTCCCGTTCTTTGCACGCGGCCGAGACGCCGCTCGATCCAGTCTGGGCTCCAAGCCAAGTCGTAGTTCACTATGAGGCGGGCGAGCTCGACGCCTTCGCCCACCGCGTTCGTCGCGAGGAGGCAACGGACCCCGAAATCGGCGTCGTCGTTGAACGAAGCGATCACGCGCCGCCTCCTTTCCGCGGGCACGTTCCCGTGGATCGCCCCCACGCTCTCCAGCGCGCCCGTGTGCGCGCCGATGCGTCGCGCTAGATACTCGAACGTGTAACGCGCCTCGGCGAAAATCACGAGCTTGCGCCGCGCGCCTCGGATTCGATCATGGATCAGCGGATCGTCGAGAATGCGCTTCAACCGACTCTACTTGGCGTCCTCGCCCGACTGCCGGAGTTCGGCCGCCCGCCGCTCGAGAGGCCTGAGACGGGCGATCTCGTGGTTCAGCTACCCAAGCGTTCGCGCCGCCGTTGCGCTCTCCACGAGCCTCTCCTCGCGCGCCTCGACCTCTTCGCCCCGAATCCCCCTCGCCGTCGTCGAAATCGACCGCGGGGTCTTGCTCCACGGTGATCGACGCACTCGAGTGGCGGCCCGCCCGAACCACCTTCGAGTGTCGATGGCTCAGCCGGTTCAGCCTTCTTCGCAGCGACTCGTGGATCGCGGCCGGCGAGGACGCGAGGCGGCGTTGCAGAACTTGGAGCGCGAACTGGACATCGCGTCGGCGCGGGCTGTTCTCGCCGAACTCGTCCGCACGGTTCATCTTTTCGCGCACGTAGCGCGTCACGGCTTCGTACAGCTCCTTTTTGCCCAAAGAGAGCGGGTAGGCCACCGTGTACGTTCGCCGGTCCGGGAAAGCTGGCGTCCCGTCCAAGCGGCAGAGGTCCTGTTTGAGCAGCAATCGGACCACAGCCGACAGATCCACTTCGTCGACGCTGTGCCGGAAGCGCCCCGAGAACCGGCTCAGCTTCAGACGGGCGACGTAGAGCGGACGATCCCAGTTCTCAGTTCTCGCCTTCGCAGCGTGCGTCGGTGAGCAGGAGAAGGCGCGGATCCTCGAACGGCAACCCAGCCATAACCCTCCTTTCCGAGTCCAAATTCTCAGCCAGCAAAAAGCTAGGGCGCTGGCATGCGAGCATCGCGTCCAAGGCCACCGCAGAGCGACGCAGCGACGGGACGACGTGCAAATGCGTTGAGCGCGACGTAGGGGTCGGAAAGATGGGAGAGTTAGAGTCGGAGCGCCTCCGCGGCCAGTTTGAAGACGTTGCCGTCGGCCTCGAACGTCCAGCGCCGACGGGACGACGCGAGCGCGGGTTCGGAGCTCATCCTTGATCAGTCCCGTCGGGTCGTCCAGATCGATTGGTTCGGTTGGGGAAGAGCTTACGGCCCACGCGACCGCTCCGCGACGGGCAATTCGCAGTTTGGCCGAGACGCGGGATCAGGGCATCTCTCGAACGCGGGCTGCCGACCAAGGCGTGGCCCTGAACAAGCGTACGCTCGTTCGACACCGGAGAGGGTGACGTGGGACCGTAGGTCGACATGAGCGATGATCAGACAACCTCAGTGTCACAATCCAAAACAAACCTCGCTCGTTCTATTCTCAACATTCTGTGCGGCACTATGCAAGGCACGTCGAGACCGATGCACACGTTTGGAATCTTGATCCTTCTGACCGATTCGGCTTCGATCTCGTGCGTCACAACCGTGCTTCCGTGTGCCAACGCATGCGCAATGAGCCACGCGTCCGCACGCTCCAGAAAATCCTGGACTGCATTGTCTCGATATCGGGTCGCAACCAGAAAATCAGCCACATCTCCCATAGCCAACACGACCGAGGAATCCGGTTTCAAGAAAAAGCGAGAGCCTCGCGCCTCAGCCCATTGCGACAACTCATCCCTTCTCCGGCGCAGCTCAACGGCGACCTCGTCTACGCTCGCCACCCGCCCAAAGCGATTTCGGTTCTCCAACCAATCCCAAAATGCAGGACAAAAATCAAATCCATAGTGAATATTCTTGGCTTGGATGAAAACGTTCGTATCGATCAGGTAATCGGTCATGCCGAGATTCCGAGTTCTCGTACAAGTTTGTCGAAAGTCGAGGATTTTTCGATTCCCAACATCCTGAACGCGTCTCGGTAGAGGGTACGACCTTCGAGCGTGCTTACAACAAGCGCGCGGGCGAATCTCCGACTCGCTCTCGACGTTGCCGTGCGATAGAAGTTGCCGCCGCTACCGCTGCGCCCAAGATCTCGAAGGCGCTCGCTTTCGCGCCGCCACTCGGCATCGAAGCGGCGATGATCAATCCAGTCGACGTCGAAAAGGCGCCGCAAGACAACCAGAGAGCTGACCTTGAAAGCACGTGTCAGGCGCGACAAGGCTTCTTGGAGGGATTCGTCGCTCAGCAAATCGGAACGCAACACAGCCGACGGAACCAAGAGCTCCGCAGCCACCGAGTTGCACCAGACTTCCTCAGGTCGGCATCCTGGCCTCGGCGCCACACCGTGGTTCGACAACGCGGAAGCGCCAAGCCAAACGTGCGCCAGCTCGTGGGCAAGCGTGAACATCTGAGCCGCTTTGCTGTCGCGTCCGTTAACGAAAATCAAGGGCGCGAGCGGATCAGACAAGGCGAATCCGCGGAATTCATCGGGATCAAGGAGGCGGTGACTGTTGTTTCGGACGACGCCACTGACCATGACCAGAACGCCCGCCTCCTCGATTTCGCGGATGAACACCCGCAAGGCGTCCGTCCACGTACCGCACTTTCTGCGGGCGGCAAGATCGAAATCAAGCGCCTCCCGCATCTCTTCGGCAACGGTCTCGGGAGGGGTGTCAACCGTGACGCTGCCTACAAAATCAAGTGGCAACCGTCCAGAGGCGCGAAGAAACTCCTCGTACCAAACTTGGCGCTCCTGACAGGCGTAGATCGTGTCCAACAGGTTCGGGCTCGGCTGCGAAACCTCCTTTGAGGCAACGGTTCGAAAATCTGGTATGGGCACGGATTCATCCGGGGGCCGCTTCAGGAAAAAACAACCGAAGGAGACATGGACCGCTCGCGCGAACGCCTGCAACTGTTTGATGGTGGGACGAGTCCGCCCAGCCTCCCATTCCGGCAGCTTCCCAAACCTCTTCACCAGAGTCTCGTGCGCGATCCCCGAGCGCTCTCGGGCCCAGCGGAGAAGGTCGGGGTTCACCGGGACGCGGGTCGTGGGCATGAGCGGTGGAGATCGACGGTCTAGGGGTTCACGGCTACGCTACACCAGTCTACTGCGAGACGCCCCACCTCGTCCAACCACGGACAGGTCCGGCGTGAACCTCGAACCCACCCGGCCTTGCCCTCCGTACAACGTCCGTGCCCTTCTCAGCGGCCCTGCGACGAGATCGTCGACCACACCCCTTCAGTCAGGGCACCCCAATCCAAGGAGCGCGCGAGCCGACCGGACGAAGCCGGTCCCGGCTTGTGAGTCGCCGCCCAGGCCGGGACCTCGGTTTATCCGAGCGGCTCTTCCGTACCCTCCAGCAGGATGTTCATGCGAACTCCACACCGTGCCTCGGGAGTGGCCGAACGACGGGAAGTGGTTGGGACTGGCGACGGTCTTCCAGAATCAACGCCATTCTGTGAAAAGAAAACGCATTTCGCTTTCATTGTGTTGATTCTTGGGAAAACGGTTTTCCTTATGCAAGCTCGAAAGCCGATGCAGGGTTGGCGCCTGAGGGTCGATTCAGCGGGAATCGAACAGCGAGGACTCACGAAGCCGTTCCCGTAAGTTCAATGAATGAAAGAGGATGACGGCCAAGTGGCCTGCGTCGCTCGGAACGCCGAGCGGAAGAAGATCGTCTTGCCGCGACCTCCGCACCCTTGGGTAGACCACCGGGAAACGGTTTCGTCCCCGCGCCTTTGCCTGCGCGCTCGGGAAATCTCCTCGGACGGGGCCCCGGGCGTGGCCGGGTCGCCGCTCCGCGAGGTTACCGCCGACCGCCTCCCGGAGGCGGAGGCGTCCCCGCGATCCCCTTCCGCTCCCAGGGATCGTTGACGCCCACGCCCTCGCAGAAGTCTCCGGTGTCCAGGAAGTGGGTGTGCTCGCACTCGCGGCTGGAGCCCAAGTCGACCAGCAGCTCCTCGGTTTCGGGGTAGGCGACCCGAACGAAGAAGCCCGAACGGCCTCCGCGCGCCATGTCCGCCGTGGACTGGCCCAACCGGGTGATGGCGGTCGCGTCCGCGCCTTGCTCGACCAAGTACATGATCAGCTCGTTGTCGCCCCGGGCGGCGGCGTAGTGGAGCGGGCGGTAGAGCCAGGAGTCGGCTAGGTTCACATCCGCCCCGTGCTCCTCGACCAAGTACTTGACCGCGTTGAAGAAGTTGCCGGGAACGCCGCGCACGCTGAAGGCGCCCAACCCCTGCCAGCCTCCACCGGCCGCCGCATGGATGGGATAGGCGTTGTACGAACCTTCGGGAATCCAGGGGAGGCCCGAGTCCTCCTGCTGGCGCCCGTCCTGCTGGCGGCGCTCCCGCATGCCGACCGCCGGCCAGCGGGTGGGGATATCGGGATCGGCGCCGTGGGCGGCCAGCATCTTCATGGCCTCGACGTCCTGCGCGAAGGCCGCCCGGTAGAAGGGCGTGGCGCCCTCCAGGTTGATGCCCATCTTGGTGAGGCCGAACTCCCAGTACCACAGATGCGTGTCGAGCCGGACGTTCGGGTTCGCGCCCGCGTCCAGAAGGGCTTGCAACAACTCCAGGTACTCGGTTCGCTGGCCGTCGTGCGCGCGCGGCTGCGGGTAGTTGGACTTGGGCGCCCAATGAGTCTGAAGCACCGCGAACAGGGGAGAGACGCCGTCGGTGTCGGCGGCCCGGTCGGGATCGGCGCCTCGCTCGACCAGCTCCATCGCGAGGTCGAACTGACCGTTGAGGGTCGCCATGAGGAGCGGGCTGGTGCCGTCGCCGCCGACTCGATCGATGTCGGCCCCGCCGTCCAGCAGGGCGAGCGCCGTTTCCATATGCCCTTCGCGCGCGGCGTGCAACAGCGCGGTCATGCCGCCCGTCGCGCCCACCAGCGTCTCCCTGTAGGGAGGGCGGGCGACCGGAGGCCCGCCGGGATAGTCCGGCCGGTGCTGGATCAGATCGGCGGGGTCGAGCTCCCGTCGCGAGTGGTCGGCGCTCAGGAATTCCCGCTGGGCGGCGATCGCCTCCCTCGTTTCGGAGGGAGTCGGATCGGACTCCGCGCCCGGCGCGGCTTCGAAGCGGAGCTCCTCGATGCGATCGCGCAGGAGCCGGCTGGCCTCGCGGTCGATGGCCACGTTGCGCAGCACGTCCACCACCTTGGTGCTCAGGTTCGGGTCCGCTCCGCCTTCCAAGAGCGCCCGAACGGCCGACGTCCGGTCGTAGGCGGCGGCGAACATCAACGGGGTCTGGCCCGCGGAACTTTCGCGCGCGTTCGGGTCGGCCCGGCGCTCCAACAGCGCGGCCACCGCGTCTTCCCCGGCCACCGCGCGCGCGGCCAAATGGAGCGGGGCGGCGCCGCTGTTCGCGGTGGCCCGCGTCGCGTCCGCGCCCTTATCGAGGAGCGTGCGCACCACCGCGCCGTGCCCGCCCTGACTGGCCAAGTGGAGTGGCGTGTACGCCCCGATGCGTGTGGTTGCGCCGACTTCGGCACCGGCTGCGAGCAACAGGTCCACCACCGCGCCGTGCCCCTCGAGCGCCGCCATGTGCAGGGCGGTCGTTCCGTCGCCCCGCGCCCGGCTCGGGTCCGCGCCTCCGGTCAGCAGCGCCTGGACCGCTTCCGCGTCGCCCCGTTTCGCCGCCTCGATCAGCCCGACCTCCTGAGCTTCGGCGAAGCCCGCGAGCGGGATCGCCAGCAGGAGCGCGCTCGGCAGGCCCATGCGCCGCCGCGCCGCCTTGCCCGCGCCCCTCACGGCCTCGTCTCCCGCAACGCGTCGGCGACGCCGCCGCTCGGGAAGGAGAGCGGGAAAGCTCCGGTGCTGTCGCCGAACGAGGCCAAGTCGTCGTGGCCGATGCCCCGCATGAGGCTCACGAAGACATCGGCCATCGGCGTGCCCTTGGGCGCGCGCAGATGCAGATTGCCTTCCAGGGCGCCGTTGGCGCGCCCCATCAGGATGAGCGGGCACCGGCGGTGGTTGTGCAGGTTGGGGTCGCCCATGGAGGACCCCCAGACGATCGCGGTCTTGTCCAACAGGGAAGCCTCGCCCTCGATCGTGTTCTTCATCTTCTCCAGGAAGTGCCCCATCAAGCTCAACCTGTGCGTGTTGATGAGGTTGAAGTCCATGATGTCGGCGGGGACGTTTCCGTGGTGCGAAGCACCGTGGATCGATTTGTTGGTGCCGCTCAGCGGGAAAGTGCGGTTGGATTGGTCGAAACCGATCTTGAAGGTGATGACCCGGGTCATGTCCGACTGCAACGCGAGCAACTGAAGGTCGAACATGAGCTCCATGTGCTCTTCCCAGGAATCCGGCACTCCGGAAGGCGCCTCGGGCATCGCCCGCTCCTCGCCTCCGGCGTTGCGCGCTTCGACCAGCTCGATGCGACGTTCCAGCTCGCGGATGTGGGTCAGGTACTCGTCCATCGCCCGGCGGTCGACCGCCCCCAGATCTCTCTTGAGGCGCGCCACTTCGGTGGCGATCCAGTCGATGACGCTGCGATCGGCGCGCCGGCGGGCGGCGCGGTCGGCGGCGGAGTCGCCCGCGCCGAAGAGCTGCTCGAAGACCGCGCGCGGCTCGCGGATGGCCGGGAGCGGCTGGGTCGGAGAAGCCCACGACACGGAGGTCGTGTAGGCGCAGTGGTAGTTGTAGGCGCATCCCCCCCCGCGGTCGATCGATTCGGTGGTGAGCTCGATCGAGGGAAGCGCGGTGTCCTGGCCGAAGCGGCGCGCGTGCAACTGGTCCAGGGAGGTTCCCAGGTAGACGTCCGATCCCTGGGTCTGCTTGGGGTGGGCTTGGGTCAGGAAGACGGCGGTGGTGCGGTCGTGATCGCCGCCGATTTCCTCCGCGCGGTACGCCTCCGCCATGCGGGAGTCGGTGTTGCTGACCACCGTCAGGTACTCGCGGTAGGGCTCGAGCGGCTTGAGCTGGCTGGTCGCCAGGAACTCGAAGTCGCGGCCGACCTTCTCGGGTGCGAACAGGAACCGCCGGTCTCCCCAGTCGCTCCCGCCCGCGCATCCCATCGACTCTTCGACGGCCACGAAGCGCGTGAAGTCGCCGGCGGCGCGGTCCCGCCACGGCCTGCCCGCGGGGACCATGGCGTCCAACAGGGGAAGAGCCACCGCGGTGCCCATCCCCTGCAGGAACGTACGGCGAGAAAGGTGCCTTCCCGTGACGAAGTTCATGGTCGCTTACGCTCCTTGGTCGGATTCCGTGTCCGCGGCCGCCTCGGTTCGTCTCATTCGGAACGGATCGCTCTTCACGACCCCCAGAACGAAGGCGGACATCCTGTATCCCTCGGCCTCCGCGTCGTCCGCGATGGCTCGAACGGTGGGTTGATCGAAGTGCTCCACGCGGCGGCCGATCGCGTACGCGAGCAAGTGCGCGGCGAAGTTGCGCACCAGGGGGATCGGGCGCTTGAGGATGACCCGGGTCAGCTCGGTCGGCGTCGTGATCGAAGTGCCGTCGTAGAAGTCGCCGCGCGTGTCCAGCGCCACCATGTTCTCGCGGATGCGCCAGCGGCCGGTCACGTCGTAGTTGTCGAGCGCCAAGCCGATCGGGTCCATGAAGCGGTGGCAGCCGTTGCAGGTCGGGTTGGCGCGGTGCCGCTCCATCCGCTCGCGGGTGGTGAGGCGGCGGCCGTCCGCCGTTCCCTCGGTCTGGTCGAATGCGGGTACGTTGGGCGGGGGCGGGGGCGGGGGCGTCCCCATCAGCACTTCCATGACCCACTTCCCGCGCAGGACCGGGGAGGTGCGCGCGGACATCGAGGTCAGGAGGAGCACGCTGCCGTGGCCGAGAATGCCGCGCCGCTTTTCGTCGGGATATTCGACCGTGCGGAACTCGTCGCCGGCGACGCCTCCGATCCCGTAGTGCCGGGCCAGGCGCTCGTTCAGAAAAGTGTAGTCGGCGTCGAAAAACTCGATCAGGCTGCGATCTTCCCGCACCAGGTGGTGGAAGAAGAGTTCGGTCTCCCGCACGAGATCGTCGCTCAGCTGACCGGTGAAGTCGGGGTAGAGGTAGGGCTCCGGGTCGTTCTTGGCCGCGTCCTGAAGGCGCAGCCACTGATGGGCGAAGCGCGTCCCCAGCGCCTCGGAACGGGGGTCGGCGAGCATGCGCCGCACCTGTGCCTCGAGCACGGCGTCGTCGGAGAGCCGTCCGCTCGCCGCGACGTCGATCAGCTCCCGGTCCGGCGCCGAGGCCCAGAGCAGGAAGGAGAGCCGGGAAGCCAAGTCCAAATCGCTCAAGCGGTAGGTCTCGCCTTCGCCGACTCCGGACGGCTCCCGTTCCAGGCGGAAGACGAAGGACGGGCTCGCGAGCATCGCTTGGAGCGCGGTGCGCACCCCGATCTCGAATCCGCCGTCGTCCGCCCCCTGGTCGTAGAAAGCCATCAGTCCCTGCACGTCCTCGTCGTCGACGGGGCGACGATAGGCCTGCTCCGCCAGCCTCGCCACGATCAGCTCCGCGCAGGGACGCTCCTCCGCGGCGGAGGCGGGACGGCAGGAGAAGATCCGGCTCCGGCTCGGCGTGTCGGACACGCCCGTCGCGGCGGTGGGCCCGGTGATCGTCAAGTTCGCGAGGTGCGGAAGCGCGGTGATGCCGTAGTTGGCCCACTGCTGGGCGTCCTCGCCTCCCACGAACGACCAGTCGAAGGGGCTGAAGCGGTCGTCGTAGGGACCGTCCATGCGCCGCACGAAGGCCGCCGCCACCCGTCGCTGGCCCGCGCGCACGAAGACGGGATCGGTTTCGAGGGGCACGCCGCGCTCGCCGTTGTGCGGGATCGGGACGACCGCCACGCCTTCGCCGTCGATGGAGACGTCGAGGTCCTCGAAGCCGGTGCCGCGTCCGAACAGGGTCTCCATCGTCAGGACGTATTCGCCGTCGGCCGGGAAGTCGTGGGCGACCACCATTCCGCCGCGAGTGCCGAAGGGGGTTCCCTCGATGCGGTCCCAGGCGTGTTGCGAGACCTCGATCAGATTGGTGTACTTCGTCGAGGACGAGACCGCGTCCGCGTTGCCGACCGCGAGGCGGCTGACCTCGGTGGCGGCGCGCATGTAGGAGGCGAGCAGCGTCGTCGAGAGTCCTTGGGCCGCGGACAGGTTGTCGAAGCTGCCGAGCAGCACGTCGGCGGGGAGCCAGCGGCCGGCGTCGATCTCCAGGCCGAGCATGTCGCGGACGACGCGCTCGTACTCCGCACGGCTCAGTCTCTGGAAGCGGCGGATTCCGGGATCGGGCCGGCGGGCCGCCGCCTCGTCGACCAGCCGCTCCAGCGTTTCCACCAGCGCTTCGAGGGTGTCGCCGGCCGGGCGCGGCATCCCCGGGGGCGGCATCATGCCCGCGCGCAGCTTGCGGATCATGCGCTCGGCCGTCTCCGCCCGCTCCGGGGCGCGCTCCACGTCGAATCCTTGAAGCGAGACGTTGCCGGTCAGCAACGCATCGTTGTGGCAGACTTGGCAATACCGGGCCACGACCCGCGTCAGAGCCGGGGATTCGATGGATGGCGCGTACGATGCGGACGAGGTTCCCGCCGGACCGGGTTCGGATCCCTCGAAGGGGGGCTGACCCAGCGACGCGAGCGCGACGCCCAGTGAAGCGCCGACGACGAGTGTCCTCATGGCCTCCGCCTGTAGTCGTAGGGAACTCCGCCTCGAGGCGTGCGCCCGCCGCGAGCGCACCGAATGCAAGCAGCATAAGACATGCGGCTCCAAGCCGCAAAAAAAAGTCGGCGGCGGCTACCGGAGGCAGGCGGCGCGGGAGGCGCGTCGGCGATTCGATCGACTGGACCGTGAGGACGAGCTCGCCGCCGACATCGACGGGCTCCGACGCCACGCATCCCCGGGCGAGGAAGTCCATCGGGAAGCGCACCCGGTCCGCCAAGTTCCACTGAAAGCCGAAGGCGTCGTCGTCGAGCGCTTCGATCATCCCCGGCCGATTCCGGCACGGCGACGGCGTCGCGGCTCAGGTTCCGAACCTCCGGGGACGCGCCTTGCGGACGGTCGGGGAACCCGGGATCGCCTGCCCGGACGGATGCGCAACCGGCCAGCGCACCGAGCAGCGGCACGGCCGCCAGCGTTCGCAACGGGGTTGCCGGCCGCCGCCGCATCCGGCGTGCGGGGTGCGGCATGGACGCAGCGCCCCGACGAGCGCATCTCCGAACGAGAGACCGACGGGCCGCACGGACCGGTGGAGATCCGACGCTCCCGCGCACCTCCCGGACCGTTGTCCGCTTCCGTTTTCGAACGCGGACGCGGCGCGGACCGGGAAGCGGTCCTCGACGCCGAGGAATCGTCGCGCGCTTCCTCCGACGCCGCATCCTCTTTTTCTCCGCATCTCGGCGCGAGGCCAGCCTTTCGCGCACCTCCCGGAATTCTCGGGCGCATCGACTCGAAGCCACGTCGCTTCGTCGTCGCGCGCGCTTGCCCGTTACCGCTCCCTGCGGGCATACTTGCTCGCCATGTCCAAGCCCGATCCTCCCCGTAGCCATTTCCTGCCGCGCACCCGCGACGGACGCATCGCCGTTGCCGCGTTCGTCGCGCTCTTCGCGCTCGCGATGCCGCCGACGACGCACACCGTGCTCAATCGCGTCGAACCTGACCTTCTCGGAATCCCGTTCCTCTACGTCGCCCTCTTCGGGATCTACGCGGCGCTGATCGGGGTGCTGGTGTGGGCGTACCGGCGGGGGGTGTAGGATGACCCGCCCGGCGTTCCGGGCCCGGGGTCTTCCCGCGCCGTCCCCGACCGGCGCCGTCACTTGACGGAACCATGGGTCGTCGCCACCGGCCTGATCTTCGCCTATCTGCTGGCGACGCTCGGGGTGGCGGTGGTGGCCAACCGGCGCATGTCGGCGAACTTGGAGGATTTCCTGCTGTGCGGGCGCGGCACCGGCTTCGTCGTCCTCTACCTCACGGTGGTGGCCACCTTTCATTCGGCTTTCGCGTTTCTCGGATCGGGCGGGTTCTTCTACACCCACGGCATCGGGTTCTGGGCCGCGGGAGCGTGGACCGTGCTGGTCGGCGCCGTCACCTATGCCGTCGGCACCCGAATTTGGGCGCTGGGCAAGACGTTCGGCTACATCACCCCGGCCGACATGCTGGCCGACTTCTACGAATCCGAGGCCGTGCGGGTGGCGATCGCGCTGTTCTCGGTCCTCTTCACCATCCTCTACATCCAGGTTCAGGCCCTCGCGCTGGGCTACATCGTGGAAATCGCCTCGGGCGGGCGGATTTCCTTCGAAATCGGCGTGTTCGCGATGCTTGCGGTGGCGGCGGTGCATCTGGCGATCGGCGGGTTGCGGGCCGTCTACTGGACCGACGTCCTGCAGGGCGTGTGGATGTACGTGGCGGTTTGGGCGGGCGCGCTGGCGCTCTCCTTCGAGCTGTTCGGCGGACCGCTGGAACTCTGGCGGGCGGTGGCGGAGCAACGCCCCGATCTGCTCGCGCTTCCCGGTCCCGAGGGCCTGTTCACGCCGGGCATCTGGGTGGGGATGGTGATCACGCTGTCCTTCGGCATCGTCCTGCAACCCCACATGATGATCCGCTACTACACGGCGGTGGACGGCAGGACGCTCAAACTGCTGGGGGCGACCACCCCCATCTACCTGACGACGCTCTACGTCCCGGCGGCGCTGGTGGGCCTGGGAGGCGCTCTGGTCCTGCCCGACCTCGCCCAGGCCGACCGCGTCTTCCCGGAACTGCTCTTCTCCTTCGCCCCCCCCTGGCTCACCGGTCTCATCCTGGCCGGCGCGGCGGCCGCAGCCATGTCCACCATGGACTCCATCCTGCATGCCAACATGACCGTGCTGACCCGCGACGTGTACCAGCGCTATCTGGCGCGCGGCCGCAGCCAGAAGCACTACGTGCGCGTCGGTCAGGCCATCGTGCTGGCGCTTCTGGGGGTGGCCTACTGGCTCTCGCTCCAGGAGAGCGCGCTCCTGGTGGACATCATCAACCTTTCGGGCTCGGGCGCCCTCCAGCTGCTGCCCGCCATTCTGGGCGTGTGTTTCCCGGGAGGCCGCTCGCTGAGCAAGGCGGGAGTCCTGGCCGGGCTGGCGGCCGGCGTGGCCGCCCTGTGGTGGTCCCTTCTGCTCGATCCCAACCCGCTGGGCGTCCACGGCGGCCTCTGGGGCCTCGCGGCGAACTTCGCGGTGGCCCACAGCGTGTCCGCCGGTACCGCGCAACCTTCGGCCGAGACTCGGGAGCGCGTGCACGGAGAGGTGGAGCGCTTCGTGTACGGGAACGACGAGCATTAGGAAAAACGGCGGCCGCGCGCGGCGCTCGACCGTCCGATCGAGCCGGACGGGATCCACGTTCCTTCGGGACCGGCGGACACCTTCGCCGGAACAGGCAACGACCCTCATGAACCGCATCGTCGTGGCGCTCATCGAAGCGGAATGCCGACGCTACAAGATCCTCGGAGAACGCGCATTCGGACAGCTGGACGCCGAGCGACTCGTCGCCGGCTCCGAGCATGCCGTCTCCATCGCGACCATCGTCTGGCATGTGGCCGGAAACCTGGAGTCGCGGTTCACCGATTTTCTGACCACGGACGGAGAGAAGCCGTGGCGCGACCGGGAATCGGAATTCGAAGCCCGCGCCGCGTCGCCCGCCGAAGTCGCGGCGCAGTGGGATCGAGGATGGGGGACGTTGTTCGACGCGCTCCGCGAACTCGCCGACGACGACTTGACTTCCGGCGTGACCGTCCGCGGCCTTCCCTACCGCGTGGACGAGGCGCTCCTGCGCTCCTTGGCCCACGCGGCCTATCACGTGGGCCAGATCGTCTATCTGGCCAAGTCCTTCCGCGGCGAGGACTGGGAGTACCTGAGCATTCCGCCGGGGCAGTCGAACGCCTACAACGCGAATCCGGTGCTGGAGAAGTCGTCGACGTACGCGGAGAACGCGGGCAAGGCGCGGGAGGCGTCCGGGCCCATCGAACCCGATCCCGATCCGACGCGTCCCGGGGACGCCCGGAGACCCGCTCCTCCCCGCGGCTGAAGCCGAATGCAACTCGCCCCGCTCGACTGGATCGTCATCGCGCTCTACGGGCTCGCAGCTCTCGCCATCGGCCTCCGTTTCGCCCGACGCGCGGGATCCGGCGCCGAAGAATTCTTCCTTTCGGGGCGAAAGCTGCCGTGGTGGTTGCTGGGCACGTCGATGGTCGCGACGACCTTCTCGACCGACACGCCCAACCTGATCGCGGACTTCGTGCGCGGGGGGGGAGTCGCGCGGAACTGGTCCTGGTGGGCTTTCCTGATCACCGGGATGTGCACGGTTTTCTTCTACGCCAAATTGTGGCGGCGGTCCGGCGCGCTGACCGACATCGAGTTCTACGAGCTGCGCTATTCGGGTCGCCCGGCGGCGTTCCTGCGCGGCTTCCGGGCGCTCTATCTGGGCGTCTTCTACAACGTGATGATCATCGCGACGGTGACGCTCGCGGCGACCAAGATCGGCGGCGTGCTCCTGGGGCTGGATCCGCTGACCACGGTCCTGATCGCCGGAACCGTGACCATGGCCTACTCGGCGACCTCGGGGCTCTGGGGCGTCGTCGCGACCGACTTGGCGCTCTTCGCGGTGGCCATGATCGGATCGGTCGCGGCGGCCGCGTTCGCGTTGCGGCAACCCGAGGTCGGCGGGCTCGCGGGTCTCGTCTCGCATCCCGACCTTCAGTCGGCGATGAACTTCTTCCCGGACTTCTCCGACTGGAGCACCGCGGCCGGCATCTTCGTCATCCCCATCGCGGTGCAGTGGTGGAGCGCCTGGTATCCCGGGGCCGAGCCCGGAGGCGGCGGCTACGTCGCGCAACGCATGTTGGCCGCGAAGAACGAGAAGGAGGCGATGAAGGCGACGCTCTGGTTCAACGTCGCGCACTACGGGCTACGCCCCTGGCCGTGGATCGTCGTCGCGCTGTGCTCGATGCTCGTATACCCGGAGCTGTCCGACATCCAGGCCCGCTTCCCGGACCTCGATCCGTCGCTGGTGGGCGACGACCTGGCCTATCCGGCCATGCTGGTGTTCCTTCCCGCCGGGCTGCTCGGCCTGGTGGTCGCGTCGCTGGCGGCCGCGTACATGTCGACGATCAGCACCCAGCTCAACTGGGGTTCGTCGTACGTGGTGAGCGATTTCTACCGGCGCTTCGTGAACCCGGAGGCGAGCCAGCGGCGGCTGGTGGCGGCGGGACGGCTGTCGACCGTCGTGCTGATGGTGCTCGGCGCCTTCGTCGCGCTGCATCTCGACACGGCGGGTCAGGGGTTCCAAATCCTGCTCCAAATCGGCGCCGGCACGGGGCTCATCTTTCTGACGCGCTGGTTCTGGTACCGCGTGAACGTGTGGAGCGAGCTGGCCGGGATGACGCTCTCGTTCCTGGTCGCGGTCTATTTCGCCTGGGTGCACGCGGGACTGGGATTCGCGCCCCTGACGGCATGGGAACAGCTCGTGATCGGCGTGGCGGTCACGAGCGTCGGGTGGCTCGGGGTGACGTTCCTGACGGCGCCGGCCGATCCCGAGACGTTGCAGGACTTCCACGACAGGATCCGGCCGATGGGCAGGGGGTGGCGGCGGGTCGTCGACGTGGGCGATCCGCCGCGCGAGGCGGGGTCGGTCACCGCGGCCTTCCTGGCTTGGTTCCTAGGGTGCGTACTGGTGTACGCGGCGCTCTTCGGGACGGGGTATCTGCTGTACGGGCGGGCTTGGGCGGCGGCGCTGGCCCTGGCGGTCTCGGCGGTTGCCGGAGTCTGGCTCTTCCGGCTGTTGCCGAAGCTGGGCCGTTCGGATTGAGCCGACCGGGATCTCCGCATCGACCCCGACGCGCTGGACGCGCCCATCGAGGCGGCCGAGGCGGACGGAACCGGGATCGGACGCGCACACGGGCACGCCGACGAGCGTCGGCGGCGGTCCGTGGGAGGCGTCGGCGACGGGCGCCCTGGGCGCCGACACGGGCGGATCGGTGCGAATTCCTGCGTCGGCGACGGGCGTCGTTCCGCCGAGCCGCACCCAGGACGTCGTGGGCACGTCGACCGCGCCATGCTGGCTCGGGCCGAGACGGCCGAGTCCGCGCTCGGCGCGGGGAGCGCCGAGGCTGGGCTTCCCGCCCCGCCTCGGCGACCGGCAAGCGGCCTCGTCCACCCACACCGACGCTACAGCAGCTTCCGGGCCACCAACTCGACGCACTCCTGGGGCGACAGCCGTTCCGTGTCCAAGCGCAGCTCCGGGCGCTCGGGCCGCTCGTAGGGGCTGTCGATGCCGGTGAAGTTCCAGAGCTCGCCCCTTTTCGCCTTCGCGTAGAGTCCCTTCGGGTCGCGAGCGGCGCACGCCTCGACGGACGCGTCGACGAAGATCTCCTTGAAGTCGCCGGGCTCGAACAGGCTGCGGGCGAAGTCGCGCTCGGACCGAAACGGGCTGATGAAGGACACGATCGCGATCAGGCCGGCGTCGACCATGAGGCGGGCCACCTCGGCCACCCGGCGGACGTTCTCCACCCGGTCGGCTTCCGTGAAGCCCAGGTCCCGATTGAGCCCGTAGCGCACGTTGTCCCCGTCCAGGACGTAGGTGTGCCTTCCCAGGGCGTGCAGTCGCTTCTCGAGCAGGTTGGCGACCGTGGACTTGCCGGACGCCGAGAGTCCCGTGAGCCACAGACACCGCGCGCGCTGCAGCTTCAGCTTCTGCCTGGCGTCCCGGGTCACGTCCAGGTCCTGCCACCGGATGTTCGACGCGCGCTTGAGCGCGAAGTCGACGGCGCCGGCTCCGACGGTCTCGTTGGTGGTCCGGTCGATCAGAACGAAGGCGCCCAGCGTCCGGCACCGGTCGAACGGCGCGCAGGGGATCGGCCGGTCGGTCGAGACGTTCACCAAGGCCAAGTCGTTGAGGCGCAACGTCGCCCGGGCCAGCGCAGCGCCGCTCGTCACGTCCAGGACGCGCTTGATGCGCGTGACGGTGGCGACCGCTTCCCGCGTGTGGATCTTGAGCACGTGGGAACGTCCGACGATCAGCGGCCGATCGCTCATCCAGATCAGCTTGGCCTGGAATTGGTCGGCCGCTCCCAAGGGGTCGGCGGCGTCGGCGATCACGTCGCCGCGCGTCGCGTCCACCTCTCCGGTCAGCGTCAGGGTCACCGAGTCCCCGCGCTCGGCCCGGTCGCGGGCCTCTCGTCCCACGAGGATGGACTCCACGGCGGTCTCCGGCCCCGCAGGCGACACGCGCACGCGGTCCCCGACGGACACCCCTCCCGCCGCGACACGACCGGCGTAGCCCCGGAAGTCGAGGTGGGGCCGGTTGACCCATTGCACCGGCATGCGGAAGGGCTCCGCCTCCGGCGACGGCGCCGCGTCGACGGTCTCGAGGTGGTCGAGCAGCGTCCCTCCGTCCCACCACCCGGCCGACGCGCACGGCCGCGTCAGGTTCTCTCCCGTCAGCGACGACAGGGGGAAGGCGCGCGGGCGCTCGACGCCCGCGTCGCGCGCGAGCGTCCGGTACTCGGCGGCGATCGCCTCGAAGCGGTCCCGGTCCCAATCCGCCAGGTCCATCTTGTTGACGGCGAGGACGAGTCGTCGGACGCCGAACGTCGCCGCGATGCGCGTGTGTCGGGCCGTCTGGGGGCGCACGCCCTTGCGGGCGTCGACGAGGACGATCGCGAGTTCGGCGTTCGAGGCGCCGGTCGCCATGTTGCGGGTGTACTGCTCGTGGCCGGGCGCGTCGGCGACGACGAAGCGGCGGCGCGCCGTCTCGAAGCGGCGGTAGGCGACGTCGATGGTGATCCCCTGTTCGCGCTCGTCGCGCAGACCGTCGACCAGCAGGGCGAGGTCCGCCCGGTCGCCCTGGGTGCCCCAGCGCCGGGAATCCTCTTCGACCTCCCTCATTCGATCGGCGAAGACCTGTCCGCAGTCGTGGAGCAGCCGCCCCAGAAGCGTGCTCTTGCCGTCGTCGACCCCGCCGCACAGGACGAAGCGCAGCATTGGCAGGCGGTCGGCGGCCACTAGAAGTACCCCTCCCTCTTCTTGCGCTCCATCGAAGCGTCTCCGTCGCGGTCGATCAGGCGTCCCCGGCGTTCCGAGTCGCCGGCCGCAAGCGTCTCGGCGAGCACGGCCTCCGGCGTGGCGGCGTCGCTCTCGATCGCGGCGGTGAGCGGATAGCACCCGAGCGTGCGGAAGCGCACGCGGAGGCGCCGGGGCGCCTCGCCGGGCCCGAGGGGCATGCGCTCGTCGTCGACCACGATCCACTGGCCTTCGCGGCGGACGACCGGCCTCGGGGCCGCGAAGTAGAGGGGGACGAGCGCAACGCCTTCGGCCGCGACGTAGCGCCAGACATCGGCCTCGGTCCAGTTGGAGAGCGGCGACGCGCGTAGCGACTCGCCCGGTCCCACGCGCGTGTTGTACAGGTTCCAGAGCTCCGGCCGCTGCGCCTTCGGATCCCATCGATGGGACGCGTTGCGGAACGAGAACACCCGCTCCTTCGCCCGCGACTTCTCCTCGTCCCGGCGGCCGCCCACGAAGACGACGTCCCACTTCCCCGCGTCCAGCGCCTGACGCAGCGCCTCGGTCGTCATGACGTCGGTGTAGCGCGCCGATCCGTGCGAGAACGGATCGACGCCGGTCTTCAGTCCCTCGCGGTTGACGTGGACCACCAGTTCGACGCCCGCCTCGGCGACGGCGCGGTCGCGAAACGCGATCATCTCGCGGAACTGCCACGTGGTGTCGACGTGCAGGAGAGGAAACGGCGGCGCGGCGGGCCAAAACGCCTTGCGCGCCAAGTGCAGGAGAACCGACGAGTCCTTGCCCATCGAGTACGCCATGACGGGCCGGGCGGCGCCCGCGACGCCCTCGCGGAGGATCTCGACGGCCTCCGCCTCGAGACTCGCGAGCCAGGGATCGAGACGGCCGCTCACGGTCGCGGAACGAGGGCGCGCACGGCTATGGTCGGTCCTCGGAGTCGTAGCCCAGGATGCGTTGTCCGGGCGCGCAGGCGGCGGCGAGCCGAGCGAGCGCGCCGGGCTCCATGCGCTTCCAGGCGGGCGGGCGGACGCGCGGCAGTTCGGAGACCTCGTCCAGCCAGCGCTCGTCGGCGAACCCCGGTCCGACGAAGTCGGCGAAACGGGCCATTTCCTCCTTGGGCGAGCGGAGGACCGCGTCGAACCTCATGTCCAGCGCGCGCCCGTCCGGCAGGGCCTTCAGGTATCGCGTGCCTCGTTCGATCATGGCGCTCCAGAGCCACCCGAAGAGGGACGCGTCCATCTCCCTGGCCTCGAAGCGCGACGCGGAGAAGAAGACGCGGAACCACAGCCGGGAGAACGGCGGCATCCAGGGACTCGTGCCGGGCCAGTTCCGCGGCGCGAAGGGATCGAGGCCCGCCGCGCGCACCAGACGCGCCGACCGCGCGTACATGCGGAACACGTGATGGCGCTGCATCGAAAGCGCGGTCTCGCGGCCGTCGCGGTGGATGTGCACGAAGCGCGCGTCGGGGAACATGCGCGCCAGCGTCGGGACGAAGAACAGGGAGGCCCCGGACCTCTCGATCCACACGTCGCGCGCGAAGCGACGCGCGAGCCACTCGAAGACGAAGCGGTACTGCGCGGCCAGCGTGTCCCTCCCGCGTCGCCGTGCGGCCGCGGCCAGCTCGTCCCAGAGCGCCTCGGGATCGTCCGAGACGTGGGGCAGGGTCGCGCCCATGATCGGCGGCACGTCCTTCGGACCGAACCGGGAGTCGGGTCCGAGCGGGTAGAGGTACTCCCCCACCACGAGCCCGTTCGTCAGCAGCGCCTTGCCGACGGGGCGAAGCGTGGCGAGTCGACGATGCAGGGCCTTCCCGTCCAGCGTCCGGCCGAGGAACGCCCCGTCCGCGAGCGACGCGAAGAACTCCGACACGCTGAGCATGCGGGGGTGCAGGTTGATCATGTCCGACAGCATGGTCGATCCGCATCGGCCCGTGCTGACGACGAAGACCGGCGGAGCCAAGCCGTCGCGGCCCTTCACCCGTGCCTCCGCTCCCGAACGCGCAGGGGAAGCCCCGCCTTGATCCGGTAGACCCCCGTCGCGTCGATGGCCGGGGGCGCCGGGTCGAGGAGCTCGAGGCGCCAGCGCTGCGCGACGCTCGCGAGAGCGTAGACGGCCTCCATGGTCGCGAACTTCCAGGCGATGCACATGCGGGCGCCGGATCCGAACGGGAAGTAGGACTGTTTCATTCGCCGCAACCGAGTCTCGTCCAGCCAGCGCTCGGGCCTGAACTCCTCCGGCCGCTCGAAGTGCTCCGGGCTGTGGTGCGGCAGCCGGAAGTAGGTCTGCACGATCGTGCCCTTCGAGATGCGGTAGTCGCCGATCGCGCAGTCCTCGACGGCTTCGCGCCCGAGAAAGTAGATAGGCGGGGACTGCCGCGGCGTCTCGTTGAAGACGGCGGCGGCGTACGGCAACCGCTCGAAGTCGCCCGGCTCGACGCGGCGGGTCCCGACGATGTCGTCGACTTCCCGCTCGAGCCGGTCGCGCACCCTCGGATGGCGGGCGACGCGATCGAGACAGAAGCTCATGGCGCTCGAGGACGTGTCGTGGCCCACCATGAGCAGCACGATGGCCTCGTCGCGCACCTCGTCGTCGGAGAAGGCGCGCTCGACGCCCTCCTCGTCCTCGGCGCGCACGAGCAGCGAGATCAGGTCGCTCCGGTCTTCGGTGCGGTCTCGGGCCCGACGAACGACCTCGCGGATCGCCTCGTCCATGGCCCGCCACGCGCGCTTGGCGCGCAGATTGGCGGGCAGGGGCAGGATCCGCAACAGAGGGGTGAAGGGAAGGTGGCGCAGGGTGAAGTCCCATATGCACCCGTCCACCGTCGCCTGTCCGACCTTCGGATCGAGCTTCGTGTCGCGCCCGAAGAACGCCGCGATGCCCACGTTCATGGCCAGCTCGTGCATCGCGGCGGCCCCGTCGACGACCTGCCCGTCGCGCCACCGCTCGCGAAGCGCATGGGTCTCCTCCACCATGACCTTCCGGTAGGCGCCCATGCCCTTCTTGCCGAACGACGGCTGATAGAGCTTGCGGCGACGACGGTGGTCGTCGCCGTCGGCGGTCGGGAGCGTCGGGTTCTTCATCGGCCGCAGGTCTTTGTAGCCGATCGTCTTGTGGAAGGATCTCTGCTTCGTCACCAGGACCTCCCGAATCAGGGCGGGATCCGAGACCGCGACGAATCGCCGGTTCAGCAGGCGGTAGGAGACGGCGCCGCCGTGCCGCTCGACCATGCCGTCCAGCAGTCGCGGGAAATTCCTCACGCGCGCCAGCGCGTGGCGAAGCCCGCGTCCGCGAGGCCCCGGGGGGACGCGGCGCGTTGCGGTCGCCGTCGCGGCGCGCGCCGAAGCGGATCGGCCGGCGCCGTGCCCGAGCGTCCTTTGGCCGGGCGCGCGGGCCTCCATCCGGGGGTTCAGGCGCGCCATGTCGGAAACCGTCGTGGATCCTCGTGGATCCTCATCGGCCGGCGCTCGCGACGAAGACCGGCGGCGCCGGCGACCTTCCGTTCGAGGGACCTACCACGGCGCGGCCTCCTCCGTTCGCAGGCGGTCCGGGATCTTGTAACTCGGGTCGTCCAGGACTGCGGCATCGAGCAGGAAGGCGAAGGAGGCGCCTCGCCAGGCGTCGGCGACCGTGGGCGCCAGTTGGCGGGCGACCCCCCGTAGTCTGTGCCTGCTCCGCAACAGGGTCAGGAATCCGGCGGTGTTCATCTTCGGCAAGCGAAGCTGGTCGGCGATTTCGTCTCCCATCACCGCGCGCACGGTGCGGTGCGCGTTGCCCACCATGCGCGCGACCTCGCGGGAAGCGCTCTTTCCCGCAAGTCCGGGCAGCGCGTCGAACAGCGCATGCGCGATCACCAGAGATTCCTCGCCCGAGGGCGGTTCGCAGACGTGGGCGACGCGGGACAGCGCCCGCGTCCGAGCCTCGTCTCCCTCGAACAGGAGCTCCTCGGGCGTTCCGATGAGCAGGGACGCGTGGCGCCAGATCTGCATGAAGCTCGCCCGCTCGTCGCGATCGAGGCGGAGGCCCATTTTCATGACGAGGTCGAGGATCGTCGCCGAGAAGTTGGCCGACGCCAGACCCATGTGCGCGGAGCTCAAAGGGACCCCGAAGACCGCCTCGTCCCAGTCTCCCTCGGTGCGGACGAGGTGCCTGATCTGCGCGTGCACGAGCCGAATGCGGACCGAGAGTCTCCACCCGTCGCTGAGCCCGTCCAGCGCGCCGGGCAACATGATCTCGATGAAGTGGCGCGTGTTCTGCCGGATTCGGCGGGGACCGAAGCGGGAGTTGACGCGTCCCGTGGCGTGGAACGCCTTGGCGATCAGCGTCGAGGCGTTTTTCACGGTGGCCATGAAGAGCGCCTGGATGAACAGTGCGGAGTGCTTGTGGAAGGCCCGGCACCCGTGGCGAGCCATCTCGGGATCCCACCAAGAGGGCGTCGCGGAGACCTCCTCGAAGAACTCGCGAAGCGGGCGGGGCGCCCGTCGCAGAGCTTCGGCGTCGCGGTTCATGCCGGCCTGGACGAGTCGGTTCCGCGCGCGGGGCGCCAAGTGCGCCATCGCCGCCACGACCCGGTCGGCCGGCGGGTCGTCGATCGTCGCGAAGCGGAGGTACAACGCCGCCAGCGCCGGATCGACCGCGGCGGCCTTCTCGTATCCCGCCTCGTAGACGCTGGGAACGACGGGCGGCCGCGCATTCCGACCGGGACCCCCGGCGGGGGAGCTGAATGCCAAGAACCGCGCCTCCATTCAAGGTTCGACGCCCCCCGCGAGGAGAGGTCGGGGACGCCACGTTCGCCGCGAGCCGACCGTCGGCGCCTTCGGCGAGGCGAAGGCGCAATTTCTACGGACTCGCCCAAGCGTTGTCAAACTGGCGTCAAAAATTGCACTGTCAAGGCAAGTTAGGTCTCGTCCGTTTTTCCGGCCAGAGCGGCCAGAAAATGGACGGACCGGGCACAGGACGCTCGGTCGGTTTCCGGCGAACAGCGTTTCGGCGGCTTGCCGCAATGGGGCCGTCCGCGAGACCGTTCCTTTCGGGGTTGGCTGGGACGGGTTCGGGGTGCCCCCGAACGAGCGCTGCCGACCTCGTCGACCCACCCCCTCGAACAGCCCCCTCCCCACCTCGGGGCAAACCTAAATCCGACTCTCGACCTCGGTGTTTCCGGCAGGCCCCGCCCGATGGAAAAACCGAGGCAAACGGCGCCGCGTCGCCTCGGGCGAGCGTTGCCGCCGGTTCGGCGTCGATTCACACTCGCTGCTTGCGGCTGGAACGAAAGAGCGTCGGACGGGATTCGCACCCGCTGCGAAACGGTGCCTTTCCACGGCGCACCGGAAAAGTGGGCGTGTGCGCTGCGAGAGCTTGAGATTGCCAAGAAACCGAATTTCGGAGCCGCGTGTCGGCGTTTCTGCGGACGGGGCCGCGGAACGCGACTTCGTCGTCGTATCGGACGCATGCTGCGAAGCACCGAACGCGACCGCGGAGCAACGGCAAGCTGCATGCAGACGGTCGCGCCTCGAAAGTCGTGGCGAAGGCAACTGTCCGCGCTCGCAACGCTCGGCCGAGTCGAAGACCTCGCTTCGAGTCCGTTCAGCGGCACGCCGAGATCGGCGATCGGCGTGCGGGTCGTCGCGACGCGTCGACCGGGAGGCGACCTACCAGCCCGTGGATAAAGTCGAGTGCTTCCGGAGATTGGCGAGATTGGGGCTGAAGAGTGCCAGAAAGGCCCAAATTCACGGGTTTAGAGGCCAAATTTGCGGCTTTCGGCCCCCGAAATCCGTGATTTTGGCCACTTTGGAGCCACTCGCTCACCTGATGCCTAGGGATCCTATTTTATCCACGGACTGCTACTCCCCGAGCAGTTCCCGCATCTCCTCTTCCGTGAGGCCGATGCTGTCGATGTCGACGTCCTTCCCGGAACCGGGCGGAGGGTCGGGCGCGGTTTCGCGCACGGCGGCGCCGCCGCCCTCGCGGGACGTTTTCCTTCCACCGTCCCGACCTCCCGCGGAGGCGTCGGCCTTTCTCCTCCGCGACTTCCCGCGTCGCTTCGGCGGGCGCTGCGCGATGGGCCTCCCCCACCACGACCCCAGCACTTCGGCCAGTTCCGCCGTGTCCCGGGTGCGGAAGAAGTAGCTTCGCCCCTCGACCGGGCGCAGGTGGATGCCGGGACCGATCAGCCCGAACGCGAGCGGAGGGCTTCGCAGGATTCCGCGGCTCAGCCATGCGCCGAAGCCGCGCTCCATCGAGATCCGCTCGATGTCGTCGGCCTCGAGGATGCGCGAACGCCAAGCGCGCGACTTGATGCGGACGTGGTCGCTGAAGACGAGCAGCTTGCGCGGCGGCCGAGCCGCGAGGACCGCGAAGGCGACGACCAGAAGGACGAGAAGGCCGCCGAGCCCGGCGTGCTGGACGACGTAGTCGTCCACCGGCAACAGCCAACGGTCGACGCCCCACCCGACCGCGCTGGCGGCGATGCGCCCCAGCGCGAGCACGAGCGCCGCCGTCCCGAGCGTGTAGCTCGCGCGCAGAAGCAGCGGCAGACGGAAGTGCGCGACGTAGCGGATGTCCTTCATCCGGACGGGACGGGTCAGCGCCCATGCGACCCCCTTCAGCGCGATCCAGACCAGCACCGCCACCCCGAGCACGGCCGCTCCCTCGCTGACCGGTTGCGGGCGCGTCACCGACAGGGCTCTGCGCGACTCGTCGAAGACGCGGGTCGCGAAGGACGCGACTTGGCTCTGGGTCAGATCCCGGTAGAAGGAGAGGACGTCGGGAAAGTCGGTGAAGGTGGCGGGGTCGTAGAAGGTCGTTCGGGTCCAGGCGTTGAGGGACTCCGCGGTCCGGTTGGCGCCGCGCAGACGTTCGATCACCGCGGCGCGATCGGCTTCGAACTCGGCCTTGGCGAGCGAGCCCGACCGCAGGTGCTCGATCTCCTCGTCGACGACCGCCTTGGCGAAGTCGTAGTCGTCCTCGTCGATGCGGCTGCTCACCTCCAGGTACGCCGCCGGCCCGCGCATCGTCAGGCCGACGCCCGCGCCGTACACGGCCTTGCGCTCTCCGTAGCGCAGGCGCTGGTTGAGCCTGCGGTTCAGAAGGTCGCGGACGAACAGCGCCGTGAGCAGCTCTTCGGCGGAGGCGTAGAAGAGCTTGTGGCGCGACCGGTACCGGGCCGTGGACTGAAACCTCCAACCGTACGTCGACCGTCCGCGCCCGGGGTCCTCGACCGAAGTCGCCCAACGCTCGCCCCGCCGGGGCGGAAACGCCCCGAAGGTGCGCCGGGCGCGCGCCAGCGCCTCGTCGCGGTCGAGATCGCCCACGATGGTGACGGTCATGACCGCAGGCGAGTAGTACCGGTCGTAGAAGCCGCGCAGATCTTCCGGGGCGATCCCCTGCGTGCTCTCCCACGTGTCCGGAAAGGGATCGCGTAGCCGCTCGATGCCGAATTCGCGCTCCCAGAAGTCGGGAGGCGCGAGCCATTTCGGATTGAGGGCGGCCGCGAGACGGGCGAAGAGCTCGCGCGGACGGGCGCGGATTTCGTTCTGGATCGGCTGGCGCCCCCGGTCCACCGCGGCCGAATCCATCCCGTGGGGCGAAAGGATGCCCGCCAGCCACTCGATGGCGAACAGGCCGTGCTCGCGACCGATGGCGACGTAGTACCAAGTGCGGTCGCGGTAGGTGAACCCGTTGCGCCGCCCGCCGATCCCCTCCACCGCGTCCTTGATCTCCTGCTCGGTGCGACCGTCGCGGTCGGAGAAGAGCATGTGCTCGGTGAAGTGGGCGAGCTGCTCCTTGCCCGGCGGATCGGCGTCGGAGCCCACCGGCACGCCCGCGCTCACCGACACGTTGGGCGCTCCGGGAAGTCGCTTGAACCAGACCTTGACGCCGTTGGGGAGAAAGTGGGTCTCGAATCCGGCGAAGGGGTTCGCGAGCTCGGGCTCCCGGCTCGCCGCCGCGTCGACCTCTTCCGCGGTCGGCGGTCCGGTTCCCGCGGTCTCCTGAGCCGATGCGGTCCCGGAAGAGAGCGGCGCGCACGCGCAGAGGCCGGCGAGAAAGCCGACGCGCCAAGGGAGCGGCGCATCGTGGAGGCCGCCTCCGGCGGCCCGGCCTCGGCGTCGCGCGTCCTCCGCGACGCGCCCGTTCCGAACGGATTCCGGTTCGTGCGCCATACCGGCTCCCGGAGCCTCGCCGTCAGCTCGCGAGCGTGCGCTCGAGGTAGGCCTTGAGTCGCTCCCACGCATCCCGCGCCGGTGCGACGCGCAATTCGGGATCCTCGTCCACGCGCAACCAGAAGCCGTGGTCGACGGCGTCGTAGACGTGCACGTCGTTCTCGATGCCCTGTGCGCGCAACGCGTTCACGAACCGGTTCACTTGGTCGGGCGGGATGCCGCCGTCCATCTCGGCGAAGGTTCCGTACACCTCGTGGTCGAGCGCCGCCAGCGCCTCCGGATCGGTGACCAGCCGCCCGTAGAAGATCGCGGTGGCGTCGTGACGTTCGCCGCCCAGCGCGTAGCTGAGCGCGATGCCGCCGCCGAAGCACCAGCCCATGGTCCCGATCGCGCCGGTCACGTCGTCGCGCGCGCGCAGGAAGCCCACCGCCCCGTTCAGGTTGGCGACGACCGCGTCGGGATCGGCGTTGGCCTCCGCCGTCAGCGCCCGGTTCTCGTCGGGGTTGGATCCGGTGCGCCCTCCGAAGAGGTCCGCGGCGAGCGCCACGTACCCCTCCTCGGCCATCGCGTCCGCAACCTGCCGCACCCGATCCACCAGCCCGTTCCATTCGTGGATCAGCACCAGCGCCGGAAAGGGGCCGTCCCCTTCCGGCACCGCCAGGTATCCGCGGGTGGCTTCGTCCCCGGGGAGGTAGTGCACGTCCTGTCCGCGCGGCGCGGGCGCGGTGCCCAGGATCGCGGCCGGGAGCCCGCCGTCCTCGGCGGCATCCGTTTCCAGGCGGCCCCCCGGGCCGCCGCCGGAGTTCTCTCCGCCGTCCGAAGAAGGCGCGCAGGCGAGAAGCGAGAAGAGGAAACCGATGCCCAGGATGCGTGACGGATGGAGCGCGAGGTTCATTTTCTTTCTCTCCGTGGAGCGTGGAACCGTCATGGGACACGACGCTCGAACCGCCCGCCCCGTCGCCGCCCATGGACGCACCGGCGCCTCGCCGCAACGAAAACGAGGCGTCCGGAGACCAAGCCTCCCGGAGACGCTTATCGGGGTCCGGCGCGCTCGCTTCTGTACACCACGTGGAGCCGGGGCGTTCGTTCGTTCACGCGAATCCACATGCGCACTTCGTCGTGCGGGGGGTCCGGGTTTCCGAACCCCATGCGCCACTCCTCCCGGTGGTGGTTGTAGACGAAGTACTCGCAGTCGGACTCGTAGACGGGCCGGTGCGCGTTTCTGCGCGAGGGCAACTCGCCCTGCCGGTCCAGGCCGGGATAGGTGCGCTGGACGTCGCGCGCCAGGAGCTCCCAGATGGTCTGGCAGCTCTCCAGGGGCATCACCATGACGTAGGCGCCTTCGACCAGCTCGCCGGTATCGGGATGGAAGTAGTAGCCTGCGAGAGCTTGGCGGCCCAGAAGCCGGACCTCGGTCGAATAGATGCGCAACCCGTCGCGTTCGCCCACCTGCTCGGTGTCGGCGATCTCGGGGACGTCCTCGACTCGGCTCCCCCAAGGGTGTCCGCGGAATCCGTCGACGACGGGTTCCTGGGCGGCGGCGACAGACCACGGGCCAGCCGCCGCGAGGACGACGCGAAGGAGCCTTGCCGGGGCGGAACGGAGGACGGGGCTCCGGCGGCCGCCGGGTTTCGGGCCTTGCGAGAGCTTCTCGGAAGTCGCGTGCGCGGGTTCGACGATTCGTTGCATGCGCATGGAAACGGATCGGGTCGGGGTCGCGTTCGGCGACATGGCCGACGAGGGCGACGGGGGCCGTCGTTTCGAGAGCGCACGCCGGTCGCCCAGCGCCTCGGCCATTGCGCTCGCCTTCGCCGGACCCGGCGCCGATCTCCTCGCGCTCGAAACAAGCGCGGTTCGCGCGGAAAACGGCCGCGTTCCGGCCTCCGCGCTCCTCGTCCACCCGTCGACGACGGCGAGGGCGGCGTGGACGCGCAACGCGTACGACGTCGGGGCCGCGCACGCCGGACGGGATCCCGCGTCGCCCACGCGCGCGCGTCGAGCCTCCCTTCCCCTCCGACCGGCGTCCCGTCCGGCCCCGGCTCGACGAGGCCGCTCGCCGTCGCGGGCGCGAAGATAGCGGGTTCGCCCCGGTGCGGCGCGCAGCCGCGAGGCCGACGCGCGTTCCCGCGGATCGCGGTCCCGCCGTCGTCCGTTCCCACGCCCGCGGCGGCGCCTCGAAGGGGTGGACGACGCCCCGGCGAACGCCGCTTCGACCGTGCTCATCCGCCGTCTCCTCCAAGAGGCGCGAACCCTCCCGAGAACGTCGCCCGGGATGCGCGGCCGAGCAAGCGGAAAATTTTTTCGTGCGACGGCGAACGAGCCTGAACGGGAAGGCGGTTCCCAACGGGAGTCGAACCCCGATTCGAGGCCCTGCGATCATCGAGCGCGAATCGTGTCGCTCGGCACCGCACGGATCCGCACCCTCGACCCGCTTCCGCGCTCCAGGGCTCGACGATGCTTCCCCGACCGACCCCAGCCTCGGATCCAGACTTCCTCCTCCCCTCCGAAGCCCCCTTCCGTTCGAGCTCGTCGTCGCATCGGAAAGGCTGGAGGGCGGGACGGGAGGCGCGCCCGGCGATCTTGCCCGCGCGAGCCCGCCCGTGCATGGTCGAACGGGTTTCGAACGCACGGATCGTTCCGGGTTTCGCCCCCCCTGGCGACGGGTGCCCCCGTTCGACAGGGATCGCCACGAGAGGAAGGTTCGCCGTGAAAAGGAGGTTCGCCGTGAGAGGATCGTCTCCGGCCGCATTCGCCTTCGTCGTCGGGATTTCCTTCGCGCAAGCCTCCGGAGCGGCCGCCGCCCAGGGGGTCGGAATGCGCGACATGATGGAATTCGAGCGTCCCATCGAGGCCCTCGACAACGTCTGGATCGAGGAGCTCACCATGCTCGAGGTGCGCGACGCGCTGCGCTCGGGCACCCGCACCGTTCTCGTCCTCACCGGGGGCATCGAGGAGAACGGGCCCTACCTGACCACGGGGAAGCACAACCACGTGTTGCGGGTGATGGGCGACGCGATCGCGCGGCGGCTCGGCAACACGCTGGTCGCGCCCATCGTCGCCATCGAGCCCGGAGACCCCGAGCGCGCCGACACGCCCGGCGGCATCCGCTTCTCGCAGGAAACCTACCGCGCGGTGCTCCGCGACATGGCGGTCAGCCTGAAGGCGCAGGGCTTCACGCGCATCTTCATGCTGGGCGACAGCGGCGGGAACCAGCGGGGCATGGCGGAGGTGGCCGAGGAGCTGACCGCGAGATGGGCGGGCGAGGGCGTCGTGATCGCCCACATCCCCGAGTACTACAACTACGGCGACGTGCTGGCCCATCAGCGGGACGTGCTCGGGATCGACGAGGATCCGCGGCTGGAAGGGCTCCACGACGACTACTACATCACGTCGATCATCATGAACGACGATCCGCGGCACGTGCGCCTCGAGCAACGCATCGCGGCGGACAAGGCGTCGATCAACGGCATCAGCATCCTGCCGGCGGAACGGACCATCGAGCACGGACGAAAGCTGATCGAATTCCGCACCGACGCGACCGTCGAGGCGATTCACAGGACGCTGACGGCGGAACGGGGCGGATGAAGCTCCGCGTCCGGGCCGAACGCTCTCGCGCCCGTTGCGGAGCCGTTCCAGCCGGCTCGGTTCCCGTCCGCGAACGCCGTTCGGTCCGTGCGCGCGGCGAAGAACCGCCACCGTCGAGGACGGGCGACCGGCAGCGGCGAGTTCGCTCGGGTCCAAGCGGCCGGGCGGCCGCGGGCCCGGAGCGCGCCGCGCGGACGTCGCTTCGCACGTTCGTCCGGGGTCCGGTTCGGTTGGTCGCCGGACCCGTGCGTCGGGGATTCGGCTCAACGAGCCTCGGGCCGGGCGAGAGCGCAACTCTCCAGAGCCGCCGCCTCGGCCGCCGTCAGCTCCCGCCACGCGCCCCGGGCGAGGCCCGTCAGCGCGACCGGACCGAAGCGCACGCGCTCCAGCCGCCGTACCGGATGGCCGACGGCCCGGCACAACCGGCGCACTTCCCGCTTCCGCCCCTCCGCGAGGACCAGCTCGAGGAGGCCGCCCCGCGGACCGCGCTCCAGAACGCGCGCACGCACGGCGCGGGCGAAGCCGTCCTCCAGCCTCGCCCCGGACACCAGACGGCGGAGCGCGCGGGACGAAGGAGTCCCGGCGACCCACGCCCGGTACTCGCGCTCCACCTCGCCGCTGGGGTGCGCGAGCCTGTGCGCCAGCTCTCCGTCGTTGGTGAACAAGAGCAGTCCCTCGGTGGCCCGGTCCAATCGGCCCACGTGCATCAGGCTGCCGAGCGAGGCGGGCAACAGGTCGTAGACGGTGGCCCGGCCGCGGTCGTCGCGCCGGGTGGTGAGGAAACCGGTCGGCTTGTTCAGCATCGCCCAGCGGATCGGATCGGGTCGCACGCGGACGCCGTCGACCCGTACCTCGTCGCGGTCCGGTCGCACGCGCGTTCCGAGCACGGTGGCCGTGCGACCGTTCACCCGCACCCGGCCCGACACGATCAGCGCCTCGGCTCCGCGACGGGAGGCGAGGCCCGCGCGCGCGAGAAGCTTCTGCAGTCGCTCGCCCCGGTCCGGACGGGCTTCGGCGGGTGCGCCGGTCGCGTCCCGCGGTCGGCCGTTTCCGCGCCCCCGAGCTCCGCGCGCGGTCACTCCGCCGCCCGCTCCTCCGCCTCCGGTCCGACGTCGAGCGGCCCCGATTCCCCGAGCACGACCGGAAGTTCCTCGGTGCGCGGCAGCTCGTCGAGCGAACGCAGGCCGAAATGTTCCAGGAAGCGGGCGGTGGTCCCGTAGAGGAGCGGTCTTCCGAGCCCCTCGCCGCGGCCGGCGACCTCGATCAACTCGCGGTCGACCAGCGTGCGGATCACGCCGGCGCAGTTCACGCCCCGGACGTACTCCATCGATATGCGTCCGACGGGCTGGCGGTAGGCGACGATGGCCAGCGTCTCCAGAGCCGGCCGGGAGAGGCGCGCCGAGCGCGGAACCGTGTCGAACCGCTCCAGGTAGGGGGCGAACTCCGGACGCGTCAGCAGTTGGTGCCCGCCGGCGATCTCCACCAACTGGAAAGCGCGGTCGGCCTCGTCGTACTCGCGCCTCAGCGCCGCGATGGCCCCGGCGACCACGTCTTCGTCCAGACGTTCGTCCGCGCGCGCGATCTCCTCGGCGGTCAGCGGGGCGTCGCTGGAGAAGAGGACCGCCTCGACGACTTGGGCCGGGTTCACGCGGCTTCCCCGCCCGCGCTCCCGGACCCCGCGTCCGAAGAGGCTCTGCGGTAGAGCCAGAGCTCGGCGAAGGGTCGAGTCTGGCGCAGACGGATCTGGCGGCGGCGAGCGAGCTCGAGTCCCGCCAGGAGCGTCATGACCCCGTGGATGCGCGCGCTCCACGAGCCGAGGAGGCGGGAGAACTCGATGCGTGCAACGGCGCGCAACCGCTCCCGGATCAGGGAGATCTTCTCCTCCAGCGACACCGAACGGGTCGCGACCCGAGGGGCGACGGGGAGCCGGGGAAGCTCGACTCCGAGCGCGGCGTTCCAGACCTCCTCCCACGTCGCGGCCAGCGGCGTGTCCCGCAGTTCGGGGCGGGGGCGGGGCGGCACGTAGCCCTTTGCCCAGCGGCGCATCCTGCGCGCCTCCATGACCTCCAGCCGAGACGAGATCTCGCGCACCTGCTCGTATTCGAGCAGACGCCGCACCAGCTCCGCGCGCGGATCCGCGTCCTCCTCCTCCCTGCGGTGCGGAAGCAGCATGCGCGCCTTGATGCCGATCAGGATCGCGGCCATCTCGACGAACTCCCCGGCGCCCTCCAGTTCCTCCGCCCCGATCCCGCCGACGACTTCGAGGAACTGGTCGGTGACGGCGGCGATGGGGATGTCGAAGATGTCGATGTCCTGCTGCCGGACGAGGTGCAACAGCAGATCCAGCGGCCCTCGGAAGCGGTCGAGCGCGACCACGAACAGCTCCCGGCCCGGTCCGGCGTCAGCCTCGAACGCCGTCACAGCCACAGGTCGACGAAACCTCGGGCCGCGCCCAATAAAAAGAGGACCGGCGCGAGCACGATGGAGAAGAAGGAGCCGGGGAAGAGAAGGAACGCCGCCGCCAGGACGAGCATGCCGAAGCGTCCCAGGCGTCGATAGGCCGCACCCAGGCGCGGGGGAAGCAGGTGCTGGAAAACGTGAGATCCGTCGAGAGGCGGGATGGGCACCAGGTTGAAGAAGGCGAGCACCAAGTTGACGAGGATGCCCAGCTCGGCGACGTGCATCGCCACGTCCACGGGGCCGGAGATCGCGGCGCCGATCAGCTGGCCGGCCTTCGCCAGCAGGGCGGCGAGCAGGGTGAACCCGGCCGCGAGGATCAGGTTGGCCGCGATGCCGGCCAGCGACACGCGGATGTCGCCTCTCCGGTAGTCGCGATACTTGCGCGGGTTGACGGGCACCGGCTTCGCCCAGCCGAAGAGGAACCCGGCGTTCATGAAGTGGAGGCCGAGCGGAACCAGCACCGATCCGACGAGATCGATGTGCGGCAAGGGGTTGAGGGTGATGCGGCCGAGCCGGTAGGCCGTGTCGTCCCCCTCTTTCAGCGCGACCCAGGCATGCGCGACCTCGTGGACGACGACCGAGAAGAGAAGGACCGGAATCAGCAGGAAAATGTCCATTGCATCCGGAAGCTACCCGCGGCCGCATCCGTCCGCTACCCGGGGGTCGTCGGGCCGCCGGAAGCGCGATTTCCGGGGCGCGCCGCGCGTCGACGCCGGGGCGGAGCGCCGAGATCGATCCCGGTTGATTCCTCCCGTGGAATTGGATATGCTCCGCCGTTCGAGGAACGGTTGCGGATTGCACGATCCGGGGAACGGGTATGCCGAACGTAAAGAGCGCGGTCAAGCGGATGAACAAGAGCCGGGAGCAAAACGCCCGCAACCGCGCGAAGCGCTCCCGGTTGCGCACCGCGCTCAAGAGGGTGCGCGAAGCCTCCGACGCCGAAACCGCCGAGGTCCGGTTCCGCGAGGCCCAGGTCCTGCTGGACCGCGCCGCCACTTCCCGCCTGTTGCACCCCAACGCCGTCGCCCGGACGAAGAGCGCGCTGGCGCGCCGGGTGAACTCGCTGGGATAAGGGAGCGCTCCGGAAGCGGAACGCGTCGAGCCGACCGGTTCGGCCCGCGGGACCGCCCGGATCCTCGTCCTCCCCCGGCGGCGCGCCGCTCTCCTTCGCGGGCGTAGCCGCATGCGGCCACGCCTTCCCCTCCTTTGCCGCCCGGGTCGGGCGTTCTTGCGGGACGTCCGCCCGACCCGGACTTTTTCCGGCGCACTTTCGCCGCGACGACCGAGGGGCCGCGCCCGCGCGCTCCCGCTTCGTCGGCCCGACCCGGAGCGCGCCATGACGCCCTCGCCCACCCCGCGCGGCCGCGCCGCGCGCATTTCCCGCCCGACGGTCGCGGTCCTCCTCGCGCTTCTCTCCGCGATCCCGGCGGCCGCACGGCAGGAATGGCGGCACCACGGGGGCGACCCCGCCGAAACCCGCTACAGCCCGCTCGACCGGATCGACGCCGACAACGTCGCCGGGCTGGAGGTCGCGTGGAGCTGGGAGATCCCGAAGACCGGCGCGCGGATCGAGACCACGCCCCTCGTCGCCGACGGCGTCCTCTACGGCACCGGCCCGTTCAGCATGGTCTTCGCGCTCGACGCCGCCACGGGCGCCGAGATCTGGCGCTGGGATCCCGCCATCCCCCCCGAGGACCGAGGCGGCCCGCGGACCTGTTGCGGCGACGTCAACCGCGGAGCGGCGCTCGCCGGCGGCAAGGTCGTCGTGGGGTTGCTGGACGGACGGCTGGTCGCGCTCGACCGAGCGGACGGATCGTTGGCATGGACGACGCAGACCACCCCTCCCGGGTCGGACTACACGATCACGGGCGCGCCGCGGGTGGTGGGCGACGTCGTGGTCGTCGGCAACGCCGGCGCCGAGTACGGGGTGCGCGGCTACGTCACCGCCTACGACGTCGACACCGGCGCCGAGATCTGGCGCACCTACACCGTCCCCGGCGACCCGGCGCTCGGGTTCGAGAGCGACGCCATGCGCGTCGCGGCGGAGACTTGGACCGGCGAATGGTGGGTGGCCGGCGGCGGCGGCACCGTGTGGGACGGGATGGCCGTCGACCCCGAGGCCGGACTCCTCTACGTCGGCACCGGCAACGGATCGCCGTGGAACCGGGACAACCGCAGCCCCGGCGGCGGCGACAACCTGTACCTATCCTCGATTCTTGCCCTCGACCCCGCGGACGGCGCCCTGCGCTGGCACTACCAGACCACGCCGGGCGACGACTGGGACTACACGGCGACCCAGCCGCTCATGCTGTTGGATCTCGTCGTCGCCGGACGCGAGAGGGAGGTCGTCGTTCAAGCGCCCAAGAACGGCTTCTTCTACGTCGTCGACCGGCACACCGGCGAACTCGTCTCCGCCGAGGCCTTCGCCGACGACCTGACGTGGGCCACGCACGTCGATCCGGAGACCGGCCGACCCGTGGAGACGCCCGAAGCGCGCTACGGCAGCGCCGGACCGGCTTGGCTGTCGCCCGGGCCGGTCGGCGCGCACAACTGGAACCCGATGTCGTGGAACCCGGAGACCGGGCTCGTCTACCTGCCGGCCGCCAACAGCGTCTCCTACTTCGAGAAGCAGGAGAACTTCTCGTACGTCGCCGGCGTCTGGAACACCGGCACCGTGCGCGGCGGCGCCGGCCGCGCCGGCCCGCGCCCCGAGCGACCGCCGCTCGAGGGCCCCCCGAGCCTGCTTCTCGCTTGGGATCCGGCCGAGAACCGGGAAGTCTGGCGCGTGCCGGCCGAGGGACGCCACGGCGGGACGCTGTCCACCGGCGGAGGCTTGGTGTTCTGGGGCATCGGCTCGCGGCTGGCCGCGGTCGACGCCCGCACGGGACGGATGCTCTGGGAGGCCGAGCTGGACGGTCGCCCCGGTCCTCCCGTGACCTACTTCGCGGGCGGACGGCAGTACGTGGTCGTCGGCGCCGGACTGGCGAGCGGGCGGGCGCTCCCGCGAATCCGGGCGTTCGCGCTTCCGCAAGGGGAGCGATAGCGGCCTACGCCCCGCCCGCCTCCTCCCTCCAGACGACCTTCCCGCCGACGATCGTCATCACCGCTTTCCCGGTCAGCTCGAAGCCCGCGAACGGGGTGTTGCGGCTCTTGGAGAGGAAGCGCGACGGGTCCACGGTCCACGCGCGGGCGGGGTCGACGAGGGTCGCGTCGGCCACGGTTCCCGGGGCCAGGGTCCCGCCGGGCAAGCCGAAGGCGCGAGCGGGCGCCGCGCTCATGCGCTCGATCGCGGTGGGGAGATCGACGACGCCTTCCCCGACGACGCGCGTCAGCACCAGCCCCACCGCGGTCTCCAGCCCGACGATGCCGAAGGGGGCGTCGTCGAAGGCGGACTCCTTCTCGTCGTAGTGATGCGGGGCGTGGTCGGTCGCGATCACGTCCAGGGTGCCGTCGGCGAGTCCCTCGCGCACGGCGGCCACGTCCGCCGCGGTGCGCAGCGGCGGATTCATCTTGGCGTCCGTGCGGTACCCCTCGACCGCCGCTTCGGTGAGGACGAGGTGGTGCGGGGAGGCCTCCGCGGTCGCCCGCACCCCGCGCGCCTTCGCCTGCCGGATCGCCTCCACCCCCCAGGCGGTGGAGACGTGCTGGAGGTGGATGCGGCCGCCGGTGAGTTCGGCCAGCAGCAGGTCGCGAACGATGTGGACGTCCTCCGACGCGTTGGGCTTGCCCGCCAGGCCGAGGCGCGACGACGTCAGACCCTCGTTCATGCAGCCCTCGCGCGAAAGTCCCAGATCCTCGGGATGGTCGGCGACCGGGACGCCGAACGGGAGGGCGTACTCGAGCGCCAGCCGCATCAGGCCGGAGTCCATGACCGGGCGACCGTCGTCGGTCACGCCGACCGCGCCCGCCGCCACCATCTCGCCGATCTCCGCCAATTTCATCCCCCTCTGACCGACGGAGATCGCCCCCAGCGGGTAGACGCGCGCGCCGCCCGCCCGCCGTCCCTCCGCCACCACGAAGCCCACCGAGGCCGGGTCGTCGACGGGCGGGCGGGTGTTGGGCATGGCGCACACGGAGGTGAAGCCGCCCGCGGCCGCGGCGCGCGCGCCGGTGGCGATGGTCTCCTTGTGCTCCTCTCCGGGTTCGCGCAGATGCACGTGCACGTCGATCAAGCCGGGCGCGACCACGAGCCCGCGCGCGTCCACTTCTTCCGCGCCGTCGGGCGCTTCCACCCCGCCCCCGCGCTCGGCCACCCGGCCCTCGATCAGGAGCAGGTCGCCGACGGCGTCCACTCCGGCGGCCGGATCGACGATCCTTCCCCCGCGAATCCACAGCGGACGCGGGTTCACGCGCTCTCCCCGGCCTTGGCGGCCTCCGCCTTCTCCGGTCGCCCGCCCGCCAGCAGGTAGAGCACGGCCATGCGCACCGCCACCCCGTTGGTGACCTGCTCCAGGATCACCGAGTGGGGTCCGTCGGCCACGTCGCTGTCGATCTCCACCCCGCGATTCATGGGGCCGGGATGGAGGACGAGAAGCGGCTCGGAGGCCGCCTCCAGACGCGCCCGCGAGACCCCGTAGATGCGGTTGTACTCGCGCAGGCTGGGCACGAAACCGGCCTCCATGCGCTCCAGCTGGAGGCGCAGCACGTTCAGGGCGTGCGCCCATTCGACCGCCTCCTCCACGCGATGGAAGATGCGCACGCCCAGTTCGCGCATCTGCGGCGGAACCAGCGTCGGCGGCCCGCACACCGCGACTTCGGCGCCCAGCTCGAGCAACCCGAAGATGTTGGAGCGGGCTACGCGCGAGTGGCGCACGTCGCCCACGATGCACACCCGCTTGCCGGAAACGGCGCCCAGATGGTCCCGGAGGGTGAGTATGTCCAGCAGCGCTTGGGTGGGATGCTCGTGGGCGCCGTCCCCCGCGTTGATCACGTTCGAGGGGATGCGCTCGGCCAGAAACCGGGCCGCCCCGGACGCCCAGTGCCGCATCACCACCATGTCGATCCTCATCGCCTCCAGGTTGCGCGCCGTATCCACCAGCGTCTCGCCCTTCGCGACCGAGGAGCGGCTCGCGCCGACGTTGACGGTATCCGCCGCGAGGCGTTTCTCGGCGAATTCGAAGGAGATGCGCGTGCGCGTGGAGGCCTCGAAGAAGAGGTTGACGATGGTGCTGCCGCGGAGCGTGGGGACCTTCTTGATGCGCCGCTCGGAGACCTCCTTGAAAGGTTCCGCGGCGTCGAGGATGCCGGTGATCTGGCGGGCGCTGAGATGTTCGAGGCCGACGAGGTCCTTGCCCAGCCCCGACGCGGCGCCGGAGGTGGAGGTGGAGCTCACGCGGTCTCCGGGGAGACCGAGACGACGTCCACGCCGAGCGCCCCGTCGACGTCGGGCACCAGGACGTCGACCCGCTGATGGGGCAGCGCCGTCAGCGCCCGGCCCACGACGTCGGGCTGGATGGGCAACTCCCGCCCGGCCCGGTCCACCAGGACGCAGTAGTGGATGCGGGAGGGGCGCCCCCAATCCATCAGCTCGTTCATGGCCGCGCGCGCGGTGCGTCCGGTGAAGATGACGTCGTCCACGACGACCACCGCGCGGTCGTCGATCCCCCCCGGGGGGAGCTTCGACTCGCCGATCACCGGCCTCGGGCCGATCACCATGAGGTCGTCGCGGTAAAGGGTGATGTCGATGGAGCCGCAGGGCACGCGGACGCCGGAGGCGCGCTCGATCTCGGCCTTCAGCAGGCGCGCGATCTGGACGCCCCGACGGTGGATCCCCATCAGCGCGAGGCGGTCGGTTCCTTCGTTGCGCTCCAGGATCTCGCGCGCCATGCGGGCGACCGCTCGCTCCACGGCGTCCTCTCGCATGATCGGGATGCGAAGCTGATCGGACATGGTCACCGACGGTGAAGGCGGTCGTGCCGCGCGCGTTCGCGGGCGCGCGAGGGAAGCTAGCGCGCGGGGGCGCGGATGCAAGCGTCGCTTTCCGGGCGAATCGAGCGCGGACGCGGACGCGCCTTCGATCCCCGCGCCGGGCGGGAGACGAGGGACGAACGCCGGGCGGCGCGTGCGGGGAGTTCGGTCTTCGACCGTCCCGGGACGCGGATCCTCTCGCCCCGAGAGCCGCGGCGCTCGCGCCCTCCGCGACCTCGCCGTCCCGGATCGGAGCTCGATTCCCGTCGGAGACCGCCGCCTCGTTCGGGCTCGTTCGCCCGTGTTCGGCCAGGAACGCGGCCCATGCACGGCCCGTTGACAAAGACTTCCGGTCGCCCTGCGTCCGCGCCCGCGGTACCTTGCCAGCGCAAGATCGCCGCCCGTTCGAGCGTGCGCCCTCCGGCGCCCGCGTCCGTCCGCTCCCTCCCTCTCCGAGACGCTCCCGATGCGGCGCACACCGTACGCGCTCACGCTGCTCCTGTCCGCCCCGGTCTCCGCCGTCGGCCCGCTCGCCGCGCAGGGGGTCGAGGATCGTCCGGCCGTGGTCATGGGAGGCCTGCCCTTCGCGCTCACGCTGACCGGAGCGCCCGACGAGTCCAGCTGGTTCGAGGTGCGCGACGCGGAGGGCACCCTGCTCCGTTCCGGAGCCGTCGCCGCCGATCAGTCGCGGACGGTCCCCAACTTGGTCGTGGCGTCGCGCGCGCTGCTCCCCTTGGAGGTGCGCGTCGGCGCGGTCGCCGAGACCGTACGGCCCCACTACGCGCCCGCGTGGTACTCCGTCGTGCCGCCGCTGGTGGCGATCCTGCTCGCGCTGATCTTCCGCGAGGTGCTGGCCGCGCTCTTCGCCGGGGTGTGGCTGGGCGCGCTGGCGGTCGCGGGCTTCGATCCTCTGGCCGCCACCTGGCGCACCGTGGACGCCTTCGTGGTGCCGGCGCTCGCCGACGACTCGGGGAAAACCCAGATCGTGGTCTTCTCGCTCCTGCTCGGAGGGATGGTGGGGATCATCGCCCGCAACGGCGGCACGATCGGGATCGTGGAGGCGGTGTCGCCGGTGGCGACCACGCCCCGGCGCGGCAAGCTGGCCACTTGGCTCGCCGGGCTCACCGTCTTCTTCGACGACTACGCCAACACGCTGATCGTGGGCACGACCATGCGGCCCATCACCGACCGGCTGCGCATCTCGCGCGAGAAGCTGGCGTACCTGGTCGACTCCACGGCCGCGCCGGTGGCGGCCATCGTCCCGATCTCGACCTGGGTGGGGTACGAGATCTCGCTCATCGACGAGGGGCTCGATCTGGCCGCGGCGCAAAACGCGGCCGCGAACCCGGAGCTGGCGGCGTCGCTCGCCTCCTCGAGCGCCTTCGCCGTGTTCCTCTCGACCATCCCCTACCTTTTCTATCCCATCCTGGCGCTGGCGTTCGTAGGGATGGTGTGCCTCGCCAACCGCGATCTGGGAGAGATGGCCGTCGCGGAGCGCCGCGCCGCCCGGGGCGGGGGGCTGACCCGGCCGGGATCGATGCCGGTCACCGACACCACCGACTCGCTGCTGCAGCCCGCCGAAGGGGTGCCGCACCGCTGGTGGAACGCCGCCCTGCCGGTGATCGCGGTGGTCGGCACCGTGCTGTTCGGGTTGTACTTCTCCGGACGGGCGGCGACCGGCCCGGGCGCGCCGCTGATGGACGTGCTGGGGGAGGCCGATCCCTACGCCACCCTGTTGTGGGGTTCGCTCGCGGGGTGCATCGTGGCGACGACGCTCTCGCTCGCCCAGCGCATCCTCACGCTGCAAGAAACGTTGGCGTCGCTGGTGGCGGGAATGAAGGCGATGACGACCGCGATGCTGGTGCTCGTCCTGGCGTGGTCGCTGGGGGCGGTCACCGGGGAGATCGGGACCGCCGACTTCCTGGCGCGGATCCTCGGGGGCTCCCTTCCCTTCCAGCTGATCCCGGCGCTGGTGTTCGTCACCGCGGCGGCGATGGCCTTCGCCACCGGAACCTCGTGGGCCACCATGGCCATCCTGATCCCCCTGACGATCCCGCTCACCGTCGCGCTCGGGGACGGGGTCGGCTTCGACGGAGGCACCGGCCAGGCGGTCCTGCTGGGCGCCATCGCGTCGGTGCTGGCGGGCGCCATCTTCGGGGACCACTGCTCGCCCATCTCCGACACCACGGTGCTCTCCTCGACCGCCTCCGGCTGCGATCACATCGACCACGTGCGCACGCAGTTGCCCTACGCCCTGCTGGTGGGCGTCGTGGGCCTGGCGCTCGGCAACGTCGGCACCGCGTACGGCCTGCCTCCGTGGCTGGCGCTGCTGCTGGGCGCGGCTGTGCTGGGAGGCGTGTTGCGACTCTGGGGAACGCCCGCCCGGGCGGAGACGAACGGTTAGGAGTCGGGGCGAGAAAGAGCGAGGCGGTCCCGGTTTTTTGGACAGGCCGTCAAGGTGTGCTCCGGCACCCAGGAGGAGGCGATGACGTGGTCAAGAGGAGAAGAAGATTCACCCCCGAGTTCAAGGGTCGTGTGGCCCTCGAGGCGGTGCGGGAGCGCGACAGCGTCCAGGCGATCGCGCGCCGCCACGAGCTCCACCCCAACCAAGTGAGAGCGTGTGGAAGCGGCAGTCGCTCGACGCTGTCCCGGAGGCGTTCGCCATCGACGCCCGCAAGCGCGCCAAGGAGCGCGAGGCCAGGATCCGCGACCTGCACGCCAAGATCGGGGAGCTCGCCGTCGAGCGGGATTTTTTTTTTCGGCGCGGGCTGCGACGCTGACCCGCGCCGAGCGCCTGCGGATGATCCAGCGACACCTCCGGCGCGAGGGGACGACGGTCGGCGGGCACGGGGTCCGCCGGCTGACGCGGAAGATGGGGATCGAGGCGATCTACCGGCGTCCGAGGACGAGCGTGGCGAACCCCGAGCACCGGGTGGTTCCCTTTCCGCTGCGCGGCGTGGAGGTCTCGCGGCGAATTAGGTGTGGTGTGCGGACATCGCCCACGATGGACGCGTCCTTATGCGTGAGCGCGCTGGACGAGGCGTTGCGCCGGGGGACTCCGGAGATCTTCGACACGGACCAAGGATCGCAGTTCACGAGCGAGGCGTTCGCGGAGCGGGTCCCGGGCGCGGAGATTCGGTTCTCGACGGACGGTCGCGGGCGGTATCCGGACGTCGAGCGGTTGTGGAGGTCGCTGAAGTACGAAGCGGTCCATCTGCGGGAGCTCGAAGACGGGGTCGAGGCGCGGCGCGTGAATCGGGGGCTGGACGGACTTCCACAACGAAGCGCGTCCGCATTAGCATCGTTGGAGGGGCGGACGCTTGGCGAAGCGCACCGCGGGGGCGGGGGTTGGCGAGGTCGGCAATGCTCGTTCAAGGGCACCCCGAAATCGGCGGGCCAGTCGACCGAAAGAATTTAAGAATTTCTGGAGACAAGATGAACCGCATGATCGCGCGCCCGTTGGTTGTCGCCTTGGTCACGGTTGCGGCCCTGGCCGCGACCACGCGAACGATCAAGGCCCAGCACGAGCAGCATTCGTCTCGGCCCCACGGCCATGCCCCCATCGGGGCGATGGGAAGCCACATTCACGAGAAGGGCCGGTTCTCACTGTCCTACCGCTTCGTGCTCATGAGCATGGAGGGGAATCGGAACGGCACCGAGAGGATCGAGGTGGCCGAAGTGCAGAAGACGTTCACGACGGTCCCGGTGGACATGACCATGGGGATGCACATGGCCGGATTCATGTACGCGCCCAGCGACGCGGTCACGTTGCTGACGATGGCCCACTGGACGGACAACGAGATGAACGTCCGGCTCCATCACGGATCCGACTTCGAGTCGGCGTCCGCCGGCTTGGGCGACGCGACCGTCGGAGCCCTCGTCGGCCTCAAGCGGACGGGCCCCACGCGGGTGCACCTGAACGCGGGGGTGTCCCTGCCGCTGGGCTCCATCGAGCAGGTCGGAACCACTCCGATGAGCATGGAGCAAGAGGTGCAGCTGCCCTATCCCATGCAGTTGGGCAGCGGCACCTGGGACCTCCAGCCGGGAGTCACGGTGCTGGGCATGCGCCCGGCGGTCTCCTGGGGCCTCCAGGCGACGGGGATCGTGCGGTTGGGCGAGAACGGCCGCGGCTACAGGCAGGGGCACGCTGCGGACGCCACCGCGTGGTTCGCCTACAGGCCGGCCGAAAGCCTCAGCCTGTCGACGAGACTGTTGTGGAAGCTGTGGGGCGACTACGCGGGCCGCGACAAAGCCTACGGCAATCGGGCTATGGCGCCCACGGTGCGCGAAGATCTTCGGGGAGGAAGGCGGATCGACGTGCCCGTGGGCGTCAACTACCACTTTTCGAGCGGCGCGCTGCGGGGTCACCGCATCGCTGCGGAATGGCACATTACCGTGTATCAGAGCTTGAACGGGCCGCAGTTGGAAACCGACTGGCTGTTCACCGCAGGGTGGCAGAAGTCGTTCGATCCTTTTTAGCCTTGGTTGGCGTGCGTAAAATCGCAAGTGTCTGTCAAGGTTGACGATGCGGTAGAAACGCACCCTCCGGGGAAGCCTCTTCACCCCCGATTTCCCGGACCACGACCGGGGGCGGTCGCTCGTCGGCGCCTCGGTCCAGCTGGACCGGTGCACTCGGCGCGGGCCGATCCCGAAGCAACGATCGAGGCAGGAGATCGCCCGACTCCGTTCCCGTCCCGAACCTCCTCGACCGCCTGTACACCCGACTGGAGCGTCGTCCGGTCGGGCGATTCGAACGCCACTCCCGCGGTTGAAGCGGTCGGCGCCGCGAGGAAACGGGATCGTGGCCGCCTGCCCCGAATCCCCATTTCCGAGGCGCGTCCGCTCCGCAGGCCGGGCGTCCACGCCCGCCCAACGCCCCACGGGAGCGGAGGAAGGTCCCCGACTCGGCCGCAACGCGCATCGGAGCCGGACCGAATCCGCGATTTCGAAGTTCCGATTCGAGGGCCGGTCAGCGGCGCGCCCCGAAGAAGGACCGCAACAACTCTCCGGACGGCTCCGCCAGAACGCCCGCGGTCAGCTCGACCGAGTGGTTCAGCCGCGGATCCTGGACCAAGTTCTCCAAGCTCCCCGCCATCCCCGACTTCGGGTCGCGGGGTCCGAACACCAAGCGGCGCAGCCGCGCCAGAACGATCGCGCCGGCGCACTGGGCGCACGGCTCGAGCGTCGCGTAGAGCGTGGCTTCCAGGAGCGCCTTTCGTCCCAGCTTTCGGGCGGCGGCGCGCAACGCGACCACCTCCGCGTGCGCGGTCGGGTCCGCGTCGCTGCGCGTCCGGTTGTGTCCCTCGGCGACGATGCGACCGTCCAGCACCAACACGGCGCCCACCGGAACCTCGGAGCGCACTTCCGCAAGACGCGCCATCTCCAGGGCGCGGGCCATGAAGGTCCGATCTCCGATCCGGGACGCGCCCTCCCGCCGGAAACGGTTCGCCGTGCGGTCGCTCACGCTCTCCGCGTCCTTCGCGGGCGGGCGGAGATCCGCGGCGGGACCGAGGCCGAGACGACGCCGTCGCGGCCGCGACGGCCGAACCCCGTCGGACGCCAGAGCGAACCGTCGGACGCCACGACGGCATCGGCCGCGGAACGGCTTCGGAGCAGGCGCACCGCGAAACCGAACTCCCCCGCAACGGATCCGGTTGCGGGCGGGGCCGCGACAGGGAACGCCGGGGAAGCGCCGCGAAGCGCGACGCCGGTCGCGGAGCGAATCGTCCCCGAACCTCGGGCGGGCGAAAGGAATCGACGCATCGCGAACCGTTGCCTCCTCCGGGCGGCCGTCTCCGCAAGTTCGGGAATCCGGTCCGAAAACCGACCTCCGGCGCCTGCGTCTCCGGTACGCGATTTCCCGAGGAAAGGATCCCCCGTCGGCGTGGCCCCGCCCACGCCGACGACCTGGCTCGAGATGCAACCTTCCCGAGGGCCCGGTCGTCCCACCCCGCAAACGGGACAGAACCGTTGCGCCACGTTCGGGCACGGGTTCGGGAGTTCGCGCGCCCGCCGTCGGAATCCGGCGGCGGGATGCGGGATTTCGCCGACCGCTGGAGCGACAAGCGCAGACGGGATTTGCGCCCGCTGCGAAAACGACGCTTTTTCCACTACGTGCGGGCATGCGCCGCGAGAGGCGCGCTCGGCGGCGCCGGGCGGTCGCGCGGGCGCCGGTCCCCGGAGCCAGAACCCCTGAGGAATCCGGCCCATGAGCTTTTCAAGGACGACGTTGGGAGCCACGACCGTTGCGCTCGTCGCGGCCTTGCTCGGGGGAGGGATCTACCTGAGGTTGCGCCCGGACGTCGCCGAAGGGGAAGAGGAGGACGCCTCGGCGGACACGACGGCGATCCAAGTGCCGCAGGCCTCCTTGGAGAGCTTCGCCCGGCGCGCGCAGCCGGTGACCGGCGCGCGCGTGTTGCGCGACACGCTGTGGATCAGGGTCACGGCGTCGGGGGGCGCGGCCGCGTTCCGGCAGGCCACCCTCTCGGCCCGCGTCGCCGGCCAGGTGCAGGAGGTCGCGGTCCGGGAGAACGACTTCGTCGGTTCCGGCGCCTCCCTCGTCGAGATCGACACCACCGAGTACGCGCTGGCGCTCGCGCGCGCCAACAGCGCGCTCACCCAGGCCCGGGCCGACTACGAGCAGATCGTCCTCTTCGACGACGAGATCGCGGACCCCGAGGTGCGCGCGGAGCGATCGCGCGTGGCCCGCTCGCGCAGTGGGCTGGACGAGGCCACGGTAAGCGTCCGCGAGGCGGAGATGACCCTCTCGTGGACGCGCGTCGGCGCGCCCTTCGCCGGGCGGATCGCCAACCTCCGGGTCGTGCCGGGCCAGTTCGTGGCCCAGGGCGACGAACTGGTCACCGTCGTGGAGCTGGATCCCATCAAGGTCGAAGCCCAGGTCCTGGAGGGAGAGATCGGGTTCCTGGAGGAGGGTCGCCGCGCCACCATGACCTTCGCCGCGTTCCCGGGCGAGACCTTCGTCGGCAGGGTGGAGACCATCAACCCGGTCATCGATCTGGAGACCCGCTCGGCGCGCGTGACCGTGTTGCTCGCGAACCCCGAAGGAAGGATCAAACCCGGAATGTACGCGAGCGTGTCGCTCGACGCGCAGCACTTCGCCGAACGCGTCCTGGTCCCGCGCTCGGCGGTGCTCGAGCGGGATCGGCGCACCATGCTCTTCGTCTTCAACGAGGAGGAGGGCGAGATCGGGCGCACCGAATGGCGCTACGTCGCCACCGGACTCGAGAACGACCTGCTGGTCGAGATCGTGGAGAACCCGGAGACCTCGATGGTGGATCCCGGGGAGATCGTGCTGGTGGACGGCCACCATTTCCTCGGCCACGACGCCGCCGTCCAACTGGACCGGAACTTCGCGCTCCCGGGGGCGCAACCCGCCGCCGGATCGGGGCGATGAGCCGCCCGCGGACGCGCGCGCGCCGCCGCGCCCCCGGGATCCGGCGGCGGGCGAGGTTGTCGGGCATCGGCGCGGGATGCGTCCTCGCCGCGTTGTCCGCAGCGGCTCCTCTGGGGGCGCAGACGCCGCGCGTCCTGTCGCTGGAGGACGCCCTGGAGCTGGCGAGACGGAACAATCCCGTGCTGCGGCAGGCCATGAACGAGCTGGAGCTGACGCCCGCGGGCATGCGGGCGGCGTGGGGGGCGTTCCTGCCGAGGCTCACCCTGAACCTCGCCACCAGCGTCACCCTGAACCGGCGGCTTCAGGCCGAGGACTTCTTCGGCAATCCGGTCGCCAACCCCAACGTGGAATGGGCCACCACGTCCTCCTCGAACCAAGTCCTGTCCGCCGACTTCGCCCTGTTCGAGGGCCTCGCCCGCTTCCACCGGCAGGGCGCCGAGCGCGCCCTCGGGCTCGCCCGGGAGCGGAGCGTGCAGGCCGAGCTGACCGACGCCTACGCGCGCGTCGCGAGCAGCTTCCACGAGACCGTCCGGCAGTCGGACCTCCTGGAACTCGAGCTGGCGATCCTGGAGGGCAAGCGGCTGGATTTCGAGAGCGCGCGAAGGCTCTTCGAACTCGCGGTCGGCACGCGGGTCGACGTGCTGGCCGCGGAGCTGGAGGTCCAGCAGCAGGAGCGGGCGGTTCGTCAGGCGGAGAACGAACACGCCAAGGCCCTGCTCGGCCTGCGCGCGGAGATCGGCGCGGAGACGGGCGAATTCACGACCCGCGGCGTCCTGTCCGATCCGTTCGATCCCGCGGCCCTGCGGGAGGACGCGCTCCTCGGCCGCGCGCTGGAGACGAGTCCCCGCCTCCGGCAGCGCGAGGCGGAAGCGGACGCCGACCGCGCTTCGCTCGGCGCGCAACGGAGCGGGCGCTGGCCGACGGTACGCCTGGGCGCCACCTTCTACCAGAGCGCCTACGGCCAGGAGTACGCGGCGGCGTTCAAGCCCTTCGCGAAGGATTCCCGCTACGCCTCCGCCCGGTTGAGCTTCTCCCTGCCCGTCTTCACGGGGTTCGCCGCCGAGCGCGGCATCGCCGAGGCCCGGGTTCGGCTGGCCAACGCCGAGGAGCGGATGCGCCAGACCCGCATGGAGGTCGAGCGGGACGTGCGCTCCCGCCTCATCGACCTGCACGGCGCCTGGGAGATCTACCGGCTGGCGGAGCGATCGAGCGAGATCGCCGAGGAGCGACTGAGGCTGGCGCGCGAGGAATACCGCCTCGCGGCGCGCGACTTCTCCGAACTGCAGAGCGCGATCGAGGAGGCGGCCGTCGAGCGCCGCGCCGCGATCAACGCCCGGTTCGAGTTCGTCGCGGCGCGCATCGCGTTGGAACAGGTCGTGGGCGGACCGCTCGCCGGCGGCGACGGGCCGCTTCCCTAGCGCCGTGTCGATCCCCCGCATCTCGACGCGGCGGCCCGTCGCCGTGGCCATGCTCTTCCTGACCATCTCCCTGCTCGGGATCATCTCCTTCCTGCGGATGCCCATCGATCTGCTGCCGGACGTGAGCTACCCGCGCCTCGTGGTCTACACGGCCTACCCCGACGTGGCGCCGGCGGAGGTCGAACGGCTCATCACCGAGCGGGTGGAGGCGCAGGCGGCGGCGGTGCCCGGAGTCGAGAAGGTGACGTCGGTGTCGCGCGACGGGGTGAGCCTGGTGACGCTGCGCTTCGCCTGGGGCACGGACATGGACTTCGCCATGCTCAACGTGCGCGAGCGCATCGACAACATCCGCGAGCTGCTGCCCGAGACCTCGGATCGGCCGCGCATCCTGCGCATCGACCCCGAATCGGAGCCCATCATGGTGCTCTCGGTGGCCGGGGGCGCCGACCTGTGGGCGACCAAGGATTTCGTGGAGACGGTGTTCCGGCGCAGACTCGAGCAACTGGACGGGGTCGCGCAGGCGGCGGTGACCGGCGGCCTGGACCGGGAAATCCAGGTGGAGGTGGACCCCGACCTGCTCCTCTCCTACAGGATCGAAATGGAGGAGGTCGCGCTCGCCCTCGACCGGGCCAACTTCTCCGCCCCCGGAGGATCCATCCTGCGCGGGCGCTACCGCTATCCGTTGCGCACCTTGGGCGAATTCCAGACCGTGGACCAGATCGGGCGGGTGGTGGTGGGACGCCAGCGGACCGGGACCGCAGGGCAGCGGGAAGGCGAGGACGGCTTCCGCCTGGTGCGCCTGAACGACGTGGCTCGCGTGGTGGACGGATTCGCCGACCGCGAGTCCGTCGCCCGCTACAACGGCGTCGAGGCCGTGGGGCTCCTGGTGTACAAGGAATCGGGGGCGAACACGGTGGCGGTGGCCGACCAGATCCAGGAGGCGCTCGGCATCCTGGCGGTCGAGTTTCCCGAGATTTCCGTGGACGTCGCCTACTCCCAAGCGGGCTTCATCTCCGACTCGATCAGCAACGTCGTGCAGGCCCTGGTGTTCGGGGGCGCGCTGGCGTTCCTGGTGCTCTTCCTCTTTCTGCGCGATCCGCGCTATCCCTTCGCCATCGCGCTCGCCATCCCCCTCTCGGTCGTGGGCGCGTTCGCGCTGATGGAGGCGTTCGGGGTCTCGCTGAACATCATGAGCCTGGGGGGGATGGCGCTCGGCGTGGGCATGCTGGTCGACAACTCCATCATCGTGCTCGAAAACATCTTCCGGCACCGGGAGGGAGGCGTGCCCACGGCGGAGGCGTCGGCCCTCGGAGGCGAAGAGGTCCAGGGGGCCATCACGGCCTCGACCCTCACCACCATCTCCGTGTTCGGACCGATCATCTACATCGAAGGGGTGGCGGGGGAGCTGTTCGGCGACCTGTCGCTGGCGGTGGCCTTCTCCCTGCTGGCCAGCCTTCTGGTGGCGCTCACGCTGCTGCCGGGGATGGCGGCGCGCTTCGCGGACCGGGCGCGGACGCCCGAGCGGCGCCGACGGGCCCGGCCGCGCCGGCGGAAGGGGAGGCTGGCCGGGATCGGGAGGGCGATCCGGTGGGCGGGGACGCTCCCCTTCCGGCTGATCGCGGGGGCGGTCGCCCTGGGACGGGCGCTGCTGTCCTTCTGGTGGGAAGGGCTGGCGGGCGTCGGCGGACGCCTGTTCCGGCCGTTGCTCGACGCCTTCGACCGCGCCTTCCAGCGCTTCGCCGACCGCTATCACCGACTCCTCGATCTCTCGCTCGATCACCGCGGGCGGGTGATGGCCGTATCCGCGACGGCGCTGGCGGCCACGCTGGCGCTCGCCTTCGCCCTCGACCGGGACCTGCTCCCGGACGTCGACCAGGGGGGCTTCCGGGTGCGCCTCGAGCTTCCGGAGGGAACCGGGCTGGCCGCGACCGCGCTCGCGACGGCCGAACTCGAGAAGGCGTTGCGCGAGGACCCCGGCGTCGAGACGGTCTTCTCCCGGGTGGGCGAGGACGTGCGCTCCTACATGGAGAGCGAGGAGGCCTCGGGCGCGCACACGGGCACCCTGGAGGTCCGGCTCTCCCCGGGCGCCGCCACCGACGACGTGCTGGCCCGAGTGCGCGCGGTCGAGACCCGGTTTCCGCCCGGGGCGCTCGCCTTCGAGGCGGGCCAAGCCACCGCCCTGGGCCAGGTTCTGGGCGGCGCCGACGCCGACATCGCGGTGCGCATCCGGGGAGAGAACCTGGAGGAGAGCTACGCCTACGCCGAGCGGGTGCGCGAACGGCTGACGACGCTGGCGGAGATCGGCAACGTGCGCGTGGGCACCGGACGCGGCCAGCCCCAGGTCCAGGTCGAGATTCTGCGCGACGCGGCCGCGCGACGCGGCATCGACCCGCGCCTCATCGCCGAGGAGATCGAGCGCGCCATGCGCGGCGACCGGGCCACCGAGTTCGTCGACTTCGACCGCAAGATCGACGTGGTGGTCCGGTTGCCGGACGCCCTGCGCTTCTCCGCGGAGACGCTCGAGACCCTGCAGGTGCGCGGCGTCCCGCTGCGCGAGCTGGTCGCCGTGCGCGAGGCGGTGGGCCCGGCGGAGATCCACCGCGAGGACCAGGGGCGCGTGGTCACGGTCTACGCCGACGCGATCTCGGGCGGCCTGGACCGCGCCATCGCCACGGTGGAGGAGGAGCTGGCCGCGCTCGCGCCCCCCTTCGACGCGCGCGTCGACGTCGGCGGCGAGAACGAGGAGATGCGCCGCTCGTTCCGCGACCTCGCGTTCGCCTTCGCGCTCGCGCTGGTGCTCGTCTACATGATCCTGGCGGCTCAGTTCGAGTCCTTCAAGCACCCGCTGACCATCCTGATCTCGGTGCCGCTCGCGCTGTCGGGCGCGGTGCTGGCGCTGGCTCTCGCCGGCCAGAGCCTGAACACCATGAGCCTGATCGGGGTGGTCATCCTGGTGGGCATCGTGGTCAACGACGCGATCGTGAAGGTGGAGTTCATCAACCAAGCGCGCGCGCGCGGGGCCGCCCGTCGGGAGGCGATCCTGGAAGCCGGCAAGGTGCGCCTGCGGCCCATCGTCATGACCACGGCGACCACCGTCTGCGGGCTCATGCCGCTGGCGCTGGGCATCGGCCGCGGCGCGGATCTGCGCGCGCCGCTCGCCATCGCGGTGATCGGGGGGCTGGTGGTGGCCACCGCGCTCACCCTCATCGTGGTGCCGGTGGTGTACTCGGCGGTGGAGAGCGGCCACGACCGGCTGCGAAGAAAAGCCCGCCGGCCGGTCGACGTCCGGGCCGCGGAGGCGCTCCCGTGAGCGAGGCGTCCCCGCGCGCGCGCCGTCGACGGAGCGGAGCCGGCCGGTCGACGGCGGGAGCGCCGCCGCCGTGATCGGCGGGAGCATCCGCCGACCGGTGGCGGTCGCGATGGGTTGCCTGGCGGTCGCGCTCATGGGCGCCAACGCTTGGCGCAACATCCCCATCGAGCTGCTGCCCGACACCCGGCTCCCCCGGATCAACGTCGACGCGACTTGGCGCGGCGCCTCCCCCGAGACGGTCGAGGCCTTCCTCACCTCCCCCATCGAGTCCGTCGTCCAGCAGGTCAAGGGCGTGGAGAAGGTCGTCTCGATCTCCAGCGAGGTGCAGGGGAGCGGAACCGCCAGCGTCGAGGTGCACTTCAGCCGCGACACGGACATGGACTTCGCGCGGCTGGACCTCTCCGAGCGGCTCTCCGCTCTCGAGGAGGAGCTGCCGCCGGCGGTGCGGAGGATCTTCGTTCGGCCCTACGTCCCTCCCGAGTTCGAATCGCGCAGCCAGCGCGGATTCCTGCGCTACGCCTACACCGGTCCCTACACGCTCGAGGCGCTCCGGGCCGATCTCGACGACCGCGTGGCGCCGGACCTCTCGCAGATCGAGGGCGTGGCGCTGGTGCAGGCGAGCGGCGGACGCGAACGCCTCGTCGAGATCGAACTCGACGAGGACCGGGTGAGCGCGCTCGGGCTCTCGCCGTACTCGGTGAGCGCGCGGATCAACGATCTCGACTTGGTGCGCGAGGCGGGCGCGATTCGGACGGGCGACCGGGAATGGTCGGTGACCATCCAGAACCGGGTGGCGCGCGCCGAGGAGATCCGCAGCGCGGTGCTGCTCGAGAACCGCGGCGCCCTGGTGCGCGTCGCGGACGTGGCGGACGTGCGCGACAGCTACGAGGAGCCCCGCAGCTACAACCGCATCGACGGCCGACCCGCGGTCTCGTTCGTGGCGATCCGCGAGATCGGCGCCAACACGGTGCGCGCGGCCGAGGCGGTCAAGGCGCGGGTGGCGCAGCTGGAGCGCGCGGGCCTGGGCGAGGCGCGCATGATTCTGAACTACGACGAGAGCGAGGACATCCGGGAACAGCTGACCGACCTGCGCACGAGGGCGCTGATCTCCGCCTTCGTCATCTTCGCGGTGCTGCTTCTCTTCCTGCGCTCGTTCCGCTCCGCGGGGGTCGTCTTCATGACGATCGCCTTCTCGGTGCTGATCTCGCTGAACCTGATCTACTTCGGGGGCATGACCCTGAACCTGCTCACGCTGATGGGACTGGCGCTGGGCTTCGGGCTGATCGTGGACAACGCCATCGTGGTGCTGGAGAGCGTGTTCCGCCGCTGGCAGGCGGGACGGGGCGCGGAGGCGGCGGCGAGCGAGGGCGCCCGCCAGGTCGTGCTGCCCATCCTCGCCTCCACCGCGACCACCCTCATCGTCTTCGTGCCCTTCGTGTACCTGCAGGGAGAGCTGCGGGTGTTCTACGTGCCGCTGGCGATCGTGGTGGCGCTGACGCTGGGGGCGTCGCTGGCGGTGGCGTTCACCTTCATCCCGGCGCTGGCGGCGCGCGTGCTCCCCGGGGTGCGCAGGGAAGCGGGCGGCGGCGGGAGGGCGGACGCCGAGGGCGCCGCGGCCGCAGGAGACGGGACGGCGGGCCGGGGCGGCGCGTCCGCTCCGACGACGGGCGCCCGGCCGCCGCCCCTCTACACCCGCATCTACTCCGCCATCGTCGGCTTCACCCTGCGCCACGCCTGGCTGGCGGTGACGGCGGCGGCGCTGACGTTCGGCGGGTCGTGGTACCTCTTCCAGAACTACGTCTCCCGGGGGATGCTCTGGGGCGGAGGGATGGGCTCGGACACCTACGTCCTCATCACGATCGAGCTGCCGCGCGGCTCCGACCTCGAGCGGACGGACGACCTCGTGCGCTCCTTCGAGGAGCGGCTGGCCGCGATTCCGGAGGTGGAGCGGTTCGCCTCGCAGGTGACCGGGACCTACGGGAGGATCACCGTCAACTTCCCGGACTCCCTGGAGAACACCGGCGTCCCGATGGCCATCAAGGAGCGGATGTTCAGCTACAGCCTGGGCTTCACCGGGGCCGAGGTGCGCGTGATCGGCGTCGGCCTGGGCTTCTACGGCAGCAGCGGAGGCTCCCTGCCGAACTACTCCATGAAGGTGCTGGGCTACAACTACGAGAAGGTGCGCGAGATCGCCGAGGATCTGGGCGACCGGCTCGCGCGCGTGCCGCGGGTGCGCGCCATCGACACCAACTCCGCCGGGAGATTCGTGCGCGAGCGCGCGACCGAGTTCGTGGTCGAGATCGAGCGGGACCAGCTGGCGCGCCACGACGTTTCGGTGGAAGAGCTGGTCGGACGCATGAACGCGGCCGTCGCGGGCCAGACCGGCCAGGCGGAACTCAAGATCGGCGGCGACGAGGTGCGCTACGAAGTGAAGCTGGAGGGATACCGCGACACCGACGTGCAGGAGCTTCTGGAGACCGTCGTCGGCACCTCCGCCGGCGCCGGCATCCGCCTGGGCGACGTGATCTCGATCGCGCCCAAGGACGTGCTCGCCTGGATCCGCCGCGAGGACCAGCAGTACGAGCGCACCGTGGCCTACGAGTTCGCGGGCCCGCGCCGCCTGGGCGACCTGTACTACGACGGGATCGTCGAGGCTACGGAGCTCCCGGCGGGCTACGCGATCGTGGAGGACGAGGGGTTCCGCTGGAGCCAGGAGGACCGCCGACAGATCTACGCGGTGCTGGCGGTGTCGATCCTGCTCGTCTACATGGTGACGGCCGCGCTCTTCGAGTCGGTGCGCCTGCCGCTGTGCGTCCTCCTCACGGTGCCGATGGCGCTCATCGGCGTCTTCCTGACGTTCTTCTACACCGACGCGGCGTTCACCCGGGAGGCGTACGTGGGGGTCATCATGATGGGCGGCATCGTGGTCAACAACGCGATCCTCCTGGTGGACAACATCAATCGCGTCCGGCGCGCTTCGGGAGGCGACCTGCGCGCCGCCATCCTCGCCGGCACCCTCGAGCGGGTGCGGCCGATCCTGATGACCACCGCCACCACCGTGCTCGGGCTGCTCCCGCTGGTGCTCTTCTCCGAGACGGCCGACTCCACCATCTGGAACGCGCTGGGCTACGCGCTCATCGGCGGGCTGCTGTCCTCCACGATCTTCGTGCTGGCCACCACGCCGGCCATCTACCTGCTCGTCGAAGGGCGCGGCGCGCGCGCGGGACGTTCGGCCGCGCGCGCGCCGGCGGCCTGATCCGGACCGGTCCCGTGCGCGTCCGCTTCGCCCCCTCCCCGACCGGCGCCCTGCACGTCGGCGGCGCCCGCACCGCGCTCTTCAACTGGCTGCTCGCGCGCCGGAGCGGCGGGACCTTCGTGCTGCGCATCGAGGACACCGACCGCGCCCGCTCCAGCGAGGCGACGACCCGGGCGATCCTCGACGGGCTCGAGTGGCTGGGCCTCGACTGGGACGAGGGGCCCTTCTTCCAGAGCGCCCGGGCGAACGAACACGCCGCGGCCGGCCGCGAGCTGCTGGCCGCGGGACGCGCGTACCGGGACTTCTCGACGCCCGAGGAACTCGCCCGCGACCGCGCGAACGCGGCCGCCCTGGGGAGCCGGGCCGCGCGCGCGGCCCGGCGGCGGGCGGAGGCGATGGCCGCGGGCGAGTCCGACGAGCGCGCGGCGGCGGGCGAGGCCCACGCGGTGCGTTTCCTGGTGCCGGAGGGGTCCACGGAATGGGAAGACGCGGTCCACGGCCCGACGCGCTTCCGCAACTCCGACGTCGACGACCCGGTCGCGCTGCGCGCCGACGGCAGCCCGACCTACAACCTCGCGGTCGTCTGCGACGACGCCCACGCGCGCATCGACCTGGTGCTCCGGGGCGACGACCACCTCTCCAACACGCCCAAGCAGATTCTCATGGCGCGCGCCTTGGGCTTTCCCGTGCCGCGCTTCGGCCACGTGCCGCTCATCCTGGGCCGGGACGGCAAGCGCCTCTCCAAGCGCCACGGCGCCACCGACGTCGCCGAGTACCGGTCGGACGTGCTGCCGGAGGCGATGGTCAACTTCCTGGCCCTGCTCGGCTGGTCCCCCGGCGACGACCGGGAAGTCATGGAGCGGGACGAGATCGTCCGGCGGTTCTCGCTCGACCGCGCCCTGCGCAAGAGTTCGGTGTTCGACGCCGACAAGCTCGCGTGGCTGAACGGCCGACATCTTTCGGGGACGGACCTCCCCCGGCTGGCGTCGCTCGCGAGCGCGCGCCTCGCCCGGATCCGGCCGGAGGCGGAGGCCGCCGTGCGCGCGCGGCCGGACTGGTACGCCGGCCTGCTCGACCTGCTGCGTCCGCGCGCGCGCAGCCTGGACGCCCTCGCGCGCGGCGTGCTGCCGTACCTCCCGGGCGCGGTCCGCCACGAACCCGCGGCGGTGCGCAAACACTGGAAGCGTCCGGCCGAGACGCGGGCCCGCCTGGAGGCGCTCCGCCGAAGACTCGAGGGCTGCGCCGCCTGGCGGCCGGAGCCGCTGGAGGACGCGCTTCGGGGGCTGGCGGAGGAGTTGGGCGTCGGCGCCGGGCGCCTGATCCATCCGCTCCGGGTGGCGCTCACCGGCCAAGCGGCGAGCCCGGGAATCTTCGACGTGCTCCGTTTCCTGGGACGGGAACTCTCGCTCGAACGCATCGAAAGAGCGCTGGAGGAGCTGGAGAAGCCGACCGAGGAGGACGCCCCCCCGCGGACGCGACCCGGAGACCGGACGCCCTCCGCATGAGACGAGGCGCGACGTCGGCGGCGCGCCTCGTCCTCCTCGCCCTGGCCGCGCTGGATCCTGCGGGCCTCTCGGCGCAGCGGGCCGACCGCAAGGCCGTGGAGGTCGTCTTCGACGCGCTCCCGCCCGGCGCGCGGCCCGTCTTCTTCGCCGAGCGGGTCGGGCGCCCCCCCGGCGCCAGCGGCCGCGCGCTGCTGGACGACGAGACCCGGGACGCGCTGGAGCGATTGAGCTACGTGGAGGTCGCGGCGGTCGAGGACGCGTTGCTCTGCCCCGACTTCCCCTCCCCCGAAGGCTGCCGCATCCGGAACGGGGGCATGCTCTACCAGCTCGTCATGCCCGAACCGATCGTCGACGGGCGGCTGTCGATGCGCGTGGTGCGCCTGATCGACGGAGCCGGCGCCGACGGGGCGATCCGGCGCGAGGTGTGGGACATCCTGATGGTGCCCGACGCCGAGATGGGGTGGCGGGCGGCCCGCGTCCGGCTGGACGCCGCGGGCGACGGCCCGTGGGCGCCGCCCCGCCGCCGGGAGCGGGTCAGCGGGCCTCGGTCCCGTAGCGGCGCCGCACGTAGCCGTCCACGATCTCCTTGAACTCCTCCGCCAGTCCCGCGCCCTTCAGCGTCCGATAGTGGGCTCCGTCCACGTAGACCGGCGCCTTGGGCTCCTCGAAGGTGCCGGGCAGGGAGATGCCGATGTCGGCGTGCTTGGACTCGCCGGGGCCGTTCACCACGCATCCCATGACCGCGACGCGCATTTCCTCGACCCCGGGATGCGTCGACTTCCAGACCGGCATCCGCGCGCTGAGATAGCTCTGGATGTCCTCCGCCAGCTCCTGGAAGAACCCGCTCGAGGTGCGCCCGCAGCCCGGACACGAGGTGACCCGGGGCTCGAAGTTGCGGATCTCGAGCGCCTGCAGGATCCGCTTGGCGACCTCCACCTCCTCGGTCCGGTCCCCTCCGGGACGGGGCGTCAGCGACACGCGGACGGTGTCGCCGATGCCCTCGAGCAGGAGCGGGGCCAGGGCGGCGGCGCTGGCGACGATGCCGGACGTTCCCATGCCGGCCTCCGTCAACCCCAGATGGAGCGCGTAGTCGCTCGAGGACGCCAGCTTGCGGTACACGGTCACCAGGTCGCGGACCTTGGAGACCTTGGCGCTGACGACGATGCGGTCGCGGCCCAGCCCGATCTCCTCGGCGAGGACGGACGAGCGCATGCCGCTCTCCACCATCGCGTCCAGCACCACCTGCCCGGCGTCGCGCGGCCGGGCGCGCCGCGCGTTCTCGTCCATGAGCTCGGTGAGCAACCGCTGGTCCAGCGAGCCCCAGTTGACGCCGATGCGCACCGGCTTGCCGTGTTCGACGGCCATCCGGACGATGCTGCCGAAGTTCTCGTCGCGCCGCTTGGCGCCGACGTTGCCGGGGTTGATGCGGTACTTGGCGAGGGCGCGCGCGCACTCCGGATGCTCGGCCAGCAGAATGTGTCCGTTGTAGTGGAAGTCGCCCACGACGGGAACGTCCACCCCCTCGCCGCGCAGGCGGGCGACGATCTCCGGGACGGCGCGGGCGGCCGCGTGGTGGTTGACCGTGACGCGCACCAGCTCGCTCCCGGCGGCGGCCAAGGCGGCGACCTGGGCGGCGGTGGCCGAGGCGTCGGCGGTGTCCGTGTTGGTCATCGACTGCACGACGACCGGGTGGCCTCCCCCCACCGTCACGCCGCCCACGTTCACGGCCGCCGAGGACCTGCGCCTTGCCTGACTCATCCGCCTCCCCCCGCGTGCGGGTTGTCCTTCGCGCTCGAGCGTGGCAATTCTAGCACCCGAACCCCAGCCGCACAGGTGCGGCCGGGCCCCGACGAGTCCCTCTCCCCCCACCCCGCGAGGATGCGAATGTCGCGCACCACGATCCGCGTCGTCAGAAACGGCCCCTGCCGAGTCGACGGCGAAATCGAGCTCCTGGACGACGCCGGCGCCCCCATCGAAACCCGTCCCGGCAAGGCCACCTTCCTCTGCCGCTGCGGCGGATCGGAGAACAAGCCGTTCTGCGACGGAACCCACAAGCGCATCGGCTTCGAGGCGGACTGACGGCGGCGGCGGGGGCGGGCGACGCCCCCGCCCCGCCGTCCGCGCGTCCGAACCCCTCCGGGACGCGACGCGCGGGAACGCGCGGCGGGTGGGCGAGCGCCCCGCCCTCCGGCCGCCGCCGGACGCCCGCTCCGCCCCCCCTCAGCCCGGGTTCTGCACCATCTCGCCGGGCGCCACGTCGATCTCCCGCTGCGGAATCGGATAGACCTTGCGGACGTCTCCCTGCGAGAGGCCGGCCGCCTTCAGGGGCTCGAAGTCCGCCATCACCCGCTCGGCCACCCCGAAGCGCAGCAGATCGGCCCAGCGCTTGCCCTCCGTGACGAACTCGAGGCGCCGTTCGAAGAGGAGCTTGTCGCGGAAGCTCCCGGGAGTGTCGGCGCCGATCGGAGACGCCCCGGCGCGCGCGCGCACCCGGTTGATCAGCGCGTACGCCTCCGCGCCCTCGCCGAGCGCTTCGGCCAGCATCAGCAGCACGTCGGCATAGCGGAAGACGGGGAAGTTGTTGTCCGCGTCCCCCGGCCCGAAGGGGACGCTCTCCCACTTCTTGACGTACGCTTCCCCCTCCTCCGAGACGGCGAAGGTGCCGCCCATGCCGCGCGCGTCCCGCTCCTCCGTCCCGAACTGCACGGCGTGGATCTCCTCGATGCCCGGGGAGAGGATCTGGGGCGCGTTGCCGGCCCCGACCCCGCCGGATCCGCCGAACGGCGTGTAGTAGTCGGTGAACTGGCTGCCCGTCCCGGTGCCGCCCGCCTTGTACTGGATCTCGAAGACGGACTCGACGTTGTTCTCGTTCGCCACCCCCCAGAGGTCGGCGTAGTCCGGGACCAGCGCGTACTGTCCGGAAGCGACCACCCGCCGCAGGGCCTGCTCCGCCTGGGCCGGTCGGCCCCGGGTCAGGTGCACCAAGCCGAGCAGGGCGTTGGCCGCGCCGCTGGTGGCGCGCCCCGCGTCGGCGGCGCCGTAGGAGGCCGGGAGCAAGCCCTGGGCGATCTCGAGATCGCCGGCGATCCGCTCGTAGACCGCGTCCGCGCTCACCTGGTTCACTTCGACGTCGGGCGAAGTCACCGCATCGAGCTGAAGCGGCACGTTCCCCCAGAGGACGGCGAGGTGGTAGTAGAAGAGCGAGCGGACGAAGAGCGCCTCGCCGCGGATGCGGTCGGCGACCGCCGCGTCCTCCAGGTTGTCCAGCCGGTCGAGGATCAGGTTGGTGCGGGCGATGCCGCGGTAGGCGGTGGTCCAGGGGACCGACAACTCCTCCTGCGTCGACAGCTCCGAGAAGTGGGCGATCCGGTGGTACACCTCCGCCAAGCCGGTCGCGCCGCCCCCGTTCATGGTGTTGTCCGAACGCATCTCGTGGAGGAGGACGTAGGAGCGGTTGTAGGCGCCGTCGTCGGCCAGCGTGGCGTAGGCGCCGTTGATGGCCACGTCGAAGTCGGTGGGCGTCCGGTAGAAGTCCTCCACGTTCCGCTCGGAGAGCGGGCTCAGCAGGGTGAAGTCCTCGCTGCAGGAGGAGAGAAGGAGGAGAAGGATCGGCAGGCTCGCCAGGGCTCGTGCGCTCGTCTTCATGGGGAATCTCCTTGGGCTAGAATCCGATCTCGGCGCCGAACTGGAACGCCCGCATCAGCGGATAGGCCCCGTAGTCCTGCCCCGGGGTCAGCCCGCCCGACTGGACGCTCGCTTCCGGGTTCCAGCCCCAGTAGTCCGTCCATATGTACACGTTGTTCACGGCCCCGAAGACCCGCACGCTGGCCGGCGCCCGGCCGAAGATCCCGCCCAGCAGCTCCGGCGGCACGTCGTACGACAGCGTGACGCTCTTGAAGCTCGTGTAGGAACCGTCCTCCATCTGGTAGTTCGAGGGGCGCGTGTTGCCGCCGTGGTCCTGTCGGTCGGGCTTGTGGTCCCAGCCGTTGCCCGGTTGCTCGGGCGACCTCCAGTAGTTGCCGACCAAGTTGCCGTAGGCGTTGAAGTTGCCCTGCGCGGTCAGGTGCCGGCGGGTGAGGTTCAGGACCTCGCGCCCGACGACGCCCTGGAAGAAGACGCCGATCTCCAGGTCGCCCCAGGCGAAGCGGTTGAACAGACCCCAGGTCAGGTCGGGGTTGTAGCTGCCCAGCTCGGTGCGGTCGGCGGCGGTGATGCGCCCGTCCCCGTCGACGTCCTTCCAGCGGATGTCGCCGGGGGCGACGTCGCGTTCGTCCACGGGACCCGCGTCGATCTCCGCTTGGTTCCGGTAGATGCCGTCGTGCACGTAGCCGTAGTAGGCGCCGATCTCGCCCCCGACCTGGGTGATGTGGCGCACGCCCGCGACGCCGGCGGCCAGGATGGGATCGCCTTCCGGGCCCAGTCGGATCACCTCGTTGGAGTTCGAGCCCAGGTTCAGGTCCGTGGTCCACCGGAAGTCGCCGACTAGGTTGCGCGAGGTGATCTGCGCCTCGAAACCGGCGTTGCGCACCTCGCCGATGTTGGTCAGCACGGTGGCGAAGCCGGTGGAGGAGGGCACGTTCACGTTCAGGAGCAGGTCATCGGTGTCGCTGACGTAGTAGTCCAGCGCGCCGTAGACGCGGTCGGCCAGGATCCCGAAGTCGACGCCCGCGTTGAGTTGCCGGGTCGTCTCCCAAGTCAGTTCGCGGTTGCCCAGCGTCCGCGGCCCGGCGCCGGCCGCGACCGCGCCGCCCAGAACGTACGGCTCGCGCCCGACCAGGCCGATGGAACCGTAGTTGGGGATCTGGAAGTTTCCGGTGACGCCGTAGCTGATCCGCGGCTTGAGCTGGCTGAAGAGGGCGTTCCCGCGCATGAACGGCTCCTCGGTCACCTGCCACCCGAGGGAGAGCGAGGGGAAGTAGCCGGTCTGGTTCCCCCACCCGAAGCGCGACGAGCGGTCGGAGCGGAAGGTCGCGGTGGCCAGATACCGGTTCAGGAGGGAGTAGTTGACCCTGCCCAACGCGGAGACCAGGGACCATTCCGACTGTTCCTGGTCCCCCCCGGTGATCTCGCCTCCGTTGACGGTCCTGACCTGGTCGTCGGGGAAGTTGCGCGCGATCACGTCCTGGGTCTCGTTGAACTGCCGTTCGGCGGTGTAGCCGGCCAGCACGTCGAAGCTGTGCGCGCCGGACGTCTTGTCCCAGGAGAGAGTGTTCTCGAGCAACCAGTTGCGGCTCTGGCCCGAGAAGGCCTGCGCGTACGGGTCGGGCACGTCCCTGCCCCGGTACTGAAGTCGGGTTCCCTGGTAGAAGTGCCGGTTGCTGGTGTCGTAGTCGTAGCCGAAGAGCGCCCGGTAGCGGAGGTCGTCGCGCAGATCCAGGTCGGCCGACACGCTGCCGAACACGCGGCCCGTCTGCAGGTCGTCGTCGATGTAGTCGCGCACGGCGAGGGCGTGGTTGGTGCTGGTCATCCCGTTGCCCAGGGCGTTGATGCTCTTCTCGCCCCGTTGCAGGTAGCCGCCCGCCGCGTCGCGGATGGGGGCGACGGGCGACGACACCATCGCCGAGTAGATGATGCCCGGCGGCCGTCCGAAGTAGGGCGCGTGCGCGGCCTTGCGGTCGTGGTCTGCGTAGGCGGAGTTGACGTCCACGCCGAGCTCGAGCCGGTCGACCGGATTCAGGGTCAGGTTGGCCCGCAGGGCGAGCCGCCGGAAGTTGGAGCCCTGGATGACGCCCGACTGGTCCATGTAGGAGCCGGAGACGAAGTAGGCGAGGTTCTCCGAGCCGCCCCGAACCGAGGCGTCGTAGTTCTGCAGGACCGCCTCCTCCAGGATGGCGCCCACCCAGTCGCTGTCGGTCCCGTCCCAGTTCACGTAGGCCTCCGGGATCATCTGGGTGGCGCTCGCGCCGTTCTCGGCGCGACCGGCGTTGGTGTCGGGATCGTAGTCGGGGTTGTAGCCGGGGCTGGCCGGATTGAGCGGGTCGCGACCCCGGAGGTAGGCGTTGTTGCGGGCGTCCTTCACGTACTGGACGTTCTCGGCGGCGGTCATCAGACGGGGCCGGTTGAACGCGGTCTGGAAGCCCCCGTACGCCCGGAAGCTCGCTTGCGGCGCGGCGCCGCGCTGCCCCCGCTTGGTCGTGATCAGAATGACCCCGTTCGAGCCGCGCGAGCCGTAGATGGCCGCGGCCGCCGCGTCCTTCAGCACCTCGACGTTCTCGATGTCGTTGGGGTTGAGGTTCGCCAGCGGGTTGGCCCGCGTGACCCCGAACCTCGCGTTCTGCAGATCGACCTCGCCCTCGATGTCCAGGTTCATCGAGTACGGCACGCCGTCGATCACGTAGAGGGGCTCGGTGCCGGCGGAAATCGAGCCCCTGCCCCGGACCAGGACCTGGGGCGCGGCTCCGGGCTCGCCGGTCGATTCGGCCACGTTGACCCCCGCGAGCCGCCCCTGCAAAACGGTCTGCAGGTTGGGCGTGACGGCGGCTTGGGCGATCTCGACGCCCGGGACCGAAGTCACCGATCCCGTCACCTCCCTGCGCAACTGGGTCCCGTACCCGACCACCACCAGCTCGTCCAGGCCGAGCACCGTCCCGACGAGGGCGACGTCCTCCACCGCGCCCTGCCCGGCGGCGACCGAGATCTCCCGGCGCACGGTCTCGAAACCGAGGTACTGGAAGAGGAGGACCTGCGCTCCGGCGGGGACGCCGACGAGGAGGTAGCGACCCCGCTCGTCGGTGAGGCCGCCGATGCCCGTCCCCTCGATGGACACCTGGACGGTGGCGAGCGGTTCTCCGGTTTCGGCGGCGGTGACGGTGCCGGTCACCTGCGCCTGCGTCTGGGCCGGCAGCGCCAGCGCGACCGCGCCGGCGAGCAGGACGGTCGGGATTCGAACGCTTGTCCGCATGGTTCCTCGCAGTCCTATGTCCTACTTTAGTGGATTCGGGGGTGCGCGCCCGGGACCCGAGCCGGCCCGTCGCGCACGGGTCGGGAACGGTCGGAACGCGGAGCAAGTTAAAACGAAAACTAGGGAAAGGCGGCCCCTCGAGGGCATGGAAAAACCTAGAGCGACGGGCCCGGAAGCGCACCTGTCGGGCTCGCCGGGCCAACCTCGGACGTCAGCGGCGCCGGGTCGTGATCAGGATCACCCCGTTCGCGCCCCGACTTCCGTAGATCGCCGCGGCCCCGGCGTCCTTCAGGACGTCGATGCGCAGAACGTCCCTCGCGCCGATGGCCGCGAGCGCCGAGGCGGCCGGCGTCATGAGCGGCCGGCCGTCGACCACGAAGAGCGGTTCGGCGCCGCCCGGACGCGACGAAGCCGCGCGGACCCGGATCCGGACGTCGCCGTCGCCCAAGCGTCGAACGTACACCCCCGGAAGCCGACCCTCGACGAGGTCGGCGACGCCGGTCGCCTCCCGCCCCGCGTCCTCGGCCCGGAGGGAGGACACCGCGCCCGTCAGCCGGTCCGGGTCCTGGGCGCCGTACCCGACGCGCACCCGGTCGCCGGAGGCGCTTTCGGGGGTGGACCGGGCGCCGTTCGGGCCGGAGAAGGGCGCGGGCGCCGCGAGGCAGCCGGTCAGGAGACCCGCCGCCAGCGCGGGGGCCGAGGCCGCCCGCGGAAGGGACGTCTTCCGCTCGTTCGTCTCCGGTCCTCCTCCGCGCCGCCCCCCCGGCCCGGGACGCGAGCGGCCCGATCCCCGTCCATCTCGTCCGAGAGCCCGTTCTCGCTTCCGACGATCGAGCGACTCGGAGAGTTTCCGACCGTCGGCGCCGGCAGGGGACCGAAGTCGAGGAAGAGACCGCTTCGCGGCTACCGCGGGCAACGGAGCTTCCGGAGCGACGCGCGGCGTCGGATGCTCTCCCCGGAGCGTCACTTCCCGGTGCGCAGCGCCTGCAGGGCCATCTTGTAGTAGCGCAATCCAATGCGGGGATCGTAGACGATGAGTTGCGCCCCGTTCCGTTCCCGCCGCTCCGGGTTCGCTCCGGCGTACGCCATGAGAAAGCGCGCGAGCACCTCGGGATGGTCCTCGGCCGCGAAGTCGAGAAACCCGTCCGTCGCCGCCGGCGACGGTTCGTCCATCGGCGCTTCCGGACCGACGGGCGACGGGGTCTCCGTGCGCGCGAACAACGCGTCGATGGGCAGGTTGGAAGCGTTCGCGTAGGCGAGATGGACCGAGACCTTCGCCATGACGACGTTGTGGGGGAAGTTGCTGTGGAACGAGAGCGGCGAGTACGTTTCCGGGTCGGGACGCAACCGCTCGAACTCCCCCAGCAACTCCTCCCGGCGCTCCGCGAACGCCTCGCGGAACCGCGCGTGTTCCTCGGCGTAGGGCCGGAGCGACGCCGGGGGCGCGCCCGTGAAAGCCCACGGGTCCGGGACCAAGCCGTCGAACAGCCCCTCCGCCACGCGCGCGCGCCGCTCGGCGCGGCGGTCCGCCTCGGTCCCTTCCCCGCCTTCCTCCGCCTCGGCCGCTCCCGCTTCGTCCCGCGCCCGTCCCTCCTCTTCCCGCAACCGCGCGTATTCCTCCATGAGCGTCGCGACCGAGAAGAGCAGCCACGGATAGTCGCCGACGTTGTCGGCCCGCATGCGCCCGACGTCCCTGCGGTAGATCGCCGCGAGCCCCCAGCGCAGGTGGCTCCCGAGCACCGCGGCCTCGGCCAGGGCGAAGCGCACCCGGTGCGCGCGGTCCAGGGCGCGGACCTTCTCCAGCAGTCGGGGATAGGCGCTCTCGTCCGGATGGAAGTGGGAGACGGCCATCAGAAGAAGGGTCTCCGCGCCAGCCACGAACCGGTGCCCGCTCCCGTGGGGACCCTGCAGGTGGCGGAGCAGCCCGGAGACGCGGTCCAGGTTCCGGTTGGGGTCGCCCTCGTCCCACGCCCTCATGGCCACCAATTCCAGCACATGGAAGAAGTAGTGGTCCAGCAGGAGCGCCCGACCGTGCGGAACGGTCCGGTCCGTCGTCCTCTCCTCGACGAACCGGTCGAGCATGAGCACCGGGGTGTTCCTGCGGGTGAAGCGGTGTTCCAGATGGTTCCACGAATGGAGGACGCGGAACCCCTCCGCGCGGGTGCGCGCGTCGAAGTCGCGCACGAGCCCGTCGAGCGCGAGCGGCGCCGAAAGCCCCCGGAACACGTGGGCGCGCATCCCGGCGCGCAACCGCTCGAGCCCCTGCGCGGCTCCGTCCGAGGCGCAGGCGCGCAGAATCTCGCGCCGCGTCCCGCCGGAGAGCGCCCGTGCGAGGAGCGAGCAGGCCCCCTCGAAGTCGGTCGCTATGAACCCGCTCCCCGGAAGCGCGCGCCCAGAGCGTCGCGGTCCAGCGCGGCGCCGCGCAGATAGACCGCGCCGATCCTGCGCGTGTTGGCGATGTCGTCCAGCGGGTTGGCGTCGAGCACCAGGAAGTCGGCGCTCTTGCCGACCTCGACGGTCCCCAGGTCGTCGGCGCCCGCGAACTCCGCGGAGGTGGCGGTGGCGGCCGCGACGACCTCCGCCGGGCTCATCCCGCTCCGCACCATGTCGGCCATCTCCCGATGCGCGGCCCACGGCGAGCTGCCGTCGGTTCCGAAGGCGATGGAGACGCCCTCCCGGCTGAGCCGACTCAGGTTGCGCGCCTGGACGCCGAAGAACTCCCGGGCCTCGGGCCGGTCGACGGAGTTGGCCTGCATCCCCTCGAGCCGCTCGGCGTCCACCGTGCCGGACAGCCATCCGAGATCCTCCGCCACCCCGGGGCCGGGAAGGTTGGGGACCAGCACCACGTGCGGGCGTTCCCGCCAGAGCGCGACCAGCTCGTCGTCGACGTCCACGTCGCGGATGCCGTGGGCGAAGGCGTCGACCCCGGCGCGCAACAATCCCTTCGCGTCCTCCAGGCGGAAAACGTGGGCGGTCACGCGCAGGTCGTTGGCGTGCGCCTCCTCGATCACGGCCCCGTAGAGCTCGGGGGACAGGCGCTCGTAGCGGCCGCCCCGGTCGTCCACCCAGATCTTGACGATGTCCACCCGGTCGGCGGCGAGTTCCCGGACCGCCGCGCGCGCCTCCTCCTCGGTCGTCACCCAGTGCGGCGCCTCGCTGCGGCCGGGCTCGGGCGAGGTGATGCCCCGCCCCGCGCTCAGCGAGCGGGCGCCGTCGGCGATCGTCTCCCCGCGCATCCGCAGTCCGACGTCCCCCTCGTCCAGCCCCAGACTCACGACCACGGACTGGCCGTAGTAGGCGTAGTGCCGCAACTGGTCGGCGCGAGTCTCGCGGTCGGAGGCCAGGTGGACGTGCGCGTTCACGATCGCCGGCATGACCGTCTTGCCGGCGAGGTCCACGCGGGCGGCCCCGGCGGGCGCTTCCACCTCCCCCGCCGGACCGACCGCCGCGAAGCGGCCGTCCTCCACGACGAAGACGGCGTCCCGAATCACCTCCCCGTCCCCGACGATCACGCGGGCGCCCTCGAAGACCACCGCGTCGGAGGCGGCCGCGTCCGGCGCGTCCGCGCACGCGGACAGCGCCACGCCCAGGGAAAGCGCGGCGGACAGAACGCCCGCCCGATTCGTCCGATCGCTCGCGTGCATGGGAACCCTCGCGTCTGAATGAGAAATCCGCTTCACCGCATCCCGCGGGGCCGGAAACCGACCGGGATCAGCATGATCGGCTTGCGGGCCATCCGCTCCATGAAGTCGTTGGTGTAGATGCGAATCTCGGAACCCCAGCCGTACACCTCCATCAGATAGACGTCGGAGACCGCGTAGGTCTCGAGCTCGTCGAGACCCCCGAAGGCGATCGCCTCGTCGACGTAGACCCACGGCTCGACGGCGCGCCCGCGCCGGTAGACGCACCGGCTGCTCGCGCGCCCCGGGGGGCAGACCACGACGCGCACCAGGGTGCGGCGACGAAGGAAGTCCAGCGGGGTCCCGGTCGTCGCGCGGAAGAGTTCGCGCCGGTCGTAGGCCCACGTGGAGGCGCCGCTGGCCCTTCTGCGGAACCGCAGGCGGGACTCCATCTCCGTGACGTTCTCCACCGTCGCGGTGACGCCCTCGACCATGACGGGCCGGGGCGTGAGCGCCACCTCCAGCATCCCGCTCGTGCCGGGCTCGACGGTGGTGGCGACCATCCGCTTCCGATAACCGAATTGGGTGACGGCGAGCAACTGGGGGCCGGATTCGACGTCCTCCAGCTGGAAGACGCCGTTGCCGTCGGTGAGCGCGGCCTGGCCTCCGCTCCGAAGCGAGACCGCGGCCGCCGAAATCGCGTTTCCGGTCACGACGTCGTAGACGACCCCGGAGAGCTTGGCGCGGGCGTCCTCGGCCCCCCGGGCCTCCTGCGCCGCGACGGCGGCGGCGCGCGGGACGGCGGAGAGACACGCGACGGCGGCCAGAGCCGGGAGGAACGTCCGACGGCGTCCCGGGCCGACGACGCGTCCTCGGCCGGCGACGCGTCCTCGGCTGGCGATGCGCCGTCGCATGATGGTGCGTCCTTGCGTTGGCGGGGCGCGTTTCGGCGCCCGGCGTCTCCCGTGCGCACGGAGGCGGCGGCCGGATCGGCTCCGGAAGCCGTCGTTCGCGAACGACTCGCGGCGCGAGCCCCGTCCCTCCACATTCAGGCGAGGATGCCGAAGACGCAAGATGGCGGCGGCGTTCGGCGACGGGGCGACCGTCGGGGCGTCGCCGCGACCGCGGGGTCGGTCGGCCTCGCCCGCTTCGATCACGTTCCCGATCACGAAGGCCAACTTGCACTGCAAGCGTTCTTTTCGCATGTCTCGAACTCGGACGCGACCCGATACCGAGAGGAAGAGAGCCGATGCGACCGGTCGAATTCACGCGCGAACGCCCGGCGCCTCTCGGCGGCGTCCCGCCCGAACTTCCTCCGCGGGGTCCGATGGGCGAGCCTTCTGAGTTCTCTCGACCGGCCCGCGCGTTCGTCGTCGACGCCGACGCGGCGTCCGAACCGAACTCGCGCGCCCCGAACGCGAGCGCGCGAACCGCATCCCGCATTTGACCCGATGAACGAGGATCGACGCCTCGTCACCCGGATCGCGCTACGAAATTACAGGAGCATCGCCGCGTGCGACGTGTCGCCGGCGCAGCTGACGTTCCTGGTCGGTCCGAACGGTTCGGGCAAAAGCAATTTTCTCGACGCCATCAGGTTCGTCGCGGACTCCCTGCGTTTCTCCCTCGCTCGCTCCCTGCGGGACCGAGGGGGGATCGGCGAGGTTCGCCGGAAGTCCGTCGGGCACCCGAACCGCTTCGGGATACGGCTGGAATTGAATCTCGGGGAATCCAAGGGGCTCTACGCGTTCGAGATCGGCGCCGACCCGAACGGCGGCCACCGGATCCTGCGCGAGGAATGTTGCGTCCTTCCGAGAAGCGGCACCCCGCACCACTACCGCGTGAAACGCGGGGAAATGGTCGGGACCAGCATGGGACAAGCGCCCGCGGCCTCCGAGGACCGTCTGTTTCTGGTCGGCGCTTCCGGCGTCGGCGTCTTCCGCGACGTGTACGACGCGCTGTCCAACACCGGCTTCTACGACCCGCGGCCGGAAGCCATCCGGGATCTTCGGCCTCCCGGTCGGGGGGACCTCCTGAACCACGACGGAAGCAACCTCGCGAGCGTTCTGGCCGGCCTGGCCAAGCGGTCGCCCCGGATCAAGCGAAGGATCGAGGAATACCTGGCCAAGATCGTTCCCGGCGTCGCCGGGGTCGACAGGGTGCCGGCGGGCCCGCGCGAGACGCTCGAGTTCCGTCGGAGAGTCGGCGGCGCGCGGCACCCGTGGCGCTTCTACGCGAGCAGCGCGTCGGACGGGACGTTGCGCGCATGCGGGGTTCTCGTTTCCCTCTTCCAGCGGGCCGGCGACGACGGCGCGGAACCCTGGCTGATCGGAATCGAGAATCCCGAAGCCACTTTGCACCCGGCCGCCGTCGCCGTGCTGGCGGACGGCCTGCGCGATGCCGCGGAGCACGCTCAGATCGTCGCCACCAGTCACAGCGCGGACCTTCTGGACGACCTCGATATCGCAGCCGACGAAGTCGTCGCCGTGCGGGCCGAGAACGGCGAAACCCGTCTCGGCCCTCCGGACTCGGTGGGGCGCTCGGCGCTCCGCGACCGTCTCCACACCGCAGGAGAGCTTCTGCGCGCGAACCGGCTGTACCCCGACCCGAGTCTTCCGCGGACGGCTCCGGGTCAGCTCGACCTCTTCGAACCCCTGTCCTGATCCGTGCCCGGAATCGCCGCGACGGTCGAGAGCGACGCGAGAGGCGGAAGCGGTGCCGATTCCGCCGCGGCGAACCGGCGAGCGGCTGCGTTCGAACACTCCCGTCGGACCTTCCTCGACCCGTCGGAGCGTCGCGCGCCGATCGGAGCGTGCGGCGGAGGCGACGGGCGAACGCGCCCGAGCGCAAGGCGATGAACCGCAAGCGGCCCGGGGATTTGGACGTGTTCTCCTTCAGGGACGAACTCGTCGCCGAGTACGAGCGCTTCTCCCGAAGCTTCACCCGGATCCGGGCCGAGGACATCGCCCGCAAAGTCGACGCGGCCTTTTCCGGGGGCCGTTTCTGCCCGGCTCCGCTCGTGCAATTGAATCCGAACTTCGAGCCGGGCGGATGGGTCGACGAGCTCGTCGCCGACGGCACGCTCGACCCGGAGTGCGAGAAGATCTTCCGGCTCAAGCACACCGGCGACACGTTCGGAACGCGCCTTCGGCTGCATCGGCACCAGACCGACGCCATCGCCATCGCCGGGCGCGGAGAGAGCTACGCGCTGACGACCGGCACCGGCTCGGGCAAGTCGCTCGCCTACTTCATCCCCATCGTGGACGACGTGCTGCGACGCAAGCGCGCGGACGAGGCCCGCAAGGGCATCGCCGCCATCGTCGTCTACCCGATGAACGCGCTCTGCAACAGCCAGTGCGAGGAGCTCGAGCGGTTCCTGAAGCTCGGCTACGGCGCAGGCCGGGAGCCGGTCACCTTCGCCCGCTACACGGGTCAGGAATCGCAGGAGAAGCGCGAGCGGATCGCGAAGGACCCGCCGGACATCCTCCTGACCAACTACGTCATGCTCGAGCTGATCATGACGCGGTTCATGGAGACCGACAAGGCGGTGAGACGCCATGCCGAGGGGCTGAAGTTCCTGGTGCTGGACGAACTTCACACCTACCGAGGACGGCAGGGCGCCGACGTCGCCATGCTGGTCCGCCGCGTGCGAGAGCGGTTCAACGACCGGCTGCTCTGCATCGGCACCTCCGCCACCATGGCCTCGGAAGGGTCCGTCGAGGAACGGAACGCGGCCGTGGCGCAGGTCGCGAGTCGGTTGTTCGGCGTCGCGGTCCGTCCCGAGAACGTGGTGACCGAGACGCTCCGGCCCACGACGAACCGGGACGGAGCCGCGAGCGGACCCGATCTTCGGCGCGCGATCGAAGCGGGCGTTCCGGTCGACGCGACGCACGACGAAATGCTCAGCCATCCGGTGGCGGCGTGGGTCGAACACAAGCTCGGCCTGGAAAGACGGGACGGGAAGTTCGCCCGAATCTCGCGCCCCCTGAGCATGATCGAGGCTTCCGAGCTTCTGGCGTCCGACAGCGGGCTCGAACCCGAACGCTGCCGACGTTACCTCGCCGACTTCCTGCTCGCCGTCCACCGGTGCCGGAGCGAGGACGGCCGCGGCTTCTTCGCGTTCCGCCTGCACCAGTTCGTCAGCAGCGCCTGGAACGTGCACTCGACGCTGGAAGCCCCGGGCGAGCGGTTCCTGACGCTCGACGGGCAGCAGTTCAAGCCGGGGGACCGCGGTCGGCCGCTGTACTCGCTCTGCCTTTGCCGGGCGTGCGGGCAGGAGTACGTCCCGGTGTGGGCGCACCTGGAGGGAAGGAAGCCCCGCGCGTTCTCGCCCCGGGAGATGGCCGAACGGTCCAGCGACGAGGAGGACCTCCGGTACGGCTATCTGATGCCGGACCCGGAGGGCGCGTTCGACCCGTCGGACCTCCGCCGATACCCCGAGGATTGGCTGGAACGCCGGGATGAGGGGATCCGGCTGAAGCGCTCGTTCCGCCCCCGTCGGCCGCGCCGCCTCCGCGTGAACCCGCGCGGCGAACTCGACGCGGACGGTCTGCCCGTCCACTTCGTCCCGGAAGCGTTTCGCTTCTGCCTCAACCCGGACTGCGGCGCCCGCTACGACGGCACCGTGCGAAAGGAGTTCACGAAGCTCTCCGGGCTGTCGGGCGAGGGCCGGAGTTCCGCGACCACGATCCTGGCGTTGTCCGCGCTCAAGCATCTCATCGGCACCGGCCTGGACGAGCGCACCAAGAAGCTCCTGGCCTTCACCGACAACCGCCAGGAAGCGAGCCTGCAGGCCGGGCACTTCAACGACTTCGTGCAGATTCTGCTGCTGCGCGGCGCGCTGCTCGCGGCCATGCGAAGCGCGAACGGGCGCCCCCTGACCGACGACGTGCTGACGCACGAAGTGCTCGAGCACTTGCGCTTGGCCCCCTCGGACTACGCGACCAACCCGCGGGCCAAGGGCGTCAAGGCCGAAGGTACGCGCAGGACGTTGCGCGACGTGCTCGGGTACCGGCTCTACGCCGACCTGCAACGCGGCTGGCGCATCAACAACCCGAACGTCGAGCAGCTGGGGTTGCTGGAGATCGGCTACCGGGGCCTGGCGGAATGTTGCGAGGACGAAGAGGAGTGGCGCGGCAGGCACGCGTTGCTCGGTTCGATCCCGCCCCCCCGCAGGTTGGCGCTCGTCCGGGATCTTCTGGAGCGCATGCGGAGGGCGCTCTGCATCAAAACGATCTATCTCGAACCCGATTTTCAGGAGCGGATGCGCAACCGCAGCTACGGCGGGCTGAAGGAGCCGTGGGGACTCTCGGAGGACGAGGCCGCGTTCTCCCACGCGTTCATGGTTCCCCGGCCGCGTCCCCGCGGCCGCAAGCCCGCCCACCACCTCCACCACGTCTCGCACCGCTCGGCCTTCGGCAGAAAGGTCAAGTCCGCCGAGTACTGGGGACACGGGAACCCGCACTACCCGGAAAAATTCGACGAGAGCGTCTACAACGCCGTGATCGACGACGTTCTCGACGTTCTGACCGTCTACGGGTACGTGGAGCCCTCCGACCTCGACGGCGGCCGCACCGGGTACCGGATCGTCGGCTCGGCGCTCGAATGGCGCTCGGGCGGCGGCGGGAACGGCACGGGAGGCACGGAGAGCCGGACCGCGGCGAACGCGTTCTTCCGCAGCCTCTACGAGAACGTGGCGGGCCTCCTGGGCTCCGAGGACCGCCTGTTCCACCGGCTGGAAGCGCGGGAGCACACCGCGCAGGTCGACGCGGAGGACCGCGAGGAACGGGAACGGCGTTTCCGCAAGGGCATGGATTCCTCGGGCGAATCTCCGGGCCTGCCCGTCCTCTTCTGTTCGCCCACCATGGAACTCGGGGTGGACATCGCGACCCTGAACGCCGTCTACATGCGGAACGTGCCGCCGACGCCCGCCAACTACGCCCAGCGCAGCGGACGCGCGGGCCGGAGCGGCCAACCGGCGCTCGTCGTGACGTACTGCGCGGCCAGGTCGCCGCACGACCAGTACTTCTTCTCCGATCCGACCCGGATGGTCGCGGGCGCGGTCAATCCTCCCAGCATCGACCTCGCCAACGAGGAGCTCGTGCGCAGCCACCTCCAGGCGGTCTGGCTGGCCGAGACGGGGGTGCAACTCGGTTCCTCCGTGCGCGAAGTGCTCGATTTGGAGCGGTGCGACACGCTGCCCCTCCACGCCGAAATAGCGCATCCGATCGAATCCGACGCTCCCGTACGCGAGGCGATGCGGCGCGCACGCCGCATCCTCGCGTCCATCGAGCCGGACCTCTCCGAGCGGGCGGCTCCCTGGTACACGGCGACGTGGCTCGAGAGCGCGACGAACTCGGCGAGACGCCGATTCGACGAATCGTTCGACCGCTGGCGCTCGCTCTTCCGCGCGACGGCCAGCCAGAGAAAGCGCGCCAACGACGTCATCAACAACGCCGTCGCGACCGAAAAGGAGCGCCGGGAGGCGAAGATCCGCTACGACGAGGCCTACGCCCAGCAGAGCCTGCTCCTGGGCAACCGGTCGACCATGAACTCCGACTTCTACACCTACCGATACCTGGCCGCCGAAGGGTTCCTGCCGGGATACAACTTCCCGCGCCTCCCGCTCATGGCGTTCATCCCCGGCCGACGCAAGGGGGTGGAACGGAATTCGGTTCTGAGCCGACCGCGGTTCCTCGGACTGACCGAGTTCGGCCCCCAGTCCATCATCTACCACGAGGGCAGCACGTACCGGGTCCGGCGCACCATCCTCGTCTTCGGCGAGGATGCGGCGGCCACGGCGACGACCCGGCTGCCGGTGCAGGCCGCCCGGATCTGTCCGGCCTGCGGATACGGGCATTTCGGGGACCGGAAGGAGTTCGAGCTCTGCGTGAACTGCAACGCGAGCCTCGGCGACGGCCGCGCGATCTCCAACCTCCACCGCATCGATCAGGTCTCGACCCGAAGGGCGAACCGCATCACGTCGGACGAGGAGGAACGCCAGCGCCAGGGCTACGAGATGGTCACCACGTTCCGGTTCAGCGAGCGGAACGGACGCGCCCGCTTCGAGAGGACCGTCGTCGAAGCGGACGGGGACGCTTTGATCGAACTCAAGTACGTTCCGGCCGCGACGCTGTGGCGCGTCAACCTCGGATGGAGCCGACGTCGGGAGAAGTCCGTGTACGGGTTCAGCGTGGACGTCGCCACCGGCGAATGGACCCGGGACTCGCAGGCGCCGACGGATGCGGAGGACGATCTCGTGGGCGACGGGAAGAACGTCCGGCGCATCACGCCGTTCGTCAGGGACACGCGCAACGTCCTGATCCTCCGTCCGGCGACGGAGCTGCCGGACGCGACCATGGTTTCGTTGCAATACGCCCTCAAGCGCGGCATCGAACGGGAATTCCAGCTCGAGGAGGCGGAGCTGGCCGCCGAACCGCTGCCCGACCGGAACCGCCGCCTGACCATCCTGTTCTACGAGGCCGCCGAGGGCGGAGCGGGCGTGCTCACGCGATTGGCGAACGATCCCGGCGCGGTGGCGCGGGTGGCCGACAGAGCGCTCGAGGTGTGCCACTTCGCTTCGGAGTCCGGCCGCTGGAAGGGGGCGGCCGATCTCGTCGACCGGGACGGGGAGTGCGAAGCCGGCTGTTATCGGTGCCTGCTCAGCTACTACAACCAGCCGGACCACCAACGCATCGACCGACGGGACGAACGGATGCTCGACCTGCTCTGTCGACTCGCGCGCGGCCGGCACGAGCGCAACCCGCTCGCGGGAGACGACGGCGACGCGGCCGCCGGACTGGAATCGTTCCCCGGCTCCTCGCTGGAACGGGCGTGGCTGACCTTCGTCGGGGTCGGCGGGTACCGGCGGCCCGACAAGACCCAGCCGTACCTCGAAGAGTTCGGAACGCGGCCCGACTTCGCGTACTCCGACCACCAAGCGCTGATCTTCGTCGACGGTCCCCATCACGACGGAAAAACGAGGCGACGCGCGGACGCCGAGGCGACGCGCCGACTCGAAGACGCGGGCTACACGGTCGTGCGGTTCGGGAAGGACCGGACCTCGTGGAAGCGCGTCGCGCGCGACTACGCGTGGATCTTCGGTCCCGGCACCGCGCCCGCCGACGGCGCGGAGCGCGGAGCGGACGGCGATGGCGCCTGAATTCGCGTTCAAAACGGGCAACTTGGTCCGGGCCCGGGGCCGCGAATGGGTGGTCCTCCCCGAGACCCGGACCGACGTGCTGCGGTTGCGGCCGCTCGGGGGCGCCGAGGACGACGCGACGCTCATCTATCTCCCGCTCGAACCCGAGCGACCGGTTCCCGCCAAGTTCGATCCCCCGGACCCCGGAGCGCCCGGATCCCTGGCGGCGGCGCTCCTGCTCCGCGACGCCCTTCGCCTCAAATTGCGGGCCGGGGCCGGCCCGTTCCGAAGCTTCGGCAATCTCGACTTCGAACCGCGCACCTACCAGCTGGCGCCCCTGCTGATGGCGCTCAAGCTCGATCCGATCCGTCTCCTGGTGGCCGACGACGTCGGGATCGGCAAGACGATCGAGGCCGGCCTGATCGCCCGGGAACTGCTCGACCGCGGGGAGATCGAGCGGCTCGCCGTGATCTGCCCGCCGCACCTCTGCGAGCAGTGGCGGAAGGAGCTCGCCGAGAAGTTCAACGTCGCCGCCGAGATCGTCCGCACCGGCACAGCCACCCGTCTCGAGCGCGGGCTGCGTCCCGACGAGTCGGTGTTCGAGGCCCATCCGCACACCGTCGTCTCGCTCGACTACATCAAATCGGACCTTCGGCGAAACGATTTCCTGCGCGCGTGCCCGGAATTCGTGATCGTGGACGAGGCGCACGCCTGCGTGCGGGCGAACACGAAGACGCGCCACCAGCGCTACCAGTTGCTGGACGGGCTCGCCCGGAGCGAGCCGCAACGGGGGATGGTGCTGCTCACCGCCACCCCGCACTCGGGCGACGACGGCGCCTTCCACAATCTCCTCGGCCTGTTGAACCCGAAGTTCGCGCAGCTGGCCGAGATGCCGAAGGGCGACGCCCGGCGCGCGCTTCGCGAGGAGCTCGCCCGGCATTTCGTGCAACGGCGACGCGGCGACATCGAGGAGTGGCGGGGCGACGACACGCGCTTCCCCGAGCGCGAGAGCCGGGAAGCGACCTACCGGCTCACCGGCGACTGGGGCCGACTGGTCGAGCGCGTGCTGGCCTATGCGAGAGGGATGGTGCGGCGCGCGGAAGGAGGAACCAAGCTCGAGCAGCGCATGTCCTGGTGGGCGGCGCTCGCGTTGCTTCGCTGCGTTTCGTCGAGTCCCGCGGCCGCGTCGCTCGCGCTCAGAACGCGCTTGGAATCCGCCCGGGGCGAGACCGAAGAGGAGCGGCTCGCAGCCCTCGACGTCTCCGGACGCGAGGCGGTCGCGGACGGGGACGCCGACGACTCGCTCGCGCTCGCCGAGAGCGTGCCGGCCGGCACGGTGGACGACCCCGAGGGAACCGAGATTCTGCGAGAGCTGATCGACCGGGCCGACGCGCTCCGAGGTCCGGGCAAGGATCCCAAGATCGAGGTGCTGATCCGCGAAATCCGACTCCTGATCGCGGCCGGGTTCGCGCCGGTGGTCTTCTGCCGCTACATCGCCACGGCCCAGTACGTGGGCGAGCGACTGGCGGCGACCCTCGCCCGCAGGGGCCGCGACCGCGCGCACGTCCTGGTGGTGACGGGCGAGCTCACGCCCGATCAACGCGAGGAGCGAATCGACGCGCTGGGCGAGCTGGACGAGGGCGCGACCCCGGTCCTCGTGGCGACCGACTGCCTGTCCGAGGGGATCAATCTTCAGCACCGCTTCGACGCGGTCGTCCACTACGACCTGACATGGAACCCGACGCGGCACGAACAACGCGAGGGCCGCGCGGACCGTTACGGGCAGAAATCCTCGACCGTCCGCGCCCTGACGATCTACGGCCGGAACAACCCGGTCGACGGCGCCGTGCTCCGCGTCATCGTCCGCAAGGCCGAGAAGATCCGCAAGGAACTCGGCGTCTCGGTGCCCATGCCCGCCGACAACGACAAGGTCGTGGACGCCATCATGCGGGCCGTGCTCCTCCATGCCGGGAAAGATTCGTGGGTCCACCAGGGAGTGCTCGAGCTGGAACGGACGGAGGCGGAGGTGGACGCCACCTGGAAGGCGGCCAAGAACAGAATGTCGCGCACCGTTTTCGCCCAGCGGCGGCTGTCGCCCGAGGACGTGTGGCCGGAATGGGAGAAGGCGGCGTCCGCGCTCGGAGGGCGGAAGGACGTGCGACGCTTCGTGCGCCTCGCCGCGGAGCGCTTGGAAGCCCCGCTCGACCGGCGCGGCGCGCGCTGGCGCCTCCCGGTGCCCCACCTGCCCAAGCCGCTTCGGGAACGGCTGGGCGCCGCCGGGTTCCCCGAGGCGGTCGATCTCGCGTTCGACCCGGGCGCGTCGAGACGCGCCACGTTCGTGCATCGGGCGCACCCGCTCGTCTCCCTGCTGGCGGACTACGTGGCCGAGCAGTCCCTCGACCCGGACATGCCGGACGTCGGGGCGCGCACGAGCGCCGCGTTCGTCGGCGGGGTCCGGGTCCGAACCGTGCTCTACCTGCTGCGGCTTCGGAGCCATCTGCGAGTCGAACGGCGCGGCGCGAACGGGGATGCGTCGGCGAAGTCGCTGCTCGCCGAAGAATGCCTCGCCGTCTCGGTTCGAAGCGGCGGTTCGCCCGAGCTCCTCGCCGACGAGGAGACGCTGTCGCTCCTCTCGCTCGAGCCGGGTCGCAACATGACCGAAGGCCAGAAGACGCACTTGGTCCGGCAAGCGCTCGACGCCCTTCCCGCGCTCGAACCGGCGTTCGAGCGGCTCGCCGACGAGCGAGCCCGACAACTGCTCGCGGATCATCGACGGATCCGCGACGCCAGCCGGATCCGCGGCGAACGCTACCGGGTGATTCCGGCGTTACCGTGCGACATGATGGGCGTGTACGTTTTCCTGCCCATGGCAAAGGTATAAGCCCAGCAATGACAATCTATTACGGCAGGGGGGGGGGGGAGGGAGAGAGAGGAAAGCAAGGGATTCACGGCGATCAGAATCCAGGGCGGAATCCTGCCGCCCGAGTTCCTCGACGAAGTAGCCGCACTCGATGCACCGAAGCAGAGCGGCGCCGACTACGGCCTCTCGAAATCGCTTTCGATCAAGGACGAGATCGCTAGGTACTGGCGGATCGGGAACGACCTGTACGGGCGATACGCGGAACGCCGTCCACGACGGGATCTCGAGGCGTCGCAGGTCGGAGTCGACGACTGGCTCGTTCCGTTCCTGAGTTCCCTGCTCGGATTCCAAGACCTGCGGAGAACCACCGGGGACATAGCGCTCCAAGACCGCGTCTTCAGACTCACGCACCGTGCCTGCGGCGGTGCGGTTCCGCTGCTTTTGGTGACCGACGGCTACGATCTGGACAAAGCCGACCCGTGCTTCGGCGGCAACGGACGCCGACTCGCTCCGCACGCCCTCATGCAGGAGTACCTCAACGCGGAGGCCGCCGCGCTTTGGGGCATGGTCTCCAACGGATCGAAACTCCGGATCCTCCGGGACAACCCGAGCCTCACGCGCCCTTCCTACATCGAGGCCGATCTCGATCTCGTTTTTTCCGAAGAGCTCTATCCCGACTTCGTAGCCCTCTGGCTCTCCACCCACGCCAGCAGGTTCAAGCCCGCGGACGGCACGCCGTCCAGCTGCATCATCGAAACATGGCGGACCAAGGCGCACGAAACCGGCGAACGGGCGCGGGAGAAACTCCGCGACGGCGTCGCGGCCGCGCTCCGTCGGCTCGGAAACGGGTTCCTGGAACACCCGGCCAACCGCGAACTGCGCGAACAACTCAACGACGGATCCTTGACACCGGAGGACTACTTTCAGCAGCTCCTCAGGCTCGTCTACCGCCTGCTCTGCCTCTTCACGGCCGAGGAGCGCGATCTTCTTCACCCCCCGGACGCTCCGGATCGCGCACGTGCCGTGTACGCGGAGGGGTATGCGCTCGCGCGGCTTCGGGAACGCGCGTTGCGCCGCCGCCACTACGACCGGAACTCGGATCTCTGGCAGGGCCTAGGGATCACGTTCAAAGCGCTCGCGCGCGGAGCCGCAGGGCTCGGCCTCCCTCCCCTCGGCGGGCTGTACCGGGTCGACGAGTGCCCCGACCTCGACAAGGCGCAGATCGGGAACCGGCATCTGCTCGAGGCCGTGCGCACGCTCGCCTACTTCCCGTCGTCCTCGGGCAAAAGTCTTGCCCGCGTCAATTTCCGAGACATGGACACCGAAGAGCTCGGTTCCGTCTACGAGAGCTTGCTCGAGCTGCACCCCGTCATCGACGTGGACGCCTCGCCTTGGCGTTTCTCGTTCGCGGGCGACACCGGCGACGGCGAGCAGGCCAAAAGAGGGGCGGATCGAAAGACGAGCGGCTCCTACTACACGCCTCCGAGCCTCGTGGGCGAACTCGTGAGGACGACGCTCGATCCCGTAATCGCACGAGCTGTCGCCGAACGCCCCGAGGATCCCCGCGCCGCGATTCTCGATCTTCGCGTCCTCGACCCAGCCTGCGGATCGGGTCATTTTCTTCTCGCGGCCGCACGCCGGCTCGCCGCCGAGATCGCACGCATCGAAGCCGGCGACGACATCCACGACGAAAAAGCGCGCCAGCACGCGATCCGCGAAGTCGTGCAACGCTGCATTTACGGGGTCGACCGTAACCCGCTCGCGGTCGAGCTGTGCAAGACAGCTCTTTGGATCGAGACGATCGAGCCGGGCAAGCCGCTCACGTTCCTCGATGCCCACATCGCGCTCGGAGACAGCCTCGTCGGGATCTTCGACCCGAAGATCATGGCCGACGGCATCCCGGACACCGCGTACAAACCCCTGACGGGAGACGCCAAAAAAGTATGCACGGACCTCAAGAAGGCAAATCGCCAGAGCGGACAGGACGATCTCTTCGACGATGTGGCCCTGCTCGAGGTCGCGATGACAAGCGTCGACCTGGACTCGATGCCCGAAGAAACGCTCGAAGACGTAGAACGCAAAGCGTCCGCATGGAAATCGGCCCGCCGCGAGGAAGCTCGTGCTCGGGAAGCGCTCAAGGCCGATCTGTTCGTTGGCGCGTTCTTCGCGTCCAAGACGTCCGGGACGCACAGGACCGTAGCGCTCTCCGACGACATCCGGCAGGTGGGATCGACCAACAAGGTCCGCGCCGACGTCGGACCCGCAACCCGCATGCTTTCGGTCCGACATCGCTTTCTCCACTGGCATCTCACCTTTCCGGAGATCATGCAGAACGGGGGATTCGACGCCGTGCTCGCCAACCCCCCGTGGGAGCGCATCAAGCTTCAGGAGAAGGAGTTTTTCGCGTCGCGGGCGCCCGAAATCGCGAGGGCATCGAACAAGGCCGCGCGGGACCGCCTCATCCGGGACCTGAATCGCGACGGTGCTCCGAAAGCGGAGCGGAATCTGTTCCGGGCTTTCGAGAACGCCAAGCGCAACGCCGAGGCGACCAGCCAATTCGTGAGAACGGGAGGGCGTTTTCCCCTCGCCGGAGTCGGAGACGTGAACACCTACGCCGTGTTCGCCGAGCTGTGTCTTCAACTCGTCAATCGCAAGGGGCGCGCCGGGATGATCGTGCCCACCGGCATCTCCACAGACTATTCCACGAGGAAGTTCTTCCAGGACATCGTCGCCGACCAGCGCCTCGCGACGCTCTACGATTTCGAAAACCGGGAGAAAGTGTTCCCTGGGATAGATAGTCGGATCAAATTCTGCCTGCTCACGCTCGCCGGGCGCGACGATCCCGTGCCGGAGGCCGAGTTCGCGTTCTTCCTGCACCAGGTGGAGCAACTCAAGGAGCGGGAGCGGCGGCTCACGCTGTCGCAGGAGGACTTTGAGCTGTTCAATCCCAACACGCGAACCTGTCCGACCTTCCGTACGCGCCTCGACATGGAGATCGCGCGCAAGATGTACCAGCGTGCCGGGGTGTTCTGGAGGGAAGCCAGCGGCTCGAAACCGGAGGAAAATCCGTGGGGCGTGAGTTTTTTGCGGATGTTCGACATGTCCAACGACTCCGGGCTCTTTCGGACACGAGCGGAGATGGAAGACGGTGGATGGGAACTCGACGGCAACGTGTTCGTACGCGGCGACGAGCGCTACCTGCCGCTCTACGAGGCGAAGCTCTTCCACCAGTACGACCACCGGTTCGCCACGTTCGAAGGCGTCTCCGAGCGGGACATCAAGAAAGGCAAAGCTCGACCGATGACCTCGGATGAAAAGTCGGACCCGGAAACCGCCGCCATTCCGAGGTATTGGGTTTCGGAGGAAAAAGTCGCGGAAAGACTTGACAAGAGCAAAATGACCACTCCTAGCGATTTTGCCTGCGGCGAGCAGCCGGCGAGCAGCCGGCGAGCAGCCGGCGAGCAGCCGGCGAGCAGCCGGCGAGCAGCCGGCGAGCAGCCGGCGAGCAGCCGGCGAGCAGCCGGCGAGCAGCCGGCGAGCAGCCGGCGAGCAGCCGGCGAGCAGCGTATTCGACACTCTCGCCGAACTGGCTCGAAGCTCGCTCTGCGAGACATCACGAGATCGACAGACGAACGCACAAGTCTTCTTACCATGATACCAAACGTCGCAGTCGGCCACACGACAACGATACTGTTTCTTGGTTTTTCGCCTTCAGAAACATCACACGCGCAACAGATCGACGAACGGCAATCTTTACCTTTTCACGGAAACTCTCCGCGATGAACGAAGGCGCTCCGATCATCCGGTTTCGGGTTGACCCCGTGAAGGCTCTCCAGGCGTTTCGTGACATCACGAATACGACAAACGAGCGTACGGTGATCGTCGACAACATTCCTCAGGGACCTGTAGGCAACAATGCCCCCATTGTCTCGTACCGGCATTCTCGAGCAGTTTTATATGCACTTGTCTTGGGGAACAAAAACAGTCTACCACTAGACTGGGCCGCCAGAATATCTGTTGGCGGAACTCATCTGAGTTTTTTTATCCTCAAGCAACTCCCCGTTTTGCCGCCGAGGGCGTATCTGAAATCCGGTCCCTGCAGTCATCCGTGGGTTCAATTGGTCGTCCCCCGAGTGCTGGAATTGACCTACACATCCGAAGACATGGCAAGCTTCGCCAATGACCTTGGTTTTGAAGGTCCACCTTTCCCGTGGGTGGAGGAACGCCGCCATCGTTTGCGATGCCAGCTAGATGCGATTTTTGCTCACATGTACGGACTCGACCGCTCAGACTTGGAGTATATTTTGGACGCTCCGGCACCGAGCTCGTCCTTCCCCATCCTCAAACAACACGAGATCAAGGCGTTCGGGGAATACCGCACCCAACGCCTTGTGCTCCAAGCTTTCGACTCTCTGGAACGCGGAGAAGTTCCTTGTATCTCCACCAGCGCCTCCCCATAGAGACAATCCTTGCCCCGGGATATGCTGAACTGAAACGGATACGGGTGACACTACAACCCCACATATCCAAACCGACGATCATTCGGTACAAGAGGATGTACCGGAATGCCCGAAACCGAAGCGGACGACATATATGCGCACCAATCGAGATCGATCCCAAGCGTCCCTCGATGCGCCGTCCCGCACGTCGCCCTCGCTATCTTCGCCGTCGCGGCGTCCGCCGAGGCCGAGGACATCGACCAGATCTGGCTCTCCGCTATTTTATGTGGGCAGGTTGAATTGAAGTTTGCCGCAGATCAAATAGGCCATGGCGATCAGGTTCTCGGTTGTGCGGTACCCTCGAGCACGGGCCTTGGCGGCTTGGACGAGAGAGTTCATGGCCTCGAGGAGACCGTTCGTGATACGGGAGTGGAACCAACGCAGGATGCCCTTCTCATGCTTCCGCACGGTTTCGGCGAAGGTCGCCATGGCCGCGAGTCCGCTCTCGCTCGCGGTCTTGCACCAGCGTTCGAGGTGACGTTCGGCTGCGATGGGAGGCAGGTCCCACAGATCTTGGAACTCGACCTCGAGCTTGTAGGCCTCGACCGTGTCGGGAGCTGCGGTGGCTTCGGCGAGCAGTTCGTCCAGCCGGGCCTTCTGCGATTCGCTGATTTCCTTGCGGTTCTTGAGCCGGAGCCACCGGGTGTTCTTGAGATCGGGGCGCTCCTTGCGCTCGGCGCGGCGAACCGATTCGACGACTTCGTTCAGCAGCTTCACGACATGGAACCGGTCGAAGGTCACTTCGGCGTCGGGGAACTCGTCGCGCGCGCCCTTCATGTACGCCTTCGACATGTCCATGCAGATCTCGTCGACCTGCTCCGCGGCTCCTCCATGCGCTTCGAGATCCCTTCGGAACTCGGCGAACACGTCGGCCGTCCGGCCCGTGGTCGCGAAGAGGAGCCGACGCAGATCGAGGTCGGCGAAGAGCGTGACGTAGTCGTGGCCCCGGCGGGCCGCCTTTTCGTCGACGCCCACGGCCACCACCTTGGAGAAGTCGGCTTCGGTGCGCGCCATGCCCACATGGTGCTTGACGATGCGCCACAGGCGGGTGTCGTGCTCGCCGACGAGGCGGGCGACGACGGCGACGGGCATGGCGCTGGCCATGGCGACGACGAGGCCCTCGAAGAGCAGGGTGAAGCCGCTGCGGGGCCGCGCCCAGGGCAACGCGGCTTGGCGGACGCCGCACTGGGGGCAACGGATCCGCGGGGCGGGCGCGTGGAGATACGCCTCGTGCTCGAAGCAGTTCAAGTGTCTCCAGGACCTCGTCCTCGAGTCGTACGCCTTGCACCCGTCGGCCTCGCAGCTGGCGCAGGTGAAGAGGCCTCCCCTCTCGAAAGCGAGGTGGACGTCGAGACGTCTCCGCTCCTTGTCGAAGTCCACGCGGTCCACGTACCACGGGGACGCGAGTCCCAGCGCCTGCTCGAACAGCGTGTCCGTTGCCGGAGATCCCGTCATCGTTGGATTCCTTCGCCCGGTTCCTCTTCAGTTCGGATCGCGCGTGCGCGAAGGCGAGGCGTACCCGGGCGGGCACCCTTCGCAGCGGCGCTTCGGATCGGCCTCTCGGCCTGTGTGTGTACGGCGCTCTCGGCCTGTGTACGGCGTTGGTCGGCGCTCCCCAGCGGGTGCCTCCGGTCGAAGGCCATCGATTTGCCGCGCTTCCTGCGCACGAACGCGCAGGGAAATCCACCCCGCCGGGCACCGGGACACGGAGCTCTGGCGCCCCGCGTAGGGAGCGTAGCGACCGGAGCGGGGCGCCAGAGCTCCGCCGGTATCCCCCCGAACCCTGGCACGGCCGACATCTTCGATGCCCAGAATCTCGACGTCCATCCTGCCCGTTGGCACATGTCGCCGAGGGGCGGTCAGCCGACCCTGGCGGAGACGCGAAACGCTTGCCTGCCGACGGCCGATTCCACCACCGGCACGCATCCAGCACGACGACCCCAAACCTACAGCAATCCACAAAAAAGGGCGAGGAACCCCAGATCTCCCCAGACATCGATGTGCGCCTGTTGGCCGCCGAAGAAGAGCAGATCGACAACTTCGCCGGACCGGGCCGGGGCACGGAGCGCTTCGCCGCGTTGCCGCCCGAAGCCGACACTACACTACACCGCCGAGCTGCTCCGGTTGGATCCGCTCGAGCGGATCCGAGGCGGCTCACCGATCAGCTGACGTCCCGCTACGACGGAGAGCCTCGCCGCGAGCGGCAGTTTCGAGTCTGGCGCTTGGCGCGGCGGGTGCCGTGACGGCGCTCGCAAACGGGACAGTCCCCAGACCCGGAGCGAACCGAGATCAAGTTCTGATCAGGATCGCCAGCAGGAAGCCGGGGAGAAGCGCGAACGAGTACAGATTCCACACCACGAACCCCTTGACCAGCGTCCGGCCCCACCCTTCGCCGTAGAATCTGCGCATGGCGATCAGCACGTAGAACGGAGAGACGAAGACGAAGAACAGCTTCAGCCAACTTCCGACGGCCGCCCCGCCGGGCATGAGCAGCGCCGCCGCCAGCATGAGGAACGCGAAGCTGTGGATGTGCATGCCGAACACCAAGTGCTCGACGTAGAACCTCCTCCTGCGCAGGTGGCAGAGCGCGAGGATCGCGGCGAAGACCGGCAACAGGAAGAACATCGCCACCGGCAGATTGCCGATGGCCTGTTGCAAAAAGTCTTCCGGGCTGTGGAGGAAGTCGATCACGGGCGCGGTGGCTGTCGCCCAACGGGACGGCGGCATGTCGCGCGCGCGGCGTACGATCCGGTCGGTCGCGGTGCCGTGCTCGTCCGATTCCATCCAGGCGGCGAGCCCGCGAACCACCTGCTTCACGACCGTCTCGCCCGGGCGGCCCATGACGTCGTCGAACTTGCGGGCGCGCTCGGGCGACAGCCGGGCCCTGAAGGCCGCGAGCCGGACGGAATCCGCCGCTCGGTCCTCCCCTTCCCCCTCCGCGGACAATCGCACCTCCACCCCATCCGCCGGTGCGCCCCGCTCCGCCTGCGCTCGGTCAGCGAGGGCGCTGTCCTCGGGCGCATTCGTCGGTTCGCGCACGGCCGGGGCGCTGTCGAAGGCCGCGGAGGCGCCTTCCGCGGCCGGATCGCCGCCGACATTCATCCGCGGATCTTCGTCCGGGGACGTCCGCATCGCGTTCGACAGCCATCCGCCCGCCGAAATCGACAGCACCAGGAAGAACAGGAAGCTGGAGAAGAGATAGAGTCGGACCGGCGAGCTGTAGGAGGCGCGGCGGTTGCGCGAGAACTCGCCCGACAGGTGTCCGGGCCTGAAGAACAGCGAGGTCAGCGTACGGAGGACCCGCGAATCCAGTTCGAACGCCTCGCGGAAGAACTCGCCCGCCACCGACCACAGACCGCGCATGTAGTCGCGGTCGTTCTGTCCGCACCGGCTGCAGAACCGGTCGGGACGGCCGGTCCCGCAGTTGGGGCAGGCCGGGAGGACTCGCCCGTGCGGCGCGGAGGGATCGCGGTCGGCCGCCTGGGCGCGGGGCTCCGGCGCGGCCACGGATCAGAGCGGGCGGACTGCCGGGATCGGACGAAGCTTCGAGGCGAACCCGCAACCTTGCGCGACGGATGTCCGGGCGTCGTCGCGGCCGATCCCGTCGACGGCGAGCCGGGCGGCGCGGGTGGGATCCATGAGCGCCTCGGATCGGGGCGGGTGGACGGGGTCGGAACTACGGCGCGTTGTCGGCTCGGACGGGCGAGGGCGTGACGGGAAAGTTGACGATGGCCTCGACGATTCCGCGCGCGGCCCGCTCCGGCGCCGACACGATGATCTCGCGGTCGTCGGCGTTGGTGAGGAAGCCGGTTTCGATGATCGCCGCGATGGTCATGGGGTGCAGAGCGTGTTCGTAGCGGCGGAAGTTGAACGCGTAGTAGTTGCGCATGCGCCGAGTCGCGTTCGGGAGCCTGCGGATGTCGCCGGGCAGTAGGTGCGACCGAGCAGATCGACGATGCCGGAGGCGCGGCCGGTGGCGTCGCGGCGCGGAGCCGCCACCCCGGTAGCCGCCCACCCCGTGGTCGTCGCTCGCGTCCGCGTGGATGGCGAGGAAGAGATGGGCGCGGTAGCCGGGCGGCACCACGGCGGGAAGGACGTCGACCGCGTAGCCCAGTTCCTCGAGCAGGGCGGCGGTGCGGCGCGCGATCCCCAGATTCACTTCCCATTCGGCGAGCCCGTTCCAGCTGGCCCCGTTGCGCCGCAACCCGGAGAGTTCGCTTCGCCGGAGGCTTCGTCGGTCCGCCAGTGCTCCACCTGCAGCCCGATGCGCACCGGGCTTTCGGGCGCGCGCCACTCCTCGGGGGTGGGAATGGGGCCGGGGTAGCGGTTGTAGTTCCACCGGCGACGCCGACGGGAGGGCTCCGGGGACGGGGCTTCCCGAGCTTCCTGGACGGCCGGAGAGGACGGGGGCGCGAGCGCGGGCGGGGCGGCCGTCGATCGGACGCGCTCCGCCAGCCTTTCCGGGGTCGCCTCCGGATCCGCCGCCACGGTGCGCGCGGGGGTCCGCGCCGACCGGCACAAGGTCCGCCGGCGCCCGCGCGCCCGGGTCGCGCTACAGCGGCGCGATTTCCGTCAGGACATCGCGGGCCGCGACCGCCCGAAATCCCTCCTCCATCGGGTAGGTGCGCTCTCCGACGTGGACGACGTCCACGCGGTTCAGCCCGAGGACCCTTCTCGCCGCGCGCATCGAGGAGGTCGTCCTGGGCGAGTCCGTTCGCTTGAACTCGAATCCGAGCCGTCGCCGCCCGCGAACCACCAGAAGATCGAGCTCGGGGCCGCCGTGGACCGACCAGAAATGGCACTCGTCCCACCGGGCTCCCAATCGCCGCGCCACCTGTTCGAGGGCGAAGCCCTCCCAGCTGGCCCCGACCTTCGGGTGCGCCGCGAGGTCCTCTCGGGTCGAGACGTTCAGCAGGGTGTGGAGCAGTCCGCTGTCCGCGACGTAGACTTTGGGCGCCTTCACGACGCGCTTGCCGACGTTCTCTCTCCAGGGGCGAAGCTGGCGCGTCAGGTAGGCCCCGGTCATCCGGTCCAGATAGCGGCGCACCGTCGTGTGCGCCAGTGCAAAGGCGCGAGCCAGCTCCGATCCATTCCAGGTCTGGCCGTGGTAGTGGGCCAGCATGGTCCAGAAGTCGTGCAGAAGAACGGGCGGCAGGGAGATCCCGAGGTCGGGCAGGTCGCGGCCGACGAGCGAGCGCATGAAGTCGCGTCGCCACTCTTCGCTGCGCGCATCGTCCTTCGCGAGCCAAGCCCTGGGGAAGCGCCCGCGAAGCCAGAGGTCGCGCCAGTTCCCGCTCCCGACCTCGGCCAGGTCGAAGCCCTCCAACTCATGGTAGGCGACGCGCCCGGCGAGCGACTCGGAGCCCTGTCGCAGCAACTCGGGAGACGCACTGCCCAACACGAGAAAGCGGGCCGACGAGGGACTGCGGTCCGCGAGCACGCGAAGCACGGGGAACAGGTCCGGGCGGGCTTGAATCTCGTCGATGATCACGAGACCCCGGAGCGGCTCGATCGCCAGCGTCGGCTCGGCCAGTCGGGCCAAGTCGCGGGGATCCTCGAGATCGAAGCGGGTCACCCGTTCCCATGCGGACGCAAGTTGGAGCGCCAACGTGGTCTTGCCCACTTGGCGCGCCCCGAGGAGCATGACGACGGGATTGTCGCGGAGTCTGCGCTCCAGCTCGACCAAGTGGCGCGGTCTGGGGATCATTCGTGAAAAATGAACGCTGGGTGCTCAAATTTCAACTCGTCGTCGCCAAGTTCTTATCGTAGTGCGCACGCTCAAGGACCGCACCGGCGCCGTCGAGGCGCTGCGCACGCTCCGCGTGGCGCGTCGGAGTGCGGTGAAGGAGTGCCGTGTGGCCCAGCAACAGCTGCACAGCCTGATCGTCTCGGCGCCCGAGAAGCTGCGCGACGAGCTCCGCGACCTGACTCGCATGAAGCGCCTGCGCAGGTGCGCGGCGTGGCGGCCGCGCATGAGCCGGAGGTCGCGACGAAGATTGCGCTCAAGCGCTTGGCTCGCCGGATCCTGGCCTTCAAGGAGGAGATCGCCGGACTGGACAAGTGCATTCGGCTGATCGTCGAGCATGCGGCTCCGGCGTTGCTCGAGATCGAGGGGGTGGGAATCACGACGGCTGCGGATCTGTTGGCGGTGGTCGGAGAGAACCCGGAGCGGATGCGCTCGGAGGGGAGCTTCGCGACGATGTGCGGAGTCAGTCCGATCCCTGCGTCGAGCGGAAGACGCGGAGGCATCGCCTGAATCGGGGCGGGAACCGGAGTGCGAACGCGGCGCTGCATGTGATCGTGCTGACTCGCATGCGCACAGATCCGAGAACGCAGCGCTACGTCGAGCAGCGCACGGAAGAGGGACTGTCGAAGCGCGAGGTGATGTGGTGCCTCAAGCAGCGAGTTCCGTCTCCACGCGCCTGCCGGTCGGCCCGCCGCCGACATCCTCGAACGTTCCCGTCGTGAGAAACCGCTTCGCCGCGTCCGCGGCGTGCCGACTGGTCGCGATGAACGGGTGGGAGCGCGGAATGATCACCATGGGTACGCCCGAAATGCGCGTCTGGTCGACGCTGACGACGCCGTCGTCGGGACCGGGAATGGCTACGGGCCCGATCGGGTGCACGCTCCTCGTGCCGGCCACGATGCCCATCTCGTAGGCGGGCGGCGGCAGCGTGGCCGGAATGTCGGCGCTGTCCGTGCCCAGCGCGCGGCCCACGGGTCCCAGCACCTCGTTGGCGATCAGCACGTCGCTCAGCCAGTCCGCACCGCGAAGTGGGCCGCCGTGCGCGCGAAGCGCGTACGCGATTTGATACGCCGGCGCCGAGATCGACAAGCGCACATTATTGCAGGCGGATGGTCCGCGCCCCCCCGGTCTCGACCTTCTCTTCGCGGCAGTGGCTCTTCGGCCGCAGCGTGGGACGACGGCGCCGGGTGCGCTGCGTTCGCTGGGTCGTCCATGTGCGCCTGAACTTTCCCACGCCGCCCGTGCAACTTCGGGATTGCCGTATCGCCGTCTCCCTTTCAGGGATCGAGGTCACAAAATTGAACACGTTGGGAAGTAGCTCGCCGAGGCCCTCTTCCACGGCTTCGATTTCAATCACGAGTGGCGAACGAATCTACGACCCGGTCCGGGAGAAGCGGTGGGCGAATTCGGCCATGTGACTTGCGCCGATCAGCCGACTCGTCGCTTTGTGCGGCCTTTGCGACTACTTGGCCCGAAGCGTGACCGATTCCGTACCTTGCGTCCACTTCGTTTCGCCTCGAACCTGAAATCGACTCTGAAGACGATGCCGTCTTGTTCCATCTCCTTCTTACTTCTTCCTCAGCTCCGTCACCGACGAAAACGAGCCATGCCGAATCGCCTTGCGCGTGATGACGTTGAACCAAATCTCGATCCGGTTCAGCCATGGAGTACGTAGGCGTGAAGTGGACATGGTACCGCGGCCTCGCGGCGAGCCACCGCTGGACCTTGACGTGCTTGTGGGTGCAGTAGTTGTCCACGATCAAGCGGATGTCGAGGTCGGGGGGGCGTTGGCCTCGACGTGCCTCGGGAAGCTCAGGAGCTCTTGGTGCCGATGCCGCAGCTTGCACTGAGCGATGACCCGGCCGCTCGCCATGTCGAGAGCGGCGAAGAGGTTGGTGGTCCCGTGGCGAGTGTAGCCGTGCGTGACGCCCTCGACGTACCCGAGCCCGGAGGGGGAGCATGGGCTGGGTTCGCTCCAGCGCCTGCGTCCGGCTCTTCTCGTCGACGCAGAGTACCATGGCGTTGTCCGGCGGATCGAGGTGGATCGAGGTAGAGCCCCACGACGTCGCGGACCTTTTCGACGAAGAACGGGTCGTTGGAGAGCTTGAAGTTCTTCTGCCGGTGGGGTTGGATGCCGAAGGCTTTCCGGACGCCGCGAACCGTGATCTTCGAGACGCCGACGGCTTCGGCCATGGTGCGGCAACTCCAGTGGGTGTTACCGTCGGGCGGTCGGGTCTCGAGCGTCCTGCGCACCGGATCCATCACCTGCTCGTCGCCGATGGAGCGAGGCCGTCCCGATCTGTGTTCGTCGTAAAGCCCGACGATGCCTTGAGTTCGGAACCGCTCGCGCCACTTGCCCACGGTCTGGCGGCTGACGCGGACTCTGGTGGCGACCGTCGAGTTGGTCAGTCCGTCGGCGCAGAGCAACACGATCTCGGCGTGGCGCACCAGCCCGGCGGGCATGCTCGGCGACCGCATGATGGACGCGAACTCCTCGCGGGTGTCCCGACCGACTTCGAGCGGCTTCAACGGGCGTCCTCGGGGCATGGCCTCTTCTCCTCTGCTGGGCAATGGACGAAGAGACACCATACCGAACATCCGCTAACATGTCTACTAACTTCCGGGACGCAACACTAGACGGCAACGTGTTCAAACGCGACGGTGAACATTACCTGTCGCTCCACGAAGCGAAACTCTTCCACCAGTACGACCCATCGCTTTGCCACGTTCGAAGGTGTTTCCGAACAAGACATCCAAAGCAACAATGCTCGGCACGTGACCGCAAAAGAGAAAACAGACCCCAAATTGTTGTCATTCCGCGGTATTGGATTCCAGAGGAAAAAGTTGTGGACAAACTTGACAAAGCAATGATGACTAGCGATCAATTTAGCTTGAGCCGAGCCGTATTCGACACTCTCGCTGAACTGGCTCGCAACTCGCTCTTCTGCGGAGCATCGCCCGAGCGACCGACGAACGAACCGGGATCGTCTCCATGATTCCCATCCTACCAGTGGGACATTCGGCAATCGTTCTTGTCTTGGATCTCCGCAAACGGCGACGAGCAATCGAACAACAATCACGGCGATTCTGCGAACCATGGCTGTGAACGACGCGGGGTTTCTGATGCGAGCGGACCGAGGTCAGGTTCTGATCAGGATCGCCAGCAGGAATCCGGGGAGAAGCGCGAACGAGTACAGATTCCACACCACGAACCCCTTGACCAACGTCCGGCCCCACCCTTCGCCGTAGAATCTGCGCATGGCGATCAGCGCGTAGAACGGAGAGACGAAGACGAAGAACAGCTTCAGCCAACTTCCGACGGCCGCCCCGCCGGGCACGAGCAGTGCCGCCGCCAGCATGAGGAACGCGAAGCTGTGGATGTGCATGCCGAACACCAAGTGCTCGACGTAGAACCTCCTCCTGCGCAGGTGGCAGAGCGCGAGGATCGCGGCGAAGACCGGCAACAGGAAGAACATCGCCACCGGCAGATTGCCGATGGCCTGTTGCAAAAAGTCTTCCGGGCTGTGGAGGAAGTCGATCACGGGCGCGGTGGCTGTCGCCCAACGGGACGGCGGCATGTCGCGCGCGCGGCGCACGAGCCGGTCGGTCGCGGCGCCGTGCTCGTCCGATTCCACCCAGGCGGCGAGCCCGCGAACCACCTGCTTCGCGACCGTCTCGCCCGGGCGGCCCATGACGTCGTCGAACTTGCGGGCGCGCTCGGGCGACAGCCGGGCCCTGAAGGCCGCGAGCCGGACGGAATCCGCCGCTCGGTCCTCCCCTTCCCCCTCCGCGGACAATCGCACCTCCACCCCATCCGCCGGTGCGCCCCGCTCCGCCTGCGCTCGGTCGGCGAGGGCGCTGTCCTCGGGCGCATTCGTCGGTTCGCGCACGGCCGGGGCGCTGTCGAAGGCCGCGGAGGCGCCTTCCGCGGCCGGATCGCCGCCGACATCCATCCGCGGATCTTCGTCCGGGGACGTCCGCATCGCGTTCGACAGCCACCCGCCCGCCGAAATCGACAGCACCAGGAAGAACAGGAAGCTGGAGAAGAGGTAGAGCCGGACCGGCGAGCTGTAGGAGGCGCGGCGGTTGCGCGAGAACTCGCCCGACAGGTGTCCGGGCCTGAAGAACAGCGAGGTCAGCGTACGGAGGACCCGCGAATCCAGTTCGAACGCCTCGCGGAAGAACTCGCCCGCAACCGACCACAGGCCGCGCATGTAGTCGCGGTCGTTCTGCCCGCACCGGCTGCAGAACCGGTCGGGACGGCCGGTCCCGCAGTTGGGGCAGGACGGAAGGACTCGCCCGTCCGATGCGGAGGGATCGCGACCGGCCGCCTGGGCGCGGGGCTCCGGCGCGGCCACGGATCAGAGCGGGCGGACCGCCGGGATCGGACGAAGCTTCGAGGCGAACCCGCAACCTTGCGCGAAGGATGTCCGGGCGTCGTCGCGGCCGATCCCGTCGACGGCGGGCCGGGCGGCGCGGGTGGGATCCATGAGCGCCTCGGATCGGGGCGGGTGGATGGGGTCGGAACTACGGCGCGCCGTCGGCTCGGACGGGCGGAGGCGTGACGGGAAAGCTGACGATGGCCTCGACGATTCCGCGCGCGGCCCGCTCCGGCGCCGACACGATGATTTCGCGGTCGGCGGCGTTGGTGAGGAAGCCGGTTTCGATGATCGCCGCGATGGTCATGGGGTGCAGAGCGTGTTCGTAGCGGCGGAAGTTGAACGCGTAGTAGTTGCGCATGCGTCGAGTCGCGTTCGGGAGCCTGCGGATGCCGGTCGCCGGGCCGTAGGTGCGACCGAGCAGATCGACGATGCCGGAGGCGCGGCCGGTGGCGTCGCGGCGCGGAGCCGCCACCCGGTAGCCGCCCACCCCGTGGTCGTCGCTCGCGTCCGCGTGGATGGCGAGAAAGAGGTGGGCGCGGTAGCCGGGCGGCACCACGGCGGGCAGGACGTCGACCGCGTAGCCCAGTTCCTCGAGCAGAGCGGCGGTGCGGCGCGCGATCTCCAGATTCACTTCCCATTCGGCGAGCCCGTTCCAGCTGGCCCCGTTGCGCCGCAGCCCGGAGAGTTCGCCGGGGGCCTCGTCGGTCCGCCAGTGCCCCACCTGCAACCCGATGCGCACCGGACCTTCGGGCGCGCGCCACTCCTCGGGGGTGGGAATGGGGCCGGGGTAGCGGTTGTAGTTCCACCGGCGACGCCGACGGGAGGGCTCCGGGGACGGGGCTTCCCGAGCTTCCTGGACGGCCGGAGGGGGCAGGGGCGCGAGCGCGGGCGGGGCGGCCGTCGATCGGACGCGCTCCGCCAGCCTTTCCGGGGTCGCCTCCGGATCCGCCGCCACGGTGCGCGCGGGGCGCTCCGGGACCGGCGCGACGCCCTCTCCGGAAGCCGCTCCCGCCGCCGAATCGCTCCAGAAGAGGACTCTGGTCGACGCCGTCAACGCCAGAACGCCGACGCCCGCCAAGGCGATTTTCTTCACTCTCACGGAGAGTCTCCTTCCGAGATCGCAGTGCCCAGCGCCAGCGCGAATCGTCCCGCCTCGTCGGTCCACCAGCGCGTCGGTTTCAGACCGGCCTGCTCCAGCAACGAGCGCACGGCCGCGCGGTCGTACTTGCAGCTTATCTCCGTACGTAGCGTCTCGCCCTTGCGGAAGGATACCACGGGACCGCCGGGCAAGGCCACCGCGTGTGCGACGAGCGCCTCCAAATGCATCTCGATGCGCGCTTTGGCCGTGTCGTACCAGGCGCGGTGACGAAAGAGCGAGGGATCGAAGTCGGTGCCGAAACGGGCGTTCAACACCCGCAGCAGGTTGCGGTTGAACGCCCCGGTCACCCCGGCGTCGTCGCGGTACGCGGCCTCGATCGACTCGACCGGCTTGCCGGGGCCCGGCCGGAGATCCGCGCCCAGCAGGAACGCGTCCCCGTCCCGCATCCGGCGGCGCACGCCCGCGACCATGCGGACCGCCTCTTCGTGGGAGAAGTTGCCGACGGTGCTCCCCAGAAACGCGTAGACGCAGGGCGCCGGCGGCCGGACCGCCAACCGCAACCCGCACTCCATGTCGGCCACCTGCGGGCGCACCTCCAGCGCGGGATACTCCGCGCGCAACCGACGGGCGACATCGAGCAGGAAGTCCTCGCTGACGTCCACCGGGACGTAGACGGCGGCGCCCCGCTCCGTCATCGCATCCAGCAGGATCCGCGTCTTGCGCGCGCTGCCGGCTCCGAGTTCGACCAGCGCGCGCGGGCGCACCTCTTCGATCAGCGCGGGCGCGATGCGCGCGAGGATCCGCCGCTCCGCGCGGGTCGGATAGTATTCGGGAAGCCGGGTGATCTCCTCGAAGAGCTCCGAGCCGCGCTCGTCGTAGAGATAGCGCGACGATACGGTCTTCTGCGGACGCGCCAAGCCGCGCGCCAGTTCGGCTAGCTCTTCGCGTCGCGCGCGCACCTGAACCCCGAGAAGATCTGTCTGCGCTGGGGGTAGTCCCAGTTGCGGAAGGTGGCGCGGACGGCGCCCGGACGCGTGGCCCAGGATCCGCCGCGCAACACCCGGTACTCGTCTCCGAAGAAGACCTCCGAGTATTCCGGGTACGGGAAGGCCTCGAAGCCGGGATACGGGAGGAAGCGGGACGACGTCCATTCCCAGACGTCGCCGATCATCCCGTAGCAGCCGATCGGAGAGACGTTGCCGGGATGGCGCCCCGGCGGGGCCGGACCGAGGCGAGCGGCGTCCAGGTTGGCGCGCGCGGCGGACGCGGGCGCCTCGCCCCACGGGTAGGCGAGCTTGCGCGCCCGGACCGGATCCCAACTGGCCGCGACCTCCCACTCCGCCTCGGTGGGCAGCCGCTTTCCGGCCCAGCGCGCGAAGGCGTCGGCCTCGTACCATGAGACGTGGCACACCGGAAGCGCGGGGTCGACCGGGGCCTCGTGTCCCAGGATGCGGGTCCACCAGGCACCGTCCCGCCGGAACCAGAAGAGGGGAGCCTCGGCCCGCTCGGCGGCGCGCCAGGCGAGTCCCGCCCCGCTCCAGTGCGCGTCGGTCCGGTAGCCGTCCGCCGCGACGAAGGCGGCGAAGGCGGCGTTGTCCACGGGGTGGCGGTCGATCCAGAACGGTTCCATCCGCCGACGGACGCGCGGGCGTTCGTTGTCGTAGGCCTGCGACCGGTCGTCGGTGCCGACGAGGACGTCGCCGCCCGGAAAGCGGACCATGCCGCCCGCGTTCGGCGCGTCTTCCCGCTCCGCTTCGGCGATCCCGCCCCGATCCAGTTCGAGCCCTTCGTAGGGCGCGCCCTCCATCAACTGCAACGTCTGCAGGATGGTTTCGTTGTGCTGGTACTCGTGCTGCAGCACCATGTTGAACACGTAGCCCCCGTGCAGAAGCGGGGTGTCCGCGTGCGGGTCGATCTCCTCTAGGCCACGGAGCACCGCGCGGCGCACTCCGGCCATGTAGTCCAGGCATGCGGCCCGGTCCGGCAACGCGAGCCGGTCGCGGGTGGCGCGCGGATGGCGGAACGCGTCGTAGACGCCGCGCAGCCCCTCGGCCCCCGAACCGGTTCCGTCGACGTTCTCCAGCAGCCACACCTCCTCGAAGTGCGCGATGTGGCCGAGATCCCAGACGACGGGCGACATGAGCCGGTCGTGCTGACGGGTCGCGTCCCGGTCGCTCAGCGGAGCGACCAGCCGGAGCGTGCGATCCCGGGCTTCGCGCAGACGGTCGCGCACGGCGTCGGGCTCGAAGGCGACCGTCATTGTCCCGGGGAGCGCTTCCCAACTACCATGGAGCGCTTCCGGAAGGGAGGATGCGCATTGCGGGACATAGCCCCTCGGGTGGACAGAATCGCCTTCGGTCCGCGATCGAGACTTCGCGTCGGCGATCCGGGCCGACGCCGAGCCCAAAGGTGCCGCTTTCGGGTGCGAACGCAACCCGGAGCCGTGGCTTGACCGCCCGAAACGAATCGGCGGCGGCGCGGGCGCGCACGTGCGCCCCGGGCGGCGGCGAGCCCGCCCTCGGCGTTCGCGAAGTCGTCAAGCGCTACGGCGCCGCGACCGCGCTCGACGGGGTGTCGCTGGAGGTGGCGCGCGGGTCGTGCGTGGCGCTCGTCGGCGAGAGCGGATCCGGCAAGACGACGTTGCTTCGGTGCTTCAACGCCATGGTCCGGCCGGACGCCGGGACGGTGGAAGTGGACGGGCGGTCCGTGGCGTCGTTCGATCCGGTGGCGCTGCGCCGGCGCATCGGCTACGTGCAACAGGAAGGCGGGCTACTTCCGCACTGGCCGGTGCTGCGCAACGCGGCTCTGGTGCCGTGGCTGAGGGGAGAAGCGGACGCCCGGGAACGGGCCGCAAAAGCGCTGGACCGGGTGGGATTGCCCGCGGCGCGCTTCGGGGCGCGCTGGCCCCGGGATCTTTCGGGAGGCCAGCGCCAGCGGGTGGCGATCGCGCGCGCGCTGGCCGCAGGCTCCGGGATCGTCCTGTTGGACGAGCCCTTCGGCGCCTTGGACGCCATCACGCGCAGCGAGTTGCGGAGAAGCTTCCGCACACTGCGCGCCAGTACGGGCGTGACCGCGGTGCTGGTGACCCACGATCTGCACGAAGCCGCGGAGCTGGCGGACCGGATCGCGGTCATGAAGGCGGGCGCGCTCGTGCAGGTGGCCCCCCCGGAGGAGCTGAGGGCCGCACCGGCGCACGGCTACGTGACGGAACTGCTCGAACGGGCGGGGATCGGATGAGCGGGGGACGCGCGCTGCTGGCGGCGGCGGTTGCGGTCGCCGCCGCCGGAGGAGCGTCGGCGCCGCCGAGCGTCCCGCCCGTCCAGGACGCTCGGGGCGCCCGCGCGCCCGTCATCGTCGCGTCCAAGCCCTTCGCGGAGTCCTACATCCTGGGCGAGATCTTCGCCCAGCTCCTGGAGGCACGCGGCGTCGCCGTCGACCGCCGCTTCGGCCTGGGCGCCACCGAAATCGCCTTCGGCGCGTTGCGCGAGGGCGCCGTCGACGTCTATCCCGAGTACACGGGCACCGGGCTCGCGGCGATTCTGGGAGAGGACATGCGGGCCGACGCCCGGACCGTCTACCGCCACGTCGCCGAGATCTTTCGCGAACGATGGGATGTGCGCTGGCTCGCGCCCCTGGGATTCGAGAACGCCTACGCCATCGCCGTGCGCCGCGGGACCGCGGAGGAGCTGGGGCTCGCGACCCTGAGCGATCTGGCGCGGGTTGCGGGCGGGCTGCGGGCGGGCTTCACGCCGGACTTCATCGGGCGCTCGGACGGTCTTCCGGGACTGCGGGACGCCTACGGGTTCCGGGCGGCCGAGGTCCTGCCGCTTCTGCAGTCGGTCAAGTACGAGGCGCTGGTCGAATCCGGCGTCGACGTCGTCGACGGCTACTCGACGGACGGCCTGATCGCGCGCCACGACCTGGTCGTGCTGGAGGACGACCGCGGATTTTTCCCGCCCTACCAGGCCGCCGCGCTCGTCAACGGGGAGTTCTGGCGTCGTCGCCCGGAGGCGATCGCGGCCCTGAGCGAGCTATCGGGCCTGATCGACGAGGAACGCATGCGGGAATGGAACCGGCGCGCCGAATCGGACGGCGAGCCCGTGGCCGATATCGCCCGCGACGCTCTGGCGGAGCTGGGGCTGACGACGGACGCGGGGGAGGCGGCTCCGGCCGGGGCGCGCACCCCGGCCGCGGAAACCGGATTCGCCGCCTACATGTGGCGGAACCGGACGGAGATCCTGGGCCACGCCCGTCGGCATGTCGCGCTGGTGCTCGTCTCCCTGGGCGCCGCAACTTTCCTGGCGGTGCCCGCCGGGCTGTTCCTGGTGCGGGCCGCGGCAGGTGCGGAGGGCCTGATCCGCGGCGTCGGCCTGGTGCAGACCGTCCCCAGTCTCGCGCTGCTCGCCTTCATGATCCCGGTGCTCGGGATCGGGGCCGCGCCGGCCGTGGCCGCCCTCTTCCTCTACTCCCTCTTTCCGATCCTGCGCAACACCTACACCGGCGTGCGGGACGCCGACCCGGCCGCGGTGGACGCGGCGCGCGCCCTGGGCATGACCCCCGCGCAACTCCTGCGGCACGTGCGCCTCCCGCTCGCGGTCCCGGTGATCATGGCGGGCCTCCGCACCGCGGCGGTGATCAACGTCGGCACCGCCACCATCGCCGCGTTCGTCGGCGCCGGCGGGCTGGGCGACCCCATCGTCGCCGGACTCGCCCTCTCCGACACGCGCATGATCCTGTCGGGCGCCGTCCCCGCCGCCGCGCTCGCCCTGCTGGTCGACGCCGGTCTCGGCCTCGCGGAGAAGCGGGTGGCTCCGGGCGGGGTGTCGGCGAAGCGGGGATGATCGATCCGGGGACGCGCGCGACCGCACCCCGAGATCCCGCGAACCGTCCCCCTCGCTCGATCAGGCTCCCGAGTTCGTGCGGCGCAGCCGCTGCAGCCGCCGCATCGCCACGATCCCGCTCCACGGACCCAGCGCCAGTACGCCGAAAGCGACGCGCCATCCGAAGCGGAACTCGAGCTCGAACGTCGTCCAGATCGCCGCGGCGGTGAGCAGGAAGCCGAGCGAGGTCTGCAGGGTGAGCGCGGTGCCCACCGCGTGCCGGGGCGCCACCTCGGTGACCACCGCGCTGAATTGCGCGCTGTCCGCCACCACCGCGAACCCCCACGCCCCCGCGACGCCCAGCGCCAGCCAAGGCGGCGCGGCGAGCAGCCAGCCCATCGCGGCCGCGCAGGCCCCGCTCGCCGCCATCGCCCAGACGGTCACGCGCTCCCGCCCCAGCCGGTCGGCCCAGGCGCCCGCCAGCACCGCCCCCAGCCCGCCGACGGCGATCGCGCCGAACCCCGCCCACCCGCGCCATGCGTCCGCGAACGCGCTCCCGCCGCCGTGCGCGAAATAGTCGCCGAAGAAGAGCGCGATCGCCGCCCACATCGGGTAGAGCTCCCACATGTGCCCTAGGTAGCCCGCGATGGCGAGCCGGGTCTCGCGGTGACGGAGCACCGCTCCCGCCAGCCGCCACGAGAAGGGACGGCGTTCGAAGCCGTAGGGCCCGTCGCGATACGCCGTCAGCACGAGAAGGCCGCCCGCCGCACAGGCCAGCGACGCGCCCGCGAGCACCGGCGTCGCGCTCCCGCCCTCCACCGTGGTCAGCAGGTACGGAACCGCCTTCCCCACCGCGAGCGCCCCCACGATCGTGCCGATGGCGAACCCGCGCGCGTCCCGGAACCAAGCCGCGATCATCTTCATCGCCGGCGGGTAGACCCCCGCCAGGAAGAAGCCCGTGAGGAAGCGCAAGGCCAGCGCCGAGCCGTAGCCCGGGGCGGCCAGCAACGCCGCGTTCACGCCCGCCGCGAGCAGCGCCGAGACGCAGAAGTAGCGCGCCGCCGGAACGATGTCCGCCAAGTTGAGAAACGCCGCGGTCGCTGTTCCCGCCACGAACCCCAACTGCACGACCGTGGTCAGCCACCCCGCCTGCCCTTCGCTCAAGCCCCACTGCGCGCCCAGCTCCGGCGAGAGCGCGCTGGCGGTGAACCAGAGCGACATGCCCATGAGCTCGGCCAACGCAAGCAGAACGAGGGTGCTCCAAGCGCGTGAGGGGATACGATTCATGTGGGAGGTGCCCCGTACTCCAAGTTCGTTTCGGCCGAAAACCGCTCCCTGCGGTCGGGCTCGTTCGCCGTTGGACAAGACCAAACTACCGAATCGTCGACGATGTCGTTACCTTGCCTTAAAGCGGCTGAGTTCCGCCCCAACTGAGACGAGAGGGACCCTGAAGCGCCGAATATAACACAACATGCGATGAAGACAAGCTTCAAACCGAAAGACGAGGACAAGCAACAGGTCATCCAACGGTGGCTCGAAGTTGTCGATTTCACTCACAAACAGATCCCAGCCGAACGACTTGCTCTAGAGGTGGAGTGGGGGTTCATTGGTCAAGCGCCCAGTGCTGATGTCGATCCCGAGGCTTTGGTGTTCACGGTGGGATGGAGGCCGTCGCCCGTGAACGCTGTGAGCATAAGAGCAGACTACCAGATTCCCGAACCAGTCCGCAACGTGTTCGAGAGGATGGGCGTGGCCGAGCGCCTTCTATTCGTTACGGCATTGCGACGGCAGATGGCGCGCAATCGAATCTCCGCCCGATTGTTCATCAGAAAAAGGGAGGAAGAGCAAACACCAGGCATTGAAGCCAACGATGGAGTCAACCCGTTGGCACCTGATTTTCTCGCGATTACATCTAACATATTTGTTGACGAGGAAGGAATTTCTCGGAAAGATTTTTTTGACGAACTCACCCGGATCTCCAGTGCCTGTGCAGAAGCGTCGTTCATGTGTGATGAACTAGGGATCAGAGGAACATGGACCTACTAATTCAGGGACGAAACCCGACAGAAGTGCCATCATCCGAGCACGTTGACTGGGGCGACACGATTCGGTATGAGCCGAATCGATATTTGGGGAAATATCGATATCTCACCAGAGACATGACGACCAAAACGAGCAAGGCGGTCACGAACTTTTATTGGCCCTGGACAGACGTGAAGACACAGACACCACTGCTCAAGCAAGATGTTGTCTCTTGGAAGCAACGACAAAGCCAACCTCTGCACAAAGAACAGTCGGATTTCATGATGCATCCGGCCACGATGAAAAAGTTGGGTCCGTCGGAAATACTGAAGAAAAGAACCATTCGAGTGCTCCCCAACGAGTACGAGAACCGCTACGAGTTGCTCGAACCAATCCCGGTAGACTTCGAGAACATCGGACCATCTGCCGTCATCGCTTCTTTTCTAGAAGCAGAACTGTCGGTTACAGGGTACGACGTCTGCGACGCTGAAGCGGATTTGATGTCGTGGATCATTGATATGTACGACGATTTGACGTCGGCTGACCCTCGTACGCTCGGCAAAGTGCCTGCGAAACAGAAGCGGATCCTGCGACGGCATTTGCGACATAGTAGATGATCAACAAGAGAGAAGCCATGCAGCTGGCAACCAAGCTAAAAGCCGTTCCCAAGTCAGGCGGGAAACACATGAAAGTGCCTGTCTGTGTGAACGGGGTTCGAGTAACTACCTTCGGGTTCTCCCACGATGCTAATAAACCCAATCCCCACATCGCAAGAAGTTTGGGGATTTCACCACGCGATACACAAGCACTCGCGCGATGCACCAAGACGAAAGAATGGTACTTTGATATAGTGCGAAACAAGGGGTGGCTCTAAAATTAAAACTGATGAGATCAAGGTCAGCCATAGAGTTGCACCGCTTTCATCTGCACCTTTTCGAGAACCGGCAGCACTACCGTGGCAGGAAGCAGCAAGGCGGCTGTGGAGTTACCCCGATTTGGTGGACGCTTTCAAGTGAGCGAAAATCCACTCATCCACTCAACTGGAGGTGACACTATGGCAGACAGAGGGCGGCGGTACGCGCTGGAGTTCAAGGTGCGGATGGTCGAGTTGGTCCAGACGGGGTGAAGTCCAGGTCAGCTGGCAAGGATTCGAACCGGCGGCAGTAGCGTTCGGCACTGAGCGAGACAGGTGGACCAGGAAGTGCTGAGGTTCCTGAGCAAGGTCGAGTGACACAGGCGCCGCTCGCCGCGCCTGTGACACCTGCCCGCCCGTCCCGCTCGGCCCGTGCCAAGGCGGGCAGGAAACGCGCCGAAAAGGGTTTTCCCGTGCACAGCTTTCGGACGCTGCTGGCGGATCTGGCCACCCTGACCCGCAACCGTGTGCAACCTGCCGCCGATGGGGCTGTGGCCGTTGACGTGATCGCCAGCCCCACCCCCGCTTCAAGCCGAAGCTTTTCCGGCTCCTCGGCGTCCGTCCATGACTTGTATCCAGTAGCGTACACTTCCGAAACGCAGACAACTTACCACGAAACAGTCGGTTAGCTTTTGTATACGCTGGAAGTTCGGTCTAGAGGCACGTCGGTGGTGCGGCGGTGAACTTGACTTCCGGGCACCGAACCACAATATGTGATGTGCGCGTTGGCGATCCAGACGAGTGGCAGGTGGTCGTCCGCGTCGGCCCCTACGATACGGTGGACACGATGAGAATCGACAACGTTAGGATCAGGAACTTTCGCGGCATTCGGAGCCTCGATCTCGAACTGGGAGGGGTTACGGTGCTGATCGGCGAGAATAACACCGGCAAGACCTCCGTGCTGGATGCCCTTAGGCTCTGCCTCCGCGAAGTCGGCATCCGGAGCCGCAGTGTGATCGAAGGTCTGGATTTTCACTTGGCGGAAAGCGGGTCCGAACCCAACTCGGCGGATCCAATCGAGATCGAGATCGGTTTTTCGGAACGCTCTGACGGAGAGTGGGATGCATCTCTAGTCAGCCGAATGACCCGGCTTGGAATGATCCAAGTCGATGACTCGGGGCGTGGCCATGTGCGTCTTCGGGTTCGTGGCGAGTACGATCACGGTACACGGGAGTTTACCATCGATTGGTCCTTGCTCGACGGCGACGGCCAATCGATTCCGCGTCGCAGTGGCCAGCTGGCGGTACTAAGGGACGGCGCTCCGTACTACTACTTGGCCGGTCTTCGTGATGCGGCGGACCACTTCGATTCTAGAAAGGGTCGATTCTGGAAGCCGTTCCTTACCGACTCGCAACTATCGGTCGACCAGAAGGAGAAGATCGAAGCGAAACTCCTGGAGGTGAACGAACTCGTCGTCTCGTCCCACACCAGTTTCGATCACGTTCGCGCCGCCCTCGAACACGTGCAGTCTGTGATCCCTCTGGGGTTGGACGAGTCGGTGTCCATCGAGGCGGTGCCCAGCAGAATGTTCGATCTGTTGGCCAAGGCACAGGTCCAGATGGGCGCTGGCACCGGTGCCAAGATCCCTTTGGACAGACACGGTGACGGAACTCAGAGTCTGGCTGTGCTCATGCTGTTTTTCTCTTTTGTTCGGGCACATAATGAGGGGTCGCCGATTCTCGCTCTGGAAGAACCTGAAGCCCATCTCCATCCGTCAGCGGTCCGTGCAATGTGGCAGCTCATAAAAGACTTCGATGGCCAGAAGGTGATTTCGACCCATAGCGGCGACTTCGTGGCGGAAACCGACATTTGCGACGTACGGAGGCTAGCTCGAACGGGTAGTGGTATCTGGGCGTTTCGGGTGCCCCGCAATCTGTTGTCTTCGGAAGAGACCCGCAAATTCAACTACCACATCCGTCAAGTAAGAGGCGAACTGCTGTTCGCCCGATGCTGGCTCCTGGTGGAAGGCGAGAGCGAGGCGTGGGTGTATCCGGCAGCCGCGCACGCGCTGGGGCGTGATCTCGACCGCGAGGGTGTGCGCGTAGTCGAGTACGGGCAGTCGGAGATCGGTATGTTGGTGAAGGTTGCCAACGAGCTTGGGATCCAATGGTACTGCATTGGTGACGACGACGGCAATCGGCGACGCGTGGAGCCGAAGGTGAAGGCGAACTTGGGCCGTGCTGCGGCAGCCGACCGATACGACTTTCCGTACCCGAACTTGGAAGACCACTTGAAGGAGAACGGGTACCAGGACATTTACTCTTCGCTTGGGTTGCGCAAACCGAGAGCCGCCGCTTCGGTGGCAGAGGAGATGCGGAATCGAGGAGCGGCGGGCGTGACAGGAAAGATCCGATCGGTCGTCGAAAAGGCGATTTCGCTTGCACGAGGGGACGATCCATGATCGAATTTGCGGACCTCAACCGCAACCAGCGGCGCGCAGTGGATTGGGAGGATGGTCCGCTTTGCGTGCTCGCGAGCCCAGGCTCCGGAAAGACGGCTGTGCTTACTCTCCGCATTGTGAGGCTACTGTCGAAAGACGACCAGACTTCCGCGCTTGCTTTGACGTTCACCAACAATGCGGCGACAGAGATGCGCACTAGGGTTGAACAGCGCATCGGAGGAAGTCTCGACCGCGCGCGACTCTGCACGTTTCACGCTTTTGCCGCCGATCTCCTGCGGCAACATGGAAGTCACTTGAAAATCCATCCCGGTTTTCGTCTTGTAGCAAGCGACGAAGATCGCATCGCTGTGCTCGAGGAGGTCGCGCGGGATTCCATGGAGGACAGCGTGGAATGGCCGCAGGACCGCGTCAACCTGCTTCGTTTGATCGACCGCCTTTTTGCAGAGTCGTATGATCCGGGACGGGCGTCGCATCGTTCGGTTGAAGCCAAACCACGCTGGTTGTCGTTGCTTTTTCGCCGATACCGCGACATGCTGGTCCGTTCCAACCTCATGGACTTCGGTGGATTGCTCCACTTCGCGAACATACTCCTTCGCCGAAAGCCGATGGTCGCCCGATTGACGCAACGAGCGTGGGATCACATTTGCGTCGACGAATTTCAAGACACGAACCAAGCGCAGTACGATCTGCTCCGACTCATGGCGCCGAGTCGCAAGCACAACCTCTTCGTCGTCGCGGACGACGACCAGATCATGTACCAGTGGAATGGAGCGAGCCCCCGGAGGTTCTCCGATCTTCGGCGCGACTACGAATTGGAGACGATCCTGCTGCCGGAGAACTATCGCTGTCCCCACAAGATAGTGAAGCACGCCAATCGGCTCATCGCGCTCAACAAGACTCGGCAGGTCCCAGATCGAGAGGGCGCGGCCATGCGCCCGGCACCGCAGCCGGACATCGATGTCGTCCGATACAAAGTCCTCGACGACGTGAAGCGAGAGGCCGAATTCGTTGGGTTGGACGTTCGGAGTCGGGGGGTTGCCCCCGCGGACTGCGTCGTGCTCGGTCGCACCAACAGCTTGATGCGACAGATCGCCGATGGAATCGAGCTCACCGGCCACGCAGTGTTCACGCCGCATCCGAAGAGCAACTTCGACTCTGCGGTGCTCGGTCTCCTGGTGGAGGCGCTGAGGCTGGCCAACGCGCCGCACGACAGGGTCGTGCTGCGGAAGATCTGCGGACAGTGGGAGAGGGTGACCGGCGTGGCGCTGGAACCACATGCGGTCGGGTCCCAAGCGGCCCTAGCGGGCGGGGACTTCCTGCGCGCCTGGGTCGACTCGGCGGCGGCGGACGATGCCGGAAGGGGGCATGTTCTGGACGAGATTCGGGCCGGGCTCGTCGACGGTATGGACTTCCCGGAGATGGTCGGCGCGTTCCTGGATGGCGGATGGAGGTCTTGGATCGTCGGCGACCCCGACGACATCCTACTCGAGGAAGCCGCGACGTGGGGATCCCTGCACGACGAGATCCTGGCCACCTGCGGTCGCCGGGCGACACTGAATGCGTACTTGCATCACTTGGATCTGGCGCGGAAGACGCCGCAACCTGATCGCGACGCGATCCAGTGCATGACCGTGCACCGATCCAAGGGGTTGCAGTTCAAGCACGTCTACCTCGTCGGCATGGCCCAGGGGGAGTTCCCTCGTTTTCAGGCGCTCCGACAAGGTCCAGGGAGTTCGGAGATGCAAGAGGAGCGCCGAAACTGCTTCGTGGCGATCACTCGCGCGCAATCGACACTGACGTTGACCCGAGCTCGAGAATACGGCGGGCGCCCGAAGCCGGCGTCGCAGTTCTTGGGCGAGATGGGGTGGCGAGAAGCGGAGGAGGACGGTTCGGCGCGGCGGGGCGCGTGAGAGCGGATCGACGTCCTGTGACGTCGGAGACGTTTCGTCCGGCTCGGCTCGCTCTCGCGAGCTCGGCCGAATCTCGACTCGGCGAGCCTCAGAACCCCTGCACCAACCCGACGACCAGCCGGACGAAGAGCACGGCCATGAGGAGGACGAAGGTGAGACCGACGGAGAACGTCAGCCCGGCGCGCCAGAGGTGGGGTCCGCGCAGCGACGACCGTAGCGATCGCCGCGGTGGACACGGATCCCCAGACTCCGACGACGGCGTTGTAGGCTATGGGCTAGTGTTGCGTACGTGAAATAGCATGACAAAGGCGTCCGATCTTCCCGAGGATCGAATCGGCTGTAGCCGTCCACCTGAACGGCTTCGCGTCCGCGTTGTAGTGTTCGGTGAACTGCTCGATCTTTTTCCTCAGCTCCGGCACCGACGAGAACGAGCCACGCCGGATCGCCTTGCGCGTGACCACGTTGAACCAGATTTCGATCTGGTTCAGCCACGAGGAGTACGTGGGCGTGAAGTGGACGTGGTACCGCGGCCTCGCGGCAAGCCATCTCTTGACCTTGACGTGCTTGTGGGTGCAGTAGTTGTCCACGACCAAGTGGACGTCGAGGTCCGGGGGGACGTTGGCGTCGACGTGCCTCAGGAAGCTCAGGAACTCCTGGTGCCGATGCCGCGGCTTGCACTGAGCGATGACCCGACCGGTCGCCACGTCCAGGGCGGCGAACAGGTTGGTGGTCCCGTGGCGAACGTAGCCGTGCGTGACGCCCTCGACGTATCCGAGCCCGAGCGGGAGCATGGGCTGGGTTCGCTCCAGCGCCTGCGTCTGGCTCTTCTCGTCGACGCAGAGCACCATGGCGTTGTCCGGCGGATTGAGGTAGAGCCCCACGACGTCGCGGACCTTCTCGACGAAGAACGGGTCGTTGGAGAGCTTGAAGTTCTTCTGCCTGTGGGGCTGGAGGCCGAAGGCCTTCCAGACGCCGTGAACCGTGGTCTTCGAGACGCCGACGGCCTCGGCCATGGTGCGGCAACTCCAGTGGGTGCTGCCGTCGGGCGGTCGGGTCTCGAGCGTCCTGCGCACCAGCTCCATCACTTGGTCGTCGCCGATGGAGCGAGGCCGTCCCGATCTGTGTTCGTCGTAAAGTCCGACGATGCCTTGAGTTCGGAATCGCTCGCGCCACTTGCCCACGGTCTGGCGGCTGACGCGGACTCTGGTGGCGACCGTCGAGTTGGTGAGTCCGTCGGCGCAGAGCAGCACGATTTCGGCGCGGCGCACCAAGCCGGCGGGCATGCTCGACGACCGCATGATGGACTCGAGCTCCTCGCGGGTGTCCTGGCTGACTTCGAGCGGCTTCAACGGGCGTCCTCGGGGCATGGCTTCTTCTCCTCTGCTGGACAGTGGGCGAAGAGGCATCATACCGAACATGCGCAAAGATGTCAACAGATTTCAAGGACGAGACACTAGGCGCCGCTTCCTCCACCACTTGAAGATGCCTCCCACCGTGCGCTTGGCGGGCAGGGGATAGAGGAAGTCCGCGAGCTTCGAGGCTGCGGCGGGCGGTCGAGAGCGGGGGTCGATGGACGAGAGGTCGGGCACGGGGCTACAGGTCTCCTGGACTTCGCCGAAGCGACTCGGGGGCACCGATTTCGACGGCGAGCGCCGAGACGGCCGGATACCCGCGAGGGAGGGGGCTGCGTATTCCGACGAAGCCGAACACCGATTCCGGCGGAAGCCGAACGGTGGTTCCGAGGAAGTCGAATGCTCTGGAGGAGCTGGAGGCCCATAGAGGGCTTGGGATGATGGATGAGGTTGAAGTTAACGAACGCACTTCGATCCCGGGGGCGGGACCTCGAAGCAGCTCGGAAGATTCGAAATCCGTCGTTTCGTTCATCCACCCCTCGTCGCCCTCAACGGCGCCTCCGGCGGGAAGAGCGTGAACCCGACCGCATCCAGCCGCTGGCGGAAGCGCGTCACGTCGCCTTGAAACACCGCGTTGACATCGTCCAAGATGACGTCGAGCGCCGTCAGGGCGTTGTTCATCGCCCGACGCTCGTTGGCGGTGGGGGCGTCCCAAGAGGAGGCCAACGGACGGGCGGCGGCCTGCACCCGGCGCACCGTGGCCCAACCCCCGCACCCGCCCTGGCATTCGGGGCCGGTGAAGTGCAACTCCAGCAACCCGACGACGACCTCGGACAAGGCGCGGCCCTCGTCGCTCAGAGCGTCGTCGTCCGCGAGGGCGGCGAGCACCGCCTCCACTCCGTCCAGGGCGCGCTCCAGGCGGTCGTGCGCCTCGGCCGCGGCGGCGATCCAGCCGGCGACCTCCTTGCGCGCCGCGATCTTGGCCGCGCGCGCGGCCGGATCGTACGGATAGCGGTGGTCGGGGAGCACCTCGAACGTCCCGGCGCCCGAGCCGACGCCCGCGTCGACCCGCACCGAGTAGGTCCCCGGCATCACCTCGATGCCCCCGCCTTCGGTCTCGTCGCGCAGGTCCCACACCACCCGGTTGAGCCCCGCATCGGTCGTGCCGGCGAGCGTCCGGACCACCGTTCCGCTCGAATCGGCGATCCGGACCTCGGCGTCCGCGACCATCTCGCCCGGCCGCAGCCAGTAGTGGATCAGCGCGCCGTACGGCCGAGCGGGCCCGATGAACATGGCGTGGCCGACCGAACGGTACCCCGTGTACCCCATCCCCTCGGCCCGCGTGTGCTGACGCGCCGGCGCGACCGGCATGACCTCCACCGGGCGGGCGGCCACCGTCGGATCCGCCGCGAGCGCCCGCAACGGACGCACGTCGTCGATCACCAGCGCCGCGCGTCCGTGCGTCCCCAAAACGAGGTCGCCGTCGCGCGGGTGCACCACGACGTCGCGCACCGGGGTCGAAGGCACGCCGGGGTGCTTCCACCAGCCCGCCCCCCGGTCCAAGCTCACCCACAACCCGAACTCCGTCCCCAAGAAGAGCAGGTTGGGTTCCTCCGGGTCCTCCTCGATCACGTGCGCGAAGCCGAAGACGTCGCCGCCGGCGACCGACTGCCAGCTCTCTCCGTAGTCCTCCGTGCGGTAGGCGTAGGGCGTCCAGTTTCCGCGCCGGTGATCGTCGTAGACCAGATAGGCGGTGGCGGCGTCGTGCTTGCCGGGCTCGATGTGCGGAATCCAGGTCGCTTCCGGCACTCCCGCCACGTTGCCCTCGACGCTCGTCCACGAGGCGCCGCCGTCGCGGGTCACGTGCACCCGCCCGTCGTCGCTTCCCGCCCAGATCACTCCTTCCTGCAAGGCGCTCGGCGCGATGGCGAGGAGGGTGGTGTGGTCCTCGGCCCCCGACGCGTCGATGGTCAGCCCGCCGCTTTCGTGCGCCCGCTGTTTGGACGGGTCGGCGGTGGTCAGATCGGGGGAGACGATCTCCCAGCTCGAGCCCCGGTCCCGGCTCCGGTGCACGAACTGGCTGCCGACGTAGATCGTCGCCGGATCGAAGGGGTCGGTGGCGAAAGCCGCGTTCCAGTGGAAGCGGAGCGTCTCGCCTTCGGGATGCGCGGGGCGGATGGCCTTGCGCTGGCCGGTGACCCTGTCGAAGCGCTGAAGGTTGCCGCGCTGCGAGGACGAGTAGCCGTAGCGCGCGTCGCTCGGATCCGGAGCGGCCACGAAGCCGTCGCCGCTCACCACCCGGTGCCAGTGCGCGTTCATGATCCCGCGTCCGCCCCAGACGTCCGAAGGCCCCCACCACGAGCCGTTGTCCTGGAGGCCTCCGTAGACGTTGAACGGCACCTCGTCGTCGACCTCGATGTGGTAGAACTGGGCCAGAGGCAGGTTCTCGACGAAGCGCCAGTGCTCGCCCCGGTCGTAGGTGAAGGCGATGCCGCCGTCGGTGCCCAGGATCATCCTGTCCGGGTCGTCGGGGTCGATCCAGAGCTCGTGGATGTCGCCGTGGACGATCGCGCTGGGCACCACCGTGGCGAAGGTGCGGCCCGCGTCCTCCGACACCGTCACCGCCCCGTGCAGGGAGTAGATCCGGTTCTCGTTGGAGGGATGGGCGCGGAGGTCCGCGTAGTAGAAGGGCCGGGGCGCCACGCCGGGCTCGTCGGATATCGTCCTCCAGCTGCGCCCGCCGTCGTCGGAGCGTAGAAGCTCGCTCCGCTCCGCCTCCACCAGGGCGTACGCCACGGAGGGATGTTCGGCGGGGATCGCCAGCCCGATGCGGCCGAGCTCGCCCGGCGGCAACCCGTCCTCTTCGGTGAGCCGCGTCCACTCCTCGCCTCCGTCGCGGGTCACGTAGAGTCCGCTGCCGGGCCCGCCCGATTCGAAGAACCAAGGCCAGCGCTGGTGCTCCCAGAGGGCCGCGAAGAGCTTGTCCGGGTTGGTCGGATCCATGATCAGCTCGCCCGCCCCGCTGCGCTCGTTCGACTGCAGGACCGCCTCCCAGCTCTCGCCCCCGTCGCGCGTGCGATAGACCCCGCGCTCGCCTCCCGTTCTCCAGGTCGGCCCCAGAGCCGCGACGTAGACGATGTCCGGGTCGGAGGGATGCACGAGCACGCGATGGATCTTGCCGGAATCCTCGAGCCCCATGCGGGTCCAGCTTTCGCCCCCGTCGGTGGACTTGTAGACGCCGTTGCCGACGCCGGCGCTGTTGCGCGGATTCCCCTCCCCCGTGCCCACCCAGACGATCTCCGGGTTGGGCTGGAAGACGGCGACGGCGCCGATGCTGCCCACCGGTTGATCGTCGAAAACGGGACGCCAGGCATGTCCGCCGTCCTCGGACTTCCACACCCCTCCGCTCGCGGAACCGACGTAGATGGCGGTGCGGTCCGAGAGCACCACCTCGACGTCGGAGACCCGCCCGCTCATGCCCGCGGGCCCGATGGAACGCGCCTGCATCGCCGAAAAATGGTGCGGGGCGACGCTCTGGGCGGCCGCCGGAGCGGCCACGGAGAACAATCCGGCGACGACCGACAATCTCGTCCGTCTCATGCGGTGCATCGGATACCTCCGAAAAGGTTCGGGCGCGTTGACGCGCGGGGCGGGAATCACTCGAAGTCGGTCGCGGGACGCGGCTTCGCCTCTTCCTCGGGACGTTCCGGCGCTTCCCAGTCCGCGTTGCCGCGCACGTGGAGCTCGAGCCAGCGCAACTCCTCGACCAAGCGCGTGCGGTGGTGCCGGGGCTCGGAGATGCCGTGGCCCTCGCGCGGAAAGAGGACGAAGCGGCTCTCGACGCCGAAGTGCGTCAGCCCCGCGAAGAAATTCATCGACTGGGCCATGGTGTCCGTTCGATCCCGCTCCCCGTGGAAGAGGATGGTCGGGGTGCTCACCCGGTCGAGGTGGGAGTAGGCGGAGCGCTCGAGCCAGTGGCTCCGGTTCGACCAGGGGTCGCCCCCCAGGTACCAGCGCAGGACGTCGAAGTGGAAGCCGGTGCCGAATTCGCTCCGCCAGTCGGACACCATCGCCCCCAGGCTCGCGGCCTTGAAACGGTCGGTCCGGGTGATGGTCCAGCCGCCCAGGATGCCGCCGTAGCTCCAGCCCTTCACCGCCAGCGAATCGGGATGGGCGACCCCCGCGCCGAGCGCGTGGTCGACCCCGGTCATGACGTCGTCGTAGTCCCCGCCCCCGATGTCGTTCATGTTGCCGCGCAGAAGTTCGTCGCCGTAGCCGGAGGAGCCGCGCACGTTGGGCTGGATGACGGAGTATCCCGCCGCGGCCAGAATCTGCGCGTCGGCGTCGAAGCCGCGGGTGAAGACGCCCGCCGGCCCGCCGTGGATCTCGAGCACCAGCGAGCGCGCCCCGGGCTTCCGGCTACGGTAGAGAAGGCCTTCGACGGGAAGCCCGTCCCGACTTCGCCACCGGACGACCTCGGGCTCGGCCAGCCGCCGCTCCTCCATCCATGGATTGGCCCGGGTGAGACGCGTCGGGGGGCCCGCGCCGACTTCCGCGGCGAAGACGTCGCCCGGGGACGCGGGGGTCGATTCCACGAAGGCGTAGCGCGTGAAGTCGGCCGAAAAGCTGGGCGAGGACAGAACGCCGTTCGACGAGGAGACCGCCTCCGGCTCGCCCGAGTCGACGCCCAGCCGGTAGAGGTTCGCGACGGTTCGCTCCAGCCCCGCGAAATGGAAGGCGTCTCCGGAAGGATGCCACGCGGGCGTGCCCCGGATGTCCACCGTTATGCCGGGGGCCACTTCGCGCACCTCTCCGCTCTCGACCTCCATGACGTAGAGGTTGCCCTGATCGAGCTCCCAGCTCTCGAGGTCGGGAGCGACGAAGGAGATGCGGGTGCCGTCCGGAGACCATGCCAGCGAACTCTCCGGAGCCTCGTTGTCGGTCAGGTCGCGGGTCTCTCCGGTCGCCGCGTCCATGAGGGCGATCTCGGACAGGTACCCGTCGTTGCGCCGGTTCTCGTGACGATAGGTGTAGGCGACGCGTCCCCCTCCGGGCGCAACCGCGAACTGACCGATGCGCAGAGTCCCGGCGGTGAGTCGGCGCGCTTGGGCGCCCTCCGAGTCCTTCGCCTCCAGCGCGATCCTCCAGATGCTCGACCACTCGCCGCGCGCCTGCCCGTTGGGCGCTTCGTCGACGAAGACGGCGTCGTAGCCGTCCTCGCGCCGTTTTTCCTCCTCGTCGGGGAGCGAGTCGTCGGCCACGAAGAAGATCGAGTTCGCATCGCCCCACTGGAAGGAGCGCACCGAGGCGGGGTGGTCGGTCAGCGCCCGCGCCTCCCCGCCGTCCGTGCGGATGACGAAAATCTGGCGCGTGCGGTCCTCGTCTCCGTCGGCACGAAGGAACGCCACCCAGCGGCCGTCCGGGGACCAGCGCGCGCCGGAGTCGTCGTCCTCACCGGTGAAGCGGCGGGCGTCGGTGCCGTCCGCGTTCACGATCCAGAGCGAGGCGACGCGCTCGTTCTCCTCCCAGTCCAGCTCGGAGCGCGAGAACAGCACCCGCGTCCCGTCGGGAGACATGCGCGGGTTCGACACGCGCACGAGGTCGATGGCGTCGTCGACGCCGAAGTCCGTCTGCGCTCGGGCCGGTGCGGCCCAGGGGGAGGACGCGACGAGAAGAAGCGCGAGCGCGCCCGCGCGCGCCCCGCCCTTCCGGGCCCGGATGATGATGCGCCGACCGTGCATGTTCCCGACCTGCCGCAGGGAGAACCGGATCCGGCTGGCGGACCCGGGGCCGCGCGGGCGGGCGGGACGTTCCCGGCAACGCCCGGCGGCGTCGGCAATATGCCCGGAGCGGGATCGGGGTTGCAAGCCGGCGAGAGTTCCCCGCGCCCACTTGCCCATCCGCCCCGCTCCATGGAGCTTGCAGCTTCGCCGCACGAAGGCGTTCGGTCGGCGTGCGCACGGAGAGCGTCCGTCGAGCCGGGCGGACGTTCCGCGGAACCCGGACCCGGCACGCGCCAAGCGAGCGCGATCCATCCATGATCCAGAAGCCGCGCACGGCGCGCAGAACGCGCCTGTTCACCGAGTCGGTCATCCGCGAGATGACGCGCGTCGCGCGCGAATGCGGGGCGCTGAATCTGGCTCAGGGATTCCCGGACTTTCCGGCGCCCAAGGTCGTCAAGGACGCGGCCTGCCAAGCCATCCAACGGGACGTCAACCAGTACGCGATCACCTGGGGATCGCCCCGGTACCGCGACGCACTGGTGCGCAAGTACCGCGAGTGGTACGGGATGGAGGTGAACGGCGAGCGCGAGGTCACCGTCACCTGCGGGGCCACCGAGGCGATGGCGTCCATCATGATGGCGATCGTCGACCCGGGCGACGAGGTGATCGTGCTGGAGCCGTTCTACGAGAACTACGGGCCGGACGCGATCCTGTGCGAGGCGACGCCGGTCTTCCACCGACTGGAGCCGCCGGAGTTCCGTCTGGACGCCGCGCGGCTGGAAGCGGCCGTCACTCGGCGCACGCGGGCCGTCATCCTGAACACGCCCAACAACCCGACCGGACGCGTCTTCACCCGAGAGGAACTGGAAGGCGTCGCCGACGTCTGTCGACGCCACGACCTGCTCGCCTTCACCGACGAAATCTACGAGCACATCCTCTACGAGGGCGAACACATCCCGCTGGCCACCCTCCCGGGCATGCGCGAACGCACCGTAGTCGTCTCCGGGGCCTCCAAGACCTACAGCGTCACCGGCTGGCGGCTGGGCACCGTCGTGGCCCCCGCCGATCTGACCGACGAGATCCGCAAAGTGCACGACTTCCTCACCGTGGGCGCGCCCGCTCCGCTGCAGGAAGGGGTCGCGGCGGCCATGAACGCCCTGGGACCGGAGTTCTACGACGAGCTCAAGCGGAGCTACTCGGCGAAGCGCGAAGTGCTCCACCAGGGGCTCCGAGAGGCCGGTTTCCGTTGCTCGCCTCCGGAGGGCGCCTACTACATCATGGCCGACTTCTCGGAGCTCTCCGACGAGGACGACGACGCCTTCTCGCGCACGCTGGCGCACGATGCGGGGGTGATTCCCGTGCCGGGGTCGAGCTTCTTCAACGTGGAGGCCGGCGACAGCGTCTACGTGCGCTTCGTCTTCTGCAAGCGCGTCGCTAGCCTGGAGACCGCGAGCGAGCGATTGCGGGCCTGGGCGCGGGCGGGGACGTAGAAGACGGGGACGTAGGGGACCACCGCTTCTCCTTGGGGAGCGCCAGCGAGGCGGGGGCGCGGGCGGAAGGGCGAAAGCTCGGACGTTCGACGACGTTCGGAGCCGCCCGCCACCTGTCCCCCCAAAAAGCGGGGACCAACTCAGACCATCCGCACAGCTCCGGCGGCACTCTCAACCAGTTTCAGTCCGGTGGGGTGACCGCATAGAGCGGTCATGACTCCTTCCTACGGATCCTCCGGTGAATCCTGGGCGGTACGCCCAAGGCCTCCCGGTACTCGTCGAGCTTCTCGATGTACTCCGAGATTTGCGGCATCGTCCACTCGAGCTTGTCGCGCGGAGGATCCTTGCCCTCGAAGAGGACGTCCTTCGCCCACTTGTTGATCTCGAGGAGCCTGCTGCCCGCGTTCTGCGGATCCTTCCGGGCAAGCGCGAAAAAGAGATGCTCCTCGTCCGCGTGCACCTTCCGGACCTGTCTGGCCGTTGCGTTCTTCACCCGTTTTCTGACGGGTTCGAGCGTTTCCGGGGTTCGAGCGTTTCCGGATCGATGGTGTCCGGCTCCAGTTCCATCGCCTTCTTCAGCTGGTCGATCTTGTAGCTCATCCAGCCGTTGCTCTCGACGAACGGCCGGCCATGCTTCCGGACCGCCAAGCCCTCCAGCCTGCGGAGGTTGTTCAGAGCTTTCGCCGCACTCCTCAGACCATAGACCTCGGCGGCGTTCTCCATCTTGCTCGTCAGCCGCTTGGCGTACGTCAGCTGCTCGTCCGAGGCCCGGAACCAGTCCCTGTTCGACTCGAAGTAGTTGTCGAACCCCTCGATGTCGCGACGCTGCCACTGATCCCACCAGTTCCGGTCGTCGCTCAACGCGTCGGCCAGCTCCTCGGTGTACTTCACGGACTTCCAGGTTTCCGGTCTCTGGATGTCCCAGCCTTCCCCGTCCTCGGAGAGGACGCGGGTTCTCCTCTTGATCTCGGCCCGGAGCTCCGCGCCCATCGGGTCGAAGAGCTTCTGCGTACCCTCTTCGGTACCGAATCCGAGCTCGCTACGGATCGCTTCCGCTTCTTCCCACTTCCGGCGAGTCAGCTCCGGATCCTCGTCCCAGTGCTTCGTCGCCCTGATCTCCTCGGGATCGTTGATCGCGTCTTCGGGGTTCCTGCGCTTCTCCCAATCGCGCTCGTCCACCTCGATCTGCTTGCGGGCGTCCGTGGGCTTCTCGCCGACACGGGCCGGCACCCCAGCTCCTCCCGCCGCTCTTGGCGGCGGCGGGAGCTCCGCGATGTCGCGAGCGAGCTTCGCCGCTCCCTCCCGGTCGCCGGCCCTTCTCGCCCTGTCCCTCGCGTCCTCGAGTTCCTCGCGGCGCTTGCGCCAAGCGGCGCGTTCGCCGCTCTCCTTGACCAGCTTGCTCGGCACCAGCCCGCCGACGTCGTCGAGCTGTTGACGGCTCGCGATCTTCATCCTGCTGTCGAGATCGGCCAGCACCGCGAGCGCGTAGGTGATCGGGTTCTCCCGGAGCCTCGCGTTGTTCGGGTCGTTCTTGATCCCGATCGCGATGATGTCCTTCACCGCATCGTGAACGAGCTGACGCTGGGCTCTGGTGGCCGGACCCCTCACGCCCTGGGGCGTGAGACGGGCTCCGCCTTCGGCCGCGGCCTCGCCCTGTTGGCGCATGATCGCGACCGCCTCCCGTTCGGCGACGTCGCGTGCCTTGCCTTCGCCCATCACGTCCCGGACGATCCGCTCGAAGTTCCGGCCCGTGCGGACCATGCCGGTCTCGCGGCCGCTGGCGACGGCTTCCAGGATTCCGGCGCCAGTCGTGCGGCCGCGCATCATCTTGGCGACCATGTCGGCGGCTCCGAAGAACTTCTCGGTGTCGATACCCCGAGGAGCCTGCTGGGTATCGAGACCGGCCTTATTGACGGCATCGAGAAAGGTCGCTCTTCTTCCTGCCTCCGGCGCCTGCTCCAGCGATTGGACGGCGTAGCCCAAGTCATCGAGCTGGTCTTTCAAGCCCTCGAGCCTCTTCACCGTCGAGTAGTGTTTCCGGGCGGCTCCACCACTGACTTCGTTCCGCAGTTGGGAGAGCTCCGTCGTCAGCTCGTCCAGCTGCCTGGCAACGCTTCTGGTCGCCAACGCGTAGCTCGCACGGTCCACGGTGCTGATGTCGGGCGACGCACGTTCCTGTAAAGCTCTCACACTCTCGACGCCCGATATCTGGTCCTCCAGCTTGGCAATCTTCTCGAAGATCCTCCTGCTCCTCAGCTGATCGGGCACTTCTCGTATCCAGCTTCCGACCCTGTTCAACTCCTTGTTGACCGTCGCGAGCGCGTCCCTCGCGTTCGCCGCGAGATCCGCAACGTTGCGTTGCTGCTTCTCGACCCAGTTGCGAAACGCCTCCGGGCTACTCCAGTCGCGGCGGGCGCTGGGACCTTCTTCTGCCATCGGGTCTTTGCCCGCTTGCTTCAGGGCGGCCTGCGTTTCGGGCAGGTTGCCGCCCTCCCGTGCGGCCGGATCGTCTTGGATCGACCACACTTCGTCGTCTCGCGCCCGATGCGGATCGTCTCTCGGGAGTTTCTCGCCGAAGGGCGTCTCTCTCGCCGCCATGTCCGAAGGGCTCCAGCCCTTCTGCATGTGCTCCGGAGGCAGTTCGTAGTCGGATGGAGTGCCCTCCGGAAACTCCTCGTTCGCCCGCTTCTCCGAGACAATGTTGTCGATTTCGTCTTCGAGATCGGAGTCTGTGAGATCGTCCGTGAGCTTTGCGGGTCCGCGCCTCTGGGCTTGGATCAGGGGGCGGTCGTATCTCTGGGCCATCGGAGATTCGGCGATGGGCTTCACGACGGCCACGACGCTTTCGTCGATGAAACCACTCATCGCGCTCATCGCGTCCTCGCCCACTTCCCTCGCCACTGTCTCGGTCACGATTTCCTTCAGATCCCGCTCCACTACGTCCAGCTTTCTCTCGAAGAAGCCGGGCGTGCCCCTCAACCTCGTGATCTCCTGTTCGACGATCTCCTCGACCGCTCCCGGTCCGCCAGTGAGCTGGCATCCTCGGTGGAACCCCGTCATCTCGCCCGCGACATCGCGACCCGCGTACTCGAGTTCCTGCCGAAGTCTGGTCCCGGCTCCTTCGACCGAAGCGGTGCCGGTGCCTTCAAACCGAGAGCCAAGCTCGGCGTCGGTCGTGTCCTCGCAGTGTGCGAGACAGGAGTCCTCGTCCGCCGCGTACTTGAGGCGCTGCGTATCCACGATGCTGTGTTCTTCCGGGGAGAAGCCGTGCACGAACATGTAGTTCGCGACTTCCTCGTCCGGCGCGGTCAGCATCCATTCGACGGGATTCAGTCCCATACTTTTTGAACGACCTCCCCTCCAAACCCTGGCATGACCGACATCTTCGATGCCCAGAACCCCGACATCCATCTCGTCCGTTCGGCACATGCCGCCCAAGGACGGGCAACCGACCCTAACGGAGACGCAACGTTAGCCTGTCGGTGGCCAGATCCACCACCGATTCGTATCGAACGCGATAGTCCATCGGCATCCGGCTGGTCTGGAGTCGCGCCGCCTACTGCGCGAACTCGCGCAGGGTCGCCAAGGGCCTGCGACGCAGGACGTCCCGGCTGTTGGCGAGCCCGGTGACCACGGTCAGGACGACCACCCCCAGCCAGACGCCGGCGACGCGCCCGACCGGCAGGTGGAAATCGAGCTCGAAGAGAAACTCGACCAGCGCCCACGCGGAGCACGCGCCCAGCAACGTGCCCGCGAACCCGGCGAGCGTTCCCAGGCTCGCGTATTCGGCGAGCAGAACCCGGCGCACCAGCGCTGGACGCGCGCCCAGCGTCTTCAAGAGGGCGCCCTCGCGCATCCTCTGGTAGCGGGAAGTCGAGAGCGAGCCGACCAGCACGGCCACGCCGGCGAGGACGAGGAAGAGGGCGAGAAAGCGGAGGGCCCCGCCCACGCGGCCGAGAATGGCGTCGAGCGCTTCCTGGACGAGCGCCAAGTCGAGCACCGAAACGTTGGGGAGACCGAGCACCAAGTCGCGTTGCATGCGCGCTCGGGCGTCGGGGTCGGCGATGCGGGCGAGACCCAGGTAGCTGCGCGGAGCTTGGTCGAAGACGCCGGGCTCGGCGACCACCAGAAAATTGACGTCGAAGCGCTCCCAGTCGACGCGACGCAGGTTCTCCACCGTGGTGGGAACGGAGACGCCCTGAACGTCCCAGGTGATGCGGTCCCCGATGCCGACGCCCAGGTCGTCTGCCAGATCGGCGTCGAGGGAAACGCCGTCGGGCGAAGCGTCGCCGTTGTCGGCGGCGCCCCGCCTTTCCCCCCACCAGCGGCCGGCCGCCAGTTCTTCGGAGTCGGAGAGCTCGGCGCGCGAGGTGTTGCGGTAGAGGCGCCGCACCGCCCAGCGCGCCGGACCGCCGTCGGAGCGGTCGCGCAGGATCTCCGCGGCCGGGCGGCCGTTCAGGCTGGCGATGCGGGCCGGCACCACGGCGGTCATCTCGACCGCGCCGCCCCCGGCCCGCGCCACCAGCTCGCTCACTCCGTCCCGCTGGTCGGGCCGGACGTCGAAGAAAAGCAGGTTGGGCCGATCCCGCCCGGCGTCCGCGGAGAGCGCGCGGACCAGACTGGACTGCACCGTGAGCACGTTGGTGACGAGGAAGGCTCCCAGGCCGAGCGCGAGCAGAACCGCCGTGGTCTGGTTCTGGGGCCGGAACAGGTTGGCGATCCCTTGGCGCACGGCGTAGGAGGCGCTTTTGGGGAAGTGGCGCCGGGTCAGGCGGACGAGGGCGTGCGCGGTGAAGAAGAGGAGCAGCAGGACGACGCTCAGTCCGGCGGCGAAGGCGAGGCCGTGTTCGGGCTCGGGGGCCTGCCAGAGGCTGAGCAGCAGCAACACCCCGACCAGCGCGCCGATGGCGAGCGCGCGCTCGATCCGCGCGCGCGCGTCCATCCCCGGCCGAAAGTCGACGCGCAGCGCTTGGAGAGGGGCGATGCCGCGGATGCGCAGGAGCGGGACGAGCGCGAACAGGGTGGCGGCCGCCACTCCCGTCGCCAGCCCCGCGGCCACCGCGGCCGCGTCCACGCGCGGCTCGATCGTCACCGGCAACACGTCCGCGACCAGCAGGGGCACGAGGCGCTGCAATCCGATCCCGCCCGCCGCCCCCGCACCCGAACCGATCAGCCCCAGCGCGACCGCATGGAGGAGGTAGGCGCCGAAGACGTTCCGCTCGCTCGCGCCGATGCAACGCAGCACCGCGATCGCCGGGGTCTTCTCCTTGACGTACACGTGGATCGCGCTGGCGGCGCCGATGCCCCCGAGCAGCAGCGCGGTCAACCCCACGATTCTCAGGAACCAAGCGAGCACGCGCGTGCCCCGGGTGAGGTTCCTGGCTTGGTCTTGGGCGGTCACCGAGGCGACCGCTTGGTTGCGGAAGAAACGCCAGTGGCGATCCTCCACGTCCTCGGGGTCCCGCCCGGCGGGCATGCGCAGGTAGATGTGGTGGCGGGCGACGCTGCCGAACTCGAGCAGTCCGCTGGCGGCGAGCCCGCTGGCGGCGACGAAGACGCGCGGGCCGATGGCGCTCTGGAAGCCGATGTCGGTGGGCAGGCCGCGCACGGTGCCCAAAACGACGAAGGACGAACCGCCCACCTGCAGGGTGTCGCCCACGCCCGCGCCCAGCTGGACGGGAATCGCCTCGTCCACGATCGCGACCCCGTCCTCGCCCAGTCGAGACCAGATCCCCGGGGGCTCGGTCTCCACCCGCCCGTAGAGCGGGAATCCTCCCTCCACCCCCCGCACCTGGGTCAGCCGGGCGGCTCCGGTGCCCGGCGCGTACACCATGCTCACCAGCCCGGTGACCCGGGAGAGCGCCCCGCCCTCGGCGACCGCCGAGTCGGCGATGGCGCGCACGCTGTCGGAGATGGGCGCGTTCGAGGTGAGGCGCAGGTCGGCGCCCAGCAGGAGCTGCGATTCCTCCCGTATGGAACGGACCACGTCGCCGCTGAAGGAGTGCACCGCCACCAGCGCGGCGACCCCGAGCGCCACGGAGACGGCGTAGGTCCCGATGCGGCGCGTGCCCGCGCGGCCCTCCCGCCAAGCGAGCCGCAGCGCGAAGGGGATCGTCATCCGCTCCCGCGGCGGTCCGATTCGACGCGGCCGTCCCGCAGGGCGATCACGCGCCGGGCGCGGGCGGCCAACTCCAGGTCGTGGGTCGCGAGCACGACGGTGGTGCGACACTCCCGGTTGAGGTCCTCCATCAGCTCGACCACCATCGCCCCGGCCGCCGAGTCCAGGTTGCCGGTGGGCTCGTCCGCGAAGAGCACCCGCGGCCGGTTGGCGAAGGCGCGGGCGAGCGCGACCCGCTGTTGCTCGCCCCCGGAAAGCTGGGCCGGGTAGTGGCGCATGCGTTGCGCGAGCCCCACCCGGTCGAGCAGCTCGCGCGCCCGCGCGCGGCGCCCCGCCGCCCGCGCCGACGTCCCGCGCGGGGCCAGCTCCAGCGGCACCATCACGTTCTCGAGCGCCGTGAGGGTCGGAAGCAGATGGAAGGCTTGGAAGACGAAGCCCACCTTCTCCGCCCGGAACGCGGCCCGCTCGTCGGCGGTAAGGGTCGACAGCCGCTCGCCGCCCAGGCTGACGGCGCCGGTCGTGGGGGCGTCCAGCCCCGCGAGCAGCCCCAGCAGGGTGGTCTTGCCGCTTCCCGAGGGACCCGTCAGGGCGACGAAGTCCCTCTCGCGGACGCTCAGATCGACGTCGCGCAGAACGACCAGCGCGCGGCTGCCGCGCCCGTACGTTTTGCTCACACCTTCGGCGACGATCATCATGTGGAGACGCCTGACGGCAGTCGGTCTGCTCGCGCTCCCGCCCGCGTGCGGGGGGGCGGAGAACCCCGGAGCGGTACGTTCGCCGGACCGGGAGGTTCCGGCAACGGACGCCGCCCCGCGCGCGGACGCGGTCCTCCCGGATACGGAGCGCGACATCGTTCTCTTTCTGGGCACGAGCCTGACGGAGGGCTACGGCCTCGACGCCCCGGAGGAGCACGCCTTCCCCGCGAGGATCCAGGAGCGCATCGACCGGGCCGGACTTCCCTTCCGGGTGGTGAACGCCGGCCTCGGCGGCGACACCAGCGCGGGAGGCCTCGGCCGCCTGGAGTGGCTGCTGCGCATGCCGGTGCGCGTACTCGTGATCGAGCTGGGCGCCAACGACGGCCTGCGGGGCCAGAACGTCGACGCCCTGCGCGACAACCTGCTGGCCGTCGTCCGCCGGACCCGCGCGCGACACCCGGAGGCGGAGATCCTGCTGGCGGGCATGCAAGCGCCCCCCAACTTGGGCGAGCGCTACGCCGCGCGTTTCCGCGCCGTCTTCCCCGAGGTGGCCCGCGAGGCGGACGTCGCCCTCGTCCCGTTCCTCCTCGAGGGCGTGGGCGGAGTCCGCGAACTCAACCAAGCCGACGGCATTCATCCCTCGGTCGAGGGCCACGAGATCGTCGCCGGCACCGTCTGGGCCAGCCTCGAACCGGTGCTGACGGGCCTCGCCTCCCGGCCCGGCGACGCGCGTTGACCCGCCGCCTCCGTCCTCGGTACCGTGACGTTCGCCGCGACGCCCGTAGGCGGGGCCCGTCCGCCCGAACGCCGCCTACGAGGACTCGCGCATCCCTTTCCCGGCCCAGGAGTCCCTCATGGCGGTGAAGTTCTTCGGCTTCCTCGCGGCGGTCTTCGCTTCGCTCATCCTCGTCGGGCTCGTCCTCCCCGGCACCTGGGAGGTCGAGCGCTCGCTGGAGGTGTCGGCCGACCCGGAGCGGGTGTTCGCCTACGTCAACGACGTGTCGCTCTGGGAGGCGTGGACCGACTGGCCGGAGACCGCCGCGGAACGCTTCGGTCCCGCCAGCGGAACCGGCGCGGGGCGCAGTTGGAACGATCCGGAGATCGGCGACGGCCTTTTCACCATCGTGGAGAGCGTCGCCGGAGAACGGGTTCGCTACCGGGTGGAAGTGCAGAGCGGATCGATGGTCACCGAAGGGACCATCGACCTGGATCCTGTCGAGGGCGGAACCCGGATCACTTGGCGCGAGACCGGAGACTTCGGCTGGAACCCCATCCTGGGCTACGTGGCGCGCGCCATGGACCGCCTGCAGGGGCGGGAGCTGGAGGTGGGGCTGGAACGCCTGCGGGAGGCGAGTGCGCCCTGACGGGGCTCCCGCCCGCCGGGATCGAGGGTTGCGGTCGGCGGGAACCAGCTCGGCTGGAGCTAAGAGCTAGAACTCATCCAATCCCCCTTCGTGTTCCTCCGGGGAAAGACGTTCCTTCAAGGCCCTGCTTCTTCCTCCAACCGCCTTTCCAGCTCCTCGATCCGCATGAGCTCTTCGTAGCGCTCTTCATCCCAGCTCCTTTTGCCCCTCGCTCCTGAACACCCTAGGCGAGCTGGCGCGTTCGAAGCGCTCACGGTGCGCGCCGGGTGCTGCCGTCTGCGTTGAGGACGATGCGCCCTTCGCCCTCCGGCACGGGATCGAAGGCGAAGGCCCTCGAGAGCTGCGCCACGCCGGTGATCGTGCGAACGACGGCGAAGGCCGCGACATTCGCCGATGGGAAGGCCTCCATCAGTCGGCGAACACACGCGTGAAGGGTCGCACCACTGGTGATCACGTCGTCCACGACCGTGATCCTGTCGCCAAAGGAATCGAACCCAAGGTCAGGCGGCACCGAGAGGACGATGGTCGCGTAGTGGCGTTCCTCCGTCGGTCGGTCTCCAAGGGACCATGCGGATTTCGGCACCTTTTCGCACCGACGAAGGCACTCCCTTCGCATCCCAAGCCCTTCCGCCTCCATGGACCGCACCAGCTCGACGGTCGTCGACCGCGGTTCACCTTCCCTCGCCCGGGGGGCGTGGCCGGGCGCCGGGACGAGCCCGACTTCGGAGCCGATGCAGGTGGGGAACAAGCCGCGTCCGCGATCGGACGCCAACCACGACGCGATGTTCCTGATTCTCTCCGGCTCGGAGCGCTTGATGTCCATGACGAGATCCCAGCCCTGGCGGGTCATGGCTGTGTCTCCGGGGCGCGGCCGACCCGGACGGTACGCGGCTACGGAGCCGAACGGAACGCCCTCAGAACGGCAGGTCGTCCGCCCGTGAAGCCGACCCGACGCTCCGGCAGGGGAGGTCGTCAAGGACGAGCGGGAGCGTCCGCGCATCGAAGCTGAACGCCCCGTAACGAATCATCTCGTCGGCCCAGTCCGGCGACTGTCTCTCGAGCGACCGCTTGGGAAAGAGGACGGGCCGCCCGAGCCTGATCGCCTCCCATCCCTGGTGCCTCGTCCCGCTGTTGGTGGCCGCCTCGACGATCAGCGTGGCGGCCGACAGGAGGGCCATGGTCTTGTTGCGCAGAGGGAAGTTCGACCTTTGCGGCGTCTGACCGCACGGAAACTGAGAGACCAGCAGGTGCTTCTCCCCGATCGCGTCCTGGAGACTTCTGTTTCGCATCACCGCGTACCGATCCAGCGACGTGCCGAGGACGCCCACCGTCTTGCCGCCATTGTCCATCGCCACCTCATGGGCCACGGAGTCGATCCCCAACGCCAGCCCGCTCACCACCGTCACACGGTGCGACACCAGCACCTCGGTGATCCGCCGGGCCAACTCCAGTCCCTCGGCCGATGCCCGCCGGGACCCCACCACGGCGATGCGCAAGCCGCCCTCCAACAGAGACGCGTCGCCGCGCAGAAAGAGCTCGCGAGGGGCGGCCTTCGACTCGAACTCGTTGAGCGGCCCCAGCACGTCGCTGGGCGCCACGGTCCTCGACGGGCTCATTTTCGCCCCTCGGCTACGGCTAGGTCAGCTGGCGCGCCATCTCGAGCAGCTCGGCGTTGTTCCGGGTGCGCCCCATGAGGCCGAGCAACTCGGTCATCGCTTCCGCCGGGGGCTTGTGCGCCAGCTTGCGACGGAAGGCGCGGGAGAGGGCGAGCGCTTCGGGCGAGAGCAACAACTCCTCGCGTCGGGTCGCCGAGGAGACCAAGTCGATGGCCGGGAAGATGCGCCGGTCGGCGAGTTCGCGGGAGAGCAGCAACTCGCTGTTTCCCGTGCCCTTGAACTCCTCGAAGATGACTTGGTCCATGCGCGACCCGGTGTCGACCAGCGCGGTGGCGACGATGGTCAGCGATCCTCCGCCCTGCGCGTCGCCGATGTTGCGCGCGCTGCCCAGGAACCGCTTCGGCTTCTCCATCACGCTCGCGTCCAGCCCGCCCGACAGGGTGCGCCCGCTACCTCCCTCGACGTTGTTGTACGCACGCGCCAAGCGCGTGATGGAGTCCAGGATGACGACCGCGTCCTGACCCATCTCGACCCGCCGACGGGCGCGCTCCATGAGGATCTCGGCGACCGCGACGTGACGCTCCGGCGGAAAGTCGAAGCTCGAGGCGACGACCTCGCCGTACCCGCACATCTCCATCTCGGTGATCTCCTCCGGGCGCTCGTCGACCAGCAGGATGTAGAGGTGGCAGTTCGGGTGGTTGGTCACGATCCCCTGCGCCACGCGCTGGAGGACGGTCGTCTTCCCCGCCTTCGCCGGAGCCACGATCATCGCCCGCTGTCCCTTGCCGAAGGGACAGAAGAGGTCGATGACGCGGTTGGTGAAATCGGGCTGTCCGAGGTGCGTGACCTCGCACTCCAGCTTGAGCTGATCCCTTGGGTGGAGGGCGCCCATGCGGGTGAACTCGGGACGGTCGCGCAACCCGCCGGGGGGTTCCCCGTTGACCGCGACGACCCGGGTGAGCGGGGGCGCCTTCCCGTTGCGCGGCCGGTTGCCGACGTCCCCGGCGATCTCGTCTCCCGTGCGCAGTCCGAAGTTCCGGATGACCTTGGGGCCGACGTACACGTCCCGCTTGGACGCGGTGTAGCCGAACTCGCGCAGGCGGATGAAGCCGGATCCGCTGCCGAGGACCTGAAGTACGCCTAGGGATTTCCTGTCCGACACGATAGGGGCGAGGGGTTGCCGGGTGCGACGGGATCCCGCGGCCCAGGAACGCGCGGACCGCGAAACGGAGAGAAGTACCGTACCGCTCCGTACAGAGTGGACAAGGGACCGCGTGCGCACAAGTGCAACCGACGCCGGAACGCTTTCGCGCCCCGGCGCCGGCACCCCGCCCCGCCACCCCGCCCCGACCTCGCGCAACCTACGCGCGCATGTTCCTCCAAAGCCTTCCGGCGCGACGCGGCGCCCACCGGAACGCGCCCCGGGGACCCCCGCGGCGGACCGAAATCCCTCGAGCGGGCGGACCGTTCGGCGCCCCGCGCACGCCCGCCCCGCGCCGCCGCGGGCGCACCCGGTCCTCGATCTCGCCGCTCACCTCGATCCGCTCGCCGTCGCGCACGACCTCGAGCGTCGCCGTCTCGCCCTCGTCGTAGGAGCGCAGGATGCGGCGCGCGTCGGCGGCCGAGTCGACGACGCGACCGTCGATGGCCAGGATCACGTCGCCGGCCTCCAGCCCCAGCGGGTTGTCCTCGTCGGCCTCCGTGACCAGCGCGCCGCTCCGGGCGTCGAAGTAGCGGCCCAGTTCGGGATTCAGCGTCGTCAAGTCGAGGCCGTGCGACGCGCGCGGTCCCAACATCCAAGCCGCCGCGTCGACCTCCGGAAGCCAGCGGTAGTCGTAGTCCTCCCACTCCTCGCGCATCCGCTCCATGGCCTCGCGAGCCCTCTCGCCGGCTTCCCGGGCGCGCTCGCGGGCCTCCTCCACCACCACGTGCACGCGGTCCACGTCGAATCCGTCCATCCCCCACATCGTCCGCGTCTCGACCGTGGCCGACGCCGTCGCGCCGTCGCGCAGATACTCCACCTCCACCTCCTCGCCCGGTTCCAGCTCGCCCGCCAGCAACAGCAGCCGCTGGCTGGGCACGGACCGGTCGGGATCGACGCGCTCCTCCAGATCGGAGTCGGAGAGCGGCTCGAGCAGGCTGTGTCCGTCGAGCGCGGTGACGACGTCGCCTTCCCGGAGACCCGCCTCCTCGGCGGGTCCGTCGTCGACGACCCCGCGCACCTCGGCGCCCTCGGCGTCCGCGTCCGCCGGACGCGTGCTCAGCCGGATCCCCAGCATTCCCCGCGACATGAAGTTGCCGTGCACGCGCACGACCCTGCGATCGCGCCCTTCCCGACCGCGCTCCTGAGCCTCCAGAACCGGCGGCGCCGCGAGCGTCGCCAGCAACGCGGCCATCCGGAATCCCGCTCCGACCCTTCTCGTCCGCCCGTCTCCCGCCTTTCGCTTCTTCATGCGATCCTCCCGGTTTCCCTTCCCCGTCTCGTCTTCGACGACGCCGCGCGCCGGTTCGAGAACTTCGCGGTTGGGGAAGTCGTCGGCGCACGCCGTCAGACCATCGGACGAGCGCGCGGGCGGGAAGGTTGCACCGCGGCGGGGCTCGGGGCGCGCGGACGCCTCTCGCGGAGGAAGCGCGAGCCCTAGCGCGGGAGCGCGAGCGCGACCAACTCGGCCGCGTGGCCGCGGTCCCCCACCGCCACCGCGACGAACTGACGTCCGTCGGCCAGATAGGTCATCGGGACCCCGGTCTGGTTGGCGGGCAACTCGAACTCGCCCACGACCTCGCCGGTGGCCTTGTCGTGGGCGCGCAATTTGTTGCCACCCGATCCGTAGGCCGCGAACATCCCGCCCCCTTCCCCGGCGAATAGCAGGGTGCGGGTCACCATGGTGCCGCCGCGGTCGGGTTTGCCGGTGGGCGGGACGTCCACTCCGGCCAACGCCGGATGCTCGCGCACGTACTCGGGGGTGTCGCCGTTGGGCCTCGTCCACACGTGGTCGCCGGTGTTCAGGTCGATCGCGGTGATGCGCCCCCACGGCGGCTTGACGAGCGGCAACCCCTGGGGGCCCCCTCCCCGCGACCGGCGCAGGGCGCGCCCGGCCACGTAGTCCATGCTGGAGAGGTCCGGGTCGCTGACGAGCCCGTGCACCGAGGGGAAGGTCGAGGAGGCGACGTAGAGGATGCCGGTCTCCACGTCGACCGAACCCCCCGGCCAGTTGGCGCCGCCCAGCGAACCGGGCAGCGTCAGCGTGCCCAGGGTGCCGTCGGGGTCGATGACCGAGGGCGGAGTGTAGAGGGGCCCGAGACGCAGGCGCGAAACCATTTCCAGCGCCTCCGCGCGCAGCTCGGGAGTGAAGTCGATCAGGTCGTCCTCGGAGACGCCCTGACGGTCGAAGGGAGCGGGACGGGTGGGGAACGGCTGGGTCGGCGCGCTCCGCTCGCCGGGAACGTCGCTGGACGGGACCGGACGTTCTTCGATGGGCCAGACCGGCGCGCCCGTGTAGCGGTCGAAGACGTAGGTGAAGGCCTGCTTGGTGACCTGCGCCACCGCGGGGACGGCGCGCCCGTCCACCTCGACGTCGAGCAGGATGGGGGGCGCGGGCGGATCGTAGTCCCAGATGCCGTGGCGGATCATCTGGAAGTGCCACACCCGCTCGCCGGTGCGCGCGTCCAAGCACACCAGGCTCTGGGAGAAGAGGTTGTCGCCGGGGCGGTGGCCGCCGTAGTAGTCGCCCGTCGGGGCCTCGACGGGCAGGTAGACGTAGCCGCGCTCCTGATCGGCCGAGAACGGAGTCCAGACGGCCGCGTTGCCGGTGCGGCGCCAGGATTCCTCCAGCCACGTGTCGTTGCCGTACTCGCCCTCTTGGGGGACGGTGTGGAAGATCCACAGGCGCTCGCCGGTGCGCACGTCGTAGCCGCGCACGTGGCCGGGGGGCATGTCCGGCTTCGGGGGCGAGCCGCCGGAGGGCAGCGCCGTCCCCACCACGGCCACGTCGCCCACGATCGTCGGCGGGGAGCTCGAACCCAGCGGGTCGGCGTCGACGTCGACCTCGCGCGGACCGAAGTCCCGGCGCAGATCGACCACCCCGTTCTCGCCGAAGGCCGGGTCGGGTCGCCCGGTCCGGGCGTCCAACGAGACCATGTGATAGGCCGGGGTGATCGCGAGGATGCGCTCCGCCCGGCCGTCGGTCCAATAGGCGACCCCGCGGCCCGAGTTGGCGCGCGGGGCGGTCTCGCCGCGCGCGCCCTCGTCCATGCGGTACATCCACAGGGTCTCGCCGCTCGCCCCGTCGATGGCCACCACCGCCCGCCGGTAGCCCGCCGTGACGTACAGGACGCCGTCCACCGCGAGAGGGGTCGCCCTGTAGTTGAACTCGGGCCGGTCGCCGAAGTTGCGCGCCGCCCACCGCCACGCGATCTCCAAGTCGCCGACGTTGTCCGCGTCGATCTGGTCCAGGGACGAGTACTTGGTGCTTCCCGCGTCCCCCCCGTAGTGGAGCCAGTCGCCGTCGGTCGCGCCCCGCTGGGCGGCGAGTTCCGGGGCGGCGGCTCCCGCCGTCGCCGCGGCCGCCAGAACCGCGGCGACGGCGAGCGGGGAACGGGCGCAGGGACTCCGGGCGGGGCTGCGTGGGAAGCGGTTCGCGACTCCGTGCATCGGAACTCCCGGCTGCGGGGGCGGGCCACCGGCGCCCGTGCGGGCGCACGCCAGCGAATGTCGTGCACGAGGGGCGGCTTCACAACTTCCGCCGGGTGCGGCGGGGCGGACGCGCCGGAAATTCCGGTTCAGTTCGGGTGCATCTTGAAGCTGAATCGGCGCGGCCGCTTCCCTTCCGGAACCGGCTCCTCGGCCGAAGAATCCGGCGGCGCTTCGGCGGCGCCGGATTCGCTCCGCCCTCCCATCGCCGCCAGGGCCGCGGCGCGGGTCTCGTACACGGGGATGATCCTGTTGAAGCCGCTCAGCGACACGACCGCGGCGGTCGTCCAAGAGAGCCGGCACATGCCGATGACCCTCCCCTGACCGCGGAACTTGCGGACCAGTCGCAACAGGACGCTGAGTCCCATGCTGCTCATGTAGGAAAGGTCTCGCATGTCCAGCAACAGGGCCCGCTCTCCCGGCGGGATCCCCGACTCCAGGACTTCCCCGAAGACGGAGTTGTTCGAGGCGTCGACGCGGCCTTCGGGGGACGCGATCAAGACTCCGTCCTCCCGGTCCCAGCCCACTTTCAGGACCGTGGATTTCTTCTCCAAGGCTCTCTCCGGATTTCGCTGTGGCGGAGGCGGATCGGCGCTCATCCGGTTGCCTCGGACGCCCGCTTCTCGACGCGTCTCACGGACTCCGCTTCCTCCAGCCTGCGCTCCAGCTCCTCCAAAGCGGAGACGGAAAGCTGCATCTGCACGTCCATCGGCCTCCCGTTTCTCTCGCACAACTCCCGCATGAACTCGATGGCCTCCTCGAGAGGCTCGCGGATCCTTCCCAGCGCCGCCTCGATGCATTCCACGCGCACGGGCCCCCTACCGAGGTGCCGCCAAAAAACCACGTTCTCGTTCTGCGGATACAGGCGCCGGTCGAGATTCCGCTCGAACGGCCCCGCGCCGCAGAACGTCGAGTACTCCATTCGCTCCAGTACGCGATCCGCGATGCGCTTCACTCGGCCTCCTCGGTATCCGTCGATCCGCGACGCTCCCGACCGTCGATCCGCGACGTGTCCAGCCGCCAATCCGCGACCTCTCGGCAGGGGACCGGCTCGTCGCCGCGGATCGGCACGGAACCGTAGGCGCGGCGGGCGGGATTCCTCCGCTTGATCCGGTATTGCGGGCGTGCGTCGAAGAGATCGTTCCCGAAGTGCCGATCCCAGTCGGTGTAGTGAACGACCCTGTTCTTTGCGCTCATGGCGCTTCCTCGCCGGCAGAGGCATAAAGCTGCCCGCCCAGCTTCCGCTCGGCGAACTCCCGCGCTTTCTTGGAGAGCCTCACCAAGACGGCCCCGACCCGCTCCACGCATGCGTCGCAGGTGTTTGCGGGGTACTCGTCGGACGCGGGGTCGAGACCGTTGTACACGCCACCTTCGAGATAGACCTTCAGCGGGGGATAGTGGCCCCGCTGGCCCGGCTGGTCGTACAGGACCCACTTCCCGCACCACGACCGGAACATGTCCACCCGGTGGGTGCCCATGCCGAGCATCTGTTTCTTGATGTGCCTCACGCTGCTTTTCTTCTCGATCTCGCTCATTCGATCTCCCTTGCCGCGAGCTCCCGGTAGGGAACCGGCTTGTTGCCGCACTGCGGAATGGTCCCGTAGGGCCGGTAGATGGGGTCCTCACGCGCCCTCTTCCTTTGTGCCGGTGTCCTGCGCAGGGGTCGAAGGATTTCTCCCGTAGCGCCGGTCCCAAATGGGGTCGCAAGCCTCGCACATCGGGTTGAGCCACAGCGTTTCTTCCGGGTTCCGCCGTGCCCATGCGCACGACGCGGACTTGAAGCGCCTACGGCGGGGGAGCGGCTTCGCCATCTCCTTCGGGTCGATCAGCCACACCTCCTTGGGCGGGCCGAGCCCGCCCCGCTCCGGGACCGCCGAGCGGTCGAGCCCGCGGACGCCGCTTCGACGACGTGAAGGCGTCCAATCCTTTCCGGAAACGCGTCCGGCGACATGCCTCCGGGCAAGAACCGGGACGGGCTCCGGGGATACGGGATGCCCCGAAGTCCACGGAGGGGGCCGGAGGAAACGACGGCCCGCGCAATGTAGCGACCCCGTCGCGAGTGTCAAAACGAAGGGTCGGAGCCGCGCCTCCCCCCAAGCGGCGGGCGCGTCCCGCGCGCGTGCCGCCACGGCGTGGAACCCCACCCGCCGCCCGAGTTGAACCGGCAGCGGAACGGTGGTAGGATCCCGGCGCGCCCGGGAAAGGCGGCGCGGGATCGCGAAACGGGACCGTCGGGCGGGAGAGGCCAAGTGCATCGAACCATGATCGAGAGACCGGGCGGCCCGAGGCGCGGCCGAAGCGCGTCGGCGGCGGCGCTGGCGCTCTGCGTCCTGGCGGGGCCCGCGTTGCGGCCGGGAAGCGCCTCCCTGCAGGCGCAGATCCCGCCCGAGATCCTCCAGGCCATGGAACGGGGCGGCGCATGGATCGCGTTGCCCATCGAGGCGGGCGTCGGTTCGTTCCAGAGCGAGTCCGTGCCCACCTTCGGGATCCGCCTTCAGGGCCACCTGCGAATCTGGGAGGAGCACACGGGAAGCTGGCACGTCGCCGTGCGCGATCTCGCGCGCGACGCCGACCGCGCCGTCCTCGAGCGCCTGATGACTCCGGGCGAACGCGTGGACTTCGACTACCGGACCGGCATGCTGGGCCAGGTCCGGATCGACGTTCGGTGGAGCGAAGCCCGCGACACGACGCTGCGCGTCTGGGTGGGCGTCGGGCCGACGCCCGCAGCCGACGACGGAGCCGACGGAGTTCGGTCGGGAGCGTTGCGCGCAAGAAAACGGGGTCGGTCCCCGGTTCGGGACCGACCCCGCCTCCCCCGACGCTCCGCGAGTCCGACGCGGGCGATCAGCCCGAGGTCGTCGTGGTCGCGGCCCTGGGCATGATCTCCTTCCACGCCGTCATGAAGCGCGCCATCTCCTCTTCGGTGCCGACCGACACCCGCAGATGGTCGAGCATGGGCGGGAAGTCGCGTCCCACCAGCACGCCCCGCTCCCGGAAGGCGGCCCGCACTTCGGCGGCGGGACGTCCGGTGTGCACCATGAAGAAGTTGGTCTCCGAGGGGATGACGTCGTAGCCCATGGCCTCGAGCTCGTCCGTGGTCTCCTTGCGCAGGCGCAACGTGGTCTCGCGCACCCACCGTTCCGACTCGGCGTCCTCGAGCGCGGCGACGGCGCCCCACTTCACCAGGGCGTTGACGCTGCCGGTGGCGTGGTCGCGCATCTCCCGGATCATGTCGGCGGGGGCGATGCCGTAGCCCAGGCGCAACCCGGCCATGCCGTAGATCTTGGAGAAGGTGCGCGCGACGACGACCTTGCGCCCGTCGAGGACGTAGGGCACCGCCGTCTCGTAGACGGGATCCTCGACGAAGTGGTGGTACGCCTCGTCGACCAGGATCGGAATGTCCTCGGGGATGGCGTCGACGAGTCGCCGGGTGTCGGCCGCGCTCACCACCTTGCCGGTCGGATTGTTGGGATTGCACAGGTAGACGAGCCCGACGTCCCGGTAGTTCTTGACGGTGGCGTCGATCATCGCCGGGATGTCCTGCGAATGGTCGTCGAGCAACGGCAGCATGATGGCGTCCGCGTCGATCCCGGAGGCCACGCCGAAGACGGTGAGATAGGTCGGCTGGACGCCGATCACCTTCTTGTCGTGCCCGAGGTAGGTGTGGCCCACCACCCTGAGCGTCTCCCCCGAGCCCGCGCCCAGCAGGACGTTCTCCGGCTCCACGCCGTGGTGCTCGGCGATCTTCGCCTGAACGTCGCCGTCCGGATAGCCGTACCGGTTCGAGTACTTCCAGGCGTCGTTCATGGCCTCCATCATCCGCTCGGACGGACCGTAGGGATTTTCGTTGGAGGCGAGCTTGGCGAAGGAATCGTAGTCGTACTCCTGCGGCGCCGACCGCAACGGGCGCGCGGGCGCGTCCCACCCCAGAAGCCCGGCGGGCCTGAGCCCGGCGAGCCCCAGCGCCGCGGCCGCTCCTCCCATGAAGCGGCGGCGGGTCACGTAGTTTCTCGATCGCATGGCGTACCTCCTGAAGACGTGAGAGCGCGTCGGGCGCGAACCGCGCCGGGTCGAACCTTCCAATGTACAGTGGCCGCACGGGCCCGCGAACGCAAATCCGGGGAGCTCCGGCGAACGGGCCGTCAGGCGGCGTTCGCGGCCCGGGAGTAGTGGCGCCGGAAGAAGCGGCCGACGTCGTCGACCGCTTGGTACATGACCGGCACCACGATCAGGGTGAGGAAGGTCGCGAAGACGATCCCGGCGATCACCGCGATCGCCATCGGGCCCCACCACGCGGCCTGGTCCCCGCCCCAGTACAGGTCGGGGGCCAGACTTCCGTACAGGCCGAAGAAGTCGAAGTTGAGCCCGATCGCGAGCGGCACCAACCCGAGCGCCGTGGTCACCGCGGTCAGCACCACCGGACGGAACCGGGTCATCCCGCCCAGGACCAGCGCGTCCCGTCGGCCGACCCCGTCGCGGGCGCGCAGGACGTCGATGTAGTCGATGAGCACGATGGCGTTGTTCACCACGATGCCCGCCAGCGAGATGATGCCCACTCCGGTCATGATGATGCCGAAGGGCATGCGGAACACCATGAGCCCGAGCAGAACCCCGACCGTGGACATCATCACCGAGGTCAGGATGATGCAGGGCTTCACCAGCGAGTTGAACTGCGAGATGAGGATGAAGCCGATGAGGAAGAGCGCCATCAGAAACGCGGTGGAGAGGAAGGCTTGAGCCTCCGCCTGCTCTTCGTTCTCGCCGGTGTAGCGGATCTGGTATCCCGGAGGGAGCGACGCGTCGAAGTCGGCGAGCGCCCGCTGCACCTCGGCCAGCACCGCGTTCGAGTTGTAGCCGGCGCGCACCTCGGAGGACACCGTCGCCGAGCGATCCATGTCCAGGCGCCGGATCGAGCCGGCGCCCTCCCCCACTTCCCAGGACGCGACCGAGAGCAGCGGGATGGGATCGCCCTCGGACAGCACCGTGAGCTCGGCCAGGGCGCCGAGCTCGTCCCGGTCCTCCTCCGCCAAGCGCACGACGATGTCGTACTCGTCGTTGCCGGTCCGGTACTTCGCCGCTTCGACGCCCTGGATGGCGCCGCGGATGGCCTGGCCCACGCGAAGGGTCGAGAGCCCGTAGAGCGCGGCCTTCTCCCGGTCCACGCGCACGCCCAGTTCGGGACGGGCGTCGTCCAGGTTGCTGTTGAGGCGGACCAGCTTGGCGTGGACCGGATCGGCCCGCAGGGCGGCCATCATCTCGTCGGCGAGCTCGTTCAGCAGATCGGGATCCGAGCCCACCAGCTCCATGTTCACGGGCGGACCGGTGGCGGGCCCGTCCTCGACCTTGTCGACCGAGATGTCCGCGCCCGCGAGGTCGCTGGCGACGCTCTCCTGGAGCGCGGCCAGGGTACGGAAGGCGTCCGCCCTCTGGTCCTGGAACTCCACCATGGAGATGGTCACCAGCCCGGCCTCCGGACCCGACGGCCCGCCGCCGCCCATCCCGCCGCCGCCGCCGCCGACCGTGGCCACCACCGACTCCCCGTCGAGCGCGACCCCCTCGTAGGCGGGCAGCTTGTCCTCGATGCGGCGCACCAGCCGGTCGGTGAAGTTCGCGCGGGTGCCGGCCGGGGCGTCCACGTCGATCATGATCTGTCGGGGCGGAATGGCCTCGGGGAAGTACTCCACCCCCGCGTTGAACCGTCCGAACAGGATCACGGTCGCCACCAGCGCCGCCGCGCATCCGACGAGCACCCGCACGGGGCGGTCGAGCGAGCGCGTCAAGAGCTTTTCGTAGAAGACCATCGCCCGCTCCAGCCACCAGTTCTGGAAGAGCGCGGACGCCCGCTTGACGACGAAGCGATAGAGGGCCCAGAGCAGGCCGGCGGTGGCGAGCAGCAGCGCCGCGGTCAGCGGATTGACGGCGACGAACCCCAGGACGACTCCCGCGCTCGCCGCGACCAGGGTCCTGCGCGCGGCGCGCGTGAGCGGCGGCGCCTCCTCGCCTTCCCGAAGGATGAACATCGAGCACAGCGCCGGAACGATCACCAGCGCCACGAAGAGCGAACTCGAGAGCGTCACGATGAGGGTCGTGGGCAGATAGCTCATGAACTCGCCGGAGATGCCCGGCCAGAACAGAAGGGGCGCGAACGCGGCCAGCGTGGTCAGCGTCGCCGCGATCACCGGACCGGCCACCTCTCCGGTGGCCTTCTTGGCCGCCAGCTTCCGGTCCCAGCCGCGCTCCACGTAGCGGTAGATGTTCTCCACCACCACGATCGCGTTGTCGACCAGCATCCCCAGCGCCAGGATGAGCGAGAAGAGCACGACCATGTTCATGGAGACGCCCAGCAGCCTGAGCACCCCGAAGGACAGGAACATGGAGGAGGGGATCGAGACGGCGACGAACAGCGAGGTGCGCAGTCCGAGGAAGAAGAGCAGCACGCTCACGATCAGGACGAGCCCCGAGACGATGTTGTTCTCGAGCGAGCTCACCATCGAGAAGATGTCCCGGGACGTGTCGCCGGTGATCTTCACGGTGAGGGTCGCCGGGAAGAGCGGCCTCATCTCCTCGATGACCGCCTTCACCCGTTCGGCGGTCTCGATGATGTTCTCGCCCGAACGCTTGACGACGTCCAGCGTCACGACCGGCGAGCCGTCCAGGCGGGCGAAGGTCTCGCGCTCGGCGAAGCCGAACTCCACGTCCGCCAGGTCGCGGACGTAGACCGGACCGCCCTCGTCGGCGGCGACCACCAGATCCTCGATCGCCGCGGGCGCGTCGAACTCTCCGTCGACCCGCACCAGGAACTTCTGGTTGCCGACGTCGATGGATCCGCCCGGAACGTTGACGTTCTCCGTGGCGATGGCGTCGACGACGTCCTGGAGCGCCAAATTGTAGAACTGGAGCCGGGAGAGGCGCACGTCCACCTTGACCTCGCGCTCCAGCCCGCCGCGCACGTCCACGCGCAGAATTTCCGGGACGCTCTCCAGCTCGTCCCGCAGGTCCTCCGCGAGTTCCTTCAGGTGGACCAGATCGAAGTCGCCGGCCAGGTTCACCTGCATGATGGGGAACTCCGAGAAGCTGAACTCGAAGATGGACGGCTCCTCCGCGTCCTCGGGCAGCTCGGGTTTCGCGAGGTCCACCTTCTCGCGGATCTGCTGCAGCGCCTCGTCCAGGTCGACCGTGGTCTCGAACTCGGCGGTGACGCTGGAATATCCCTCGACCGAGGTGGAGGAAAGCTCCTTGATGTCGGAGATGGCGCTCAGCTCCTCCTCGATCGGCCGGGTGACCAGCGTCTCGACGTCGACCGGCGACACCCCGGGATAGACGGTGTTCACCGCGATCACGGGAACCTCGATCTCCGGGAACGACTCCTTGGGGATCGCCCGGTACGAGGCGAGCCCCGTGACCGTGACGAGCAGGAGGAGCACCACCGAGCTGGTGCGGTGCTCGACGGCGAAGCTCGTGAGCGCGAATTCCTTGAAGCGCGCCAGATAGCCCGCGTCGGCGCGGGGCTCGGAGGCGCCGCGCGTCTCGCCCGCGTCGACGCCGGCCCGTTCGTCCCTCGGTTCAGACATGTCCGTCCCTCTCGGATGCGGTCGGCCGGCCGGACCGGCGTCCCGCGTTCAGTTGACCACCCGCACCCGGTCCCCGTCGGCGACCAGCTGCTGTCCGATCACGACCAAGCGGTCCCCGGCCGCGAGTCCTTCCTCCACGACCACGCGGTTGCGCTGCCCCGGGCCCAACCGCACGGCGCGCGCGCGCGCCGTGCCGACGTCGCCGGTCCCCTCGACCACGTACGCGACGTACCCGTCCTCCGTCCGGAGCAGCGCCTCGCGCGGCACCACCACCACGTGCGAGCGGGTCTCGCGCACGATCTCGATGCTCGCCACCATCTCCGGCTTGATCAACCCGCCGGGGTTGGCCAGGACGAGCTCGACCGGGAAGGTGCGGTCCTGCGGGTCCACCGCCGAGCCGACGTAGGCGATGGCGCCCTCGAACGTCTCGCCCTCGAGCACCTGGAAGGTCACGGCGGCCATGGATCCCGGGCGCACGTCGAGCGCGAACCGCTCGGGCACGCCGCCGCGGATGCGCACCGGATCGAGATCCACCACGCGCGCCACCGGCGTGCCGGGCATGATCATGCTGCCGAGCTCGACGTTCCTGGAGTCCAGCACGCCCCCGAAAGGAGCGCGGACGACGGTCGCGTCCAAGCGCGCGGCGAGGGCGGTCAGGCTGGCCGCGGACTGTTCGGCCGCGTAGCGGGCCTCGAGGTACTGGAGCTCGGAACCGACCCGGTCCTCCTCGAAGAGCCGCCTGCGCCGCTCCCAGGTCTCCCGCGCCAAGTCCGCCCGGGCGCGCGCCTCCTCCACCTGCGCCCGCAACTGCGCGTCGTCCAGACGCGCCACCGCCTGTCCGGCCCGCACCGGGCTTCCCTGGTCCACCAGGATCTCCGAGACCAGCCCGGCCTCGGTGGCCGACACGACCACGTCCCGGTTCGCGCGCACCGTCCCGGTCAGCCGGATCAGCTCGGTGAATCCGGTGGGCAGGACCGGCTCGACCTCGACGTTGATCGCGCGCGCGGGCGCCTCCTCGGCCGCGGGCGGCGCCGCGTCGTCCGCCTCCGCGCTGCTGCAAGCGGCCACTCCCGCCGCCGCGCCCAACGCCGTCCACCACCTTCTCGTCCCGACCGCTGCTCGATTCATCGTTCTCCCCTCGAAAGGTCGTTCAAGGTCGTTCGCTTTCCCGGTTTCGCGCCGCCGGAGCGTCGCCCGGCCCGCCTCCGCTACGCCCCGTCCGTGGCCGCGAACTCCGAATCCACCATCGGCACGGCGCCGGTGGCCTCGTCCAGCTGCGCCCAAGCCGCCAGGTAGTCGTAGACCGCCTGCGCGTAGTTGAACTCGCTCTGCCTGAGCGCCACCTCGGCGTCCGTCAACTCGAGCTGGCCGCTCAGGCCCTCCCGGTACTGCGCGGAGGCGATCTCGAAGCCCCGCCGCGCCTGTTCGACCGCCAGCCTCTGCCCGCGCGCCCGCGCCCGCGCTTCCCGGGTCAGCTCGACCAGCGACTTGACCTGGACGGCCGCTTGGTCGCGCGAGAGTCGGAACCGGGTTTCGGCCTGGCGCCACGCCGCCCGGCGCTGGTCGACGCGCGCGTCCTTGCGGAATCCCTCGAAGACGGGGACGCTCACCGAGACCCCCACCGCCTGCGCCGACGCCCGCGACATCGGATCGCCGAAGAAGTCCGGGGATCCGTTCTGCTGGGCTTGGAGCACGTAGTTGCCGAACAGGGAGACGGTGGGCACGTACTGCATCTGTTCCAGCCGCATCTCGGAGTGGCGCAGACGCTCGGCCATCTCCAGCTGGCGCAGATCGGATCGCCGCTCCCACGCCTGCCGGACCTTCTCCTCCGCCCCGCCCTCCATCGGCCTGGAGCTCGCGAAGGCGAGGATCGCGCGGTTGTCCGGCGTGTTGTCCGCCGGATCGTCCAGGTCCATCGACGCCAGCGACCCCGCCACGCGCAGGCCCTCCTGGTCCTCCAGGGCGAGCTCCACCGCGAGCGCCCGGCGGAACTGGATCGCCGCGTTCTCGGCGCGGCGCAGGTTGGGCTCCAGATTCGCGAGCTCGACCTCGATGCGGAGCATGTCGTAGTCGGAGGCCAGCCCGGCCCGGTTCATGGCGCGGGTCTCCTTGAGCGACCGGCGCACGCGCGCGACCGAATTGCGGGTGAGCCGTTCCTGCTCCTGGGCCAGCAGGAGGTCGTAGTAGGCCCTGCGCACGCGCGTGACGAGACTCTGGCTTCGCCCGCGCACGGATTCTTCCTGGATCGAGGCCAACCGCTGGGCCGCGCCCAATCCGACGAACACGCGCGCGTCGAAGAGCGGCTGTTCCAGGTTCACGCTCATGTTCCAGCTGTTGTCCGCCCCGAACTGCACCTGGATCAGCTCGTCCGGGTTCGCGTCCGGATCGAAGAGGAAGGCGGGAAGGAAGGACTTGGCGGGAGAGAGGTTGCGCGTGTAGTTGGCGCTCACGTTGACGGTGGGCATGACGGTGCCCCACGCCTCCGACACCTGCTCCCTGGCCAGCTCCAGGTCGAACCGGGCGTCCTCCACGTCGCGATTGCGGCGCAGCGCCACGGAGACCGCCTCCGGGAGGGTGAGCGCCTCGCCCCGCGGCGGCGCGGCCGCGGTCGGCCGCTGAGCCTCCAGGAGCGCCGGCGGCGCGGCCGCGACGGCCGCGGCCGTGAAGAGAACGATGTTCACTGCGCCCCCCGTTCTTCGCCCGTCGCGGCGCGTTCCGCGCCGCCCTCGTCCCGCGTCGTCCGTCATCCGTGTGCCTCGCTGTGCTCGGTGTTGCGAACCTCGTCCGCGACCCGGGAGCCCTCCCCTCCGGCGCTCCCGTCGGCGCGCGCCTCCTCCAGCAGTTTGCGGGTTCCGACGCCCAACAGCATGCGTCCGCAGGAAGCCCGGTAGGCTTCCCGGAACTCGGCCTCGCCCAGGTCCAGAAGCCCGCGCAGGTAGATCGTGATCAAGCCGTGGGAATGGGCCCACATCGTCATCCCCACGTCGCGGACGTCGGCCTCGGCCCTCAGGTACCCGGCGTCCACGCACTCGCGCGTCCGGTCCATCCAGAATTGGTGCATGGCTTGCGCGTGCGCGGCCACTTCGGGCGGATAGTCGGACCAGCCGAACCGCTCCGGGGAAAGGTACATCAGCTCGTACCAGCGCGGGTGCGCGAGGGCGAAGTCGAGGTTCTCCTCGCCGGCGCGCCGGAGCCGCTCCAGCGGGGTCGCCGCCGAGAGCGCCCTGTAGACGTAGGCGGCCGACTGCCGGTAGGCTTCGCGCACCATGTCGCGGAGCACCTCGTCCTTGCCGGCGTAGTAGCGGTAGAGCGCGGGCGCGGTCACGCCGAGGCCGCCGGCCAGCTTGCGCATGGACAGCGCCTCGATCCCTCCGGAAAGGTAGAGTTCGGTGGCCCGGCTCCTGATGTCGGATCGCTGCATCGCCATGTGAACAGTGTACACGAAAAGCGCGACGGGTTCAAGAACTTCCCCGCTCGCCCCGGCCGGTTCCGGTCGTGCCCGCGCGCAGGATGCGCGGACGCCGTTGCGGGGGTGCACGGGCGGTCCCGGTTTCCTACTTTGCCGGGACGGGGACGGCCTGCGCCGACGCCCGGCGCCGCGTTCGAACCCCTCCCGTCACGCCGAATCCGCCGGAGATCCCATGTCCCGCCCCGAGTCCTCCGCTCGCCGCACGTTGCGCCCCTCCTTCCTTTTCGCCTCGCTCGCCCTGGCCGCCTGCTCGTTCGGGCGCGCCGATCCCGCCCCCGTCCCCGCGCCCTCCCGGCCGGAGCCGGACGCGGACGCCGTGCGGTCGTACGCGGAAGTGATCCCCGAGGACGCCGTCAGCGACGACGGCCTCTTCCGCGCGCACCGGGTGGGCACGGACTTCTTCTACGAGATTCCCGCAGAGCAGTTCGGACGCGAGATGCTGGTGGTTTCAAGGATCTCGCGCACCGCGGAGAACGTGGGGTGGGGCGGCGCCAAGGAGGGAACCGCGGTGGTGCGCTGGCAGCGCCGGGGCGACCGGGTGCTCCTGCGCCAGGTGAGCCACGAGAACTACGCCGACCCGGAAAGCGCCGTCCACCGGTCGGTGCTGAACTCCAACTTCGAGCCGGTCGTCCACGCCTTCGACGTCGCCGCGATTTCCGAGGACTCCTCCTCGGTCGTCGTCCGGGTGAACGACCTGTTCGAGAGCGACGTGCCGCTTCTGGGTCTGCGGCCCGAGCGCCGCGAGCGGTACGAGGTCCGCAACCTCGACGACGATCGCACCTTCATCGAATCGGTGCGCAGTTTCCCGCGCAACGTCGAGGTGCGGCGCGTGGTGACCTACCGGGCGGACGAGCCTCCCTCGGACGCCGAGTCCGGCACGCTCTCCCTGGAGATGAACCACTCCATGCTGCTGCTCCCCGACGAGCCCATGCGGCCGCGTCTGTGGGACGAACGGGTCGGCTTCTTCTCCGTGACCCGCACCAACTACGGGCTGGACGAGCAACGCGCCGAGCGGGAGCGCTTCATCACCCGCTGGCGCCTGGAGCCCTCCGACCCGGAAGCGTGGGCGCGCGGCGAACTGGTCGACCCGGTCGAGCCCATCGTCTACTACGTGGACCCCGCGACGCCGGAGAAGTGGCGCCCGTACATCGTCCAGGGGGTGAACGACTGGCAAACGGCCTTCGAGGCCGCCGGGTTCAGCAACGCCATCGTGGGACGCGAGCCTCCCTCGCCCGAGGAGGACCCCGACTGGAGCCCCGAGGACGCGCGCTATTCCGTCGTCCGCTACCTGGCCTCGCCGGTCCAGAACGCCTCGGGACCGCACGTCCACGACCCGAGGACGGGGGAGATCCTGGAGAGCGACATCCAGTGGTACCACAACGTGATGAACCTGCTGCGCAACTGGTACCTGGTGCAGACCGCGGCCCGGGAGGAGAACGCGCGCGGCGTACGTTTCGACGACGCCGTGATGGGCGAGCTGATCCGTTTCGTGTCCGCGCACGAGGTGGGACACACCCTCGGGCTGCCCCACAACATGAAGTCGTCGGCGGCGTACCCGGTGGACTCGCTGCGCACGAGCTTCACCTGCACGATGGGAACGGCGCCCTCGATCATGGACTACGCCCGCTTCAACTACGTGGCCCAGCCCGGGGACGACGCCTGCGTGCTCCCGCGGGTGGGTCCCTACGACGTCCACGCGATCCGCTGGGGCTACCGGCCGATCCCCGAGGCCTCCTCCCCCGAGGAGGAGCGTCCCACGCTGCACGAGTGGATCCTGGCCACGGGCGACGACCCCGTGTACCGCTTCGGCGACCCCAGCCGAGCCGACCCCGAATCGCTCACCGAGGCCATCGGCGACGACGCCGTGCGCGCCTCGGAGCTGGGCGTCGCCAACCTGAAGCGCATCGCCTCCTCGCTGCGCGACTGGATCTACGAGGAAGGCGAGAACTACGCGCAGTTGCGCGAACTGCATCGGCAGATCGGCGCGCAATGGAGCCGCTATTCGGGGCACGTGCTCGCCAACGTCGGCGGGGTGCGTTGGAACCGGAAGAGCCAGGACCAGGAGGGCTACCCCTACGAGCGGGTGGAGCGCGAGACCCAGCGGCGGGCCATGGCCTATCTCGACGAGCAGGTGTTCCGCACGCCGTCGTGGCTGATCGATCCGGACATCCTCGACCGGGTGCAGGGGTCGGGGGCGCCCGAACTGCTGGGCGGCTGGCAGGCCTCGGCGCTCGAGCGGCTGCTCGACGTGGAGCGCATGAAGCGCCTGATCGAGCAGGAGGCGTTCGACGGCGCGGAGGCCTACGGGCTGAACGAGATGCTCGACGACCTGCGCGGCGCGCTGTGGCGCGAGACCGGCGACGGAGAGGCCAGCGACGCCTACCGTCGCAACCTCCAGCGGGTCCACCTGGAGCGCCTCGCGGAGCTGATGAAGGACGAGGACGCCCTCGCGACCGACGTCGCGCCGGCGGTGCGCGGGCAGCTCGACGCGCTGGCGCGCGAGGCGAGCGCGGGAGCGGGGCGCACCCGCGACCGGGCGACCCGGCTGCACTACCGGGACGTGCTGGCGCGCATCGAGGCGATCCTGGAACCGGGGACGGACGGCTGACGCCGGAGGCCGGCGCCGACCTCCGGCCCGAAGGCGGCGCCGCGTCGCGGGCTCGGACGGCTTCCCTCCCGGAGAAGGGACCGGGCCCGTTCCGGCCGCGCGCCTTCCACCCCCCGCGGTGGCTGAAGAACCGGCACGCCCAGACCCTGGCGGGCGTCTTTTTCCGCCCGCCCGGCTGGGTCCCGCTCGAGCGGCGGCGGCTGGACACCCCGGACGGCGACTTCCTCGATCTGGACCTCGCCCCGGATCCCGGCCCGCACGCCCCGGTCGCGTTGGCGCTGCACGGACTCGAGGGCCGCATCCGCCGACCCTACGCGGCGGGCGTGCTGAGCCGCCTGTTCGACCGGGGCGTGCGGGGCGTGGGGCTGAATTTCCGCGGCTGCGGAGGGGAAGCGAATCGGACGGCCCGCTTCTACCACGCGGGCGACACGGACGATCTGGCGTTCGTCGTCGAGCGCGTCCGACGGAGCCATCCCGGACGGCCCCTCGGAGCGGTCGGCTTCAGCCTGGGGGGAAGCGTCCTTCTCAAGTACTTGGGCGAACGGGGCGCGGACAGCCCGATCGCCGCCGCCGTCGCCATCTGCGTCCCCTTCGATCTGGCGGCGTCCTGCGACCTGGTCGGCCGCGGCTTCATGGGCGGCCTCTACACGAGGTACTTCCTGCGCTCTCTGCGACGGAAGGTGCGCGCCAAGCGGGAGATGCTCGACGGGGTCGTCGACGCCGCCCGCGCGCTCCGCGCCCGCACCCTGCGCGAGTTCGACGACGCGCTCACCGCGCCGCTGCACGGGTTCGCCGACGCCGCCGACTACTACGCGAAATCCGACGCGCGCGCGTTCCTCCCGCGCATCCGGGTCCCGACGCTGCTCGTTCAAAGCCGCGACGACCCGATCTCCGACCCCGCGGCGCTCCCCGAAGCCGAGGCGGCGGCCAACCCGCACCTGACCGCGGCGTTCGCCCCCGGCGGCGGGCACGTCGGCTTCGTCGAGGGCGCGACGCCCTGGCGCACCTCGCTCCATGCCGACGAGGAGGCGGTGCGCTTCCTCGCGCACCACCTGCGGGCGGGAACCGGCGCGACCGACCGCGCCTCGTGCGGCGTTTCGCCCGAACTCGGTCGCATCCCTTGACGGATCGCCCCCGCGTCGATATCGTACCTTGCGTCGCCCCCCGCACGGGGAGAACCCGAATGTCGGGGAGCGTTCCGAGGAATCCGAGCTGAACATCCGCAAGCCACACCGCCGTAGCCGCCCGCCGTGCGCATCGTCCGCATCGCCCGCCGCAACCGCATCGCCTAACCGGACGTTGCATCGGCCTATCCGTTAGTCCCACCCCCGTCGGGATCGCGCAGCTTGCGGCCATGTCTCGCCCAAGGCCGGTCCCGCGCCATTCAGGAGGAAGAAGCAGTATGAGAACGACCGGAACCGTGAAATGGTTCAACGACGCCAAGGGGTACGGGTTCCTGGACCCCGAAGAGGGGAACCAGGACTGTTTCGTCCACTACTCGGCCATCTCGGGGGACGGATTCCGCTCCCTGACGGAGGGCGAGCGCGTCGAGTTCGACATCGTCGAAGGCCCCAAGGGTCCCGCAGCGGAGAACGTGGTGCGGCTGGATTCCTAACCCGAACACCCCCGGGGAGCGCGCTTCGGCGCCGCCCCCCGACAACCCGGACGCCGCCCTCCGAACTTTTTCCGAGGCCGCGGCTCAGATCCGGAAGAAGGCTCGGCCCTGCCAGCTTCGGCGGGCCGGGCCTTCCCATTTCCCTCCCCTGAACTCCTCCAGCCGCGTGACGGTGTTGTCGAACACGGGGGTGTCCGGCGTCACTTCGCCGGCGTCCGCCAGCTCCCTGAACCGTCCGCGGCTCACCCGCTCCACGCCCCGGGACGACCGGTAGTGGATCGGCGCGTTGTCCACCAGCTTGGCCCCGATCTCGGCTTCCAGCTCCTTGAGCATGCGCACCAGGGCGTCGATCGAGCAGCCCGAGGGAGGCGTCACGCTCTCGTCCACGGCAACCGCCAGAAACCGGTCGTGGAGCCACGCCCGGCCTGCCGCCAAGGGAGCGCCATGGGCCTTCCACCGTGCCAGGAAGCCGTCCACGCGCCCGAGCAGCGCGACGCGTTCCGCATCGGACAGGGGACGTTCGCTCGCGAACATCCACAACCGCGCCCGGTCGGGCAGACGCTCGAAGACGGAATCGGTCCGTTCGGTCTCGGTCATTTCATTCCTCGCGCGCAACGGGATCGCCCACGCCCTTCCCGAGCAGCACCGCCATCCAATGAAGATCGGGGGTGTTCTCGAGCAGGATCTTGAGAATCATGGTAAGCGGAATGGACAGGAACATCCCCAGCGGGCCCCACACCCATCCCCAGAAAACGAGGGAGAGAACGACGACGAGGGTCGAGAGCCCCAGACGCCGCCCCATCAGATTCGGTTCGACGATGTTGCCGAACACGGTGTTGACGCCCAGATAGACGACCCCCACGCCGAACGCGGAACCCGGACCGAACTGGACGAGCGCCAGCAGGACGGCCGGCACGGAGGCGATGACCGAGCCGATGGTGGGGATGTAGTTCAGGACGAAGCCGATGAGCCCCAGCAGCACCGGAAAATCGAGTCCGACGGCCGCCGCGAACAAACCGATCGTGATCCCGGTGGCCAGGGAGATCAGGGTCTTGATGGTCAGATAGGTCTGGACCTCGCGCACGATCTTGGTGAGCCTCGTGGACTCGTCCCCGCTCTCGACCAGCGCCATCCGCAACTTGCGCGGAAAGACCGCCGCCTCGGCCAGGACGAAGACCATGATCAGCATGACCAGGAACGTGTCGGTCACGAGAAGCAGGACCCTCTGGATGGTGCCGGCGGCGAAATCGAACGCGTCGCCGAGCGAGAACGCGTCGGTCAGATCCGCGAATACGTTGTCCTCGAATACGTTGCCCACCAAGGGGAGTTCGATTTGCGCGAGCCGCGCCTGCCAAGCCTCCCAAAGCAGGAGGAGGCGGATCTCGTAGCTCGGATAGCGGGCCTGGAACTCGGCGAAGGCCTGTCCCGCCAGCAACAGCAGGCCGCCTAGGACCGCCGCCATCGACAGCACGGAAACCAGAATGGCGATCGGGGAAGGGACGCCGCGCCTGCGCAACCACATCATCACCGGAAGGGTGAGGATGGCGAGGACCAGCGCGAGGAAGAAAAGCGAGAGGATGTCGCCCGCCAGCTTCAGGCCGGCGACGACGACCACGACGGACGCGAGAACGCCCAGAACCCGGGCGCCGCGCTTGTCTTCCTGTCGTTCGAGCATTCCGAAGCGTTCCAACGGAAGCGGGGAGCGGGAGAGGAGCCGATGCCGGATCGTGCGCCCTTTCAACCACCCGGACGGACGTATGTTCCCGCCGGACGGCAGGGACCGAAACGACGCCGTCTCCGACGTTCGCCGCAGGACCTCGCCGTGAACGAACCCGAAGCGGGCGGGCCCCGGATCGACGTCCCCGAATCCGACGCCGAGCTGCTGCGTCGGTGCAGGGTCGACACCCTGCGCGCCGGCGGCAAGGGCGGGCAGCACCGGAACGCGACCGACAGCGCGGTCCGGCTCACGCATTTCCCCAGCGGGATCGTGGTCGTGGCCCGGGAGCGCCGCAGCCAGCACCGCAATCGGCGGGTCGCTCTCGCCCGGCTGCGCCGGCGGCTCGAGGCGCTCGGAGCCGAGCGGCCGGAGCGGATTCCCACCCGGGTGCCCAAGGCGGAGAAGCGCAGGCGGCTGGCGGAGAAGCGCAGACGCGCGCAGGTGAAGCGATTGCGGAAGAGGCCGGAGGAGGAGTAGTTCGGCTGCCGTTCGGATAGTCGAAACCGTACCTGTCCTTGGACGCTTCGATGTCGTATTTCGCCGGGATCCGTCACGGTCAGCGTGAACGTTCCCGCCGCGCCGGTCGTCGCCGTATCGGGCGCGGTCGTGTCCCCGACACCGGAACGCCCGCCTCCCCTCTGCCTCCGCCCTGCGGCGCGATCACCTTGCCCGTGATCGTCTGCCGTTGCGTCGGATCGTCGGTCTTGGCCAGCGCCAGCGCCGCGGTGAACACGCTGTCCAACGTCGCGTTTCGACTGTCCCGCGCCCGCACCATGATCCGAATCGTGAACGTGTCGTCCGGGAACACGCTTCCGGCCTGTCCGCCACCCTGCCATACGGAGGCCAGATACGCGTCGTCGTTGTCCCCATGGAAATCCAATTCGACGTGCTTCAACTTGCCGCCCACGTCCTGGTACTGAGACGTGTACGCGCAGGGTCGCACAACGGGCTCTTGTGCCTGGGGCTTGGTGCAGGCAGCCGACGACAAGGGGCAGCTCTTCGCGCACGCAAGGCGCTGGAGTCCCACCTCGCCGCCCGAGGACGCCTGCCCGTCAACGTCGTGGTGCTGGCGGAGGGAGAGGAGATGGAGCAGATGGCCGACCGCGGGAACGGCGCGTGCCACTACGTGGACGGCCTGTTGGAAGCCAGGAAGGTCTTGATCGAGGAGATGGGCGGGACGCTCCTCACGGTGGCTCGGGACGTCCAGGTCGAGTTAAATCCGCGGAAGGCGACCGGCTACCGCCTCATCGGCTACGAGAACAGGCTACTGGACGACGAGGACTTCAGCCACGACGCGAAGGACGCGGGCGAGCTCGGGGCCCGGTCACACGGTGACGGCGCTCTACGAGGTCGTGCCGAGCGGAGCGCCGGCGCCCGCTCAGACCCGGGGAACTGCGCCACCAGAGGCCCGACCCCGATCCCGCGGACGTCGAGGCCGACTTCGCGGACGAGCCGATGTACGTCCAGGTCCGGTACAAGGACCCCGCGGACGGCGACCCGTCGTCGCTGCGGAGCCGGTCGATGTCGATGGCCTACGCGGTGCAGGATCGCCCGACGACTCCGTCCGCCGACTTTCGCTTCGCGGCGGCGGTCGCGGGCTTCGGCATGCTGCTTCGAGAATCGCCCCATGTGGGCGAATACACGCTCGGCGACGCGATCCGGCTCGCCCGAGCGGGCAAAGGGAAGCGACGAGCGCGGCTACCGCGGCGAGTTCATCCGGCTGGCCGAGACCGTCAGGGATCTGGGCTGGCTGAAGAAGAGCTGACGCCGCCGACCGTCCGTTCGCGCCCAGAGCCGCCGGTCGCTGCCCGCAGCGACGGGCGTTCGGAGATCGCCTTCCGTCAGGGCGCGTCCCCCCGGGCTCCGTTGAACGGAAGCGCTCCGCGACGACTTCGTTCCTCCGCTGCGGGGCAATGCAGCGCAACGGCCGACGACCGGCGCTGGGACCCGGCGCCGGACAGCGCGCCGGAGATCCGTTCGCCCCAATTGGCCTCGTCCACGGCTCGCAGCCGCACCACGTTGGCGCCCAGCTTGCCGGCTTCCTCGCGCAACTTCTCCAGCATGGCGGCGACGTTGGTCCAGTCGCTGTGACCCGATCCGCTCAGGATCGCCAACCGCTCGCAGTCTTCGCTGGGCAGCTCGTCCTCGTGGAAGTACACGTCCACGCTGTCCGCGGGCAGATCCCCGTCGCGGGGCGCGCGACCCCGGGGAGGCGCACGACCTGCACGGACACGCAGGCGGACGCCGCACACGCGCAGAGCGCCGCCCCGATCCACAACCCCCTCGCTCTCGTCAACGCGGTCCTCCCCTTCGATTCGCCGATTCGCAAGAACCCGCGAGTCCGTTTCCTCTCCGTCATCGCACCCTGTAGGCCCATACCGAAATGTGACCGGGGACCCGTCCACCGCTTCCCGACGCGACCTTGACGCTGGTCGGGTCGACCGGCCCGGTCGGAGCCCACTCGAGGTAGACCGTGGAGCCCGCCCGGACGCGGCGACCGGAAAGGCGGAGACGAGAGGAGGACGACGCGTAGGGTTCGAGCCGGAAGTTCTCGGGAGAGTTCCCGAAGATGTCCTCCAGGTCCCAGGTGGTCATCCCTGAGGACTCGCCGCCTCGCATGTCGTTCCACAGAGAGATGTAGAAGTCGGCGAGGATGCCCTCCGTCCGCCACCCGGGGCTGACGTCCGCCAGGGACGCGAATCCGCTCCTCGGCGAATGGGTGAGGCGCCGCATCAGCGCCCGCTCGCCTCCTCGATAGCCTTCGCCCCAGCGGTCCATCGCGTAGCGAAGGACCATCGAGGGGACGCCGTAGACCGCTCGACCGTCCAACAGGCACGGGCCCGAGTTGCCGTCGCTCGGTCGCCCGACCCAGCTGCACTCCTCGGGCGCCCGCGCGATCCTGCCGTCGCCCAAGTCCCATCCGAAGAACATGGACAACTCGGCGAACCAGTCCCAATACCATTCGTACTTCTCCGACAACGGCAAGAGCGCGTCCCAGCCGAGTTCTTGGCCGGAGCCGTGCCCGAAGAGACGGTAGCCAACGAGCTGTTCGGCGAGCGTGGCGCCGCCCTCCATCTCCCAGAGAGTCTTTCGCGCGGCGTCACCATAAATCAGGGCGTTGAACTGCGCCAAATGCGTGACTTCGTGGGCGATCAGCGCCGGGTAGCGGCCCAACAGATCGCTCTTCGTCCTCTCGCCTCCGAAGACGCCCTGCGGGTCGGGCGCTATGCCGTAGAAGATCTCGGCCTCGTTGCTCGTCGGGCAGAGAAGGCTCGGGAACAGATCGCCCGACCACACCCGGCCGAGGAGGTTCTCGGTGCGGTTCACCTCCTTGGTGATCAGCACCAGGAATCGACGATTGCCGTCCACGTCGGACAGACCGCCGAAGTAGTCGTCTCGAACCTCGGCCACGTTCTCCGCATAGAAGACGTCCAGCTCCGCCAGCTCCGCGTCCGAGAAGGTCGACGCGGGATTGCCGAGGTCGTCGAGCCAGATCGAGCTGGCGCCCACCCACCGGACCACGGCCTGAACCTGCGCGGCGTCGGTGCACGAGGTCTGCACGTGTATCGCCAGCCGGTCGCCGACCTCCAGCTGGCGCCGAGCGTCCGCCATCGCCGGCGGGCCGGTCGGCCGCCCGAGTCGCTCGATGAGCTCCAGGCTCCGCTCCGTCGTCTCGTCGTGCGCGCTCGACCACCCAACGCTCCGAGCGTCTCCGCTCGACGAGGGGATGCCGGAGGCTCGCGCTCGCGGCGCTCGCCGCAGAGGGTCGGCTTCCGACAGGAACGGTCCAGCCGAGAGCGCTTCGGCGACTCCCTCGTCATAGGACTCCCGCATCCGGCCGCCGACGTCGGCCACCGCCGCGACGATTGGGCCGGGGAGCGCCTCGACCACCGACGCGTCCCCCGGGGTTCCCGTCAGCTCGACCCGAGTGAGCGAAGAGGCGTTCTCCGAGATGGACGTCACACCGATCACGTACCGCTGGCCGGAAGCGTCTCCCGGAAGGTGCACGCACCCGTTGCCCCCGTACGTGTGCCGGTACCAGCCCACGTCCAGCTCGAGGTCCTCCGCCGTTCGCGGAGTCACTCCGACCGAGCGGGCGGCGGTCTCGCCGTCGACCGTCACCCGCAGCTCCTCTCGGCGCGGCGGCAGGCAGTCGGCGCGCGGCACGTCGAAGGTGATCGACGTGGGCGTCGCGGCGGTCACCTGTGCCCTTCGCCCACCCAGAGAGACGCGGTTGTCCGCAACCGTCGGCGAGAACTCCGAGCCTTCGATTCTCGCCGTCCGGCCCTCGATCAGGACCACCGGATCGACCCCGAGGATCGCCACGCCCGTCTGCACCGCCTCGACTTGGAAGCTCAGGCGCGCGCTCATTCCGCCGGGGTCGCTCGCCGCGACCTCGACGGTCGCCCGACCCGCCGCCACGCCCGACACGGTCACCTCGCTCCCTTCCACCGAAACCGCGGCGACCCCGACGTCCGAGCTCCCGGCCTCGTAGACCAGCGAGTCGCCGTCCGGGTCCGCGAACCGGGATCCGACCTCCACGGCGACCGATTCTCCAACGCGCATCGACTGCGCAGGGATCGCGGCCGTCGCCGTCGGCGCTCGATTGGGCACGATCACCGCGATCTCGAGCGTCGCCGACAGTCCGCCCGGATCGGTCGCCGTGATCGTCACCGCCGTCTCGCCCTGCGAGACGCCCGCCACCGTAACCACTCCGCCGTCCAGCGACGCCGCCGCGATTCTTGCGTCCGAGCTGGCGACCGCAAAGGCCAGCGAGTCGCCGTCCGGGTCCGCGAACCGGGACGTCAGGTCGACCGACGTCGAATCGCCGACGAACACCGACTGCTGGAGAATCGTGTCCGCCGCCGTCGGCACTCGGTTCGGCACTGTCACCGCGAACCCGAGCTCCGCCGACAGTCCGCCGGGATCGGTCGCCGTGATCGAGACCGTCGCCCCGCCCTGCGAGACGGCCTCCACGATCGCCACGCTCCCATCCACGACCACCGAGACCACCGTAGCGTCCGAACTCGCCGCAACGTAGGTCAGCGAATCCCCGTCCGGGTCGGCGAAGTGCGCCGCCGCGTCCACGACCAGCGAGTCGCCGACGAACACCGACCGCTGCGAAATCGTGTCCCTCGCCTCAGGGGCTCGGTTGGGCACGGTTACCGCGAACCCGAGCTCCGCCGACAGTCCGCCGGGATCGGTCGCCGTGATCGAGACCGTCGCCCCGCCCTGCGAGACGGCCTCCACCGCAGCCACTCCGCCATCCATCGACACAGCGACGATCGCGGCGTCGGAGCTCGCGGCCTCGTAGACCAGCGAGTCTCCGTCGGGGTCCGCGAAGCGCAGCGCGACCTCCACCGAAGCCGATTCCCCGACGAACACCGACTGCCGGGGAATCGTGTCCGTCGCCGTCGGCGCCCGATTGGGCACCGTAACGTCGAACTCGAGCTCCGCGGACAATCCGCCGGGATCGGTCGCCGTGATCGAGACCGTCGCCCCGCCCTGCGAGACGGCCTCCACGATCGCCACGCTCCCATCCACGACCACCGAGACCACCGTAGCGTCCGAGCTCGCCGCAACGTAGGTCAGCGAATCCCCGTCCGGGTCGGCGAAGTGCGCCGCCGCGTTCACGACCAGCGAGTCGCCGACGAACACCGACCGCTGCGAAATCGTGTCCCTCGCCTCAGGGGCTCGGTTGGGCACGGTTACCGCGAACTCGAGCGTCGCCGACAGTCCGCCCGGATCGCGAACGGTGACGGCGACGGTCGCTTCGCCCTGCGACACTCCGGACACCGTCGCCACGCCGCTGTCCACGGAGACCGAAGCGACCCCGGTATCGGAGCTCGTCGCTGCGTAGGTCAGCGCATCCCCATCCGGGTCGGCGAAGCGCCCGGACAGGTCGACGGCGACCGATTCGCCCACGGCCACCGTCTGGGCCGCGATGACGCCTACCGGGGTCGGCGCTCGGTTTCGAACGGGCTCCGGCTCCGTGGCTCCGTCGTCCCCGCAAGCCGCAACCCAGAGGGTCGCCAGCAAGGCGGCGTGGACGAATCCAACCGACTTCGACGCCCGATCAGAATCATCTTTTCGCGACCGGATTTCCGGCGCCATGCTTCACTTCCTATCTTGAGGATCTCTGAGGATCATATGACGGGAACTGTAGCGTCTTTCCTTTCGTCACGCTGTCAAGAGGAACCGGGCCACGATGCGGTAGGTGAGCCCCCCAGACGACCAGGCCGTCGATGCGGATGCACGGGAACCGCCGCGCTTCGTTCCCGTACCGATGGACGTGCGCGCCTCGGTTGGCTCGGTTCATCAGATCGGACACGGCGAACCAGTGGACCGAAGCCACTTCCCGGCTCGCTACCCGGGCGGCGGCCCCGGACGGAGCGCGAAGCACGAACGGGCACACGGTCACCTCGGACAGGCGCGCCCCCAGGGGCCGCGCCCGTTCGATCCGCCCCACCGCGTCGCGCGCGCCGTCCAGACGGAGATCCGTTTCCTCGCGGACCTCGCGGGTGGCCGCGTCCCGGCCCTCGACGCCGCCTCCGGGAAGCGCCATCTGACCCGACCACGAAACCCACCACCACCGACGAACGCACGTACTCCCCCGCGAAGCTCAACCGCACGTTCTCCCCGTCCGGCTGAATCGGATTCGCGAGATGGAGGAGTGCGGCGAGATCCTCGCCCCACTGGATCGGCACGGATTGCTGACCGACGGCGGCCAAGGCCGGATCGCGGGCGCAAGCCCCATGGACGACGACGAGTTGTTCGTCGAACTGGGAGTGAACGCCGCCGCGCGCGACGTCACGAAGCTTCGCCATGTTCGGTCCGGCGCCGAGAAGCGCATGGCCGAGGAAGTCGCAAGCCGATTCGAGTGCAGGGACTTCGAGCGGTTTCGACCGCGCTTCGCGCAGGTTCGCCGAGACCTCGACGAGGGCGTTCGCCATACCCGACCCTTCAAGCGCAAGGCGGACATCGAGACCGGTCGCTTCTTCGTCGTGGGCGGGCAGACGGCCTACGTCGCCTCGGTGGGCAAAGTGTTCACCCAGCAGTACGGCACCAAGGATGCGCGCCTTCGCGTGATCTTCGACAACGGCACGGAGAGCAATCTGCTCCGCCGCTCCCTGCAGCGGGCGCTCCACAAGGATCCGGCCGGCCGACGGATCACCGAACCGACGTTGGGCCCCCTGTTCGGCGGGTGGGCGGCCGAGGGGGATCGGTCGAGCGGCAGCCTCTACGTGCTGCGCAGCAAGTCCGACGATCCGTGGATCGCGGAGAACCGCGACTTGATTCACAAGATCGGCGTGACCGGCGGAGACGTTCAGAGGCGCGTTTCAGGCGCGCGGGCCCAGTCGACGTTCCTCAACGAGGGCGTCGAGGTGGTCGAGGTGTACGGACTCTACAACGTCGACCGCGCCAAGCTGGAGCGCCTCGTCCACCGCTTCTTCGCTGCCGCACGCCTCGACGTCGAAGTCAAGGACGGCTCCGGCGATCTCGAACGCCCGCAGGAGTGGTTTCTTGTGCCCTTGCCCGTGATCGACGAGGCGTTGCGGAGGATCCGGGACGGGACGATCACGAACTACGCTTATGACAGGGGAACGGCGTCTCTCGTTCCCCGTTGACTCAACCTGCGACCTGGGATCGAACATCCGCGCCGCCCCCTGCCAAATTCTGTGCAGTCTCTGACGCTCGGTAACAGGATGGAACGAACCGGCTGTGGGTGACCGACATCACGTACGTGCCGACGTGGGCGGGGTGGTTGTACGTGGCGGTGGTGCTGGACGCATGGAGCCGCCGGGTGGTGGGCTGGTCGATGGCGCCGCACATGCGAGCGGATCTGGCGCTGGACGCGTTGTCGATGGCGATCAAACGGCGGCGCCCGAAGGGCGGGGTGGTTCATCACTCGGACCAAGGGAACCAGTACACGTCGTTGAGTTTCGGACAGAGGTGCCGGGAGTGGGGGATACCACGGTCGGTGGGATCGGTGGGGGATGCGTACCACAACGCGACGTGCGAGAGCTTCTTCGCGATGTTGAAGTGCGAGTGCCTGAAGCGGAAGAGCATTCGGAGCGTGGCGGAAGCGCGGTGCGAGGTGTTCAGCTTCATCGAGGGGTTCTACAACCCGAAGCGCATGCACCCGGCCCTTGGGGGGTTTGGCGCCGGTGAAGTATGAGGAGCTCCACGCGCGGTCCGAGGAGATGTCGGCGTCTGCGGAACTAAGAGGACGGAGCGACGAAGCAAAATGCGGACGGCGAGCTGATGAAGGCGAAGCGTAGGGAAGCGAAAATGCTGGACCGAATCGCCGAGGTCGTGCCGGGAGAAAATCGCGTTCAGCGCGGGAGGGAGGCTTTGGGAGGCTTGCGGACGAAGAGCGGGGGTGCACCGTACGGAATTGGGGTTCGCAAGAGGCGAGTACGATTCCCGTGGACGGGATTTCGGGCTTGTGCTACGAGCGGTCGGATCCCAACCTCGACCCTTGCGGGTTGTTTTGCGACCGCGAAATTGCGGTGATCGGCGCGCCGAACGGAGATCGAGAGCGGGAGCTTGGTACGGCGGGCAGGCGGGTGGGCAGAAGACGGGTATCCGTTCAGCCGAGCCGCGAGAGAATTTGCAGGTTGTTGCTGGCACACCGGGACGCCTGGAGAGAGCGGGGCGTGGTTGAGGAAACGGACGCAACCACAAGTTGTCTCGGGCAAGTGGATTGTACAGCGCTGGCCGGGCGGCTGGCGGAAGGAAGCGGTATGAGGAATCATCCCAGAGGGATTAGGGATCGCAGGCAGGGGGAAACCGGGGCCACCCCGTCGGGTCCATCCCCAAAGAGACCCCATCGACCACGCCGTCTTACTGCCCGTGACATCGGGGCAAGCCCACGGCGACTTCTTGTCCATGCCGAACTCGTAGAAGTTGTTGTAGGTGGTGATCTCCTCGAAGGTGTTCGGCTCGTCGCTGCGGCCAAGCTCAGGTCCACTCCAAGCTCCGAAGGGGACCAGAACGACCCTGCTGCCGCTTGGATCCCAGTCCCAACACGACTCCACGCGGTTCGGCAGTGGCGACCCGAATTCTCAGCCCGTCCCCGGTCCGCTACAGCGCCCACGACGCGGCCACGTTCCGCAACGGATAGATTCCGACGTCACCGCATCCCGCCCAGGCGTCTTGACCGTCGGGCTAATTCACCGTACCATCTGTTCTCATCTGAAAGATACACAAACATGGAGTCGGCATTCCGATGAATCGTAATCGCTCTTGGCCCGGCTCGCGCTGGTGGCGTGTGGATCTGCATACGCATTCACCCGCTTCCGCGGATTTTCGCGGCAGTGAAGGTGATGACTGGAACGACTGGATCAAAGCGGCGGTCGAATTCAGTCTTGATGCTGTGGCGATCACAGATCACAACACGGCTGCGGGCGTGTCCAAAATTCAGGCAGTAGCGAATACAGAATATCCAGTGTTATTTCCGGGTGCGGAAGTCACAGCTGCCGACGGAGTTCATCTCGTTTTTGTCATGGACCCCACTTGTCGCGAAGAACACGTTGCTGATCTGTTGTCCAAAATTGGAATACCCGTTGACGACCGAGGAACGGCACGTGCTCGTTCAAATCTAGGAGTGGAGCGGATTCTGGAGACGCTACCCCAAAACGTAGTCATCTTCGCTCCGCACGTCAACGGGCCGAAGGGGATTTTGACCGAGCATGAGGGTCAGCAGAGATTGGCAGTGCTTAGGGACTCGCGTCTCGCTGCAGTGGAAGTGAATCCCGATAAACACCTTGATGAAGGCTGGCTCGATGGTAGTAAACGCGAGGTCGGGCGTCGAATCCCTCAGATCTGGTCGTCCGATGCTCACGCGTTTGGCGAATTAGGCCGCCGATTCACATGGATTAAAATGACGCGCCCAAACATCGAGGGTTTGCGTCTCGCGTTGATGGATGGACACAAATCGCTCAAGACCGCCACACGCGCCAGTCCAAGCGATCCCAATAGCCACCACGGGAGTTTGCGTATCGAGCGCATCTCGGTCCGAGACGCTAGGTTCATGGGTCGAAAAGAACCGCTGGTCGTTAGGTTCAATCCATGGCTGAACGCAATTATCGGCGGGCGCGGGACTGGAAAATCCACGCTCATTGATTTCTTTCGCAAGACTCTGCGGCGAGACGAAGAATTGTCAGAAAGCGGAGATCGCGACGATGGTTCCCTGAAAAACCTGTTCGATCGTCGTATCCCGGATGCGCTCAAGCCAGGCTACGAAGGCCTCTTGACAGCCAATACTCACGTCGAAGTCGTTTACCGAAAACACGAACAACGCTTCGCCCTATCTTGGACTAATTCCGGGCGCGCCCCTTCCATCGTTCTTCTATCGAACGGCGCGCGGAAACCGGAAGCTGGGAGTGTACGAGAACGTTTTCCGATACGCATTTTCAGCCAAAAACAGTTGTTTGCGATGGCTCGTGATCAGAACTCGCTTATGACTTTCATCGATGACAATGTTGACGTCGATGCCGCAGCCATGAAACGGGACATCGAGCACCTCAAATCCGAGTATTTGTCGATACGTGCTCAATTCCGTGCGGCCGCCGTGCGGACAAGCGATCTGCATGATTGTCATGTACAACTGCGGGATGTCCAGCACAAGCTAGACGCTCTTTCGCAGGGCGACCATGCACCTCGGTTCAACGAATACCGCACCAAAATGCGATGGCAAGAAACTTGGCAAGTCATTGTGGACGCTGCCTCGCACAGCATTGACGACATCTTCGAGAGCGCCGAGCATCTGTCGGTCGCCGATCTCGATCTGGAATCCTCACGCGATCACGACGATGCGTTGCAAAATCTTGGTCGCGCTCATGAGGAGCTCAAACAGGCCATTGCCTATCTGAAGAGAATTGTACATGAAGGAGCTCACAACACGCGGCACAGAATTGAAGAAATTCTCGAAGGCCCCTATTTTCGTCGTTGGCAGCGAGCGTTAAAAGATAGTCAACTCAAATACGGGGAAACGTCGACACAACTAGCCGCGCTCGGTATTTCACACCCCAACGAATACGCGAATCTCGTTGCAAGGGTTGGTGAACTTCGACGACAAATCCAAAAACTGGAGAAGGGAAGAGCCCGTGCGCAGGCTCTCGAGAGCAAGGCTCGACAGATGCTTAGACGCTATCGTATGCGGTGTGACGAGTTGAGGTGTGCCAGAAGCGCGTTTGCAACAAAGTTGACAGGAGAAACGATTCGCGTTGAATTGGCACCTCGTCGTTACAGCGATAAGCTTCATGATGAACTCATCGGACTGTTAGAAAACGAACGCTTCGAACCTGATCGAAAGGTCATTGCTGATAGGATGCGACCCGCTGACGAACAGACTTGGGATTGGATTGGTTTGGATGACTTGGTGCGCGACATTCGTCGCTTCCAAGAAGATGAGAACGACCAAGAAGGTGAGAACGACAATTGGCCCACGAAAGATGCACGTTTCCTGCGCGTGCTCCGAGACGCGAAACCGGAAAATATTGACCGCTTGGCGTTGCACCTACCCAACGATACACTAAACATAGCAATACGAGATCTTGATATGGACTGGAAACCTCTTTCCCATGGATCGCCAGGACAGCAATCCGCTGCCCTTCTAGCGTTGGTGCTTAGCCACGGCGAGGAGCCGATCATTCTCGACCAACCGGAAGATGATCTGGACAACACGCTAATCTACGACCTTCTCGTTCGCCAATTGAGGGAAAATAAAAATAAGCGACAAATCATCGTGGTGACCCACAATCCAAACATTGTCGTGCACGGGGACGCTGAGTTTGTGCTGTCTCTCGAAGCGGGTTACGGCGAGAGTCGCATCGCGTGCGACGGAGGCCTTCAGGAAAAGAAAGTGCGATATGAGATCTGCCGAGTCATGGAAGGGGGACGAGAGGCTTTCGAAAACCGCTATAAGCGGATAATGTCCATAGAAGGAGATGCGGAATGAGAGATCGCACTGAGTTGCAACAGCGAATCCGCCTCGGTGAGGACTTGATGCTAGAGCTCAAGAGAGTTCTCGTCGCTGGCAATACGGTTACTGGCCCGAAGAGGGATGACATTGCGGACGAGATGGCCGCGATGGCCAATTCAAAGGGTGGCACCATCGTCTTAGGCGTGGAGGACAGGGGTAGGGAAGTGTTGGGAATCCCTTTGCAGCGACTCGATCTTGTCGAGAACTGGGTGCAGCAAATTTGCAACGACTCGATCAAGCCTTCACTTGATGCGGAAATTCACAAGACGGAATTGCCCGACTCCGACGGCGTGCTTCGCTGCGTCATCGAAGTGGTTGTGCCCCGGAGCCTCTTCGTGCACGAGAGTCCAGGTGGCTACTTTCGTAGGGTCGGTAGCGCCAAGCGGAAGCTCCCTAGCGAAGCGTTGGCACGTCTTCTCCAAGAGAGAAGTCAATCCCGGGTCATCCGGTTCGACGAAACCCCGATCCCCGGATCGACGGCCGATGACCTCAACGTACAGCTGGTGGACAGGCTCCTGGCCCCGGAGACACCCGTAACCGAGACTGCTCTTCGCAAGCTTCGTCTCGTTGCAAACGACGAAGATGAAGTGGCCAGAATCACGGTCAGTGGGGCGTTGCTGTGCTCTCCGTCCCCAACGGACTGGATGCTCCATGCGTACATTCAGGCAGTCAGCTACGCCGGCGAGCGGCGAGACGTTAATTACCAGATCGACGCCCGGGACATAGAGGGGCCCTTGGATGTTCAGATCTTCGAGGCGCTGCGCTTCGTGCGCCGCAACATGCTCGTACGGGCCACGAAAATGACCATGCGCGTAGATCGTCCGCAATTCAGCGAAAAAGCCGTCTTCGAGGCGCTCGCCAACGCAGTAGCTCACCGCGACTACTCAATGGCCGGCGCGCGTATCCGGCTGCACATGTTCGCAGATCGCTTGGAACTCTATGTGCCGGGGGCGCTTGCCAACACACTCACCACAGACAGTATGCATCTCAGACAGTACTGCAGAAACGAGTTGATCGTCTCCTTGCTGGCCCGTTGCCGGGTTCCAGAAGTCGAGAACCTGGGCCGGTCTCGAATCGTCGACCGGCGAGGAGACGGGGTTCCGATTATTCTTGAAGAGAGCAAAAACCTTTCGGGAAGGACTCCTGAGTACACCATGATCGACGACAGCGAGTTGCAGCTGGTGATGTGGGCGGCGCAGTGAACCCATGGAGTGCGCCGTGGAAAGACGCCGTTTCCCAGCGGGTGCGAATCCCGTCCGTCGCGATCATCGCCGACTACGTCGCCTGCGCGAACGTCGCGTCCTCCGGGTAGCCCGAGATCGTGCCCACGAGCATCGGCGGATCCACCGGAAGTGGGGAACCCTCGTCGCACGCCGCGACCGCAAGCGACGCCAGCGTTGCCGTGGCCAGGAGCTTGAAGTCTGTTCACCATTCTGTGAGGCATGGGAAATCCGGGGATCGAATTGGATCGGGAGGACGAGGAGGCAGCTTTTTCAGCACTCCCTTCGAGGGCAACCCTTATGACTTCAGGGCGGTCGGGATGGCCGCGATCCGGCACACGCTTTCGCGCGGCACTCGTTCCTTCGACATCGACGCCAATCACTTCCGGATCGGCAGAAGCACGGCAACGCCTCACTCCGGATGAATGCCCGATGGCCCGCACGCAGGATACAGTCTCTGCTAAACTGCCGGGCGGCCGCCGCCCCGGCTCCCGAGTGCCCCGCCTCTGGACGCGCCCGGCGTTTCCGGAGAGAATGGGGCGTACCCGAAATCGCCTTCCACACCGCGACGGAGAACGGACGAAGCGTGGCGAATCCGATGCGAAGACCCCACCCGGACGAGTACCCCGCCTTCCACGAAGGCTACGTCGCAGCGGTCGAGGAACCGCTTGCGGAGACGCTCGAAAGCGACGCCGAGGAATGGCGCGACCTGCTCGCGGCCGTTCCGCCCGACAAGGAAGGTCACCGCTACGCCCCGGGGAAGTGGTCCGTCCGCGAGGTGGTGGGGCACGTCGTCGACGTCGAACGGATGTTCGGCGCGCGCGCGATGGCCTTCGCGCGCGGGGACACGTCGCGCTATCCGTCGTTCGACGAGAACGTCTACGCCGCCGAATCCGGGGCCGACCGGCGCGCCCTCGCCGATCTGGCCGAGGAGCTGTCGGCCGTCCGGCGGGCGACCGTCCTGCTGCTGCGGAGCCTGCCTGGGCACGCGTGGGATCGGCGCGGCGTGGCCGACGGAAACGAGTTCACCGTCAGAAGTCTGGCTTGGACCATCGCGGGGCACTCGCTCCATCACCGGATAACGGTGACGGAGCGCTACTTGGCGTAGCTCGGCGGCGCAGGCGGTCGCGCCCGCCTGCGCCGCCGAAGCGCGATCCCATCCAGCGCGGGTCGATTCGGTCGCAGCGCGGTTCTCGCAGCCGGGCGAGTTCCGAGCGAATGGCTTCCGGCGGCGCGCTGCAGTTGCCGAACGAACCAGGGGGCGCGCGGAGGCGCGTCCCTGCCGCACGACGACGAAGGGTCGGCGCGCCGTCGACGACCCCCGGGGCGTTCCTCCGAGAAAAAGCCGACATGAACACCAACGACCCTGGAAACGGCGCTCGCCGGCCGGGCGCGCCGACGTTTCATGGGCGAGGCGAGCGCCGCGCTGGGCGCCCCGCCTTGGCGCCGGGCGCGGGAATTCGGCCCCCTCCCGAGGGACCGGCGCCCTCGGATCCGTACGGCGATCTGGCCAAGCCGCCGTCCAGCGAGAATCCCCACGACCCCTCCGGCAAGGCGCCGGGGGCCACGACCGCGGCTTGGAAGCACTCGAATCGCTCTGGCTATCCGGACCGCAAGATCGCCGATCGCCACGACGTGGGCGCCGATCGGATCATGCCGAACGCGGGTTCCGGCGAGACTCTGCGGGTCGCCGGGCCGACCTGTCCGGAGCACGACGAGAAGGTCGTCCGCGTCCTGCTCGCCGACCGCATCCGGGACATCGACGACCGGAGCGCGGTGGCCAAGCGCCGCTATCGCGACTTCGGACCGATCCGCCTCCGCAACCCCCAACGATTCGACCGGAGCGGGACGAGGCGCTCCGAAGCTCGAGGACGCGGTCGTCCGGGACTGCGGGGATCGCTCGCCGAACGTGGAACGTCCGGTCCCTGACGTGTACGACCGACGTTCGCGAGGTCGACCGTTTCTCGGCGGTCCTTTAGCGGTCGGAGCGCTCCTCGTCGTCGGCACGCTCCCGAGCCCGTCGACCGCATCGGCTTCGGCGCCTCAGCGCGATGTCGGTCCACCCTGTCCCCAGGACCTCGAAGTGCTCGTCGAGCGTCCCTACGCGACCTCCGCCGGGCTTCGGGCGGGCATGCGGGTGTCCGTCCGATCCGCCCCGGAGGCGAGCGGTTGTCCCGCCCGCGTCGCGGGCGTCTTCGAGACGCCCCCCGATCCGTCGCAGCTGACGGCGAGTCGCCCCCGCGTCGTGTTGCACCTGCCGCACTTGCAGACCCTGGCCGACCGCTCCGACGAGGTCGACCATTTCACGGTTGCGCTGCGGCCCGACGTCGACGCCGCCGCCGTCGCCGACGATCTGGCGCCGTTGCTGGTGGGCGCCCAGGCGTGGTCGACGGAGGACGTGGCGCGGCGCGCGTCGACCACGTTCCAGGTCGTGGCCCGCTTTCACGCCGCGATCGCGGGAATCACGCTGGTGGCGGGCGGAGTCTTTCTGACGTGCATCATGGTGCTCAAGGTCCAGGAGCGGCGCGTGGCCGTCTCGGCCGCCAGGCTGGCCGGCGTTCCCCGTCGCATCCTCCTGGGCTGGACGGTCGCCGAAGCGGCGCTCCTGTCGAGCGTGGGAGGGGTCGCCGGGCTGGGCGTCGGTCTCGGAGCGTCGTGGATCGTGAACGCGCATTACCAGCGCGTGTACGACACCACGCTGGCGTTTTCCCGCGTCACGGGCGAGATCGCGTTGCAGGCGCTCGGCTTGGCGACGCTCCTGGGCATGGGCGCGGGCCTGATCGCGAGCTATCGGTTGCTCAAGGGCGATCCTCTGCGGGAGGTCGCGCGGTAGGCGGCGTCGCCCGTCGCGGGAGATTCGACTCATGCTCCTTCGCAACGCGGTTCGAGAGCTCCGACACCGCCCCCTGCGCGCGACGCTCGCGGCGGGCGGGGTGGCCGTCGCCATGGCGATGCTCACCGACATGACGATGCTGAGCGGCGGAATCGGAAAGAGCTTCGGCGCCTTGCTCGAGTCCCCGGGCTACGCGTTGCGCGTGTCGCCGCGGGGGACGCTGCCCTTCGACACGGAAGCCACCATCGAGGGATTCGCGAGCTTGCGGGAACGCGTCGCCCGAACCGCCGGAGTGGAGACGGTGGTCCCGGTGCTGGCGGCCACCCTCGCCGTCGAGGCCAAAGATCGCGTCCCCGGCGGCGCCGCCGTCCCGACCCGCTCGCGACGGACCCTGGCCTTGGGCGTGGGCGGCGACGGGGGCCTCCATCGCCTCACGGGCGGCGAGGAGGCCACGTCCGGCGAGGTCGTCGTCAGCGAAGCCCTGGCCGAGAGCCTCGATCTGGAGATCGGGGATCCGCTCCGCCTCGCGCCGGCCCGAGGCTTCGGAAGCTGGGCGCGGGCGGCCGTGCCGCGCGTCTCCGGCACGGCCGCGTTCGTCTTCGCCGCGCGCGGCGCCGCGCCCGTCTCGATGCCGCTGGCCGACCTGCAGGCGCTCACGGATCAGGAAGACGAGGTCTCGTTCGCGATGATCGCGGCGACCGACGGGGCCGACCCGGAAGCGGTGAGGGACGACGTGGCCGCAGCGGTCCCGCGCGTCGAGGTCGTCACGCTGGAGGGAATCGTCGCCCAGGTGGATCGGCGGCTCTCCTATTTTCGGCAGTTGGCGCTGATCCTCGGGAGCGTGAGTCTTCTGGTCGCGGCCCTGTTGGTGGGCACGATCGCGGCGGTGTCGATCGGCGAACGTGCGGATCTCCTGGCCGCGCTGCGCGCGATCGGCGTCTCCCGGAGACGCATCGTCGCGGAGCTGGCCGCCGAAAGCGCCGCCATGTGCGCGATCGCGGGCACTCTCGGGCTCGGGATCGGAGTGATCGTGGCCGGCCGCCTCGAGTCCATCCTGGCCGACTTCCCGGGCCTGCCCGTCGGGGTGAGGTTCTTCGTGTCGAGCCCGGGAGAGCTGCTCGGGTCCCTATCGCTGTTGGTGGGGTGCGGAACCCTCGCCGCGATCGCCCCGGCGTGGCGCGCGACCCGGAGGGAAGCCTCCGCGCTGCTCGAAAGCGAGGCGCGATGACGGATCGGCGATCGAGCGGGGGCTCCGGTTGCGGACCGGAGCGGGAAGGACCGGGTCCGGCGGTCGTGGAGGCCGAGAGGGTGACCAGGGAGTACCGCCGAGGAAAGCAGCGCGTGAACGCGCTCAGGGGAGTGTCGGTGACGATTTCGCGGGGCGACTTCCTGGCCGTGACCGGGCCCAGCGGGTCGGGCAAGTCCACGCTGTTGCACCTTCTGGGCGGGCTGGACCTCCCGACCGGGGGCACGGTTCGGTTCCTGGGAAACGACCTCGCCCGTCTGTCGGTCGAGGCGCGCGCCCGGCTTCGGCTGCGACGGGTCGGGCTGGTGTTTCAGCGCTTCCACCTGCTTCCGATGCTGACCGCGCGGGAGAACGTCGAGCTGCCCTTGGCCGCGGCCGGAGCGAATCGCCGACTCAGGCGCGAACGGGCGACGGTCGTCCTCGAGCGGGTGGGCTTGGGGGATCGGCTGAATCACCGACCCGGCGAGCTTTCGGGCGGCCAGTGCCAACGCGTGGCCATTGCGCGCGCCTTGGCCAACCGACCCGCACTCGTCCTGGCGGACGAGCCGACGGGCGAGCTCGACCGGGCGACGTCCGGGCGAATTCTGGACCTCTTTCGGCAACTCAACGAAGAGGGAGCCACCCTCGTGGTGGCCACCCACGACCCCGACCTCGCGGCGGGCGCCCTCCGACGGATCGAAGTGGTCGACGGGTCGGTCGAGGGGCCATGCGGAGGGAATCGTGCGGCGAGGACGGGATTCGCGGCCTCGGCGCCGGGAAGGACGGGTTCGCTCGGATGATCGGCCGCCTCGTTTGGGCTTCCTTCCGTCGGCGCCCGGTCCACGGTTCGCTTCTGCTGGGCGGCTACGCCATGGGAGTGGGCGTCACCGTCGTCCTGCTTTCCATCGGCGGAGCGCTCTTGGAACAGGCCCGGGACAAGGAGCTCCTGGGCGGCGGCGATCTCGCGGTTCTGCCGGCTGGAATCGACCTGGAGACGCTGAAGACCGGCGGCACGAGCTCCATGTTCCACTCCATCGACCAAGCGACGCTTCTGTATCGGGACGTTCTGGCCGGACCCCGACTTCGGGACCGGGTCGCGGCCGTCGCTCCGTGGATCGACGGCGAGCTGCTCTACCTGGAGTCGGATTCGGGGCTGGTGGCCGTCTCCGCCGCCGCCACGATCCCCAGCCTCGCGGAGCGGCTGGGCGCGGCGCCCGACTTGATCGACGGACGCTGGAGCGACGTCGAGGCCGATCGCCTCTGGCGGGATCCGACGGACGCCGAACTGTATCGCTCCATCGACGCCCTGCACGTTCCCACCGGCCCCGCCGCGCAGGACTCGACGTGGGCGGAGTGGCACTACTTCAACGCGCTCGTTCCCGGCTCCGGATGGCTCTACATCACCTACATGATCGGCGGGAGGTTCTCCGACGGCCGCTGGGGCGGCCGCCTCCTGGCCACACGGGTGGAGCCCGGCGCGGACGACCGGGTCTACGAATCGACGGTCGACGCGAGCGAGGTCGAGTTCGCGGCCGGGCTTCCCGACCTCGCGATCGGGCGCTCCAGCGTGACGGTCGGCGCGGACGGCGCGTACCGGTTGATCGCCGAGATCCCCGCCGTGCGGGGGAGCGACGTCCTCGCCGTGGACTTGACCGTCGCCTCGCCGCATCGGCGCTACCTGCCGCCCGTCGACGTCGGCGGCGAACGGGTCCTGTCGGGCTACGTCGTCCCGATGCTGGACGCGCGGGCGAGCGGCCGGATCTGCGAAGGCGCGCGTTGCCGGACCGTGAACGGCTCCCGGGCCTATCACGACCACAACTGGGGCACTTGGTCCGCGGTGACTTGGGACTGGGGGCAAGCGCGCACCGGGGAGTACTCGGTGCTCTACGGGGGCGTGACGGTCGCGGACTCGGCGGGAGCGGCCAGGGCGGCGGGTCCGCGCTTCCTCTATCTGGTCGACGATCTGGGCTTCGCCGGCGTGCTGCCCATCCGAACGGTCGCCACCGCGTGGTCGAACTCCGGACCGGGCGCCGCGCCCGAGTCCATCTCGGTCGTCGCCGCCATCGGGGCGGACTCGCTGACGCTGCATGCGAGCGTCGACCACGCGCGCGCCACTTCGGTCCCGACCGGGGGCGGGGGCGCCATGGGCGACGCCGTCTTCTTTCAGCTGCGGGGCGACGCCACGCTGACGGGCCGCCTGAGAGGCGCCGCTCTCCACGAGCGGGGCGACGGGTTCTTCGAGACGTGGTGCACGGACTGCACGGCCTCGGCGCAGGAGGACCCGCCGTGAGCGGACGGAGCGTCGGGGAGACGGCGGCCCGGGTGCGAACGGGCGTCTCGGAGCGGGACACGCGCAACCGACGCAAGGCGCTCGTGTTCTTCCGCCGCGCCGACACCGTCGAGTGGATCGCCGGGCGCTCTGGCGAGAGGATCGACGCCGATCCGCGGCCCGTCCCCCCTGCCGAGGCCGCGTCGCCGCCGGGCGGGGCACGGATCCGTTATCGAGAAGCCGGTCGCGCCGACGCGGCGTTCGGCTTCGCGTCCGAGTCCACGGAGGCGCCGCCGGGCAAGGCGACCGACGCCTACGACGTCCCGGTCGCAACCGACGCGCTCGCCGAAGGCATGAACCTCCAGCAGTGCGGTCGGATCGCCGACCACGACCTGCCCTGGAATCCCGCGAGGGCCGGTCCAGCGGCACGGACGCATCGACCGCATCGGAAGTCCCCACGAGGAGGGGAAGCCCGAAGGGACTTCATGGCGCCCCGGGGGGTTCCAAGCCCCGGGTGTCCTCGGCGATGTCGCGGGTCGTCTCTCACGCGGAATCGCGACCGCGCCCAGGACGACATGCGCAATCGAACGCCGATTCGCCCCGTGAAGCGGACGATCCGCCCAACGCCGACCAGGCGCGAGAGCACCCCGAAAGCCGATCCGCTTCCCCGCACGAGCTGACGCACACAAGGAAGTCGCCATCAATCACCTCGAACCCCGCGACGTCACGGTCGGAGATCGCCCGGCCCGGTTGTACCTGGGCAAGGGGCCGCACGCGCTCGAGGTCGTCGAGGTCCCGTTGGACGTTGACTCGGTCCGCACGGCTGCGATCAGGGCGCTTTTCAAGGATCGCTCCGCCGGACGCGCGGCGCCCGTTCTGATCGTGGTCCCGTGGGGAGACGGACGAGCGGCCGTGTGCGGCCCGACGCAGGACAACTTGATCGAACATAGGGACGCGTCGGCAAGACAAGTCGAGACCATCCGCCAGAAGGCGTTGCAGGCGGATGACCGGCATGCGGCAATCCGGATGCTGCACCGACTGCTCCCGCAACTCGAAGAGCCGGTCCCAGGACTCCGCAACGGCGGGCTCTTCGCAATGCAGGAACTGCAGCGCGGAGTGCCGAAGCGCCGGGACTGGGCCGATGCGGTCGAGCAAGCCCGTCCGCTCAAGGCGCTTCGGAAACGCGATTTGATCAAGGGCCTCGGATTCTCGGTCGAAGACCTGCCCGGACCTGCGATGTTGCTCTTGGCCGACGACCGCAGAACCGCGATCGCCGTTCTCTTGAGCCGACCGGAGGAGATCGATTCCACGAGCTCGCGGTTCGACGGAGTCTCCCCTGTATCCTACGCGCTGGCGAAGGCTGACCGGTACAATCTCGACTGGGTGGTCGCGGTCGCCGACGCCACGCTTCGACTCTATCCGACCAAGCCCGGCGTCGGCACCGGCCGGCGAGGACGGGTCGAGACCTTCGTCGAGATCGATCTCGACCTGCTCTCCGAAGAGCACGTCGGCTACCTCTGGTTGCTTCTGTCCGCTCCCGCTCTGTCGGAGGGAGGGAGCGTCGAGGAGATCCTCGGCGCGAGCGAGGACTACGCCGCCGATCTGGGCGGGCGGCTCCGCGAGCGCATCTACCGGGACGTGATCCCGCGACTTTCACGCGCCGTCGTCGCGGCGATGCACCCGGCGGGTCCCACCGTCGAGGACCTCGAGCGAGCCTATCAGGCGGCGCTCCGAATCCTCTTTCGTCTCCTGTTCGTCGCGTACTCGGAAGACCGCGGCCACCTGCCTTTGCACACCTCGAGGAGCTACCGAGAGCACTCGCTCAAGCGGATCGCCCAGCGCCTGGAGGAAGCCCGGCGCAGGGGCACGGCGTTCGCCGATCAGGACTCCCTCTGGTCCGAGGTCGTGCAGATCTGGGAGGCCGTGAGCCTCGGGAACCCGGGGTGGCAGGTTCCGGCGTACAACGGGGTCCTTTTCGCTTCCGACGCGGATGTCTCGGAACTCGGAGCTCGGATCGCGAAGATCTCGCTCCCCGACCGCGAGTTCGCTCCGGCGCTCGCCGCGCTGCTTCTCGATTCGACGCCGGAGGGGACCCGGGGGCCGATCGACTTCCGGTCGCTCGGCATCCGCGAGTTCGGAACGATCTACGAGGGTTTGCTGGAAAGCGAACTCTCGCTCGCCGACGTGGACCTGACGGTCCAGACCAAGACTGGAGCTTACCTGCCGGCCAAGTCCGGCGATCGGGTCGATGTGCGTGCCGGGGAAGCGTATCTCCACAACCGCTCGGGGACCCGCAAATCCAGCGGATCCTACTACACTCCGGCGTTCGCCGTGGAGCACCTCCTCGACCGCGCGCTCGAACCTGCGCTCGACGAGCATATCGAGCGCCTCGAGGCGATGTCGGACCGGGAAGCGGGCCGGAGGTTCTTCGAATTCCGCGTCGCTGACATCGCGATGGGCTCCGGCCACTTTCTGGTCGGCGCCGTGGATCGGGTCGAGCGGCGTCTCGCCAACTACTTGGCTGCCCGGCCTCTCCCGGATGTGCGGGAAGAGTTCGCGCGGCTCCGCCGGACCGCGGAGGAACGACTTGGGGCGGGCTGGGCCGGCGACCCCATCGAAGACATCCAGTTGCTTCGCCGGCAGGTGGCTCGGCGTTGCATCTTCGGCGTGGATCTGAACCCGATGGCGGTCGAACTGGCTCAGTTGTCGCTCTGGATCCACACCTTCGTTCCCGGTCTCCCGCTCTCGCTCCTCGATCACAACTTGGTCTCAGGCAACTCGCTCGTCGGGATCGCGTCGTTCGAAGAGGCATCCGACCTGTTTCAGGTCCAGCTCAGCGCCGAGAGCGGCGGGTTTTTCGCGGTGTCCGCGCGCGAGCGACTCGAGACCGCGCGGAATCTCTCCGGGAAGCTCGCCCGGCTCACGGACGCCACCAACGCCGAGATCCGGGAAGCGCGCGAACTTTACGAACGGATGCGGGACGCGGTAAGGTCGGAAAAGCAACTCTTCACGCTCCTTGCGGCTTCGCGAACGAACGCGGAAATACGCCAGCGAATCGATCAGGGGCACGTCGCTACGAGCCAAGGCGATCTCGACCCCTCCCACGTCGAAGTGATGGAACGATTGATAGACAAGGGACGGGAAGAACTCAAGGGATTGGACGTGCTACACTTCGTGCTCGCCTTTCCCCATGTCTTCCTGAGTGCCCGCGGCGGATTCGACGCGATCCTCGGCAATCCTCCGTGGGAGGAGGCGACAGTGGAGGAAGACGCCTTCTGGGGGCGGCACTTCCCCGGACTGCGGTCGCTTCCGCAACGGGAACAGGAGGCGGCCAAGACCCGGTACCGGCAAGAGCGGCCGGATCTCGTGGCCCGTCTCGATGAGGAAATCCAAGCTGCAGCTTCGCTCCGGCGGATCCTCACGGAGGGGGCCTTTCCGGGAATGGGGACCGGCGACCCCGACCTGTACAAGGCCTTCGTTTGGCGCTTCTGGGACCTTGTGGCGCCGGAGGGCGGTCGGATTGGCGTCGTGCTTCCCCGCTCGGCAATGGCGGCCAAGGGATCGACGGCCTTCCGCAGGAAGTTGCTGGCCGACGCCGAGATGCTGGACCTGACGATGCTGGTGAACACCGGACGCTGGGCGTTCCCCGTTGTCCACCCCCAATACACGGTCGGACTACTGGCCATCAAGCGTTCCTCCAAGGGCAGAGAGGATCCCGAGCTTCGGATGAGTGGCCCGTACCGCGACCTCAAGCGGTTCCGGGAGGGTGCGAAAAAGGCTCCGGTGACGCTTTCTGCCCGCGAAGCCGAGACGTGGAACGACACGGCATCGTTCCCGCTTCTGCCGACGAGAGAATCGGTGGGGGTGTTCACGCAACTGCGCAGGAGCCCCCGCCTGGACCTGAACGACGGGACGAGTTGGCGGGCGCGGCCGCAAGCGGAGTTGCACGCCACCCACGACAAGCCCGTGATGGATCTCGAGTCGGAAGAGTGTCCGGACGGTTTCTGGCCCGTCTTCAAGGGGGAATCGTTCAACCTGTGGACTCCGGACACGGGAATCTACTACGCGTGGGCGGACCCCCAGCGAATGCTCGGCCACCTCCAAGGCAAACGCACACGGGCGAACCGGCGCTCGGCCTTCTCGGAGTTCGACGACGACTGGAGGAGCGATTCCGACACCCTCCCCTGCCATGGTCCTCGGGTCGTGTTCCGGGACATCACGAACCGGACGAACCGCCGCACGGTCGTCGCCGCGCTCGTACCGCCGCAGGTGTTCCTGACGAACAAAGCCCCCTACTTCCTGTGGCCCCGGGGCAGCGCCCCGGAGCAGGCGTACCTGCTCGGCGTGATGAGTTCGCTCCCGCTCGACTGGTACGCGCGCCGCTTCGTCGAACTCAACCTGAACTTCCATATCCTGAACCCGCTCCCGATCCCACGTCCCGGCGCGGAGAGCCCGCTCCGGGACCGCGCTGTCGCCTTGGCCGGACGTTTGGCCTCGCCCGACGACCGGTTCGCCGATTGGGCCGCACAAATCAGCGTCGACTGCGGCCCCTTGGACGAGGACGAGAAACAAGACCGCATCCGGGAGCTCGACGCCGTGGTGGCCCACCTCTACGGGCTCGACGACGCCCATCTCGTCCACATCTTCGAGACTTTCCACGAGGGCTGGGACCACGAGGAGCGGCTCCGGGCCACGCTTCGTCACTACCGGACGTGGAGGCGCAAGCGATGACCCGCCACTCGGAGTTCGTCGACAACCTCGACGGGAACACGCTCGCACGAGCCATCCGGAGGCGCCTCGACCACCTCGTCGAAACGCTCAAAGAACCGCCTTCCGTGTCCATCGCCACCGGCTACTTCAACCCTGGCGGCTTCGGTCAACTGGCCCGTGCGCTGCACCGCGCAACGCATGTGCGCCTCCTGTTGGGCGCCGAGCCGTTGCCGGACGCCCGACGACCGGAGCGACGCCTGGGCGAGCCGCGCGGCGAGCGCTTCGAGAAAAATCTCGCGGACGGAGAGCTGGAACGGACGGAGCGGCAACTCAAGCGCGACCGCGACCGCCTTCCCTTCTCGCAACCGGGCCGAGACGCAGTGCGCGCGCTCCTGGCCTTTCTGGACTCCGGAAAAATCGAAGTGCGGCGCTACGAACGCCGCTTCCTACACGGGAAGGCTTTCCTGTTCTCCGACAAGCACGGAGTCCTCGCCGGATCTTCGAACTTCACTCTCGCCGGGCTCACCACGAACCTCGAACTCAACCTCGGCCTGTACCGGCCCAGCGTCGTCGAACAGGTCGGGCAGTGGTTCGACCGGCTCTGGGACGACGCCCGTCCCTACGACCTCGCGGCGATCTACGAGGAGCGGTTCGCCGAACACGACCCCTACTTGATCTATCTGCGCGCCCTGTGGGAGCGGTACCGCGACGAACTCGAGGAGGAGGCCGGGGATTCGGGCCGGATCCGCCTCACGCGCTTTCAGACCGACGGCGTGTTTCGGGCGAAGCGGATCATCGAGAAGTACAACGGCGTTCTCATCGCCGACAGCGTGGGGTTGGGGAAGAGCTTCATCGCCGCCCGAATCTTCACCGAGGTCATCGAGCGCAACCGCCAGCGCGCCCTCCTGATCGCCCCGGCCCAACTCCGGGACGGGATGTGGAGACAGTTCAAGAAGCGCTATCAAGTCGGAATCGAGGTCGTCTCGTTCGAGCAACTGGCGACCGACGGACAGCTGGGACAGGGGAGCGGGCACGCGCTGGGCTCGCACATCGACGACTACTCGCTCGTGGTGATCGACGAGGCGCACGCCTTTCGCAACCCGGACACGAAGCGGGCGCGCGCGCTCCGGCGGCTGCTGCGCGGCGACCCGCCCCGAAAGGTGGTCCTGCTCACCGCGACGCCGGTCAACAACTCGCTTGGGGACCTCTACGACCTCCTCGCCTGCTTCGTCGGCCACGACGCAGTGTTCGCGGACCGGGGCATCCCCTCGCTCCGAGAGCGCTTCCGCCAAGCCGAAAGGGAGGATCCGTTCTCGCTCAGCCCGGACACCCTGTTCGACGTCCTCGACGCGACCACGGTGCGACGCACGAGGCGCTTCGTTCAGCGCTTCTACCCGAACGACAACTTCCATCTGAAGGACGGGACCGAAGTCACGATCCGCTTCCCCGACCCGGTCGTCCGCTCCAAGAGCTACGACTTGGACAAGGCGCTTCCGGGGTTCTTCGACGAGTTGGCCGAAGTCCTCGATCCCAAGGAAGGAGAGCCCAAGCTCACGATGGCCCGGTACTGGCCGACGCGGTACCGCCTGACCGGTGTCCCCGACGCCCGCGAAACGGCGTTGGTGGGCCTCATCCGATCAGGGCTCCTCAAGCGCTTCGAGTCGTCGGCCTGGGCGTTCGTGCGATCGCTGGAGAGAATGGTTGCCGCGCACGACGATTTCGTGCGCGCGGTCGAAGCCGGCGTGGTGCCCTCCTCCGATTCGCTGGCCGCGCTCCGCGACACGGACTCCGACGAGGCGTGGCAGGATCTGCTCCAAGAAGGCGAACCGGTCAAGGACGACCTCGACGCCGCCAAACTGGTCCGGGACGTGCGGTCGGACCGGGCTCTGCTGGAACGCCTCCGGGTGCGGGCGCAGGAGATCCGGCCGGAGAACGACCCCAAGCTCGATCTCCTGATCGACGAGTTGGCGCAGATCGCGGCCGACGCCGAGCGGACGGGCGTCTCCGAGCGGGACATCCGCAACCGGCGCAAGGTGCTCGTGTTCTCCTACTTCGCCGACACCGTCGATTGGATCGCCGAGCGCCTCCGCGAGAGGGTCGACGCCGATCCGCGGCTCGCCCCCTACCGGGGCCGCATCATCGCCGTGCGCGGCACGGATCCGTATCGAGAAGTCGGTCGGGCCGACGCGGTGTTCGGCTTCGCACCCGAATCGACGGAGGCTCCGCCGGGCAAGGCGACCGACGCCTACGACATCCTGATCGCCACCGACGTGCTGGCCGAGGGGATGAACCTCCAGCAGTGCGGTCGGATCGTCAACTACGACCTGCCCTGGAACCCCATGAGGCTGGTCCAGCGACACGGGCGCATCGACCGCATCGGAAGCCCGCACGACGAGGTGCATCTCACCTGCGTCTTCCCCGCCGGTCAACTCGAGGCCATGCTCGCCCTCGAGGAGCGAATTCGACGCAAGCTCGCGCAGGCGGCGGGCTCCATCGGACTCGACCAAGCCGTGATCCCGGACGCCAAGAAGACCGCCCACGTCTTCGCCGACGACCGCGAGCGCATCGAGGCGCTGCGAAGGGGCGACGCCTCCATCTTCGAGCGGGGCGGCGAGGAAGTGCACGCGCACAGCGGCGAGGAGTACCGCCAAGAGCTTCGCAAGGGGATCGAGCGCAGGGGCGACCGCATCCGCGACCTCGCGTGGGGCGTGGGCTCCGGGTTCGTCGGCGGATCTCGCACCGGACACGTCTTCTGCGCCCGCGTCTTCGACCGCGCGTTCATGAGGTTCGTGCCCGAGGACGAATCCGAGGACCTCGAGCGCGACACGCTGACATGTCTCAGCGTCATGTCGTGCACCGAGGACACGGTGCGCGCACTGCCCGACGGATTCGCCGAACGGGCCTTCGACGCTTGGACGCGCGCGCGCCGGGACATCTACGACGAGTGGACCCGAGCCACCGATCCGGCGACGCTTCAGCCCCGGGTTCGTCCGCTCTTCCGCAAGGCCGCTGGCCACGTTCGCGAACACGGGGCGCCCGGGATGTCCCTCGAAGAGCGCGATCGGATCGTCGACGCGCTCGAAGCCCCGTGGGGCATGCGTCAGGAACGGCGACTGCGCGAAGCGTTCGCCCCGGATCGGCACGCGCCCGGAGAGCAGACCCGGAGGATCGCCGAAGTCGTCGAGGAACTCGGACTCCAACCTTGGAAGCCGCCGGAACCGCTCGACCCCATCGACGAGGACGAGGTCGACCTCGTCGTGTGGATGGGCGTGCTGAAGGGCGAGCCCTGATCCGATCCCGGAACGTGGCGCGCCTTGGGGGGCGCCCGGCGCGGCGGGCCGCGGTCCGACTGCAAGGCGACGACCCGGGAGACCCGGATCGTCGGCGCTACCACCGGTAGCCCAGCTTGCCGTACAGGAACGCTCCGTTGAAACCGAAAGGCGTGAACTGCCCGAAGCGGTTCCCCAGCCCGTCGGCCGCGCCGGGGTACTCCTCGGGCGTGGTGTTGAGCACGTTCTGCGCCCCTGCGGTCAGGGTCCAGTTCTCGGTCGGCGAGTAAGCGCCTTCGACGTCGAAGAGGACGCGGGCCGGGGTAGTCGATCGTGTGAGCGGGGTCGCTCTCGTAGTAGGGCGTTTCGCCGTCGTAGTAGGCGCCCCAGTAGCTTGCTCGAACGAGGGTCCGCAGTCCCATGGGGAACGCGCGACTCACGGCGACGTTGCCGCGCACGTTCGGCAACCCCTCCTCCAGAATGCGGATACGCGTCTCCGTCAGGGTCGCTTCGTTGTACTCCGTCACCGAGGTCGAAGTCCAGTTCCAAGCGCTGGCGACGCGGGTGGCGGACCCGTCGCTCCCTTCGACCCGGTAGGCGGCCACGAGGTCGATCCCCCGGGTACGCGTGGAGAAGTCGTTGATGAAGAAGCGGAACCGGTCGAGGACGCCGCCCGGGCGAACGATGCCCTCGCGGACGAGTTCGTCGATCTGCGGGGGGGTGAGCTGCCGGTCGGCGCTGGGAGTCAGGCGGTCGGACACGTCGACTTGAAAGAGGTCGGCGGAGAGGCTGAAGCGGCCCTGCGCGAGCACGGCGCCGAGCGCCATGCTCACCGACTTCTCTGGCTCGAGCGACTCGCCCCCGAACCGCAGAGCGAGCGGCGACATCAAGGGAATGGGAATGGTGCCGACGTGGACGATGTCGTCGGCCACGGGATCGTAGATCGACGAGATGTTGAAGGCGTTCTGCTGGCCCGCCGTCGGCGCGCGGAAGCCCGTGCTCGCGTTGCCGCGAAGAGCCAGCGCCCCGGCAACCCTCGCGCGACCGGCGACCTTTCCGTTGACCGTGGCGCCGAAGTCCGAGAAGCGCTCTACGCGCCCGGCGGCGCCGAACATCCACGCGCCCGCCGGATCCCGCAGTTCGAGGTCGCCGTAGCCCGCGAAGTTGCTGCGGTTCCACGCGCCCTCGGCGAGGGGACCGAAGCCCGGAAACCCGTTGGATCCGGGGCTGAAGCCCTGCGCCGCGAGCGGACCCCTCGGTCCACGAAGTTTCGTCGCCCCGGAAGATCTCGAAGCGTTCGTTCCGCCACTCGGCGCCGGCGGCGAGATTCACCCGCTCGTTGAGCGTCCAAGACGCGTCGACGTTGAAATCGACCTTCTGCTGGTCGTTGACGCCCGGGCGAAAGTAGGGCGTGCAGGGCTGGTCCGGAACGACGACCGAGGCGCCCCGGTCGCTGCACTGCTGGTCCGGTCCCAGCGAAGCGTTGACCGTGTTGTAGATGTAGAAGTCCAGGCTGGACTTGCCCCAGGACGCGCTGGCATCCCAGGCCAGCCAGCCACGGGCGCCTTTGAGGCCCGCCACCGCCGAGGCGTCGAGCAGGTACGCGCCGAACTGGGGCGTGAAGCCTCCGGGGAAGATCTTCTGGAACGTGAAGCAGTTCGGGTCGCCGAGGACCCGGTTCCACGCGTCGTCGTCGATCACCAAGCCGCCGCGAACGCGCACCTCGGGACAGTTGGCCGAGCCGTCCAACACGCCGTCGCGCGCATCGAGCATGTCGCCGACCAGAAGAATCGACTCTCCCTCGGCGTTCGACGTGCCGAACACGCCGCTGCGGACCTTGGGGTGCCGGAAGTAGAAGCTACCCTCGACTTGCTTCCTCGCGTAGTTGCCGTATCCGTAGAACGAGGCGGCGTCGCTGAACAGGTAACCCGCGTTGGCCCACAACTTGAGCTCGTCGGAAACTTCCGGGAAGCCCCAGATCTGGACGGGATCGCGCACGTGCCGGTTGCCCTCGTCGCGGATCAGCGCGAGGGCGTCGTTGCGTTGCACGCTGCGGTCGGTGGGATTCGAGCCGCCGTATTCGCCGGTCAGGTTGAGGAACCCGTTCTCCCTGACCGGCAGTCCCGCGTTGCCCGCGACGTTGTACATCTCGCAGTCGCCGGGGACCCGTCCGCCCTCGAAACGCGTACCGGTCCGCGACAGCGAATGTCCGCCCGTCTTGATCTCCAAGGCGCCCCCGGAACGGTCGTTCGCGAGAACGAAGTTCATCACGCCGGCGATGGCGTCGGAACCGTACTGCGCCGAGGCCGCATCGCCGCCGTGCGGGGCACGGATCCGTATCGAGAAGCCGACCGCGCCGACGCGGTGTTCGGCTTCGCGCCCGGGTCCGCGGAGCCGCCGCCGGGCAAGGCGACCGATGCCTACGACGTCTTGCAAACGACGCGCTGGCCGAAGGCATGAACCTCCGGCAGCGCGGTCGAATCGCCAACCACGACCTGCCCTGGAACCCCATGAGGCCGGTCCAGCGGCACCCGCATCCGAAGTCCCCACTGAGGAGGGGAAGCCCGAAAGGCTTTTTGGCCCAAGCCTCGGGTGTCCTTGGCAATGTCGCGGATCGTCCCTCACGTGGAATCGCAACCACGCCCAAGACGTGCGCAATCGAAAGCCGATTCTCCCTGTGAAACGGATGATCCGCCCAACACCGAGAGGCGTGAGAGCTGGGTCTACCCCGACGCCACGGACAGTCAGGCATTGTGGTCGAGGCCGGAGCTCTTGCCGGTCATCTCGAGTGGCCGACGAATCGCGTGAAGGACATTGGGGTCAGCTATGGCCAAGGTCGGACCACCCGAGGGCAACTCCAGCCTTCGCTCTTCGACGAACGGGAGTGGGCCGAAATCACTGCGCCCGAGTTGCACCCCGGGTGAACCCTCGTCTCGGAAACCGCTTCCCTGAGCAGTCGGGTCGCCGCTCGATGTAGCGCCTCCCCCGCCTCTTGCCGGGCCTCGGGAGGTCGTGGTGGTACTTGAACTCGACCAGCGTCTGCTGACGAGGCGGTGGTTTCGGCGCGCCGCCGTCGGCGGCGGCGACCGCCACGATGTCTGCGGCGGCAGTGCCGTTCACGATCATGCTCCATGATCGCAACACCTCGGATAGGGGCTCGACTGCCGTTGGAAACCGCCTTCGCGTTCAGGCTCGTTTGCCGTTGGCCGAGACTCTCGGTTGCGAAGCAGCACCTTAGGCCTTAAGCTTCGGTGTCGGCGATCCGGCTTCGTTTGGGGTGAGCGGCGAGCGTCGTCGTCCAGCCCCCTGCGCAACCCATGGCACTCGGACCATGACATTTGCAGCTGTCCCGCTGGAAGATTCGCGATGCAACCGCACACTTCGAGAAACCCGCGAATGATCGACCGCGCCAACACATCTCATCTCGAGCTCGACGTTACGAATTTCGGGCCGATCATACAGGCCCAGATCGATCTGCGTCCGCTGACGGTATTCGTCGGCCCGAGCAATACGGGAAAGTCGTATCTTGCCATTCTCATCTATGCCCTACATCGCGCTTTCGGTGGCGCATACGCTCCGAGAAGCTACTTTCACAGATATGCCATCAGTCAACTTGTCGAGCAACACAACGCGTTGACGGAAATGGCTTCGGCTCTATCGGACGCAGTGGGTCCTTTGGTCAAGAGTTGGCACGAAGTCGGGGCCGCGCAGGCACTGCCATGCGATCAAATCGTCCTGCCACCGATTCTGGCTGACTTCTATCGCCAGGTTTACGACAATGAGGCAATCGCACTATCGCGTCAGATCAATCGGTGTTTCGGCATAGACGACGCCAATGCACTGATCCGCAAAGGTCAACGGGAATCGCGCATTCTCATTCGTCGCCGCCTTGTCGGCCGAACGGACCCGATAGAGCAGGCGCTGTCGCTCGCAAGAGACGGAGTGGATTTTCGATCTACCGTTCCTTCCGACTCTCCCATCCCTTTCAGCATCCCTGTTGGCGATTCGACGACCGGCGGCGTTTTGTTCGGTCGCGCAATTCGCGCCCGCACATTGATGTGGAACGAACCCACCGGCGTCTTGACCTCAGACGGCAAGGCTACGCTGGAGCTCATAGACCTGGTGTCTTCACTTAGCGCTGTCATTCTGTCGTCGCTGATTCAGCCGCTGCATTTTCCGGCGTATTATCTGCCGGCGGACCGTACCGGCGTTATGCATGCCCACAGCGTCGTCGTCGGCGCGCTGATCGCCAGCGCACCGGCCGCCGGACTCCGTCACACGATGAGCACCCCAGTGCTATCCGGCGTCCTGGCGGATTTCATCGAACAGCTTGTCGCAATCAATCGAATTCACCGCCCTCGACCGAAACTCCGCAAGAATCTCAGCAATAACATCGAGAATGCCATTTTGGACGGCTCGATACGCGTAGATCAATCGCCTCTCATCAATTATCCGCTCTTCGCTTACCGCCCACGCGGATGGAAGAGAGACGTGCCGCTGGCGAACGCGTCCTCCATGGTGTCAGAACTTGCACCTGTGGTGCTGTACCTCCGTCACTTGATCGGTCCCGACGACGTCCTGGTGATCGAGGAGCCGGAGTCGCACCTGCATCCCGAAATGCAGGTCGAATTCACTCGCCAGATCGCCGACATCGTCAAGGCTGGCGTTCGCGTGATCGTCACGACGCACAGCGAGTGGGTGCTGGACGAGCTGGCCAACATCGTGCGACGGTCACAGGTTCCCGAAGCGGAGCGAGGCGATGGCGAACGCCGAAAGCGGACTCTGCGCAGCGACCAGGTCGGCGCTTGGATCTTCAAGCCCAAAAGGCGCCCCAGGGGGTCAGTCGTCGAGGAGATCCCGCTGTCCAATGTCGGCCAGTACCCCGCTGGGTATGACGATGTCGCGCATGCGCTGCACAACGACTGGGCGGAGATCGAGGACCGGGTGGGGACGGGCTCGTGACGTCTCTGATTGAGCACATATTGAAGCAAATTGACGACGGGCTCGTGACGTCTCTGATTGAGCACATATTGAAGCAAATTGACGACAATTGCGTGGCGACCCGCATGATGAAGAGCGGATGTCGAGCCTACCTGACAGGCGTCCCCGCCTCCAAGGTCGTCATCGACTTCGACAAGCACGGCTCCCCGCTCGCAACGACTCAACGACGCTGCGACTATCTCGTCGTGACCGAGTGCGAGAACGGAAATGGTCGGATCTTGGTGGTTGAGCTGAAGAAGGGCACGTTGAAGGCCACGAGTGTGCTCCAGCAGCTTCAGGCGGGTGCCGTCGCAGCCGAGAAGATCATCTCCAAGACACGAGCGATTCGGCTCGATTTTCAACCCATTGCCGTCGTCGGACGCGTGGATCGACACCAGCACGAGAGACTTAAGCGCGCACCGGGGGTTGATTTTCATGGAAAAAGGACAGCGGTTCGCACACTGTCTTGCGGATCCTCCTTGTTTGCCGGATCGCGTCGATGAGATCCGGTTGTCGCCTGAGGAGGGCACCCGGCGGTCCCAGGGGTGCCGACGACGCATGATCGTCCCGATCCGCATCCGACATGGAGAATCCCGGACCTGCGGGAAATGTCGCCAAGTCCAACCGAAGCTCTTGGCGTACTTCGCTTTCGGACTCATATCCCGCTCTCCGGTTCCCCCTGCAAGGATCGATCGCCTGTGACGTCATTCATCGGTTCCGCCTCGGGCCTGTCCAAGACGCGCAAGCGGCTGAGCGTCAAAGCCCACAAGAAGGTGTTCGACTGGGTGCTGAATCTGTTAGACGAGTCGGGGCTCGTGAACGGCGAGACGCTCGGGGTGGATTCGACGACGTTCGAGGCGAATGCGGCGATGCGCACGATCATGCGGCGCGACACGTTGCAGGGCTACAACGAATAGCTGGAGGAGTTGGCGGAGGCGTCGGGCATCAAAGACGCCGACGCGCGAAGAGAAGATCTCGCGAAGCCGGTCTACCAAGTCCTCGGCAAACCACCGCCTGCGGCCTTCGTTGCGCTTCTGCCCTCTTCCAATGCCAACGCATACCATCGACCACCGACACCGTCACCAGCAGAGCCACCCGGACGAGGCTGGCACCGCTGGGACTCCTGCTTTTCGGGCCTGCATCCCGGCCATTTGGACAAGACGGATTCCGACCATGTGGCAGGCGGTAAGGCGGCAGATCGTGCAGCCCCTGATTGACGTTAGATGACTCCTTACCGTGATCCAAACCAGTTCGGATCCGCTGGACCGTGATTTTTCGACTGCGGGTCTCGCCTAGTGTCTCGTACCTGAAGTACGTTGACATCTTTGCGCATGTTCGGTATGATGTCTCTTCGCCCACTGTCCAGCAGAGGAGAAGAGGCCATGCCCCGAGGACGCCCGTTGAAGCCGCTCGAAGTCAGTCGGGACACCCGCGAGGAGCTCGAGTCCATCATGCGGTCGTCGAGCATGCCCGCCGGCTTGGTGCGCCGCGCCGAAATCGTGCTGCTCTGCGCCGACGGACTCACCAACTCGACGGTCGCCACCAGAGTCCGCGTCAGCCGCCAGACCGTGGGCAAGTGGCGCGAACGATTCCGAACTCAAGGCATAGTTGGCCTTTACGACGAACACAGATCGGGACGGCCTCGCTCCATCGGCGACGACCAAGTGAACTGGCGCGCAGGACGCTCGAGACCCGACCGCCCGACGGCAGCACCCACTGGAGTTGCCGCACGATGGCCGAGGCCGTCGGCGTCTCGAAGACCACGGTTCACGGCGTCTGGAAGGCGTTCGGCCTCCAACCCCACAGGCAGAAGAACTTCAAGCTCTCCAACGACTCGTTCTTCGTCGAGAAGGTTCGCGACGTCGTGGGGCTCTACCTCAATCCGCCGGACAACGCCATGGCGCTCTGCGTCGACGAGAAGAGCCAGACGCAGGCGTTGGAGCGAACCCAGCCCATGCTCCCGCTCGGGCTCGGATACGTCGAGGGCGTCACGCACGGCTACGTCCGCCACGGGACCACCAACCTCTTCGCCGCCCTCGACATGGCGACCGGTCGGGTCATCGCTCAGTGCAAGCCGCGGCATCGGCACCAGGAGTTCCTGAGCTTCCTGAGGCACATCGACGCCAACGTCCCCCCGGGCCTCGACGTCCACTTGGTCGTGGACAACTACTGCACCCACAAGCACGTCAAGGTCAAGGTCAAGGTCAAGCGGTGGCTTGCCGCGAGGCCGCGGTACCACATCCACTTCACGCCTACGTACTCTTCGTGGTTGAACCGGATCGAGATCTGGTTCAACGTCGTCTTGTCGGTGCGCTCGATCACCCGCGCCGCAACCTTGCCCGTTGCCCGATCCTTCGCAGCAATCACGGCCTGCTTCCCGGCCGGCCCACGCCCGGTGCTCTCCAGTTCCTTGCGACGCGTGTTGCTCATGTTCCTGCGCTTGCCGCCGAAATACGCCTCGTCCACTTCCACCGGCCCGTCGAACGTCATCCGCACGTCCGCGAACGCGCCCCGGATGCGGTGCAACATGAACCACGCCGTCGCCTGCCGGACGCCGAGATCGCCTTTCAGGCTCGTCAACTCCAAATAGATCGCCCAGCCCCACAACCGCAGCGGGAGCTTCGACTGCTCCATGAGCGTCCCGGTCTCGAGGCTGAAATACTTCCGGCAATCGCGGCACCTGTACGGCATCGGCTTGCCCGACTTCACCCGGTAGCAGTTCACACTCCCGCAACGTGTGCAAGCAATCTGGCCGGACGGCCAGACCCACGACTCGAACCATCGGGTCGCCGATTCCTCAGTTGCGAACATCGCCGCGACCTGCGGCATCGTGATGCCTTTCCGGTGGTGCTTTCCCGGTCCTTTCGCCACCATGCAACCCCCTCATTACATTGCTCTTAGCGTACATTGAAGGTACGCATGATCTTGCCGTGCTGTCAAGGCAGGCGTATAATTCCCTTATCGCATCTAGGATTTTTGCGGACTCAGTCCGTCAGAAGATACTGGGTCACCAAAGCTCGTGTGATGGCTTCACCACGATCTGAGATCTTTTGAATGTTCGCTTCCGTCATGGAGGAAAAATCGGTCGGATAACGAGTGACCCATTTTCGATCTACCCAGTTGGCTGGCTTCAATGGCACTCGCTGATCGATCTGGCCAAGGGCAACATAGACAAAACCGTCAATGCGCCCAGATTTCACATGAACGTGGAGACGCTTTTTAGTCGCGTCCTGAACCTTCCGCATGACTGCCCGAACAGCTTGGGGCATTCGCTTCAGCAAACTGGTAGGCGTATCGTCGCCGGTGAATTGACCCACTCCGGCATCGCTGACGATAATAACGTCCACATCGTAATTAATACGACTGACCTTGGGATTGCGTCCGGGCTCCATGACAGTGACGCCCAAATTCTCAAAGACACCTCCGTCAGTTACAATAACCCTACGTATGTCGGTCGTACCACTTCTTTTAAATGACTTTTCCCAGTCGAAAGGCGGAAGGAGCGAGGGATACGCTGCCGAAGCCGTGATGGCGTCAGCGACACGCATTTCATCTGCCGGGGCCCAGCCAAACCGATACGATCCGAAGCGTTGGTTGCTCATGCGAAAAGCGGTCCCAGTTCTAAGTTCGCACGCATTAAAGACGATTGACTTACCTTGGCGAGTAGGTGCACTGCAGTACTGTGGGCCAACCACATCGGCAACGGCTTCAGCTAGGAGATGTGTTCGCGAGTAACGGCGTCGAAATGGCCACGCACAGCGGGAAACCACATTAAATGCAAATAGGTTGCGAAGGCGGGGAAAGCAGGAAGCAAGACAATTCGTCAAAAATGTAAGTGAATCGATAAGGAGCGCTGGAAGTGCGATGACGATGCCATTGACCACGAGTGCGGCGGCACGTATGGGATGAACGAGTTTCGTAAGACTGGGAATCACAAAACCTCGCCGAAGAAGCCGAACAGTATCTCGATCAAATTTGGTAAAGGGTACGTCAGAGTAACCGAACATTCCGGTCGTGACCGCACCACCCGAAACCCCGGAAACAACGTCGATCTCATCGAGAATTTTGAGGTCTTCAAGAGCTCGCAATGTGCCAAGATGAAAAGCAATAGCACGCGAGCCCCCTCCAGATAGCGAAAGCCCGATATTCTTGTTGAGTGATGTGATGGAAGGCGGAACGGTGATGCCTCCACGGACCAAGAGGCTATTTTGCCCTGTTTCAACACCGTGCGTGGCCATTTTATGTTTCTCAAATATATAGACTCCAAGTTGTGGACGTGCTTGAGCCGAATGTCCGATAATGGCCATCATCTGACGGATACCACAATCGGGAGCGGTTGCGAAAATGTCGGTGATGCCCATATAGTCCGTGGCGCTAGGCTTTGCGGCACTTACGGGGTGTGAGTGCCATGTACCGACGTATCGCACAATGTTGTGGGTTCGCGCCCGGTAGTCTTCGCTCATCTTTTTCGTACCGTGTGTTCCGCAAATGAAACCGTTGGCCGAATACGTGCTGTCGCGTGGTGGACCACTGACATTGGTGATCCACGCAATTCCCAGAGTATCGTCGATGTCCCCAAACAACAAACCGCCTGTTTCGTGCGCTGTGGATCGTTCCCGAGCGTTCGAATGAATCCATCCCATTACATCACGCCAGGCACTCTGAGACACGCGAATGTCGACTCCATCAGCGACCCAACGAATATCCGGCTTAAATTGAAACCGGTGGTCGCGCTGTTCAAGCAAGCGCGATATGAGAAATCCATGGGCCGCATCGGTTGAATCTGCAGCGGATTCGGCCAGAACATTTAGAGCTTTGGCGGAAAGTGCGCTTACATCGGCGTGAGAGGCAGCGAAGGTCGGATCGGAACAGCCAGGCTCGGGCTGGCGAAGTCTCTCAAGACCCTCTGGAGCCCAGAAGGCGTTTGACCAGTCAGTCAGCCAATCACGAGTAGCGGTTGCGATGCCAAGGCGTCTTAACACATCGAGCATTCCCGCGCCGTATGCGACGGGTGCAAATACAGATATTGCTTCGCGCGCAGTAGCACTGATCATGACCGACGACACGGGAACCGTGCGTTTGTGTTCCTTCAACACCGCCTCCAGCTTGCTTCGAACGTGCAAAGAAGCTGTCGTATCGATGATAAGATCGACACCGGCATCCCAATCTGGTCTGGCAAGTGTACATGAAACGATGTCTTCAACTCTAGGTATGGCCTGGGTGTTAGGAGCGACTGAGTACAGGCGCTGCGCAAGTGCGATACTCTTGGCCTTGTTGACATCAGATGCGGAGAAATTCTGCCGGACAAGCAAACCGGGAGTGACGCCGCTTCGATCATAAAGCGTGATCTGAGACACTCCAGCACGGACAAGGTGCTCAGCGATGGCTCCACCAACTGCGCCGCATCCCCAAAGAGCCACTCGCTTATCGTGAAACCAATTCATCGGTGTGTCCTTGTCTCGGCGTGTGATAATCTCGGGTCGGTTTTCGATCACGCGACACCATCGAACACGAGCATCTTGCCGCCAAGCGACCAGCCTCGCAAAGATGGTGTCAACTAACGCTTGGATCCTCTCAGATGTATCCTGTCTCTTGTAATAGTTGCGGAATCGACAAGCAATGGAAGCCTCGCGGAGTACGGCGACATCGGCCGCCCCGATTTCCCAAAAAGCCAGGTGTTGATTGCGTTGTGTTGTATCACCGGCGATGCCGCGTGATGGTGCACCAACACCGATGAACATCGACAATCCGTCGGAAATCCGCTCGGAGGCGATCATCATGTGAGCCAACAGGCGATAGCCTAGCTTCCCTCTATTCTCCAAGTAGTCGAACAGCGATCTAACCGTATCGGGGTACTCGAATGGAAGCGTAAAATCGAGCAGAACGGTAGGAGCGAACTGTGTATGATCTGAAATCGCATCCAAAGCTAACCATTCATAAACCTCTAAGAGAGTGCGATTGGGCTGTCTGAGTAGAGCAAAACCTAACCATGGCCATGCACGTCTACCCGGAGGATCAACGTTGACACAAATCGACTTTGAAGAACCCACATAGGCAACAGGAGGGTGCATGGGCCCCTCAGGGTGATCGAGTTCATTTCGGGCACCTCGGCGAAACCACTCGGCGAGTTGTACTAAGAATCCATACATACCGTGAGAAGGTACCCACTGAATTTCGGTGGAAAGATAAATACAGAGATGGGTCCCCCACTGCACGTGATTGAAGCCGTGGAATCGAGTATGGATTGTGTCGGCTGACGGCGGACGAAATGGAAAATCGGTCGGCACCGATAGCGTGACGCCCTCTCGATCATGCAACGGCAGGCCACCCTTGACACGCGGATAACGTCGACAATCAATGACAATACGGATTTTTAGACAGGCATCGGCTAATGGAGATTCTTCAATACCGACAATTTGGACCGGAGATTCGTCGCTCTCGGCGATGCGTTGCAGCTGGTCGAGAGCAATCCGTTGCCCTTTAGTCAGTGCCATGACCAAATCCAACCGCAACGGACGGAGGTACCGCAACGCCAGAAGCAGCTCGAACCGCAGCGCGCATGGACCTGCTCAACGGCGTGTCGCCGATGTATGCAAAACCGTTTGGGCCAACCTCGAAGATGATTGGTTGAGGTGATTGGCAGTTCGGGTGTTCATGGGTGCACAGAAAGGCATTCGGAACAATGGACTCGTACAAGCTCTTCGCTTTTGCGTGAGGTGGGTTGTCGCCCGGGTTGTTCCGGGCTGGAACTGGCTCGGAACTAGAGACGACATATCCTGGATCGCAAGCGACGTTTGCGATTTCGCTAACGATGTGTGACCTCAGAATGTCCTCATCGCCATCTTCGTCCCTCCAGTACATGACGGATTTCGAGCAATGATGCGGCGCGAGTAGCACGTTCCACGTGAGTGTCTCACGGCGGCTTTGGGAGAATATCCTATGAATAATAGGATAACTGAGGTCACCCATAAAGAGAGCACGACCAGTATGGCTACCATTATGTAGTGAAATCTGGAAAGCTAAGCTGCAGTCGTTACGGTCACCGAAGCTGTCTGCTTGGAACGGCGCGTGCACAAACGCTTGGAACCCGGTATGAAGATCACAACCGTCCAATGTTGTGATGATCTGGCCAGGAATGGTCAAGAAATGCTCAGGGAACCCCGCGAACTCGGTTTCCTCTAAGAGATCATCGTAGCCAATGATGCGAATGCGGTTGCCAGGACCAGGGTCGTTTCCCACCGTAATGGTCTTTTCTACGCGACGCATCGCCTCATCGTGGAATGCTAGCGCATCGTCGCAGAGGTCGTCCCCCTTGAGGAATTCGCGGAAGGTACGTGGTGACATCCAGATCTCGGAGATGAGTACGGACTCCATCAACTTCTGGAAGCCCTGGCAGTGGTCGCGATCTGGATGAGTGAGTCCGAACACCGACAAGTATGGATCGCCTTTGAATACGGGGAGGATTTTAACGAGTTCGTCGATGACCGGCCAAGCCGGATCATCGCGTTCTTCTGACTTCGCCATGTGCCGGAGGTCGAGCTGAAGGTGGACATTGTTCGTCACACGAATGGTTGTGCTGTCGCCGGTGCCGACAGGCCAAAAGATGAAGCCCCGGTCAGGAAGGTTGATGGACACTTTGGTAAATCTCCTTGGGTTGAGGGGGAATCGCTGAACATCAATATGTAAACATTCACGGTGCAACGCAAGCCCGTCGTCTGAGGTGGTCCCACTTGGTTGGACAAGATGGGGGCAAAATTAAAGTGTACTCCGTCGCTTTGCGACGGTTCCTTTCGGGGTTGGTTTGAGCGGGTGCGACGCTTCCCGAACCGGGCTCCGCCGACCTCGCCAGCCCACCCCCTCGAACGGCCCCCTCCTCACCTCGGGGTGATTCTAACGTCGAGTTTCCCGGCGGGCTAGCCCGCCGGGAAACTCGAGGCAATCGGCGCCGCGTCTTCCCAGGCGACCCCTGCCGCCGGTTCGCCGGTTCCGACCACGTCCCTCCCAACGCTCAGGACCCGCTCATTCCACGCCCACGCCCTCGCGGGACGCCTCGCCAGGCGTCCGCAACCGCTCGATGAAGATGTTGTCCAGGTACCGCCCCCGCCCGTCCATCGAGAACCGGATCTTGGCGCTCAGGACCCACTCCGCGAACGCTTCGCTCGTGAACTGCGAGCCCCTGGTCGGTGTTGAAGATCTCCGGCCTCCCAGAGCCCAGCGCCTCCTCCAGCGCGCTCACGCAGAAGGACGCGTCCATCGTGTTCGACAGCTCCCACGCCAACACGTGGCGCGTCGCCCAGTCCATCACCGCCACCAGGTAGAAAAACCCCCGGGACACAGGCACATAGGTGATGTCCGCGCACCACACCTGATCCGCCCGCGAGACCTCGACGCCCCGCAGCAGATACGGAAACACCCGGTGCTCCGGGTTCGCGACGCTCGTCTTGGGACGCCGGTAGATCGCCTCGATCCCCATCTTCCGCATCAGCCGGCGGACCCGGTGTCTGCCGACCGTCGTCCCCTCGCGCCGAAGGTGGCGCGCCATCTGCCGATTCGCGTAAAACAGGTAGTCCATGTGGAGCTGATCCATGCGACGCATGAGAGCGAGGCTGTCCTCGCTCTCGCCTTTCGGCTCGTAGTACGGCGACGACCGGCTCACGCCCTGCAGGGCGCATTGCTTCGCCAGCGCCAGCGGGCCGTCTCGCTGGATCAGCCGTCGGCGTTCGGTGCGGGTCAGCTGCGCAACCCGCCCGGATCGCCTTGCGCGTGATGACGTTGAACCAGATCTCGATCTGGTTCAGCCACGAGGAGTACCTGGGCGTGAAGTGGACGTGGTACCGCGGCCTCCCGGCCAGCCGTCGCTTGACCTTGACGTGCTTGTGGGTGCAGTAGTTGTCCACGACCAAGTGGATCTCGAGGTCCGGGGGGACGTTGGCGTCGATGTGCCTCAGGAAGCTCAGGAACTCTTTGGTGCCGATGTCGCGGCTTGCACTGAGCGATGATCTGTCCGGTCGCCACGTCGAGAGCCGCGAAGAGGTTGGTGGTCCCATGGCGAGTGTAGCCGTGCGTGACGCCCTCGACGTACCGGAGCCCGAGGGGGAGCATGGGCTGAGTTCGCTCCAACACCTGCGTCTGGCTCTTCTCGTCGACGCAGAGCACCATGGCGTTGTCCGGCGGATTCAGATTAGAGCCCCACGACGTCGCGGACCTTCTCGACGAAGAACGGGTCGTTGGAGAGCTTGAAGTTCTTCTGCCGAGTGGGGCTGGATGCCGAACGCCTTCCAGACGCCGTGAACCGTGGTCTTCGAGACGCCGACGGCCTCGGCCATGGTGCGGCAACTCCAGTGGGTGCTGCCGTCGGGCGGTCGGGTCTCGAGCGTCCTGCGCGCCAGTTCCATCACTTGGTCGTCGCCGATGGAGCGAGGTCTTCCCGATCTGTGTTCGTCGTAAAGGCCAACTATGCCTTGAGTTCGGAATCGCTCGCGCCACTTGCCCACGGTCTGGCCGCTGACGCGGACTCTGCTGGCGACCGTCGAGTTGGTCAGTCCGTCGGCGCACAGCAGCACGATCTCGGCGCGGCGCACCAGCCCGGCGGGCATGCTCGACGACCGCATGATGGACTCGAGCTCCTCGCGGGTGTCCCGACTGATTTCAAGCGGCTTCAACGGGCGTCCTCGGGGCATGGTCTCTTCTCCTCTGCTGGACAGGTGGACGACGAGACACCATACCGAACATCCGCTAAAATATCAATAAACTTCCAGGACACAACATAGCCCGCCCGGTACGTCTTGCGGCAGGACGTCCACTCCGTCGCTTCGCGCGGTACTCGAGCCCCACAGCAGTCGGCGGGTCGTCCTCTTGCCCCTCCGCAACTCCCGGTGCACCTCCTCCCAGTCCGGCTCCGGTCGCATCTCAGCCGACTCCGACGGAGGGAACATCGCGGCCACGTCGTCCATCGTCTTCCGACGACGGCCACGACAGCCCGGCCCCGGACGCCCGGCGCACGCAGTCGCTCACGGTGCCGACCGCAACGCCGAGCGACGTCGCGATCTCGCGGTTAGCTGCGCCCGAGCCCGAACCTCAGGCGGGTGACTTCTCGTAGCTTGCGCATGGACAACCTCTTGTACGGCATCTTACTTCTCCTCGCGAAAGGGGACCTCGGCGAGAATGAAGGAACGCCGCCGCTATAGGTTCTCCAGCCCTCTACCAGCTCGCCTCCAAGGTGCTCGACTTCCTCGGAATCACCGTTCGGCTTCCGTCGGAATCGGTGTTCGGCTTCGTCGGAATACGCAGGGTGGGGCTGGCGATCACATCGGCGGCCACAAGCTCCCTCGACAAAGCTGTGTACGGGAAAACCCTTATCGGTGCATTTCCCGCCCGTCCTGGCACGGGCCGAGCAGGACGGGCGGGCAGGCGCCACAGGCGAGGTGCGCGGCGCTCCGCTCGACGTTCACCCGACACACCCCGGTCGGCTACCCCGTCTCGCGCGCCTCCCGGATCAGCGTTTCCAGCATTTCGGCGTAGAACGTGCGTTGCGACCGCTGGTCCTGCGTGAGCGGGGCGACCGCGCCTTCCACCGCGCGCCGCAGACGGCCGACTCTACTGGTCAATTCGCCGAACTCCCGTCGCAGGTCGCGCAACTTGGCGGTGCGTACACCGGCGTCGTCCGAGGCGATCCCCTCCAGCGCGTCGTCCAACGCGTTCAGTTCGGCGGCGGCGCTCGCGTCCAGCCGGGCGAGTTCCAGAAGGGTGGCCGTCCAAGCGGCGCGCACCTCCGGGGCGGCGGCGATGCGAGGATCTTCGCGCACCGGAAACGACTGCGCGGATTCCGCGCCCGCCGCCTCGAGCCGCGCGCTGTAGGTACCGGGGACCACCAGAGGACCGCGCCCTACCTCCACCCGATGGCGCAGATCCCACACCACTCGGTTCATCCCCTGCTCCGAGGTGCCGTCCAGCGTCGCCACGCGGGCGCCGCTCCCGTCCTCGATCGCGATGCGCACCGTGCCCTTCGCCGCTTCCCGGGCGAGCCAGTAGTCGAGAAATGGCGCCGTGGGGAGGATTCTCGCCGCGATAGAACACGTCTCCGGTATGCGCCGCGCCGCCCGCGCGCCGCACCTGCACGGCGGGCTCGACGGTGAACAGGTGGGCCGGGCTGGTCATGACCTCGGGCGTCAGCTCCTGAAGCGCGTTGATCTGGTCGAGGATCCAGACGCCCCGCCCGTGGGTGGCGAGCACGAGGTCGTTGTCGCGGGGATGAACGACGAGATCGTTGAAGGGGAGCGTCGGCATTCCGCTCCGAAGTTCGGTCCAGTGCGCGCCGCCGTCCATCGTGTAGAAGAGCCCGATCTCGGCGCCCAGGAAGAGCACCGAGAGGTTGCGCGGATCCTCCCGCACCGTTCGCAACACGCGCTCGGCGGGCAGGTCGCCGGTGACGGAGACCCAGGTTTCCCCGTAGTCGTCGGAGCGGTAGAGGTAGTTGGCGTAGTCGTCGTTGCGGTAGTTGTTCCAGACGGCGTAGACGCGCGCCTCGTCGTGTCGGGAGGGCTCGATGCCGTTGACCCAGGCCCCCGGAGGAAGGCCGGGAAAGCCGGAGGGGGCGGAGGGCGCGTCCGAGTCGGACACGTCGCGGGCGGCCGCGTCGGTCCAGCGCTCGCCGCCGTCGCGCGAGACGTGGAAGCGGCCGTCGGCGGTGCCGGCGTAGAGGAGACCCTGCCGGAGCGGGCTCTCCGCGACCGCCGAGATGGTGGGATAGTAGGGGACGCCGTCGTCCAAGGAAGGCGTGAGGTCGTTCGGCATCCGCCCCATGAGCGGCAGCGTGCGCCGGTCCACGCCGGTCGTGAGGTCGCCCAGCGCCTGCCACGAGTCGCCCCGGTCGGTGGTCTTCCAGAGCGTCCGGGTTCCGGCGTACAGGGTGGACGCGTCGTGGGGCGAGACCACGAAGGGGCCGTCCCAGTTCGCGGGCTCCATGGCGTTGCCCAGACGCTGCTCCTCGAACGCGCCCACCTCCCGCCAAGTATCCCAGTTGCGGCGGCCCGCGATGTGGCCCGTGGGATTGCCGGGCCGGATGGCGGTGCGCTGTCCTTTTCCAAGGTCGAGGCGCGACAGTCCCAGATACTGGGATTCCGTGTACACGATGCGGTCGTCGGTCGTGTCCGGCACGTTCACGAAGCCGTCGCCGCCGCCCAGGCGGGTCCAGTCGCTGTTGACGATCCCCTCCGCGCGGAAAGTCTCGCTGGGTCCCATCCACGATCCGTTGTCCTGGAGACCGCCGTAGACGTTGTAGGGCTCCGCCATGTCCACCTGGACTCGGTAGTACTGGCTCACCGGCAGGTCGGAGATGTAGAGCCAGTTCAGGCCCCGGTCGTAGGAGATCCCGAGTCCGCCGTCGTCGGCCTTCATCACGTGCCGCGAGTCGGCGGGGTTGACCCAGATCAGACGGTCGTCGCCGTGCAGGCTCTGGGACGGAACGGTGAACGTGCGTCCCCCGTCGTCGGAGAAGGAGTAGCTGTTCACCATGTAGACGCGTTGGTCGTCGTTCGGGTCGACCAGGATCTGGCTCGCGTACATGGGTCGGGGATTCCAGTCGCTCATCAGCTCCCAGCTCTCGCCGCGGTCCTCGGACCGGTAGATGCCGGCCCGCCGCTCGGTGTAGGCCGTGGAGGCGTTGTAGCGATAACCCTGCTCGACGCTCGCGTAGACGATGCGCGGGTCGTTCCGGTGGACGGAGATGCCGATGCGTCCCAGGATCCCGTCCGGGAGCCCGCGGGCGATCCCCGGCCCCGAGAGCCGCTCCCAGGTGTCGCCGCCGTCGACGCTGCGGTGGAGCGCGCTCCCGGGGCCGCCGCCGTGGAACCCCCAGGGACGACGACGGCGCTGGTAGGTGGCGGCGTAGACGATGGTCGGGTTCTCCGGGTCCAGCGCCACGTCCACGGCGCCCGTGTTCTCGTCGACGTGCAGGATGCGTCGCCAAGTCGCGCCGCCGTCGACGCTGCGGTAGAGCCCGCGCTCGTCGTTGGGCCCCCACAGATGGCCCATGGCGGCGACGTAGACGAGATCCGGATCGTCCGGATGGAGCGCGATGCGTCCGACGTGGCGGCTCTCGCGCAGGCCCACGTTGGTCCACGACGCGCCGCCGTCGACGCTCTTGTACACGCCGTCGCCCCACGACGAGCTCTGCCGGTTCGCGCGCTCGCCGGTGCCGACCCACACCTGCGAGGTGTCCCGTTGGTGCAACGCGATCACCCCCACCGAGTGAGTGCCCTCGTTCTCGAACACGGGCACCAGGGTGATGCCGTTGTCGCCGGTCTTGTAGACGCCCCCGGTCGCGGAAGCCACGTAGAACTTGATCGGGTCGGACTCCGCGACGGCCAAGTCGACGATTCGCCCGCTCATGGTGGCGGGACCGATGTTGCGGGGGCGAAGGGCGTCCAGCTGCTCGGTTGCGACCTGGGCGCGCAGGGGAGCGACCGAAGCGCAGACGGACAGGCAGGCGAGGGCGAGCGGACGGGCGAAGAGACTGCGGGGGCGCAGGCGACGCAAAGCGATCGAGGGGTTCGGATGGCTCATCATGTCATGCGGCCCGTGGTCGAGGGGATGCAACTCCGAAACGCTTCCAACTTCGGCTGCGGCGCGGCGGCGATCAACCGTGCGGGTGCGGGAACCAAGCGACTTTCCGACGGCGGCGCCCAGGGCGGGCGCGCTGTCGGCACGAAACGTGCAGTCACAAGGGCACCTGATCCGATACGTTACATTGGCTATTCTGCGACAACGCTTTCGCGCCATCCGGGGCGCACGCCTCCGACCCATCTTCGTGGGGGACTCGATGCAACGAACCGCTGGACGTCTCATCCTTCTCGCGACCGCCGTCCTTTCGCCCCTGGCGCCGACGCGCCTCGCACACGCCCAGCAGGAGTTCGCCCAACGGGGCGACTTCGCCGTCGGCGTGCGCGCCGGGACGCTCGGTCTGGGCGCCGACGCCACCTTCGCGCTCAACGACCAATTCGCGCTCCGCGGCGGAGCCGGCTTCCTCGGATTCGACGTGGGCCTGACCGGAAGGTTCGGGCTCGCCGACAACCGTACCGCCGAGCTCGACCTGCCCGGCGCGCTGTACACCGTCGGCGCGGAGGCCTCGGTCGGCGCCGTGCGCTTGGGCGCGGGACTGCTGATCAAGTCCGGGGCCCCGATCTACACGGTCACCTACGGGGACGGCGCTTTGATCGAGATCGGCGGGAACCACTACACGCAACCGGAAATCCTGACCATAGCGACGACCGTGGACTCCAAATCGACCGCTCTCTACGCGTTGCTCGGATTCGGGTCGCAGCGGTCGCGCGGGCTCAGTTTCGCGGCGGATCTCGGCGTCGCGTTTCTCCAGGACGTGGATCTGGCGATGGATCCCACGGGCGATCCGGAAGTGCTCGCTTCGGCCGCGTTCCGCACCGACCTCGAAGCCGAACGGCGCGAGACCAAGGACGACGCCGGCGGGCTCCTCAACTTCTGGCCGATCGTCAGCATCGGGATGCGCTACGGATTCTAGCGGCCTCGCCGGGACGGGCCGACTTCCGGTCGGATCAAGGACGGCGCGCGGGCCGGATCAGGCGGACGACTCCAACGCCTGGACCGCGCGGACGCGGTCGGCGGGGGTGTTCACGTTGAGAAAGACGCACTCCGCGCCCGCAGCGGACGCGAGCGCCCCGCCGGTCGCCACGATCGGCTCGTGCGCGCGCACGAACTTCCCCATGCCGAATCGGCCCGCCGCCAACCATTCCTCCGCCGCCGCCGCCAAGCCGACCGGATAGCAGGCGCACAGCGGCTCCATGCCCAGCGGACCGGCGCTGGCGGGCACGGTCGGACGCGCCGCGTCGAAATCGGCGCCGAGACGCGCCACCAAGGCGGGCGGAACGAGGGGCAGGTCGCACCCGAGCAGGAAGACTCCCGCGTCCCCCCGCTCGCGCGCCCACGCGAGCGCCGCGTGCAACCCGCCGAGCGGACCGGCTCCGGGAATCAGGTCGGGACGGACCGGCACCGACGAAGGGAGGAAGGCGGAGGGCAGGTCCTCCGCCCGGTTGGCGATCACTCCGATCTCCAGCCCGGCCGCCTGCAGGATGCCCAGCGCGCGTTCGAGCAAAGTCCCCCCGGCCAGCCGCGCACGGGCTTTCGGGCTGCCGTAGCGGCGGCTCCGCCCTCCCGCCAGCACCACCCCGAAAAGAGGGGGCCGGACCATCCCGCCCACGATCTCAGACCCGCACCCGCGCGCGCCCCGCGTACACGTTGAAGCCGGTCGCGCGCGCGAAGCCCACGAGGGTGACGTTGAAGCGCCGCGCCAGCTCCACCGCGAGCGACGAGGGCGCGCCCACCGCCACCACCATCGGCACTCCGGCCATCGCCGCCTTCTGCAGGAGTTCGAAGGAGGTCCGCCCGCTGACCAGCACGATGCGGTCGGCGAGCGGTAGCCGTCCAGCCAGAAATTCCCGCCCGACGAGCTTGTCCAGCGCGTTGTGCCGCCCCACGTCCTCGCGCAACGCGAGCATTCGGCCGTCCGCGTCGAACAACGCGCTCGCGTGGATGCCCCCCGTCTTCTCGAACACGGGCTGGGCGACCCGCAACGCATCGGGCAGCCCGGTCAGCACATCGGCGCGCACCGACAGCGCGTCGTCCGCGACGGGCGCGCACCCCTGCGCCTCGACGGCTTCCAGCGACGCCTTGCCGCACACGCCGCAACTCGAGGTCGTGTAGAAGTTGCGGTCCAGAAGACCGAGGTCGAAGGACGCGCCGGGCGCGAGCCGCACCTCGACCGAGTTGTATTCCTGCCGCTCGTCCCCGGAGCAGTAGCTGATCTCGCGGACGTCGCGCCGGTCCGTCACCAGCCCCTCGGCGAACAGAAACCCGGCCGCGAGCTCGAAGTCGTCGCCCGGGGTGCGCATCGTGACCGACACGTTGCGCATCCGCCACCGGTCCCCGTCCGCGAAGCGCACCCGGATCTCGAGGGGCTCCTCGACGGCCACGACGTCCTGGCGCGTGCTCGGAACCCCGTCGCGCAGGCGCGCGACATCGACGCGTGCGGTGTGGCGGCGCGGAACGATCATGGCGTAAGGTCGGCCGCCCGTCCGGGGACGGTCAAGCGATCGCCCCCGGGACGGCCCGCCACGACGGCACGGCCTTGCGGGACGCGGAATCCTCCGGTTAGGTTTGACGGGCACGATCCAGCCCTGCGGCCCCCACCAGGAGCTTCGTCATGAGGAAGCCGACCCTGCCCCGGCGCGCGATCGCGCTTTCCGTCCTCGCTCTCGCCGCGGCGTCGGCGCTGAGCGGCGTCGCGTTCGCTCGGGCCGGAGGTTTCCGCGCCGCGGACGAGGTCGCGGCCGCCGCCGACCGCTTCGTCGCCACGCTGGACGCCGAGGGCCGCGGCCGCGCCCTCTTCTCCCTCGGGGACGCGGAGCGGTTCGATTGGCACTTCGTGCCCAGGGAGCGCAACGGGCTTCCGCTCGGAGCCATGACGCTCGCGCAGCGGACGGCCGCCCACCGACTGCTCAGATCGTCGCTGAGCACCCAGGGATACCTCAAGGCCAACGGGATCGTCGAACTCGAACGCGTGCTCGGCATCGTCGAAGGTCGCGAGGAGTTCCACGACCCGGAAGACTACTACTTCGCCGTCTTCGGATCCCCTTCGTCCGACGCGCCCTGGGCTTGGCGCTTCGAAGGACATCACGTCTCGATGAGTTTCTCCTCCCCCGGAGACGAAACCTTGGTCACGGGTCCGGCGTTCATGGGAAGCAACCCGGCCACCGTCTCCTCGGGCCCCAAGGCGGGACTCCGCGTGCTCGGCGCCGAAGAAGATCTGGCGCGGGAGCTGGTGACCATGCTCTCCCCGGAGCAGCGCGGGACGGCGGTCATCGCGAGCGAAGCCTACGACGACATCGTCACCGGCGCCGGGCGCACCGCGGAGCTTCCGTACGAGGGGATCCGAGCCTCCGCGCTCGACGACGCCCAACGGGCCCAGCTCGACCGGCTCATCCGCGAGTACGTCGGGAACATGGACGAGGAATCCGCGCGACGCTGGACGCGGCGCATCGCCGCCGGCTCCGACGACCGGCTCCGCTTCGCGTGGGCGGGCTCGATCGAGGCGGGACGCGGCCACTACTACCGCGTCCACTCCCCCGACTTCCTGATCGAGTACGACAACACCCAGAACGACGCCAACCACGTGCACTCTGTGTGGCGCGATCTGCGCAACGACTTCGGCGGGGACGCGCTGCGGGCTCACTACGAAGAATTCCCCCACGGTCCCGGAACGCCGCACTCGGCCGGGCGCGAAAGCCACGCGGAAATCTCCAGGATCGCCGAGCAACTGGCGGAGTGGGGACCGAAGCTGGACTCCTCCGTGCACACCATGACCCTCCGGGCGTTCGCCCGGAGGCGTCTGGAGTCGGGAGACCCCATCGATCTCGACGCGCTGGGCCTGTTCGCGGGACCCGTCGTGAAGGTGAAGAAGGCCAAGAAATGAGCGGAATCGGAAGCCCGTGGTTCTTCGCCAGTCTGGGGTACAGCATCTCCAGAAAGCTGGGATGGGGATTCTTCGCGCTGTTCGCCTTCTTGCTCGCCGGGGATAGCGAGTGGTGGGGGGTCGTCGCGGTCCTGTGGCTGCTCTTCGAGTTCCTCGCGGAAGCGATCCAGAACTCGTGGATCAACAAGTGTCTGAAGGCCCGGGGAGAGGAGTCCGCCATCGGATTCGACCTTCCCGAGCCGGGAGAAAGAATGAAAACCTGGGCGGAGAGAGTACGAGAGAGGCTTGATCTTCAGACCGCCAGACGGTAGTTCGCAATCACGGCAAGAAGTGACGTAAATCCAACCAGGACCGCACGATCCCTCCTTCTTGCCCTGTCACCATCCATCGGACCGAAAACGCCGAAATTTGGCAGAAAATGGACGGAACCCCGGTGCGCTGACCGGGAGAAGATCGTACCGTATCGACCTAGTGTATTGCCAGGCATAGGCTGACTTCCCCGCATTAGCGGCGTCCGCCAAGGCCGACGCCGACGTGTCCTCGGCCCCGCTGCCAGCCGCGGCCCGACCCGGCGGCGTAGCAACCCCGCGAACGCTCCGGGGAATCCGTTCGATGGGCGTCGCGAAGCGCTGCCGACGGTGGGACGGATGGCGAATCGGTCCCACGCTGGCCGAGGGGTGAACGCAACTGGAACATCCGGCTGAACCTTGCCGCGCCGACTGACTCCGCCCCAGACTTCCGCTTCGAGATTCGTTAACCGTCCCCGACCCATCACCACTCGAAGGATCTTCATGCCTTCCGACATCAAGATCGAGTTCGGCAACACCAGGGGAAAACCCGAGGCCTACTTTCGCGTCCTCGTCAGCCGGGATGGGGAACAAAACCGCACGCCCGTTCTGGTCATGAAGAAGGATGACCGGGACGGGCCGAACAAGTCCGATCGACCCTATCGGGTGGAGTGGGCAGCGACCAAGGAGCTGGGGCGGGCTGCGGAGGCCGCCCTCGCCGAGTTGGAGCCGCGATACTCGGCCAAGGACACCAAGAACAAATTGGAGAAGTTCCTCAAGGGCGTATCGCGCCACTACCTCCCGCCCGACGCGGAGATTCCCGTCGACTTGAATGAGCGCATTGCCGATTCGCCGATCACAAGGGGCATGCATGCCGGCAAGGAGCCGCTGGCCCCGTGGGAGCAAGAACATGACGCGGCCGTGCGCCACAGCGCCGGACTCAGAGATCGGGCCAGCGATGAGGAGGACGTGCGGATGCCGGAACTGTTCCAATGGGTACCATGGTTCGAGGAGCTGGCCGTGAAGGTTGGGGAGGTGCGGCGGGAGGGCCTCGTACAGAGGGCGAAGGAGGTAGACTGGGCGGAAGGGCGGTGCGCAGTGCTGGCGCAGGGAGACGAAAAGGCCGACCCACTGACGTTCTTCTACCATCTTTCGTCAATCGCCAAAGGGGCGGCGAGAAGGAAGACGGTCTACACGAGCGTTGCGCAGGAGTTCGGAATCGAGAGCGACCTCGACTACGGTTTCAGCGAACGCTTCATGTTTCCGCAGGGGAACCAAGTGAACGTCGAGTTCCACAACACCGGAGACGATCCAAACCTGCTTTGGGACATGTTCGACCAGGCGCGCGCTTGTGGTCCCGGCGGCAAATCGTACGACCCCGCGATCACCGAGACCTTCGCCAAATCGCTTCAGGTCAAGGGTGTCGGCATCTCGAAGCTCACCCAGGTCCTCTTTCTGATCAATCCGAGAGCGTTCCTCCCCTTCGACAAGAACGCCCTATTGCCGTTGGGTATCGGTAGGTTCAGCACACCACCACCCGAGATGTCCTGGGCGGAGTATTTCGACGAAATGGGCAGGATCCGGACCGCGTTCCCCGGTTGCCAGCCTTACGAACTCAACGTCATTGGCTACCTGTGGACGAACGGTTTCCTGCCGCGCAAAGGCAAACGCTGGTATCAGATCGGCACGAGTGACGCCGGGTGGCGGGAATTCCGCGACAACAATTGGATCCACCAAGGTGGGCTGGGAAACATGCCCCGGCCTGGAGACGGCGAGGTGCTTCCAGGCCCCAAGCATGGCAACCGGCTTGACGAACCCGAACCCGGCGATGTCGTTCTTGTCCGGTCGGGGACACGGGAGGGGCGCGGGATCGGGATCGTGTACCGCAACGATCACGCCGAGCGGTCACACCCGAACGGTCGGATACACGTGCTGTGGGTGAACAAGAAGCAGGCGCCTCTCGCCGCCACCATGCCACCGATTCATTTTTCGAGAGCTGGCCGCAGCGCCTACGAAGTCTTCGCCAAGTCCGTCGCCTATTCGCCGACCCTGGATTTGTTGTCACCGCCACCTGAGCCCAAAGCGCACCAACTCAACCAGATCCTCTACGGCCCTCCCGGCACCGGCAAGACCTATCACGCGACCACCTGCGCCATGGCCATCGTGAAGGGGATCGAGGTGGACGAAGTCACCGAGGAACACCGCGCCGAATTCCGCAGTCTCCGCTTCGATCCGACGACCGAGACGGGCCGGATCGCCATGGTCACCTTCCACCAGAACTTCTCCTACGAGGACTTCGTGGAAGGCATCCGGCCCCGGCTCGCCGAGGGCGGCGACATCGGCTACGAGCTCCGACCCGGCCTTTTCAGGAGGATCGCGGACGCGGCGCTGGCCGATCCCGACAGCCCCTACGTTCTCATCATCGACGAGATCAACCGGGGCAACGTCCCCAAGATCCTCGGCGATCTCATCACGTTGATCGAACCTTCCCGCCGCCTCCGCCAACAAGAAGAGACGACCGTCACGCTACCCTATTCCGGCGACACGTTCGGAGTTCCGGGCAACCTGCACATCATCGGCACGATGAACACTGCCGACCGCTCCATTCTGCCTCTCGACACCGCGCTTCGGCGCAGGTTCGACCATGTGGAGATGTTGCCCGACCCGGGCCATCCGCTCATCGCGGACAGGATCGCCGGAATCGACCTTCGCGAGATGCTCAAGGCGATCAACGCGCGCATCTCGCTGCTCATGGATCGCGAACGCCAGATCGGCCACACCTACCTGTTCAACGTAACCGACATCGAATCGCTGGCCGCCAAGTTCCGGACGGCCATCCTCCCCCTCTTGGCGGAGTACTTCTACGACGACTGGTCGAAGATCCGGCACGTGCTGGGCGACGCGCCTTTCGTCGTCGCGAAGCCGCACGGCGACTACGGGTCGGGCTTGGCGGACGAGGGCTTGCTGGATCCGGACACCGCGATCCACGAGGTGCTTCCCGCGGCGGCAGAGGAGTGGCTGGATCCGGTCCAGTACCGGCGAATATACGACGAGAGCGTCTCGTCCGGCGATCGGCGGGAGGACGAGAGTCCCGACATCGGCGCCGGTCGGTCTTGAACCGATGTCAGGTGTCTACACGATTCGGGAGTACGAGCAGTTCCGCATCGGTCACGGACTCGACAAGCGCGATTTGGAGGATCTGAGAGCCTTCGCCCACGACAACGCACGTGCATTTCAGGAGCACGGATACCTCCCGGTCCTTCAGTTTGGCCGGAGCGGCAAGCTCCACGCGCGCAATTACGTTGGCACGATCACCACGAAGCGCGGCTCGCTCGTCGAGATCCTGCCCAAGATCGACCTTGGCGGAGCCGCGTACGCGGACCACGATCAGACTCGCGAGGCGTTCCTCACGATGCTGCGAGCCTACCGCGGCCTGAGGAGGGCAGCGAACCTCCCTCCGGGATCCATCCGGGCGCTGCGGCGCTTCCCCATGCTCGAAGTCTTTGTCCGACTCTTCCTGGACACCGTCGGCGTGCTGGTTCGTGGCGGCCTCGGGCGACAGTACGTGGCGACCGAGGAGAATCTTCCCTTCCTGCGCGGCCGCATCGCCTTCCGGGATCACCTGCGCGAGAACCAGATCGACCGTTCGCGCTTCTACGTCGAGCACGACGAGTTGAGCCCCAACCGCCCCGCCAACCGGCTCATCCGCACCACTCTCGACAGGCTCAGGCCCATCGTTCGAAACGAGCGCAACCGGCGGCTGCTCGCGGACCTTGAGCCAGCGTTCAGCGCGGTGAAAGCGACGCGGGACCCGCGGGCGGACTGGCGCAGCCACACGACAGATCGCTCCATGCGGCACTACGGCCGGGTCATGCAGTGGGTCGAACTCTTCCTGTTCAACCGGGGGCTCGCGACTTGGTCCGGTCGGCATGTCAATCAGTCGCTGCTCTTCCCCATGGAGGAAGTGTACGAGGACTTCGTGACCGACAGCTTTCGCCGCTACCAAGCCGAGTTCCAAGTGGTCGCCCAGGCGCCCCGGAAGCATATGGCCTCGACCGGCGGCAAGCGCGTCTTCGCGACAAAGCCGGACATTTCACTCCGGAAGCCACGCAATGCCGTCCGGTTCATCCTCGACGCCAAGTGGAAGCACATCGGCAAGGGAGGATCCGGCCCGATTCGCGACATTGCATCCTCCGATCTGTATCAGCTCTACGCCTACGGCAAGCGGTACGAGTGCCGGGCCGTGGCGCTGGTCTACCCACAAAGCGGAGACTTCACCAGTCCACTCACCGCTCGGTTCTTCGACGGCTTGAAGATCGTCTTCCTGCCATTCGACGTTGCCTCGCTCGAGAGGTCTCGGAGGAGCGTGCGGCTTGCTCTACGGACGCTGGCGGCGAACTGATCAAAGGGCAGCACTTGCTACAGCTGGGAATCTGGCTGCCAGCGAGTCACTGCGGGACATCGATCAGTCCTCTGGATATGGCTGGCCGCCCGCCTAGTGTCTCGTACCTGAAGTACGTTGACATCTTTGCGCATGTTCGGTATGATGTCTGTTCGTCCACTGTCCAGCAGAGGAGAAGAGGCCATGCCCCGAAGACCCGCTCCGCGACCTCCAGTGCGTCGCGCCTTGCGGCCGGGGAAGCGTCCGTATCCGGCCTCAGCCATGGGTCAGACGCCTCCCGAGCGGTTCGGCCATCCAAGGCGGCATGACCGTCCTCGCGGCGAGAAGCTCGCTGAGGTCTTCCGCCGAGAGCTTGGGGAGCACGGCATCAAGGCTCTTCTCAACCTCTCTCGGGCCAAGCCACGCCACCGCGCGGATGACCGTGCCTGCGTTTCGGTTCGGCGCCGCCAGTTGCCAGCTTGGCGCGTGTAGCAGCTCGACCCGGTGAGCCCCGAAGTGCAGAATGCGGTTGGGTCCAGAGGTAAGGTAGACGGATCGCACGGTGTTTTGCGTCGTCAACCCAAGCCAGTTCGCCGCGTCGCCTCCATTCGGTACAATAGTCTCACCCCACAGCTCGCATAGAGCCGCAAGCGCCAGTTCACGGCGCGGACCCCTGAGGCCGAACCGGGTTTCGATCGGACGCATATAGATGCCACGGTAGATCCGCATGAGTCGCTCGGAACGCGAGAGTCGGGAGAGCGCCCGACTCACGGCGGCCCGGTCACCGAGGTGCAGGAGGTCCTCCGCCTGTATCGGCGTGGCCTCCGGCGTAGCCTCGGCGTACTCCATGATCCGCTCGGGCAGGCTGTTCATGGCTCCATTTCTCTCGGTCAGGATTCCTTCTACCGACGTTTCAGCCCCCTCTCCGGAGCCTTAAACACAAAAGATAACCGACCGGACAGCGTACTGCCTCGCCTCGGTGGGCGCCCTTTCGGCCCGGAAGCGTCACACGTTCCTGGCCGAGCGCGTGCAGAGGCTTGACGCCTGCATCGTCTGGTCCTTCGCCTCCGGCCTGCGCAGGGCCGCCCGGGGCTCCAGAGCGGGGCTGCTCTCCCGGCTCACCGGGTGGAGGAAGCGCCAGAGGAAGGGCGCGCCGACCTACTTGATGCTTGGCCTCGGAGATCGAGGCGGCGGCGGACCGGTTCCGCGCCATGATCGACGCGGGCCGCTCGCTCGTCGCCGAGCACACGCCCGTCGAGTTGCTGGGAGCTGTGGAAGCGTCCCGGCTCCTCTACGATCTCACCAACAAGCCCGGCACGTTCTGGGACGGCGCGACGGGCAGCGGCATGAATTGGAGGCTCGCGCTGTCGGAGCTTGAAGCCGAGCGGTCGCACCTGAGGCTCGACAGCGAGCCGGTGATCCTCTACTCGCTCCTTTTCGCCGCCCGGCCAGGCGCACGGGAACCTCCTTCGCGAGCTGTACTGCCTGGACGCGGTGACAACCATTTCGTTCGAATGGCGGTCGTGGACTACTGAAGCGGTACGTCGGCGGATCCGAAGCGCGCAACGCCACTACTTCTCGCGGCGCTACTCGATGATGGCGCACGCGCAGGATGCCCAGGGCACTGCCGCGGCGATGGTCGATTCCGCGGCGACCGCCGAGTCCGACCGTCCTGCTGGAGCGGATGCGCCTGGAGATCGAGGACCCGGCCGAAACCGCGCGGCTCAAGCTGATGATCGTGGACGAGGCGTGGCGGTACATGCAGGATCCCGCCGTGCTGAACTACCTGGCCGAGGCGGCCAAGACGTGGCGGAAGAAGAACGCCGCGCTCGTGCTCGCCACGCAGTCCGCCGTGGACGTGACGGGGACGCCGAGCGCCTCGGCCTTTCTCGAATCCATCCCCACCAAACTGCTCCTCGCCAACGCCGAACTGCCCACGGAGGCCGGGGCTCCAGATCGGCGACCGGCGGGCGGGCGGGCGGTTCGAGCCCCGGGAGGGCTCCCGATGAGCCGCTGGAAGCAGTGGGTGAAGGAACCGAAGGGCGCGTTGCCGGGCGGCCCCTCGTCACGAAGGCCGGGATCGTCCTGATCGCCGTGCTGGTGGCTGGACTGCTTTTTTCGTCGTCGCTGGCCGGTCCCGGTGAAGACGAGGCCGCCGCCGGGGCGCCAGCGCCGCCGCAGGCGGTGAACGACCGAGAGGGCCGGTCGTTCGAGGAGGCATCCGCGACGAAACGAGCGCCGCGTGGTCCACCGGCAACCTGCTGTCCATCGTGACCGCCGGGGTGACCGTGATCTTCTCCTCGCTCGTGTTCTGTCTGCTCCTGCTCCTCTGCATCACCTACGCGCAGGTGATCTGGGCGCAGGTCGCCATCGCCATCCTGCTCGGTCCCGTGTTCATCGCGTTCCTGCTCTTCGAGCCGCTCTCGTTCCTGTTCTGGGGATGGTCCCGGACGCTGATGGTCTACACGCTCTACGGCGTCGTGGCCGGGGCCATCCTGAGGGTCTTCATGGGTGTCGGCATGGGCTGCATCACGACCTACGCCGATGCGCTGATGGGCACCGGCACCGCCGATCCCGCCGAACTCTGGCTCTGGGCCGCCGTTCTTCTCCCGCTCGTCGTCTCCGGCCTCATGGCCGGGCTCGAGAGGTCGGCGAGCTCGCCTCGATGCTCGTGTCCGGCTCCGGCTCCGCCGGGTCCGGCACCGCGGCTGATTCTTCGCAAGCGATGGAGGGGATGCCAACGCCGCCTTCCCCCCTCAATCCCCTCCGGGCGGCGGCACCTCCTCCGCGGCGAAATCGACCAGCTCCCCCGGTCCCCGGGGGCCGATCCTGCCCTTCGAGGACGCGAGGAGCTCGGCCGGATCGTAGGCCACTCCGTCCTTGAACACCCTGCGCACCTCGCGGGTGTTGCGGATGTTCTCCAGCGGATTCCCTCCGAGCACGACCAGGTCCGCGATCTTGCCCGCCTCGACGGTGCCCAGCTCGTCGTCCACCCCGAGAGCTCTGGCCGCGTTGAGAGTCGCGAACCGGAGCGCGGCAGCCTGCGGGATACCCGATTTCACGAACAGCGCGAGCTCGCGGTGCACCGAGAAGGGCGAGAGGAACTCGCCGGTGGACGGGTGGTCGGTTCCCATCGTGATCAGGTGCCCGCCTCCCATGTCGTAGAAACGCTTGACGAGCTTCTGCTTGACTTGGTAGATGCGCTCGAACCGTGCGTTCGCGAGCCGGGGCTCGGCCGAGACGCGCTCTTCGACCAGTCTGCGGGCGTACGGAGTCAGGTAGCTCGCCTCGTCGGCGAAGGGCTCGAAGATGTCCGGGTCGCGTCCCCCCGAGTAGCCGTACGCGCTCATGGTGGCGTCGTAGTGGACGCCCTCCTCCAGGTAGAGCCGCACGACGCGCTCGAATTCGGGGCTGTCGGGGGTCATCTCCTCGAAGGAGTCGTAGGCCGGACGATCCGCAGGCATCGCGTCCCCGCCCACGAAGTGCTCAATGCGGTCGATCCCCATGCGGATGGCGTCGCGCGGGTTGACCGAGCCGCGGAAGCCCGAACCCAGGTGGCCGGTCACGGAGAGCCCGTGGCGGTGCGCCCGCTCGACCAGCGCCTCGAGGTGGACGGAGGCGATGTTCTTGGCCTTGAAGCCCGCGACTCCCTCCTCGGCCAGCGCGTCGACCTGACGGTGGACGTCCTCGGCGGTGAAGTTCGGGTCCCACCCCACCCGCGCCGCGCCGAAGTACGGCCCCGATCGATGGAGCCGGGCGCCCACCTGCTCGCCCGAGCGGAGGCGTCCCTGCAGGGCGCGCATCCTGTCCGGGCTGGCCTCCCCGGCCGGGAAGACGTTGGTCACTCCGTTGGCCAGGAAGAGCGCCGGATAGACGCCCGTCTCGTCGACGCGTCCCTCCCCCAGCAGGTCCAGATGGAAGTGAGCGTGCACGTCGAAGAGGCCGGGCAGGATCACGTCCCCTTCCCCGATCTCGACCACGGCGGCCCCGGCGGCGACCGCCTTCGACGCCGCCTGGGCGTCCACGGCCCGGAAGCGCCCCGCCGCCATCACGATCCCCGGGTTGGGCACCACGGCGTCTCCGGTCCCGTCGAACAGCCCGCCCCCCCGGACGACGATCGCGTCCGCCGCCGAGCGCGCTCCGCCCTCCTCCGTCGGCGCGCATGCCGCAACGGCGAGCGCGAGCGCGGCGCAGGCCGACGCCAAGCATCCGGCGAGCCGCATGGCGCCGCACCCGGCGATGCTCATTGCGAACGACCCGGGAACCGCCGACGCGGGCCGCCTTGGCGCGGACTCGTCCAGCGCCGTCCTCATGGGGCACGGCCAGCCGACCGCGCCGCCGTTCGCGGGAGGGAAACGACCGCCCGCTCCGCCGCCGCCGGGTAGTCGGTCGAAAAGGTTGCGGACCATTCGTCGGGCCGGCGTGCGCGAACGATGGCCGGAGAATGCGGGCGCGGCACGGCCGCTCACCGATCCGGCTCGAACACGAGTTCGGGCACGACCACCTCCCATGCTTCGCATCTCGCGGCGTCGCGGTACTTCGGGTCCGACGCCTCGCGACTCCAGCTCACCACGGCGAACACCTGCGCCGACCGGCACCGCATCCCGGCCGGCGGCTCGAACGATCTGGCGAGACGGCCCGCGGCTCGGCCGGCCCGGTCCAGCAACACCCAATATCCGTTGCGTTCGATCCGCACGTCCAGCGGATCGCGGACCGACAACGCGGCGACGACGCCGTGCACCGGATCGCGGGCGTGGCGGCGTCCTGCGAACCCCAGGTCGACGTCCCGAAGGCTCGGACGAACATGGCGACGCTCGACCGCCTCGGAGCACGGCGGAAGCTCGGCGGCGGCGCGCCGAATCGTCGCGGCGTGGCCGACCAGCTCGTCCGGGAAGCCGCGGGAACCGTCGAGGCGCGCCAGCGCGAGCGTCCGTCGCGCTCGCGTCATCGCCACGTAGTACAGCCGGCGCGGCGCGTCGGGATCCTCGCCGGGACTCGTGCGGTCCCAGCCGCCGTCGAGCACCGCCACGTGATCGAACTCGAGCCCCTTGGCCCGATGGGCGGTGAGCAGCAGCAGTCCCCGCTGGCGACGGCGTATCTCCCGGCCCCACTCGGCCAGCCACTCGATGAAACGGTCCACCGGGACCTCGCCGCCGCCGACCTCCAACGCGTGCTCCTCCACCGCCTGCCGCAGCAGATCGTGCCAGGGATCGGAGGGTCGCGCGTCCACCCAACCCCGCAGGGAGGCGTCGTCCACGGTCCGCGGCTCCCGGTCGCGCAGCCACCCGACGAACGCCCGAGTCTCCCTCAGGCGCCAGAACCCCGGAATCTCCTCGTCCGCCATCTGCACCGGGACGCCGTGCGCCGCGCAAAACGCCCGCACCGGGACCAGGTACTTCCATTCGCGCGCGATCGCCGCCGACCGCGACCACTCCCAATCCGGCGTCAACCCGGAAAGGCGAAGGAATTCCGCCATGACCGCCCGCGCCTGGCGGACCGGATCGCCGCCGACCGGCAGGATCTGCACTTTCCCGCGCGCGACCGGGTCCCGTTCCGCCCACGCTCCGCCCGGCGGCTCGTTCTCGCGCGCGCGGTCGACGTGGATGGAACGCCCCGCCTTCATGCGGTCCCGGGCGGGCTCGATCACCGCGTTGGCCGCCGCCACGATGGCGCCCGTCGAACGGTAGTTGCCGGTCAGATACGCGGGCTTCGCCCGGTAGTCGGTCTCGAAACGGCGGATGAACTCCACCGAGGCCCCGGCGAAGGCGTAGATGTTCTGGTCGTCGTCGCCGACGGCGAACAGGGCGAGCTTGCCCGGCTCGTCGTCTTTCAGCGTCCTGCCGGCGAGGGCCGAGATCAGCTCGTACTGCTCGGAACCGACGTCCTGGTACTCGTCCACCAGAATCCACCGGAAGCCCGCGAGCAGGCGTCCGCGGCGCTCGTTCGCCTCCTCCTCCGGAAGATCCCCGCCGCGGAGCAACGCGATCGCGCGACGCATCACGTCCTTGAACGCTTCCTCGTCCGGCCGCTCCGAGCGGCCGGTGAAACTCGCGCCCGCCAAACGCATGGCGAGCGCATGGCAGGTGAGCACCGTCACGCCGCGGGCGTCGTCGCCGATCAGCTCCCCGAGCCGGCGGCGGATCTCGACGGCGGCGTACCGATTGTAGGCCAGGGCGACGATGCCTCGGGCGCTTTCCCGCCTGACGCGGATCAACCAGGCGATGCGGTGCACCAGCACGCGCGTCTTGCCCGAACCGGGTCCCGCGAGCACCAGCACGTTGGTCCGCTTGCGGTCGTCGGCCACGATGCGTTGCTGGGACGGGTTTCCCAGGCTCTCGACGATGGCCCGCCAGGACTCGGGCGTCGTCTGCCGACCGATCTCCTTGCCCCGGTCGGGCAGCCAGCGGGCGAGAAACTCCTCCTCCCCGAGCGCGAAGTAGTCCCGAGCCAAGCGCCTCGCCTCGCTCATGGCCGCGAGACCGCGCTCGGCGAACTCCCTCATGACGTGGATCTGCGTCACTTGGCCTTGGTAGTGGAGGGCGAGAGGCTCGAAGTCCGCGTTGGAATAGCCGCGCCGGTCGCGCCGCTCCAGACGGATCGTCATCGCCGAGCGGAACACCGTCAGTCCCTTGTTGAGACGGAGCACCTCCTGCTCGTGGAGCCAGAGCAGGGCCCGGCGCAGCAGCTTGTCCGAATCCCGGACCCTGTTCATCAGGGCCAGGTCGGTCTCGATCGCGTGCAGAAGGTCCCCGTGCGTGGTCGCGGCCAGAAGATCGGTACCGCGGCTCCCGGGCGGCAGACAGCCCAGCAGATGGTCCAGCAGGCGGGCGGCCGCCTCGCGGCGAAGGTCGGCGGTCTTCTCCAACGCGTCCCATTCGCGGTGCAGCGTGACCCGCACGATCTCCGGATCCTTCTTGCGGACCGTCAGGCTGCCCCTGGCGTCGCCGTCCTCGCCGCGTCCGTCGAAGGCGATGCCCCGGACGATGCGGAACAGACGCTCCGGCAACGGATCGGCCAGTCCCCGGTCCCGGAGCTTCTGGGCGGCGATGCGCAGATGGAGGAACGAGTCGTCCCCTTTTCCCAGATCGGGGGCGAGCTCCCGCATGTGGGCGACGAGCGCGGTCTCGAGCGCGGCAGCTTCCTCGAGGCGCCTGCGCGACGAGCGCTTCACGCCCGCGTGGACGAACGCGGTCAGCGCCATGTCGTTTCTGGCGACGCCGAACCGTTGGAGGTCGATCAGGGCGCGGGGCACGGTTTCGGAGCTCAGGCCCGAGATCTCCATCAGCTCGTCGGTGCTCACCCCCTCGTCCGCGTCCGCGCCGATCAGCGCCTCCGCGACGCGGAGCAGCTGGCTGCGGTAGGAATCCTCGATCTCGGCCGCTTCGAGCCGCCGCTTCGCCTCCTCCCGCGAGTTCACCAGAAGCGAGGACGGGAACACCCGCACGAGGTTCTCTTCCCTGATCAGAAGCTGGGATTCCTCCAGCCACGCGACGGCGGTGCGCACCCGGGTGTCGTCGGTCGCCGAGTCGCGTTCGAAGGCCCCGTGCTCCTCCTCGACCAGAATCTCTCCCGCGGTCGCCACCACGTCGCCGCCGCCGCCGTGCTTCCTGCTCCTGGCGTCGAGGGCGCGCAGGGCCCTCAGGATGGCGTGGATTTCCGCACGGGTGAGCCGCGCGCGCGCCGACATGCCGAACTGGCGCTCGACGTCGTCGTCCGCGTAGAGGAGGACGCACCGCGCCCGTCGGCGGTCTCGGCCGGCGCGGCCGGCCTCCTGAAGGTAGTTCTCCAAGGAACCCGGGATGTCGGCGTGGACGACGAGCCGCACGTCCGGCTTGTCGATTCCCATGCCGAAGGCGTTGGTGGCCGCGATCGCGCGCAACTCGCCGACGACGAAGCGCCGCTGCACGTCCTTCTTGATCTCGGGCGACAGACCCGCGTGGAACCGATCCGCGGCGAGCCCCTTCTGCCGGAGGTACTCGGCGATCTCCTCGCTCTGCCGGCGCGTCGCGCAGTAGACGATGGCGCCGTCCCGCCTTCCGGGCTCGCCCGGAAGGTGGGACGCGAGAACCTGGAAAATGTCCGAGAACTTCTTTCCTCCCGTGGTCGGAATCACCTCGAAGGTGAGATTGGCGCGCTCGGCTCCGCCGTTGAACTCGGTCAGCTCGACGTCCAGCTTCTCCCGAAAGTGCCGGACGATGTCCTGGGCGACGTCGGGCTTGGCGGTCGCGGTCAGACACAGCACCGGCGGCACGCGCCCGTCCCCGTCCCTCTCGGCTTTCTCGCGGATGAAGCGTCCCACGTAGCGGTAGTCGGGCCGGAAGTCGTGACCCCAACGCGACAGGCAATGCGCCTCGTCCAGCACCCAGGCGCCGATCTCGCGCTGATCCAGCGCCCGCCGCAGAGTGCGCGAACGCAGCTGCTCCGGCGAAATCAGCAAAATTCCGGCGTCCCCCAGCCGGACCCGGTCCAGGGCGTCGGCGCGCTCCGGCATCGACAGCATCCCGTTGACCGTGACGCAGCAACCGATGCCGCGCTTCTCCAATCCGGCCACTTGGTCCGCCATCAGCGCGACCAGCGGCGAGATCGCGACCGTCAGCGCACCGGTCTTGTCGTAGCGCGAAAGCGCGGGAAGCTGGTAGCAGAGCGACTTCCCCGCCCCGGTGGGCAGAATCCCGAGCGCGTGCCGTCCCGCCATCGCCTCCTCGACGATGTCCCGCTGCATGGACCCGCCGTCCTCGTTCGCCGGCTCGGGACGGAAGTCGTCGTAGCCGAACCAGCGTTTCAGCTCCTTTCCCGCGTCGTGGCGCTCCCGGCACCAGCCGCAGGCCGGATCGGCGCAGACGGTGTTCCTGAGACGGCGCACCAGGCGTCCGGCCTCCGGGAACTGGTGACGCACCCAGGGCGGCATCACCGAATTGCCGCCGGCCACGGACAGCCACGCCAAGGCGTAGGCCAGCGCCCAGTCGCCCGCCGCCGCGCCCGCCGCGACGTCGCGCGCATGGGTCGCGCAGGCGACGGGTTCCAGTCTCCGCCCGACCGCTGCGGCGGCCTCCGGTCGGGACGGTCGGTCGGATCTCCGGATCCGGCGGAAGAGCTCGTCCAGCGCGCAGTCCGCGCCCGCAGGCTCGGGAGCGCACAGCCAGTGCCACGCGGCGAGCAGATCCGGCGAGGTCTCCGCCAACGCCAGGCGTTCGTCCGCGAAGAGCTCGAGCGCCTGGCGGGCGTCGGATTCGGGATCGTCCACCTTGCCGCGCTCGAGATCGCCGTCCCGGAAGTGTTTGACGAGGCTGTGGTAGGGGTTGCGGGGGAAGGCGAGCGGACTGAGACGCAACGTGTCCACCGTCGGCAGCCTCAGCATCCGGAGATCCGGCTTCGACGCCGCCAGGTGGGGCAGGTCGAAGTCGATCAGATTGTGTCCCAGCAGGAAGGCCGCGTCCCGGACGAAGTCGTCGAGACGCGCCAGGGCGGCGGAGAGCCCGCCGCCGGAGTGAACCAAGCTCTCGCCGGTGTCCGAGCGCACCGCCCCGAAGGCGCGAACGCGGCCGTCCCCGACCCCGAGATCGAGGGAGACGCAGAACGGCCGGAAGGGAACGACGCCGTCCGGCGGGGCGGCTCCGCTACGGTCCGGCGGCGGGGCGCCGGCCGTTCCGTTCACGTCGGGATGGAACCCGGATTCCATGGCTTCGCGTCCGCTCCATCGGCCCGAGTCTCGCGGCCTCCGCCCTCGACGACCGGAATTCCATCGGTCGGCTTTCCCCGGTCATGGACGCATCCCGGGAGGTCTCTTTCTCCGGTGCCGGAACTTTCGTTCACCAGCATGCCCGGCGGTCATTCGTCTCCGGACCGTCCCTCGCCCTCTTCGGAACTTTCCATAACCAAACGCAATCTCTCGCATTGGTCCCGGATCCATTGGCAAGCTTCGTCCCACTCGTCTTCGTCGTCTCGAGTCCATGAGCGTTTGACGTAAACGGTTTTCCCTTCCCCGCACCGCTTTTCCGGATCGCCTTCCAGCACCTGATCCGCCATCTGGCCGCGCATGCTGCGCGAGAAGCGCCGCATTCTCGCCACGCTCTCCGCCTCGCGACCGAGTTCCGACCGGACGTAGAGCTGGATGACGTCGGATCCGACGTAGATATTGACGAGGTCTCCGGACGCGTTGAGGGAATCCGTCCACTGAATGTCTCCCCGCCAAGTTTCCCTCTGTCCGGGAACGCCTCCCGCAGTTTTCAGGGATTCCCAAAAATCCCTTACGACGTCGATCTCGTTTCGACTCTCGTTCGCCGAAGCCTCGCGGTCCGACCACGGCCAGCGGGCGAGGGCCCGGCGGGCGAGATCCTCCGACCGGCGCGAAAGCGCCTCCTCGTTCCACTCGCTCTCATCGGCGACGCGTCGCGTCATGCCGACCGTACTCCGGCGGTAGTCCTCCCGCTTTCGGGAGAAGGCGTTCTGGCCCATGCGGGAATTGACGACATCTCCACTCAGGGTCAAGTTCGCCAGCCGGTCGCGATGCCGTCCGTGCACTTCCTCCGCATCTTCTCCGAGATAGTCCTTCCATGCCTCCGTCAGCTTCCGCGGCATCACGTGCTCGACCGTGAGATCGCTACGGTCCGGCGCTTCGCCCGGATGTTCCGTCTCCATCAACTCGCACAAGACGGCGAACGTGGCTCGGGTGGCGGCACCTCCATAGGCTTTCCGCGTACGAACGCCTTTTCGGACGTCCTCGTCCGTCGGAACGCCGACGCGTTGGTCGCGGAGCTTGCGTATCCGGTCGAGCCAGTGCTCGGCATAGTTCTCTCCGGCTCCCGGCCCCTCTCCGCAGGCGAGCTCCGCCATGACCTTGTTCAGCCCCGACGACCCCAGATCGGCCAGCAAAAGACGGGTGAACCAAGCTCCGATCCCCGCAACGGTTTTCGCCAATTCCTCGTTCGACGCTCCGCGCTCCTTCGACGCGTCGTCGAGCAATCGCAACGTCAACGGGCGATGGACGTCCCATCCCAACTCCCGCAGGTGCCGGAGTTCCCGCGCCACTCTCCGGTGGGGGTGCTCTTCGGCCGTGCCGGTCATGCTCCCGTACAACGGGGCGAGCCGCGCCAAGTCTCGGCAAAGAGCCGGACGATCCTTCGCACGGCCCTCCTTCAGCGCCCAGCGCCGAAACTGCTCGTAGGTGTTCTTGCCGCCCCGCACCTCTCCGGTGCACCGCCGCATCACGTCGCGAAGGAACACGTCGATCAGACCGATCCCGTGCTCGGCGCCGAGCTCTCGCTCGATTTTTCGCCAATGCACGCGGTGGAGTTCCCGCTGCTCCTTCTCCGGCAGTCCGATCAATAGCCAGTTCTTGACCTTTTCGCTTTCCGCAAGCGGACGGCCGGTGGCGTTCAGGCTCTCGAAGATCTGCTGCGGATCGTCCGCGACGTCGAGACCGATGCTGACCACCCGGAGTCGCGAGAGCCCACCGAGCAGGCGGGCCGTGTCGCTTTTTCTCACCAGGCGGTCCGCGATGCGCCACGCCTGGGTGACGGGGCCGGCTCCTCGGGGTTCGCCGACGAGGCCGCGTCGATATTCCTCCTCGTCTCCGTCCTGGAGGCGCAGTTTGTAGCGCTTTTCCGAGTCCATGAGAGGATTGGCGAGACGACGCCAAACGATCTCCGGCGTCCACTCGCCACACGGACCGTCGCATTCGAGCTTCGCAGCGATGCAGGCGAGCAGGATGCTCACCGTCGCGAGCCGCTGCTGGCCATCGACGACGTGAATGATGTCGGTCACGCCGGGCACGCCCGGTTTCCTGTACGTCAGGAGATTGCCCGCATAGTGCGTGGAAAGCGGGGGCGCATCGGCGATCGCCAGAAGATCATCGATCAGTCGCTCGATGTCCGCCTTTCCCCAACAGTACCGGCGCTGCCAGAGGGGTATGACGTATTGGACGTCCCCGTTCAGCAGTTTCAGGAATTCGATCGGTTGAGCATGCATGGCGCGACGTCGGTTGGCTCGCGACGGAGCGGAGGATGGTATTGGACGGAGGTTCCGGTTGACCGACGACTGCACGATCACGTCGCTGGCGGGATGGCACCATCGCTTTCACGGGTAGTGGAAATGGAGCGAGATCGCAAGCGCGCGTCGCCGTGTCCGCTCATCCATGCGCAACACCCCTTGCGCTGACCTCTCGATACGCCGGATCGTGCAGGGTTCGTCACGAACCTTCGACGCCGAGGCCCCAGTTCGGTGAGATGCCGTCGCTCTACGACCGAAAGATCGGCACGGCGCTCGACCAAACCTCGATCGGCCCCGCCGACTGAACCTGCACGTCCGCACCGCCCGAGGTGCACATCGACCCTCGCGGACAACGTCCGCTTGGACGAACAGGGCGCCCTTCGGATCGGGTGGTGAAGAAATGGAGACTGCGGCTCCATATTCTCGGGGTACGGCGGAAAACCCCGCAAGCGAGTCGCGGTGCGACGACCGGAACGCGTTCGCGCGGGAGTTCCCCGCGCCCGCCCGCCCTTCGGAGTACTGCGGTGGACGTTCCGAAGGAGCGATCATGGAGTCCGACGCACGGATGAAACGCCGCCGGGGAAGAACGCCGCCGCTCCGTCGATCGTTGCCGCTTCTGCTGGCGGCCGCCTCCGCCGTGTGCGCCGTCGGCGATCCGCGACCCTCCCGCACGACCCCGCGGGGAGACATCACGCGCCTCGAATTGGAGCGGACCCCGACCGAAAGCGCCTACCAAGCGGTCGAGCGACTACGGCCGACTTGGCTCTTCCACCGGCGCACCCCCACCATCGCGAACCCCGACCCGGAGCCGACCGTCTACGTGGACCAAGCCAAACTGCCCACGCTCGACGTCCTGCGCAGCGTCCCCGCGCAGGACGTCGAAGTCATCCGCTTTCTCTCCTCCAGACGCAACCACGATCTACGGCACCGGCCACGTGTGGGGCGCGATCGTGGTGATCACCCGGCGGCCCGGCGGGTGAAACGGTACGAACCGCAGCCCCGAGGCGGCCCGGCAGACGGCCGACGATCCTGAAAACCCCGCCGGTCGCCGACCCGCACCCCCTCCGGGGCTCGGCCGACGACCGATCCCGCCCCCGCTACCAGCGCGCCCGGGTGCGGATCTCTTCGGCGACCCGCTCGGCGAACGCCTCCCGCTCCTCGACCGCCTGCTTCCTGCCCGCGCCGCGCCTGCGCACCGCCACCGTCCCCGCCTCGGCCTCGCGTTTCCCCACCACTCCCATGTAGGGCACTTTCTTCACCTCCGCCTCGCGGATGCGGTAGCCGAGGGTGTCCTGATCGTCGAGGCGGGCCCGCACCCCCCTCGCGCGCAGGAGGTCCGCCAGCTCGCGGGCGCTCTCGCTCCACGCCTCCGAGACCGGAAGGACGCGCACCTGCTCGGGGGCCAGCCAGACCGGGAAGGCGCCCGCGTAGTGCTCCACCAAGCCGCCGACGAAGCGCTCCATCGACCCCAGCATGGTCCGATGGATGACCACCACGTTGTGGCGCCGGTTGTCGCTCCCCACGTAGTCGAGCCCGAATCGTTCGGGCATCAGGTAATCGAGCTGGAAGGTCGGCCCCTGCCACTTCCGTCCCAGCGCGTCCACCAGCCCGACGTCCACCTTGGGACCGTAGAAGGCGCCCCCGCCCTCGTCGACGCGGTACGCCCGACCGCGCGCCCGGAGCACCTCGGCGAGCGTGTCCACCGCGGCGTCGTAGACCGCCGGGTCGCCGATCGCCTTTTCGGGCCGCGTCGACAGCGACACCTCGAAGTCGTAGCCGAACACGTCCAACAGGTACTCCAGCAGATCCAGAAGGCGGTGGTACTCGTCGCTGACTTGGTCCTCGCGCACGAAGATGTGGGCGTCGTCCTGCGTGAAGCCGCGCACGCGCAGCATCCCGTGCAACGCGCCCGTGCGCTCGGAGCGGTAGCACGTCCCCAGCTCGGCGTAGCGCAGCGGCAGGTCCCGGTAGGACCGGTTCCGCGAGCGGTAGATCATGAAGTGGTGCGGGCAGTTCATCGGCTTCAGACGGAAGCGGTTTCCGTGGTCGCCCATCGCCGGAAACATGTCGTCGCTGAAGACCTCCAGGTGCCCGGAGATGCGGTACAGCTCCTCGCGGGCGACGTGCGGGCTGTAGACCAGCTCGTAGCCGTGCTCGAGCAGCGTCCTCTTCAGGAACTCCTCCACCGTGTGCCGCACCAGACCGCCGTTCGGGTGCCAGAGCACCAACCCGGCTCCGACCTCCTCCTGGACGCTGAACAGGTCCAGCTCCCTGCCCAGCACGCGGTGGTCGCGCCGACGCGCCTCCTCCAGCCGCTCCAAGTGTTCGTCCAGCGCCTCGCCGCTGAAGAAGGCGGTGCCGTAGACGCGCTGCAGCATCCGCCGCTTCTCGTCGCCCCTCCAGTAGGCGCCCGCCGTGGAGAGCAGCTTGAAGTGCTTCACCTCGCCGGTGGAAGGCAGGTGCGGCCCGCGGCACAGGTCGAGGAAGGGACCGTCCCGGTAGACGGTGACGACCTCGTCGTCCCCCAGCTCCTCCAGTCGCTCGAGCTTGAGGGGATCGTCGGCGAAAAGCTCCCTGCCCTCCTCCTTGTCGATGCGGCGGCGCTCGAAGGGATGGTCGTCCGCGACGACGTCGCGCATGCGCGCCTCGATGACCTCCAGATCCTCGGGGGTGAAGGGCTCGTCGACGTCGAAGTCGTAGTAGAAGCCGTCCTCGATCGCGGGACCGAAGCCGATGCCGACGTTCGGGCGCAACTCGCGCACCGCGGTGGCCAGTACGTGGGCCGCGGAATGGCGGAGCACCGGGAGCGCCTCGGCGTCCCTGCGGGTGAGGATGCGCACTTCGGCGCCGTCCGGGACCGGACGGGCCAGATCGACCACGTCGCCGTCGACCGCCGCCGCCAGGGCCGCGCGGGCCAAGCCGGGCCCGATGCCGACGGCGACGTCGGCGCCGCTGCTGCCGGGAGGCACCTCGACCGGCGTGCCGTCGGGGAGCCGCACCTGAATGGATTTCTGGGCCATCGGTCTTCGGGGGATTCGGGTTCGCCGCTGGGGAAGAACCGCGGAACATAACACGGGCGGCCCCGGGCCGTGCCGACGCGTACCGCCCCGCACCAACGATGAGGAGCCCGGACGAGCGGGTCGTCCGGGCTCCTCGGTGCGTCGCGCGGGCCGGAGCGGCCGGCCCGGCGCGTTCAGGGCTGTCGCATGCCCGCAGGGGCTAGTACATCCCTCCGCCCATGCCGTCCATGCCGCCGCCGGCACCGGCGGGCGCCGCCTTCTCGTCCTCGGGCTGCTCGACCACCACGGCCTCGGTGGTCAGCATCAGACCCGCGATCGAGGCGGCGTTCTGCAACGCCGTGCGCACCACCTTGGTGGGATCGATCACGCCCGCCTTCACCAAGTCCTCGTAGGTGTCGGTCTGGGCGTTGTAGCCCCAGTTGGGGTTCTCGTGGCGCCGGATGTTCTCGACCACGATCGAACCCTCGGCGCCCGCGTTCTCGGCGATCTGGCGGAGCGGCTCCTCGAGCGCCCGCCTGAGGATCTGCACGCCCACCTGCTCGTCGTGGCGATCCAGCTCGAGTCCGTTGAGCGCGGCCTGGGCCCGCAGCAACGCCACGCCGCCGCCGGGAACGATGCCCTCCTCGACCGCCGCGCGAGTGGCGTGCAGGGCGTCCTCGACCAGAGCCTTGCGCTCCTTCATCTCGGTCTCGGTCGCGGCGCCCACGTGGATGACCGCCACGCCGCCGGCCAGCTTCGCCAGCCGCTCCTGCAGCTTCTCGGTGTCGTAGTCGGAGGTGGACTTGTCGATGGCCACCTTGATCTCGTCGATGCGGCCCTTGATCTGGTCCGCGGCGCCGGCGCCGTCGATCACCGTGGTGTCGTCCTTGTCGACCACGACCCTCTTGGCGCTGCCCAAGTCGGAGGAGACGGCGTTCTCGAGCTTGAAGCCGACCTCCTCGGAGATCACCTGGCCGCCCGTCAGGACCGCGATGTCCTGCAGCATGGCCTTGCGCCTGTCTCCGAAGCCCGGGGCCTTGACCGCGCACACCTTCAGCGTGCCGCGCAGCTTGTTCACCACCAGCGTCGCGAGCGCCTCGCCCTCGACGTCCTCGGCGATGATCATGAGCGGCTTGCCCATCTGCGCGACCTTCTCGAGGATCGGCAGGAGGTCCTTCATCGACGAGATCTTCTTGTCGTGGATGAGGATCATGGGGTCGTCGAGCACCGCTTCCATCCGCTCCGGATCGGTCACGAAGTAGGGCGAAAGGTATCCGCGGTCGAACTGCATGCCCTCGACCGTGTCCAGGGTGGTCTTGAGGCCGCGCGCCTCCTCGACCGTGATGACGCCGTCCTTGCCGACCTTCTCCATCGCGTCGGCGATCAGTTCGCCGATCTCGTTGTCGTTGTTGGCGGAGATGGAACCGACCTGGGAAATCTCGCGCTTGCCCTGGGTCTCGACGGAGAGCCCCTCGAGCTCGCGCACGACCGCGTCCACGGCCTGCTCGATGCCGCGCCGGATGCCCATCGGGTTGGTGCCGGCGGTGACGTTCTTGAGGCCCTCAGCGAAGATCGACTGAGCGAGCACGGTGGCGGTGGTGGTGCCGTCGCCCGCGACGTCGGAGGTCTTGGTGGCGACCTCCTTCACCATCTGCGCGCCCATGTTCTCGACGCCGTCGTCGAGCTCCACTTCCTTCGCCACCGAGACGCCGTCCTTGGTGACGTTGGGCGAACCGAACTTGCGGTCCAGAACCACGTTGCGGCCCTTCGGGCCCAGGGTGACCTTCACGGCCCTCGCCAGCTTGTCGACGCCGGACTTGAGGCGCGTGCGGGCATCCACTTCGAATCTGAGATCCTTGGCTGCCATGCTTTTTTTCTCCTCTGTTTTTGGAGCCGCGGGCGGCGCCGGGCCGCCCACGCGCTCGTCTCTGGTTTCGCGGATGCGGTCAGTCGGCGATGATGGCGAGAATGTCCGACTCGCGGATGACGATCAGCTCCTCGTCGTCGACCGTGACCTCGGTGCCGCTGTACTTGCCGTACAGAACGGTGTCGCCGGCGGACACTTCCAGGGCGATGCGCTTGCCGTCGTCGGACAGCTTGCCGGGGCCGACCGCGACCACGGCGCCCTGCTGCGGCTTCTCCTTCTGGGCCGTGTCGGGGATGTAGAGGCCGCCGCGGGTCTGCTCCGCCTCCTCGGCCGCCTGGATGACGACCCGGTCGCCGAGCGGCTTGATCCTGTTCGCTGCACTCGTTGCCATGCGTGGTTCTCCTGTGGGTGGTGGGTCCGAAACCGGATTGTTTCCGGGCCGGGTTCTCCGACGCGAACGCTTGTTAGCACTCGGAGCCGAGGAGTGCTAACAAGGATGAAGGTACCCCTCGGAAAACGGATGTCAACCCCCGCTCCCGCGCAACGGGCGAACGAACCCGAACGAGGGGGCGGCTGCCGGCGGGAGCCGGCTTGTCCGGAGGGCGGCCGGGCGCGAACCCGGATCCCCGTCGAAACGGCGCCCAGCTTCGTCGGAACTCTCGCAGGACCGAGAGCTCGGCGAGGCGGCGCGCCCGGGCGCCCGGACACGGGCCGCCCGCGCGAGGCGCGGCTTTCGGAGGCGGCGCGCGGTCAGGGACGCCGGAGCAACTCCTCCACGGCGTGCACGGCTCCCCCGAGAACGACCGTGCGCACCGAGCGGGTGGCGGCGATGTCGCGCAGGGGGTCCCGTTCGAGGACGACGAGGTCGGCGAACGCGCCCGGGGCGACCACGCCGAGCCGGTTCCCGTAGCCGAGGGCTTCGCCCGACTCCGAGGTGGCGGCGCGCAGAACGTCCACCGGACGCATGCGTCCGTAGCGGACCAAGGCCTCCATCTCGGCGTGCAGGCCGAGGCCGCGCGGAACGATGGGCGAGTCGGTGCCCACCACGACGCGACCCCCGCCCTCGACCACGCGACGCGGGAGGGCGGCCATCCGCTCGACCAAGCGGCGCGCCAGCTCCAGGTCCGAGGGGATGCGCGCGCGGGCCGGGGCCTCCGGGAGGAACGCGTCCACGCGCGGGTCGTCGAAGAAGCCGGGCGTCTCGGCGGCGAGCAGGCCGTAGGCGCCGTAGATGCCGATCGTGGGCGTGAGAGTCGTGCCCGAGGCGGCCAGGAGATCGACCGCGTCCGCGTAGACCCCGTTGGTCTCCGAGATCTTGGTGGAGTAGCCGCGTCGACTGGTGCCGCGCACGTGCTCGACTCCGTCGATCCCGTACGCGACCGCGGGATAGAGTTCGTGCGAGCTGACCGGGATCCCGAGGGCGTGCGCCTCGGCGATGACCCGGCGCTGCATCGGATCGGAGAGGCGCACGTAGGTCTTGATCATGTCGTGGCCGAGGGCGGCGGCGCGTCCCATCGCGAGCTCGACCTGCGCGCTCGCGCCCAGCGCCGGAGCGTTGGGGTAGTAGATGCGGCCGCCGTCGACGGTGCCGCCGGTTCCGAAGGTGCGCGGCGCGATGCGCCGACCGGATTCGCCCGCCTCCTTCGCCTCCGCCAGTTCGTAGCCGTCGCACGCGGGACAACGGATCGCCGTCACCCCGTAGGAGAGCCAGAGACGCCCCGTGGCCTCCCCGTCGGTCAGGCCGCCGTGGGCGTGCATCTCGATCAGGCCGGGCATCACCACCCGGTCGGAGGCGTCCACGATCCGGTCGGCGGTGCGCGCGGGATCGCGGTCGGCGACCTGGGCGATCACGCCGTTCTCGACGAGGACGTCCACGTCGCGGCGCAGGGTCTCGGAGCGGCCGTCGAAGAGGGCGCCGGCGCGCACCAGCACCGAGGCCGGAGGCGGCGGACGCGTCCAAGCGAGGTCGGGGGTGACGTCCTCGACGGCGCCGGTGCGCGCGTCGACGCGGCGCAGGCGGTCGTCGCTCAGGTAGACGACGAAGCGGGAGTCGCCGGTCCAGCTGGGATCGTCGGCCGCCTCGTTGGCGAGGCGGCGCGGGACGTCGGCGGTCTCGCCTGCGGGGGTCATGGCGACGGTCCAGAGCACGCCGTCGGACACGTAGGCCACTCGGCGGCCGTCCGGCGACCATGCCGGGCCGTCGTTCGCGCGGCTGCCGACCGAGGCGTGCAGGGGCAGGTCGAGGTGGCGATCGGCGGCCTGGAAGGAGACGGAGGGCGGCGCGGGCGCGTCCCAGCCCGCCCACGCGGGGAGGTCGTGGGTGTGGCCGCCGCGGGCGGGCACCGGACGATACGCCGGGGACGCGGCCTCCCGCGCCCCCTCCGCGTCGGCGGCGCGAAGAGGGCGGGCGGGCACCACCAGGGCGCGGTTCACCCCCTCCCGGAAGCGCCCCGAGTAGGGCGAGAGCGCGGAGACCAGCAGGGAGGCGGCGTCGGGCGACCAGGAAGGTCGTCCCGCCCCGTTCAGCCCGGCGCGCAGGGTTTCCACCTCCCCGGTCGCCACGTCGACCGTCCGCACCGCGGCGGTTCCGTCCGCGGAGCCCACGAAGGCGATGCGGCTTCCGTCCGGCGACCACGCCGGCAAGGCGGCGGCCGCTCCCTCGGTCGCCCGGCGGTCGGTCCCCGTCCCCAGGTCGCGTACGTACAGGTCGACCGGCCCGTCCCGGTCGGAGGCGAAGACCAGCCGACCGCCGTCGGGCGACCAGGCGGGATCGGTCTCGATCCACGGATCGTCGGTGAGGCGTTCCGCATCCCCGCCGACGGTGTGCAGCCAGAGGTCGCCCAGCGCCGAGAACGCCACCTTCGTCCCGTCGGGCGAGACCGCGGGAGAGACGACGCCGCGCGCCCGGAAGGGGCCCGGCGCGTCCAGGTCGCGCGGCCGCCGCCGGTAGTCGCTGCGGTCGAGCGTCACGGTCGCCGAGAAGGCCACGTCGCGGCGGCCGCTTCCGTCGCTCCGACGTCGGCGCACCGACCCGTCCCCGGTGTGGAAAAGCTCGCCGTCGGCCGTCCACGCGGCACGGAAGGGAAAAACGTCCTCTTCCTCGCCGCTGAGCGTGCGCACCGCGCCCCCTTCGGCCCGCACCGCGTGCAGCCGGGAACGCCCGGCCCCGACGGCGTTGAAGGAGATCGTCTCGCCGTCCGCGCTCCAGGAAGGCGCGTTCAGTTGGGCTCCGTCCCGTTCCGCGACCTTTCGCGGCGTCCCGTCTCCGTCCAGGATCCAGATTCCGGCCCGGTCTCCGTCCGCCGCGAAGGCGATCCGGGCGCCGTCCGGCGAGAACGCGGGCCCGTACTCGTTGCCGGGCCAGTCCGTCCGCCGCTCCGGATCTCCCCCGTCGAACTCCGTCACCCACAGGTCGTAGCTGCCGCTCCGGTCCGACGAGAAGGCGATCCGGGCGCCGTCCGGCGACCAGTGGGGCTCGCGGTGGTCGAAGCGGCCGCGCGTGTGCTGGCGCAGCCCGGTCCCGTCCGCGCCCACGCTCCAGATGTGGTAGTTGCCGTCCCAGTAGGCCTGGAAGGCGATGCGGCTCCCGTCCGGCGACCAGGTCGGCTGGCGCGCGTCCCCCATGGGATCGGTGAGCGCGGCGGCGGCGCCCCCGCCCGCGGGCACGACCCAGATGCGGCCCAGCAGGTCGAGCGCGAGCGTGCGCTCGTCCGGAGAGAGCGCGAGCGCCACGTTGGTGCCCTCCGAGATCGCGACCCGCACCGCTCGCGGGGGCTCGCTCGGAGGCGTCTGAGCTTCCACCGGGCCGGAACCTCCGACCGCGCAACCCACCGAGGCCGCCACGCGGACCGCGTTGAACGTCTTCGACACCGCGTTCCCTCCGAGTTGATCCGTTTCCGTCGCGCCGACGCGGTCCGCGGGACGTCCGTGTCCATCCCGTCCCGCGCGGACGGCGTCCGCCGTGCGTCGCCGTTCGCGCAGGAACGCCGCACCCCCGCGAATGTGCGACATGGCGACGTGCTCGGCCATCGCCGAGGCGACGACCGCGCGGCTGCGGCGTTCCGAACCGAGGGCGCCCGGTCCGTCCGCGGCCGGACACGAGAACGTCGCTGCGGACGCGGAATCGGCCCGCCTGCCGAACGCCGGAATTCGAATCGGCGGCCCGCCCGGAGCCGCAAGATCCGAAACTTCGGTCCCCGGAATTCTCCGGTTGGACACGCCAAGTTCGACGCGGATCGGATCGCGCCCCACCGCAAACGGGACGGTCTCTCTCCCGCTCGGAACGCGGCGAACGCGAGCGGACGGCGGTCGCGGATGGAGCGGGAACCGGTCGCGTCGCTCGCCCGCGAAGTCGATCCGGTGGAACGCACCGGGATCGAGACGAGCCGGAACCGCGTTCGCCGGGAGGCGATCTCGCGATCCGCACGGAGGGATCCCCCGCCGCGCGGGACTCCGCTCCCGTTCGGGCCTCGCGCATCGTCAGGCGCCGACCAACTCGCCCGCCAGCTCGAGCCCGATCAGCGTCAGCAACGGCTCGACGCGGTCGAAGGCGGACACGTGCTCCGCCACCAGGGGAGAGAACCCGCCGGTGCCCACGACCATGGGATCGGGGGCGTCCCACTCCGTGCGCACGCGTTCGATCATGCCCGCGATCGCGTCCATGGCGGTGAAGAAAATGCCGGAGTGGATGCAGGTTTCGGTCCGTTTGCCGATGACGCGCCGGGGAGGGACGAGCTCGACGGGCGGGAGCTTGGCGGTCCGAGCCGCGAGCCATTCCTTTCCGGCGAGGAGCCCGGGGGCGATGACTCCGCCCTGGAAGCGGCCGTCGGCGGTGATGCAGTCGTAGGTGGTGGCGGTGCCCAGATCGACCACGATGCAGTCGCGCCCGAAGAGGCGGGCCGCAGCCAAAGTGTTGGCGATCCGGTCGGCGCCCACCGTGCGCGGCTCCTCCACGTCGAGGCTGATCGGCAGAGGCGTCGACGCGTCGACGACCACGAGCTCCGCGGAGCCCAGCCGTCCGGCGGCTTCCCGCAGAACGCCGGAGGCGGAAGGGACCACCGAGCCCAGCACCACGCGGGTGAGCGCGTCGGGATCGTGACCGGCGGAGCGCAGCAAGGCGCCCATCAGCAGCACGTACTCGTCGGGCGTGCGCGGCACGTGGGTGCTCACTCTCCAGCGTCCCTCGGCCTCCTCGCGGCCGGGGGCGAAGAGGGCGAGAACGGTTTCGGTGTTGCCTACGTCCAGTACCAGATGCATGCCGTGGTTTCCTCGAGTGTGCGAGGGCTGACGATGCCGCGGATCAGATCGTGGATGCGCGGCCCTTCTCCGTCGGGCGCGGGGCGACGCTGCCCGAGCGAATCTCGCGCACCCTCCCCCCGGCTTCCTCGAACAGAAGCGTGCCCTCGCGGCCGATGCCGCGCGCGGTTCCGGTCTCCCCGGTGCCGAGCACGACGGCGCGGTCGACGAGCGCGTCGCGTCGGGCGAGCTCTCGGCGCAGCGCGCCTTCGAGCGGGGCCGGCGCCGGCGTGAGAAGGCTCCGCATCCCGGCGAACAACGCGCCCGCCAAGTCGGATTTCGACACGCGGGGCGCGCCGACCGCGCGCAGGGACGAGGCGCGGCCGCGAAGTTCGGGGGGGAAGTCCGTCGGCCGTTGCGAGACGTTGATGCCCGTTCCGATCGCCATGCCCCGGCTTCCGACGCCGTCGTCCCACGATTCGCAAAGGATGCCGCCGACCTTGCGGTCGGCGACGACGAGATCGTTCGGCCACTCGATCCCCGCCCGCAAGCCCGGGCAGACTTCCTCGATGGCGCGGGCGGCCGCGATCCCGACCAGAAGCGGGACGACGGGGTGTGCGGACGGGCGGACGGACAACGTCGCGGTCGCCCAAAGCCCGGCGCCGGGAGGCGACAGCCAGCGCCGTCCCTCCCTGCCCCGGCCGCGGGTCTGCTCGTCCGCGACGACCACCGAGAAGGACGGGGCGCCGGCGCGGGCGATGCGGCGCGCGCGGTCGTTGGTGGAGCCCAGGCGCGCATGCACTTCGAGGAGCGGGACGCCCCACCGTTCCGCCCATCGGCCGACCGGCTCGCCCTCCCACGCCCGGAGGAGCTCTACCCCATCCACAGGTACGCGAGGAAGAGCAGCCCCAAGGCCCACGGATACGGGGCGAAGCGATGGAACGAGCGGGCGCGCAGCACGGCCAGAAAGACTTTGATGGCGAGCAAACCGGTCGCCGCGGCCGCCACCGCCCCGAGCGCGAGCGGCACGGCGCCGGGCCCCGACGCCTCCGTCCCGTCGCCGAACAGCCGGAGCAGGGCGGCCCCGCCGATGGCGGGCACCGAGATCAGGAAGGAGAACTCGGCCGCGTCGTCGGACTCCATCCCCAACCAGAGCGCGGCCACCACCGTGGAGCCCGAACGCGAGATGCCGGGGAAGAGCGCGAACGCCTGGGCGGTCCCGATCAGCAACGCGGCGCCGGGACCGGGAGCCCCGGAGAACGGCCCGGGCTCCCGGGACCGGACACCGCGGAAGTCGGTCCGCCCGTCCGGCCTCGATCCGTTCGGGAGTCCGCCGCCGGATCCGTTCCCGTCCCGATCCCGGCCCGCGCCCCGGGCGCGGCCCCGCGCCCCGCGCCGCAGGGCCGCCCGCGCGCTCCAGAGCGCTCCGCCCGTTGCGAGAAACGCGACGCCCGCGGCCGCGGGGGTTTCGAACGCCGCCTCCACGACATCCCCGAACAGGAAGTAGACCGTCGCCGCCGGGACGCTGGCGAGCGCCGTCAGCGCGAAGTAGCGCCACGCCGCGGCATCCGCTCGGAGCGATCCCCGCACCAGCGCGCCGACCCGGTTCCGGTACGCGACCAGCACCGACGCCAGCGTCGCGAAGTGCACCGCGATCTCGAAGTCCACTCCGGGAAGCTCGATGCCGAGCAGGAACTGGCCGACCACCAAGTGCCCGGAACTCGACACCGGGAGAAACTCGGCGAGCCCCTGAACGACGCCCAGCGCGACCGCCTCCCATACGTTCACGGAACCGCGGGCCCGAGACCGGCGCCGGATCGCGCCCGCCAAGCCTCCAAGACGGCCGCGCACTGGGCTTCCAGCGGTTGCAGACCGTCGATGCGGACCGAATTCGGCGGCAGCTGGTTGCGGAACCACGTGAGCTGGCGGCGGGCGTAGCGGCGGGTCGCGCGGCGGGTCGCGTCCAGCGCCTCCTCGAGGCTCGCGCGTCCCTCCAGATGGGCGAGGATCTCGCGGTAGCCGGTGCCGGACATCCCGGGGTCCTCCGCCCGGTAGCCGCGCGCCCCGAGCGCGCGAACCTCTTCGACCAAGCCCCGCTCGGCCATGGCGCCCACCCGCTCGTCGATGCGCCGGTAGAGCTCCTCGCGCGGCACTTCCAGCACCGCCACCATGCCTTCGGCGGGGGGCGCGCTTCCCCGCCCCGTCCGGTGCCACCACGACAGCGTACGGCCCGTGAGCAGGGCGACCTCGAGCGTGCGCCCGATGCGCTGCGTCCCGCCCGCGACGGCGAGCGGGGCCCGTTCCGGATCCAGCGCGCGCACCCAGCGCTCCAATTCCCGCGCTCCGCGCCGACCGAGAAACGCGCGCAGGCGCGCCACCTTCCCCGGATCCAGCCGGGGTTCCTCGAACAGCGGCTCCATCAGCGCCTTCAGAAAGAAACCGGTTCCGCCCGCGAGCACCGGCAGTCGGCCGCGCGCGCGGATTCCGCGCATCCAGCCGGCGGCGTCGCGGGCGAATTCGCCGGCGCTGTAGGATTCGTCCGGATCGCGTATGTCGATCCCGTGGTGGGGAACGCGCGCCCGGACGTCGGCCGCCGCCTTGTCGGTGCCGACGTCCATGCCGCGGTAGATCTGGCGCGAATCCACGGAGACGATCTCTCCGCCGACCGCGCGGGCGATCGCGAGCGAGAGCGCGGTCTTGCCGGTGGCGGTGGCGCCGACGACGGCGAGAAACTCAGCTGCGGCCAAATCGGCGCTCCAGCTCCGGCAGGGACAGGCGCACGACGGTCGGGCGGCCGTGGACGTCGTGGTGCGGAAGGTCGGTGGCGAAAAGGCGGTCGACCAGCTCCCGCATCTCCTCCTGCGACAACTGCTGGCCCGCCTTGATGGCGCCTTTGCAGGCGAAGGTCATGGCGATGCGCTCGTGCTGGTTGCGGGCGGCCCGCACCAGCTCCGACCCCCGGGTCAGCTCGCCGATCATCTCGCGCAGGCAGCGTTCGGCGTCGAAGTACGGATGCGGGTTGGGCACCGCGCGCACGATCACGGAGTTCCCTCCGAATCCGTCCACCTCGAAGCCCGCGCGGGCGAGCATTCCGAAAAGCGGCTCGACGTGCTGGTATTCGGCGGGCGGCAGGGCGAGCGTGATCGGGAACAGCAGGTGCTGGCCCGACTGCCCTCCTTCTCCGAAGGCTTCCATCAGCTCTTGGAAGAGGATGCGCTCGTGGGCCGAGTGCTGGTCGACCATCATGACGCCGCCGCGCACCTCCACGAGGATGTAGGTCCGGTGCAACTGCCAGAGGCGCACCGGTTCCATGGAGCCTTCTTCCATGGAGCCTTCCTCTCCGGGAACGTCGGGGGCGGGCGCGTCGGCGGACGCGGGCGCTCCGCTGGCGAAGAGCGTGATCTGTCCGGCGTCGGAAGGGGAAGAAGAATCGGAAGGAGGGGAAGGAGAAAGGGAGGCATTGGAAGCCTCGCGCGCTCCGGGCCCGGGCGCGTAACGCGCGGCCCCGGACGCGGCATCGTCCGACGTCGCCGCAGGACGCGCCGACTGCGCGGGATCGTCGTCCGGGACGGTCGCAGGCGCATCCAGCGTGGCGGAGCTCTCCTCCCGCGCGAGCGCGCGCCGCACTTCCTCCTCGACGAAGGTCTCCACCGCCGTCCGGTCGCGGAAGCGCACCTCCAGCTTGGCGGGGTGCACGTTCACGTCGACCTCCCCGCCGGGCAGATCCAGATAGAGGAAAAACCACGGACTCGCGGCCTCGCGGACGGTGGTGCGGTAGGCCCGGCGCACCGCTTCCCTCAACCCCCGGTCGCGGAACGGCCGTCCGCCCACGAACAGATGCATGCGGCGCGGACCCGGCCGCGCCCGGTCGGGACGTTGCAGGAGACCGCTCACCCGGCCGATCCGGCTCTCCCCGGCGAACGCGAACATGGAGGCCCGGGCGTCGGCGCCCCACAGCCGACGCACCCGCCGGGCCGGATCGGGGTCGGAGGGCAGGTCGATCAGCGCGCGTCCGTCCGAGGTCAGGGTGAAAGCGACCTCGGGACGGGCCAGGGCGAGCGAAGTGAGCTCGGAGGCCACCACCCGGACCTCCGCGGACTTGCTCTTGAGGAAGCCCCGGCGAGCGGGCGCGTTGAAGAAGAGGTTGGCCGCCTCGAGGGTGGTGCCGCGCGCGCGCGCGTGATCGGCCACGCGGGCGATGGTCCCGCCGGTCGCCCGGATGCAGGTGCCCTCGCCCGACTCGTCGCAGGTCTCGAGCGTCAGCCGCGAAACGGCCGCGACCGACGGCAACGCCTCTCCGCGGAACCCGAAACTCCCGACTCCGCGCAGCTCCCGGGCACGGGTGATCTTGCTCGTGGCGTGACGCTCGAGGCACATGATCGCATCCTGGCGTCCCATGCCGACCCCGTCGTCGATCACCCGGATGCGTTGCTTCCCGCCCCGCTCCACCTCGACCCGGACGTGCGCGGCGCCGGCGTCCAGGGCGTTCTCGACCAGTTCCTTGACGACCGACGCCGGACGCTCGACCACCTCGCCGGCGGCGATCTGGTTGGCCACCCGATCCGGCAGCACCTTGACGGGGCGCGCGGAAGGGGTCATCGGGCGGGGGAAGAAGCCGCGGCGGACGCCGCGGGCTCGTCCGCGTCCATGCCGAAGAAGCGCAAGGCGTTCACGGTCGTGTAGCGCTCCACTTCCTCCGGGCTCTCGCCCCGCACGGCCGCCACCCCGTCCCGCACCCGGGCCACGTACGCGGGCTCGTTGCGCCCGCCCCGGTGCGGCACCGGCGCCAGGTAAGGGGCGTCGGTCTCGATCATGAGACGGTCGGACGGCACCGCCCGCAGGGCTTCCCGCCCGTCGAAGTTCCGGAAAGTCACGAGTCCGGTGAAGGAAACGCGCCAGCCGGCGTCGACGGCCTCCTCGAGCAGCGCCATCCCTCCGGTGAAGCAGTGGAGCACGCCCCGGACCGCGCCCCCGAACTCCGCGATCAGCGCGCGGACGTCGTCGTCCGCGGAACGCGCGTGCACCACCAGGGGAAGACCGGTCTCGGCGGCCAAGCGGGCATGGGCGTCGAAGAGCTCGCGTTGCCGGTCCCGAGGACAGAGGTCGTAGTGGTAGTCGAGGCCGGTCTCGCCGACGGCGACCAAGCGCGGTTCGGCCTCCAGCAACTCCCGCACCCGCGCCACGGCGTCGGGGGCGGCCGCTCCCGCCTCGTGCGGGTGAACGCCCGCGGTGCCCCACACGCCCTCATGCGCCCGGGCGAGCGCGGCCACCCGTTCCGCGTCCGCCACCGACGAGGCGACGGACACGATAGCGCCCACCCCGGCGGCGTGCGCCCGCTCGACGGTCTCGGTCCGGTCGGCGTCGAAGCGCCGGTCGGTCAGGTGGCAGTGGGACTCGAACAGCATGCCGGTCGCGGTCCAGTCACGCTCGAGCGCGCATTCGCGCGCGGCCCGGGAATCCCGTGGCCCGGAAGCGGAACACCTGCGGTTCGCCCGACGGTCGGAGAGCCCGGATCAGGCTGGGACGCCCGCGACCCTCCGCCCCTTCTTGCGCCGCGACTTCTTCCGGTCCGTCGACCGGCCGCCCGGCGGAGTCCCGGGAGCCGAAGCCTTCTTGCGGCCGCGCCCCTGCGTCTCCCCCAGCTTCTTGTCGCCCCAGCGCTTCCGAATCTCCAACAGCGCCGGCGAGGCGACGAAGATCGAGGAATAGGTTCCCACCAGGACCCCGAGGATCAGGACGGTGGTGAAGTCGCGGATCACCGCGCCCCCGAAGACCAGCAGGGCCAGCAACACTCCCAGCGTCGTGCCGGAGGTGAGCACCGTCCTGGGCAGCGTCTCGTTGATCGAACGGTTCACGAGCGCGACCGGGTCCTCGCGGCGGCCGCCCTTCGCGTTCAGGTTCTCCCGAACCCGGTCGAACACGACGATGGTGTCGTTCAGCGAATACCCGATGATGGTCAGGATGGCCGCCACCGTCGGGAGCGCGATCTCGACCCGGAAGAGAGCCAGGAAGCCCAGGGTGACGAGGCTGTCGTGGACGGTCGCGATCACAGCCGCCACGCCGAAGCGGAACTCGAAGCGGATGGCCAGATAGACGAGGGTGAGCGCGAACGAGAACAGGATCGCGAGCGCCGCCTTCTGCTGCAGCTCGGCGCCGATCTTGGGACCCACCAGCTCCGTGCGCATCACCTCGAAGTCGCGCCCCGGAAAAGCGTCCTGGATCCGCCCGCGCATCTCCTGCGCCACCGCCTCCACCTCCCGGTCCTCGGCCAGCGGCGCGCGGATCACGAACTCGTCGCCTTCGTTGCCGATGCTGGTGATGGGCGGGGCCGTGGCGCCCCCCAGGGCCGACCGCAACTCCGCCGCCGCCAGCGGCTCCTCGAAGCGCACCTGCACCAGCGAGCCGCCGGTGAAGTCCACGCCGTAGTTCTGCCAGCTGCCGGTGCGCACGATGTTGGCCACCATCGCCGCCACCGCGACGGCGAGCACCGCGGCCGAGAAAACGTAGGCCTTCCTGCGCGCTTCGATGAAGCGGTACCGCGCGTTTCCGAAGAGTCTCATGGTTCTCAGGCGGTCTCGCGACTCAGATGCTGATGGGGTCGGTCGCCTTCTTGCGGGACAGGTACATGACGAAGAAGCTGCGCGTCACGTAGAGCGCCGTGAAGAAGGAGGCCAGGATCCCGATGGAGAGGGTGACGGCGAACCCGCGCACGGGTCCGGTGCCGAATTGGAAGAGGATCAGCGCCGTGATCAGGGTCGTGATGTTGGCGTCCACGATCGCCGACAGGGCGTTGCCGAAGCCGTCCTCCACCGCGGTGCGCACGGTTCTTCCGGCGTCCAACTCCTCCCGGATGCGCTCGAAGATGAGCACGTTGGCGTCCACCGCCATGCCGATCGACAGGATGAGCCCGGCGATGCCCGGCACGGTCAGCGTCGCCCCGAACCCGGCCAACCCGCCCAGCACCAGGACCACGTAGATCCCGAGCGCGCACACCGAGAGGATGCCCGCCATGCGGTAGTAGGCGCACATGACCAGGACCACCAGCACGATGCCGATGATGCCGGCGACGCGCCCCTGGTCCACCGAGTCCTGCCCGAGCGACGGACCGACCGTCCGCTCCTCCATGATGCGCAACGGGGCGGGCAGGGCGCCGGCGCGCAACACCAGCGCGAGGTCGCTCGCCTCCTGCAGGGTCGAGCCGCCGAGCTCGATCTGGCCGCGGGCCCCGATGCGGTCGCGGATGACCGGCGCGCTCACCACTTCTCCGTCGAGCACGATGGCCAGAAACTCGCCGACGTTCTGCCCGGTCACCTCCGCGAAGCGGCGTCCGCCCCGGCGGGACAGCTCGAACTGCACCTGCGGGGTGTTGAACTGGGGGTCGCGGGCGGAGACCGCGTTCTCGAGCATCTGCCCGTTGATGAACGCGTCCTCCTCCAGCACGAAGAGCTGGCGGTAGATCCTCCCGGTGAGGGCGACGGGCTCCATGCCCCATTGAAGAGCGACGTCGCGCGGCAGGGCGCGCTGGACGTCGGGAATGCCCAGAAACAGCTCCGCGACCTCCACGTCCTCTTCGGCCACCAAGTACACGCCGTCCTCTCCGCCCTGGTTCAGGAGCGACGTGAAGGGGCTCAGAACGGTCGAGTCGTCCTCCTCCTCCAAGGCTTCGGCACCCTCTTCCTCGTCCCCCTCCGCGGCCGCCGCGTCCACGACGGCTTCCGCTCCGGCGGCCGCCGAATCTCCCTCGGCCGCCGCCGAATCCTCCTCCGGGGGACCGCCGAAGAGCAGTTCCTCGATGGAGGACGTGGGGGCCTGCACGTCGCGGCCGAGGCTGGTCAGCGAATCGGCCCCGAGCGTCGCGACGACGACGCGGTCGATGCGCGGCAGATCGGGCCCCAGATCGGCCCACGAGCGCACCAGCTTGAACTCGAGGAAGGCCGCGCGCCGGATGACGTCCTTGGCCTGGTTCTCGTCGCTGATGCCCGCGAGCTCGACGATGATGCGGTCGTTGCCCACCTTTTGGATGAGCGGCTCCTCGACCCCGAGTTCGTCGATGCGGGTGCGCAACACCGTCTCGGCCCGGTCGATGGCGTCGGCGCGCGCATCGTCGGTGAGGGTGCCGTCCGGATCGTCGATCTCGACCACCAAGTGCATGCCGCCCTGCAGGTCGAGCCCCAGCTTCAGGCCTTCCCGGAGGATGTAGTAGCCGCTGATCGCGAGGATCGCGACGATCAGAACGATCCGGCCACGAAGAGACTTCAGCATGGCGCCACCGCTGGCTCCAAGAGGGTTTCGCGGGTGTGTCCCGGCTCGCGCACTGCCCCGGGGCCTCCTTCCGAACCCTCCAGGCTCCTTACCCGCGAGCGGGACGGGTAGCGATTCAACTTCGCCAAGCGCTAAACCCCTGTCAATCTTGGATCGGGTGGGCACCGGGATCCCGGCGCCCCGGGCCGGGCAGGCCGACATGTCCGGCGTACGGATCGAAACGGCGTGGGGTTTCTTCCGGACGGCGTCGACGACCGGACTTCGGGCGAACGGGGGCGTGCGGCGAACCCCATTCCATTGGCGACGGGGAACTCCAGCTCAGTCGCCGACAACCTCCGGCGCGCAGTGCTTCCCGCAACCGAAACGGCGTCGGTTGCGCGCGAAGCTTCGGTATCCCCACGCGAAGAGGGGACGCGCGAAGGGGACCCGGAAGACCCAGCCCAGCCTAGGCCCTCGGGGAAGCACCCGAAGGAGCCGTTCGACGGCCAGCGCACCCTCCCAAGTGGCGTGAGGAGACGCGTCGGGCCCGGGCGCCCGGCATCCGGAGGCGGAAGCGTCCGGCGTGTCCGTTCCGGCATCCCGCGGAAATCCCGAGCCTGGGTCGACCGCACCCGGACCCACCAGTTGCAGCGCCTCCTCGAAGCGCGCGGGATCGATCCAGGAGAACCGCTCCGGCACTCCTTCCTCCTGGTATGCGACGAGCTCGATCGCGCCCGCCGGATCGCGGCGCCGAACGAAGTCGACGAAACGCAGGCAGACGGCGCAGTCGCCGTCGTAGACGACGGTGTAGTCGGCGGGTGGACGCAAAGCAGAGCGTCTCCGGATTGCGGGTCGGCGTCCCCTTGGGAACCTACCGCCGCCCTACCGCCGCGCGCGAAACCGCGACAGGAACGGGCGGCCCTCCGGCTCGATCCGCTATCTTGCGCCGGGACGCATCGCCCCCGCCGCCGAGGAGAAGCGTGGACACGACGGAATCCTGCCGCCAGCTGGAGGAGCGCCTCGGGCCGGGCCGGGTCGAGCGCGACGTGCCGCTCGGCCCCATGACCACGTTCAAGATCGGCGGGCCCGCCGACCTGTTCGTGCGGGCGCGCACGGCCGACGAGCTCGCGGACGCCGTCGTGGCGGCGCGGGAGCTCGGGATCCCGCGCTTCCTGCTGGGCCGGGGCGCGAACATCCTCGTGGGGGACGGCGGTTTCCGCGGACTGGCGATCCGCTCCGAAGTGGGCGGCATCGATTTTCTCGACGGTGCGCGGGTACGCGCGGGCGCCGGGGTGGACAGCTTCCCGGATCTCGTCCAAGCGACCGTGCGACGCGGACTCGGCGGGCTCCACCACTTCGTGGGCATTCCGAGCACCGTCGGCGGAGCCATGTGGCAGAACCTGCACTTTCTCGCCCCGGAGCGGGATCGGACGGTCTTCCTCGAGGAAGTCGTGGAGTCCGCGGAGATCCTCACCCAAGAGGGAGCGCGCAGGCGCGTGGGGCTGGATTACTTCCGGTTCGGCTACGACTACAGCATTCTGCACGACCGTGACGACGTCGTCCTCACCGCGACCTTCCGCTTGGAGCCGACGCCCGCGCGCGAGCTGCGCCGGGTCGTCCGCGAGAACCTGCGCTGGCGCGACGACCGTCATCCCGACCTGTGGCTGTACCCGTGCGCAGGTTCGATCTTTCGGAAGATCGAAGGCATCGGCGCGGGTCGGCTCATCGACGAGTGCGGGCTCAAGGGGCGTTGTCTCGGCAACGCCCAGATCTTCCACCGGCACGCGAACATCATCGTGAACCTAGGCGGGGCGACGTCCTCCGACGTGTGCGCGCTCATCGAGCTGTCGCAAACGACGGTGGCGAGAGAGACGGGCCACGAGCTCGTCCCGGAGATCGTCTTCGTGGGAGAGTTCTGAGATGAGTGATCAGGATCCGCCTGTGACCTCAATCCAATCCAAATCCGAACTCTGAATTCCCATTCTATCGCTATAGCTGTTCCAAAACGGTCGGAATCCCGGGTGTTGCTGGATCTCCCCTTGAAGGCCTCGACGCCTAATAAAATATACTGTCATTCCAAAATCACTCATGTCTACTCCAAGGTGCGGTGGGAAGTCATTGGAATCGGGCAGTTGTGGAAAAAAAGACAGATCACTTGAATGCTGTACCATGTCCGACACGAAGAAGATGTGTCGCCGGAAATTTTCTCTCTCGGTGCGAGATTCGAAAACCGTGTCCGCATGAACTTTGGCCGCTTGCACAGCCTCGACAATAGGGGATTCGGAGTCGGCAGCTTCTAGAAATATCTCTGTCAAAACCGCATTTAATTCTTGATGGAATCTCCGGTAATTGGCTTCGTAGGCATCTGGATTTGAAGTGCTGCCGGGATTGACGGGCATGCACATCTTAAAGCGCGACTCCATCGTTTCATCCCGTCCTGCATCTCTCACAGTGTATACGCGTAATTCCGTAAGTGAATCGAGCTTCGCAAGCTCTGTTACAAGCTTGTTTCGTGCATCTCTTCTCGGCACGTCCGTGATGGTATCGGAAGGATCCAAAAGAATGATCGCTTGGCCAGGTATCGAGCATTGGTAGGGGCACATATCGTTTGCGCGCACCTCACAACCACCACATGCTGCATGAATCATCGACCCCACCAAGGACAGTGTGATCAAGCCAGTCCGAATCATCATCATCTCCCATTTTGACCGGTTGTAGTCGTAGTTCCCATGGCCTCAAGAATATGAGCGACCCAGCGACGATCTCGCCCCGGATGAGCTTCCATGATCGTCACAAATTGAGCGTAAATATCAGAAATGTTTGTTCTCGTACGATTTACGATTTCTTGCAATCTTTTCACACGCCTTGTATTGGCCTCCTTTGCGCGCTCAAGGACTTGCACCACTTTGTCGTCGCCTGGAAAATCCCCCGCATCTATCTGTGGTACGGCCCACTGAGCATTCCACGGCTTGGACCAGTGGTCCGGTGGAGGTTCTTCTTCCCCGCGAGCTTGGCGGTTCGCATTACGATAAACTTCGATTCCGTGCCGACACTCGTATTCCAGATTGTCGCGGAGCTTCTGCAGACAAGTCAATTGGACTTGGATGCCTTCATACCGAGCCAATAAGTCATATGTATCCCACCGCAGTTTTTCTAAAGCATCACTGTGCAACTTCCCCAGTCGTTTGAATGTATTGGATAGTACACGGTCAGAAGCGCTCAGAACCATTGCCTTTCTTCTCTTGGGTATGTCTCGGTTCCCACTGCTCCTGCTACGCCGATGCCACACGGCGAAACCCCAAAGTATGACACCGAGAGCCAAGAAGAACCAAGATTTGATCCCTTCGAGATCAAAAGGATGGTTTATCAGCAGGCAAAGAGCCTCGGCGCTGGCCGCATTAAGCGTACTGCCATCGAAACACACCGTGACGTTGTTCGGCACTGAAGCTCCGAGTTCGCCGCTGATGTCCGCCGCGCCCTCGGGGGGGGGGGGGGGTAGTTTGGGGACAGTGCGTCTCGATAGTGAGCAACTCCGAGGTGGAAAACAATTGTTGGAATCGCAAGCAAAATCCCAAGTGTTCCTGTCCACAAGCGACTTTTCGGCGATTTCGTCCAACGATCCGCCAAATACGCAGTTGCGGTTGCCAACCCTACAATATTGACCACACTGATAAGAACAGCTTCCCCCCAACCCCTCCATCGCTGGACAATTTGTTCGGAAAAAAACCAGCCGTTGACAATGCTCTCCAGCACGACAAGAATCGTGACAAACCCCCATGCGGTATGGGCGAATCGACGAAAAGGCATGGTCCACCGATGAGGACGTGCTTTCGTTTCTTCGGCGGAACTGGGATAAGCACTATAACTATACCTTTTCACGACCCGCTCCAACTCTTCCTCCAACATTTCATAAGGCAATTGCCCACCGATCACGGCAATTTGACGCAACTGGTTTCGGCAATAAAGAGCGGTGTCTCGGATTTCGGCCTTTACCTGTGAGAGTTCCGGCGGCCCTGTAGTTGTCTGTTGCTTCAGTCGTGCCATGTCGTCACGGTACGATGCCACGGTGTCACGATGAATCTCGTTAGCTTTTTCTAGAACACGTGTGCACTTCGCGACAATTTCTTCCTCAACTAAATCTAGATGCTCGGTGCGCCGGCCCGGCTGTCGCTGAAATCCGCGAGCTCCCCCCATTCGAACGAGCGCCTTGCGTTGGATGGTTCCGTCTGGAACCACCGTGGATATCTTGGGAACCGCTCCGTCCGCGCTCGATGTAGCTGCAGAACCTTCAGGTCCCCCGATGCTGACCGACTGCATCGAAAGGCGATTACGGTTGTCTTCCGTCATCGAGTCGTTCCCGTCCCTGTCCCAGGAGTGGGTTGCGTCTTCGGAACCGAACGAATCGGTGTTGGCTGGGCCCGGACGGTCCGAGCTCAGATCCAGCGTCTCGGAGATGTCGTCAAATTCAGAGTTGTTGTCAAATTCAGAGTTGTTTCGGTGGTTGGGCATGTGCCGGAAGCTCCTCTTTTGGAGAGCGCTGTTCGCGAAAATTCGAGTAGCTGTCGAGTCGCAAACGAGGCCAAGCGAGGAACACGGTCTTCCTTCTCCATCCACCGATCACCTAATTTGCGATCCGCAAAGCTAAAGACCGCTTTCCAGCAACGCAACCGAACCTTCGTCGACAGCCTTGATCATCAAAATCAAGACGCCTCTCCACGACGATCAAGAACGGCGGCGCATCCCTCCACGCACGCGCGCCCCGGCCAGCTCCAGCAACGGCCCGGGCGCGACCTCGTGCCCGCCCGCGAAGCCCAGCACGCGAACGGCCACGCCCAGCTCCTCCAACAACGCCTCTTGGGCCCGCTCCTCCCGCCGCGCCCGGAAGGGATCGTCCGCACCCCGCACGAAGGTGACGCGCACGCCCTCGAGTCCCGCCGCGAGGGCGTCCCGGTCGAGATCCGTGGCGAGACCGGCCCCCCAGAGCACCAGCTCCTGCACGTCCGTGCGCCCCATCACGACCCAGCGAGACGCCGTGTGCGCCCCTTGGGAGAACCCGAGCGCGACCCGATGGCGGACGGTGGGCGCGGTCGCTTCCCCGGCGAGCGCGTCCAGGTACGCGACGTAGTCCGCGATCTCGTTGTCCCGGTCCTCGCGCGTCATCCAACTGCCCCCGACCCGGTGCTCGCGCCCGTGGCGCCCCGAACTCGGGTCCACGTAGAAGCGCGAGAGCGCCTCGGGCACCACGACGAGCCGCCCGGACGCGTCCAGGACCTCGAAGCGCCGCGCGAAGCGGCGGGCCGCCTGCCGGTATCCGTGAAGCGCGAACCAAGCTTCCCGTACCCCGCCGCCCCGGTCCCCGAGGACGTAGTAGCGCGCCGTGCGCGCGACCCGAATGTGGCGGACGGAGGGCCGCAGGTCTCTGTCGGTCACGCCTCCGCCTCCGGCGAACGGCGCACGACGACTTGCCTGAGAATCTGGTCCAGCCGAGCCAAGCGGCTTCCCTCGTCGCGCATTTCCAAAAGCTCCTGTCGCCATTGGGAGTCCGCTTGCATGAACACGGCCAGCTGAAACGACACGTCGCGTTCCGGATCGAGTTCGGGCGGCTTGGCGGGCGGCTGCGGAAGCGCGGACAGGGCGGCCCGGAAGAGATCGGCGGAGATCCGCCGTCGCGCCGCCAACCGGATCCGGGAACCCGGCTCGTCCTCGTATTCCTCGACCGCGGCCTCGTGGTACGGCTCGCCGGACTCGAGCCCGTCGTGGATCGCGAAGCGACCCACGCCCCGCACCAGGATGAGGGAACGGCCGTCCTCCAGTCCCCGGTGCTCTTCGATCTCGGCCAGCGCGCCCACGCGCCCCTCCTCCATCAGAAACGGGCCGAAGCGGTCCGGGTCGTGATGGACGAGCCCGAAGCGCCGGTCCGTCTCGAGGCAGCGCGCCACCATGCGACGATAGCGGGGTTCGAAGATGTGGAGCGGAAGAAGTTCCCCGGGAACGAGGACGACGTCGAGCGGGAAGAGGGGCAAGCGGTTCATGCCGCCCCCATGGCGGGCGAGCGGTCCCCCGGATCGTCGACCTGCACCCGCCCCACCCCGCGCGTCAACAGCCGCCGAACCCGGACGAAGAGCAGGACGGCCACCGCCCCCAGGCCCGCGGCCAAACCCCACCAGAGGCCGCGCGCGCCCAGCCCCGCGCCGAAAGCGAGCGCGGCGCTGACCGGAATGCCGAACACCCAGAAGCCCAGAGCGTTGAAGACGAAGGGCGAGCGGGTGTCGCCGGCCCCGCGCAGCACTCCGGCCGCCACCGCCTGCAGGCCGTCCGCGACCTGGAAGATCCCCGCGATCGGAAGGAGCGCGACCGCGACCGCGAGAACCCCGGCGTCCGCGGTGTAGATCCGGGCCAGCGCCCCCGGCGCGCCCAGAAACGCGCACGCGGTCAGCACCATGAACCCCCCGCCCAGGAAGATTCCCGCCCCGGCGGCCCGGCGCGCCTCCGCCATGTCCTCGCGGCCCACCGCGCGCCCCACCAGCACCGCCGCGGCGCCCGCGATTCCGAGCGGCACCATGAAGGCGAGCGCCGCCAGGTTGAGTGCCACTTGGTGGCCGGCCATGGTCGCGGTCCCCAGCCAGCCCATCATCACTCCGATCAGGGAGAAAGCCCCGAACTCGAGCTGCTGCTGGAACCCCAGCGGCGTGCCCAGGCGGATCATGCGCCCCAGGGCGAACGGGTCGAAGGCCTCCCTCCGCACGCGGGCCAAGAAGGGCCCGAGAACGCGCCAGGAAAGCGCGAGCAGGAGCGCCGCCATGAACCAGCGCGCCGCGCTCGATCCCCACGCGGACCCCACCGCGCCCATTTGCGGGGCGCCCAGATTGCCGAAGACGAGCACCCAGTTGAGGAACACGTTGAGGACGTTGGCGGCGACGATGGTCCACACGATCGGCGCCACCCGGCCCATGGCCTGCAGGCTCTGGCGCAACGTCGCGAAGGCGTAGAAGGGCAGCATCCCGGGGATGGAGCCGAAGACGTAGCCCGCGGCGGGCGGGATCACGTCCTCCGGCTGCCTCAGCCACGCGAACGCCGCGCCGGAGGGCAGGAACAGGAGCGAGGCGACCAGGGCGAGCGCGACCGCGAGCACGAACCCGCGCTGGATGCCGCGCGCGGCCGACTCGGCGTCCTCCGCCCCCACCGCTTGGGCGACGATGGGATCGAGCGTCATCAGCATGCCGTTGCCGAAGACCGCGACGGTGTAGAAGTAGACGTTGCCGAGCGCCACGGCGGCGAGATCGGTGGCGGACAGGCGGCCGACCATGATCGTGTCCGCCACGCCCATCGTCATCGTCCCCACCTGCACGCCCACGATGGGCAACGCGAGGCGCGCCATGCCGGCGAGATCGGCCCGGCGGGGAACCAGTTCCATGGGGAGCTCCCGCCGCCGGGCGGCGCCTTCAGAAGTCCAGCGTCGAGTCGTCGACGTTGCCGGGATCGTCCTCGACGCCCATGCGCGCGGCTTCGTCGGCGCGAATCGGACGGCGCCCGGCGAATCCGCCGTCGACCTCGTGCCACTGGGAAACGCGGGGCTCCCCTCGACGCCAGCACAGGTACACCCAACGCCCCTCGAACGTGGTCGGAAAGTCCAGGAGCCCGTGTTCCAGCCCGCCCGCCGGGAACCGGATGCCCCGCCCCAGGATCTCCTTCTCGACGGAGCGGCGGATGCGCGCCCCGGCCAGGCCCGCGCCCTCGCGATGGTTCAGGAATTCGGCGTGGTCCGGGTTGGTCGGGGCCATGACCAGGCGTCCCCAGAGCACGTCGAGGATCTTCAGCCGCTCGACGTGGCGCGCCAGCGCCTTGCGACTGTCGTCGAGGTCTTCGAGGACGGTCTCGAGCCGGGGCAGGAGGGCGTTGGCCTCCTCGAGGGTGAACGCCTTGCGCGGAACGCTCACTGCGCGCGGGCCTTTTCCAGCGCGGCCAAGCGCCGCTCGATCTCCTCCAGCTTGTGGAGGATCATCACGTGCGTCTTCTCGGCGTCGATCCCGACCGGGCTCGAGTCGCTGGCGATCTCGCGGGCGATGCGCCGGTAGTCGTCTGCGGAGGGCTGGCTACTCATGCGTCGGCTCCTGCGGGAGGGTGCCGCGAATCCTTGCGGAGACGCGCCGGATTGGCAAGCGCGGAGCGGGCGGGCGCGGTACCTTTCGACTCCGGCGAACGGAGCGCTTCGACCCGAGCGGGAGGACCCGCCCGATGAGCAGGATCACGCGCAGGAAATTCGTATCCGGGAGCGCCGCCCTGGCCATGGGCGCGACGGTGGTCCCGCGCCGCGTGCTGGGCGGCGCCGGACGCCGGGCGCCCAGCGACACCCTCGCGATCGCCGTCGTGGGCGCGGGCGGGATGGGCACCGAGAACGCCCAGGAGCTCGGCGGCGAACGCATCGTCGCGGTGTGCGACGTCGACCACCGGCTGGTCGAGAGGAAGGTCGAGGAACGATCGGTCGACGAGAACGGGAAGGCGCGCGAGTCCGGGGTGCGGTGGAAGGAGCAGTACGCGGCGGCGCGCAAATACACCGACTTCCGGGTCATGCTGGAGCGGGAGAAGGACGGAATCGACGCGGTGCTGGTCGCCACCCCCGACCACACCCACGCGGTCGTCGCCGGGGCGGCCATGCGGGCGGGCAAGCACGTCTACGTGCAGAAGCCCCTGACTTGGTCGGTGCACGAGGCGCGCGCGCTGGCCGACTTGGCGACCTCCAGCGGGGTGGTCACCCAGATGGGCAACCAGGGCCGCTCCAACGACGACGCCCGGCGCGTCGTCGAGTGGATCCGGGCCGGCGTGATCGGAACGGTGCGCGAGGTGCACGTGTGGACCGATCGGCCGATCTGGATGCAGGGCCTGCCGCGCCCGGCGCCCCTGCCCGACGACGCCAGCCTGACCGATCCCGACCGCTCGTGGTGGCCCGGATCGGCCCGGGAGGCGGTCGCGGCCGGTCTGTGGGCCGACTTCGGGGTGCCCGAGCACCTCGACTGGGACCTGTTCCTGGGTCCGGTCGCGCGCGAGGTGCCCTACCACCCGATGTACCATCCCTTCCACTGGCGCGGATGGGTCGACTTCGGGGTGGGAGCGCTGGGCGACATGGGGGCGCACCTGATCGACCACCCGTTCTGGGCGCTCGACCTCGGACTTCCGCTCGCGATCGAGGCGACCTCGACTCCCTGGGGCGGGCCCGAGGAGGACCCGGCGTCGTATCCGGTCGCCACCAAGGTGCACTACGAGTTCGGGCGGCGCGGCATCCTGCCCCCCGTCGACCTGCACTGGTACGACGGCGGGCTGATGCCCCGGCGGCATCCATGGCTCCCGGAGGAGCTGCCGCTGGAGCGCGAGGGCGGCGTGCTCTTCGTGGGCGAGCGCGGGCTGTTGTTGCACGAGACCTACGGGCGCAACCCGAAGGTCTATCCGGAGGAGCTGCAGGAGGAGGCCGACGCGGTGCCGCGGACTTGGCCGCGCATCGAGGAGAGCCACGAGATGAACTGGGCCAACGCCTGCAAGGGCGTCGGCGAGGCGACCTCCCCGTTCTCCTACGCGGCGCCGCTCACCGAAACCATGTTGCTGGGGCTGGTCGCGTTGCGCGCGGGCCGGGGGGAGCGCATCGAGTACGACGGCGCCCGCATGCGCGTGACCAACCACGAGGAGGCCAACCGGCACCTCGTGCGCGAGTACCGGGAGGGATGGTCGATCTGACGGAGGCCGCGCCCGGGAGCCGGGGGCTTTGGCGCACCTCGGCGGGTCGCGTTAATTTTCGCGCCCTCCCGCGCCGCGGCCGGATCCCGGGGAGGGGACGCGAGACGAGGGCTTGGCGCAGGAGCGCGCGATGAACGGGTGTCCCGCAGACCTTCGTCCCTCCTTCGGGACCCGCCGTCCGTTGCGCGCGGCCCGCCGCGCGCCGGCGCCCGTCGTCGGAATCCTGTTCGCGCTGGCGGCCGCCTCGCCGTCGCGCTCCGCCGCCCAGGAGCCGAACGCGCTCGACGCCGCCGAGCGGGAGGCGGGATGGCGGCTGCTTTTCGACGGACGCTCGCTCGACGGCTGGCGCCGCTACGACGGCGGGCCCATGACGGGAGGCTGGGTCGTGGAGGACGGGACGCTCGCGCACGTGCGGGGCGGGCGCTCCATCGTCACCGACGACCTCTTCGGGAACTTCGAGCTGACGCTCGAATGGAAGGTCGAGCCGGGCGGGAATTCGGGCGTCTTCTACCGCGCCGCGCCGGGGTCGGAGGAGATCTTCCACAGCGCGCCCGAGTTTCAGGTGCTGGACGACGCGGGGCACGCCGACGGCCGAAGTCCGCTCACCAGCGCCGGCGCCAACTACGGGCTCCACGGCGTGCCGCCGGGGGCCGCGCGCCCCGCCGGGGAGTGGAACCGGGCCCGGATCCTGGTGCGGGACGCGCACGTCGAGCACTGGCTGAACGGCGTCAAGGTGGTGGAGTACGAGCTGGGCAGCGACGAATGGAAAGCGAAGGTGGCGGCGAGCAAGTTCGCCGAGTGGCCCGCCTACGGGCAGGCGGCGCGCGGGCACGTCGGCCTCCAGGATCACGGCGACCGGGTCTGGTTCCGCAACGTCAAGGTGCGGGAGATTCGATGAGCGGGGCTCCGGGCGCCGACGCCGCGCGCGAACGCGGGCCGGAGCGGCGCGCGACCCGCGCTCTCGACCGGCGGAGCTTTCTGGGGGCGCTGCCCGGGGCGGTCGCGGCGATGGGCGGACTTCCGGGGCCGGGCCGGACGCGGGCCTGGCCGGCGGCCGAAAGGCTCGGGACGGCCGACGCCGACGAGGCCGACCGCCGGAGACCGGCGGCGCGCGGGCCCGACGCGAGCGGCGACCCTTTTCCCGCACCCGACGCCATCGGGGTCCAGCTCTACACGGTGCGCGCCGCGATGGCGGGCGACCCGGACGGCACCCTCGCCGCCCTCGCGGAGATCGGCTACGAGGAGGTCGAGCTGGCGGGGCTCCACGGGATGTCGGTGCGCGGAATGAAGGACCGGCTGGACGCGGCGGGGCTGGCGGCCACGTCCAGTCACCAGTCCCTGGAGGAGGTGCGGGGCGACTGGGCGGCGACCCTGGAGGCCGCCGCCCGGCTGGACCAGCGGCTGGTGGTGGTACCCTCCATCCCGGTCGCCGAGCGCGGCGGGGAGGCGCTGCGGCGGATCGCCGACGACTTCAACCGGGCGGGAGAGGCCGCCCGCGCCGCCGGCCTCCGCTTCGGCTACCACAACCACGACTGGGAGATGCGCCCGGGCGCGGACGGGGCGCGCGCCATCGACCTGCTGCTCGACCGCACCGACCCGGACGCGGTCGACTGGCAGATGGACGTCTTCTGGACGGTGCACGGGGGCGCCGACCCCATCGCCGAGCTGGAGAAGCGCGCGGGCCGCGTGACCAGCGTCCACGCGAAGGACCGCACCGCCGACGGCGAGATGGCGGACGTGGGCGCGGGGGCGATCGACTTCCGGTCGATCCTGGCGCGCGCCGGAGCGCAGGGGCTGGCCCACCGGTACGTGGAGCACGACGAGCCCGCCGACCCGATGGCGAGCGTCCGCGCCAGCTACCGGGCGCTCCGGGCCATCGCGTCCGCGCCCCGGAGCGGCGAGGGCGGCGCGCCCCGTTCGAAGCGATGAGCCCGCGCGCCCGGGAACTCTGGGACGCCGTCGTCGTCGGCTCGGGGGCGGGCGGCGGCATGAGCGCCTACGTGCTCGCCTGCTCGGGGCTCCGGGTGCTCGTGCTCGAAGCGGGCCGGCACTACGACCCGGTCGCCGAGACGCCCATGTTCCACCTCCCGCGCGACGCTCCGTTGCGCGGAGCCGGCACCCGCCACAAACCGTTCGGCTTCTACGACGCGACCGTCGACGGGGGCTGGGAAGTTCCGGGCGAACCCTACTCCAACGCCGAGGGCACCGACTTCCGCTGGTGGCGCGCGCGCATGCTGGGCGGGCGCACCAACCACTGGGGCCGCATCTCCCTGCGCATGGGCGAGTACGACTTCAAGCCCCGCTCCCGCGACGGCCTGGGCTTCGACTGGCCGATCTCCTACGAGGATCTCGCGCCCTACTACGACAAGACCGAGGCCCTGATCGGCGTCTACGGCTCGAACGAAGGGCTCGAGAACACGCCCGACTCCTCTCCGGGCGTGCTTCTTCCGCCCCCGGCGCCGCGCGCCGAGGAGCTGCTGACCCGGCACCATTGCCGCGATCTGGGCATCCCGGTCGTCCCCGCCCATCTCGCCATCCTGACGCGGCGCCTGGACGCCGCCCGCATCGCGCGCGCCCTGTGGCCCCGGAACCCGCTCGCGCGGCGGGTCACCGAGGAATCCATGGCGGCGCGCGCGGCGTGCTTCTACGCCACCCCCTGCGGCCGAGGTTGCTCCGTCAAGGCCAACTTCCAGACCCCGACCGTGTTGCTCCCTCCCGCCCTGGCCACCGGCAACCTGCGCGTCGTCACCGACGCCATGGTGCGCGAGGTCACGGTCGACGCGCGCGGACGGGCCACCGGAGTGCACTACGTCGACAGGAACACGCGTCTGGACGAGCACGTCCGCGCCCGCGTGGTGGTGCTCGCGGCCAGCGCCTGCGAATCGGCGCGCATCCTCCTCAACTCGAAGAGCTCGCTCCACCCGGACGGGCTGGGCAACGGCAGCGGTCGGGTCGGCAAGTACGTCATGGACACCGTCGGCGCGGGCGTCGGCGGCCAGATCCCCGCGCTCGAGAACATGCCGGCGCACAACGCGGACGGCGCCTCGGCGATGCATCTGTACATGCCCTGGTGGCGCTACCGGGATCAGGCGCGCGGCCGGCTCGACTTCGCGCGCGGGTACCACGTCGAGTTCGGCGGAGGACGGCGCATGCCCGGCTTCGGCTTCATGGGCGGGCTCGCGGGGCTCGACGGGGGCAGCTACGGGCAGCGGCTCAAGGACGACTGCCGCCGCTACTACGGCTCCTTTCTCTGGTTCGACGGACGCGGCGAGATGATCCCCAACGAGGATTCCTACTGCGAAATCGATCCCGCAGGCGTCGACCGCTGGGGCATCCCGACCCTCAGGTTCCACTGGAAGTGGTCCTCGCACGAGCTGAACCAAGCCCGGCACATGCAACGCACCTTCGCCGACATCGTCCAAGCGATGGGCGGCCGGGTGACGAGCGAGGTCCACGACGACGGAGCGCGCGCGATCGCCGCGCCCGGCGCGATCATCCACGAAGTGGGCGGCGCGATGATGGGCGACGATCCGGACACGTCGGTGCTGAACTCGTTCTGCCAGTCTTGGGAGGTCGACAATCTGTTCGTGACCGACGGCGGCTGCTTCGTGTCGAACGCGGACAAGAACCCCACTCTTTCGATTCTGGCGCTGGCGTGGCGCACGTCGGACTACATCGTGGAACAGCTGCGCACCCGAAGCCTGTGAGGAGCGAGGAGCGGACCGTGGACCCGGTGGGCGGAACCGACGAAGAGCGCGGCCCGGGGCGGGCCCGGAGCGGGCGGGCGTTGCCGGTGGCGCCCGCGTCCGGCGCGGGGCCGGAAGGCGACCCGGCCCGTTCTCCGCCGACGGACGCGCGCGGCATGGACCGCCGCCACGCCCTCAAGGTGATGGCGCTGGCCGCCGCCGCGCCCGGTCTCGCGTCGTGCGCTCCCGGCTCCGACGGCGAGGGCGGCGCCGCGGACGCGACCGGAAGGCCGGTCGGCGCGGGGTCCGGCCCGACGACCAACCCCCACGCCCGCGGCGACCTCTGGGATCCGGATCTCCTCTCCCCCGCGGTGCCCTGGGAGCGGCAGCTCGATCCCGACGAGCTCGAGTCGCTGGCCGCGCTCTGCGACGCGATCCTCCCGGCCGACGACCGTTCCCCCTCCGCGAGCGCGGTGGGCGCGCACGACTTCATCGACGAGTGGGCGAGCGCGCCCTACGAGGCCATGCGGGAGGGCGGCGCGCTGATCCGGGGCGGGCTGGCGTGGCTCGACCGCGAGGCGCACGCCCGCTTCGGCGACGGCGCCGCCCCGTCGAGCGTGCGCTTCCGGGACCTCGAGCCCGCGCAGCGGGACGCCATCTGCGACGACATCCGCGACCCGCGGCGGGCGGAGGGCGGCCGGTTCGAGGCCCCGTCCCTCTTCTTCGACCGGGTGCGCTACCTGACGCTGACCGCCTTCTGGACCACGGCCGAGGGCATGGACGATCTCGGCTACGTCGGCAACGTGCCGCTCGCCCGCTGGGACCCGCCGCCGCCCGAAGTCCTTCGCCACATCGGGCTGGGCTGACCGGCCCGCACCGATTCGAGGATCCCGCCATGGCTCCGCCCGACGCCCACCCGCCGCCGGACGCCGCGCGCCTCTTCCGGGGCAGCTGCGTCGCCCTCGTCGCCACTTCGGTCGCCTTCGCGACGGTGGGCGCCGTCATGCTCGACCTGAAGAACGAGTTCGTGCTCACCAACGAGCAGGTGGGCTGGATCGGAGGGGCGGCGCTGTGGGGCTTCGCGCTTTCGCAGGCGGTCTTCGCGCCGCTGGCCGACACGCTGGGCTTCCGCGCCCTCCTGCGCACGGCGTTCGCGGCGCACCTTCTCGGCACCCTCGCGCTGACGCTCGGAGAGAGCTTCGCGCACCTCTTCGCCGGGGCGTTGATCGTCGCCATGGGGAACGGGCTGGTGGAGGCCGCGTGCAACCCGCTGGTGGCGACGCTCCATCCGGACGACAAGACCGTGAAGCTGAACAACTTCCACGTCTGGTTCCCGGGCGGGATCGTGCTGGGCGGACTGGCCGCGTACGGCCTCGACCGGCTGGCGGCCGCGAGCGCGGGGCTCGAGATCCTGGGGGAGTGGCGGGTGAAGGTCGCGCTGATCGCCGTCCCGACCCTGATCTACGGCCACATGCTCCTGCGGGAGCGGTTCCCGCCCACGGAGGGGGTGCGGGCGGGCGTCTCGGTGGGGGAGACGTTCCGCGCCGCCCTCGCCACGCCGTTCATGTTGCTCATGCTGTTCGCGATGGCGATGACCGCGTCCATCGAGATCGGACCCACCCGCTGGGTCCCGGCGGTGCTGGAGGCGGGCGGCGTTCCCGGCATCCTGGTGCTGGTGTGGATCAACGGCCTCATGGCGGTGCTGCGCCACCGGGCCGGTGCGGTCGTGCACCGGCTCTCGCCCCCGGGCGTGCTGCTGGGGTCGGCGGCCCTGACCGGGGTCGGGCTACTCGCCTTCAGCGCCGCGGACGGCACGGCGGCGGTCTTCCTCACCGCGACGGTCTACGCGGTGGGCATCTGCTACATCTGGCCCACCATGCTGGGCGTGGTCTCGGAGCGGGTGCCGAAAAGCGGCGCGCTGGGGCTCGGGCTGATGGGGGCGGTGGGGATGGCGGTCACCGGGCTGGTGACCGCGCCCCAGATGGGCCGCATCGCTGACGCGTACGCGCACGACCGGCTTCCGGCGGAGGAGGTGGCGGCGCTCCTGGAACGCGCCGACGGCGAACTGTCCGGGGTGGCGGGACCCGACGCGAGCGCCGCCCGCGCGGCCGCCGCCGTCGTGGCGAACGAGCATCGGGCCACGGGCGTCCTGCCCTCCCCCGCCACCGCCAACGCGCTCCGGCAGATCGTCGACTCCGGGGCGGGCGAGGAGCTCGCCGGAGCCGCGCAGGAGATCCTGGGGCCGGCGGACAACTACGGGGGACGCGTCTCGTTCCGCTACCTGGTGCCGCTGTGCGTCGTCCTGATCGCGATCTTCGGGGCGTTGCAGGCGCGCGCGCGCACGAGGGGCGGGTACCGGGCGCGGCGCATCGCGGAGGGGTGAGGGGGCCTTGACCCTTCGCTACGGCATGGTCGGAGGCGGGCCCGGCGCCTTCATCGGTCCGGTGCACCGCATGGCGGCCGCCCTCGACGGGGAATGGCGTCTGTGCTCCGGCGCGTTCTCCGCCGACGCGGCCAAGTCGCGGCGCGCGGGCGCCGCGCTGGGGCTGGCGGCGGAGCGCGTGCACGGGTCCTGGCGGGAGATGGCGCGCGCCGAGGCCGTCCTCCCGGAGGCGAAGCGCATCCACGCGGTGGTGATCGTCGTCCCGAACCATCTGCACCATCCGGTGGCGCGCGCGTTCCTGGAGCGAGGCGTCCACGTCGTCTGCGACAAGCCGCTGACGACGACCCCCGAGGAGGCCGACGACCTGTGCCGCCTGGCGGCGTCGACCGGTCTGGTCTTCGCGGTGACCTACGTCTACTCCGGCTACCCGCTGGTCAAGGAAGCGCGCGCGCGGGTGCGGAGCGGCGCCGTCGGCCGACTGCGCAAGGTCGTGGTCGAGTATTCGCAAGGATGGCTGGCGGAGCCGCTCGAGGTCCGGGGTCAGAAGCAGGCGGAGTGGAGAGCCGATCCCGAGCGCGGGGGACCGTCCGCGGTGCTGGGAGACATCGGCTCCCACGCGCACCACCTGCTCCGCTACGTCACCGGACTGGAGGTGCGGCGGCTGTTCGCCGACCTGGGCACGGTGGTGCCGGGCCGCGCGGCGCACGACGACGCGGCCGTGCTGCTGGAGCTGGACGGAGGGGTTCGGGGCGTGCTGACGGCGTCCCAGATCGCCACCGGCGAGCGCAACCACCTGCGCCTGCGCGTCTACGGCAACGAAGGCGGGATCGACTGGAGCCAGGAGGAGCCGAACCGTCTGCGGCTCCTGCGGCCGGACGGATCCGTAGAGGTGCTGCACCGGGCCGCGGGCGCCGACGCGGCCGCCGCGGCCACCGCCACCCGCCTGCCGGGCGGCCACCCGGAGGGCTTCGTGGAAGCGTTCGCGAACCTCTACCGGGAGGCCGCCCGGGCCGTGCTGGACCGGGACCGCGCAGCCGACGTTCCCACCGTCCGCGACGGCGCCCGCGGCGTCCGCTTCGTCGACACCGCGCTCCGAAGCCACCGGACGGGCGCGTGGGTCGACGCCCGCTACGACCCGCCGTGAGCCGACCCCTTCCTCGCCGGAACCCGCGCCCGAACGCCGGAGCCGCCGCGCCGCGGCCCGCCCCTCGCAGAGACGCGTCCACGACCTCGAGAGAACGCCGACCATGACCCGCCCCGTCACTCTCTTCACCGGACAGTGGGCCGACGTGCCGCTCGCCGAACTGGCCGCCAAGGCCGGCGCCTGGGGCTACGACGGACTCGAGCTGGCCAGCTGGGGCGACCACTTCGACGTCGTGCGCGCCGCGGCCGACCCCGCCTACTGCGACGAGCGGCGCGCGTTGCTGGACGCCCACGGCCTCGGGGTGTGGGCCATCGGCAACCACTTGGTCGGCCAGGCCGTGTGCGACCGAATCGACGAGCGCCACCGCGCGATCCTCCCGCCCCGCGTGTGGGGAGACGGCGACCCGGAGGGCGTCCGCGCCCGCGCCGCCGAGGAGATGAAGACCACCGCGCGCGCGGCCGCCAACATGGGCGCGGGCGTCGTGACCGGCTTCACCGGCAGCGCCATCTGGCACCTGCTCTACCCGTTTCCGCCCGTCCCCGAGGCGACCGTCGAGGCGGGCTTCGCCGACTTCGCGCAACGCTGGGACCCCATCCTCGACGCCTTCGACGAAGCGGGCGTCCGCTTCGCCCTCGAAGTGCACCCCACCGAGATCGCCTTCGACGCCGCGAGCGCCGAGCGCGCGCTGGAAGCCATCGGCGGACGCGAGGCCTTCGGCTTCAACTACGACCCCAGCCACCTCGCCTACCAGGGCGTCGACGCGGTGGAGTTCGTCCACCGCTTCGCCGACCGCATCCTTCACGTGCACGTGAAGGATGCGTGGTGGGCGGAGCGCCCGATGCCGTCCGGGGTCTTCGGGGGGCACCTGCCCTTCGGGCACCGGGATCGAGCGTGGGATTTCCGCTCTCCGGGACGCGGAAAAGTGCCGTTCGAGGACATCGCGCGCGCCCTGTCCCGCATCGGATACGCCGGGCCGCTCTCCGTCGAATGGGAGGACGCGGACATGGACCGAGAGCACGGCGCGGCGGAAGCCTGCGCCTTCGTTCGCTCCCTTCGATTCCCGCCCGCGCGCGCCGCCTTCGACGCCGCCTTCGAACGCACCGGACACGGGGACTGACCGCGCTGGACGGATCGCCGTCCCCGCCCCGCGGCGCAGCGGAATCGGTTCACGATCCGGCGTCCGCCCCGTCCGTCGAGCCGAACCGCCGACCGGGGATCGTCGCTCGCGGCCGATCGGAGTTTCGAGAAGCCTGGCAAAGGGCGGGATTCGCACCCGCTGTGAAACGGTGCTTTCCCACGGCACACCAGTGCGTTCGCATATCGCATCGCGTCACGGCTTTCGTGGAAGAGCATACCCGCTCACACGCTCCTCCAAGACAGCGTCGCAACCTGCGGTTCGCAGACAGGCAAGCAAAAAAAGCTACGACCTATAGTCTACCATTACGAGGGTTCTCGCACTTCCGTCTTCGAAACTTATCCAGTCGGCATCGAACCGTTGATAGCGTTCGATGTCGGCCAACGTGATCCGATCCGTCGGCCAGACATAGATATCCTCCAACTCGATCCTTGGTGAGAATTGGCTCCAGAAATCCTCGAATTCTCGCTCAAGCCGACTCATGGCGTCCGGCCACTCGGCGTGATTCGTCTGCTTGCTGGGTACCGCCAAAAGCAACTTGCAACGATACGGTTCGTCGTCCGGCAGCTCACGAAGAGGTTTCAAGTCAAGATAAACCCCTTGCAACCAGAAACTATGTTTCTTCAAGAGTTTCCGCCATGCCTTGAACTTCTGTCGCCAGCGGATGTCGAATGCGGTCGGAAAAGCTGCACGAATATAGCGTTTGGCAAGCCACTCGGCGACGAGACGGCAAGTATCGGGAGATAGAAATGCAATTGGCGGTTCCTCCATGAGCAACTCTCGTGGAACAAGCCAGCGGTCGTGAACCACAAGGCTGAGATCGACGGGTTTTCCCTTGATCTCAACTGCGGAGATCGTGAGTTCGCGTGGATTTCGACCCGCCATGAGCCGACTGTCTCCATGGCTGCTGACAACGGTGGCATGCATTAGTTCGACCACGGGCTCCTTTGCAAGACTGGGGTTGAGAAGATCGCAATCGTGACTGGTAACCAACAACCATCCACGATCAGATTTTTCGATCCGCTTGGGCGCTTGTCGCCAAGCCAGTTCGGCTAGTTTTTGATCCAGAATCGCGCCTTGCCGCCAACCCAGTTCCGCCACTTCGTTCTCGTCGAACACGTCCGCCACGGGACCGCTACTCTCGTGGCCAACTCATCAGTGCCACGTTCAAAGCGAGATTTTTCTTTCGTTGTTCCGTACTCACTTCCTCGAAGTCGGCATCGTACAACCAAGCTTCTCGTTCGGCACGCTCGGCGTCGATCAAGTCGCCCATCGCTTTCGCTTCCTTAAGAGCTTCCAGGACGCGAGTTTCGTCGAAGGGTTCCAAGCTAAGCAAATCCAATATCGGTGGAGTTCCGAGTGCGTCCGACTCTCTCACAAGGCGAGGAAAAAGTGAATGTTTTGCCGATATTCCAGTCCGATCAAGGAAGCCCGCGAGTTGGCGGATTCTTGTGGCGTTGGTGTCGTTGGGATCACGACCATCCAACCACTCGTAGATCGTGGGATGGGGAACTTTCAGAATGCGAGCCAGTTCGGATTTGCTTACTGAAAGAGCGGTCTGAAGGTGACGTATCTGGTCGGCAATCGGAAGCGTGGAGATCTGCGATGAAGTCTGGAAAGGGAGGGTCCGGGACCGCCGCACGATCTGTGGATTCGACATGACGACAGAAAAGGCCACATTGCTAATATGGCGCGTGCCGAAGATGGACCCGCCGGAGCTGTCTCGATACCGATAAGTTATGAAGTCAATAAAAGTCGGCGAAACACGCCACTCTACCGGCGAAACACGCCACTCGGGCCGGGATGTCGATATTCCAGCATCAGTCGTCGTCATTTCCATTCGTGGATCGCCTCAGGTGTGACCACATGATCGTGAAACGTCTCGATAATGTGGTCGTGCATTTCGTAAGCGCGGGCAACCAACCAATCAGCATCTGCGTCGAAATTTCCCTCGATGTAGTGATCCATGTCGACCAAGGTGACCAATTTTCCTGGTTCACCCCTTCGCGAGAGCTTCGGAGCCGTAGCTGAAAGATCGGGGGGAAGCAAGTCGCCTTGGTGGTTTTGGGCGATACGAACAACCATCGTTCCCGAATGATCGGCCACCATCTTGCTACCTGCGTTCTCGATGTAGATGCGGTGCTGCTCCGGTTGGAACGTCTCGTCCGAGACTCCGTGCAGTCCCGGCCGCAGATAGAATCGAAAGTCCTTGCCATGTTTAGGCTGGATTGCGTCGATATAGCGCAACCCGATTCGCTCGACAACACCGAAGCGATCCTGCTCGGATTTGGTCAGCACCGTGCGAACCGCCAGATGGAGTTTATCGGCGAATTCCTCAAACCGGCCGTAATTCGTGGTTTGAAGGACAACGCTGTCCTCCATGACCACGGTGTTCCACGTTTTGTCCCTATTCCAGTAGTCCCAGCGCAACCGTTTCGACACCTGAACCGGAACACCGCCGCCAGCCTCAAAAGTGACTTTCTGAACTTTGCTGGTTCGCTCAATCGGAAACCCACCCCTGCGGAATGCCTCCTGGATCGTGGGAATATACTGGCTCATCTGGCGCACTCGGCTGAACTGGACTTGACAGAGAACCAAGACCAGCGGCTGCGCGCTCAACGGCATGTACCGGCATTTCCTTTCCACTACGACCCCCAATCGTTCTGCACCGTTTGCACCTAACTTGACGCCAACCTTTAGCTTCGAGGCTATACAGTTTGCGCTGGTAGCGCAAGGCGTCCCGGAACAAGCGGCGAGGTTTCTCGACACGCCATCGCTTCGGGTATGCATGAGGTCGATGCCGAACTGGGCGTTCGGGGTCGTTTCGCTTGGTCTAGGTCCGGGCGGAGTTGCGTCGAGAACGAGCGTGTTCGGGCAGGAAGTCGCCACCATGGACGGCGGCGAAATCTGGTCTCGATGTCGTTTCTCCAGCACGCCTTCGCCGTAGGTGACACAGCACCGAGATTGCACTGGGCCAAGGCATGGCCGTCTGCCGTCAACGGACCGCCTCGACGCGCCCTCCTGCACACCCTCGCCGCTCACGTACGGGTTGCCGGGGATGGGCTGGGGCCAAGGCATGGAGTTCCGTGCGGCCGACGCTCGGGACCAGAGAACCCGAGGGCGAACTGTGAGGTGGTCCCACCCCGTTGGACAGGATGGGGGCAAAGTTAAGGTGTACTCCGTCGCTTCGCGACGATTCCTTTCGGGGTTGGTTCGAGCGGGTGCGACGCTTCCCGAACCGGGCTCCGCCGACCTCGCCAACCCACCCCCTCGAACAGCCCCCTCCTCACCTCGGAGTGAGTCTAACCTCGATTTTCCCGGCGGGCTAGCCCGCCGGGAAAATCGACGCAACCGGCGCCGCGTCTCCCCAGGCGACCCCTGCCGCCGGTTCGCCGGTTCCGACCACGTCCCTCCCAACGCTCCGGACCCGCTCATGCCACGTCCACGCCCTCGCGGTACGCCTCGCCGGGCGTCCGCCCGCCCAACGCCGAGTGCGGACGCTCTTCGTTGTAGAAGTCCATCCAATCCCCGATCACGCGCCGCGCCGCGACCCCGTCTTCGATCTCCCGCAGATAGACCGCCTCGTACTTCAGCGACCTCCACAACCGCTCGATGAAGATGTTGTCCAGGTACCGTCCCCGCCCGTCCATCGAGAACCGGATCTCCGCGCTCAGGACCCGCTCCGCGAACGCCTCGCTCGTGAACTGCGAGCCCTGGTCGGTGTTGAAGATCTCCGGCCTCCCTGAGCCCAGCGCCTCCTCCAGCGCGCTCACGCAGAAGGACGCGTCCATCGTGTTCGACAGCTCCCACGCCAACACGTGGCGCGTCGCCCAGTCCATCACCGCCACCAGGTAGAAAAACCCCCGGGACACAGGCACATAGGTGATGTCCGCGCACCACACCTGATCCGTCCGCGAGACCTCGACGCCCCGCAGCAGGTACGGAAACACCCGGTGCTCCGGGCTCGCCGCGCTCGTCCTCGGACGCCGGTAGATCGCCTCGATCCCCATCTTCCGCATCAGCCGGCGGACCCGGTGTCTGCCGACCGTCGTCCCCTCGCGCCGAAGGTGGCGTGCCATCTGCCGACTCCCGTAGAACGGGTAGTCCATGTGGAGTCGATCCATGCGACGCATGAGCGCGAGACCGTCCTCGCTCTCGCCCTTCGGCGCGTAGTACAGCGACGACCGGCTCACGCCCACCAGCGCGCATTGCTTCGCCAGCGCCAGTGGGCCGTCCCGCTGGATCATCCGTCGGCGCTCGGCCCGGGTCAGCCCCGCAACCCGCGCCGAAAAAAATCCCGCTCGACGGTCAGCTCCCCGATCTTCGCGTGGAGATCGTGGATCGTGGCGTCGCGCTCCTTGACGCGCTTCTGCGCGCCGGGGTCGAACACGCCCGGGGCGGCGCCGAGCAACTGCCGCTTCCACAGGCTCACCTGGTTGGGATGGAGCTCGTGGCGGCGGGCGATCGCCTGGACGCTGTCGCGCTCCCGGATCGCCTCGAGGGCCACCCGGGCCTTGAACTGCGGGGTGAATCTCCGTCTTCTCCTGGCCACTGCAGTGCCTCCTCTCGGGTACGGGAGTACACCTTAACGGCCTGTCCAAAAAACTGGGACCACCTCACTGAGCTACGGCGTCGCCCCTAGCCCATTCCAAGAGGCGGACTAAAACTGACCGCGCTGCACGGATCGCCGTCCCCACCCCGCGGAGCGCCCGGTCGACGAACGAGAACGCCCGGCCCGAGTTTTTTTCACGGATCCCCCCGCGGGGCCTCGCCGGTGCGGACCGCGAGATCGAGATCGAGCTCCGAGCTCAGATCCCGGGCGCGGGCGATCCGACCGGGGGACATCCGGGAACTCAGCGAATCCTTGAGCTCGCGGGCGAAAGCGGAAGCGGATCCGCCTCCATGGGCGGCGGCGAGATCCGCCCACGCGTAGGCCTTGACGTCGCTGTCCGACACATCGTTGTCCGGTATGCCCAAGCTGTGGGCGTACATGTCGGCGAGGGCGGCACGGGCTTCCGCGTCGCCTTGCTCGGCGGCGGCGAGAATCCAGTAGAACGCTTCGCCGAGACCCTTCGGCGCAAGCTCGCCGACGGCATGCGCGAGGCCGCGAGCGTACAAGGCCTTGGAGTGTCCCCGTTCGGCCGCCACACCGATCCAGTGGAGCGCCTCGTCGACGTCCTTCGGCGCCCCGCCGCCGCCCGCGCGCATGACGCCGAGAGCGTACTGGGCTTCGATGTGTCCCTCCGTAGCGGCCGCACCGATCCAGCGGAGCGCCTCGTCGACGTCCTTCGGCACGATCTCGCCGGCGGCGTACACGCGGCCGAGGACGTACTGGGCCTCGACGTGGTCCCGTTCGGCGGCCGCGCGGATCCAGCGAAGCGCCTCCTCGAAACTCTCCGGCACGCCCAGACCGTTGGCGCACGCGACGCCGAGGACGTACTGGGCCTCGGCGCGGTCCCGCTCGGCGGCCGCGCGGATCCAGCGGAGCGCCTCGCCGACGTCCTCCCCGTCGGCGCACGCGGCGCCGAGGGCGTATTGATCGAGAACGCGGCCGTGTTCGACGGCCACGCGGATCCAGCGGAGCGTTTCGTCGGCGGCGCCCGGAACGTCGTCTCCTTGGATGTACGCGCTCGCGAGGGCGCTTTGCGCGAGGGCTTCGCCCTGCTCGGCGGCGGCCCGCCACCAGCGGAACGCCTCGGTGCGGTCCTTTCGCACGCCCCGGCCCCCGGCGTACATGACGCCGAGGTTGTGTTGGCCCCCGGGGTCGCCCTGTTCGGCGGCCGCGCGGTACCAGTGGAACGCCTGGGCATCGCTCTTCGGCACGCCCCGGCCTTCGGCGCACATGCCGCCGAGGACGACTTGAGCGCGGGCATGGCCTCGCTTGGCGGCGGCCCGGAACAGGCGGGCCGCCTTGCCGAGGTTCCTCGGCACGCCGTCGCCTCGGGCATGCATGAGACCGACGCCGAACTGGGCGTCGGGGTCGCTTCGCTTGGCCCGGGTCCGGGCGGAGTCGCGTCGGGAGCGTTTCGGCATGGTTCGAGGGGTTCGGGAGGGTCCGGGACGACGATCGTCGATTCCGGGGTTGGGGAATGGATGCAGGCAGGTCTCCGGCCCAATTCCAAGTTCGAGCGCGCCAACCGATGTTCGCCACACGCCCGGAGAAGGAAACCCCGCACCCGGTCTTTTCCAAGAGGCCACGAGCTTCGGGACGGCGCGTTCGTCGCGTCGCGAAGCTCCTGCGTCCGGGCGTCCTGGGGAGCGTGGCCCGCGGCCAACCGTCCATGGATCCGCGCCCGGATGCCGAACCGCCGCGGCGCGGATCGGCGCGACGCAGCCGCGTTTCTTCCGTTCGCGTCGGACGGGTCGGGATCGACGGGGCCGCGCCCGATCACCTTTCCGATCCCGCCGACCCGCGCTTATGTTGTTGCGTCCTCCTTCCGATCCCCTTCCCCCGGTGTCCAATGGTCAAACGAATGATCGCGGCGACGCTGACCGCCCTTCTCTCCGTCCCCGTAGCCCTTTCGGCCGCGCAGGGCCTCTCCGACGAGGAGCTCGAACCTCTCGTGGCCCGCGTGGAAGAGGGCGTTCTCGAACGCGCCAAGCTGGCCCAAGTCATGGTGGACAAGATCTTCTCCTTCTCCGAGCTGGGGCAGCAGGAGATCGAGACCTCGGCCTACGTCACCGGCATCCTGGAGGACAACGGCTTCGTCATCGAACGCGAACCCGCGGGCATCCCGACCGCCTGGTTCGCGCGCTGGGGGAGCGGCAGACCGGTCATCTCCTTCGGATCCGACATCGACGGCATCCCCAAGGCCAACCAGAAGCCCGGCGTGGCCTACCACGACCCGCTGATTCCGGGCGCGCCCGGCCACGGCGAGGGTCACAACTCCGGACAGGCCGTGAACGTGGTGGCGGCGCTCGCGCTCAAGGAAGTCATGGAGGCCGAAGGCATCGAGGGCACGCTGGTGCTCTGGCCCGGCGTCGCCGAAGAGCAGCTGGCCTCCAAGGCGTGGTACGTGCGCGACGGCTACCTCGAGGACATCGACGTCACCCTCTTCACCCACGTCAGCAGCAACCTGTCGGTGAGCTGGGGCCAGGGCAGCGGGACCGGGCTCGTCTCCGTCGAGTTCACTTTCGCGGGCGAGGCGGCGCACGGCGCGGGCGCGCCTTGGCGGGGGCGCAGCGCGCTCGACGCGGTCGAGCTGATGAACGTCGCGTGGAACTTCCGGCGCGAGCATCTGCGGCCCGACCAGCGCTCCCACTACGTGATCACCGACGGCGGCGACCAGCCCAACGTGGTCCCGTCGAGCGCTTCGGTGTGGTACTTCTTCCGCGAGATGGACTACGAGGACATCAAACGCAACTTCGACACGGCCGTCCGCATCGCCGAGGGCGCGGCCATGATGACCGACACCGAGATGTCCCACCGGATCATCGGAGCTGCATGGCCGCGACACTTCAACAAGGTCGTGGCCGAAACCATGCACGCGCACATCCAGGACGTCGGGCTCCCGGAGTGGACCGACGACGACCACGACTTCGCGAGCGCGGTGCAGGAATCGGTGGGAAGCGTCCCGTCGGGGATGCCGACCACCCTCGCCCAGCTCGGCGAGCCGGGACCGCGACGGAGCGGCGGATCCGACGACATCGGCGACATCTCGTGGAACGTGCCCACGGTGACCCTGCGCTTCCCGTCCAACGTGCCGGGACTCCCCGGCCACCACTGGTCCAGCGCGATGGCGATGGCCACTCCCATCGCGCACAAGGGAGCGGTCGCGGGCGCGCGCGTGGTGGCCCGCACGGCGCTCCAGCTCTTCGCCCAGCCCGAGCTGGTCGACGAGGCGTGGACCTACTTCCGGGAAGACCAGACAGCGGGCGTGGAGTACGTCCCCTTCATCGGTCCCGACGATCCGCCGCCCATCGATCTCAACAAGGAGATCATGGACACCTACCGCCCGCTCCTCCGACAGTACTACTACGACGAGACCCGTTTCGAGACGTATCTGGATCAGCTGGGGATCGCGTATCCCACGCTCTCGCGGCCGGTTTCCGAAGAGAATCGGCAGGACGGCCCGGAATCGAATTGGAATTAGAGATCCCCACGCAACGGGAGCACGCCCGATGACCGACGTCAGCCGCAAACTTCTCTTCGCCGCCACCGCCCTGTCGCTGGCGGCGCCCCTCGGCGGCGCTGGAGGCGTCCCGGAGCCCCCGACCGAGGCGCTCTCGGCCGACGATCCCACCGAAGTGGGCTGGCGGCTCCTGGCCAACCTCGACTACCGCACCGGCGAGACGAGCGAGGAGCTGGCCGCACTCGAGGGCAAGCTCGTCAAGATTCCCGGATTCACGGTGCCGCTCGAGGACTGGGCGTCCTCGGCGGCGGAATTCCTGCTCGTGCCGTACGTCGGGGCCTGCATCCACACGCCGCCGCCGCCGCCCAACCAGCTCGTCTACATCGAGATGGACCAGGGAAAGCGGGCGAAGATGGACGGGTGGAACCCGGTGTGGGTCGAAGGCGTGCTCAGCATCGAGCCGACGGAGAGCGTGTACGGCTCCGTCGGCTTCACCGTCACCGGCCAGCGGGTCTACCCGTACGAGTCCTGATCCGACTGCGACCCGCACGACCCGCCCACAACGAACGGAGCGCGCCCTTCGCTCGAGCCGAGGGCGCGCTTTTCTCGAACCGACGCCTCGCCGAAAAATCACCCGTGAGATGAGCTCCCCCGCGATCGACGTCCGACGTCTCCGGTTCCGCTACGGACGCGGTCCCTGGGTGCTGGACATTCCCGAACTGACCCTCCGGCGCGGCGAGCGCGCGTTCTTGTTCGGTCCCAGCGGGAGCGGCAAGACCACCCTGCTCGGAGTGCTGACGGGCGTGCTGGAAGCGACCGAAGGCGAGGTCCGGGTACTGGGCGAAGATCTCTCCTCCCTCTCCGGCGCCCGACGGGACGCCTTCCGGGCGGAGCACATCGGCTACGTCTTCCAGATGTTCAACCTCATCCCCTACCTTTCGGTGCTCGACAACATCGCCCTGCCGGTGCGCATGAACGGCGCGCGCCGGGCCCGGCTGGACGGCGCGGGCGTGGAGGAGACCGCCGCGTTGCTGGCCGACCAACTCCACATCGGCGATCTCCTGAAGAAGTCGGTGACGGAACTCTCCGTGGGCCAGCAGCAGCGGGTGGCCGCCTGCCGGGCGCTGATCGGGGCGCCGGAACTGGTCGTCGCCGACGAGCCGACCTCCTCCCTGGACTTCGACCGCCGCGAGGCTTTTCTCGAGCTGCTCTTCCGGGAGTGCGCGCGCGCCGGCGCCACGCTGGCGTTCGTGAGCCACGACCGAACCCTGGAGGGCATGTTCTCCCGCACCATCTCGCTCCCCGACATCAACGAGGCGGCGCCCTGATGCTCGTTCTCGACCTCGCGCTCAAGTCGCTCCGCAACCGCGCCTTCAGCACCTCGCTCACGGTGGGGTCCATCGCGCTCAGCGTCGCCCTCCTGATCGGCACCGAGAACGTGCGCACGGGCATGCGCGAGAGCTTCTCCAACACCATCAGCCAGACCGACCTGATCGTGGGCGCCAAGGGAGGCACCATCCAGTTGCTGCTGTACTCGGTCTTCGGCATGGGGTCGCCGACCGACAATCTGTCCTGGGACACCTACCGCGAGTGGGCCGAACACCCGGCGATCGAGTGGACCATCCCGTACGGCCTCGGAGACAGCCACAGGGGATTCCGCGTCGTCGGCACGAACGAGGACTTCTACCGCCACTACCGCTACCGGGGCGGACAGGCCGTCGCCCTAGCAGAGGGCCGAGCGGGATCGGAAGCGTTCGACGTGACCTTGGGCGCCGACGTGGCGCGCGAGCTGGGGTACAGGCTCGGCGACGAGATCGAGGTGACGCACGGCATCGGCGAGGTGGGCTTCCTGAACCACGAACACATGCCCTTCACTGTGACGGGCATCCTCCACAGAACGTTCACCCCGGTCGACCGCGCGATCTACGTCACCCTCGAAGGCCTCGAGGCCATCCACTTCGGGTGGGAAGACGGCGCGCCGCCCATGCCTGGCGAGGAGCACACGCACGAGGAAGTGCTCGAGATGGAAGAGATCGAGATCACCCAGGTGACGTCGTTCTTCGTGGGCGCGACCAACCGGCGGGACGTGCTCCGGCTGCAACGCGAGATCAACGACCACCCGGGCGAGCCGATGATGGCGGTCGTCCCGGGGGTGGCGCTGAACGAGATGTGGCAGGGGATCGGCACTGCGGAGACCGGGCTCCGACTGGTGACCGTCTTCGTCGTCCTGGTCGGGCTGTTGGGCATGCTGGTTTCGCTCTACACGTCGCTGAACGAGCGCCGGCGCGAGATGGCGATCCTGCGCGCCGTCGGCGCCGGGCCGGGCCGGATCGTCGCGCTCCTGGTGCTCGAGTCGGTGTGCCTGGCGGCGGCGGGGGCCGTCGCGGGACTGGCGCTGGCCTACGCGCTCCTCTCCGCCGGTCAGCCGATCGTGGAAGCGCGGATGGGCCTCTTCGTCCCGATCCACCTCCCCGGCCCGGTCGAGCTGCTCTTCCTGGGCGCCGTGGTGACGGCCGGGTTCCTGATGGGCTTCGTGCCCGCGCTCAAGGCCTATCGCACCGCGCTCCACGACGGGCTCGCGGTGCGGGTGTAGCCGGCAGGCAGGCCCAGCTCCCCGCCAGCCGATGGACCGCACCCCACGTCCGCGTCCGCTCAAGGCGACGAGCCCTTCGTCGGTGTCCACGAAAAACGCGTTGTGCGTGCCGGCGTCGTAGCGGAAGACGCGGTCATCTTCCCTGCGGGAGGCGAGACGGAATCGAGCGGCACTCGTCTTTCGGCAACCGCAAGCGAAACACTCCCGCCGCGCGGATCCCGCGTGCAACCCGACGGAGCGTCCAGACGCCGCCGAAGGGAGTCTCCTTTCGGTATCCGGGCGCGGACGGCATCTTCGGAGGGCGAGGCGACCGTGCGACGAGCCTTCTCGAACCGGAGCCGACCTTGGACCGCAGAATTTCCCCCTCCCTCCTCCGCGGCGGAACGTCGCGAAGCCTTCCGTTCGCGCTCATCGCGTGGGTGGCCCTCGCCGTAGCCTGCGCGGCGCCCGAATCCGGCGTCACCGAGCTCGCCCTGGAGGAGGTGGCCGTGGAAGCGGCGCCGGGTGCCCGCTTCCCTTCGCTCGAGCGGCACGGCGACGCCGTGGTATTGAGCTGGCTCGAGCCGCACATGCAGGGGGGCGAGGAGATCTGGGCGCTGAAGGGAGCCAGCTACGGCGGCGGGCGCGTGGGCAAGCCCTTCGAGGCGACCCGCTCGGGCGGCGGAGTCTCGTTCTTCGTGAATTGGGCGGACTTCCCGGTGGTGTGGCCGGTCGGCGGCGGGCGGTTGGCCGCACACTGGCTCCAGCGGGGCGGATCGGCCACCTACGACTATGGGGTGCGGATCTCCTTCTCCGAAGACGGAGGGCATTCCTGGAGCGAGCCGTGGATCCCGCACGAGGACGGCACGCCCTCGGAGCACGGGTTCGTGTCCGTGTTCGGCCTGCGAGACGGGAGCGTGGGAATGGTGTGGCTGGACGGTCGGCGTTTCTTCGAGCCGGACGGCTCGCGGGCGGCCAACCCGCGTATGACGCTGCGCACCCGCAGGGTCGCCGCGGACGGGACCAGAACCGCCGAGACCGAGATCGACGAGCGTATCTGCGACTGCTGCCAGACCGACGCAGCGACGACCCCGGAGGGTCCGGTGGTCGTCTACCGAGACCGCACCCCCGAAGAGGTGCGCGACGTCTCCGCGATCCGATTCGCGAACGGGGAGTGGACGGGCGGCGTTCCCGTGCACAACGACGGCTGGACGATCCCGGGGTGTCCGGTGAACGGCCCCTCCGTGGCCGCCCGAGGCAACGCGGTGGCGGTGGCTTGGTTCACCGGCGCCGACGACACGCCCCGGGTGCGGGCGGCCTTCTCGGACGATGAGGGGGAGACCTTCGGGGCGCCGGTCGTCGTCGACCTGGGAAACCCGGTGGGGCGGGTCGCGGTGGCGATGCCCCGAGCGGGTCGGGCGTTGGTCGCTTGGTTGGAGGACGGACGCTTGTTCGTGCGCGGCGTCGCCGCCGACGGCGACATGGGGCGTGCACATCAGGTTGCGGTCTCCTCCAACGCGCGAGCGAGCGGCTTCCCGGCCATGCTCGTGGATTCCGAGGACCGGGTCGTCTTCGCGCAGACGGTGGTCGACCAAGGTATCCGCGTGCTGCGCTCGCGGCAGCCGTGGACGGCTTGGCGAGACTGAACCCGCCATGCATCGCACGACCCCGAGCAGCATCCGATGCGCGCGCGACTCCACCGAAGCCCCGTCGTGACCGACCAACCGTTCGGATCGGCGGGAAAGTTCTGGTCGATGTCCTTGGCGTGGCTGCCCGTCGGCATCGTAGGGGTGTCGCTGGCTCGAGGCGTGGCTCCCCCGCTCACCCCGGAGACGTTGTTCATGCTCCCCACGGCGCTCCTGTCGCTCGCGATGGCCGCCCCGTGCGGGTTGCCGCTGGCGTTGGCCGTCCGAGGAATCTGGCGGACGGGCTCCACGCGGGCGGCCCGGGCGTCGTTCGCGATCCTCGCGCCCCTCACGTCGTTCGCGGCGCTCTTCGCCGGACTGCTCGGTCCGGCGGCCATCGCGATCTACGCCGTCGTGCTGAGCGCCCCGGCTTGGATCGTGTACGCGGTTGTGCGCGGACGCCGACGGTCCTGACGCCCAGACCCATGGGAGCACGCTTCGGCTTCCGTCGCAGCATCCGACGACGCCGAAAGCGATTGCGCACGATCGCTTACACAGCAACGCATGAGTCGAGGCAGCTCGGTCGGCGGTCGCACGCCCCGTCGACGGCACCTGCGCGAAATCTTGCCTCGACTCTAGAAATTCACTACCGTTCCCACTATCGTGGGGTACCTTCGTCTCATGTATCACTTGGACAACGATGATCACTCCTAGTGAGAACTTGAAGCCGCAAATCGGTAACGAACCCTCGGCTCCCCTCGTTTCCGATTCACGTCATTCACGGGACGTGGATCAAGAGGCAATCCGACATCAAGAGGTAATCCGAGAAGAAGGGGAGGTTGAGGGGGAAGGCGTAGAGCATGAGGAACTCGCTTCAACCAGAGGCGACGGCATCAAGGAACCGTTCGACCCCACCAAAATCAGAATTACGACCAGGCAACCAACCGTCTCCCAAGTCGTCGAAAGGATGAGGAGGAAGGAAATCGATCTGCAACCCGATTTTCAACGGGCGGGCGACATCTGGTCAATTGAAACCCGGAGTCGTCTCATCGAGTCTCTCCTCCTGAGAATCCCTCTTCCAGTGTTCTACATGGCGGCGGATCCAAACGAAAATTGGCAAGTGGTGGACGGCCTTCAAAGGATGAGCACGTTGCGAGATTTCATTATTGGCGAAGGCGACAAAAAACTGTACCTGCGTGGCCTCGAGTACCTCGACCAGTTCGAGCACCGAACCTACGACGGCCTGCCTCGGCCGATGCAACGTCGCATCAACGAGACCCAAATCTCCTGCCATGTGATCGAACCGGGAACGCCACCGGAGGTAATGTTCAACGTCTTCAAACGCATCAACACCGAAGGAAAACCCCTTGTGGGGCAGGAAATCCGGCACGCGCTGAATCCGGGACCCGCTCGCAGCTTGCTTCAGAAGTTGGCGAAGTCTCGTGAATTCAAGAAAGCGACCGATGGTACGGTAAACCCGAAACGCATGGCCGACCGGGAGTGCGTGTTGCGTTTCCTAGCCTTCAGATTCTTGGGTGACGATGCCTACACGGGCAAGCTCGATGGTTTTCTCATGAAAGCCATGGAGATTTTGAACGACAATCCCGAGAGACACTCGTCGATGAGCGCTGACTTCTACCGTGCGATGTCGCTGGCGTCGAGCATCTTCGACCGAGAAGCGTTCCGCAAGCCGTCGCGAGACGGCAAAGGACGGAGAAGTCCGGTCAACAAACCTTTGTTCGAGAGTTTGTCCGTCGCGTTGGCCGAAGTTTCCGAGAATCATGCCGAACTACTGGTAAGGGAAAAAGAGAAGATCGTAAACCAACTGAGCGAAGAGCTCGCGAAAAATTCGCAATTGCAAGAAAGCATATCCATAGCAACGGGAGCAACGAAACAGGTAAAGACAAGATTCGAAAGCATGCGAAACATCATTCATGGACATTTGCCATGATCAATTCTCTCCGGCTCAAAAATTTCAAATGTTTTTTGGATGAAGAAATTTCGTTCGGCGGGCTTACCGTCCTCGCCGGCATGAATGGCGCTGGCAAAAGCAGCGTGGCCCACGCGATTTTGGCTCTCTACCAAATGGCTAAAACGAAGCGATGGCCGTGGAGAGGTCCATTGGTGAACTTGGGCTCCTTTCGCGACGTGCTTCACGACAGTGCATCCGAAGACGCCGTGCGGATCGCAATTTCCTCTCGGAAAGGAACGTTCCATTTCCACAGTTTCCCAAAGGGTGTCGGATCGAGCGGCGGAAACGGCGTCACGTTGCTGGAAAACGGAGATGTCCGCTACATCTCCGCGGACAGGCTGGGTCCGAGGTCGATCCTGCCCTACGAGGAGGGATGGAGCGCCTCGTCAGCTACGCCACTGGGCAAACGAGGCGAACACGTGCTCCACTACCTCGACGTGAGAGGTCATGATCTAGTCGATCCAGCGGTCAGGCATCCCAGCGAACCGAAAAACACGCTTGCAGCTCAAACGAACGCTTGGCTGAGCGTGATCAGCCCAGGCGTCGAGTTGGAAATGAGAGTGATCCCCGAAGCAGATTGTGCAGTCGCCGGCTACCGCTACAGAAGAGGCACGGATGTGCCGAGTCGCGCTTTTCGCCCCAGGAACGTGGGATTCGGGATCAGCTACGCGCTTCCGCCGATCGTCGCTCTGCTCGCACCCAAAGTTCTTCAACGCAACGAAGGCATCCATCTGACCGTCATCGAAAATCCCGAAGCCCACATTCACCCTGCCGGCCAGACCTCGATGGCCGAACTTGCCGCCAAGACGGTTGCAGGAGGTTCCCAAGTGATTCTCGAGACCCACAGCGACCATGTGCTCAACGGAGTACGTTTGGCGGTCGCCGAAGGAATCCTTTCCCCCGACCAAGTCGTCATCCATTACTTCGAGCGCGAGGGTCTCGATGTCAAGATAACGACACCCGCCGTCACGCGAAGCGGGAAACTGGACATTTGGCCGCAGGGATTTTTCGACCAACACGAGCGGAACCTCTCCCGCCTGATCGGGATACCGGAGTGACGAATCCGGAAAACCGGCTGTGGTTCGTGTTCAACGAACTGTCCGCCCGATCAAAAGCCGAATCGCGCGACTCGGGACGCAAGCGCATGAACGACATGGCGAACGCCATCGCGCGGGCCATGAGCGGAAAATCCGCGGAGTTGGTGTCGGTAGGCTCTACCAGTTTTTGGGAAACCGAGCTCGCTGCCGGCTATACCGTGACGAACTGGTGGACGAGCGCTGATCCCGACTTGAAGCAGTTGCTGATGGGCATCGCCACGAAAACGGATTTCCCCGAGGAGATGGGAAACGCTTTGCGAGACCGGTTCCGTCTCTCGGAATTCCGGCTCCCGGAACAACCGGAAGCCAGTGCTTCCGCAGAAGAGGCAAGGGGCCTCGGTGCGGCCTATCTTCTATGCGGCGTGGGCGTGAGTCTTCCGACCGAGCCACAGTGGAAATCGATCCGGGTCACCCTTCGACACCGCTGGCTGGACTGGCTGGACGAAGACGGCCGCATTCGAGAAAATACCGTTGAGGTCGCCAATTTCTCCGAACCGAATCAAGCCGATCGAATCTCGCGAATTGTTCTGCAGCGCCAACAAACCCTTGTCGACAACCTGCAGGGCTTGGCCGTCAGGAAGGAGGAGTGCTTCCCGCATCTGTCGTTCGGGCGCGAGGTGGACCGCCATTTCGACGACCTCCCTCGAACGATTCTGTCCCTGCTCATCCAAAAACTCGCGATCATGGACGACGCTTGCTGGAAGTGGCGCCGGAACAACGCGATGCTGCGCCCTCAACTTTCGAACTGCCGACCCGAGAGCAAGCCAACCATGCAGAAATACGGTCATCTCCGGGTCTTCCCCGATCCACGGGGCCGGGACCGCACCTACGAGCTGCACGTTTCCGTCGGCAGGGCGCACCGAATCCACCTCAGGATTCTCCACCGATCTCGAGGAATCGAGATCGGCTACGTGGGCAAGCATTTGCCAACCCAATCCTTCAACTGATCCGACATCTACGCTACACCGGCAACTCTACCCGCCGGGGCGACGCGGAACTTCGACCGTGCCCGGGTCGTTGCGCGCCCAACTCATGACCACGCGCAACAACTCCGCCAACTTCGGTTCGACGCGCACGAAGCGCGAACGCCGAGCATCCGCCGCCGCCAGCCTTTCAGGCACGGGCACCGGTTGCCCGATGGCCTCTTCGACGACGTCGCCGAACTTGGCGGGGTGCGCCGTGGCCAGCACCACGCCGTGGGCGTCGGGGTTGCCGGAGAGCGCGCGCTCCAATGCCAGCCATCCGACCGCCGTATGGGGATCCATGACGTAGCCGTGCCGGTCGAAGACCGTCCTCATCGCATTCCGCGTGTCGGCGTCGCTCCATGCGGAACCCGACAGACATCGACGCAAACGCGCCAAGTCGCCGTCGAAAAGCGCGAGGATGCGCGCCAGATTGGATGGCGCTCCGACGTCCATCGCGCTCGAGAGCGTGCGCACCGAAGCCCGAGGCGCGTAGCGACCCGTGCGCAGATACTCCGGCACGACATCGTTGGCGTTGGTCGCGGTCGCGAACCCGGCGACCGGCAACCCGAGTTCCCGGGCCATGAGGCCGGCCGCCAAGTTGCCGAAGTTCCCGGATGGAACCGAGAAAACCGGCGGCGCACATCGGCCGAGTTGCGCCCAGGCATGGAAGTAGTAGAAAATCTGCGGCAACAGGCGCCCGACATTGATCGAATTCGCGGAAGTCAACGCGAGCCCTTCCCGCACCTCGCGGTCGCGGAACATCGCCTTCGCGAGGCGCTGGCAGTCGTCGAAGGTCCCGGCGACGGCCACCGCGAGCACTTGGGCGCCCAAGGTCGTGAACTGCTTTTGTTGGCGCTCGCTCACCTGGCCCTCCGGGAAGAGCACCGCCACGCGTACGCGCGGCAACCCGCGAAAAGCGTGCGCGACCGCCCCGCCGGTGTCGCCCGAGGTCGCCACCATCACCGTCAGAGGAGGCCCGGAACGCCGCAACCTCGACATCAGGCAACCCATGAAGCGCGCGCCGACGTCCTTGAACGCGAGCGTGGGTCCGTGGAAAAGCTCCAGCACGTGGACGCGCGGACCCAGAGGAACCAACGGCAACGGGAAACCGAGCGCCTCGCGGACCGCGGACTCGAGAATCTCGTCCTCCAGCTCGTCGCCCAGCAGATGGCGCGCCACGGCGAGCCCGCAGCGGACGGCGTCGGCGCCTTCGAGCGCATCGACCTCGCCTGGGGGGAGGGGCGCAAGCCTCTCGGGCACGAACAGTCCGCCATTGGGCGCGAGTCCCCGGAACAGCGCTTCGCCGAAGGAGACGGGTTCGGCACGCCCTCCGGTGCCGACGAACTTCAAGCTTCCTCCGCTCCGGATTCCTCGACGCACACCCCCCGCCGGTTCACGGGCGAGACATGGGCCTCGCACTCGAGAGCCGCGGTCTCGCCGAAAGCTCGGCGGATGCCCGCCGCGACGTCTTCGGCCGCTTCGCGCCCCCGGCAGAGCGCGAAAACGGAGGGCCCGGACCCGGAGAGCGAGAATCCGAGAGCGCCGCGGGCCAGCGCCTCTTCCTTGGCCTGGGCGAACCCCGGAACGCGTCCGGCGCGCAGCGGTTCCGCGACGGCGTCGCAGAGGGAACGGGAAATGAGATCCCAGTCGGACGCGTAGAGTCCTGCGGCGAAGGCGGCGGTGTTGGCCCATTGCGCGACCGCGGCCTCGAGGGGCACATGCTCGCCCAGAACGCGGCGAGCGTCTTCGGTGCGGATCTCCAGCTCCGGACGCACCACGACCGTCCAGAGTTCCGGAGGAACGGGAAGCTCCACGACGTGCAGCCTTCCGGGAAGAACCAGCACGATTCCGCCGTACAGGGCGGGCGCGACGTTGTCGGCGGCGGGCGACCCGGAACCCGCGAGTTCGCCGGCCACCGCGCACCGGAGCAACTGGCTCCGGGAGAGGCCGGATCCGATCACCCGGTCGGCCGCCACCGCTCCCGCCACCGCGCTGGAAGCGCTGCCGCCCATCCCTCCCGCAAGCGGGATGCCTTTGTGAAGGTCGAGCGTCACGCCCATGGAGTCGGCGCCGGCCATCTCCAACACGGCCCGCGCGGCCGCGCCGGCGCTGTTGCGGCCGGGATCGGTCGGGATGGCCCCCACGCCCCCGCCGACGCGCCCGACGGTCACCCCCGGCTCGGACGCCGCGCGCGCGACCACGGTATCGCAGGGCCGTTCGACGGCCATGCCGAAGACGTCGAACCCGCACGCGACGTTGCCGATGGTCGCCGGAGCCCGGACGCGCACGGCGGGCGGGTGGGCGAAAGACCCGGCCACGGACATCGTCGCCCTACTTGAACACGCGGAAGAAGATGTCGAAAATCTTCCGTGCCGTCGGCGTCAGCTTCCGCTTGCGCCACGCGGTGGCCGCGCGGGCGAAGACGTCGCTGCGCGTGGGGTAGGGATGGATCGTGCTCCCGAGCCGACCCAGACCGAGACCGGCGGTCATCGCCAAGGCGATCTCCCCGATCATGTCCCCCGCGTGCGCCGAGACCAGCGTGGCCCCCAGGATGCGGTCGCCGCCCTTCTTCAGGTGGACGCGGAAGAACCCTTCCTCCTCGCCCTCGAGGATGGCCCGGTCGATGTCGTTCATGTGCACGGTGATGGTTTCGACCTCGTGGCCGACCCGGACGGCTTCGTCCCGATGGAACCCGACGTGGGCGACCTCCGGCTCGGTGTAAGTCACCCAGGGAATGACCAGACGGCTGGCGCGGCCGCGACCGAAGAAGAGCGCGTTCTGCACCGCAATGCGGGCTTGGTGGTCGGCGGCGTGGGTGAAAAGGTAGCGCGAGGCCACATCGCCCACGGCGTAGATGCCCTTCGCGGTGGTGCGCAGCTTGTCGTCCACCCGGATGCCGGTGCGGTCGTGGGCGACCCCCGCGACCTCGAGACCCATTCCGGCCACGTTGGGGGCGCGGCCGGCGGCCACCAGCACCGCCTCGGCCGCGAGTTCCTCCCGCTGGCCGCCGTGCTCGATCTCCAGCGCGACGACGCCCTTTTCCCGGCGGGCGCGCCGGATCGTCGCCGAGTTCAGCACGCGCACGCCGTCGCGCTCTATGGCCCGGGTCACGACGGCGGCGGCGTCCTCGTCCTCGCGCGGCAACGGGTGCGAGTCCGCGTGCACCACGACGACCCGGCTACCGAAACGGGCGAAGGTCTGGGCGAGTTCCACCCCGACCGGCCCGGCGCCGATCACCGCGAGGCGCGGCGGCAACTCGGTGAGCGAGAATACGGTCTCGTTGGTGTAGACCCCCGGGCCTTCGAGCCCCTGAACCGGGACGAGCGCCGCACGGGCGCCGGTGGCGACGATGGCCCGGCGGAATCCGAGCTCCCGCCCCTCCACGCGCAAGCGGTCGGGGGCGGTGAATTCTCCGTGGCCCAGAAAGACGTCCACCCCCAACCCGGCGAACCGCGACGCCCCGTCGACCGGGCTGATCCGGGCGCGCAACCGGCGCATGCGTTCCATGGCGGCGGCGAAGCCGGTCTCCGCCTCGACGCTCCTCTCCCCCGCCCCGCCCGGACGGCCGTCGGCGAAGGCCGGGCGCGCCGCGTGCGCCCTCCGGGCGGCGCTGATCATCGCCTTGGAGGGGACGCAACCGAAGTTGAGACAGTCGCCGCCCATGAGGTGGCGCTCCACCAGCGCGACCTTCGCGCCCAACCCCGCGCCGATGGCGGCGCTCACCAGTCCCCCCGTCCCCGCCCCCACCACGACCAAGTGATAGCGGTCGCGGGGTTCGGGATTGCGCCAGTCGGGCGGGCGCACGTGACCCACCAGCTCGCGGTTGTGCTCGTCGTCGGGAAGCAACGCCACTCTGTCTACCGACATGGGTTGGCCTCTGCGTCGTTGGCCTCGTAAGGGTTCAGTCCCCCGTGATCTCCTTCAGCGCCCGCCGGGCGATGCGCGTGACCAGGGTGGTCACCACGATGGTGGCCGCCAGCCCGACCCCGAGCACCGCGTAGTAGCCCGCGCCCCGCGCGACCTCGACCCCGCTCGCCACCGCCGCCACGTCGCCGATCACCTGTCCGTAGTACACGTACAGCAGCGTCCCGGGAATCATCCCCAGCGACGCGGTCAGGTAGTCCGCGAAACGCACCTTGGTCAGGCCCAAGGCGTAGTTGAGCAGGTTGAAGGGAAAGACCGGCGAGAGCCGCAACAAGAAGACGATCTTGCGCCCCTGCTCACCGATCGCGCGGTCGATGGCGGCGAAGCGCGGATAGGCGGCCACCCTGGCCTCGATGGCGGACCGAGCCAGGTAGCGCGCCACCAGAAAAGCGAGCGCGGCCCCCACAGTGGCGCCCACGAACACGATCGCCGTCCCGCGCGCGATGCCGAAGATCGCACCCGCGGCCAGCGTCAGGATCGAACCGGGGGCGAAAGCCACCGTGGCCGCCGCGTAGGCGCACACGAAGACCGCCGGACCCCATACGCCCAACTCCTCGACGCGCTCCGCGAGCGCCGGGACGATCCCGGCCAGCGATCGTCCCGCGACCGCCAGCAACACGACCGCCGCCACCGCCGCGAGGGCGAGCAACCATCCGCCGCTCCGCGTTGCGCCGACTTCCGGATTCGCTTCGGACACCTCGCCTCCTCTTCGCTGGGCGTTTGCGGACGCGCCCTCCCGCCCGGCTCTCGTTCTTCGCGAGTGCGCCGGGGCTTCGGCACGCGGTCGGTTTCCTCGAACCCGCCGTTCGGGAGCGTTCAGTGGGCTCCGAAAAAAGCGTCCGTCCGTTTTCCGCTGGGACGATATGCCGTCGGAGGAGAGGAAGGAAGGCCTTGAACCGCGCGGCGGTCGCGAACAAGCCCCCCAGTTTCCGGGACGAAGCGCTTCCGAACGCGCCGGCGACGGACGTCTCCCGCCCCCCCGGGCGGGCCGGCTGGGCGGCGTCGGCAGCGATTCTCGGCGAGGGGGATCGACGTCCCCACTTGCCGGAGTCTCGCGGTTGCGATATTGAGAGGGTCGCAGGATCGCCTGCCCACCCTTCATCCATTCAGGCATCGCCGAGGAGAGCCGATGAGCGCGGAACGGAACGCACGCCATTTCCGCTGGGACGACATGCCGGTCGAACAGGTCAAGGAAGGACTTGGAAGGCGTCTGGTGACGGGCGAACGCATGATGCTCGCGCACATCTATCTGGACAAGGGCGCCGTGGTCCCGTTGCACGCGCACGACAACGAGCAACTCACCTACGTGCTGGAAGGCGCGTTGCATTTCTGGCTCGGAGAGGACGAGAGCGAGGAGGTGATCGTGCGCGCCGGAGAGGTGCTGCACATCCCGTCGCAGGTGCCGCACAAGGCGGTCGCGCTCGAGGACACGCTGGACGTGGACGTCTTCTGCCCGCCGCGCCAAGACTGGATGGACGGCACCGACGCCTACCTCAGATGAGCCTTCGCGCTCCTCGGAGTCCGGGCGGAACGCGAGTCCGGGCCCATCCCCGCCGCATCGGGACGACGTGGATCTCGGGCTGAGCGGAAAGGTCGCGCTGGTGGCCGCCTCCAGCCGCGGTCTGGGACGCGCGGTGGCGGAGGAGTTCGCGCGCGAAGGGGCCCGCTTGGCGATGTGCGCCCGCGGCGCCGAAGACCTGAACCGCGCCCGCGACGCGATCGCCCGCGCCTCCGGCTCCGAGCCCCTGGCCGTGACCGCCGACCTCGCCGACCCCGAGGACGTCCGGCGGGTCGCGGACGCGGCCGCGGAGACTTTCGGACAGGTCGACGTCTTGGTCACCAACACCGGCGGACCTCCCTCGGGTCCCTTCGAGGCGCACGCTCCCGAGGCGTGGCGCGCCGCGGTCGCCCAAAACCTGGAGAGCGTCCTCAACCTGACCCGCGCCGTTCTGCCGGGCATGCGCGCGCGCGGCTGGGGCCGCATCGTCAACGTCACCTCGATCGCGGTGAAGCAACCGGTCGACGGGCTCGTCCTCTCCAACAGCGTGCGCGCCGCGGTGACCGGCTTCGCTCGCACACTGGCCAACGAGGTGGCGCGCGACGGCGTCACCGTGAACAACGCGATGCCCGGATACACCCGCACCGACCGCCTGGACTGGCTGGCCGGCCAAATCGCCGCGCGCGAGAACGCCGACCGGGAAGCCGTGTTCGACCGCTGGGCGAGCGAGATCCCCGCGGGCCGCGTGGGGGATCCCCGGGAATTCGCCGCTTTGGTTACCTTTCTCGCTTCGGAACGCGCGAGCTACATCACCGGAACTTCGATCCCCGTGGACGGCGGATGGATTCGCGCCCTGATATGACGTCACCCGACACCTCCAAAGACCGAGAACCTAGATGACCCTTCAGCTACGGGAATCCGAATTCATCTGGAAGGACGGCGAGTTCGTCGCCTGGAAGGACGCCCAAGTGCACCTGCTCTCCCTGGCGGTGCAGTTCGGCGTGTCCCTCTTCGAGGGAATTCGCTGCTACGAGTCCGGGGGCAGGCGGGCCATCTTCCGGCTCGGCGCCCACATCCGCAGGCTCTACAACTCCTGCATCGTCTACCGCATGGTGCCGGAGTACGCCAAGGAGGAGTTCGCGCAGGCGTGCGTCGACGTCGTCGCGAAGAACGGGCTCGAGAGCTGCTACATCCGCCCCATGGTGATTCGCGGGTACGGCGCCGCCGCGCTCGATCCTCGGCCCAGTCCCATCGAGTCGTACGTGGCGGCCTGGCCGCTGGACACCTACCTGGGCAAGGACGCGCTGGAGCGGGGCGTCGGAGTGAAGGTGTCCACATGGCAGCGGGCCGAGCCCAACACTTTCCCCATGCGCGCGAAGGCGGCGGGCCACTACAACGCCGCCATGCTCATGAAGATGGAGGCGTACGCCGACGGCTACGCCGACGCCATCGCGCTGGGGCCCAGCGGACTCGTGAGCGAGGGCAGCGGCCAGAACCTCTTCCTGGTGGTGGACGGCGAACTGATCACCCCCGTCCTGGACGGCACGTCGCTCCAGGGAATCACCCGCGACACGATCCTCAAGCTGGCCGCGGAGATGGGCATCCCGTGCCGCGAGCAGCTGGTCGCCCGCGAGACCCTCTACACTTGCGACGAGCTCTTCTTCTCGGGCACCGCGTCGGAGGTGACGCCGATCACGAGCGTGGACCGCCTCCCGGTGGGATCCGGCAAGGCGGGCGAGATCACGTTGCGGCTCCAGCGGCGCTTCATGGACATCGTCAAACAGCGGGCGGAAGATTCGCACGGCTGGCTGACGCACGCGTAGGCGGAAGCGACCGAGCGCGGGACGCGGAGCGCCGGCGCCTCCGCGTCCGGGCCACCGCTCGCCTCGCGGCGGGCGACGGTAGGCGCGAAGCGACCTGCCTTGGAGGATTTTCTTCGCAACATCGGCAAAGGGGGTGCATACGCACGTGCGCCCGGCAGAGAAGGTCGAAATGAAATTGCAGGAATGCAGATCATTCCGTAGCCTCGCCTTCCTTCACCGAAGACACTCGGCATAGCCGGGAAATGTGAGTGGCTATTCGCGGGCCGCGGACGTGGCGCTCTTCGCGACGGCGGCGATAGCATCTAGCAGTCCGTGGAGGAAATGGGTTTTCGAGGCTTCCCCGGGAGCAGGCATTCCCCAGCATCCAAGCCGGTGGTCATCGTCAACCTTCCGATGACATCCCATTTCCTGCGCAACTCCCAGATTCCCCCGCATCAACCACCGATTTCCAAGCTCCAAATGTCCATCGGGTGGATTGTCGGGCTTCGCGTCGCCGATCCGTCCCTCCGACTTTACGCCGCCGCCGCGACCGCCGCTCCGGCCGTCGCCAGACCCTGCAGGCTACGCGGAGTCCCGAAACCGAATCGCCTGCGCATGAGAAGCCCCAAGTTGCACGCGGCAGCCTGGATCATGATCCGTTTTCGGATCTCCTCCCGTCCCCGCACGTGAACCCGCCGTAGACCTCCCGTCTCCAGCATGTGCGCAAAACCCCGCTCCAGCTTCTCACCTCTCGCCCGCAACAGCCGCTTCCCACGCTTCCCCCGGATCCTGCGCCGGTTCGCATACGTCGCCTTCTGCGCGTCCCGCTTGTTCTTCCATTTCCGACGACCTCGGTTCGGCTCGCTCACATAGCTTCGCAGTCCCCGCTCCGCCACCCCCGTCATCGTCGCGTTCGCGTGATATCCCTTGTCCGCCACTACCTCCTTCGGCTCCTTCCCAAGTTCTCTCAGCCCTTCGGTCGCCGCGTCCAGCGTTTTCGGCAGCGACGCCACGTCTCCCCCTTCCATCGACTGGACCGTCGCCGCCACCACCGCTCCCGTCTCCATGTCCACCGCCTGCTCGAACTTGTGGGCCATGTGCGTGCGACCGTCCTTCATCTTCGTACTGCGCGCCTCCGGGTCGTGCGGATGCACCCAGTCCTCGTTCGACGCCTTGTTCTTGCGCTTCCGGTCGAGCTTCGCGAGGTCCTCGCGCGTCGGCGCTTCGATCCCCGACGCCACCGCCAACTCCTCCAGCCACTCGGTGTAGCCCTGCAACGTGTCGCGCCGCACGATCGCGCGCATCGCCGCGTTCGCCTCCAGCGTCGTCGCGTCCACCCCGAGCGTCTTGCCCTTCAGGAGCCCCGACTCGTCCAGCAGATTCAGCACCCAGTCGAACACCTTCTTGTGGGCTTCCACGCTCAGCCGCTTGCGCGTCTTGGACAGACCCGAGTGTTCCGGCGGATTCCGGTCCAGCGTGTAGCTGTAGCCGAGAAACTCGCGAAGGGAAAGCGAGTCCGCACACCGCCACGCGATGCCGCGCTCCGAGCCGATGCCCTCGAGATACCCGACCAGCAGCATCCTGAAGTACACGGCGGGCGGAATCCCCGGTCGTCCGCGAGTTTTCGAATAGAAGTCGACGCAAGCTCGTTCCGCGAACTCGTCGAATCCGTTCGCGTCGAGCATTTTGTTCAATGCCCGATAGAACGGGCTGCCCAACGACCGAATCCGGTTCGACGCGACGAACATCTCCATCTGCGGCTCCTTTAGCCGCTTGCCGATCGCCATCTACGCACTCCATGGCTGAGGTCTTCGTAGAACCTGTAATCTAACCAAACCATGCGGTCAGTGCGACGACGACTTTATCCACGGGCTGATAGCTTTTCCCCGATTTCGGGATCGATCTCGTCATCGGGAACATGATCGACAAGCTTGTAGAAACTCCCCTTCCTCATAAGGTTGGGGATACCGATCGCCTGGAAGTATGCCCCGAATAGCGGCGTCAAGAACTCATCGCTCACCTTGACGTCATTGTCCCAAGGCGACATCTCTTTCAACAGGCGCAGGGCCTTGCCGACGTCCGAAACAGCCTCCCGCATGGCCTTCAATCTCCTGTCGGCTTCCGATGGGGCGAAGAGAGGCATCGGTTCGCTCGCCATTGCGTCAGCGCGCGCATACGCTTCGAGAGTCGCTTCGGAACACAGATAGTTCTCGATCTCCCGCCGTTCCCAGAGCAGATATTCAAGATACTGATCTTTCGGCATACCTTTTTTGAGATGGTCAAAGAGGGCTGTCCCCTTGAGGCCGGGAAGCGCTTCTCTTAAGCCGTGGAAGTGATGCGAGGCAGCACGCGGATTGTTACCGACATATAAAACGAACGGTCTTTCCAGCGCCCGAACAGCCTCGCTCTTGCCCAGACGTCGGGCGAAAGCTTGCAATATCGCCAAGTCCGTGGAGCCTTCGAGGTACAACACCCAGCCGGTCTGCTCAGCTTGATAATACCGATCGAAGCCAATCTCGGCCAGTGCCTTGCGCACTTGGCTCCGTCCGTCGCCAATCCGGTGCGGCTTCCCCACGAAAGCGATCACCAAGTCCTTGTCGGCCGCTTCGTTCAGCAGCACTTCGGAATGACTTGCCGCAATGATTTGATTGCCGTTATCCGAAGCCACTTCGGATATAAGTTTATATACTTGGCGCTGGCGCAGGATCTCCAGATGGGCGTCAGGTTCGTCAAGCAGAACGACAGCGCCGGGGTTGGCGTACATGTAGGCGAGAATCAGGAGAGTCTGCTGCAGTCCCCGTCCGCTCGACGAGAGATCGAGAGCCGAACCGCGCTCTCGATATCCCATGGTGATTTCTCCCCTCTCTTCAATATAGCAAGGTTTTTCGATCTCTACTGCAAAGAGCATTTTGATCTGTTCCGTCAGCGATTCCCAACGATCCGGATCCCGCTCCAGGATGCGGAGACACAGATTGCGGAGGACTTCGGCGGTACGGCCTTCGCCAACCCTGACATTCACCGCCCCCTGATCGAGTCTTGTTTCGGTCGCGGCGAGACCGGACAAGGGAGGAAGAAAGGCGATACGCACCGAACCCGCTTCGTGCGGGACCGGCATCCTCTTGGGCCGCCTGCCTCCTTCGAGTCGAAGCGGACGACAATAGAACGACTCCTCGTTGGCATAGTCGAATTCAAGGCCGCAACTCCACACCTTGTCCTTGTCGATCCCCTCAACAACAAGATCAATGCGCACATTGTCCGTCCGCTGTTTGCCCTCAACTTTACGAACGTCGCGAACATGCAGGTCCCGCCACAGGAGCTTGGCCGCAGGGTGCGGGATAGCGAGCAAGTCCCGCCGATTGACCGTGACTCCGGCCCGCCTCTTCGGTACAGTTTTGCCGCCGCGTTTTTCATTCCAACGCTTGACGCCGACATCCCATAGAGCTAGCGCCTGCATGGCCGAAGTCTTGCCGGAATTGTTCGGCCCGATGAAAACAACAGGGTTGCCCAGTTCGATCTCGACCTCGTCGAAGCGCTTGAAGTTATACGCGATAAGTTTGGTGAGCATCCGATGCTTCTCCCATTTCTCAGGCGTTGGATTGCGAATCCGTTATCCACTCGGCGAGCACCGTTGCGCAGCACTCCTCGAAGGTGTCGGAGACGTATTTGAGGAAGATGAGGCCGAACACGATGTGCATGTATTCGGAGACGGCCATCGAACCTCGGAGCGTGTCGGCCATCTCCCACAGCTCGGCTTCGCAGCCGGTCGTGGCACCGCTACCGGTTCGCATGGCGGACATCTCCCTTCGCTCCATGACCTGTCTCGAAAACGCTCCGCATCGACCGCGCAAGGCCTCGCCAAAGATGCGATGCGGGCTAGGCGGCCTACACCTGAGTCCGACACCAGCCGTGCGCCATCAACTTAATCACGGCTCCAGTAGACTGCAGCGCAAGTCGTCGGTCATGTCCGAGGTCGCCGATCGCGAAGACGGGGACCGGACAACGTGCAGTCGAGATCCGGGCGCGCGCGCGCTGTCGTTGCGACGTGCGGACCGCCCTACCTGAGTTGCTTGGGTCGGACGTAGTGTTCCAAGGTTCCGCTCGCGCCCGGCAGATCGGCCCAGCCGTCGATCCGAAAGGAGAGAACCGCCAGCGCGCCGGTGGGATACTTGCGCCGCAGGCGCGCGATGCTCTTCTCGTCGCCGAAAACGGAATGGCGTCCGGCGAATTCGGCGATGCCCGGATTGTGCCCGACGACCGCAACCGTGTCGTCGGCGTCGGCGTCGTCCTGCTTGATCAGTTGATCGAGGATCGCCTGCGACGACGCGTGGTAGAGCGCCCTGCGGCGCACGACCGGGACCTCTCCCATCGTCGGCGCCATGCGCTCCCAAGTCTCGCTCGTGCGCCGCGCCGCGGAGCAGAGCACACGGTCCGGAACCAAACCGCGGTCCCGGATCCAAGCTGCGACGAGAGGAGCGTCCCGGCGTCCCCGGGACGAGAGCGGTCGGTCGAAGTCCGCGAGCGTGTAGTCCTTCCAGTCGGACTTGGCGTGGCGAAGCAGAAGGATCCTCTTCAACGGCGACGCTCATGGGCGCTTCCGCCGCCGCCACGCGTACCCGGGCGGGGCGGGCGGTTTCGGAAGACGCATCGGGTTGTCGGGTTTCTCGGCGGTGGGCGGCTTCGGTTTTCCGGGCCGTTGCACGCGCGGCTTGTCGAACACGCCCCCCTTCTTGGCGATCAGCTTCCAGATCATGGTGCGGGCTCCCCGGGGACGGCAGGAAACGGTACGCGAACGCCGTTCCCTACGACAAGGGCAAGCCGACCGTTTCGGTACGCGCTTCCCCGAAGGGCCCGATCCCGTCCGGCGTTCATCGCCCGGACGGAAGCCCGCGATCCTCCGACGGCTTGCCTTCCGCCGCCCGGCGCAACACCCGTTCGATGTCCAGGCCGAGCACCGACGCCAAACCCTCGAGCGTCCCGTAGGCGCCCCGGACCCGCTGGTTCAGAGCGTTGGAAACTCCTTCGCCCTCGCCTCCGTCCATGACCACGACGCGGTCGATGTCGACGCCCCGGACGGCGCCCACGGCGATCTCCAGCAGCTCCGGCAACTTCTCGGCCATGAACACGGCGAAGGCCGCCTCCCCTCCCTGCCCAACCTCCGCGTACAGCCGTCGGAGCACTTCGACCTGGGCTTTTCCGCGCTCCAGGATCGGCGCCGCATCCGCCTGCGCACGGGCGAAGGCCGCCTCCTTCTCGGCCTTGGCGGGCTCCACCACGTCCGCGCGCAGACGCTGCTCCTCGCGCTCGACCCGCTTCATCTCGAGGATCTCCTCGGCCTCCACCTCCGCCTCCAGCGCCTTGACGCGCGCGACCTTCTCGGCGGTCTCGCCCTCCCGGTCGAGCTCCGCCTTGCGCACACGCAACTGGTTCTCGGCCTCGGCCACCTTGAGGGAAGCGGCGGCCTCGCGGACCTGAGCGCGGCGGCGGGCTTCGGCGCGGGCCTCGCGGGTGTCCGCATCGGCCTGCGCCTCCGCGATCTCCGCCGACCGGATGGCCTCGGCCGACTTCTCGCGGCCGATGGCCTCGAGGTAGCCGCGCTCGTCGCTCACGTTCTGGATCTTCAGGACGTCCAGGTGGAAGCCCAGGGAGGCCAGATCCTCGCCGGCGTCCTCCGACAGCGCCTTCGCGAACCCGAGCCGGTCCTCGTTGACCGCCTCCGGGGTGAGGGTCGCGAGCACTCCCCGCAGGTTGCCGGTGAGGGTGTCCTGGGCGAGCAGGCGCACCTCGTCCATGGTCTTCCCGAGAAGGCGCTCGACGGCGTTGTTGAACACCCACTCGGGCTCCGAGGCGATCTTCACGTTGGCGATGGCCTCGACGCTCAGAGGGATGTTGCCCTTGGAGAAGGCGTTGTTGACCGAGATCTCGATGGGGATGGTCTCGAGGTTCATGTGCTGCACGGTCTCGATGATGGGCACGCGCAGCGTGCGCCCCCCGGAGATGGAGCGGTACCCCACCGTCTGCCCGTCCGCGGACACCCGTTTCCGGCCCGTGAGCACGGCGGCTTGGTTCGGGGGCACGATCACGATCAGTTTACTGACGGTCGACACGAACACCAACGCCGCCACCAACACCACCAAAGCCACGGCGACCATCGCCAGAGGTTCCAAGGGTTCCACTGCGCGTCTCCTCCCGATTGGGTGCCTGCGCGATTTCGCGTGTCGGCGTCCCTCTTCTCCCGAAGGGTGCGGGCGGAGTTCCGTCGCAACGGTGGACAGGGACGCCTTCCCGCGCACTGAGGTGGTCCCACCCCGTTGGACAGGATGGGGGCAAAGTTAAGGTGTACTCCGTCGCTTCGCGACGATTCCTTTCGGGGTTGGTTCGAGCGGGTGCGACGCTTCCCGAACCGGGCTCCGCCGACCTCGCCAACCCACCCCCTCGAACAGCCCCCTCCTCACCTCGGAGTGAGTCTAACCTCGATTTTCCCGGCGGGCTAGCCCGCCGGGAAAATCGACGCAACCGGCGCCGCGTCTCCCCAGGCGACCCCTGCCGCCGGTTCGCCGGTTCCGACCACGTCCCTCCCAACGCTCCGGACCCGCTCATGCCACGTCCACGCCCTCGCGGTACGCCTCGCCGGGCGTCCGCCCGCCCAACGCCGAGTGCGGACGCTCTTCGTTGTAGAAGTCCATCCAATCCCCGATCACGCGCCGCGCCGCGACCCCGTCTTCGATCTCCCGCAGATAGACCGCCTCGTACTTCAGCGACCTCCACAACCGCTCGATGAAGATGTTGTCCAGGTACCGTCCCCGCCCGTCCATCGAGAACCGAACGTCCGCCCTCAGGACCCGCTCGGCGAACGCCTCGCTCGTGAACTGCGAGCCCTGGTCGGTGTTGAAGATCTCCGGCCTCCCTGAGCCCAGCGCCTCCTCCAGCGCGCTCACGCAGAAGGACGCGTCCATCGTGTTCGACAGCTCCCACGCCAACACGTGGCGCGTCGCCCAGTCCATCACCGCCACCAGGTAGAAAAACCCCCGGGACACAGGCACATAGGTGATGTCCGCGCACCACACCTGATCCGTCCGCGAGACCTCGACGCCCCGCAGCAGGTACGGAAACACCCGGTGCTCCGGGCTCGCCGCGCTCGTCCTCGGACGCCGGTAGATCGCCTCGATCCCCATCTTCCGCATCAGCCGGCGGACCCGGTGTCTGCCGACCGTCGTCCCCTCGCGCCGAAGGTGGCGTGCCATCTGCCGACTCCCGTAGAACGGGTAGTCCATGTGGAGTCGATCCATGCGACGCATGAGCGCGAGACCGTCCTCGCTCTCGCCCTTCGGCGCGTAGTACAGCGACGACCGGCTCACGCCCACCAGCGCGCATTGCTTCGCCAGCGCCAGTGGGCCGTCCCGCTGGATCATCCGTCGGCGCTCGGCCCGGGTCAGCCCCGCAACCCGCGCCGAAAAAAATCCCGCTCGACGGTCAGCTCCCCGATCTTCGCGTGGAGATCGTGGATCGTGGCGTCGCGCTCCTTGACGCGCTTCTGCGCGCCGGGGTCGAACACGCCCGGGGCGGCGCCGAGCAACTGCCGCTTCCACAGGCTCACCTGGTTGGGATGGAGCTCGTGGCGGCGGGCGATCGCCTGGACGCTGTCGCGCTCCCGGATCGCCTCGAGGGCCACCCGGGCCTTGAACTGCGGGGTGAATCTCCGTCTTCTCCTGGCCACTGCAGTGCCTCCTCTCGGGTACGGGAGTACACCTTAACGGCCTGTCCAAAAAACTGGGACCACCTCACACCGCCGTCAATCATCGATCAGCTCGATCTCCGTCGCAACCACGGCGGCCATGCCCGATTCCATGCCCACCACCACCACGGACCGACCCGGGCCCAGCGCTTGGTCCGGGGCGGCGCCCGCGTCCAAGCGGGCGCGAATGCTGTGGCGTCGGTCGCCGCGCAACACCCGGATGACGCCCGGGCTCTCGGCCGTGATTTCGAGCGACACCTCCGCGGTCAGCCCCACGAACGACCGCTCGCCCAGCATGTTGCCGGCGGCGCCGCGCTTCAGAAACCCGAACGCCGCCCCGATCAGCGCGCCCGTGGCCAGTCCGGCGACCCCGGCGGCCATGGCCGTCGATCCGGGGCGCGCGCCTTCCCACAGCAGGTGCAAAAGAGTGCCGGCGGCGCCGAACCCGAAAAGCGCGTAGATGATCGAACGCAACGAAAGGAGCTTCGCGGCATCGCCGACGCCCCCGGCGTCCAGGTCCAGCTCCGCGTCCGCTTCCAGAAAATCTCCGAAGAGCGACAGAAAAAGAAAACCGCCGCCCACGACGAGGCAGAAGATGTACGTTGCGAGCATAGGCGGTTCTCGTCCGGTCGCACGGCGAACCCGGGATGCGGAGAGCCCGGCGTTCCGCGATTCGGCGGAGGGCCGAAATCTACCGATTCGCCGACGAAGCGGGAAACCCAGGAGCCGCCGCCAACCCGGCTCCGCCGGAACCGCGGAACTCCGGCCCGGCGTCGCGATCTCGGGGTTTCGGTTGTCGCGGAGAGGAGTTCCTCCCGCGAGCGCCTCACGATCGCCGACGCCGTCGCGCCTGGCCGCTCGTCGCGCCATCGAAAGGTGAGCCGCAATCCCGGCCTCCCCGGACCCGAAGGAGTTTTCGGCTGGGGGGGAGCATCCCAGCTGCGTTCGCCGGGACGGACGCCCCCTACAGTGGCCGAACTCCGGGCAGCCGAGCCCCCCGATCAGCTCCGACGCCGCGTCCCACCCGACCGGAGGCGGAACCGCCTTCGACCGACCCGTCCTGCGCGGACGACCCGCGTTTCCCCGAAACAGAGCAACGCCGGCGCCGGGACGCATCGGTCCCGAGGACCGTCCGCAACGGCTTCATTCATCCCCGCGCGCTTCGGCCACGACACGATCCACGTCCTTCTCGCCAAGACCGAGTTCCACGAGTTTGGCGCGAACCGCGTCGGCTCTGACGAGCCGTACCGGAGTCAGAACGATGCGATCGCGCTCCCGTGCGACGTCGAAGTACTCCGTGTCCGGAAATTCCGAGATGACGGCCTTGGGAAGAGTGAGCCGATTCTTCGAGGTGAGCTTGGCGAGCACGTTTCCTCCTCGCGCCAAATCCGTTCCCGTATGCAAGGATCCTTCATCCTTGCGCACGGGAACCCGCCGGGGCAAGTCTTCGATGCGCAGCGGATGGGCCACAAACCGGGCTCTCCGAAACTTCGGCGCCATGGCCACTGCATCGGCCGAGGGCGACGCCGACACCGCTCCGGCCCCGAACTCGACCTCGAGGAGGCGGCGAAATCTCCGCGACCGCGAGGGTGGCGGACCGGCGGCTCCAACGGCTTGGCGTTAGAGTTATAGTTAGAGTTAGATTGAAACGATACGGGAGGACCTGCCCGGCGACTCTTCGCGCTCCCGATCCCCGACCTTCCGAGGTTTCCATGACCCAGTTTCGCCCCGGCGCCAGCCCGCTTCTCCTGTTCCTCGTCGCCGCATGCGGGACGGGCGAAACCGAGAGCGCGAAAGGCGCCCCTGTGCCGGACGGCATGCCGACACCGCACGACGCGCACGCCCCGAGCGCGATCGGAGAAGCCGCGTCGCTCGCCGTCGCCGCGGCGTTGCCGACGCGAACGGACGCCGGCGCTCTCCCGAAGGCGCTTGTCTACAAGACGCCCGCCTGCGGATGCTGCAGCCTGTGGGTCGACCACCTTCGGGAGGCCGGTTTCGAGGTGGACGCGCGCGACTTGAACGACATCGTCCCGGTGAAGATGGACGCTGGCGTGCCTCCGAGGATGTCGTCCTGCCACACCGCGCTGATCGACGGCTACGTCGTCGAGGGCCACGTTCCGGCGGAACACGTCAAGCGGCTGCTGGAGGAGCGGCCGGACATCGCGGGCATCGCGGTTCCGGGCATGCCCATCGGATCTCCGGGCATGGAAGGTCCGGGCGCGCGCCCCTACCGGATCCTCTCCTGGGACCGGCAGGGCGAGGTGGAGGTCTATGCGGAAGTCGATCCGCGCAAGTGAGCCTCGCTTCCCTCCGCCGCCAAGCAGAACCTTTCGCACGCCCTTGACAGCCCCGCACGGGGCATCGCATCGTTTCGTCAGACTCATCGAGACCGGCCGAGGGACTGGCCCTGTGACGCCGGGGCAACCGAATCGCTTTCTCTGGAGAGCGATCAGCGGTGCCAACTCCCGCGGGTTCCCGACAACGGGATCCCGAGAGATGAGTGCCTCGGTCGGTTTCTCCGGCTGGCGCATCCAGGGGGTTGGCATCGCGCCAACCCGTGGAGAGCCAGCATGCGAGCGACAACCTCTTCGTACCGGGCGCACCCGCTCCCGGCCGTCCGCACCGGGGGCGTTTCCGATTTCCGGCGACCTCCGCCAACCCCGTTGCCGCCCGCCCGCCGGGGGATCGCGTACCTGCCTCGGGGGTGGAAGCCGGAGCTCGAGGCGGAGCCGAACGCGCGCTTCGGAATCCCCTTCGAGGTGACGGGGGCGGAGGGCGCCCCGCTGCTCGTGGTCCTGGGCGGCATTTCCGCGCATCGTCACGTGTGCGCCAACCTCGCGGACCCGTCCCCGGGCTGGTGGCGCGGGATGGTCGGGCCGGGGCTCGCCATCGATCCGCGCCGCTGGAGAATCGCGGGGCTCGACTTCATCGGAGCGCCCGGCACCATCGAGCCGGAGAACGGCCGCGCGCGCTTCAACGTCACGCCCGGCGACCAAGCGGACGCCGTGGCGGCCGTGCTGGACCACCTGGGCGAGCGGCGCGCGCACCGGGTGGTGGGGGCGTCCTACGGGGGCAACGTGGCGTTGGCGGTCGGCATCCGACACCCCGGCCGCACGGACGGCGTCGTACTGGTCGCGGCGGCGCATCGGCCCCATCCCCAAGCGACCGGCGTCCGTACCGTGCAACGCGCGATCGTGCAATTCGGGTGCGATCACGGACGCGAGGCCGACGGCGTCACGGTCGCGCGCGCACTGGCCTTCACCACCTACAAGACGGCCGCCGGGCTGGACGCGCGCTTCTCCTTCGCCGCCGACCTCGCGGACGGCCGCCCCACGCACCCCGTCGACGACTATCTCTGGGAGCGCGGACGTGCGTTCGCCGAACGCTTCGACGCTCGAGCGTACTTGACGCTCTCCGCGTCCGTCGACCTCTGCGATCTCCGGCCCGAGGAATTGGCCGTGCCTTGCTGGTCGATCGCCTGGGAAGAGGACGGGCTGGTGCCGCTCTGGCTGATCGAGGAGATGCATCGCCGCGCGGGCGCGAGGTCGCGCCTGCGCGTGCTCCGGTCGGAGGCCGGGCACGACGCCTTCCTTCTCGCGGACCCGGAATACGCATCGGCGCTCCGTGAAAGCGTGGATCCCCGCAGCGAACGCGAGGCGACGACATGATCGGCGACGATACGCACCGGGGAGAGGTCCGCATCCGCTCGTCCGTCCCCGCGAGCCCGGCCCGAGGGTCGGCAACCGAGGTCGTCCGGGCCGGACTCGCTGCGGATCCGGCCTACGGGGCGGTCATGCCTCCGCTCTATCTGTCGAGCAACTTCCGCTTCTCCGCTCCGGGACACGCCCCGGCATACGACTACACCCGGTCCGGGAACCCCACTCGTACGCACCTCGCCGAGGCGCTGGCGCAGCTGGAGGGCGGCGTCGGCGCGGTGGCGACCTCCTCGGGGATGGCCGCGGTGAACGTCGTCCTCCACTTGGTTCGCGCCGACGACGACCTCGTGCTGGCGCCGCTGGACTGCTACGGCGGCACGCATCGCCTGCTGACGGGCCTCGAGCGCCAAGGACGGCTACGAGTGCGCTTTGTCGATTTCACCGACCCCGCCTCGCTCGAGACCGGACTCGAAGAGGAACCGCGAATGATCTGGGTCGAGACCCCGAGCAACCCGCTGTTGCGCATCACCGACCTAGCGGCGGTCGCGTGCGCGGCTCGACGCCTCGATGCGATCGCGGTCGCCGACAACACGTTCCTCTCTCCGGCGCTGCAGCGGCCCATCGATTTCGGCTTCGACCTCGTCGTGCACTCCACGACCAAGTTCGTCAACGGCCACGGCGACGTCGTGGGAGGAGCCGTGATCGCGGCCGACGACGCGCGCTTCGAGGAGATCGCGTGGTGGGCCAACGCCATCGGCGCGGCCCAGAGCCCCTTCGACAGCTACTTGGCGCTGCGGGGCGTGCGCACGCTGTTCGCGCGCACGCGCGTCCACGAGCGGAACACGCGCGCGATCGTCGATCTGCTCGCAACGCACCCCGAGGTCGCCCGGGTGCACTACCCGGGGCTGCCGACGCACCCCGGGCACGACCTCGCCGGGCGCCAGCAGTCCGGGTACGGCAGCCTGTTCAGCTTCGAGTTGAAGGGCGGACGATCCGCGGCGGAGGAGCTTCTGCGGCGGCTCCGGCTTTTCACCCTGGCGGAGTCGCTGGGCGGGGTGGAGAGCCTCGTCTGCCACCCGGCCACCATGACCCACGCGGCCATGGACGAGGCAGCCCAAGCGCTCGCGGGGATCGGCGACGGCCTGCTCCGCGTCTCGGTCGGGATCGAGTCCGTCGACGACTTGGTCGCCGACTTGGAACAGGCGCTGTCGGCTCGTTCCGCCGCCGCGACCGGATGCGGGGTCCCCGCCGCCGACGCTCCGCCCGCCCGTTCGGTCGCGACAGAGTCCGGCCTCCTGCGGGCGAACCCTTGACGAGAGAAGCGAACCCGCCGATGCGCGTTCGGACGGAACGCCGACCCCGAACCGCTGAATCGATCCGAGGGAGTCGTGTCTCGGTTCGGAGCCGCGCACGCCGTGCGGGGCGAAGCTCCACGCGCCGTGTCCCCGCGGAATACCGACCCGCCAGGGCGTATCTACGGCGGAGCCAGGGCGGACATGGCTTCAAAGCCGCTGGACCAACAGAAACCAAGGACGCGACGAACCTTTGGCCACCATGCGGACCCGGCGGCCCGAGAAGGCGAACGGGTCGGCGTGCGCGACACCCAACTCCAGTGGCCGCCGCAGGCTCCAGCCGGTGTCGGCGGCCTTCTCGAGAACGGCCCGCTACGCGTGCATGACTTGGCAGGCGCACTTGGTTGCATGCGAAGGCGTCGACGCTCGGGCCGGAAGTCTCGACCGGCTTGTCGCGGTAGCGGCTCTTCGGCCGCGTGGTCGAAGACAAACGTCGGCTTGACCGCGCTCGTCAGCTCGCCCATGCGACCTTTGGCTTTGCCGCGTTGCCGGTACATCGCGAGCGACTCTCGGCCGCGCATCCCGGAAGCGGGCACCGAGGCGTCGCATGGCCTATCGCGTCCGCGACCTGTCCTCCGCGATGGCCGAACTGACGGCGCGGGGACGAACCTTCACGGCACCCGAACCGATGCCTGGCCCCCGGGGACCAAGTCGCGTTCCTGCACCCCGGGACCGCTGGAGGCGTGCTGAATCGAGTTTTGGACGAGGCACGACACATCCGCTCGTTCGGCCGAAGCCGAACGAGCGGCCAAGGCCGCTCTTGGTCCAAGGTTCGGCCGACGGGAATCCCGCCGCACTCGGATCCCTGCCGGGGAGCCCGTCATTGCAACCTTGGGTGCCATCGCCGGGTCGGCGGCTTCTTGGCGAGCCCCGCCTCGAGTGCTTTGCGCCGCACCGGATTGCCATTCGGACGCAACGCGGCGTCTCTCGGAGCAAGCCGCGCAGCCGTGACCTCGCCGGTGGATTCGTAGGCAGAAGCGGACGGTTCCGGGGACCCGCTTGTCCAGTCCCCCCGTGTGCTTCCGATAGCGCCTGTCGGCCGACGCCGAACCCCCCGCAGCCGTCCTCGAGCCGGAACGCAACCCGCTGGTCGCCGGTCCAGCTGCGCTGCGGCGTCGGCGAGCGGTCGCCCCGTTGGCGTCAGTCGTCGGTAGTTTTTCAGTCACCGAAGTCGTAGACAACGACCCCGCTACCGGGGTCGTTGTCCACGTCCACGTACCCGCTGTCCACCATCTCGTTGAGGATTCGTTCGACTTCCCCGAAGCTCTTCCCGGTGGCTAGCACGCCATGCTTCACGGTCAGGCGACCGGACCGCTTTTCTGCCTCCTTCAGCAGCAGGATCCGATCCTGTGCGATCCGATCCCGTGCGGACATTCGGTGCGAGCGCCCAGCCGACTTCGTTCGGGACGACGGCCGCATGGCGGGTTGCCGGATCGGCTCCACCATGCCCGCGTTGTGCTCTCGGACCCAGCGCGGCAACGAAAAGGCGTCGACGATCACCCAGACGGCCACGAAGAGCAGCACGAGCAAACCGATGCCGAAGACGGAGGTGACGACCCCGACGATCGAGAGCAGGAACAGGACCTCGCCGTACTTGCGGTCCAGGTAGAACCGATGTCCCCCCATCCAGCCGAGGAACAGCAGATTGGCGACCGCTGCGCCAAGGGTCTTGGGCGCGGGTTCGGCGGGAGGCGGAGCGACATCGACGACCGCTCGGCGCCCGGCGCCCTTTCTCGCCTTCGCCACCGGCTCCTCGTCCGTTTCCTGGACGAGTTTCTCTCCCGTCGACGGGGCGAGGGTGGATCGTACGCGGACGCGCGTCGATCGCTCCGCAGCGTTCGGATCGTCGCCGTCCCCCGGATGCGGGCTTCCCGTCTCCCTGACGATCGTCACCGTCACGCGCTCCACACCGCGCCCCCTCTTCTCCCTTGCACGCCCTCGCTTCCCCATGTCTGCAATCCTCCGTCTCCATCAAGAGGCGACGATCTCGAACTCCCGGATTCTCCACGCTTCGCTCCGATCTACGCTATCCGTCTTCCCGAATTTCCGCCATCCGTTCGCGGAACTCGGCGCGATTCGCTCGCCGGTCACGCCTGGAATCCCGCAACGAGATCTCGTCGGCGGGCAGGAGCGCTCGGTCGGCTCTCCGTTCATGTGGAAACGCAGGGAGCGGAAGCCCATGCCGACCGACGTCGATCGAGCGATCCGCACCCACCCGTCGGATCCCGGACGGATGGGCGCCGCCGGGCGCGGACGGGCGTCTCTTCCCGCAAGGCCCTCGCTCTGGAAGCGAGTTGGCGAACGAGAGAACGTGGCCCGGTATCGTGGACGGCCGGATCGGCGACGGAAAAGCGTCGGACGGGGCCGGCGAGCAACGGAACGTCACGATCTCCCCTCCTCCGGCGCGTCGGCCTTCTCCGCATGCACGGGGCGAACCCCGAGAGAGGCTCGCCCCGTAGACGCCGATTGCGCATTCTGATGGACGTATGCCCCGAGTCGAGCGGGAGCTCCGCGAAGCGCCTTCCTCGATCCCCGAAACCGGACGACGCCATGTCAGCACCGCGCAGCGAGAACCCGGCTCCGAACTCGGGCGCGTCCCGCGGCCGAACCCATCCGACCCGCCGCGAGTGGCTGGCCGGCGCGGGCATCGGCACGGCCGCCCTGCTGTTCGATCGCGATCCCCTTCGGGCGGCGAGCAGGCGGAACGAAGGGAGCCCCGCGGAGCAGGCGGCCGCAGTGGTCTTCACCCACACCACCGTCGCGAACCCGGACGCCGTCCGGGACGATGTGGCGCTCGCGGTCGAGGGCAACCGGATCGCAGCCATCGGTTCCACCGACGAGGTGCTCGCCGACCGTCCCGGCGCCGAGATCTACGACGGACGCGGCAAGGCGCTTTTTCCAGGCCTCGTCAACTGCCACGCCCACATGCGAGCGGTCGTGGCGCGCGGATTCAACGAGGATTTCGGCTTTCCGAACACCGCGAACCTAGCCGTCTCGCCCGCCAGCCTCCTTCGGGGGGAGGAGGGCAACCTCATGGTGCAGGTCGCCGCGCTCGAGGCCATACGCACCGGAACCACCACCATCGTGGAGTTCACCGGAAACGTCCGGCGTCAAGCTGCGACGCTGGCGGACTCGGGGCTTCGCTGCGTGCTCGCGGAAGGGATCCGCGACGCGGAGAACGTCCCCGGCCCGGTGTCCAAGCAGACGATGGCCCGGACGGCCAGCGAGACGCCCCGGTTCTCCGAAAGGCTTCGGGACGAAGGCATGCAACGCATCGACGACCTGTTCAGCAGCTGGCACGGGGCGCGCGACGGCCGCGTCGCGGTGTTCCCGGCGGCATCGCTCGCCGAAACGTCGTCGCCCGAGCTGTTGCGGGCCGTGCGCGACTTCGCGGAAACCCACGACCTCGGCTACACGATCCACCTGAACCAGAGCCGCGCCGAGTACGAGTTCATGGTCATGCACCACGGCCTGCGCCCGTCGGAGTACCTGGACCGGCACGACTTTCTCGGCCCCCGGCTGTTCGCGGCGCACGCACGCTACGTCAATCACGAAGAGATCGCGTTGCTGGGCGACTCCGGGACCATCGTCTCGCACCAGGCGGGAATGGCGGCGAACCGCGGCGTCAGTCCGCCGATCCCCGAGCTGCGCACGGCCGGTTGCCCCATCGCGCTCGGCACCGACAACAACACCAACGACGTCTTCGAGGTCATGCGCATCGCCCTGCTCACGGAACGCATCCGCCGCAACCGCGACGGGGACGAGGTGCCCGGCCTCCAGCCCCAGCCGGAGGACGTCCTAGCGGACGCCACCCAAGGCGGCGCGCTGGCGGTGCGACAGCCCGACGACCTCGGAACGCTGGAGGTCGGCAAGAAGGCCGACCTCATGGTGGTGGACACGCTGCGAGCCCACTTGGTGCCGGCGGGGCGCATCGTTTCCGCACTGGTCCACTGCGGTCATCCGGGCGACATCGAGTCGGTCATGGTGGACGGACGCTTCGTCATGCGCGACCGCGAAGTCCTGACCATGGACGAGCAGGCCATCCTGCGCGAAGCCGATGCGGTCGGCCGGAGAATATGGAGCCGGGTGCTGGAGACGAGCCCGCTGAACGTGCCGCGGTTGCCGCGCGCGGGATGAAGGCCTGCGTGAGCGTAGAGCAGAGACGCCAACCGCTTCTGACGCCGCCTCCGCCACGCCAACGATCCTCCGAAACTCGGCTGCCCCGAAGCGGAACGAGGCGATGGCGAGCGCCGCAAGCGAACTCTGAGCAGCAACCAGGTCGGCGCTTGGATCTTCAAGCCCCAAAGGCTCGGTCGTCGAGGAGATCCCGCTGTCCGATGCCGGCCAATACCCCGCTGGGTACGACGATGTCGCGCATGCGCTGCACAACGATTGGGCGGAGATCGAGGACCGGGTCGGGACGGACTCGTGACGCCTCTGATTGAGCGCATATTGAAGCAGATCCCGGAATGCCGCTTCCGCTTCGGCGGGCCACCCGGATACATCAGCGACACCTCGCGCCCCAGCTTCTTGCGCGCACCGGCCAGCAGTCGCGAGAGCACGCGCACCGAATCCAACAACAGCGTGCTGTCGCTCGGACGGTGGATGTGGGTTTCCGTCACGGTGCCGTCGATGCGGATCACGCTCCCGTCTTCGATCTTCTCGTCGCGGGCCACGCCCAGCAGAACCCGGTTGATCCGTTCCCACGTCCGGGGGCGAACGGTGGAGATGCAACGATTCAGCGCGGAGCGCTTCGGAGGCGCCAGCGGATCGATCCGCGTGAACCTTTTCGCCGCGCTCGAGTCGAGCAGGTGGTACTCCAGCTCTCTGTAGGTCCACCGCTCCATCTGCATGAGGACCCCGGCGCGCAGAATCGTCTCGCAGGTCAAGCCCGCCCTGCCCTTCGAGGAGGGGTTTTCTCCGCTCACGTCGCGTTGCTCGCCGGGTTCGTCCGACGCTTCTTCGTCGCCGATCCAACCGTCCACGATCCGGGCCACGTCCTCTTCGGCTTCTCGGATCCGTTTCCGTAGCAACGCCAATCTTTCGAAGGCGGAGCGGACGTACTTCGTGGCGGCCGTGGCGACGCCGGGGACCACGTGCATCGGGGTTGCGCCAAGGATCTCGTGGAGTTCCTCCGCGCCGAGGCGGCGGATGCGGTGCTTCTTCAGCAAGGCCTCGAGCGTGCCCAGGCGGATGCGCTGGCCCTGCTGTGGAGTGGGCGCGCGCTTCCACAGCTCCATGACCCACGGTTCGCACACGTTCTTGCTGGCTTCGAGGATCGCCGGGTAGTACCTCCACAGTTGCTCGCGGATGCGATGGGCGATGCGAACCCGGTCTTCCTCGAGTTCGCCGATCGTCCTAGCAGTCCGTGGAGGAAATGGGTTTTCGAGGCTTCCCCGGGAGCGGGCATTCCCCAGCATCCAAGCCGGTGGTCATCGTCAACCTCCCGATGACATCCCCATTTCCTGCACAACTCCCAGATTCCCCCGCATCAACCACCGATTTCCAAGCTCCAAATGCCCATCGGGTGGATTGTCGGGCTTCGCGTCGCCGATCAGTCCCTCCGACTTTACGCCGCCGCCGCGACCGCCGCTCCGGCCGTCGCCAGACCCTGCAGGCTACGCGGAGTCCCGAAACCGAATCGCCTGCGCATGAGAAGCCCCAAGTTGCACGCGGCAGCCTGGATCACGATCCGCTTTCGGATCTCCTCCCGTCCCCGCACGTGAACCCGCCGTAGACCTCCCGTCTCCAGCATGTGCGCAAAACCCCGCTCCAGCTTCTCACCTCTCGCCCGCAACAGCCGCTTCCCACGCTTCCCCCGGATCCTGCGCCGATTCGCATACGTCGCCTTCTGCGCCTCCCGCTTCTTCTTCCATTTCCGACGACCTCGGTTCGGCTCGCTCACATAGCTTCGCAGTCCCCGCTCCGCCACCCCCGTCATCGTCGCGTTCGCGTGATATCCCTTGTCCGCCACCACCTCCTTCGGCTCCTTCCCAAGTTCTCTCAGCCCTTCGGTCGCCGCGTCCAGCGTTCTCGGCAGCGACGCCACGTCTCCCCCCTCCATCGACTGGACCGTCGCCGCCACCACCGCTCCCGTCTCCATGTCCACCGCCTGCTCGAACTTGTGGGCCATGTGCGTGCGACCGTCCTTCATCTTCGTACTGCGCGCCTCCGGGTCGTGCGGATGCACCCAGTCCTCGTTCGACGCCTTGTTCTTGCGCTTCCGGTCGAGCTTCGCGAGGTCCTCGCGCGTCGGCGCTTCGATCCCCGACGCCACCGCCAACTCCTCCAGCCACTCGGTGTAGCCCTGCAACGTGTCGCGCCGCACGATCGCGCGCATCGCCGCGTTCGCCTCCAGCGTCGTCGAGTCCACCCCGAGCGTCTTGCCCTTCAGGAGCCCCGACTCGTCCAGCAGATTCAGCACCCAGTCGAACACCTTCTTGTGGGCTTCCACGCTCAGCCGCTTGCGCGTCTTGGACAGGCCCGAGTGTTCCGGCGGATTCCGGTCCAGCGTGTAGCCGAGAAACTCGCGAAGGGAAAGCGAGTCCGCACACCGCCACGCGATGCCGCGCTCCGAGCCGATGCCTTCGAGATACCCGACCAGCAGCATCCTGAAGTACACGGCGGGCGGAATCCCCGGTCGTCCGCGAGTTTTCGAATAGAAGTCGACGCAAGCTCGTTCCGCGAACTCGTCGAATCCGTTCGCGTCGAGCATTTTGTTCAATGCCCGATAGAACGGGCTGCCCAACGACCGAATCCGGTTCGACGCGACGAACATCTCCATCTGCGGCTCCTTTAGCCGCTTGCCGATCGCCATCTACGCACTCCATGACTGAGGTCTTCGTAGAACCTGTAATCTAACCAAACCATGCGGTCAGTGCGACGACGACTTTATCCACGGGCTGCTAGTGGCTTGGCGGATCTCGATCACCGCAGGATCGCTCGGATCCACCTTCCTGAAGCAGTGACGGTCAGTCCTCGGGGCGCTGGCCAGAACCAGCGCATCCTTGGAATCGTCCTTGGCCCCGGCGGGAGAGAACCGATCCCGAAAGCGATCCAGCTGCTTCGGGTTGATGGAGTGGACCTCGAAGCCCCGGTCCACCAAGCCTTCGACGACCGGACCGTGCGGGGATTTCGATGGCCACGGCGATTCGGCCGACGTCCGCACCCACCCGAGCCTCGATCCACTCCGCCATCGCGAAGAGCCCGTCGCCCCCGTGGGGAAAGGACTTCTCCGCCGTTTTTCCGCCGTCCCTGTCGGTCACGCAGACGTGATGGCTCCGCGAAGCCCAGTCCACGCCCGCGTACCCTTCATACGGCTCGTTCATCCTTCGTACGGCTCGTTCATGCTCGCCCTCCTCCAGCGAAAGGGGTCGGAAGGATGAGACAGGCGCAATCGTGAGGCTCGCCGCGATGCTTTGTCGATCCCTGTACTGGCGCTCGATGGCGCATACTCCCCACTGGGCATCCATCGCGGCTCCGCGCCGGGGCACGAGTCCCCCCAGGTGCTTGGTAGCGCAGGGGGCATTGGGTTGCTCCCGACCCGGTGCCTGTCTCGGTGCTTGCACTCCAATTCTGAAGCCTCGGATCGATTCCTCAAACCCCATCTGAATGGTACAGGGGGCTGTTCGAGAGGATGGGTTGGCGAGGTCGGCAGTGCTCGTTCAGGGGCACCCCGAACCCGTCCCAGCTAACCCTGAAAGGAACTGTCGCGGAGCGATGGAGTATACCTTTAAATCTCGCCTCAGCCTGTCCTACGGAGTAGGACACCTCGCCCGTGGCACGGAGGAGTCTCTTGTTCTCCATAGACCGTCGTGGCGGCAAGTGTTTGGCGCTGAACTCGGGCCACGCCCTCTTCATCGCCGTCGCCCTGCACGGCACAGCTGTTGTTGCGCAAGCGTCGGCCACCGCTCCCGAAGACTCTCTATATTTCATGCGCGCGCGCGATGCCTACCTAGACGAGACGGCACGCCGTCTCGTGCTCGGCTTGAAGAGCGTCCGCGACACCGCCCTGTCCGACATCGAAGCGTATACGGCCCTGGTCCGCGAAAGGGTTGGCGTCGAATTCCCCGCCCACCGTCGCGACCGGCCGTGGATGCACGGCGAGCGCGCGGCCCGCTTCCGATGGTCGCGGCGAGAACCGACGGTCGTGCGCGTCCTCGGAGCTCGTTTCCGGGACCCGGTGCTGGGCTCGGGGAATTCGCAGTTGTTTCCCGGACTGCGAACGGAGCGGTTCGCGGTCGATCCGATGGGCGACCCCTTCCACTTCGCCTTTGGGCTTTTCGTTTCCTCCTCGGACGCCGAAGCACCCGCCCGCAGCCCACTGGAGACGGCTTCCGAGCGGAACTACAGATTCCGTTCCGGGGACACCGTCACGGTGCGATTCGACGACGATCGAACGCTGAGTGCGGTCGCCGTCACCGCGATTCCGCGCTACAGGAGCGCTCGCCTCGTCTCCGCGATCATGTGGATCGACCCGGATTCGTTCCGGTTGGTCCGCGTGGCCTACCGGCCGGCCAAGAAGATGGACCGCGAGATGTCTTGGCGACTCATGGCCGACGGAGGCTTGCGGATGGAATGGACTTTCGATCTCGGTGCCGCGGATCCGTCCGAGGCCGCGACGACGGAATCGGAACCCGCACCGGATTCGTCTTCCGACGACGAGGGTTTGTTCGCGCGACTGGTCAACGGCGCTTTCGACAACGCGATGCCCCGGCACGAAGCGGACATCTCCGTCGTGTTCGTGGACTATGGGCTGTGGGAGATGCGCCACTGGCTCCCCCGCGCGGTGAGATTGAGAGGCTACATGAGGGCGGCGGACGTCACGGCCAACGAGGTCGCGCCACCGCTCATCCGAGCCATGATCGACTGGACCCTGGAAGTCGAGAGCGTCTCGGAACGAGGAGCCGAGGTCGCGCCGGGCGTTCCGGCAACGGCTGCGGACGCGCTGCGTCTTTGGCGCCAAGAGGGAGACAGCGTCGGCGGCGTGCTGGGCGGAGCGGGCCCCGGAGAGACGATTACCGTCACGCCGTCGAACCGACAGGCCTTGGAAAGCAGCGATCTGCTGCCCCCGACGCTGTGGGAGGAGGATCGAAGCGTCGTCGACGACGCCGACGCGGAGATCGCAGTCGAACTCGCGACCATCGGCAGCGCCGACAGCGACGGCGAAATCGAAGGCCCAAGCCCTTGGTTCTTCGATCCCCCGGGCAAGACGCTGAGGCTTCTCCGCTACAATCCCGTGGAACGCTTGTCGGTGGGAACTCGCCTGCAGCGCGATTGGACGTGGGGAAGCGCGGCGTTGACCGCCCGGGTGGGGACCGCGCGCCTCGAGCCGCCCGACGTCGACCTGACGCTACAGCGCGATCGTCCCAGCCACAGGATGCTCCTCTCTTTCTACCGAGCCCTCAGAGACGTCCGCCCGCAGGGCGACGAAGCGCCCGGCGTCTTCGCGACCGGCGACGCCTCCGACTTCCACTGGTCGCACGGAGCGTCCCTGCGACTGCTGCCGTCCGCCCGCGACAGGAGTTGGCTGTCCCTCCGTCTGTTCGCCGAACGGGACGCGGGCATCGGGACCGCGGATCGGAGAAACCGGGTCGGCGCGGCGGCGACGTGGAGGCCTTGGTGGGGCGGCGCGGACATCGGCGCGGTCGGAGGGGGAGGCCGAGCGAGCGTTCACGTGTCGAGGGGAGACCGCCCGCACGTTCGCGCCGTCGTCGAGGCCGCCGCCGTGATTCCGCTCGCGGAGCGAGTGTCGATGGGGCTCCAAGTCGGATCCGCGCGCGTGTGGGGGGATCCGGCAACGCAGGACCTGTGGCGCATCGGCGACAACGGCGGCTGGCTCCGAGGCCACGCCGAAACGGTGCGCGCGGCGCGGGTCGAAATGGCCCGGTTGGACGTGCAACGGCAAATCGGATTTTTGCGCCTCTCCGTCTTCGCCGACTGGGCTTCGACCGGAGGCAGGGACTTCCAAGCGCTGGGTGCGGGTCTAGTCCTGATGGAGGGAATGATGCGGTTGGACATGGTTCGAGGGTTGGGGCGGGAAACGCAAAACGCGCCGGAACCCGTCCTCAGGCTACACCTTTGGGGCGACGCGTTCTTCTAGATCTTAGATCTCGTCCGCATTCGTCCGGCACCGTCCGCCAGCTGCGCGAACAGTATCGCAGGCAGGTCGCAAGCGGTCGCCGCGCCCATCAAAGGCGCAGGGCCGAGGGATGCTCTGGTCGGATTCTCTTTTCGCGCGCCGACGCCGCGTCACGGGAAGGCGTGTTGGGCAAGAAAGGCCAAGGCTACAACGGGTCGGAGACCGCCCGGGGTCCATCCTCCCCCTCCAGGGTCTCCAGCACCTGCCGCCACTCGAACTTCCGACCGATGCCGCGCACGTAGTAGTCCATCCAGGCCTTCTCGCTCACCGCCTTGACCAGGCGGTTGCGGGGGTCCGGGATGCCGTGGCTGCGGCCGGGATACATGAAGAGTTCCGTCGGAACTCCGAGCTTCTTGAGCGCCATGTGCAGCTCGACCGACTGCGGGCTCGGCACGCGCGGATCGCCCTCCACCACATGGATCATGGTGGGCGTGACCGCGTTCGCGATGTACTTGAGCGGAGACTGGTCGAAATAGGTGTCGAAATCCTCGTAGAGGAAGCCGTCGCCGACGTAGAACTGGCGGTTCCGCTGCACGTCGCTCTGCGCGTACATGCTGATCCAGTTCATGGTCCCCGCGCCCGAGCTGATCGCCTTGAAGCGGTCGGTCTGGGTGAGAATCCAGTTGGACCAGTGGCCGCCCGCGCTCCAGCCCAGCGCCCCCATGCGGTCGCCGTCCGCGATGCCCTCGGCGACGAGGTGGTCCACGCCGGTCATGATGTCTTCGTAGCCGAGCGTGAAGTAGTCGCCGACGATGTCGGTGCGGTGCGCGTTCCCGTAGTTGCGCGAGCCGCGGTAGTTGGGTTTGAGAACGGCGTAGCCTTGGCCCGCGTACACCTGCGCGTTGTAGCCGCCGTTGAAGCGAAGAAGATCCGCCGACGCCGGTCCTCCGTGTATGGCGACGATGAGCGGATAGCGCGTCCCTTCCTCGTAGCCCACGGGGTAGACCAGCACTCCGCCCACCGTCTTCCCGTCCGACGACCGCCAGGAGACTTCGACCTCTTCGCCGAGGGCGATCTCGCGCACCTGCGGGTTCGGGTCCACGAGCCGGGTCCACGCCGAGCGGTCGGGGACGTCGTCCACGCTCGCCGCGGTGAACAGGGTGGGCGGGGTCTTCGGATCGCTGTAGCCGATCAGAAGGGTGCCGGTGTCGTAGTCGCGGGAGACGGAGAGCGCGGCGCGCTCCTCGGTGAGCTGGCGCACCGCTCCCGTCTCCACGTCCAGCGCATGCAGCTGCGTGGTCACCGTCACGCCCGCGTTGAAATAGATGGTCCCGGAATCCTCCGACCAGAATCCCACGTTCGAGCTCTGGTCGAAGTCCGCGCCCAGCTTGCGGAACGCGCCTCCGCGGTCCTCGACTTCGCGGATGTAGACGCGGTTCTCGGTCATGGAGTAGCGCTCCATGTCGTCCGGCGCCGAGAAGGCGATCCAGCGGCCGTCGGGCGAGAAGCCGAGCCCGCTCTCGCCCACCTCGTAGTTGTCGGTGAGTCGCTCGATTTCGCCGCTGGCCGCCTCCATCAGGTACAGGTCGGCGTAGAGCCGGGACGCGGTGATGTTGCGCTCGTAGCGTTCCGGGGAGCCGCCGGTGATCCCGATCCAGCGCCCGTCCCCGGAAATCGCGAAGCGGTCGACGCTGTAGGAGGCGTCGTGGGTCTCGCGCCGCTCGGCGGCCGAGGCGACCGCCACGCTCCACAGGCTCGAGAGCGGAGTGGCGGCGTTGCGCACGTCGACCGTGAACCCCATTTCGCGCCGCTTCGCCTCGGCTTCGTCGAAGGAGTCGGGGCGCGCGAAGTAGATGCGGCTTCCGTCCGGGGCGAAGTCCCACTGATCGACGCCGGCCTCGCCGCCGGTGAGCCGCTCGGGCTCGCCCTGCGTCAGTTCGTCGGCCGACAGCCGGTACAGCTGCTCCCGGCCGGGCTCCCCGGAGCGGTAGACCAGCCAGCGCCCGTCCGGGCTGAAGGCGAAGTCCGACACCCCTTCCTCGGCGTCGGTGATCCTGCGCGCCTCGCCGCCGTCGTGGCGCATCGCGTAGAGCTGGTCCTCGTCCCCGTCCCGGTCGGACGAGAAGACGAAAAAGCGCCCGTCCGGGGCCCAGGCCGGATCGGTTTCGTCGCTGTCCCCGGTGAAGGTGAGCCGCCGCTCCGAAGAGATGCCGTCGGCGAGCGAGACCAAGTGGACGTCGGTTTGGCTCTCCGCCGCGTCCCAATCGGGGGTCGTGACGGTGTAGAGCATCCACGCCCCGTCCGGACTCGGCGCCCACGATCCGGCGCGCCTCAGTTCCTGGACATCCATGAAGGTGAGCGGCCGCTGCTGCGCGGCCAAGGGAGATACGAACGCCGCGAGCGCGGCGACGGAGGCGGTGAGAGCGACGAAGGGGAAGCGCATGGAGACCTCATGTACGATGGGTTGATCGGGATGGAGCGGCGGTGTCTGCACCGATTTCATGATATCAGGGAGGCTGGGGCGACGCGAGAACGTGCCCGTAGTAGGCGTCGGGACGGTCGAGACGCGTTGAACTTGCTGTTCGAGGAGATGTGGACTACAGTAGGCGGCCTTGGCGTGCCGCCTTGGGAGCGGCCGCCCACCCCGGACGTTCGGCTTCAATCTGCCTTCGCATACCCTGTCATGACCGCAACGTCTTCCCCCCCCCCCCCGAAAAATTTCAAGGGTCGTCGAGCGCCGAACGCCAGTGGATCCTCCACACACCGTACAGGGAGCCGGACCGTCACTGGGCCCTGGACGCGCACGGTAGAGCGCTAAAGCACACGACATCGGGTCGTAGGCCCAGCTCAACGCAACTTCCGGTTCCCCGCCCCAAGGGCGGAGCGAGCGACTGGAAAACGCCGGACGCGCTGATCGAGCCCCACGGAACGATCAATCGAATCCGCGAACAGGTGGGCGCTTGGCGCGAGGTGAGCTGGCCGGGCGTGCATCCCCGCATCCGGCGCCTGCTCGAGTTCTGGGCGAGCGAGGGGACGAGCCGCCGCCCCTTCTGGTGCCAGCGAGAAGCGGTCGAGACGCTGGTGTGGCTCTTCGACGCAGGTCCCTCCCATGCGCCCGAGGCGCACGCGGCCGTGCGTCAGACGCTCGACGAAGCCAATCGGGACTGGAACGAGTCGATCCCGCGCGTCGCGCTGAAGATGGCGACCGGGACGGGAAAAACGCAGCTGATGGCGATGATCGCCCTGTGGTGGACCGTCCGCCAACCCGGGAAACCGGTCGAATTTCTGGCGCTGACGCCGGGCCTGACCATTCGCGAACACCTGCGGGTTCTGAAGGAAAAAGACAGCGAAACCTGGAGATCCGTCGCGCCCCGGGGGTTCGAGTCCGACCTGGGACGCATACGTTGGACCGTGCTCAACTTCCAGTCGTTCCAGCGGCAGTCGCGCTTGGCCGTCGGCGGCAAGAAGGCCACGCGCAAGGAGAAGGACCTCCTGATCGGCAGGGGCGCGGACGAGCCCGAATCCTGGCGGGAGAGCGAGGCGGAGATGCTCGGTCGCCTCCTCCGAGAGCACGACGGCAGGGGGCCGATCACGGTCATCAACGACGAGGCCCACCACTGTTACACGTACAAGGGCGTGAAGGTCGAAAGGCGCAAGGAGGACGCGGACGAGCGCGAGGACCGCAAACGTGCCGAGCTCTGGTTCGGAGCGCTGCGGGCGTTGCGCGACGCGGATCGTCTCGGGACGGTGTTCGACCTCTCCGCAACCCCGATGTGGCTACGGCTTCCGGCCCGCCTCAAGGCCGAGACCTTCCCCTGGACCGTCTCCGACTTCCCTCTGCTGGACGCCATCGAATCCGGTCTGGTCAAGGTGCCCAGGGTCCCGGTCAGCGACCGATCGATCGATCAAGACAGCGAGCCGATCCATCTGCATCCGCGCTATCGGAACGTCTATCTGCACAACGACAAGAGGGACATCGGCGAGACGTTGACTCCGGAAGTCCAGGAACCGTTGCACCAGCTGTACGACCACTACTGCAAGACCGCCGACGCCTACGCCGAAAAGCATCGGATTCCCGTCATGATCGTGGTGGCGAACAGCATCGAAAACGCCACCATGCTGCACCGCTACATCGCGGGACACCAAACCGGAAAAAAATGGACTCCAGGACACCTCGCACTCTTCTCGAACAGCGACCCCGACACAGGCGCGCCGCTACTACGGCATCCGCCGACCGTGCTTGTCCATTCGCAACTAGACGATCCCGACGGGGGCAAGGGAGGTCGAATCGGTAAAGCGATCACCGCGCAGGCTGAACTGTTCGCGCCGAACGCCGAGACCGTCAAGGACAAACGACAAGCGATCCGCGACGTGTTCATGACCGTCGGCAAAAAGGGCGAGCCGGGGGAGCGAATCCGCTGTGTGGTGTCTGTCGGCATGCTCACGGAGGGGTGGGACGCGCGCACGGTGACGCATGTGTTCGGGTACCGGGCTTTCGGTAGCCAGCTCCTCTGCGAACAAGTGGCCGGACGGGCGCTTCGGAAGACCGCGTTCACCGCGCAAGACGAAAAGCAACCGATCGAATACGCCAACCTCTTCGGCGTGCCGTTCGCCTTCTTGGGTGACGAGGAGATCGACCGACCCGTACCACCACCTCAGTACGAGCGGGTCCGCACGCTTCCCGGCCGCAAGGCCTTTCGCATCCGTTTTTCTCATGTAGCGGGATACACGCAGGCGAGCGACTTGCCGCACTGGGAGGTGGACGTCTCCCGGCTTCGGGGCCACGCGGTTCCCCCCCAGCCCTCGACGCCGTCGTTCGATCTGATCGTCGGCGGGGTTGTGGGGGGATATCTTGCGCTTCCAGCCGAAGCTCGAACACCAGAACGCACGCTATGGCACGCTGCGGCGCAACTCGTTCCCCGTCTCGACGGCGGGCAGGACCATCGCCGACTAGCGTTTGCCTGCAGTTTGCGAATCGTGCGCGAGTGTCTCCGGGTGATGGAATGTGCCGATTGGGCCGATCTGTTGTACGACCGCGACACGTTGCATTTGATTGCGACACATGTTCGTCGAATCAACGGGGATTGCGACGTGGCCCCAATCTTCGCGGACCAATGCGACCCCGGCTCGCCGCGCACTACCGACACGTCGTCGGTGGATTTTCAGACCGTGTTGCGGCACTGGTATCCGAGTCGGCGCACCGACTTTCCCCGCAAGTCGGAGCTGAGCGCCGCGGCCTGCCATTCATCTGCGGAGGCCCAGCTGGCGGGAATCTTGGACACCCACGAGGACATCCAGGCGTGGGTACGGAATTTTCGACTGGGATGGTATGTTCCCTGGTTCGATCCCGAGCGCGGTGGAACGGCTTGGACGGAACCGGATTTCCTCGCCCGCTCCAAGCGAAAAACAAGTAGCGGACGAGCGCGCAATCTGGTCATCGAATTCAAGGGAATGCAAGCCGGACAGCCCTCGGAAATCGCCAAACAGAAATATCTGAATGAGTTTTGGGCTCCTGCGGTCTCTCGAAAGACCGATGCGGTGGGCGACGATTTGGGCGACTGGCAGGTCGTCTGGATCGAGGACATTCGCCACGCTTCCATTCTCATTGCGAAAGCCTGCCGAAAAGAGGAGGCGAAGTGACAAAGAACCGGATAAAGACTCAAGCCTACCAGCACGTCGACGCACGCCGCAAGAATATCCCGACTAGCGAAGATCACGTCTATTTTCCTGATGAAGAGCGAACCGGCAAGCCGTTTTCGCCCTCCCCAGGGGGATCGGAGGGTCCAATCCTGCTCAGCTGGCGGCGGGGAATAGACTCGAACGGAATTCAAACTGCCACCCTACCCCTCTACATCCATGAAAAGATCCACCCGTCGGCTTTCGTGGCGCAATTGTCGGAGCCGACTCAAAAGAGTCCGCAGGGCGATGTCTTTGCAGATTTCAACGGCATTGCCGAGGAAGAGCGCTACAACTGGTACCGTCACGAGGGGAACTGGTCGAACCGCATGATCCGGGGCAACTCGGTCGACGTCATGGCATCGCTAGCCGTCCGGGAGAGGCTGGCCGGTCAAGTTCAAATGGTCTTCTTCGATCCGCCCTACGGCATCAACTTCAACAGCAACTACCAACCCAGCACCCGCAGAAGGGGCGGCGGACGCGCACCGGTCGAGGGGACCCCGCGGAAGGCGTTCCGGGACACCTACAAGGATGGGTTGCATTCCTACATGGACACGACCTTCTCCGTGGCCATGCATGCGCGTGGATTGCTGCATCGATCCGGTAGCTTTTTTCTGCAGATGGGGACGGAAAACGTCCATCGGCTTTCGGTCTTGTTGGACGAGGTGTTCGGGGCCGAAAACCGCATTGCCACAATTGCATTTGCGAAATCTGGATCGACGTCGGCGAAACACCTCCCTGAAGTAGCGGATTGGCTACTCTGGTACGCACGAGACAAGGAACACCTTAAGTACCACCAGTTGTACGAGTGGCTCTCGCGGAAGGACAAGCTCGCTCACATGAGCTGGCATGCCATGGTGGAATTGCCCGACGGCACCGTCCGGAAGCCAACTCTGGAAGAGCGCAAGGATCCGGACATGAACTTACCGGCAGGGGCACGATTGTTCGGAAGGATGCGCCTAGCATCTCCAGGCGAATCAACAACTGGTCGTTCTGCGCCTTACCGGTGGAATGGGACTGTTTATTTCTGCCCACCGGGAGAACAATGGAGAGTTGATCACGAAGGCCTGGATGCTCTCGCATCCCAGGGACGACTTGTGGCGACGGATGGAGGATGGCTGAGTTGGAAGCGCTACGAGAACGAGATTCCCGGCAAAAGAATCCACAACCTCTGGTCCAAAAAGCAGGCTCCGAATGACATTCACTATGTCGTGGAGACAGCTGAATCCACGATTGAACGTTGCATTCAAATGACCACGGATCCAGGAGACTTGGTACTCGACCCAACCTGCGGATCGGGCACAACCGCACTTGTCGCCGAGAGATGGGGTCGGCGGTGGATCACGATCGACACGTCTGCAATTCCAATCGCGCTTTGCCGTCAGCGCATGCTGTCGGCGGTCCACAAATGGTACTTGACAATGGACGACCCCAAGGGGTGGGCCTGGGAAGAGCGATTGAGTGGAGATGGAAAGAATGTGCGGACGATGGGTTCGTCCGGCAACAACCCCGCTAGCGGCTTCGTATACGAGCGAGTACGGCACGTCTCCGCCGCGCATCTTGCCTACAAAAAGCCCCCAAAATCCACTTTGCTGGTAAATCGACCGATCACCAAGAAAGGCGTCCGACGCATCAGCTCTCCGTTCACTGTCGAGTCGCACTCGCCATGGACCCATCTCTCGCCAACAACGGTCCGGGAAGAGCCCGCCATCAGCGAACGCGAACTCGACATCCGAGAGAACGTCTTGAGAGCCCTGGAGACCAGCGGCATTCCGGTTCCGACAACGGAATCAAATGCGGAGCGGTGGTATTTCGACAGCATTGTTCCGTGGATGGAGAGCCCACGGAAAGATGGGATCACCCACGAAGCTCTTCGTCGTGGAACCGGCGAACGCGTCGCCTTGGCGTTCGTACCTGATGACCGTTCAGCCAGTGCCATGATGGTTAGTGATTTCGCCCATGACGCGGCCCGAAACGACTTCGACAAGCTGGTGGTCGTTGCCTTCCACATCGAGCCCGGCGTGGACCGAGAGAAGCGCGGAAAGCTCGAGGTACTTACCGTTCGGGCCAACCGCGACCTGACGATCGGCGAGCTCACCTCCGACAGAGACGACAATGCCTTCATTTTGGTCGGCGAACCCGATGTGGAAGTCGAGGACTTGGACGGACGCCTGCAGGTGAGAATCCGGGGTTACCAAGTGTACGATCCGGCTTCGGGGAACATGCGCCCCGGATGGGACCCGTCCGACATCGACTGCTGGATGCTCGACACCAAGTACGACGGCACGTCGTTCTTCGCGCGGCGCATCCACTTCCCCGGCAAGGAGAACGACAGGCAGATCAAGCGATTCAAACGCGAGCTCTCTCGACACATCGACCCGGACCAGTGGGAGTTCATGAACTCGCTGATCTCGGCTCCGTTCGCGCGGCCGGAGACCGGGCGCATCGCGGTCCGCATCGTCACCCAATACGGGGACGAGATGTTGGCCGCGATCCCCGTCGACCCGGAATGATCGTCTTTCCAGCGCGTCGCCTACCGGCTCCCTGACTGCAGGAGAGCTCCCGGAACCGCGCCCGTCGGCTTCCTGCGTCGGTCGCGAATCGACGCCGAACCTCGATGTCGGCTCACTCCATCGAGCCGGGCCGACCGCCGTCCGCAACGTTCGGGAGGCGCACGAAGCCGATTCCGCGCGCATCGTCCCATTCGACCGTGGTGCCGTGCGGCTCCGACGCGTCGACGAGATCCTGGACGATCTTCCTGCCCAGCTCGCGATCCGCGAACATCGGCCGACCGCGCACGGTCGCCGGCTCCCCGAATCCCAGCGAGATCGGGTGCAACTCCAAGCTTACGAGTTCCTCGCCCCGAAAAGTGGGCATCGCGACGACCGATTCCCAGATTCGAGGACGGGTCGGAAAGCCGACCGTCTCGTTGCGGTACCGCTCCATGTTGAAGTCGGCGACCCAGGCGTTGGGTTCGTCCTCGAGTCCCTGGCCGGCGTAGTTGTCGTGGGGCAGGCGCAACAACGTCTCGTTCTGGAAGATGAAGTCGCCCAGGGAGTACAGGATGGGCTTGCCCTTGTAGATGTCGATGCCCGTCAGGTAATGGGGCCCGTGTCCCACGAACACGTCCGCGCCCGCGTCGATCATCGCGTGCGCGAACTTCTTCAGGTACGGACCCTGGTTGTGCGCGTGAATCGTGACCACGACGTACTCGGCCAGCCGGGAGGCGTTGTTCACGACCGCCGCGATCTCGGCCATGTCCCTGGGATCGGGATCGCTGTCGACGCCGGACTCCTCGCCCGGACGAAGCGTCGCGCCGAGCAGATTCAGGGGCTCTCCGGGCTCTCCGAGCTCGCCGCGCCGCGCAAGCTCCTCCAGCCCCAGGTCCCGGAGCGACCGACGCAACCGCTCCAGCCGGTCCCGCTCCACGTAGCGCGTGGTGATCACGCGCAACGGGCTGAGGCCGGGCCGCCCGCGAACGGCGCCCTTGGCGGGACCGGCGACCGAATGTTCGGGAAACGTCGAAGACGTCGAGATCAGCGCGACCCGACCGTCGTGCGTCTCGAGGAAGCGGGCCTCGCGCGCCTCGGCGAGGTTTTCCCCGGTCCCGGCGGTGAGCAGCCCCGCCGCCTCCGCGTGACGGCGGGTGAGCCGGTGTCCGTCCGCGCCGTAGTCTCCGGTGTGGTTGTTGGCCATCGACACCATGTCGAATCCGGCCCACGCGAGCTCCTTCGCGAGGCTCGGGTCCGCGCGCATGTAGGTGCCGCCGCTCGAAGCCGCCGGGTACGGTTCGTAATCGTGGAACAGCACCTCGAGATTGACGAACGAGACGTCCGCGCTCCGCACGAGCTCGATCATGTCGAGATAGCGGGGCTCCTTGTAGGGCGAGAGCCGTCGGGTGACGATGGCGTCTCCCGCGAGCGCCAAGGTGAACATGCCGTCGGCGGAAAGGCTGCCGGACGGGTCCTGGGCGGTGGCCTCGGCGGGGCCGACGAGAGCCGCAAGGAGGACCGCGCCGCCGAAAAGCGAGAATCGCACGAGCATGCCGCTTCTCCTGAAAAACGAACGTCGATGCGTCGGGAACTCGGTCGCCCCGGCCACCCCGGACGGGCATAGTACGGCGGAGGCGGGGGACGTGTCGAGGCGGGCGAACGCATCGCGGGCGGAACCCGTGTGCTCGGAGCGACAGCCGACAGCCGTCGCGGGACCACAAGGCTCTTTCCGCTGCCGTTCGCACGGCACCGGCCTGGAGTCCGGCGGGACGCCCGGCTCGCGGGCGGGACGTTCGGAGGCCTCTCGATCTCGCCCGGAGGCATGCTGGAGATGATCGCCGCGGGCACGGCCCGTCGACCGCCGTCTCTCCGCCCGGAACGCGACCCCGGTCCGGGCGACGCCGAGGCGCCTCCCTACTCCCCCGCGCAGGAAATCCGTAGACTCTTCCCATCCGCGCACATCCGCCGCCCTCGAGGAATTCCCATCATGCACGACCTTCGGTTCCGGACTCGCCGCGCCTTCGCGCGCTCCCGCCGCGCCCTCTCCCGCCTCCTCCGCAGAGGGTCGGCCCTCGTCGTTCTGGGAGCGCTGCTCCCGCTCGCCGCTCCCGGTCCCCGCTCCTCGGCGTCCTCGGCGGGCGGCGCGGGGGAGTCGGACGAGATCGTCCGCTCTCGGATCGGCGGCGCGCTCCGCGCCCAGGAGGTCGACGCCGACGCGCCCGCCGAACTCGGCTCCGCCCTGCTCTCGTCCTTCCGCTGGCGCAGCATCGGACCGGCGGTCGCCTCGGGACGCATCGCCGACATCGCCGTCGACCCGACCGACCGGAGCGTCTGGTACGTCGCGGCTTCCTCCGGGGGCGTGTGGAAGACCGACAACGCGGGCACCACCTGGACCCCCATCTTCGACGACTACGGGTCGTACTCGATCGGGGCCATCGCGCTCGACCCGAGCGACCGTCTCACGCTCTGGGTCGGCACGGGCGAAAACAACGGCCAGCGCTCGGTGGGGTACGGCGACGGCGTGTACAAGTCGGTCGACGGGGGACGCTCGTTCCGAAACATGGGGCTCGAGACCTCCGAACACATCGGCATGATCGCCGTTCATCCCGACGATTCGCGCACCGTCTTCGTGGCGGCGCAGGGGCCGCTGTGGGCCGAGGGCGGCGAGCGCGGGCTCTACCGCACGCGGGACGGGGGCGAGAGCTGGGAGCGGGTGCTCGAGATCGACGAGCACACCGGCGCGAACGAGGTCCATTTCGACCCGCGCAACCCCGACGTCGTGTACGCGTCCTCGTGGCAGCGGCGTCGGCACCAGTGGACCATGATCGACGGGGGGCCGGGCTCCGGCATCCACAAGTCCACCGACGGAGGCGAGACTTGGCGGTCGATCGACCGGGGGCTTCCCTCCGGGGACAAGGGACGCATCGGGCTCGCCGTCTCCCCCATCCGACCGGACGTGCTGTACGCCATCGTGGAGGCGTCGGGGGACGACGGCGGAACCTTCCGCTCGGAGGACATGGGCGAGAGTTGGACCCGCACCTCGCGCTACCAGTCGACCGCGCCCATGTACTACCACGAACTCTACGCCGACCCGCACCGCTTCGACCGCATCTACGCCATGGACACCTTCCTGGAGACGTCCGACGACGGCGGCGAGACCTGGAGTCGGTTGCCGACCCGAAACGTGCACGTCGACCACCACGCCATCGCCTTCGATCCGGAGGATCCGGAGCATCTGATCCTGGGCAACGACGGCGGGCTGTACGAAACTTTCGACTTCGGCGAGAACTGGCGCCACTTCGCCAACCTTCCGCTCACCCAGTACTACAAGGTCGCGACCTCCAACGACGAGCCCTTCTACTACGTCTACGGAGGGACGCAGGACAACAACACCATGGGCGGACCGTCGCAGACGCTGGGGGGCGGCATCCGCAACTCGGACTGGTACGTGACGCTGGGCGGCGACGGCTTCGATCCCGTGGTGGACCCCGAGAATCCCGACATCGTCTATTCGCAGTTGCAGCACGGAGTGCTGTCGCGCTTCGACCGGGGGAGCAAGGAACGGCTCGACATCCAGCCCCAGGCGGACCCCGACGGGCCGCCGCTGCGCTGGTACTGGGACGCGGGGCTGATCATGTCGCCGCACGACAACCACCGGCTCTACTTCGGGGCCCAGATTCTCTTTCGCAGCGACGACCGGGGCTCCAGCTGGCGCGCCGTCTCCGGAGATCTGTCGCGCAACGTCGACCGCAACCGGCTGGAGGTGATGGACCGCGTGTGGAGCGTCGACGCCGTGGGCAAGAACCGGTCGACGTCGGCGTTCGGGCACATCGTGGCCATCTCCGAGTCCCCGCTGGTCGAGGGACTGATCTACGTCGGAACGGACGACGGCTTGGTCCAGGTCACCGAGGACGGAGGCGGGACTTGGCGCGAGATCGCGAGCCTGCCGGGGGTGCCGGACACCAGTTTCGTGCACGACGTCGAGGCCTCCCTGCACGATCCCGACGCCGTCTTCGTCGTGGTCAACAACTTCAAGCGCGGCGACTTTCGGCCCTACGTCCTGCGGTCCGAGGACCGCGGGCGGAGCTGGACGGCGATCGTCGACGGACTGCCGGACAACGGCCCGGCCTTCTCCGTCGTTCAGGACCACGTCGAACCCGATCTGCTGTTCCTGGGGACGGAATTCGGCGCCTTCGCATCGGTGGACGGAGGCGGGTCGTGGATCGAGTTCGACAGCGGGCTGCCCACCATCCCCGTGCGCGAGCTGGAGATCCAGAAACGGGAGGGCGACCTCGTGGCGGCCACCTTCGGGCGCAGCTTCTACGTGATCGACGACTACACGCCGCTGCGCGAGCTGGCGCGGGGATCGCAGGCCGTGCTGGCCTCTCCGGGCCACCTGTTCGAGGTGGCCGACGGCGACATGTACGTGCCTTGGAACCCCGGCGGGGCGAACGGCAGCGATTTCTACGCGGCCGCCAACCCGCCCGTGGGCGCGACCTTCACCTACTGGGTCGGCGAGACGCTTCGGACCCGGCGGGCCGAGCGGCGGGCGGCGGAGCGGCAGGCCCAGGAGCGGGGCGAGGACACCCCGTACCCGTCGTGGGAGGAGCTGCGCGAGGAGGACCGGGAGGAGGCTCCGCACGTGTATCTGACCGTGCGCGACGCGGACGGAGAGATCGTGAACGCGGTCCGCGGCTCGACGTCCCGGGGCATCCACCGCGCGGTCTGGAACTACCGCTACCCCGCGTACACGCCGGCGACCGAAGAAGGAGGAGACTCCGGCGGCCGCGGGCCGATGGCGCTGCCGGGGAGTTACACGGTGTCCCTGGCCCAGTGGATGGACGGCGAGGCGACCGAGCTGGCCGGCCCCGTCCCCTTCGAGATCGCCCCGCTCGCGACGCCCGCCGTCCCCGCCCAGGATCGGGCGGCGGTGCTGGCCTTCCAGCGCGAGACCGGCGAGCTGTTGCGCGCCGTGAGCGGGTCGCAGCGCGCGGCTGCGGGAGCGGCCCAGCGGATCGGCGCCGTCGAGCGGGCGTTCGAACGCTGGCCCGCCGCCCCGCCCGAACTCATGGCGGAGGCCCGGGCCCTGGAGCTTCGCCTGCTCGACCTGCGCGAGACGCTCGACGGATCGCGCACGCGCACTTCGCGCGCCGAGCCCGACCTGCCGGGGATCGCCGAGCGGGTCGCCCGGATCGTGCGCGGACACTGGAACGGCACCCACGGACCCACGGGCACGCACAGGGAGCAGTACCGCTTGGCGCACGAGGCGTTCAGCGCCATGCATCCCCAACTGCAGCGACTGGTGGAAACCGATCTGCCGGAGCTGGAGCGACGGCTGGAGGAGGCGGGCGTGCCGTGGACCGCGGGACGCGCCGTCCCGAACTGGCCTCCGGGGATCCGATAGTCGCTCTTGCCGCCGCGAAGATCGGAACGATGGCGCGAAGGGAGAGTGGTTCAATATAATCGCTTTCGCGGAGCCTCGCCGCGCGAATCGCAGGGCGACGTGAGCCGCCGCGATTCAGTTCGAAGCCGCACGAGTTCGAACCTTGTCGGAGGACGTGAAAATCCCTACTCCACGGCTTGCGGGCCGAGCGGGTGCGAGACGCGCCGTCATGGCCAGAACGACCGGAATCGTCGTCGGCACGGACAGCGGCTCGACACGGAATTCCCCCGCACGAGCGACGGAACGACCCACCCTCGGTTCGAGGCTGCCCGAGCGACGTCGTCGCCATCGAAGACGCTTGCAAGCGGGTGCCGGATCGCGGCATGCCGTTCACGGAATTCCCGCGCACTCCGCATGACCCCGCCTTAACCGCGGTCCGATCCGCCGCCGAGGCCGCTCGGGTCCGCGTCCCCCAATGGCGCACGCCGCCGTGCGTGCCGCGGCACCGGGGAATCTTGGAAGCTCCACCCCGCAATCTCACCGGGTACGCCTACGATGAACCACGTCAAGTTCCTCGCCACGGCAACGCTGGCGGCGCTCGTCTTCGCGGCGTGCGGCGACGGTTCCCCACCGCCGGTGGATCTGCCGCCCCCGCCGACGCCCGTGGGCACGATCTCGGGCACGGTGACGATCGAGGGGACGGCGGTCGCGGGCGTCGCGGCGACGCTGTCGTCGGGCGCGACGGCGACGACGGGCGCGGGCGGCGACTTTTCGTTCACGGGGGTGGAGGCGGGGACATACACGGTGACGATCTCGGGCTACCCGGAGGACGCGACGTTCGCGCAGGCGACGCAGTCGGCGACGATATCGACGGACGGGGAGAACGTGCGGTTGAGCTTCGCGGGAGAGTACGTGCGTTCGTCGGCGGTGGTGGGCGCGGTGGTCGCGGCCGATGCGCCGAAGAGCGGAGGCGACGGGCAGCCGGAGACGCTGTCGGGGGTGACGGTGACGCTGGGCGGGGAGCACGCGATGGGCGAGACGGCGCGGACGGGGATGGACGGCGGGTTCGCGTTCGCGGGGCTCCGAGCGGGTAGGTACACGGTGGAGATTTCGGGCTACCCGGAGGACGTGACGTTCGAGACGGGGCTGATGGAGGTGGAGGTCGAGGCGGGCGAGGTGGGCAACGCGGACTTCACGGGCCGCTACGTGCGTACCTCGGCGGTCGAGGGCCGTGTGGTCGTCGAGGGCGAGGGGCTGTCGGGAGTGACGGTGGCGCTGTCGGGCGGTCCGGCGGAGGAGAGCCGCAGGGCGACGACGGACGCGGACGGGATGTACCGGTTCGGGGAACTACGCGCGGGCGCGTACGAGGTGAGCATCGCGGGCGGGTTCGATGCGGAGGACTACGAGTTCGCGTCGACGTCGCGGGACGTGAGCGTGGAGATGGGCGAAACGGCGACGGTGTCGTTCACGGGAGCGTTGTTGCGGACGTCGGGGATCGGCGGCCGCGTGAGCGTGGAAGGCATGGGATTGAGCGGGGTCGAGGTCGTGCTCTCGGGCGCGGACGGGAAGCGGACGGAGACGACGGACGGGAGCGGTCAGTACGCGTTCACGGGGTTGGCGGCGGGGGACTACGCGGTGTCGATCGGGGTGGAGGGCGAGGCGTACGTGTTCGAGACGACGAGCGTGGACGCGGCGGTGGGAGAGGACGAGTCGAGGATCGTGAACTTCGAGGGGAAGCACGCGACGACGGCGAGCGTGTCGGGGATGGCGTACGTGGACGAGGGGACGAAGAACGACGTGTTCGACGAGGGGGAGCGGGCGCTGACGCGTGCGGAGATCCCGGTGGCGCTGGTGGGCCCCGGGGTGAACGAGCAGCGGGTGGGCGCGACGGACGAGGAGGGCAGGTTCTCGTTCGAGGGCTTGAAGGCGGGCTCGTACCAGCTGGTGGCGCTGATCGACGCGTCGGCGACGGCGATGCTGGCGAAGCACGACGTGGCGTACGGCGGACCGTCGACGGGCTACGCGGTGGAGTTGGGGGCAGGGGAGGCGGCGACGCGGTCGTTGCCGTTCGACATAACGCACACGACGGTGGACTTCGAGGTGACGCTGAAGAGCGGGGAAGCGATGGGCGACGCGCTGCCGGACGCGAAGGTGAACCTGTACGCGGACATGGGCGGCGAGAGGATGGCGGGGAGCGGCGCGACGGACGAGGAGGGCATGGCGTCGATCCGGGTGGCGCGCGCGGGCACGACGGGCCACACGGTGCACGCGACGATCGTTGCGGACGGCTACAGCGTGGACATGGAGGGAGGCAAGCAGGCGGTGAAGTGGGATCCTCGGGAGTGGAGGGTGTCGGCGAGGAACATGGCCGACGTGGTGAACATGAAGGTGGACGCGTCGGTGAGCGGGAAGACGGTGAAGACGGAGCTGGGCGGGGGCGTGGCGCTGGGCGGCTGGGCGATCGGCGTGACGTCGGGGGAGGAGACGGTGGAGGGCGCGCCGAAGAAGCTGGACGAGGAGGGCATGGCGAAGCTGGAGACGACGGCGGAGTCGGTGCCGACGACCTACGCGTTCATGCTGGCGAAGGACCAGGAGGACGAGTTGGACGGGGGTGAGAAGTACGAGTCGGCGGTGGAGTACACGCACACGGGCCTGAAGCTGGCGGGCGCGACGATGGAAGCGGGGACGCTCGAGGCGCGGTACGCGACGCAGACGCTGAAGGCGTACGTGCACCACGAGCGGGATCAGGTGGAGGGGTACACGGGGAACGTGCTGGGTGGGGACGAGCGGGCGAAGACGGGGTACGTGGACGTGTCGTTGCGCTACGTGAGCGGGACGGGCCGGTCGCGGGCGTTCACGAAGGAGGAGTGGGATTCGAAGCACATGAGCGAGAAGGACGGGGCGGTGACGTTCCTGCACGTGCCGACGGACTACGACGTGGTGGTTCGCGCGAACGAGAGCGCGGCGGGTACGACGGCGGGGATCGTGCTGCTGGATCCGGACGAGCTCGAGGCGTACCGGGACGCGAAGACGAACGGGATCGTGGGCGGAGCGTTCGGGTCGGAGGGCGGATTCGGGCACACGGTTTCGCTGTGTCCGTTGCAGGAGACGCTTCCCCAGGACCACGACGAGTGCGCGTCGTTCGCGTACGTCGCGACGCACTCGGTGAAGGGCGAGGTGTGGCGCAAGAGCGTGACGCCGACCGTCGGCGACGACGGATTCGCGACGACCGACAAGAACGTCGAGAACCCGGGGGTGACGGTGGACCTGACGCCGGTCGAGGGGAAGAACCTGGCGGGCGAGGCGCAATCCTTCACGACGATGGCGAAGGACGCTGCGGCGACGAAGACGCTCGACGAGCGCTACCAGTTCGACTTCGGGAAGATCGCGGCGGGCGTGTACGAAGCGAAGGCCACGGTCGGCTGGCGGGTCCGAAGGGAGGACGACATGGCGCTGGGCGCGGCGCTCGCCCCGCTGGGCGGCGCCGTCGTCCTCGAGGTGACGCCGTCTACGGGCACGGTCTACGGACGCGTGACGGGCACGGACGGCTTCCCGCTGGACGGCGCGACGGTGACGGCGAACGGGAAGACGGCGACGACGGATGCGTACGGTCGCTACGTCATCGAGGGCGTCGCCGCCCGGACCCGCAGGATCGGGAGCGCGACGCACAGCGACAAGTTCTTCGTGACCGCGACCTCCGGCGCCGTCGCGACTCGGGACTCCATCCGGGCCTTCATGGCCAACCACCTGGAGCGGGTCGACATCGAGCTGTCGGGCAACGAGGCGCGGGCGACCGTCAGCGGAAAGGTGACGGCGTCGGGCAGCGGCGCGCCGATCGCGGGCGTGGAAATCGAGGTGAAGTACGACGACGGCGAGTGGACGGCGCCGGAGAACGCGGCGCCGAACGATGCGCTGAAGACCGGAGCGGACGGCGCCTACACGGCCGAGGTGAAAGGCCAGGCGGTCGGCGGGTCGGTGAGGGTGCGGGCGAGAAAGAAGGCCATGAGCTTCGCGCCGGAGTCGATCACGGTGCCGGCGCACGTCGGCTCGGCGATCTCCGGCATCGACTTCACCGGCTTCCCGTACGGCAGGATCGTCGGCAGAGTGGTCGACGTGGACGGCAGACCCGCGCGCGCGGTTCATGTCGGCGAACAGTTGAACAAGATGGAACGACTGCTGAAGGAGATGAGTTCGTGAGCGACTCGTTGAAACGTCTCCACGACCTGGCCAACACGTACCTGGACCTGGACCTGGAGATCGAAGAAGAGGAGAAGCGCCTCGCAGCGCTGAAGAAGGAGCGGCACCGGATCATCTCGGTCGCGATGCCCGAGATCATGATGGAGGCGGACGTCTCGACCCTCAGCTCCGGGGGCAGGGTCTACAGCCTGGAGACGTTCATCTCCGGGGGGGGTGGCCCAAGGACCCGGACAAGCGCAGGGACGCCGTGGTCCATCTGGAAAGGATCGGAGCCGAAGGACTGATCAAGTCCCGGCTGGAAATCTCGGCCGGGCGCGAAAGCCACGCGGAAATCCGCAAGATCGCCGAGAGCCTCGCCGACTGGGGTCCGAAGCTGGACTCCTCCGTGCACACCATGACCCTCCGGGCGTTCGCCCGGAGGCGTCTGGAGTCGGGAGACCCCATCGACCTCGACGCGCTGGGCCTGTTCGCGGGGCCCGTCGTGAAGGTGAAGAAGACCAAGAAATGAGCGGAATCGGAAGCCCGTGGTTCTTCGCCAGTCTGGGGTATCGGATCTCCCGTGGATTGGAATACGTCTTCCTCGCGATTTTCACCGTTCTGATCCTCGTCTCGTTGACGGTCGTCCGCATCCCGCACGAATTCACGAGCATACCGGCGAGATACCTGTCGTTCGTCAGGGGAGAAGGGGTTTCCACTTCCTTCCTGTCGTCGCCTTTCCTGGAACTGAACGGCCCGATTTGGGTGGGTCTGTGGTTGCTCTTCGCCTTCTTGTCGGAGACGATCCGCAACGTGTGGGTCAACAAGTGCCTGAGGGACGGGAAGGAAGAGGGTCTCGTCGGACTCCAACTGCCGGAGCGGGAATGAAAACCTGGGGGAAGACCCAGTACGAGCGCGAGTACGAGAGGGGCCTGATCTTCAAAAACGTGCGTTGCCCCAAGTGCAGGAACAGGATCAGGTTCGACGTCTCCATGGAGATGTTCGTCTCTGGGCGACGCCGACAGGGGGCGGCGCCCCGGCGGACAGCGTGACGACGGGTACGACGGGGGTGTTTTCGCTCGACGTGCCGCTCGGCGCCTACACGCTGAAGTTCGGCGAGGACAAGGCCACGAAGGCGACGCCGAGTTACGAGATCCCGGTCCGGTACCGGACGTCGGTCAGCGTCGCGCCGGGTCGGACCGTGAACGTCGGCACCGTCCGTCGGAAACTGTTCACTGCATGGGACATCAAGGTGGAACGCTTGCTGTCGTCGGCGACGACCGACTTGCCCAACGTGTTTTCCGACAGCGTCAAGGTGACGTGGAAGGCCGATCCGAAGCAGGTGCCCGCCGGCTTCCACGATGCCAGATACAGGGTCATGTTCAGGTTCGCCAAAAGCAATCCGCACAACCCGGAACCGGAGCACCGCGGCGCTTGGAAGCCTCGAGGCGACCGGGTCGGCGGCGATCCGGACAGCACCGGCACGTACACGATGGGCATCACGCTCACCCCACGCGTTCTCTCCAGCCTCTTCTCGGAGGGAGAAATCGGCACGGACACCTATTTCGAGGTCAGGATCAGGGCGCAGATCCAAGGCTCGACCACAAGGGAACATGTGGGCGTGGCGCTCTCGGAGAGTCGCGTGCTCAAGGTGCGCGCGATCAAACCGGTGGCCGTCGGCGTGACGGCCTCGCGCGTGCAGAGCGACGAACGGATCCGGATCGACTGGGACCCGAGTTCCTCGGCTTCGAGGGTGAGCAGAAGAACGGGACAACGGGTCGTGGCGCGGCTGGGCGATGGGCATTGGTACGTGCTCGCCACCGTCCCCGTCACGAAGGTCGATCCCGTCGACAACAGGGAGAAGCGGCAGAGCGGCGCGCGGATCTCCGTGGACGGGCGGACCCTGACCCGAGTCGACGGCGGCGCCTCGCTGACCGACCCCGCCGCCAAGGCCGAGTTGCTGAAGGCCATGACCATCGCCGTGGAAACGAGACAAGGCTCTTCCGGAGATTGGAACCGCTCCGCCACGGTCTCCCTCGCTGCGGCGGGGGGCTGATCCCCCCCGACGCCACCGCCGGTCGCGGTCGACGCCGGTCGAGGGACGGAGGGGGCGGCCCGGACGAGGCTTCCCGCGCTTCCGCCGCACGCCGGGAGCTTCCGATCTCGCGGCGCGGGGGAGGAGGCGAGCGGAAGCGGCCGCCGATCAGCCGATCAGCTGGCGGCTGCCCGATCCGCGCTTCTTCAGAAGTTCGACCGCCACCGCGCGCGCATCGTCGAGCGTGCGCACGATCCGCCCGGGCGGCACGCCGTCCAGGATGTCCAGCGTCCTCAGGGTCTCGGCCGGCGAGCCCGAGACGCCCATCACGACGACATCGGTCCCCTCGCGCCGGGCGACGTCCAGAAGTTGCCGGATGAGCATGGCGGCGCTGTCGTCCAGGTAGGTCACGTTGGTGAAGTCGAAGATCGTGACCTCGTGCTCCTTGACGTCTCCCCCGATCACGGTGACCAGCTTGTGCGCGGAGGCGACGGTGAAGCTCCCCTTGAGAGCGACCAGCCCCACGCGGGCCGAGTACCAGTCCATGACCTCCGGATCCTCGCGTTCGGCGAAGAACATCCGGTCGAGCAGCGGCACGGACACCACGCTGTCCAGCTCCAGACGCTCCAGCTGGCTGGAGTGGGCCATGCCCGCGACGATCAGCCCGATCGCGACGCCCGTGACCAAGTCCACGAACACGGTCAGCCCCAACGTGACCAGCAGGACGATCATGTGCTCGCGGCGGAGGTGGTGGACGCGCACCAGCACGCGCCAGTCGATGATGTCCCATCCGACCTTGATCAGGATGGCGGCGAGCACGGCGTGGGGAATCGGCTCGACGTACTGGCCGAGGCCCAGCAGCAGTCCCAGCACCAGCGCCGCGCGAAGCGCCCCGGAAACCGGCGTGCTTCCCCCGGCGCGGATGTTGACCACGGTGCCCATGGTCGCCCCGGCGCCCGGCAACCCGCCGATCAACCCCGAGGCGATGTTGCCGACGCCCTGCCCGATCAGCTCCCGGTTGGCGTCGTGGCGGGTTCCGGTGATCGAATCGGCCACCAGCGAGGTCAGCAGGCTGTCCACCGAACCCAGGATGGCGAGGATCACCGCGGGCTCCACGGCGCGCAGCAGGAATTCCGCGGAAGGCGGCGCGAACCGAAGCGTCGGCAACCCCGTGGGGATCTCCCCGATGACCGGGACGCCGCCGACCCACAGAATCCCGACCGTCGTGCCCACCGCCAGCGCCACCAGCGGCGGGGGAACGAGTCTCGCCAGCCGACGGGGCCAGGCCACGGCGACCGCCAGGGTGAGAGCGCCGATCGCGACCGCGCCGGGCGTGGCGGCGGCCAGTGCCCCCGGAAGCGACCGCAACGCGCCCATCGCCCCGCCCGAGGCCGGGGGCAGGCCGAGAAACGGCATGCTCTGGATCAGGATGATGATGACGCCGATCCCGGACATGAAGCCGGACACCACCACCGCCGGCGTGTACGCGACGAAGCGGCCGATCCTGAGCGCGCCCATGGCGATCTGCAGCAGCCCCGCCATGATCACCGCGGTCATGGCCTCGGCGAGGGTGGCGGAGTGGGTGGTGAGGATCGCCGCCATGGCGACGGTCATGGGCGCGGTGGGGCCGGAGATCTGCGAACGGGTGCCCCCGAAGACGGCGGCGAAGAAGCCCACCGCGATCGCGCCGTAGAGCCCCGACGCCGCGCCCAGCCCCGACGCCACTCCGAACGCCAAGGCGACCGGAAGGGCCACGATGGCGGAGGTCACGCCGCCGAAGATGTCCCCGCGCAACGCGCGGTAGTCGTAGTTCATGCGATCCCCTCCTCCTGCTTTCGGGCGCGTCGGGCGGCGGCGGATCCGCGGGCCCGCTCGAGGTTCCGAACCCGGAACGGTTCCGCTTCCTACTCCCCGCCGCCGATCACCGACAGGAACCCGTCGCCGTAGCGGCCGAGCTTGATCTCGCCCACCCCCGTGATCTCGGCCAGCTCGTCCGGCGTTCGCGGCCGACGCTCCACCATTTCGCGCAGGGTGGCGTCGTGGAAGATGGCGTACGGAGGGATTCCCTGCGCGCGGGCGAGTTCCAGCCGATGCGCGCGCAACGCCTCCCAGAGCTTCTCGTCCCACGTCGCCGGATCCGGCGGCGGCCGCTCCTTCCCGCCAGGACGTCGCGCGGGTCTCGGCGGGCGCATGTCCCGCCGCATGTGCACCGGCGTCTCGCCGCGGAGCACGGGCCAGCTCTCGTCCGTGAGCCGGATCGATCCGTATCCCTCCATGTCCACCCAGAGCAGCTTGCGGGCGACCAGCTGGCGGAACACCGAGCGCCATGCGTAGGGGCTCAGCTCCGCGCCCACCCCCCAGGTCGGAATGCGGTCGTGGCCGAAGCGCCGGATGCGGTCGGTGTCCCTGCCGCGGAGGACGTCGACGAGGTACGCGACGCCGAAGCGCTGCCCGGTGCGGTACACGCACGACATGGCCTTCTGGGACGCCTCGGTCGCGTCCCAGGCGTCCACCGGGGTCAGGCAGTTGTCGCAGTTGCCGCAAGGCTCCGGCAGGGTCTCGCCGAAGTAGCCCAGCAGGGTCCGGCGGCGGCAGGCGACAAGCTCGCAGTAGCCCAGCATCGCGTCCAGTTTGCGCACTTCCAAGCGCTTGCGCACCTCCCCCGCGTCCGACCCCTCCACCATGTTGCGCAGGACCACGACCTCCTGCAGTCCGTACACCATCCACGCGCTGGCGGGGAGCCCGTCGCGCCCCGCGCGCCCCGTCTCCTGATAGTAGGCTTCGATGCTCTTGGGCAGGTCGAGATGGGCCACGAACCGGACGTTGGACTTGTCGATGCCCATGCCGAAGGCGATGGTCGCCACCATGACCACGCCCTCCTCCCGCTGGAAGCGGTCCTGGTTGCGCTGGCGCTCGGCGGCCCCGAGCCCGGCGTGGTACGGGAGGGCGTTCACCCCCTCGCTCCGCAGCCATTCCGCGGTGGCGTCCACCTTCTTGCGCGACAGGCAGTAGACGATGCCCGCGTCGCCCCTGTGGCGCCGGTTCAGAAAGCGGCGGAACTGGGCGCGCGCGTTGCTCTTCGGAACCACGCTGTAGCGGATGTTGGGGCGGTCGAAACCGCTCACGAAAACGGGCGCCTCGCGGAGTCCGATCCGGTCGACGATCTCGCGCCGGGTGAGCTCGTCGGCCGTGGCGGTGAGCGCGATGCGGGGCACGCCCGGAAAGTGCCGTTGCAGCTCCGAGAGCTTCAGGTACTCCGGGCGGAAATCGTGCCCCCACTGCGACACGCAGTGCGCCTCGTCGATGGCGAAAAGAGCCAGGCGGGCCTCCGCCAGCAGGTCGAGCGTGCGCTGTCCGAGCAGGCGCTCGGGGGCGACGTAAAGCAGATCCAGCCGCCCCGCCCGCACCGCCGCCTCCGCCTCCAGCACGTCCCGGTAGGAGAGCGTGGAGTTCAGGCAGGCGGCGCGCACGCCCAGCTGGCGGAGCGCCTCCACCTGGTCGCGCATGAGGGCGATGAGGGGCGAGACCACCACGCCGGTTCCCTCGCGCACGATGGCGGGGATCTGGTAGCACAGGGACTTGCCGCCCCCGGTCGGCATCAGCACCAGGCAGTCGCCTCCGTCCACCGTGTGACCGACGATCTCCTCCTGCTGTCCCCGGAACTCGGAGTAGCCGAAGGTGCGCTCGAGAACGCGGCGAATCGCCGGGCCGCATCCCTCCTCTCCGCGCGCGTCCGGTCCGACGGGGCCGCGCGCCGCCTCGCCGACGGAGGCCTTCATCGGCCCGTCAGCTCCGGGAACCCGGGAGGCGGCCGACGGTGGCGCGTCCCCCGCTCGTAGGCGTAGGCGAGCCGGAAGAGCAGCCCTTCGCCGTAGGGGCGGGCGAGGATCTGCAGCCCCGCGGGGTGGATTCCCTCGGTGAACCCCATGGGCACGGTGATGGCGGGCATCCCGGTGGCGGGCGCCACCCGCTGGCTGTTGTCGCCGCCGTACTCCTCGTTGCCCCGGTCGATGCGCGCGGGCGGGCCGAGCCAAGTGGGATGGACGAGGGCGTCCACCCCGGCGGCGTCCATCGCCCCCACGAGGTCGGCCAGATAGCCTTGCCGCTGCTCGTTCTCGAAATAGTCCGGACACGGCGGATCCCATTGCGCGGGAGGAACGTCCAACGGCGTTCCCTCCGCGCGGCGTAATCCGCTCTCCGCATCGCTCCCGAACGCCCCGCTCTCGAGCACGGCCAGCACGTCGGTGAAGGAAGCCGCGTCTCCCAGCGACCGCAGATAGACGTGCATGTCGTAGCGGAAGCGACGACAGAACATGCCCTCGCGCTCCAGCTGGGCCTGCACGTCGAAGTCGAAGGGGTCGACGATCTCGGCGCCGAGCGCGGCCAGCTCGACCAACGCGTTCTCGAAGACGGCCACGACCTCGGGGTCGGCGTCCTCGGCGTCCACCAGGGCGCGCAGAACTCCGATGCGCGCGCCCTCCAGCCCGAGCGGATCGAGGAACGCGGTGTAGTCCGCTTCCCTGCGCCCCCGCCCCGCCTCGGTGTAGGGGTCGGCCGGGTCGTAGCCCGCCACCACGTCGAAGAGCCTGGCCACGTCCTCGACGGTGCGCCCCATCGGGCCGGCGACGTCGCGGTCGAAGGCCAGGGGCACCACGCCGTCCCGGCTGGTGAGCCCGAGGGTCGAGCGGATCCCCACCAGCGCCAAGCGCGAGGCGGGGCCGCGGATGGAGTTGCCGGTGTCGCTCCCGAGACCGATCAGGCCGAAGCTGGCCGCGACCCCCGAGGCGGTGCCGCCGCTCGACCCGGCCGGAACGCGGTCCAGGGCGTAGGCGTTGCGGGTCGTGCCGAACGACGAGCTCACCGACTGGCGCGGGCTGAACGCCCACTCGGCCATGTTGGTCTTGGCCAGCACGACGGCGTCCGCCTCGCGGATGCGGCGCACCATGAAGGCGTCGTCGGGCGGCACGCTCCCGGCCAACCCGACCGAGCCCGCCGTGGTCTCCAGATCGTGGGTGTCGAAGTTGTCCTTCACGAGCACGGGCGCGCAGAAGAGCGGGCCGGGCTCCTCGCCGGCGGCCAGCGCCGCGTCCAGCTCGTCGGCCCGGTCGAGCGCGGCCGGGTTCACCACCGTGATCGCGTTGACGCGCTCCTCGTAGGTCTCGATGCGGTCGAGATGGGCGCGGACCACCAAGCGGCAGGTGGTCTCGCCGGAGAGGACGGCCTCCCGCACCCCCGCGACGGTGGCTTCCACCACCGCGACGGGGGCGGGAGCGGCGCAGGCGGCGCAGGCCAGAAGCGCGGCGCAGGCGGCGCGCGGCCCGGGGCTCGCGCGCGCGGCGGCTCCGGCCCGCCGGTCGGTCCGGGCGGGTCTCTTCCTCCCCGCCGTCACAGCATCTCCTCGAGCAGCTCCACGTTGCGGAGCCCCTCGCGCCCGTCCACCGCGGGCGGACGTCCCTCGCGCACCGCCGCGGCGAAGTCCGTCAGCTCGCCCACGTAGGGGTTGCGGACGACGTAGGGCACCGTGCCCGCTCGGGCGAAGACCGTGCCCGCGCCCCGAGGTCCGAGGGTGTGGTTGCCGACGACGTAGCCCTGGTCGCCGTAGACCTCCACCCGCGAGGGCGACTCGAACTGGACCGAGGAGCACAGCTCCGCGGTCGCGCCCGACTCGAAGGTCAACGCCGCCAGCGCGGTCTCGTCCCGCGGTCCGCCCCACACCGCGTTGCTGGTCACCGCGCGCACGTCCGTCACTTCGCCGCAGGCGGGCACCATGAACCAGCGAATCAGGTCCAGGCAGTGCGTGCCCACGCCGGCCAAGCTCCACCAGCGTCCCACGTCCGATCTCGCGCGCCAGTTCGAATCGTCGGGCGCGGGCCAGCTCCACTGCACCCGCATGTGCCTGAGCTCTCCGAGCACTCCGCCCCGGACGAGGCGGACCATGGCGCGGTGCCCCGCGTGCCAGCGCAGGTGGTAGGCTACGCCTACGGTCACGCCGGCGGCCCGGGCGGCCTCCACCACCCGGCGCCCGTCGGTCGCCGCGGTCACCATCGGTTTCTCGACGAGAACGTGCTTGCCGGCCGCGATGGCCTCGAGCGCTTGGTCGGCGTGCAGAGCGTCCGGGGTGGCGATCAGCACGGCGTCCAGCCCGGGATCGGCCAGCAGCTCGTCCAGTCGGTCGTGGGCGGGTTCGGGCGCCCGCGCCCGATGCCGCGCCGCGAAGCCGCGCGCCCGCTCCCGGTCCCGGCTCAGCACGCTCCACAGGCGAAGCCCGGAGGCCGCGGACAGGGCCGGGGCCAACTGAGTCTCCGCAATGCGCCCGGTCCCCAGCACCGCCATGCAGAGCGGCTTCGGCTTCATGCCCATGTCAGCGGACCGCCGTCATCTGAATCTCCACGGCCAGGCGCCCCACCAGCGGCAGGCCCGCCACGGTCGGTTCGGGAGCCCCCTCCGGCATCGCCTCGTCCAGCGCTTCGAGCACGGCCTCCGCGTCGCGCACGTCCGTGAGGTAGACCCAGACATCGGCCACGTTCGAGAAATCCATCTCCGCGGCCTCGAGCGTGGCGCCCAGGTTCGCGAGCACGGCGCGCGTCTGCGCCGGGACGTCTTCCCCCGCCGCCAACATGCCCGAGAGCCAGAGGCGCGCGCCGGTGGAGATGGCCGGGGAAAGGGGCGCGCGTCCGGGGCCCTGTCCCGCTCGGCGGACCACCGCGCGCGCATCGGAGCGCTCGGCGACGCACTGGATCTCGACCAGGAGATCGGGATCCACGAGCCCTGCGCGCACCGCGGCCCGCGCCGGGGGATCGTCCGCGGGGACGAACTCGCGGTACGCCTCGTTCATGGCGCCCCAGAGACGCACGTCGTCCAGGAAGACCCGGCAGCTCGCCAGGTCGCCGTAGTCCATTCCCGCGGCCTCGAGAACCATCCCGACGTTGCCGAGCGCGCGTCGGGTCTGGACCCGCACGTTGCCCCGCACCGACCGGTGGGTCCGGGGATCGCGGCTCGTGGCTCCCGCGACGAACAGAACGTCGCCCGTCCGGATCCCCCACGAGTAGGGCAGCGCCGACGACCGAAACCCGGGGGGCCGGACGACCTCGGCGTCGTCCGGCGTGGCCACGGCCGAGATCTGGATCAGCGCGTCCACGTCGGGCAGATCGGCCGCCACGGTCGTGCGGGCGGGCGGGTCGTGCGCGAAATAGGTGCGGTAGACGCCGTTCATCGTCTGGAAATGGCGCGGGTCGCGCAGGAACACGTTGACGGAGACGACGTCCTCGTACCCGAGGCCGCGGCCGCCGAGCTCCTCCCCGAGGGCGTCCAGCGCGGCCGCGGTCTGCTCCTCGACGGTGGCGAGGGCGCGGCCGCCGCCCGAGACCTCGGTGACGTTGGACAGGAACACGAGTTCGGGCGTCTGGGCTGCGGCTCCGCTCGTCCACGGGAAGGCGAGCGCGAGAGCGGGAAGGACGAGCGCGGACGGGCGGAGCGAAGCGGGACGGAACGCGAAGGCCCGGGCGCGGGACCGACGCGACGGAGGAAGGTTCATCGGATCACCTCTCGGAAGGGGCGACGAGCGGACGCGCGATTCCGGCGGGTGCGCGACTCTGATGGTAGCCGCACCGGGAGCGCGGGCAAAGAGGCCGCGAGACGCCCTCCGGACGCTCGCCGCCGCGCCGCCCGCGAAGTCCGTCCGCTTGACTTGCTGCGGCGCGGACTCCTACATCGAACCTCCGTCCGTCGGGCCGCCGGGGCGGCGAATCCACCCCTCCCGACGCCCGTCCGTCGTCACAAGGCAACCGGAGCGCGGTTGCGGAGGTTCCCGGCGCGCATGGAAGACTCGACGACGCGGGATCGGGGCGTCGCGGCGCGCCTGCTCAACATGAGGCGGGGCGAGCTTCCCCTGGCCCTGCTCTCCGCGGCCTTCTTCTTTTTCGTCCTCTGCGGGTACTTCTTCCTGCGTCCGGTGCGCGAGGCGATGGGCGTCGCCCGCGGGATGGACGAGCTGCGCGGGCTCTTCGTCGTCACCTCGCTGATCTCGCTGCTGGCGGTGCTGGCCTTCGGCGGAGTGGTGGCGCGCATGAATCGGCGCCGCTTCATCCCGGCGGCCTTCCTCTTCGTGATCGCCTGCCTGCTGATCTTCTCCGGGCTGATCGTCCAGGACGCGCGCGCGGGCGGCGGGCTGATCGGCACCGGCGCCGAGACCGCCCTCGCCCGCGGCGTGGGCTACACCTTCTACGTGTGGCTCACGGTCGTGAACCTCTTCACCTCCAGCCTCTTCTGGGCCTTCATGGTCGACATCTTCGACGTGGACCAGGGCAAGAGGATGTTCGCCTTCGTCGGCATCGGCGGCACCCTCGGGGCGCTGGCCGGGGCCGAGGCCACCAGCGCCGTCAGCGCGACGACGGAGTCGCCGTATCTGCCCGCCGGGCTCATGCTGCTCGCCTGCGTCTGCTACTGCGTCGCGATCACGACGATGCTCTGGCTGGACCGGATGGCGGTCCGCTCGCGCGCCTCCCGCCTGGAGGCGCTCCCGAGGGGTCGGGGCGAAGACGCCCGGTCCGACGGCAGCGCCCGGATCGGCGGCAACTTCTGGGAGGGCGCCAAGGCGGTCGCGGCCTCCCCGTACCTGCTCGGAGTCGGGCTCTGGGTGGTGTTCATGGCCATCTCCAACACCATGATATACTTCACCCAGGCCAACGTCATCCAGCAGGCCACCGACACCTTCAGCCAGCGGGTGGAGAGCTTCGCGGACTTCGACTTCCTGGCCCAGTTCGCGACCCTGCTGACCCAGATCTTCGTCACCACGCGCATCGTCAGGAAGCTGGGCGTGGGATGGACGCTCGCGATCCTCCCGCTGGTCACCGTCGCCGGCTTCGCGGTGCTGGCGGCGTGGCCCCTCTACGGGGCGATCCTGATCTTCCAAGCGGTGCACCGGGCGACCCGCTACGCCATCTCGCGACCCGCGCGGGAGACGCTGTTCAGCGTCGTCACCCCGGCCGAGAAGTACAAGGCGAAACCGGCGGTCGACGTGTTCCTGTACCGCGCGGGAGACGCCGCCGGGGCCGGAATCGACGCCTCCTTCGCCGCGCTCGGGATGACGCTGGCGCTGGTGGCGGCGTCGACCGTGCCGCTGGCGGGCGTCTGGATCGCGCTCTCGATCTGGCTGGGCAGAGCTCAGGCCGCACGGGTCGAGACGCGGAGGCGGACCTAGCAGCCCGTGGATAAAGTCGAGTGCTTCCGGAGATTGGCGAGATTGGGGCTGAAGAGTGCCAGAAAGGCCCAAATTCACGGGTTTAGAGGCCAAATTTGCGGCTTTCGGCCCCCGAAATCCGTGATTTTGGCCACTTTGGAGCCACTCGCTCACCTGATGCCTAGGGATCCTATTTTATCCACGGACTGCTAGGAGCTTGCGCGGCAGAAAGACCTGCGAGTGAGCGTGAAGTCTCGGCAGTCGGGCCTCCAACCCGGATTTCCGGCAACCAAACCCCTCGGATGACGACGAGGGCCGGTTGTCAGCCGAGGAAATCGCCCAATTCCGGGTCCCAATGGACCCCGAAGGCTCCCGGACGCGAAGGCTTGGCCCCTCACGCTGCCGACAGGACATGCAATCGCCGCATGTTCAGCGCCAGACACACCAGATCCCACTCCCCGCGCACGCTCTCCAAGCCACGCAGACTGAACCTCCTGAACCCCATCGCCTCCTTGATCCACCCGAATCGGAGCCTCCGCCATCCATTTTCGCTTCGCGTACACCGCACGGCCCTCCGGGGTAGCCAGCTTCTCCACCATGCGCGCCCGCGCCGGGTACCGCTCCGGGTCCGCCTTCTCGATCTCCTTCCCCTCCCGCCCCAGCGCAACGTAGCCATCGATCTCGCGATCCTCGAGCGCCGCCAAATCGCCCTCGTTTCCGTATCCCGCGTCCGCCAGCACCTCGCGCGGCTTCTCTCCCGCCACATCCTCCACCTCGTCCACCATCTCGATCAGCCGACCTTGGTCGCTCGCATTGTCCGTCACCGCCGTCCCCACCACCAGCTGGCTCTCCCCGTCCACCGCCACCTGCGCGTTGTAGCACTGCTGGAAGCCTTCCGTGCTCGTCTTCATGATCCGACTCTCCGGATCCGTGAAGTTCGACTGCGCACGCTCCTCCGGCTCTCCGTACGCCCGCTTGTACGCCCGCCCTCCCTTCGGATTGCGCTCTTGGCCCGGCTCGCGGCCCCGGGCGTCGTCGAACGCTCGAGCCTCCGCCTCCAGACGCTCCTTCGCCGCCTGAATCGCCGCCAAGCGATCCTCCCGACGCTCCAGCTCCTCGAGCAACCGCTCGTCTCCCTCGGCACCCTTCCCGTCGCGCGCGTCCTCCTCCGCGTCCACCGCATCCGACTTCGCCAGCAACTCCGCGATCTCCTCCTTCAGGCGCTCCTCCTCCGGTCCCATCCGTCCGTAGCTCATCGCCTTGCGCTTGCTCGCGTTGGCTCGAACCTTCGTCCCGTCCACCGCCACCTGCCCCAGTCCCGCGAATCCCATCTCGCGCGCCAGACGCACGATCTCCACCAGCAGCGTCTTGAACGCTTCCAAGTTCTTCTTGCGGAAGTCGCACAGCGTCCGGTGCTTCGGGAAGTTGCCCGCCGCCAGAACCCGCAGCGGCACGTCCTCCACCAGCTTGCGCGCCAGCTTGCGCGACGACCGCACTCCCGTCGCATACCCGTACACCCACACCTTCACCATCATCCGCGGCGCGTACGGGCTGTTGCGCCGCCCGTCCCCTTGGTAGCGTTCGTAGAACGCGCTCAGGTCCGAGGAGTCCACCAAGTCGCTCACATGGTGCGCGAGATGTCCTTTGGGAATCCACTTCCTGGGATCGGGCGGAATCAGAAACTGCTGATCTGGCCGGTACTTCCGGAACCGCGTCCCCATGGCCTCTCCCGTGCGCTGGACTTCACTGGCTAACCCCATGTGTCACATGAATCTAACCCTTTCCCCCGCTCCGCGCCACGGACTCGCCTCGCACCATCGCTTTTTCTGCCGCGCAGACTCCTAGCGGGTCGGCCCGAAGAAAACCCTGCCCGCCAGCCTGCGCACCGCGCCCCGGGCGAACAGTCCGGCCTCGAGCGCCCGCGCGACCGGCAGGCGGTCGTAGCCCCAGCGCGCGGCGCGCTTCCAAGCCGTCCCCGGGTACGCGCGCCGCACCACCGGCCCGGGGTGCGCGCCGCCCTCCAGGCGGTCCGCGATCGCGTCTCCGGCGATCCTGCCGAACCGCCACGCGTGGTGGATGCCTCCCGCCGTCAGCGGCGACACCATGCCGGCGGCGTCGCCGACGAGCAGCACCCGCTCGGCGTGGAAGTTGCGCAGGAGCCCGCCGACGGGGATCACGCCGCCCCGCTTCTCCAGCACTTTTCTCCCGGACAGCCCGAACAAGGGATCGAGCTTCGCGAGGAATTCGGGCATCGAGACCCGTCGGTCGCGGTGGAGCGCCAGCCCGACCTGCGTCGTCGCCACCCCGGGCACCGCCCACCCGATGTAGCCGGGGGCGCACTCGGGGTCGACGAAGCAGTGGAGGCGGTCGCCGACCTCGTCCACGGGCTCGAACTCCCACTCGACCCCCTTCAGGAGCCGGCGGTTGCGGTCGAGGCCGAAGCTGCGCGCCACCGCCGAGCGCGCGCCGTCGGCCCCCACCAGGAATCGGCACGCGACGCCCAGACCCCGAAGCGCGAGAGGGAAACGCGAGCCCCCCGGCTCCACGCCGCGATACGGTTCCCCGAACCGGATCCGGACGCCCGCGCGCCGCGTCTCCCGCGCCAGATGACGCATGAGTTCCGCGGTGTCGGTCGCCATGAAGAAATAGCCGCGCCGCTCCAAGTCGACGCGGTCGCGGGCGGACGTGTACAACCGGACGCGTTCGATCCTGCGAACCAGCCGGTCCGGCACCTTCCGTTCGGTCCACGCTTCCCGCACCAGGATGCCGGTGGTGCGGACGCGCTCGCCGGGTCCGGACTGGCGCTCGAGCACGAGGACCGACAGGCCCCGCCGAGCCGCCCGGCGCGCGCACGCGAGCCCGGCGAAGCCGGCCCCCGCGACCACCACGTCGTAGTTTTCCGGCACGTCGCCTCCCCTCGCGCGTCTCCGGCGGGCCCGGTCCGCAGCGGAACGGTCGCCGCGCCGCAGTGGTATGTCGAGCGGGGCTCCGAGTTCCCGGGACGGACCGCGACGGCTGCGCCGCGCGGTTCGCCCTCGTCCGGCTCGTCGTCGCCTCGCGCTCGCGGGGCGACCGAACCCCGAATCCCCTCCGGCCGCCGGTGTATTTTCCGTCCCATGAGCGATCCCGATCCCGCCCCGAAAAAGCCCGCCGACTCCGTCACCGTCATCACCGAGCTGATGATGCCGAACCAAGTGAACCACTTCGGCAACATCTTCGGCGGCGAGATTCTCTCCATGGTGGACCGGGCGGCCGCGGTGGCCGCCATCCGCCACGCCGGGCGGCCGTGCGTCACCGTCTCCATCGACCGCGTCGACTTCAAGGAGCCCGTCCGTTCCGGCGAGCTGGTCACCTGCTCGGCGCGGGTGAACTACGTGGGCGCCACCTCCATGGAGGTGGGCGTGGAGGTCGTCGCCGAGAAGCCTCTCACCGGCGTGAAACGCCACACCAACGCCTGCCTGCTCACCTTCGTCGCCATCGACGAAGACCATCGGCCCGCCCGCGTGCCTCCGCTCGATCTCGCCGACCCCGAAGACCGCCGCCGATACGAGGAAGGCCGCGCGCGAAGGCTCGGACGGAGAGAGCTGGAGACGGAGGGTCCGGAGCCGACGTAGCGCGGCCCCCGCCGACCGGGCGCGAAGATCCGGAGCCCTTGTCGCTTCCGTGCCGACGCCCCTATTGTTCGCCTGTTGCGCCGGACGCTTCCGGCGAATCTCCACATCGCGACTCGGGAAAGGAGGCGATCCGTGAGACGCAAAACCTTGTTCGTCCTCATCGCTCTGGCGATGGCACCGCCGTCCCTGGCGCAGGCGCAGACGATCACGGGCACCGTGCGGAACCAAGCCACGGGAGATCCGATCAACGCGGCCCAGGTCTCGATCGAGGGACTCGACGTCGGCTCGCTCAGCCAGAGCAACGGGCAGTACCTCATCGTCAACGTTCCGACCGGAACGCACACGCTCACCGTGCAGTCCATCGGCTACCGGTCCGAGTCGGTCGAGGTGACCGTCGCGGCCGACGCCGCGACGGTCCAGAACTTCTTCCTCTCCTCCCAGGCTCTGCAACTGGACGAGGTGGTCGTGACCGGCACGGCGGCCGCGAGCCGCGTGCGCGAGATCGGCAACTCGGTGGCCGTGCTCGACGCCCAGGTCGCGGAGGTCCAGCCGATCCAGAACGTCTCCGACCTGTTGCGCGGCCGCCTGGCGGGGGTCGTGGTGCAGCAGGGATCGGGCGACGCCGGATCCGCGTCCACCATCAAGATCCGCGGCAGCTCGACCATGCGCGAGGTCAACGACGGCCCGCTCGTCTACATCGACGGCGTGCGGGTGAGCAACCGCATGGAGAGCGGTTCGCGCGACGTCTCCCGCATCGACGATCTCGACCCCGCGATGATCGAGAGCCTCGAGGTCATCAAGGGCCCGGCGGCGGCCACGCTCTACGGCACCGAGGCGGCCAACGGGGTCATCAACATCAAGACCAAGATGGGGGCCGTCGGCGACGCCCAGTGGAACTTCACCTTCCGGCAGGGCGCGCAGTGGTTTCGGGACCCCGCCGGACGCACGCCCACCAACTACGGCGTGAGCGCCATCACGGGCGAGATCGAGGAGATCAACATGTTCCGGGACTACCCGGACGAGCGGGACGTCGTCTTCAACACCGGGCACGTCCAGTACTACGGCATCGATCTCTCCGGGGGCACCGACGCCTTCCAGTACTTCGTGGCCGGGTCCGCCTCCTCGGACCGGGGCGTCACCGAGGACAGCTGGGCGAAGAAGTACAACGGCCGGGTGAACGTCCAGGCTCAGCCCAACGAGGACCTCACCATCTCGGCCAACGCCGGCGTCGCCCTCACGCGCATCCGGCTGGGCGGCGACAACCCGTACGAGCAGGCGGTCCGCGCCACCCCGACCACGCTGGGGACCGAACGCAGAGGCTACCGGCGCTACACGCCGGAGGCGATCTACGAGCGCAACAACTTCTTCAACGAAGCGAACCGCATGACGGCCGGCCTCACCGCCTCGCACACGCCCTTCGACTGGCTCACCCACAGGTTCACCTTCGGGCTGGACGCGACCGACCAGATCGACGACACGCTGTTGCCCTTCCTCACCCCGGAATCGGCGCAGTTCTGGTCGGCCAGATCGGCGGCGGGCGGCCGCGAAGTCAATCGGGAGTCGGTCGTCTACACCACCTTCGACTACGCCGCCTCCGGAACCCGGGATCTGACCGAGAGCGTCCTCTCCACGACGTCGTTCGGGTTCCAGGTCTACACCCGAACCGTCGAGGACGTGACCGCCGACGGCGACCGCTTCCCGGCGCTGGGGCTCTCCAGCGTGAACGCCACCGCCGAGCGCATTGGCGAGGACGGGTTCATCGAGAACAACACCGTGGGCGTCTACCTGCAGCAGCAGTTCGGCTGGCGGGACCGGCTGTTCCTGACCGGGGCCGTGCGCGCCGACGACAACAGCGCCTTCGGCGAGGACTTCGACCTCATCGTCTATCCCAAGGTGAGCGGATCGTGGGTGGTCGCCGACGGCGGCTCGGGCTTCCTCAACTCCTTCCGCCTGAGGGCCGCCTACGGCGAGTCGGGCCAGCAGCCCGACGCCTTCGCCGCGCTGCGCACCTTCTCCACGCGCCCCTCTCCCGCGGGCACCGCGACCGTGCGGCCGAACGATCCCGGGAACTCCGAGCTGGGGCCCGAGCGCGGCGTCGAGATCGAGGTCGGCTTCGACGCGAGCTTCTTCGACAGCCGCCTCCAGATCGACTTCACCTACTACGACCAGCGCACCAAGGACGCCATCGTCGCGCGCAACCTGCCGCCCTCGACCGGGTTCCTCGCCCAGCAGTTCGTCAACATCGGCGAGGTCAGCAACCGGGGCGTCGAGCTCGGACTGAGCGCGCGCCTTCTGGAATCCGACGCGCTGGACTGGGATCTGATCGTCAACGCCAGCACCAACCGGAACCGGATCGAGAGCCTGGGCCTTCCGTGCAGCGGCAAGCCGGAGCTCAGGGACAGCTGCTTCCTTCAGCTGGGCTGGAGCACCCGCCATCACGAAGGCTACCCGGTGGGCTCGCTCTTCGCGCCCAGCGTGGCGTTCGCCGAGTTCCGCCCGGGCTCCGAACAGATCAACCGCGAGACTCTCCGCTGCCATTCGGTCGACGAGGACGACGACGCGCCCTACATCGAGTGCGACGAGAAGGCTTGGCTCTACCAAGGCCACCCGGATCCCAACCTGGAGATCTCCGTGGGATCGTCGTTCACGATCGGCGAGCGGCTGACCGTGGACGCGCTGGTCCAAGGCAAGATCGGCCAGACCAAGTACGACCTGCAGGGGTGGTGGAGGTACGGCGGCATCCAGCAGAGCGAGCTCAACCTGTTCCCGTTCGAGCACGACATCCGCAAGGTCGCCGAGGCCCAGTTCGGTTCGACGGGCGAATACGATCTTTGGGTCAACGAGGCATCCTTCGTGCGCTTCCGCGAGCTCTCGCTCACCTACCAGATGCCGGACCGGTGGCTCGGCTTGGTGCGATCGACCCGGGGGAGCCTGAGCCTCTCCGCCCGCAACCTGGCCATGCTCTGGACCAACTGGCCGGAGTGGCCGCACCACGATCCCGAGGTCGTGGATCCGAGCAACACGTTCGAGGGCAACCGCGAGCCGCAGGAGGACTCCGCGGTGCCGCCGCTGACCTCGCTCACCCTCACCGTCCGCCTGGGCATGTAGAGGAGGATTGTCATGATACGCAAGACGATCGAAGGCTCCGTCCTGGTTCTCGCGCCCATCGCGGCGTTCGCGTCGTGCGGCGCGCTCGAGGACCTGCTGAGCGTGGAGGAGCCCTCCCGGGTCGTGGCGAGCGACCTCGAGAATCCCGCCTCGGCCCAGCTCCTGACCGCGAGCGTCGCCAACGAATTCCGTTGCACCCACACCTATCACGCGGCCGCGAGCGCCATCACCGGAAACGAATGGCGGGACGCCTCCAACAACACGATCATGAACATCTGGGACGCCCGCGTCCACGACACCAGCGGCTACGGCGCCCAGTACGCGAGCGCCGACTGCGGGAGCGGGCAGCCGGCCATCTACCGACCGCTCTCGAGGACGCGCTGGCTGGCCGACTACGTGCTGGGCCTGCTGGAGGAGTGGACGGACGAAGAGGTTCCCGGCAGGTCGGAGATGATCGCCGAAGTGGCGATGTACGCGGGCTACACCTACACGCTGTTCGCCGAATCGATGTGCGAGCTGGCGTTCGACAACGGGCCCAAGGTCACGCCCGACGAGGCGTTCGGCACGGCGATCGAGCGCTTCGACAAGGCGGCCGCCGCCGGCGCCTCGGGCGACCTGCTCAACGCCGTGCGGGTCGGCAAGGCCCGGGCCCAGATCAACCTCGGACAGACGGCGGCGGCGGCCGGCACCGCGAGCGCGGTGCCGGAGGGCTTCGAGTGGTTGCTGCCCTATTCGGGTCCCGAGGACGACACCAAGAACAAGCAGTGGGAGTTCAACGTCGACACCAACGTCGCGACCGTCGCGGAGCCCTACCGCGACTTCCCCTGCAATTTTCCCTGGCCCGGCGACTCGATGGCGGACTGCACCGAGGAACTCGATCCGCGCGTCGAGGTGACCGACCAGATGAGAGGACACCCCAGCACGGAAATCGCCCTCTGGTTCGCCGAGAAGTACGAGAACGCGAGCGCGTCCGTGCAGCTGGCCAGCTGGGAGGAAGCTCAGCTGATCGTCGCCGAGGCCGCCATCGAAGCGGGCAACTACGGCGAGGCGGCATCGATCTTCGACGCGCTGCGCGCGAACGTCGGTCTTCCCCCCTACGCGGGTCCCATGGACGAGGTCGGCACGACGGCACAGCTCGTCGAGGAGCGGGCCGCGGAGTTGTTCCTGGAGGGACACCACCTGTGGGACATGAGGCGGCTCGGGATTCGCGCCTACCCGCCGATCGGGCAGGACGACGGCTTCGGCGCCGTGTACGGCAACCAGCTCTGCTTCGACCTGCCGGCCACGGAGTTCCAGAACAACACCGCCATCACGGGCGGCGGATGACGCGCGCGCGGTGATCCGCGGCTTCGGGAGAACCGGAGGCGGGAGCCGTCCCGGCCCCCGCCTCCGGTTTTTTTCGAGCTCAACGCCCGGTGACGACCAGGATCACTCCCGCCTGATGGCCCGTGCCCCAACGCGTGGTGGCGTCGGCGGGACCGACGAACTCCATGCGCCGGATCTCGTCCAAGGGGATCTGGAAGAGCGCGCTCAGCCCCCCCGGCCTGCGGATGTTGTCGACGTAGACCACGGGATACGACGCGCCGGGGGCGGTGAAGGAGTTGGCGCCGCGCGTCCCGAGCCACGTCGGACGCACCCGGCGAAGCAGTTGCATCGCGTTGTGCGCGTTGGCCCCGCGCTCGACGATTTCGGCGCGCAAGATCTCGTCGGGGGAACGGAAGCGCGCGTCCGCTTCGGCGGCGGGCGCATCCGGAGCGCCGCCGGCCCCGCCACCGCAGGCCGCGGCGACCAAGAGCGCAAGCAAGGTGCCGCAGGTCGCCGCCGAGGCCGTGCGGAGGGCGGAGGCGAAGCGAAAAACCCCGCGACCCGGACATCGGGCGGCGGGTCGGGGCCGCAGTCGGGTCGAGAAGGTCATGAGGTCCCTCGAGGCGGCACGGAAGCGGGGCGGTGCTGGATCTGGAAGTACACGACCGCCTGGGATAATGTTCTGAATTCCGGGCGCGGCTCCTTCCCGCGTCCGGACCGGAGGCATCCTCTCCGGGCGCACGAGGGATCGAAGGTGCGGGAGGGGATTTCGAACCACGACCAAGCGCGAGCGTTCCGATCCATGACCGAAAAAGAACGTTCACGATGAGCGCCCGCGAAAGGCTCCTCGGGAGGGACTCCCGCCCTTTGCAAAAAAGGGGGGGGGTAGCCCTCGCCCTCGCGCTGTCGCTTGCGGGCTGCAAGAGCTGGCACCCGGTGCCGGCGCAGGTTCCGGAGCGCTGGATCGCGCGCGAGACCCCCCCGGCGGTGCGCCTGACCGCCGTCACCGGAACCCGGGTGACGATCCGGAACCCGATCGTGGTCGCCGACTCGATCGTGTCGGCGTCCGCCCCGGTCGCCGTCGGGCCCTTCGCCCCTCCTCGGCCGGGCGTGCTCGCATCGGACGTGCACGAGCTCGAGATCGCGCGCTTCGACCCGGTCAAGACGGCCCTCCTGGGGGCCGGATTCGCGGCGGTTTCGATCAGCTGGGCGCGGACCGTCGGCAGACACGGCGGCGGCAAGCAAATTCCGGAGCCGCCGGTGCTGAAACTCGCGCCCGGACTGCGGTTCATGTGGAGGGTGACCCCATGACCGGACCGACGCGCGCGCGGCCGGAGGAACCGGGGCGCAGCTCGGCGGACGGCGGGCTGCGGCGGAAACGTCCTCGGTTGCGGAACGGCGCGCGCGCCGCGGGCGCCCTGCTGGCGCTGTGCGCGTGCGCCGACGCCGCCGGGCCCGCCCTGGGCCCCGACGAACGTTGCGGATCGGACGCGGACGCGGTGCCCGCTTTCGCCGATCCGGCGCTCGAAGCCGAAGTGCGCGCGGCGCTCGATCTCGAACCCGAGGCTTCGCTCACCTGCGGCCGCGTCGCCTCCCTCGAGTCGCTGGGCGCGAACTCCGCGGGGATCCGCAACCTTGCCGGAATCGAGAACCTCGTCGGGCTCACCGAGCTGTTGCTCGCCCAAAACGCGATCGAGGACTTGGGGCCGCTCGCCGCGTTGACCGGCCTCGAGTATCTCGACGTGCGCGAGAATTCGATCGCGGACCTGCGGCCGCTCGCCGGCCTGACCGGCATGTTCGCCCTGAGCTTGGGTCGCAACCGAGTCTCGGACCTTTCGCCCGTGCGGGGCATGACCCGACTCGAACAACTCGGCGCGTCGCACAACCGGATCAGCGATCTCGCGCCGCTCTCGGGACTCGAAAAACTGCTGCGGCTGGAACTCTACGACAACGGCGTCACCGATCTCGGTCCCATCTCCGGCCTGTGGACGCTGCAGACGCTGGATCTCGGGCGCAACGCCGTCCCCGATCTGTCCCCCCTGGCCGAGCTCGACAACCTCCTGATCGTCGGCCTCGAGCGGACCACGGTCACCGACCTCGGTCCGCTCGCCGACATGCTTCTGCTGTCCTTCCTAGTGCTCGACGACAACCGGGAACTGAGCGACATCCAGCCGCTGCTCGACAATCCGGGCGTCGGCAGGGACGACACCGTCCAGCTGCAGGGAACCGCGGTTTCCTGCGAGGACGTCGCGTTGCTGGAGGCGAAGCGCGCCAAGGTTACGTCGAACTGCCCGTAGGACGGCTCTTCGAATCGGAATCGGAGGGAAAGCGCGCACAACGCGTCGGCGGACGCTCCGAGAGGTCGCGCCGGGCCCGGAGTTCGCCGCTTCTTCTTCCAGGCGGGAGGCGGCCATGTCCACCAATCGACGCGTCCCGGCGAAGAGCGGGGTGCGCTGGTGGATCGCCCGGGACGGATGCCCAGGATGTCCCGGGTCCCGTCGGTGGCCCGGCCGCCCGCCTGCTCCATGAGCATGGCCATGGGCGCCGCTTCGTACATGAGGCGCAGCTTCCTTTCCGGCGCCCCCCGGAAGGCGGGGTACATGAAGAGCCCGCCCACCAGAAGGGTCCGGTGGAGATCGGCCACCAACGACCCGATGTAGCGCGCCGAGAAGCCCTTGGTTCCCTCCGGCGGAGGCTTCTTGAACCGGCGCACGAGTTCGCGCTGGCGGGAAGTCCACCGCCGCGCGTAGGCTTCGTTGATCGAGTAGTGCCGGGCGGACGGGGAGGGAATGCGGATGTCGCGCCGGTCGAGGAGGAACTCGCCGCGCTCGGGATCGCGAACGAAGCCGTGCACTCCCCGCCCGCTGGTGTAGACCAGCACCGTGGCGGCTCCGTAGAGGACGTAGCCCGCAGCGATCTGGTCGCGGCCGGGACGGAGAACGTCGGAGAGGGCGAAACCGGAACCGGGCGCGTCTTCGGGCCGAGAACGGGGCAACAGGGAAAAAATGGTGCCCACCGGAACGTTCACCCCCAGATTGGACGACCCGTCGAGCGGGTCCAGCGCGAGGATGCAACCTCCGCGGGCACGACCGGACGGAATCGGCATCGGCTCCTCGGCCTCCTCGGAGACGATGCAACGCAGCGTCTCGACGTCGGCGACCTCCTCCACGACCGCGTCGTGGGCGTACCGGTCGATGCGGGTGGTGGCTTCGCCGTGGACGTTTCGGTCTCCCGTGCGCGACAGAAATCCCGGTCAGCCCCGTGCGCGCCACCGCGCGGCGATGCGGGTTCCCATGCGGACGAGGTCGGCAAGCACGTGAGTCCAGCCCGGCGGGCCGGACGAGCGGACGGCTTCCTCGCGCTCCAAAAACGCGTCGAGGGTGGGTATGAGGCGCGCGAGCGATGTCGGGCGCCTGAAGCCGTTCTACTGGGCCTCAAGGTGGCGCTCAATGATCCGGAAGTCTCCGAGATCATGATCACCGGGCCCGGCAACGTCTTAAGGTCGAGCGCCGAAAAATCGACTCGAGCCCCGCTAACTAGCGCCCGGGCTCACCGCCGCGTAGCTGCACCGCACCGCGATCCACATCGCCCGCCTACTTGGGCTTGATCCCGCCGCCAGCCCCGTGCTCGATGCCCGGCTCGGCGACGGATCGCGGGTCGCGATCTGCACGTCGCCCGCCGCGCCCGAGGTCGCCATCGCCATCCGCCGGTTCGGGGGCCGCTCGTTCTCTGCCAACGACTTGGTCCGCATGGGCTCGTTGCCCGCCGCGGCGCTCAAGACCGCCCGAACCACCCTGGCTGCCCGCCGCAACGTGCTGGTCTCTGGAGGCACCGGCTCGGGCAACAGGAGCAACAGGAGTGGCCAGAAACTCACGACATCTTTTGACTTTGTTCCGACCTACGCTACCAGAGACTATCTGAAGCCCCCCCATAGATAGATTCAAAATACCGGCACCTCGCGCCTGTTCGTCAGTCAAACCGCTCCATTCACCAGAGGCTAACTGTACGGCCCCCAGTAACACTCCAATGCCTCCAAAAACTAGGTCCAATGCGGGTAGAGTCATGGTCTGTGTGTTACCGAGCGTTTAAAATTGCACACTTTTTGGCGTCAGGAATTGCACACTTTTTGTCGTTTAGCGTTGCGCAGATTTTTGCACACTTTCGTGGCCCGCAACTGTTCGCGGAGGGCATCCGGAGGCGGACCCGGAGGGGGGTGTCCCTGAGCTGGATCATCGATTACGCGTGTCCCATCCACTTCGCCCAAGGAGACGCGATGATCGACGGCAGCACGAAGGTACAGGCGAGGAAACTCTTGGAACGAGGGTTGTCCAAGACCGCGGTCGCGGCCGATCTGGGGATCGCCCGGAGGACGTTGTACTACTGGATTTCCGGCGGTTGGCTGGACGACGAGGCGGGCGGTGCCGGATCCGGGACACGCTCGCGGCGACCTCGGAAGTCGAAGCTCGACGACTACAAGCGATTCATCGAAGAGCGTTTGGCCGAGTTTCCGAAGATGAGCGCCGTGCGGTTGTACGAGGATGTGCGGAGGTCGGGATTCGAGGGGAGCTACAGCGTTGTCGCTCGGCATGTTCGGTCGGTTCGGCCGCAAGATCGGGTCGAGGCGGTGCAGCGGTTCGAGACGGAGCCCGGTCGCCAGGGGCAGGTGGACTTCGCGGAGTTCAAGTTCCCTTGGGGCAAGCGTTTCGCGCTGGTCGTGGTTCTGGGTTACTCGCGCTGGATGTGGGCGCGCCTCTACGAGCGCCAGACGATGGCCGTCCTGGTGGACGGGCTCGAGAAGTCGTTCGTCGCCATGGGCGGCGTGCCCAGGGAGTTGCTGTTCGATCGGATGAAGGCGGTGGTGATCTCCGACGAGCGCAAAGCGGGCGGGAAGCTGATGGAAAACGCTGCGTTCACGGGGTTTGCCGATCACTGGGGATTCAAGGTCCGGGCCTGCCGTCCATACCGGGCGCAGACGAAAGGGAAGGTCGAGCGTCCCATCCGGTACATGCGCGAGAACTTCTTCTACGGGCGCAGCTTCGCAGGGGACGCCGACATCGACGAACGGTTGAAGCGGTGGCGGGAGCAGGTCGCCAACGTCCGGATTCACGGGACGCTCGGGGAGAGCGTGTCGGATCGTTTCGCGTCGGAGCGGCCCCTTCCGTTGCCCTTGGCACCGAGGGGGTATCGGTTCGCGACCCCGAGACCGATGCCCGAGCCCGAGGCGAAGCGGTCGGAGCCGTCGGCGCCCCTTCCGTCGGTCGACGTCGAGCAGCGGTCGTTGGACTACTACTCGGCTGAACGGAGGGTTTCGTGAAGGCTGCGAGCCGGAGGGATCGGATCGCGGCCCAGCTGGCGGATTTGAAGATGCCCGGGGCGCTCGAGGCGCTGGACGAGGTGTTCAGGCGAGTGGACGGCGGGGAGTACACGGCGGGCGAGGGGATCGAGCGTCTGCTCGGGGCGCAGATCGAGCTGCGCAACGGTCGTCGCTTGACGGCGGCGATGCGGTCGAGTCGTCTGCCGGGACTGAAGACGCTGGCGGAGTTCGACTTCACGTTCCAGCCGTCGATCGATCGTCAGCAGGTCGAGTCGTTGCACGAGCTGGGGTTCCTGGAGCGGAAGGAGAACGTGGTGATCCTGGGTCCTCCCGGAGTCGGGAAGACGCACATCGCGATCAGCTTGGCGGTTGCGGCGGCCGAGGCGGGGCGGAGGATCTACTTCGGCACGCTGGCCGCGCTGGTCGAGTCGCTGGAGGAGGCGCACGCGGCGGGCAGGCTGAAGCGTCGGCTGAAGACGTTGATGCATCCGGCGTTGCTCGTGGTGGACGAGATCGGGTATCTGCCGGTGACGTCGAACGGAGCGCGTCTGTTCTTCCAGCTGGTCAACGGGCGTTACGGGCGGGCGTCGACGGTGTTGACGTCGAACAAGCCGTATCAGCAGTGGGGCGAGGTGCTGCACGACGAGGTGATGGCGGCCGCGTTGTTGGACCGTCTGCTGCATCGCAGTCACACGATCAACATTCGGGGCAACTCGTACAGGATGCGGCGCCACAAGGAGATCTCGAGGGCGATCCATCCGACGGCATCGCCGGCGAGCGATGCTGGAGCCGACGACACGGACAGGAGGTAGGACATGACGAAGGTTGGGACACGGAACGCGGAGCCGCGTCGGAACTCGATTCGCAGGCCGTGGCGGGGGATCCGGCGAGGCTGGAGGCTCGACCGCGCGAGCGAAGCCGTAGGATCGCCCCTGAGGGCCGATCACGACCCTCGGAGGGGTAGGGATACCCGCGGAAACGGCATGTGGGGGATTCTGCGCCGGGGAGCGGAGCGGTTCATGGAAGCCATGGGGTGCATGATCGCCGGGGTTCTCCACGCGGAGATCGAGGGGATCCACCCTTGGACCGGTCGGAGGGGGGTTCGGATGGTCGGGATCCTGGCGGGTGGAGGCGCCCGGATGCGGCGGAGGTGGGCTGTGAACGGCGCCCTCCTCGGGGTCCCCGTTTCGGTCGCTACGCTCCCTGCACGGGGACCCCGAGGAGCCTGCTTGACGCCAAAAAGTGTGCAATTTTCGGTGGCCCAAGAGGTGCCCTTGCCGGGCACAAAAAGTGTGCAATTTTTGACGCCAATTGACATCTGTGTGCAGGACACCACTTCCGGGGCACTTCCGCCGGGGCGCACTTGAGGCGGTCCGTCCACGAAGACAAAGGAACAACTGGAAAACGTTAGCGTGAGAAGGGAACACAAGATCACACGACGAATTCGGGATTGCGACAATGACATCGACTGTCTCCTCTGGGGGGGGACTCCCCACCCTTTGTAAAGGGGGGAATCGGTCGTTGTTGGGAGGTGGAGTGGGCGGGGACACCAGCTGCCGGATGGGACAGCGAACTCTTGCGGGCCATCCGCCCAACGGCTTCCCGAACCGTGACCGTTACAGCTTCTCCGGGCGCCCGGAGAAGCGTCGTCTTTTCGATGGCCGACAGCGACGCCATCGCCGTGACCGCCAAGCCGAGCTCGCTCGCCCTGAACCGGCGTGTCCACGATTCGACGATCAGGCCGCATCTCGCTCGGTGCCGTGATTGAACTCGAACGAGGTCTGGGTTCTAAGCATGGCGCACGCAACCGCCAAGAGGCGGTCCGCAACCGACCGAAGGGCTCGGCCGTGGCTGTGGCCTCGGGCTCGTAGCGCGGCGTACTTCGCCTTGCTGAGCGGATCGCGCTGGACCGCGACTCGGCTCCAGTGGTGGACTGCTTCTCGAAGGCGCGGATGCGCGGCCAACCGGCGAATCACAAGAACCGATTTGCCCGACCGCCGGGTGACGGGGGCCACGCCAGCGAGGCACCTCAGCGCTTTGTAGTCGCGCCTCTCGACGAGGTCCGGCGCCTCGGCGAGCAACGTGGCGAGAACGGTCCGTCCGACTCCGGGCAGGGAGGAGAGGATCGTCACGTCGCGTTGCTCGCCAGGTTCGTCCGATGCTTCTTCGTCGCCGATCCAACCGTCCACGATCCGGGCCACGTCCTCTTCGGCTTCTCGGATCTGTTTCCGTAGCAATGCCAATCTTTCGAAGGCGGAGCGGACGTACTTCGTGGCGGCCGTGGCGACGCCGGGGACCACGTGCATCGGGGTTGCGCCAAGGATCTCGTGGAGTTCCTCCGCGCCGAGGCGGCGGATGCGGTGCTTCTTCAGCAAGGCCTCGAGCGTGCCCAGGCGGATGCGCTGGCCCTGTTGTGGGGTGGGCGCGCGCTTCCACAGCTCCATGACCCACGGTTCGCACACGTTCTTGCTGGCTTCGAGGATCGCCGGGTAGTACCTCCACAGTTGCTCGCGGATGCGATGGGCGATGCGAACCCGGTCTTCCTTGAGTTCGCCGATCGTCCTGGTGGCTTGGCGGATCTCGATCACCGCAGGATCGCTCGGATCCACCTTCCTGAAGCAGTGGCGGTCGGTCCTCAGGGCGCTGGCCAGAACCAGCGCATCCTTGGAATCGTCCTTGGCCCCGGCGGGAGAGAACCGATCCCGAAAGCGATCCAGTTGCTTCGGGTTGATGGAGTGGACCTCGAAGCCCCGGTCCACCAAGCCTTCGACGACCGGACCGTGCGGGATTTCGATGGCCACGGCGATGCGGCCGACGTCCGCACCCACCCGAGCCTCGATCCACTCCGCCATCGCGAAGAGCCCGTCGCCCCCGTGGGGAAAGGACTTCTCCGCCGTTTTTCCCCCGTCCCTGTCGGTCACGCAGACGTGATGGCTCCGCGAAGCCCAGTCCACGCCCGCGTACCCTTCGTACGGCTCGTTCATGCTCGCCCTCCTCCAGCGAAAGGGGTCGTAAGGATGAGACAGGCGGAATCGTGAGGCTCGCCGCGATGCTTTGTCGATCCCTGTACTGGCGCTCGATGGCGCATACTCCCCACTGGGCATCCATCGCGGCTCCGCGCCGGGGCACGAGTCCCCCCCAGGTGCTTGGTAGCGCAGGGGGCATTGGGTTGCTCCCGACCCGGTGCCTGTCTCGGTGCTTGCACTCCAATTCTGAAGCCTTGGATCGATTCCTCAAACCTCATCTGAATGGTACAGGGGGTACTTTTCCGATCACCATTACTGATACGGTTTGGGTTTGAGTGAAGTGAAACATCTATGAAATGAAAACCGCGGAGCGGTCATCGGTGCATCACAGTTTCGTGTCGTCCAGACGTGTTCTGCAACGCTCACGGTTGTGGACTTTCGTGATGATCGCGATAACCAACGAGTCCCACCCGTTGGCCATGTACTGGGTATATGTTCACAGCGCAGATGAACTGATGCTACCAGATTCAGATAGGGACCGACGCTACCTTTAGCACAGACCGGTTCCACGGATCCAGAAACGCAACAGGGCGACCGAAAAATCGTGGGCGAGCCGTAGCTTGGGCAATCGACATCCAGTAGCGATGGAACACCCAAGACGGCGGCCTCGACCTCAATCCGCATGGATGCCGGTCGGTCAGTAACGCCTGCCACCCACGATGAAGCGGGATCGACACCTGACGCCAAGGGGTTCGACCGCAAGGGAAGCGGGCCAGTTTCGGATCGCCTCCAGCACCTCCGATCATGACCCGAGTGCCCAGCACCGTGGGGAACACGGGCGGGATCGAAGCACGCAAGCCAAAGCGACTCGCCTTGTGCGTGTGCGCTAAGCCTTTCTTTTACATGCGTTTTCGGGGGGGGGGGACATGTTGCTCATATAGATTTCGTCAGCAGGAGGCATCTGCTTGGTGCGACATGGTATGTGGTAAGGTAACGCGTTCGCCGCCCCTGTCAACAGGCAGTCTTGTCCAAGGTGAGGTCGAGAACTGGCGCGCCAACTGCGCAGGAGCTTGCTCGATCCGGCAACGGTCGGAGGTCCGAAGGGTCGGCCGGACCCTTTACTCCTCACAACACGTAACGATCTGCCGACCGAACCCCCCGATCCCGGACCAGTCAGGAATCGGAGCTCGCCGCTTCTTCTTCCAGGCGGGAGGCGGCCATGTCCACCAATCGCCGCGTCCCGGCGAAGAGCGGGGTGCGCTGGTGGATCGCCCGGGGACGGATGCCCAGGATGTCCCGGGTCCCGTCGGTGGCCCGGCCGCCCGCCTGCTCCATGAGCATGGCCATGGGCGCCGCTTCGTACATGAGGCGCAGCTTCCCTTCCGGCGCCCCCCGGAAGGCGGGGTACATGAAGAGCCCGCCCACCAGAAGGGTCCGGTGGAGATCGGCCACCAACGACCCGATGTAGCGCGCCGAGAAGCCCTTGGTTCCCTCCGGCGGAGGCTTCTTGAACCGGCGCACGAGTTCGCGCTGGCAGGAAGTCCACCGCCGCGCGTAGGCTTCGTTGATCGAGTAGTGCCGGGCGGACGGGGAGGGAATGCGGATGTCGCGCCGGTCGAGGAGGAACTCGCCGCGCTCGGGATCGCGAACGAAGCCGTGCACTCCCCGCCCGCTGGTGTAGACCAGCACCGTGGCGGCTCCGTAGAGGACGTAGCCCGCAGCGATCTGGTCGCGGCCGGGACGGAGAACGTCGGAGAGGGCGAAACCGGAACCGGGCGCGTCTTCGGGCCGGGAACGGGGCAACAGGGAAAAAATGGTGCCCACCGGAACGTTCACCCCCAGATTGGACGACCCGTCGAGCGGGTCCAGCGCGAGGATGCAACCTCCGCGGGCACGACCGGACGGAATCGGCATCGGCTCCTCGGCCTCCTCGGAGACGATGCAACGCAGCGTCTCGACGTCGGCGACCTCCTCCACGACCGCGTCGTGGGCGTACCGGTCGATGCGGGTGGTGGCTTCGCCGTGGACGTTTCGGTCTCCCGTGCGCGGCAGAGTCCCGGTCAGCCCCGTGCGCGCCACCGCCCGGGCGATGCGGGTTCCCGCGCGGGCGAGGCCGACGAGCACGTGAGTCCAGCCCGGCGGGCCGGACGAGCGGACGGCTTCCTCGCGCTCCAAAAACGCGTCGAGGGTGGGCACGAGGGGAGCGCGCATGGGTGGGGCGGAACGGGTGCGAGGGGCGTCTGGCGTTCGGGCTGGCAATGTCGCACGAGCGGAGGCTCCGAGACAGGCTCGAACCGCCCGCCGAAGGGGCCGCCCTTCGCGAAACGCGGGCGCGAGACGCGGCGCGGACGACGGACGCGCGCTCGGGCGATGCGGGAAGACCGCGGGACTCGGACGAGCCCCATCCCCCTCGCTCCCGAATCTTCGCCCCGGAATTCCGAGCGTGCTCGAAAGCGGGCCGGGCTTCGTCCGATCCGAATTCCGTCGGAGCGTACGACGCGCCGGATCAAGCGCAGGGAGTCCTGCGGGGCACGGGTCTCCGGAGCCGGGACGCCCCGTCCCGCGAACGCAACCCCGCCCGCGCGGGTCACGCGCTTCCCGCCTCGTCCGCATCCCGATCCTCGAAGAGGTCGCGCTGGGTCAAGTCGGCGCCCACGTCGGCGCGCGTCTCCTCGATGAGCCGGTCGCGCAGGATTTTGCGCACGCGCAGATCGGTGTGGAGTCCGGCGAGCAGCATCACCAGCATCCCCGCCAGGAGCGCCGCGAACGCGATCATCGTGACGGGAAACCGGTAGAACTCCGCGAACCCGAGGTCGAGCGTGACGCGCTGATCGCCGTTGAGCGCCGTGAACCAGATCACCAGCGCGACGAAGGCCGCCACCCCGGCCAGCGCGAGCCATCTGCTCAAGTCGGCTCCATGGGACGCGACCCGTCGGCGAGCCGCCCCACGAAGGTGGCCCCGGTGGTCGCGGTCAGTTCGACGGTCGCGTACGCCCCGGCCCGGTCCGCCGGCGCCGGGAAGGCGACCACCTTGCCGCGCCGGGTGCGTCCCAGCATCTGCCCCGGACCGCGCGCCTCCTTTTCGACCAGAACCTCTTCGACCCGCCCCACTTCGGAGCGGTTGATCTCGGCCTGGATGGCGCGGCTCACCTCGATCAGCTCGCGCAGGCGCTCCGCCGCCGCGCCGTCCTCGACCGACCAGCGCTCCGGCATGCGGGTCGCGGGGGTGCCCGCGCGCGGCGAGTAGCGATAGGTGTAGACGTCGTCGAAGCGAACCGTGCGCAGGAGGTCGAGGGTGTCCTCGAAGTCGCTGCGGGTCTCGCCCGGGAAGGCGCAGATGACGTCGGTGGACAGAGCGACGTCGGGGATCGCCTCGCGCACCGTCTCCACTCGCTCGAGAAAGGTCTCCACGGTGTAGCGGCGCAACATGCGCTTGAGCGTGCGGTCGTTCCCCGACTGGACAGGAAGGTGCAGCTGCTCGCACACCGCGGCCTCGGAGGCCATGACCTCCACGAGTTCGGGGGTGACGTCGTTCGGGTGCGGCGAGGTGAAGCGCACGCGGCGGATGCCGGGGACGCGGGCCACGGCGGAGAGCAGGCGGGCGAAGTTCCAGCCGCCCGAGGCGTAGGAGTTCACGGTCTGCCCCAGGAGGGTCGCCTCGGTGACGCCGGAGGCGGCGATGCGGCGAATCTCCTCCAAGACCTCCTCGGGGCGGCGGTTCTTCTCGGGGCCGCGAACGTAGGGGACGATGCAGAAGGTGCAGCGGTGATCGCATCCCCGCTGGACCGGGACCCACGCCGAGACGCGCGACGCGCGGCGCTGCTCGAGGCCTTCGTAGTTCTCGGACGGGTCCAGGGAGAGGACCGAAAGCCGCGTGCCCGGCTCGGAGAGCCGGTCGAGCCGCTCCGGCAGTTCGCGGTATCCGTCGGGACCCATGACCAAGTCGACGTAGGGGGCTCGCTCGAGCAACGCGTCGCCCATGCGCTGCGCCATGCAGCCGGTGACGCCGATCACCAGATCGGGATTGTCGCGTTTGAGACCGTTCAACTGCGACACGCGGCCGAGGACGCGCTGTTCGGCGTGTTCGCGGATGGCGCAGGTGTTGACCAGCACCACGTCCGCCTGCCCCGGGGTGCGGGCCAAGGCGTAGCCCCGTTCTTCCAGGATGCCCGCCATCAGCTCGCCGTCGCTGACGTTCATCTGGCAGCCGTAGGTCTCGATGTAGACGCGCTTGGGCGCGGGTCCCGCGGCGCGGTCGGTCGGGGGGGACGCCAAAGGCAGCCGGACGGCGGAGCCCGACGGAGCCGAAGCGATCGCGGCCCGCGCCTCCATCAGAAGCTCGATGCGCGGAAGGAGAACGTGTAGCGCGAGAAGGACTCCGAAATCGAGTCCGTCGCGCGGGTGCCCCGTTCGTAGGAGAAGTCGAAGGCGGCGATGATCAGGTCGTCGACCTCGAGCAGGTTCCAGCCGAATCCGGCGGCGAAGCCGCTCTCGGTCGACTTCGAGGCGTCGATCGAGAAGGGCAGTCCGGCGCTGCGGTAGCCGAGACGGACGGGAAGGCTGCGGCCGAACAGGGCGAGGGCCGACCACTCGAGTCCGCCTCCGTAGGAGGCGACCGCGCCGCGCGCGGCCGCGGCCGCGCCCGACTCGGCCGGAGCCCAGTCGGCGCGTCCGAATCCGGCGGTGAGGGCGATCGCGGGGGTGAGCATCGCGCTGGCTCCGATGCGGAATTCCGCGGGGAGTTCGAAGCGCGCTTCGGAGCCCTCGGTCTCGCCCACCGGATTCGCGCGCAGGTCGCCGGACCAACTCAGACTGGCGGAGATGCGCAGGAAATTCCGGAAATCCCACATGGCGCCCAACCCGAAAGTGGTGCCCGTCATCTCCCAGCGTCCCCGCTCCAGGAATTGGTCCGGGCCGCCGGGTTCCTCGTCGGCGTCGTCCGAGACGCCGATGGTGCGGGAGAAGCGCCGCACCTGGGTTCCGGTGTGGAAGCCCGCGGTGGCCGCGACCGAAAAGCCTCCCGGCAGGACGCGCGCGAAGCCGAGGCGCGCCGCGCCCACGCTTCCGTCCGACTCGTAGCTGTCGGCGACGTCGATCGAGTCCCGGTCCCGGGCCAGGCGGAGAGTTCGCTCGGCCTTCCAACTCTGTTCCAGCAACCCTCCGTAGGACAAGGTGGCGACCCCGTAGTCGCGCACCGGATAGGACACCGCCAACAGAGGAAAGCGCGTGCCCTCGAGGGGGATGCCCCGGTCGCCGAACGTCGCCCTGCCGCGGCTGGGCTGGACGGTGACCGAGATGCTGGGCACGGCGATCCGGCTGGCGCGGGCCGGATCCGTGGGCAGCACCGCGCCGCCGAAGAGACCGACCCCCACCGAGCCGAGCGCGCGCGACCGCCCGTCGAGCGGCTCCAGAGGAACCCCGAGACCCTGGCTGCCGACGAGCGACTGGGCGAGGAGGGGCGCCGGGGCGGCGACGGCGAGCAACGCGAGGGCGGTCGCCGTCCAGGGGACGCACGCGGGGACCGGGCGAGGGGTCATCTCATCTCCATCCCGGAAATCTGGCTGACGAGGATGCGAAGCAGGGGCGGCGAACTCGAGCCGGGCCCCAGGAACCGCATGAGCTCGAAGCTCTCCGGTTCGAGCGCCGCCAGCAAAGCCAGCGTGTTGGGCGCCGGAAGGCTGTCCCGGGTGACGCCTCGCGCCAGATCCCTCACGAAGCCGGTGATGGGGACCTCCACCACGCTTCCCTTCCCGCCCGCGAACGCCTCGGGCGGCACCCGCAGGACCGGAACCTGGATCGAGGGGCCCAAGGGCGTGCGCGGCAGGTGCTCGGGAGCGGGAACCGGGCGCACGTCGACGAACAGCGTGTCCGTGGGCCGGAGCGCCGCCTCGGTGGGCCCCGGGGTCAGAACCAGCGCCGCCTGGGTGATGCCGTCGGCGGTGATCCGCAAGGGGCAGGCGCCTGCGCCGGACGGGCAGGCGGCGCCGGTAGCGGAGAGCGTTTCGGGGAGTTCGATCCGGAAAATCGTGCGCCATGCCGGGGCGCCGCCGACCTGCAGCACGCCCTCGGGCAGAGTCGGCGCCGGGCTGTAGACGAAGGTCAGGTGTTCGGAGAAGGTGTCGGTGGTCACCATGGTGTCGGACCGGACGGACGGCACCGCGTCCAGCACCAGATTGGCCGAACGAACCTTCGCGCGCGCGCCCGGCGTGACCATGCGCACCAGCATGCCGCGGGCCTCGTTGTCGGCGTCGTCCCAGTTCTCGACGACGAGGGTGTCGATGGCGAAGAAGGCGGAATCGGATTCCGCCGGATCCCACACCGCCGTGGAGATGGGCGCGACGATCCCTCCGCCCGCTTCGGTCCAAGGCACCCGCTCCCCGAGGGTGTCCACGGCGTGGAGGTAGGTCGCGGAGGCGGGATGCCAACGCTCGAGGATGAGCGACGCGGCCAGGGTCACCGGTTCGGAAGGCGCGACGAGGGTGTCGAAACGGAGAATCGCGCGCCCGCCCACCAGCGTCAGGCTGGGGTCGGTCACCGTGGTGCCGGTGCTGTCGCGCACGCTCGCGGAGCGGGGGATGGAGCCGAAGCGCACCAGGGTGCGCGCCTCCAAGCCTTCCTCTCCGAACTCGGTGGCGATCAGGGGGACGGCCACGTCCGACGGCCGGCCGAAGCCGCCCAGCACCTGGACGTCGCGGGCGAATTGGTCGGGGCCGAGGAGGACTTCCGAGGTGGCCACCGCGACAGGGAAGTCTCCTCCGTCCACCGTGGTGGGCGTCTCGTTCCCGCAGGCGGCGGCGAAGAGCGCAACCACCGCGGCGAGCGCGCGCGCGGCGCGGTTCAGGCGGAAGGGCTCGGGCAACAGGGCCTTCAGGTCCCACTCGGCCGTCCCCTCGGGAGACTCGGAGCGCACGGAGAGCGTGGGCGCGAATTCGGCGAGCGCTTGGCGGCAGGATCCGCAGGGCGCGGCGGGCGGCCCGGCCGAGGTGCTCACGGCGATGCGGGCGAACGACCGGTGGCCGGCGGCGACGGCCGCGGCCAGTGCCGTGCGCTCGGCGCACAGCGCGAGTCCGTAGGAGGCGTTCTCCACGTTGCACCCCGTGAACACGGCGCCGTCGTCCGTCTCCAGCGCGGCGCCCACCCGGAACCCGGAATAGGGGGCGTACGCACGGGCGCACGCGGCGCGCGCGTGGTTCAGTAGTCGCTCGAAGGCGTCCGTCATTCGTGCCAGATCCGCGGCAGCCGACGGGTCAGTCCGGTCAGAACCTCGTAGTTGACGGTACCGGCCAAGTCCGCCACCTCCTCGACCGCGATCTCCTCGTCCCCGTCGGAACCGATAAATGTAACCCTTTCGCCCGTGCGCGCGTCGGGGACGCGCGAGATGTCTACCACCGTCACGTCCATGGAGGTCCTTCCGACCATCGGAACCCGCCGACCGCGCACCAGGGCGTGGCCGCGGTTGCCGACCGCGCGCGGAAGGCCGTCGCCGTACCCGATCGCCACCGTGGCCCAGCGCTCGGGCGCGCTCGCGACGTGGAGGGCGCCGTAGCCCACGGAGCTGCCCGCGGGGACGTCGCGCACCAGGGCGATGCGGGCGCGCACCGCCACGACCGGCGCGGGTCGGGGGAGGTCGGGCGCGCTCGCCCCTCCGTACAGGAAGATGCCGGGGCGGACCGCGTCGGCGGCGTAGCGCGGCCGACGCAGCAACGCGGCGGAGTTGCAGGCGTGAACCCACGCGTCCGGAGGCAACGGAAGGCGGTCGACGGCCTTCCGCAGGCGCGCCCACTGCCGGTCGATGGTGTCGGCGGTCTCGTCGGCAGAGTGGAAATGGGTGTAGCACCCGCCCCAACGGAGCGGAGGTCGGGAGAGAACCGCCGCCGCCCTTCCCCACGCCTCCGCCGAGCGCCAGTGCAGACCGGCCCGGCCCATCCCGGTGTCCACCTCCAAATGAAAGGCGGCCGGGCGGCGGCGGCGGGCGGCCTCCGCGGCCAGCGCGCGCAGGCCGTCCAGATCGGAGAGGCACAGGGTCAGGTCGCCGTCCAGCGCCGCGGACAGGGAGGAGGCGGGGGCCGGAGTCGTCACCAGCACCGGCCGCTCGATCCCGAGCGCCCTCAGCTCCAACCCCTCCTCCACCGTGGCCACTCCGTACCCGCCGGGTTCTCCCGCCTCCAGCACCGCCACCGCGCGTCGGACGCCGAGGCCGTAGGCGTTGGCCTTCACCATCGGGACGATGGCGGCGGAGTCGCCGACGACCTTTCGGATGCGCGCGAAATTGGCGCGCAACGCGGCGGCGTCGACCTCGACCCAGGCCCGCGACCGGGGGTCCGGGGATCTCTCGGCGCAAGACGAGGGCAGACGGTCGGCCAATGCCATCCGGGAAGCCGTGAGGAGTGGAGACGAACGTCCGGGACCGTTCGGCCTTCGCCCCCTCGAGGCCCCGCGCGTCCGAAAAGCCGGGCGCGGGCGGGTTCGGCGGGATTCCGGGCGAGCGATTCCCAGAGAAGGTGACCAAGCCGGGAACCGGGGACAACACGAACGCTCGGCCCGGAGCGGCCGACTGGACATCCCCGCCGGGGTTCGGAATACTGTTTCCGGCGCCATGAGCCCGGCTTCGGCGTCGGCGAGCGCCCAAGACCCCCGAACGGGCCGGGGCGGCCCGCCGCACCCCCGATCTCCCCCGATCATCGCACGCGGCGACGGCGACACCACTCGTGACGGAACCCCACGGCACCGCCTCCGGTTCGACGAGCCCCGCCGTGGCGGACGGCATCGCTCCGTCGGAGGGCGCGCTCGACCGCGCGCTCGCCATCGTCGAGTTCCTGCGCGCCCATTGCCCTTGGGACCGCGCCCAGACCGCCGAATCGCTCGTCCCCTACCTCGTCGAGGAAAGCCAGGAAGTGGCGGACGCGATTCGCGCCGGGAACGGACGGGCCCTGGAGGGGGAGCTCGGAGACCTGCTGCTCAACGTGGCCTTTCAGATCGTGCTGGCCGAGGAGGCCCGCGCCTTCGACCGCGATTCGGTGGTGGAGCGGCTGGAGGACAAGATGAGGCGCCGCCATCCGCACCTGTTCGGCGACGGAAAGCGGGAGAGCTGGGAAGCGCTCAAGGCGAGAGAGCTTCCGGACGGCGAAAGCGTCCTCTCCGGGCTTCCCGCCGGCTTGGAGCCCCTGTTGCGCGCGCACCGCGTCCAAGAGAAGATGAGCGGGGTCGGTTTCGATTGGGAAAACGCCGAGGGCGCCCGCCTGAAGGTGGCCGAAGAGCTCGAGGAGATCCGGGCGGCGCTGAAGCGGGGCGATCCCCGCGAGGTGACGGAGGAGGCCGGAGATCTTCTCTTCGCGGCGGTCAACCTCGCACGACTCGCCGGCGTGCACGCGAGCAACGCGCTCGCGCGCGCCAACCGCAAGGTGGAAGCCCGTTTTCGGCGCGTGGAAGAGCTGGCGCGCGCCGAGGGCGGGCGGGTGGCGGAGATGCCGCTGGAGAAGCTGGACGCGCTTTGGGAGACCGCGAAAGCGGAGGAGCCGGCCAGGACGGCGTCGGACGATTCATCGGGCGCGGGATGAGCTCGCGGATGCGCGGGCGCCCGGTCGTCCGCGCCGCGAAGCGCTCGACGCCGAAGCCGAATCCCGGATGCGGGAAGGCGCCATCCGGATGCCGGCCGCGGGCCTGCGAGGCGGCTTTCCCTCCTCGATGCGCGCCGTCGGCTCGTCGAGGCCGCCTGTGCGCCGGCCACCGCCGACGATCTCGCCGCATCCCTCCGAGGCGACGAGGTCGCTGCGGAGCGCCGTCCGCGGATCCTCCGGTTTCTCTTCGCGCAGAAGGCTTTCGGAAATTCTGCGGACGGAAAGGTCGTCCTATCCCCCCGGTCGCCGCACCCGCCGCACGATCTCCGGGTTCACTCGGGTGCCGTGCACGGTGATGCCCGACAGGCGCGAAAAGTAGTCGTAGGCCGCGGCCGACACCGCCTCCACCACGGCCCCGCCGTCGCCGCCGTAGTTGGACATCACCGAGACGACGTAGGGGCGATCGGGTACGTCCACCAACCCCCAGACGGTGGAGACCCCGGCGATCCCGCCCGGCTTGAAGGCGATGGGCACGGTGCGAGGCACCGGAGCGCGGACGGGCCCGTCCTTGTGGATCTCGAGAATCTCGCGCACGCGCGCGCAGGCCGCCTCGCCCATGGGCAGGTCGCAGCCGGCGATGCGTTCCATGATCAGCGCGGCGTCTCGAGGCGTGGACAGATTCTCGTTGCCGCGCGCGGACTCCTCCGGCTGGATCATCTTGCGCTGGAGGCGCGTGCGCTCCGCGCCGAGCGAGGCCGAAAGAGCGTTGATCGCACCCATGCCCAGCTCGTCGATGAGCACGTTGGTACCGGTGTTGTCGGAGTGCACGATCATGAAGATCGCGTAGTCCTCGAGCGACAGCGACGTCCCGCCGTCGGTGAGGTGCCGCAACGTTCCGCTGCCGCCGGTGCGCACCTCGTCGGTCATGTCGATTCGGCGGCGGAGCAGGCCGGGGTCGGACTCGGCCCGCCGGAAGAGTTCCAGCAGGATGGCGACCTTGATGGCGCTCGCCTGGGGGAAAACCAGTTCGTCGTTCACCCGGAAGCGGTCCCCCGAAACGAGGTCCACCAAGTGCACGCCCGCGATCCCCTCGTAGTCGTTCACGATGCGCTCCAGCCTCTCCTGCAGCTTGCCCCGCAGAAGAGCCAAGTGCTCTTCCTGGGCGGAGAGCGGCGATGCGGATGCGGCGCACGCGCACAGCGCGAGGCCCGCGAGCGGACGTCGAAACCGAATCACGGTCGTGCCTCCCGGTTCAGGCGCGCATCGCCGAGAACACCGCCCGGTGCGCGGCCACGATGCGTTCCAGCGCCTGCCGGTCGGGTTCGAGCGACCAAGCGCCGCGCTCGGAGGTGCCGCCCAGCACGATGCCGTCGCTACGCGGCTGCATGTGTATGCCCAGGCCGCCCCGCGAGGACGCGGGAGCTCCCCCGAAGGTGCCGTAGTCCACCTCGGGCTGGGGAAGAAGCACGGTGAGCTGCCCCTTGAGAGGCACCATCGCGCGGTCGTCGAAAAGATCGCGCGCGCCCAGCCCGGTGCAGTTGACCACGAGCGGCTCGTCCAGCGCGACCAGCTCCTGCGGCTCCGTGAACTTGCGGACGACGATGCGCCCCCCGAAGTCCAGGAAATCCCGCACCAGAGCGTCGAGATAAATCGAGGGTTCGATGCGCATCTGGATGCGCTGGCTGGCGTAGCGGGTCGCGAACGGATGTTCCCCCGGCCCGAGCAGCCGCGTGCCCGTGCGAAAGCGCGCCGGAAACAGCGGCTCGGAGCCCGCCCGCCCGTTGTCTCGCTGGCGCGGCTGGTCGTCGCCGAGCGCGTAGCTGCGAATCCAGGACACCCCGTATCCGCGTCCCACCAGCGTCTGCAATTCCCGGTAGGAGATCTCCGCGGCCCGGCGGAACTGCGCGTCCCACGCGGGCGTGCGCAGATCGTCGTCCACCAGACCCGAGACCGGCGTGAAGCCCGCGAGCGACATGTTGGAGGTCGTGTTCGGAGGCACGTCCATGGCGTAGACGGTCACGTCGAAACCGCGCCGCTGCAGCTGGCGCGCGGATGCGAGCCCCACGGCCCCGCATCCGATCACCGCCGCCGTGCGGCCGTCGTGCTCCAAGGCCAGCTCCGCGGCCATCCGCCCCGTGCCCCAGGAAAGCGACATCCCCGCCCCGCCGTGCCCGTAGTTGTGGATCACGGTGGTCGCGTCGAGCCGCTGGGCGCCGAGCAGGAATCCGGACGGGCGGTGCGGCCGGAGCCCCACGGTGGTGCGAATGATGCGGTTCCGGGCCACGCGCACGGGCGCGAGCCGAAGCGGGGTCCGATCCATGGGCGCCAAGCGCGCCGAGCAGGCGCCCAGCCCGCCCCCGAGCACCCCCAGACCTCCGATCTTCAGCAACGTTCTTCGGTCCACCGTCGTCTCCGGTCCATCGTCTTCACGGCAAGCGCCTTCGCCAACATCCCTATCTTGGATCCAAATTCCGCGATGGGCAACCCGTCGACGAGTCGGAGGTTGATGCGCGCGCGTGCACAACCTATTATTTTGTTGAGTGCTGTTCCTACCTTTAGGCATTAAGTAGCCTCGGGATTCGCACTCCTCCAGATGCTGATCCACTTGCTTCCTCTACGTTCCAACATCCAGCATGAGGACCCGTGAACCGAAACTCACCATTGATTTTGATGTCTAGGTATTCCTGGTCGTGCAATCGCCGCTCGGCCGGTCCCTTCGCCCGTTGCCTCAACTGCCCGGCAGGTTGCCGACAGCTCGCTCGCCATCGCAACCTCGACCAAGTCCGCGACAAGCGGTCGAACCGGGATGTCAGAACCGGAAATTCACTCACTTTCGGTTTAGGCTGGCGTTCATGGTCCCCCAGAGGTCGGGAGATGACATGACGAAGCTTGGGGGGACGCCCGGTCGACGTAGCATGGATGCGTCTTCCTACTATGTTCTCCTCGACTACTACAACATCCCCTCGATTCATCGGCAACGCGGAGCGAAGCGGATCGTACAACGTATCCTGGACACTCTCGGTGCCAAGATACTTGCAGATTCCAAACTCAGCGTTCTCCGAATTCGGTTCTATGGAGGCTGGTACGGCAAAGCATCTCTTTCCAAGCACGGGCAGAAACTTGTAGCCGAGCTAAATGAGATTCCAACGCACTGGGGGGTTGGAACACACCGTGAAATTCTTCGACTGCGGATCCAAGCCGAGCTCGCCGGCAGCATGCTTGTAGATCCTGCACACCACATCCTGCATACGCTACGCCGAGGAACTCCACCGATACACGAAGTGCGACCTCTTCCGTTCCGTGGCTGTATCGAACCGACCGCATGTTCTCTCGCGCCGGTCGAGGCACTAGTTGTCCAGAGAAATTGTCCGGCCGGTTCCTGCTCCACACCCATCTCCGCCGTCTTCCCGCGACCCAAGCAACAAAAGCTCGTCGACACGATGATCGTCTCCGACTTGATATACCTTGCCTGCACGACTCGTCGTCCGGTAGTGGTCGTATCGACGGACGATGATCTGTGGCCTGGAATCCGCACGGCACTTCATTTTGGTCTTCCCATTCATCACATCCACACCGGAAATCGCACCACACCAGCCATTTACGCCTCCACCGCTTTCGAGACCCCCTACCGTGAGTATAGATTCCGATGAATCTCGACGACTTTGAAAGAATTCTCCGCGCGTTCGCCGATCATCCAAGCGATGTCGTCATCGACAAAGGCCGGTTGCTCGTACAAATTCGGGACGAGTTGATTGAAGCCAGCCTCTCGAACCAAGACGGCGCTATCTGGGTGGAGGAATCCAGAAACAACCGTTATTCTGCGTACACATGGGTGCTGCGGCGGCTTGCCAAGGTCGATTTGTTGGCGGATCGAATTCTATCGCACACCCCTGAGGAAAAACACTTCGTCACGCCACGCGGCTTCCTGTTGGACCGCATCGACAAGGATCCGAACGAAAGGGGTGCTGAAAAACCCGACGCCGCGACCGCCCTCATCGACCTGTTGTCCCGGAACTCCGTCGGCACATCCACTGTTCTCTACCTCACATCCGACGCCGGCGAAGGCAAGACCACCGTTGTAAATCACGTTGCCAGGAAGCAGGCGGAACGCTTCAAAACGGGTCAGGCCACTTGGCTCCTTCTTCCCATCAACTTAGGTGGACGACCCTTTCTTCGCTTCGACGACATTGTCGTCGGAGAGCTCGTCAATCGGCTTCGCTTCCAACATCTGTATTACGATGCTTTTCTAGAGCTGGTCAATCTGGAAGTTATTGTTCCGGCTTTCGATGGATTCGAAGAGATGTTCATCGAATCTCCAACGGGAGAGGCGGTGTCCGCTCTGGGCAACCTCGTGCAACACCTTCGATCCAGCGGGTCCGTTTTGATCGCCGCTCGGAAAGCATATTTTGAATTCCACAGCTTCCGAACACAAGCTCGTCTGTTTGACGCGATTTCACAATCTGTCTCATTCTCTCGCCTAGCGCTTCGCCGCTGGCAGCGGAACCAGTTCAAGAAGTATTGCAATCTTCGCGGTTTGCCAAACGGCGATATTCTTTATCGCAAAGTGGCGGAACGATGGAACGAGAAGCATCCGCTTCTGACCCGCGCCGTGCTTGTCGAAAAACTCGTAGATGTCGTCAAAGAGCTGTCTTCTGTCGACGAAGTCCTCGGACGGATCAGTACCGACCCAGATGAACATCTCGCCGATTTCGTCACCACAATCATCGAAAGGGAAGCGGAGAAGAAGTGGTTGGATCGGAGCGGTGAGGCAGCGAAACCGTTGTTGACGGTGGAAGGCCATTTCGACCTGCTCGCCATGATCGCACAGGAAATGTGGGAAATGAGGTCGAATGCATTAAAGCTCGACCATTTGGATCTAGTTGCGCAGATGTTCGTGGAGGACTTCATGCTTTCACCGGACATCTCCTCTCAGATTCGAAGGCGATTGCCAGATCACTCGTTGCTTGTACCGGTGCCGCGGACGAATAACATGCTGGCGTTCGACCATGACGATTTTCGATGGTTCTTCCTAGGACGAGCTCTCGGGCAACTACTCCTCGGCGGTAGCGACGAGATGCTAGCGTCGTGGCTAGACATTGCTGCCATTCCTGCGAACACGGTGGACGCAGCTTGTCGCTATGTGGAACAACAATGCGAGACTGTGGAAGAGGTCGTTGAGCGGGTTGCCGGAATCGGGCGGCAGGTATTATCGACATCGTTTGCAAAGGAGAACGGCGGGAATGTCGCATTAGCTCTGGCGGCACGAGGAAAAAAAGCTGTGACGCTTGAAGGATTGGTGTTTCCACCGGAAGCATTGACGGGGATACGACTCGAGCGCATGCGCGTTCATGATTGCGAATTTCAGGCGACGAGCTTGAAAAATGCACGGATCATCGATTGTGAATTCCGGCAATGCCGCTTTCACCACCTAGAAAGCGGTGCCGAAACGGTGAGCGGCAGTACATTGAAGGACTGTGAAGTCAATCAATGGGTGGACATAGCAGACAATCAACAGGTGGACACAGCGGATGTGATTTATGATCCTCTTGGAATCCGCCAGGCGCTCGAGAGAGAAGGATTCCGTGTCGAGCGAAGTGAGGAAAGCGAAGAAACCGTACAACCTGGAAATGGAACCGTTGTTCAAGCTGAAACGGAAATGGCAGAGCGAGCCCTGCGGATTTTCATGCGAGCAACCCATATCAATGGCTATACATTTCGAAAAAAACTCGGCCACCAAGCCAAAGAATTTTCTAAAGACGTCTTGCCGAAATTGGTCAAAGGTCGAATTCTGAAGGAGGTTCCGTATCTAGGATCAGGAAAAGACACTCGATACAAATTGAATGTCTCGATGCAGCGAATCGCGGAAGTCGTGCCTACGAGAGGGCTCACGCTCGCTCAGCTTATCGACAAGCTAGGTGGCGAATCTGAAAGTTGAGGAGAATGAAGTGCGACATTCTGGATCATCGTACTTCTTTTTCACCCGAGGATCTCCCGCGAGAAACCGAGGAACGGTCCCTGCGGAAGGATCTCAGCGAGACAGAACGAAGTTCACCGCTTGAGTCAGGTCGCGGATGTCCGCCACCGCCCCGTCCGCGAAGTCGATCACGATGCGCCACGGTCGGGTCCCGTCCGCCGCCGCGATCGGCTCCAGCCACACTCGCTCGATCCAGCGCACGCGCAACAGCGCGTCCTCGAGCGCGGCGAGCTCGAGATCGGTCTCGGGTCCGGCGTCGATGTAGTAGTTGAGCGTCTCCGCGTCGAAGGGGTGGTTGATGCGCCAGCGGTTGAGCGCTTGGTTGATCCTCGTCCAGTCCGCGCCGGTGTCCACGAGGTGCTGGGCGTGGAAGCGCAGCAACATGTCGTTGTGCTTGGGGCTCCGCTCCAGCGCCTCCTCCAGAAACCGTTCGTAGGCCTCGACGTCCCCCGAGGCCAACGACTGCATCCCCTGCAGGAACTCGGTGTCGGGCTCGTCCGGGTTCACCCGCACCAGCACGTCCGTCAGCTCGCGCCCCTCTGCGCTGAACCAGCCCGGGGCCTCGGAGCCGCGCGAAAGCCACCACTCGCGCCCGCCCACGATCAGGCAGGCCCCGTAGATCACCAGCAACAAGCGGTACTTCCGATGCCACGGCACGCTACAAACCCTTCTGAACGTTCTTGTCGCGCACCTTCCAGATGAAGGAGTCCACGTAGTAGTGGGTGAGCGCGTAGGCGGCGATCAGCGTCTCCGCGAAAAGCGCGTAGCTCGCGGCGTAGTCGAGCCCGGCGATGTTGAAGTCCCGGATGGCCGCGTAGGGCGCGAAGTTGACCACTCCGAACCCGAACTCGTCGAGCGGACGGTTGATCATCAGCTGAACCACGACGGCGTAGGCGCCCCCGCCCAACAGGAACCACTTCAGCCTGCCCTTGCCCGCCAGCCGGGTCCACAGACCGGGCCTCGCCGCCCCCGAGCCGGCCTTGCGGCGCATGAAGGCGTAGACCATCACCATGTACTGCACCCCGTGCATGATGCGGTGGGCGACGTTGTAGACGAGGATGGAGTTGGTGTGCCATGCGGCGAAGTACCACAGGAAGTAGCTGGCCGCGATGAAAACGTACTTGATGGGGTTGATGCGCCCGCCGCTGGCCACCAGACGCCAGAGATGCACCCCGTAGCACGCCAGATAGACGCCCAAGGCGAGCCAGCTGATCCGCTGCAAGGTCTCCACGAAACCGGCGGAGATCGGGATCTGCATGCGATGCAGCTCCCGGATCCAGAGGTGTCGGAACATCGGGGCCTGGACGAACATGTTCAGGTACAGGCTCCAGTGCAGCGCGAGATCCCAGCGCCCCGTCGAAGGCGTGCCCGCGCCCGCCTTGAAGTCGTAGATGCGGCTGAACCCGTGCTGTTGCATGATGCTGTGCTGATGGTCCCAGGCCGTGACCATCAGCAACAACGTGATCGGCGCCCAGGCGAGCCCCGCGGCGGTGAGGGCGAAGATGACGACGGGCCCGACGACGAGCCGGTCTTTGAAGCGCGCCCACTCCTCGGGCATGCCGTAGCTCCTCACCCATCCCGCGTAGTGGTGGGGCACGGTGATCCAGAGGTTGACGGAGGCCACCACGACGTAGGGCAACCACATCTGGAAGCCCAGGGCGATCGCCACAGCCAGGAACGGAAGCCCCAGGAACCACACCAGATCGAGGCGCGGGTTCAGGATGTAGCCGGTGCGGAAGGGAGACTCGCGCAACCGGTTACTCTGTGCGGGCATGCCCGATCCTCATGGCGAGTCGGAACGTTTCAGCCGCATCGAACTGCCGCCGAACAGGATCGCGCTCAACATCGCCAGCCCGCCGTCGGGGGGCAAGTCGCCCCCGGGCGGCTCTTTCGGCGGTTCCGGGCCCGCAGTTTCGAGGACGCCGGAGGCGGGAAGCGGGGCGTCTCGAAGCGACGTCTCCCCCGACCGGCGCACGCACGGAACCGGTCCCGGACCCGATCCGTCGGCCGGGTGCCGGATCCGGCGAAAAGTGATGCACAGATCACTTGATGTAGCTTGTGCGTTACATTCAAGGGATCTAATCTCCCTCCACCGGAACTCGACGCCCCCGCTTTGCGAGAACGCACGTGAACGAGACGCAGCTGCGCAACAGCGTTCGGCGGCACCGCCGCGACCTGGGTCTGTCGCAGGCGGCCCTGGGCGACCGAGTGGGCGTGAGTCGACACGCCATCATGGCGATCGAGGCCGGACGGCGGGTTCCGTCCACGACGCTGGCTCTCCGGCTGGCGGACGCCTTCGGACGCGCGGTCGACGACGTCTTTCGGCTGGAGTCGGTCGCGGAGCTGGAGGTCCGCCTTCCTCCTCCCCGCCCCGCGGCGCCCCCCGCCTCGTCCTCCCGGATGGCCGTCGGACGCGTGAGTGGGCTGTGGGCGGCCCACCCGCTTCCCGCGCACGCGACCGGGGCGGCCGACGCGATCGCGGCGGAGGAAGCGGGCGCGCCGTCGGAGGCCCCGTCCGACCGCGGCGTGGACGGCGCGTCGGCGGCCGAACGCGCCCGCGTCCACCCCGTGCGCGGCATGCGGCAGCTCGAACGCAACGTCCTGGTCGCCGGGTGCGCCCCTCTGCTCGCCAACCTGGCGCATCGGGTCGGCGAAGGCGCCGCGGACGCGCGCGCGACTTGGATTCCCGCCAGCAGCCGCCGCGCGCTGGACTTGCTGGCCGCCGGAATGGTGCACGTCGCCGGGTTGCACCTGCCGGACGGCGCGTCCAGCGAAGCCAACGCGGAGGCGGTGCGGCGCCGTTTTCCCGGCGAGCGCATGCTGGTGATCAACCTGACCCGCTGGCGCCAAGGCTTCGTAGTGGCCGCACGCAACCCGCTGGGCATCCGCGACGCCGCCGATCTCCTTCGTCCGGGCATGCGGGTGGTGGGGCGCGAACCCGGCACCGGAGCCGACGAGCTGTTCGCCCGCCTGCTCGTCGGCGAGCCCGGCGAACCGCCCGGCTTCTCCGGACCGGTGGCGGAGGGACACCTCGACGTGGCCCGGCGAATCCATTGCGGCGCGGCGGACGCGGGCGTGGCCATCGAAAGCGCGGCGCTCGCCTGGGGACTGGGGTTCGTGCCCTTGACGGAGGAGCGCTTCGACTTGGTCGTCCCCGCAGGCCTCGCCGAAATCCCGCCCGTCTCCCGCTTCCTGGATACGCTGGACGATCCCGGATTCCGTGCCGAAGCCGCCTCCCTGCCGGGCTACGACGTCTCCATCAGCGGGCACGCGAGCACGCTCGGGGCCGGAAGCGCGGAGGCATGAGAGGCGAGGGGCGCCGGAGCGCGGGCACGGCACGGCGGACGGCGGGAGGGCGGGCGTCCGGGCCGGCGGGCGTCGCCCTGATCCTCGCCCTGCTGCAGAGCTGCGCCACGCCGGACGCTTCCCGGACCCTCCACGTCTACGCCGCGTCCTCCCTCGCCGAGAGTTTTTCCGCCATGGAACGGGCCTTCGAGGCGGCGCATCCCGGCACCGACGTGGTGCTCGCGTTCGCGGGCAGCCAAGCGCTCCGTCTTCAGATCGAGCAAGGCGCGCCCGCCGACGTCTTCGCCTCGGCCGATCCGGCGCACATGCGGGCGCTCGTCGAGCGGGGCAGCGTCCGCGACGAGCGCATCTTCGCGCACAACCGGCTGGTGCTCATCGTTCCCCCCGAAAATCCCGCGCGCATCGAGTCTTTCCACGACCTCCCGCGGGCCGGCAGCTTGGTGATCGGGACCGAGAGCGTTCCGGTGGGCAACTACGCGCGCGAGGCGCTCAGGCGCATGGAAGCCGCAGGGGAGGGCGGGTTCGCGGCCTCGGTGCTCGCGCGCGTGGCCTCCGAGGAGAGCAACGCGCGCCTGGTGCGGGCCAAGGTGGAGCTCGGCGAAGCCGACGCCGCCATCGTCTACCGGACCGACACCGTCGCCGCGGGGGGCGTGCGCACCATCGAAATCCCCCCCGACCTGAACGTGAACGCCGACTACCTGATCGGCATCGTGGAGGAAAGCGCGCGTCGCGAGCTGGCGGAGGCGTGGCTCGCCTTCGTGCTCTCCCGGGAAGGCCGCGAGCTCCTGGCCCGGCACGGGTTCGTGGCGGAGTAGCTTCGGGTGAGACGGCGGACGAACCCACCCGGCGTCCCGGGCGCCGGGCGCTGGTCGCCGCTGGCGGCGACGCCGATGTTGGCGTTGCTCGTCCTCCCGATGGTCGCCCTGACGCTCGCTTCCTCGCCGGCCGAGCTGGCCGCGGGCGCGCGTCACCCGCTCTTTCTTCCGGCGCTCTGGCTGACGGCGCGCACCACGGTGGCGAGTCTCGCGCTCGTGGTGGCGGCGGGCACCCCGTTGGCGTGGTGGCTCGCGGTCTCTTCCGGCCGCTGGGCGACGGGCGTCGAGCAGCTGGTGAATCTGCCCATCGTGCTTCCGCCCGCCGTGCTGGGCATCGCGCTGCTCCGGACCTTCGGCCGCAACGGGTTGCTGGGCGGCGCGCTGGAAGCGTTCGGATTGCATGTGCCCTTCACCACGACCGCCGTGGTGCTCACCCAGGTGGTGGTCGCTTCGCCCTTCTACGTCCAGGCGGCCGCGGCCGCCTTCCGCAGGGTCGACCGCGACCTGCTCGTCGTCGCGCGCACCCTGGGGCGGTCGCCGGCGGGGGCGTTCTTCGGGGTGGCGGTTCCGGTGGCGCTCCCCGGGCTCGCGAGCGGGGCGGCGCTGGCGTGGGCGCGCGCGATCGGGGAATTCGGGGCGACCCTGCTCTTCGCCGGCAACCTGCCGGGAAGGACGCAGACCGCCCCGCTGGCGATCTACGCCGCGCTCGAATCGGACGTGCAGGCCGCAGTCGCCCTCTCGCTGGTGCTGGCGGCGGCCGCGGCGCTGCTGCTGCTGGGGTTGCGCGCACTCCCGGGCGGCCGCCTGGGACGGGTGGCGGAGGCGGTGGCCGCGGGAGCGGGGCGGCGGTGAGCGCGGCATGGCACGCCCGGGTCCGCATGCGGATCGGCGCGCTCCGGCTGGACGTGCGCCTGGAGGGAGGAGCGCGGCCGGTCGCCCTGGTGGGCCCCAACGGCTCCGGCAAGACCACTCTGCTGCGCACCATCGCGGGCGCCCACCGGCCGTCGGCCGGCGCCATCGCGGTCGGCGGCCGCCCCCTGTTCGACTCCGAGAGGGGCATCGACCTCCCTCCGGAGGAGCGCGGGGTGGGCTACGTGCCCCAGGGCTACGGCCTCTTCCCCCATCTGCGGGCGATCGACAACGTGAAGTTCGGGCTGGCGGGCTCGTCCCGGAGCGGCATCGGCGCCCGGGACGTCGCCATGGACATGCTCGAGCGCCTGGGAGCGGGCCGTCTCGCCCGGCGTTGGCCCGAGACGCTGTCGGGCGGCGAACGCCAGCGGGTCGCGCTGGCGCGCGCGCTCGTCGCCGAACCTCGGATCCTGCTCTTGGACGAGCCGTTCGCCGCCTTGGACGCCGCCGCGCGCCGAACCCTGCGCCGGCGCTTGGCGGAGCGTCTCGCGGAGCGCGCCCTGCCGACCCTGGTCGTCACCCACGACGTCCGCGACGTCGTGGCGCTGGGCGCCGACGTCCTCGTCCTCGAGGAGGGGCGGATCGTCCAGCGGGGCGCGGCCGACGGGCTTGCCGCCCGCCCCGCCACCGAGTTCGTGGCGGAGGTCTTCGGATCCCCGCCGGTCGTCGGCGCCCGCGCGGCGCCCGCGCGGCCCTCGCCCGGAGACGGCCCCGGCTCGGAGCCTGCCTGAGCGCGCTCACCTTCCCAGCGGAGGCGCGAACGGCGGCGGGCGCCGGTGCCGGGTGGCCTGCTCGTAGGCGTAGCCGATGCGGATCAAGGTGGGCTCGTCGAAGGGCCGCCCCAGAAGCTGGAGCCCCGCGGGGAGCGTGCCGAACGAGTATCCCATGGGCACGTTGAAAGCGGGAAAACCGGTCGGGGGCGAGAGAACGGAGCTGTTGGCCCCGTAGGGGGTGTTCTCGTCGCCGATCAGCCGGGGCGGGTAGTTGTAGGTCGGATAGACCAGAACGTCGAGGGCCCGCTCCTCCATCGCGGCGAGCACGGCGTCCCGCAACCGCTCCCGCGCCTCCAGGTACCGCGGGTAGTCCTCGTGCTCCTCGGGCACGTAGTCCGCCTCCCGGCTGCGCTCCAGGCTGGCGCGCAGGAAGGGGTGGTAGTCGCCCGACTCGACCACCTCGTCGAGGGTCTTGAACTCGAGTTCCGGACGCGTCGCCAGATATTTTTCGAAGTCGTGCTTGAGTCGTCCGATGCTCGGAAAATCGTCGCGGATCTCGTCCAGATCCGGAATCTCGACGGAATCCACGACGACGGCGCCGGCGTCGCGCATGTCGGCGAGCGCCCGCTCCATCACCCGCAGCACCTCGGGATGGATGGCGGTGGGCCGGTCGGCGTCCTCGCGCTCCCGCCGTCCCGCTTCCCGCGCCTGCCCGGCGTCCTCCCGTTCCGCCGACGTCGCGCCCGCAGGCTCCTCCGTCCCGGGCACCCGCACTCCGCTGCCGGGCGCGCGCGGGTCGGCGTAGCCGCGCGCCTCCTCGAAGAGCTGGCGCAGCACGCCGATGCGGGCGCCCTCGAGCCCGTCGGCGTCGAGGAATTGGCGGTAGTTGTCGGGGACGCGGCCCTCGCTCTCGAAGGTGACGGGATCCGCGGGATCCGGCCCCGCGATCACCTCCAGCACCGCCACCGCGTCGGCCACGGTGCGGGCCATGGGGCCGCCCACGTCGCGCTCGGCGTTCAGCGGGGCGATGCCGTCGCGGCTGGCGAGCCCCATGGTGGTGCGGAACCCCACCAGCGCTTGGTGCGCGGAGGGACCGCGGATGGAGCTGCCGGTGTCCGAGCCCAACCCCACGGTGCCGAAGTTGGCGGCGACCGCGGCCGCCGTGCCCCCGCTCGAGCCGGCCGTCACCCGGGTCGGATCGTAGGGGTTGCGGGAGTAGCCCGGCAGCACGGAACTCAGCGTGAACGCCCCGCTGGACGCGAACTCGGCCAGGTTGGACTTGGCCAGGATGATCGCGCCCGCCTCGCGCAGCTTGCGCACCTGGTGGGCGTCGTCCGGGGGGACGGCGCCCCTGAAGGCCAGGGTCCCGTTGGTGGTGGGCAGATCGTGGGTGTCGTAGTTGTCCTTCACGATCACCGGAATGCCGTGCAACGGGCCGGTGAACCCCGACGCCCGGAAGGCGGCGTCCAGCTCGCGCGCACGACCGAGCGCGTGCTCGCTCACGGTGACGATGGAGTTCAGACGGGGGCCCCGCCCGTCGTAGGCGTCGATGCGGTCGAGATAGCGCTCCACCAGCTCTTCGGCGGTGATCCGGCCCTCCTCCATCGCCCGGTGAATGTCGGCGATGGTCGCCTCCTCGACCCGGAAGGTCGGCGCGCACGCGGCCGCGAGCAGGAATACGGGAAGAACGCGCATCGTCTTCCCTCAGAACAGATCGGAGGGATCCGGCTCCGCCCCGCCGTCCCGGTAGCGATTGGGAATGAAGTCGCCCGTGACCATCTCCCGGTAGGGGAGCCCCGGCCCGACCATCGGGTACACGTGGGCCTCCGGATCGATGACGACCTCCAGAAAGGCGGGACCGGGAAAGTTCAGGAACTCCTCGACCACCCGGGGGACGTCCTCCTTGCGGTCCAAGCGCTTGGCGTACTCGAAGCCGTCCGCCCGCGCCGCCAGCACGAAGTTCTTCTTGCGCAGCGATTTGTCGCTCGCCGACAAGCGTCCCTTGAAGAAGAGACGCTGCCACTGCATGACCATCCCGTCGCCGAAGTTGTTCAGCACCATCACCTTGACCGGGAGATCGTAGGAGGTCGCGGTCTCGAACTCCCCCAGGTTCATCCGGATGCTGGCGTCTCCGTCCACGTCGACGACCAGCTTGTCCGGACAGGCCAACTGGGCCCCGATGGCGGCGGGCAATCCGAACCCCATGGTGCCCATGCTGCCCGAGGTCAGCCAGAGCCGCGGCTCGCTGAAGTCGCAGTACTGGGCGGCCCACATCTGGTGCTGCCCCACCCCGGTGGAGACGATCGCCTTGCCGCGGGTGATGCGGTTCATGACCTCCATGACGTAGTACGGCTGGACGAGCGAGCTCTCGCGGTCGTAGTCGAGAGCGTAGTCGCGCTTGAGCGCCGCGACCTCGGCGTGCCACTCGGAGAAGTCGGCGCGGAAGCCGGTGGCGTGTCCGTAGGCCACCAGGGCGTCGAGCGCCTCCCGGAGCTTGCCGGTGTAGTGCCAGTCCGCCGGCTTCACCTTGTGGATCTCCGAGGGGTCGATGTCGAAGTGGACGACGCGCCGGGCCTTGGCCGCGAACTTCGTCGGCACCCCGGCCACGCGGTCGTCGAAGCGCGCTCCCACGGCGATGAGCAGATCGCAGTCGTCCACCGCGTAGTTGGCGAAGGCGGTGCCGTGCATCCCCAGCATGTGCAGGCAGAGCGGGGCGGTGGTGTCGAAGCTGCCCAGCCCCATCAGGGTGGTCACCCCCGGAACGCCGAAGTCGTTGGCCAGTCTGCGGAGCGGTTCCGAGGCGTTGCCGTTGATCACCCCGCCCCCGGCGTAGATGAGCGGCCGGCGGCTCTCTCCCAGCATCGCGAAGAACTCGCCGCACCGGTCGCGGCTCAACGCGCGGGCGCGCAGCGCGTCCAGGCGGCGACGGTACCCGGGGATGGGCAGGCGCCCCTCCCCATGGAAGGGCCCGGTCCAGTTCTGCACGTCCTTGGGCACGTCCACGACCACCGGGCCGGGCCGACCGGTGCGCGCGATCTCGAAGGCCGTGCGCATGGTGGCTTCGAGTCGCTCCGGCTCCGTCACCAGGAAGACGTGCTTGGCCACCGGGCCCATCACCGCCGTGACCGGGGCCTCTTGGAAGGCGTCGGTGCCGATGGCGGCGGTGGGAACTTGGCCGCAGATCACCACGATGGGCACCGAGTCGGCCATGCAGTCGCGCACCGGAGTCACGCAGTTGGTGGCGCCGGGCCCCGAGGTCACCAACACGCATCCCACCTTGCCGCTGGCGCGCGCGTAGCCCGCCGCCATGAAGCCGGCGCCCTGCTCGTTGGCGGGCACGATGAGCGGCATCGGTTCCACGCCGTCCGCGGCGTGTTCCCGGTTGTAGCGGAAGACGGCGTCGTAGGTGGGCAGAATCGCTCCGCCGCTGTACCCGAAGACGGTGTCGATTCCCTCGTCGGCCAGGACCTGAACGATCGTCTCGGCTCCGCTCATGACCCGTCCGGCGAGCGGATGCGCGGAGGTCTCGCGAAGCGCGGTGCTGGATGTCATGGAACGCCTCCCGCGGCGGGCACGGAATCGGATGGGTGTTCGGGCTGAATAGTCGGGCAAAGGCGTCCGCATGGCAAAATCCGCACGGTCCGGCCATCTTGCGACGACCGCGCCGTCCCGCAAACTTAGGCCGCCATGCGCCACACCCTGTCGATTCTGTTGCAGAACGAGGCGGGCGCGCTTTCCCGCGTCACCGACCTCTTTTCGACCCGGGGCTTCAACATCGAAAGCCTCAACGTCGCGCCGACCGAGGACTACGCCGTCTCGCGCCTGACGCTGGTCACCAACGGATCGGACGAGACGCTCGAACAGATCACGAAGCAGCTGAGCAAGCTCGTGGACGTCGTGGACCTGCGGAACATGACCGGGCGCGACCACATCGTCCGGGAGCTGGCGCTCTTCAAGCTGCGTCTGACGACCGGCGCCCGGGCCCAGCTGGACGCCGCGGTCGCCGAGTTCGGCGGGTCGATTCTCGCCGAGCACGAAGGCCACTTCACCGTCGAGATCGTCAGCAGCGGCCCCCGGATCGACGGATTTCTCGAACGCGTGGAACGGATCGCGGAAACCGACGCGCTGGTGCGCAGCGGAGCCATGGCGGTCTCCCGCGGCGCGCCCATCGGCTGGGACGGCTAGTCGGCGCGTCCGGAACCGTCGTCGACGGTCCGGTTGCCGGCCCTCCGCCGCCGCCCGCGGATTTCTGCCGCGCAAGCTCAGAGCCGGACCGCTCGGCGGACCCCGTCGCGACTCGACCTCGACCCGACGGCCGACGAGCTCGGGAGCCGACACGGATCCCCTTCCGCACGCGTCCGCGCCCGCGCACGGCCGCCCGGAACCCGGCGGCGGCTTCCCGAATTGACAGAATCCGGACGTCGGCGTACGTGTTACGTGCGGGGTCGCGAGGGCGACGTTTGCGGGGCATCCCGTCCGGACCGACGCGTCGTTCCGAGTCGGTCGGGACGAACACCACCCATCGAGGAGGACGAGCCATGCGCACCTTCCGGATCCCGACCGCACTCCTCCTGCTCGCGCTTCCGTCGCCCGCGTCCGCTCAGAGCGCCCCGGACGTCGCGGAGCCCTTCAAGGTCGGCACCTTCGAGATCGAGGGCGCACCCACCGTTTCGCTCGTCCTGCGCGACCGGATCGTCGTCGAGATCGACGCCGCCAACGACGCCCTGCAACGGGATCCCTACTACGCCCGCGTGCAGGCTCCGAGGGACATGCTGGAGCTGATCGAGCGCTACGACTACGGACTCAAGCGCCGCCTCTACGAGCTCGTCGACCGCTTGGTCGAGCGCGACATGCTGGGCGCGGACCGCCCCGTCTACGTGCACGACCTGGGGGACGTGCGCACCCTCCCGCCCATCCTGTACCCCGGCAAGATCCTCAACGCCGCGGTCAACTTCTACAGCCACGTCGACGAGACCGGGACCGAGGAGGAGCGGGCCGAGGCCCGGCGGCAGCGGCGCGAGAACCGGGGCGTGCCCTACCTCTTTCTGAAGCCGAGCAAGGGCGCGGTCGTGGGCGACGGCGGCGAGGTGGTGCTCCCCTACGGACGCGACCGCATCGACTGGGAGGTCGAGCTGGGGGCGGTGATCGGCCGGTCCGCCAGGTACGTCTCCGCGAACGACGCGGAGGCCCACGTGTTCGGCTACATGGTCTCGCTCGACATCTCGGACCGGGGCGGGCGTCCGCCGGGCGGCAACCCCATGACCTCCGACTGGTTCGTGGGCAAGGGCCACGACACCTTCGCGCCCCAAGGGCCGTGGATCGTGCCCAAAGAGTTCTACGGAAACCCGATGGAGATCCTGCGCCAGACGCTGGACGTCGGCGGCGAGCGCATGCAGGAAGCCACCGCCGGCGACATGATCCACTCCCTCTGGGAGCTGATCGAGTACGGATCCTCCATCAGCACCCTGTTCCCCGGGGACGTCGTCAACAACGGCACCTCGGGGGGCACGGGAATGGGCACGGCGTACCGGGGCGAACAGCGCTTCCTTCGTCCGGGCGAGCGGATCTCCGCCTCCATCGACGGCATCGGCACGCTGAACCTGTCGGTCGTGAGCGGGCCCGAGCCGGAGGGGCTCACCGGAGCGCACCTGCCGCCCGTGCGCACCTACCGCGGTCCGCCTCCCGGCGGCGACGCCTGAGGCGCCCTCGCCCCGGGCCCGGGCGGCGCGGCGCGCGCCTCCTCTTCCCCCGCGCGGGCGGGAACGCCGGTTGTTCTCACATCGAGGGCCGGTCCGCCTCGAGGATCGGGTGCTTCCGGCCCGTCATCTCCCAGCGCGCGAGCACGACGGGAACGACGCCGGCGCCGTAGAAGGCGTCGAAGAAGCGCTTGACGGTGAAATCGTCGCCCTCTTGGAGGGCGTACTCGGCGAGCAGCTCCTCGATCTGGATCTTGCCGGTCACGTAGCTGGTGCCGTACCCCGGCTGCCGTAGGTAGAGGCTCTGCTCGCCCCGCACGAGGTCCCCCTCGGTCAGCCATCCGCGCGGGGTCCAAGTCATCGCATGCTCGACCGCTTCCTCCATGTCGAAGACGTTGCCGTGCAGGTTGAGTCCGCTCAGGGCGCGCGCCGCCCGCTGCGCGAGCATGATCCAGACGAGCTCGCGCGAGCGGGGGGACGAGTCGTCCAGGAGCCCCAGGTGCATGAACATCTCCTCGACGCCGGTCGCGAGTCCCTCGGAGCGCGCGTCGAAAATGTTGTAGAGCGAGGGGACGGCCCGGACGGGACTCGGATGCGGGTCCTCGCGCATGCGCGCCAGTTCGATCCAGTGGTGCATGTGCGGGCGGAAGGCGTCCGGGTCGCGATAGATGACTTCGGAGAAGAAGTTGCGCACCTGGCCGGGCTCCACCGGGGAGAAGCTGCCGTTGACCGCCCTGAGCGCGGGATCCATGTAGTCGGCGACGGTCTCGATCTCCTCCTCCTCCAGGAAGCGCATGTAGCGGTCCACGGACTCGTTCAGACGCCGGTCGTATTCCTCCGGGGAATCGATGCGCTCGAGTTCGGGAAGAGCGCGGTTGCGGTTCTCCTCCAGCCGCATCGAGGAGTGGGAGCGGGCCAGCTCCCGGCGCATGAGCGTCACCTGCTCCTCCCAGGAGTACGGGACCAGGTGGACGTTGCGCATGTACCAGGTGTAGTTCTCGGCCCCCACCCCGGACGGTCCGGTGCGGGAGGCGGCGCCTTCCTCCAACCAGACGCGAAACTCTTCGGAGGCCGCGCGCGCGTCGGCGATCGCCCGGTCGAGGTCGACGCTGGTGCCGACGACCCGTTCGGCGTAGACGCCGAAGTCGCGGGCCTGGGCCGCGAAGTCGCGGATGCCGGCCAGCCAGAGGTCGCGCGCGTTGGAGTCGGCGAGGTTCGCGCGGGCCTGTTCCAGGAGCGCCGGCACGGCGCCGATCCGATCCGCCAGCTCCGCCGCGTCGGCGTCCGACAACGGGTACTCGTAGGTCCACGCGTCGACCCATCCGTGAATCACGGGACCTTCGTGGGCGGGAACGTCGCTTTCCGCCAGGAAGAGGGTGACGTAGAAGGCCGGGTCGCGGGCCCACGGGCGCCGGACGCGGTGATCGAAGTCGAGCCCGTTCATCTCGGCGCGCACCAAGTGCCAGTCGATCTGTTCGGCGACCGGCCAGCTCTCGGGGGCGAGCGCGTTCAACCGCAGCCGCCACTGCGGGAGTTCGGCGTGCTGGCGCGCCATCGCCGCCGCGGAATAGTCGGGGACGCCGTCCACGAAATCGGGCGTCTCGAAGGCGCGCCATTCCTCGAAGAGCCGGACCAAGTCCGCGTGCGAGCCGGGGCCGGAGGCGGCGGCGCCGCCGTCCGGATCCGTCGTGCACCGCGCGAAAAGAAACCCGACCGCGACGAGCGCGATCCCGGGGACGAGGACCGAGGGACGAAGCTCGTTGCGGGACATGGCGTTTTTCCTGAGTCGGGTCGGAGTTGCGTTCGACGAGGGTCAGGGCCCGCCGGCGCCGAGGTCCAGCGCCCGGGACAGCGCCGTGCGTCCGCCCACGACGGGGAGAGCGAGGGCGGTCTCCGCCAAGTCGACGGTGAGCCGGGTCCCGGGCTCGGGGTGGAGCGTGAAGTCGGCGTCGCTGGAAAAGATCATGAGGGCGATGCGCTGTCCGGCGGGAACGATCTGGTCGTCGGGCTGAAGATCGAAGGCGACGTCGACGAACGCGCCCGGAACCAGCGGCGCGCTCTCGCTGAGGGAGGCCGCGTTCTGGGGATCGGCCCAGCCGCGCGTGATCAGGTTGTCGCCGACGGCCGCGCCCTCGGTCCAGGGAAGCGACACCAGCCAGACCGAGAGGTTGGCGGCCGCGCGGTCGGCGGCGAGGCGGAGCGAGACGCGGGCGACGCCGGAGAGGTGCACCGCTCCGACGAGTTCGGGCGTCGCGTAGAGCAACCGGTGTTCGGACGACGCGGCTCCGGCGAGTTCGGACCCGGAGAATCCCGCGTCGTCGGTGAGCGACTGTCGTCCGGCGGCGGGGTCGGCCTCGAGGGAAAGCGCCCCGCGCGCGCCTCCCTCCCCGGAGAGGTGCAGGCGCACGGGCTCCGCGTCGGGGTGGGGATAGGCCGGATAGGGAGTGGGGTTCAGAGAGTCGTCGCCCTCGCGCACGATCCACGCCCTCGGATCGTTCTCCACCCCGTTCTCGATCCCGTACAGATACCGCGAAAACCAGCGGTTCACGAGGCGAAGCGGCGGCTCCCCTCCGTGGCCCTGCTGGTGGTAGTACACCTGGACCGGCACGCCCCGGTCGCGGAGCGCGGCCGCGATGCGGTAGCTGTGTTCGGGCATCACGTTCCAGTCGTTGAAGCCGTGCGCCATGAGCGTCGGGACGCGGACGTCGTCGATGCGGTTGAGGTAGTCGCGACCGGCCCAGAAGTCGTTGTAGTCTCCGGACGCGCGGTCGAAGCGCGCCTGCATGAGATCGTCGCGGACCGTCCGGTCGCAGTAGTCGCGGCGCTCCTCCGGGCCGCTGTTGACGAAGTCGTAGAGGACGTCGATGTCCTCGCCGGGGTAGCCGCCCGGAGAGCGCACCAGCCCGTTGGAGCGGTAGTAGTGGTAGTACGAGGTGTTGGGGGCCACCGGAACGATGGCGTCGAGCCCCTCCGCCCCGGTGGTGGCCGCGGCGAGCGGCAGGGTGCCGTTGTAGGAGGTCCCGATCATGCCCACGCTGCCGGTGGACCAGTGGGCGCGCACCTCTTCCCCGCCCTCGGCCGCGGCGAAGCCGCGCGCGCGCCCGCCCAGCCAGTCGATCACGGCCTTGGGGGCGAGCGACTCGTTCTCGCCGCCCACGGTGGGACAACCCTGCGACTGGCCCGTCCCGGGGGACTGCGAGTGCACTACCGCGAACCCGCGCGGCACCCAGGTGGCGACGTGCGAATTCGAGATGACCGGTTGCTCCTCGATGTGATCGACGGGCGGCATCGGGGCGCGCGGCGGAGGCGGAGCGCCCACTTCCTGGCGGATGTCCCAGAAGTGGCGGAAGTCGAGTCCGGCCGTGCCGGAATAGTACGGGCTGGTCTCGTAGATCACGGCCACCCTGAGCCCGGATTCGGTGGCCGCCGGACGGGTCACGTCCACGTGCATCCGGTCCGGGGCGCCGTCGCCGTCGGAATCGAAGTCGGTTTCGACCCAGAGATCGTGGCGCACCCAGGTCGCGGAATCCGCGAACTCGGGAACGACCTGGGCCTCTCCGTTCTCGAAGACGGGCCGGGGACCGTCGGCGCAAGCCGCGGCGGCGAGCAGCGGCAGGACCGCCGCGGGGACGCCCGGCACGCGGCGCGGGGCCGCGATCGGAAGCGCGAAGCGGTGCGCCCTCACGAACGCGCGCCTCCGTCGGGGATCGACGTGCGGTCGCCGGAGATCCATGTCGCGGCTTTCCTCAGAATGTCGCGCTGCGTCATCAATTGCTTCTTGTCCCGCTTCAGGCGCAGTAGCTCCCGCCACTCCTCCGTCGTCGGATCGCGACACGGATCCGCCTGCTTGACCCAGTTGCGGATCGTCCGCTCCGCCGGCTCGAACTCGCGCGCCAACGACCTCGGGCTGCGCCCGGCCCGAACCAGCTCGACGATGCGCCTCTTGTACTCGGGCGGGTACCGCCGCCAGCTTCTGCCCATGGCTCGCTTTCCTCGGTCGTCGGTTCGTTGGTTCGAGGGAAGATCGCTCGCGAACGCCGTTCGCCGCCACGTCAATGGAGCCCCTTCGCTCCCGTCCGTCCACCTCGTCGGAGACACGCCGGAAATTGGAAACGGTTCCCTGCGCACGCCCTGCGGTGGGGATCGAGGACCTCATTCGGCCGCGTAGACGGTCAGCATCACTTCGGATTCGCCGAGAAGCCTGTACGCCGGGCGCCTTCCGGAATGGGCCTCGCTGCGGCGAAGCAGTACGCGCACTCCTTCGCCCCGGCGGTCCATCATCGTCGTCCGGTGGGTATCGAGTCCCGCAACGTCTCGCGGCACGGGAATTTCCGCCAACCGGCCGACGATCACGCTATTGGGAGAAAACTGCCGGTATGGAAGGTCGCCCAAATCGAGCGCGTCGGGCAACCCCCCGGGCGAATAGAGGTCCAGGCGGTCCGAAAACATCTGCAACCTGATCTTGGATCCGTACATCGAACAGTCGCGGTGAGCAACGGCGTTCGCGATCGCTTCGAAGACGGAGATCATGTCGTACTGGGGACGGTCCGCGCGCCCCAGCGTTTTGCTGGCGGACACGCGTTGAACCTTCGCCACGAACCGGCAAGCTTCGGCGATCTGAACGTCGAGAGGTCCGGTGATGTCCCTGGCGTCGAGCTGACAGTTCGTCAAGTCCGCCGAATCGGCGATCCCTCGCCCCCGGTACGCCACCGCCTGGACGTACGCATGACGCAACCATCGATGAGGGTTGGGCGTGCAGAGCAGGACGCCGGCGACGGTCGGACGAAGCTCTCCGGCTTCGGCGCGGGCGGCCATCCCCAGCTTGCCCGCGAACGTCTCCAGATCGTCGTCCGTTCGCTCGGTCCTGAACCGATCGATCAGATCCGGGCTCAAATTCCGAAAGCGTGCCGCATCCACCGTTTCTTCGTCGAAGCCAACGGGGCCAGAGCGCCGACGTCGTACGAACAGGCGAGCGAGCTGCTCCGGCCGCATCCGCCGCTTGGAATCCGCGCTTCTGCGCAAGTATCCCGACGGACTTCTGTGCACGAAGAGGCTACGTGGCACGAAGATCTGAATCACAAGCCTCTCGGTGCCAGTGGCGTCGGGAAACGACACGTGCCGAATCGCCACATCGAGAGGTGGATCCACGGACCGATCGACGGCTTCGGCAATTAAGCGTTCCACAAGATGGATGCGGTCCGGGGGGATGCCAACGACGTCCCGGGTCGCGTCGCGGACTCCGAGAACGACATGGCCTCCGCGACAATTGGCGAAAGCGGCAAGCTCGTCGGCTAGCGTCTTTCGGTCCGGTCCTTTCAGTTCATCGTCCGAGAAAACGACTTCCATTAATTCCAGGAACGAGTCTTCGCCTCGTCGAATTCTCTCGAGAACTTCCGCCGGCGAATCACGCATGGTTCGACGGATTCGGGAGGCGCTTGCAGCGGACGTGGAAAGCTTGGCGGCCTCCCTCCATGACGCGACAGACCCCGTCGCGCGCCCCAGGGTTCCTGCAAGGTGCCCGCCACTCTGCGGCTTTCGTTTTCTTCAGGCGATCGTCGAGTATCCGGCGCCGCTCCCGGCGTCCGCGTTCCTCGAAGACCCGAATTTTCCGAGCTTCGAGTTCTTCGCGACGCGAGTTCCAATCCGCCCAGTCCGCCTGCGGCGAATCGTCGATCACCTTCGGGAGGGAGTTCGGATCGCGGGACACGGCCAGCACTTGCTTCCGACTCAGGATGCGAGCGGGAAACCGTCCGCGGACACTTCCGACGCTGCGGGTCCACCGGCTCGTCCAGACCCTGCTCCTCCACCGATATCCCGGCGCCATCGCAACGCCACCGAACGCGAAACCGACTGTCGTCCCTGCACACGGTCGCGACAACTTCCGTATTCCCCATGGGTACGCCGGGGCCGTTTTCGGCTCTGCGGGCACGATGCGAATTCCTCGAATTCGTGCTTGAGTTCGGCAGGCAAGTCGTCTTGCCGCCTCAGCGCCAGCTTCAGCATCTCGACGATGGTGGACGTGCCGGTTCCCCGCCCTGCGACGATTCGGGCACCGCAACGCAATCGATTCCGACGCGCATGAACGCCCTCCCTTCTCGTCTCCCCGGACGCTCGAACCCTCTTCATTCCTACGGCGGCCAGAACTGGCGCCAAGCGGTACCCGTCTCGTCCCTCCACCGGCATCGCCCGGCTTTTCGGTACTGCGACGAACGTATCGCGACAAGCGGGGAGTCCGGGGAGTCCGTCCCTCCGACGGTGGCCCGCTCTTCGCGAGGTTCGGTTGGTGCCTGCCGCACCCATCGCTTGGCGACTTGCCCCCGCAATCCCATGGGCCGCGGTGCCGCTTCGATGCTTTCGGCGCTCGCTCGCGTCGCGGCCTGCAAGTTCGCTGGGCCACCCACGGCGGGCCCCCTCCGCTCGAACCGCCTCGAACTGGTCGCGCCAAGCGCGATGGAGCCAGCCGGAATCGAACCGGCGACCTCCTGCTTGCAAAGCAGGCGCTCTCCCGACTGAGCTATGGCCCCGCACCGAACCCGCGGTCCCGCACGGCGAGACCGCGGACGCCACTCCGTCCCGGCAGGCCCGGAGGACAGACGGGCGGACGGCAATATAGGGGCGGGCGCGGTTCCGCTCCAGTTCCGGGCGGACCGAGGCGGGTCTGCCCGCTTCGCCGCAGGCGCGGTATACTGTCGCACCATGTCCGCCATCCGCACCTCCCTTCCGGGAGCCGTCTTCCTCGACCTGTACGGCACGGTCGCGAGAGAGGTGGGCTACATCAACCACCCCGACCGCTTCCGCCTGCACGATTTCTCGGGCGAGGCGATCCGCCTGCTCAACCGGGTCGGCTACCGGGTGTTCGTGGCCACCAACCAGTCGGGGATCGCGCGCGGGTACTTCACCGAGGAAGTGCTGAACGAGGTGCGCCGTCGGCTGGTCGACGGCTTGGCGCGCGCGGGCGCGCGCGTGGAGGCCGTGTACCACTGTCCGCATCTCGCGCCGGAAGGACGGTCGGCGGTCTGCGGCTGCCGCAAGCCGCTCCCGGGCATGCTGTTGCGGGCGGCGCGCGAACACGGGGCGGAGCTGGCCTCCTCCTGGATGGTCGGGGACATGATCACGGACGTCGAAACCGGACACGCCGCGGGCGCGCGCGGCATTCTTCTGCGCACCGGATACGGCCGCGGCCAGATCGAGTACCAGCGCCGCCGGTGGCGAGTCGAGCCCGACCTGATCTGCGACGACCTGCTGGCCGCCGCCCGCGCGATCGCCGAGGCGGCGCTGACCCGGAATCCGGGCTGAAGCGGAGATGGCTCCCGGAGACCGGCTGAAGCGCGCCCGCCGCACGGCCCTCGAGCGCATCCCCGCGCTCGTCGGCCGGCGCGTCCTGGTGGCGGGCGACTTCCTGCTCGACCTCTATCTGACCGGGAGACCGACCCGCCTCTCGCGCGAGGCGCCCGTGCTCGTCCTCGAGCACGAGGGCGAGGACGCGAAGCTGGGGGGAGCGGGAAACGCCACCCGCAACGTGCGCGCGCTGGGCGGAGAACCGATCCCGCTGGGGGTGGTGGGCGAGGACCCGGAAGGGGACCGGGTCGTGGAGATGCTCCGGGCGGACGGCATCGACGCGGGCGGGATTCTCCGCGACCCCGAACGGCGCACCGTCGCCAAGACCCGAATTCTCGCGGGCGCCGCCAACGCCGCCAAGCAGCAGGTGCTGCGGATCGACCGAGGCGAGGCGTACGGCGCGGGCCAAGCGGATCGGCTCGCGCGGCGCGCGCGCGCGTTGCTCCCGGAGGCGGACGCGGTGCTGCTCTCCGACTACGGGTACTCGACTCTGTCGCCCCCGGTGCTTTCCCGCCTGATCCGGCCGGCGCGCGCGCGCGGCATCCCCTCGTGCGCGGACTCGCGCTACCGGTTGAGCGAATTCCGCGGGATCGAGGTCGCGACCCCGAACGAGGAGGAGCTGGCGGGAGTCCTGGGCCGCGCCCTGCCCAACGACGCCGAAATCGCGGCGGGCGGACGGGAGCTCGTGAGCCGCCTGGACGCGCGGGCCGTGGTGGTCACCCGCGGGAGCCGGGGGATGAGCGTCTTCGAGGGCGACGGGCCCGGCCGGACCGTCCCGCCGGCCGGACCGGGAGAGGTCGCGGACGTGACCGGCGCGGGCGACACGGTGGCGAGCGCGCTGGCGCTGGCGCTCTCGGCGGGTTGCGACGTCACGAGCGCCGCGGTGCTGGCGAACGCAGCCGCTTCGGTGGTCGTGGGACGCCCGGGCGCCGCGACGGCTGCGCCCGGGGAGGTGGCCTCGGCGCTTCGGCGGTGACGGACGCGCGGCGGGGGCCCGCCCCCGCTCACGCCTCCACCGCCCGGGCCGCGCGCAGGAGCGTGGCCTCGTCCCAAGGCTTGGCCGCGAGTTGCACCGCAAGCGGCAACCCGGCCTCGTCGGTGCCGCAGGGCACGCTGACGGCGGGCCAGCCAAGCGCGTTGAAGAGGTTCGTGAGGTCCGTCGAGGCGGGCATGTCCAGCGGCGGAGCGGTCCCGGGCTGGCAGGGCAGGCTCAGCAGTTCCAGGTCGCGGCAGGCGGCGTCCCAGCGCGCGCGGATCCGGTGCCGGAGCCGTTGCGCCCCGAGGTAGTCCTGGGCCGAGAAGGCGAAGGCGGCGACCAAGCGGCCGCGGCAGAGTTCGCCGTAGTCGTCGTACCGGGTCCTCAGCAGGGGGGCGTGATGCGCGGCGGCCTCCACGCCCAGCGTGAGCAGGGCGACGTGGCGGAGCGTGCGGATCTCGTCGAGATCGACCTCCAGCAGCGTCGCGCCCGCCTGCCGCAGCGCGCGATTGGCGCGCCTCCACGAACGCACGACCGCGTCCGGTAGAGGCGCGCCGAGATGCAGGTTCCCGGGCACGCCGACGCGCAGACCGGACAGGTCGGCGCGCGAACGCCCGCCTTCGGCCGGGCCGCCGGGCGTTCCGGACGGCGCGAAGGACGGAGCCGTCCGGGTGCGGCCGTCGGGCGTCGCCAGGGCGTCCAGCACCAGCGCGGCGTCCTCGACGCTGCGCGCGATCGGACCCGCGTGGTCGAGCGACCAAGCCAGCGGAGTGCAGCCGCGCAGACTCACGCGACCGAAAGTGGGCTTGAGGCCCACCACCCCGCACAGCGCCGCCGGGATGCGGATCGAGCCCCCCGTGTCGGTCCCCAAGGCCGCGTACGCCATGCCGTGCGCCACCGCCGCCGCCGATCCGCTGCTCGATCCGCCCGCCTCGCGAGCGGGATCGTGGGGGTTGGGAGTGGGGCCGAAGTGGGGGTTGGTCGACCCCGGCCAGTACGCGAACTCCGACAGCCGGGTCTTTCCCACGACGACCGCCCCCGCGGCGCGCAGACGCTCCACCGCGGCCGCGTCGCGGTCGACGACGCGGCCGACGAAGATCTTCGATCCGGAAGTGGTGGGCGCGCCCTCCACGGCCAGGAGATCCTTGACCGCGACCGGAATCCCGTGCAGCGGTCCGCGCCACGCCCCGCCCGCCACCTCGTCCTGCGCGCGCCGCGCCGACGCCCGCGCCTCGTCCGCCAGAACCAGCTGGAAGGCGCGGGCCTCGGCGTCCCGCTCCTCGATGCGGGCCAAGGCCCGCTCGGCGAGCTCGACGGGGGAGACCGAGCCGGCGCGCACCAGCGGCGCCAGCTCGGCGATGGTCGAGGGCCAAGACCGGGAATCCGCTCCGGCGCGGGAGGGAACGGGAGACGCCTCGGCGGCGGAACGCGCGGTCGGCGCCCCCTCCCCGGTCGCTCCGGGCCCGGCGAGCGGCCGTCCCGAAAGGAAATCCGGCGGACACCCGTCCTCCGCGGCCTCGAGAACGTCGCGCAACAGGGTTGCGCGGTCCCCCACGCCCTCCGCCACCGCCCGCTCGACGTCCCTCTCCCGAACCGGGATGCCCGCCGAACGCAAGTTCGCGCGCAGCCTCGCGGCGACGAGGTCGCTAGCGCGCGAAGACACTGCGGACGACGAACCCCAGGTTGGCGGGCCGCTCCGCCAACCGACGCATGTACCACGGGTACCAGTGGGAACCGTAGCTGATCAGGACCCGCACCGGGATTCCCCGCCGCCTCAGCGCCAGCTGCTCGCGCGGCCGAATCCCGTAGAGCATCTGCACTTCGAACGCGTCCTCGGGCAGGCCGCGCGCGCGCGCCTCCCCGAGGATCCGGTCCAGCAGGACCTTGTCGTGGGTCGCGATCCCATGGGGTGCGGCGGAGTCCGCGTTCTCGAGCATGAGGCGGGTCAGCGCCAGAAAGTTCTCGTCCACTTCCGTCTTGCGGGGCCAGGCGACGTCGGCCGACTCCTGGTAGGCCCCCTTCACCAAGCGCAGGCGGGCGCCCAGCGCGAGCAGCTTCTCGACGTCCGCGGCGGTGCGGTACAGGTACGCCTGCACGCAGAGGCCGAGGTTGGAACGTTCGGCCAGCGCCGCGGTGAAGACGTCCAACGTCGCGTCCACGTACGGGGACGCCTCCATGTCCACCCACACGACGTTCCCGCGCTCCTCCGCCGCCGCCGCCAGCCGCTCCAGATTGGCCTGCGCCACCTCGTGGCCCAGGTTCTGGCCCAACTGCGTCAGCTTGACCGAGATTTGGCTGTCCAGCCCTGCCGTCGCGATGCGTCCGATCAGGTCCGCGTAGTGCTCCACCGCCTTCTCGATCTCGCCGGGGTCCGCGAGCGCTTCGCCGAGCTTGGTGAACACCGTCGAGACGTCGCGCTCGCCGAGTCGGTCGGCGGCCTCCAGCGCCGCATCGGCCGTCTCGCCCGGCATGAAGCGGGACACGGCCCGGCGGGCGAAGGAGCGACGCCGCATCTGGCGCTCGATCCAGGCGTTCCGCGACGCCCAAAGCAACGCTTGGCGCAACATCCCTACCCCGTCCCCTCGCCCCGCGTCCCGCGAGGCCGCGGCGCGGGGTCGATCTCTTCGGTCATTCCGGTTCCTCCTTGCGGGGCGGCGGTGAGAGACTATACGTCGACGCGGTCGCATGGGCCAAGCGGGCGAATCCCGGGCCGCGGGACCCGACGTTCCCCTGCACGGAAGCCCGACGTTCGCTTGCCCGAAATCCCGACATTCCGCCCGCCCGTCGACGCTCCCGCGGCGGTGCGGTCGGCGACCGACGCGGCCCGGAAGCGGTGGAGGCGACGTTCGTTCGGAGTCGGCGGGCGCCGGACCCCCGGCGTTCCCCGCACCGGTGCCTCGACGTCCGCGGTCCGCCGACGTCTCCGCGTCTCCGGAGCCCGCCCCCGTCCCGCGCGCAGCGCGTAGATTGAAGCCATGCCCGAGACCCTGCTTCTGGAAGAGATGACCTGGCCCGAGGTGGAAGCGGCGCTGGCCGGCGGACGCACGGCGGTCGTGGTGGCCGTGGGCGCGACCGAACAGCACGGCAGGCACCTTCCGTTGCTGGTGGACGCCGCGAGGGGCGACCGGCTGGCCCTGGAGGTGGCGCGCCGCCTGGGGCGAACGCTCGTCGGTCCCACGATCCGCGTGGGATGCTCCGAGCACCACATGGGCTTCCCGGGCACGGTTTCGCTCGCCCCGGACACCCTCGAGGCCGTCTGCCTGGACTACGTGACCAGCTTCGCGCGCCACGGCTTCCGCACCGTGTACCTGGTGCCGTCCCACGGAGGCAACTTCGCACCCCTGGCAACCATGTCGGACGAACTCCGGCGCGCGGGCGCACCCGACTGCGAGGTGCGCGCCTACACCGACCTGACGGAGTTCGTGGGGTTCTGGGAAGGCGCGGTGCGGGAGGTGGCGCCGGAACTCGCCCACCGCGTGGGCGGTCACGCCGACATCGCGGAGAGTTCGGAGATGCTCTGCATCCGGCCCGACTTGGTGCGGGAGGAGCTGGGCGAAGCGGGACACGCGGGCGGCTTCGACGCGGCGCTGGCGGAGCGGATCTTCGCAGAGGGGCTGCGCGCCGTGACCCCCAACGGCGTGCTGGGCGACCCGCGCGGGATGAGCCGCGAGATCGGGGAGCGGTGCATCGCCCGGGCGGCGGAGGGTATCGTCCGGGTCTTCCGGGGCGAGAGATGAGGCCGAACGAGCCCATCGACTTGGCCGACGTTCGGGCGGCTCGGGCGCGCATCGCCGCCACCGCCATCCGCTCGCCGCTGGTGCGCCTGGAGGCGCCCCGGGCGCCGGCCGAAGTGTGGCTCAAGCTCGAGTGCCTGCAGCCCACCGGGTCGTTCAAGATCCGCGGCGCCGTCAACGCGATGGCGCTCGCCGATCCCGACCTGCTGGCGCGCGGCGTCTACACCGGGAGCGCGGGCAACATGGCCCAAGCGGTCGCGTACGAGGCGCGGCGACGCGGAATTCCCTGCCGGGCGATCGTTCCGGACACCGCCCCCGCAGCCAAGCTGGACGCCATCGCCCGGCTGGGGGCGGTCCCGGTGCCGGTGCCGTTCGCGGAGTGGTGGGCGGTTCTGCGCGAACGCGGCCGCCCCGGAGAGGAGGGGGTTTTCGTCCACCCGGCGAGCGATGCGCCGGTGTTCGCCGGCAACGGCACCATCGGGCTGGAGATCGCGGAGGAACTGCCGGACGTGCGCGCGGTGGCGGTTCCCTTCGGAGGGGGCGGCCTGTCCTGCGGGATCGCCGTCGCCGTGCGGGCGTTGCGGCCCGGTGCGCGGGTGTTCGCGGCCGAGGTGGAGACGGCGGCCCCGTTGGCCGCCTCGCTCGCGGCGGACCGGCCGGTGGAAATCTCCCGTACCCGGTCGTTCGTGGACGGGATCGGGGCGGGAGGGCTGCTGCCCGAGATGTGGCCGCGGGCGCGGGCGCTCCTGGCCGGATCGCGGGTCGTGTCGCTGGAGGAGGTCCGGGAGGCGATCCGGCTGTTGGCCGAGCGAGCGAGCGTCGTCGCGGAAGGGGCGGGGGGCGCGGGGGTCGCGGCAGCGCTGGGCGGCCTCCCCGGCGCCGGAAACGGACCGGTCGTGGCGGTGGTTTCGGGAGGCAACGTCGATCCGCCCGTCTTCGCGGCCATCCTCGAAGGTCGAACGCCCTCCCGCCCGCCGGCGCGCGCGCCGGCGGCGGAACCTCGCGCGCCCGCGCGACGTACCTATCCCGCATGAGTTCCAGAACCAAACGACGTCTCGCCTTCCTCTCCGGCTTCGCCCTCTACTTCGGGGCCATCTGGTTCGCGTGGGACACGCCCGTGGTGTACCCGCTCAAGATCTTCGTCGTGCTGCTCCACGAGATCAGCCACGGGATCGCGGCGCTGGCCACCGGGGGCGCCATCCACAGCATCGAACTCGACCCGGCCCAGGGCGGCGTGTGCCACTGCAGCGGGAACGCCTTCCTGACGCTCTCGGCGGGGTATCTGGGCAGCTTGGGCTGGGGAGCGCTCCTGCTCATGGGCGCGCGTGCCGGCCCGCGGCCTTCGCGCTGGATCGTCGGCGCCGTGGGCGCGATGGTGGTGGCGCTGACCTTTCTCTTCGTGCGCAACGGCTTCGGCCTCGGCTTCGGCCTGCTCTTCGGCCTGGCGCTCCTCGCCTCGGCGGCGCGTCTCCCGGCCCGGGCGAACCGGGTGCTGCTGACCACGCTCGGGCTCACCAGCTGTCTGTACGCCATCCTGGACATCAAGAGCGACGTCATCGACCGCCCGGAACTGGAGTCCGACGCGCGCATGCTCGCCGAACTGACCGGCGTTCCGACCCTGGCGTGGGGATTCCTGTGGATCGGGATCGCGATCGTCGTCTCGCTCCTTCTCTTCCGCAAGGCGTTCCGCGAGGCGTAGCGCGGGTCGAGCTCGCGCGCCGTGGAGCCCGCGCTCGCAACGCGCGCTCCCGATGCGGCGGAGGCGGATCGTCGGCGAAAACGACGCGCGGGCGCGTTCGCTTCCCCGATCCCGAGCCCTCCGGGGGATCCGGCGCATCCCGCGCCTCCGACCCCGCCGCGCGCAAGCCCCGAATCCGTCCGGGCAACCGCAGGCTCGGTCCAGGAGGCGAATCCCTTCGTCGCCGAGGGGTCGCGCGATCCCCGCTTCGCGCTCGCTTCGCTTCGGATCTCCGGCTCGTCCGCCGTCGGAAACCGTCCGCTTGCCGCCGGCGTCCCGGCTTTGTACGTTCTTTCCGTCGCTTCTTTTTCGCGAAGCGGCGGGGCCGCTGGAGAACCGCCCGGACGGCGTTCTCCGACGGACCGCGGGCTGGGGCCCGCCGATGTTCGGCCCGATGTCGACCCTGGAAAAGGAGGTGATCAATTGTCTAGTCCGAGTACCCTGTTCAGCCTGGCATGGGCAAGCGATCGCCGTTAGCCGAGTGATCGTATTCGTTCCGGCCAGCGGCCATCGTGCCGGGCTGAGCGGAACACGCGCTGGAAAAGGCGTCGCCGAACCGAGTTCGGCGGCGCCTTCGCGTTTCGGCAAGGGAGGCCGTTCCGACGGCGCCCGAAGACCCGCACCCCGACATCCGGGAGACGCTTCATGCACGAGGTAAACCTGCTCGCCGTGCTGGTCGCCGGGATCGTCCCGATGATCGTCGGCACGCTCTGGTACGGACCGCTGTTCGGCAAGCGGTGGATGGCGCTCATGGAGACCACGCCGGAGAAGATCCGCGAGGGTTTCGCCCCGCTCAGAACCTACGGCGTCAGCTTCCTGCTGTCGCTGGTCACCGCCTTCGTCCTCGCTCAGCTGATCGTGGAAATCGCGCCCGACGTCTCGGTGATGAGCGACGGCATGTCCGCGACGGTCGGTCTGCACGTGGGACTGATGGCGTTGATCGCCTTCGTCCTCCCGGTCGCGCACCAGGGGATCGCCTTCGAGAGGCGGAGGGCCGGGCTCGCGTGGCTCAACGTGGGCTACAACGGCGTGGCGCTCGTCGCGCAGGCGGTGGTCGTCGCCCTGTGGGGCGCGTAGCCCCCGCTCAGGGTGCGGCGTCGACCTGCCAGAAGAACGCCCGGTAGTCGAACACCGCAAACGCGATGCGGTCTCCGGCGGGCGAATAGGCGGGCTGGGTCTTGTGGGACGGGTCGAAGGTGAGTTGCTCGGGCGTCCCTCCGTCGACCGGAACCCGGAAGATCTGAAAGAACCCGTCGTCGGCTCGGTCCGCGTACGCGATCCAGCGCCCGTCCGCCGAAACCCCGATCCCGGAATGGATCTGGTCCGAGCCGTAGACATGCAACCGCTCCGGCGCCCCGCCCGCGCGCGCCACGCGCCAGAGGCTCTTTCGTCCCACCGCCTCGGCCGCCTCGAAGACGACGGTCTCGCCCGCATCGGCCCACTCTCCCTGAATCACGTCCCACTCGAATCCGACGAGGTCGATGCGGGCTTGGGGCCGGGTCACCTCCCCCGTCTCCTGGTCGACGCCGATCACGAACAAGTGGGCGCGCCGCGCCCCCGAAGGATCCACGCGGTAGCTGGGGAAAAGGATCCAGCGCCCGTTCGCCGACCAGCGCGCCCACCCCGTCTCGCGGCCGTTCTCGCTGATCCTGCGCGGCGCGCCGCTTCCGTCGGCGGCCATGAGCCAGATGTCGTCCGACGCCTCGTGGGTGTGGAAGGCGATCCAACGCCCGTTGGGCGAGGCGTGCATTCCCTGGTCCTCGGAGCGGGACTGGCGGACCACGCGCTCGGGCGCGTCGTGGGGGACGCGCGCCTCGCTCCCGACGACGCCGATGTGTTGCGCGATGTCGGGGTAGTGGAAGTCGTCGGTGACGTGGCGCCAGCTGCCGAAGGTGAAGGCCACCTCCGATCCGTCCCAGCTCCAGGTGGGAGTCTCGGACTGGAAGGCGGTCAACGGTGCGGACGTCCCGCCCGAGGCCGGGGCGGTCGCCACGAAGACGCGGTAGTCCTGCGACTTGAACAAGACGCGCCCGTCCGCGCCCACCGAAGGCGCGTAGGCGTCCCGGGAGAAGGCGGTGAGGCGGGCGGGCGCCCCGCCCGCGACCGGGCGAGCCCAGAGGTCCAGGAATCCGCCCTCGCCGGGCGCGGCGTAGTAGATCGCGTCCCCGGCCGGAGAGAAGGCCAACGGCCCGTACGCCTCCTGGTCCGCGAAAAGCGGCTCGGACGCGCCGCACGGGAAGCGCAACCGCTGGCGGCCGTCCTCGAACGAGAGGCAGGCGAGCCGTCCGTCCGGCGCCCACGCGGGAAAGGAAAGTCGCGCCCCCGTCGCCTCCGGACGGGCGTCGGACCCGTCCGCGTCCAGCAGCCACACGGTGGATTCGTCCCCGTCCGAGGAGACGCCCGCCACGGTGGCCCCGTCCGCGGACCAGGCCAGCATGTCGAGCGCGCTCAGGTCGGGCGGCGCGGCGCGCCCCGGCCACAGCGGCTCCCGTCCCCCCTCCACCCGGTCGTAGAGCCACCACTCCTGGCGGCTGCGGTCGAAGACGCGTTCGCGCACGGCGATTCGGCGGCTCGAGGGCAACCATGCGATGGAGCGCATCGACGACGCCCCGGACCCCATGACGCGCACCGCGCCGCCCGCGACCGGAACCACGTGCAACCGATCGCGCTCGGTGTACGCGAGCCAGCGGCCGTCGGGGGAAACCCGGCCCAGCGGATCCCGGTAGGCCACCGGGCCCACCTGCTCGGCTACGGCGACGAAGCGGAGGGGCGGGAGACCCGCCTCCGGCCCGGAGACCTCGGCGCACCCGAACGCCATGGCCGCGAGCAACCCCGCGCGAAGCGCGGGCCGCGACGCGACGCGGCCGACCCGGAGAGTTCGTCCCGGCGGGACCGGTTCCGGCTTCCTCAGCTCCCGAACCATGCAGGCTCGCGCCCCGGCTTCCACTTGATGTTGCACCCCACGCTCGCGTGCTGATCGGCCGCCGGGGCGCGGCCGCGGAGCACCGCATCGACCGCCGCGCACAGATCCTCGCCGGTCGCCGGCGTCCCGCTGCCCGGGCGGGAGCCGTCGAATCGACCTCGGTACGCCAGCCGGCGCGCGCCGTCGTAGAGGAAGAAGTCGGGGGTGCAGGCCGCCCCGTAGGCCCGGGCCACCTCCTGCGATTCGTCGAACAGGTACGGGAAGGTGTAGCCGGCCTCCTCGGCCTCCTCCGCCATGCGCTCCGGCGAGTCGGCCGGATGGGTGGCCACGTCGTTGGAGTTGACGCCCACCACCGCCAGTCCGCGCGCCTGGCACTCGCGGCCGAATTCCGCGAACTCGCGGCGCAGATGCTTCACGAAGGGACAGTGGTTGCAGATGAAGGCGACCAGCAGCCCGCCGTCCCCGCCCAGATCGGACAGCGTCCACTCCCGTCCCGACGGATCCGGCAGACGGAAATCGGGCGCGGGCGTACCCAGCGGAACCATGGTCGAGGGCGTGAGCGCCATTACGCCAACCCCATCTGTTGAGGCAACGTCACGAGCGCGACGATTTCGTAGCGGCGCGTCCCGCTCGGCAACTTCACTTCCACCTCCTCGCCCTGGCGCGCGCCCATGAGACCGCGGCCGATCGCCGAGGCCATCGAAACGTGGCCCGCTTCGACGTCGATGTAGTCGCCGACCGCGATCGTGTACGTCGCTTGGCTGTCGCGCGCGCGATCGCGCACCGTGACCCGCGAGCCGAACCCCACCCGGTCCGGGGGCATTCCGCCCACGTCGATCCGGGACAGCTCCGAGACGCGCTGGGTGAGGTGCCCGATGCGCGCGTTCACGAACTGCTGCCGCTCCAGCGCCGACTTGTACTCCGAGTTCTCGCGCAGATCCCCGAGCTCGACCGCCTTGCGAATGCGCTCGGGAAGCTGGAAGCGCAACTCGCGCGAGAGCGCCTCGATCTCGTCTTCGATCCTCCGCCTGATTTCGGTCAGCATGCGGCCCCTCCGGCCGACGCGGCAAAGGGGGGACGCATTCAGGTCCGCGGGTCCGAGGCGGCCAGAACCGCCTGGCGACGGGCCTTCCGGTCGGCCTCGACCGCTTCCCGGAAGGCGGGGTCCGCCACGCCGAGAATCTGGGCGGCCAAGATCGCCGCGTTCACCGCTCCGGCCTTGCCGATGGCGAGCGTCGCCACCGGCACGCCCCCCGGCATCTGGACCGTGGAGAGAAGCGAGTCGAGCCCGTCCAACGCGGAGCTCATGGGCACGCCCAGCACCGGCAGGACAGTGCTCGACGCCACCACGCCCGCCAAGTGCGCGGCTCCGCCGGCGGCGGCGATGATCGCGCCCAAGCCGCGCTCTTCGGCCGCGTGCGCGTAGTCGAGGACGACGTCCGGGGTCCGATGGGCGGACATCACGCGGACCTCGTGGGGGACGCCGAGCGACTCGAGGGTGGCGGAGGCGTGCGTCATCACGGGCCAGTCGCTCTTCGAACCCATGACCACGCCGACCTTGGGGCCGTGGTTGGAATCCATGCGAAAGAAACCGATTCGTGGGAAGTTGCGGGGAAGAAGAAAAAGGGCCGGGGCTAGGGGATCATAACCCAAAGCCGACACGGCGGCGAGCGACCGTCCTCGTCGCCGACCGGCGCCCGCACGGCGCGGGAACCCGAGTTCGGAGTTCGGGCGAAGGAGAACCGCGGAACGACCGGTTGCCCGGCGCGCGCCGACCGGCTCAGGGATCGTACACGGAAACCACCTTCAACCGGGACACGTCGGTCGTGCCCCTGTCCGTGTGGTGGTAGACGTTCATCCGTCCGGTGCCGCAGTCGCCGAACCGGTCGCAGGACACCGATCCCACCAAGCCGTTCGCGTCGACCGCCCCGATCGCCTCGCGCAACGCCGCCCGGTCGACGATCAGCCTGTCGCCGTTCTCCACGGCGACGGACCCGATCGCCTCGAGCAGGAGGGCGGTCGCATCGTAGGCGTGCGCCCAATAGGGCGAAACGGGGGCGCCGCCGTACCGAGCTCGGTAGGTTCCCAACACCTCCTCCCCGCTCCTTCCCGTCAGCGCGTTGGCGTTGGAGCGAAAATCCGATTCCGGCCCGGCGAAGTACATCCCCTCCGACTGGGGCGTCTCCAGGAACGCGGAAACCAGCAGCGCGGCCGCGGAAATCAGGACCGTCCCTTCCAGCCCGTCGAAGGTCCGCGCCTGCGCGGCGAAGGCCGATCCCTCCCTCACGAAGAGCGGGAAGAAGACGGCGTCCGGGTCGGCGGCCGCGAACTCCGTCAAGACGTCCGTCATGTCGGTGTCGCCCTTCCGGACGGCGGCCTGGGCGGGCACTTGGCCCCCGAGACCCGTGAACGCGTCGGCGAACGCCTCCACGAGGGCGAGGGTGTAGGGATCGCCGTCGTGCAGGGCGGCCACTCGCTCGAGCCCCAGCTGGCCGTGAACGAAGTCCGCGAGGGCGCGCGCCTGATGGAGGTCGTTGGACGACACGCGAAAGTACCCGGGGCGATAGTCGGCGCCCGCGGTGCCGGCCAGGTCGGAGGTGAGCCGCGGCGAGGTGTTGCTGGGCGAGATCATGACCAAGCCCGCGTCGCTGACGACGGGCGACGCCGCCACGGCCGCGGCCGAGCAGTTCGTTCCGACGACGCCCACCACCCGCGGGTCCGCGACGATGCCGAGGGCGCCCGCGCGGCCGCCCTCCGGCGAACAACTCGTGTCGATCGGATCGCCCAGCTCGACTTCGCGCCCGAGGACGGGGCCCATGTCCTCGACGGCGAGTTCGGCCCCCCGCCGCGTCACGGCCCCGAGCGACGGCGCGACCGTGACCGACACCAGCATGCGGAGCCGCACGGGCTCGCCCGCCTCCAGCGTGACGGCGCCCAGCGGTCCCGGGACCGGATCGGGTTCCGCAGGCGCGGTCGCGCTACGGCATCCCGGCACCGCGAGAACCGCGGCCAACGCCGGAGCGAACGACGTGATGCGTATGTTCATCGGATCCCGCCTCCTTCGATCGCGTGTCGGTGCGACTGCCACGGCCCCCGCGTCGCGGACGCCGGAGATCAGAGGACACTAAACCCAACCCGTCGGCGAAGGTCCGCAATTCCGCCCGTCGAGCCTCCCTTCGGCGATCAGGCGCCGCCGGGACGGACGACGAAACGGGTTCCTGCGTCCGACCCCGGGCGCAGGAGCGCCGGCGGCAACGAGATGCCGAGGACAGGTCGCGGCCGCGAGGGGCCGGGTGGAACTTTCTCCGCCGCCGCGCCGCGCGCGCTTCGGCCTCGGCGAGCCACGCCCCCGAGGCAGCTTCCCGGAAAACAGGGTCCGCGCCAACGCGCGCCACCGAATTTCCGCCAGATCGAAGCCGGCGACCCATGGCGTCCGACGCGTCCCGCGAGCGATTCCGGGCCCGTCGCCGCAGCGAATCCGGGGGCGTGCCGCTCGACGCCGAGGAAGCCGAGCGGCAGGGGCCTGCGGTCCGCGAGCGCGCGAAGGATCGGGAACGGGACGGGGCGAAGCTTGAATCTCGTCGACGACGCCGAGGCCGCGAAGCGGCCCGAGCGCGAGCGCCGGCTCGGCAAGCCCGGTCACGTCCCGGGGATCCTCCGGGTCGGAGCGAACGACCGGCCCCCGGTCGACCGCGAGTTGGAGCGCAAGCGTGGCCTTCCCCGCTCGGCGCACACCCGAGAGCGCGACGACGGGGTCGTCGCGCAGTTTTCGCTTCGGAGCGGCCAAGTGGCCGGAACCTTCGAATCGTCGTGGGTGAAATGCGAACTTCGGATGCTCGCATTTCAAAATCCGGACGCTCCGCTTTCCGCAGGACGACGGGTCCGGCGAGAGGTTGAAACCGGCGCTCTCGGCGGATCCGGAAAGCGCGCTGCGGAAAAAGCTTCGCCCCGTTCCGCCCGAGCTGTTTCTCCTGCCCCGAAGATGCGAAATTGTCTTCGTCCGCAAAGCCTCCTGGACGGGGCGGAACGCGGTTGCGCTCGACGGGCCAGCCGCACGAACGCAGTCCGTTCCGACGGAAACCGGCGGGCGCGAACGCGGATTCCAACCTGTCTTGGGACCAACGGGGAGCAGCGACGATGGGCGTCGAGGGAATCGAATACGGTTTCGGCGACGAGCGGCTGGAGCGCCTGCTGAGATCGGTGGATCGGCCTGGGAACTACTGCGTGGGCGGCCGCCTGTACCTGCCCATGCCGCGCGTTCTCGCGGACGGCGTGGGGGAGTTGTCCTTCCCCGTGCCCGAGTCGCAGATCGACGCGTTGGTCCAGGCGGCCGAGCGTGCGCCGTACGGCAAGGGGACCGAAACCCTGGTGGATCCGGCGGTCCGCGACTGCTGGCAGCTCGACGCGACCCAGGTCCGCCTCGCCGGCGAATCCTGGCCGGAGTCGTTCGAGAGAATCATGAGCCGCGTCGCCGAAGGCCTCGGCCTCCCCCGGAAGCGGCTCGGCGCACAGCTGTACAAATTGCTCGTCTACCGGCCGGGCGGGTTCTTCGCCGCCCACCGCGACACCGAAAAGGTCCCCGGCATGGTCGCGACCCTATCGCTGTCGTTGCCGGCCCGGGGCGCCGGAGGCGATCTGGTCGTCCGCCACGGGGACCGGGAAACGGTCTTCGACATGAGGGCCCGGGAACCGTCCGATATCTCGTTCGCGGCGTTCTACGCCGACTGCCTGCACGAGGTGCGGCCGATCTCCGAGGGCCACCGAGTGTCTCTGGTCTTCAATCTGTTCATGGAATCCGGGGAAGCCGGGCCGGGCGCGCCCGACTACACGGGCCTGGTGCAACCGGTCGCGGACTGCTTGGCGCGGTGGCGGAAGTCGGGCGGGACGGAAAATATCGTGTGGCTGCTCGACCACGAGTACACCGAGGACGGCCTGTCCTTCGACGCGCTCAAGAACGGCGACCGGACCGTGGCGGAGGTTCTCGCCGCAGCCGCGGACCGCGCGGACTGCGAACTGCACGCGGCCGTGCTCCGCGTGGAGGAGTACGGCATACCGGAGCTGCAATTTCACCGGTGGGGGGACGGTTGGGAGGTCGACGAAAGCGCCACCGACATGGACGAGGTTCACGAACGCTGGAACACCTTGGACGGCTGGGCGGCCCGGGACGGCAGCCGCCCGCCCTTCGGCCGGGTGGAGCTGAACGACTTCGAACTCCTTCCTCGGGGAGGCCTCGACGAGGCCGATCCGGACGAGAGCAGGTTCGAGGAATCGACGGGGAACGAGGGCCCGACGCTGGAACTCGTCTACCGCCTTTCGGCCTTGGTCGTCTGGCCGTGCGGAAGGACCGTGGACATCGTCGCGGGCGGCGACATCGACAAGGCCGTGTCGTGGGCGGCCGCCCGATGCGCCCGGGTGGGCGATTCGGGCGAAGAGGAGGTCCGCCGACTTCTGGCGAGGCTGACGGATCTCTGGCCGATCGGCGATCCTCCCCGGCGGCAGAACCGGGCGGCGATGCTCGAACTCCTTCGGGCGACCGGTCAGGCAGCCCTCGCCGCGGACTTCCTGAATCGGATCGTGACGATCGGGTACGACGGGAGCGAGAACGACGCCCTCGTCCGCCTGATGCCCGTGATCGAGCCCGCGACGGCACGGGAATTCCTGTCCGGATTCGCGGCGAGGCACACGCCCCTTCGGCCCGGTCCCGTCTTCGGCTTCCTGGCCCAGGCGGCTCGACGGCTCGAGAATGCGGGCGTCCGGTGGCGAAACGTGCTGAGCGAAGCGGCGCGCGAGGCTTTTTCGCGCCTGCCCGCCGCGCTGAAAGCGGCGTCCCGCGCCCCCGCCGACCCGTCGGAACGGTGGCCTTCGCACGCCGGACCGTCGCGGGGTGCGGCGATGGACCCGAAAGCGGTTCGAGACGTCTTCGCGCTGGCTTGGCAGCTCGGTCTCGCCGACGAGTCCGTCCGGGCGGCCCGCACGATCGAGGACCACCCGAAGGCCGTCGCGCCGGACCGGACGCTACCGCAGGCGCTGTCCGGGATGCGCCGCTTCGACGAGGGCTTGGCCGACACGCCGGCGTACGCGCTGCTGTGGCGGCGCGCCGCCGATTTCCTGCTCGACCGCAGCTCGGCGCGCCCGGCCGCGCCTCGGAATTGGACCGTCGCCTCGGAGATTTCCTGCGCCTGCGAGCACTGCGCGAAGCTGCGCGCGTTCTGCGAAGATCCGGTGGCGCGGGTCGAGCGTTTCAAGCTGCGCAAGGACCTGCGCAAGCACCTCCATCGGATCATCGACGGCCACCGTCTCGACCTGGAACACGCGACCACGCGCCGGGGCAGTCCCTACACGCTGGTCTGCACCAAGAACCGCGCCAGCTTCGAACGAAGGCGCGGGCGATACGCCGAGGATCTCGAGTGCATCGGCTCGCTGCTGGAGACGGCGCCGGAACGGATCCCGGAGACGGAACGGGCGGAGCGCCTCGAGCGGGCGTTGGCGGTGGGCGGCGAAACGATCGAAACGCGGCGAGCGACGCCGTCGACGTGACCTCGCGGGGCGGGATGCAGGGGGCGAAGCGGTCTGGAAGGAGCGGCCGAGCGCCGTCGGTCGCGTCGAACGAAGCGACGACTTTCGTCCCGGTCGCTCGCCGGAACGGGAGCGCGGCCGGCCACCGTCGCTTTCGCGTCGTGCGGGACGACGCAGGAGGGCCTCGCGTGAAGGAATCCTGCGGCGCGGAACCCGAGCGAGGCGGGGATCGAAGGTTGAATTCGGACCGAACGCGGCGTTACTGTCGCCTGCCGCAGGCGCCCGCGCGCCCGAAACCACCCGAAAAGGAGTCCGCATGAACGTCAGAGTCACGCTTCGCTGGCTGCAGGTGCTCGACAAGCTCGAGCCTTGGTTCGTCGCCAAGGGGAGATTCGTGTTCTGGACCCGGGTCACGAGCGGGGAGAACACCGCCGAACGCCGGTTCCCCAAGAAGGGTCACTACCCCATCTCGGACCATCCCCGCTGGAATCGGCTCGACCATCTCAACAAGGTGATGTACGAAGGACCCGCCGGAGATTTCCTGCGCATCGAGCTGCGCGGCGTCGAGTCGGACATCTTCTCTTCGGACGACGAGCTCGAACGCTACGTGCGCGAGTACTCGGGCCCGCCCGAGTCCTGGGTCGGTCGGCACCAGCCGGGGGACGAGGGGCCGGACGACCCCGAGAAGATGAGCGACTGGCGGATCTGCTACGACGTGGAGGCCGTCGAGTAGTTTCGGCAACCCCGGCGCGTCCGGCGAACGGTCGGGCTCGATCCCGAACTCACCGGTCCCTCAGGCGGACCAAGCGATACCGCTTCTTGCCGCGTCGCAACACCACGAACTCCCCGCCGACGGCGTCGCGCACCGTCACCCGTGCGGAGAGATCCGAGACCCTGCGGTTGTTGAGATAGACGCCCCCGCCTCCGATGGCGCGTCGGGCGTCGCTCTTCGAGGAGGCCAAGCCGGAGTCGCAGAGCGCGTCGACCAGCTCCAACCCGTCGCCCCGAAGGGCGGCGCGGCGGATGCGGCCGGACGGGACGTCGGCGAAGATGTCGGCGATCTCGTCCGCACCCAGCCCCTCGATTTCGCCCCCGAAGAGCGCCTCGCTCGCCCTGCGCGCCCGGCTCAACCCGTCTTCCCCGTGGAGGCGACGGGTGACGTCGGCCGCCAGCGCCTTCTGGGCCAGGCGGCGGTGGGGTTCCCTCGCCGTCGACGCCTCCAGCTCTTCGATCTCCTCCCGCGGCAGCAGGGTGAAGAGGCGCAGGTAGGCCCCCGCGTCGGCGTCCGCGACGTTCGTCCAGAACTGGTAGAACCGGTAGGGCGTGGTGCGCGCGGGATCCAGCCACACGGTTCCGCTCTCGGTCTTGCCGAACTTGGTGCCCGAGGAAGCGGCGAGGAGGGGGAAGGTGACCCCGTACGCGCGCACGCCGCGCACGCGCCGGATCAGGTCGATGCCGGCGGTGACGTTGCCCCACTGGTCGCTTCCGCCCATCTGAACGGTGCACCCCAAGCGGTCGTGGAGCTCGAGGAAATCGTAGGCCTGCAACAGCACGTAGCTGAACTCGGTGAAGGAGATGCCCGCCCGCGGGTCCTCCACGCGCCTGCGGATCGATTCCTTGCCGAGAAGGGCGTTGACGGAGAAGTGCTTGCCCACGTCGCGCAGGAAGTCGACCATCCCGATCCCGCCCAACCACTCCAGGTTGTTGGCCATGCGCGCGGGGTTCCTCTTCACCCCGAAGTCGAGGAAGTGCTCGAGCTGGGCATGGATGCCGGCGGCGTTGGCCTCCGCGTCCTCCTTCGAGAGCAACGCCCGCTCCGCGGCTTTTTCGGACGGATCGCCGATCAAGCCGGTGCCTCCGCCGACCAGAGCGACCGGAGTGTGTCCCGCGCGCTGCAGATGCACCAGCCCCATGATGGGCAACAGGCTGCCGACGTGCAGGCTGGAGGCGGTCGGATCGAAGCCGACGTAGGCGACCCGGGGCTCGGCGGCGAACGCCTGCGCGGCGCCTTCGGTGGCGTCGCGGAGCAGGCCGCGCCAAGCGTATTCGTCGAGCGGGTTCATGGGACGGCGGGATGCGGGAAGTTGGACGACGGCGGCCTCGGAGGGAGCGCGGGCGCCGCGCAAGGGCCAAAGCTACAGGGTCGGGGCGCGTTCCTCCATCTCCGTCCTATCCCGGCTCGGACAGCAGGGCTGCGAGACGGGCCCGGTCGACTTTGCCGTTGAGGTTGCGCGGAAGCTCGGCGAGCACTCGGAGGGAGCGCGGGCGGGCGGCGGGCTCCAGCGCCTCGCGGCAGTGCCGGCGGAGCCCCTCCGCGTCCGGCCCGCGACCCGCAGCGAGCACGACCGCCCCCGCCACCCGCTCCCCCCATTCGGGGTCGGGCAACCCCACCGCCGCCGCTTCCGCCACCCCGGGATGCGCGGCGAGCACGCGCTCCACCCGAACGGGATCGACGTTCACCCCTCCGCTCACGATGCGGCGCGCCCGGCGGCCGGTGACCCGGAGGTGGCCGTCGCGGTCGAGTCGGCCCAAGTCGCCGGTACGATGCCAACCGTCCACGTCCGTGATGGGACCGCCCCGGTGGTAGGCGGGCGCTACCATGTCGCCGCGCACCTCGATCTCGCCGCCGGGCGCGATTCGAAGCTCGACGCCGTCCAGGGGGGCGCCCACCGCGTCGGGCTTGGCGCGCACCAGCGCGGGCGGGGCGGTGGCGACCTGAGAGCAGGCTTCGGTCATGCCGTAGGTGAGCGCCACCGGCCATCCGGAGGCCAGCGCGCGCTCCACCAAGCCGGGCGGGGCGGCGGCTCCCCCCACCAGCGCGCAGCGCAGGGAGGCGGGGCGGGCGCGGACATCCAGCAGGCGGCCGAGCATGGTGGGCACCAGGGACACGTGGCTGACGGCGTCCGCCTCGAGCAACTCGACCAGCGCGTCCAACCGCCACGAGCCCAGCGCCGCCACCCGGCCGCCGGCCGCGAGCGCCCGGTCGACCAACGCCATCCCGCCGATGTGGGCGAGCGACAGGGAGGCGTACCAAGCGTCGCCGGGCCCGAGCCCCAGGCGAGCGCCGACGGCGCGCGCGCTGACCTCGAAGTTGCGCCGCCCGAGCGGGACCGCGCGCGCCGTCCCTTCGGTGCCCGAGGTGCGCAGGATGGCGACCGCGCCGTCGGGACGGGGACCTGGCAGGGGCGCGTGCGACGGCGCGAGGCGGCGGATGTCGTCCGGCGCGAGGCGGGAACCCGGCGCGCGCGCCTCGGATGCGGAGACGTCGTCTCCCAACGCGAAGATCCGGGACGTTCCGCTTCCGACCGCGTCGCGCGCCGCCTCCAGATGGTGCGGGGCGCACAGCACGACCGCCGCGCCCGCGAGGGCGTCTCGGAGTTCGGGACCGGTCAACGCCGGGTGGAGCGGGGCCAACGCCGCCCCCGCCCTCGGCGCCGCGTACATGGCCGAGACCGCCCCGGGGCCCGTCGACGCGAGCATCCCGACCACGTCTCCCGGCCGCACGCCGAGCGCCACCAGCCGCCGGGCCAGCAGGTCGACCGCCGCGTCCAGGTCGCGATAGCTCACGCCCCCGCGCCCGTCGTCCAACGCGCGGCGAGCGGGGTGGGTTCTCGCGTGCGCGGCGACCGCGTCGCGCACAGCGCGCTTCGCTCGCGGCCTCCCGCCTTCCCGCGCCCTCACCCCAACGCGAAGGCGAGACCGAACAGGATCCCGAAGAAACCCAGGAAGCGGGCGGTCGCGGCCAGCGCTCGGTTGAGCGAGGCCGGATCCCTGTAGGTCAGAACCCGCCTGAGCGGGCTCGCCGCCGCCGCGAACGCGCCCAGGGAGAGCAGCACCCAGGGGCTCCAGCCGTGCAGCGCCATCCCGGTCGGGGGAACGGCCGCGGTCAAAAGGATCAGGAAGACGTACTGCGCCTTCGTCCATCCTGCGCCGATGCGCACCGCCAGGGTGCGCTTGCCGACGCGCGCGTCCGTCTCGATGTCGCGCAGGTTGTTCACCGCCAGGATCGCCGTGCTGGCGGCGCCCAGGGCGACGCCAGCGGTGAGAAACTCGACCCGGAACTCCAGAATCTGCACGTAGCAGGTTCCCGCCACCGCGACCAAGCCGAAGAAGACGAAGACGAAGACGTCGCCCAGCCCGTGATAGCCCAGCGGGTAGGGCCCGCCGGTGTACGCGATCCCCGAAGCGATAGCGGCCGCGCCGAGCACGATCACCGGCCACCCCGCCACCGCCGCCAAGTAGATCCCCGCGCCCGTGGAAAGCGCGAACGCCAGCAACGCGCCCCGCAGCACGTCCCGTCCCTCGATCAGCCCCGCCTGGGTGACGCGCACGGGCCCCAACCGCCCCTCGTCGTCCCCGCCTTTCCGGTGGTCGTAGTAGTCGTTGGCCAGGTTGGTCCCGATTTGGATCAGCACCGCCGCGGTCAGCGCCGCGAGCGCGGGCAACGCCGCGAAGCCGCCGTGCGCGTACGCCAGCCCGGTGCCGACGGCCACCGGCGCCGCCGCCGCGGTCAGCGTGCGCGGCCGACACGCCATCGCCCAGGCCCGCGACCGGGAGACGCTCCCGCCGCTCGCGCCCTCGGCGCGCGCGATCCCCCGGCGCCCGGGTCCCTCTACGGCAGCCACGGGTACTTGCGGAAGTCCGGCCTGCGCTTCTCCAAGTAGGCGTCCCTGCCTTCCCGTCCCTGCTCCGTCATGTAGAAGAGCAGGGTCGCGTTGCCGGCCAGCTCCTGAAGCCCGGTCTGGCCGTCCACGTCGGCGTTGAAGGCGGCCTTCAGGCAGCGGATCGCGAGCGGGCTCTTGTCGAGGATCTCCTGCGCCCAGCGCCAGCCCTCCAGCTCCAGCTCCTCCACCGGCACGACCTTGTTGACCAACCCCATCTCCAGGGCCTCGGCGGCGTCGTATCGGCGGCACAGGTACCAGATCTCGCGCGCTTTTTTCTGTCCGACGATGCGGGCCAGGTACGAGGAGCCGTATCCCCCGTCGAAGCTGCCCACGACGGGTCCGGTCTGGCCGAAGACGGCGTTGTCCGCGGCGATGGTGAGATCGGCGACCACGTGCAGGACGTGGCCGCCCCCGATGGCGTACCCCGCCACCAGGGCGATGACCGGCTTGGGCATGGTGCGCATGTAGCGCTGCAGTTCGAGCACGTTCAGCCGGGGCACGCCGTCGCCGCCCACGTACCCGGCGTCGCCGCGCACGCGCTGGTCGCCCCCGGAGGAGAACGCGTATTTGCCGTCCTTCGCCGGGCCGTTGCCGGTGAAGAGGACGACGCCGACGTTCATGTCCTCGCCGGCGTCGCGGAAAGCCTCCTGCAACTCGAACAGCGTCTCCGGGCGGAAGGCGTTGCGCACCTCGGGGCGGTCGAAGGCGATGCGCGCCACCCCGCCGCACTTGTGGTAGGTGATGTCCCCGTACTCGCGGACTCGCTCCCAATCCGGCCGTTCCGTTCGCCCTCTCGCTCTCGACTTCACTCGCGCACCTCCGGCCCGCGACCGCTCATTCCAGGACGACGGCGTCGTACACCGCTCGGCGGCGACGGCGGTTCCGTTCCCGGTCCGTTGCGACCTCGACGATTCTGCTCCCGCCCGCGGCGATCCCGCGCTCCAGCGACGACGCGAGCTCGGCCTCCGTCCGGACCCGCTCGTGCGGCAACCCGTAGAGGGCTGCCGCGTGGGCGAAGTCCAAGCCGTGCGGCGTCGCGAAGTGCCGGGTGAACGCCGGCTCGAAGTCCCGGACGGGGAGGAAGTGGAAGATACCTCCCCCGTCGTTGTTGACCAGCACGAAGAGGACTTCGGCGTGATCGCGCGCGCTCAGAAGCCCGTTCGTGTCGTGGACGAACGCCACGTCCCCGACGATGGCCAACGCCGGACCCTCTCCCCCGGCGGCGACGCCCGCGGCCGACGACAGGATGCCGTCGATGCCGCTGGCGCCTCTGTTGCCGTGGACCCGAAGCGGCTTCCGGGAAGGGGGGGCGAAGGCGTCCAGGTCGCGCACCGGCATGCTCGAGGACACGAAAAGGGCGCTCCCGGAAGGCGCGGCGCGCGCGACCTCGGCGCACACGGCGCCTTCGAAGAGCGCTCCCCCGGCGCCGTCCCGGATCGCCCGCGCGGCCGCCCGCCCCGCCCGGCGCCAGAGATCGGACCACGTTCTCTCCGGCACGGCCGCGCGGCCGCCCCCGGCCGCCAGCTCCGCGCACAGCGCCTCGGAGAAGGCCGCGGCGTCGGCGCGCAGGTAGTGGGTGGCCAGGTGGAGATGGTCCTTCCAGCGGTCCCCGCCGTCGACCGCCCACTGCTCGGCTTCCGCCTCCTTCAGAAACGCGAGCAGGTTCGCCGAAACGGGGCTCGAGCCCAGACGCAGCACCAGTTCCGGGCGCAACGCTTCCCGAATGGACGCGTGCGCCAGGAAGAGGTCGTACCCTCCGACGCGCAGCGCTCGGCCCGCCGCGCCGAAGCGGGCCCCGGAGAGGGCGTCGGGGAGGAGCGGATACCCGGTGGCGGCGGCGAGGGCGGCGGCGGCCGGCCCGTCGCGTTCGGGTTCCGGGGAGGGACCGGCCACGATCAGGCCGCGCTCGACCCGCCGCACCCGCGCCGCCAGCTCCGCGACGCGGTCGGCGGGGGGCGCCGCGCGGCGCACGGCGATGCGGGTGACGGGCGCCGCTTCCGGGCGGCCGCGCACCGCTAGCGGATGCGCGGCGGCGAAGGCGTCCGGGACGTCGCCGGATCCGCGGGCGGGCACCAGCGGCTTGGCGAAGGGCAGGTTCAGATGCACCGGCCCGGCCGGCCGACCGAGGCAGGACGCCACCGCCCGCGCCGCCACCGCCCGCAGATGCAGAAGCGCCGCCGCGTCCGCCTCGGGCGGCGCGACCTCCACGAAGTCGCGCACGTGGCCACCGAAGATCCGCGCCTGGTCGATCGTCTGGTTCGCGTCCGCGCCGCGCAATCGGTGCGGGCGGTCGGCGGTCAGCAACAGGAGAGGGGCTTCGCTTTGCGACGCCTCGACCACGGCCGGAAAGAGGTTGGCGACCGCGGTCCCCGAGGTGGTGACGACCGCGGCGGGCCGACGGGCGCGCTTCCCCACCCCGAGCGCGAAGAACGCGGCCGACCGCTCGTCCAGATGCGTGAAGACCCGCATCCGCGCGTCCGCCGCGGCCGCCATGATCAGCGGAGCGGAGCGGTATCCGGGCGCCAGCGCCACCTCGCGCACGCCGACGCGCGCCAGTTCGTCGAGCAGGACGCCGGCCCACAGCGAATTCCGGTTCGGACCGGTCACCTTTCCGCGGACGCTCTAGCGGATCCCGCGGGCCCCGGCCGCGTCCAGCGCGCGCAGCACCGGCTCGAATTTGATCCCGGTCTCCTCCCACTCGGCGACCGGATCCGAACCGGGCACGATCCCGGCCCCGGCGAAGAGCCGCCAGGTGGTGGAGCGCGCCACCGCGGTGCGCAACGCCGGCACGAACACCCCGTCGCCTCGGGTGTCGAACCACCCTACCGGGCCCGCGTACCAGCCGCGCTCGAAGGGTTCGTTGCGGGAGAGCAGATCGAGCGCCGCGTCCCGGGGCAGACCGCAGACCGCGGGCGTCGGGTGAAGCGCCGCGACCAGATCGAGCACCGAGGCGCCCGGCCGAAGAACCGCCTCGATGCGCGTCTCCAGATGCTGGATGCGGGCCAACGTGAGCACATGCGGCTCGGCCTCGACCTCGACCGCGCGCGACAGCGGCTTCAGGCGCGCGACCATGTCCTCCACGGTGAAGGCGTGTTCGATGCGGTCCTTCGCGCTGTCCAGGAGCCGGCGCGCCAAGGCGCGCTGCTCTTCGTCGGTCGCCCCGCGCGACACCGAACCGGCCACCGCGGTCGCGCGGAAGCGGTCGCCGCGAACCGAGGCGAGCGCCTCCGGGGCGGCCCCGACGATCGGCGATCCGGCCGCGGGCTCGAAGAGGAACACGTGAGCGTCGGCGTTCTCGCGCCGCAGGTAGCCGAGCACGTCCACAGGATCGAGGGCGCCCGTGGTGGACACGTCGAGAATGCGCGCCAGCACCGCCTTCTCCACCCAGCCCTCCCGGATGGCCGCCAGGATCTCCTCGACCGCCCGTTGCCAGCTCCGGCGCCCCGAGCGCAGGCGGGCGGAGGGATGCGGCGGCGCGCGGCGACGGTTCCGCCCGCCGTCGGCGATCGCCCGCAGGGCGGAATCCAGCAACGCCCTCAACCGGCGGCGCGCCGCGGTCGGATCCTCCCCGGGAGCGACCGACGCCTGGGCGGCGAGGCGCGCGCGCGCCCCGTCGTGCTCCAGCTCCAGCTCCGGCAGCACGAAACGCGCGCTCGGGTACTCGGCCCAAAAGTCCCGCGGCACGTGATCGTCCCTGAAGGAAAAGCCCCCGTAGAAGCGCAACGCGCCCTCTCGCTCCGCGCCCCGCCACCCGTTCCCGTCCCGGCGCCGCGCGAACCGCGCCGCCCGTTCCTCGATATCGAGGAAGCGATCCCGCCGCCCGGAACCGGCGCGCGCTTTCAGGGATTCGATTTCGCCGACATGCGCCAGCCACCCCCGCCCCCGCGCCCAGAAGCCCCGGGGGCGGCCCCGGCCCCATCTCAGAAACGCACCGGGATCGAGGCGGCCGTGCTCGGCGGTCTCGCGAATCAGCGCGAAGCTCGGGGGTGCCTGTAGTCTCATGTCTCCGGTCGCGCGGCCTGGGCGGCCCCGGCGGGAACGCGCCCGCAAGGGCCGATGCTCCAGTTCTCGGGCGGCGCCGACCCTCTCTGGGGCACGGCGCCGGGGAACGTTCATCGAGCCCATGGCGCCGGGCAAGGGGCGTTTGCCCCGGTCGTCGCGGGCGTCTATCATGAGCGTTTCGTGCGCGAGGGGGGGAGGGAGTCCCCGCCCGCCTCCGTCTCTTCCTCCACGGGAACACGGGAACGCCGATTGGACGCAACCTCCTCGTTTCCTTCGCTCGCGACGTCCCGCGTATGACGGAAATCCGGGAAGCGGGCGAGCGTCCGGGCGTTCCGGAACTCGGGCGTCTCCGCGGCGACGCCCCGGAGACGAGCATCGGCGGCGGCGGGTCCGGGTCGGTCTTCCCCACCTTTCCCGAAGCCGTCGTGCTGGTGGTTCTGGTGCTGGCGCTGCAGTCGGGGATCGTGGTGGCGGCGCTCCTGTTGGACCCGACCTCCGGGACCTACGGCCAGCACCCGCTCGCGCTCGGCGTCGCCAACCTGCTCGCCTTCGGCATCGTGATCCTGGCGGCCGCGCGGCGCCGAGGCGTCGAGGCGCGCGCGGTCTGTCCGCTCGCTCCGGTGTCCGCGGGAATCCTTTTCCCGATCGCGGCGCTCCTGCTGGGCACGATCGTCCTGCTCTCCGACGTCGACAACCTCACGCGCTCGGTCTTCCCGCCCCCGGAGGCACTGACGGAGGCGCTCGCGAACGTCCTGGATACGGGGAAGCATCCCCTCGGCAGCTTCTTCCTGCTCGTCGCGGTGGCGCCGGCGACCGAGGAGACGCTCTTCAGGGGCCTCATCCTGAGGGGGTTCCTGGCGAACTACTCGAAGAGGCGCGCGATCCTGTTTTCGGCACTGCTCTTCGCCGCGATGCACGTCAACCCGTGGCAGTTCGTCTCCGCCTTCGTCGCCGGCGTGCTGCTGGCTTGGCTGCTGATCGAGACCGGATCGCTCGTGCCGTGCCTGTTCGCGCACGCGCTGGCCAACGGCACGGCGTATCTGGCGGGGCTGCTGCCGGTGGAGGTCCCCGGCTTCACGGGAGAGGCGGGAGGCTCCGTCGAGTTCCAGCCCTTCTGGCTCAACGCCGCGGGAGCCGCCCTCGCCGTGGGCGGCTACCTGCTGCTGCGGCGCGCGTTCCGGAAGTCGTCCCGTCCGCCCGAGACTTTTCGCCGCCGCCCCGATCCGGCCTCCTGAACACCGTTCCACGCGAGAACCCGCCCATGACTTCTCCGTCGTCGGTCCGCCCGGGATACTGGGCCGCCAACCTGCGCTATCTGGCCCTCCTGCTCGCGATCTGGTTCCTGGCGTCGTTCGGCTGCGGCATCCTGTTCGCGGACGCGCTCAACGGCTTGCGGATCCCCGGCACCGGCTTCAAGGCCGGGTTCTGGTTCGCGCAGCAGGGATCCATCTACGCCTTCCTGGCGCTCATCTTCGTCTACGTCCGGCTGATGAACCGCTTGGACCGCGAGTACGGAGTGGAGGAGGAATGACCGCGCGCCGAGGAAGCGGGCTCCGGCCCGTCGGCACGGTCGGCCGCCACGCCGGAGGCGCGCGGGGGACGGAGCGATGAACGCCCAAGCCTGGACCTTCGTCCTGGTGGCGCTTTCCTTCGCGCTCTACATCGGCGTCGCGGTGTGGTCGCGGGCGAATTCGACCCGCGACTTCTACGTCGCGGGCAAGGGCGTGCCGCCGCTCGCGAACGGCATGGCGACGGCGGCCGACTGGATGTCGGCGGCCTCCTTCATCTCGATGGCCGGACTGATCGCGTTTCTGGGGTACGACGGATCGGTGTACCTCATGGGCTGGACCGGCGGATACGTGCTGCTGGCGCTGCTGATCGCCCCCTACCTGCGCAAATTCGGCCGCTACACCGTCCCCGACTTCGTGGGCGAGCGCTACTACTCGAACACGGCGCGGGTGGTGGCGGTGGTGTGCGCCATCTTCGTCTCGTTCACCTACGTGGCCGGGCAGATGCGCGGGGTGGGCATCGTCTTCAGCCGCTTCCTCGAGGTGCCGGTCTGGACGGGCGTGGCGATCGGCATGGGCATCGTGTTCTTCTACGCCGTGCTCGGGGGGATGAAGGGCATCACCTACACCCAGGTGGCCCAGTACTGCGTGCTCATCTTCGCCTACATGGTGCCGGCCATCTTCCTGTCGATCCTCATCACGGGAAACCCCGTGCCGCAGCTGGGGGTGGGCGGCGTCGACCTGGCCAGCGGCGAGTTCCTGCTGGACCGGCTCGACGGGCTCCACGAACAGCTGGGCTTCGCCGCCTACACGGACGGCTCCAAGTCGATGCTGGACGTGTTCGCGATCACCGCGGCGCTGATGGTGGGCACCGCGGGGCTGCCCCACGTGATCGTCCGTTTCTACACCGTGCCGCGGGTGCGCGACGCCCGGGTGTCGGCCGGGTGGGCGCTGTTGTTCATCGCCATCCTGTACACGACGGCGCCGGCGGTGGCCGTTTTCGCCCGCACCAACCTGCTCGACACGGTGTCGGAGCGACCCTACCGAACGGTGCCGGAGTGGTTCGCCACATGGGAGCGCACGGAGCTGATCGCCTACGAGGACCACAACGGGGACGGACGGATCCAGTACGTCGGACCGGACGCCGTCGACGCCGCGGGCCGACCGATCCGCAACGAGCTCGACATCGACCGCGACATCATGGTGCTCGCCAACCCGGAGATCGCCGGGCTCCCCGCTTGGGTGATCGGACTGGTGGCGGCCGGCGGACTGGCGGCGGCGCTGTCCACCGCGGCGGGCCTGCTCCTGGTGGTCTCCTCGGCGATCAGCCACGACCTGCTCAAGAGGGTGTTCCGGCCCGGCATCTCCGAGCGCCAGGAGCTCTTTTGGGCGCGCGTCAGCGCCGCCTTCGCGGTCGTGCTCGCCGGTTACCTGGGCGTCAACCCGCCCGGATTCGTCGCCCAGACGGTCGCGTTCGCCTTCGGGTTGGCTGCGGCGTCGTTCTTCCCCGCCATCGTGATGGGCATCTTTTCCCGGCGGATGAACCGGGAGGGCGCCGTCGCCGGAATGATCGCCGGGATCGGGTTCACCGCCGCGTACATCATCTATTTCCACTACGTGAATCCCGAGGCCAACACGCCCGGCAACTGGCTGCTCGGGATCTCGCCGGAAGGCATCGGGTTCGTGGGCATGCTGATCAACTTCGCGGTGGCGGCCGTCGCGTCGCGTGCGGGCGCCGCGCCTCCCCGGGAGGTGGAACGGCTGGTGAAGAACATTCAGGTGCCGAAGGGCGCCGGGCCGGCGCACGAGGTGTCGGCGTGACCGCCGCCCGGCGGGGTTTGGCGGCGCTGTGCGCGAGCGCGTTCGCGGCGGGCTGCGCCGGGGGAGACGGAACCGGCTACGACGTCGTCATCCGCGGAGGCACCGTCTACGACGGCTCCGGGTCCCCCCCGGAGGTGGCCGACGTGGGCATCCGAGGAGACCGCGTCGCCGCGATCGGCGACCTCTCCGGCGCCCGGGCGGCACGGGTGCTGGACGCCTCGGGCATGGCGGTGTCCCCGGGCTTCGTCAACATGCTCAGCTGGGCCACCGAATCGCTCATCCTGGACGGACGCTCCCTCGGCGACGTACGCCAGGGAGTGACGCTCGAGGTCTTCGGCGAAGGCTCCTCGATGGGACCGGCGAACGAGGCCATGAAGACGGATTTCCTCGAGGGCTTCGTCCGCTGGGTGGGCGGGGAAGCCTCCGCGCGCGCCGCCCTGGGCCTGCCGCCGGACGCGCCGCTGGAAGTTCCGTGGACGACGCTGGGCGAATACCTGAGCTTTCTCGAGCGCAAGGGCGTCGCCACCAACGTGGCCTCCTTCGTCGGCGCCACCACCGTGCGCGTGCACGAGATCGGCTACGAGGACCGTCCTCCGACCGCGGACGAGCTCGAACGCATGCGCGCCTTGGTGCGCACCGCGATGGAGGAGGGCGCCATGGGGGTGGGCTCGTCGCTCATCTACGCCCCCGGCTTCTTCGCCGACACCGACGAGCTGATCGCGCTCTCCGAGGTCGCCGCCGAATACGGCGGCATGTACATTTCCCACATGCGCAGCGAGGGCGCGCGGTTGCTGGAATCGGTCGAGGAGCTCGTCGCCATCGCGCGCGCGGCCGACATCCGCGCCGAGATCTACCACCTGAAGGCGGCCGGGCGGAAGAACTGGCACAAGCTGGAGGACGTGATCGCGCGCGTGGAGCGAGCGCGCGCGGAGGGCCTGGACATCACCGCCGACATGTACACCTACACCGCCGGCTCGACCGGACTCGACGCGGCCATGCCGCCGTGGGTTCAGGAGGGCGGGTACGACGCTTGGGCGGAGCGCATCCGGGACCCGGAGATCCGCGCGCGCGTGGCGCGGGAGATGCGCACCCCCACCGACGAGTGGGAGAACCTGCTGCTCTCGTCCGGCCCCGAGGGCGCGTTGCTGGTGGGCTTCCGCAACGAGGAACTGCGCCGCTACCAAGGCATGACCCTGGCCGAGGTGGCCGCGGAGCGCGGCACCTCGCCCGAGGAGACCGCCATCGACTTGGTGATCGAGGACGGCACCCGGGTGCAGGTCGTCTACTTCCTCATGTCCGAGGAGAACGTGCGCCGCCAGATCGCCCTTCCCTGGGTCTCCTTCGACTCGGACGCCGCGTCCATGGCGCCCGAGGGCGTCTTCCTGCAGAACGGCACGCACCCGCGCGCGTACGGAAACTTCGCCCGCCTGCTCGGCAAGTACGTGCGCGAGGAGGGCGTCGTCCCGCTGGAGGAAGCGGTGCGCAAGCTGACCTCGCTGCCGGCGCGGAACCTGCGCATTTCCGACCGCGGGCGGCTCCAGGAAGGCTATTTCGCGGACGTGGTGGTTTTCGACCCGGCCACCGTCGTCGACCACGCCACCTACCAGGACCCCCACCGGCTCGCCACGGGGGTGACGCACGTGTTCGTCAACGGCGTGATGGCGCTCGAGGATTCCGAGCCCACGGGCGCGATGCCGGGCCGCTTCGTGCGCGGCCCCGGCTGGACGGGCCGCTGACGGCCGACCCGGCTCGAAGAAACCGCGACCCTGGCGGACCCGGTCCGGCCGGTCGTCGCTCCACGACGTCGACCGGCCAGCTCCCGGAGGAACGTTCCATGCTCCGATCCATGCGCCTCGCGGCGTTCCCGGCTCTCGCGCTCGTCGTCGCGTCCACCCCCGCCTGCGGCCCCGGAGGACCGACGGAGACGGGAGCGGACGCGAACGCGGACCTATTGGCCGCAGCGGTGCGCACGCGCGTGTCCGCATCCTCGCTCGAGCCCCACGCGCGCGCCATCGTGGAACACGAGCGCCCGTCGGGGAGCGCGGGCGAGAACGCGGCCATCGACTACGTCGTCGAGACGCTCGAAGCGGCAGGGATCCCGGTGGAGGTGCACGCCTTCGAGGTCTACGTCTCCGACCCGGTTTCCGCCTCGGTGTCGGTGCCGGGCGGGCCCAGCTTCCCCGCCATCGCCCCTTCGTTCTCCGCCTCCGTGCGCTCTCTCCGAGCGCCGCTGGTCGACCTGGGGCCGCTGGCCGACCTGCCTTCCCTCGAGGTCGGAACCGGCGAGCGCATCGTGCTCGAAGGAGAGGAAATGGACGGATTCTCCGCACGCGACCGTCCGGACGTCTCCGGGGCCATCGCGCTCGTGGACGGGCAACCCAGGAATCTCGCGGTCGTCGCGCTCGAGCGGCTGGGCGCGGCGGGCGCGATCTTCGCCAACCCGGAGGAGCGGGTCAACGATCTCATCGTCACCTCCACCTGGGGCGCGCCCTCCCTGCTCAACCACCATCGCCTGCCCGATCTGCCCGTCGCCCACATCGCGCGCGGCGCGGCGGAGGAGCTGCGCGCCCGGAGGCCGCCGGAGGTCGCGCTCTCCACCGAGACCGACACCGGATGGAAAGAGTTGCGCCTAGCCGTGGCCCGCATCCCCGGGCCCGAGCCGGAAAGTCCCTACGTCCTTTTCGGCGGGCACATCGACGGATGGCACCACGCGGCGACCGACGAAGGGGCGTCCAACGCGGCCATGCTCGACTTGGCGCTCGCCTTCCACGCCGAGCGCGCGCGTCTGCGCCGCGGCTTGGTGGTGGCGTGGTGGCCCGGGCACTCCAACGCCCGCTACGGCGGCTCGACTTGGTTCGCGGACCACTTCTTCGAGGAACTGCGCACCCGCGCCGTGGCCTACGTGAACGTGGACGGAATCGGTCAGACGGGAGCGCGCGCGTTCGCCGCCGCGACCACCGCCTCCCTGGCCGAGCTCGCCCGCTTCGCCATGCGGCGCGGGGAGGGCGCCGCCGTCCAACCGACCCGGCCCGGACGCAACTCCGACCAGTCGTTCAACGGAGTCGGCCTTCCGCTCCTGCAGCTCTACCGCAACCGGACCGAGGAGGACGGCGGCTACTGGTGGTGGCACACCCCCGAGGACACTTTCGACAAGATCGACTTCGACATCCTCGAGCGCGACGCCCACCTGTACGCCCTCGCCCTCTCGGGGCTCGTCGGCAGCGAGGCGCTGCCGGTGGACTTGGTGGCCCAAGTCGAGGCGATGGGCGCCGCCATCGCCGCCCGCTCCGAGGCCGGAGACGGGCGGTTCGATCTCTCGCGGGCGGCCGCCGCCCAGGCGGAACTCCTCGCGCTGGCGGGACGGCTGCAACAGGCCCTCTCCACCGCCGCCGGTTCGGCCTCGCTGGACATGGCGCTCGTGGACGCGTTGCGCCCGTTGCACCGGGCCCTGTACGTGCCGCTGGTCCCGCACCATCCGGACGCGGGCGCCGTCCCCGGCCCGCTGCCCGGCCTCGCCCCGACCGCGATCCTCGCGCAGGAGACGCCCGGAAGCGAACGCTACCGGCTGGCCCAGGCCTCGCTGGTGCGGGAGCGCAACCGCCTGCTGGAGGCCATCGCCGAATCGCGCCGCCGCGCCGCCGCGCTACTGGCGGCGCTGGATTAGCTATTGTCATCGGGTTCGCGACGGTCGCCGCGCCTTCCGCTCCACGCGAAATCCGCGACGCGCGTCGCCGGATCTCCCCGCATGCGCCCGAAAGCGGTGCGAACTCCCGCGCCGCCGATGCCCTGGGACGGAAGGCGTCCCCGACGTTCTCCGGATCCCGCGACCACCGAACCCGTCCGGAAAGCGACGGCACCGCTCGCACGTGCGCACGACCGGACGCTCGGCTTGCCGCATGGCGGCGACCGCCCGAAGATCGGACCCCGGCGGACCTACGCCCGAAAGAGCACCGACTCGCGCCCGTAGAGCCGGATCGAGCACCAGGTCAGCAGGGCGAAGCCCAAGGCGTTCGCCCCGGCCACGAGCGCCAGCGCCGTCCAGTCGATCCGTCCTTGAATCGCTTCCCGCATCGCCAGGGCGTTGCCGAGGATGGGCACCGCGTACACCGAGATCCCGAACGAGGTCGGCGCGAGGGCGAAAACGGCCAGGAACACGGACAGGAACACGAGCGGCGCGGTGTACATCCCCGCCTCGCGTTGCGAGCGCGCCCAGGTGCCGATGACCATGACCAACGCCGACACCAGCAGAGCGAGCGCGGCCAAGTTCGCGGCCAGCGCCGACACCTGCGTCGGCGCCAGCGACAGCTCGCCCGGCCCCACGAGATCCTCGGGCGCGAACCCCAGCCGGGCCGCCATCGTCATCCCGACGATCAGCAGGAGCGACGCCGCCACCGCGAAGGTCGTGATGGCCAAGCTCTTGCCGATCACGATCGCGGGACGGGGCACGGTCGACACCAGGAGCGCCGCGAGCGTGTTCTTCTCCTTTTCGCCGACCGCGACGTAGAGCGCGCGCGCCGCGTTGGTGACCAGCAGAATCACCGCCATGTAGGGGATCAGGAGGCCGAGCGCCCCGCCGAAGCCGCTCGTGGTGTCGATCAGCACGACGTCGAAGGGGCGAAGATCGCGCAGGCGCAAGCCGCGCTCCCTCAGTCGGTCCTCGACGGCCCGCTGCTGCACCGCCTCCAGATCCTGGCGCACCGACGTCGCCGCGGCCCAGACCGCGCGCTCCGCGGACGCCGCCCGGATCCGGTACGAGGCTCCCTCCCGCAGGACGCTCACGTAGGCCGCCTCGCCGTCGGCCACCTCCTGCGGCTCCGCGATCCGAACCAGCGGGTTGGCGTCGAGCAGCCGGCGCAGGACGTCGTCGGCTCCCGGGGCCACGACGGGCACCGGCCCGGGATCGCCCCCCGCGAGACGATCGAGGTTGCCGGCCAATCCCATCAGAAGAGGAAAGAAGATCAGCGCGCTCGCCACCATCCCGCCGATGAGCCGGACATCCCGCCCGAGCACCCGCATTTCCTTGCCGTAGACGAGCAACGCCTTGCGAATCATCGGCGGCTCCCTTCCCCGTCGGCGCTCACCAGGGAAAAGAAGATGTCTTCGAGATCCCCGAGCCCGGTGCGAGCCCTCAGCGATTCCAGGGTTCCTTCGGACCGGAGTCTTCCTCGATGGATGACGCCGATGCGGTCGGCGAGCTTCTCCGCTTCCCACAGGATGTGGGTCGAGAACAGAACCGTCTTCCCCTCCCCCTTCAGCAGGCGGATGTAGTCGATCACCTTCCTGGCGGTGAGGACGTCGAGCCCGGAGGTGGGTTCGTCCCAGATGAGGATGCGCGGGTTGGTGACCAAGGCGCGCAGGAGCACGGTCTTCTGCTTCATCCCGGTGGAAAAGGCGTCGGTCCGCTCGTCGGCGAAGGCGGCCATGTCCAGAAGATCGACGAAGTAGGCCAGATTGCTTTCGATCGCGGCCGGACTCACGTCGTTCAGGCGACCGAAGAAACGACCGATCTCGCGCGGGGTGAGGCGCTCGTAGACGCGGGTCTCGTAGGAGACGAAGCCGATCAGGGCGCGGATCGCGGCCTTCTCCGTCCGCACCGAGCGTCCGCACACCCAAGCATCGCCCGCGGTGGGGTTCATCAGCGTGCTCAGGATGCGCAGGACCGTGGTCTTGCCCGCCCCGTTGGGTCCGAGGAGAGCGTAGATCTCTCCCGAGTCGCAACTGAGATCCAGACGATCCACCGCGCGCACCCGGGTCTTGCCGCGCGACCGGAATTCCTTGACGAGGGACTCGGTGCGGATCATGTCGCTCCCTTCCTCGGCTCTCTGCGGGGACGTCCCGGCTTCGTGCGCCGGGCGCCGTCCCCGCCCTTGATCGCGGCTACGGTGAAATCGATCTCCCCGACAGGGAACGTCGACAGGGAACGTCGCGGAAGAAACCCCGGAGAAACCATATGCGCACCCGGCGTTCCGCGATCCCGCTCGCCGCCATGGCGTGCGACGTCGACGTCGAACCCCCTCCGCCCGCCCGGGTCGTCGCATCGCCGGACGCGAAGTTGCCGGCGGAGGCGGGCGCAACCTTTCGCTTCGAGGCTCGGGAGAGCGACGCGCAGGGGAAGACCCATCCCCGGCGGAGGCGGTCCGGTCGGTCGCCGATCCCTCCGTCGCGGTCGGCGACGCCACCGGACGGACCACCGCCCCGGGCGCCACCGAGGTGCGGACCTCCACCGGAGACGCCTCCGGCACGGCCGACTTTGAAGCGTATCTCGCCGCACCCATCCGCGGCCAGCCGGGCGAGACCCGTTGGGGGGCGCAACCGGTGCGTCGGGCGGATCGTCGGCGATCGACACCGACCGGGAGATCGCGGAAGCCGTCCAGGAGAGCGATTTCGCGGAGCAGGTTTGGCACCGCGGCTCTTCGTCGAAGCCGCCCGCACCCGCGTCGCGGAGGACCGCGGTCGCGGACTCTACGTCGACCTGAACGGCCGCGGACATTCCGTCCCGCGCGTCGAACTCGGATGCCCGTTCACCGGGGACGATCTGAGCCGCTCCGACGCGCAGTCGAACGCGCCGCGCTTCCCGGAGCGCTCGCCTGCAGGCCCGACCGCTCCTTCGTCGAACTCGTGCGCGACACCGAGAGTCCTGGGCGCACTCCTTTCGGAGGCGGGGGTCGCGACCGTGCCCAGCCCGACGATGCGGACCCCCGGGCGGCGAGCCATTCTTCAGCGGCTACGGCACGCGCGTCGGCACGGCTCTCCGGGCGGGGGCGTCCGGATCGAAATGCACCGCGCGGAGCTGGGCGACGCCGAGGCGAACCGCCGACGCGGTCGCTCGAGCTCTTCCTGGAAACCCGCTTCGGGGAGCGCGAGATCGGGCCCGGACGCCGACCGAGCGCGCAAGGGCTTCCCTCGCGGACCCGCGCCCGACGGCGCGCCGCCGGAGCCAAGAGCTAGACCGGCAGGCTCCAGCCCACGACCAGCGCGGTCATGATCGCCGTCACCCAACCCATGAGAACATCCCCGAGGTAGTGCACGCCCAGGTAGGCGCGGGACACGCCGATGGCCAGCCCCAAGCCGAGAACGACGAAAGCCGCCACCGGGGCGAGCGCGAAGTAGAGCGGGATGGCCACCGCCAACCCGGCCGTGGCGTGCCCGGACGGGAAGCTGAAGCGATCGGGGGGCTCCATGACGAACAACCCCGTCGGACGCAACTTCGGCCGGGGCCGGTTGATGGTGCGCTTCATCAGCTGGACCAGAAGGTGGGACGCCGTGAGCACGACCAGACACTCGAGGCCGACCCGGCGCAACCCGGAGGGGAAGCCGAAGCTGAGCGCCAGCGTGATGCCCACCATCGAAGGCCAGTCGCCCGCGTGGGTGATGCAACGCATGAAAATGTCCAGCCACCGCCTTCGGCGAGCGGTGATCACATCCAGGATGCGTTCGTCGTACGCTCTCAGCGCTGTCATCATGAGTGGGTCCCGCTCCTTGCGGCGTGCGCGTTCGCGCCGACGACTTCCGCGCATTCCCGCAACAGGCCGTCGATCACCGTCGGCCATGTCCGCGTCGTGGCGAACGAGCGCGCGGCGCATCCCATGTTACGCAGATGCGAACGATGGGCAAGAGCTCGCAGCGTCGCCTCCGGCGAACGCGTCGGGGGCTCGCGCGGGAACCAGCGCCCCTGCGACCCCGGGCCGCACCGGATCCTTCGCCCCGTCCTCGTCCGCGACGATCGCGGGGAGACCGCTGGCCAACGCCTCCATCGCCGCTCTTGGCGTGGATCCAGCGCAGGCAGCGCCACGCCGAGCCCGTGCAACGGCGTCATGCCGTAGCCGCTGAGGAAGGCCGGGAAGTCGGTGCGGAGGAGGCGACGAGCGGCAACCCGCGCCGGAGAGCCCATGGCACGCCGGACCACCCGACGATCGAACTCCGTGGCCGCATGCGCCAGATCCGGGCGAAATCGGTCGAGGAGGCGCGCGCCCGAAGGATCGAGCGGACGCGCCATCAGGATCTCCGGGTGGATCGGCGCCGGAATTCCCCCCAGCTGGGTGTCGAGACGGGTTCCCGAAGCGTCGGCGGAGCCGATCTTCGGGCTGATCAGCGCGATCTCGTGGCCGAACTCGCAGGCCCGCTCCCCCAAGCGCGAAAGGGTGAGCGCGACCCCGCCGACCTGCGGGGCGCACTGGTCGGTGAACAACGCCATTCGCATGGCACCTCGCCTCGTCGGAGGATGCGTCGTGCGCCGCGCGCGCGTCCATGAACCTTCGGCCGACGCGCTGGCGCGGCCCGCTCGTGAAATGCGGGTGTCCCGCCTCCTGGAAGAGTCGCCGTCCGGTAGCGAACGTGTAGCGGTTCCAACATCGAACGCGTAGCGATTCGGAGAAGTTTCCCGCACAATCCTCGGCCCGACGCATGCGACATCCGGAACCGATCCGTACACCGGATCCCGCTCTCGAGAAGCTGGTGCGGCGGACCCGTGGCCTTCAGCCGTGGCGGCGGGTCGTGCACGCCGTCTGCGGCCTGGGACTCGTCGGGCTCATTCGACTGGACATCCTCCCGTCCCCGGGGCTCGCGGTCGCCATGGGCGTCGTCGTCGCAACGGCGGTGGGCGCGGACGTTCTGAGGCTACGGCGACCTGCCCTCAACCGCAGATTCTACCGGGTGTTCCGCCACCTCGCCTCACCCCGGGAATCGCGCGGATGGTCGTCGGCGACATGGTATGCGATCGGGGCCGCCGCAGTGATGTCGATCTTCCCCGCCCGGGTCTGGATCCCGACCATTCTGGTGGTCGCGCTGGCCGACCCTTGCGCCAACGTGTGCGGCCGACTGTGGGGATGCGCGGAACCGGGGCAACCTTCGTCGCTCGGGTCCGGTGTGTTCTGGGCAGTCGCAACGCTGTGCCTGACGCCCTTCGTCGGCCCCGGCCCGGCGGCGCTCGTCGGCTTGGTGGCGACGGCGGTGGAACGGGCGCCCACCCCCCTGGACGACAACCTGACGGTGGCGCTCGCCACTGCGGCCGCGCTCAGCCTGCTTCCGGGGTAGAGCCGGAGAAGGCAGGATTTTTCGAGAGGTTCCGCAACACGCGCCGTCTCCGTTCGGTCCCCGGCTGCCGGAAACCCACGAAGCGCAAGACAGGGAGCGTGCGGACGACGAGGCGGGCGCACCCAAAGGTGTGGCCCGGAAGCTCGGAGAACCTACCCATGATTCAACGAGACGCCCGGATCGAATCGCAAGGCGTCGCGTTTCGCCGCAGGCAGCGGATCATGGACAACACGTAGCGTGTCAAGTTCTTCGGACACCACACGCAGAATCGTACCAACATCGAGTTCCGCGAAATCGTCCACTCGGCTTCACGCGAAGGCGGAACAAGCGTCTGGTTTCGCTCAACCAGCGCTCTTTTTTCTCCCCCCCAACGACTTCAAGCCGGTTGACAGACCAACCCGTTTCGCCCGATCCGCGCAAACGGAAATCCGAACCATCCGCAGTCCCGTCCTCCATGATCATGCTCGGCTTGACGTAGCGGACAACGTGGTCGCCCGCAGGCGGATCGTCGCCCCCTCACTCGTAGACCAGTGAGTTCAAGTCGAAAGCGTCGATCTTTCGAAACATTCCTTCAAAGGAATCACGCCCAGCGGCACGAGAAACCTGTCGCCCACCCTCGCGTCGCCTGGAGATCGCATATTGCACCATCCCGCCGCCAAGGAATTGCAACCCGAGGCGGGATCCGTGCCCATCTTTCCAGATTGCGCGGACGTTTCCATTATCCATCAAAACCAAACTGCCTCTTCGAAGGCCGGAAGCGGAGCGAACGAATCGTCGGAAATCCGTTTCCGAATCTTTGTTCAACGCATAGCCGTCGCCTTCGGCCGCATTTCTTAAATATTCGATGCGTGACTTGCAATAATCAATTTCGTCGCTCTTTTCCCGCACCTGAGGAATGCGCATGATCGAATTCGCCCCAACCCGTTTCAAACCACGACCACTATCGTCAACTGCGAAATTTCCATTTCCGCGGACGCCGAATTTCGCTAATTTCGTAGAACTTTTCAGATTTCCCGCGCAGCCAGCTCCTGCCCGTACACGCGACATCACGCCCCCTGTGTCGATTTCAAGCAAGGGAGCAAAAAGCACAAACCCGTTCGCTCCCTTTCCACCGTGAAACACCATCCCCTTAGCCCTAGCCGCCGCCATCGCCGCCAGTACCCCCATCACCGCCTGCGCCTCCATTGCCGCCAGCCGCTTTCCAAGTTGCGCGCCCACGCTGGACGCTTGTCGCCTCTCCTCATCCGCCAAGCCACGACGACAACGCCAGCACTCGCCCAAGGGATCGCGACACCCGCAACCCGTCCGAGGCTCCGCGTCGCAACCGTGCGCCTAGCGTCGAGCCCCTCCTGCATGCTGGCATCATGGCTGCGAGAAGCAGCGTTGTCAATGGCGCCCGCGGCCTCCAAGAATCGACGGCGGAAGCGCGGAACGTCGAGTTCTCCGACCGCGAACAGTTCGCCGAGCCGAGCCCCTCGAGCAAGCTTTGCGACGATCCCGGACGCCCCCATGCGCCCCGGGACGGAGCGCGAAAATCTTCGGCTTCTCCGTAACTTCCACGACTCCTGCGATCTCCGTCCCCGCCGACTGCTCGAACCTCACCCGCGAAGCGCGCGGAACCCCATCGCGTCGCCCGAACCGTCAGGCATCGACGGCAGCGGCGTCGTGGCAAGGATCGGGTCGATTTCCTGCGGCGGAACCCCCAGTTTTGGGGTACAGAGCATCGAACGTCCTCCGCCGGAGCCCTTCGTGAGCACGACCGACTACGACCGCATCGAGTCCGCCATCCGCTACCTAGACGACCATCGGATGCGCCAACCCGACCTCGCACAGGTGGCAGTCCACATCGGCGTCAGCCCGAGTCACCTGCACCGATTGTTCTCGCGCTGGGCCGGAGTGACGCCCAAGCGCTTTCTGGAGTTTCTCACCGTGCGGCACGCCAAGAAGCTGCTCGACGATTCCGAATCGGTTCTCTCGGCGGCCCACGGCAGCGGGCTGTCGGGCCCTGGCAGGCTGCACGATCACTTCGTGGCGGTGGAGGCCGCGACGCCGGGCGAGTACCGGAACCGGGGCGCGGGACTCAAGATCGGCTTCGGGGTCGCAAGCTCGCCGTTCGGACCCGTCGTCGTCGCATGGACGGAGCGCGGCCTGTGCCGGATCTCCTTCGCCGGGGCGCGGGACATCGAGGCCGAAAAGGAGGCCCTGCGGCGCACATGGGGACGAGCGACGTTGGAAACCGACGGACCGAAAGCCGGAGCGCTCGCGGAAGCCGTCTTCGCGGCGCCTTTCGATTCCGAGGCCGGCCCCCTGACCGTGCACGTGCGCGGAACCAATTTTCAGCTCGCCGTGTGGCGCGCCCTGTTGCGCATCCCGCCCGGGAAGGTCACCACCTACAGCCGTCTGGCCGCCGAGGCCTGGAGCCCTCGAGCGGCGCGCGCGACGGGCAACGCGGTGGGCAGCAACCCGATCTCCTTCCTCATCCCCTGCCACCGCGTGATTCGCGCGACCGGAGAATCGGGGAACTACGGCGGAGGGCCTGCGCGCAAGCGCTGCATGCTGGGATGGGAGGCGAGCCGCCAGGCCGCCGTCACCTGATTTCCGGCCTCCGCGCTCGGAGCGGGTGATCGCGCACCCGTCCCGTGCGCCACCACCCGGCATCCGGTACCTTCAACTTCCATGAAGATCGCGACTTGGAACGTCAACTCCATCCGCGCCCGCCGCGAGCGGGTGCTGACTTGGTTGCGCCTGCATCGTCCCGACGTGCTGTGTCTGCAAGAGCTCAAGGTCACCGACGACGCTTTTCCCTTGGAGGCGGTCGAAGAGCTGGGCTACCACGCCGCGGTGCACGGCCAGCGCGCCTACAACGGCGTGGCCATCCTGAGCCGGTCTCCTATCCACGACGTCGAGGTGGGCATGGGACCCGCCGACCGCGATCCGCAGGCGCGGCTGGTGGCCGCCACCGTGGAGGGAATCCGGGTGCTGTCGGCCTACGTCCCCAACGGGGCCCAGGTGGGAACGGACAAGTACGGCTACAAGCTGGACTGGCTGCGCCGCTTGCGGGAACACTTGGAGCTGACCGCTTCTCCCTCCGACGCGCTGGTGCTCGCCGGAGATTTCAACGTGGCGCCGCGGGACCGGGACGTGGGTCTGCTGGAGGACTGGAAGGACAGCGTCCTGTGCCACCCCGCAGCGCGCGACGCCCTCGAGCGCATTCGCGAATGGGGAGTCGGCGACGTCTTCGAGAGACACAACGCGGAGGGGTCGGTCTACACTTGGTGGGCCTACCAGAAACTCGCCTTTCCCCGCAACGACGGGTTGCGCATCGACCACATCTACGCCACCGAACGCCTCGCCGCGCGCTCGACCGGCGCCTTCGTGGATCGGGAGGCGCGCAAGAAGGGCTCCTTCTCCGAGAAGCCCTCCGACCACGCCCCGGTGATCGCGGAATTCGACGTCTGACCGCGGCGCGGCGCCTTCCGGGTCAGGCGCCCGCCACCAGCCTCCAAGTCTGGGCCACCAGAAAGCAGACCGCGAATCCGATCCCCAGCGGCACGAGAGCCGAGACCGCGGTCCACTTCACGCTCCCGGTCTCCTTGTAGATGGTGTACAGGGTGGTGGAGCAGGGGTTGTGCAGCAGGCTGAAAAGCATGAGGCACACGCCGGTGAGCAACGTCCATCCACCCGCCGCCAGCAAGCTTTCCACGTCCGACGCCGAACTCAGTTCGAACATGACGCCCGCTCCCTCTCCGGCGCCGACGATGCCCGAGGTCAGCACCGTGAGCATCAGAATCGTCGGGATGACGATCTCGTTGGCCGGAATCGCGACCAGATAGGCCAGCAGGATCACGCCGTTCAGCCCCAACAACACGCCCAGAGGGTTCGACCAGCTCACGAAGTGCTCGGCGAGGCTTTCGCCTCCCACGACGATGTTGGAGACCAGCCAGATTACCGCGCCGGCGGGCATGGCGAACGCGACCGCGCGCCAGAGCACGATCAGGGTCCGGTCGACGAGCGAAGTGTAGAGCGTCCGCAGGATGCGCGGCGGCCGGTAGGGGGGGAGTTCCAAGCTGAAGGTGGAAGCCTCGCCTCGGAGCAACGTCCGAGAGAGCAGCCACGACGTCGCGAACATGAAGACCATGCCCAACACGGCCACCCCGACCACTGCGGTCGCCGAGACCAAGCCGGCCAGGTGCGCGGGCGCGACGGCGCCGACGAAGATGGTCGCGATCAGGATCTGCGTGGGCCAACGACCGTTGCAGAGCGAGAAGTTGTTGGTGACGATCGCGAGCAGGCGTTCGCGCGGACTGTCGATGATGCGTGCGGCCACCACCCCGGCGGCGTTGCACCCGAACCCCATGCTCATGGTGAGCGCCTGCTTGCCGTGGGCGCCCACCCTGCGGAAGAGCCCGTCCAGGTTGAAGGCCACCCGAGGCAGATAGCCGAAATCCTCGAGCAGGGTGAAGAGCGGAAAGAAGATCGCCATGGGCGGGAGCATGACGCTCACCACCCACGCCGTGGCCAGATACACCCCGTCGAACAGGAATCCCGAGAGCCACCAAGGCATGCCGAGCGCGGATCCCGCGGCGTCCAGCCAGGGAGGGACCTGCTCCACGAGCAGAGCGGCGAGCAAGGCGGACGGGACGTTGGCCCCGGCGATGGTGAGCCAGAACACCGCCGCGAGGACGAGCAGCATGATCGGAAACCCGGCCCATCGGCTGGTGAGGGCGCGGTCGAGGGCGCGGTCCAGATCGAACCGCATCCGGCGGAGCCCTCGGATTTCCGCCGCCCGCGCAATGCGTTCCGATTCGCGGTAGAATCCGGTGGCGAGGGAGTCGTGGAAGTCGGAGGGGAGCTTCCAGCGCAGCCGCGAGGCCAACTCCAGAACTTTAGCGCGCGCGGATTCGCCGCCGCCGTTCGCCGGAGCGCCCGCGGACGACGTCGCGCCGTTCCGCCCCGCCCCGCCGATGTCGCCGGTGCGCACCGCCTCTTGCACGCGCTCGTCGGCGTTGAGCAGGCGAAGCGCCACCCAGCGCGCGTTGGGAAGCCCGGGAAAGGCCGTCTCCACGGCGGGCGCGAGGGTCGCGATCGCACGCTCCGCTTCGGGCGCGTGGGCGGCGGCGCGAAAAGGCGACGCGGCCGCTCCGCCGCCGGTCGCCATGTCGTGGACCGCCCGCATCAGTTCGTCGACGCCCTCCTCCCGCCGGGCGACGGTGGCGACCACCGGCACGCCCAGTTCGCGCGCCAGCTTCTCTTCGTCGATGGCGATGCCGTGCCGGCGAGCCTCGTCCACCAAGTTGAGACACACCACCACGCGGGAGGTGATCTCGAGGATCTGGAGCGCCAAGTTGAGATTGCGCTCGAGTCGAGTGGCGTCCACCACGACCACGGTCACGTCGGGGCGGCCGAACAGGAGAAAGTCGCGCGCGACCTCTTCGTCGGCGCTGCCGGCCTGAAGGGAGTAGGTGCCGGGCAAGTCCACCACCTTGACCCGGTGCCGGTCGTGCAGGAAAGCTCCCTCGGAGCGTGCGACCGTCTTGCCCGGCCAGTTGCCGGTGTGCTGCCGGAGGCCGGTGAGCGCGTTGAACACGGTGCTCTTTCCCGTGTTCGGGTTGCCCGCCAGAGCCACCAGATAGTCCCACCGACCGGGATGAACCCCGAGCTTGACCAGCCGCGGCCCGGGAGCCGCTCGGCCCCGCCCGCCCCGGCGCGCGCGCGCGATCATTGCGCCCCCGCGCTCCGGCCGGAGGGGGGCGCGGGCCGCTCGGTCGAGCGATCGTCCGCAGGCGCGACCTCGACCCACGACGCCTGCTCTTTCCTGAGCGCGATGGTCGCGCCCCGGATCTCGTAGGCGGTGGGGTCGCCGCCCGCACCGCGCAAGTTCGCGCGCACGGGCGTGCCGGGAACGATGCCCAGATCCAGCAGGCGTCGTCGTGCAGGGCCCTGGCAGGCGGGCGCGATGCGGTCCACGACGCAGGTCTCGCCGAGCGCCAGCCCGGCGAGCGTCCTGGGCGGTTGCGACGGCACCACCATGCCCTCGACCGGCTCCACGGTCACGCCCGTCGCCGCAACCGGATCGAGCAGGCGTTCCCTGCCTCCCGAGAGGAACCGGACCCCCGTCGGCGATACGTCGACGACCCGGATCTCCATGCCGGGGGACAGACCCTCCGCCAGCAACTCTCGGTAGATTTCGTGCGGCTCGTCCTCCAGATGAACGATGCGGGCGGCCGCCTCTCGCCGCAGTTGCGTCAAGGCGACCCCGGTGCGGGGCGGCATCTCGCCTCGGGCGGTGGGAATGGGGTCGCCGTGCGGGTCGAAGCGGGGATGGCCCAAACGCGCCGCCAGCGCGTCGGTTTCCGCCTCGGACATGCGGTGCTCGCGCACCTCGGCCTGGGCGTGCCAGTCGGCTTGCGCCACCCCGGTGCGATCGGCCAGGTAGCGCTCCCAGAGCCTGTGCATCCGCACCACCCGGAGCGCGTAGGACCTGCCCGGCGGGGTCAGGGAAACGGCGCCGCCGCGCGCCTCCGCCAACCCCAGATCGCACAGGCGGGCGACCAGGCGGCCCGCGTGACCGCGGCGCATCCCGAGCCCCCCGGCAAGGCTCTCGAGGGTGGAAGGCAACGCCAAGTACTCGCAGTTGAAGAGATGTTTGAGCGCATCCTCGATGCGCACCCGCTCGGTCGTGCGCGCCGCGTCCAGCGCCCGGGCCAGCAGTCCCTTGTCGGGCCAAAACAGCGCGGCCGCACACCCTGCCGCGAGGGCGAAGACGAGAAGCGCGACCCCGGGATCGATCATGCGCACGAACCCCAGCGATGAGACGGAACGAGGTTTGTAGGTTGGCCTAAAAAATATATTAGGCAAGCCTAAAATCCAAGCGGCACACCGGTCCTCCCGTCCCGCGCGCGGCGGTCAGGCCCAGAGGCGGCGCAGGAAGCGTTCCGGAGCGTTGAGGAAATCGCGCGTCAGGTTGACGGCTTCGATCTCGTCGTAGTCGATCCGGCGCACGGGTCGGCCGTCGAAGTCGTAGATCCTCGCTCCGGGGAGCGCCATCAGGATCGGCGAATGGGTGGCGATCAGGAACTGCGAATCCCGGTCGATCATCTCGCGCATCATGGCCATGAAGCCGAGTTGGCTCTGGGGCGAGAGCGCGGCCTCGGGTTCGTCCAGCAGATGGAGCCCGCCCGGGACGAAGCGCGCGCGGAAGAGTTTCAGGAAGCTCTCCCCGTGGGAGTTCGCGTCCAGATCGGTCCCGTACCTGCGCTCAATGGCCGCGATGGAGCCTGCGGCGGGCCCCCGCGCCAGCGTGCGGGCCAGCGCGGAGTGGTCGCGGAACCGCTCGTCGACTTCGGTCAGTTCCTCTTGGAACTCGCTTCTCAACCGGGCCATGCGCCTAGCGAACCCGAAGAAGTCCTCCGCCCTCAGGAAGAAGCCGCGGTGGGTGCGTCGCGTCCACGCCAGCTTGAGCTTCCTTCCCAGGCGGCGTTGCGGCGCGAGCGTGGGATCCCGATCCGCGCTCGCGCTCCCGACGGTGGGAAGCCCGGTCTTGGCCGCCAGCGCCTCCAGCACGGTAGACTTGCCCGAGCCGTTCTCCCCGACCAGAAGGGTCACGGGCGCCGCGACCTCCAAGACCCGGAGCCCCCGAAGGGCCGGGATGTTGAACGGAAACTCGTCCGTCGGCTCCTCCGTGTCCGGGAAGCGGACGCGCTCTAGCAACATCCCGGGGCGCCTCCGCCCAACGTCCTCGCCGCCCGCCCGGGCGTTCGAAGCTCCTCCAGCGCGCGCGGTCGGCCCCCGCGCGGGAGCCGGCGAAGCGCCTCGTCTCCGCGCACGACCCGCACCGACGTCCTCTTTCCGGTCCTCGCCCCGGTCGGAACCAGCGTTCTGCCGGAGAAGTCGAGGGCCCCCGCCGGGCGTTTTCCGGAGAGCGGCGCGTCGGCGGCGCGACGCTGGAGACGCCCCGCGATCATCGAGCGGATCGCCGCGTGCAGATCGGCGTCCGGATGCGGCGCGACGCGGGCTTGGATCGAGCGCACGAACGGACGGACCTCCGGGAATTCGAACATGTCGGAAAGATCGGCGCTTTGGGCGGCGGGGCGCCAGTGGGGGGCTCGGAAACCGAGGGCCAGCGATGGGCGTCGGGCCGCCGGTGGAGGGCGAAGGACGCCTCGCCGCATCGGGCGGCGGTTCGAGGTTCGAATTCGAACTTCCGACCACGGCGGGAACAGTCCGGATCCTCCGTTGCCCGGAGTTCCGTTGCCGAATATTTTCGGGGCGGTGTCCGGGTCCCGTGCGCGCCCGCGCATCGCCGGGACATGCGGCAATGGACCTGCTGGGGGGGTGGAGAACGGTGCGTGCGAGTCTAGCTCTAGCGACGGTGCTCTTGATCGCGGTGTCCGGGTGCGCCCGTTGGGTCCCGGCACGAGTCGGCGAGGTGCCGATCGGAACGGATGTCCGCCTGAGGCTGTCTGAAGAAGGAACCGCACGACTGGAGGAGCTGACCGGAACGCGTTGGGCCGAGATCTCGGGGCGGTTGCTTCAGTGGGACAGCGAAGTGATGGTCTCGGCCGCGTTGCGAAGCGCCGGAGTCGGCGCGAACGGCAACGGCTTGCGCCAGCGGTTGGTGGTAGAGGAGGAAGACGTCGTCGGGGTGGATGTCAGGGAGCTGGACCGCACCCGCACCGGATTCTTCGTCGGCGGCGTCGCCTTGGCCGCGGGGGCGGCGATCGCCTGGGCGGTGGTCGAGCTCGTCCGAGGCAGCGGGGGCGCGTCCAGAGGACCGCCGGCGAACGTCCCCAGCGAGCCTTTGGTGCGATTGCGCATTCCTTGAAGCGACCCCCGCCGGGCTCGGAATCCCGGTGTTCCGGCGCGGGCGGGCGCGAGGGTGCGCCCCCGACCGCCATCAACAGATCCGCAACCGTCGTGATTCCCACGCCCTCGAGCTCGAGCAACTCCGAAAGCCGCACGCTCGACGATCGGCCGAATGCACTCGTCCAGTCCCGCGATCTCCTCCTGAAAGGCCAGAATCCGGCGAGCCGGGCGCTTGAGCGATCTTTGGTCCCGACCTGCCGGGATCATGCGCCGCTCCGCTCGGGGCCGCCACGCCGCACGCTTGCGCAGGCGCTTCATGCGAGTCAGGTCGCGAGAGAGGGCGTCGACTTCAAGACCAGGCGCGGCCTCGACCGATCCCATCGTCCTTCGCCTCGCCTCCGGTCAGTTGGATCCGCGACGGCCAGTCCGTCCTCATCGTCGGCGCCACCGGCTCCGGCAAGTCGTTTCTCGCCTGAGCTCTCGAACACCAAGCCCGTCGCATCGGTCTCTCGACCCGCTACTCACCGCGTCGCTCGCCTCCTCGACCACGCTCCACGCCGCTGTTATTTCTACGTAATTTTCAAAAAGGCGATTCATTATCGCCAAGGGTACGACACGCACTTGCCGCACGGGTACTTTGTCTACAAGCAGGCCGTCATCACGAGGATTGGTAATGTTGTAGGCAAAGATTCATCAACGGAAAGCGGCAATTACAGCTCTCTGTTTGCGCAAAGGAAATCATGGTAATCGGACCCCGTACACGGTACAGTCCACCAACTTCCTGAAATCTGAAATAGCGAGTCGGCATTGGCGAGCCATGGATCCAACAAGCCCTCGAGAGATGTCGGTAACGGAACGGGCGCCGACGGCTCCGACCGCTTCGCCTCGGGCATCGGTCTCGGGGTCGCGAACCGGTACCCCACGCTCTCCCCGAGCGTCCCGTGAATCCGGACGTTGACGACATGTTTCCGCCACCGCTTCAACCGTTCGTCGAACGGCCGCATCCCGAACACGGATACCGCAGTTCCGTGGGCATCGGGAAGCTCAAGCGCTCCTACCCCAAGGAGCGCAGCGCATGGAGGCCGCTTGCCGACGGGCGTCGGACATCGGGTTGCTCAACTACACGTCCGTGAAGTCGATCCTCGCGACCGGAATGAACCGGGTGACCGACCAGGAGCGTAGCGCCACGGACCTGCCTGCGGACCACGAGAACGTCCGAGGACCCGACTACTACGCCGACTCCGACGACGAGACGGAAGAGTGACGGCAGCGCTCGGGCGCATCGCCTTCGATCGACTCGACGAACCCGAGCGGGTCGCCATGGCCGTAGCCGTCGGCGCCCGCTTCGTCCGGTCTCTTTCCCCAAGAGGGATCCGGTGCGTCGCCCTCGAGGCGTTCGATCTCGGCTTCGCCCGCCGGGCGGCCCTGACGCCTCGCTTCGGCCGCTTCGCTCCCTGCGCGAGTCGCTAGGGCCCGCGTCCCCCAAGGAAACGCGGCAGGCGGAACGCACCCGTATCCGGCGCCCGACGCCGACCCGTCTTCCTCAGCCGCTCCGTCGGCGTTGCGCCGACCCCTTTCGCCCTGATCCGGCAAGCCCGTAGCCGGGTCCCTCCGCGTATCCGCCCGATCACGCCTCTCGCCTCGGGTTCCGGCGGCGGTCGTCCGAGCTTCGGCGACCGCGACCGTCCCGCCCGCCGCATCGGACGGCTCCGTCGGGCTCGCAGCCGAGAAGCCGCTCGTCAGAGCCCGGTGGACGCGGCGAGCCACAATAGCGCTCGAGGCACCGCATCGCCTCCCGCTTCGACAGCCCTTCTCCCGTGCGCCGCTCGACGTAGCGCCGCGTTCTCGGACCGCTGCGCATTCGAGTCAGCACGATCAGGTGCAACGCCGAGTTCGCACTCCGGTTCCGAGCGCATCCGATCCGGGTTGTCTTCCGACCGCCGCTTCCGATCAGTCGGCGCGCCGCACGGACGTGATTCGCACCGGCGGGGTCAGAGTCTGCTCCTCGTAGGGCCGAACTTGGATCGCGCGCACCACGTCCATCCCGCTCACCACCCGACCGAACGCCGCGAATCCCTGGCCGTCGGGATTGCGGTTGCCGCCGAAGTCCAGCGCCGGCTGGTCGTTGATGCAGAAGAAGAAGCTGGAGGTGGCGCTGTCGGGTTGCCCGCGCGCCATCGAGATGGCGCCGTCGACGTGGCGAAGCCCCGTGACCGAAGTGCGCTCCAGAGGGATCGGATCGAACCTCCGCTCGGCGAACTCCTCGTTCAAGTCGGCTTGGATCACCTCGATGCGGACGCTGTCGTCGGGCTGGTTGTCCATCGTCACCGTGCGATGGAACTGGCCGCCGTCGTAGTGGCCCGCGTCCACGTAGCGCAGGAAGTTGGCGGAGGTGCCGGGCGCGTTCCGGGTGTCGACGTCGACCTCGATGTCGCCGAACTCGGTCGAGACGATCACCCGGACCATCCCGGTTTCCTGGGCGACCTCCGCAGCGGGATCTCGGGTGTCTTGGGCGGAGTCGGCGCAGGCGCTCGTCGCGATGAAAACGAGAATCGGTGCGACGGCCGATGCGAGCGTTCCCTTGCGCATGATCGAACCTCCTGTGGTCGGGAGCGGATGGAACCGGCGACGATGCGGCGCGGAGGGCGACCGCGCCCTGCGGCGGAGCCGGAGCCGCGCACGCGTCCCGTGCGCGGCGGGCGTCGCGAACCCTTCGGCGCACCCGATCGAGCGCGTAGGCTCCCGGGTGCGCCGAGGCCGGGGGCGGCGGGCGTTCAGCCGCCGCTCCCCTGGTAGTGGCGGTTGCCGGCGATCTCCTCGGAGGATACCGGCCAACGGCGATTCGTTCCCAGCTGCTTCGTCACCTCGTCCCACTGCCACGGCTTGATGTCGTAGTAGCGGTGGTCCTGAAGGCGACGACCCTCGACCATGAACTCGAGCCTGCGCTCGTAGACGATCTGCTCGCGCACTTCGTCCGCGCTCATGCCCGAGAACGGCGGCAGATCCCATTCGGCGCGCACCATGTTGATCTGGTCGACCGCCTCCCGGTGATCGCCCGACAGCAGGTGTCCCTCCGCCAGAATCAGCCGCGCCTCCTGCCAGCGGCTGACGGGAAGATCCGCGTCCAGTCCCGGATACTTGAAGAAGCGGTGCACGTTGCCCGTATGGGGCGGCGGCGCGGCGAGCTCGGGCGGACCGACGCGCGTGCCCACGCGCGGATCCACCATGCCGCTCACCGGGTCCTCGATGGCCACGTTGCGCGGATCGATGATCACGCCCGTGATCGACTGGTGATACGTGTTGAGGCCGTTCAGCGAGCCCGGGGCTTGGTAGCGGCAGGAGAAGCGGAAATCGGGCTTCACCGCGAGCGCCGCCTCGGCCGCCTGCATGGCGGAGGTCATTTGGGACATGTCCCGGCCGCGCTCGAAGTGGAGCGACCGGTGGACCCGGGCCTTGGTGGCCAGCGCCGCCGCCCGCAGATCCGGATCGCTCGCCTGCTGGGCCACTTGGTCGAGGGTGGACAGCGTCTGCTCCAGCACGACGTCCGGCGCCATCGGCGCTCCGCCGTCGAACGGAATTTCCTTGAAGTGATCGGCCAAGCCGATGCGCGCGAACGCCCCCCAGTAGAGGCCGTGCACGATGGCGGCGTTCCCGGGGCTCGCCTCCCGCAATCTCCTCACGGCCTCCTCCGCGGTCCACCGGGCGGAGGACAGGGAGTTCCAGGCCTCGCTCTGAGTCGTGTTGAACCCCTCCATGTGCCCCCACATGTGGAGTTCGGTGAAGGTGAAGCTCGATATGAACGTGACGTCGTCGGACTGCAGGGCGTTGGCCGCCACCATTCCGTCCCAAGCGTCGCAGACCACTCCTTCGGGCGTGGCGGCCAACGCCGGAATCAGGTCCGGGTCGTCCAGATCGGCAAGCGTGAGGCTTCCCGGGTTGTCGACGCTGAACAGATCGCCGCATCCCGCCGCGACGAACGACAGCGCTGTCAGTCCCAATATGTGCTTCCGCATGGATGTCTCCCCGTTCTTCAGAAAACCGCTCGTCCTCGTTCGCGATGGACCCGACCCTCGTCGCACGATCGCGTCTCGGCTAGAACGTCGCTTGGAATCGAATGCCGTAGCGTCGGGGGCTCGGCGGCTGACCGTAGTCGGAGTTCATGCCGAACGCGTTGTAGGGTCCGCCGGACCGGGCGTCCGGAATTCCGTGATAGGGCGTCAGCGGGTCCGACATGCAGATGTCCACGGGGCACTCGCTCCACAGGAACAGGTTGTTCGCCGACAATCGGACGACCAGGGAATTGATGCCCGCCAGCGGGGTCAGGAACCGCTCCGGCACGGTGTAGTTGAGGGACAGGTCGGCGAAGCGAAGGAAGTCGGACTCGAAAAGGTAGCTGGAGATCATCGAGGGGTGCCGCCTGCCGAAGTCGTCCGCGATCCGCTGGCGTTCCTCCGTCGAGGTGTTGGGGTCGTCCAGGATGGCCTCCATCGTGGCCACCCGCTCCGAGTTCCGGGTGAAGGCGTCCTGAATGACCGACACCTCCGAGAACATGTGGTAGTCGTACGCCCCGGTGAACGTGGCGTTGACGCTCAGCCCTCCGGGCAGATCGAGCGAGGTGAGGAAGCTCCCCGTCCAGAGCGGGATGGGGCGCCCCACGTACTCCAGCGAATCTCCGCCCGCGGCGTTCTTGAGCGTGTTGGGCGTGATCTGGTTGAGCCTCGTGAGCTGGTCGATCGGCACCGCCACGGTGTAGGGATTGCTGGGGTCGGGCACCGGGGCGATCCACGCGCCGGGCGTGAACCCCTCCTTCATCGTGGGATAGTACCGGCCGGCGCTGGTGCCGCCCTGGATGTGAACTCGGTAGGCGGGCACGCCGCCCATGTCGAGGATCTCGGAGTCGTTCAACGCGGCCTGGAAGGTGGTCGACCATCTCAGGCCGGGGCGCCGGATCCAAGTGACGTCCAACGACGACTCGAACCCTTGGTTGCGGATCTTGCCGACGTTGGAAACCTTCGGCTGGAGGAACCCCGTGGAGGATGCGGACGGAACGGGCAGGAGCGCGTCGGAGGTCGTCGCGTTGTAGTACACCAGATCCAGCCCGACCCGGCCGTCGAGAAAGCCGAGCTCGGTGCCGAATTCCCACTCCACGGTGCGCTCGGGCTTCAGGTCCGGGTTCCCGGGGTTGCCGGTTCTCACAATGGAGAGGTTGTCCACGGCGATGCCGGGCAGCCAAGTCTGAGTGGCGTCGAAGGCGCCGGGCTGCAGCCCCGCGGCGCCGAGCGCCGCCCGCACTCGGAGCTGGTCCCACGCCTGGAACGGCCAGAAGTCGTGTTCCGACACGACCCACGAGGCGCCGCCCTTCGGGTACGCTTGGAAGGCGAAGTTCTCCCCGAAGGCGGAGTTGCCGTCCACGCGCAGGCCGGCGTTCAGGAAGAGGCGGTTCCAAAGCCCGAGCTCCTCCTGCGCGTACACGCCGGCGTTGATCACCTCCTGGAACCACTCGTTGGGGGGCAGGAGCTGCGATCCGGCCGGCAGGGTCGAGAGCTGGCGCAACGGAAAATCCCGGACCCCGAGCGTCCTGAACCACTCCTCCTCCCAGAAGCTCTGCCCCCCCACCAGCAGAGTGGAGGTCAGGTTCTCGCCGAAATCGCGCGTCCAAGAGGTCTTGAAGTCCAAGGTGGTGGCCGTGCGCTCGGAGGTGCGCACCAGCCGCTCGCCTTGTTCGTGATAGATGTTGAGGCCCTTGCTGACGTGCTCGATGTACTCCTCCGTCATCCGATCCCGGCCCATGATGAGCTCGGAGCGGATGCCCTGGCCCCAGTCGTAGTTGATGGCTCCGCTGAGCGTCACGCGCTGCTCGTCCTGGCGCGACGTCACGCTCGCGATGGGCTCGCTGTCCAGCGGAAGAAAATGCTCGTCCGAGGAGAGCGGCCCGCTGTAGCCGTGGGGCGGCGGCCATGCCACCTCGTAGGCGTTGACCCCGTAGCGCCCGCCGTAGGGGAACCTGGGCGCCGGGTTCCGGGGCGTCGCCAGGAAGAAGCCCCACAAGTATCCGCTCCCCCAGTTGAGCCCGTTCTGCCCGGGCTGGCGCCGGTCGCTGAACACCGTGTTCATGTCCACGCGGATGCCCAGCCTGTCGGTGGCCTGCACGGTGAGGTTGGCGCGCAGGTTGGAGTCCAGGGTTCCCTGGAAGTCGCGGTACCCGCGGCCCATCTGCCCGACCTCGTCGCGGATCCGGCCGGAGGCGAAGTACTGCACGGTCGAGGTTCCGCCCCGCACGTCCGCGTTGTAGTCCATGACCGAGCCCCAGCCGCCGATGTAGTCGAGAACGGGTCGGCCGAGGGTCTGCAGCTGCTTGGTGTCGAAGTTGTAGCCCCAGACCTGCTTCAGGCGGTCGACGGGTATCTTCGTGCCGTCGAAGCCGGCCCCGAAGGTCCACACCGGTTCGCCGGCGCTCCCCCGCTTGGTGATGATCTGAATCACGCCGCTCGAGGCCTCGGTGCCGTAGAGCGTCGCGGCCGCCGCGCCCTTGATCACCTCGACGCGCTCGATGTCGTTGGGGTTCAGGCGATCCAGCGACGTCGCCTGCCGGGCTCCCCCCACCTTGCTGTAGTTGGAGTCGATGCGCACTCCGTCGACGTAGATCAGCGGCGCGCTCCGTTGCGTCAGGCTGACGGCCCCGCGCAGCAGGATCTGGCTCGAGGTCCCCACGTTGGGCGCGATCCCGGGCACCATGCCCGCGACGCGCCCGGCGAGCGCTTCGGTGATGTTGGACACGGGCGCGGTGTTGATCGTTTCCGCGCCCAGCGTTTCCACCGTGGCGCCGAGGCGCCGTCGTTCGGAAACGACCCCGGTGCCGGTGACGATCACCTCGTCCAGGGCGATCGCCTCCGATTCCATCTGGACGGCCAAGTTCACGGTCTGGTCCGCGGTCACGGCGACGTTGCGGGTCTCGGTCCCGTATCCGATGTAGCGGATCTCCAGGACGTGGTCGCCGACCGGAACGCCCAGCAGCACGAAGCGGCCGTTGGCGTTGGTGACGTTGCCGATCCCTTCGGCGGCGATGCTCACCTGCGCGCCCGCGAGGGGCAACCCGGTGCCCGCCTCCTCGACCGAGCCGGTGACGGTACCCGTCTGAGCGGACGCGGGAGCGGCCGCAGCGATGACGATGGCGCAAACCGCGCCGGTTGCGACGATCTTCGCACGAGCGATTTTCATGTTTCATCTCCGGATCGAGGAACGACGTCGGCGATCCTGCTCCCGGGAATTCTCCCCGGATGCGCCGGGCCCTCGGGAAGCCGGACCGCGCGGCCCGGCCGTTCGAGAACGAACGGAAGACCCCTAGCCAAGCTAGCACATGGCGCAATTGCGGTTGTTCACGGCTCCCAACCCCTCCAAGAGGGCGATCGTCGCCGGAAACGGTCGGACATTGTAACTCGGACTGTTGGCCATGTCGACGGCCGTCTGGCCGAGCCGCGTCACCGCATGCACGTCGGCGCCGCGTTCGACCAGGTAGAGAACGACTTCGTCGTCGCCGCGCGAAGCGGCGTTGTGGAGCGGCGTGCGGGCATCGAGATCCCGGGCGTTGACGTCGGCGCCCAGCTCCTCGACGAGATACCTGACCGCCGGGAGCCATCCGCCCGGCGCATGACGATGTTCGTTGGCCGCACGCTGGTCGTAGCCGACCCCCGTGGCTGCGTGTACGGGATACATGCCGACGCCTCCGGGAGGAACCGGCGGGACCCCGCTCCGGTCCCGCCCGGCCGCGACGTCCGCTGCGGGCGGGGCGCGGGGATCGGCCGGCTTCCTGCTGGGGATGCCGGGATCCGCTCCGTAGGCGACCAACAGCCTCATCGCGGCCACGTCGACGCCGAGCGCGGCGCGGAAGAAGGGCGTGGTCCCCTCCAGGTTCGCGTCGACGAGACGCTGGTGGGCCCACCACAGGTCCTTGGCGAGCCGCGCGTCGGGATCCGCTCCGGCTCGGAGCAGCGCCTCCATCGCGTGCAGATGGTCGGCCTCCTGCGCCTCGTGCGCGCGGGGTTGGGGGTAGAAGGAGGTGCCGGCCCATTGCACGTTGATCACGGCGTACAGAGGCGTGGCGCCGGACTCGCTGGCGACGTTGGGGTCGGCTCCCCGCTCGAGGAGGCGGAGCCCCAGGTCGAAGCGCCCGTTCAGCATGGCGATCAGCAACGGGCTGGTTCCGTCTCCGCTGACCTGGTCGACGTCGGCGCCTCCGTCCAGAAGCGCCTGCACCGCCTCCCGGTGCCCGGCGCGGGCCGCGTGGAGGAGTGGGGTGAGCCCACCCCACTTGCCCACGAGAGCCGGCTGCCCGGGATCGGGATTGGTGGATATGGGCGAGATGCCCTGCACCTCGCCGTCCAGAACCAGCACTTCGCCGTTGCGCTGCACTTCGCGCGCGGCTTCGATGGCCACCGCCACTTGACCGGGCGTCGGACGCTCTCCCTCGTCGACCGGTCCCCAAGGATCGGCGCGCGGGTCGTTCTCCAACCAGTCCGGGCGGAACCGAGCCAGCACTTCGTAGAGCCGGTGTTGCGCGGCGACGTCCACCGCCGCCCTCCGGTCCACGTCCTCGATCACGGCTTCGGACAGGGACGCGTCGGCACCCAGTTCGAGAAGCGTGCGGATCCCCTCCGCGCGGTTCCGGGCGGCCGCGAAGATCAGGGGCGTCTGCTTCCATTCGCGTTCGCGCGCGTTCGGATCGGCGCCGGCGTCGACCAGAAGCCGCATCGCCTCCGAACTCCCCGACTCGGCGGCCAGGTGGAGCGGGGTCGCGCCGCTGTTGGTCGTCTTCGCGCCCGCGTCCGCGCCCGCCGCCAACAGCGCGGCCACCACTCCCGCGCTTCCCGCTCGGCTCGCGAGGTGCAGGGGGGTGTAGCGCCCGATCCGGGTCCCTCCCGCAACGTTCGCCCCGGCGGCGACGAGCAGTCGCGCCATCTCCGCGTCGCCGCGCTTGGCCGCCCAGTGGAGCGCGGTCATTCCGTCGCCTTGGGCCTCGTTGACGTCGACTCCCCGCTCCAGAAGCGCGCGCACGGCTCCGAGGTCCCCGCGCATGGCGGCGTCGGCGACCGGCCCGCTCGCAGGCGGCGGGTCGACCAGCAACGAGGCGAGGATCGCCAGGACGGTGGCGGCATTCACGGACCGGATCCCTCCTCTATCGGCTCGGCGGTCCCGACGCGGCCGCGGAGTCGGCGGCGAGACTCAGCGCGAACTCGCCCGTGCTGTCGCCGAAGCCGTCCATGTCGTCGTGCCCCAGCCGGTGCAGCAGGCTCAGGAAGACGTTCGCCATGGGGGTTCCGGCGGGGGCCTTCAGGTGAAGGTTGCCCTCCAGCCGTCCGTTGCCGCGGCCCAGCAGGACGAGCGGACAGCGGCGGTGGTTGTGCACGTTGCCGTCCGCCATCGGCGAACCCCACACGATCACCGACTTGTCCAGCAGGTTCGCGTCTCCCTCCGCGCTCGCCCGCAACTTCTCCAGGAAGTACGGCAACGAGCTCATGCGGTACTGCGCGATCGCGTTGAAGTCCAGAATCGCCTCTTCGCCGTTGCCGTGGTGCGAGGCCGGATGAAACGGCGTGGTGGTGCCGCTTTCCGGATGGATCCGGTTCGAGGCGTCGCGCCCCATCTTGAAGGACACCACCCGCGTCATGTCGGTCTGGAAAGCCAGAACCTGCAGGTCGAACATCAGCCTCATGTGCTCGGCGAACGAGTCGGGCACGCCGGCGGGGGCTTCCGGCAACTCCCGCCGCTCCCCGCTCGAGTTGAACTCCTCCACCCTGCGAATGCGGCGCTCGACTTCGCGCACGTTCTCGAGATACCGGTCCAGCCGGTTCCGGTCCTCGGCTCCCACGCGGGACCGGAGCGTCGCCACCTCTCCCACGATCCAGTCGAGGATGCTCCGGTTGGTGCGTCTGCGGGCCGCGCGCTCCTCGTTGCTCCCGCCCGCGCCGAAGAGAAGGTCGAAGGCGGCGCGCGGGTCGCGGATCATCGGCAACGGTTCGGTCGCGGACGCCCAGCTGATCGCGTCCGTGTACGCGCAGTGGTAGTTGTACCAGCAACCTCCCCCCTGCCCCAGATTCTCGATGCAGAGCTGGAGCGAGGGGAGCGCGGTGTCCTGCCCGAACCGGCGCGCCTGCAACTGATCGAGAGAGACGCCGACGTAGATGTCGGAGCCCTGGGTCTGCTTGGGATGGCACTGGGTCAGGAAAACCGCCGTCGAACGGAAGTGGTCGCCGCCGATCTCGTTGGGCTCGTAGGCCTCCGCCATGCGAACGTCGGTGTTGCTGACGACGGTGAGGTAGTCCTGAAAGGGCTCGAGCGGCTTGAGCACGTTCGCATCGGTCATGCGGAAGTCGCGTCCGATCTTCTCGGGCGCGAACAGGTGTTGGCTCGCGCCCCACTCGCTGCATCCCGGAACTCCGTGCACCTCCTCGATGCAGACCAGGCGGGTGCGCTCCTCGAGCGCGGCCGCGGCGCGTCCCCAGCGCCGGTGTCCGGCCGGAAGCATGGCGTCCAGGAACGGCAACGCCACCGCGGCCCCCGCCCCGCGAACGAAAGCGCGGCGGGGAATGTGCGCGCCCGTGATGAAGTTGGTCGTCATCGCCGTACTCCCGCTACGCCTCGCTCGGACGATCGTTCGCCGCAACGTCGGCGCCGCGCCTGTTGCGGAAGGCGTCGCTCTCGACGACGCCCAGAACGAAGGACGAAATTCTGTAGTCGTTGGATTCGGCCTCGCGCGCGATCGCTCGAATCGTCGGCCCGTCGTAGTACTCGACGCGCCGCCCCAGGGCGTACGCCAGCAGGTTCGTGGCGAAGGTGCGCACCAGAGGAACCGGACGCTCCAGGAGCGCGTCCGCGAGCTGAACCGAGTTGGCGAGCCTCGTGCCGTCGTAGAGCTGGCCTCGGGCGTCCAGAGGGGACCCGTGCTCGCGAATCCGCCATTCCCCGGTGACGCCGAAGTTCTCGAGCGCCACCCCGATGGGATCCATGAACTGATGGCAGGCGGCGCACGTCGGATTCCGCCGATGGACGGCCAGCCGCTCGCGCGTGGTGAGCATCCTGCCCTCCCCCGCATCTTCGGTCTCCTCCAGAGCGGGCACGTCCGGAGGAGGCGGCGGCGGCGGCGCGTCCAGCAGCACCTCCATCACCCACTTGCCGCGCAACACCGGAGACGTCCGCGTCCCCATGGATGTGGACATCAGCACGCTGCCGTGCCCGAGCAGCCCTCGGCGCAGCATCCCCTCCGGATAGTCGACGCGGCGGAATCCTTCCCCCACCACGCCCCGGATGCCGTAGTGCTCCGCCAAACGCTCGTTCAGGAAGCTGTAGTCGGCGCCGTAGAGCTCCAGCAGGCTCCGGTCCTCGCGGACCAAGTGATCGAAGAACAGCTCGGTTTCACGCCGCATGGCGCTCTTGAGCTGCTCGTTGAAGTGGGGGAACCAGAAGGCGTCCGGCTGCACCCGATCCAGATCCTGGAGCCTCAGCCACTGCGCCGCGAAACGGGTGGCCAAGCTCCGGGAGCGCGGATCGGCCAGCATCCGGCGCACCTGCCGTTCCAGAACGCGGGGATCCGAGAGCCGGTCGCGGCCCGCGAGCGAAACCAGTTCGTCGTCCGGCAGCGTCCCCCAGAGGAAGTAGGACAGCCTGGAAGCGAGGGCGAAATCGCCGATCGAACGGCTTTCTCCGGCTTCGAGCGTCTCTTCCGGAGCTTCTTCGATTCTGAACACGAAGTGCGGGCTGGCGAGGATCGCCTCCAGGACGGTGCGCACGCCGACCTCGAATCCTCCTTCGGAGGCGCCCGCGTCGTAGAACGACATGAGGCCCTCGAAATCGGAGTCGACGAGCGGTCGGCGATAGGCCCGCCGGGCGAGCCGAGCGACGATCTCCCGGGCGCAGGGTCGTTCGGTTTCCGGAGACGTCGGGCGGCAGGTGAAGACCCGCTGGCGGCTTGGCGTCTCGGAGACGCCTCTCGGATCCAGGGGGCCCCGGACGGTCAGATCCCGCAGGTGGGTCAGAACCACGAATCCCGTTCCGATGCGGAAGCGCACCCCGGCGTTGGACCAGCCGAACGGCTCCAGCAGATCGGCGTAGGGACCGTCCTGCTTGCGGACGAAGGCCGCCGCGACCCGGCGCTGGCCCGCCTCCACGAACACGGGGTCGGTGAACTGATTCCAGTTGGGGCCCAGATCCGCGTCCCGGCGCAGCTCCTCCACGGGAAGGAGAGCGACGCGCCTGCCGTCGACGGAGAGGTCCAGTTCCGCGAAGCGCTCGTGGTCTCCGGCCCAGAACGACATCTCGAAGACGTACTCGCCGTCCGCGGGAAAATGGTGGTCGACCACGATGCCGCCCCGCGTTCCGTAGGGCGCGCCCTCGACGCGGTCCCACTCGTGCTGGGACCGGTACGTGGAGACGGGGTAGGTCTTGGAGTCCGAGGCCGCGTCGGGATGGCCCAGCACCAGGCGGGCGACGTCGTTGGCGGCGTTCAGGTAGGCGCTGAGCAACGTGGGCGACAGGGGCTGCGAGACCGCCATGTGGTCGAAATTCCCGAGATAGAGATCCGGCGGGAGCCACTGGCCGGCGTCGACGTCGATGCCGAACATGCCTCGGACGGCCTGTTCGTACTCGGCCCGGTTGAGTCGCTGGAAGCTGCGACCGCCCGGGTCGGGATCGGCGGCCGCGTAGTCGTCGACGACCCGCTCGAGAGTCTCGACCAGCGCGAGCAGGGTGTCTCCTCCGGGGCGGGGCATCCCGGGCGGAGGCATCATGTCCGCGCGCAGCTTCGCGATCATGCGCTCCGCCGTCTCCCAGCGCTCCCAGGCGGCGCCCACGTCGAAGCCCTCGACGGACATGTTGCCGGTCATCATGGCGTCGTTGTGACAGACTTGGCAGTACTGGCGCACGACGACGTTGAGCGCCTCGGACGAGGGGGCGGCGCCGCGTACGGACGACCGGTCGGCGGTGCGCCCGCCAGCGGAAACCGCAGGCGCGCGATCCAGGTCGAGGGGCTCCGGGCCCCGCGTCGGCGGACGCGTCCCTTCGCGGCCCGGAAGGAGGACCAAGCCCAGGAGCGGAATTCCCGGAAGAAAAGCTCTCACCTCGCCAACACCTCCTCGCCAACACTTCCGCCTGCAGGCCGCCGGGACGCGCACGGACCCAAGCGCGGACGGCACCGAGTCAAGGTACGCCCCCGACCTTTCCGCAGGCAAGCACGGCGACCCGGACTCCCCGGACCCGCGCGTCGCCCTCCTTGCCTGCAGGGGTTCCCGCGCGGCCGCCTACCTCGGAACGATCGGCAACGTGACGTGCGACGGGTAGCGGGCGCTGTGGTGGATCGTCTGGCGGGCCGTTCGCACCTCGGTCTCGAGGTGGATCGTGCCGCCGGTGTTCGGGTTCCGGTCGTACTTGGGGAAGTTGCTGCTCGAGATCTCGACCCGGATCCGGTGGCCTTCCCGGAAGAGGTTGCTGGTCGCCCAGAGGTCGATGTCGAATTCGTACACGGTCCCCGGCTCCAGCAACTCGAAGTCCTTGAAGTCCGGATCGTCGTGATAGCGCCCGCGCAGGACGCCGTCCGCGAGGTTGATGGCTTTTCCGTCCGGGTGGACGTCGACCAGCATGGCGGTGAAGTCGGTGTCGGTGGCGGAGGTCGACGCGTACAGGGTGACCGAGACCGGGCCGGTGACCTCCACCGCCTCCTCCAAGGGGGGCGTGCTGAACACCAGAACGTCGTCGCGCTCGGCGATGTCCGCCCGGTCGAAGGGACCGGGGGGCGTGGGGGCGAACATGAGGTTGCCGCCCCGGGTGGGGACCGGATCCATGGGGTCGTAGACGAACTCGTCGACCGGGGCGGACGCCCCCGGCGTTTCCACGCTCAGCGCGCCGTCGCCGGAGGAGCCGTTCGCGTTGCCCCCGCTGTGGAAGTAGTAGTTCGTGTACCGGGTGCGAGCGATGGGCCACTCGTTCTCGGAACGCCAGACGTTTTCGCCCATCACGAAGATCCGCACCGGCGGCTCGTCGAGGTAGCCGTTGTCGACTCCTTTGAGCAGAGCGTCGAACCACTTCACGTGCAGGCTGTCGAAGTCGACGACGGCGTCCGGCCCGAAATCGATTCCGTCGTAGACGAAATCCGGGACGCTGGCGTGGGGCCAGGGACCGATGAGGAGCTTCTGGTTGTCGCGCGCGTACGCGGTGCGCCCCTTCTCCACCATGCCCGCGTAGCTGGTCAGGGTGCCGTCCAGAAAAACGTCGTACCATCCGCCGACGTTCAACGAAGCCGCCGCGAATTCCTCCAGGCGCGCCTCCGAGTCCAGCACCTCCCAGTAGGCGTCGTAGGTCGGATGCCCCACGAAGTCGCGCCACCAGGGATTGTCCTGCCCGGTGGCCGCGCCCATCTCGAGCAGCGGCATGGTCCACAGCACCCGATCCCAATCGGGGTTGCCCGCCTGTCCGGTGCGCCCCCCCATGCCCGACGCCCAGCCGATGCGCGAACCCAGGGCGAGCGCTCCGCCCGGGTAGGCCGTGTCGAAGTAGTAGTTGAACGGCGTCACCCGAGGGGCCATCGCCTTGAGGTAGGGGGATCTGAATTCCGCTCCCTTCCACTGCGTGGTGGCGAGATAGGAGTTGCCGTGGGTGCCCACCTGCCCGTCCGACCAGGGCTGTCGGCCGATCCAGTTCTGGGTGTCGTGGCTGTCGTTGGCTTCCGCCAGATAGGGATACCAGCCGCCTTCGGAGTCGAAGCGTCCGCGCACGTTCTGGTGGACGTAGACGTAGCCCCGCTCCGCCCAGCGCTGACCCGCCTCCCAGGAAGCGGCGTCCGAGCCGTTGCCGTAGGGGTCGCGGATCAGAAGCGCGGGGTAGCGCCCCGGCGCGACCGGCCGGTACACGTCCGTGGAGAGGAGCGTCCCGTCGCGCATGGGCACCATGAGGTTGTGCTGCACGATCGCGCGCGCTCCCCGGAACTCTCCCGAGTGCAACGCCTGCGCCTCCAGCGGAGGCGCGTGCAACGAAAGCGTCAAGACGGTGCCGATTGCGGCGAGTCCGGGGACGGTGCGCGACCTCATGACGACCTCCTCTACGGATGTGGCGCCCCCGCCCGACCGGCGAGAACGCGCGTCTTCGGATCTTCGGATCCGTCGGCCCGCCGGCGCTCAGCCTCCGTCCGCGGCCCCGGTGGCCCGATGGATGGCCGCCACGGTCACGTCCGCGATCCAATCCACCAGTTCGCGCCCGAGAGACAGGGTCCGGGGAATGGGGGCGAGATCGACGCCGTTGACGGAGAAACGACCGGCGCGGATGCGCTGCTCCATCCGCACGGTGGTGGGATCCGTGAGCATCATGATGGAGGTGGCGCTGAATTCGTCGTGCAGGCCCACCGGCTGCATCGTCTCCTCGATGCCGCGCTCGCGCAACCACTGCTGACGCTCCACCCAGTTGTAGTACTCGGGGATGTGGTGGACGTCGGTCTTTCCGTCGGTCCACTTGGCGGAGAGGGCCTCTGCGACCTCCAGCTGGGGCTGTTGGTTGCCTCCGCTGTCGCCGATCAGGACGATGTGGCGGAAGCCGTTGGCCCGCAGGGCCGTGGAAACGTCGGCGAGCACGCTCTTGAAGGTCTCGACGGTGACCCCGATGGTGCCCGGATAACGGATGGTCCCGGGCTCCAAGTCGATCTCCCCCTCCGGCACGTACTTGACGATCGGGGCGATCAGCGCGTCGCCCAGCTTGCGGGCGATCGCTTCGGCCGTCTGCTGAAGGATGTAGTTGTGCTTGCCGCCCGCGAGGTAGGGCCCGTTCTCCTCCACCCCCCCGGTGGGTACGATGACCGTCGTCTTGCCCGAGCGGATCGCGTCGCGCACCTCCATGAAGGTGAGTTCCTCGATCCAGACCGACTCCAGCGCGTCGATCGGGCGCGGGGCGTCGGGATCGATCGGGGTCCCGCCGCTTCCCGGGCGGGGCGCCCGTTGTGCATCGCCCGCGCTCGGGAGAAGGAGCAACCCGAGGGAGAACAGCTTCGCGAACCGGGTCATCGATGCCTCCGGGACTGGCGGGGCTACGGTCGAGATCGCGACCGGGGCAACGCCGACACCGTAACCGGGGGGGCGATGTCGCGCAAGCGGACCTCTCTTCGCCGCCCCCCCCGGACGCCCGTGCGAAGCGCCGGACGGGGTTCGCCCGCAGGGGATTCGCCCGAAAAAAGTTCGCGCGGCGGGCACGGGGCTCTCTCCCGCCCCGAACCCTCGGGCCGAAGCCAGAGGACCGAGCCCGGCCCCGCCGTCCTTGCGTGCGCCCCCGCATCCGGTTACCGAATAAATACCGAAAACGCACCCGCAACCCGCCGCCCGAAGGCGGGAACGAGTTCTCCCGGCTTCTCCCGGCCGCCATGGACAAACGAATTCCGGCGCGACCGCCCGTTCGAGGCCGCGGAGCCTCGCGCGATCCGGCCAACCGCTTCGAGCGGCTTCGCGTGGAGCCGACCGCTCAACCCGCCGAGGAAGACGGGCGGCCCCGGAAGACCCGCTTCTTCACGGATCGGTCCCGAAGCGTCGTCTCGCGCAACTCGAGCCCGGACTTGGGCTTTTCGATCAGCCTGAACCCCTATCGGGGGTGCGAGCACGGGTGCAGCTACTGCTACGCGAGACCGACGCACGAGTACCTGGGCTTTTCCGCGGGGCTCGACTTCGAGAGCCGGATCGTGGTGAAGCCCGACGCCCCCGCGTTGCTCCGCAAGGAGCTTTCGGCGCGCACCTGGCGGCCCCGGACGCTTGCGCTGAGCGGCGTGACCGATCCCTATCAGCCGATCGAGCGGCGGAAACGGATCACGCGCGCCTGCCTGGACGTGCTGCTCGAGTGCCGGCATCCGGTGTCGATCGTCACCAAGAACCACTTGGTGACGCGCGACGTCGACATCCTGGCGCGCATGGCGGAGCACGGGACGGCGGCGGTCACGCTGTCGATCACGACGCTGCGCGACGAGCTGCACCGGGCGATGGAGCCGAGAACTTCGATTCCCGCTCGCCGGCTGGCGGCGGTGCGGGCGCTGGCGGATGCAGGCGTCCCCGTGGGGGTCAACGTGGCTCCGCTGATCCCGGGGCTGAACGACCACGAACTCCCGGAAATCCTCGCGGCGGCGCGGCGAGCGGGCGCTTCCCACGCGGGGACGATGCTGCTGCGGCTGCCGTTCGGGGTGAAGGAGCTGTTCTCCGAATGGCTGGAACAGCACTTCCCCGACCGGCGCGCCAAGGTGCTCGGACGGTTGAGGGAAATGCACGGAGGCGCACTCTACGACTCCCGCTTCGGGAGGCGGGGACGCGGGAGCGGGCCCTTCGCCGAGCATCTGGGGAACCTCTTCCGGGTCAGCTGCCGCAAGCTCGGCATGAGGCGGCGACCCCGCGAACTGGCGACCGAGGGCTTTCGCAGGCCCGAGCGCGGCGGCCAGCTACGGCTGTTCGACGCGCGCGGCTGAGTCGGTCCGCCGTTCCGACCGTGCCGGCGGGAACCCGCCTCAGCGCAACGCGCCCAGCAACTCCACGAGCAGTTCCCGGCCCGCCGCGCCCAGGCTGGCCTCGCCCTGGTTGTAGTTGCGCAGCAGGACCACGCCCAGTCCCGAATCGGGCTCGAAAAGCATGTACGCGTTGTAGCCGGCCACCGAACCCGAATGCCCGACGAGCCGGACCCCGTCGTCCGCGGTGCGCACCATCAGGCCAAGGCCGTAGCCGTTGCCGGGATCTCCGGGGGTCTGGACCCGGCTCATCTCCTCGACGCTCTCGTCGGAAAGGATCGCGGGCGAGGCTCTTCCCTGGAGCGCGCCCAGGAAGCGCGCCAAGTCGAGGACGGTCGAGTAGACGCCGCCGTTGGGCACCTTGTATCCGCGACCCGCGTGCTCTCGGGCCGGAAGCTCCGGGTCGGGGTCGCCGTCCCCGCGGTTCGCGTAGCCGACGGCCAGCCGGGGGGCGAGCTCGGGGCCGACGACGAAGGCGGAGCTGGTCATGCCCAAGGGCCGGAACACGTTCTCCCGGACGAACTCCGTGAAGGGCCTTCCCACGGCGCGCGCAACGGCCAGCCCGAGCGCGCCGTAGCCGATGTTCGAGTAGGAGTACTCCTCGCCCGGCGCGCTCCGGAACCGGCTCAGCGGGATCGACGCCACGACGCGCTCCTCCCAGATGCGGATCGGTCCGGAAGCGGCGCTGTCCCAAGCAGGCTCGCGCACCAGCCCGGAGGTGTGGCTGGCGAACTGGCGCACCGTCGGCGCCGGGGCGCCGTCCACCGCTCCGGGGAAGCGGGCGGCCGCGGGAAAGATCTCGCTCAGCGGCTGGTCGAGATCGACGTAGCCGCGCTCGACCGCGCGCATCGTCGCCACCGCGGTGACGGTCTTGGCGATGGAGCCCACGCGGTAGACGGAGCCCACCCCGGCAGGGACGCGGCGGTCGCGGTCGGCCCAGCCGAAGGCCCGGGCCCACACCGCATCGCCGCCCCTCGCGACCGCAACGCTGACCCCTCCGACGTCGTCGGCCGCAACCTGCGCCTCCATTTTCCGTTCGAAGCGCGAGACCGCGGCCCGCCACGTTTCGGCGTCGACGGCCTGGGCGCGGCCCGGTCGCGCGACGAGCAGCGCGGCGGCGAGCAACGCGGCGGCGAGCAACGCCGCAACCGCGACGCGCCGCGAAGGGGAGGCGGCGCGGCCGCGCGGCTCAGCGGGCGAATTCATTCGCGATCTCCTCCAGTCTTCCCCGGATCTCCTCCTCGGGCAGCCAGCGGCCCCGGAACATGACGCCCGCCCTGTCGGCCACGTTGGCCACGTCCGACAGCGGATCGGCGTTCAGCAACAGGAGGTCCGCGCGTCGGCCGGCCGCCACGGTGCCGAACGAGTCGTGGCGTCGGAAGTACTCGCCCACGTTGCGCGTCCCGCTGACCAGAATCTCCCAAGCCGACATCCCGGCATCGGCCATCGCCCTCATCTCGCGGTGGATCGAGAAGCCCGGCACGCTGAAGATCTGGGGCGAATCCGTCCCCAGAAGAACGCCGACGCCTCCGTCCGACAACGCCTCGAGGAGACGATTGCGGTTCGCCGCCCACGCCGCCGCCCGCTCGGCTCCGGTCCGGGACGCCGCCGCCCGTTGCCGGTTCGCCCAACCCCGCACCCGGTCGGCGGGCCAGTAGCGCATCTCGGGGTAGCGCGTCATCTCGTCGGCGTCGCCCCGGCCGACGATGCCGACCTCCCACAGAACCATCGTCGGCACGACCCACGCGCCGGCCTCCCGGGTGAGCCGCACGGCCGCCCCGAGGCGCTCTTCGTCCATCTCTCCCTCGAAGGCGTCGAGGTACTCGATGTAGCCGTCCAGGTGATCGAAGGTTTCCTGGCCCATGAGAACGGCGTGTTCGAGCCCCACGTCCGCGGGCACGTGGCCTCCGAAGCGGATCCCCACCTCGTGGGCGGCGGCCGCCATGGCGTCGTATTCCGCGCGGGTGAGGCCGGGATGGATCTTGAGCAGGTCCCAGCCCTCCCGCTTCTGCCGCCGCACCCGAACCTCCGCCTCCCGGGGCGAGTTCACGCTCCGATCGTTGAAGCTCGGGCCGGCCAAGTAGAGGGTAGGAGCCACGATCTCGCCCGCGGCCGCGCGCGCCCTCAGCTCCAGATGGTCGTCCTGCCCGAGCATGCCGCGCACGGTGGTGACGCCGTTGGCGACGTAGAGGAACATCGCCTCTCCTCCAGGTCGCCGCCGGGCATGTGCCCGTGCATCTCGGCGAGGCCCGGCATGAGATACTTGCCGTCGGCGCGGACGATCAGGGCGCCGTCCGGAGGATCCACCGACGCGGACGGCCCCACTTCCACGATGCGTCCCCGGGAGACCACCACCGTGTGATCGGCGAGCACGCCTTCGCGGTCCATCGGCACGACGTTCGCGTGGACGAACGCGGCGGTGCGCTGCGGCGGCACTTGGGCGCGGGCGCCGCCGGACGGGACCTGAGCGGCCAGGGCCAGCCACGACGCTGCGAGAATCGTCCGGGGTGCGGGGACGTGCATGTCGACTCCTCCTCTCCGAACTCGGCCGATGCGGGGCGTCGGCGGACGCCGCGCGGTCCGGGGCGCTCCCGGAGACGCCTGAAGTCAATAAGGCCGCCCGCCGAATCGCGTGTCAACGCGGGAACCCCGCAGGGAGGCCCCGAACGACGCCGAGGTCGCCCGCGCGATCCGATTTGCGCTCCGACGGACCCTCGCGCATGGTTTCCCGCGCACGTCGGCGGGACGCTCCGCCGCGGCGCGCGGTTCGTCGCCGCCCCTCGAGATCCCCCGGGCATTTCGTGAACGTCCACCTCATCGACGGCACCTACGAGCTCTTCCGCCACTTCCACGCGGTCCCGCCGCGCACCGACCGGGCGGGCCGCGAGGTGGGCGCCCTTCTGGGGGTGCTGCGCTCGTTGCTGGGGATGCTGGAAGCGGGGGCCACGCACGTCGGGGTCGCCACCGATCACGTCGTCGAGTCGTTCCGCAACGATCTCTGGCCGGGCTACAAGAGTTCGGCGGGCATCGATCCCGCGCTCCGGGCGCAGTTTCATCCCCTGGAAGGCGCCCTCGCGGCGATGGGGATCGCGGTATGGCCGATGGTCGAGCTGGAAGCGGACGACGGATTGGCCTCCGCGGCGCGGCTGGCGGATGCGGATCCGGCGGTGGAACGGGTCTTCGTCTGCACGCCGGACAAGGACCTCGCCCAGTGCGTGTCGGGAACCCGCGTCGTCCAGTTCGACCGGCGCCAACGCACCCTGCGCGACGAGAACGGCGTCGTGGAAAGGTTCGGGGTGCGGCCCGCCTCCATCCCGGACTACCTGGCCCTCGTGGGCGACAGCGCGGACGGGTTCCCGGGCGTTCCCGGCTGGGGCGCCAAGTCGGCGGCCGCGGTGCTGTCGCACTACGAGCGCCTGGAGGCCATCCCCCGCCGGAGCCTCCCCTGGGGCGTCGCCGTGCGCGGCGCGGCGCGGCTGCAGGAGAAGCTTCGAGACGGATGGCGCGACGCCCTGCTGTTCCGGGACCTGGCCACCCTGAGGGACGACGCTCCGTTGTTTCGGAGCCTCGAGGAACTTCGCTGGAACGGAGCGGCCCCCGGCTTCGAGCGGGTGGCCGAGGCGCTGGGAGCTCCCCGACTGGCCGACCGAGTCCTTCGCCTCGCGGGCGGACGGAACCGGGAGCGGAGGAGGTAGGCTCCCTCCTGCGCCGTCGCCCGGACGCGCGCAGTTCGCGCCGGCTCCGCTTCCGCGGGGAAGCGGAGCCGGCCCCGCAGCTTTAGGTTTAGATTTCGGGCTGTCACGGAACCTTCGATTCAGGGGCTCACATGAAGAACGTTCTCACCCTGTCGTTCGCCCTCCCGGTTTTCCTGTTCGCGTTCCCGGGAGCGCCGGCCGAGGCGCAGGCCAACGGATCCGTTGCGAGCGCGACTTTCTCCTCGTCGCTCTTCGACGGGATGCGCTACCGCTCCGTCGGGCCCGCCCGCGGCGGACGCGTCACCACCGTCGCGGGACACCCCAGCCACCCGGAGACCTTCTACATGGGGACGGTCGGCGGGGGCGTCTGGAAGACGGAGGACTACGGGCAGTCCTGGCGGCCCGTCTCGGACGGATACCTGGCCACCGGCTCGATGGGCGCGCTTCGGGTGGCGCCTTCCGACCCCGACGTCGTCTACGCCGGAACCGGCTCGGACGGCATCCGCAGCAACGTCATCACCGGCAAGGGCGTCTACCGATCCGACGACGCCGGAGCCAGCTGGCGCTTCGTCGGCCTGCCCGACGCCGGTCAGATCGGCGCCGTCGAGGTGCACCCCGAAAATCCCGACTTGGTCTTCGTGGCGGCCATGGGCAACGCCTTCAAGGCCAACCCCGAACGCGGCGTCTACCGGAGCCGCGACGGAGGCGGAAGCTGGGAGCGGATCCTCTTCGTCTCCGACTCGACCGGAGCGGTGGACCTCGAGTTCGCACCCGACAATCCCGACGAGATCTACGTCGGCATGTACCGCGGCGAGCGCAAGCCCTGGACCATCATCAGCGGCGCCTACGAGGGAGGCATCTACAAGTCCTCCGACGGCGGCGACAGCTGGACCAAGCTGGAGCGGGGGCTGCCGGGCGGGCTCTTCGGCAAAAGCGACCTCGCGGTGTCGCCTGCGGATCCGGACCGGGTGTACGCGCTCATCGAGGCGCCCGAACCCGAGGACGGCCTCTACCGCTCCGACGACCGGGGCGCCACTTGGCGGCAGGTGTCGAGCTACAACCCGATCCTCAACCGGCCCTTCTACTACACCGGGGTGGACGCCGACCCCACCGACGCCGACGTCGTCTACGTCAACAACGAGGGATTCTACAAGTCCGCCAACGGCGGAGCGGACTGGCAACGTCGCCCGACCCCGCACGGCGACAACCACGACATGTGGATCAACCCGAACGACCCCGATCTCTTCGTCCAATCCAACGACGGCGGAGCCAACGTCACCCGCGACGGCGGCCTGACTTGGTCCACCCAGAACAACCAGTCCACGGCCGAACTCTACCAAGTCGACATCGACGACCGCTTCCCCTACTGGCTGTACGCCGGCCAGCAGGACAACTCGACCATCGCGGTGCCCAGCCGACTCCCCTACGGGATGCCGGGAGGCCACACCGCCTACTGGCGCGCCGTCGGCGGTTGCGAGACCGGGCCGGTGGTGCCGAAGCCGGGCAACCCGGACATCGTCTACGCCAACTGCAAGGGCCGTTTCGGCCGCTACAGCTGGAGCACCGACCAAGAGAAGCAATACTACGTGGGCGCCTGGGACCTGTACGGCCGCAACCCGGCCGACCTGCCCTACCGCTTCCAGCGGGTGGCGCCCATCCACGTCTCGCCCAACGATCCCGACGTCGTCTACCACACGTCCCAGTACGTGCACCGCACCACCGACGAGGGGATGACTTGGGAGACCATCTCCCCCGACCTGACGGCCTTCGAGCCCGAAACCCAGATGGCCTCCGGGGGGCCCATCACGCGCGACATCACCGGAGAGGAGCACTACAGCGTGCTCTACGACGTCCAAGAGTCGCCGCACGACCCCGACGTCGTCTGGACGGGCGCCAACGACGGCCCGATCCACGTCACCCGCGACGGCGGCGCCAGCTGGGAGGACGTGACCCCGGACATGCCGGGACGCGGGCGGGTGCAGAACGTCGAGGTGTCGCCGCACGATCCGGCGAAGGCGTACGCCGCCATCCTGCGCTACCAGCTGGGCGACTTCGAGCCGTACGCGTACCGGACCGAGGACTACGGCCAGTCCTGGACCCGCATCGCCACGGGCGACAACGGGATTCCGGACGACCATCCGGTGCGCGTGGTGCGCGAGGATCCGAGCCGCGAGGGGCTGCTCTACGCCGGCACCGAGTTCGGAATGTTCGTCTCCTTCGACGACGGCGGCAATTGGCAGCCGTTCAAGCTGAACATGCCGACCACGCCCATCACCGACGTCAAGGTGCATCTGGGCGATCTGGTGCTGTCCACGATGGGACGGGGGTTCTGGATCCTGGACAACCTGGGTCCCCTCCACGAGCTGAACGCGGAGATCGCCGCCGCGGACGCCCACCTCTTCGCGCCGCGCCCCGCCCACCGCGTCTTCGGCTCCGGCTTCGGCGGGGGATCGGACCCGGCCGCGCCCGAGTATCCGCGCCCCGGCGTGGCGATCGACTACTACTTGGCGAACGACGCCGAGGAAGTCTCGCTCGACATCCTGGACGGCGAAGGAAATCCGGTGCGCTCCTTCTCGAGCGACGCCATGGGCGAGCGGACGGTGCCCCCGGCCGAACCGGGCATGCGCGCGCCCGTCATGGAGCGCGTCGGCACCCCCAGGCTGGACAACTCCGCCGGCATGCACCGCTTCACCTGGGACTTCCGCTACCCGGGCCCATGGGACGCCGACCCGGCGCGCGCGGGGCGCGGCGGGCCCGTGGCGGTGCCGGGCACCTACCAAGTGCGCTTGAACGTGGGCGGATGGAGCGCCACCGAACGCGCCGAAGTGGTCATGGATCCGCGCGTGGCCGCCGACGGCGTCACCATGGCGCATCTGCGCGAGCAGTTCGCGCTGGCCATGCAGGTGCGCGACGCCCTAGGTCAGGCGCGCATGGCCGCGGCGAAGATCGCGGAGGTCGCCCCCGGTCTCGAGGACCGGGACGGGATGCGAGAGACCCTGGACCAGCTGCAGGAGATCGAGAAGGCTCTGGTCAACGAGAGCGACGACGGCATCCGCTACCCGGAGCGGATGCTCATCAGCCAGATGAGCTACCTGTACTCGATGCTCAACCGAGCCGACCAGATGCCCGGACGGGACGCACAGGTCCGCTACGAGGAGCTGCGAGCGGAGCTGGACGCGCACATCCGCAACCTGGAGCGTCTCCTGAGGGCCACGGTCACGGAAGCCTACTGAGCCCTTCCGGGGGCACGGTCCGCAGAGGCGCGCCTTGAGTTTTGCCTACCACGTCACCTCCGCGGACGTGCTTCTGGTGCTGGAGGCGCACGGCGCCGCGGAATCGGAGGAGGACGACGCGGTGCTGGACGCGCTGTACCTCGCGGAGGAATGGGAGGGACGCATCGCCGAGGTGGCGCTGGGGGGCGGAAACGACCTCGAAAGCCAGCTCGCCGTCTGGCGCGAGATCGAGGCCATTCTCATCGAGGAAGGCGTTCTGGAGGATCCGCCGAGGCTTTAGATCGGCATGAAGTCACGGGAAGCAGACGTACCACCGAGAATCTCCCAAGCGGGCATTCCAGCATATTGGGGAGGCATGAGAATGAATCAAGGCACATTGTTCAGATCGTCTTCCATCCGAGAAAACGGAACCGTCGGTCGATCGCCGACTGCGTCACAACCGACAGCTATGGCGGGGTTTCCGCCGCTCCCCGAAGCGCGCTACGAGATCATCTACGCCGACCCACCGTGGGACTACAAGGGCCAACTGCAACACGCCGGCGTGGGTAGCGGCGACAGCGGCGGGGCAGTCCGTCACTACCCGACGGTCAAGCTCAAAAATCTCAAGACGCTGAACATCTCCCGCATCGCTTCCCAAGACTGTTTGCTGTTTATGTGGGCAACGAACCCGCATCTGGACCAAGCCATCGAACTCGGGAAAGCCTGGGGGTTCCGATGGGCTACGGTCGGCTTCGTGTGGGACAAGATGCGCGTCAATCCCGGCTTTTACACGATGAGCCAGTGCGAGCTTTGTCTGGTGTTCAAGCGCGGTCGGATTCCGCAACCCCGCGGCGCACGGAACATCCGCCAGCTCGTGAGCGAGCGGCGGCGGGAGCATTCGCGCAAGCCGGACGAAGTTCGTAAGCGGATCGATCTGATGTTCCCGTCCATGCGGAAAATCGAGCTTTTCGCGAGATCGCGAGCGTCCGACTGGGATCGCTGGGGGTTGGAAGCATGGTAGCCCGCGAGCACTTGGAAGGCCGTGATAAATGGCAGGACGAAGCCGCGTTTCGCGGCGGCAAGGCCGAGGACGTATTTCACCGGATACTGACCCGACACGTCGTGGATCGACCCAATGTAAATGTCACGAAGTCCCCAAATGACATGGCGAGTATCTATGGAACGCGTTCATCAGGTCGCGCCCATGGCATCAGGCCCGACAGCATGGTTCGAAACGTCCGCACGGGCCGAGCAATTTTCGTGGAGATCAAGCGCCAAAGAGCGGCGGGAAATGCGCACGAACGGGCCTGCAAGTACTTCACTCCGGGCATCGTCGCATCGGGTAGGAAGATCGCCCGACAGCCTCCGGGCGTACTCCCGTTCTGGTGGGTGTTCACCGAAGGAGTGGCGAAAGACGACCGCTACGTTCGTGAGATCATGCACTGGTTTCAAGGGGTCGAACCTCATGTCCTTCTCTGGGAACCACGTCGCGCGCGGACGCTCGCGAACCACTTCGACACATACATCCTTCCGCTGATCGGAGACGATCGATGACCTGCCGCCACCGAAACCCTAGCGGCACGAGAAGCATCTCTTCCCGGACACCCGCGCCGAGTCCCCGCGGTTTCGTCTCGACATGACGCCGAACCTCGAAGCCGTCGACTACGCGCGCTATCTCAAGCTGGACGAGCTTCTCCGGCTTCAGAGCCCTCGGGAAGACGACGTCGAACACGACGAGATGCTGTTCATCGTCATCCACCAAGTCTACGAGCTGTGGTTCAAGGTGATCCTGCACGAGATCGATCACTGTTGCCGACTGCTCGAGAAGGGAGACGCGCCGCGAGCCCGGCACACGCTCAAGCGCATTCTCACCATCCTCAAGGTGCTGGTGGCCCAGCTCGACATCCTCGAGACCATGAGCCCCGTCGAGTTCCTGTCCTTCCGCGACCACCTCGACACCGCCAGCGGATTCCAGTCCGACCAGTTTCGAGCTCTCGAGTTCTGCCTGGGCTGGAAGAACCGGGCCGCGCTCGACCGCTTCGAGCCCGGGAGCCGCGCGCGCGCGGCCCTCGAGCGGCGCTGGAGCGCGCCGACGCTCTGGGACTGCTTCCTCCGCTACCTGGCGAAGGAAGGATACGCGGTTCCGCGCACCAGCTTGGAGCGGGACGCGACCCGGCCTGTGGCGCCCGACGTGGCCATGCACGCGGTCCTGGTCCGGATCTATCGTCGAGATCCCCGCAACGCCCAGCTCTGCGAGCGCTTGGTGGATCTGGACGAGGGGCTGCAGGAGTGGCGCTACCGGCACATGAAGATGGTGGAGCGGACCATCGGCCACAAAGCGGGGACGGGCGGCTCGGCGGGATCGCGCTACCTGGCCACGACGCTCAACACGCCGGCATTCCCGGATCTGTGGGCGATACGGGCCAGCCTGTAGATCACCGGCGACGGACCCAGCCTCGCTCGAAGGGGGACGTACCGGCCGGCGGCCCGTCGCCCAGTCCGGACCCGACCGAGCTCGGGGACGCATGAGGGAGTCCCTCGGAACGAAGTTCGCCGGGCGACCCTTCGCGGCTCCTCGGCACCGCAAACCTCCGCCCGGTCGGATCGTCGGCGAGCTACCACCGATACCCCAGCTTGCCGTACAGGAAGGCCCCGTTGAAGCCGAAGGGCGTGAACTGCCCGAAGCGGTTGCCGATGCCGTCGGCCGCCCCTGGGTTCTCCTCGGGCGTGGTGTTCAGCACGTTCTGCGCGCCCACGGTCAAGATCCAGTTCTCGGTCAGGGAGTGGGCGCCTTCGACGTCGAAGAGGACGCGGGCCGGATAGTCGGTCGTGTTGGCGGAATCGCCTTCGTAGTAGGGCGTTTCGCCGTCGTAGTAGCCGCCCCAGTAGCTTGCGCGCACCAGGACTCGGAGCCCCGCGGGGAAGGTGTGGCCGAGGGCGACGTTGCCGCGCACGTTCGGCAACCCTTCTTCCAGGATGCGAATGCGGGCGTCGGTAAGGGTAGCTTCGTTGTACTCCGTCACCGAGGTCGAAGTCCAGTTCCAAGCGCTGGTGACGTTGGTGGTGGCTCCGTCGCCTCCCTCGATCTGGTATGCGGCCACGAGATCGATCCCCCGGGTGCGGGTGGCGAAGTCGTTGATGAAGAAGCGGAACCGCGCGAGGACGCCGCCCGGACGAACGATGCCCTCGCGGACGAGCTGGTCGATCTGAGCGGAGGAGAGCTTCCGGTCGGCGCTGGTCGTCAGGCGGTCCGACATGTCGATCTGGAAGAAATCGGTGGAGAGGCTGAACCGGCCCTGCGTGAACACGGTTCCGAACGCCGTGTTCACCGACTTCTCCGGCTTGAGCGGCTCGCCTCCGAATCGCTGGGCGAGCGGCGACGTCGAGGGAATGGTGCCGTTGTTGGTGAGGTCCTCGATCTCGGGATCGTAGATCGTCGAGATGTTGAAGGCGTTCTGCTGGCCGGGCGTCGGCGCGCGGAAGCCGGTGCTCGCGCCGCCGCGGAGCGCCAGCCCCTCGGAGAGGTTCACGCGACCGGCGACCTTTCCGTTGATCGTGGCGCCGAAGTCCGAGAAGTTCTCGAAGCGGCCGGCGACGCCGAACGTCCACGCGCCCGCCGGATCCCTCAGTTCGAGGTCTCCGTAGCCCGCGAAGTTGCTGCGGTTCCACGCGCCCTCGGTGAGAGGCCCGAAGCCCGTGAAGCCGTTGGAGCCGGGGGTGAACCCTTGGACCGCCAGCGGGCCCTCGGTCCACGAAGCCTCGTCGCCCCGGAAGATCTCGAAGCGTTCGTTCCGCCATTCCGCGCCGGCGGCGAGGTTCACTCTCTCGTTGACGGCATAGGATACGCCGGCGTTGAAGTTGATCTCCTGCTGATCGTAGACGCCCGTGTGGAAATAAGGCGTGCAGGGCTGGTCTGGAACCGCGATCGAGCTGCCCCGGTCGCTGCACGGCTGGTCCGGTCCCAGCGAAGCGTTGACCGTGTTGTACATGTAGAAGTCCATGTTGGACCTGCCCCAAGCCGCGCTGGCGTCCCAGTCCAGCCGGTTCCGGGTGCCCTTCAGACCCGCCACGGCGGAGGCGTCGAGCACATGCGCTCCGAATTGGGGCGTGAAGCCTCCGGGGAAGATCTTCTGGAACGTGAAGCAGTTGGGGTCGCCGAGCACTCGGTTCCACGCGTCGCGGTCGGCCACCACGCCGTCGCGGACCCGTACCTCCGGGCAGTTGGCCGAGCCGTCCAGCACCCCGTCGCGCGCGTCGAGCATGTCGCCGATCAGGAGAATCGACTCTCCCTCGGCGTTCGAGGTGCCGAACACGCCGCTACGGGTGTTGGGATTCCGGAAGTAGAAGCCGCCCTCGACCTGTTTGCTCACGTAGTTGCCGTGTCCGTAGAACGAGACGGCGTCGCTGAACAGGTAACCCGCGTTGGCCCACAACTTGAGCTCGTCGGAAACTTCCGGGGAGCCCCAGATCTGGACGGGATCGCGCACGTGCCGGTTGCCCTCGTCGCGGATCAGCGCGAGGGCGTCGTTGCGTTGCACGCTGCGGTCGGTGGGATTCGAGTTGCCGTATTCGCCGGTCAGGTTGAGGAATCCGTTCTCTCCGATCGGCAGCCCCGCGTTGCCCGCGACGTTGTACATTTCGCCGTCGCCCGGGATCGCGTCGCTTTCGAAGCGCGCACCGGTCCGCGACAGTAGATGTCCGCCCGTCTTGACCTCCAGGGCGCCCCCGGAACGGTCGTTCTTGAGGACGAAGTTCATCACGCCGGCGATGGCGTCGGAGCCGTACTGCGCCGAGGCGCCGTCGCGCAGCACCTCCGCCTGCTCGAGCGCCATCCCCGGGATCAGGGCCACGTCGGGGCCTTGGGAGCCGTCCGCGAGACCGTTGCCGTACCAGGTGATGACCGCCGAGCGGTGACGCCGCTTCCCGTTCACCAAAAGAAGCGTATGGTCGGGCGCCAAGCCCCGCAGGTTGGCCGGACGCGCCAAGGTCGCCGCGTCGCTGATGGGTTGGACGTTCACGTTGAAGGACGGCACCACGTTGCGCAGCAGGTTCGCGAAGTCGGTGTCGCCTTGGTTGACGATTTCCGCGTTGGGAATGACGTCGACGGGAACCGCCGACTCGGTCACGGTGCGTGGCCGGGCCCGCGTTCCGATGGCGACGATGCCGGAGAAGGCGATGGCTTCCTCGCTCAGGAGGACGTCAAGCCGCGTCGCTTGGCCGTTCGCGATCGTCACCTCCCGGCGCTCGGGCGCGTAGCCGATCAACTGGATCTCGACCGCATGGGACCCCGCGGGAATTCCGTCGATGCGGAAGGAGCCGTCGCTGCCGCTGAGCGATCCGATGGCGAGGGCGGAGACGAAAACCTGGGCGCCCGCCACCCCCTGGTTGGTGGCGCCGTCGCGGATCGCGCCCTCCAGGGAGCCTTGGGCATGCGCCATGGCCGGGAACGCCGCGCAGGAGATCAGAAACACGACAGGTCCGAGGAACCGGACGAGGACGAGCTTGCCAAGCGCGTTCATGCGAGACCCTCCGATGGATGGAGATGAATCCGTCCGGCCCGCACTCGACCGGATCGTCCCAAGTTGCGTCAAACGGACCCGGTCCGCTCGCAACGGCGATCAGCGCCCCGGAGCCGATTTCGCCCTCGACCGAGCAAGGTTCGTAGCAAATCCGTGCCTCGAAAACGCTCGGGTGAAAGTACCGGGGATTCCGTCAGATCCTGGCCTGGACCGTGTACAACTCGTGGTAGCGGCCCCGACGCGCGATCAGCTCCTCGTGCCGCCCGCGTTCGACGATGCGGCCTTCCTCCAGAACCAGGATCAGGTCGGCGCGGCGGATGGTGGACAGCCGGTGCGCGATCACCAGAGTGGTGCGCCCGCGCAGAAGTTCCGCGAGGGAAGTCTGGATGAGCGCCTCGCTTTCGGTGTCCAAGCTGGAGGTCGCTTCGTCCAGAAAAAGAAGACGCGGGTCGGAGAGGATCGCGCGGGCGATGGTGACTCGCTGCCGCTGTCCGCCCGAGAGCTTGACCCCGCGCTCGCCGATCACGGTGTCGAGCCCGTCGGGGAAGCGGTCGCTGAACCGGGTGACGAACGCCTGCTCCGCAGCGCGCCGCACTTCGTCCCGGCTGGCGTCCGGCCGCGCGAACAGCAGATTTTCGCTGATGGTTCCGTCGAAGAGAAAGTCGTCCTGAAACACCAGCCCCAGCTGTTTGCGGTAGCTCGCGAGCCGGACCCGGCTCAGATCCATGTCGTCCACCAGCACCCGGCCCTCATCGGGCGTCAGGAACGAGGCCGCCAGGCTGGCCATGGTCGATTTGCCGGAGCCCGAGCTCCCCACGAGCGCCACGACCGTGCCGGGCTCGGCATCGAAGCTGACGCCCCGGAGCACGGGTTTGTCGTCCTCGTAGCGGAAGTGCACGTCCTCGAAGCGCAACCGGCCCCGGATGGGCGGCATTTCCGCGACCCGCTTCGGATCGTCGTCCTCCGTCGGCCAGGAAAGCAGCTCGGCGGTGCGGTCGAGGCCGGCGAAGGCCTCCGTCATCTGGGTTCCGATGTTGGCCATCTGGATCACGGGAGCGATCAGAAAGCCCAGCAGGAAGGTGAAGGAGAAGAGTTCGCCCACCGTGAGATCGCCCCGCACGATCAGCCACCCGCCATACCCCATCACCAGAACTCCCGCGAGTCCCATGAAGAACGTGCCCGCGCTGGTGACCAGGGTGGAGGTGGTGAGCGTCTTCCGGATGTTGCGGAAGATGCGCATGACGCCTTCGTGGAAGACCGACCCTTCCGCGCGGACGGCGTGGAAGCCCTTGATGACGCGAATGCCGCCGAGCGACTCGGTGAGGCGGCCCGTGACCTCGGCGCGGATCTTTCCGCGCTCGCGGAACGCGGGCCGGAGCGTGCGGAAGGCTTTCGTGGAAACGAAGGCGAAAGCCGCCAAGGGACCCAGCGTGAGCAGCGTCATCGTGGGGGAGATGCTCAGCAGGTACACGAAGCCCACCACCGAGGTGATCACCCCGCCGACCAACTGCACCAAGCCGGTGCCGACGAGGTTCCGCACCCCCCGCACGTCGTCCATGATGCGCGACACCAAATCGCCCGAGCGGGTGTTGTCGAAGACCCGCACGGGGAGGCGCAGGACGTGCCGCTGCACTTGCATGCGCAGCTCGGCGATGAGACGTTGCGCCTCCACGCTGAGCATCATGGTGAGCGTGTAGGAGGTGGCCGCCTGGACGACGACCGCCAGCGCCACCGCCCCGAGGAGCCGGTAGAGCCCGGGCAAGTCCCCGGGCGGCGCGATCACGTCGTCGATGAGGGGGCGGGTGGCGACGGGCAGGACGAGGCTGGCCAGGCGGTTCACCAGGATCAGCGCCAAGCCGAGCAGAACCAGCTTGCGCCGCGGCCAGATGATCTCGTGGAACGCGTGTCTGAGGCTGGCGCCGGAGATTCGCTTTTTCTTGCCTTTTTCGTCCGCCACCGGTTTCATCCCCTTGGTTCGCGTCCATGCGGGCAACGTTGCATCTTGCCGGTGCGAAAGATGGGGAGAACCCGGGGTCGTTGGAACCTGCGGGGCGGCGGAGGCGCCGAACCGCGGGACGCCGCGTCCGCACAAACGGAAGCGAGGAAGGATGGCCGTCGGCTGCGGCAGAAGGAACGCGACCGCGCACCGGAGCGCGGTCGGCCGTCTGTGCGGGGGACGTCCTCGAGCGCACACGTGGCGGACCGGGACGGTCGCGCGGCCGCTGGCGGGCTGCGGGGACGATGCGGCGTCGACCGGAGCCGGGGACGGCGCGACCGGGCCGGGGGCGGAAGCGGAGACGCGATCGCGTCGCGCACCGACCGGGCGCTCGACGGACGCGGCGCGGCGACGAGCGGGCGCGAGGCGGTCGTGCGCGGCGGACGCATCCGAGGCTGTGGCGGAGGCGGGGAGCGCGCCGGAAGCCGCGGTCCCCGACCCGTACGGTGCCGGGCGGCGGGAGCTCGTCGGCCGCGAGCGAGAGGGCGGCCGGGGCGCCATGGCGGCGGCGGTCTCGGCGACTGGCCGGGCGGCGGAATCGCTCGGTCTCGGCGGATCGTCGGACGCGACGGAGCCCGGCTGCGACGCCGATCCGATCGCGTCGGCGGACGCCCCCTCCGCCGACATCGAGGCTCCGGACGAGCGACCTTCGCCATGAGAACGAACCAAGCGCACCTCAACGATTCGATTCCATGATTCTACGCGTTCAGCACATCGGCATGGCGGTGCGCGACCTTGAGGACGCCTGTCGGCGCTTCGGGCGCGCCCTCGGACTCGAGGCGCGCGATTTCCGCAACGACCAGGGAAAAGGCATGCAGCTCGACGCCCGCATCCTGCTCGGCAACGAATGCTGGCTGCACCTCGTCCAGAACTGGAACCCGGAGTCGCGCGTGAACCGCTTTCTGAGGGAGCGGGGCGAGGGACTGGAGCACATCTGCTTGGAAACCGACGACATCGAAGCCGACGTCGCCCACCTGCGGGAGATCGGGGTGGGCGTGTGGGAGGACCGCATCCTGGACGCCAACGACGGCTACGAGGCGTTCGTCTATCCCGACGAGCTGCCGGGTCTCACCGTCGAGCTCATCCAGTCGCACGACCGAAGCTGGTACTATCCGCCGGATGCCGTGGGCGAGCCGGTGAGCGACGCGCTGAGCCTCTTCCGCCTGCAACACATCGGTCTCCGCGTCCGCGATCTGGAGGACGCGTGCCGACGCTTCGAGCGCTTTTTCGGGCTCGTGGCCCAAGACCTCCGCAGCGGCCGCGGCGCGGGGGCGCAACGCGACGCCCGCATCCTCTTCCCCAACCAGTGCTGGCTGCATCTGGTTCAGAACCCGGACCCGGAGCGCTTCCCGAGCGAGCGGGGCGAGGGACTGGACCGCATCGCTCTCCAGACGACGGACATCAAGGGCGACGCCGAGAGCCTGCGCGCGCGCGGAATCCCCTTCCTCCGGGACGCCGTCTTCGACACCGACGAAGGCCGCGCGGCCTTCGTCGGTCCCGACCAGCTTCCGGGGATGACGGCACAGCTGATCCAACCCCACGCGCACGGCCGGGGGGCGGGGAGCGGCGGACCGGCGAGCCGGGAGCCACCGCCATGACCTACTCCCTGGACGAGCGAGTCGCGGTCGAGCGATTTCGCGAGCCCTCGGTGCGCGGATTCGCCGAAGACGTGCTGCGGGCGCTGGGGGCGAGCGCGGAAGAGGCGCGCATCAACGCCGACGGGGTCGTGACGGCGTCGCTGTGGTGGCATCCGGGCCAGCACCAGGGGCTGGAAAAGCTGTTGCGCTACGCGAGGCGCATGCGCAACGGGGGGATCCGGCCCGATGCGCCGATGACGTGGGTGCGCGAACGTCCGGCCGCGGCGCTCTTGGACGCGAACAAGGGACTCGGGTACGTCGCGGCGCGACGGGCCATGGATCGAGCCGTGGAGATGGCGGGACGGGTCGGGGTGGCGATGGTCGGGGTGCGGCACAGCAACCACTTCGGGATCGCCGGATTCCACGCGAAGCGGGCGGCGGAGTCGGGATTGATCGGGATCGCCATGACGAACGCGGGCGCGGAGATGGCGCCCTGGGGGGCCGCGCGGCCGGTGCTGGGCACGAATCCCTGGGGGATGGCGGTGCCGAGAACGGGAGGTCGCGACCCCATCGTCGCGGACATGGCGCTGACCCAGTCCGGCAAGGGAATGATGCGCTGGCTCAAGCGCGCGGGCCTGCCCATGCCGGACCACTGGGCGCTCACGCCCGAGGGCGCGCGCACCACGGACCCGGCCGCGGCCATGCGGGGCCCCCTCCTCCCCATCGGCGACTACAAGGGATACGGACTCAGCCTCGTCACCGACGTCCTCACCGGCGTCCTGACGGGCTCTCTCTTCGGGGCGCAGGTGTTTCAGGACGACGAGAACTACGACGTGGCGCACACCGTGATCGCCGTCGACGTCGAAGCGTTCATGTCGCCGGAGGAATTCGGAGCGCGGCTCGAACGGCTGATCGCGGACGTGCTGGGCGCGGAGCCGATCGACCGGGACCGGCCGGTCCGGCTGCCCGGGCAGGCGGAGCAGGAGCGCGCCCGGCGGCGGTCGAAGCGCGGAATCCCGATGGACCCGAAGACGGTGGCGCGGCTGCGCGCGCTCGCGACGGAGCTGGGGATCCCCTTCTCGATGGAGCCGGCGGCCCGACGCGAGCGGGCCTCGACCACGGAGAAGCGAGCATGAACGAAGAAGCGCTGGCGATCGGGAGCGCGGAGGCACCGCCCGGAACCACGGTCCGGGGCGCGATCCCGGTCGGAGCCGATGCGGCCGCGGTCGCACGCGAAATCCCCGTCCTGGTGTGCCGGGGCGCGTCCGACGGCCCGGTCCTCTGGATCAACGGGGCCACCCACGGAGACGAGCCCGAGGGCGCTCTCTCCATCTTCAAGCTGTTCGCGACCCTGGACGCCGCCGGGATGCGCGGGACGGTGGTCGGAGTGCCCGCGATGAACGTGCCCGCGTTCGAGGCCGGCAAACGCGGCGATCCGCTGGACACTTTCTCCCACGACATGAACCGCATCTATCCGGGGCGGGCCGCGGGCTATCCGACCGAACGGGCGGCGTGGGCGCACTGGCGGGCCATGAGAGACGCCTGCGACCTGCAAATCGCCGTGCACTCCGGGGGCGAGCACTCCTACTTGGCGCACATGATCTTCGCCGCCGACAATCCGCCCAGCCTCGAGCTGGCGGCCGCGATGGGACCGCAATGGGATCTCGTGTTCCGCAGCGGGGTGGGCGGCGCCAATCCCTCCTCGAAGATCGCGGAGCTGGGCGGGGCTGGGATCACCGTCGAGCTGGGGGGCAACTGCCGCGCCCTCGCCTCCGACTTCCACGCCGTGGCCGAAGATCTCGCGGACAGCTACCGCAACGTCCTGCGCCACTACGGGATGATCGGGGATCGTCCGGCCAGCTACGCGCCCGAATGGCGCATGGGGCATCAGCAGGCGTTGCTGGCTCCGGCGTCCGGAATGTGGGTCGGGGAGCGGGACGTATCCTTCGAGACCCGCGTCCCGGCAGGGACGCGGCTGGGAAGGATCTTCGACCTGTACGGCGACGTGCGGGGCGAAGTCGTGGCCCCGCGGGAGGGCGTGGTGTTCGGGCTGCGCTCGCGTCCCGCGGTGATCGAGGGCGAGTGGTGCTGTTTCTACGGCATCGTCGACGAAGTGCGCCGAGACTTGCTGGGATAGGACCGCGCGAGCCGCCGGGGCCGCGGCTCGATTCGCCCGCCCGGCGCGTCCTCGACGTCGGTGCGGCGCGCGGTCAGGCCGTCTCCCGGAGCGCCTCCGCGAATTCGTCCACCTCGTCGGCGGCGTTGTAGAAGTGGGGGCTGGCCCGCACCACGCCCGGGCGGCTGTCCACGACGATCCCGCGGTCGGCGAGCTTCGCGACCGCGCCCTCGGGATCGGGATGGGGCACCGGGACGATCGCCGATCGTTCGTCCGCGTCCCCCGCGACCCGGGGGGAGAACCCGACGGAACGGCACCGCTCGATCAGGCGCTCCGCAAGCGCCGCGTTGCGGGCCCGGATGGCCTCGACGCCGATCTCGTCCACGAGATCCTGGCCGCCGAGCGCCGTGTGCACCGTGGCCAACGCAGGGGTTCCCAGCTCGAATCGACGCGCATCACGGCGATAGCGGAATTCGCCGGAATTGAAGCGGAACTGGTCCTCGGTGGCGAACCAGCTCGTGATCCTGGGCTCGAGGTTCGGGATCAACGCCTCGCGCACGTACAGATAGGCGAGCCCCGGTCCGCCGCACAGCCATTTGAGCGGGCCGGCGGTGTAGAAGTCCACGCCGGTCGCCGGGAGGTCGACCGGGATCTGACCCGCGCCCTGGTACCCGTCGACGAGGCACCAAGCGCCCGCCCGGTGGGCGATTCCCGCGATCGCCTCCAAGTCGAGGACTGCGCCGGTGGCGAAGAAGACGTGGCTGGTGGCGACGGCCAGCGTTCGCTCGTCGACGGCGTCCTCGAACTGTTGCGGGTCGATCCCGACGCCGTCCGGACTTTTCAGCACGACCAGCTCCGCCTCGGGACGCACCTTCCACTGATACAGGAGCGTGGGAAAATCGAGCTCGGTGGTGACGACGCGGTTGCGCTTCGACCAGTCCGCGCTCTCGGAGACGGCCGCGAGACACGCGGAGGTGGAGGGCATGAGGGCGACGGTCCCCGCGGGCGCCGAGAAGAGCTCCGCGACGCGGTTCCGGAGCTCCGCGAGCGCCTCCCACCAGTGCTCGTACCACGCGGAAGCGCCCATGTCGTGCCAGCGGTCGAGAAAGTCCCGCAGGCGTCCCTCGGCCCGGGTCGAGAGCGCGCCCAGCGAGCAGGAGTTCAGGTAGGTGCGACGTCGAAGAATCGGGAAGGCCGCGCGGACGGCGTCGAGCGAGGGCCCGGCGCCCGGCGCGTTCACGGCAGCGCCGCGGGATCGACGGGCCGCCGCCGGGCGAGACGCCCCCTGCCCCACCGGGCGACCGGTTCGCCGCGGTCCACGACGATCTCGCCCCGCGAGAGCGTCCAGGTCGGGAATCCGCGCGCGCGCATCCCCTCGAAGGGGCTGTAGTCGACGGCGGAATGAAGCCGGGAGGCGGCGATCTCCGTCTCGGCCTCCGGGTCGACCACGACGACGTCGGCGTCGGCGCCCGCGTCCAGCGTGCCCTTCTGCGGATACAGCCCGAAAATACGCGCCGGATTGGTGGAGGTGAGCTCCACGAACCGCTGGGGCGAGATCCGGCCGGTCGACACCCCGTCGGTGAACACCAGGGGCAACCGGGTTTCGATCCCCGGGAGGCCGTTGGGGATGCGGGTGAAGTCGCCGCGCCCCGCGGTCTTCTGATCGCGGTAGCGGAAGGGCGCGTGATCGGAGGACACCTGCTGGATCGATCCGGTGGCGAGGGCGGCCCAGAGGGCGTCGCGGTGCTCGGCGGCCCGCATCGGGGGGCTGCAGACGAACTTCGCGACCTCGAACCCGCCGCGCGGATCGTAGACGGTCTCGTCGAGCACCAGATACTGCGGGCAGGTTTCGGCGACGACCGGTTCGCCGCGCGCGCGCGCGGCGGCCACGTGATCCGCCGCGCCCGCGGAAGTGACGTGCGCGATGCACAGGGGCGCGCCCACCATCCCGGCCAGGGCGATGGCGCGGTGCGTCGCCTCCGCCTCCACCGGCGGCGGGCGGCTGGGAGCGTGGAAGGCGGGACCGGTCTTTCCCGCCGCGAGGTGCCGATCAATCAGATGCGCGACCGCGCAGTCGTTCTCGCAATGGACGTAGACGAGTCCGCCGGCGGCGCCGGTCGCCTCGAGCAGGCGCAGCAGCCCGCCGTCGTCGACGATCTTGTCGCCGTAGGTCATGTAGACCTTGAACGAAGGGAATCCTCCCTCGATCAAGTCCGGCACTTCCTCGAGAACGTCGTCCCGGACGTCCGTGACGATGGTGTGGAACCCGTAGTCGATCACGGCGTCGGGTTCGATCTCGGCCAAGCGTCGCTCGCGCGCCAGCGCCAGCGTCTCGCCCCGGCGCTGAAGCGAGAAGTCGATGATGGTGGTGACGCCGCCGCACGCGCCCGCGACCGTCCCGGTACGGAAGTCGTCGGCCGTTGCGACGCCCAGCCGGTCGATGGGGTGCGCCAAGTGGGTGTGGGTGTCGATGCCTCCGGGCATGACCCAGTGGCCGCGCGCGTCCAGGATCTCGCCTTCGGCGGTCAGGCCCCGTCCCACGTCGGCAACCCGTCCGTCCCGGATCAGCACGTCTGCCGGCTCCATCCGGTCGGCCGTCACCACGGTGCCCCCGGAAATCAGCAGTTCGCTCACGCGTGCGATCCTCCGCTGGGAGATCCCATGCCTCCTCTCCGGTGCCGACGACTCCCCGAGGCCGCGCTCCTACTCGGGCTGCGGGACGATGCGGATGTAGGGGAGCGGCTGCTCCCATCCGTCCGGATACTTGGCCGCCGCGTCCTCGTCGGACACGGCGGGCAGAACGATCACGTCCTCGCCCCGCTTCCAGTCGGCCGGGGTGGCCACTTGGCGCGTCGCGGTGAGCTGGCAGGAGTCCAGCAGCCTCAGAATCTCGGCGAAGTTCCGACCCGTGCTCATGGGATAGGTCAGCGTGGCCTTGATCCTCTTGTCCGGTCCGACGACGAAGACGGATCTGGCGGTGGCGTTGTCGGCCGGAGTCCGGCCCTCGGAGGTGTCGCCCGCATCGGCGGGGAGCATGTCGTAGAGCTTGACCACCTTCAGCTCCGGGTCGCCCGCCAGCGGATAGTCGACGGGGTGCCCGCCGAACGACGCGATGTCCTTCGACCAGGCGCGGTGGTCGCCGACCCCGTCGACGCTGATGCCCATGATCTTGCAGTTGCGGCGCGCGAATTCGTCCTTCAACGCGGCCACGGCGCCGAGTTCGGTCGTGCACACGGGCGTGAAATCCTTGGGATGGGAAAACAGGATCGCCCATCCGTCGCCGATCCAGTCGTGGAATCGGATCGTCCCTTCGGTGGTCTCGGCGGTGAAATCGGGCGCTTCGTCGTTGATGCGCAGAGTCATGGGCTCCTCGCGGGTTCGGGGCGCGGACATCGGTCGGGACCTCAGGCGCAACGCGGACGACGCGAGCGCAAACGACCGAACCGGGACTACGCCGGACGGCGTCGCCGGTTCCCCGCGGCCATGCGCCGCCTCCGCCCGGTCCCCCGCCGGTCCCTCCCTCGCTACAGGGCGCGGACGAAATTCCGCAGGCGCTCCATCGCCTCGCGGATGTCCGCCTCGGGACACAGGAGCGAGACGCGCACCCAGCCGCGCCAGCGCGCGCCGAAGGAGGTTCCGGGGAACATCAGCACGCCCGCCTCGTCGAGCAGGCGGTAGCAGAAGGTCTCCGCGTCCATCCCGAAGCGCGACACGTCCGCCCACACGAACAGCCCCCCTCCGTGAGGACCGTGCGGGATGCCCAGATCGGCGAAACCGGCGATGAGCGTCCGACGACGGCGGCGATACCGCGCCAGGTACTCGCGACGCGGATCCGGGTCGGCCTCGAGAGCGGCGAGGGCGGTGCACTGCGAAAGCGTCGGGCACGGACCGGAGGTCGTGCTCTTGAGCGCTTCCACCGCGTCGACGAAGGCGGGCGGACCGATGAGGTAGCCGACCCGGAACCCGGTCATCGCGTAGGCCTTGGAGAATCCCGAAAGAACGACCGAGCGCCCGCGCGCGTCCTCCGCGGCGAGCAACGAGAAAAAGGGCTCGTCGCCGAAGACCATGTCTTCGTAGATCTCGTCCGCCACCACCGCCATGCCGAGGTCGGCCGCGGCCCGCGCCAGATCCCGGACGCCTTGCGATCCGACGCAGGCCCCGGTCGGATTGGAAGGATTGACCAAGACGAGCAGCTTGCATCCGCGCGCGTGGCGGCGCAGCTCGTCGGCCGCGAGTTCGAAGGGCAGATCGCCGCCCGCGGGGACCGGCACGAGGGCGCCGCCCGCGGTCCCGATGGCTTGGTCGTAGGAACTGTAGCGCGGATCCTGGCAGGCGACCCGGTCGCCCGGATCGACGAGCGCCAGCATGGCCAGGAAGAGCCCTTCCTGTGCCCCGTTGGTGACGACGATCTCGGTGGCGGGATCCACGTCCACGCCCTTCTCGCGGGCGGTGCGTCGGGCGATGCCCTCGCGCAACGCGCGCAAGCCGCGCACCGGCCCTTCGCCCCCCGTCGTCAGCTCCGCGAAGCGAGCCAAGCCGTCCTCGACGATCTCCGGCCGGGTATGCAGGTCGGGGTCGCCGCGGCCCAGGGAAACGACGTTCTCGCGCTCGCGCGCGAGCGCCATCATCCTGTAGCGCAGGGATGTGGCCGCCTCCCCCTTGCGCAGGGAGGCGGAGCCCGCGCGCTCCCGGGAACCCTTCGGGCCGCTCACGGCCGTACCCCCAGCGCCCACAGCGCGGCGCGTTGCGAGGGGGCCGGCGAGCAGATCGACGACGCCTGCTTCCACTTGGCGATGCGCGGCCGCACGGCCGCCGGAGCCGCGACGAAGCCGAGCGAGAACGGGCGCATGCCCTCGAGGCCGTCCAGCGACCCGATCACGACCGCGTCCGCGAGGCCGCCGCCGGATTCCGCTGCGGACGACGGCCGCCCGCCTCGCCCGGAGAAGAGTCGGTCGCCGATGGCGTGGACGCGGAGGATCCGCGGATCCGGGGACGCGTCCCCGCAGTCCGCGGCTTCCGCCCCCTCGTCGCGTTCGATCAGACGAACCGCGGCCTCGCCTCCGGAGGCGGTCCCGGTTCCGGGCTCCGCCACGCGCACCCGCATCCAGTCCAGCAGGCGCCGATGACGGCCTCCGGGATTTCCGAGGACGGTCGCCCCCTCTCCTCCGCCGAGTCCGAGAAGAGTCACGAAAAGCGACTCCCCCTCCCCCTGCGTGATCAGCACGCAGTCGGGTTCGCGCGCCGGGAATCCCGCGCGCGGCAACGCGGCGCCCACGCGTCGGCGCAGTTCCTCCATCCCGGGGCGGTCCGGATAGTGGGTTTCCCCCGCCAACAGGTGATGGCGCAGACTGGCCAGCAGGCCCGCGTCGGGGCCCGCTCGCGGGGGTGCGGGCACCGCGCCCGGCCCGCTTTCGCGCAAGGACTTCGTCGCCGCCCTGGCCCGCTGCGAGATCGCCGCCTCCACGACGCTTCCCCCGCTGTCCGCAGGCACGCTTCCGTTGCCCGGCTCGTTCATCCGACAGCCTCCGGCGTGTATTCGGCGATTTCGCGAATGCGGCCCATCGCCCCGCGCACGCCCCACCGCTCCAGCTCCCGCGTCAACGTCCAAGCGTCGAAGCGGCAGCCGCCGATCTGGCCGCGCAGGCCGGCGAGAAACAGAAACGCGGGCCCCAGCTCGACGGGATCCCGCCATCCCGCGCGCGTGGCCGCGTCCGTGCGCTCCGCCTCGCGTCGCGTCAGGGAGGTCGGCTTGATGGGCAGGCCCGGCGTCACCGTGTTGGCGCTGATCGACGATCCCGCCAATTCCAGCGCCAGGCATCGGGTGAAGGCCTCGACGCCGAACTTGGATGCGCAATACGCCGCCTGTCGCGGGAAGGTTCCGGTCCCCGCGCGCGAAGATACGTTGATCACGGACCCGCCCTCCTCCCGCAGAAGCGGGAGCAGGTCCCGGGTCAGAAAGACGGGGGCCTCGAGATTCACGCTCATGACGCGGCGCCAGTGTCCGGCGTCCAGCGAGGCGACGGGTTCGCGCTCCAGAACTCCGGCGTTGTTCACGACGACGCGCAGCTTCCGGGCTTTTCGGCGCAGGGTGCGCGCCAAGGCGCTCCGTGCCTCCTCGCGTCCGAGATCGGCGGCGAGAATCCGTGCCTCGCCCCCGGCCGAGCGAATGTCGGACGCGGTCCACTCGAGCTCCTCGGGCACCTCGGACACCAGCCACACGCGCGCGCCCGCGGCGGCCATCGAGCGGGCGATGCCGCGACCCAGCCCGCGTCCCGAGCCTGTCACGAGGACGTCGACTCCCCGGACGCTCATCGGACGGGAACGACCGGATGCGGCCGCGTCGTCGAGCGGGGCGGGGCGGACTCCGGGCGGATTTCCGGCTCGAGCGGACGCGGACGTCCGAACGCGGCTCCGCCCATGCGGGCTCCCTCTCATCCCAGCATCGCGTTCACGGCCCGGGCGCAGACGAAGCCCAGGTAGTTCCCGAGCGCGTATCCGAAAATGCCCACGATGACCGCAGGGGGCACCAGCTTGTGCCACTTCATGGCCATGCCGACGGCCAGCGCCGATCCGGGCCCGCCGATCGCGGCCTGGCTGGCGATCGAGACCGTGGGCAGATCGACGCGCAGGAGCCATCCGAGCCCGTAGGCGACGACCACGTGGACGACGAGGATCACGATCATGAAGCTGAAGATGGGCACGCCGGCGTCGACGATGGTCGCCAGGTCGGAAGCCGCGCCCAGCACGATGAAGAAGATGTGGAGCGCGAAGTAGGAGAGCACCTCGGCTCCGCGCAGCTTCCTCACCCAAGGCAGTTGCGCCACGACGAGCGCGATGGTCGTGAGCCAGAGGACGTCCGGGACCTCGCTCAGGAACTTCACGATCCCGTACCCGGCCGAAGCCTCGGACATGGAGGCGAGCAACTCGCCGAAGGCTTCGTTGACCAGGCGCGCCAACCAGAGCGCGGCGAGGGGAAGGCTGCCCAGGACGGCGAAATCCGTAATGCTGATGTCGGTGTCGGTCCAGCGACGGCGCATCGCCTCCTCCTGCGCCTCCCGATCCTTCTCCCCCGAGGGGTCGGTCGGAATCGCCGCCACGCCCGGACCGCAGCGGCGGCGGAACATCGCCGCGAGGATTCCCGCCAGCCACACCTGGAACAGCAGGTACGGAACCGTCGACATGTTGTCGGCCAGGGCGGCGGCGGCGAAGGTGCTCGGCTCGACCTCGAGCCCCTGCCCGACGGCGGCGAAGTTCATTCCGCCGCCCGCGAAGGCGGCCGCGAACGCCCCCGAGAGCTTCCAGGTCTCCGGCCCGACCCATTCGGCCATGGCGACGCCGGCGAAGGCGCCGCCCGCGAAGCTGCCCCCGCAGGCGGCGAGATACGCGATCAGCAGGGGCTTTCCCGCATGGGCCAGTTCCTTCATGTGCGTGCCCATGATGACGAGCACGATCGCGTAGGGGATGGCGAAGGTGTACACGGCACCGTGCGCCGGGCCGTCGTGCTCGATCACGCCGACGTTGGCCAGCACGATGCCGAGCATGGTGCAGACGACGGCGGAGCTGATCTTCCGAACGACCTCGTAGCGCTCCTCCAGCCAGCGCGCGAAAGCGACCACGGCCAGCATGAGGGCGACGACGAGAAGGGGGTCTCGCAACATGGCGATCAGGGGCTCGGAAACGGAGGGAAGGGAAAACGCGGGAAGCGAATGCGGGAGTCTCGGAAGCTCACGGGTCTCCCCCCGCCGCCGAGGCGCGCGCCTCGGCCGCCAGCCCCCGCACCTCCCCGCCCCGGGCCGCCGCGGCCAGGTTCCCGACCACGTCGTCGACGATGCCGCGCTGACCGCCTCCGGTCCCGCCGCCCACATGGGGCGACAGAAGCACGTTGGGCGCATCGGCCAGCGGGCTGTCCTCGGGCAACGGCTCGCGGAGGAACGCGTCCAGTCCCGCGCCGGCGATCCGGCCGCTTCGAAGGGCGTCGACGAGCGCGTCTTCGTCGACCAGCCCGCCGCGCGCGGTGTTCACCAGGATGGCCGTGGGTTTCATGCGCGCCAGCGCCGAGGCGTCGATCATGCGCTCGGTCCGGTCGGTGTGGGGCGCGTGCAGGCTCACCGCGTCGCTCGCGGCCAGGAGCTCCGCGAGCGGCAGGGACCGCGCCCCGATCATCTCCTCGTGCGCACGCGGCAGAGGCGTCCGCTTGTGGTACACGATCTCCATGTCGAAGGCGCGCGCACGGCGCGCGACCTCCAGCGCGATGTCGCCCAATCCGACCAGACCGAGCGTTTTGCCGTGGAGCTGCCGGACGTCGGGGTAGCGCAACCAGTTGAAAGCGATCCTGCGCTCCGTGGTCCGCACCGGCGCGACGCCGAAATTCCGATACTCCGCGTCCCGGGTGCCCAGATGTCCCGCCACCAGCTTGCGGTAGAGGCCCAGCATCAACGCGAGGGTGTGTTCGGCAACGGCGACGGCGCCCCGGTGCGGGAGCACCGAGACCGGCACCCCGGCCGCACGCGCGGCGTCCCGATCCACCGCCCACGGCGCCCGTCCCTGCACCTGGATCAGACGAAGGCGCGGGGCGGCGGCGATCAGATCCGCGCCGATGGGCCGTTTCGCGGTCACGAGCGCGTCCGCCCTGGCCGCAGCCGCGCGCGTCTCCTCGATCCCGCCCCCCCAAGCCATCTCGACTCCGGCGCGACCCGCGGCCTGCCGGAAGAGGTCCTGGATCCAGTCCGGCAGGGGTTCGATGTGAAGGGCTCGCAAGGGCGGGACTCCGTGCGGGATCTTTGGAGGCGGGGACGGGGCGACGAGGCGGTCCGGGGCGCGAGCAACATAGAGCGCCGTCGCGGCGGGCGCGAACGCGAGCCTCGTGCAACGGCGCGCGAGTTCGACCGCGAGGGCGGTCCCCGGCGGGAGCCGAGCCCGATTTCCGGGGCGCCGGAAGTGGCCGAGCCGCTCGCGCCCCCGTAAGCTTGCAAACGACGCGAGGGAAGCGGAGAAAAAAAGGAACCCGTCCGGAGCACCCGCCCATGACCATGAATCGTCGAACGTTCACCGCCGTCGCGGGCGCGAGCGCGATGGCGCTGGCCTGGCAGCAGGCCTGCACCGAAGTGGCCGAAACCGGGGAAGTGTCGTCCGCGACGGCCAACGCGCTGCTCGACCACCAAGGCCCGAGAGGCATCTACGAGGACGCCGCGGAGCTGGAGCGGCTGAAGGCGGCCATCGCCGGCATGGTCGATGTGCAACGGACGTTGCGCGACTTCCCGCTCGACCCCGACGAGCCTCCGCTCCTCGTCTTCCGGAGGGGTTGAGCGATGCAGGAATCGATCCTCTTCCTGACGGTTCGCGAACTGGCCGACCTCCTCTCCGACGGCTCGGTCACCTCGGTCGAGCTGACCGAGGCCTACCTCGACCGTGCCGAGGAGCTGGACGTGCCGCCCTTCGAGTTGCCCAGCGAGCCGCGCAACGACCACGGCGGCAAGCTGGCCACCATGGTCACCATCGCGCGCGACCACGCCCTCGAGGCCGCCCGGCGCGCCGACCGGGAACTGGCGGCCGGCCGACGGCGCAGCGTCCTGCACGGGCTTCCCTACGGCGTCAAGGACCTGCTCGACACCCGCGGCATCCGCACCACCTGGGGCTCGGGCATCTTCCGGGACCGGATCCCGGACCGCAACGGCGCCGTCGTGGACATGCTCGAAGACGCGGGCGCCGTGCTCATGGCGAAGATGTCGCTCGGCGAGTTCGCCGGCGGAAACACCAGCTCCGCGCTCAACCCATGGAAGCTCGACCGCACCAGTTTCGGCTCCTCCAGCGGCACGGTGGCGGCGGCGGTGGCCGGGCTCGTCGGCTTCGGCATCGGCACGGAGACGGGCGGCTCCATCGTATTTCCGGCCTCCGCGGTGGGCGCGTCGGGACTGCGGCCGAGTTTCGGGCGGGTGAGCCGCTTCGGCTGCATGGCGCTGTCCTGGAGCCTGGACAAGATCGGTCCCGTCGGACGCTCGGCGGAGGACTGCGGTCACGTGCTCCAGCACATCGCGGGGCGCGACCCGCGCGACCCCGCCACCGTGGACCGGCCCTTCGCCTTCCGGGCGGACCCGGGAGCCATGCGCGGGCGCCGACTGGGCGTGCATCGGCCCGAATTCCTGCTCTCGCGCTCCGAGAACACCCGGCGGGTCTTCCAGGAAGCGCTCGACGCGTTCGAGCAGATGGGCGTGGCGTTGGAGGACGTGGAGCTGCCCCTGCGGCCCACCGACGCCCTCTTCACCGCCATCGTCACCGTGGAGAGCGGCACCAACTTCAAGACGCTCTTCGACGACGGAAGCGCGGCCGACATGTTCTCCTTCAACGAGGACCGGCGCGCGGGATGGATGGCCGGGCGCATGATGCCCGCCGCCGACTATCTCACGGCCCAGCGCATCCGCAACCAGCTGGTGCGCGAGACCGACGAGATCCTGTCCCGCTACGATGCGGTGATCGCCCCCACCTGGCCCAACGGGGCGGCGATGCGGGAGGTTCGGGACGGCTGGCCCGTCCCGGCGCGCAACGAATGGGAACCTCCCGACGACGCGAGCGCGCGCACGCCGCGCCTGAACTACATCGCCAACCTGGTCGGGCTTCCGGGGCTCGCCGTCCCGTGCGGATTCGACGAGGAAGGGCTTCCGCTTTCGCTGCAGATCGTGGGCTCGGCGATGGACGATCAAGCCGTGCTGGATCTGGGGATGGGATACCAGCGCGAGACGGACTGGCACCTGCGCCGACCGGAGTATCCTTGGAGGGAGTAGGGTCGGAAGGGCGCGCCGGCTCGGGTTCCGGAACCGGCGCGCGCGGCTCCTCCCCGGCACGCCCTCGTCGTCCCCGAGCAGGCACCGACGACCCGTCGCGCCAAGCCCTCCGGTTCGCGATCGAACGCGCTCCTCAATACGGCAGGAAGAACAGCGCCGCCGCGATGAAGGGGACCAGAAGGATCATCATGGTGATGCCGTAGCCGAACATGTCGCGGGCGCGCAGGCCCGTGATGGCGAGCAACGGAATCGCCCAGAACGGGTTGAACAGGTTGGTGTGCGCATCGCCCACGGCGTAGGCGGCGATGGTCTGGCCGTGCGGAACCCCGAGTTCCGCTCCCGCGCTCATCATGGGAGCCCCGACGATGGCCCATTCGCTCCCGGCCGAGGGCACGAAGACGTTCAGGATGCCGCCCGTGATCCACGTCACGACCGGGAAATTGTCGGGAGTGGACAACTCGATCAGGCTATCGGCCATCGTGTCCACGAGCCCGGTCCCGGTCATGATCCCGACGATCCCCGCGTAGAAGGGGAACTGCAGGATGACGCCGGCGCTTCCCCGGACCGCGTCGGTGAATTCGTCCTGGTACCGGGAAGGGCTTGCGTAGAGGAGCATCCCGACCGTCAGGAACCCGAAGTTGAAGACGTTGAGGTCGAGGGCTCCCATGGGGTCGGTCGCGAATTCCCGGCCCAGCATCGCGACGCCCGTCAGAGCGATGATCCCGCCCAGAACGCGGCTGTGGTTGATGCGGTCCGCGGGGCTGGACCCGACGGCGGCCGGCGCCGGGGTACGAACGTCTTCCGCGTCGGCCTCGTCGGGAAGGTAGGACGCGATGCCTCGGCAATTCCGGTCCGGCGGCGCCAGGAGGTAGAGCATCAACGACCCGTAGGCCAGCGCGAGCGCCGTAAGCAGCAGCGGATAGGGGTGGAAGACCCATTCGCTCGCGGGGATCACCCGGTCGACGACGCCCATCTGCATGAAGACGTTGCCGTCCGTCGCCTGCAGGAGGCCCGCGGAGCTGGACATGCCCCATCCCCAAGTCAGGCTCATGCCCATGTATCCCGCCACGGCGAGCAGGGGGTAGTGGACGGCCATGCCCCGGCGATGCGCGGCCTTTCCCGCTTCGCGCGCGAGGATCGCGCCGAAGACGAGCCCGAGGCCCCACGAGATCCAACCCGCCAACATCGAACCCAGGCCCACCAGCACCACCGTCTGGCGCCCGTTCCGGGGGATCCGCACCAACCGGAGAATCGCCCTCCTCACCCACGGATGGTACGCCACCACGAAGCCGGTCACCAGGATGACGACCATCTGCATCGCGAAGGTGAGCAGCTCCCAAAAGCCGTCGTACCAGGAGACGGCGATATCGACGGGGGACGATCCTTCGGACAGATAGGCCGCCGCCGCGGCGACGTAGGTGAGGATGATGGCGAACATGAACGGGTTCGGCATCCATCGCTCGACGAAGTCCGCGACGACTTCGCCGAACTTCTGCACGGGCGTCAGCCTCGGTTCTCCGGTGCGGGTCTGGGTCAAGGGGCTTCCTCCGTCTGGCGCCTTCGGAGTTGGAACTCGCCCGCGCGTCCCGGAGCCGCGGGCCGGCGTCGGCGAACGCGGCAACATAGGAAGGGAACGGCGCCGGCGACAGCGAAACGCGTCGGAGCGCCGTTCCCTTTCCTCCCTTGCCCGGAGCCCGGACCGCGGGCACGATGGGAGGATTCCCGGCACGATCCGGGACCGGCGAACGGCTTCCTCGGAGCAGGCGGCGCCGGCGACGTTCTCCCGCTCCGAGCCCCCGACGTTTTCGCATGCCTTCTTCACGCCCGGAACCCCGACGTCGCTCGCCCGCTCGACGCGCCGCGACGCCCGACCGGAACTTCCTCCCGGAGGGTCCCCCGTCCCGCGACCGGCGGCGGGACGGGGGACCCCGGCGCGCCCGGGCCGCCTTCGCGTGGACGGCCGGCTCCGCGCTCCTGGCGCTGGCCGGAGTCAGCTCGCTCGCGGCCCAATCGGCGGACGCCTCGCCCGCACCGGATCGAGTGCTCGCGTTTCCGCCCCCCGTGGGCGAAGAGCGGCTCGAGGCGGACCGGGGCGCGATGGGGGCGTGGCAGCGGATCCGAAAGCTGGCGACCACGGCCAGCCTCCTGCACGTGACCGCGCACCCCGACGACGAGCACGCGGGGATGCTCGCGCTGGCCAGCCGCGGCTGGGGAGCCCGCACGGCGCTGCTGAGCCTGAACCGGGGCGAGGCCGGCGCCAACGCCATCGGATCCGAACTCTTCGACGGGCTGGGGCTGATCCGCACGCGCGAGCTCGTGCTCGCGGGCCGCCGCTACGGGCTGGACGACCTCTACTTCACCACGGCGGTGGACTACGGCTACTCCAAGTCGGTGGAGGAAGCGTACCGCAGTTGGGACCGGGAAGCGGTGCTGGAGGACATGGTGCGGGTGATCCGCCTGAACCGTCCGCTGGTGGTGGTGGCCCGGTTCCACGGGTCCAGGCGGGACGGACACGGGCACCACCACGCCTCCGGACTGCTGGCGCCGGAGGCGGTGGCCGCCGCCGCGGACCCGGGTCGGTTCCGGCGTCAGATCGAGAAGGAGGGGCTCCGCCCGTGGAAGGCTCTGCGCACCTATCGCGGCGGAATCCGCGTGGACGAACCTTTCCATGCGGAGATCGACGCCCGCGGCGCGAGCCCGTGGCTCGGCGCGAGCTATCAGGAGTGGGGCAACCGCGGGTTGAGCCTCCAACGCTCGCAAACGGCCGGACGAGTGCGGTCCGGAGGCGGGCTGTACCGCTACGAACTGCGCGACGCGCCCCCGGACGGCTTGGGCGGGCGAGGCGGGAGCTCGCTCGCGGTCCGGCCCGCGGCATCCTTCTTCGCGGAGCTGGACACGTCGCTGGACGGGCTTCCCGCCCTGCTGGGGGAGACGGCGAGCCCGGAGGCCCGCACGTCGCTCGCGCAGCTTCGGGAACTGGTCGACGAGCTCGTCGCCGAGTTCGATTTTCGCGCTCCGCAGCGGTCCGCGCCGAAGCTGGCGCGCGGCCTCGATCTGGTGCGCGCCGCGATCGCGGCCTCCGCGGCGGCGCCCGAAACGCGCTTCCAGCTGCAGCTGAAGGAGCGGCAGTTCGAGGAGGCGATCGCCGCGGCGGTCGGCCTGCGGGTCGAGGCGAGCCTTCCCGGGGCGGCGGGCCCGGTGGCGGTGCCCGGCCGGAGCCTCGCGGTCGAGCTGTCGGTCGAGGCGGCGGCGGCGAACGTTCGGGTGTCGGAGGGGCGCATCGTGGACAGGACGGGGACCGTCCTGGGGCGGACCGGCTCCTCGCGGATCGAGGACGGCTTCGCGGGCGAAGTGGAGGTGCGCGTGCCCGCAGGGGACTCCGACGCGACGGCGACGGCCTCCTACTTCGCGCGCGCGGGGCTCGCGGAAACCCACTACGAGGTGCGCGACTCGGCCGACCTCCACCTCCCGTGGCGGCGGCCCGCCCTGTCGGCCGCCGTCGACCTGGCGGTGGAGGGAACCGTCCTGGTGCACACCGTCCCCCTCGTCGCCTCCGTGCCCCGCCTGCCCTACGGATCGGCGACGCGCCCCGTCGAGGTGCTGCCCGCCGTGTCGGTGACGGTCGACCCGGCCGTGCGGGCGGTGCCGGTGCAGAGCGCGTCCGCCGCCCCCCGGCCGGCCCCCATCCCCATCCGGGTGCGCGTCGCCGCCAACACCGCTCCCCTCTCCACCGCGACCCGCATGGACGTCCCCGCCGGTTGGGAGAGCGCGCCCGCCGCCGCGAGGCACGACTTCGCCCGCCCGGGCGAGGCGTCCGAGGTCACCTTCCTCGTCGCCCCGCCCGAAGGGTGGGCGGGCACCGCCACCCTTCGGGCGGTGGCGCGGGCGAACGGACGCGAATACCGAACCGGCTACCGGACCATCGAGCACCGCGACCTCCGGTCGGCGCGGCTGTGGCGTCCCGCCGCCGCGACCGTGCGGTCGGTGTCGACCGCCCGCCTGGACGGCGCGCGCATCGGCTACGTGATGGGCGTGGGCGACGAGGTCCCCGCAGCCATCCGAACGCTGGGCGCTCGCGTCGATCTCCTGGACCGAACGGCCCTGGCCGATCCCCGGTCCACCCGGGAGCTCGACGCCGTCGTGGTGGGAACGCGGGCGTACGCCGTGCGGCCGGACCTGCTGGAGCACAACCGGCGCTTGCTCGAGTACGCGCGCGCGGGCGGCCACTTGGTGGTCCTCTATCAGACCCAGGAGTTCGCGCCCGAGGAGATGGCCCCCTACCCCGCCTCCCTCCCCCCGGACGCGGAGGAGGTCTCCGAAGAGGACGCGACGGTGCGCCTGCTGCGGCCGGACCATCCGTTCGCGACCGCGCCCAACCGCATCACCGCCGCCGACTTCGACGGATGGATCGAGCAACGCGGATCCAAGTTCTTCGCAGAGTGGGATTCGGCGTACACCCCCTTGGTGGAAGCCCACGACCGGGGACAGGCCCCGCAGCGGGGGATCTGGCTGACCGCCGAAGCGGGAGAAGGCCGCTACACCTACCTCGCCCTCGCCCTGCATCGACAGCTGCCCTACGGCGTACCGGGCGCGTACCGCATCCTCGCCAACGTGCTCTCGCCGGCTCGAGGCCGCTGAACGGCACGTCGCCGGGCGATCGCGCCTCCCGCCGCCCCGTCCCCGACCCATGGCCCTGACCTCCCTCGACTGGATCGTCGTCGCCGTCTACGGCGCCGCGGTTCTGGCCATCGGCATCGGCATGGCGCGGCGCGCGGGCGGCAGCGTGGAAAACTACTTCGTCGCCGGCCGGTCCCTCCCCTGGTGGCTGGCCGGCACCTCCATCGCCGCGACCTGGTTCGCCAGCGACGCGCCCCTCGCCACCGCCGCCCTGGTGCGCCGGCAGGGCGTCTTCGGGAACTGGCTCTGGTGGTACGAGGCGGCCGGCATCCTGATGCTGACCTTCTTCTACGCCCGCCTGTGGCGCCGCGCCGGCGTGCTCACCGACGCCGAGTTGATCGAGATCCGCTACGGCGGCGCGCCCGCCCGCATCCTGCGCGGCTTCTCGGCGATCTATCAGGGCCTTGTCAGGAACGCGGTGGTCATGGGGTGGGTCATGCTGGCGATGACCAAGTTCAGCAGCGTTTTGCTGGGCTGGAACCCCGCCCTCACCCTGACCGTCTGCGTCGGGCTGGCGCTGGCCTACACCGTGGCCTCGGGGCTGTGGGGCGTCGTGGTCACCGATCTGCTCCAGTTCGTCGCCGGCATGCTCGGCGCACTCTCTCTCGCCGGCATCGTGCTGACCCGCTTCGGCGGCCCCGCGGCCATGGCCGAAGCCGTCCGCGCCCTCCCCGAATCCCCTCCCGGCGCACTCGATCTGGTGCCGACCGCCGCCCACGCTTCCCCGCTCGAAATCGTCTCCTTCCTCTGCCTCGTCGGCGTCCTCTGGCTGAGGAGCGGGCAGGGCGACGGCTACGTGGCCCAGCGCCTGTTCGCGACCCGGGACGAGCGCCAAGCGGTGAAGGCGTCGCTCTGGTTCGCCTTCGCCGGAACGGTTCTCCTCACATGGCCCTGGATCGTCGTCGGTCTCGGATCGCTGCTGGTCTTCCCTCCCGCGACCATGGACGCCGCGCTCGCCGCCGACCCGGAGCTCGCCTACCCCATGATGATCCGCGAACTGATGCCCGCCGGGTTGCGGGGGCTGATGGTCGCGACCTTTCTGGCGGCCTTCATGAGCACCATGGACACGCACCTGTGTTGGGGCGCGTCCTACATGGTCAACGACGTCTACCGCCGTTTCGTGCGCCCCGGCCGCTCCGAACGCCACTACGTCGCCGTCTCCCGGGTGGCCGTCGCGTTGCTGGCCGGGGTGGCCGCGCTGGTGGCTTGGCAGATGGATTCCATCCAGCGCGGCTGGATCTACGTCATCGAGCTTTCCGCGGGCATCGCGCTGGTTTGGCTGCTCCGGTGGTACTGGTGGCGCGTCAACGCCTGGGCCGAGATCGCCGCCATGGCCGGCTCGGTGGCGCTGGCCAACGCCGGGGCGCTGGTCGGGTTGGCCGAGCCGGTCGTCCCCGCCGCCGTCCTCCGGGTCGTCGACGCCCTGTACGCGCCCGGGATGGACTTGATCCGCAGCGTGATCATCCTGATCGTCTGCACCGGCCTCTGGCTGGCGGTCGCGCTGGCGACCGAGCCCGAGTCCGACGAGGTGCTGGACGGCTTCCACCGCCGCGTGCGGCCCGGAGGATGGTGGGGGCGGGTCGCGCGCCGCACGGGAACCGCTTCGGACGACCCGCCGGCGGGCCGCATGTGGCTCGGCTTCCTGCTCGGCGCGCTCTTCGTCTATGCCAGCCTCCTCGGGGTCGGCTACCTTTTGACCGGGAAGACCGTTGCGGGCACCCTCCTCGTCGCCGTCTCGCTGGCCGCGGGCGCACTGGCCGCGCGCAGCGCCCACGTCGACGTCGGCGAGAGGACCGCACCGCGATTCGCGACGGCGTCGCGGGCGGGGAGCGTCCCCGTCCGCAGGGAACCGTCCGACGCCGGGGCGGCGATCCCGACCGAGGAGAACCGGCCCAAGTGAACGCCCGACGAAGGAAGCCGCACGATGAAAATCGTTCTGGTCGGCGCCGGAAGCCGCGAGTTCGGCCCCGCGTCCGTCCGCGATCTGCTGCTCAGCGACCCTCTCTGCGCGAGCGGACTCGAAATCGTCCTCATGGACCTGGACGCCTCGGAGCTTCCGCGCATGCAGCGCTACGCGGAGGCCGTCGCGGAGCGTCTCGGCCGCTCGCCCCGGCTGTCGGTCACGACCCGTCTCGCCGATGCGCTCCCCGGAGCCGACGCGGTGCTGATGGCCATCGAACTCGACCGCTACTTCCACTGGGCCCAGGATTTCCACATCCCGCGCATCTTCGGCTTCCCCCAGATCTACGGCGAGAACGGCGGGCCCGGCGGCCTCTTCCACGCGCTCCGCAACATGGGCCCCTGCGTCGACGTGGCGCGCGCGATGGAGCGGCACTGCCCCGACGCTTGGCTTCTCAACTACACCAATCCCCTGACCAAGCTGTGCGAGGCCCAGTCGCGGCTCGCGGACGTGCGCGTGGTGGGGCTCTGCCACGGGGTCTTCCACGGCATCGAGCAAATGGCCCGCATCCTGGGGGTCCCGACCGGACGGCTCGACGCCCGGGCCAGCGGCATCAACCACTTCACATGGTTCGAGTCGGTGCGGGACCGCGAGACCGGCGAGGACCTCTATCCCCGCCTGAAGGAGCGCGAACGCGAGGCCCATCTGCTGCACGACTGGGACGAAATCGCCCTCAGCCGCATCCTCTTTCGGACCTTCGACCGCTTCCCGAGCCCCGGCGCCAACCACATCGGCGAGTATCTGGGATGGGCCGGCGAGTTTCTCGGCAGCAGCGCGCTGCAGTTCTTCTACGACCCCCGGCAGGGCGTCCCCTGGGAGACCGGCGAGACGCCCACCTGGATCTACAACCTGGCCGACCATCCCACCGACATGCCGGCGTTCCCGGACGGCCCGGTGCCCCGCGTGAAGCCGACCCGGGAGCAGAGGGCGGCCGCGGCCGAAGCGCGCGCTGCGCGCACGGAAGAAGGGTCGGGACGCGACGCCGGGCGGGAACCCCGGTCCGGGCGCTCCTCCGGCGGTTTGGACTTCCCCGGCCCGCTGACGCCGTCCGGCGAGCTGGCCGTGCCCCTTCTCGAGGGCGCGCTCTGCGACGTCGCCACGTATCTGGACGCGGTCAACGTCCCCAACGAAGGCCACGTGCCGGGACTTCCCGAGGGATCCGTCGTGGAGGTGCCGGCTCGCGTGGACGGGCGCGGACTCCACCCGCAAAACATGGAACGGCTGCCCGAGGGAATCCTGGGCCTGTTGCGGACCCAGACGAGCATCCACGCGCTCCTCGTGGACGCCTTCGCCAAGGGCTCGCGGGGGATCCTGCTCCAAGCGCTGATGCTCGACCCCACGACCCGCTCCTACCGCGCCGCGGTCCATCTCGTCGACGAGATGTTCCGCGTGCAGGGGGACGCGTTGCCGGAGATGGCGTGGTAGCGAAGGCGGGCGCGCGCGCCGCGAAGCGCGGCCTCTCGCCGAACCGGTCCCGGGACGATTCGCGCGAGAGCGGAACGCCGTGACCCCGAGGCGCCCGTCCTTCCGGCGCGGTCCCCGCCACGACGTCGCGGTGGTGCGCACCTTCGGCTACCGCTACCAGGGCGAAACGGCCCGCGCCATCCTCGACGCCGCGGGCATCCCCTGCCTTCTCCAGGTGGACGATTCGGGCGGCTCCGAGATCGGCATGGCGTTCGCGAACCCGGCCCGGCTGCTGGTCCGGGTCGAGGACCTGGACCGGGCCGGGGAGCTGCTGGAGTGAACGCCTGCGGCGAACGTCGCCCCGGAGACGCCACGCACCGCCATCTCCCTCGAACGGAGCGCGCCGCGGCACCCCGCCCGACGCCGGATCGCGCGCCACGCCCCCGGCGGGTCGCCGAATGGCCGCAAGACGCGGAGCGTTCGGCGAATCCGGCCAACGCCGACGAGACGCGCGGACGACGACGGACGCCCACGACCTCTCTCCACGCGCCGCGCGCGGACCGCGCGTCCGGCGGCCGCTTGCCGAGGGCCCGCCTTCCCGCCGCGGCGTCCTGCCTCGCCGTCGCCTGTCTGGCTTCCTCGCCGCTGCGCGCGCAGGTCCCTTCGACCGATCGCGGTTCCGCCGCGGCGGACTCCCGGACGATCCCCATGGAGATCCCCCGCGTCTCGGGCCCCGTCGAACTGGACGGCGTCGTGGACGAACCTTTCTGGGACGAAATCGAGCCGCTGCCCATGACGACGTTCAGCCCCACCCACCGGGGCCCCCTGACCGAAGCCACCGAGATCCGGGTCGCCCACGACGACCGGTTCCTCTACGTATCGGGCCGGATGTACGACTCCGACCCCGAGGGAATCCGCACCAACACCTTCTACCGCGACCGCTACAGCGGCGACGACGCCATGGCCGTGATCGTCGACAGCTACAACGACTACGAGAACGCCGTCTGGTTCGTAACCAACCCTGCGGGAACCCGAAACGACCGCACCGTCTACGCCGACGGCCAGCCCGTCGCCGGCGGGGGACCGCCCATGAACGGAAATTGGAACTCGTACTGGGACGTGGCCACCACCCGGAACGACGAGGGCTGGTTCGCCGAATTCCGCATCCCCTTCTCGACCCTGGGCTTCCAGACGCTGGACGACGAGGTCACGATGGGCCTGATCTCCTACCGCATGATCGCCCGCAAGAACGAGCGCCAAGTCTTCCCCGACCTCGATCCCCGCTTCGGCGGGATCGCGTTCGCCAAACCTTCGCAGGCGCAACGCGTCGCCATGAGGGGCGTGCGGCAGACCGCGCCCCTGTACGTCACCCCGTACGCGCTCGGAAGCGTGAGCGTGAACCCCGAACGGGTGGACGCTTCCGGGAGCGCGGAGCCGTTCTGGGACGCCGAGCGCGAGCGATCCGGCGAGGCGGGGCTCGACGTCAAGTACTCCCCGACCTCGAACTTGGCGCTGAACGCGACCGTCAACACCGACTTCGCCCAGGTGGAGGCGGACAGCGCGCAGGTCAACCTCGAACGCTTCCCCCTCTTCGTCCCCGAAAAACGCCAGTTCTTTCAGGAACGCTCCGCGACCTTCGACTTCAACACCGGCGGTCCCGCCAACCGGCTCTTCCACAGTCGGCAGATCGGGCTCGACGAGGGCCGAATCGTGCGCATCTACGGGGGCGTGCGCGCGGCGGGACGCGTCGGCGGCACCGACTTCGGGTTTCTGAACATGCAGACGGCCGCGCACGGCGACCGATCCTCCGAGAACATGGGCGTGTTGCGGCTGCGCCAGCAGGTCCTGAACCCGTATTCCACCGTGGGCGCCATGGTCACGAGCCGACTCGGTTCCCACGGCGGCGACAACGTCGCCTACGGACTGGACGCCTCCATCCGGACGTTCGGGGACGAGTACGCGCAGATGCAGTGGGCGCAAACCTTCGACGAAGCGACCGGGGACGTCGGCGCGATGGACGCGGGGTTGCTGAGGGCCCGCTGGGAGCGCCGCCGCGAAGCCGGATTCACCTACCGTGCCGACTATGCGCGGGCAGGCGCCGACTACACGCCCGGACTGGGGTTCCACCGAAGGCTGGACTACACCTACGGGGCCGCCGAATTCGGGTACGCCCGGTACATGGACGCCTCCTCCGCGTTCCGATCGCGCGGCGCGACGATTCTCGCGAGACAGTTCACCCGCAACTCCGACGGGACGCCGGAGTCTCGGGAAATCAACCCGAAGTTCGAAGCCCAGCTGAAGAACGGAACGCGCATCGACGTCGGAATCCGCTCGCTGTTCGAGAGCGTGCGCGAGGCGTTTCCCATTTCCGACGTGGAAGTCGCGCCGGGCGAATACTGGTTCCACGAGGCGGCGGCGAACCTCGGGCTGTCTCGCAGCAACAGTTTCCGAGGCAACTTCTCCGCCTCCGTCGGGAGCTTCTACGACGGCGACCGCCTGAGCTTCTCGGTCGGCCCGATCTGGAACGCGTCCCGCTACCTGGAGCTGGGAGCGGCGTATTCGATCAACAGGATCGCCTTCCCCGAGCGGAACTTGGCCACCACGACGCACCTCGGGCAGCTCAGAATCGAGACGGCGCTCGACACCCGTCTCTCCCTGAGCACCTTCGTCCAGTACAACGGGGTGGACGCCCTGGCGACCGTCAACTCGCGACTCCGCTATCATTTCAGCGAAGGTACGGATCTCTGGATCGTCTACAACGAAGGACTCCGCACCGAACGCGACGACGATCTCGTCCCGCGGGCCCCGCTCTCCTCGGGAAGAGCGTTCTCGATCAAGTACGCGCACACGTTCGCGCGATGAGGCCCTCCCCGCTCCCTCGGCGTCCTCCCCATGGTCGTCACGCGACCCGGAACTCGACGACTCCGGGCTCCGGAACGACCAGGCGGACCCGATCGCCTTCCGCGACGCCCAGCCGCTCGAGCGGAGTCGAGATGTAGCCGACGCTGGTCCCCGACACGGAAGTCAGGCGCCAATTCACCGAGACGGGTCCGCAACGAGTCGGCCGAGCCACCTTCGCCCGGACGCTTCCGTTCTTCGGGCATCCTATGGCGTCGGCGATCTCCGGCGGGACGCCGGAGAGGCTGTACCCGGAAAAGTAGGATCGCTTGACCTGGAAACTCCAATACGGCCACCCCTCTCGGGTCATGCCGTCGGCGACGTCGCGGATATCCCGCAGCTCGATCTCCGATTCCTCGGCCAACCGGACGACGCCGTCGCGAAGAACGAATCGCGGAGCCGCCGCCAAGGCTCGGACGCTGGTCTCCTTCACTTCGAACATCTCGGGCAGCTCTCTGAGAAGCCGAGCCATGGTCGTGGCTCCGCCGTCGTCCTCGATCCTCTGCTCTATTTCCGCGGCGATGCCCTTGTATTCGTCCTGGACCCATTCGTCGATTCCCCATTTGGTCTTGCTCGCCCGCGCAACTCCCGGGATACCGGACAGAATTCCCGCCAAGTTGGCCCTCGGGAGGCTCGACTCCGCCACGATCTCGGCAAGCGTGGCGGGGCGCCCGATATTGAGGATCGCCGCCTTGGCGCGAGCCTTCTTCGTGGCGCGCAAGGCCAATTGGTCGCCGATGCGCACGAGGCCGCATCGCTTGACCGAGAGCTCGAACAGTCGGCGGTCCCCCTCGTCCGGCAGGCTCGCCCGGAGCGACGTCCCATCGACGAGTCCCACGTCGTCGGCGAGCTCCAGCGCGCGGCCCGCGAACTCGTCCAGAATCCCTGTGGCCTCGCGGCCAACGCAAACGCCTCTATCGCAACGATATCCCTCGGCCACCTTCGCTTCCACGATTCGTCGCGCCAAGTCGACCGCCGGGTCGTCGACGGCCTCCCCCTCGAACATCGCGGCCACGAGCGAGCGCAAGTCGTCCTCGTCCACGACCGAGCCGGCCTTTCGACGGATCGTGGCCACGACGACGGCCACCCTGCTCCCCACGCGCTCTTCCACCTCTTTGGCGATCTGATTCTTGATCTGCCGGATTCGCTCCCGCGAGACGCCGAAGGTTTTTCCGAGGTCCGCGAGCGTCCGCCGGTTTCGCGCGAACAGATACTGATCGAGAATGGCAAGCTTGCGCGCCGGCATCGCGACCCGGAGGTCTCGGATTTCGTCGATCACCGAATCCAAGACGCGAACGTCGGTCAAAGCCGAAATCCTGTACGAGTCGACCACCTCGGCGATCCCCAAATCCGAGGCCAGCTCCGCGAGGTTCAGCCGCAACGCGTCCGCGACCGAGACGGCCCCATGGAACTCGCCGGCCGCGGCGAACAGGAGTTCCATCACGCCCCGGAATTCGTCCCGTTGCGTCGCATCGTCGCGAGCGGCGGAATCCGTCAACCAGTCCAACGCGGGTTGCCGACTCAATTCAGCGCTCCTTCCTTCCGGTGCCCCGCTGCGGTCCTCCCCCCCGCGCGCCGCCGTCGCCGACCACCGAACCGGGTTGGGCTGCTGAAACGGCGCAACGTTGCGGCATGGGTTCCGAGCCATGCAACCGCCCGCATGCACGTTCTCGATGCCCGATTCAAAACCCGAATGCCAGCATACACGAGATTCGCGGGGTCGCGCAAGCCCCCGATCCCGGAGGTTTTTCCGCGTCACCGGGTCGGACGCGCTCCAGGTTCGCTCCGCGAATTCGGGGCGGCTCCAAGCGCCTTCGCCAGCGCCGCCGCCGCATGCACGGCCTCGCGTCCGCTTCCGTGCGCGATCTGGCTCCGGCAGCTGGTGCCGTTCGCGACGACCGTGGCGCGTTCCGGCGCGGCCCGCACCGCGGGGAGCAAATCCAGCTCCGCCATCTTCATCGAGAGCTCGTAGTGCTCGGCCTCGTAGCCGAAGGAGCCGGCCATGCCGCAGCAGCCGGCCTCGATGGCGACGGGCCTGAGCCCGGGAATCCAGTCGAGCGTCCGCAACGTGGCGTCGAAGGCGCGGAAGGCCTTCTGATGGCAGTGTCCGTGGACGAAAGCGCTGCCCGCGCGCGGCCACCGGAGGTCGAGTCGCGGACGCACGCGCTCCTCGTCCCGAACCAGAAGTTCCTCCAGCAGCAGGGCGCGCGCCGCGACGCGTTCCGAATCGGGGCCCGGCAGCATCGCCGGGATCTCGTCGCGCAGGGTGAGCAGGCAGGAGGGCTCGAGGCCGACGACGGCCGCGCCGCGGACGCGCGCGCCGCAGAGCGCGTCCAGCAACCGACGCGCTTCCACGCGGGCCTCGCGCACCAGCCCGGCGTTCAGGAACGTGCGGCCGCAGCAGAGCGGGCGGGCGCCGTTCCCGCCCGCCGGGACTCGAGCCACCTCCGTCCGATATCCTCCCGCCGCCAGCACCTTCAGCGCCGCGTGCGCGTTGGCGGGCTCGAAGTAGCGGCTGAAGGTGTCGACCAGCAACAGCACGTCGGGCTCGCCCCCCGGGACCGGAGGATTCCGGAAGGGCCGACTCGACCACCGGGGCAACGCGCGCGCGCGGGCGATTCCGACGAGCCGCTCGCCCACGCCCCGCAACAACCGACTCCGTGCGCCGGCGTTGATCAGCGGCGCCAGCCTCGCGCCCCGGGCCGCGAGTCGCGGAAGGTGCGCCAGCGCGAGATCGCGCGCCCCGGGCGGGCGCCTCTTCGCGTAGTGGTGCAGGAACTCGACCTTCATGCGGGCCATGTCCACGCCCGCCGGGCATTCCCGCCGGCACGCCTTGCACCCGATGCACAGGTCGAAAACCCGCTTCATCTCCGGCGAGCGCATCGCGTCGGGACCCAGCTGTCCGGTCAACGCCAGCCGCAGAGCGTTCGCGCGCCCGCGGGTGACGTGCTTCTCGTCGCCGGTGACGCGGTAGGAGGGGCACATGGCGCCCGGATCGGCCTTCCGGCAGGCGCCGTTGTTGTTGCACATCTCGGCGGCGCCGGCGAGCCCGCCCCATCGGCTCCAGTCGAGGGTGGGCTCGAAGGGCCGGTGCGCGTACCCGGGCCGGTAGCGCAGGAGGGCGCGGTCGTCCATGCGCGGAGGCGCGACGATCTTGCCGGGATTCATGAACCCGCCCGGATCGAAGGCCCGTTTCACCTCGCCGAACGCGGCCGCGAGGCGCCGCCCCATGAGGCTCTCGACGAACTCGGAGCGCACCAGCCCGTCGCCGTGCTCCCCGGAGTGGGACCCGCCCAGATCGAGCACGATCTCGTGGACCTCGGAGGCGATGGCGCGCATGCGGCCCACGTCGGGCGCCCGCTTGAGGTCGAGGGCCGGGCGCACATGCAGACACCCCACGGAAGCGTGCGCGTACCATGTAGCGTCGACTCCGTGCCGGTCGAAGACGGCGTTCACGCGCGCGGCGTACTCGGCGAGGCGGGGCAGCGGCACGGCGCAGTCCTCGACGAACGACACCGGCTTCGCGTCCCCGGGCGACGACATGACGATGTTGAGCCCGGCCTTGCGCACGCTCCAGACTTCGGCCTGGGCCGCAGGCGTGAGGGCGCGCCGGACGGGGCCGGAGCAACCCAGATCGCCCATCAGCTCCTCGAGCCGGTCGAGCCCGGCGTGCGCGGCCGCGGCCTCGAAAGCCGAGAACTCCACCACCAGCACCGCGCCCGGATTCCCCGCGAAGATCCGTTCGACCACCGGACGGAAAGACGGGTTGGCGCGCGCCAGCCGAAGCACGCGGGCGTCGATCAGCTCGACCGCCGTGGGATCCAGAGAAACGACGCGCTGCACCGAATCGAGGGCGCGCTCGAGGCTGGGGAACGGGCAGACGCCCAACGGGCGGTGGGGCGGAAGCCGGGCCAAATCGAGATCGAGCGCGGTGAAGAAGGCGAGCGTCCCCTCCGAGCCCACGAGCAACGGCGCCAGGTTGAGCCCGGGGCGCTCGAGGCGATGGAGGTTGTAGCCGGCGACGTGCCGGAGCACCTTCGGCACTCGCCGCGCCAGCTCCTCCGCCTCGCGGGCGCGGATCCCCCACACGCGGCGCGCGAGCGCGCGGTGCAGACGGTCGTTCTCCCCGCCCGCACCCCGCCCGTCTTCCATCCCCGCATCGTCCCCCGCCAGCCAGCTCTCCGGCACTTCTCCGAACCGGTGCGCGGTCCCGTCCGCGAGCACCGCGTCGACGCCGCGCACGCGGTCGGCCATGATGCCGTAGCGGACGGACCGGGCTCCGGAGCTGTTGTTCCCGGCCATCCCCCCCAAGGTCGCCCGGCTGGCCGTGGCCACGTCCACCGGAAAGAACAGGCCGTGCGGGGCGAGCCGTCGATTCAGTCGGTCGAGCACCACGCCGGGCTCGACCCGGACCGTCCCCGCTTCCGCGTCCAGACGGGAGACGGCGCGCAGGTGCTTGCTGGTGTCGATCACCAGCGCCCGCCCCACCGCCTGCCCGCCCTGCGAGGTCCCCGCTCCCCGGGGCAACACCGGCACCCCTTCCCGCACGGCGATCTCGATCGCGTTCCTCACGTCCCGCACGGTGCGCGGCACCACCACCCCCACCGGTTCGATCTGGTAGATGGAGGCGTCGGTGCTGTAGAGCCCGCGGCTGACCGGGTCGAAGAGCACCTCGCCTTCCAGCTCCCTCCCCAGCCGGGCGGCGAGGGAGAGATCTCCGATGCGGGGGCGGAGGTCAGACACGGGGGTTGCGCGCGGCGGTCGCGTCCGCGGCCGGACACGAGGCCGAAGACGACCCGGATCGGTGGTCAGGCAAGGACGCGCTCCTTAGCTTGCGGGGTTCGTCGCCGGGGGGGCGCCGCATTCTAAATCCGCAACCCTCGCCACGTCACACCCGAGGACGCGCATGGTCCCACGCAGCGGTCGGCACTTTCTCCAGCTTCCCGGCCCCACCAACGTACCCGAGCGCGTCCGGCGCGCCATGGACCGAGCCGTCGTCGACCACCGCGGCCCGGAGTTCGCGGAGCTCGCCCTCGATGTCCTGGAAGGCCTGAAACCGGTCTTCGGAACCGACGGCGCCGTCTTCGTCTTCCCCTCCTCGGCCACCGGCGCGTGGGAAGCCGCCCTGGTGAACACCCTCGCCTCGGGAGACGGCGTGCTGGCCTTCGACCGCGGCTTCTTCGCCGGCAAGTGGGCGGAGACGGCCGCGCGCCTCGGGCTCGAGGTCGACTTGGTGCCCGGCGACTGGCGCGCCGGGGTCGAGCCCCAGCAGGTCGAGGACCGGCTTCGGCGCGATCCCGACCGGCGCATCGGCGCGGTGATGGTCGTGCACAACGAGACCTCCACCGGCGTCGCCACCTCCATCCCCGACGTCCGCGCCGCCATCGACGCCGTCGGCCATCCCGCGCTCCTCATGGTCGACACGGTGTCCTCGCTCGCCTCCATGGACTACCGCCACGACGAATGGGGCGTCGACGTGACCGTGAGCGGGTCGCAGAAGGGACTCATGCTCCCACCCGGTCTCGGGTTCACCGCGGCGGGCGAACGCGCCCTCTCCGACCGACCGGTCGCGCGCCTGCCGCACTCCTACTTCAGCTGGGACGACCATCTCGCGGCCAACGCGAGCGGCTTCTTCCCCTACACCCCCGCGACCACGCTCCTGTTCGGCCTGCGCGAGGCGCTCGCCATGCTCGCCCGGGAGGGACTCCCCCGTGTGTTCGCGCGCCACGAGCGCTTCGCCGAGGCCACCCGAGCCGCGCTCGCCGCTTGGCACCTCGAATGCTACGCCATCCGTGCGCGCGAACGCTCCGCTTCGCTCACCGCCGTCCTGCTTCCCGACGGTCACGACGCCAACGCCCTGCGCCGGACGATTCTGGAACGCTTCGACATGTCGCTCGGCACCGGTCTGGGCAAGCTCGACGGGCGCGTCTTCCGCATCGGTCATCTGGGAGATCTGAACGAGCTCGCGCTCGCCGGAGCGCTCGCGGGCGTGGAGATGGGTCTGCGCTTGGCGCGAGTCCCCCATCGCCCCGGAGGCGTCGACGCCGCGCTCGAACATCTGACCGACACGAGCGAACCATCCCCCATGGAGGGAAGACGATGCATCGAAAGCGCATTCCCGCCGTCCTGATCTCCCTCTGCGCGCTGGTCGTCTGCGCTCCGTCCGCCTGCGCTCCGGGCGAGGACGCTCCCGTCGAGATCCGCTTGGGACACGTCGGCGCCCCCGAATCGCTCTACGACGTCGCCGCCCGGGAATTCGCCGAGCGCGCCAACGCGCGCCTGGGCGAGGCCGGACGGGTCGTCGTCTACGGCTCGAGCCAGCTCGGCGGCGACGACGTGCTGCTGCAGAAGCTCAAGCTGGGCACCGTGGAAATGTCGCTTCCCTCGACGGTCATGTCGTCGATCATCGACGGCTTCGGCCTCTTCGAGCTGCCGTACTTGGTGCAGGACCGGGAACACATGAAGCGCATCGAGGAGAACGTCTTCTGGGAGCACTTGGCCCCGCTCGCCGAGGTCGAGGGCTACCGCATTCTCGCGGTGTGGGAGAACGGCTTCCGCCACATCACCAACAACGCGCGCCCGATCCGCGGGCCGGACGACCTCGCGGGCATCAAGCTGCGCACCCCGCGCGGGGTCTGGCGAGTCAAGCTCTTCCAGGCGTACGGCGCCAATCCCACGCCCATGCCGTTGGCCGAGGTCTTCGTCGCGCTACAGACCGGGGTGATGGACGGACAGGAGAACCCGCTGGCCCAGATCCACTCCTCCAAGCTGCACGAGGTGCAGTCGTATCTGTCGCTCACCGGACACGTGTACTCCCCCGCGTTCCTGACCGTGGGCGAAGCGCGCTGGCAGCGGCTTCCGGAGGAGGTCCGTACCGTCCTCGAGGAGACCGCGCGCGAAATGCAGAGGTTCGTGCACGAGACTGCGGCGCGCATGGACGCCGAGCTGCTGGAGGAGCTGCGCGCCGTCGGCATCGAGGTGAACGAGGCGGACCGCGCGCGGTTCCGCGCCGCCAGCGCCGCCATCTACGGAGAGTTCGCCGACGAGGTCGACGGCGGCGGCGATCTGGTCAGGAGAGTCGAGGATCTGGCGAGGTGAGTCGGAGGGAAGCGATCACTTTCATCTTCGGCTAGACGGACAAGTTTTGGCCCGGTTCTATGACATGAATGACGCGATTGTTCTTGCAGACTTTCAAAACGATATCGGATCCCACAGACGAGTTCGCGCGGCGCATCCAAGGTCTAAGACCGCGAAGACTGCCCGACCCAACCTGCAGCGTTCCTTCCGTACCATCGGGGAAGTGGGTTGTCCATGCACCAGACGACACCCGCGCCGAAGACGGCAAGGGAAGTCTGCCGGATCGAATTGACGGAATTGAAAGGCGATAGTAGAAGAATGCAATTCCTGTGTCCTGGTCAAGTTCGAAGCGAACCAACGTGCTCCTGAATCGGCGTGCCTTTTCAGCTTTCGCCGCCCCTATTTCCTTAGGATGGCAATCGCGTCCCAGAAGTGCATATATGCCGGGATCCACTCGAACGATGAACGGCGAACGTAAAGCCGCATCCGCGCTCGGTTTTCCGATCTTCATCGTGGACATGGCGTGGTGATAGTATTCGCGGTCAACGATTCCGTTGGAATCGCGAAGCACGGACAAAGCGGTTTCCTCCACTGTAGTAAGTCTGGCAAGAGGTTTCGATTCCCGGTCGAGGATCACGCGATCACGATCCACCCGGAAACGACTGTGATGTTTCAAGATGCAGGACACGTCCTCGCACGACAGCGAGACAAAACGATCATCGCTCCGAATTGCGCTGCAAAGGTCGAGCATCGTGATGGATTCGAGAGCGACCAAAATTTTGGATGCGCGCCTCGCCAGAACGGACGATGGCGTGCGCACGACGACGAGCCCGCGCTGGCGATCATGTACAATTTCCCGGTTCGGTGCAAGCAAACGAATCGCCAGTTCCGTGGGAAAAACTTGTGACTTCGGAAGTTGATCGACTCGAAACGCGCCCCAACGGCGCACCTGGCGCTTGATCGGCTCGACAACGTCCATCAATTCTGCCAAGTATCCACTTGCAGCCTTCATTAGTACCCTGGGGTAAGTCGCTGCAGTAGGCGATTCTTTTTTCCACGGTGGCATGGAACCCCACCGATCAGGCCACCGTGGACACTTCGAAGAAATCCGAGCGCCGTACGAGATGGCTCCGTAGGCCTCCGCCGCGTCATGCAAGCTCACAGAGAACGACCGGCAATCACTTCGCCACCCCGCTTCGAGACGGCACGCCCGTCGCCGTGCTTCGCGCCAATTTCGCAAGTTCTGTCGCGTGATTTTCCGCATCTCAATTTTTAAGTGAAGAACAGTTAAAAAAGTGGTATTCTCTCTACCTTTCAACCCAACGAAATTGTCCGAAAATTTGAAAAGATATCGAAAACCATGCTACGAAGAAAAATCCTTTCGATCAACCGAATCGAGTTCACCTATGCATGTCTCGATGAATCCAGAGGCGGTAGATCTTCTCGACTTGCTTGAATCGCCCACGCTCAATCGCTTCACCAACTCGTCGAACAGTTCGTTTTTTTGCGTCAAAACACGGTCCAAATCTTCTTCAATAGTATCCGCTAAAGCGAACGTGTAGACGAACACGGTCCGGTGCTGTCCGATTCTCACAACACGATCAATGGCTTGCTGATTAAGCGATGGATTCCACCATCGGTTTACCAACAAGACATGGTTGGCTTCGACGAGGGTCAGTCCTTCCGAGCCGATCCGCATCGACGCGAGCAACACCATCGGCACGCCATGGCGAAATCGGTCGATCGCTTCTCGCCGTGTTGTCGTGTCCATCGCGCCAATCAGTCGTTCATAGCGAATTCCGTATTTCTTCAAATTCGATTCAATGAGTCGCAGAGGATCGAGAATGTACGAGAACACGACCGCTTTTTCGCCCGCCCCGGCCACATCTCGAAGTATCGCGACAATTCGGTCAATTTTGCTGCTTTCTTCGGTGTCCGGATCGTAATCGCATATAGTCCTCATTCGCGTGAATTTCACCAGTGGATTGTCATGCGACTGAGATGAAGATTCCCTCCTATAGGCCTCTTTTTGTGCCCGTCCCATGGGCAAAAGCTCGTGTTTCGTTACCACGGCAGGAAGTTCTCGCAACACATCCGCCTTGTCCCGCCTCAACACGAACCGTCTTGCTCGTGACCTCAGAACACTCGTGGGCAGCGATTTGTCGTCGCTCGTAAAAGAATTCTGATCGAGAAAGGCAAGCAGATTCGCTAGGTCTTCCGAGTCGCGCTCCAACGGCGTTCCCGTCAGTGCCCACACCCGTTGAGCTTGGACGAGACGTACGACGCTCGTCGTTTTCGAGTCCCAGTTCTTGAGCCGATGAGCTTCGTCGACAACGAGCAAGTCGACGTTCCATGGATCGTTTGTGTCCATTCCGTCCCGCACGCTTTCGTAATTCGTCACTACAACGTGGCAATGGTCTGTCAGGCTTCGCCACCCCTGGATTTTCATTCGCCTGCCCGGTCCGCCCAAGGCGACAACAAGCTCCGGAGTCCATCCACTCATCTCTCGAATCCAGTTCTGCAACAGCGTTGCGGGAGCCACGACGAGCGCGTGGCGAATGCGACCGCTCGCAATGAGATTCCTCATTGCACCCACGACCTGAATGGTCTTGCCGAGTCCCATGTCGTCCGCCAGCAACAATCTTCGAGAGCGAAGAAGCCGTGCGACGCCTTCGCGCTGAAATCCGTATAACGGCAACGATTTGAAAGTCGTCAGAAAAGGCAGACCCATCCGCGCCGGCAACGAACGTTCACCCGCTCCACAAAGATTCAACCTGACGCGCCCACCGCCGCGCTTCACCTTCCACGAGAGCGCAACATCCGCAGCCAACGCCCTGCTTGCAGCCATGGCCAAACGACCGTGCACCCTTCCCTTTGGCGAAAACTGCAAAACGCCTCGCTGGATATCCAAGCAACCGTCCGCGGTTGCAGTGACCATGATCGATGTCCCGCAAAACGTTGTGCTCGTTGTGCCAAAATATCGGAGAAAAGTCATTTGCGGATGCAATTGTCCATGATCTCTTTCCACATTCGATCAATCTTGTCTTCATCAAGGGCGGGAAGGAGCAGACTTTCCCATCGCTTCCGCAGATCTCGCTGTCCTTCGTCGCTCAAGGGAGAGTATCCCACTTGAAAGCGGAAAATTTCTTGCACAAGGTCGACCGCAAATTTGCGCTCTTCGTTTCGGATTTTCCAGCTTTCCTTATCCGGAACCGGAACGAGAACAAGGTTTCGCCACGGCAATGCATGCATTTCCCATTTCAGCCGCCCAAGGGTAGCGAGGCAATCCACCGGCGACACGTTCTCATCTGACGCGCAGTCATCGAGAAGGTCGCGGGCTAGTCTCGCCATCACTTCTTGGCCAATGGGCCAAAACAGCGCGAAGTCCGAATCTTCGGAATCATGCTTTCGCATGGTTCGCGGATCATTTTTTATGATTGGCAGGATATCAATTAGGGCGTCCCAATATCTCACCAGCTCAGCGTAGAGCTCCTCAATCGTTTCTTCCTCAGGCCGAAAGCGCATGAACATATTCAAGTTGGACCACTCATTGTTTCTTCTATCCCTCGACGCAAGAAGAATTGTATTGACTGAATACAAGGTTTCAAGACTAGTGAAGAACGCATCCTTCGGGCGGAGGTTTTTACCCTTTCGTGTTTTCACACGATCGAAGCCCTTGGCCATGAAAAATTGGTGGTCAGTGATCAACCGCCTAGTGAGTATAGCAAAAAGATCATCCTCGTCCATGATGATGTTGGTGACCTTGTCTGTTGGCTTCGCATATCGGTTTAGATTGCCGAACAGTCTGCGGTATCGCTTGAAGAACTCTTCGTCTTTTTCTTGCTCCGCTGGCACGACAACGATGACCGAGATCTCTTCTTCGTCGAATTTTTTCGGAGCATCGCGCCACGCATCGGAGTCACGATCGATGAGTGCTTTGATTGCACAGAGGCGATGCTGGCCGTCGAGAGCATAGTATTTTTGTTTTCCGTCGAAACGGAGAACGCCAAAAGTGTCGCGCAACGGCCCGTAGTTACTGAAGAGTTGCATGGACGGTATGTCGCTGATCTCCACGGGAACCCACTCCGGATTTCCTTTGAGAGCGGCGACAACGATGGCGGAAAAGAACCGGTGCTCCTGGCGTGAAAGATACTGGACGATCTCCTTTTTGACTCTTCCTTCGTCGAGAACGCGCTGGATCGCGCGGTCAAGGGTGCGGTTTTCCCAAACCTCGGAAGCGAAACGCACGCTTTCCGCGGCTTCGCGCATAGTCATTCTGATGATGTAGTAGGTCCACGAACCCATGTGGGCGCGGATGGCTGGATAGAGGTTCATCGAAATCTCCTGTTGCGATGTTCAAGAAGAGGTTGATACGACCCGGGAACGCCCGGCCGGTATCGGTTGGCCTTCCGCCACGCGGATGGATGCTCGTTGGTTGAACGGGGGACCATAGGCTTCGATCAGGCTCTGTTCCGCCTGCCTGGCGGTTCCTACATCGGTCATCCGGAAGTAACAAAACAATAGGCCCGTGTATGGTTTGATTTCCAAATACCGAAGGTGCTCTTTCATGCGACGTCGCAGATTTCCCGTACAGCCTGCGTAGAGAGGTGCCCTAAAAGTTCTGTGCACATGCTTGGAAAACGGTGGCGGCGCGACGACAAGATACGTTCCCGGAGCACGGGGAACAGCCTCAGTGCTCGCCTGATTAAATGATACTTCATGCCATTCGGCAGAGCTAATCCACTCACGAAGATTGCTCCATTTTTCTCGATCGACACTCCAACCATTGCGCATCGTCTACGTAATCCTCAAGCAGGTGAAGGTTGGTAGAGGTCGAATTCGTGGAAGCATCCGTGGATTCACGGTTCCACATTCCAGACGATCCCGAAGCATCGGGACCGAACCGTGCAACAACCGTGCATAAGGTCCGAGCCGAGTCGCGCCGTCGGTCCCGGGGTTCACAGCGCGCACACCGTGCAGGGGGCGGTGTCGTCGTCTTCATCAAGAGCTTCGGCGAGGGCTTCGACGAGCGGGAGGTTGGTTTGACATATGGCCGCTCGGGACACGGCGACTTCATGGCGCGCCAGGATCTCGTCCCGGCGGGAACGCAGCTGAACCAGCGTCTCGCCGCCCGACCAAGTGTACTGCCTTCCCTTCATCGCACGGTCGCTGAAATCGGCTTCGCCGTCGGCCCCCGCTTGCAGCAGAACCTTTCGCTCAATCGCAACGGCCCGTTCGAACAGCTCCGGATGGCGTTCGGCCAAGCCGATCCATTCCGCTTTCCGCTGATAGAAACAGAAGTAGCAGCCGGAACGAGTGCGCCATTCGTAGTATTCGGGAAGACCGATCCCCGCGTCTTCGAGGATGCGCAGCACGCCCGCACGATCGACGCCGTCTTCGACGAAGGGAAAACGCGATTCGATGTTCTTCTTCGTCGAGATGTATCCTTTGCGATTTCGTTCATCGGCGCGGATCGCGACATACGACACCGCAGGAGCATCGCCGATCCACTCCTCGATCGGCTTGATCTTCATGTTCTTGGTGCACCACCGCATCTGAGGCGAGGGCAGAGTTCCGCGAAAGACTTCGAACCAGTGGTCGAATCCCCGGCTGGCGTTCAAGCGGGCAATGGGCTTGCCGAGGATCACTTCGAGTCTCGTCAGATACTCGTACGTCTCCGGCAATTCCGCGCCCGTGTCGCAAAAAAAGTACTCCATATCGGGCACCTTGGAGCGCATGTAGACCGCCAGCGCGCTCGAGTCCTTGCCCCCGGAGATGCCGCAGATGTGGCGGACGGAATCGTCAGAGTCGGGCATGCCGCGTCCTCCTGGCTTTCGCGTGGTTCATTGGTTTCGCGTTCGGGCGATCCGACTGCGGGAGAAGTCGCTCTCCGAGGCACGCGAGCAACGCCTTTTCCGCCCGCTCCTTCGAACCCAGGGCACTCTCGAGCCCGGCAAGCGCATCGTCGAGCGTCCGCTCCGTCAAGGGTCGGTCGGCATCGTCGAGGGCTACGAGGCGGTCGTGTTCCCGCCCATCCGAGCGAGTAACGATCACCCGGAAGGCCTGAAACGGCCCGCCGGACCCGGCGCGGCCCGCAACGTGCAGCGCCACGAGGCGCTGGAATGCGGCGATCTGTGTCCGGAGCTCGTGCTCGAACCGGACGAGATCGCGGTCCGTCCACTCCGTTGGCGCCTTCTTGGACAGCACGGTTGCGATGGTGCCGATCCACTCGGCGTCGCGTTTCGCCGCATCCCCCTCGAGGGCGAGCACGAAAGCCCGCACCGCCGGGTCGAGAACTTCGCCGTCCAACGCGGCCGCCTGCCCACTGACCGCAGAACGAGTTTTCTCGGCCGCGATGCCGAGCAGGAGCGTCAGAAGCTCTGCTTCGAGCTTGGCATGCCGCCCCGTCAGTTCATCCATCGCCGAGCCAATTCGCTCGGCGTACTCGGTCTCCTCCGCGTAGCGCTCCGCTTCGGACGGTATCGCGGGCAACCCGAAGCACCCTGGAAGACGATCGAACAAGAGCTCGTCCGGCTCCACGGCCTCCGCGACGGTCTTCCGCACCGCGAGGGCGTCGGGACTCAGGGAACGCGTTCGCAACGTGAAATTGTCGAGGCGTCGGTATCGCGAGACGAGGTGCCCCGCGATCCCCAGGACGTTCGCCACCCGGTACCGCCGGAATGCCGGGCGCACGCCGAACCGCCGCGCGAGCGCGTTGATCACGCTCCTTCGAGCTCCGGTGGTGTTCGCGAAATGCTTGACGTCGAAGTGGTGGGGATTGCGCACCATCCGCTCGGACACCTCGGCGGCCAGCAGCGGCCGGAAAGTTCCGTGCTCGTAGATCGCGATCTCGTTCCGATGGACGAGCAACGCTGCGGTCACGAAAACCGGGATCACCCCCTCCTTCATGCCGACGGGACTCGACAGGAGCGCGCCGTAGAGGTCCCGCAGGTTCACGCGGCCCGCTTTGGCTCGCACGAATTGCTCTTCGAGCACCTCCCACGAGTGCGCGAGGGAATCCGTCGCGCACGGCGCGCTGAGCCGGAACCCGTCTCCGCTGTCCGACGACGACCGGTGCATGCCCGTTTTCTGCAGAAAAGCCCGGTACATCGCGACCTCGGGGCCATTCCCTTCGAGTCCCAGATCCGGATCGCGCTCACGGTCGATCATCGCGCCGATCAGGAGACGGCGCGCCTTGACGCCTTGCGGGGTGAGTCGGGTGCGGTTGAGCACCTCGTTGCCGATGATCGGCGTGTGCTCGTACGCGATGCCCGCCGCGGCGGAGAGCGCATGGCTGCCCCGACCGGAGGGAAGTTGCCTGGGGCCCGAAGGATCAAGGAGAATCCAGCGACACGCGTCCGCGAGGAACGTGTCGTGCACGGCCGTTTCGAGACGGGATCGAGCCTGGGCCATCCGCTCCGCGATTTCGCGCCGGACCACCCAATCCTCTTCCACCGGACGCTCCTCGAGGAGCGTCCGCACCGCCGAGACTTCCCGGGCGGCCTCGTCCAGCCTCGTCACGTCCTGCGGGACGGCGGCGACGATCGGCTTGGCCGACTCCGAACCTTCGGGGAGGCTCGGAGTCGCATGAATCGAATCGACGACCAGCAACACCTCGCCGTCGTAGTTGGAGAACGGATCCAAGGGCTCGACCGGTTGCGCCGCGTCGACGTACCGCCGCTTGAAAACCCGGAGCACGTCCCTTTCCGCGCTGTGCCGTGCCGCGACCGCCGGATCCGGCGGCTCCATCGTCGACAACACTTCGACGAGAGGCCGCCGCCGAATGCGGGCGCGAGCCCGGTGCAACAGACGACCGATGTCGACGTCGGAACCCCGCCAGATCCGGTACTCGTCGGAGAAGTCCCTGTAGGTCGCGATCCCCGCCGTTTCGAGATTCGCCAAAACCTCGTCGGCACGAGGGTCGGTGAGCGACAACAGAGCGCGAGAGGCGCGAACGACGCCAGTCGTGGCAATCAGATTGAGGACGGCGATCCGCTTCGCCATGCGAGTCTCCGGCCGGGACAGGCCGGTGGCGTCCCGAAGCCGGACGGCGATCTCGGACCATCGGCTGGATTGGCGACCGGACAGCCCGCCGAGCGCGCTGCTCTCGACGAAGTAGTCGTAGACGCACTCCAAGCCGAGCGACGGAAGCGGGTCGCGGTCGGGAACGCGGGTCGCGGCCAGGAAGCTCGCAGCGCTCGCCGGATCTCGACTCGTCAGGAACGAAAAAAGCGTCCGCTCGTGCTGCCCGTACCGGCTGCACAGCTCGGGGAGCACCATCGCGGTCAGCGGATGCAGGGGGTAGCACGATGCCGCGATCTCCGGATCCGCGACTTCGCCGATGCCGACCGAACGCATCTCGTCCGCGCGCGCGGCGGCCCAGCGAGCGACGCGCCGCTCGATCACGGGGTCGCTCCCGTCGAAGACGCCGGCGATCAGAGTGCGAAGCTGTCCGGCGGACTCGACGAACGAAACGTCGTCGAAGCGGCCTTGGACCTTCGCCCACTCCCGTCCCGCCGCCCCGGCGCTTCCCGTGGCAAAATACTCCTCGAACGACAGGTGCTGCAGAGTCACCAGGAAGATCGGCAAACCCGACCCCTGGCCCGCCTCGGCGAGCTGTTGCAACAGATAGGGATCCTCGCGTCCGTCGCTGGCTGCCTCCAGGTTCTTCCCGAACTCGTCGATGACGAGCAGGAGAGGCGCCTTTTCCGCCAGAGCCCGCGCAATTCGGACGATGGAGGCGGGAGACGGTCCGGTCCGCCGCGGATCGTCGCTTTCCGCATCCCGCAGGGCGCCGCGGAGCGTACGAACCGCAGTGGAATCGGCACCCTCGGGAATGCGCTCGTGGGCGGCTCGGAGGGCACGCAGGACCGTGAAGCCGAACGGTTCGCGGTTCGCCGTCGCCAAGCCGCGGCGAAAGCCCGTGTCCCAGGTCCCGTGGCGCTCGTGGGCCGCCCGCAACGCGTCTTTCGTTTCGGCGGAGGCTTCTCCGATCAGCCGGAGCGCCGCCTCCCGCGTCGCCGTCGGCGGCCCGAACGCCGCGTCGATCAGCAGCGCCAGGGAAGACTTCCCGGTGCCGTAGGGACCGGTCAGCGACCATGCGCCGCCGGCCCGACCCGTTGCCGCCACCGTGGCGACGCGCGTCAGGACATCGAGAACGCGCGCCGTGACCACGTATCCGTCCAGCGGCTCCGGGCGCGCCAGATCCCGCTCGACGTTGGCGGATCGGGCGAAGCGGCTCCGGACGGAGATCGAGTCCGCGAGAACGGCGCTCACGCCGACCCCTCTTCGGTCGTGCGCGACGACCCGCGGTTGGACCGACCGCGGTGGTAGTAGTCGTCCAGAATCGCGAACGCGACGTCGCCCGGGCTACCGGACCAGCCGAGTTGCGGGACCCCTGCAACGGCGGCCAGCTCGACTTCGGCCGATCCTGCGGCGACCGAACCCAGCGCCTCGCGAAGATCTCCTTCCGCGAGTTTGAACGCTTTTCCGGGCCCACCCGATTCCCGGGCGAGGCGGCCGAGCGTGACGGTGCGGGCCTCGGGAGCGGTACGCCGAACGTAGTCCAGCGCCGCAAAGGCGACCACGACCTCGGGGAGCGAGGCCTTCGCGCCCGTCGCGAACCGGTACCGACCCGTGGCCTCCGAGCGTCCTACGAGGCGAAGCTCGCGGAATGGGCAGTTGAGGATGTCGTCGATCCCCATGCGGGTCGCACGCTCGGCAGGCGTGTACGTGCGCAGGAGAGTCCGCACGTCCTTTCGGATCGAGGATTCGTGCGGCGTCCTCCACTGGGCGGCGACCCGAAGTTGCGTGCGGACGACCCGCTCCAGTTCACCGTCGTCGAACTCGACGGCGTGGAGTTCGTTGAAGGCCAACCACCAGACGGGCAGATGGCACGGCGAGGCCAGCAGCAACCAGTGAAGCAACCACAGGGTCGCCGGTTCCTCCATGTAGGGATCCCAGCCGTTTTCGCCGAACAATCTGTCGCCCAGACGAGTCCGCACCATGCTGGCCGAGAGGACCGGTCGCGAGCCGGGACTCCCTTCGACGAGCTTCGCCGCCATCCCCCAGAAGCGGATCGCCCGCACCATGTTCTTCCCGACCCCCAGCTCGAGCGGCGCGTCCGGACGCGCGAACATCTTCGGGTCGCGTCCAACCGCCGCGTACGCCTTGCGGAACCATCCGTAGCGCGGGTGAAACGTCTCGTGCCGGGCGAAGATCGGTTCGGCCGCATCGACCAGGCGCATCAGACGGCCTCCGCCTGCATCGCGCGGACGCGTCGGACGGCTTCGACGGCGCGGGACACGGCGAACTCGATCTCCGCGTCCGAGGTGAAGCGTCCGAGACTGAAGCGTACGCACTCGAAGGCGGCGGAACGCGAGAGACCCATCGCGAGCAGGACGTGGGAAGGTTCGATCGATCCGGCGTTGCAGGCGCTTCCCGCGGAGGCCGCGACGGGCTCCAGGTTGACCGTGACGGCTTCCGCATCGGCATCTTCGAAACGGAGGCAGGCCGTGTTCGGCAGGCGCCGGTCGACGTCTCCGATTTGGGCGACGCCGGGCAGCGCGACCGCAAGACCGTCCGCCAGGCGGTCGCGGAGCCGCGCCAGACGCATCGACGCGCGGGTTCGCTCGTCGACGGCGATGGCGGCGGCTTCTCCGAATCCGACGATGCCGGGCACGTTCGGAGAACCCGACCGCAAGCCCCTCTCGTGCCCACCGCCATGAATCACCGGACGAATCCCGGTCAAGGCCCGACGCGTGCCGATCAGCGCGCCGACCCCCATCGGACCGCCCAGCTTGTGCGCGCTGACCGAAACGAGGTCCGTGCCCGCATCTTGCGCGCACAGCGGCATCCAACCCACGAACTGCGCAGCGTCGCAATGGAAAAGCGCGCCGTGGGCGTGAGCGAGCTCCGCGACCTCCGCAATGGGGTTGAGCACCCCCGTCTCGCCGTTGGCGGCCATGACGGACACGAGGAGGACATCGGGACCGAGCAACCGTTCCAGAGCTTGCAGGTCGACGGAACCCCCGCGGGTCACGGGAACCACGTCGACCTGCGAGACGCCGCGCTCTTCGAGCCACTCGGCGGTTTTCAGAACCGACGCGTGCTCGACGGCGGAGACGAGAATCCGGGGGCGGTCCGCGCTCGCCCGCTGCACGGCCCCGTGGAGCGCAAGATTGTTCGCTTCGGTCGCGCTCGCGGTGAACACGACGTTGGATGCGCGACTTCCGACCAGCGCCGCGACCCGCTCGCGAGCCTCGTCGACCAGAGCGGTTTGCCGACGACCGAAGCCGTGGGCCGACGCGGCGTTGCCCACCTCGGTCAGCGCGGAAATCACGACTTCGGCGACGCGCGGATGGAGCGGGGCGGAGGCGTTGCAGTCGAGGTAGACGGCCTCCGTCGCCCCGGTTCGCTCGGCCGGGGAACTACTGCGGAACGGGGATGCTAAATCGGGTGCGCCACCCCTGCGAGATTCGGTCGGGCTACTGAACCGGGGCGGCGGGGCGGCGGGGCGGCGGGGCGGCGGGGCGGCGGGGCGGCGGGGCGGCGGGGCGGCGGGGCGGCGGGGCGGCGGGGCGGCGGGGCGGCGGGGCCTCCGCGAGCTTAAAGCATGATCCCAAGCCATGTCAACGCCATGTCCGCTTTTGAGCGAGATGCAAAAGTTCACAGCGTTCATGCATGCACAGGATGCGTGGAATCGCGCAAGTTTTCGGCCCGAGAAAGTCCTCCGCAGCGGGTCCGCCAAGCCGTCGGGATCGAGACGACCCACCCGACACGGCGGACCGAAAGGTACCCCGCTCGGCCGGGACATCCTATCCGCGCCGCGTGCGAACGGGCAAAGCCCGGGCGGCCCCGACGCTCTTGGCGAGCGGGTCGCCGGACACCCGAACCGGCCGAAGCCCGGGGCGTGCCGTCACCCGAGGGATGCGGGCCGGGTCGATCCAGCTCGCCGCTCGAGTCAGCCGCTCGCGCACCGACTCCGGAACTTTGTGCAGATCGCCGTCCGCGAAGAAGACGAGCGACTCGAGCGCGCCCGGCGGATCGAAACGATCCCCGAATACGGCGGCGGCCGCGCCGAACGCCCGTCCCAGATCGACGTCGCCCAGCCGGACGGCGGCATCCACGTCCAAGCGGTCCTTCGCGCGGGCACGGACCTGGACGTCCCGGACCGCGGCGGCCGCCAGATCCGCAAGGGAGGCGACCTCGAGGCCGGGCGGCTCGGCGAACTCCGGATCCTCCACGCGCCCTCGCATCGCCCCGCCCGAGAAGGAGACGCGCACGATCCCTCCGCGATCCACCACGCATTCGAGCGTATCCGGACCGCGACGGACGACCTCGGCGCCCCTCAGGCATGGAACCCGGTCGAGAATCCGCAGAGGGTCGAACGACTCCGTCGACAGGAAGCCGAAACTCTCCGGCCTGCGGTGTCCCAACCGGAGCGCCAGCGCGGCCCCGCCGTGAAGAACGAAACCGCTCGGCGTCGCCCCGAGTTCCGCGAGCACACGCCGCTGGTGATGGGAGAGCGCGTCCAGCCGGGGGAGCATCGGAGATTCTCCTCGTCGCACGCTTCGTCGTGGCGGGGGCGGTCGCCCCCGCGGAGGCCGGAACCGCAAGAACGCAATTTGCGGCAGCGAGCGCCGCCGTTCCATGGCGCGACCTCCGACTTGCCCGGCAGTCGAGTTTCGCGGATCCTGCCCGGATGATCGCATCCGCCCGTCCCGGAGCCTCCCCCCGGTCACGCGGCCCGTGACCGCGTTGCGCACCCGTTTCGAGCGCCTGCTCGAGGCCATCGTGCTGGCGCTGGTGGCGGCGCTCGCCCTGGTGGTCGTGCTGGGCGTGGGCTTCCGCAAGTTCGGGGCGGCGCTCGTGTGGTACGACGAGACGGCGTCCGTCCTGCTGGCTTGGCTCACCTACTACGGCGCGGCGCTGGCGGCGCTGAAGCGGGCGCACATCGGGTTCCCCAATCTGGTGCGCCGACTGCGGCGACCGTGGCGGATCCCGGTCGTGCTCGCGGGCGAAGCGGTGGTGGTCGCGTTTTTCCTGGTCGCGGCGTGGGCGGGCTGGCGGGTGCTGGTCGTCCTGGAGGGCTCCGGCATGGTGAGTCTGCCGTGGGTGCCCACCCGGCTGACCCAGTCGGTGATCCCCATCGGAAGCTCGCTCTTCGTCGTCGCGCAACTGCTGAGCCTGCCGGAGCTGTTGCGGGCGGGCGAGGGCGGACCGCCCGGCGCGGACGCGGACGCCGACGGCGGAACCGGTCCCGCGCCGGCGGGCGTCCGAGGCGGCAGCCCGTGACCCTTCTGCTGATGTTCCTGGGGATGATCGCGCTGGTGGCGGTCAACGTGCCCATCGCGGTCGCTTTGGGCGTGATCGCGCTGATCGCGATGGTGGCGACCTCGGGGGCCGCAGCGGTCCTCAACGCCGGCCTCGTGCTGTTCACGGGCGCCACATCCTTCCCGCTCATCGCCATCCCGCTCTTCATCCTCGCGGGCGCGATCATGAACGCGACCGGCATCTCGCGCCGTCTGATCGCCTTCGCCTCCGCGCTCTTCGGCGCCATCCGCGGCGGACTGGCGATGGTCTCCATCTCCGCGTCCCTGTTCTTCGCCGAAATCTCCGGCTCCGCGGTCGCGGACGTGGCCGCCCTCGGATCGATCCTGATCCCGGCGATGAAGAAGCGCGGCTACTCGACGCCCTTCGCGGCCGCGGTCACCTCCTCCTCGGCGACGCTCGCGGTCATCATCCCGCCTTCCATCCCCATGATCGTCTACGGGGTGATGTCGGAGAGCTCCATCGTCGAATTGTTCGTGGCCGGAATCGTGCCCGGCGTCGTCGGAGGCATCCTGCTGATGGGAGTGGCGTACGCGCTCGCGTTGCGCAACGGCTTCCCGGTCGAGCACGCCTTTCAGTTGCGCCGCGTGTGGACCACTTTTCGCGACGCGGGCTGGGCGCTGCTCCTCCCGGTGATCATCCTGGGCGGGATCTTCACCGGCTGGGTCACCGCCACCGAGGGGGCGGGGCTGGCGGTCGTGGCCGCGCTGGCGGTGGGCGGACTCGTCTACCGGGAAATCGACTTGGCCGCCCTGCGCTCCGCCGCTCTCGACGGCGGCGTGCAGACCGCCGTGGTCATGTTGCTGGTGGCCACCTCGGCGCTGCTCGGCGACTACCTCACCGAGGCTCAGGTCCCGCAACGGGTGGCCGACGGCATCATCGGCGTCACCGAGTCCCGCTGGGCCATCCTCGCGTTGCTGAACGTCTTCTTCCTGGCGATCGGGCTCTTCCTGCACTCCGCGGCCGCCATCATCCTGGTCGTGCCCGTGGTGATGCCGCTGGTGCACGCGGCAGGCATCGACCCGGTGCACTTCGGCTTGGTGGTGACCCTCAATCTGGGGATCGGACAGCAGACGCCCCCGGTGGCCAGCGTGTTGGTGACCGCCTGCTCCGTGGCCAAGGCCGACATCTGGGACGTCAGCAAGGTCAACGCGTGGTTCGTGGCGGTGCTGGCGGCGGTGCTGGCGATGGTCACCTACCTGCCGGCGGTGCCCATGAGCCTGGTGGAACTCCTCTACCGCTAGCGCCTTCTCCTAGCGGACCGGCCGCCGGATCCTTTCCAGAAAGCCCGTGCCCGCATCGATCTCGGGCAGGCCGACGACTGGTGCGCCGTGCGCAGTTCCTCGAAGGCGAGCGGCGGCGGAAGGCGGCCGGGATTCGCGATTCGGTCGCGGTGCGCCACCGCGGTGGCGACGGCCTCCGCGACCGCCTTCTTCGGGATCTAGCCACGGGCGCTTGGACGATCTCCGCCCTCGCGCCCACCGCGGAGTCCGATCCCCCATGGCGAAGTTCGCCGCTCGGGGTCCCGCGCAAGTGCGCGCACTTCGCCTCGGGGCAGGCCGGGAAGCGTTGCGGCGCCTTTCCGACCGAACGGCAACGTCGCCGCGTCGGTCGGCCGTCCCCCGTTCAGGGAGGTCGAGGCACCCGAACAGGTCCGTCGGGGACGCCCTTCCGGAAGCGCGAGATACCGAGTGCGGCGCGCCGTGCGAACGAATGCGGTGCATCCCCCGGGCGTCCGGATCGTCGAGCGCGGCGCTCGCGCAGCGGACCGCGTCGAACGAGCCCGAACCGCACCTCCCCGGTCGAGGCCTTCGGCTCGCCGCCATTGGACGGACCCGGCGCCGCTTCATCCACTGCGCGCCGTGCGCCGACCGCCGGACACCTCCCACTCGCGGACGATGCGCCGAACCCCCTCCTCCAGCCGTTCCAGGTAGTCGTCGAGGTGTTCGGCGGCGATCGGGTTGCCGTGGATAGGGGCCACCCAGGACACCTCGCGCGCTTCGAGCATCTCCCGCAACACCCCCATAAGCACCGCCGGATCGGCGTAGCGGAGCCAGACCAGCGTGTCGCGGTGGAAGCCGTGGATCTCCTCGCTCCGAAATCCGTCGGCGAGCTGGCGCGAGGTCAGTCCGGTCTCGTCGTCGGCGTGGTGGTAGCCGAACCCGTCCGCGACGAAGAGCACGCGCGACGCCCGGTCGTAGATCCACGAGGTGTGGGAGCGGTCCGCCAGCGGCGGATCGATGAAGTCGAGCACCCTCCCGGCCACCTCCAGGCTTTCCCCGATCCGGCTGCGGCGCGCGTACGGAAGCCCCTGGATCTCCGGTTCTCCGGACGAGGCCACGATCTCGAAATCGCCCCAAAGGCGCCGGAACGCGGGAATGTTGCCGGAGTGCGGATAATCCGAGTGCGACAGCACCAGCGAACGAATCCCCTCTCCTGCGGTGGCGCGCGAAATGCGGCGCACCAGACTCTCGCGGTGATGGAAGGAGCCCGAGTCGATCAGAACGTTCCCTCCTCTCGCGCGAATCAGGAACACGCTCACGTGCACGTTCCGACCCGCCCCGAGCGGGTAGTTCTCGGGGATCCAGAACACGTCCCGCGCGAGCGCCACGTCCGCGTTCGGTCCGCGCGCCCGCTCCGCCGACTTCACAGCACCCCCGTCCGGCCGCCGGACGCGACCCGTTCCACGACCGCCTTCATCATCTCGAAGTGACGCGGCACGTCGGCGCGGATCACGGGCCCGTGCGCGGAGGCGATCGTCGTCGGACGATGCCTCCGCCGCAACCGGTCGATCTCCGCCTGCGTGCGGGCCACGTCCACGTACCGCATCCAGAACATGACCCGCCCGTGGAACTCGGCGTAGCGGTCGACGTCCACGGGAGATCGGAACTCGTCCGCGAACAGGAGCCCTTCTCCGTCCATCAGCGGCAACCCCATCCAATCGACGGGCAGAAACGTCCCCGAGGTCTCCTCCGACATCCACATCGACATCGCCGCGTCCAGGAAAGCGGCTTCGTGGAAGCGCAGCCGCTTGCCGCCCAGATCGAGCGAATCTCCGGGGCCCACCTTGCGCGCCGTCTCCAGATGATAGAGCTCGTGGGTCTCTCCGAACCGGGGCGCGACCAAGACCGCGCCGGGGTGACGCTCGAGGATGCGGAAGGTGTTGCCCGCGTGGGGAACGTCCGGGTGCGAGAGCGCGAGATAGTCGAGCGCACGGCCCTCCAGCACCGTCTCCAAGTCGGCGAGGATCCGTTCCGTGGCGGCCGGCGACAGGGTGTCGAAGAGGAGGGTTCGCTCCCCGACGAAGAGAAAAGCGTTCTGCGGGACGTGGATCTCGCGGCCGGGGCGATACCAGTGGGCTCCGCGGTCCGCCAGGGACTTCGCGATTCCCGGCCGGTCCGGCCCGAACTCCTGAATCCAGTGGATCCCGGGATGAATTTCTCTGGGCATGCGGCGGCGACGGATCGAGGCACGAGGCGCCTCTCCTGCGGGAGGCCCCCGAAAGTGCGGCGTCGGAGTCGGGTGCGCCAGAGGCGCGTCCGGATCCGCCCCGTTCCGGTCGGCCTCCGAACGCGATGCCGCGGACCTCGCCCATCTCCACTCTCCGTACAGGGGCCGTACAAGGGACAAAAATCGGTCGCTGTCGGGAGACGGAGCGGGCGGGATCGGTCGTTTTCGAACCGGCCGCCGAGCCGATGACGCCACGCCCGTGAACGTCCGGGCCATCGACCCAACGGCTTCGCGAGCCGTGCCCGCCGCAGCTTCTCCGGACGCCCCCGCTCCGGTCGGCGGCGGCGCGAAACGCCTCGATGCGGAACGGGAATGCGGCCAACCCCTCGAGGCGGGGGCCGAGGAAACGGTAGGCGACGCGCGGCGAGGCGCACGGCATCGGAGCCGGGTTTCTTCGTCGACGACTTCGACGACGCAGGCGCACGGGTGTCGACGCGCAGGCAGTGGCCGTCGGGAGATGTCGGCGAAGCGCTCGAAGCTGCGTCTCCGCAGGCGTGGAACATGCGCCACGAAAATACTTTGGCGGCGGGCCCGGAGAGTCGTCCGGAGGCCTCGGCGAGCAGGGCGACGTCGTGGTTGGCGCAACGACGTTCGAAGGGGGCGGCTTGCCGCAGCGTCGCGGATGCGGCCGGGTCTTGACATCTCTCCCGCCGACGTGCAAGGTCTCCTTAGCGTGACATGCTTACGGGCCGCGGCGGCGGGTCGCGGTCGGCGAGCGGGACGACGAGAATCCGCAAGGTGGGGAAGCGAGGATGGCGCATCTGCTCGGTCTTGCGAGATCGCGGGGCCCCGTATGCGCGACGGCCGTGCTGGCGGTCGTCCTCTCCTTCGTCTCGGTCGACGTTGCGGAGAGCTCCCACGCGCACGACGGTCCCCTTGATTCGCCGAACGCGTGTCTCGTCTGCCAGGTCGCCCACAGCCCCGCTTCGATGATCGGCTCGGGTGCGCCGAGCCTAACCGAACCGAGCCTCCTGCAGGCTCCCGCCCACCTCCGGCGACAACCCGCTCCCCGGGTCCCGCGCCTCACGTCTCGCCGCAGTCGCGCCCCTCCCCTCTCCATCTCTCTCTAGGCGAACAGAGTCTTCGGGCCGACCCCTCCGTCGGCCGGTCCCTGTCGACGCGCGCGTCCCGGGAGGACGCCCGCAACCCGAGAGATGGAACCCCATGCGAACGCCCGTATCGCGGCGAGCCGCCGAATCGGGGAACGGTAGCGATCCGCTCCTCGAGGCCCGCCGCCTCAGCAAGAGCTACGGCTCGACCCATGCGCTCGACGCCCTCGACCTCGTCATAGCGCCCGGAGAGGTCTACTGCCTGCTCGGCCCCAACGGAGCCGGCAAAACCACCACCATCAACCTGTTTCTCGGGTTCGTGGCCCCCACGTCCGGGCAGGCGCTGATCGCCGGCCTGGACGTGTCCGCCCACGATCGCGAGACGAAGCGGCGGATCGCCTACATCCCCGAACAGGTCATGCTCTACCGCAATCTGAGCGGCTTGGAGAACCTGGAGTACTTCGCCGCCTTGGGCGGGAGCCGATCCCCGAATCCGGATCGGCTCGCCGACATTCTCGTCGAAGCGGGACTCCAGCGCGCCGCGGTCGGTCGTCGCGTGTCCGAGTATTCCAAGGGCATGCGCCAGAAGGTCGGCATCGCCATCGCGATCGCCAAGAAGGCCGAAGCGCTGCTCCTCGACGAACCGACTTCGGGGCTCGACCCTCAAGCCTCGAACGAGTTCTCCGAACTGCTCGAGCGGCTCAAGGACCGAGGGGTCGCCGTGCTCATGGCGACCCACGACCTGTTCCGCGCCAAGGAGACGGGGACGCGCGTGGGCATCATGCGCTACGGACGCCTGGTCGCCGAGATGGACACCGAAGAAATCGGCCACGCCGACCTCGAGCGCGTCTATCTCGAGCACATGCGCGCATGAACCGGCGGTACGCGAGGTCGACGACGAGACGCGTCGCGCGCAAGGAGTTCACCGACGTCGTGCGAGACGGACGGTTCCGCTGGTGCTCGGTCGTGGTCGGCGTCCTGCTCCTGGCGTCGCTGGGCCACGGGTGGGTGCAGGCGCGCAGCGCCGAGCGGGAGCTCGCCGCCGCGCAGGCGACCGCCCGAGAGCACTGGGAGTCGCAGGGCGAGAAGAATCCCCATTCGGCGGCCCACTACGGGACCTACGCGTTCAAGCCCCGCCTGGCGCTGTCCTTCGTCGACGAGGGCGTCGATCCCTACGTCGGCACCTCGGTGAGGCTCGAGGCCCACCGGCAAAACGACTTCCTCCTCCGCCCCGCCCAAGACGCGACGGCGGCTCAGCGCCTCGGGAGACTGACCGCCGCGCAGGTGCTCCAGCACCTCGTGCCCCTTCTCGTCGTGCTGCTCGCGTTCGGCGCGTTCGCCGACGAGCGGGAGCGCGGCACGTTGCGCCAGTTGCTGGCCACCGGCGTCGGCCGACGCGAGTTGGCTCTGGGAAAGGCGCTGGGCGTCGCGGGGGCGCTGGCGCTGCTGCTGGTCCCGGCCGCCGTCGCGGGCGCGGCGGCTCTGGTCGTCGCAAATCCAGGACCGGTCGCGTCGCCGCTGGCCCGGGGCGCCGTCCTGGCCGGCGTCTACCTCGCCTACTTCGCCGTCTTTCTGGCGCTCTCGCTGGCCGTGTCCGCCAGCGTCCGCACGGCGCGCACCGCACTGGTGGTCCTGCTGGGAATGTGGGCGACGAACGCCATGGTGGCGCCGCGCGTCGCGGTGGACCTGTCGAAGTGGTTGCATCCGACGCCGTCGGCGATCGAGTTCGCTCGCGGCATCGAGCGCGAGATGGCCACCGGCGTCGAGGGCGTCCCCCGCCCGGACCGGGCCGCGACGACCGAGCGCCTGCTCGCGGAGCACGGGGTCGAGCGAGCCGAGGACCTGCCCCTGAACCTGTCCGGGGTCCATCTGCAGGAGAGCGAGGAGTTCGGCAACCGGATCCTCGACCGCAACCACGGGGCCTTGTGGAACGCTTTCGAGCGTCAGAGCGTCGTGCACGAGACGCTCGCGGCCTTGGCGCCGTCGCTGGCCGTGCGCGCTCTCTCGATGGGACTGGCCGGGACCGACGTCGAACAGCACCGGCACTTCGCGGTCGCCGCGGAGTCGTACCGCCGCGACGTGATGCGGCGCATGAACGGCGATCTGGCCGAGAACTCGCGCACCGGCGAGACGTACCTGGCCGGGCCGGAACTCTGGGCGGAGACGCCGCCGTTCCAGTACGCCGCTCCGTCGTTGGGGTGGGTGCTCGGCAACCGCACGCTGTCGATTCTGGCGCTGGGCGCGTGGCTGGTCGGGACCGTCGCGGCGGCTGCGGCGCGGTTGCGGCGCGCGAAGGTGGCGTAGGCGTTGGTCGCGCGCGTCGTCTTCCGCAACGAGTGGCGTCGGCTCAGGGCCGACTGGGGGCTCCGCGTCGCGCTCGGGCTCTTCGCCGCGCTTCTCGTCTACGCGCTGGCCAACGGCTTGGCCTGGATGCGTTTCCAGGAGCGCACCGTGCGCGCCGCCGAGGTCGGCAACGTCGAGCGCGTCCGCGCCGTCGAGCGGGAGTTGATCGCGATCGCGAACGGGGCCGAGCCGGCCTCGCCCTTCGCCGATCCCCGCGCTCCGAACGTGCTGGGTGGACCGCGCGGACGCCACACCGCGACTCTGGACCCCGGATCGCTGACGGCGCTGGCCGTCGGTCAAAGCGACCTGTTGCCCTACCACTACGACGTCGACATCTACACCAACGAGGCGTCGTTTCACGGCAACGGCGAGATCGAGAACCCCCTCAACCTGACGGTCGGGCGCTTCGACGCGGTCTTCTGGACCATCAACCTGTTGCCGCTTCTGATTCTGGCGCTCGCCTTCGACGTCCTCTCCGGCGAGCGCGAGCGGGGCACCCTGGCGCTGACGCTCTCGCAGCCGGTGTCGGCCCGCGCCGTGGTGGCGACGACGTTGGCCTTCCGGGCCGCGCTGGTCGTGGGCATGGCGTTGGCGGCCTCGTTGCTGGGCGCCCTGTTCGCGGGCGGCCTCGCGCCGCCCGGCCGGACGCTCCTATGGTGCGCCGTCGTAGTCGTCTACGCGCTCTTCTGGTTTGCGCTGGCGGCGTGGGCGAACAGCCTGGGGCGATCGTCCGCATGGAACGCCACGGTCCTTCTGGGCGCTTGGCTGGCGCTGGTGGCGGTCCTGCCGGCCGCCGTGAACATCGCGTCGGGCGTGCTGCATCCGTTGCCGTCCCGCGTGCGGATGGTCACCGCGCAGCGAGAAGCCTCCAACGACGTCGTGGACCGCCGAAGCGAGCTGCTCGCCCGCTACCTGGAGGACCATCCGGAGATGGCGGGCGTCGCCGTGGCCGACGAGCCCGGCCTGGGCGCGCTCGCCTGGGCCGCGACGGACGCCGTGAACCGCCGGGTGGAAGCGGTCGCGAGGGAGCACGACGCTCGGCGCGACGCGCAGATCGCGCTGGTGCGCCGCTACCGATTCCTGTCGCCGGCGCTCCTGGCCCAGGACGCGCTGACCGCCGCCGCGGGGACCGGAGACGCGCGCTTCGCTCGCTTCCGGTCGCAGGTGCGCGCTTTCGCCGAGCGATGGCGGGAGTTCTTCGCGCCCGCGATCCTGGCCGACGAAAGGATGGACGCCGACATCCTCGCCGACATCCCCGAATTCCGCTTCGAGGAGGAGGAATTCGCCGCCGTCGCGCGCCGTGCGAGCGCACCGCTCGCGGCCCTGGTCGGGTTCCTCGCTCTGGCGAGCGTAGGCGCGAGCGTCGGGCTCGGCCGGGTGCGGGGCGGCGACTGAAATGACCCCGACCTCGGTGGGCGATTTCCAAGCCGTCGCGCGTCGGTCCGTCCGCTCCCGCGTTCCGCCCGCCCGGGTCGCCCTCTCCGTCGCTCGGGATCCGGCGGAAGGGCCGCAAGCGCCGCGCCACCCCGAAACCACTCTAAAACAGGCCGAACATGAACAAGTCGATTAGAAACGGATCGTTCGCCGCGACGTCGCTTGCGTGCGCTCTCGCCGTCGCCGTCCTCGCCGGACCGGCGGCCGCCCAGGAGTCGGGTTCCGTCGCCGGAACCGCCCTCTCGGCCGACGACGGCTCGCCCCTCTCCTCCGTCCAATTCCGGGTCTCCGGAACCGACCGGGTCGCGATGAGCGACGACCAGGGTCGATTCGTCATCGAAGCGGTCCCGTCGGGGTCTCGCACCCTGGTCGTGGAGGGCCTCTATCGCGCGGACCCGACTTCCGTCGAGGTTCCGTCCGGCGGCCGCGTCGAAGTCGACGTGGTCGTCGCCGAAGCGGTCTTCCGCATCGCTCCGATCGAAGTGCGGGCGACCCGCTCCTACCGGCAGGAGTTCGGCACGGTCGGGACGCGCGCGCCGGCTCGCCTCATGGACGTCGCCCAGTCGGTCCAGGTCCTGTCGCGCAAGTTCATCGAGGATCAGGGGGCCACGCGGTTCGAGGACCTGTACCGCAACGTGAGCGGCCTGGTGGACCACCCGTACTCGGAGATGATCCTGCGCGGGTTCCAACAGCGCGAGATCCTCTTCAACGGCGTGCGCGGCAACCCGTACGGCAGTCTCGAAGGGGGCGAGGACACGGGTTTCAGCACCAGCGTGGGTCGACTGACCAACGTCGAGCGGGTCGAGGTCGTCAAAGGGCCCGCGTCGGTGCTGTACGGAGCGGCCGAGCCGGGAGGCGTCCTCAACTACGTGACGAAGAAGCCGCAGGAGTTCTCCGAAGTTCGGGCGTCCGTCGTCTCGGGGTCCTTCGCCCAGCGCGGGGTCAACCTCGAGGCGACCGGTCCGTTCCCGGGTTCGTCGCGCTTCCTCCACCGCGCCGCCGCGTTCTTCGAGGAGAAGAACAGCTTTCGCAACAACGCCGGACTTCGCGATCTGCACTTGGTGGCGGGACTCTCCTGGCTGGCCACCGAACGCACTCGGATCGACTTGGAGTTCGAACGGATCGACCAGGACCTCAAGGGACATCGCCTGCGCGGAATTCCGGTGGATCCCGACGGCGCGTTCCTGACCGAGACCTCGTGGACGGCGACGGAGCCGACGGACTTCACCCGTCTGGACGCTTCCGTGATCCAGGCCTCGGCGAGCCACTCCGGACCGGGCCTTTCGGTCGACGGGACCTTCCGGTGGCTGGGGTACGATCGGGCGGAGAACTACCACGAGCCCCGGGGCATCCTCGAGGACGGTCGCAGCATGCAGCGGGCGTTTCGCGATCAGTTCCGCTCCAACGACGACTGGAGCGCCACGGTCAACCTCCACGGACGGGTCGAGACGTCCGGAGCGGGCGCGCACGCCCTTCTGGGCGGCGTCGAGGTGTTTCGCCAGGACTGGCTCTTCAGGTACGGGCAGGCGCGGCAGAGCGGACGCGGCGGACCGGTTCCGGATCTGGACCTCTTCGCGCCGACCTACAACGGCGGAGCCGCGACGCTGTACGGACTGGGGCCCGGCGACTACTCGGAACAGGGCGTTTTGTCGCGCCGGATCGGCGTTTTCTTCCAGGACAGGATGCACCTGGGGACGCGCTGGATCCTCGCCGCCGGCGCCCGCTTCGACAACTACGCGGACGAGGGGTCCGTGGTCGGCGAGCCCGGCAACGCCGACGCCTCCGCCGTCACCGGTCGCCTGGGCCTCCTGTTCAAGCCCAGCGACCGGCTGTCCCTGTACGCCAACGCCGCGACCGGATTCAACCGAGCCGACTTCGTGCACCAGGTGCCCTCGGCCAACGGACCGTTCGATCCTTCGCGCAGCGTTCAGACGGAGTTCGGAGCGAAGAGCGATCTCTTCGGACGGCGACTCATGCTCGCGGGCTCGGTCTACCGGATCGTCAAGACGAACGTCCTGAGGCCCGATCCCGCCTACGGACCGAACGGGAACAACTGGTCGGCGGCGTTCGCCACCGGCGAGGTGCGAAGCCAGGGGATCGAGTTGGACGCCACGGGGACGTTGGGCGAGCGCGTGAGCGTGGCGGCCAACTACGCGTGGCTCGACTCGGAGATCCTGCGCGACGACGACGCCCCCGACAACGTGGGCAAGCCGTGGCCCAACGCGGCGCGCCATGCGGCCGGCTTTTCGTCGCGCGTCGCGGTGCGTCGCGACGCCGGGCTGGCGCTGGGGCTCACGTTCGTCGGCGAGCGGGAGCAGCCGTTCGCCGGGATCCGGGCGCCCGGATACGCGGTCGTGGACGTCGCGGTCGACGTTCGTCTGCTCGGTCGCTTCGACGTCAGGGCCGCCGTCGACAACGTGTTCGACGAGAGCTACGCCACGGCCTCGCTCTTCGCGGCTCGCGCGGGCAACGTCCCGGGCGAGCCCAGAACGTTCTCGGTGACCCTCACCACGAGCTCGATCTTTGGACGGTAGCGGGAGGTCGGGGGCGGCGGACTCCGGGAGGTCCGGCCTGGGCGTCGCGTTGCTCGTGGCGCGGCGGCAGGTGGGTGCGATGCGCGAGGATCGCCGCGTCGCGCTCCTGCTGGGACTCGTCGCCGTCCTGGGGCTCGTCGCCGTCGTCGGAACTCGGCATCACGCCGCGCGCGATGCGGAACAGCGCGCTCGCTATCAGGCGCTGGTCGACCGCCAGTGGGCGGAGCAGCCCGACCGGCATCCGCACCGGGTGATCCACTACGGGTTCCTGGTCTTCCGCGAGGAGGCGCCCCTGGCGTTCTTCGACCCGGGAGTCGGCGCCTATGCGGGGACCTCGCTTTTCCTGGAGGGGCACCGCCAGAACGCCGCCAGCTTCGGCGATGCGCGGCATGCGACGGCGATGCTGAGTTTCGGACGTCTCACGCCGGCCGCCGTGCTGGGACTCCTCCTGCCGTTGCTGGTGGTGGCTGCGGGGTTCGCGTCGGTGAGCGGCGAGCGGGAACGGGGCACGCTGCCGCTGCTCCTGGCCCAGGGCGCGACGCCGGGGCAAGTCCTGACGGGCAAAGCCATGGGCGTCGCGGCGGTTGCGGTCGCGTCCGCGCTTCCCGTCTTCGGGATCTCGGTCGCGGTCGCGGCCTCGAGCGGCGTGGAGGGCTGGTCGGTCGCGAGAATGCTCGCGCTCGCGGCGATCTGGACCTCGTACATCGCGGGCTGGGCGCTGGCGACGGTCTGGGTGTCGTCTCGGCGAGCGTCGTCGCGCGCCGCCCTGGTCCAGCTCGTGGCGATTTGGGTAGCGCTTTGCGTGGCCGTCCCGCGTCTGGGCGCCTCCTTCGCGGGCGCGGTTCATCCGACGCCTTCGCGGGCCCATTTCACGGCCCAGGTCGAGGAGGCGCTGAGCCGGGTCGGGGACAGCCACGATCCCGACGACGCCTTCTTCGGCGCCCTGCGCGACGAAACCCTGGCGCGCTACCGGGTCGACTCGGTCGAGGAGTTGCCGATCAACTGGGGCGGGATCGTGAGCCGCGAGGGCGAGGCGCTCACCAGCCGAATCGCCGAGGAGCGCCACCAAGCGCTCGTCGCCGTCCATCGCCGGCAGGATCGCGCGTTGGCGTGGCTGGGCCTGCTGTCTCCCAACCTCGCGGCGCGGGACCTGTCGATGGCGGCGGCGGGAACGGGGACGGAAGCGATGGAGACGTTCCGTCGAGAGGCCGAGGCGTACCGCTACGAAATCGTGCAGCGCCTCAACGAGCTTCACGTTCACGAAATCGCGTACGAGAACGACCGCGCCCAGCGCATCGTCCGCGAGGAGTGGACGCGGTTCCCCGTCTTTCGGCCCGAACCGCCGTCGCTCGGTCGCGCCTTGGGCGATCGTCCCCAATCCCTAGCCGCGCTCGGGCTCTGGATCGCCATTCCGCTCGCGGGACTCGCCTTGGGCCGTGGACGACTGTTGCGCGCGGGCGCCGACGGCGGACGCCGAAGGTCGCCCCGGAATCGGGCGCCATGAGGGCGTGGGCGCGACTCGCGCGACTCGAGTTCGCCCGGATCGCTCGATCGGGCGGCGGCGTGGCGGCGGCGATCCTGTTGTTGGCGCTCGGCTTCCACGCGTCCTGGCAGGGGCGCCGAGGCGTCGAGGCGACGGAGGCCGGGGCCCACGCGGCCGAGCGAGCGTACCGGGCGCAGCTGGCCCACCTCCTCTCGCGTTATTCCCCGGAGACGGAGGCGGGCGAGTTGCTCTACTACTTGGCGTTTCCCGCCCCTCAACCTCCGTCGAAGCTGTCTGCGCTCGCAAGCGGTCGAGCGGAGGTCGAGACCGCCAACTTGCGTATCCGGCTGCTGGCTCTCGAAGGACAGCTCTACGAGCAGGAGACCCTGAATCCGCGCTTGGCGGCCGAGGGACGCATCGATCTGACCTTCGTGCTCGTCGTTCTGCTTCCGCTCTTCGTCATCGCCGTCACCTACGACGTCGTCTCGGGCGAGCGCGAGCGCGGGACGTGGGAGATGGCCCGGCTCTTCGCCGGACCCCGGAGAATCCTCGCCGCGAAGGTCGGCGCGCGCGCGCTCCTCGTCGGAGCGGTCTTCGCGGTCCTCGCGGCGGCCGGGGCGCTGTTGACGGATGCGGGCGGCGACGGTCCGGCGGTCCGGGCGGTCGCGCTCGTCGGTCTCCACACCCTGTTCTGGTTCGCGCTTTGCATAGCCGTCGCCGTTGGACGCCGCTCCTCGACCGCCAACGCCATGACGCTCGTCGGCGCGTGGGCGACGCTCACATTCCTGGCTCCGGCGGTCCTGGGGCTGGCGAACGCGATCCTCCATCCCGTCCCCGAGGCCCTGGAGCTGACGGTGCGCCAGCGGCAGGGATACCATGAAGCGTGGGACCTGCCGCGCACCGAGACCATGCAGGCGTTCTTCGAGGACTACCCCCAGTGGAGCGGGTGGCGCGTGCCCGAAGACGAGTTCACGTGGGCTTGGTACTACGCGATGAACCACCGGGGGGACCAAGCGGCCCGCGACGCATCGCGGCGCTATCGCGAGACGTTGGCGAAGCGCGACGAATGGGCGCGGCGATGGTCGCTCTTGGCGCCGCCGCTCGCGACGCGGTTGGCGGTCGACCGGCTGGCCTCCGCCGACATGACCGCCCAGTTCGCCTATCAGGACGCGGTGCGACGCCACCACGAGCGCCTCAAGGCTCATTTTCAACCGCTTCTGTTCTCCTCCGCGCCGATCGTCGACGTGGACTGGGAGCGGGTGCCCGCCTTCGAGCCGACCGTTCCCGTCGCCGACGCGGCGCGAGCCGGATTGCCGGCTGCGGTCTCTCTCGTTCTGGCGTCCGCCTGCGCGTTGCTGGTCGCCGCGACCCGGATCCGGGTCGGCGGAACGCGTGGAAGCGGAACGGCGCGATCGCCCCGCTGAACGTTCGTCGTCGGACGAGCGCGGACGTCCCCTCCTTTTTCGAGGGCCGGCCGCGCCCGTCCGACGACGGCTCTGGGAACCGGTCCCCAAGGCGTAAGGATGGTTGCAAAAGCGCTTCGGGAACGGCGCGCCTGCGCCAACTCGGACCCTCCCGTCGCGCTTCCGCGCTCCGAGACCCGACGACGCTTCCCCGATTCGACCGCCGCCAGCCTCGGACCCGGAACTTCCTCCCTCTCCGAAGCCTACTCCGTTTCGGGCTCGTCGCCGTATGGGACAAAGACCGCAAGTCCTCCGCAACCGCCGCAGCGCACGGGCACCCCGGTTGTCCCGATCTCGTCCCGACTCGTTACATTGATTTTCGAGGCCGCGCCGCAGGCCCGGCCGCTTCACCCGCGCCACGGGACGATCATGACCGCCGCCGCAATCCTGCTCGCCGCTTCCGCGTTGCACGCTCGCGCAACGATCCAGGAGGTCCCCTCCACGGGCCCCACGCACGCCGGCTACACCGACGCCGTGACCCTGCGGCACTCCCACGACGGACCGCACGGCGACCAGCTCCTCCGCATCGAGCGGATGATCCGTTGCACCTGCGGTTGCAACCTGGACGCCCACACCTGCCAGTACCAGATGCAGTGCAGCGAATCGCCCCTCTTCACCCAACGCATCCTGGCGGCGCTGGAAGCGGGCGAGAGCGAGGAGGTCATTCTGGCCGGCTTCGTCGCCGACTTCGGCACGGACATCATCAGCTCGCCCCCGGTGGAGGGCTTCAACCGCGTGGGCTACTACATGCCCGCTGCGGCGATCGTCCTCTCGGGCATCCTCGTCGGCATGTTCCTGCGCAGGGGAGCGGCCCGCAGGCACAGGCCCGCGCCGATCTCCGACATCTCCGATATCTCCGACAATGACTGGAACCGGCTCCGCAAGGAGATGAAGGAGCTGGAGAAGGAGGACTGGTAGGCCGACGGAGCCCCCCGACGACCCGGCACGCGCCCGGCCCCGAAACCCGATGGCCGAACCCCGGAAGCATGCCCGTCGCGGCACGCGCCTCCACGGCGCCGTTCCCGACCGCGGGCGCGGCCTCGGCGGGCGTCCGGACGGCGCGCCGTCCGGGTTGCGCGGAAGCGCGCGATTCGCCCGGAGGAGCGCATCCGCACGGAACGGCTCCTGCCCGACGATCTCGGAAGCCGCATCGAAGGGGAGGCGGGAACCGCTCGGCCGATCGGACCGCGCTTCGCCTCGAACGCGAAGCCGTCCGGACTGGCGCGGCGGACTCTGGACGGCGAACTCGCGGACCGCGAGGCGGTCGAGCGGGCCATCCGGAACCGGCGCGCCGTCCGCCAGCGCATCTGAACCGGAGGTGGCCGTGGTTTGCTCCCAGTGCCGCGGGCTCGAACGGCAGTTCGACGACGCGCACGCGCAACGGGACCTGCGCAGGTTTCGGCGCAAAGGTCCGGCGAAATCCACGCGCTGGCTGCTGAGGGCCGTCGCCCGGGACGACGTCCGAGGACGCACCTTCATCGACGTCGGCGGGGGCGTCGGAGCCATCCAGAGCGAGCTGATGGAACGGGGCGCGGCCGGGGGAACGCATGCGGACGCGTCTCCGGCGTTTCTGCGCGCGGCGCGCTCCGAGGCCGAAGCTCGGGGCTACGCCGACCGCATCCGCTACGTGGAGGGCGACTTCGTCGAGCGGGCGGGCGCCATCCCCGCAGCCGACCTGGTCACCCTGGACCGGGTGGTCTGTTGCTACCCCGACATGCCGGCGTTGCTGGGAGCGGCGGCGCCTCTCGCGAAGCGAGCGCTCGCGCTGACGATGCCGCGGGACACGGCCCCGGTCCGCTTCGGCATCCGGCTGGTGAACCTCGTCCAGCGCCTGCGGCGGCATCCCTTCCGCGTTTTCGCCCACGAGCCCGCGGCGGTGGATGCCGTGGTGGAGGGCCACGGGCTGACGAAGCGGTACGAGCGGGAGGGCGCGGCTTGGAGGGTGGTGGCGTTCACCAGACCGAAAAGCGACCGGAGCCGAGCTTCAGACGCAAGCTGTTCAGCACCACGCTGACGCTCGAGAACGCCATCGCCAGCGCCGCCAGAACCGGGTGCAGCAGACTGCTGGCGGCGGCCACCGGAACGAGCGCCACGTTGTACCCGAAGGCCCAGAAGAGATTCTGGCGAATCGTGCGCATGGTGGCGCGCGAAAGCTGGATGGCGTCGTCGACGCCTGCGAGTTCGCCTCGCATCAGGGTGACGTCGGCGCTCTCGATGGCGACGTCGGTGCCCGTTCCGATGGCGATGCCGACGTCCGCCCGCGCCAGCGCGGGCGCGTCGTTGGTGCCGTCGCCCACCATGCCGACCGGCGCGCCCGCTTCCTCCTGCAACGCGCGCACCGCTTCGGCCTTCTCGCGCGGCGGGACGCCGGCGCGCACGTCGTTGATTCCGGCTTCGTGCGCGATGGCGGCGGCGGTGGCCGCATTGTCTCCGGTGACCATCACCACGCGCATCCGCTTGCGCAGCGCCTCGATCGCGTCGCGGGCGCCGGGCTTGAGTTCGTCCGCGATGGCGACGAGGCCGACCACGCGTCCGTCGACCGCCACCCAGACGACCGTGTTGGCCTCCGCCTCCAGACGCTTCGCTTCCGCCGAAAGCTCGTGGCCGCGCGTGAGGTGCAAGCCCACGAACTGCTTCTTTCCCACCGCCACCCGATGATAGTCGACGGTGGCCGCCACGCCGTATCCGGAAACGGCCTCGAAATCGCGCGGACGCTCCAGCTCGATCCCGCGCTCCTCCGCCGCCCGAACCACGGCGCGCGCCAGCGGATGCTCGCTCCCCCACTCGGCGGAGCCCGCCAGCTTGAGGATTCTGCTCGGGTTCCTCCCGACCACCGCCTTCACGACCGGCTCGCCCCGGGTGATCGTGCCCGTCTTGTCGAGGACGATCACCCGCAGCCGCCCGGCGCGCTCGAGCGCCTCGCCGCTCCGGAACAGGATGCCCTTCTCCGCCCCCACCCCCATCCCGACCATGACGGCGGTCGGAGTCGCGAGCCCCAGCGCGCACGGGCACGCGACGACCAGCACCGCCACCATGCGGATCAGCGCGTCGGGGATCCCGGCGCCCGCCGCCAGCCACCACGCCAGAAAGGTCGCCCCCGCGACCGCGATCACCGCCGGAACGAACACCCCCGCCACCCGGTCGGCCAGCCGCTGCACGGGCGCCTTACCGCCCTGGGCTTCGCGCACCAAGCGCACGATTCCGGCCAGGGCGGCGTCGGCGCCCACCCGGGTGGCGCGGACGCGCAGCAGTCCCTCGTGGTTGAGGGTGCCGCCGATCACCTCCGACCCCGGCTCCTTGTCCACCGGAAGGCTCTCGCCGGTGAACGCGCTCTCGTCCGCCGAAGAGCGCCCCTCGATCACGACGCCGTCCACCGGAATCCGTTCGCCGGGACGCACCAGCACGACCTCGTCCACCTGTACCCGGTCGAGCGGCACTTCGAACTCCCGTTCGTCCCGGAGCACGGTCGCGGTGCGCGGGCGGAGCGTCGCCAGCCGCCGGATGGCGTCGCCGGCCTCGCCTTTGGCGCGAACCTCGAGCCACTTGCCCAGCTTGATCAGGGTGACGATCGCCGCCGCCGTCTCGAAGTAGACGTGCTCGCCCAACGACGTCGTGCCGGCGGTCAGCGCGACCGTCACCGCGACGCTGTAGAGAAACGCCGCCGAGGAGCCGAGCGCCACCAGCACGTCCATGTTCGCGCTGCCGTTGCGGAGCGCCGCGAAGGAGCCCGCGTAGAAGCTCCTCCCCACATGGAACTGGACCGGCGCCGCAAGGGCCAGGAAAGCCCAGTTCACCCACGGCGCGTGCGCCCACATGCCCACCAAACCGAAATCGCGGAGCATGCTGAGCAGAAAGAGCGGGAGGGCGAACGCCAGCCCGGCGCGGAACTCGCGGGCGTGCCGGTCGATCTCCCGGGCGCGCGCGGCCGCTTCGGCGTCCTCCACCGCCGCGCCGGAGCCCGTCGCCGCCGCCACAGCCTCCTCCACGACCCCGTAGCCCGCCTCTTCGATGACGCGGGCCACCTCGGCGGGCGTCACCACGCCGGGCAGATACCGGACGGTCGCGCGCCCGGAGGCGAAATTCACGTCCGCGCGCTCCACCCCGGGCACGTCCGCGCGAAGGACGTTCTCGATGGCGGCCGCGCACCCCGCGCAGGACATCCCCGTGACGGGCAACTCCAGCCGGACGGGCTCGGCGCCGGCGGGACCGGGGGGCGGCGCGGTTCGACTTGCTACCGACACTATCGTCTCTCTCCTCGAAGACCCTCCTCGCCTTCCTCTTTTCGAATCGCACTGGCGCGGCGGTCGACATCGGAAAAACCTTCAGTCAAATTCGCGATCCGGTCAAGCGGATCCCGCCGTCCCCTCGATTCCCGGAACGTCGACATGTCCTTCCGCACGCTCGTCGCGCCCGACGAACTGTTCGCGCACCTGGACGATCCCGACTGGGCGATCCTCGACTGCCGCTTCTCCCTGGCCGACGCGAAACACGGTCGGCGCGCGTACGCGAGAGGGCACGTCCCCGGCGCCCTGTACGCCCACCTGGAGGAAGACCTCTCGGGTCCCGTCGCGGCGGGGGCGGCGAGCGGCCGCCATCCGCTTCCCGAGATCGCCGACTTCGCGCGCACGCTGGGGGGCTGGGGCATCGACGAGCGAACCCAAGTCGCGGTCTACGACGACCAAGGCGGCGCCATGGCGGGACGGCTGTGGTGGATGCTCGGGTGGGTCGGCCACGACGCGGTCGCGGTGCTCGACGGCGGTTGGCAGCGCTGGTGCGGGGAGGGGCGGCCGGTCGCGCGAGGGGAGAAGGGCCGGAGCGCCGCGGTCTTCGCGGCCGCTCCCCGGCCGGAGCGTCTCGCTTCCGCCGCCGACGTGCTGGCCCGCGTGGACGACCCCGCAGCTCCCCTCCTGGACGCGCGCGCCGGAGAACGCTACCGCGGCGAAGTCGAGCCGCTCGACCGGGTCGCGGGCCGCATCCCGGGGGCGGTGTGCGCGGCCTTCGAGGGAAACCTCTCCCGGGACGGGACCTTCAAGTCCCGTCGGGCGCTGAGGGAGCGCTTCCGGAACCTCTTGGGCGACGCGCCCCCGGAGCGCGCGATCTCCTACTGCGGCTCCGGCGTCACCGCCTGCCACAACCTGCTCGCCATGGAGCACGCGGGCCTCGCCGGCGGGCGGCTCTACGCGGGCTCGTGGAGCGAATGGATCGCCGATCCCGACCGGCCGGTGGAGCGGGGCTGAGCCAAGGCGACGGAGGGGAGAGGGCGCCCTCACCCGGGTCCCAGCATTCCGGCCAGCCATCCCGCCGTCCGAATGGGCATCTCGCGCAACGCCGCGACCAGCCGACCGGCCGGAGAGGCGGCGGCGGCCCGAAATCGCCGCGAAGCCCGCAGATCCGGTTCCAGAACCCGGCGGCGGAACGCCTCGACGACCTCCTCGGACCGGAACACGGCGACGACCTCGGCCAGAAAGCCGTTGTAGCTCATCAGGTCGAAGTTGGAGGACCCGGTCACGAGCGTCGCGTCGTCGATCAGCATGCATTTCATGTGGATCATGCCGCCCTCGAACAACCAGACCTCGAAGCCGGCCCGCGCCGCCAGGGCGAGCAGGTAGTTCCGCAGATACGTCTTGTTGTTCGAGCGCGGCGTCACGATCCGGACCCGGACCCCGCGTGCCGCCGCCGCCGCCAAGCGCTCCGTGAAGGGCGGACTCGCGTACGGACCGACGACGTCGATCGACCGCTCCGCGGCGTCGATGAGCCCGAGCAGGTCGCGGTATTCCGCGCGATTTCCCGCTCCCGGCAGCAAGCGAAGGTCGAGCTCCCGTTCGGGGAAGGAGGCGCGTGCGCGCTCCGAGCGTCCCGCCCACGAGGCTTCGAAATCGCGTCCGAGGAAGCGCGCGACGTCGGCATCCTCGATCCTCACCATGAGATCGTGCCACGCGAAGTTGTGCTCCGAGAAGTTGACGCCCCCGACGTAGGACACGCGGTCGTCGACGAGGACGAGCTTCTTGTGGTCGCGGTTCAGGAAGCGCTGTCCGAGAATCCCGAAGGGGCGGCCGAAGCGCACTCCCACCCCTCCCGCGCGCAGCGTGCGCACCAGCCGGGCGGTGTTGCGCACCTCCGCCCGGAAGGCGGGGTCGAAGAGCGTCCCGGGCAGGGCGATCCAACGGTCGTTCTGGTTGGCGCGCGTGTAGGAGTCGACGAGCAGTCGACGGTCGGAGGCGCGGGCGTCGAGCAAGGCGTCCGAGAGGGCCGTTCCCACCCAATCCCCCTCGAAGGAGTAGGTCTGGACGAAAACGGAAGCGCGCGCGGCCGCCAAGTCGGCCCGCACGGACGCCCAGACGGCCTCGGAATCGACCAGGATCTCGGTGCGCCCCCCGACCTGCGGCAACGCCCCGTCGCCTTGGGTCATCGCCTCCGATCCTCGTCCGGTCCCTTCTCCGGGCGCTCGCGGTCCGGCTTCGCAAGATCCGCCCGGGTCGGCGTCTCGGCCCCCGGCGTCCGCGTCGGCCGGCCGACCCGCGCCTCGCGTTCCGTCGCGGCATCCGCATCCAGCGTCCCCGACTCCCGCATCGCGGGCGAGCCGCCGCACCGCCACGCGATCCCCCGCTCCGAGCCCCGGCCCTTCGGACAGTCCGCGACCGACGTCCGGAAGCGCGCCCCGGGAGAAAGCCCCGGCCGATCCGTCCGGTTCGCGCGGAACTCCCGGCAGGCGTGCCGCGCGACCTCGTCGAACCCGTCCCCGAGCGGAACCTCGTCCACCGCCGCGGAGAACGGGTCGCCCGGCGCCCTCGTCGCGCTCGGCGGGGCGCGACGCCCTTGCCAACGACCGTCCGGCATCCGGTTCGGCGCCATGGCTCCTCTCCTGATCTCGGGTCTTGCGGCCCCCCGAGCCGCCGAGCCTCCATCGAGCGAGCCCGTGCAACCGGAGCGCCGCGAACGCGCCGCGGAACGCCGACGGCGAGGCCAACGCCGCCCTGCGCCACGCCGACGACCGGAACCTCCTTCGGCGGGAACCGGGGCGTTCGACGCGGAGAAGGTGGAGCGAAGAGGTCGCGAAGTCGATCCCGGCCACGTTCGCGCCGAGCCGCGGCGGCGCGATCTCTCCGCGCGGCATGGGAGGCGCGCCCCGCGACCGCGCCCGAGCCCCGGGCCTCGATCCAGGCCCGGGACCGGGGCTACGGCTCGGCGCCTCGGAAGGGAGCCGGACCGGGATTCGGGATCCTTCCCGCTCGCTCGTCCGGCATCGGTCGGACCGGGGAACGCCCCCGGAGGTCCCGTCCTCTTCCCAATCTTGCCCTCGGGGGCGTTCTCCTACATCATTGGGGCCATCGAGGTCGCACCCGATCCATTTTCTCGACCAGCATTCGGCCCCTTCCCCGCTTCCGCCCAGCTTCCGGATGCCCCGGCGCCCGTCCGCGCTGACGCCGACTTCGGCGAGCCGCCCGCGCTTCCCCGGGTCCACCGCCAAGAACTGATGCAACCTACGGACGTCAGCAATCCCGACCACTACCACAAGGTGGTGGACTGCCAGTGGGGCTGCCCGGCCCACACCAACGTGCCCGAGTACATCCGGCTGATCGCCAACGGACGCTACACGGACTCGTACTGGCTGAACCGCTCGACCAACGTTTTCCCGGGCATCCTGGGCCGCACCTGCGACCGCCCCTGCGAGCCCGCCTGCCGGCGCACCCGCGTGGACGGCAAGCCGGTCGCCATCTGCCGCCTGAAGCGGGTCGCGGCCGATCTGCGCGACCCCGCCGACAACCGGTTGCCCGAAATCCCCGCGGTCAAGAACGGCAAGCGCGTCGCCCTCGTCGGAGCCGGACCGGCGTCGCTCACCGTGTGCAACGACCTCATGCCCTTGGGCTACGAGTGCACGATCTTCGAGGCGCTCGACCGTCCCGGCGGCCTCATGCGCACCAACATCCCCGCCTTCCGACTCCCTTCCGAAGTTCTGGACGAGGAGATCGACATGATCCTCGACATGGGCGTCGAGATCCGCTACAACGCGCGCATCGAGTCGATGAAGGCGCTGCTCGAGGAGGGCTACGACGCCGTCTTCGTGGGCACCGGCGCGCCCAAGGGCAAGGAGCTCGACGTCCCGGGGCGGCGGGAAGCGGACGCCAACGTCCACATCGGCATCGAATGGCTGGAGGCGGTGCACTTCGGGCACGTCTCCTCCATCGGCGAGCGCGTGCTCGTGATCGGGGTCGGCAACACGGCCATGGACTGCTGCCGCACCTCGAAGCGCTTGGGCGGCGTCGACATCAAGGTGATGGCGCGCAAGTCGCGGCCCTACTTCAAGGCGTCGCCGTGGGAGCTCGAGGACGCCGAGGAGGAGCTGGTCGAAATCGTCGAGAACTACGCCCCGAAGCGCTTCGTGCTGGAGCGGGGAAAGCTGGTCGGGATGGAGTTCGAGCGGGTGAGCTGGCACGAGAACCGAGAGTCGGGGCGTCTCGAGGCGACCGTCCACGGCACCGAATTCCTTCCCTGCGACGACGTCATCCTCGCCATCGGACAGGACAACGCCTTCCCCTGGATCGAGCGCGACATCGGCATCGAGTTCAACCGCTGGGACATGCCCGAAGTCGACCGCACCACCTTCATGACCACCCGGGACGGGGTCTTCGCGGGCGGGGACGCGGCCTGGGGGCCCGAGAACATCATCTGGGCGGTGGAGCACGGCCACCAGGCGGCCATCTCCATCCACAACCACTGCTTGGGGCGTTCCCCCGCCGAGGACCGCCCGCCCCAGGGCCAGAACCTCGTCTCGACCAAGATGGGGATCCACGAGTGGGCCTACTCCAACGACTACAATCCCTCGCCGCGCCAGAAGATGCGGCACGTGGAGCTGGTGCGCCGCTTCGAGGAACTCTCCGTCGAAGTGGAGATGGGGTTCGACCCCGAGCAGACCGCGCGCGAGGTGGAGCGCTGCCTCAACTGCGACGTCCAGACCCACTTCGAGGCGAAGCTGTGCATCGAATGCGACGCCTGCATCGACATCTGCCCGGTGCAGTGCCTCACGATTACCGTCAACGGCGACGAGGCGGACCTGCGCACCCGGCTCACGGCCCCCGCCGAGAACCTCGCCCAGGACCTGATGGTGTCGGAGGGGTTGCCCCAGACCGGGCGCGCGATGGTGAAGGACGAGGATCTCTGCGTCCACTGCGGACTCTGCGCGGAGCGCTGTCCCACGGCGGCGTGGGACATGCGCAAATTCGAACTCTTGATTCCCTACGCGGGACGGGAAGCATGCCCGAGCCACGTCCAGACATGACCGATCGCATCAACGACTTCGCGATCAAGATCGGGACCGTCAACGGCACGGGCTCGGCCAGCGCGAACGGCTTGATCATGCAGGCGATCTTCCGCATGGGGATCCCCTGCACCGGGAAGAACGTATTCCCCTCCAACATCCAGGGGCTCCCGACCTGGTACGAGATCCGGGTGAGCCGGGACGGGTACTCGGCGCGCACCCCGGAATTCGACCTGATCGTGGCCATGAACCCGGCGACGTACGCGCGCGACGTCGCCGAGGTGCGTCCGGGCGGATACCTGTTGCACGACTCCTCCTGGCCCATGGCCAAGGAGCTCCTGCGCGACGACGTCGCCTTCCTCGGGGTGCCCCTGGGGGAGATGTGCGTGCGCGAGTTCCAGGGCGCCCGGGTGCGCATCCTGATGAAGAACATCGCCTACGCGGGCGCGCTGGCCGCGCTCCTGTCCATGGACATGGACGTCGTCCGGGGCATGATCCGGGAGAAATTCGCGGCCAAGCCCAAGCTCGTCGACGCCAACTTCAAGGCCATCGAGCTGGGCCACCGCTACGCCCGCGAACGCTTCGACTGCCCGTTGCCGATCCGCCTCGAGAAGACGGACGCGACTTCGGACCACGTGCTCATGGACGGCAACACCGCGGCGGCGCTCGGTTGCGTGTACGCCGGGGCGACGGTGGGCGCGTGGTACCCGATCACGCCTTCGACCTCGCTGATGGACGCGTTCAAGCGCTTCTGCGAACGCTTCCGCAAGGACCCCGAGACCGGCGAGCGCGCGTTCTTCGTCGTCCAGGCCGAGGACGAGCTGGCGGCGGCCGGCGTGGCGGTGGGCGCGGGATGGGCGGGCGCGCGCGCCTTCACCCCCACCAGCGGTCCGGGCATCTCGCTCATGAGCGAGTTCATCGGGCTGGCCTACTACGCCGAGGTGCCGGCGGTGTTCGTGGACGTGCAGCGCGTGGGGCCGTCGACGGGGATGCCCACCCGGACGCAGCAGGGCGACATCGCGGCGGTGGCCTACGCCTCGCACGGCGACACCAAGCACATCGTCCTCTTCCCGGCCGACCCGGAGGAGTCGTTCCACATGGCGGTGGAGGCCTTCGACCTGGCCGAGCGGTTCCAGACCCCGGTCTTCCTGGTCCAGGACCTGGACATCGGGATGAACGACTGGATGATCCCCAAACTGAGCTGGGACGACGGCTTCGCGCCCGACCGGGGCAAGGTGCTCGGGGCGGAGGAACTGGAGAAGATCGACGAGTTCCACCGCTACATGGACGTGGACGGCGACGGCATTCCGTACCGGTCGCTTCCGGGCGCGCACCCCAAAGGGGCCTACTTCACGCGCGGTTCCGGGCACACCAGCCGCGCGACCTACACCGAGGACGCCGACGAGTACACCGAGGTCATGGACCGGCTGCGCCGCAAGATCGACTCGGCGGCCAGCGAGGTGCCCGGGCCGACGGTGCGCATGCGCGAGGGCGCGACCGCGGCGCTGGTCACCCTCGGGTCGTGCGACGGGGCGGTGCGGGAAGCGGCCGACCTCCTCGAACGGCAGGGATTGCCGATGAACTTCATGCGCGTGCGCGGCTTCCCCTTCGACGCCCTGGTCCGGGACTTCCTGGACGCGCACGAGCTCAACTTCGTGGTCGAGCAGAACCGGGACGCGCAGCTCAAGCGGTTGCTCGTCGCCGAGACCGAGGTGGCTCCGGAGCGTCTTCGCTCGGTGCTGGACTACGGGGGCTTCCCCATGAGCGCGGCCTTCGTGGTCGGCGAGGTGCTCGAACGCCTGGGCTCCGCCTCCGGGAGCGCGAACGCGCCCGCGACGGCGGGGCGGCCGCAAGGAGCGACGGTATGACCTACATCGCCAAACCCGCGGTCCGCCACCCCGGGACGGGGACCAACGACCTGGGCCTGCACATGAGGGACTACGAGGGCGCCATCTCGACCCTCTGCGCCGGGTGCGGCCACGACTCGGTCACGGCCGCGATCGTCCAGGCCTTCTACGAGCTGTCCATCCCGCCGCACCGCATCGCCAAGATGAGCGGCATCGGGTGCTCGGCCAAAACGCCCGCGTACTTCGTGAGCCAGGCGCACGGGTTCAACGGCGTGCACGGGCGCATGCCCGCCCTCGCCACGGGAGCCAACGCGGCCAACCGGGATCTTCACTACATCGGCATCTCCGGCGACGGCGATTCGCTCTCCATCGGCTTGGGCCAGTTCTGCCACGCCATTCGCCGCAACGTCAACATGCTGTACGTGATGGAGAACAACGGCGTCTACGGGCTCACCAAAGGCCAGTTCTCCGCCTCGGCGGACGTGGGCTCGCGCTCCAAGCGCGGAGTGCCCAACCGCCACGAGCCCATCGATCCGGTGGCGCTGGCGCTCTCCCTGGGCGCCACCTTCGTCGCCCGCGGCTTCTCCGGCGACAAGGAGCAACTCGTCCCGTTGCTCAAGGCGGGACTGACGCACAAAGGCTTCGGCTTCCTGGACGTGATCTCTCCCTGCGTCACCTTCAACGATCACGTCGGATCCACGAAAAGCTACCTCTACACCCGCCGCCACGAACACGAGCTCGTGCCCGTGGACTTCGTGCCCCTTCGCTCGGAGATCTCGGCGTCGTACGAGGAGGGCGGGCGCATCTCCGTCGCCATGCACGACGGCAGCGCGGTGCGCTTCCGCAAGGTCCCCGAGGGCTACGACCCCACCGACCGCCTCTCCGCCTACACGCACTACCGCACCCTGCAGAACCGGGGCGAGGTGGTGACCGGACTCCTCTGCCTGGATCCCCAGGGCGAGGACATGCACGACGACAACGTCACCGTCCCGACCCCCCTCGCCGAACTGTCCTGCCGCGACCTCTGCCCCGGAAGCGAGCGGATGGACGCGCTGATGGAGGAGTTCAGGTAGGGTTCGGGCCGGCGTGTCGGGCGAAGAGATCGTCCGGGTCCGATTCGCCGAAGATTCCCCCAACGAACCGCTTCGCGGCCGGAACGCCGGACCGGAACCCTCCGGCCGCGCGCCGTCGTCCACGCGCGCGCCTCCGGATCGGGGGACGGGCGAGGTTCGTCCTCGTCGTTCGAGCGCGTTCGGGTTTCGGGCTCGAGCCGCCGCATTCGAATCCACGCAACCGCCCGGAGACGCACCCGCATGGCAGACCGACGCCAGCAGGCTCTCGACTACCACACCGAAGGCCGCCCCGGCAAGATCGAGGTGGTCCCGACCAAGTCCCTGTCCACCCAGCGCGAGCTCACCCTCGCGTACTCCCCGGGGGTCGCCGAGCCCTGCCGCGAGATCGCGGCCAACCCCAGCGACGTCTTCGCCTACACCGCGCGCGGGAACCTGGTGGCGGTGGTTTCGAACGGGACCGCGGTGCTCGGGCTGGGCAACATCGGTCCGCTCGCGGCCAAGCCGGTGATGGAGGGCAAGGGGGTGCTCTTCAAGCGCTTCGCCGGCATCGACGTGTTCGACATCGAAGTCGATTCGAGCGACGCGCAGGAGGTCGTTCGCTTCTGCAAGCTGCTGAGCCCGACCGTGGCCGGCATCAATCTGGAGGACATCGCCGCGCCCGAATGCTTCGTCATCGAGCGGACCCTTCGGGACGAGCTCGACATCCCGGTCTTCCACGACGACCAGCACGGCACCGCCATCATCGCCGCCGCGGCGTTGCTCAACGCCGTCGACCTCGTCGGCAAACGCATCGAGGACGTGCGCGTGGTCTTCAGCGGGGCCGGAGCTTCCGCGATCTCCACCGCCCGGCACCTGCACCGGCTGGGAGCGAGACCGGACAACATCCTCCTGTGCGACTCGCGCGGCGTGATCCACGAAGGCCGCCGGGAGGGGATGAACGAGTACAAGGCCCCCTTCGCCGTCGACACCGAGCTGCGCACGCTGGAGGAGGCGCTCCTCGGATCCGACATCTTCATCGGCCTCTCGGTCAAGGGGATCGTGACCGCGGAGATGGTGGCGTCGATGGCGCGCGATCCCATCATCTTCGCCCTCGCCAACCCCGACCCGGAGATCCTGCCGGAGGAGGTGGCCGCGGTGCGCGGCGACGCCATCATGGCCACCGGTCGCTCCGACTACCCCAACCAAGTCAACAACGTCCTGGGCTTCCCCTTCATTTTCCGGGGCGCCCTCGACGTGCGCGCCCGCGGGATCAACGCGGAGATGATGCTCGCGGCGACGCGGGCCCTCGCCGAGCTGGCGCGTCTGGAGGTTCCGGAGGCGGTGCGGGGAGCGTACGGTCACGAGGACATCCAGTTCGGGCGCGACTACCTGATCCCCAAGCCCTTCGACCACCGCGTGCTCTTCCACGTGGCGCCCGCGGTGGCCGGGGCGGCCATGCGCACGGGCATGGCGCGCTTGGAGATCGACCTGGACGAGTATCTCGACCGCCTGCAGGCGTTGCTGGGTCCGGGACGCGCGGTCATGACCGGGATCCGCGCGCAGGCGAGACGCAACCCGGCGAGAGTCGTGTTCCCCGAAGGCCACAACCAGGACGTGATCCGCGCCGCCGCGGAGCTCGCCGAGGCCGGCATCTGCCGCCCCGTCCTGGTGGGTCGACCTCGACGGGTCGAGGAGAAGGCGGGGCGGATGGGGCTGGACACCGAGGGGATCGAGGTCGTGTACGCCGCCGAGCGGCCCGACAAACGCCACGAGTACGCCGAAAGGCTGTTCCAGCGCCGGGCCCGCAAGGGGCTCACCCTCGCGGAAGCCCAGTGGAACCTCTACAAGCCCATCTACTTCGCGCTCAGCATGGTGGAGGCGGGAGAGGCCGACGCCATCGTGGCCGGCATCGAGGCCAACTACGCCGAAATCCTGCGCCCGGCGCTGCACGTGATCGGGGCCAAAGAGGACATGCGCGTGGCGGGCCTCTACATGCTGGCCTTCCGCAACCGTCATCTGGTGTTTCTGGCCGACACCACCGTGAACATCGCTCCCTCGGCGGAGACGCTGCGCGACATCGCCCTCCAGACCGCCGCCTTCGTGCGCGACCTGGGGATCCCGCCGCGGGTGGCGATGGTGAGCTTCTCCAACTTCGGGTCGGCGCCGCACAAGGAGTCGCGGCGCGTGGCCCGGGCGGTGGAGCTGGTGCGCGAAGCCGATCCCGACTTGGAGATCGACGGCGAAATGCAGGCCGACACCGCAGTGGATCCGGCGGCGTTGCGCAAGGTCTATCCGTTCACCCACCTGACCGGCCCGGCCAACGTCCTGGTCTTCCCGCGCCTGTCGGCGGCCAACGCCGCGTACAAGTTGCTGGAGCATCTGGGGGGCGCCGACGTGATCGGACCCGTCCTCCTGGGCATGGCCAAGCCGGTGCACATCATGGAGCGCGGATGCGCCGTGCAGGACATCGCCAACTTGGCGGCGGTGGCGACCGTGGACTGGCAAGCCCGCATACCGCCCGAGTAGGCTTCCGGCAACCGGATTCCGACGCGGCGTCTCGAGCCGGACCGTCGAATCGCCCGCCGCAGCGCCCGGTCGGCGGAACGGGCGGTTCGACGGTTCCGCGAGGCGGCCCCATCTTGGGGGGGAGTCGCACGGTGCGAGGCCCGGGAGAACGAGATCGGGATCCGGGAGTCGCGCGCCGAGCTCGAGGAAGGGACCGGATCTCCGACGCGACCGACCGACTCGCCTGCGCCCGAACGCACACGAAGCTCTTCCGAAGGAGGAACCCATGGATTCCGATGCGCGCGTCCGCCGCCGTCCCCTCGGCGCGGGACTCCGTCTGATCGCGATTTTCCCCGCGCTCGCGAGCGGCTTGGCGGCCCAGAAGCCGATCCACGTCCCGGAGGACGTCCCGGCCCGCATCCATCCCCTGCCGACATTGCGGGAACAGGCGGCGGAGCAGCAGGAATGGCTCGAGCTGCGCATCGGACGCATCCTTCCGGAGCTGATGGCCGAGTACGACGTGCGCATGTGGATTCTCTCGATGCGCGAGTACGCCGAGGATCCCGTCTTCCGGTCGATCGCCTCGCCCACCACCTTCGCCGCGCGTCGGCGCTCCATCTACGTCTTCACCCGCCGGGACGACGGCACCGTCGAGCGTCTGGCGCTCGGCGGGACCGATCAGGGCGGGGTCTTCCGGGCCTACCGCTCCACGCGGCCGGCCCCCACTCGACCCACTGCGGAACTGGTGGGCAACGAACAGTGGCGGTTGCTGCGCGAGCTGGTGGAGGACCGCGATCCCGAAAACATCGTTCTGAACATCGACCCGGACTGGGCCTTCTCCGACGGACTGCACGCCGGAGAGCGCGAGGCGCTGGAGGAGGCGCTGGGACCGGAATTGCTCGGACGCGCGAAGCGCGAGCCGCGGCTGGCCATGAACTACATCGCGTTGCGTCTGCCGGAGATGATGCCGCGCTACCGCAAGATCGAGGAAACGGTCCACGCGGTGATCTCGGAGGCCTTCTCGAATGCGGTGATCGAGCCCGGCGAGACCACCGTCGAGGACGTGGAGTGGTGGATGCGGCAGCGGGTGCGCGATCTGGGCTACACGACTTGGTTCCAGGCCAACGTGGACGTGCAGCGGGCGGACGACCTGCCCGCGGAGGGTCCCGTAGCGATCCAACGGGGCGACCTGCTGTGGACCGATTTCGGGGTGGTGGCGCAAAACCTGCATACCGACACCCAGCACTTGGGCTACGTGCTTCGGGAGGGCGAGACGGAGGTGCCCGCCGGACTCCGCCAGTGCATGGCCAACTCGAACCGCCTCCAGGACATCCTGCTCGAGCGCATGGAGCCGGGACGCACCGGCAACGAGATCCTGGCCAACACGCTCGCGCAGATGCGCGCCGAGGGCATCGACGGCACCGTGTACACCCACCCCATCGGGGACCACGGTCACGGCGCCGGACCGCTGATCGGACGCTGGGACGGGCAGGAGGGGGTTCCGGTGCGGGGAGACGCGGTGTTGTTGCCCTCGACTTGGCACTCGATCGAACTTCAGGCCACGACTCCGATCCCCGAGTGGGGCGGAAAGCCGGCCAGCTGCCGTCAGGAGGAGGAAGCGTACCTCGACACCGAGGGAGCGCGCCACTGGGTGTTCCGGAGGCAAAGCCGGTTCCACATCGTATGGTAGGCGGCACGCCGCCGCTCGCGTCCGCCGTGCACGGCGGAGAGTCGCCGGAAAAAGGGACGGACGACATGAAGACGAAGCGAATCGCGACACGGAGACGGACCGCGGGAGCGCTGGTGGCTTGCGCCGCGGCGCTGGCGGATCCGGCGGCGGCGGCCCAGGGTCTCGTGGCGCCCGATCCCGTGCTCGAGGGCATCTGGACCGAGGCGATGGAGAACTCGCGGCTGGAGCCCATGGCGCAGGTGCTGCTCGACGCCATAGGTCCCCGCCTGACCGGGTCGCCGCACATGGAACGCGCCCAGGAATGGGCGGTCTCGACGCTCTCCGGCTGGGGCGTGGAGGCGCGCACCGAGGAATACGGCACCTGGGAGGGATGGGACCGCGGGATCAGTCACGTGGACTTGGTGTCGCCGCGGGTGCGCTCGCTGGAAGGGCGCATCCTCGCCTGGAGCCCCGGCACCGGGGGCCAGCCGACGGAGGGCGGAGTGGCCGTCCTCCCGCAGATGCGTTCGCCCGCGGACTGGGAGGCGTTCCTCGGCACGGTGCGGGGCAAATGGGCGATGCTCTCCTTCCCTCAACCTACCTGCCGCGCGGACGAGCAGTGGGCCGAGTTCGCCCAGGAGGGCTCGTTCGAGGCCATGGCCGATGCGCGTTCGAACGCGAACCGCGCCTGGAACCGGAGCTTGGCCGCCACCGGCTCGCGCGACCGGCGCCGCCGCGACCTGCACGCGGCGATCGAGGACGCGGGCGCGCTCGGAATCGTAACCTCGCTCTGGCCGGGTTCCTACGGGACCACCCGCGTCTTCAACGCCTACAACCGCGGGACCCCCACCTTCGAGCTGGGATGCGAGGACTACGGGCTCGTCCATCGCTTGGCCGTCAACGGCCAGGACCCGACGCTCAGGTTGACCGCGGAGGCGGAGAACCTGGGCGAAGTGCCGGTCTCGAACGTCATCGGAGAGATCCGGGGCACGGAGCTGCCCGACGAATACGTTATGCTCTCGGCCCACTTCGACTCATGGGAGGGCGGCTCCGGGGCCACCGACAACGCGTCCGGATCGCTGCTCATGCTCGAGACCATGCGCATCCTGTCCGCCGTCTATCCGAACCCGAAGCGCACCATTCTCGTCGGGCTCTGGAACGGGGAGGAACAGGGACTGAACGGCTCGCGCGCCTTCACGGAGGACCACCCCGAAGTGGTCGAGGGGCTGCAGGTGCTTTTCAACCAGGACAACGGAACCGGCCGGGTGGTGAACATTTCCGCCCAAGGGTTCACCGGAGTGGGCGCCTCGCTCGCGCGATGGCTGACGCGGGTGCCGGTCGAGGTCTCGCGCCATGTCGACTTGAGGCTCCCGGGCAACCCGGGCGGGGGCGGATCGGACTACGCCTCCTTCGTCTGCCACGGCGCTCCCGGCATCAACCTGAGCGCGCTGTCCTGGGACTACGGCTCGCACACGTGGCACACCCACCGCGACACCTTCGACAAGCTCGTCTTCGACGATCTCAGGAACAACGCGGTGCTGGCCGCCTCGCTGGTCTACTTGGCTTCGGAGGACGACGAACGGGTCAGCCGCGAGCGGCGCGAGCTGATCAGGGGACTCGGGGGAACCGGCGGACGCTGGCCGGAATGCACGCCCGCGACGCGGAGCTCGAGGTTCAGCCAGAGGATGTAGGATGGGGGTACGAGCGCGAACGATCGGCTTCCCTGCGGGCATGCGGTCGACGCCGGATCCGCCCCGGTCGCCCTTTCTGTCCCGACGAGCGGGAAACATGTCCCTCCGAAAAGCGCGCCGCTCGGTCGGCGGTTGCCCGTCGCTGGCCTCCAACGCCAACTCCGGCGCAACGGGCCCGCCGAGCGTTCGGCGCGGCTTCGAGACGAGAGCCACGGTCTCCTGAATGCGAGGCGTGCGGGCCGGGGCGGCGTTCTCGTCTCGGGATGGTGCAGGTCGTCGTCCGCCGGGCATGCGCGGTAACGCTCCCGCCGATCCGTCCATGGCGCGACCGGCGACGCGGTCGGCACTGGAGCGCCTCAAGGCGCGCCGCAGCGCCGACAACGACTCGATCTTCCTCGACTGGGTGGCCACGACCAACGAGAGGTCGCATCAGCGGGTCGCCATGCAGCTGGCCGTCGCCGGCCTCGGCGGCGCCAAGGCGACGCTGTACCACGAGTCCAGAGGCACGAGCATCTGGCAAGTGAGACAACTACTCATAGGGGACGTCAAGACGACCCCCACCAGCGAAGGCGGATTCCAAACGGAGAGCGGCACCGCAGTGTTCCTCACGGGCGCAGATCTCCAGAAGGAGATCGTGATGTGGGTCGAAGCCAAGCAGAGCGACGCCGCCGACTGGAAAGCGAGCACCAAGGTCACGCTCGCGGCCGTGAGCTCGGGGAGCGGATAGGGTTGCACCGCTCCGGCTCCGTCGACCGGCAGTCGCCCGGTCGGCGGGGTCGCGGGCCCCTCTGAACGTCGGCCCCCCATCCGGGATCCTTCCGGGCGGGGGGCCGACGCATTTGCGTCGGTGGGCGGGCGTCGTACAAAAGCGGATGATCGCCCGGACGATCACTCGGCATCTCGCGTGCCGTGGATGGCCACTGCAACGCAAGCTTTCTGCATCTGGGCTTAACGCTAACGTAACGTAGATCCCCGTAGCGGACCGAACTCGTTCCCGTCGCGAGCGTCCGGGAGCGTCCCGTCACCGCGTCGCGCGGACGCCCGTCACCCGACCCCAGCGCCCAGGAGCCCGGGCTCTCCGAAATGGAGGCCCCGACGACGCCCGACGTTTCAGTGTCGGATGCGGTCCGTCCATCCCTTCCCCCGGCCCCATCGTGCAATCCGGAGACTCCCGTGAACGATCCGTCCTTTCTCGCGCTCGCCATCCTGGGCGCCCTCCTCGCCCTTGCCGTCCTCGCCCTCGCCCTGGTGCTGCGGCGCTACATCCGGCTCCGCCTGGAGTTGCCGGCCAAGCTGAAGCGGGCGCGCGAAGACGCGCTGGCGCGCAGCACGGCGGTCGTGCGCGGGCAGGCCTTCGAGCACTTGGCCCCCTTCACGGACGATTTCGGCTACCGTCCCCGGGACGCCCGCTTCCTCGGAAGCCCCGTCGATCTCGTCGTGTTCGACGGCCTGGACGAGGCCGATGTGCGCGAGATCGTCTTCGTGGAGGTCAAGACGGGCCGGTCCCGCCTGAGCGCGCGTGAGCGGGCGGTGCGGAAAGCCGTGCTCGAAGGGCGGGTGGGCTGGCGGGAGTTGCGGGCTTGAATTCGTCGGAGCGCCGGAACAGCCCGTTCATCAGCGTACGGTACTCCAGCCGGTATCCCCGACCGAGGATCCAGGACTTCATGGCTCGGGCGCCGACGCCGGGTTTGAACTCCACCAGTAGCAACCTGAGCTTCTCCCTCGTGTCCCTCCACGTCCACTTTCAGGCAGTCGATGCGCTCGAGCTCCGCCTCGCGGACGATCAACGCGAGCGTGCGCACCTGCACGGAAACGACGTCGCCGTCCGCGCCACGCTCTCCCTCCGCACCGGCGGGGCTCCGCGCCAAGCGATTCTCCCCGGAGTTGACGGGATCGCGGATCAGTCGCCCTTCGCCCGTAGCGGCACCCACCGCGGATTCGACGACGCGCACCGCTCCCTGCAGTCCGTTGACGGACAGGTCGTAGCGCAGCTGGCGCGCCAGCGCGGGATCGGGCTCGACCGCCACGATGCGCCCGTCGCCGCCGGTCAGCGACGAGATCCAGAAGGTGTAACCGCCCACGTTGGCACCGATGTCCATGAAGACGAAACCGGATCGCACCCAGGGCCTGAGCCGCATGCGCTCGATGCAGTCCCAGTGCCAAGGAACCGAGCGATTCGGGCGGAGCCTGAGCTTCCACCCCCAGACGACGGTGTCCACCGGATCTTCCAGACGGACCCGAGTCGGACGCCGAGCGAGCAGGGCGAAGCGGCTCGGCAACCACGACCCCAGCACCTTCAGGGCGAAGCCCGATCCGCGGGAAAACCCGAAGCCAGAACCGACTCCAAGGTCCGAGTCGGAGTGTACCCCATGGCCGGTTGCGACTAAAGTAGTCCTCGGTCATGGGTGGGGAGACCTTCTTCCAACCGGATTCCACGGACATCCCGGCAACGCCGGCACGGCGGTCCCGCGACCAGGTGCCGGAGGCGGGAGTTCACGACACGGGGAAAGGCGTGACATACGAGATCGTGTTCGTGCTGCTGGTCGCGGGGACGGCCCTGGTGCTCTTCGCCATGGACCGCATCCGACTCGACCAGCTCTCCATGTCGGTGCCCGTGGCACTCCTGCTGGGCGGAATCATCGGTCCGGGCGAGGCGCTGTCCGGGTTGTCCAGCGAAGCGACCGTCACCGTGGCGGCCATGCTGGTGCTCGGGCTGGGACTGCGCAAGACGGGGCTGGTGGCGGCGATCGGCATCTGGGCGCGCACGGCGCCGCTGGGCGGCAAGACCCTGCGCATGCTCATCCTATGCCTGCTGGTGGCCTTCCTGTCGCCGTTCCTGAACAACACCGCGGTGGTGATCGTGTTCATCCCGGTGTTCGCTTCCCTCGCCGAGCAAGCCGACGAACCGGTCTCGATGTATCTGATGCCGCTTTCGTTCGTGGCGATCATGGGGGGGACGGTAACCCTGATCGGCACCGCCACGAACCTCGTCGTGCACGGGGAGGCGATCGCGCGCGGGTACGACGAGCTGACCATGTTCTCCATCGCGCCCGTGGGACTGATCTGCCTGACCGTGGGAATGCTCTACCTCTTCACCGTCGGACGGCGCTACATGCCCCGCCGCAAACGGCCGCCGGATCTGTCCAGCCGCTACGGCGTGCGCAGGTTCACGACCGAGCTGAGGGTGGGGCCGAACTCGCCGGCGGCCGGACGCACCCTGGCCGAACTGGCCTGGAGCGCGCGCTTCGACGTCATGGTCGTGGGAATCGAGCGGGACGGCCGGACCATCTCGCTCCCCGCAGGCCAACGCGTCATCGAGGCCGGAGACAGACTGTACGCCCAGGGCGCGGCGGACAACCTGCTCCGTCTCGCTCAAGTTCAGAAGCTGGACACTCCGGAAGGACGCGAGCCCCGGGCCGCGAGCGAGAGCGTCGTCGAGGGCCGCATGGTGGAGATCGTCATGGGGCCGGGTTCGGCGCTGGTGGGACGGACGCTGAAGGACCTTTCCTTCGCGCAGCGCTACGACGTCACCGTGCTCGGGGTTCAGAGCCACGGCGCGCCCGTGAGCGACCGGATCGCCCAGATGGAGTTCTCGGTGGGCGACATTCTGCTGGTGCGCGGGGAGCCCGGAGCCCTCGACCGCCTGGCCGACGAGCCCGGCTTCATCCCGATGGCCGAGGTGGACCGCCCGGTGGGCAGCCGACCGCGCGCCGCCTTCGCGGCCGCCATCATGGCCGGAGTGGTGCTGGCCGCGAGCTTCGGCCTCTTCCCCATCTCCACGTCGGCCATGGCGGGGGTGGCGCTGATGGTGTTCACCGGGTGCGTGCGCGTCAACGAGATCTACGCGGAGCTGGACTGGCTGGTAGTGTTCGTGATGGCGGGACTCATACCGCTGGGGCTGGCGATGGAGTCCACGGGCGCGGCCGCTTGGATCGCCTCGGGCGTGGTGGGAGCGACCTCCGGGCTCGGCGAGACCGGAATGATCGCGGCCTTCTATCTGCTGACCGCAGTCATGACCGCAGTGGTGGCCAACACCGCCACCGCCGTGATGCTCACCCCGGTCGCCATCCTGGTGGCCCAGGACGCGGGGCTGAACCCGTACGCCCTGCTGGTGACGGTCATGTTCGGGGCCTCCGCCTCCTTCGTCACCCCGTTCGGCTACAAGACCAACGTGATGATCTACTCCCCCGGCGGATACCGCTTCATGGACTTCGTGAAGGTCGGAGGACCGCTCAATCTGCTCCTGGCGATCGTCGCCTCGATCTGCATCCCCTTTTTCTGGCCGAGTTGAACCGGAGACGGGAAAAGAGGCCAACCGCGGGTCCCGAAGGCCGGACAAGGGCGGGGAGCGTCGGTCCCGCGTTGCCTGCGAACGACGGGTTCGGGGCGGGACCGCTCGTGCAGTCGAAGTGGCGCACGGTCTCCCTCGCGGGCCGAGCACCCATGTGCATCCGGCTCTTCAGGGTGTCGGACGCCCGAATCCCGGGCGTCGCGACGGACGACCTGGGCCTGCAACGGGTCGCGAGCGTTCCGCTCCCGCGGTCCCTTCGATCCAGCCGACTTACCCGCAGCCTCCGGCCCGCAGCGGACGCGACGGCACGTAGCGCACCAGGCGCATGCGCTCGACCTCCCCCGCGTAGATGTTGCCGTCGAAGTCGACTCCGAGAAACTCGATCCCCGGCCCCACGTTCGCGTCGTGCTGGGGGACGAAGCAGGTCACCCAAGCCTGCTCGGTCCCCAGGTCGCCGATGCGGATGCCCTTTTCCCAACCGAAGTTGCTGCGCCAGGGGTCGGGCGGGCCGGTGCGCAGATCTCCCGACAGGCCGTCGCCGGCGTACAGGACGTCGTTGCGGTCGATGAAGAGGCCGCTCGGCTTGCCGTAGTGGGTCCAGACGTAGCGCAGGGTGCCGTCGTCGTCGAAAACCTGAATGCGACTGTTGCCGCGGTCGGCGACGTAGACGCGACCCCGGGAGTCGATCTTGACGTCGTGGGGGTCGCTGAAGCGGCCGGGCTCGCGGCTCTCGGATCCGACGCCGCCCCCCACGGCGAGCAGAAAGCTCCCGTCGCTGGCCAACTTCACGATCCGATTGTTGCCGCCCCGGTGCCCGTCGGACACCCAGACGTCGCCCCGCGGGGAGACCGCGACCCCCGACGGCCCGTTGAAGCGCGTCTCGCTGTCCCCGTGCACCCCCGCTTCCCCGATGCGCAGCACCACTTCGCCCCGGCGGGTCAGCTTAAGGACCTGATGCCCCATGCCCATGCGCTCGCCGAGCGCGGCGCGCGCGTCCCCGTGGGCCCCGCCCTCCGTCACCCACAGATATCCCTCGCGATCCAGCGCGAAGCCGTGCGGGAAAGCGAACAGCCCCGCTCCGAAGCTGTCGACCAGATTCCCCTCCAAGTCGAACTTCAGAATCGGGTCGATGTCGGTGCCGGCGCACTGGTTGGCGCCGCACCGGTCGAGAATCCACAGGTGTTCGCCATCCGGATCGGGGACGACGCCGCTCACGATGCCGAGCGTCCGTCCCTCGGGAAGCCGTTCCCAGCCCACCTCGGCCCGATACGGGTTCGGGGCGCTCGTCTGGGCACCGAGCGATCCGCCGATCCCACCCGCGGACGCGGCCAGAACGACGGAAACGAGCCGACACCTTCGAAATGCGTCGCCCATGGCAGAAGTTCCTCGGTTGCCGCGTGGACCGCGGCGCGCTTCGGGCCGCAGGCTTCCGGCGCAATGTACGCGGCCGACGACGATCGCGCCGGAAACGGGAACCATCCTCCCCGCGGGATCGTACCGGACAGGGCGATCACGCTATCCGCTCCCCATCCCAGGTCGGCGATGCCTCCGCAAGCGAACGGCGGGCCCCTCCTCCGCTGGGCCCTTTCCCTGTCCACGCTCCTGGCGATTCCGGCTTCGGCCCAAAACGCCGAACGCATCTGGGGCCGGGTCCACACGACCGAAGGCCGCGTCCTCGCCGGCTTCCTCCGCTGGAACCGCACCGGGGCCAACTGGGCCGACGTCCTGAGAGGCCTCAAGGAACTGCCCGAGGAAAACTACTTCGCCTGGCTGGAGGCCTACGACCGAGAGCCCGCGACGCGGACTCTCGACTTCCGCGGCTACCGCATCACATGGAAGGAGGTGGATCCCGAATTTCCCATGGAAGTGCGCACCGGGGTGCGCTTCGGCCATCTGGACTCGCTGGTCGCGCTCGACGGCGCGCGCGCGCGCCTGACGCTCCGCTCCGGGGCGCGCCTCGAGCTCGAGCCTCGCGGACGGGACCGGGGCGGCTCGGCGCCGAAGTTGCATGTGGAGGCGCCGGGCCAAGAGGAGATCGGAGTGGATTGGGACGAACTCGAGCGCGTGGTCTTCTCCGCGCCTCCGCCCGCCGCTTTCCCCGAGGCGCGCCGACTGTTCGGGACCGCCGAGGACCGCAGCGGCAACCGCTTCACCGGCCACCTCGCGTGGGACCGGGACGAGATTCTCGAATCCGACGTGCTCGACGGTCGACTGACGCGTCGGCCGACCGACCGGCGGATCGCCTTCGCGCGCATCCGCTCGCTCACGCGCGTCCGCCGAGGCGTACGAGTGGAGCTGAGCGACGGCGGCACGCTGGAACTCGAGGGCACCAACGACGTCGGTCGGGGGAATCGCGGCGTGCGCGTCGCCGACCCGAGCCTCGGCGTGGTCGTGGTGCCGTGGGAACGTCTTCGCGCGGTGCGCTTCCATCGGCCCGGCGAAGAAGCCGCGGAGACCGGCGGGCGCCCGCGCGAACGCGGCGGGTTCGACGGCGGACGCGCGCTGGTCGGCACGGTGGTCGCCCGCGGGGGGGAGGAAATCCGGGGCGAACTGCGCTGGGACGCCGAGGAAGCGGGCGACTGGGAGTTCCTGAGCGGGGAGGCGGAGGGGGTGGAGTACGAGATCGAATTCCGGTTCGTCCGGCGAATCGAGCTCGGCGCGGAGGACGGGACCGCGGCGGTCCTCGCCGACGGACGCGTGATCGAAGGAATCCGGGACGCGACATCGGACGGCAAGGGCGTGATGGTCGCGTCCGAGGATCGCTCCGGGACGCGGAACGGCGGCTCGGAATGGCGCCTGATCCCGTGGGCCGACGTCCGCGAGGTGCGCTTCGACCCCGACCCGGCGACGCCGGGCGGACGGGAGCGTCCGTGACCGGCGCCGGGCGGGGGGCGACGCGCAGGCGAAACGCCGCTCGGCGCGCGCGCCTCGCCCCCGGGATCGTTTTCCTGTGCCTCCTCTCCGCGGCTCCGCGCCCGATTCGAGCACAGAACGCGCCGGACGACGCGCGGACGCTCGCGGAGGACGCCTTCGTCGACCCGGACGCGCGCATCCTCTTCCAAGCCGCGCAGACGAATTGGAAATCCATAGAGCAGTCGGTCCTGCGCTACCGGGCGGTGATCCGGCAACGGATCGCGGCCGCCATCCGCGCACCGCTCAAGGACCGGGTCCTCTACCGCGACGAAACCGCGGTGCGCGCGTTCTGGGATCACGAGCACGACGCGGTGGTGCAGGTGCTGGGCGCGAAGTCCCAGTACCCCGGATGGTCGACGGCTCGAAGCGAAGGGGACATGGACTGGCTCGACGACCTGGCCTTCGACGAGCCCTTCGACCCCGGCGGAGACCGCCTGTTCTTCGGGGCCACGGCTTCGGAGGAACCCGACGTCGCCGTCGAGCATCCCCTGGCCACCGGCGCAGACCGGCGCTACCGGTACGCGAGCGGCGACACGCTGACTCTCTCCTTCCCCGACGGACGCCGCCTGCACGCCGTGCAACTGGACGTGGTTCCGCGCGAAGCGGACGTCCGTCTCATCGTGGGCACCCTTTGGATCGAACCCGAGTCCGGCGCGCTGGTGCGCGCCGTCTACCGGCTGAGCCGCCGGTTCGACTTCCTGCGCGACCTGCAGGAACTGCAGGAAGAGGAGGAGGCCGGCGCGTTCAGGTTCGTTCCCGGCGTCTTCAAGCCCTGGACCTTCGATCTTTCCATGATCGCGGTCGACTACAGCCTCTGGAACTTCGAGGTCTGGCTCCCGCACTACATGCGCTTCGAAGGTCGGGTCAGCGCCGGCATCGTCGAATTTCCGATCGAGATGGACGTCTCGTACCGGATGGAATCGGTGACGACGCGCGCCGACGTGGAGCGGGAGGCGGCCGAACGGATCGGACCGGACCCGCCCCGCGACTCCTCGCACGTCGCGTTCGAGACGCGCGAGGAAGCGATGGACTTCGTGGCGCGTCTGTTGTCGGAAGAGGACGGGATCGAGTACGAGAGCGCGGAGGAGAGCGACTTCGCCCGGGAGCGGGACGCGTTCTTCATCGCGCCTCGGGAACGGGCCCGAGTGTTGACCAGCCCGGAGCTTCCGCCTCCCGTCTGGGACGAGGGGGCGGGCTTTCCGCCGAACGAACAGATCGACGAGTACGTCGCCACCCTCGCCGACCTGCCCGCGCCCGATGCGCCCGGCATCCCCTGGTCGCTCGACTGGGGCTGGGATCGGCCCGGGTTGATCCGATACAACCGGGTCGAAGGGCTCGCCGCCGGCCTGAACTTCGGGACCGATCTCGCCGGAACCTACGCGCTGAACGCGAACGCGTTCCTAGGCGTCTCGGACCTCGAACCCAAGGCGCGCGTCGAGATCGAACGGGCGACGCTGCGTCGGCGGTTGAAGCTCGGGGTCTACAGCGAGCTCGTCTCCACCAGTCCGCGCGCCGGACATTTGGGGCCCGGCAATTCGCTCGGCGCAGCTTTTCTGGGACGCGACGAGGGGGAGTACTTCCGAGCAGCTGGCGCTGACCTCGTCTGGCTCCCGCCCGCCGCCGCGCGCCAGCGGTTCGAGGTCCGAGCCTACGCGGAACGCCAGGACGCGGTGCGGACCCGGGCGGGCTTCGCCTTCTTCCACATGCTCGACGACGGCTGGGACTTCCGTCCCAACGTGGCCGCCGATGCGGTCGACGAGTTGGGAACCGAGGTTCGACTGGCGCCATGGTGGGGCAGCGACCCCCATCTCGTCCAAGTCGGGGTCGAGCTGTACGGGCAAGTCGCTCGGCGCCGGTCCGGATCCGGGGACGGGACCGCCCACTACGGCCGGACCAGCGCCGTCGTTCGGGTGGCCGCGCCGCTGTCCCCCCGGAGGTGGCGGCTCGGCCTCGAGCTGGCCGGCGGCACCACCTTCGGCGAGGCCCCCGCCCAGCGGGCTTGGTTTCTGGGCGGCACCCGATCACTGCGCGGCCATTCGCCGTCGGCGGTCCAAGGACCGGCGTTCGGGCGGGGCCGGGTGGAGGTCGCCCGCACCTACGACGTCGGCACCCTGAGCGTCTTCACCGACGCCGGCTGGGCCAGCCGTCTCGGAAGTCGCGTCCGCGAAGCCCAGGATCCGGACATCCGAACGCCGGCGCGCGAACACGACGGTCTTCTCTTCGGCGTCGGGGTCGGCGCAAGCCTGCTCGACGGCCTCCTGCGCACCGACGTCTCCTACGGGCTGAACGGGCCCGCGCGCGAGTTCTGGATCTCCCTCTACTTGGACTCGTTGCTCTAGATTCAGATTCGGATGCCGGGGTTCGCCGACTCCCCGACGTTCCCGACCCAGCGGCAACGGCCCTCGCTGCAACGAATCCCGGTCAGCTCCCGGCTCAGCTGCCTGAGCCGAGCGCGCGCCTCGGGGTCGTAGGCTTGGCCGTTGGCCCTGGCGGGGACGAGCCCGTTGAAATACTGGCCGCTGTCGTAGTCGTCCGATTCCACCAGCTGCATCACGGCGTCCGCACCTTCGTCGACGGTCGAGCGCGGTTCCACGCCCGCCCGCCGCACCATTCCGGTGGGCATGTAGGTCGCGGGATGCAGCGAGCCGACCACGACGCCGGTCCCCTCCAGCTCTTCGGCCAGGTCGAGGGTGAACATCACCTGCGCGAGCTTGCTCTGGGCGTAGGCGCGCCGTCCGCTGAACCCCTCCTCCAACATGACGTCGTCGAAATCGATGGGCGTCTGCGCCCCCGAGGAGACGTTCACGATGCGCGCCGGCGCGCTGTCCAGCAGCCGCGGCATCAGCATGTGGGTGAGCAGGAAGGTGGAAAGGTAGTTGACCTGAAAGCGGTATTCGTGTCCGTCCTCGGTCAGCAGCCGCTCGTCGGGCGCCGACCCGAACCCGGCGTTGTTGACGAGGAGATCGAGACGGCCGTAGTCGGCGAGCAACGTCTCCGCGAACCGCCGCACATCCGCGAGCGCGGCTAGGTCGGCGCGATAGAAGCGAGCGCTGCCCGCCCCGCCGGCGTTGATGGCGTCCGCCACCTCCGCGCCCCGCTCCTCGTTGCGGCCGTGCACGATCACGTGATGCCCCCGGGCTCCGAGCCGGAACGCCAGTTCCCTGCCCAGCCCCGACGTCGATCCGGTCACCAGCGCCACCTGCTGGCCGGGCGCGGGTGCAGCGGGCGCCTGCGCGAGAGCATGGCTCGAAATTCCGTTCGAGGCGACCGCGAGCAGGAGGACCGTCGCGGGCCCCCGCGGGCCGCCGAGCCATCCCGAACGTTCCAATCCCGTTCTTTCCACGATCGTCTCCCCTTGTCTCGAAAAACCGATCCGCGCCCGCCCTCCAACATAGACGCCCTTCGGGCGGCGGGCACGGGACCCCCGCGTCCCTCGAGGGCTTTTCGTGGCCGCGGGCGATGCGGCGCCCTTCCCTGCGCTTTCCCCGAAACCGATCCGCGCCGAGCTCCGTACGAGGGGAGCCGGCACTCGCGAGGGCGATTCCCCATTTCGCGGAACCCGACCGGACGCACGCGCGCCGGGCGGCACGCGTCGGGAAGCCCGAGGATCGAGACGGGGATGCGGGTTCGTACGGATCGAACGACGACGAGAGGGAGGGAGGGGCGATGAGCGAGCCGAGTCGGGGCAGGACGCGGGGACGGGGGGTGGACGGGAGCACGGGGAGAAGAAGGCGCTTGGGGTTCGGACTCGGTTTGGCGCTCGCGTTGGCGGGGCTGAATGCGGAGGCACGGGCTCAGGAAGACGAGTCCGGGACGTCCGCGGGCGGCGCGCTGGTCGTGCCCGGGTGCTGCAGCGACGGCAACGACGCGTTGGTCCTCCCGGCGACGCGCGTCGCCGACGCGGACATCTCCGTCGACGGCGTCATGGAGGAGACCGCTTGGGGAACGGCCGCCGTGGCCACCCGCTTCACGCAGTTCGAGCCCGACGAGGGACAATCCGCGAGCCAGCGCACCGAGGCCCGCATCCTCTACGGCGCCACCGCGCTCTTCGTGTTCATGCGGGCCCACGATACGAATCCGGACGAGATCGCCGGTCAGATGACGCGGCGCGACCAGCAGTCGTATTCGGATCTGCTGGGCGTGGTCATCGACTCCTACTTCGACCGGCGCACGGCCTTCCAGTTCGCGGTCAACCCGGTCGGCGTGAAACAGGACATCTACCGCTTCGACGACACCGACGAGGACTCGGGATGGGACGCGGTCTGGGACGTCGCGACCCGACGCGACGAAGGCGGGTGGAGCGCCGAGTTCCGCATCCCCTACTCCCAGCTGCGCTTCCGGAACCGCGCGGAACAGACCTGGGGCATCAACTTCCTGCGGCTCATCGCGCGGAGGGAAGAGCTCTCTGCGTGGGCGCCCACGACCCGCGCGGACGGCGGCATCGTGTCGCGCTTCGGGGAGCTGAGCGGGCTGAACGACCTCGACCCGCCGCGGCGGCTGGAGATCATGCCCTACTCGCTGGCCCGTCTGCAGCGTGCGCCCGGGGACGAAGCCGATCCCTTCCACCGACCGAACGACGTCCTGGGATCGATGGGCGCCGACGTCAAGTACGGGGTGACCTCCGACATCACCCTGGACGTGACCCTCAACCCGGACTTCGGGCAGGTCGAAGCGGACCCCGCCCAAGTGAACCTGACCGCCTTCGAAACCTTCCTTCCCGAGCGGCGGCCGTTCTTCGTCGAGGGCGCGGGCATCTTCGACTTCGGCATCGCGCTGGGGGACGGAGACAACGGCAACGAATCGCTGTTCTACTCGCGCAGAATCGGGCGCGCGCCCCAGGGCGAGGTGGATTCGCAGGGCGGATACGCCGACGCGGACGATCAGACCACGATCCTGGGCGCTTGGAAGCTGTCCGGGAAGACTGCGGGCGGATGGTCGATCGGAGCGTTGCACGCGGTGACCTCCGAGGAGCGCGCCGACGTCGCTCCGGGCGAGGGCGCTCCGTTCCGGAAACCGGTCGAACCCTTCTCCAACCAAGGGGTCCTGCGGCTGCAGAAGGATTTCGGGGAAGGCCGCTCGACGCTGGGCTTCATCGGAACCGCGCTCCGCCGCGACGCCGAGGTGGCCGAAGAGCTGGAAATCAGGTCGTCGGCCTACACCGGGGGCGTGGACTTCAGGCACCGCTTCGGAGGCGACGCCTGGCAACTGGAAGGCTACTTCCTGGGCTCGTACGTGCAAGGCTCCGAAACCGCCATCGCGCGGACGCAACGCTCGCCCGCCCGATACTACCAGCGCCCCGACGCGGGTCACGTGAGCTACGACGAGGAGCGAACCAGCCTCGTCGGCAGCGCGGCCAACTTGGGAGTCATGAAGTTCGCGGGAAGCCCGTGGCGGGTCGGCACCGGGGTCCAGACCCGCACGCCCGGATTCGAGGTCAACGATCTGGGCTACCAGCGCGACGCGGACTATCTCGTGCACTGGATCTGGGGCGGGTACCACAACTCCGCGCCCCAGGGCCCCTTCCGCAACTGGTTCGTCAATCTCAACGCTTGGAACGTCTGGAACTACGACCGGGACCGGGCCGGAACCGGAGGCAACGTCAACCTCAACTTCCAGCTCCGGAACTTCTGGTACGGCTACGGAGGCGTGAACCACGAGCTGGGATCCTGGTCCGACGGCCTGTTGCGGGGCGGCCCGCTCCTGCGGAGCGAGGCCCAGACCAACTTCTGGGCGGGATTCGGCGGCGACGCCCGCAAGCCGGTCCGGTTCGGCGTCAACTCCTGGGGCAACGTCCGGCCCGAAAGCGATTCGTGGTCCGTCGGCGTCTCGCCGACGATCGGTCTGCGGCCTTCCGGAAGGACCACGATCAACCTGGGCGCCTCGTTCCGCCGCAACGTCGACGACCGTCAGTGGGTCCGGCGCATCGACAACGGCGCGGACCACTACCTGTTCGCGCGCATCGAGCAGACCACCCTGGGGCTGACCGCCCGCATGGACTACGCCTTCACGCCCAACCTCTCGCTGCAGGTGTACGCGCAACCCTTCGTCGGATCCGGCCGCTACCGCGAGTTCAAGCGCGTGGCCGACCCGCGCGCGGTTCGCTACGCCGACCGCTTCGAAGCCGTGGAGGTGCGCACCGAGGGCACCCGCCACCACGCCGAGCTGGGAGGGAGCCCGGCCTCCTTCGACAACCCGGACTTCAACTTCAAGCAGTTCCGGTCCAACGCGGTCCTCAGGTGGGAGTACTCGCCCGGGTCCGTGTTCTATTTGGCCTGGTCCCAGGGCCGCAACCACTCGGCGGACACGGGACAGTTCGACTTCGGCTCCGATTTCCGCGATCTCTTCGGCGTCGCGCCGGACAACGTCTTCATGGCCAAGATCAGCTACTGGCTGTCGCGGTAGCGGGGTCGGGGGGCGAGGGCCGACGACGGACGAGGCGCCCGACGCGGGCGAGGGAGAGCGCCGGCGCTCGAGCGCGAAGCGCCCCGCGGGAAGTTCCGGAAGACGGAGCTACGCCCCGGCGACCGCATGCAACGCCGGCTTCCCCAACCGCACGCGGATCTCCTCGATCAGCGGCGCGTGCGCACCCGACACCTCCACCACCGAGTGGGGCGGCACCGGCCGCCAGTGGGCGCTCTCGTAGAGCCGCTCCGAGGCGATCAACGTGCCCTCGGGCGCCAGCGATCCCCGATGGGCGACGTAGAGCGAGTTGGTTTCGTCGACGTTCGAGGTGCGACTCACGGCCAAGCTCTCTCCGTCGGTCAGAATCATGTTGAGCTTGCTCTTGGGCCCGAGCGAACACGCGCGCGCTCCGACCCGGGCCAGCGCCGTCGCGAGCGACGCTCCTTCAAGCACTTCCGCGATCGCCAGCAGAAAAAGAGTTTCGGTGTCCGAAGTGCCTCGAATCTGCGCGTAGAGATCGTCGGGAAGCGTCGAACGCAACTCCCGCATCGCATGGCTGTGGAAATTGCGCACGTACCCGTTGAGGGCGAAGGCCCAGCGCTCGAACGTGAGCGGAGCGACCTCCCCCCGGTCCATGGGGATGCCCGGACTCGCGCTCCTGACCAACGCCAGCGAGCAGGTCGAGCGCACGCAACCGAGCACATCCTCCAGCTCCGGATCGTGCCAGATGGGACGCGCTTCCCTGATCCGCACCGGACGCCCTTCGTGGTACCAAGCCACGCCGTATCCGTCGGCGTTGTGGACCCCGTGGCCCATCTCCTCCGAATCGTAGCTCTGCCGTACGAGCGTGTGGCTTCCTCCCAACACGACGGGGCGGACGGACATCTCGCCGCCCGAGTAGCAAACGAATCGGCACAAGGCTCTTCCCTCTCTTTCCGGGGGACGACGGATTCGGGGTTCGGAGAATCAAGCGTTTCGCGGGGGGCTCGCGCAAGACGACCGCACGGAAGGCCCCGAGGCGTCCCGCGCGCGCCCGGGGTCGAGAATCTCCGCCAGCAGGCGCGCGTCCACGTTTCCGCCCGAGACGATCACCCCGGCGGGGCCGGCCGCATCGGGAACGCGTCCGCACAGGAGCGCGGCCACCCCGGCCGCCCCGGCGGGCTCCACGACCGTCTTGACGGTCTCGGCCAGCGCGCGCACGGCGCCGAGGATCTCCTCGTCGCTCACCCGCACGACGTCGTCGACCAACGCGCGCACATGGCCGTACGTCGTCTTGCCCGCCATGGGCGGGGCGAGGCCGTCCGCGACGGAGTCGACGCGCTCCAGCCGGGCGGGCCGCCCGATGCGCAGGCTCTCGGACATGGCCGCAGCGCCCTCCGGCTCCACGCCGAAGACGCGCAGCCCCGGCCGCAGGCGCTTCGCCGCCGCCGCCACCCCCGCGATCAGCCCACCTCCGCCCACCGGCACCACCACGATCTCCACCTCCGCCTGTTCGACCAGCTCGAGCCCCGCGGTGCCGTGCCCGGCGATCACGGCGGGGTCGTCGAACGGGTGCGCGAAGAGCATCCCCCGCTCGCGGGCCAGAGATTCGGCCAGCGAGAAGGCGTGGTGCACGTCGTCGGCGACCACCACCTCCGCGCCGTATCCGGCGCTCGCCCGCGCCTTGATCTCGGAGGCGCCCGCGGGCATGACCACCACGCACGGCACGTCGACGCGTCCCGCCGCCCAGGCGAGCGCCTGCGCGTGGTTTCCGGCCGACACCGTGACCACCCCGAACCTCGCCGCCTCCCCGGCGACCAGCACCTTGTTGAGCGCCCCGCGCACCTTGAACGACCCGGTCTTCTGCAGGTTCTCCATCTTCAGCCGCAGGGGAACGCCCGCCCGTCGGCTCAGCCGACGCGACGCGACGACCGGCGTACGGTGCAACCGCGCTCCGATGCGGCGCCGAGCCTCCTCGACGCCCTCCAGTGTCACGAGCGGTTCGATGCTCCGCTTTCCAGGAAGAGGGGACGGGTCTGCGAGCGAGGAACGCCGGGCAGAAGATATGCCGGGCAAGATATACCGGACGATTCGTAGCGGCACAACCGACGTCCGCAGGGGTTTCGAAGCGACGGGAAGCGGAGGCCCGGAGATCCCTGATCCGGATCCGGCCGGCGGGTCGGGGACGCATCCCCGCACCTTCCGTTGAGCGCGCGCGCGTGATAACGTTCGCCGCAGGCGCGAGCGGGGGACCGGCCCCGCCGCTAGCCACACTCTGCGGAGGTCTCGCCTTGAGCGATTTCGCCACGTTGAGATGCGCGTTCTGCCGCGCCCTGAACCGGATCGGCATGGAGGAGGTGCGCACGGGACCGAAGTGCGGGAATTGCGTGCGGCCGATGCTCGTGGACCGACCCGTCAAGGTCGAAGCGAAGGACTTCGAGGCCACCGTGCTCGAGGCCGGCGTGCCGGTGCTCGCGGATTTCTACGCGGACTGGTGCGGTCCCTGCAAGCTGGTCGTCCCCCTGCTCGACGAGATCGCGGCGGCGGAGCGGGGCAGACTTCTGGTCGTGAAGATCGACAGCGACCGCTCCGTGGAGCAGTGCCAGCGCTACGCCGTCCGCAGCGTCCCGACGGTTCTCCTGTTCAGGGACGGCGAAGAGGTCGGACGCAGTCTCGGTTTCGAACCGGAAGTCGTCCGGGACTTGGTCTCCGACGCGCTCGGGACAGGGGCCGGCGCCTCGAGCTAGAAACTGGAATTGGGTTTGGGGTTCGAGCCGGAGTTAGCGTGCGGCAATGTTCAGATTCGGATCCGCGGAACTGCTCTTCGGGCTGTTGGCGGTGCCCCTTTTGGCGGTGCTGCTCGGGTATTCCGCGCGCGCGCGGCGGCGTGCGCTCGACCGCTTCGGCGACGGCGATCTGGTGCGCCGACTGGCGGCCTCGGTGCACCGGCGCAACCGAACGCTCCGCGCCCTGCTCCTTCTCGGGAGCGTGGCGTTCCTGCTGATCGCGCTGGCCCGGCCCCAGTTCGGCACCCGAGTGGAGACCGTGCGCCGCGAGGGCAAGGACGTGGTGGTGGCGCTCGATCTGTCCCGTTCCATGCTGGCCGAGGACGTCGCGCCCAACCGGTTGCAGCGCGCCAAGCTGGAGATCCTGCGCCTGCTGGATCGGCTCGAGGGCGACCGCGTCGGGCTGGTGGCCTTCGCCGGCCAAGCCTTCGTGCAGAGCCCGCTGACCGCCGACTACGCCGCTACCCAGCTCTTCCTGAACGCCATGGACGTGGATCTGGTGCCGGTCCAAGGGACGAATCTAGGGGAGGCGATGGACGTCGCCCTCGACCTCTTCGACGAGGAGGTGCGCGAGTTCCGGGTCCTCCTCGTCGTCACCGACGGAGAGGACCACGAGGGCGGGATCGGCGAAGCCGTCCGCCGCGCCAACGCCGCCGACGTGCGCGTCTTCACGGTGGGCATCGGATCCCCCGACGGGGTTCCGATCCCCGAATTCGACGCCGACGGCAACCGGCAGGGCTTCCAGAGGGACGCCGACGGCAACGTCGTGACCACGCGCTTGGACGAGACCGTCCTGCGGCGCATCGCCGACGCCACCGGAGGAGGTGCGTACTTCGGCACCCCGCAGGGCGTCGAACTGGATGCCCTCCTCGAGGAGATGAGCGCGGTGGGCACGCGCGAGATCGACGCCCGCGAAATCGCGCAGTTCGAGGAGCAGTTCCAGCTTTTCCTGGGCGCCGCCATCGTGCTGTTGCTGATCGAACCGCTGCTTCCGGCACGGCGGCGGCGGCGTACGACTGCGGGAGGAGGCGCAGAGTGAACAAACGCGCGGCTTCGCTGTGGATGACGGCGGGTGCGTTGCTCGTGCCCGGTGCGGCGAGCGCCCAGCATTCTCTGGTGGAGGAGGCCAACCGGCTCTACGCCGAGGGCCGCTACGCCGAGGCGCACGAGATGTACCTGGAGGCGCTTCGCGAGAATCCCGGCTCTCCGCTGATCCGCTTCAACGAGGGGAACGCCCTCTACCGGAATCGGGAATTCGAGCGCGCCTTCGAGGCGTACCGGGACGCTCTCGAGACCGGGGACACGGCGCTGGCCCAAGGCGCCTGGTACAACCTGGGCAACGCTCTCTTCCGTCGGCAGCAGCTCGACGCGAGCCTGGAGGCGTACAAGCAGGCGCTCCGCATCGATCCCGGAGACATCGACGCCAAACACAATCTCGAGCGCGTGCTCGAGCAGATGGAGGAGCAGGAAGACCAGCGACAAGAGCAACCGAATCAGGACGACCAGGATCAAGACGACCAGGGCCAAGACGACCAGGATCAGGAAAATCAGGACCGGGAGCCCCCGCCCGCGAACCCGGAGCGGAACGACGACGAGCGACGGGACCAGCCTCCGAGCGACGAGCAGGAGCAGGAGCGGCCAGCTGGGTCGCTTCCGGGGCAGATGACTCCCGAGGAAGCCGAGCGCCTGCTCCGGGCCGTCCAGGAAGATCCCGACCAGGTCGATCGCCCGCCGCGGGCGGACTCGCTGGGGCGGAGACCGCGCAAGAACTGGCGATGAGCGAGACGCGGGGCCTTCGGAGCGTCGCGGCGAGGGTTTCCGAGCGTACGGCCGCGAGGAAGTCGTTCGCTCGGACGCTGCTCGCTCTGGGGCTGGTCGCGGGCCCGGCGCACGCCGCCGCCCAAGCGGTCTCCGCGCGCGCCTACCTGAGCGGCGATCCGGTGGGCGTGGGACAGCAATTCGTGCTCAACGTGGAGATCTCCGGGGCGCAGAGGCTGGACCGGGATCCCGAAATCCCGGATCTGACCGCTTTTTCCGTGTATCTCGGAAGCGGGTCCTCCAGCTCGGTGCGGATGTCCGGCGGCCGCACCAGCGTCAGCCTGACCTTCCAGTACCGGTTCCAAGCGACCCGGACCGGCACCTTCGCCATCGATCCGATCCAAGTTCGGGCGGGAGGCGACACCTTCGCCACCGAGCCGCTCGCGCTGACCGTCTCCGACGCGCCGACTCCCTCGACCCCCTCCGACGGGCCGGACGCGCACGACCGCGGCATCGCGCCCGAAGACCTTTTCGTGGAGGCTCTTCCGAGTCGGTTGCGGGTCTACGAGAACCAGCCGGTGGTGGTCGACTACCGAATCTTCACGCGCGTGGACGTGAGTTCGTACAGCGTCACCCGGCTCCCTTCGACCACGGGCTTCTGGGTGGAGGAGTATCCGTCGGTCGACAACCCGGAGGTCGGCCAGACGGTGCGCGACGGGGTGCAGTACGCCACCGCGACCGTCCGCAAGGCGGCGCTCTTCCCGACCGGTTCGGGCACGCGCACCCTCGAGCCGCTCGGCATCGAGGCTCAAGTGCGGGCACGGCGCACGGCCTTCGACCCGTTCGAGGGCTTCTTCGGGCGCGGATCGTTGCTGAACTCGAACATCCCGACGGCGGCGGCCTCGCGGCCGGTGGAGATCGAAGTGCTGCCGCTGCCCGAGGGGCGTCCGGACAACTTCACCGGATTCGTGGGCGAACTGGAGGTTCGCGCCAACCTCGACCGCGACAGCGTGCAGGTCGGCGATGCGGTCACCCTAGCGGTGGCGGTCTCGGGGAGCGGCAACCTGCGCATGCTGGCCGAACCGGAGGTGGGGGCCCCGCCCGGCTTCGAGACGTTCCCGCCCGAGTCGAGCGAGCGCATCGACCGCACCGACGCGGGGGTGAGCGGGACGCGCACCTTCGAGTACGTGCTGGTGCCGCGGGCGCCGGGGACGGGGACCATCCCGCCCGTCGAGCTGCCCTACTTCGACCCGGAGCGGAAAAGGTACGAGGTCGCGGCCAGCGAGGCGCTCGCGGTCGAGGTCGGCGGCGCGGCCACGGACGGGCCGTTGGGGACGAGCCGGGTGCGTGCGGGAGTGGAGGAACTGCGCACCGACATCCGGTTCATCCAGCTGGGCAGTCCGGCGTTGGCGCCCGCGAACCGGACGTTGTTCGCGCACCCGCTCTTCTGGACCGTCCTGCTGCTGCCGCTGGCGGCGCTCGGAGGAGCGGCGGGGGTGCGCCGCCACCGCGACCGTCTCCGGGGCGACGTCGCCTACGCCCGCTCGCGGCGGGCGGCGAAGGTGGCCGGCAAGCGCTTGACGAAGGCCCGCGGTCTGGCGGACGGCGAGAACGTGCGCGTCTTCTACGCGGAAGCCGGACACGCGCTGGAGGGCTTCCTGGCCGACAAGCTCAACATCGCCGCCGCCGGCATGATCCGGGACGAGGTGCGCGACCGGCTGCGCGCCAGGGGCGTCGCCGCCGAAGCGGCCGAGCCTTATCTGGAGTGCCTGGAGGAATGCGACCGGCAGCGCTTCGCCCCCCCGACAGAATCGCCCGAGCGACGCGCGCGCTTCCTGGAGCGGGTGGAGTCCGCGATGGCGGCCATGGTGGAGCACCTCGCACGATGATTCGAGCGGCGACGGCGACCGCGGGCCTCCTCGCGCTGGCGGCCGCGGGGGCGGCCGAGCCTCCTCGGCAATGGAATCCGAGCCTTCCGCAGGAGAACGACCCCCCGTGGACGAGGGAGGCCATGTTCAGGGACGCTCCCCGAGACAGAATCAGGGCCACCACCGCACGCGAGGCGATCCGGATGGGGTATTTTCCGGTCCCTACGATCCCGACGACGCTCGAGCCGCCCCAAGGCTATCGCAGGCTGGGGCCTACCCAGGAATGGGACCCGAGCAGCCCGCCGGAACAAGACCCCTTTGGGGTAAGGGATGTGGTTTTTAGGGGCACGCCCCGAGACAGCATCCGAGCCACCACCGCACGTGAGGCAATGCGGATGGGGTACTTCCCGGTCCCACGGGAGCCCGAGCGCCCGCTCGCGCCCGTCCCGCTCCATGCCCAGGACGAACTCTTCGCGGAAGGCAACCGACTCTACCGGCAGGAGGACTACCGGGGCGCGCTCGACAACTATCTGCGCATTCGCGACGCCGGCTTCGAGAGCCCGGCCCTCTACTACAACATCGGCAACGCGTACTTCAAGACCGACGAATTGGGCCGCGCCGTCCTCTTCTACGAACGGGCCCGGCGCTTGGCCCCCAACGACGCCGACATTCTCGCCAACCTGGAGCTGGCCCGCTCGTTGGGAACCGACGAGATCGTCCCGCTGCCGCGCTTCTGGCTCTTCCGGGTCGGGTCGTGGTGGACGAACCTCCTCCCGCGCTCGCTCCTCGTCGGAATCGCGGCCGCGGGCTACCTGGTCGCGATCGGGGCGGCGGCGACGCTGGTGCTCGGGCTGGGCGCGGCGGCGTGGGCCCGCCGCGTCGTCGTGGCGGGCGGGGTGCTGGCGTTGCTTGCGGGCACCACTCTGACCGTGCGCGAAACCGGGCTGGGACAGACCGCCCAGGCAGTCGTGCTCGTCGCCGAGGTGGGCGTCCAGAGCGCCCCTTCCGACGACCCCGCGCTCCAGCTCTTCGTCATCCACGAGGGTACGCGGGTGCGCGTGGACCGGCGTTCCGCGGAGTGGCTGGAGGTGGTGCTGGAAGACGGCAAGGTGGGCTGGGTGCGGGCGGAGGCGCTGGAGGAAGTGTAGAAGACGCGGCGAACCGCATCCGGACCCGTCGGCGCGACGACGTGCGCTCCGGCACGCCGTCCCCCATTTTTCGGACTCTCGAGGCAGACCGGACTCGCGGGAACCGGCGTGGACCGCCAGGGGTTCAATTTCGAGACGGCGCGGGAGGCGTGCGCCCGACCCATGGAGGGAGCGACGAAGATGAGGCACGGACGCGTCCGGACGGGGCGGCGGCGACGGAGGGGGGACGGCGCGGCCGTCCTCGTCGCCAGCCTCCTGGTCGCGTTCCGGTTCGGCCTCGTTCCCGACGTAGAGGCGCAGGAGCCGAAGCAGGACCGCGAAAACGTCCGCGTGTCGGTGCACGGCATCGTCTACGACGCCCGCACGGGAACCGTCGTCCCGGGAGCCGCCGTGTATCTGGAGGGCGAGGGGTACGGGGTGCTGTCGGACTCCGCGGGCGTCTTCCGCTTCGCGAACGTCGCCCCCGGAAGCGAACTCGTCGCCGCAGTCCAGTTCGGATACGAAGAAGCGACGGCCCCGATCGACGTGCCCGAGGGCGGCGCCTTCCTCGAGATCGAACTCGCGCCCCGGCCCATCCTGCTGGACGGCGTCACCGCCGTGGTCGACAACGTCGGCACGATGGAGCGGCGGATGCGCTCGCGGCGGCGGGCGGTTCCGTACCACTCCCGCGCGTTCGACCAGGAGCGGATGTTGCGCAGTCCTGCGGCGAACGTCCTCGATTTCCTGCTGTACGAAACCCGCTACGGCCCGGTCCGTTGCCCGGCCGGAGCCGATTTCTCCGGAGGCGGGAATTCGGTCCGAAGCCTGGGGTGGACCTCCCTGCGGATGCCCGGTCCGCCTTCGAGCCACTGCATCGTCCGGCGGGGGCGTACGGTCAGCCCGAGAGTGTACGTCGACGAGGTGCCGATCCTCGGCGGCCTGGACGTGCTCGAGAGCTATCCGACGGCGCAGATCTACGCGCTGGAGATCTATTCCCAAGGGGCCGAGATCCGCGCCTACACCTACAACTTCATGCAACGCATGGCTCGTCGGCCCATCGCGCTGACCCCCATAAACCTTTGGCCGTGAGGCGGCCAAGCCGCCGGTGCAGCGCCCTTGATCCCCGGGGCGGCACGCGCCAACCTTCTGCGCACCGCTCGTCGCAACCGCATCGACCTCGGTCCCGCCGAGGTTCCGTAGCCGTCGGATTCGGAGGCCCGCGTCGCCATGCCCACAGAGCCGAACGAGACTCCGCAGCAACGCCGCACGCAACTTCGTCGGCGCAACCGGGGGCTCGGGCGCGCGCTCTTGGCCGTCGGGCTGGTCGTGCTTTCGCTGCCGCTGGCGACCAACTTGACGCGCGGGACCGATCCGGAGCGCCCGGAGGATCCGCCGCCGGAGATGTTGCGCAAAGCCGGGCTGGCGGAGAACCGGGGCGACACCGAGCTCGCCGCCCAACTCTACGAACGCGTGCTGGAGCTCGAGATGGGCGAGGCGCCGCGGGACACGCTCAAGGCGATCGTCCGCGCGGCGCGAGCCGGGCTGGCGCGCATCGCGCGAGCCCGGTGAGCCCGCCTCCCGCAGCCGAAACCGTCCGCCGGGCCGCCCGCGCGCCGCGCCGCCCGCGAAGCCCCGCGCGCCGCCCCCGCCCCTCACCCTCGACGAGACCGGCATGACCACGACCATGGCGATCTGCATCCACGGGCCCGGAGGCCCGGAAACGATGCGCTGGGAGCAGGTGTCCCTGCCCGAACCCGGGCCGGGCGAGGCGCTCGTCCGCCACGAGGCGGTCGGGCTGAACTTCATCGACACCTACCACCGCAGCGGGCTCTACCCGGTGCCGTCGTTGCCGGCCGTGCTGGGGATGGAGGCGGCCGGGGTGGTGGAGGCGGTCGGGCCGCCGATCTCGGACGGACAGATCCTTCGACCCGGCGACCGAATCGCCTACGGGAGCGTGTTGGGCGCCTATTCCGAGCGGCGAGTGCTCCCCGCCGACCAGCTGGTGCGCGTCCCCGCCGAGGTGAGCTCCGAGGACGCCGCCGCGGCCATGCTGAAGGGCATGACTTCGTGGTATCTCTGCCGCCGCACCCACCGGGTGCGCGCCGACGAAACCGTGTTGGTCCATGCGGCCGCAGGCGGGGTGGGAACCATCCTGTGCCAATGGTGCAAAGCGTTGGGCGCAAACGTGATCGGAACCGTGGGAAGCGCCGTGAAAGGCCGTCTCGCGCGTGAGCGCGGGTGCGACCACGTCATCTTCTACAAGGAAGAGGACTTCGTTCGGCGAGTGCGCGAAATCACCGACGGCGCAGGCGTTCCGGTGGTGTTCGACGGGGTGGGCGAAGCCACCTTCGACGGGTCCATGGAGTGCCTGGCCCGCTTCGGCACGATGATCACCTTCGGCAACGCTTCCGGACCGGTGCCTCCTCTGAACCTGCTGCGCCTGAGCGCGAAGGCGATCACCGTCGCCCGGCCGTCGCTCAAGCCGTACATCGAGCGGCGCGCGGACTTGGAGGAAGCCGCCGGAGAACTCCTCGAGCACATTCGGGCGGGCCGTATCCGGCTCACCGTCGGCCAACGCTTCCCCCTGTCCGAAGCCGCCCGGGCCCATCGCGCCCTGGAATCGCGGCAGACGCGGGGCTGCACCGTCCTGCTGCCCCGACCCCGTCGCCCACGCACATCCCCGGAGGCCCCGTGATTCGAACGTCCGTCGCCGCAGCGCTCGCCCTGCTCCTAACCGCGAACGCCGCCGCCGCGCAGCGGCCCAACACCGTCTTTCTCGACGAGCTCACTTGGACCGAGGTGCGGTCCGCCATCGACGAGGGCGTCACCACCGTCATCGTGCCCACTGCGGGAACCGAGCAGAACGGACCCCACATGGTGCTCGGCAAACACAAGTTCATCGTCGACCACGCGTCCGACCTGATCGCGCGCGAACTGGGCAACGCACTGGTGGCGCCGGTCGTCGCCTACGTTCCCGAAGGCGCCCTCGACGGATCCGACGGCGGTCCCACCGGGCACATGCGCTACGCGGGAACGATCACGCTTCCCAACGAGCATTTCATGAAGCTGCTCGAGTACGCGGCCCGGAGCCTCGAGGTGCACGGCTTCACCGACATCGTCTTCATCGGCGACAGCGGCGGAAACCAGAACGGCATGCGCGCGGTGTCGGAGATGCTGAACGAGGAATGGGCGGACGAGGGAAGGGCGGGCCGGGTCCACTTCGTGGGCGACTACTACGCCGACAACGGCTTCCGCGATTGGCTCATGGAAGAGCACGGCCACGACGCGGCGACCATCGGCGGACACGCCGGCATCAGCGACACGTCCCAGCTCCTCCACGTCGCGCCCGAGCACATCCGCCCGGGCGAGCTCGCGCCCGGGGGCGGGTACGAGGGGAGCGGCGTTTCCGGCGATCCCACCAAGGCCTCGGCCGAGTACGGCAGGATGGGCATCCAGCTCAAGGTACAGGCCGCGGTGCGCCAAATCCGCGAGCTGGCCCGAGGGCGGTAGAAGACGAGAACGCGGAACCGACGCGCCGGACATCGAAAGCGGCCGGACCCGACCCGGATCGAGAAACCGACGACCAAATCGACGCAAGGACGATTCGACCAAGATGAATCCCTCGACCACGACGACCCCGGCGCCCGCAGTCGCCACCTCTTCGCGCAGCGCGCGCCTGCTGGCGGCGCTGGGACTCGACGACGCGAATCCGGGCGGATTCGCCGGCGAATGGCTGGGCTCGGGGCCGGAGCTGGAGGTCCGCACCCCCATCGACGGCTCGCGCATCGCGACCGTGCGCCAAGTCACCGAGGAGGAATACGATCGCATCGTCGAGCGGGCGCACGAGGCGTTCCTCCGGTGGCGAACGGTGCCGGCGCCCAAGCGCGGCGAGATCGTGCGCCGGATCGGCGACAGGCTGCGTCGGCACAAGTCGGAGCTTGGAGAATTGGTGACGCTAGAGATGGGCAAGATCCTCGCCGAGGGCGAAGGCGAAGTGCAGGAGATGATCGACATCTGCGACTTCGCGACCGGCCTCTCGCGCCAGCTCTACGGGCTCTCCATGAACTCCGAGCGGCCCGATCACCGCATGTTCGAGCAGTGGCACCCGCTGGGGGTGGTGGCGGTCATCTCGGCCTTCAACTTCCCGGTCGCGGTCTGGAGCTGGAACGCCGCCATCGCCGCGGTCTGCGGGGACGCCACCCTCTGGAAACCGTCCAGTCAGACCCCGCTCACGGCGATCGCGTGCACGCGCATCGCGGCCGAGGTGGCGCGCGAAAACGGTCACGACCCCGCCATCTTCTCGCTCGCGGTGGGACGGGGATCCACCGTGGGCGACCGGCTCCTGCACGACCGGCGCATTCCGCTGGTCTCCGCCACCGGGAGTTGCCGGATGGGCTACCGTGTGGCCGAAGTGGTGGGCAGACGGCTGGGCCGCACCATCCTCGAGCTGGGCGGCAACAACGCCGTCGTCGTCACCCCGCACGCCGACATGGACTTGGCGCTCCCCGCCATCCTGTTCGGCTCCGTGGGCACCGCCGGCCAGCGCTGCACGAGCACCCGCCGCATCATCGCGCACGAGTCCATACGTGCGGAGTTGGAGCGGCGGCTGGTCGCCGCCTACGGGGACGTGCGCATCGGCGACCCGCGCGATCCCTCCACGCTGATGGGTCCGGTGGTGAACCGCCAGGCGGTCGCCGACCTGGAGGACGCCGTGCGCCAAGTCGTGCGCGAGGGCGGCGAGATCCTCTGCGGAGGCGAGCGCCTGGACGGCGCCGCCTTCCCCGGCGGCCACTACGTCACCCCATGCATCGCCCGCGCGCGCAACGAGTTCGACATCGTGCAGGAGGAAACCTTCGCGCCCATCCTCTACACCTTGGGCTACGGACGCGCGGACGCGACCCCGGCGCAGGCGGTGGACGAGGTCGCCGAGGCGATCGCCCAGCACAACGACGTGCCCCAGGGGCTCTCGTCGGCGATCTTCACCGAGCACATGCGCGAGGCGGAACTCTTCCTCTCCCACCGCGGCAGCGACTGCGGCATCGCCAACGTCAACATCGGCACCAGCGGCGCGGAGATCGGGGGCGCCTTCGGCGGAGAGAAGGAGACCGGGGGCGGGCGCGAGTCCGGTTCCGACGCGTGGAAGGCCTACATGCGGCGGCAGACCAACACGGTCAACTGGAGCCCGGAGCTACCGCTGGCCCAAGGAGTGCGCTTCGGCTGAAGCCATGGTCCGCCGCCCGCGGGACGGAATCCACGGCGGCGCGCGTCACTTCGAAGCTTCCCCGACCCGCCTCCAGGCGCGCTCGTAGACCTCGGGCCGCACGTCCAGGTAGCCGGGGTAGTCCGTGCGGGCGTGCGCCAGCACGGACCCCTCCAGCGTGACGGCCGCCACCGGGTCGGCGGTCTCGAGCAACACCTCGCCCGTCGGACCCGCGACCATGGAGGGTCCCCCGATCACCCCGCCCGATCTCGCGCCGGGTCGGTTGACCGACACCACGTAGACGGAACCGGTGACGGCGTTGGCCCGCAGGACCAGCCGCCAGCGCGGATAGGTCTCCGCCGGGGTGGCGCGCGGCAGGAGGAGGACGTCGGCGCCCATGGCGGCCAGCGCATGGCCGGCCTGGGGACGGTTTGCGTCCGAGCAAACCTGCACCCCGACGCCGAATCCGCCCACCTCCACCGGCGGCGCCAGCCGCTTGCCCGGCTCGTAGTGGTGCGCCTCCCAGTACCCTTCCTCGTCGGGGAGATGGATCTTGCGATAGCGCGACAGCTCTTCGCCGGCGGAATCGAAGAGCACGGCGGTGTTGTGCCGACGATCCGTTTTCGGGTCGCGCACGATGGCGCCGCCCAACACCGCCAGCCCGGTCGCGCGCGCGGCCAAGGCCATCGCGCTCTGGCGGGGGCCGCCGGGCGGCTCGGCGTGCGCGTCCGAGGGGGTCCGGCCCAAGGGCACCCAGTCGTTCAGCGGCAACTCGGGCAGAACCGCCAGCTCGGCGCCCCGCTTCTTCGCCTCGCACAGACGGGCGAGCATCCGTTGCTCGTCGTCCCGACTCGGAAAGACATCGGCGATGAGAGCGACGGTGAGGTTCTTGGGCTTCACCGGAAGGGATTCCAGATTGCGGCGACGCGAACAGGCGACTCTCGGAAAGGAACGCAACGGCTTCGGAAGGTGGTGTTCCCCGCCAGGGGATCGCCAAACCAGCCGCGACGCGACGCCCGCCTCGCACCGCGCCACGGGATCGAACCCGGACGAGCGCCGGGAGTTCCGCTGAAGGCCGGAAGCCCGACATGCCGTTCCGGATGCCGCCTTCCCCTCGACGGACCCAAGTGCGCCCTCCGCTCGCCTCGGGAGAGCGCCGCAGGTCGCCGTCGCCGCACGCTCGGAGCGATCCTCGTCGGAGCGGCTCGGTCTCGATCGGTGCAGTGGCCGACAGCAGCGACACGGACAAGGAGAAATCGCTACTGCATCGAACCAGCGACGCGTCTCGAACCGGTTAGCGGACTCCGGTCACAAGTGTGGCGCAACATCAGCGCGGGGTCGACGATCAAGGTCCAGGGAGGTGGCTTCGCGAGGGCCGGCGGACGGATGGCCCGGTGGAGGCGGCTCGAGGAAGGTCACACTCTCGTAGAAGTCGTCAAGAGCGATGAAGACGCCCTTTTCCGTGGCCCATTCCCGCATCCGGCGGGCACAACTGCGACGCCAAGACAATACCTCGATCCGCCATCCGCGGCCGCGCATACGTTCCAGGTCGGGCGTGGAACCCCGCGCCTTCGGAGAATCCTCGGCCATCGCCGGTGAGAAGTACGGCAATTCCAGGGTCGCCGTTGAAGTCGAAACCGTCCCGCAACATTTCGGTTTGAAGCAGCTGATCGACCCCTTGCTCGCCACCGCTCAGGGACCCGCGCTCCAGAAGACGGACTTCGATGCCCTCGTTTTCCATGCTGTTCCAAACGTGGCGAAGCTCAGGGGGTACGGAGCCCACGGCCAGCGCCTTCTCCACCTGGCGACCCGCGCGAGCGAGATCGAGAAGATTGCGGAAATGAATCCGGACTCTTATGCGCGCGGCCTCGCCTTCGCGCTGGGCCGCAACTTCCCTGGCACCGATGAAGACGTTCGAGTTGTCCCAGTATATGAATGCCTTGTTCATGCTTTTTTGCGGCTCTCCGTTACCCCTCGGGCACGGGCCTTGGGGGCTTGGACGAGAGAGTTCATGGCAACGAGGAGGGCGGATTCGGCGGGCTGGAGTTCCGGCGAGCCACCCTCCAACCCCTAGGAGCTTGCGCGGCAGAAAAATCTGCGAGCGATGGCGGAGTGCCGACAGCCAGATCGCCAACCGGGATTTCTGGCAAGCAGACCGCCGGATTCGCCAGCTAACTCCATGTGCTACATACCTGTAGTGTTAGTGTAGTCCTTTTCTCCGTCACGCGCTGCGGATTCGCCCCGATGGGACGCCAGTACCCGATTTCAAGCGCCGATGGCGGTGCCGCGCCACGATTCTTGTTCTGCCGCGCAGGCTCCTAGCATCGCCGACACCTTCGGTGCCCAGAACCCCGATATCCGCCTTGTCCGCGGCACATGTCGCCGAGTTACGGTCACCCGACCTTGGGGGAGACGCGAACGCTCGGTGGCAGATACCCACCGACACGCTATCGAACACGATGGCCCCAAGTTTACAACGATCCGCAAGAAAGAGCGAGGAACCGGTTTGCTCGTCGCATCGATCACGTCGTTCCGCCGGAGGGCTGGGTCAGCCAGTTCGACAAGTGAACCCCGGCGGTCGAGTCAACCCATGAAAAATGGGGGGACGAGGCGCAACGTCGAGATTCCGGCCCGTACGCGAATCGAGAAGCTGTGGCAAATCCCGCTCGCGCCTTTCTCGTCCACGCCCGCACGCTTGCCCGACCCGTCCCGATTTCCGTACTCTTCACTCCATCGTCGTGGCGGTCTCGCCGTCGGGACGACTCCGAACCCGGAACCGATCTTCGAAGAGCCATCGCGATTCCTCCCCGTTCGGGAAACTCCAACTGCGGTACCCGTGAACCCGCTCCCCACGACCGTCAGGAACGTCCGCGCCATGCAGATCCCATCCGCCGCCCGCCCACTCCGCACGCTCCTCCTCCTCTTCCTCGCCTTCGCCTCGGAAGCCTGCGGCGGCGACGAACCCGGCCCCGCGGAAGTCGCCCTTCAGGACCCGGCCCGAATCGACTACGCCTCGTCGCTGGGCGTCGACCTCTCCAGCATGCAACTCCAGCCTTCGGGACTCTACGTCAAGGACCTCGAACCCGGCACCGGCGATCCCACCGCGGCCGGCGACGTCATGGTGGTCCACTACAGCGGCTGGATCAACGACGGCACCCTCTTCGACTCCTCCCGCAACCCGGGCCGCGAGCCGTTCGACGTCGTGGCCGGCTCGGACCAAGTCATCGTCGGCTGGCGGGAAGGCTTGGTCGGCATGAGGGTCGGCGGCGTCCGCCAGCTCGTCATCCCTCCGCAACTCGCCTACGGCGCCCGGTCGCCGAGCCCCCTCATCCCCGCGGGCTCGGTGCTGGTCTTCGAGATCGAGCTGCTGGAGGTGAACCCGGGCTCGTAGAGCGAACGCCGGTCCGGATTCGAAAGCGAGGCTACAGCTTCGGTAGCGTAACCCCTTTCTGATCTTGGTACTTGCCTTTTCGGTCCGCGTACGCCACCCGCGGCTCCCGATCCCCCTGCAGGAAGAGCAGCTGGGCGATGCCCTCGTTCGCGTAGATCTTCGCGGGCAACGGCGCCGTGTTCGAGATCTCGAGCGTCAGATAGCCGCACCAAGTGGGCTCGAGCGGAGTCACGTTGACGATGATCCCGCAACGCGCGTACGTCGACTTGCCCACGCACACCACCAGCGTGTCCCGAGGAATGCGGAAATACTCCACGGTGCGCGCCAACGCGAAGGAGTTGGGCGGGATGGTGCAGGCGTCCTCGCGGATGCCCACGAACGAGCGGTCGTCGAAACTCTTGGGATCGACGATCACGTTGTGGACGTTCGTGAACACCTTGAAATCGGGGGCGACGCGGATGTCGTAGCCGTAGGACGACAGACCGTACGAGATGCACCCGTCGCGCACCTGGCCGGCCTCGAACGGCTCGATCATCCCGCGCTCTTCCGCCATCTTCCGGATCCAGTGGTCGCTTCGGATGGGCATGGGGGAGCGAGGGGAGGTTGGGTCGACGAAGGCGCCCGTCGAACGCCGACGGCGCGGCCTCCGGCGGACGATGGCGGAGCGGAAAATAGGGGAGACGGTCCCCGGAATCCAGCGAACGCGGAGGCCGGGACCGCCCGGCCCGCCGTGCGTTGCAGCCCCCGGGGCCGATATCTTTTCGCGAAGCGCGGGAGCTCTCCGGGCTGCGCCCGCCCGACCATGCCAACGTTTCGACGCCCGAACACGGAGGACGTGAAAGATGCGCGCAACGTCAAGCGTACCGACGCTTCTGGCGGCGCTCGCCCTCGCGCAGGGCGCCGAACTCTCCGCCCAAGCCGACTCCGGCGGCGCCGATCCCGAGGCGGCGGCGCTGGTGGACGCCTGGATCGAATCCGCCGGCGGGATGGAGGCCTACGCCGGCTTCCGCAGCGCCCGCTACACGTTCACCACCGAACTCTACGATCCCGAATCCGGCCGCATGCGCCGCGCCCGCCCGCGCTACGTGACCGTCGCCCGCACCGCCATGGGCGAACTGGCGCGCATCGACCGCTGGGAGGGCAACGACTACATCCAGCAGGGGTGGGACGGGGTCGTCGATTGGGCGCTCCGCAACGGCGAGCCGCTCGAACCCGGCGACCGCGACCGGGACGAGGTGCGCTACGTTTCGGGGGACGTCAACTACTGGGTGGCCCTGCCCTTCAAGCTGCGCGACCCGGGCGTGCGCCTCTCCCACCGGGGACGCGACGCCGAGGGCCGCCACGACGTCATGGTCACCTTCGGCGAGGGGGTCGGCAACGACGTCTGGCACTACTACTTCCAAGACGGGCGCACTTGGCCGGTCGAGGTGACCTACCAGACCGGGGGCACGGGCAACGTCGACCGCAACCTGTGGAAGGATCTCCGCACCGACGAGGGATACCCCTACGTCGGGCGCCGCGTCCACGTCGACGACGAGGGCCGGGTGTGGAAGGTGTTGCGCATGAGCGACGTCGAGATCAACCCGCAGGACTTGGAAATGTCGGTGTTCTCGCGCCCTTGAGTTCCGTCCGGGCGCCGATCTCTATCCGTCGAGCGCCCTCATGGTGGAGTGCACGTGTTCGGCGCTCTCGTCGAGCATCGCCCGCTCCTCCTCGGAAATCCGCAGCTCGACCACCTCGACGAGCCCGCCCGCGCCCAGCTTGCACGGCACCCCGAGGAAGATGCCCTCGTGCCCGTACTCTCCCTCCAAGTACGCCGCGCACGGCAGGATGCGTCGCTTGTTCCTCACGATCGCCTCGGCCATCTGCACCGCGGCCGCCGACGGCGCGTAGTAGGCGCTCCCGGTCTTCAGATGCCCGACGATCTCCGCGCCCCCGTTGCGGGTGCGCTCGATGAGCGCGTCGATGCGCTCGCGCGGCAGCAGCTCGGTCAGCGGAATGCCGCTCACCGACGTGTAGTTCACCAGCGGCACCATGGTGTCGCCGTGCCCGCCCAGCACCAGCGCCTGGATGTCGGCCACGCTCACGTCCAGCTCGAGCGCCACGAAGGAGCGGTAGCGGGCCGTGTCCAAGACCCCGGCCATGCCGATCACCCGCTCGCGCGGGAATCCCGTCGTCCGCAACGCCACGTAGGCCATCACGTCCAGCGGATTGGAGACCATCATGACGATGGCGTCGGGCGCGACCCGGGCGATGCGCGACGACACCGACTCCACGATGCGAGCGTTGGTGTTCAGAAGATCGTCGCGCGACATGCCCGGCTTGCGCGCGATCCCGGCCGTGACGATGAACATGTCGGACCCTGCGGCGGGCTCGTAGTCGTTCGCTCCCACCACCCGGGTGTCGAACCCTTCGATGGGCGCGCTCTCCCACTGGTCCAGCGCCTTCCCCTGGGGGATGCCGTCGACGACGTCGATCAGAACGACTTCCTCGGCCAGCTCCTTCTCCGCCAGCCGCTGAGCGCAACTCGCGCCCACGTGGCCCGCGCCGACCACGGTGATTTTTCGTGCGCTCATGGCGTTCGGGTTCCTCCTCGAGGAATGCGGTTCGGGGGGTGGGGGGTGCGTGGGTCGTCGTCCGGAACCCGGGCGACGGTCCCCGGCACCGGAATCGCCACCGGCTAGCCGCCGGTCTGGCTCAGCGCGATCAGGCCGCCGGAGCCCTCGCTGCTCCCCTGCACCAGCCAATGGCGCTCGGGCTTGATGCGCAGGGTCTCCTCGACCAGCGGCCGGACGTCTTCCCCGCGGCGCAGAGCGCCGCGCAGATCGGTCTGGATCGATCCGAACAGACAGGGCCGCAGCTGTCCGTCCGCGGTCAACCGCATGCGGTTGCAGCGGTCGCAGAAGTTGTGGCTCATCGGGGTGATGACGCCGATGGTGCCGGGCGCTCCGTCGAAGCGGTAGTAGGTCGCCGGGCCGTTCCCGGGAGGGCCCGCCACAGGCCTGAGGTCGCCCAGCCGCCGCACCCGCTCGAGCGCTTCGTCGCACGACACGAAGTTCTGCGCCGACAGGTCGGTGTTCGAGCCGGTGGGCATGATCTCGATGAAGCGGACGTGCCAGGGGCGCTCCCGGGTGACGGCCGCGAAATCCGCGATCTCGTCGTCGTTGGAGTCGCGCATCAACACGACGTTGATCTTGATCGGGTCGAAGCCGACCGCTTCGGCCGCCGCCAGCCCGCGCAGCACCTTGTCCAGGGTGCCCGGACGCCGCGCGATGGTGTCGGCGCGCTCCGCGCGCAACGAATCCAGCGAGATGTTGACCCGATCGACGCCCGCCGCCTTCAGGTCGGCCGCCTGGTCCTCGAGCAGCACCGCGTTGGTGGAGAGAGCGATGTTCTCGATGCCGTCGATGGCCGACAGCATCCGAATCAGCGAGGAGAGGTCGCGGCGCACCAGCGGCTCGCCTCCGGTGATGCGCAGTCGTCTGAGCCCCATCCTCGCCATCGCGCGCACCGCGCGCGCGATCTCCTCGTAGTCCAGGATCTCGTCGCGCTTGAGCCACGGCAGCCCTTCCGCAGGCATGCAGTAGACGCAGCGCAGGTTGCACTTGTCGGTCACCGAGATGCGCAGGTACTCGATGCGCCGCCCGAAAGAGTCCGTCATGGAGCGGGCGGAGGGGCGGAGGAGACTCCGCGTTTTCGAAGACGTCGGACGAGGCTTAGCGGTCATCGGACGCTCCCGGGTCCCGAGCAGGCGCTCCACGGTCTCCGGCACCGGGATCGGCGTCCGGACTTCCGCGGGCGGGGGGAGGCGTACCCCTTACCCACTCGGGGGCTCCGTCGACGTAGAACTCCTTCTTCCAGACGGGGAGCCGACGCTTGATCTCCTCCATCACGTAGCGGGACGCGGCGTAGGCCTCCGCCCGATGCGGGCTCGACACCGCCACCCCCACGCTGACTTCGCCGACGTCGAGCGCGCCCAAGCGGTGCGCGACCGCCAGACGGGGACCGGAGAAACGCTCGTCGGCTTCGTCGGCGATGCGGCGCAACACCTCGAGCGCCATCTCCCGGTAGCCCTCGTACTCCATCCCGGACACGGAACGCCCGTCGGCGCGATCGCGCACCGTGCCCAGAAACAGGAGCGCGGCGCCGTGGCCGGGCGCGCCCACCCGCGCCAGCAGACGCGCCGGATCGAGCGGACGGGCGGTGATCTCCGCGTACGGCATCTTCCGGGGTCAGCCGCCGGCCACCGGGGGGATGAAGGCGACCTCGTCCCCGTCGCGGAGCCCGGAGTCCAGAGGAGCGTACTCCAAGTTGATCGCGACCGCGGGCCGGGCGGGAAGCGCGGCGAACGAGGGACCCCGCTTGCGCAAGGCGGCGACGAGATCGGCCACGGTGGCTCCCTCGGGGAGGCGCACCTCGGTCTGCGAGGCGCCGGTCAGCTCGCGGTACGCGGCGAAGAAGCGCGCCCGGATCCGCACGAGACGATGCCTTCCGCGCTCAGTCGTCCGCTTCGGCGGTCCCGAGCTGGGCGATCTGGGCGCGCAACAGTCTGGACGGCTTGATGACCGGAACCTGACGGGGGGGGACGAGAACCGTTTCTCCGGTCCGGGGATTGCGCGCCACGCGCCCCTTGCGGTCGCGCACCTTGAAGGTCGCGAAGCCCCTTATTTCGACGTTCTCGCCGTTGTGCAGAGCCAGCTTGATGGCGTTCAGAAAGCCATCCACGACCAGAGCGCAATCCTTCCTGGTGATCCCGGGTCCGATGGCGTCGGACACCTGTTTGACTAGAGCCGCTTTCGTCATGAGAACCCTGTGAGGGAGGGAGAAAGCTATCGAGGCCGGGGTCGCGCCTCCCGGCGCGAACCTGTCGAACGAGCCTGACGACAGCCGAGAAAACGGGGCCGGTCGAAGAACCGGAACCGAGCTCGCGCTACGGAAATCAAGGCTACGATCTATCCCTTGAGGCGTCAAGACGTTCCGCGTCCCCCAACCGCAGGTGCCCGGACCGTGCGGATCGGGGTCGGTTTTTCGCCCCCCGCGCCGGATCCGGGTCCGAACGCGGGAACGAGGCCCGGAACGGCTCAGTCCGCGGCCGCCATCAGCGCAACGAAATCGTCGAACAGATAGCGGCTGTCGTGCGGGCCGGGGGCCGCCTCGGGATGGTACTGCACGCAGAAGACCGGAAGCGAGCGGTGGGCCACTCCCTCCACGGTGCCGTCGTAGAGGTTGACGTGGGTGAGGCGAAGCTCGGGCGCGCCCGGAATCCCGTCGCCGTCCCCCCCTCGCACCGCGAAGCCGTGGTTCTGCGAGGTGATCTCCACCGTGCCGAGGTCCAGGTTGCGCACCGGATGGTTGGCACCGTGATGGCCGAAGGGCAGCTTGAAGGTTTGCGCCCCGAAGGCGCGCGCGATCAGCTGGTGCCCGAGGCAGATGCCGAACACCGGCACGCCCGCGTACGCGCAGCGACGAATGGTCTCGATGGCCGTCTCCACGGCGGCGGGGTCGCCGGGGCCGTTCGACACGAAGAGCCCGTCCGGCCGCTCGCGCGCGACGACCTCCGCCGGGGTGTCGGCGGGAAGCACGGTCACCTCGCACCCGCGCTCGGCCAGAAGCCGGGGCGAGGTGGCCTTCACCCCCAGGTCGTAGGCGAAAACCCGAAAGCGCGTCCGGCCCTTCGGCCCGACCACGTAGCGCGCGCGCGTCGAAACCTCCCGGACCAGGTCGAGCCCCTCCATGCGGGGATGGGCGCGGATGCGCTCGAGCAACGCCTTCTCGTCGGCGGAGGCGGGGGCGATGGCCGCGCGCATGGCTCCCGCCGCGCGGATGTGGCGGGTCACCGCGCGGGTGTCCACCGACCGGATGCCGACCACGTCGTGCCGGGTCAGGAAATCCTCCAGGCCGGAGGTCGCGCGCCAAGAGCTGTGCGCGCGCGCGACCTCGCGCACCACGAACCCGGCCGCGGCGGGACGCTCCGACTCGTGGTCGGCGTCGTTCACTCCGTAGTTGCCGATGAGCGGATAGGTCATCGTCACCAGCTGTCCCGCGTAGGACGGGTCGGTGAGAATTTCCTGATAGCCGGTCATGGCCGTGTTGAAGACGATCTCGCCGAAGGTCTCGCCGCGCTTGCCCAGAAAGAACCCGTCGAAGCGCCGACCGTCTTCCAGGAGCAGGCGGGCCTCGGCGCGCGGGGCGGTCCGAATCAAGGGCGGCGGATGGATCGAGGGACGGCGGCGGATCGCGAGAGAGGAGCGTCCGCGGGAAGGCACCCGGCGCAAATCTAGATGTTTGCGCGCCACACGTCCAAGGGACCGGGGACGCGCCGGGCGAAGGTCCGCACCCCGGGGAGCGCGCTGTTAGATTGGAGCATGATCCACATCCACGCCGACGAATCCTGTCTCGGAAATCAGTTCAAGAACCGGCAACGGCCCGGAGGCGCCGCGGGGTTGCTCGAGTTCTGGCGCGACGACGCCTGGGTCCGCAAGGACTTCTGGCTTTCCGAGCCCGACACCACCAACAACCGCATGGCCCTGATGAGCGCCGTCGCGGGCCTCGGCGCGATCCGGCGCCCCAGCAGGATCCGCTTCGTCTCCGACAGCCAGTACCTGGTGCGCGGCATGAACGAGTGGATCCGGGGGTGGCGCGCCCGCGGGTGGAAACGCAAAGGGGGCGTCGTCGAGAACGTCGAGCTTTGGAAGCGGGTGGCCGATTTGGCCGAGTCGCACGAGGTCGGCTGGAAGTGGGTTCGCGGGCACTCGGGAAACCCCCGGAACGAATACGTGCACACGCTCGCGGTGCGCGCCGCCACCGGGCAACTCGATTCCGGCGGCGCGGTTTCCTCCGGATTCGGGGACTGGCTGGAGAAGGAGCGCGAGACGAAGCGACGCTACTTGGACTTCTTCGAGGGAGCGCCGCCCGGAGACCGAAACTAACGGGAGACTCCGGGTTCGGGCGCGCCGGAACCCTCTCGCGCGATCGTCTTCGCACGGCGAAGCGAACCGATCAGTCGCACACGACGCCGTCGTCGTTGCCGTCCCGCATGTACGGGTAGGCGGGATGGCCCCGACGCACCGGAGCGATGCCGTGCCGACGCGCCTCGGCGCAGACGATGCGACCGTCCCCGTCGTCGTCCCAACGCTCCAGTGCGGAAGAACGCGACCCCGTGGACGCAGGCCGGGACCGAGGCCGCGCTCCCGACGCGCCGGAAGCTCCGACGCACACGACGCCGTCGTCGTTGCCGTCCCGCATGTACGGATAGGCGGGATGGCCCCGGCGCACCGGAGCGATGCCGTGCCGACGCGCCTCGGCGCAGACGATGCGACCGTCCCCGTCGTCGTCCCAACGCTCCAGTGCGGAAGAACGCGACCCGGTGGACGCGGGCTGGGACCGGGGCCGCGCTCCCGACGCGCCGGAAGCGGCTCCCCACATCCCCCGGCCCTGGGAACGGGCTTCGTCCTCCAGTTCCAGCAGCAGCCCCCGATGTTCGGACGGATAGTCCTCGACGGCGCGCGCGTGGCCGATGCGCACGATCTCGGCGTTCAGAAACCTGCCGTCGAGAAGGTGGACGTCGGCAACCAGCCGTCCGTACGCATCGACGCTCAGCGGAACCCAGGAAACGCGCTCGCCGTCGAAGCGCTCGGCAACCTCCCAGGCGGCGGCCCGGCCCGCATCCGTACTCAACTCGGGCGCGTCGACGCCCTTCAGTCGGACCCTGAAGCGTCGGCCTAGGCCGACCATGCGGAAGGTGTCGCCGTCGATCACGCGCTCGATGCGGCCGTCCGCCCGAGCCTCGGGCTCGGGCGGGGGCAACGGCCCCGGCCCCGGATAGGCCAGTCCCGACAGCGCCAGCGCCAGCACGCCCGCGGCTCCGAGCCCCCCCGCGGCCGACAGGCGCACGCTCGAGCGGCCGCCGGACCGGGCGCGCGCCGCGAAGTAGACGAGCGCACCCGCGCCCACCGCGGCCAGCACCGCCGCGGCGATGCCCGCGAGCGTGAGCGACGGCAACAGCGGAGCGGTCCGCTGCTCGATGGGCAGCAGGGCGACCAGCCGCTCCTGTCGGCCGGAGAAAAAGAGCATGGCCGGAACCAGAAAGAACCCCATCAGCTGAGCGCGCCGCACCCCGAAAAGCAACGGAACCATTCCGACCGCGGTCGCGACCGCCAGGATGGTCAGCCCTCCGAGCCCCAGCAACAACGAGGTCAGGACGACCAGGAAGGCGATCACGCTCCAGTTGAGCCCGGTCTCGTCCACGGAGTCGAACATCGACGCGAACCGGGGACCGAAGAACCACATGATCGTCGCCGCGACCCCCCCGGCGATCGCCATGGCGACCGCCATCAGCCGCAGGTCTTCCGGGAAGACGTCGCCGCCCAGGATCCGTTCCACCGCGATCGACGCTCCGCTTCGACTGCGCTGGATCACGTACAGGGCGGCGATCGCGAACAACGCTTCCGAGGTGTTGAGGGAGGAAGTGGTCACCAGGTAGGAACGCGCGTCGGCAGGGTCGTCGCGGGGCGGGCCCGGAGCGCCGGACTTGCCGCGCGTTCGCCGCGACAGACGCCCGAGCAGGCGTTGCAACAGCAGGAGCAACGTCGCCGCGTTGGCCGCCCCCAGCCCCGGGAGCAGTCCCACCAGAAGCCCGGCCCCGCCCCCGATCCCCCCGTCCGCGGCGATCCGGGGGGCGCTCATGCCCAGCGACGCGCGCGTCGACGACGGAGCCTTGCCGCCGCCCGGCGCGACCGTGCCGATGGCGAACAGGAGTCCGGCCACCCCGAACAGCCCCGCCAAGCTCGGAAAGAGCGCGTTGACCGGAGCGTCGACGCCACCGGCCACCAGCGGCGACCCGAAGACGGCGACGCCCAGCAGGCCGCTGGAGAGAAAGACGAACAGCGACCATCCTTTGCGCCGGTCGGTCAGGACGAGGATCCCCGACACCGAAACCAGCACGAGGAACATCGCCGGACGGACCAAGGCCTCGAGCCCGCCGATCGCTCCGGCCAGCAACGGCACCACCATGACCGGCAGACCGAGCGCCAAGCCGATCAGGCTTCCCGCCACCGACAGCCGGATCGCCGCCTCTCCTTCCCCTCGCTTCACCAAGCGGTGGCCCGGCAACTGCGCGAAGGCTTCGTCGCCCGGTATGCCCAAAAAGAGTCCCGGGACGACGTCGAAGAAGGTGTGCGAGATCGCGAGCGAGCAGGTGAACGCCAGCAACTCGGGGTATTCGACGCCGAGCGAGGCCAAGCCCGCGCTGACGGCCAGCAGAAGCGCGGTCACCGTGTTGACGTGGACGCCCGGAATCAGGCCCGTGAACACGCCGGCGACCGCGCCCGCCAGAGCGGCGGCGATCCACTCGATCACGGGCGGTCCGCAGGCTCGACGCGCCGCACGGTCAGCGAGGGCTCGCCCCGGTACTCGTCGCGTTCGGCGGCCACCACCACCGGCGTCCCGGAACGGAGCCGACGCAACGCGTCCGCCGTCCAGTCGCCCTCGAACACGACGCCGCGCATTCTCGTGCGCGCATCGGCGAACTCGAGTTCGAAATGGCGGCGGCCGCCACGGCCGGCGAACGGCTCCACGCGCAAGGCGGCGACCGGCCCCACCAACAGCGTCTCCCCGTCCCGCGCCGACAACGCGGTCGCAAGCGGGACCGCCTCGCCCAGCACCACCTCCACGTGTCGCGCGGACAGCGGCCGGATCTGCGGCCGTCCCCGGTACGTCCCGAGATTGCCCGTGACCCGTACCGTCTCGCCCCGACGCGGCTTGAGCGGAAGACGACCGAGCGACGGGAACGCCGACGCCTCCAGGTGCACGTCCTCCGCGGAATTGTGCAGCCGGAGGGTCACCGTGCCCGACGCAAGGGTCCGCACCTGCGTCGCCCGGCCCTCGAAGCGGAACGTGGTGCCCGCGAAGCGCGGGTCGGCGACGTGGGCGGCGGTGAGCTGCGGCAGCCGATCGAGAAGGAGGTCGTCGTAGCGGTAGCGGACGGTGACGGCGATCAGGCCCAGGACGGCCGCCGCGCTCAGCACGGCGAAGGCCGGGGCGAACGCCGCCGAGCCGGTCGGCCGGTTCCGGGACGAGGCGGTAGAGTTCATCGAGTCGCGTTCGATGCGCTTCTCCGGTCCGGTTTCAGTTCAGCGGCTCCTCGTCCCTCGCGGCGTCCCCGCATCCCGTCGCGCGAGGGGCCGCCACCGCCCGCCCGCGCTTCGGCCGCTCCTCGCCCCGCCGGGCGCCCTCTCGGCCCCGCCCCGTCGCGATCTCCTCCTATTCATGCATCGCGCCGCGCCGGCGGGAAAGGTCCTCCCTCCCCGCGTCGGAGGATCTCTTCCAGCTCCGCGAGAAAATGGCGCGCGTCCAGCCAGTAGTTGGGATACGCGCGCCGCACGTCCTCCAGCGAGTCGGTGGAGACGAGCACGATGTCGCGGCCCTCCTCCTCGAACGCGAGGTAGTCCGCGCTGGCCGCCTCGAGCTCGTCCTTCTCGTAGGGGACGACGAGCGTCGTCCGCTCGGCCGGCCTGCGCTCCAGCAGGAAGTAGTGGGCGCCGATGCGCCGGAACGTCGACATGTCGCGAATGAGCCGTCCGTACTCGCGCAGGCGCGCGACCACGTCCAAGCGCGCGGCGTGCTCGCGCACCTCCCGGAGGAGGGCCGAACGGGTGGAAGGGGCGTCCGGCCCCGGCGTCCCCCCCTCCTCGAGGGCGAGCGCCGAGCCGGCGAGGGCGAAGAAGCGCAACCACTCGGCCTCGCCCTCGCCGAACTTGAGGGCGTGCTGCAGGAAGGCGCCGGCCGTCTCCACCGCGGTCGCCCAAGCGTGCTGCAGCCGGGAGCGCAGCTGGACTTCGATCATGAGCCCGGCGAAGGCGTCCTCGCCGCGGTGTCTGTAGATCAGGTGCACCCCGCGGTATCCGGAGGGCTTGGGCCGGTCGATGTAGTCGATGCTGCGGACGAGCTGGCGTTCCGAGTCCGAGCTCAGATGGGCTTCGTGCAGTTCGCGCACCTGCTCGACGGTGTCCAGCACCGCCCGGCATCCGCCCAGATCCTGCATCCTGGCGAGTTGCATGCGGGGGAAGCGGCGCAATTTGGAGAGGATCGAAGGCGTGGTCTTGAGCCTCTGGGACACGATGGCGTCGTCCGAGACGCGTGCGGCCAGGGCGCGCAGGCGGTCGTGCGCCCCGTCCAGGGGGAATCCGTGGGCGGCTCGCCAGTCGTTCAGCACGTCCAGGTCTTCGCGGTGTCCGGGAGACTCCGGGTCCCCGCCGCCTTCGGCGAGCGTCTTGCCCGCCCGGTTGACGCGCCCGCGCGAGTGCCGGAGAGGAGTCCAGTCCACGACGGCTATCCGGGTGCGAGAGAAAACACGTCCGCGAAGGCGGAGGCGACGGCGTCCTCGACCGCCGCCATCGGCACGGAGGCGCCCGTGCACGCGGCGAGAGAGGTGACCCCGCGGTCGCGGACGCCGCACGGCACGATGGACGCGAAACGACCGAGGTCGGGATCGACGTTGAGGGCGAAGCCGTGCGAGGTGACCCAGCCCGAGGAGACGCGGATGCCGATGGCGGCGATCTTGCGTCCGCCGGTCCAGACGCCGGTGAGCCCGTCCGCCCGTTCGGCCCGCACCCCGAACGCCGCCAACGCCCGGACGAGCACCTCCTCCAGGTCCCTCAGGTAGCGGTGCAGGTCGCGGCGCCCTGAATCGAGCCGAAGGATCGGATAGCCGACCAGCTGCCCGGGCCCGTGGTAGGTCACGTCCCCGCCCCTGCCCGCCCGGAAGAGCTCGACGCCGCGCGCGCGCAACTGGGCGTCGGTGGCGAGAACGTGGTCGCGGCGCGCGCGCGACCCCAGCGTGACCACGTGGGGGTGTTCGAGGAGGAGGAGCCGGTCGGGGATCTCGTCGGCGGCGCGGCGGCGCACCAAGTCGGCTTGCAGGGCGAGGGCGCGCGCGTAGCCGACCCGTCCCAGACGTGCGACCTCGAGGGTCCGCCGTTCCAAGGCCGGAGAAGTCACGGCGGGAGGCGGCTACGCGTCCTCGGGGAACTCGTTCAGGGTATCGCGCAGGTCGGCGAGGAAGCGGGCCGCGTCGGCTCCGTCGACGATGCGGTGGTCGTACCCGAGCGAGAAGAACGCGCGCTTGCGGATCGCCATGGCGTCCTGGCCGCTGGCGGGATCGGTCACCGCCACCACCCGCTTCTCGATCGCGCCGGCGCCGAGAATGGCGGCGGTTCCCTTGGGAACGATCGGCATGCCCGCCAAAGTGCCCAGCACCCCGGGGTTGGTGATCGAGAAGGTCGCCCCCTGGATCTCGGCCGGGTCGAGGCGCCGGGCCCGCGCGCGCGCGGCCAGATCGGCGATGCGGCGGCCCAGGCCCACCAGGCCGAGCTCGTCCGCGTCGTGCACGACGGGCACGACCAAGCCGGGGTCGAGATCGACCGCGATGCCCAGGTTGACGTTCCCGCGGCGGATGACGCTCCGGCCGGACACGCACGAGTTCACCGTCGGCCAAGTGCGCAGCAGACGGGAGCAGGCCCAGGCGATGAAGGCCGTGTAGCTCACCCGCGCACCGCGCGCTTCCCAAGCTTTCCGGTTCCTCCGGCGCAGCTCGTCGATGCGGGTGAAATCCGCTTCGACGAAAGAGTGGACGTGGGGCGCCACCCGCTTCGCCATCACCATGTGGTCGGCGGTGAGGCGACGGATCCTGTCCATCGGCTCGACGCGGTCGGCGGAGCGGACGGGGAACTCGGGGTTGCGCACCTCCCCGTAGAAGGCGGCCCACAGATCGTCGACGCCCGCGCCGGCGGAGGGAACGGCCGCCGACGAGTCCCGTTCGCGCGCCTCGATGAAGGCCAGAATGTCCCGCTTGGTCACCCGACCGGCGTGGCCGGTGCCGGCGACTCGGGCGACGTCGACGTCGTGTTCGGCGGCGATGCGGCGCACCACCGGAGTCGAATGGCGGCGGAGGCGCTCCTCGGCGGTCGCGGCCGAGGGCGCCGCGGGGACGGAAACCCCGTCCGCCGCGGGGACGGGATCGGCCGCGCGCTCGGCGCCGGGACCCGCGGCCGCCGAGCTCGACCCGGCGGCCTCGGAGACCGCCTCGGAAGCGGCGGCGGGGGATGCGGCCGCGTCGTCCGCCGCGCCGCCCTCGGTGTCGATCACGCCGACGACGGTCCCGACCTCCACCGTCTCCCCTTCCGGGACCGCGATCTTCGCCAACACTCCGTCGGCGGGGGAGGGAATTTCGGCGTCGACCTTGTCGGTCGAGATTTCGAGGATGGGTTCGTCCGCTTCGACGCGGTCCCCCACCGCCTTCAACCAGCGCGAGACCGTCCCCTCGGCGATCGACTCGCCCATCTGGGGCATCGGCACTTCAATGCGGGACACGAGAGCGACTCCGTTGCTTGCGGCGGCGCGGCCGGGGTTCGACGCCCGGCATCGTCAGTACTTCAGAAGGTAACGACATGCGGCGACGACATCCGACGTCCGCGGCAGGAAGTAGTCCTCCAGTCGGCCCGCGTAGGGCACGGGCGCATCGATCGCGGTGACCCGCAGGATGGGCGCGTCCAGCCACTCGAAGGCGTACTCGTTCACGCGCATGGCGATCTCGCCCGCGATCCCGCCGGTGCGGGTGTCTTCGTGGACGATCAGCAGCCGCCCGGTCTTCTTCACGCTCTCGACGACGGCGGCGTCGTCCAGGGGAAGCAACGTGCGCAGGTCCAGCACCTCGACCTCCGCCCCGTCGTCGTCCCGCAGCGCCCGGGCCGCCTCCAAGCTGGCGTGCACCATGGCACCGTAGGCGACGACGGTCGCGTCCGCGCCCTCGCGCGCGCGCCGCGCCTTGCCCAACGGCACCGTGTAGTCCTCGGTCGGCAGCACCTCGCGCAGGTGGGGGGCGCGGTAGAGGCCCTTGTGCTCTTCGAAGATGACCGGGTCGTCGTCGCGGATGGCGGACTTGAGCAGGCCCTTGGCGTCGCGGGCGGTGGCGGGGTAGACGATCTTCAGGCCGGGGGTGTGGAAGAAGGCCATCTCCACGTTCTGGGAGTGGAAGGGTCCGCCTCGGTTGCCGCCGCCGACGGGGCCGCGCACCACGATCGGGACGCTTCCGCTGCCCCGGTAGCGGGAGGTGGCGATGTAGTTGGTGATGACGTCGTAGGCGGGAGAGACGAAATCCATGAACTGCATCTCCACCACCGGGCGAAGACCCATGTGGGCGGCGCCCGCCGCGGCCCCGGTGAACCCCGCCTCCGAAATCGGGGTATCGATGACCCGCTCGCCGCCGTAGCGGTCGAGGAAGCCGCGCGTGACCTTGAACGCGCCTCCGTAGACGCCGATGTCCTCGCCCATCAGAAAGACGGAGGGGTCGCGCTCCATCTCCTCGAAGAGCGCTTCGCTGATGGCTTCGAGCATCGTCACCGGCTCGCCGCGCAGGGTCTTGGCGAGATGCGCGGGCCGGGGATCGACGGCCAAGGGGGCGGCCCCGGTCAGGATGCGGCCGCCAGCGCGAGTCCCCGGATCGGGGGCTCGCGGCGGTACCATGGAGAAGAGCCGGGATCGTCGGCGTAGACGTCGCCCAGCGCGTCGCGCCCGGCGGGGAGCGGCTCGTCCAGCGCCTGCCTGCACGCCGCGGCGACCTCGGCCTTCGCCCAGCGTTCGGCTTCGTCCAGGTCGGAGGTCCGGGCGCGCTCCTCTCGGATCAGCCGGGCCCGGAAGCGGGCCACGGGATCGGGCGGGCGCCTCCCCCCGCGCCCGCCCGGATCCTCGCCTCCGACGCGTTCGGCGCGCCGGGAGACCGGGCAACCCCGAGCCTCGATCAGGGTGGCGCCATCCCCGGCCCGCGCCCGCTCCGCCGCTTCCCGCACCGCCCGGCGGACCGCGAGGACGTCGCCGCCGTCCACCGACGCGCCCGCGACGCCGTAGCCGTCCGCCATGGGCCCGCACCCGCTCGGGCGGGCGTGCGCCCCGTCGTCGGGTTCGGTCCCGGCCTGCACGACCACGATCAGCGGGCAGCGCTGAACGCCGGCGAAATTGACGCCCTCGTGCCAAGCGCTGGCGGAGGTCTCGGCTTCGTCCGAGAACGCCAGCGCGACCCGGTCCCGGCCGCGCAGGCGGAACGCCAGCGCGACGCCCGCCATGACCTCGACCATCGTGCCGGGGAGCGCGACCGAGCCCATCAGCCCGCGCGCGAAATCGGCGTAGCGGACGCCGGGCTCGCGGCCTCGGGCGGGCGCGGCGGCGCGGGCGAGATGCTGGCGGAAGAGTTCGAGCGGGGTTCCGCCGAACGCGATGAGGGCGCCCGCATTGCGGGGCGTGAGCGCGACCGCGTCGCCGGAGCCGTCGGCGGCGGGACGCAACGCGTGCGCGGCGCCCACGGAGACGGCCTCGGATCCGATGCCGCAACGGACGCCGACCGGAACCCTGCCTTGGCCGCGCAGACGCTCCAGCCGCACGGCGACGGCCCTGTGGAGGGCGAGCGCCCGGTAGAGGCCGACCGCATCGTCCCGTCCGGCCACGGTCACCGCCGAGCGGATCCCTTCTCAGGGCCCGCCCGGCGGCGGCGTCCCGTCGGGCGGCGGCGTCTCGTCGGGCGGCGTCTCGCCGGGCGCTTCGATCGGAGTCGCCTCTTCGGCGGCGTCGGCCTCCTCGAGCCCGGGGAGGACGGGCGTGGGCGCGACCTGCTGCTGGCTCTCGCGCAGGATGGAGGACGGCGCCGAGGCCTGCGACGACATGATCGACAGCACCAGCGCGAGCAACATGAAGAGGGACCCCGTGGTCCAGGTGGTGCGCGTCAGCACGGAAGCGGCTTGGCGCCCGGCGAGGATTCCTTCGGTCGGGCTGGCTCCTCCGCCCATGGCGGCTAGCCCGCCCCCCTTCCCCGCCTGCAGGAGGACGACGATCCCGAGGATCAAGCCGTCCAGCACGAGTAGGAACAGCAGAAAGCCATACATGCGTCTATTTTCCGGCTCGCTCGCCCGGTTCGTAGGGATCGGCGTAAACCATCGTCCCGCCCCGCTCCGCTGTCAAGCGGTTCGAGCCGGGCTCAGGGCCGAGCCGCCTCGGCGATGCGGGCGAAGGATCCGGGTTCGAGGCTCGCGCCGCCCACCAGCACCCCGTCGACGTCGTCGCGGGCGAGCAGGCGCGCGGCGTTCCCCGGGTTCACGCTGCCCCCGTAGAGGATGCGCACCGAAGCGGCGCGTTCCCCGCCCCAGGTCTCCCCGAGACGATCCCTCAGGATCGCGTGGGCCGCGGCGGCGTCCTCCGGGGTGGCGGTCTCGCCCGTCCCGATCGCCCACACGGGCTCGTAGGCGATCATCATCTCGTCGACGGGGGCGAGGACCGCGAGCGCGGCGTCGAGCTGGCGGACGACGACCGCGCGGACCCGGCCGGCGCGGCGTTCCTCGAGCGTCTCGCCCACGCACACCACCGGGACCAGTCCGGCGCGGACGACGGCGCGCGCCTTGGCGGCGGCGTCCCGGTCGCTCTCGCCGAACAGACGGCGCCGCTCGGAGTGCCCCACCAGGACGTGGCTGGCGCCCGCCGCGCGCGCCATGGGCGCCGAAATTTCGCCCGTGAAGGCGCCGCTCGGCTCGGGATGGACGTTCTGCACGCCCAACCGCACCGCGGGCCGTTCGGGAAGGGCGGCGCGCGCCGCCGCGAGGGAGAGGGCCGGGGGGAAGACCAGAACGTCGGGCTCCGGCCCGGGCCAGGAGGGCCGGAAGGCGCCGAAGAACCGGCGCGCCTCCTCCGGAGGGTGGTTCATCTTCCAGTTTCCGGCGACGACCGGGTTCCTCATGCGGCCTCCCGACGGTGTGCGCGTCCGCCCGTCCTGCGGGGCCGACGCGGCGATTCTCTGGTTCGGCGACGCGCGGCCGACGCGGCGACCGGCCCGCTCCGGGACGGCGCTACGCGTCGGAGAGCGCCTCCAGTCCGGGAAGGGTCTTCCCCGCCAGGAGCTCCAGCGAGGCCCCCCCGCCGGTGGACACGTGCGCGAAGACGTCGGCGAATCCGGCGGCGCGCACCGCGGCCGCGGAGTCGCCCCCCCCGGCGACGGTCGTCGCTCCGGCGGCGGTCGCGGCGGCGACCGACCGCGCGACCGCGACGGTCCCGCCGGCGAAGGGCGCCATCTCGAACACGCCCATGGGGCCGTTCCATACGACGGTGCGGGCCCGATCCAGCTCGGCCGCGAAGATGCGTCGGCTGGCGCGTCCGACGTCGCCGATGCGGTCCCGGGCTCCGACCGATGCCCGGGGCACCTCGCGAACCGCCGCGTCCGGGGCCAAGCGGGACGCGACCACGCAGTCGACCGGCAGCAGCAACCGGTCGCCGGCGTCCTCCATCAGCCGGATCGCGAGGTCGGCGTCGGCCGCATCCGCCAGGGACCGACCGATTTCGAGTCCCAGCGCCCGAAAAAAAGCGTTGGCCAGGGCGCCCCCGACCAGAACCCGGTCGGCGCGCGCGAGCATCGGCTCGACGACGGCGATCTTGTCCGACACCTTGGCGCCGCCCAGCACCGCCACGAAGGGACGCTCGGGATTCTCCAGGGCGTCGCCCAGAACGCGCATCTCGCGTTCGAGCAGCAGACCCGCCACCGCCTCTCCGCCCTTGGCGCGCATCGCCAGGGCGAGGCCGGAAGTGGAGGCGTGGGCGCGGTGCGCGGTCCCGAAAGCCTCGTTCACGAAGTGGGCTCCGAGCGCGGCGAAGGCGGCGGCCAGGGCGGGATCGTTGCGCGTCTCGCCCTCGAGGAAGCGGGTGTTCTCGGCCACCAGGATTCCGCCCGGCGCGAGCGAGAGAGCGCGCGCCCGCGTCCGCTTCCCGACCGGCTCGGAGACGAACTCCACGTCCCGGCCGAGGAGTTCGCCCAATCGCGCCGCGACCGGCGCGAGCGAGGCCTCCGGCCTGGGCCGTCCGCCGGGGCGACCCAGGTGCGAGAGGAGGACCAGGCGCGCGCCCGCTCCGGCGAGCCGGCGCAGGGTCGGCAGGCTGCGTTCGATGCGGGTGTCGTCCGCCACCTCTCCGTCCCGCAGCGGGACGTTGAAGTCGACGCGCGCCACGACGGGCTCGCCGAAACGCGGAGCCCAGTCCGCGAGGGTCTTCTTGCGCATGGGTCGCGCCCGCCGGGACCCCGTTCCGCCCCGGCCGGGCGAACCGTGCCGGGACCGGAGCGAGCGCCCGGATCGGCGGCGTCAGACCGTCGCCGCCGCGCGCGCGCCGACGAAGCGCGCCAAGTCGACCACGCGGCTCGAGTAGCCGGCCTCGTTGTCGTACCAGGAGAGCACCTTCGCCATCCGGCCGTCGACGACGTTGGTGCTCAGCGCGTCCACCACCGAGCTCGCGGGGTTGCCGACGTAGTCCACCGAGACCAGCGGCTCGGCGGAGACGTCGAGGACGCCGCGCATGGGACCGGCGGCGGCCTCCCTCATGGCCCGGTTGACCCCGTCGGCGTCGGTCGCTCGCTCGAGTTCGGCCACGACGTCCACCAACGAGACGTTCGGGGTGGGCACCCGCACCGCCATGCCGTCGATGCGGCCGCGCACCTCCGGAACGACCAGCCCGGTGGCCCGGGCGGCCCCGGTCGTGGTGGGGATCATGGACACCGCGGCGGCGCGCGCCCTGCGCAGATCCCCGTGCGGACGGTCCAGCAACGCCTGGCCGTTGGTGTAGGAATGGATGGTGGTGACCAGCCCGCGGCGGAAGCCGAAGCGGTCGCTCAGCACCTTGACCACCGGCGCCAAGCAGTTGGTGGTGCAGCTGGCGTTGGAGACGACGTGGTGGCGGTCGGGATCGTAGGCGTCGTGGTTGACCCCGAGCACCAGGGTGGCGTCCACGTCCTTGCCGGGCGCGCTCACGATCACCTTGCGAGCGCCGGCGGCGATGTGGCGACCCGCGGCCGCGCGGTCGCGGAAGAGGCCGGTCGACTCGACGACCACGTCCACCCCCAGTTCCGCCCACGGAAGGTCGCCCGGGTCGCGTTCGGCGAAAACGCGGATCCGGCCGCCGTCGACCGCCAGCTCCCCGTCCGCGACCTCGACCGATCCCGGGTAGATCCCGTGCACCGAGTCGTACTTGAGGAGATGGGCGAGCGTGGCCGTGTCCATAAGGTCGTTCACGGCGACCAGATCGAGGCCGGGATCGGCGTCCCCGGCGAGGGCGCGCAACACGTTGCGGCCGATGCGGCCGAAGCCGTTGATGGCGAGTCGAATCGACATGGAGGGCGTCGTCTCCGGGGCGCGTCTGGTGCGTTCTGTCGACAAGAGGGAACCCGACCGGGCACGCACCCCGCCGACGGGCCGGGGTTCCCGAACCGAATCTAACGCCGAAGAGCCTCGCGAGGGGCTCCGGGCGCGCGCTTCCCGGTCTTGTCCGGGGAACGCGGATGCGTCGATTCTTGGTAGAACGGGGGGCGCGCGCCTGCGCCCTTCCCCCTCCTCCCCTTCCCGTCCGGGCGAGGGAGAGGACTCGCGATTCCGCCCTGCGAAGAGTTGCTCCGATGCCTGCCCATCCCACGTTGGATCCCCCGCTCGAAGAGAGGACCGCAGACGAGCTCCTCGAGCTCCTGGACGAGAAATTCCTTCGCGAGGTGGTGGTTCGCGCCCTCGAGCACCGCCCCGAATCCAAGAAGCTCCGGCGACGGAAGAGGGACGCGCTGCGCCAGCTCCGGATCGACGGATTCAAGGACCCCAGCGTCGCGCCCACGCCCAAGCTCCTCCAACCCGTGCTGAAGTGGATCATGCTCGATCCGGAGCTCGCCCGCACCGTTCTCAACGTCTGGGCGGACGCGCGCGCGGCGCTTCGCGACCGGGCCGTCGAGCACCTCGCGCGCCTGGACGTGTCCGCGCCCGAGCCGCTCGACGCGCGCTTCGACGCCTTCTGGACCGAGAAGGAGTGGCGGGAGGAGCGCGCGGCGCTGGCGGCGGCCGACGACGCGGTCGATCCGGACTCCGCCGGGCTGATGCTCTGCATCCTCGCGCAACGGTTCCCCGCGCCCCCGCGCCTCGAGTCCCCGCTCTTCAGGGGTTGGATCGAACGGATGGAGGAGATCCCGCCCGACGATTTCGAGTGGGAGGAAGCCGACGTCTTCGTCATGCAGATCGAGGACGTCCGGTCCTCGAAGAAGCGCGAGCTCCTCCGGGAGCGCGGAGAGGCGATCGAGCAGCTGTGCCGCTCCCTGCGGGAGCAATTCGACGAGGAGCTCCGCTACCTCGACATCGATCCGGATCCCTGGCCCCGAGCGATCGAGAGCCGGCCCGCGCTGCTCGACCTGCCGCCGATATCGCTCGGCCTTCTCATGACCTCCTTGGAGGAATATCGGCCGATTCGTCCCCAGGCCCTCTCGCGCACCGAAGAGCTCGAGCGCGCCGAACAACGAGAGGAACTCGAGGAAACCATCCTCTTGGCGGCCCGGATGTGGGAGGAGGGCATCGCCCGGTTCGACTCGGCGAAAGAGAACGCTCCCGCGCCGGAGACCGACGCCGAGGCGGCGATCCCCGCATCGCCCGAGGCGGAGAGCGGGCCCGTCCCGGAGGAGGTCGCGGCCCTTCGAAGCGAACGCGAGCGGCTCGAGGAGGAGAACCGCGCGCTCCGGGCGGAGAAGGCGGAACGCGAGGCGGAGACCGAGCAGCTCCGGGAGGAGCTGTCGCGGAGCCGGGAGAGGCGCGGGGACTGGACGTTCCTGTGGGAGAGCTACATCGGGGAACTCCGACGGGTCCAAGCGCTTCTCAAGCGGCTCCGGGAGCTCGGCGAGGCGTCGGCGGACGAGGAGCCCGCACCGGACGAGAAGCCGGTGCGGGACGTCCGCGAAGCCATCGCCCGGGCGCGGAAGACGTTCCCCGACCGACTCGTCGTCCGGCTCAACTCCCGCTCCGACGAGAACACGCCCTTCGCGAAGCCGGAAGAGGTGTTCAACGCGCTGGCGTGGCTCGCCACCGCGCACCGCAGCGGCCGGACCGAATCGATCGCGGAAGTCTGCCCGGGCTGGTCCTACAAGCCGAGCCAATCCGATTCCACGATGGGAAAGTACGAGAACTGGTACCAGACCACGGTCGACGGAACCTCGATTCAACTTCCGGTTCACGTCGGCAAGGGGACCGACCACGACCCGCGCCACACGATCCGGATCGCCTGCGCCCTGGACAAACCGAACGACCGCGTCGTCGTCGGGTTCGTCGGCCAGCACCAGCCGACCCGGCGCGGGACGTAGGCCGCTCGCCCCCGAGGTCCGGCGGACGCGGACGGCGGCGCCGGGAGGGTTCCGACGCCGGAGCGGCGCGCCCAGCGTCCTCCGCGCCTCTATATCTCTATCGCGCGCGCGCCCGCTCCAGGGCCCTGCGCATGGCCGGAAGCGGCGCCTCGCGCCCCCACCAGAGTTCGAAGGCGGCGGCCCCCTGCCGGAGGAGCATTTCGCCTCCGTCCATGGCGGGGATGCCGCGCGCGCGCGCGGCGGCCGTGAGGCGGGTTCCGGCGGGAGCGTAGACCATGTCCAGGACCGCCCCCACGGACCCCAGGCGGTCGAGGGCGACCGGGAGCGGATCGCGCGCGCTCAATCCGAGCGAGGTCGCGTTCAGCACCAGGTCGAAGGCTCGCCCCTCCAGGACGTCGACGTCGGCGACCACGCGCACGCGGGCGTCCCCGGCTTCGGCGGCCATGGCGCGGGCGCGGGCGGCGGTGCGGTTGACGACCCGGACCTCCGCGGCGCCTTCGTCGACGAGCGCGGCGACGGCGGCGCGCGCGCCGCCCCCGGCGCCGACCAGAAGCACCCGGGCGCCCCGGGCGGGTCCCTCCAACACCGCCCGCACGGCGCGGCGCGCGCCCTCCACGTCGGTGTTGTCCCCGCAGGTGCGCGCGCCCTCGCCCCAGAAGGTGTTGCACGCCCCGGTCCGCCCGACCGCGGCGGCCGCCCGGTCGAGCGCGGCGGCCGCGCGGCGCTTGTGCGGCACGGTCACGTTGCCGCCTCCCCCGGCCCGCGCCAGCGTGCGCATCGCCGGCGCGACGTCATCCGGCTCGCAAGCGATCGCCACGTACCTGCCGTCGAGCCCGGCGGCGCGAAACGCCGCGTTCTGGATCGCGGGCGAGAGCGAATGCGCCACGGGGTCGCCCAAGACGGCGAAGACGCGCGGGAGGCGGAACGGGCGGCCCGCAGGGGCCGTCACGGCGCGTCGGCCGGGTCGGGCTCCAAGCGGTCGAGCACCGCGTCGACCAGGCGTTCGAGCTCGGCGCAGGTCTCCCGGTACCGCCGGTCGCTTCCGCCGAAGGGGTCGGCGACCCCGCCGGACGCCGCGCCGACGAACCGTGTGATCACGTCGGCGTAGCAACGGCCCGGGCCGAGCGCCTCGACCGCCTCCAGATGCGACGGCGCCATCGCCAGCGCCAAGTCGGCCCAATCCAGTTCGTCTTCGCCCAGCGGGCGCGCCGCGTGACCCTCCAAGTCGAGGCCTCGCTCGCCCACGGCCGCGCGCGCGCCGGCCGAGGCCGGGGCGCCCTCGAGAGCCATGGTCCCGGCGGACCGGACCCGGAGCCCGCGCAATCCGCGCCCCGCCGCGCGGGCGCGCGTGAGCGCCTCCGCCATCGGGCTCCGGCAGGTGTTCCCGGTGCAGACGTACAGGATGCGGGGACCCGTGCGGGCGGCGTCCGCAGAGACGTCCTCCGCTTCCGCGCGCTCCCGGATCGAGGGACAGATCTCGCGCAGCCGCGCCGTCTCCAGCGCGCCGGCGCGCAGAACGACGGGATCCGGTCCGGTGCAGTCCACCAAGGTCGAGGCCGGGGCCGGGGGAAGCGCTCCGGCGTCCAGCACCCACAGCCGCTCGTCGGCGCCGAGCGCGCGGGCCGCCTTCTCCGCCTCCGCGCCGGTGCGCGCGGGCCGCTCTCCGGGCAGGTTGGCGCTGGTCGAGGTGACGACCGCGCCCCCCTCGTCCAGAATCCGGCGCACGATCAGGGCCGGGCTCACCCGGACGGCCACCCCGCCGTGCGCGTTCCGCACGCGCGCGGGCAACCGGGCTCCGGGCTCGGAGAGCACCAGGGTGAGAGGCCCGGGCCACAAGCGCTCGGCGAGCCGTCGCGCGTACCGGTTCCAGACGAGCCCGGGCACCGCGTGCGGGTGGGAGGCCAGCAAAAGGAACGGCTTGCCGGCATCGCGCCGCTTGAGCGCAGCCAAGGCGTCCAAGGCCTCCTCCGACGTCGGCCCCCCCAGCCCGTACACGGTCTCGGTCGGGTAGGCGAGCAGCCCGCCGGAGCGGAGATGCCGAACCGCTTCCCGCAGCCGGCGGGGGGCGAGGCGCCCCGACCGGCAGTCGAGCACGCGCGGGCCGTTCACGCGCCGGACTCCGCCAGTTCGAGCAGGCGCTCCGCCACCGCCAAGTCCTCGGGGCGAGTCACCTTGAGGTTGCGGGGCTCCCCCTCCACCATCTCGACCTCGCCGCTCAAGCGCTCCACCAGCGACGCGTCGTCGGTGCCCTCGAACCCTTCCGCGCGAGCGCGCCGCAGGGCGAGCTCCAGAAGGCGGCGCGGGAACGCCTGCGGGGTCTGGGCGTGCCAGTGGCGGTCGCGCGGAAGGGTGCGGACCACCCGCCCGCGGGCGTCGACCTCCTTCAGAGTGTCCACCGCGGGCACGCCGGCCACCGCCGCCCGGCCCGCCGCGGCCGCGCGCAGGCAGCGCCCGACGAGTTCCGGCGTCGCCAGGGGACGGGCTCCGTCGTGCACCAGCACCACCTCCACCCTCTCCGGCAGGGCGGCCACCGCCGCCGCCACCGACTCGCCCCGGGTGCCCCCCCCCGCCACCACCCGGACGCGGGGGTCGGCGCCGACGAGCCAAGCCGGGGGACGCGCCGCCCGGTCGGGAGGGAGGGCGACCGCCACGCACTCCACCTCCGGCGTCGCCAGGAAGGGCCGGATGGCGCGCAGCAGGATCGGTTGCCCGGCGAGCTCCAGGAACGTCTTGCGCGTCCCGCCCATGCGTCGACCCGCGCCCGCCGCCGGCACGGCGACTCCGGCCCGGCAGAGCGGCCTTCCCCCGCGCGGGGTCATCCCCGGAATCCGCCCGACCCGGCGCTGCGTCCCCCCGGCGGGAGGGGAGCGGCGAGGTCGTCGTCGCGGACGGCGACGTTGTCGAAATGGGCGTAGGCGCTTTGGAAGTAGAGCGGCACGACCCCGGTGGGCCCGTTGCGCTGCTTGCTCACGATCAACTCGGCCTTGCCCTCCAGCGAGTTGCCGTCCGCGTCGGTTTTCGCGTAGTACTCGGGCCGATAGAGGAACATGACCAAGTCGGCGTCCTGCTCGATGCTCCCGCTCTCGCGCAGATCCGAGAGCTGCGGCCGATGGTCGGTGCGCTGCTCCGGGGCCCGGCTCAGCTGGCTCAGCGCCACCACCGGCACCTCCAGTTCCTTGGCCAGCGTCTTGAGGCTGCGCGAGATCTCGCTCACCTCCTGCTGCCGGTTCTCCCGGGCCCGGGATGCGCCCATCAGCTGCAGGTAGTCGATCACCAGCAGGCCCACCTTGCTCTCGGCCTTGAGTCGGCGCGCCTTGGCGCGCACTTCGAGCAGGCCGCCCGGGTTGTCGTCGAGCCAGATGGGACAGGTGTTCAGCCGTCCCGCCGCGACGGCCAGCCTCTGCACCTCCTCGTTGGAGAGCTCTCCCCGGCGCAGCTTCTGCGCGTCCACCCGCCCCCCGGCGCAAAGCAGCCGGTGCACCAGCTCCTCGTTGGACATCTCCAGCGAGAAGACGCCCACGGGCACCCGCTGATCGGCGGCGTGACGCGCGACGTCCAGCACCCAGGAGGTCTTCCCCATCGACGGGCGTCCGGCCACGATCACCAAGTTGCCCTTCTGCATGCCCCCGGTCATGTGATCCAGCCGGGTGAATCCGGTCGCCACCCCGGTGATCCGGGTGTCGGATTCCTGAAGCTTTTCGATGTGCTCGAAGGCGGGCCAGAGCAGCTCCTTGATGCGGACGAACCCCCCGCGGTCGTGCCCGCTGGCGACCTGGAAGATGCGCTGTTCGGCCTCGTCGACGACCTGTTCCGCGGTGCGCTCGCCCTGGGCGTAGGCGTCGCGGACGATCTGCGAGGCGGCGTCGATGAGCCGGCGCAGGAGCGCCTTGTCGCGCACGACGCCCCCGTGGTGCTCGACGTTGGCGGCGGTGGGGACCGCGTCCAGCAGCTCGGCGAGGTAGTCGTAGCCTCCGACCGCCTCCAGTTCGTCGGTCTTCTCCAGCTCGTCGCCGACGAGGATGACGTCGATCGCGGCGCCGCGCTCGAAGAGGCCCACGATGGCGCGGAAGATGCGCCGGTGGGCTTCCGTGGCGAACATGGTGTCGGAGACGACTTCCAGCACGCGCGCCACGGCGTCGCGGTCGATGAGCATGCCGCCCAGCACCGCCACTTCGGCTTCGAGCGAAAGCGGCGGCTCGCGGTCGTGCCCGGGCGTCCGTTCCCGTGCTTCGGGGGGGGTGGTGCTCAACGCGTCTCGCCGGAGGTGTGGGGTGAGGGACCGCGGGGGACCGGGGCGCGGAGCCCTACCCTCCGACGGAGCGGCCGGTGCGGTCCAGGATGCCCCGCAACATCTGGAGGTCGTCCCACACGGCCCGCGTCCAGCCGCGATTCCGGAGCAACGCCGCCGGATGGTAGGTCACCACCGCCGGCACGCCCCCGTACTCGTATATCTCGCCCCGGAGCCTGCCCAGGGCAACTTGGCGTCCGGTGACGAACTGGGCCGCGAACCCGCCCACGGCCAGAATGGCCTCGGGAGCCACCAGCTCGATCTGCCGCGCCAAGTAGGGAGTGCACGCCTCGATCTCGTCCGGATTCGGATCCCGGTTCCTCGGAGGGCGGCACTTGAGGACGTTGCAGATGTAGACGGTGTCGGCGCGGGAAAGGCCGACCGACGCGAGCAGCAGGTCGAGCAGCTTGCCCGCCCTGCCCACGAAGGGAAGTCCGGTGCGGTCCTCGTGCGCTCCCGGCGCCTCCCCGACGACGAGCAGCCGACCCTGCGGGTTCCCGTCGGAGAAAACCACCTGGGTGCGCCCCTCGGCCAAACCGCACTTCCGGCAGGCGAGCGCGGCGCGACGGAGCGCGTCGTAGTCGTCCGGGAGGGGGGGCGAAGAGTCCGGGCCCGGGGCGGCCGGAGCGGTCCCGCGAGCGCGGGCGAGCGCCAGAGCCTCGGCCGCGGCGAGCCGGTCGAACACGATCTCGTCCTCGCCCAGCTCCCGCCGCTGGCTCGCGTAGCGGGCCAGTTCGCGCTCGTCCACGTCCGAGCCCCGAATCCCTAGGGCGCCCGGCCGGAGAGCCGGTCGAGGACGGCGTCCGCGATCTCGTCCTTGGGCAGGAGCCCCAGCGCCTCGGCCGAGCCCTCGGGCGTCAGCAGCGTCACCGCGCCCCGCTCGCCCCAGGGACCGCCGTCCGGACCGCGGGCGCGGTTGGCGACCACCAGGTCGAAAGCCTTGCGCTCCATCTTGCCCCGGGCCCGAGCCAAGAGGTCGTCGGTCTCCAACGCGAAGCCCACCGTCTTCGCCCCGGGTTTGCGCAACGCCAGGGTGTCCAGGGCGACGTCCGGGTTGGCCACCAGCTCGAGGGGCAACCCGGCGCCCTGGTCGGCGCGCTTGATCTTGCCCGCGCGGGCGCGGGCGGGCCGGTAGTCGGCCACCGCCGCCGCGAAGATCGCCACGTCCGCGCGCGGGATCGCCTCGGAGACGGCGTCCAGCATCTGGCGCGCGGTCGCGACGTCGACGCGCGTCACCCCGGTCGGGCGCTCCAGACGGGTGGGGCCGGACACGAGCGTCACGCGCGCGCCTCGCCGCCAGGCCGCGCGGGCGAGCGCGTGTCCCATCCTGCCCGAAGAGCGGTTGCCGACGAACCGCACCGGGTCGATGGGTTCCCAGGTCGGGCCGGACGTGACCAAGACCCGCTTGCCGGTCAGAAACGCGTCGCGCTCGAGCGCGCGTCCCACGTGCTCGACGATCTCGGCGGGCTCGATCATGCGGCCCGGGCCCTCTCCTTCCCCGAACGCCAGCGGCCCGGTCGCGGGCCCCGCCACCGCGTAGCCCGACTCGCCCTTCAGGCGCTCGAGGTTGCGGACGGTGGCGGGGTGCGCGTACATGCGGTCGTTCATGGCCGGACAGACCACCACCGGGGCGCGCGTGGCCAGGAGCGCGGCGGCGAGCAGGTCGTCCGCGCGCCCGGCGGCCGCGCGCGCGATGAAGTCGGCGGTCGCGGGGGCCACGCAGACGGCGTCGGCCTCGGCGCCCAAGCGGATGTGCATCGCCGCGCCTTGCGCCGAGAAAAGCCCGTCCGGGACTCGGCGCCCGGTGAGCGCCTCGAAGCCGAGCGGGGCGACGAAGCGGCGTGCGCGCTCGGTGAGCACCACGTCCACCCGCGCGCCCAGCCGGGTCAGGTCGCGCGCGAGCTGGACGGACTTGTAGGCGGCGACGCCCGCGGTCACGCCCAACACGACGCGGCGACCGCGCCAAGGACGCCGCGCCTCGAGCGCGCCGTCGGCCACGGAGCGCGTCTCCCGCGCGGCTATTCCGCGCCGCTGCCCCGTACGTGCAACCGATACTCGATGCGCTGGGAAGTCAGCGCCTCGAGCGCCCGGGTGGTCAGCTTCTTCTCGTCCACGGAGATCGCGTCGCGCGGCATGGCGTTGAGTTCGCGGGCGTACTTCGCCGCGATCAGGACGCCCAGGTACTTGCTGGTGGCGCCTTCGGCGACTTCGGCGACTTCCTGGGGGGTGAACACGCGCATCCGTTCTCTCCGTCGGTGGGGACTATCCGTCAAACATATCGAAATCGCGCCCGAGAAGAACAGCGATCCCCCGGCGGAGCGACTCCGCCTCCCGGCGCGCGGCGCGCGCACGCCCGTCTTCGCCGCCCGTCCCGCGCGCGATCGCGCGCACCGCCTCGACGGTCGCGTCCAAGTCGTCGTTGACCAGCACGTGGTCGAATTCCGGCACCCGAGCCAGCTCGTCGCGGGCGACCCGCAACCGACGGGCGATCTCGTCGCGCGCCTCGGTCCCGCGCCCCGAGAGCCGTTCCATCAGCGCTTCCAGCGAGGGCGGCAGCAGGAAGACGCACACCGCCGAGGGGACGTTTCCACGCACTTGGGCGGCGCCCTGGACGTCGATGTCCAGCAGCACCCGACGCCCGTCGCGGCCGACCAGATTGCGCCGCGGAGTCCCGTAGAGGTGACCGTGAACCCGCGCCCATTCGGCGAGTTCGCCCGCGCGCTCCATGCGTTCGAAATCGCCGCGCGACACGAACTCGTAGTCGGCGCCGTCGCGCTCCCGGAGCCGAGGGGGGCGGGTGGTCACGGACACCGAGAAGACGAAGCGGTCGGAGTCCGCCGCCAGCGCGCGCGCCACGGTGGTCTTGCCCACCCCGGTCGGGCCCGCCAGCACGACGGGACCCTCTCCTCGAAGCTCGCGGGTCACTGCACGTTCTCCAGCTGCTCGCGGATGCGCTCCAGGCCCTCCTTGAGCGCCACGACCCGCTCCGCCATCGGCGCGTCGTTGGCCTTGGCGCCGATGGTGTTGGCCTCCCGGTGCATCTCCTGCGCGACGAAGCCCAGCCGCTTGCCGACCGGAGCCCCGTCGGCCCGCTCGAGCGTCTCCGCGAAAAGCCGCATGTGCGAGCGCAAGCGCACGATCTCCTCGTTGACGTCCCACCGCTCCGCGAGGTGGGCGATCTCGCGAGCGATGCGCTCCGGGTCCGTCGGGACGCCGTCGAGCAGCTCCCGGACGGCCGCGCTCAGGCGGTCGCGCTCCTCGATCAAGCGCGCCGGGGCCCGTTCCTCCACCCCGGCGAGTTCGGCCCGCATCCCGGCCAACGCGGCCAGGAGGTCCGCCTCCAGGCGGTCGCCTTCCGCGCGTCGCAGGACGACCGCCGCGCGCGCGGCCTCCTCGGCGACCGCGCGGAGATCGTCCTCCCCGACCGCGGCTTTCCGAGCGGGCTCCCGGCCCCGGACGACTCCCTCGAGGCGGAGCAGATGGCCGAGATCGAGGCGGCGCTCCAGTCCCAGCTCCGCGGCCATGCGTTCGATGGATTCCTTCCAGACGCGGGCGCGCTCCGCGTCCACGAGGAGCTCCGGCGCGGCGGTTTCGCCCGGATCCAGCGCGAGCGTGCAGTCGACGTGTCCTCGGGGCAACTCGGCCTTCAGCCACCGCTCGACGTCGGCGCGGCGGCGCGCGAAGTCGGGCGGCATCCTCAGTCGGAGGTTGAAGAACCGGTGGTTCACCGTCCGGATCTCGGCCCTCAGGCGGCCCGCCTCCGTCTCGCGCACGGCCTCGCCGTACCCGGTCATGCTCTGGATCACCTGCGCCTTCCCGCGCTCATGCGCGCGTCGCTTCCGCCCGCGCCCGGCGGCCGCGCACTCAGTTCCACAGCGTCCACTTGATCCCGTAGACGGAGCGCCCTCCGGGAAGGAACCGTCCCGGGAAGTCCTGGAGTTCCCGCTCCGCCGTGAAGTTCTCGGTGAGCACGAAGAGGCGAAACGTCATGACGCGCATTTCCAGCCGGAAGTGCCAGCTCTGGTGGTAGGGCACGGCGAGGAGCGTCGCGCCCGGCGTCCCGTCCCCGGGAGGCGCGTCCCCGTCCGCCTCGCCTCCGCCCTCCCCCGGATCCGCGAAGGGCACCTCCATGGCCCGGCGTCCCTCGACCCCGATTCCGGTCCATATTTCGAAGTTTCCGGTGGGCAGAAAAGTGTTGTGGTATCCGAGCCACCCGTTCCAGCTCTCCCGGGGGAGGTAGCGCCATCCGGGCGCGTCCTCGTCCCACAGTTGATAGGAAGCGGACGCGTGGAGACCCTCGAAATAGAGAGGCAGGCGGGCGCTGAACTCCCGCCCCCGGCGCACGCCTCCCTCTTGGACGACGCCGGCGGAGTCCATCGGGAACCCGAAGGGCGCCAACCGGTCCTGCTCGATCTCGATCCCGGCGACCCCGAGCGACAGGCCCCTCCAGTCGAACTGCGCGCCGAAGCGGGTCGAACTCCGCTCGGTGGCGAAGGAAACCGGAGGACCCGCGAGCCGCGGGATCTCCGGGACTGTGTCGCGGGGATCGAAGAAGCGGAAAGGCACGCCCGCCATCCCGTCCCGCGTCTCCCCGAAGACCGACAGCCCGAACAGGGGCGCGGTCCACGCGCGCAGGCTCCAAGCCGAAAGATCCTTTCCGAGCCACCGCTCCCGGCTCCAGTCTCCCTCGATCCCGCCCAGGAACGTGCGTAGCCCGCCTGCCGCGTCGAGCGTCCGATCCGGCCAAGCGTCGCCGTTCGCCGAGGTCCAACGCCCCGCGGTCCACGCTTGGAGGCGGTCTCCGAAGGCGCGATCGAACGCGAGGCGCACGCCCGTCTGCCCCCGGACGAACGGGAGAGCGGGCGAACCGACGCCCTCGTCGTCGTCCGCGCGCGACGTCGCGGCCGACCGTCCGGTGAAGATCTCGGCGGCGAGCCCGGGCGCCACCTCGGCGCGGGCGCGCACGTTCCAGTCGCTCCGGCCGAGTTGCCCGGGGGCGTAGAGCGCGTCGGGCCTGGAGGCCGAGACGCGGCGCAACTCGCCGCGCAGGCTCAGGCGGGAACCGAGGGGATGCGTGTAGCGCAACCACATTCCCGTGGTCGCCCCGGGCTCGGTGCGCCCGGTCCCCTGGGTGTCGAGCCGGTCCAGAGCGAAGGCCAAGTTGCCGCCCAGCGTGGAAGGATGGGAGAAGGTGGTGCGCAGCATGTTGGTCTGCAGGTCGCCGGTACCGACCTCGACCAGGGAGTAGGGACGCGGATCGTCGATCTCGATGCTGGTCAGCTCCACCCGCAGGCCGTCGGTCGAACGGCGCACCCGCACCCGCTGGAATCCGGCCAGCCCGACCTGTGCCAGATCGGGCTCCCCCGGTCGGAGCGGCGTCAGTTCGAAGCCGTCGACGAACAGACGCACCCGTCCGCCTCCGGCCCCGAAGGCGGTCACGGTGTTCGGGGTCCCGAAATCGCCCCCCCGCAGCGCGACGGTCCCCGGGACTTGGTCCAGCAGCTGGGCGAGCGAGAGCGCCTGATTGGCGAGCAGTTCTTCGCGGTTCCATTCCCACACCCCGGTCGCCCAGCCGACGGCGGCGCCATCGCGCAGGTCGGGAAAGAGCTGCACGGCGAGCGAATCGGCGGCCGAGAGCGAGTCCAGGGGCTGCGCCAGCGAATCGGCGGCCGGGATCGTGTCCAAAGGCTGCGCCAGCGAATCGGCGGCCGGGATCGTGTCCAAAGGCTGCGCCAGCGAATCGGCGGCCGGGATCGTATCCAGAGGCTGCGCCAGCGAATCGGCGGCCGGGATCGTATCCAAAGGCTGCGCCAGCGAATCGGCGGCCGGGATCGTATCCAGAGGCTGCGCCAGCGAATCGGCGGCCGGGATCGTGTCCAAAGGCTGCGCCAGCGAATCGGCGGCCGGGATCGTATCCAGAGGCTGCGCCAGCGAATCGGCGGCCGGGATCGTGTCCAAAGGCTGCGCCAGCGAATCGGCGGCCGGGATCGTGTCCAAAGGCTGCGCCAGCGAATCGGCGGCCGGGATCGTGTCCAAAGGCTGCGCCAACGAATCGGCGACGGGGAGCGAATCGGCGGCGGCGGTGTCCGCAGGCGGCACCGAGTCGGGGGGCTCCTGGGCCGCGGACCGGCCGGGAAGCAGGCAGAACAGCCCGACGAGCAGGTGGAACGGAAGGGCGGACCGACCGACGCGGCGGCGGAGCGAAGGCGCGGCCGCAGGGTACGGGGTCGGCGTCACGCGGCCCGTTTCCTCACCCACTCGATGAGGAGCCGGGTCGGGGTCCCGTAGCCCCCGGGCCGCTGGTAGGGCAGCTTCCCTTTCCCGTAGGCGGTTCCGGCGATGTCGAGATGGGCCCACTTCGCGTCTCCCACGAACTCGCGCAGGAAGCAGGCGGCGGTGATGGTGCCGGCGGCGCGCCCGCCCACGTTCTTCAGATCGGCGGTGCTGCTGTCCAGCTGACGGCGGTACTCCGGCCAGAGAGGCAACGGCCAGCAACGTTCGCCGCTCCGGTCGCCGGCGGCGCGCAACTCCTCCACGAGGGCGTCGTCGGTCCCCAGCACCGCGGAGGCGTGGCGTCCGAGGGCGACGACGCAGGCGCCGGTCAGGGTGGCGCAGTCCACGATGGCGGCCGGAGCGAAGGTGCGCGCGTACGACAGGGCGTCGGCCAGGATCAGCCTGCCCTCGGCGTCGGTGTTGATCACCTCGATGGTCTTCCCCTCCCGCGATCCGACGACGTCGCCCGGCTTGACCGCGCGCCCGTTCACCAAGTTCTCGGAGCTCGGAATCACGCCCACCACGTTCACCTCGAGGCCTAGGCGCGCAATGCCGCTCATGGCGCCCAGCACGGCGGCGCCCCCGGACATGTCGAATTTCATGTCCTCCATGCCCTTGGCCGGCTTGAGCGAGATGCCCCCGGCGTCGAAGGTGAGCCCCTTGCCCACAAGCGCCAGGGGCGCGGCGCCGCGGATCCCGCCGCGGTGCTCCAGCACGATCAGCCGCGGCTCCTGCGCGGAGCCCTGGGCCACCGCCAGAAGGGCTTCCATCTTCTCGGCGCGCAGTTCCGGGGGTCCGAGCACCCGGATCCCCAGCCCCAGCTCCTCGGCCAGATCGCCCGCGACGGCTGCCAAGTGGCTGGGCGTGGCGACGTTGCCCGGCCTCGCCTGCAACGTGCGCGCGAGGTTTTCCGCCTCCGCCGCGACCGCGCCCGCGCGCGCGCCCGCCTCCGTCGCGTCGCCGTCGGAAGGAGCCGCGATCTCCAGTGCCGCCACCGTGCCGGCGGGCGGATCCTCCGCGCCGGACCGGGTCTTCAATTCGTCGAAGCGCCAGCCCGCCAGGACGGCCCCTTCCGCCACCGCCTGCCCGAAGCGCTCCGGTCCGATCCCGGACACGCCCAGCCCGTCGACGGTGAGGCGTTCGATCCCCAGTTCGCACGCCTCGCGCACGGCGCGGGCGGCCACTCGGCGGACGGTCTCGGGATCGCAGGCGTCCGGCGCCCCGGCGCCGAGCAGGAGCAGACGCCGCGGGCCAGCCTCGGCGGGGGCGGCGTGGAACAGATGGCTGCGCGCGGGCCGACCGCGCAGATCGGCGGCGGCGCGGGCCACGGAGCGGGCCAGGACCGAGCCGGGGGCGGCCAGCGCGGGCGGGTCCCGGCCTTCGAACAGAAACCCGGCCAGAAGCGGCGTGTCGTGCCGGACGGACGGAGTGCGAACGACCTCTACCCGCATGCGCCCCGAGCCCCTACATGTGGTCGACGACGGCCTGCCCGAAGGCCGAGGTCGACACCTTGGCGGCGCCCTCCATCTGGCGCTCCAAGTCGTACGTGACCGTCTTGGCCGCGACGGCGCCCTCCAGCCCCCGGTCGACGGCGTCCGCCGCCTCGCCCCAGCCCATGTGCCGGAGCATCATGACCGCGGACAGGATCAGCGACCCCGGATTGACTTTGTCCTGGTCGGCGTACTTGGGCGCCGTGCCGTGGGTGGCCTCGAAGAGCGCGACTTCGTCGCCGACGTTGGCCCCCGGCGCCATCCCGAGCCCGCCCACCTGCGCCGCGCACGCGTCCGAAAGGTAGTCGCCGTTCAGGTTGGGCGTCACGATGACGTCGTACTCCTCGGGCCGGAGCAAAACCTGCTGGAACATGGCGTCCGCGATGCGGTCCTTGACCACGATGCGGCCCTCCGGATCGGCGCCCTCCCAGACGGCGGACTCGGGGACGGTCTCCTCCCCGAAATCGCGGGCGGCGGTCTCGTACCCCCAGTCGCGGAACGCTCCCTCGGTGAACTTCATGATGTTGCCCTTGTGCACCAGCGTCACCGAACCGCGTCCGTGCGCCACCGCGTAGCGCAGCGCCGCCGCGACGTGCCGGCGGGTGCCGAAGGGGCTGATCGGCTTGATCCCGATGCCGCTCCCCTCACGCACGCGGGCCCCCATCTCGTCCACCAGGAACGAGCGCACTTTCTCCGCCTCCGCGCTTCCCGAGGCCCACTCGATGCCCGCGTACACGTCTTCGGTGTTCTCCCGGAAGATCACCACGTCGAGCTTCTCCGGTTCGCGCATCGGCGAAGGCACGCCGGGGACGTAGCGCACCGGACGGATGCACGAGTAGAGATCGAGCCGCTGGCGCAGCGTCACGTTGAGCGAGCGGATGCCCTTGCCCACCGGGGTGGTGAGGGGACCTTTGATGGCGACTTTGAACGCGCGGAGCGCGTCGCAGGTCTCTTCGGGCAGCCACTCTCCCGTCTTCTCCAGCGCCTTCTCGCCCGCGTACACCTCCATCCACGCGATCCGGCGCGCGCCGAGGTAGGCGCGTTCCACCGCGGCGTCGACCACGGCGCGGGTGGCGCGCCAGATGTCGGGACCGATGCCGTCGCCCTCGATGAAGGGGACGACGGGCCGGTCGGGCACGTCGATCTCGCCTTCGCGGACGACGATGGACTGGCCCGCGGAGGGCACCTGCGCGTACTTGTACCGTGTCATGGGGATCCGAAGGAAGTTTGGGGTGCGGAGGGGACGAAGGGTCGGCGAGTCCGGTCTCGCCCGAGGTCGCCGAAAGCCGACGAAGTCTACCGCGGGCGCCACCCGTCAACAAGCGATTCGCCCGGTGCCATGAAGAATCGAAACGAGAGGCGGGGAGAGCCCGCGACGCGGCGCGCGGCGGAAGACCGACTTCAGGCCGGCTTCAAGCTGGCGATGGTTTTGGCGCCCTTCCTGCTCGTGCTGGCCTTGGGGCTGATCGAGTGGTGGGTGCGCTCCGGGGGACCGTAGCGAGGCGGGGCGCGTCCCCTTCCGGTCCGGAGGCCGTCCCGGGAAGGCGACGCTTCGATGGGCCCCGGGCCAGGAACGTGCGGGCGCACGCCGGTGGCACGGTTCCTGCGTCGAGAATTACCCACAGTTTTCCTGGAAGCCCGGGGAGGGAACGATGCGCGGAATTCTCTTTGGAACGGCAGTGGCGGCGGCGGGGACGGTTTGGGTTCCCGCAGGCTTGGCGGCCCAGGAATTCGCCGAGGAGTTCCGGGCGTCCTTCGTTGCGGGCACGTCCCTGTGGGACGGGGTCGGCGTCGGGCTCGCCTATCACGCGGCCCCCCTTCCCCCTCGAGTCCCCTCGTCGACCGCGAAGGTGTTCCACGGCGTCGCGATGGGCGACCGCCACTCCGTAGACGCGTACGGCGCGACCTACGATTCCGGATCCCGGTGCCGGTGGCGCGGAGGCGGCGACCGCCACGGCTGGATCGACCGGCGCGACTACTCCGTGCACCGGTGCCCGAGGCGCGTGAAGCGGTGGAGGTTCGCGATCTCCTTCGGCTTCGGATGGCACTATCCCGGCCACTTCCGTCGGTGGTTCGTCTGGCACGACCCGTTCCGGGACCCTTGGCATCCCTATTGGAGCCCTTACTGGAGCCTTTGGCACTCCTTCGATCCATGGTTCGGACCCGGCTGGATCGCCTTCGAATGGTGGAGCCCCGGCCATCGCGCGCGAGGCTTCCATCCCGCGCACTACGGCGGCCCGGGCTTCTACGATTACGGCATCCGGCGCGGCTACGGAGCCCATTACAGCTACAGCACTCGCTACTTCGCCCGCTTCGCGCCACGCCACCGCTACGCGAGCGGGAGCAAGCTAACGCGCGGATCGGGATACGTGGGCCACCAAGCCTCGGGGACGAGAGTGCAGTACAAGGAAAATCCGCGACGGACGGCTGTGGCCCGCACCGCGCGGGCCGCGCCACGGACTGCCGTGGCGCGGGGCTCGAATCCGGCGGCGGTCGCCGTATCGTCCGGAGCCACGCGCAGCTCGGGCGGGCGTGCCCGGCCCAGAGTGGTGCTGCCGGAACCAACGCCTTCGGCCACCGCTCGACCTCGGAGAACAGGGTCGCCCACGGAAGCCGTCCGGCCCGGAACGCGCACGGCACGCCGTCGGCCGGGATCGGAGGCAACGACGTCGGTTCGGCCCGGAACTTCGGCACGGCCCGATACCCCGGCCCAATCCAACGTCCGACCGCGGCCCGGCACCCCGCGCCCGCAACCGCGCCCAGCAACTCGCCCAACCGCACGCTCCAGGCCGACCCCCGCGCCCAACGCCCGACCGCGGCCCAGCGCCTCGCGCCCGCAACCGCGCCCAGCAACTCGCCCAACCGCACGCTCCAGGCCGACCCCCGCGCCCAACGCCCGACCGCGGCCCAGCGCCTCGCGCCCGCAACCGCGCCCAGCAACTCGCCCAACCGCACGCTCCAGGCCGACCCCCGCGCCCAACGCCCGACCGCGGCCCAGCGCCTCGCGCCCGCAACCGCGCCCAGCAACTCGCCCAACCGCACGCTCCAGGCCGACCCCCGCGCCCAACGCCCGACCGCGGCCCAGCGCCTCGCGCCCGCAACCGCGCCCAGCAACTCGCCCAACCGCACGCTCCAGGCCGACCCCCGCGCCCAACGCCCGACCGCGGCCCAGCGCCTCGCGCCCGCAACCGCGCCCAGCAACTCGCCCAACCGCACGCTCCAGGCCGACCCCCGCGCCCAACGCCCGACCGCGGCCCAGCGCCTCGCGCCCGCAACCGCGCCCAGCAACTCGCCCAACCGCACGCTCCAGGCCGACCCCCGCGCCCAACGCCCGACCGCGGCCCAGCGCCTCGCGCCCGCAACCGCGCCCAGCAACTCGCCCAACCGCACGCTCCAGGCCGACCCCCGCGCCCAACGCCCGACCGCGGCCCAGCGCCTCGCGCCCGCAACCGCGCCCAGCAACTCGCCCAACCGCACGCTCCAGGCCGACCCCCGCGCCCAACGCCCGACCGCGGCCCAGCGCCTCGCGCCCGCAACCGCGCCCAGCAACTCGCCCAACCGCACGCTCCAGGCCGACCCCCGCGCCCAACGCCCGACCGCGGCCCAGCGCCTCGCGCCCGCAACCGCGCCCAGCAACTCGCCCAACCGCACGCTCCAGGCCGACCCCCGCGCCCAACGCCCGACCGCGGCCCAGCGCCTCGCGCCCGCAACCGCGCCCAGCAACTCGCCCAACCGCACGCTCCAGGCCGACCCCCGCGCCCAACGCCCGACCGCGGCCCAGCGCCTCGCGCCCGCAACCGCGCCCAGCAACTCGCCCAACCGCACGCTCCAGGCCGACCCCCGCGCCCAACGCCCGACCGCGGCCCAGCGCCTCGCGCCCGCAACCGCGCCCAGCAACTCGCCCAACCGCACGCTCCAGGCCGACCCCCGCGCCCAACGCCCGACCGCGGCCCAGCGCCTCGCGCCCGCAACCGCGCCCAGCAACTCGCCCAACCGCACGCTCCAGGCCGACCCCCGCGCCCAACGCCCGACCGCGGCCCAGCGCCTCGCGCCCGTAGCCGCGCCCAGCAACTCGCCCAACTCACTCAACCGCATGCCCTAGGCCGGCCCTCGGCAGTACGGGCGCCCGTGCGCTCCACCCGCTCGCCGCGCCGCCGTCCAGGAGAGCGTTAGGAGATCAGATGCCAGTACGCACACCGGCGATCGAACGAACTTGCGGAAACGGCCGGTCAGCCATCCGGAGAAGGGCGCCGCACCTGTTCGCGCTGGCCAGCTTGGCGGCGATCGCATCGTGCGGCGACGAGGAACCCACCGTGCCCCCGATGCCCAACCGTCCCCCGGCGGCCCAGGGAGCGATCCCCGACCAAACCGTCAAGCCGCGCCAGACCGCCACCGTGGACGTCTCGGCCTACTTCAGCGACCCGGACGGGGACGCGCTGACGTTCTCCGCCACCACCTCGGACGCCTCGGTCGCATCCGTCTCGGTGCTGGGCAGCGCGGTGAGCGTTCTCGCGGAGCACCCGGGCCAGACCCGGATCACAGTCACCGCGCGCGACCCCGCCGGGCTCTCGGCCTCGCAGGATTTCGCCGTCGCCGTCGATTCCCTCTCCGAGCGGGATATCCTCGCCATCCTTTACGAGGACACCGATGGCCGGAACTGGTTCGGCGACGAGAACTGGCTCAGCGACGCGCCGCTCGGCGAGTGGTTCGGCGTCGAGGTCGACGAGGAAGGCAGGGTCGCCCGGATCCGGCTCTACCGGAACAACTTGGTCGGCACGATCCCTCCGGAACTCTCGGACCTCGAACGCCTGTCCCGCCTCCAACTCGCCTCCAATCGCCTGACCGGCGCGATCCCCCCGCAGCTCGGCCAGCTGTCCCGCCTGTCCTATCTCGGGCTCTTCAACAACCGTCTGGAAGGACCGGTGCCGCCGGAGCTGGGCGACCTCGCCAGCCTCACCCATCTGGAACTCGACCGGAATCCTCTGACCGGTCCGCTTCCGAAAAGCTTCCTCGCCCTCGACCGGCTGACCCACTTCTACTTCTCCGACACCCGCGGTTTGTGCGCGCCGGGCACGCGCGCGTTCGTCGACTGGATCGCGGCGATCGGCGGAAGCCACAGGGGACGGTTCTGCAACCAAGCCGACCTGACCGTGCTGGCGTCGCTCCACGAAACGGCGGGAGGCGGGAGCTGGACCGCCGCCTCCGGCTGGTTGGGCAACGCCGCGATCGCGGAGTGGCACGGCGTCGGCGCCGATTCGCTCGGCCGGGTCACGCGCCTCGATCTCGGCGGCAACGGCCTGAGCGGCCGCCTCCCGCAGAATCTGGGCGACCTCGCGCGCCTAGCCGAACTTCGAATCGGGAACAACGCCCTCGCGGGCCGCCTGCCGACGTCGCTGGCGGCGTTGCCGTTGCGTGAGCTGCGCTACGCGGGCACAGAGCTCTGCGTCCCGGCGGACCCGTCGTTCCGGGAGTGGCTGGATTCGGTTCCGGCGCACGAGGGCACGGAACGGGCGTGCGCCCCGCTCTCCGAACGCGACATCCTGACCGCGTTCCACGACGCCACCGGCGGAGCGGACTGGCGCGAACGCGAGAACTGGCTGACGGAGGAGGAGATCGGCCGGTGGCACGGCGTCGAAACCGACACCGAGGGCCGGGTGACCGGACTCTGGATGCAGATCAACGGTCTCGAGGGACGGATCCCGGCGGAGCTGGGACAACTCTCCGCCCTTCGGGTGCTGAATCTCTGGGGCAACGGCGGGTTGTCGGGCCCCATCCCCGCGGAGCTCGGCGGCCTCTCGAACCTGACGCATCTCGCGCTCCACGACACCGGCCTGTCGGGTTCCATTCCGCCCGAGCTCGGCGGCCTCGCCGAGCTGTACGAGCTGACCCTGCAGGCGAGCGGACTGACGGGACCCATCCCGCCGGAACTCGGCAACCTGAGCAAGATGAGGTTCCTCGCCCTCGACCACAACGCCTTGGAAGGCCCGATCCCGGCCGAGCTCGGAAACCTCGCCCAGCTGGAGTCCCTGGGTCTGAGCGGCAACGCCCTGACGGGGTCCATCCCGTCGGAGCTGGGCGGCCTCGCGCGCCTGAACGAGCTGAACCTGGGAGAAAACAGGCTCACGGGCTCCATCCCCCCCGAAATGGGGAACCTGAGCGCGTTGCACACCCTCATGCTCTCCGACAACGAGCTGACCGGATCCATCCCCGCCGAACTCGGCGACCTCGACAGCCTGTTCTATCTGCAACTCGAGAACAACGGCCTGACCGGACCCATCCCCGCCGAACTCGGCGACCTCGCCGAAGTCGGCCTTCTGATGCTCGCCAACAACGACCTCACGGGTCCGATCCCGGTCCGTCTGGGCCGGCTCCGCCACGTCTTCGAGCTGGATCTGAGAGGCAACCGCCTGACCGGCGGGATTCCCGCCGAACTGGGCGCGATAGGATACCTGAACCGCTTGGCGTTGGCCCACAACGACCTGAGCGGTCCCCTGCCTCCCGAGATCGCGGAGCTCCGCAACCTTCGCGAGCTCGACTTGACCGGCAACGCCGGGTTGTCGGGACCGCTGCCGGAGCGGCTGGCGGACAACGCGGACATGGAGGTGCTCACGGCCGGGGGCACGGACCTTTGCGCGCCCTCCGGCGACGCCTTCCTCGCGTGGCTGGAAGACGTTCCCAAGCGGCAGGTGCGCCGGTGCGCGGACCGGGAACCCGCGGCCGCCTACCTGATCCAGGCGGTGCAGTCGCGCACCCACGCGGTCCCGTTGGTGGCCGGCGACCCGGCGTTGCTTCGGGTCTTCGTCACCGCCCGGCCGGGCGCCGGGGCGAACATGCCTCCGGTGCGGGCGCGGTTCTTCCTGGACGGCGCCGAGACCTGGGTTGCGGACATCGCATCCTCCCCGGTCCCCATCCCGTCGAAGGTGGACGAGGGCGACCTCGCGGCCTCCGCCAACGCCCGGATCCCGGGAGAGATCGTCCGGCCGGGCCTCGAGATGGCGATCGAAATCGATCCGGAGGGAACGCTGGACCCCGCGCTGGGCGTGGCCCGGCGCATCCCCGCGGAGGGCAGGAGCGCGGTGGACGTGCGCACGTTGCCGACGCTCGATCTCACCCTGGTGCCCTTCCTCTTCGAAGAGGCGCCGGATTCGTCGATCGTGGCGCTGACCCGGGCCGCCGCCGCGGATCCGGACGGGCACGAATTGCTCCACGGCGCCCGGACCCTGCTTCCAGTCGGCGAACTCGCGGTGACGGCCCACGAGCCGGTGCTGACCTCGAGCAACGACGCCTTCGACCTCCTCCGCGAGATCGAGGTCGTCATGGAGACGGAGGGAGCGACGGGACACTACATGGGCACCATCGCCGGACGCACGACCAACGCCCGCGGCGTCGCGTACCTCGGTGGACGGATCAGCTTCTCGGTGCCCGACTCGCGCATCGTCGCGCACGAGCTGGGACACAACATGAGCCTCTATCACGCCCCCTGCGGCGGGGCGGGCGGCCCGGACGCCTCGTTCCCCCGGCCGGACGGATCGATCGGCGTCTGGGGCTACGACTTCCGCACCGGGAAGCTGGTCGATCCCGGCCGACGCGATCTGATGTCGTACTGCGAACCGTCCTGGGTGAGCGACTACTACTTCTCCAACGCGCTGCGCTTCCGGCTCCACGACGAGGTCGACGGCGCCCACACGCGGGCGGCTCCCGGCCGAACGATCCTGCTCTGGGGCGGCGTCGACGCCGAGGGCGAACCGTTCCTGGAGCCGGCCTTCGTGCTGGACGCGCCGACGAGCTTGCCGCGGACCGGCGGCGACCACCGGATCGCGGGCCGCGACGCCGGGGGCCGGGAGCTCTTCTCGCTCGACTTCGGCATGCCCGTGCTGGCCGACGGCGACGGCGGCTCGTCCTTCGCCTTCCTGCTTCCGGCGGAGGACGGATGGGCCGAGAGCCTGGCCCGCATCACGCTCTCCGGCCCCGGAGGCTCGGACACGCTCGACGGGGAAACGGCGCGTCCGGTCGCCATCCTGCGCGATCCCGAAACCGGCCGGGTGCGCGGCATCCTGCGCAACCTTGCGCCGACCGCCCAAGTCGCCGGGGACGGGCTCGGAGCGGTCGCCGGGGCGGGACTGGAGGCGCTGTTCAGCCTGGGACTGCCGGACGCCCGGGCCTGGAGGCGGTGACGGGATCCGGATCCGTGCCGAAGGAGAGCGGAGGAGGCGAACGCCGTCAGGTCGGCGCTTCCGCCGAATCGGCCTCCTCTACGGTGAAGTCGGCGTACATCCCCCGGCCGTCGTGACCGGAGAAGTCGCAGATCGCCGTGTAGGCGCCCGGTTCGAGCTCCACGGTCGCCACCCGCCGTTCCCCGGGGCCGAGGCGCCGACCCAGGACCCACGCCCGGACGGTGTCCCCTCTCGCGCGGAAGTGGATGTCGTGCTCCTCGAAGCCGACGTTCACGAAGCGCATCGGATGCGATCCGGCGGGGAGGACGAGCGGCATCGAGATGGTGTACTCGTCCATCAGGACCTGCAGGGTGTCCGCGGCGGGGCGCGGCGGCGGAGCGGTCTCGGCCGCCGGAGGCGGTGGGGCGCCGTCCGGCGCCGGGCACCCCGCAACGGCGAGACAGGCGGCCGCGGTCAGCAGACCGGCGGCGGTTCCGGGCGGGCCGGGGCCTTTCCGCCTGCGCGCTCCCGGCCGGCGGCGGGCGGGAAGGCGGGGGCGAACGCGCGCGGAGACGGACGTCCGCTTCCGCCGTCCAGCGCCGTAGCGAACCCGTCCCAGGGGGTGGTGGGGATCCAAGAGAACCGTCGCGCCGCAGGGGGAACGTCGCCGCGAGGGAGGCCGCGCCTCCACGGGCGAGCGAGGAAGGGCGCACGCCCCCCCGCGGGAGGGACCGGGGCAACCCGAACCGGCGACGGGCGGCGTCGTCCCGGAGAGGCGCCGGTCGGAATCGAACCGACGATCGAGGATTTGCAGTCCTCTGCCTTACCACTTGGCCACGGCGCCCAAGCGAATGGGGAGCCGACGAGCGCGCTCCCCATTCCGGTCTGCAAGAGCGGGAAACCGGACTCGAACCGGCGACCCCCACCTTGGCAAGGTGGTGCTCTACCAACTGAGCTATTCCCGCAGATCACGCACGCCATGAGGTTAGAACCGGCTCCCACGGGTGTCAACCGCCTCCGCGCCGGTTTTCCCCGCCCCGCCCCGTGACTACCTTTGCACGTTCCCGGTCGGCGTCCGGCCCTCGTGCACCATGCTCCCCCCGTCCTCCCTTGCCCCACCCCTCGCGCGGACGCTTCGCGCTGTCCGGGATCCCAACGCTTCTCCGGCGACCGTCGGCGTCGTTGCTTGCGGCGCTAGCGCTCCCGGCGACCGCCAGCGGACAGCTCGTCGGGGGTCCGCTGGTTCCGTCGGGCCATCTGCGGCTGGACGTCGACGCGCACTACGTCGCGTGGGACGAGCGCTTCGGCCTGCGGCACGAGGGGGGATCGCGAATCGAAGAGATCGAACCGCTGGGATGGAACCTCGGCAGCGGCGCGCTGGGCACGGACCGGGTGTCCTCGGCCGCGCTCGCCGAAGCGCGCCTGAGAACCCTCTTCGAGGATCCCGGCTACCGGTTCGATTTGGGGAACGCCACCCACCTGCTCTCGGCCCACGTGCGGCGCGTGCCCCTCGGGTTCCGGCTCGGCGTGTTCCGCTGGCTGACGGTGGGGGCGTCGCTGCCCATGGTGCAGCGCAAGATCGACTCGGATCTGATCTACGCGTCCGGGGCGGCCAACGCCGGGCTGGCGCCGTCCTCGTCCGCGAGCGAACCGTTCCTGACCGAGTACCGGGCCGCGCTCGCCGAAGCGCGCGCGGCCGTCGACCTCGAGTGCGGAACGGACGGCGACACCCCCGAATGTCGGGCGGACCGGACCTTTCTCGAGCGGGGCGACACGCTGCTCGTATCCCTCGCCACGCTGTTCGGAGAGTCGGCCTTCTTCCCTCTGGAGAGCTCCGAGGCGGGCGCCACCCTCGCCGCCCGCATGGAGAAGATGCGGAGCGGGCTGGCGGAGATGGGCGCGAGCGCCTTCACGACTCCGCTCCCGTTCGGCGTCCCCATGGACCAAACCGACTTCGATTCGCTGGTGGTCGCTCCGACGTACGGGAGAGCCGGCCTTCCCCTGAAGGGAACGGACCCGCTCTGGGAGCCCGGAGACCTGGAGGTCAGCGCGGCCGTCCGGCTCTTGAACCTGACTTCGCGCCGCGCGGACTCCGCGAGCGCGCCGGACGACTCCGTCGCCTCGCCCGGGCCGGGCGGCGGCGGGTTCGGGATTCGTCTGGGAGTGGCGGGCACGCTGCGCCTGCCCACCGGCACTCCGCAGGACACGATCCGCGAGTTCCTGGACATGGAGATCGCCGAGGGCCAGATGGACGTGGAGGTGCGCGTCTTCGGCGGCTTCGACTGGGCTCGGCGGGTGGGGCTGGCCTTCGACGCGCGCTACGGAATCGCCTCTCCGGCGAACGTCCGCCGGCGCGTCCGGGCGCCCGACGCGGGCTTCGCTCCCCGACCGCCGCTGGAGACGGTGCGGTGGCGTCCGGGCGACTACCTCGAATACTCGGTCTCCCCGCAACTTCTGGTCACGCCCGAGCTGGCGATCGGCTTCGTCTACCGGTCCTTCAGCCGAGGAGCGGACGCCTTCGAGGGCGAGGCGGCGAAGCTGGCGGCGCTCTCGCTCGAGACCGAGGCCGAAGTGCGGTCCGTAGGGGTGGACGCCAAGTACTCGAGCTTCCTGGCGGGCGGCTTCCCGCTGGAGGTGCGGTTCGGCTGGGAGACCGCGTTCGGCGGCGCGGGCGGCAGAACCCCGAAGACGGGCAGGGTGCGCTTCGGGGCGAGTCTCTTCCGGAGGATTTGGGGCGGTGGCTGATCGCATGCACGATCAATACCACCACACCGCGTAGCCTTTCCTTTGCAACCGCACGGCCAGTCGTTCTTCCCACTCCGTAGCCTCGTCGTGCGGAACCGGGTTCAAGTGCTCATACATCTCGGGCAGGAGACGGCGACCGTAGTTTTTCACAAATTTCGAGGACTTATAACCATCCATGTGCTGCTTGAAACGATTCTCAGGGTCAAGCGCAGTCTCGCCCACGTACACGCACGGGTTTCCGCTCCGTGGTCTGTAGTGCGGATTCTTTGCCCGAAACTTCTTTTTTTCCGACCAAATCGCGTCGCAAAGCAGAATCACGTAGACATTCCTGCCCCTTCCCCGATTCACCCTCCGTCGAGGCCGCTTCCTGGACGCGTCGTCCTCATGGCTCGTGGATGCAGAGACGGGCGAAGTCGTCTTGGACTGGTTCCGCCGCCCGGATGCGTCCCGTTCCCCGCGCCGGGCGGAAACGGCCTTCTTCAAGGTGCGAAAGGCCTTCATAGCAGAGAAAGCAAGCACGACGCCAACCATCTTCGACCACATCGTCTTCTCCCATCGTTTTTATTTTATCATTGTCGAATCATCGTCGAATCATCGTTTCGTAATCTTGGGCCCGGCGTACACGACATAGATCGGCTCCCCAATTTCGACGGGCCATGAAAAATGCAAGCGGAGGGTCAAGTGGGGAACTTTCCCGTGCCACGGACAAAAAAGCGAACTCGCCGGATCTTCCGGATGAGGGAAAGTCAGTTCGTGTTTAAAATCGCGTCTTTCGGAATCCGACGAGTTGGAAAAAAGCGCACGCCTTCCCGTGAAGTAGTCTCGATGGATGTGGCGACCTTCCGCATCGCGTTTGCCGTCGTCGCCGGAAGCTCGCGTGAAACGGTCCAACACATCGTCCAAGCTCAGGAGATGAAATGCGCAAAATCGATTGACGAACTCCCGATCCCGCATGGTCTTGGTTTTCAAGCTTCTTCCGGTCGCCTTCAGGAAGAGATCGGATTGCGCTTCTTCTTTGAGAAAACGTGTGCCCGGACCCATGTACAAGGAATTTCGCATCTGCTGCCGGGTCAACGGTTCGCCTGCGTTGACTCTTTCGAAAATATCCAGTCGGGCACGCTCCGGAACCTTCGAGTCGATGACGTAGAGAATGATATTGCAGTCTTCGATGCGATTTTTGATTTTGGGCGCCAACTCCGAAAACCGTCGGCCGTCGAGGTCCTTTCTGCCAGGAAGTTTCAATTTCAGCCCGTCTGCGACAAAGCGACGAAATGTGGAAAGACGTTGCAAACCGTCCACCACCACCATGCGTCCTTGGTCGTCCTCCGCCATGTAAAACACGGGTAGCGGTATTCGCATGACGACGGATTCGACGAGCTTGCTCTGTTGAGTTTCCGACCAAACGAAATCGCGCTGGAAATCCGGATCCATGACATAATTCGATTGATTGATGCGCCGAATGACTTCATAGATTGTCCGGTTCTCGGATCGAATGAGGAGGCTGTCGATCGGATAATCTCCCCATGGCGCGCCCCCCTGATCCAAACCCTCCGGTTCTCCGTCGTCGTCGAACGGGGCAATCGTTCCTTCATTCACAAGGTCGTTCCGTTCGTGTTCCATGGTTTCTCCCGCGCTACCGCTTTGGCAACGATCTTTTTCGTTGATCCTGTACCAAAGGCTAGCGCCTACGGTGAGAAAAGTAAAATTCCTCCCCTTGTTGCTTCCACCACGTCTCACATCTCCGGGTTGACGTTGACCCCGGTGTCGAGAAGGCAGGGCACCCGGACAACATTCGAACGTTAGCCGCAGTCGCAACGTTGCGTATAAGTTCATCGAACGCTCCGTTTCAGGTCTCGTAGCCACCGTCGAGGATGTCCTTCAGCGTCCCGTGCGGCGGATCCGGCTCCGCGCCGTCCGCGAACTCCGGCGCGACGAACAAAGGATTGCCGGGCGACCAGAGCTCCACGCTCTCGACGTGTTCCTCGAAATACTCCGGGTCCGTCGTCACCCGCAACGACGCGCTCATGCCCGGCGCCCGCAGCCCGTACTCGCGCCACCCCAGCGGCTGAATCCCGACGCCGGGCGCCATGAGGCGGTCCGACGCGACGATCCGATCCAGATCCTCCATGGTCACGGTCGACGGCGCGTGCGGCGGCACGGAGAGTTCGTCCTCCGCGGCGGCGTCGATGTCCAACCCCGCGTCTCGACGCTCGTTCGCTTCGCGTTCGATGTCGGCGACGAGATCGGCGCGCTCGCGGGCGTCCCGTCCCCGTCCCGAGAGCACGCTTCGCGATATCGCGCCGGGCAATCGGGCCAGAATCGGCTGCAGGCGTCCCACCACGGTCTCGAACAGACCGATGCGCTCGCGCAGAGCGCGGTAGATGTCGGTCTCCACCGTGTCCTCGTAGTGCAGGTTGACGACGCGAATGATCTCGTGCTTCTGGCCCAGCCGGTCGATGCGTCCGATGCGTTGCTCCACCCGCATGGGATTCCACGGCATGTCGTAGTCGACCACGGCGCCGCAGAACTGGAAGTTCAAGCCCTCCGCCGCCGCGTCGGTGCACAGCAGAATGTCCGCTTGGCGATCCCGGAACCTTCGTTTCGCGTCGTCCCTTCCGATCCCGCGCCACACGCCGTCGGCTCCGAGCGCCTCTCCGCCCCGCCCGGAGAAGCACAGCAGCGTCCATTCGGCGTCCTCGACGAGCGCATCGCGCAGGAAGTCCATGGTGTCGGTGTACTGGGTGAAGACCATCGCCTGGTCGTGGCCCGACCGGCGCAGATCGCGCAACGCGTCCTTGAGGGCGCCGAGTTTGCTGTCCGGCGGCAGCTGGCGGATCGCATCCAGAAGGCGGTCGATCTCCGCCCGCTCCTCGAGGGCGAGCGCCTCGCGTTCGAGGCGCGCCGCCTGGTCGACATCGACGATCTCGTCGACGACTTCGTCGTCCGGCAGGTCCTCGTCGCGGCCGAAGTCTTCCGGGCGCCCGCCGTCGGCGATGGCGTCGCGGCGCTTGCGCAGCGTCTCGCGCAACGCCACGAAGCTGCTGGCGAGTCGGCGGCGGTAGATCGTCATGACGAACCCGACCGCCGGACGTTCCTTTCCGCTCGCCCGGCTGTACGCGTCCTCGATGTAGTCCTCGACCGCGTCGTAGATCGCCCGCTCCACGCCCGTCATCTCCAGGAAGCGGTCCTCGACCCGGCGTTCCGCGATCGGCGTCGCGATCATTCCCTTCCGGAAGTAGCGCCGCAACAACTCGCGAGTGTTGCGCGAGATCAGCCCGCGGACCGGAGTGCGGGCCCGCATGACCGCGACCGCTCCCCGGCGTTCGCCGGTCCCCAGCCGGCGGCGCGGGATGCCGGAGGCGTGGCGCAACGCGCGGAGCACCGCGTTGGCCTTCAGCCGGGAGAGGCCGGTCAAGCGCCGCGCCTCCGCCGTCCCGGTCTCGCCGTACGCGCGCTCGGCGGAGCGAAACAGCGACGCCATCCGCTCCATGGCGCTTGCGGAAGGGCTCGGTCGTTCGATGTCCTCGAAGAAACCGAGAAACGCCGCTTCGCTCCATTCCGGCGGCAAACCGAGCAGATCGAGCAGGTCCCAGACCTCGACGGGATGCACCTGCATCGGCGTCGCCGTCATCAGGACTAGTCCCCGCGTACGATCCTTCAGGTCCCGCATGAGCCTGAGCAGGGTGTTGGGACCGCCTTCCCGCCCGCTGCCCGCAGCCCGGCGCCGGGCGTGATGCGCTTCGTCGAGCACCACCAGGTCCCACGGCTCCGCCGCTTCCAAGAGTTCCGCCCTCCGGTCGCTCCGGCGCATCAGCTGGCTCGAGGCCATCACGACCGGCTCGCGATGCCATTCCTCGCGTCCGACAGGGCGCTCGTGCCGTCCGCGCAACGCGGGCGAGGGGTACCGCGCCAGCTTGCCGTCGGCGTAGATCGGCCAGTTGAGATTGAACTTCTCGCGCAGCTCGATCTGCCATTGGCCGAGCACGGCCTTGGGCGCCAGGATCAGGATCCGCTTGGCGCGCTTGGCCAGCCATGCTTGCCGCAGCAGCAATCCGGCCTGGACGGTCTTGCCCAGCCCCACCTCGTCCGCGATCAGAAGTCGGGGCGGCCAGCTTCCGTAGAGTCGCTCGAACGTCCTCGCCTGATGCGGCCAGGGATCGACCGGCGCGGTCGCCTCGCCGACCCGGTCGCCGCCGCCGGGTCGCGACGGGGCTTCCCGGATGAACGCCCAGACCCGTGCGCGCAGGGGGTCGGGCGGCGATTCCGGCGGCTCCGCGTCGTCGGCCGACCGGGTTTTCGGCTTGCGCACGAAACGCTCCGGTTTCCGATCCAAGCGCGTCGGCAGACCCGTCGTCGGCTCGAAACGCATCAGTTCCCGGCGTACCGCTTCCGGCACGCCCAGCACGATCACGCGTTGCGCCTCCCCGGCCCAGATGCGCGCGAACTTCGACTCCTCCTCGTCGACTCGTCCTGGCTCCGGCCCCCAGCTGGTGTAGACGCTGAAGCTCTCCCAGTTGCTCCGCCAGCCGGCGCCGGTCTCGTTCAGGCTTCCGGTCCAGGCGATCCGGTCGCCGACCCGATCCTCGACGATTCCGGTCTTCGCATGGAAGACGCCGTCCTGCGGGACCGGCTCGCCCTGCGCATTGCAGGGCACGGCGACCTTCACGTCGAGGAATTCGCGCGCGACCATCCATGCCAGGAGCTCCAGCGCACCGGCCGCCTCGGGATCGGGCGGGGCCAGCGGGACGCTCGTCAGGCGCCGCTCGACCGAGGTGCGTAGCTCCTCGCCCCTCTCGATCGCCTCGATCTCGGGGGATTCCAGCGTGCAGCCGACCACGAGCCGCATCCGCCCGCCGTTGCGCACCAGCCCCTCGATGCCGCGCGCCGCGAGCGCCAGGGCAGCGGCGTTGAAGTAGCCGGTCAGCCGGTCGTAGCGTTCCGCGTCCTCGAGCGCGGGGACATGGAACAGCTGGACGAGATCCCCGTCCTCGACCGTGTAACCGAGATTCCATGAGCGGTCGCGCAGCATGGATCGGAATTCAGTCCTCGCGCCAGAGCTTGAGCTGATCCGGCTCGTCGACGCGCTCCCCGTAGGCCAAACGACTCAGGTGGTAAAGCGCCTCGAAGTCGCTTCCCGCCGCCGCCGCCTCACCTTCGAGGTCGATGCCCGTGAACGCCTTGGAAACCGGCAGCACCTCGAGCGCCGCCTCGAGGGCCGCGAAGAATCGCGCATCCTTGTCCACCGACGCGTCGGCGAGCAACTCTCGAGCGGCGTTCAGCGAACGCAGGCGCGCCATGTTCGCCGCGTGGTGGATGGCGTCGATCATCCCGCGCGACCCGTCGGCGGGGCCGAGCGCCCCCTTGGCCGCCCGGTGCGCGCTGTCCCACAGAACGACGTTGCCGCCTTTCTTTCCGGCGAGCCGACCCACGACGTCGCGGTCGAGATCGGCGCCCACGGCGTGGGCCAACCGCAACGCCTCGTCGTAGGGGAAGATCGGCGCTCTGAAGGCGTCCCATGCGAGCACGAAGAAGGCGGTCGGAGCGTCGAGATCGGCATCCGCCTCCAAGTGCGTCAACTGTTCCAAGCGCCAGCGCTTGACCTCGCGGCGCGCCGCGTCGAGCGCATCCTCCGGAGTCGCCGCATAGGGGTCCCACTCGTCCTCGAACAGCTGCAGCTGCTTCCGCCTTCGTCGTTCGTCCGGCATCTCGCGCGGCGTGCCCCTCCGAAGCGGCCAGCGGCGAGAGAACTCCTCCAGAGCCGGACCGAAGCAGGCGAGGTAGAGATCGACCCCGGCGATCCCCGCCTCCTGAAATTCCACGATCCGCTGGCGGACGGCCTGCGCCACCCGGGGCTCCACATCCTCCCAATAGACCTTTTCGTCGCCGTCGCCGCCCTCGTCGACGCGCGGGCGGCAGACCAGGAAGATCGTGCTCTTGGCCCCCGCCTTGTTGCGGATGTTCAGGCTGCCCGAGGCTTCCGTGTTGACGGGCCAGGATGCCGTGATCGTGAACCGCGCCTCCATCAGGCCCTTGGTGAGAGCGTCCCACGCGCCCGTCGCCTTGTGCGTGAACATGAGCGTCATGACGCCGTCGGGCTTCAGCGCCCGGCGGCACTCCGCGAAGATCGACGCCATGCGCTCCTGGTAGTCGCGGCCCGCCAGCGCCGCCGCGCCCTTCTCGCCTCGGAATCGCGCCGGATTGGCGACCGCTTCGCTCTCCTTGTCGGTCAGGACGCGTCGGAACAGCTCCGGATAGACATGGCCGGCCGTGCGCTTGAGCCAGACGTAGAAGAAATCCGAGAGCTCGGCGTACATGACGTTGTCGTAGTACGGCGGGTCCATGACCACCGCGTCGACGCTGCCGTCCTCGATGTGGTCCAGGCTGTCGCCGGGCTTGCAGGAGATCGTGATCGGCGGCGGTGTGTATTCGCTCCCGAAGAAGCCATCGTCGCCGCTGGCTTCCGGACGGACCAGCGACACGAGCTCGCCGATGCACTTGGTGGTCTTCTCGATGGCCCAGTCATATCCTACGCCGGACACCAATGGGGCCATTTCCGCATAGGACCATACGAAACCGAAATCATGACGGTCGAAAATCGACCTGACACGATTCGTCGTATTGTCCCATCGGCCACTTCGAGAATTGTAGTTGAGTATAGTGTCGAGAGCCAGAGCCAAATACCCATACGCCGCCCGGCGAACATCGGTCAGCTTGCCGTCCTTCCGATCAGTTTCGAGCATCTCCCGGAAGATCTCGACGCCGGTGCCGTGGCAGAGAAGCTGGCGCGGCGAGAACAGGTCGCGCCACAACGGCATGCCGTACCGAATGGGCGTTAAGTCACTTCCATTTTCAGGAAAGCGTTCGCTCGGCATCATGTCGAACGCCTCCCATTCGGGCAGCTTCTCGGCGAGCCGCGCCTCGATGGCCGCGCCGTTGTCGTCCTCCGGTCGCGGGGCCCGGTATCCGCGAACCCACCTGTCCTTCCCCCGCCTGCCGGACTTGAGAATCTTCGGAACACGCTTCTTGTACACGACGGCGTAGAGCTGTTCGCCCATCCCGCCGGCCCGGGCCTGACGCTTGATCTCGTCGCCGTCGACGACGCGGCCGCAGTCGGAATACGGGCAGGAGCCGACGCCGCGCGACACCGTGCCCTTCGACTGGTTTCGCGCGCGTTCAACGATCTCGAACGAACAGATCCTGTTCTCGGATCCGAGGCCCGTGCCCAGCTCCGGCTTCAGTCGAACTCCGGTCCCGCCGGGCGCCAAACGCCAATTGGGGGACAGCGGAATCAGACCGGCGCAATACGGACAGATGATCGTGCGGGCCCAAAGGTACGTCATATCCACTTGGCCGGGAGCGCGCTTCTGCGGAAAACAGAACCCTAAACGATCTTCAAGTCGATTACGCCATACGCTGGCCAACGACTCGAACAGAATTCTCATTTCATGGGGCAGTCTCGAGGGCCACTCCACCGTGGCTCTCAGGAGCATCGCCGCAACAGGATTCAGGTCGTTTCCGATGGCCCACAAACCGAGCCGGGCTGTCTCGAACGGTATGCTCCCTCCCCCAGCGGTCGGATCACAAACACGAATGGAGCTGGGCGAGGTGGAGAGATTGGATTCGATCCACTCCCTGTCGGACGGTGTGGGCGAGAACTTGAAGGCTCGATCATAGCCGTAGGGGTTGGCTACGCGAATTCCAGTCCGCTTTGCCCGGTCGATTGCGAATCGTGCAGCCACCGGATCTCCATGGATCCCCAACACATGCAGAAACCGCTCCCGATCCGCATCCGCCGGAAGCAACGAAGCCAGAACGGCGGCCCGCGATGCCACCAGCGGTCGCCGCGCCCACCAGACATGCAGGCGGTTGGGAGCGGGATACGGCGTCATCGGGGTCCGTTCTCGGACGCTCTCGATGCCAAGGGCCGCGATCGGCAACCAACGCTCGATCAGGCGAATGTCGGTGTCGGACATGCGTTCAAATCCATTTTCGAGGATGCGCTGAAAGAACCCTTTCGCCATGGATGCTGAAATAGCTTCGGCTTGTGGTGAAGAACCGTGACAAGCGATCGTTTTTCCTTGGAAGAAGCTCTTCCCGTGCCGCGGCTTCCATCACCGAAGGATCGCCGACCTCCGACGCCCAGTTGTCGCTCAACGCGTTCCAGCGATTCTCTCGCGCTCGACGTAATCGCTCGGCGTTCAATCCGAGCATTTCGATCGTTCTTTCGATCTTGCCGGCGGGGATCCCGCAACTGTCGCACGCGTCGGCTTCGGCTTCGATTCGCCCGTCGAAATTCACCCGCGTCAGCGATGGCAGATCGGGCAACGTCCTTGGATCGACGAAATCCGCGTCCATCCGATCACCCTTGGCTTCGCCGCAACTGCGATTGCGCCTGACCGGATCGAGCCGTCGCGTCCGGTCGTCGGTCGGCAGGGTGCCCCCCTTGCAACAGGCGACCATGTTTCCATGATCGAGCGCATACGCCGCACCGATGCCGGGACCGCTCTGAGGAATCACATGCTCGACTTGCCGATCCCGTTCTTGGATGTCGATCTCGCAATACCCGCAAAGCCCCTGTTGCAGGTCCACCAGACGCTCGACGAGCTGCCGGTACGACACCCCGCCTGCACGACTGCGAAACCCCGCCCAATTCCGAATGTCGTCGAGCTCTTCGGCAAGATAGGCGGCCAAGCCGGGCGTCGGATCGACGAGCCCCGCGATGCGCTTCATCCCGACTTCCCCACTTCGCGCATGACGCGCCGCCGCCTGATTTCAATGTCGGCACGGTCGAGCGCCGGTTCGCGTGGGGATAGCTTTTCCAGTCGCCACCGCAACGACCTCGCCTCCGCCGACTCTCCCTGGCCGGCACTCACCAAGGAAGTGTACTCGCTCAGGGTCTTTACGAAACGGTTGCCGGCCGGCCGCTCGTCGACGCCCATCACCGTGGAGAGAACGTCTCCGGCCTTCGCTCCGAACGTCGCGTCCGCCGCTTGCCGTGCGCAAATCCGGTCGCCCTCTCGGACCAGTTCCACGATTCGATCCGGTTGGACGGTCGTGAGCACCTGAGGACTGTGCGTGGTGACGATGAACTGAGCGTTCGGAAACGTACGCGTCAAATCCCCGAGAATGCGCTGTTGCCAAGACGGATGCAGGTGCAACTCGATCTCGTCGATCAGACCTATCGCTTCCGATTCGAGAGGGTTCGAGCGGTGGGGATTGCCTTGCGCCATTCGCCAAGCCAAGTCGGCGGCGAGCGCAAGCACCGCTTGATAGCCACCGCTCAGCTGGTCGAGCGTCCGCACCGCGGTCTTTCCGTTCACCCGCTCGGAAACCACGAAGCGGAGCGGGCGAAGTTCGACACGCAACCCGGTAACGCCTTCGATCATCGAGGAGATCGCTGTGCGTACGGCGGAAAGCTCCCTCGATCGGTAGTCGTGGTCGCGCCGCTCCCTCTGCTCTCTCAACTCCTCGTTCTCCTTCGAGTAGAACCACTCGAACAATTCCCGGAAACTGGTTTTCGCGGAGAGCGCACCGGCCAATGCCGAATAGCGGGAAGGCGTTCCCTTCGACGGATCGCGCCGCTTCTCGAAGCCCGGAACGGTCCTCCCCGTGTCGTAGAAAGCCAGAATCGGCAGATCGACGGGGTTGCCCGAAGCTCTTGGATCGGTGCGCTCCAACCATTTCTTCAGCTCCGTCAATCGAGGGCGGGGCCGTCCCTCGCCGTCGCGTTCCTCGGACGCCTCTTTCCGCAACCGATCCAGCCCGGAAGTGCGTTCCCAGCCGACGCCGTCGGTCGTGGTCAGCGAGATCCTGGCCCCTCGACCCTCGCGCCGATCGCCTTTCAGGAACCCGATCCCCGATACGCCGGGCAGCAACGTGGGGATCGCCCCTAGACCGACCGCGATGGCGCTCAGAACGCTCGTTTTGCCGTGGGCATTGTCGCCGTGAAGGACCGTCAGCTGCGGATCGAACCGCAACCGCAATCGCTCGATGGCCCGATAATTCTCTATTCGCACCGATTCCAGCTTCACGAGCCACCCGCCTTCGTCCTCGGTTCCGTCAGGAGGACTCGCAACGCGGTCAACACCCGGCGCGGGTTCTTGCGGTGCATGGCCATGCCCAGCCAGTACGCCGCCTCTTCGCGGTCCATCGCCTCGATCCCTTCCGCCACGGCGCGCATGTTCTCGCGACTGCGCATGGGCGCGAGCGTTCGGAAGAGCAGGCCCAGCACGAGCGCCACGTCTTCGGCCAGCCTGTAACCGCGCTTCGTCGCGTCCGTGCGACGCCCCAACCTGACGCCGGCCTGCGCCAATCTCCTCAGCACCCGGTGCTCCACCAGATCGAGATTGCGTCCCCGCAACCCGGCGACGCGTTGCGCGCACGTCACGTGCGGCGAAGCGGCCGCCGGCAGTTGCCAGACCTCGTAGGCGGAATCCACCGACCCGTGACGTCGTACCCGCAACTCGTAGCACGGAGAGGACGCGGGCGCCTCGGCCCGCGAAAGTCGCTCCAGCCGCGCTGTCATCTACTTCTTCCCCTTCGCCGTGGCCGAAACGTGCTCCGCGCCGCTCGCAAACCGGCCGAGTCGCTCGGTCAACTTCTCCGCAACGTCGCCCTTCATCGGCAACCCGTCCTCGAAGGTCAGCTCGAACGTCGCGTCGAGGTTCGACGAACTGGCGTCCCGGAGTTGCGGCTCTAGGAACTCCCGAACCGGTTGCGCGTCCGCCACCGGTCCGCGGAACTCGAGTTCGAACGTGCCTCCGTCGCGGGTTTCGTAACCCCCGGTCAGGGCGACGATCCGCTCCGCTCCGGAGACCGCGCCGACCGCGCCGAGAAGCCGGAACGCGTCCCCGCCCTCGAACATGTGGACGGTCAACTCCGCGACGGCCTCCACATCCTTCGCGCGCGCCCGCTCCCAGAGCCGCGCGAGCGCCTGCCGGAGGGTTCCCTCGGCGGTGAACGCGTCCGGTTCCAGATCGCCAGGACCGGGATCGACGGGTGGAGCTCGGTCCACACCTCCCCCGCCTCCCGGCTTCGGCTTGGGACGCTCCTTCTCCGATGCCGCAGCCGAAGGTTTCCGGGGCCAAATCCTCGCGCTCTTCGCGTAGGCCATCGTGAAGAGCACGGACCGCTCGTCGATCTCGATCACGGCCGGCGGTTCGCCCGGCCCGCACAGCAAATCTCCGCGTCGATACACGTACTCGCCCTGCTCGATGCCTCGCTCCACGCCGCGCACGAAGACGTCGTCGCCCACCAGGATCGGCAGGGCGGGGTCGCGGCGAAACTCGTTCCGCAACGACAACACCGACAGCTTTCCCTTCTTGAGCGGCGTCCGGTCGCGCACGTAGGCGGGCGAATCCGGCTCGTCCTCGGACGAGCGCAGCTTGTTCAGGTCGCGCAACGCGCGCACGATGTGCCTCTGCCCCGCGCCGGGCCGGTCGGAGGCCGAGTGAATGTCGATCGCCGTGTGCGCCAAGTCGACATCGCTCCTGCCGACGCGGTTGCGGGACGGGTAGAACACGTGCCGGTAGCATTGTTGCACGGCGAGCGCGAGTTCCTGCTCCGAGCGCGCCTCCCACTCCCGCACCTGAGCCCGTTGGTGGTCCGCAAGCTCGGCCAGCCGTTCCGGCTTCTTCATCTCCCGCAACGCCAGCCGACGATAGGCCCTGCGGTGCATGTCCCGCCTGCGCGCCTCGTCGGCGGCCACGAAGACGAGGTGGTTGCGAAGCATGCGCAACGCGGATCCCTCCGATCCCTTTCTCTCGTAGATGCGCTTGATCAACTCCGGCACGTCCTCGACCGACGCGCCCACGGTCAGGGCCTCGTACCCGAGGACGACCAGCTTCGGACGACCGCCCCCGACATCGTCGGCCACGTCGAACGGACCGCCCGGAAACACCACCGCGTCCAGCGTCTTGCCGCTGAATATCCCGCGGATGCGGTCGTTCAGCTCCGCCCGCGCTTCCTCGGCGTCGACGTGCTCCTCGGTCCGCCGAACGATCTGGCTCAGGTTGGCCTCGGCCAGAAAGCGCATCGGCGCCCCGGGACGGTCGTCGAGATAGGCGGACTCGGCGACGAACTTCTTGCGCGCCTCCTCGACGAAGCTGACGTCCGTCGCAGGACCCAGCACCGAGTACCGCAACCGCTCCTTGGACACCCCTTTCAGAGGGTCGTTGAACGCCAGCGTGTGCATGAAGATCGTGCGGGCGACATAGGCGGCGTAGGGCGGCAACCCTCCGTGGTGCGCGGCATCGATCTCCTGGGCCAGCGCCGTTCCGGCCGGCCCCGCGGACACGTCGTTGGAAATGGCCGGCGCGAACGCCGACTGCGCGAGACGCGTCACGATCTCCTGCCGGACGGGCTCGTGGCCCGGATCGATATGGTGCAGGTGGATGGCCGTCGCGTCGGCAGGCCTCTCCGTCCAGAGATGGGCCACCGTGCGCGCCAGTAGCCGCAGCATGCCCCGCACCCGCTGGAAATTGCCGAGCGTCGCCGTCTTCGCCGTCAGGGTCTCCAGAATCTCGGGGTGCAGGGGATAGCTCGCACGGAACGCCGCGCCGACCTCCGCCCGGGCGGCGGCCTTCGGCAAGGCGTCCGCGTGTGCGCTCCACCGCTCCCGGTAGGCGTCCGCAACCGCATTCGCCGCCTCTTCGTCGATGAACTCGAACAGACGACGGCGAAGCACCTGGATCGTCTCGTCCTCCTCGGTGGGGTTGAGCAACGTCGCCTTGCGCGCCGACACGCTCTCCGCCTCCGCCATCCGGTCCGCGATGAACTGGTTCTCGTCGCCGTATGCGTCGCCCGCCCGTCCGTCCTTGCCGATCGCCAGCGTGTAGACGAGCACCGCGTTCGGCGCGCTCTCCACGGCCTTGAACAGCGAGGTCAGGAAGGCCGTCAGCTGGTCTCGGGCATGCCCGAGCTGGCCGACCTTGCGCAGGTACACCGACAGCTCGTCGAGCAGGATCAGCGCCGGTTCGCCGCCGAACAGCTCGCGCAACGTCTCGGCGCCCGGAGCGACCTGCTTCTCGTCGCTCGCCCGCACCCGCTCGTACCCTTTCCCGCCCGCCAGCGCCGATGCGATCTCGCCCCACGGGGTGAAGGCCAGATGCCCTTCGCCCATCCGGCGGCCGTTGGCCGGATCCGCGTTCTCCCCGTCGAAGGCCGCGACGCGCACAGGGCCCCGAGGCAGGAGTGCGGGATCGACGAACTCGGAGATCTCCGGCAGATCAGCGCCGCTGCGCGCGGCGTGGCACAGCGCGATCAGGCCGTGCGACTTGCCTCCGCCGTAGGACGTATCGAGGCGGAAAATCGCCGCAGCTTCTCCGCCCGCACCGCTCAGCCGGCCGCAGACGTTCCTTAGGAGGTTCTTCAGGCCTCTCGTCGGATAGGTGTTGGCGAAGAAGCGAGCCGGGTCCACGTAGTCGTCCGCTCCCTCGCCGACGATCACCTGGGCCAGATCCGCCGCGAAATCCGCCTCCGTCACAGCGCCCGCCAAAACGTCGGCGCGCGGTCGGCAGGACTCGAAAATCGTCGGCATCGTCATTGTTTGCAAGCTTCCCCTGTTATGTAGGTTTTTTATGTTATCTAGAGTCAATGTAGCTTAGAAGCTCAAGGCTCATCTCTTGGGCACGGGGTGGCGTACATGACACCGAAGCTGTATTGGGCAAAAGCATCGCCCTGTTCGGCGGCAGCTCGGACCTGTTCTCGGATGTGAAGCTCAGGAAGGGATAAACATGTATATAGGCCAAATCGGATCCGCGTCTCGAGAATCCACGAGGTACCGGGGTCGCAGAGGGCATTCACGACATCCAATATAGACTGGGCAAGGGCGTCGCCTTGCTCAGCCGCAGCCTGAAACCAACGGATCGCCTCGACATCGTCCTCCGGCACTCCTTCGCCGTTGGCATACACGACACCGAGGCTGTACTGGGCAAAAGCATCCCCCCGTTCGGCGGCGGTCTGGATGGAGTCGTTCCGGGAAGGGACACCGCCCTGCTCGAGAGCGTCCTGGCAACCAGAAAATGCCGCCAGCGAAAACACCGCCAGCTTACGCCAGCGTTTCGGCATGACCCAAATCCAGGGAGCTAGGGTGAACATCGTGCTCCGGCCAGCTTCATGATGAACGCAGCCAAAGCCTTAATTAATCCTAATCCTAAATTTCTCGACTTTAATCTTGCGGCGCAATCGCCTTTCCGGCAACCCCCGAAAGCCATCTTTAGCCCTCCACCGCGCCCGGTAGGCGTCCGCAGCCGCATTCGCCGCCTCCTCGTCGACGAACTCGAACAGACGACGGCGAAGCACCTAGATCGTCTCATCCTCCTCGGCGGGGTTGAGCAACGTCGCCTTGTGCGCCAACACGCTCTCTGCCTCCGCCATCCGGTCCACTGCAATTGGTTCTCGTCGCCATATGCACGGTCGTCCGCCCGTCCCTCGCCGATGGGGCCAGACGAAGCTCGACGGACTCCACTCGGTGCATTTTTTGCGCTCGTTTGCGCACAATCCGCGCAATGGCCGCGCCCGGACCGACGAAACGCACCTGAAATGCGCGGAAAATGCGCAAATCGCAATCTGCGCGCATTTCGACGGAGAGAATTGCGCGCATCTCGTGAATCGTCGCGTTTCCCTCGGCGCGGCGCGACGGACGTTCGGACACGATCACCTCTGCCGCGCCCGGAAACCTCGACCACGCCCGCCTCTTGCAACTGACCGACCAGCCTGCGGACCCGATGGCGGTCCAACCCGGTCATCCTTCGGGCGTCGGAGAGCTCGGGGTCTTCGCTCTGGGCTCGCTCTCGGAGCACCCCGACGACCTTCGCCTTCAGACGCCCCCAGTCGGCGCCCGGGTCCCGCACCGCCGCGAGCGGTCCGGCGAGCCGTGTGCGCACCTTCGGGGTCAGCCCCCAGCGGACATCGGAGCGCTGTTGATCGATCCGTTCGATGTAGCCGAGTTCGATGTCCATTTCGTTCAAGAGGACGCGGACTTCGCTCTCCTGGCGCTGACAGAGGACAGACGCCTCCTCCACGCCGATCCGGTCGGCGCCAAGCAACCGGTGCAACACCAGGAGGCGGTCGGTGTTCAGTTCGACGCCCCGGTCGCTCTCGTCGGCGACGAAGTCCCGAAGCAACGGCGACACATTGCACGCCCGGAGCGTCAGCCGCACGGCCTGGCCGATGTCCTCGACGACGGGCGGCGACTTGCCTTCGACCAAGAGGGACCGGAAAATGCGGTCCATCCCGAGGTTCGTGCGGTTCACGAGGCGAACCATGGCGTCCACGAGGACGGCGTTTCGGGTGGCGGGCGCATGGGTGTGCAGGATGTTCTCCGCTGTGACGCCGCCGACGAAGCCGCCCGGGACTCGTGATCTCGACGCGGTCGTCGTAGACGCGCACCATTCTGGGGCTCGGAATCCGAAAATCGCTGTGGCACAGCGCGTTGAGCAGAGAATTCGCGAAGCGCGACCTCGGGATAGAGGTGTGGTGCTCGTGATGGAACAGTCTCCGGCGCACCGTCTCGCTCGGATTGTGCGCCATAACCCGGTCGAAGATGCGGGACAGCACCACCGAAATGGAGTCCGCCCCATCGGCGTGATCGCGATAGTCCGTGCTCGACGCCATGCGAATGCAGGTCCAGATGGACCCGGGACGTGTCGGCGGATGATCGTCGACGAGCCCGAGAGCAACAAGGCGGCCTTCGTCGGCATCCCGTCTCGGACAACGCCCAGAGCCCCCAGCAAGTCGTGGTCGGAAAGCTCGAGCAAGTCCCCCGGCGCCCGCTCCCGCTCCGCCGTCGAGCGAAGTGCCTCCATGGCCGCAGCCGAAAACGCGTCCGACAAGGGGGCATCAACCGTCTCCGCCGTGAAATCCGCGTCCACGGACGCCTCGATCACCTGTCTTCGGATCAATCCGGTGAGCGGTTTGCAGTCCTTGCCCACGCGCACCGTGCCCCGACCCGCCGTGTCCGTGTACGGACGGATGCCGGGATGGATGTGCATCAGGATCAGTCGCCCGGTTCCCTCAGGAACGGCGACTTCCTCAAAGACGGGAGTCAGCTTGGGATCGGTGCCGTCGTACAACTTGGCTGCGGAGTCGGTCGACCGAAGCGGCGTGCGGGACCCCGGCGATGGCGCGGTCGCGCCTAAGAGTCTTGTCGCGAACGCCGAAGACGACCGTGCCGCCCCCTCCGTTGGCCATGCAAACCGCCGAGCGCACCGCTTCCCGAGCGTTCTCGGCGGCCCATTCCTTGAAATCGAGGTCTTGGCCCTCGATCTCGCCGAGAAGCTGTTCAATCTCGCGGCGAGACCTGGGCATGGTCGGCGGCCATTGTCCGCGAGTCTTCGAATAGAAGTCGACGCAAGCTCGTTCCGCGAACTCGTCGAATCCGTTCGCGTCGAGTAGTTTGTTCAGTGCCCGATAGAACGGGGCTGCCCAACGACCGAATCCGGTTCGACGCGACGAACATCTCCATCTGCGGCTCCTTCTGCCGCTTGCCGATCGCCATCTATGCACTCCATGACTGAGGTCTTCGTAGAACCTGTAATCTAATCAAACCATGCGGTCAGTGCGACAGCGACTTTATCCACGGGCTACTATGGGGGGTTATTGATCCGGCTCAAGAGTTCGAGACTCAGCTCTTGGGCACGGGCAATCTGGCTGGAAGACATTTTGGAACTCAGAACATCCTTATCTAGGTCGGCCATGATGTCGCCTTGGGCAGCAGCAAGGTTTGACCACGCATAGGCTTCGACATAGTTCTCCGGCACTCCCTCGCCGTTGGCATACATGAAACCGAGCTTTCTCTGGGCGCTGGCGAAACCCTGCTCGGCGGCGGCCCGATACCACCGAACCGCCTCGACATCGTCCTCCGGCACTCCCTCGCCGATATCGTACATGTAACCGAGTTGAGCCTGGGCGCTGGCGAAACCCTGCTCGGCGGCGGCCTGATACCAACGGACCGCGGCGTTGCCCTGCTCGGCGGCGGCCTGATACCAACGGACCGCCTCGACATCGTTCTTCGGTACTCCCTCGCCCCTGTAGTACATGATACCGAAGTTGTACTGGGCACCGGCGTGGCCCTGCTCGGCGGCGGCCCGATACCACCGAACCGCCTCAACATCGTCCTCCGGCACTCCCTCGCCGATATCGTACATGTAACCGAGTTGAGCCTGGGCGCTATCGAAACCCTGCTCGGCGGCGGCCTGATACCAGCGGACCGCCTCAACATCGTTCTTCGGCACTCCCTCGCCGGTGGCGTACATGACACCGAGGTTGTACTGAGCTCTGGCGGTACCCTGCTCGGCGGCGGCCCGATACCAGCGGACCGCCTCAACATCGTTCTTCGGCACTCCCTCGCCGGTGGCGTACATGACACCGAGGTTGTACTGAGCTCTGGCGGTACCCTGCTCGGCGGCGGCCCGATACCACCGAATCGCCTCGACATCGTCCTCCGGTACCCCATCACCACCGTTGGCGTACATCTCACCGAGACGGCGCTGGGCAGGGGCGTAGCCCTGCCCGGCGGCGGCCCGATACCACCGAACCGCCTCGACATCGTTCTCCGGCACCCCCTCGCCGTTGGCGTACATCTCACCGAGACGGCGCTGGGCGCCGGCGTCGCCCTGCTCGGCAGCGGCGCGGGTGGAATCATACTCATACCCCTGCTCGGGGATATCTCGGCAACCATAAAATGCCGCCATCAACAGCACTGCCAACCTATACCTGTAGCATTTGATCTTGAGCTTGGGCATGACTCGAAGCCTAGGGAGCCAGAGTAAACATCGCTTTCCACCCCAGCTTCACGCTTGAAAGCGCCAACCTGGAGCTGTTTGTTTCTACCGCAGTCTGAGGCCCGAAGGGAAGAGAGCTTCCGGCCACCAATCTTGCAACGCAATCCCCTTTCCGGCAACCGGGGTGGCGACCTCCCCCAAGAGCACGACCCCCGCTAGCGCTTAGCGCTAGCGAACCACCCTTCCACCCCCTCACAAAATCCGCGGCAATCTTCAGGCCTCCCCCTGCCCGCCGCCGCGCAACAGCTCGCGGGCATGGTCGCGGGATGCCGCCGAATCCGGATCGCCGCCCAGCATGCGCGCGATCTCGTGCACGCGCCGGTCCCCATCCAGAACGAGGGCGCAGGTGCGGGCGAGGCCGTCCTCCGGCGAGAGCCGCTTCTCCACCCGCAGATGCCGACGCGCCCGGGACGCGATCTGGGCGAGGTGGGTGACGACGAACACTTGGTGCGCCCGCCCGGTCTCCCGGAGCCGCGCGCCCACGGCGTTGGCGATCTCGCCGCCCACCCCGGCGTCGATCTCGTCGAACACCAGCGTCGGAATCCGGTCCGCAGCGCCCAGAATCGACTTGAGCGCGAGCATCACCCGGGACAGCTCGCCGCCGCTGGCGATCCGCCTGAGAGGCGCGGGCGGGAACCCCGGGTTGAGCGAAGCCAGGAACTCCACTCGCTCCGCGCCTCCCGGGCCCACCTCGGGGAGCGGAGCGAGGGCGACCGAGAAGACCCCGCCCTCGAGCCCCAACTCCGGAAAGAGCGCCTCCACCCGCTTCTCCAGCGCGCCCGCGGCCTTGCGCCGCGCCGCGCCCAGGGCGGCCGCCTCCCGTTCCAGACGGTCCCCCGCCTCCCGGACGCGCCGCTCCAGGTCGGCGACGTCGAAGGAGGCGGTCTCGATCTCCCCGAGCTCGCCCTCCAGCCGGCACCCGGCCCCGATCACGTCCTCCAGCGTCGGCCCGTACTTGCGCTTCAGCCGAAAGATCCGGTCCAGCCGGGCCCGGACCTCCTCCAACCGGCCGGGGTCGCGCTCCAGCGCGCTGGCGTAGTCCCCCAGAAAGCGGCCCGCCTCGTTGGCCGCTTGGTACGCCTGCTCCAGCAACTCCGAGACCTCGCCCAGCGAGTCGTCCAGCCGGACGACGCCGGAGAGCGCCGCCTGCAGCGCGCGCAGGCGCGCCGCGACGGCGGCGTCGCCCGCGTAGAGCTCCTCGTAGGCGCCCGCAACGGTGCGCGCGAGCTCGTCGGCGTGCTCGAGCCGCCTCGCCTCCCGCTCGAGCGCCGCGTCCTCCCCCTCCCGGAGCGCGGCGCTCTCGATCTCGCCCAGCTGGAAGCGGAGGAAGTCGGCGCGCGTCTCGATCTCGCGGACCCTCGTCTCCAGCCGCTCCCGCTCCGCAGCCAAAGCCTGGAGCTCGCCGTGCAGCCCGGCCACGACGCGCGCCCGTCCGCGCGCGCCCGCCAGGGAGTCCAGCAGCTTGCGCTGTTCGGCCGGCCGGAGCAGGCTCTGGTGCTCGTGCTGTCCGTGCAGGTCGACCAAGTGGCGCCCGAGCTCGCGCAACAGCCCCACCGTGGCGGAGGAGTCGTTCACCCAAGCCCGGTTGCGCCCCCGGCGCGCCACCTCCCGCCGCAGCACCAGCACGCCGCCGTCCGCGGCCAGCCCCGCCGCCTCGAGCCGCTCCCGCACGGGCGCGGAGTCCTCGACGTCGAAGGCCGCCTCGATCAGGGCGCGGCGGGCTCCCTCGCGGACGACCCCGGGGCTCGCCCGCTCGCCCAGCAGGCAGGCGAGCGCGCCCACCACCAGCGACTTGCCCGAACCGGTCTCGCCTGAGAGGACGTTCAGGCCCGGCGCCCCGTCCAGCGCCAGCTCGTCGATCACGGCGTAGTCGCGGATCCGCAGTTCGATCAGCATGGCGTCCCGGCGCCGTCCGGGGATCGCCGACGCGCCGCTTCCCCGCCGACCGCGGCTCGGGAGCCTTCCGCCTCCGGGACGCGTTCCGCGATCCCCCTCATGCGCCCGAAGGAGATTCCAGCGCCCAGTTCAGCTTCCGCCTCAGCGTGGAGAAGAAGGTGTGTTCGGGAAAGCGGAGGAGGGGCACGCGCACCGTGCCGGTCCGGATCTCGACGACCGAACCGGGCGCGACGGCCACCGCCTCCCGGCCGTCCACGGTCAGCGCCAGATCGGCCGGAGGCCCCGCCTCCCGGACGAGGACGCGCTCGTCGGCGGCCAGCACAAGCGGCCGGACGGCCAGCGTGTGCGGACAGATCGGGGTCACCAGGATGCAGTCCACCCCGGGCGCGACGATGGGCCCGCCCGCGGACAGGGAGTAGGCCGTCGAGCCGGTGGGCGTGGAGACGATCACGCCGTCGCCGACGAAGCTGCCGATCTTCTCGCGGGTTCCGTCGTGCCCCACGAACAGGTCGAGCCGGGAGACCCGGGCCGCCCCGCCGCTGTGCACCACGAAGTCGTTGAGCGCCACCCGAGGGTCCTCCCGCCCGTCCCGCCCGAGAACGGCCGCCTCCAGCGTGGTGCGGCGGTCGAGCGTGAACTCGCCGCTTCTCAGGCGCTCGAAGGCGGTCTCGAGATCGGAGCCCGACGAGGAGGTGAGGAAGCCCAGGTGCCCGAGGTTGATGCCTAGGACCGGGACGTCCCGTCCGGTGACCTTGCGCGCGCCCCGCAGAAGCGTTCCGTCGCCCCCCAGCGTGACCAGAAGGTCCAGCCCGTCCTCCCCGCCCCGGAGCGCCCGCGCGCCCGGTCCGGCTTGGGCGAGGATGTCCGGGGCGCAGAGAAGCTCCATGCCGACCCCCCGCGCCAGCTCCCCCAGACGCGCCAGCGAGCGGGCGAGACCGGATTGCCCCGGAAGCGCGAAAACGCCGATGCGCCGGACGGGGGCGGGAGGGACCATGGCGGTGCCCGCGGGGGGAGCCTACGTGCCCTCGTCCGCCGCCAACGCGCGGATTCCGGGCTCCCCCTCCGTCATCCAGCGGGCCTCGCGCGCGATCCCCGCCGCGTCCAGCCCCGCCTCCGCGAGCAACTCCTCGCGGCCCCCGTGCTCGATGAACGCATCCGGGAGTCCCAGCGTCCGCACGGTCGCCCGCGCGCCCGCGCGCGCCTGGATCTCGCGCGCCGCGAACGCCCCGAAGCCGTTGACGACGGTACCCTCCTCGACGGTCAGGACGCGCGCGTGCGTGCGGAGCACGAGTTCGAGCGCCTTCTCGTCGTAGGGCTTGAGGAAACGGCAGTTGACCACGGCCGCGTCGACGCCCTCCTCCGCGAGCGCCTCCGCGGCCGAGAGCGCCTCGAGCACCATGGTGCCGACGGCGAGAATGGCCAAGTCCCGTCCCGGACGCAGCGCCTCCCAGCTGCCGTAGGGAACAGGCTCGATCTCGTGGGTCGGCGGAACCTCGGCCGGAACCGCGTCGCGCGGATAGCGGATGGCGAAGGGGCCCGCGTCGTGCGCCAAGCCGGTCTTCATGAGGCCGACGAGTTCCCGGCCGTCCATGGGCGCGGCGACGGTCATGCCCGGCACGGACAGCATGTAGGCGATGTCGAAGGCGCCGTGGTGGGTGGGTCCGTCGGCGCCCGCCACCCCCGCCCGGTCCATGCAGAAGAGCACCGGAAGGTCCTGCAGGGCGACGTCGTGCACGATGGAGTCGAAGCCCCGCTGCAGGAAGGTGGAGTAGATGGCCACCACCGGGCGCATCCCCTCCGTGGCCATGCCGGCGGCTGAGGTCACCCCGTGCGCCTCGGCGATCCCCACGTCGAAGAAGCGGTCCGGGAACGCCTTGGCGAAGAGGTCGGTGCTGGTCCCGCTGGGCATCGCGGCGGTGATGGCCGCGATGCGCGGATCCTCCGCCGCCAGATCGGTCAGCGCCTTGCCGAACACTTTCTGGTAGCGGGGCAGGCCGACCGGCTTCTTCGGGGACGTCCCGGTGATCTTGTCCCACGGGGAGGACGCGTGCCACTTCACCGGATCCGCCTCCGCCGGCTCGTAGCCCTTCCCCTTCTGGGTGACCAGGTGGATCAGCACCGGCCCCTTGAGTCGGCGGACCCGCCGCAGGGTGCTCACGAGAAGCTGGACGTCGTGCCCGTCGAGCGGTCCGAAGTAGCGGAATCCGAGCTCGTGGAAGAGCATGCCGGGAACCAGGAGGTGCTTCACGCTCTCCTCGAACCTGCCGGCGGCGGACTGCATCACGTCGGCGATGCTGGTGGGGACGCGCCGCACCAGCTCGCTCACCTGATCGCGCACCCGATTGTACAGGGGGTTGGTGATGACGCCGTTCAGGTACTTGTTGATCGCCCCGACGTTGGGCGCGATCGACATGTCGTTGTCGTTCAGGACCACGATCAGATCGCGGTCGCTCGCGCCCGCGTTGTTCAGCGCCTCGTAGGCGAGGCCGCAACCGATGGCGCCGTCCCCGATCACCGCGACGACGTCGAAGTCCTCCTCCTTGTGGTCGCGGCCGATCGAGATCCCCACCGCGGCCGAGATCGAGGTCGCGGCGTGTCCCGCGCCGAAGACGTCGAAGTCGGACTCGGAACGCCGCAGGAAGGGGGCGAGCCCGTCCTTGGTGCGGATGGTGTCCAGGCGGTCGTTCCTGCCCGTCAGGATCTTGTGGATGTAGGCCTGGTGGCCCGTGTCCCACACGATCCGGTCGCGCGGCGTGTCGAAGACGTAGTGGAGCGCCACGGTGAGCTCGGCGACGCCCAGACTGCCCCCGAAGTGTCCGCCGACCCGAGCCACGACGTCGATGAGACGCTCGCGCGCCTCCCGAACCAGTTCGGGCAGCCGGGACCTCGGGAGCCTGCGCACGTCCGCCGGTTGTTTGACGTAGTCGAGAATGGCCATTCGTTCCTCCGTCCGATGACGCCGCGGTCCCCGCGACGTCGGTCGCGGGGTCGTGAAGGGTATAACCGCAGGGACCCGAACAGTTGCACGCTCCGCCCGCGTCCCGTTACCGGCGTCGGCGCACGACGTACTCCGCGAGCGCCTCCATGGACCGGGAATCGAGCCCTGCGCCGGCCAACGCCCGCTTCGCCAGGGCGGTTTGGCGGAGCGCCCGCGCGCGGGCGCCCTCCAGCCCGTGGAGCCCGACGTAGGTCGACTTGCCCAAGGCCCTGTCGCTCGGGTGCTTGCCCAGCCGGTCGGCCGACGAGGTGGCGTCCAGGACGTCGTCGGCGATCTGGAAGGCGAGCCCCAGCGCGCGTCCGTAGCGCTCGAGGGCTTCGCTGCGACGCGCGTCGGCCCCGGCGGCCAAGGCGCCGATCCGGGGGGCCGCCGCCAGCAGCGCCCCGGTCTTGAGCGCGTGCAGTCGGTCGAGCCGCTCCGGCGCAAGGGTGCGGCCCTCCGACTCCAGGTCGAGGGCCTGCCCGCCCACCATCCCTCCGGCGCCCGCGGCGCGCGCCAGCGCGCGCACGATTCGGCGCGCGGTCTCCCGCGGGCATCCCAGATCGAGCGCGGCGCGCCACGCCTGCAGCGCCGCGCCCGGGATCAACGTCGCCGCGGCCCGGGTCGCCCGGCGGGCTCCGAACACGCGGTGGGGCGTGGGCGCCCCCCGCCTCAAGCGGGCGTCGTCCATGCACGGCAGGTCGTCGTGCACGAGGGAATAGGCGTGGATCATCTCGAGGGACGCGGCCAAGTCGTAGCAGCCGTCCCCGGCTTCGCGTCCGCACGCCTCGTAGGCCGCCGCGCACAGGATGGGCCGGATCCGCTTTCCGTCGGTGAGCAGGCCCTGCCGGAGCGCCGGAGCGAGGGACGCCGCGAAGCTCGGGGCCAAGGCGGCCAGGGCCCGCTCCAGGGCCGCGTCGACCCGCCGCCCCCGCTCCCGGAGGTAGGAGGGCAGGTCGAAGGATTCGCCGACCGGCGGCGCCTCCGCCGGGGGCGCGCTCACCCGACGTCGTTCCGCCGCCGGACCTCGTCCCCGATCAGCTCCTCGACGCGGAGCTCCGCGTCGGCCAGGATCCGCTCCGCGGCGCGGACGTGGCGGACGCCCTCCTCGAAGAGCGCGAGGCTCCGTTCCAGCTCGACGTCCTGGGCGTCGAGGGCGGCGACGATCCGGTCGAGACGCCGCAACCGCTCCTCGATCGACATCGTCCGCTCCGTCCCCGCGTCCGGGGCGAGCTGCAAATTCGGCGCGGTGCGCCCGGGCTCATCCATGGGTCGTTCTCCGGATCACGAGGAGTCGGGACGGGATTCGGTCACGCGGCATCCGACCCGGCCGTCGACCACGCGCAGATCGAAGGAGGAGCCCGCCGCGAACTCGGCGACGCCGCGGAGCACCCGGCCCGAGGAGTCGAGCGGCACCGCGTACCCGCGCCGGAGGGTGGCCAGGGGCGAGAGCGCGTCCAAGCGGACGGCGGCGTTCTCCGTCCGGGCCCTGCGGGAGGCGAGCTGGGCGCGCATCGCGGCGGCCAAGCGCTCGCCGCGCCCCCGCGCCTCGGCCCTGCGCGGCCCGAGAACGCCGCGGACGCCCCGGCGGAGCCGGTCCGAGCGGGCCTCCAGAGCGTCGCGGCGGCGGCGCGCGAAACGCCTGAGACCGGCGGGCAGACGCAGGCGCAGATCGGCCAGCCGCCGGACGAAGGCGGCGCGGTCGGGAACCACCGCCTCCGCGCCGGCCGAGGGGGTGGGCGCGCGCAGGTCGGCCACCAGATCCGCGATGGTGACGTCCACCTCGTGTCCCACGGCCGAGACCACCGGCACCGGGCAGGCCGCGATGGCGCGCGCCACCTCCTCCCGGTTGAACGCCCACAGGTCCTCCATCGAACCTCCTCCCCGCGCCACCAGGACCACGTCCGCCCGCCCGCTCGCGCCGAGCTCGCCGATGGCCCGGGCCACGTCTTCCGCGGCGCCGTCCCCCTGCACGCGCGCGTCGCGCAACAGCACCCGCGTCCAAGGCGCGCGCGCGCCGACGACCGACAGGATGTCGTGCAGAACGGCCCCCGTGGCGGAGGTCGCCACCCCCACGCAGGCCGGACACGAGGGCAACGCGCGCTTGCGGGCGGGGTCCGTCAGGCCCTCCGCCTCCATCCTGCGCCGCACCTTCTCGAAAGCCTTCCGCCACAGTCCCTCCCCGTCCTCCGCCTCGAGCCGGCGCACGCGCAGCTGATACTTGCCGCGCACCTCGTAGAGCGTCACCGAGCCGAACGCCCGCACGCGCGCGCCGACCTCGGGGTCGGCCGGCAACCGGCGGGCGTCGCCGGCGAACATGACCGCGGCGATCTCGGCGGTCTCGTCCTTGAGGGTGAAGTAGCGGTGTCCGGAGGCGACGCGGCGCCAGCCGCCGACCTCCCCCGCCACGCAGAGCGCCGACATGCCCTGTTCGAGAAGCCGCCGCGCGCGGCGGTTCACCTGCGCGACCGTCCACGGCTCTTCGGCCCGTCCGCGCGGCGCCTTCTCCCGCGTCCCGCGCGCGGCGCTTTGGAAGAGGTCGAGCGTCCCGCCGCCCGTCGCGGACACGAAGCGGCGGCTCAGGCCCGCGCCCCGCGCGCGCGGGCGCGCACGGCGGCGTCGACCGTGTTCGAGAGCAGCATCGCGATGGTCATGGGACCGACCCCCCCGGGAACCGGCGAGATCGCGCCCGCCACCTCCCGGACCTCGTCGAAGACCACGTCCCCGACGATTCGGTATCCCCGCTCCCGGGTCGCGTCCTCCACCCGGTTGGTGCCCACGTCGATCACGGTCGCGCCGGGACGCACCATCTTTGCGGTAACGGTGCCCGGGCGCCCGACGGCCACGATCAGAATTTCGCCCAGCCGGGTCACGGCCCCCAGATCCGGGGTGCGGCTGTGGGCGACGGTGACGGTGGCGTTTCCGCCGGGCGCCTTGCGCAGGAGCAGCGACGCCATCGGTTTGCCCACGATGTTGGAGCGCCCCACGATCACGGCGTGTTTGCCGGAAGGATCGATCCCCGAACGCAGGAGCATCTGAATCACCCCCGCGGGCGTGCACGGGGCCAGCACGTCGGCGGCGCCGGTGGCGAGACGCCCCGCGTTCGCCGGATGGAAACCGTCCACGTCCTTTTCGGGCAGGATCCGGGCGAGCACCGCCCGGTCCCGAATCCGGTCGGGCAACGGAAGCTGCACCAGGATGCCGTGAACGGCCGCGTCGGCGTTCAGCCCGTCCAGCACGCCCAGCAACTCGGCCTCGGAGGTCGAGCCGGGCAGGGTGATCTGGCGGGAGTGGATCCCGGCGGCGCGCGCGGCGCGGTTCTTCATCCGCACGTAGTTGCGACTCGCCGGATCGTCGCCCACCAGCACGGTCGCGAGCCCGGGAACCAGACCGTCGCGCTCCCGCAACCGCGAGATCCGCTCGCCGAGCTCCTCGCGGATCGCGCCCGCGATCTCCGTCCCCGAGACGACGGCGGCGCTCATCGGGCGAAATCCACGGCGCGGGTCTCGCGGATCGCCACGATCTTGATCTGCCCCGGGTAGCGCAGCTCCTCCTCGAAGCGGCGCGCGATCTTCTCCGAAAGCGCGTCCATCTCCTCGTCCGACACCCGCTCCGGCTCCACCATGACGCGCACCTCCCGGCCTGCCTGGATCGCGAAGCAACGTTCCACCCCGGGATATTCCAGGACGGTGTTCTCGATCTTCTCCAGGCGTTTCACGTAGTTGTCGAACATCTCCCGGCGCGCGCCGGGGCGGGACCCCGAGATCGCGTCGGCGGCGGTGACCAGGAAAGTCTCCGCGTAGCGGTGCGGTTCCTCGTCGTGGTGCGCGCGGATCGCGTTCAGGACTTGGTTCGGCTCGCCGTAGCGCTCGCACAGGGCGTACCCCAGCTCTACGTGGGTGCCCTCCTGGTCGTGGGTCATGCCCTTGCCCACGTCGTGCAGCAGCCCGGCGCGCTTGGCGATCCGCGCGTCGAGACCCATCTCCGTGGCCATGGCGGCCGCCAGAAGCGCCACCTCCTTGGAGTGCATGAGCTGATTCTGCCCGTAGGAGGTGCGGAAACGAAGGTGGCCGAGCGCCCGGACGATCTTGGGGTGCACGTCGTGGATGTCCAGCTCGTAGAGCGCGACCTCGGCGGCCTTGAGCATCGCGGCGGCCACCGACTTCTCGCTCTTCTTCACCGCGTCCTCGATGCGGGCGGGGTGGATCCGGCCGTCCTCCACCAGCTCGACCAGCGCGATGCGGGCCACCTCCCGGCGGACGGGATTGAACCCGGAGAGGATGACGGCCTCGGGGGTGTCGTCGACGACGACGTCGATGCCCGTGGCCTGCTCGAAGGCGCGAATGTTGCGGCCCTCGCGTCCGATGATGCGGCCCTTCATCTCGTCGGAGGGCAGCTGCACCACGGACACCGTCATCTCCGGGGTCCGGTCCCCCGCCATGCGCTGGATGGCCTGGGCGAGGATCTTGCGCCCTTCCCGCTCGCCGGTCCGCTTCGCCTCCGCCCGGATGGCGCGCACCGTGCTGGCGGCCTGCGCGCGCGCCTCGTCCTCCAGGCCGCTCATCAGGAGGCTGCGGGCCTCGTCGCGCGAGAGGCCCGCCAGCGATTCCATCTTCCGCTCGATCTCCCGCTTCGCCGCGCGCTCGAACGCCTCGGCCTTCCTGGCCCTCGAGTCCAGCTCGCCGGACCGGCGATCGAGCTCGCGCTTGCGTCCGTCCAAAGCCTGCCTGGCCCGGTCGAGCCGCGCCTCGCGCTCGCCCAGACGGTCGGACTTGCGCTCCAGGGAATCGGCCCGCTCGCCGATGCGGCGCTCCGCCTTCCCGACCTCGCCCCGGCGGCGCGCCTCCTCGGACCGCCAGGACTCGCGCAGCCGGTGGACCTCCTCCTTGCCCTGGAGTTCGGCGGCCTTGAGGGCGGTGTCGGCTTCCTTCCTGGCTCGGGCGACGATGCGCGAGGCGTCGTCGCGGGCGGCGGCACGCTCCTTCCTCCTTCTGGAGCGCTCGATGCCCCGTCCGATCGAATATCCGGCGGCGGAGCCGAGCGCCAACACGACCGCCGCAAGCAGAATGCTTTGCGGATCCATCGCATGCGCTCCGGATCAGGCGCGCGCGCGCCTGCCAGTTTCAATGTTCCCCGGGTCCGTCCCGACCGAAGGCGAAGCCGACCCCGATCGCTTCCCGCGCGCGCACCGCGACCGAAGCGGCGCGGAAAACCTATAAGTATCGCTACGATAAGAGAATCGACAGGATCGGACAAGTAGCCGCCGAGATCAGGATTCGGCATCGTCCAGCCCGGCCTCGACCTCCTCGGCGAGCGAGGCGGCCCTGAGCGCCGTGCGCGCGTGCAGATCGTCCAGTTCCGCCCGAGCCTCGAAGTACCGGGCGGCGATGGAAAGCGCCGCGAGAATGGTGGCCTTGTAGCCGTCCATCAGCCCCGCGCGCCGATGCACCTCGCGGATGTTCTCGTCGACGAAGCGGGCGCACCGCTCGACGTCCTCGCGGTCGGCGGTGGACCGGATGGCGTAGTCCTCCCCGCCGATCTCGACCGTGAGCGACACGGCGCGCTTCGCTTCAGCCATCCCGCTCCTCCAAGAACCGGATCCGGGCCGTCATCCTCCGCGCCACCTCCCGCCCCCGCGCCAGGCGTTCGCGGAGCGCGCGCCGATCGCGCTCGGACGCCCGCAGTCGTTCCACCACGCTCTCGGGGCCCGCGTCGCCCTCGACGACGGGAGCGAGCACCTCCGTCAGCTCCCGGTTCCGTTCCTCGGCGCGCCGCAATTCGGCCTCGAGCTCCGCGTTGCGCCGGATCAGGCGCCGGACCGCCGACTCCAAACGCGCGAAACTTCCTTCGACGTCAGGCGTCCGTCGCGCTTGCTCTGGGTTCGACACCGAGCTCCTCCTCGAGCCGCTGGACGAGCCGACGGACCGCGCGGTCGACCGCGGCGTCCCTGAGCGTGCGGCGCGGCGACTGGTAGCGCAGACGGAAGCCGACGGACCGACGTCCGCGCGGCAGATCGCCGTCCCGGAACACGTCGAAGACGGACGCGTCGGCCAGATCCGCGCCCCCGTTTTCGCCGACGAACTCGAGCACCCGTCGGGCCGGCAGCGAATCCGGTATCAGCAACGCGAGATCGCGCTCCACCGCCGGAAAGGCGGGAGGCGGCCGGAAGACGGGATCGGGCCTCGTCCGGGTCCCGTCTCCCAGGTCCAGTTCCAGCCCCCAGACCGGCCCGGCCCAGACGGGGGCGTCCACCCGGTCGGCGCGCACTTTGCCGGCGCCGCCCACGGCCGAACCGTCGCCGGCCCGCAACACGTACGCGCACCCTCCCTCGAACAAGGCGGGATCGAAGACGCCGGGCTCGACCGCTCGCGCCCCCGGGACCGCGGCCGCGAGCAGCTCCTCGGCCAGGCCGCCGAGATCCCACACGTCCCACGATTCGTTCCCGGAGGACCAGTGGCGGGGCCGGCGGAGACCGGTCAGGGCGACCGCCAACCGGTTCCCCTCGCGCGGCGGCGCGTCCGGTCCGTCGTCGTCGAAGACCGCGCCCACGTCGAAGAGGCGGACGTCGCGGGTCCCGCGCGCGAAGTTGCGTTCGACGGCGCGCAGAAGCCCGGGGAGCAGGGCGCGGCGCAGTCGGCACTCCTCGGCGGAGACCGGGTTGAGCACCTCGACCCGTCCCTCCCCGGCGGGCGCGAACGCGGTGGTGTGCGCCTCCAGGAATCCGCGCCCCGCCAGCGTCGTCCTGAGGCGGTCGTGCAGGGCGAGCAGAGGATCGTCGGAGGCCGTTCCGGGCCGGAAGGGGCCCAGGACGTCCGGGAAGCGGTCGTACCCGTGCGTGCGCGCGACCTCCTCGACCAAGTCGACCTCGCGCAGGGTGTCGTAGCTCCTGTGTCCCGGGACCTCGACCTCGAGCGCGTCGCCGCCCCGGCGGCACCGGTATCCGAGCGGCTCGAGCAGATCCGCGATCTCGTCGGCTCCGAACTCCACGCCCAGCAACGCGCCGACCCGCCGCGGACGCAACGTCACCACCGGGGCGCGCCAGGGTCGGGGACACGCGTCCAGGAGGACGGGGGCGGGCTGGCCTCCCGCCGTCGCGACGACGATGGAGACCGCGCGCCGAAGCGCGCGTTCCAGTCCGGCCGGGTCGACCCCGCGCTCGAAACGGTGGCTGGCGTCGGTCGACATGCCCAGCGCCCGACGCACCGCGCGCACCCCTTTGGGATCGAACAGCGCGCACTCCAGGAGAACGTCCGCGGTCTCGGCGCCGATCTGCGACCCGCTCCCGCCCATGACCCCGGCGACCGCCAGCGCCCGGTCGGGATCGCAGACGAGGAGCGTCCCGGCGTCCAGCCGACGCCGCTCGCCGTCCAGCGTGCGCAACGTCTCGCCCGGCTCGGCGGCGCGCACCACGATCTCGGGGCCCGAGATCTTCGCCAGATCGAAGGCGTGCAGCGGCTGGCCCAGCTCCAGCAGCACGTAGTTGGTGGCGTCCACCACGTTGTTGACGGGGCTGGCGCCCGCGGCCCGCAACCGGGAGGCCAGCCACTCGGGGGAGGGGCCGACCCGCACGCCGCGCACGACGGCCGCCATGTAGCGCCGGCACTGCCGGGGATCGTCGATGCGCACGCGCACCCCTTCGCCCTCGACCGCGGGCGATGCGGTGCGCGCCTCCAGGGCGTGCTCGACCGCGCCCGGAAGGTCGGGCGGGCGGATCCCGTCTTCCCCGACCAGCTCGCGCGCCACGCCCGCGTGGGAGAGCAGGTCGCCCCGGTTCGGCGAGACCTCGACGTCCAGGCGGTGGTCGTCCAGGCCGACGGCGGGGGCGAAGGCGCTCCCCGGCGCGGGGCGCCCCTCCAGCTCGAGAACGCCCTCGCGGTCGGCGCCCACCCCCAGCTCGCGGGCCGAGCAGAGCATGCCGCGCGACTCCTCCCCGCGGATGCGGACGCGCTCGATGCGCACGCCGCCGGGCAGAACGGCGCCCACCGGCGCGAAGGGGTAGCGGGCCCCGGCGCGGACGTTGGGCGCCCCGCACACCACCGGCACGACGTCGTCGCCTCCGTCGACTTCGCAGACGGAAAGCCGGTCGGCGTTCGGGTGCCGGCGCACGCGCTCCACGCGCCCGACCACCACCCCGTCGAGCCCCGCGGCCAAATCGGCGATCCCCTCCACGGGCGCGCCCCGCATGGCGAGTCGGGCCGCGACCGCTCGGGCGTCCGCCTCCAGCCCCGGCGCCACCGCCCGCAACCACCGCAGCGAGACGTTCATGCGAACTGGGAGAGGAAGCGGACGTCGTTTTCGTAGAGCGTGCGGATGTCGCCGATCCCGTACTTGAGCATGGCGATGCGCGCGGGACCCATGCCGAAGGCCCAGCCGGAGTAGCGCTCGGGGTCGACGCCCACGTTCTCGAGCACCGCCGGATCGACCATGCCGGCGCCCATGATCTCCAGCCAGTCGGTCTCCTCGACGCTGCCGTCGGCGCGCACCGCGCGCCTCTTGACGTCGACTTCGGCGCTCGGTTCCGTGAACGGAAAGTAGCCGGGACGGAAGCGGACCCGGGTGCCGGGCCCCCAGAAGCGGCGCGCGAACTCCGAGAGGGTGGCCTTGAAGTCGACGAAGGTGATGCCCTCGTCCACCGCCAGCCCCTCGATTTGGAAGAACGCGGGCGCGTGGGTGGCGTCCCAGGTGTCGCGCCGATAGGCCGGACCCGGGGCCAGGATGCGCACCGGCGGGCGGCACCGTTCGAGGACCCGGATCTGGACCGGAGAGGTGTGGCTGCGCAGCAACCCCCCGCCCTTCAGGTAGAGGGTGTCCTGCTCGTCGGCGGCGGGGTGGTCCAGGGGAGTGTTGAGAGCCACGAAATTGTACCACTCGGTCTCGGCCTCGGGCCCCCGCGCGCGCACGAACCCCATGCGCGCGAAGATGCCGCAGATCTCGTCCACCACCCGGGTCACGGGGTGGCGCGCGCCCTCCCACCGACGGCGTCCGGGCAGGGTGAGGTCGACGGCCGTCCCGGCTTCCTCGCCCTCCTCGCGCGTGCGCTCGAAGAGGCGCCCGCGCTCCTCCAGCGCGCCGCGCAACGCCCGCTTGAGCCGGTTCGCCTCGGCGCCCGCGGCGGGACGCGCCTCGGCGTCGAGGCCGCCGAGGCGGCGCAGAATCCGGGAGACGCGTCCCCCCTTGCGCCCCAGGAGAGCGATCCGGACCCGCTCCAGCGCCGCGGGATCGCTCGCGGCGGCGATGGCGTCGCGCGCCTCCCGTTCGAGCGCCCGGAGCTCGTCTACGAGAGAGTCGGCCTCGGACACGGGAACGTCGGACTAGGAGCGCGAAGCGCGCTCAGGCACCGGCCAGCCCCCGCTTGGCGCAATCCGCGAGCGCGGCGAAAGCCTCCGGGTTGCGCACGGCCAGATCCGCGAGCGACTTGCGGTCGAGTTCGACGCCCGCCCGCCGGAGGCCGTGGACGAAACGGGAATACGACAGGTCGTGCTGCCGCGAGGCCGCGTTGATGCGCGCGATCCAGAGCCGCCGGAAGTTCCGTTTCTTCTGCTTGCGGTCCCGGTAGGCGTACTCCCACCCGCGCTCCACGGCGTCCTTCGCCGTGCGGTAGAGCTTCTTCCTGGCGCCGAAATAGCCTTTGGCTTGGCGAAGGATCTTCTTCTTGCGGCGTCGGCGCGCCGGGGCGCCGGTCGTTCTGGGCACGGAATCGTCTCTCCAGCGGCCTAGGACTTGGGAAGGAGGCGGCCGAGCTTGCGCGCGTCCGCGCCGGACACCAGCGCGGCGGAACGCAGGCGGCGCTTCCTCTTGCGGGTCTTCTTGGTCAGGATGTGGCTCTTGCCGGCCCGCATTCGGCGCAACTTGCCGCCGCCGGTCCTGCGGACGCGCTTGGCCGCTCCGCGATTGGTCTTCATCTTGGGCACGATCAACTCCTCGGAGCCAGCACCATGGTCATCGTGCGCCCTTCCCTCATCGGGCGCGTCTCGATCTTGGACACTTCCTGCAGGTCCTCCGTCACCCGCCTCAGCACCTCCATCCCGATCTCCGGGTGGGCGAGTTGCCGCCCGCGGAACATCATCGTCAGCTTCACCTTGTTGCCTTCGTCCAGGAAGCGGCGGGCGTGGCGGAGCTTGAAGTCGTAGTCGTGGTCCTCGATGCCCGGCCGGAACTTCACTTCCTTGATCTGTACGTGATGTTGCTTCTTCTTCGCTTCCTTCGCCTTGCGGGCCGCGTTGTACTTGTACTTGCCGTAGTCCATCAGCCGACAGACGGGGGGACGCGCGTCCGGCGCCACCTCCACCAGATCCAGGCCGACGTTTCCGGCTCTTTCGCGCGCGTCGTCCACCGAGACGATGCCCACCTGGGCGCCCCGTTCGTCGATGAGTCGAACGGGGCTGATCCTGATCTGGTCGTTGACTCGGATTCTCTGTTCCTTGATGGCCGGTTCCTCTCTGGTCGCGCGCCCGCCCCTTCGGCGGACGCCGTAAGAACGAAAAACCCGGGGCACCCCCCCCGGAGCACGAAACGGCGGGCGGGCGGCACCCCTACCGGCCGACCCGGACCTCGCGGACCCCGCGGCGCACGGCGTCGAAGGCGGAGAAACGTGCGATCCTCGCTCCCGCGTCGTCGACGGAAAAAGATAGGGAGGACGGGCGCACGGTCAAGAAGCGGCGCGGCGCGCGAAGCGGTCCCGCGGCGGACGCCGCGCGCTTCGGCCGGACGGTCTGCGGAACGGGCGGCGGGTCAACCCGCAGGGGTCCCGTCCCCGGCGCGAGCGGCCCGCTCCAGCCAGAAGCGCATCCCGGCCCAGTCGTTGGCGGCCTTGAAGACGTCGAAGTAGCGCCGGGCCCTCTCCCGCCCGATCGCCGCCGCCTGCCGTTCCCTCGTCTCGCTCTCGTAGCGCGCGGCCAGGGCGGGGTCGTCCGCGGGCGCGGCCGCCCGCACGCGCTCCTCCAGCTCCGCCAGCGCCCCGATCAGCTCTTCGCGCCGGGCGCCGAAGTCGTCGTGGATCCCGAAGTGGGCCACCGCGAAGCGGTCGGGATCGAAGACGCGCACCCGCTCGAGCGTCTCCCGCCATGCCGTCAGGTCCACTCCGGGCGCCGGCGTGGGCGGGTGCACGGGGGCGCCGGCGTCCAGGATCACGCCCAAGGCGTCGCCGCCCAGGAGCACGCCGTCCCGGTCGTCCAGATAGGCGACGTGATGGTCGACGTGACCGGGCGTGGACACGGGGCGCAGACGCCGCGACGGAGCGCGCTCCCCCGGGGTCCAGGGGCGGAGATTGCGCGTCGGAACCGGGCGCACTTCGCCCCACAGGCGGTCGTGGGCCTCGCCGAAGGTGCGGCGAACGCTGCGCACCAAGCGGGCCGGGTCGGCCAGATGGGGCGCGGCGTCGACGTGCGCGTGCACCGTCAGCGCGTCGTTCTCGTCCGCCAAGTGTCCGGTCGCGCCCGCGTGATCCAGGTGGACGTGGGTGAGGAAGACGGCGCTCAAGTCGCGGATCCGGAAGCCGCGCTCGCCCAGGCGCGCGCGGAGGGCGTCCAGGCAGGTGGCGGGTCCCGGGTCGACCAGAACCGGCTCGGGAACCTCCAGCAGGAAGGACGAGATCGCGCCCCGGAGCCCCAGGTGCTCGAGGTCGAGGAGCTCGATCAACCGTTCAACCGTTCCGCGCGTGAGGGTAGGGACGCTTTTTCGGTCCCACGAAGACTTGGCGCGGACGCGCGATGCGCTGCTCGCGGTCGTTGATCAGCTCCTCCCACTGCGTGAGCCAGCCCACCGTCCGGGGGATGGCGAAGAGCAGCGGGAACATGTCCGTCGGGAACCCCATCGACTGATAGATGAGCCCCGAATAGAAGTCGACGTTGGGATACAGGTTGCGTTGGACGAAGTACTCCTCGCCCAGCGCGATCCGCTCGAGCTCGAGCGCGACGTCGAGAAGCGGATTCTTGCCCAGCACCCCGAACACCTCGTGCGCCGTGCGCTTGATGATGCTGGCGCGCGGATCGTACGCCTTGTACACCCGGTGTCCGAATCCCATCAGCCGCCGCTCCCCCCGCTTCACGCTTTCCATGAAGTCGGGGATGTCGTCGGTGCTCCCGATCTCCTCCAGCATGCGCAGAACGGCCTCGTTGGCGCCTCCGTGGAGGGGGCCGAACAGCGCCGCCATCGCCCCCGCGTGCGCGGAATAGGGATCGGAGCGGGAGCTGCCGATGACCCGCATCGCGGTCGTCGAACAGTTCTGTTCGTGGTCGGCGTGGAGAATGAACAGCACCTCCAGGGCGCGCTCCAAGGCCGGATGGGGCTCGTAGTCGTGCACGCCCACGCGGAAGAGCATCGACAGGAAGTTCTGCGTGTAGTTGAGACGGTTGTCGGGGTAGACGAGGGGAAGCCCCTTGCGATGACGGTAGACGAAGGCGGCGACGGTGGGCATCTTGGCGATCAGCCGCACGATCTGCGTCCAGCGGTTGTCCGGGTCGTGGACGTCCTTGGCTTCGGGGTAGAAGGTGGACAGCGCCGCCACCGCGCTGATCGCCATGCCCATCGCGTGGGCGTCGTAGCGGAACGCGTCGATCAGCTTGGTCAGGTTCTCGTCGATGTGGGCGCGGTCCCGGACTTCGCGGCGAAAGGCGTCGAGCTCCTCGGGCGCGGGCAGCTCGCCATTGAGGACGAGGTGGGCCACCTCCAGGAACGTGGCCTTCTCGGCCAGCTGCTCGATGGGGTAGCCGCGGTACTCCAGGATCCCCTCGGACCCGTCGATGTAGGTGATGGCGCTGCGGGTGTTGGCCGTGTTCGAGAAGCCGGGATCGTAGGCCATCATGCCGAAGTCCGTGTCCCGGACCTTGATCCGCCGCAGGTCCATCGCCCGGACGACGTCGCCCTCCAGAACGTCGATCTCGTACTTGGCGCCGGTCCGGTTGTCGGTGATCGAGAGAGTGTCGCTCCGCGCCCCGCCGTTTTCCATGTCCGCCCTCCGCACACGGGCTCGCGCCGAGCCGGTGGCCTGTCGTTGGTTGCGCGCCCCTCCCCGGTGCCCCTACGAGGTCCGCCTCCGTCGTCGGCCCCCGTCCGTCGATCAAGTCTAACCCATGCCGCAAGCCGCGCGGTAGGGCGCGGCTTCTTTCCTCGCCCGGCCTCCTCCGGTGCCGCGATCCGCCGTCGTCCGCGACGGCGGGAGGTCGGCGCTCGTCGCTCGCTTTGCGCCCGCCGACGGTCCGGTTCGCGGCGCCCGCGGACGGTCGGCGTCCCGCCGCAGCCCGCCGATGCCGGGCGGGACGAGACCGCGGAGCGAAGGTCGCCGTCTTTCCCGTTTGCGGGCCCGCGACCCGGTCCCGGACGCCGAACGCGTCGAGCGGCGGGTCCCCGGTTTCGGTTCCACGGCTTTTTCGGCCGCACGTCGAGTCCCGAGAACCCGGTGCGGAGTCCGGGGCGCAAGCGGCGAGAATCCCGGCGCGCGCATTCCCCGACACCGCCCGCGATCGTCCACGCGGAGCCCTCCGCCGTCGCCCCGACCGGAGTCCGGGAGCCGCGACCCCGGGATCGGGGATCGGGGATCGCGAACACGGCTCCCGCGCTCGGTCGGCGCGTCGCGCTCCGAGGAATCTCCGCAACCGCGTCGGCGGCGGGCGCCGATCCGCGGCGTCGGGCTAGGAGTTCCGTCCGGCAAACGGGTCCGCGACGCGGGGGGCGGCTTCCGACCGGAGTCGGGCACGGAAGCCGCGGGCATCGACCCGGCCGCTCGAACCCGCCGCCCTACGCCGTTTCGTGCGCCGGACGCCGGTCGGCTTCGAGCGCGCCGCGGCCTCCGCAAGCTCGACGAGGGCCCGCCGAAAGCGGCGCGTCGAACCTCAGCGAACCGTGAAGCGAACGGTGTCGATCACCCAAGGCTGCAGCGGCACGTGCAGGCCGTCGGCGACGACCGCGACGATGGTGTATTCGCCGGACGCCAAGTCGGTCATCTCGTACTCGGTCTGCCCCTGGCCGAAGTGGACGTAGCTGCCCTCGACCGCGGGGATGGGCTGGTCGGCGGGCGTGAGCTCGGCGTTGATCAGCAGATGATGATGCCCGGTGCCGGGGTCCATGACCCCCGCCTCGACGATCTCCACGTTCTCGACCTCGAACACGACCCGAACCGAGTTGTCCTCGACGACCGCGCCGTCCGCGGGCTCGGCGATGCGAACCCTCATCCGGGCGTCGTCCGCGGCGGTCGTTTCGTCGGCCATGCCGCCGTCTCCCATCGACTCCCCCGCGTCCCCGCCGCCGCAACCCAGCGCGACGAGAAGCGCGGTCGGCGACCACGGACTCCACTTGCGAATTCCTGGCATGGGGCTCCATCCGTTTTGCAGGGGGCGGGTTCGGGTTCCCGGGCCGCCTCGGCGGCAGGCCCAACATCGGCCGCGCCTCCGCGCCGTGCAAGGGCCGGGCCCCGGGCCGGGCGAGCCTCCCCGAAGCCCCGGCGAGACCGACGGATCTTGCCGCACGGCGCGCGTCCGGCCAATCTGCTGTCCGACGCCCCGGCGATGTCCGGCGACCACCCAAGCGGAACAAGGAGACCCCGAAATGCGCAAGTCGCTCCCGATCCTCGTCATGACGCTCGCGGCCGGCGCCCAGGCCGTCCACGCGCAGAGCGCGCAGATGAACTTCTTCCTCACCAGCGCCGGATCCGGCGACGGAGCGAACCTCGGCGGCCTCCAGGGCGCCGACCAGATCTGCCAGGACCGCGCCTACGCGGTGGGCGCCGGCGACCTGATCTGGCGCGCCTACCTGAGCGCGACCGCCCGCGACGGGCAACCCGCGGTGAACGCGCGCGACCGCATCGGCGACGGCCCCTGGTACAACTACGCGGGCACCATGGTCGCGCGCGACGTCGACGACCTCCATTCGGAGAACAACCTGCTCGGCAAGGAGAACTCGCTCAGCGAGCGGGGCGAGCGGATCAACGGTCGGGGCGACTCGCCCAACATGCACGACATCGTCACCGGATCGACCATGGACGGCACGGTCTCCGACGCGGAAGGCGACACGACCTGCGAGAACTGGACCAGCAACAGCGGCGACGGCAGCGCGCTGGTGGGCCACCACGACCGCGTGGGCGGCGGACAGAACCCCACCTCCTGGAACTCGGCGCACGCCTCGCGCGGGTGCGGCCAGGAGGACCTGCAGAACACGGGCGGCAACGGCTTCTTCTATTGCTTCGGGATCGGCGGCTGACGCGTTGCCGGCGCGCTTCCGGTCAGGGGAGCGTGGCGGACTCCCCCGCCACCTCCCCGGCCGCGCTCGCCTTCCCTCCCGGTCGGCGGATCCAGCCGATCGCCCTCCATGCGGCCCCCAGCGCCGCGAGCGTCAGCGCCGCCAACGCCAGGGTGCGCGCCAGCAACCCCAGATCGAAGACCGGCCAACGGAAGGTGTACTGGGCGAGCACGTCCCAGCGCTCCGTCATCCAGTGCCACGCGGTGTGCGCGACCAGGACGGAGAGCAGGACGTTGCCGATCCTTTCCTCGACGACGAAGCGGTACAGAAGCTCGAGCGCGGGCACGATGAGAACGAGCGCCGCGAGCTGACCCAGCTCCACCCCGACGTTGAAGGCCAACAGCGAGGTCGCCAAGTGCGCCCCCGCGAACTGCATGGTCTCGCGCAACGCGAAGGAGAAGCCGAAGCCGTGGGCCAGGCCGAAGGCGAAGGTGAGGATCCAGCGGGTCTTCACCCGGGTCCCCACGACGTTCTCGATCGCCATGTAGACGATCGAGGCGGCGATCAGCGCCTCGACCAGCGGCGGGAACCAGAGGGCGTCGGGGGCGAAGCCGAAGGCGGAGGCGGCCAACGTCACCGAGTGCGCGACCGTGAAGGCGGTGACGAGCGTCGCCAGCGAGCGCATCCCGCGCAGCGGCGCGACCAGACAGAGCAGGAAGAGGAGGTGGTCGATCCCGTCCAGGATGTGCCGGAAGCCGAGCGCGACGAAGCGCCACGCCGCTTGGTGCCAACGGGGATCCAGGCGCACGACTCCCGGATGCCCCGTGTACTGGTAGAGGCGCTCCGAGCCCCCGGGAGGCAGAAACCGCAGGACGGTGTTGACCCGCAGCGCCAGCCGCTCCAGGCCGGGATCCATCGAGAAGTCGGATTCGGCGGAGGCGATCGGGTACTCGAACAGCGCGTCGAGCAGAGCCTGCCGCCAGACGAGGCGGGTCTCGGGCGGAAGCGGGGGGCCGGTCACGTGCTCCAGCGCCGCCTCGTAGCTGCCGAAGGAGCGGTCGGAAGGGATGGAGACCCGCGCCGCCGCCAGCTCGGGGGCGGGCAACCGCTCCCCGTTCTCGAAGAGCCGCAGGGGAGTGCCGATCCAGAGCATCGCCCCCTGCCGGATTTCGTCCTCGGCCTCGGGGATGTCCAGGTATCCCGGTCCGAAGGTCGGGAAGACGATGTCCTGCATGGTGTCGAGCGGAACCCGCACCAGCAACCGCAACCGGTCGCCCTCGGGACTCACGAACATGCGCACGACGGCGCTGGCGGGGATGTCGTGCGCCGCGGGGACCCCTTCGAGGGGCGCGGAGGAACGCGTCGGCCTCGCCGCCCCCGCGGCGAAGACGGCGAGGCCGACGATGGCGAAGCGGGTTTTGCGCATGGCTGCCGGAGAGCTGGGACGCGCCGCGGGGCCGATCCGGGACGCCGAAGATCGCTCCGCGGCCCGGACCCGCAGAGCATCGTAATCGGCCGGACCTGCGACGAACAAGCCGGCCGGAGGGATGCGCCCGGGACGTGCGCGCGCGCCGTCGAGGCCGTATACTGGCGAATGCGTCGCAGGCTCTCTCGGCGCTCGGCCACCCGAGCCGTTTTTCGAACAAAGGAGATGTAGGGGATGAGACGAACACGCGATCTTCTTGCCGGAGCCGTCCTCGTCGCCCTCGCGGCCGCCTGCGCGGACGCGGGCACGCAGTCGACCCGGACGTCGACGGAGGCGGGCGGAGACGGCGTCATGGCGCCGATGTTCGAGGTCGATCCCTTCTGGCCCAAGCCGTTGCCGAACCACTGGTTGCTGGGCGCCACCATCGGCGTGGCCGTGGACTCGCGCGACCACGTCTACATCGTGCACCGAAACACCCCCGACCAGTTCGCGGCGCGCACCGAGATCGGGCTGGCCCAGGACCCGCCCCTGAGCGAGTGTTGCCAGCCCGCGCCCCCGGTCCTGGAGTTCGACCCCGAGGGCAACCTGGTCAACGCCTGGGGCGGCCCCACGGAGACCGGCGAGTACGAGTGGCCCGCCTCGAACCACGGGATCGTGGTCGACCACATGGACAACGTCTGGATCGGCGGCAACGGCGGCCAGGACAACCACGTGGTGAAGTTCACCCGCGAGGGCGAGTTCCTGATGCAGATCGGCCGGTCCGGCATGCGCGAAAGCAGCTTGGACGACGAGAACTTCGGCCGGGTCGCCAAGATCGCCTTCGACGCCGAGGCCAACGAGGCCTACGTGGCCGACGGCTACCTGAACAAGCGCGTCGTGGTGGTCGACATGGACACCGGCGAGTTCAAGCGCTTCTGGGGCGCGTACGGCAACGAACCGGACGACGGCTACGAATTCGAGCCCTATTCGCCGGACATCCCGCCCGCGCAACAGTTCCGCGGACCGGTGCACTGCGCCGACCCGTCGCGGGACGGGCTGGTCTACGTGTGCGACCGCGCCTCCGACCGCATCCAGGTCTTCCGCAAGGACGGCACCTTCGTGCGCGAGGTCTTCGTCGCCCCCGAGACCCTGTCGCAGGGCTCGACCTGGGACGTGGCCTTCTCGCCCGATCCCGAGCAGACCTACCTGTACCTCGCCGACGGCCAGAACATGAAGGTCTACGTCCTCCTGCGCGAGACCATGGAGGTGCTCTACAGCTTCGGCGACGGCGGGCGGCAGCCCGGCCTGTTCTTCGCGGTGCACAGCATCGCCACCGACTCGCAGGGCAACGTCTTCACCACCGAAACCTACGAGGGGAAACGGGTGCAGAAGTTCGTCTACAAAGGGATGGGGCCGGTCACCCGGACGAACATGGGTCCCGCTTGGCCCACCGGCGGCTGATCCGTCCGAACCCTCTCCCAAGGCCTCGAGGGCCCCTTCGCCGCTCTCGGCGAAGGGGCCCGTTCGTTCCCGCCGCCCGCGTCGCGGCGCTCCCCGCAACGTTCCGCGCCCCCGGAGTGTCTGTCGTGGTGGCGTGCGACGCTTAGCAAGCCGTGGGACCGGGCCCGGAATTCCCCGCCTTGGGCCCTCCGATTCCCCCGAAGCCTTCGGATGCGGTCCAATGTCGACGATTTGCCGGGCAGTGCTTCTAGCCCTAGCGTGGCGCGCAACGGCGGCGACCCCTGCGGCCGCGCAGGACCAGCAACTCCAGGATCCCCCCTCCGGGGGAGCGGTTGCGATCGCGCTCGAGGCCGAGCCCATGCCCGACGAGACGAGCGTCACCCTCGACGGCCGGGTGGACGAGGCCAGCTGGGACCGCGCGGTCCCGATCACCGACTTCACCCAGCAGGAGCCGGTCGAGGGCGGCGTCCCCTCCCAGAAGACCGAGGTGCGGGTGCTCTTCGACCAGGACAACCTCTACATCGGCGCCGTCGTCTACGACGACCCGGAAGGCGTTCTCGCCTACCAGATGCAACGGGACGCCGGCCTGATGACCGACGACCGCTTCATGTGGATCCTGGACACCTTCGACGACGGCCGCACGGGCTACTTCTTCGAGATCAACGCCAACGGCCTCATGGGGGACGGCATCATCACCGGCGGAGGGGGCGGCGGCTGGAGAGGCGGCGGCGGGGGCGGGGGCGGCGGCATGAACAAGGCTTGGGACGGGATCTGGGAGGCGCGCACCTTCCGCCGCCCCGACGGCTGGTCGGCCGAGATCAGGATCCCCTTCCGAACGCTCAACTTCAACCCGGACGCCGAGCGCTGGGGCATCAACTTCCAGCGCACCATCCGCCGCAACAACGAGGAGATTCTGTGGCGCGGATGGAGGCGCACCGAAGGACTGTTCAAGCCGATCTTCGCGGGCGACCTGGTCGGAATCGGCACGCAGGAGATCCAACGCGGATACGGAGTGGAAATGCGCGGCTCCGCGATCGGCAGCTGGCGCAACCAGCCGGACGCGGCGGACCCCACCACCTTCCCGAAGCACGTGAGCCTCGACGTCGACTACAACATCACCCCCAGCCTGCGCGCCTCGGCCTCGATCAACACCGACTTCGCCGAAGTCGAAAGCGACGAGCGACGGGTCAACCTCTCCCGCTTCCCGATCCGCTTCCGCGAGCGGCGCGCTTTCTTTCTGGAAGGATCCGGGGTCTTCGGCTTCGCGCCCCGCAGCGGTCCGCAGCCGTTCTTCTCCCGACGCATCGGCCTGAACGAGGGCCAGGAGATTCCCATCGAGTACGGCACCCGCCTGACCGGCCAAGCGGGCAGGTACGAAATCGGCTTCTACCAGATCGGAACCGGAAGCCACGAATACACCGACACCGACGGAATCCTCCAGGACCTCACGCGCGAGCAGTTCTCCGTGGCTCGCGTCAAGCGGCGCGTCTTCGAGCAATCGACCGTCGGGGCGATCTACACGCGGCGCTCGACGGCCGCCGCGCCCGCGCTCGCCGGCGAGGCGGCGACCTCGTCGGCGGACCGACACACGGCCGGCGCCGACCTCGCCTTCAACACGCGCAACTTCCTGGGCGACAAGAATCTGGAGCTGGAGGCGTTCTACGTTTGGAACTCGAACCCGGATCCCGCGGTCGTCCGCACCGCGACGGACCTGTCCGCGCACGGGTTCCGCCTGAACTTCCCCAACGACGTCTGGTCGGGGCACGTCTCCTACCGACAGTTCGGCGACGACTACAGCCCCGCCGTCGGCTTCGTGTCGCGCAACGCCTTCCGTCGGGTCGAGCCGCGCATCGGCTGGGCCCCCAGACCGTCGTCCGTCGACTGGATCCGAAGCCTCGATTTCTCGGTGCAATTCCGACACCTGGAAGAGCTGGGCACCGGGATCGTGGAGGAGCGCGAGTGGGATCTGGACCTGTTGGGCGTCCGGTTCGAGAGCGGGGACGGCTTCTCCGTCAACGCCAAGCGCGTCTACGAATTCCTCGAATCCGGATACGAGATCGCGGAAGGGGTCGACGTTCTGGCCGGCGACTACACCAACTGGGAATACTCGATACGCGGCAACACCGCCGGCAGACGACGGATCTCGCTCTTCGGGTCCGTCACCGCCGGCGGCTTCTGGGACGGGGACCGAACCCGCTACGGAGGGCGGATCTCGTTTCGTCCCAACCCGGGCGTCAACGTCTCGACCAACGTCGAGTACAACGACGCCCGCCTGTCGACCGGCGACTTCACCACCAGCCTCTACGAGCTGGAGACCGAGTGGAACCCGAGCCCCTGGGTCAGCCTCACCAACCAGATCCAGTACGACAGCAGGAGCGAGATCGCGGGCCTGTTCGCGCGCCTGCGCTGGATCGTCGATCCGGGGAACGACGTCTACCTAGTCTACACGCACAACTGGCGCAACTGTTCGGTGGGCGCAACCGATTCGGGATGCTCGGCCTTGGACGCGAACCCGCGCGAGCGGGACCCTCGGCTGGCGACGCTCTCCAGGGGTGGCGCGATCAAGCTGAACTACACATATCGATTCTGATCGTCGGCTCCCCCTCCGGGACGCCGGCGGAGGACTTCCCGAATCCCGGAGAGACGTCATGCGCCGCCCTCGTCCCCCCCGCACCGCAGCCTTTCTCGCATGCATGGCCCTCGCATGCGCTCCCCAAGCCGTGACCACCGAGCGCGGGGAAATCCCCCTCCCGCTGACCGGGCGGTCGGTGGTCAACACCGAAATGGGGATCGTGGCGACCAACAACCCGCTGGCGTCGTCGGTGGGCGTGCAGATCCTCGAACGGGGCGGCAACGCGGTCGACGCGGCCATCGCGGCCAACTCCGCGCTCGCGCTCATGGATCCCACCTCCAACGGCCTGGGCGGAGACCTGTTCGCCATCGTCTACCTGGCCGAGACCGAGGAGATCTTCGGGCTGAACGCCAGCGGCTGGTCGCCCGCCGCGCTCGACGCCGCGTACCTGAAAGATCTGGGACACGAGAGCATGCCGCGCCGCGGCATCCATTCCATCACGGTGCCCGGAGTGATCGCGGGTTGGGACGCGATGCGCGAACGCTTCGGCAACCTCGACTTCGGCACCATCCTGGCGCCCGCCATCTGGTACGCCGAAAACGGCTTCCCCGTCCACGACGTCACCGCAAGCCTGTGGGCCCGGTCGGTCGACATGCACCGCGAACACCCCAACAGCGCCCGCACCTATCTCGTCGACGGCGAGCGCGCCCCCAAGGCGGGGGAGATGTTCCGCAACCCCGACTTCGCCAACACCCTGCGCCGCATCGCCGCGGACGGGCGCGACGGCTACTACGATGGCCCCACCGCCGAGGCCATCGTCGCCATCTCCGACGAGTTCGGCGGCACCATGACGCTCGAGGACCTCGCGGAATACGAGCCCGAGTGGACGGAGACCATCTCCACCACCTACCGCGGATGGACGGTGCACGAGATGCCGCCCAACGGACAGGGCATCGCCGCGCTCATGATGCTCGATCTGATGGAGACCCACCCGCTGGGCGAGTACGGCTTCCACAGCCCGGAGGCCATGCACGTCATGATCGAGTCCAAGAAGCTCGCCTACGCGGACATGATCGCCTACGTCGGCGATCCGCGCTTCGCCAGGGTCCCGGTCGCGGGCATGCTCGACAAGGAGCGGGCGCGGGAGCGCGCCCGGCTCATCGACATGAACCGGGCGATGTGCTCGGTCGAGCCGTCGCGTTTCGTGGGGCTCGACAACGAGGACGGAGGGGACACGATCTACCTGACCGCCATCGACAAGGACGGAAACATCGTCTCCTACATCCAGAGCAACTATTCCGGCTTCGGCTCCGGGCTGGTTCCCTCGGGCACCGGGTTCATGCTCCACAACCGCGGGGCGCTCTTCACCCTGGACGAAACCCATCCCAACGTGCTGGAAGGGCGCAAGCGTCCCCTCAACACCATCATCCCGGGGCTGATGGTGAACGACGAGGGCGGCGAGCGGATCGGCTTCGGCATCATGGGCGGCTTCAACCAGCCGCAGGCGCACGCGCAGTTCATCTCCAACGTCGTCGACCACGGAATGAACATTCAGCAGGCCTTGGAGGCGGGCCGCTTCACCAAGGGCAGCTTCGACGGCTGCGACGTGAACATGGAGGTGATGGTGCCGGAGTGGGTGCGCGCGGAGCTGACCGCGCTGGGACACGAGATCGCCGTGCGGCCGCCGCGCACCAGCACCTTCGGCTACGGTCAGGCGGTGATGGGCGACGGGACCGGGGTGCATTTCGGCGCCTCGGAGTCGCGTCACGACGGCATGGCGATGCCCCAGCCTGCGCCGGCGTTCGCGAATCGGTAGCGAAGGGGAAGCGCGCGCCGGAGGGGAGCCCCGCTCGAAGGAGGACCTCTTCCCCCGTCCGGCCGAACCCGCCTTGAGGCTCGGCCGGCGGCGGCTTCGGGGGCCTGCCCGCCAACGACGAAAAGCGTCGCGGTCGAAGAACGTTCGCCGCATGGACGGGGCATGGCGGAATCGGACGTCCGTGACCGCATGGACGGACGAGAGCCGCGCGTGCTTCGAGTTCTCCCGGACCGCTCGCTTGGCCCTCGACGGAAGCGGGGGGGGTCGAGGTGCGCGTCGTGGCCAAACGACGACTCGACGTCCCGCACGGCGCTCGACCGAACCGGGGCCACGCGCTCCCGGCCTTCGCGGCGGATTCGGACCCTACGTCCAGCGTCGCTTGACGTAGCCGACGAGATTCGCCTCCTCGAGGATCCGCGTCGAGTTGTTCACCCGGACGTAGAAAACCCGGCGGTTTCGCTTGGAAACCTCGGCGTAGACCGGCCTGGGAGACGGGGGCACATGCACCAGGGCGACCTGGAGGCCATCGGCAGCCTGCTGCAGCTGGATCCCGACCATGGTGGAAGCTAGGGATCCGAGCGAACGCTCGATCGCGGTCGTGAGCGCGTTCACGTACCGGTCCCCGTCCAGGTTCTTCATGTCCAGGTCCGGCTGGATCCCGAGGATCTCGCCGTCGTCCGCGATCCCCACCGCGAGGGTGCCGCCCTCGGCGTTCAGAAAGCCCGCGACGGTCTTGAGCACGGACTCGGTCACGACCCTCTCCGGCACGCCGGGCGTATAGCTGTAGTACGCGGACGACTTGAACTCGACCCGGTCGGTCTCCATTTCGGCGAGGAGATCCTCGACGGACCTCTCGGGCGCACCGGACGGAGGCGGCGGCGACAGCTCCTCCGGGAGCCGCCCGGTGCGGAGCCGCTCGAAGGCAGCTCGAACGACGCGGGCGATGAGTTCCCGGCGCCGCGGAAGGAACTCCCGATGATAGTCCATCTCTTCCCAGCCCTCCGGCAGAGCGTGCCAGAAACGGGCCTCTTCCTGCTCCCGGGGCGAAAGCTCCGCGAAAAGAGGGGGGGGAAATACTCGCCGGGCGGCGCGGCGCCGATCTTCGCGTTGTCCGGCCACTCGACGAAGGCGTAGTTGGCGATCTGGTTCTTGTCCACCGTGCGGCTGATTCCTATCCGATCCAGGTAAGCCTTGGGGAAAAGATGGTGGCGTTCGATGGCCGTCCGGGGCGCGTGGACCGACGGATCCAACAGCTCGCCCAATCGAAGCAGCGAGAACAGGGGCCGCGCGTCCAGCAGAACGAGGCTCGCATGATACGCGAACAGCGTCGGGGCGAAGACGCCCGACGACTCGAGCGAGCTGGGGAGCTGAATCCTCCAGTAATCCTCCGTCAGCGTCGTGTCGACGATGCCGTCCAGCGTTTTTACGAACTCGTCGCCGGACTTTGCCTCGGCGATGCGGCGAAGATCTTGCTCGACTTGGTTCTCGAAGCTACGCGTGTACCGGCCGGCGAGCGCGGCCATGAAGAACCATCGGGCGATCGCCTCGCGGAGGGTCCTCCGGTCGAGCCGGTGGTCTCGGCGTCCGATCAGGTACATCAGGTAGGAGAACATCAGGTTGTTCTGCGAGCTGATCATCTTTCGGCTTCGGTAGCCGGCGCGGCGGACGGCGTTGAGGAACTCGCGCCAATTGGTCAGGCAGAGGGTTTCCTTCTGAGCCTCCTGCAGCTCCGCGAACTGCTTCTCCCGGATTTCCGCCGAGATCTCTCCAGTCTCCGGATCCTTGCCGCGAAGGGCTTGGTAGACGTACCTGAGTCGAGCGCGCCTCAGGGCGAGACCCGCGACGACGCGCAACATCCGGTCGGCTTCGGGATCGATGAAGAGGTTCGCGGTAGTCCTAGCGTTGCGGGCAAAGCTCTCCAACTGCTTGCGGCCCTCCTCCCACCACACCGACATCAGCGTCAGGATGAAGTCGGCTTGGCCGAGTTGGACGCCCTTGCTGTTGATGCGGACGAAGATGTCCGCGACCTGTTCCTCGTCCACGCTCGACCCCAGCTCCAAGACCTTGAAACTGTAACGGCGCAGGTCGTGCAGCCGGATGATCGCAGCTGTAAGGTCGTCCCGTCGGCGCTGGGTCAGCTCGCCTTTGCTCGCATCAAGTCGCTTGAGGAATTGGCGCACCTCTTCGTACACATTCCCGCTACCCCATAGAATCGAGATGTCGGGAATGAAGTCGGGATCCTTCACCACCGCCGCATTGGCGACCTCGAAGCTGCCGTCCCGGGGCCGAAACGCGATGCGGATCCGCGAGGAAGCGTAGTCCTTGCGAAGCACCTCCTTTCCCGTCAGCACGCTGTAGAGGCTGGTCAGGCGCTGCTGGCCGTCCACGATCATGAGACGCGGAACGGCCTCGTGGGCGTGCGTCCCAATTCGGCGGGCATCCACTTCGGCACCGGTCGCCCAGAAGAGCAGATGACCCACCGGGAACCCGCGGTACATCGAGTCGAAGAGGTCGCGGACCTTGGCGTCTTTCCAGACGAAGGGGCGCTGGATGTCCGGCAACGCGATCTCGCCTCTGCCGATCTCGTCGATCAGGGTGGAAAGCTCGTAGGAGCTGTCCTTGAAGACGGTGGTGGCCATAAGAGATTCGAAACGGGATGAGGTGAGAAAGAAATCGCTTCGTTCACGAATCCGCTTGACTTGATTTGCGGGCCTGTTTGGCGCGCTGGATCGCTTGGCTCGTTCGCCATGTGCTCCGCAACTCCCCGAAGAACGAAGGTCGGGAGTTGTTGTTGCGGTTCCGCAGCTCGTTGCCGCGGTTCACAAGCTCAAGTTCGTTTCTGCGGTCCCCAAGCTTCTTGATGCGGTTCTGAAGCTTGAGGCTCATCTTCTGGGCACGGACGATCTTGCGGGAAGACATCCGGGAACCCAGAAAATCCTTGAGCCCGCGGTCGCCTTGGGAGGCGGCGAGGTTCGCCCAAGCATAGGCACGCACATAATTCTTAGGCATCCCCTCGCCCTTGGCGTACATGATCCCGAGGATAACCTGGGCGGAGGCGTCGCCCTGTTCGGCTGCGGCCTCGTACCAGCGGACCGCCTCGACACCGCTCTCCGGCACGCCCCGGCCGGTGGCGTGCATGACACCGAGGTTGATCTGAGCGGAGACGTCGCCCCGTTCGGCTTCGGCTCGGTACAAACGGACCGCCTCGACGTCGTCCTTCGACACGCCCCGGCCGGTGGCGTGCATGACACCGAGGTTGATCCGGGCGGAGGCGTAGTCACGCTTGGCCGCAGCCCGAAACCAACGGACCGCCTCGGCATCGTCCCCCGCCCCACCCCAGCGGTTGGCGTGCATGACGCCGAGGTTGACCTGGGCGGAGGCGTCGCCCTGTTCGGCCGCAGCCCGAAACCAACGGACCGCCTGCACGCTGTGGCCGTTGGCGTGCAACATGACGCCGAGGTTGTGCTGGGCGGAAGCGTCGCCCCGCTCGGCTGCTACCTCGTACCAGCGGACCGCCTCGACATCGTCCTCCGGCACGCCCCGGCCGGTGGCGTGCACGACCCCGAGGTTGTACTGCGCAAACGCGTCGCCCCGCTCGGCCGCAGCCCGAAACCAGCGGACCGCCCGCGCATCGTCCTTGGGCACACCCCGGCCGGTGGCATGCACGACCCCGAGGCTGTACTGCGCGGAGGCGTCGCCCCGCTCGGCCGCGGCCCGAAACCAGCGGACCGCTTCGGCATCGTTCCTCGGCACACCCTCTCCGGTGGCGTACACGACCCCGAGGTTGTACTGCGCAAACGCGTCGCCCTGCTCGGCCGCGGCCCGAAACCAGCGGACCCCAGCCGCCGGAAGGACCGCCTTCAGGGCACTCCCTTCGGCGTCGTCCTCCGCGCCGTTGGCGTACATGACGACCCCGAGGTTGCTCCGGACAGCGACGACCTCCTGCTCTGCCGCAGCCCGAAACCAACGGGTCGCCTCGGCGTCGTCCTCCGGCACGCCTCGACCGGTGGCGTACATCACCCCGAGATTGTTCCGGGCGGCGGCGACGCCCCGCTCGGCCGCGGCCCGAAACCAGCGGATCGCCTCGGCGTCGTTCTCCGGCACGCCCCGACCGTCGGCGTACACGACCCCGAGATCGTTCTGGGCGGCGGCGACGCCCTGCTCGGCCGCAGCCCGCAACCAGCGGACCGCCTCGGCGTCGTTCTCCGGCACGCCCCGACCATCGGCGTACACGACCCCGAGATTGTTCTGAGCGGCGACGACGCCCCGTTCGGCCGCAGCCCGCAACCAACGGACCGCCTCGGCGTCGTTCTCCGGCACGCCCCGACCGGTGGCGTGCACGACCCCGAGGTTGCTCTGAGCGACGGCGACGCCCTGTTCGGCCGCGGCTCGCAACCAACGGACCGCCTCGGCGTCGTTCTTCGGTACGCCCCGGCCCGTGGCGTACATGACCCCGAGGTCGTTCTGGGCGGCGGCGATACCCTGTTCGGCCGCGGCCCGCAACCAGTGGATCGCCCGGGCGTCGTCCTCTCGCGCGTCTAAACCGTCGGCGTACAGGAGGCCGAGGTTGTAGCGGAACTTGTCCGCCAAGCCAAGACGCATCTTCGATCCGGCGCGTTCCATGCGCAACTTCGGAGCCGTGAGAGCTCGAATCCAGCTTTCGAGCTTCCTACGGTCCCGGGATCGCATGCGCCTCATGGGGATCGAACGATTTCCGTGGCTGCCGTCTGACCGACCTTGAGCTGACCACGCCTCGGGGCGAGACCATCGACGACGCGCAACATCCGATCGGCCTCGGGATCAACGAGGATGTTCGCGGGAGCACACCTCGAAGAAGGTGGTGTCCATTTCATTTTCAGATGACACGACAAAGTGAACAGGTCCATTCCGCGAGCGAATCGCAGAAAATTGGGAGGCCGAGTTTCATCGGAGCCAAAATGTATGCGGCCACGGAAGGGATTGCGCGTTCAACCCATCCCGCACGCACTGCCTGTAATTTTCCTCGCTGAGCGGGCACTTTACGAGATCCTGAAAATCTCCTAGTTTCAGCGAACATTGATCAGCCATTTTCTTCATCAAGTTGACAGGAACAGTCTTCCCTTTGCCGGAACCTCCTCGGGACACCATGGTCATGATGTGCGTCTCTTGCCCATCCATACAGAAAACGAGACACTCGTGAGCTCTATTACCTTTCTCTTTGAATCCCTTGCGTTTTAGATTTTTTTTGATCTCTGAGCGGGAGTACATCTTGGAATTAGACATTAGGCATTTTGGGGCAGATACCTCATGACGAAATCTCGCATTCGCCATGCTTCTTCAGTGACTTTCTCGAATTCGTCGTCCCGCATAATGGTTGCAAACACTCCCGCTTCACGGCGGAAATCATCGATCGCTTCGTTCAGCGTACGTCCGGTTCCCAGCAGGCTCCAAGGTTCGCGCTTGATCACGATCCCGCGGTCTTTGTCCTCTCGCCATGCGCACCACTCTCCATCCACGATCACATGAGTCCGCGAGAGCCGCATGTGCATCAGGTTTTGTCGCACCACTTGGTCGTAAGGGGAAATGGAATCCAAGCCCTCGTCCTGGCCAAGCAACGACTCGACATCTTGCATGATGCTCGAAGCGCTGATGTGGTGTGATGTCGGCGAAGCGGATGAGTCAATGTGACGCACGGGTGGTGCAAAATTTCCCCAGCCATGCGTACGACTTTCGGGCCTGTCGGTCGACCTTATGGTCGCATACGAGCTCCTTTCTTGTTTCGACAAGAAAATGGTGCTCATGGCGTCAATGCCATGGCTTGGTTGCTCTGAATCCACGATTCTCATCTTCAGTTCCACCGTCGCAACAGAGTCATCTTATAAAACATGTGAGACACCGAGCGACAAGCTCCGTTGACTCTCATGTAATGAGAGAAAAAGTCGCTACAGTACAGCGGCTTGTCCACCAAAACGTTGCCAAACACATGGATGATTCCAGGAGGAGTGGTTTCGGGAGTGGCGTCGTCTTCTGCGCCGCCCGGTGGCAGGATGGCATGATCCAGTGCCATGCTGCTTATGCGAACGACAAGATCGAACAAGAAAGCCATCTTGTCCGACGACCCCATCAGCAAGAACGCTGCCCGGTGAGCTTCTTCGGGTACAAAATCGGCTTGCACCTGCAGTGCTCCGACTTCGCTCATCCAGCCAACTTGGAAAGCATCGCCAGAGCGGTCCGCTCGCAACACCCAAGAGTAGCCATCCACTGGCTCATCGACAGGGCCGTGTGTGATCCCGAGCCGATCCAGCCAACCTTCCACAGTCTTCTGAGAATTTTCGGCGCCTAGAAGTGGTTCTGGTTGATCTTCACTCATGGCTCGTTCCTTTTCAGATCCGCTCGGGTGCAACGGTCACCGATACCATCCTCCATCGTACAGGAGCTCCCGCAAGGTCGGTTCCGAGTCGGCGACCCGAATGGGGGGTCGTACCCTTTTCCGCTACCTGCTCCGGCTGTTTTCCTCGGTGCTCTCCAGGAAGCGCAGCGCCTCCTGGTATCCCGGGAAGCTGTCCCGGCCGACCCAGACCTCCTCGATCAGCGTCTCGTAGGCTTCGGCCGCCCGCCCGAAGTCGCCGGTCTCGACGCTCGCGCGCGCCACCCCGAGCAACGAACGGGGCCGGTTGGGCATGCGCAGCAACGAGGTCTCGAACATGGCCGCGGCGGCCTCGTGGTCGCCGAAACCGGCCAGGATCTCGCCGTACAGCTCGTGCACGGGTTTGATCGGGCTGGCCGATCCGCGCGGAGGCGCCATCGCCTCGACCGCCGACACCGCCTCGTCCATCAGCTCCCGGGCGGCGGCCTCGTTGCCGCGGTCGGCCTCCAGCAACGCCGCCACCTGCCGGTGCATGACGCCGGCGTAGCCTTCCTCGTCGTCGGCGTCCTCGACGTCCTCGGCGAGCGCCTCCGCCGCCGCCTCGAGCGCCGACCGGTCGCCGGTGCGCGCCGCGCTCAGCCCGGTGGCGAGCAGCTCGTGGCCGCTCGACTCCTCGTCGACGGGCAGGATCGCCCATTCCTCGGTGTCGACGACGTAGCGGGCCTTGAGGAGGGGCTCGGCGCCGCGCGGGCGGGCCTGGCCGGTCTCCTCGGAGGGACCGCCCTCCAGGAACCGACCGGAGGCCATGGCCTCGATGCGCCGGATCCAGAGACGCGCCTTCTCGTAGTCGCCCATCTGAAGGTCCCCGTACTGGCCCCAGTCGAGCGCGTGGGTGGCGTCGCCCATGGGCTCGCCGGGCTCCCAGAGCTCGCGCGCGGCGTCGTAGGCGGACTGGTTGTGCCCGGAGACGTAGTCCCACATGCCGTGCTGGATGAAGATGTGGGTCGGCATGTGGCGGGCGTGCGACACGGCCGGAGCGATCTCGGCGAAGCGATGCGCCGCCTCGAGCGCCAGCGGAGCGTGGATCGGGTCGTCGAAGGAGTGGATGACGTAGTGCACCGCTCCGGGGTGGTACGGGTTGTCCTTGAACAGCTTCAGGGCGATGGTGCCCGCCCGCACGTTCAGGCGTCCGCTCAGGTCCCGGGTCGCGGCCACGGCGCTGAGCATGGCCAGCGAATAGAAGGCGGCCACCTCGGGATCGTCCGGGTAGTCCTCGTGGAGCCGCTCCATGGCCTCCATGTAGCCGACCCGACGCTCGACGTGGTCGCCCTCGCCCCAGAGGATCTCCACGGCGTTCAGGAAACCCTTTTCCCGCTCGGTGGGCGCCTTGGCCAGCCGTTCGGCGCGCGTCGGCGCCAGCCGTTCCAGCGCCTTGCGCGGCTCGGTGGCGTCCATGCGCGAGACGAGCGGATGGTTGTAGGCGAGCGACTCGCCCCAGTACGCCATGGCGAAGTCCGGATCGATCTCCTGGGCGGCGTGGAACTGCTCGATCGCCTGCAGCCAGCCGAAGCTGTGCAGGATCGCCACGCCGCGCAGGAAGCGGTCCTGGGCGGCGCCCGTCGCGGATGTGGGGAATTCGATGACCCCCACGTTGTCGAACTGCGCTCGGGCCTGTCCCGCCGCAAGGGCGAGCGCGAGGACGGTCGCCACAAGGTTCCGTGCCGGCTTCATCGGTTTCCTCCTCCTGGGGATGGCTCCCCCCGGTCGTGGTCGCACTGCTTTTCGGGGGCGTTGCGCAGTATAATGCCTCGAGTCCGCGTCCACGCGCAAACGGGAGGTTTATCGCCGTGTCCGGATCCCTTGCGGGAAAGGTCGCCGTCGTGACGGGAGCGTCGAGCGGAATCGGCCGGGCCGTCGCGGCGGCGCTGGCCGGGGAAGGAGCGGCGGTGGCGGTGGCGGCGCGCCGCGGCGCGCGCCTGGAGGAGCTGGCGGACCGGATCCTCCGGGACGGGGGACGCGCGCTGGCCGCGACCGTCGACGTGACCGACCGGGACGCCGTGTTCGCGCTGATGGAGCGCGCGGCGGCGGAGCTGGGCCCGATCGACGTCCTGGTCAACAACGCCGGCGTCATGCCCATCTCGCCGCTCGCCGAGTTCCACCTGGACCACTGGCTGCGCATGGTGGACGTGAACGTGAAGGGCGTGCTCCACTGCATCGCCGCCGCGCTTCCGGGCATGCTGGAGCGCCGCCGGGGCCACGTCGTGAACGTGGGCTCGCTCGCCGGGCGGCGGCCCTTCCCGGGCGGCACCGTGTACGCGGCCACCAAGTTCGCGGTGCGTTGCCTTTCGGCCGGCATGCAGCTGGAGCTGTCGGCGCGGCACGGCGTCCGGATCACCGACGTCCAGCCGGGCGTGGTCGCGACCGAGCTCATGGACCGGATCCCGGACCCGGAGATCCGCGACGGGTTCGCCCGAAGCTGGCGGGACAGGAAGCCGATGGACCCCGAGGACGTGGCGGCGGCCATCCTCTACGCTCTCGCCGCTCCCGAACACGTGAACGTGAACGAGATCCTGATGCGCCCGCGCGACCAGGAGACGTAGGAGGCGGACGCCTCGGGGCCGGGACCGGCGGTCCCGGCCCCGCTCCTACAGGAAGAAGAGGGCGAACGAGAGCACGAGCTGGTCCTCGACGTCCTTCAGGATCTCGTAGCGCGCCTCGACGTTCGTCCGCTCCGCGCCCATGCCGAGAACGGCGTTGACCCCGGACGCCCGCCTCGGATCGTCGAACGGGTTCGCCTTGACGCTCTGCATGTGCCAGCCGCCTCCGACGTGGCGGAAGAAGGGGATGGGCAGCAACGGGAGGGAGACGAGCGCGTTGACGTTCGTCTCCCAGTAGCGGCACTGGGGACAGTTGGGGAAGAAGTAGTCGAAGGAGGCCGCCAGCCGCACCGGGAAGGCGGGCGCGCCGAACTCCACCCGGGGCCCCACGCCGAGCGTGCCGCCCAGAACCTCGTTGGCGAAGGAGGCCTGTCCGCCGACGCGCAGCTGGGCCTGCGCCGGAACGGGCGCCGAACCCGTCCCCAAGGTCCCGGCCAGCGCCAGAACCGCCGCGGCGAGGTTCCGCCGCGCGCGGGCGCGCTCCCTTCGTTCTCCGCGAGCCCCCGTCATCCCGCGCCCGCCAGGACGACCTCGCGCGCGGCGCCGTAGTGGATGCCGTTGAACAGGAACGGGAACGTCCCGTGCGACTGGGCGCGGAAGGTGATCTTGGGGCCGAACAGGAACAGGCGTCCCTCGCCCAGACGCGCGTCGGCGATCGCGACGCCGTCCCGCAGGCGGTGCTGACCCCAGGCCCATCCGCTGCGCAACGGCGCGTCCGTGTCGAACCATCCCACCGGGGTCACCCCCGCGGCCGAACCCCGCAGGCCGAACACGGGACTCCGGCTGAAGAGCACGTCGGCCCGATCGCCGACGCCCGCGGCCAACGGGTGGGCGCCGTCCACCCGCAGGTCCAGCACCGAGCCGGGAACGTAGTACTCCTCCGACGACAGCGGTTGGCCGTCGGATCCGGTCAGGTGATCGCGCACGGGCAGACCCGCGTGGTAGGCGAGCGCGGTCGAGCTGCCGACGGCCACCACCGTCCCGCCGGCGCGTACGAAGTCGAGCACGGCCGGCACCGTGACCGCCGAGGTGAAGACCCCGATGCGGTCGCGGTACTCCTCCGGCACCGTGGCCGCGAACTCGGGCGGCATCGTCCCGCCGACGTCGCGCCCGGGAAGCGGGACCGCGCCGTCCTCGAGCACCAGCACGTCGAACCTGTCGATCAGACCGCCCCGGTCGAGGTCGGGCGGGAAGACCACCTCGAAATCGAACTCGAAGTCCTCCAGGATCATGCGCGTCCACCCCGACGGCATCGAACCGCCGTACGCGTCGCCGAGCGCGATCCTGGGCGCGACGAGCTCGTAGGCGCGTCCCGACGGCGGCGCCGCCAAGCCCGCGAAATCGATGCCCAGCTCGGCCGCCATGGCGTTCGCCGACGCCTCGTCCGCCCCGGCGCCGGACAGGAAGAAGGTCCCCGCGGGACGCTCCGCGCCGCCCGCCCGGAAGGCGTCCCTCATCCAGTGCGCGCTGCCTCCGGCCGCCAGCACGCGGTTGACGGCGACGAAGGCGTCGTTGGCGTCGTGGCCCACTAGGTAGCCCGCGGCGGCCGAGGCGCCCGTCACGCTCCCTGGGGGCGTCTCGGCCAGCCCTTCGACGAGCTCGAAGGGACCGTCGAAGCCGTCCAGGACGCGGTCGAACTCGATCCCCATCTGGTAGGCGAGGGTCCAACCGGCGTTGTCGTACGGGGCCGTCGGGGGCGCGCCGGGATAGGCGAAGTCGTTGGGATGGTTCTGCGGCTCGAACATGTCGAGGACGTGCGGGCGGAACGCCTGCGCGGCCAGCACCACGTAGGACCCGGCGGGGTAGCTCGTGCCGCCCGCCTCGAAGTCGGCGCTCGCCCGGCGCACCTCCACTCCGTTCTTCAGCAACGCGTTCGCGAACTTGGTCGCGGTCGGAAAGTCCGGCTGGTCGGAGGGGAGGACGAAGCCGCGCGGATCGCGGTCGGCGGGATCCCTGAGGAGGCGCTCGTAGTCGTCGCGCGAGCCCGCGCGCCCGACCGTCTCGACCGCCTCGTCGATCTCGGAGGGCAACACCGTCCAGTGGTCCCGGTTGCCGCGCTCGATGGAGTTGGTCCCCATCCTCCAGATGTTGAACAGCAGGTGGTCCCGGTTGCGCGAGGCGTAGTCGAGCACGGCCATGTTGGCGGTCGTCGAGTAGTCGACCGACTGCCGGAAGCGCCACGGCCCGGGCTCCACCGGCAGCGGCAGATCTCCGTGCGGCAGCTGCCGCCGGGGCAGGAACGGGATCTCGATGGGCGTCGGGTTGCCGACGGTCTCCGTCAGGAGGCCGATCTGGTTCCTGAAGTACGGGGTGGTGCGCAGGCCTCCGTTCCACCAAGTGGAGTAGCCCGCCCCGCTGCGCATGGTCGTGCCTCCCTTCCCTTCCCGCACGAAGCGCTGGTGCATCGCCGATCCCACCCGGTCGAGGCTCGTCAGGACGAGCGGGTCCAGGTAGTGGTTGGGCGGATCGCGGAAGGGCGGCGCGAACATGATCGTCCCCGGCGGGCCGGTTTGATGGTGGTTGTAGACGATCTGCGGGAACCACTCGCGCGCGAGGACCCGGTTGATGTTGGTGCTCTCGTCGAGCGCCGACATGTAGAAGTCGCGGTTGTTGTCGTGGCCCGCGTACTTCTGGTAGAGCACCGGGGCGCCGGCGGTGCTGCGCTCCTCGGGCTCGTCGACGCGCATGTACCAGTCGGCGAGCAGATCGTGGCCGTCCGGGTTGGCGTGGGCCGCGAGCACGACGACGTCGTCCAGGATGCGCAGGGTCTCCTCGTCGGTGCCGCTCACCAGACGGTAGACCAGCTCCATCAGCTGCTGCGCCCCGAGCACTTCGGAGGCGTGCAGGCCGCCGTCGATCCAGACCACGGCCCTGCCCTCCTCCGCCAACGCCCGGGCCTCGGCCTCCGAGACGCCGTCGGCCTTCGCCATCCTCCGGGCGATCTCCCTGTAGCGGGCGAGATCGCCGTGGTTGGCGGGCGAAGTGATGGTCGCCATCAGCTGATCGCGGCCCTCGGACGTCTCGCCGATGGATTCGAGGATCATGCGGTCCGACTCCGACGCCAGCAACTCCCAGTACTCGGCCAGGTCCGCGTAGTCGGGAAGCACGTAGTCGGCCCCGATCTCGTGCCCGAACCGCTCGGTGGGCGAGGTGACGCGGGTCGCGGTGGACGTCTCCCCGCACGCGCCCGTCCCGGCGGCGAGGAGGAGGAGACCGGACGCCCGAAGGGCCCGGAGGAAAGAAGACCGGTGGTTCCGCTGGATCGTGCGCATCAAGACGTCCTCCTGCGTCGAAGCGCCAGGACCGCTCGCGCCTGGCTCGCGCGCGTCGACTCCGCGAACGCGTTTGCGCGTCCCGCACGCGCCCCTCGGGCCGTCGGTCACGGCGGCCCCATCCTCCAGAAGGCGATGCCCCCCGCCTGCTGCCCCACCTCCACGTCGCCCACGCGGGAGAAGTCGGAGAGGTCGAAGACGTCCACCTTGCCCGGCTCGGCGCCCACCCCTTCCGAGCTCACGAAGGCGTAGCGCGCGTCGGGCGCCACCGCCACCCCGTGGGTGACGGTGGCGGTGGTGGGAACCCGCGCCAGGCTCTCGCCGGTGCGCAGATCGAAGAACTCCACCCCCGCCTCCCCCTTCAGCGTGGCCACCAGCAGCCGCCCGTCGGGCGAGATCGCCAGGTTGTACGGCCCGGCGCCGGACGGGAGCGCGCGCTCCAACGTCCAGCCGTCGCGGTCCAGGTGGAGGATCCGGTCGCCGGCGTTGCAGGCGACGTACAGGCTCAGGCCGTCGGGCGAGGGTTCGACCCAGGTCGGCGAGCAGGAGGCGCCGACCATGGCGCCCATGCCGTCGCCGCTCCCGCCGCCCCCCGGGTCGAGCGGGCCCTCGCGCCCGGGAGCGACCGAGAAGCGGCGCGCCACCTCGAACGTGCGGGTGTCGATCTCCACCACCTGCTCGTCCATCATGCAGTTGGAGTAGAGAAAGAGGCCGTCCGGGGCCATGCGCGCGCCGTGGGGCATGGTGCAGGTCTCGATCCGTTCGACTTCGACCAGATCCGGGGTGTAGATCACCGAGACCGTGGAGGGCACGCGCTCGCCGTGCAGGTTGAAGTTCGCCACGAAGGCGTAGAGACCGTCCGGGGTCAGATCGACGGTGGCGGGGAAGTAGCCCAGCGGGATGGGCTCCGCCACCGCAGTGTCCGCTCCGGCCTCGAGCTTCCACAGCTTCCCGTCCGGGAATCCGTGTCCGGTGGTCATGTAGAGATGGCGTCCGTCGGGCGAGACGCGGAGTCCGTGGGGGCCCTCGGTCTCGGTGGGAATCTCGCCCACCGGGACGGTCCGCTCCACGGAGAGCGTGCCGTCGAAGCGGATCCGGTGGATCAGATCGGCCGACTCGGCCCCGACGTAGAGCCGGTACACCGCGTCCGGACCGGGCGGGAGCGCGGCGTCCCGAGCGCCGGAGGCGCCCGGGCCGGAGACGCACCCGGCCGCGAGCAACGCCGCCGAAACGACGCGTGGCATCGACAACATCGCTTCCTCCCCGGCGCCGCGCGCCGCCTCTCGCGTGTCCGACCGCACGGGGGCCGTCCTCCCCGCCCCCGCGCGAGCCCGGCTCGTCAAGTCTCCCCGCTCTCCCCGCCCGGATCGCCCAGATTGCGCCGAATCAGCGCCTCCGGATCGGGCTCCCGCCCCACGAAGGCGCGGAACATCTCCTCCGGAGGGCGGCTGTCGCCCTGGGCCAGGATCGCGTCCATGAAGGCCGCGCCGACGGCGCGAGAGAAGATCCCCTCCCTGCGGAACCGGCCGAAGGCGTCCGCCTCCAGCGCCTCCGACCACAGGTAGCTGTAGTAGGCCGAGGCGTATCCGCCCGCGAACAGATGGCTGAAGCTGGCGAGGATGTGGCTCTTGGCGAAGCGCGCACCCGGGGCGAACGGCTTCACGACCTCTTCGGCGTACGACATCAACTCCTCCCCGCCATCGTACTCGCGATGGAGCCGCAGGTCGAGGGCCGCGAATCCCAGTTGCCTCATCTGCGCCTGGCCGCCCATGAAGCGGCGCGCCGCCCGCATGCGCCGGATCATGTCCTCGGGGAGCGGCTCCCCGGTCTCGTGGTGCCCGGAGAGGAGAGACAGCGCCTCGCGCTCCCAAGTCCAGTTCTCCATGATCTGGGAAGGCACCTCGACCCAGTCCCAAGGCACCCGCATCCCCGACCGGGAGGGCAACGGCACCCGCGAGGCGCAGTGATGCAGGAGGTGTCCGAACTCGTGAAAGACGGTCCGGACGCTGCGGTGCGTGAGCAACGCGGGCTTCCCCGGCGCGGGCGGGGCGAAGTTTCCCGCGATCATGCCGACGTGCGGGACGAAATCCCCGTTCCCGCGCGGCCCTCCGGTGGTCAGGGGGGCCATCCACGCTCCCTGGCGCTTTCCGGGGCGCGGGAACCAGTCGGTGTAGAACGACCCCAAGCGGGTGCCGTCCTCCGCGGTCAGGCGCCAGGCGCGCACGTCCTCGTGCCAGACGTCCGTTGCGGGCTCCTCTTCCACCCGGAGGCCGAACACCCGCTCCGCGATCTCGAAGAGCCCGTCCAGCACCCGGTCGAGCGGGAACCAGGGACGCGCGGCCTCGTCGTCCAGGCCAAAGCGTTCGCGCCGCAGCGCCTCCGAGACGTAGCAGTCCGTGGAGAAAATGGGATTCCCAGGCATCAGGTGAGCGAGTGGCTCCAAAATGGCCAAAATCACGGATTTCGGGGGCCGAAAGCCGCAAATTTGGCCTCTAAACCCGTGAATTTGGGCCTTTCTGGCACTCTTCAGTCCCAATTTCGCCAATCGCCGGAAGCGCTCGACTTTATCCACGGGCTGGTAGGCCAGGTCCCACGGCTCGAGGGGATCGAGCCCCATGCGCGCGCCCTTCTCCCGCAGAAGCGCGAGATCCCGCTCCCAGTACGGCAGGGTGCGCGCGCGCAGGTCGCGGACGAAGGCGAAGGCGCGCGCGCCGGTGCCCGCCATGGCGTCGTCCAAGCGCCAGTCGGAGAAGTCCCGGTACCCCAGCAGCTCGGCGAGCTCGCGTCTCGCAGCCAGGATGCGCGCGACGACCGGACGGTTGTCGAACGCCCCGTCCCGACAGCGCCCGACCCGAGCCCGGTGCAGTCGGCGGCGCAGCGCGCGGTCGCGGGCGTATTTGAGCACCGGCTCGACGGACGGGGCGTCCAGCGTCAGCAGCCAGCCCTCCAGTTTCTCCGCCCGGGCCTTGCGGCCGGCCAGCCGGAGGGCGGTTTCGGGGATTCCGTCGAGCTTGGCGCGCTCGCCCTCCGGGACGTGCAGCCGGAAGGCTTCGGTGGCGTCCAGAACGTTCTCCGAAAAGCGCCGTTCCAACCGAGCGAGCTCGACCCGGATCTCTTGAACGCGGGCGCGGTCGCGGTCGTCCAGCTCCGCCCCCGCGGCCCGGAACCGCTCGAGCGTCCTGTCCAGGTTGCGGCGCCGCAGCGGGTCGAGCTCCTCCGCCTCCGGCGTCTCCGAAAAGCCGCGCACCGCCGCCCAGAGTCCCCGATCGAGCGGGAGACGCGACCAAAACGCCGCGATCTCGGGCAGGACCTCGTTGCAGGCGCTCCTGAGCTCCGACGTCTCCGCCGCCGCGAGCAGAACCGTCGTCGGCGCCAGATCCTCCTCGAGACGCTGCACGACGTCGTCGAGGCGCTGGACGGCGTCGCCGTAGGTCGCGGACCGCGCGGGATCGGCGGCGGCGAGATCGTCGATCCCCCGTTGCGCGCGCTCCAGCGCGGCGCGCACGGTCGCCTCCAGGTTCGAGGCGTCGACGCCGGCGAAGGACGGGCGGGCGGGGGCGGGCACGGGTTCAGGCTCCGCGCGGAAGGTCGGCCACATCGACGACGCGTCCCTTCCTCCGCCAGCGCGCCAGGGTGTCCTCCTCCGCCTCCAGCCCGAGCCCCCACGTGGCGTCCCGGATGGCGGTCACCGGGTGGCCGCGGGCCTGGAGGCCGTCGACCGCCTGGGTCACGCACACGTCGCGCGCCACCCCGGCCACGAAGAACTCCGCCGGACGAAGCGCGCGCGCGACGGCCTCCACGAAGGCGGCGGCGGCGCGGTTGCCCCGGAACACGTCGAAGCGGTTCTTGCGGACGAGCACCGGCCGGGGTCGGCGCCGCCAGCGCGCCAGCAGCGCGCGCGCCTCGGCGGGGCCGTCCTCCACCTGGAGCACCAGGCAGTCGTGGACGGCCAGCGAGGGGACGATCTCCGCGCCGCGCCGCTCGGCGGGATCCGGCGAACGGCCCATGCAATGCGGCGGGTAGGTGCCCTTGCCCGGGTCCGGCCGACGGGCGTCGATCTCGGCGTCGTCGTACCCGTGCCAGTCCGCCGTGTAGACCGTCATCGCGGCGTGGGCGCGCATCCATTCGACGGCCTCGACGATGCGGGGCTCGGCCGCCGCCGCGCCGGGATCGCCCTCGTCGAACGCGTCGCGCACGTAGAGCCGTCCGTCGGGCTCCATGAAGTCGCGCTGGACGTCCACGACCCATCCGACGCGCGTCGTCCGCCCGCCTCCCCTCTCCGCGCCGCGCCTCACGGCACCCGCTCGAGCGCGCGGTTCGACCGCCAGCCCCGGCCCGCCTTGGCGACGCGCGCGCCGTCCACCTTCACGATGTCGGCCGTGAAGTCGGCCTGGTCGCGAATCAGCGACGAGCCGACCCCGAAGGCGTCCACCGGGACCCCGGCCTCCCGGAAACGCCGGATCTTCGCGCCGTCGAACCCGCCCGACACGAAGATGCGCACGCGGCCGAAGCCGTTGCGGTCCAGGGCGCGCCGCACCTTGCGCACCAGAAGCGGGTTCACGCCCCCGAGATCCCGCGCGCGCGCGTCGCGCTCCCCCGCCTCCCCCGCTTCGGCGTCGAGCGACCGGTCCACCATGTTCGCGGCGGTGTCCAGGCGGACGGCGTGGAGTCGCTCGCCCAGCGCGCGGGCCACCTTCAACGACGTCCCCACGCAGTCGTTGTCGAAGTCCACCAGCGAGACGACGCGCACCGAGTCCGGCACCCGGCGGGCGAGCGAGCGGGTGGCGGCGACCGTGTCCCCCCCGTACGCGGCGATCAGCGCGTGCGGCAGCGTCCCCCGACCCCGTCCTCCCCACCACGCCCCCTGCGCGTCGGTGGAGACGCCGTCCGCTCCGGCCACGTGCGCCGCCCAGCCGTCCGCCCGCTGCACGGACCAATGGTCGTGGCGGGCGGCGAAGAAGAGCACCGGCAGCGGCCAAGCCGCCTCGACCGCCCTGCGCGTTCCGGTGGCGATCCGGGTGCCGCGGGCGAGCGCCCCCAGGTAGAGGGTCTCCAGGTGCGCGAAGGCCGGGTACGGCCCGGCGATGTGCATGACCGGCTCGAACGGGCCCGCCCGGTCCCCGTCGCGGAGCGACCGCACCTCCAGATCCTCCCACGCGTAGCCCTCCGTCAGGCAAAGCTTCAGGATGGCGACCGCCTCGTCGGTGCCCGCGACCAGAACGTCCCTCTTCTGAAACACCTGCATGGTGACCGGAGGCGCGCGCCCTTCGGCCTCGAGCACCCGCCGGGACCAGTTGAAGTACTGGTCGGTGTAGCGCCCGGCGCGCATCGCGGCCACGGGCAGGTCGAACGTCTCCGGGGCCAGTCGCGCCCCGCCGCGGCGGGGCGAAGGCGGGGCTGTCGCGTCGGCGCGGGCGCGTCCCGTTCGGCTCATGCATGAAACTACGCCCACGCACCCCGAAGGGAAGAACGGGACTCCCGCGCGGCGGGGAATTGCCCCCGCCCCCCCGAACTGCGATCATCGGTGCGATGACGATCCTGATCGCGACTCTGTTCGCCACGCTAGCGGTCTCGGGGCTCTGTTCGATTCTCGAGGCGGTGCTCCTCTCCATCGACGCCAGCTACGTCGAGCTGAGGCGGGCCGAGGGGCGGCGTTCCGGCCGCCTTCTGCACGAGCTCAAGAGCCACGTCGACAAGCCCATCGCGGCCATCCTCACGCTCAACACCGTGGCCCACACCGCCGGGGCCGCGTTCGCCGGGTCGCTCGCCTTCGAGCTTTTCGGCAGCGCTTGGGTCGCCGCCTTCTCGGGCGTGTTCACCGTCGCCGTCCTGGTTTTCTCCGAGATCGTCCCCAAGACCGCCGGGGCGCGGTTCTGCAACCGGCTCGCCCCGTCGACCGCCTACGTTCTGAAGGCGCTGACGGTTGCCATGACGCCTCTGCTGGCGCCCCTCTCGTGGGTGCAGCGACTGGTCCAAGGATCCGGGGGGAACCCCGGCGTCAGCCGCGAGGAGATCGAGGTCATGGCCCAGATGGCGCACACCACCGGGACGCTCGCCGAGGACGAGTTGCGGGTGGTGTCCAACGTCATGCGTCTGGGCGAGGTGCCCGTGGGGGAGGTCATGACGCCCCGCACCGACATCGTGGCCATCGACGCCGACGCCTGCGTGGAGGAGGCCAAGGCGGTCATGCTCGACCGCGGCCACCTGCGACTCCCGGTGCACGACGGAACCCTCGACCGGATCGTGGGCGTGCTGTTGGCGCGCGACCTGTGGCGGGCCGACCGGGAGGGCGTCGCCGCGATCCGCGACCTCCCCCGGACGCCGGTCTTCGCCCCGCTCTCCCGGCCCGTCCAGGAACTCATCCCCGAGCTTCGGGCCAAGGGCGCCAAGATGGTGATCGTGCTGGACGAGTTCGGCGGGACCGCGGGACTCGCGACCTTCGAGGATCTCATCGAGGAGATCGTGGGGGAGATCCGCGACGAACACGAGGCGCACGAGCCCGCCGCCTTCCACCCCATGGGCGGCGGGAGCGTCCGCGTCTGGGGCGGGGTCTCGCTGCGGGACGCGAACCAGCGGCTCGAGCTGGAGCTCCCCTCCGAGCGGTTCGACACGGTGGGCGGCTTCGTCTTCGGGAGCCTGCGCCGGGTGCCCCGCGCGGGGGACGAGGTGCCGGTGGAGGGCGGCCGACTGCGGGTCGCGCGCATGCGGGGCCGGCGCGTGGCGTTCGTGGTGTTCGTGCCCGACGACGGCGAAGGACCCGCGCGCGGGGACCCCCCCCGATGAACTCCGTTCCGGGCGGACGCGGACCGTTGCCCCGCCCCGCGTTCGGAATCTACATTGGGGCCGAAATCGGCCCCCTTTCGCCAGACTTGGCACCCATAACCCCACCCGGAGCGTGAGCATGGACCGAAACGAGTACCTGAAAGCGGCGGAGGAATGTCGGGACGAGATGGAGATCCACATCGACGAGATGGACAGCAGGAACGGGTTGTCCCTCTCGAGCGCCGACGACGTCGTGAACTACGCGAAGGAGCACGACGTCAGCTCGATCCGCCTCTGGTTCTCCGACATCCTGGGCTCCCTCAAGTCCTTCTCGATCACCCCGAAGGAACTGGAGAGCGCCTTCGCGGAGGGGATGGGCTTCGACGGCTCCTCCATCCAAGGCTACAAGCGGATCCAGGAGAGCGACATGGTCGCGTTTCCGGTGCCCGAAACGGCGCAGGCGCTCCCCTTCCGCTCGGGCGGGGGGCGGACGATGCGCATGTTCGCGCAGATCCGCAACACCGACGGATCGGCGTACGACGGCGACCCCCGAAACATCCTGGAGCGCACGCTGAGCCGTCTGGGGGACCACGGATGCACGACCATGTACGTCGGCCCCGAGGCGGAGTTCTTCTACTTCGAGAACGAGAACGGAGTCGATCTCCTGGACGACGCCGGATACTTCGACATCAACCCGGTCGACATCGGCGACGACATCCGGGAAGTCACCGTGTGCGCGCTCGAGGCGATGGGCATCCAGATCGAGTACCACCACCACGAGGTCGGCCCGTCGCAGCACGAGATCGACATCCGCTTCAAGGAAGCGCTGGAGATGGCGGACAACCTCCAGACCTACAAGTACCTGGTCAAGGAGATCGCGCGCCGCTGCGGGGCGTTCGCGACCTTCATGCCCAAGCCCATCGCGCGCGAGAACGGGAGCGGCATGCACACGCACCTCTCGCTCTTCGACGGCGGCCAGAACGCGTTCTACGACGGCGACGACGAGCACCATCTGAGCCCGATGGCGAAGCACTTCATCGCCGGCGTGCTGAAGCACGCGCGCGAGATGGCGCTGATCACCAACCCGACCTACAACTCCTACAAGCGCTTGGTGCCGGGCTACGAGGCGCCGGTCTACATCGCCTGGGCCGAACGGAACCGGTCGGCGGCCATCCGCATCCCGATGTACAAGCCCGGCCAGGAGGTCGCCACCCGCATCGAGCTGCGCTTCCCGGATCCGACCTGCAACCCCTACATGGCCTTCGCGGTCATGTTGGCGGCGGGGCTGGACGGCGTCGAGAACGCGGTCGCCTGCCCGGACCCGGTGACCGTCGACATCTACCACCTCACCGCCAAGTGGCGGGAGCAGATGGGCATCGACTCCCTGCCCCACGACCTGTTCGAAGCGGCCCGCATCGGCCAGTTCAGCGACTTCCTCAAGAACACCCTGGGCGAGGACGTGCACCGCAAGCTGATCGAGACGAAGCTGGAGGAGGCGGACGTGTTCCGCCTGCACGTCTCGCAGCTCGACATCCGGAAGCACTTGGTGCTGTAGCCGCGCGGAGAGCCGGAAGGAAGAGCCGGGGGAGGAGCGCCCCCCGGCGGTTGCGGGCCCCTCTCGGGTCTCAGCCGCCGGGGGGCGTTTGCGTGGGAGCGGCTTCGGAGGCTTCCTCGGACCGGGCCGGAGAGGTCGCCCCGGGGTCGGACTCCCGTTCTTCCCCGTCCGTCGGCGCGTCGGCGCGGGCGCGCTCCTCGCGCCAGAAAGAGACGGCGAGCAGAACCGCCCCGCAGGTGATCGCGGAATCGGCCACGTTGAAGATCGGCCAAAGCATGAAGCCCAGATCGACGGGGCCGATGAAATCGACCACCCCCCGGTCCCAGCGCACCCGGTCCACCAAGTTGCCGAGCGCGCCGGAGAGGACGAGCGAAATGGCCACCGCCTTCACCCGGTTCCCGGGCTCGCTCTGAACGAACAGGACGGCCAGCAGCCCCATCGCCAGAACGGTGACCGGGATGAAGAACCAGCGCGGGTCGTCGCCGACGGAAATTCCGAAGGCGGCGCCCCGGTTGAAGGCGAGGGTCAGCGGAACCGCGCCGCCGAGGACCTCCATCCGGAGTCCGCCGGCGAGCGCGTCCAGCGCCCAGCGCTTGGTGACGACGTCCAGCAGGAGGACCGCCGGGAGGATGGCGGCGAGAATGCGGAGTTTGGCGTTCACGTTCCTGAGGCGAGTGGGATATGGAGGCGGCGGGAGTCGAACCCGCGTCCGCGAGTGGGTCCGGCGAAGCTTCTACGTGCGTAGATCGCTGTTGCGCTTCGTCGGGAGAGAGGCCAGCGACCGGCCCCTTCTCCGACTAGCCGTCGATCGTCTCGCCCGCGGCGCGACGGCGTCGCCGCGGACCAGCCCAACTCGTCGACGTCTCGGAGGCCTGCCTTGGGCGGGCGGACCAGGAGACGGACCGCTCGAGAAAACTCAGGCGGCCAGTGCCAGATCGTTGTTGGCAGTTGTGTTGATTCCGGGATGTTTCGCGAGGTTCCCGGACCTCGGCACGCTGCCTCGCGTTTCGCCAAACACGTCGAAGCCGTTACGCCCCCCGACGGTCTGGTGCAGGCGATTCAAGGTTCGTCGCACGTTCTCCTTGCATCCGAGTCGCCCATGGGCCGACGTCCACCGCGCGTCGGGCGGCGCCCGCCGGCTCCCGTTCCAGTTCCTGTTCAAGATAGCACTTCAGCGCCTCTCGTGTTTCGTCGAGGGTGGTCAGGCCGAAGAGCCGGGTGCGCAGCCGGCGCCCGCCGGGAAGCCCCTTCGTGTACCAGCCCATGTGCTTGCGGAACTCGACGACCGCCTTCCTGTGGTCCCTCTCGAATTCGACCGCGTTCCGCGCGTGCTCCAGACAGACGGCCAAACGCCCGGCGGCGTCCGGCGGGGGAGGCGGAGGTTCGCCGTCGAGGGCGGCGCGGGCGGCGGCGAACACCCACGGGCTGCCGTGCGAGGCGCGCGCGATCATCACGCCGGCGCATCCGGTCTCCTCGCGCATGCGGCGCGCGTCCGCGCCCGTCTTGACGTCGCCGTTGCCCACGACCGGAACGTCCAGCGCATCGACCAAGTCGGCGATCTCGTCCCAGCGCGCGCGGCCGGAGTACATGTCCGCGCGGGTGCGCGGATGCAGCGTGACCACGGCGGCGCCGGCGTCCTGGCAGCGCAGACCGATGGCGACCGGGTTGCGCGTCTTCTCGTCGAAGCCGCTCCGGATCTTGGCGGTGACCGGGAGCGGCGTCGCGCGCACCACCGCGCGCACGATGCGCTCGACCAGCTCCGGATCCCGCAGGCAACCGGAGCCGCCGTTGCGCTTCACCACCTTCTTGACCGGGCACCCGAAGTTGATGTCGACGAAATCCGGCCGGTACACCTCCGAGACCAGCGCCGCCGCCGCCGCCATGCGCTCGGGACGGGCGCCGAAGATCTGCACCCCGACGGGCCGCTCCTCCTCCTCGAACCGGAGGTAGGCGCGCGTCCGTTCGTTTCCGTGGCAGATGCCCTCGGCGCTCACGAACTCGGTCACCACCACGTCCGCGCCGAAGCGTCGGCACAGGCGGCGGAAGGGCGACTCGCTCACCCCCGCCTGGGGGGCGAGGAAGAGAGGGACGCGGCCGCTCGGAGCGTCGGAGAGGTAGGGGAATTTCATGGCTCCTCGAAGATAGCACCCGTCGGCGCGTCCATGCGCGTCGCGCGCCCCGGAAGTTGCGCCTCCGGCCTCGGCGGACGTTCGTCGCCGAACGGATCTGCGGGGAATCCCGAAAACGGCTTGCGCCGCGCGCAACCCGAACCGATAATGACGCGAATCCGAAGCCCGCCCCCCCCGGCGGAGCGCCCCGCCTCGGCCGCACGGCACGCTTTCGGCGCCTCGGCCGCAGGAAGGCCGCCACCCCCACCGGAGAGACCATGAACTCGCGTCCATTCGACACGAACCGCCTCCTTCCGACCGGAATCGGGCGCGTCGGCGCGCTCGGCGGCTCGGCGGCGCTCGCCCTCCTTCTCTTTCCCGCGCCCGTCCTGGCGCAAGAGTCCGCATCGGAGCTCTCCTACGTCCTCAACACCTTCTCGTTCCTGATCTGGGGCGCGTTGGTGATGTGGATGTGCGCCGGCTTCACGATGCTGGAGTCCGGTTCCGTGCGTTCCAAGAACGCGTCGATGATCTGCCTCAAGAACATCGGCATCTACGCGATCGCGGGACTCACCTACTACTTCGTCGGCTACGGCCTGATGTACGTGGACGTGGGCCGCTTCGTCGGGTCGATCCACCTGTTCTACGGTCCGTCGGCCGAGGAGATCGCGCTGCTGGGAGGGGACGAGGGCGCGCTGAGCGCCGTGGTCGAGAACGGATACGCGGCCACCTCGGACTGGTTCTTCCAGATGGTCTTCGTGGCGACCACGGCCTCGATCGTCTCCGGCGCGCTGGCGGAGCGGGTCAACATGTGGGCCTTCTTCGCCTTCACCGCGCTTCTGACGGCCTGCGTCTACCCGGTGGTCGGCTCCTGGCATTGGGGCGGAGGCTGGCTCGCCCAGATGGGCTTCCAGGACTTCGCCGGCTCCACCGTCGTGCACTCCACCGGAGGATGGGCCGCGCTGGCCGGCGCCCTGGTGGTCGGCCCTCGCTGGGGGAAGTTCCGCAAAGACGGCACGGTCAAGCTGACGCCGCCCTCGAACATCCCGGCCGTCACCCTGGGCGTGTTCATCCTCTGGCTGGGCTGGTTCGGGTTCAACGGCGGCTCCCAGCTCGCCCTCGACGGCGCGGCAAACGCGCTGGCCATGAGCAACATTCTGGTGAACACCAATCTCGCCGCCGCCGCGGGCGTGATCACCGCGCTCGCGGTCTCCCGGCCCATCCTCGGGCGGATCGACCTCTTCGCGGGGCTGAACGGCGCCCTCGCCGGCCTGGTGGCCATCACCGCCGGGCCCGACGTCGTCGACGCCCGCTGGGCGGTGGCGATCGGCGCGGTCGGGGCGGTTCTGTGCACCATGGGACTCAAGTTCCTGGAGAAGCGCCGAATCGACGACGTGGTCGGAGCGGTTCCCGCCCACCTCTTCGCGGGGATCTGGGGCACGCTGGCCACCTCGATCGCCGCAGGCGCCGACTTGGGGGTTCAGCTGCTCGGCGTCGTGAGCGTGGGCGCGTTCGTCTTCGGGGTGTCCTTCGTTCTGTGGACGGTCCTGGAGAAGACGATGGGCGTCCGAGTGTCGCGCACCGTGGAGGAACTGGGACAGGACGCGGCCGAGCTGGGGCTGGAAGCCTACCCCGAGTTCGTGCTCATGGCGGACCCGGACGAGGGCGAGGATTACCGCGATCCCTGATCCGAAGCCCCGGCGCCCATGACCCCGTCTCCGTACGCGTCTCTCGACCGCGACCCTCCCGCCGCGGATCCGCCCGGAAAGGCGGGATCGGGCGCGTTCGCCCACTACCGGTTGGACGCCCGCTTCCACGACGAGACGTTCCGCGCCGACGGCAACATGCGCGACGCGACGCGCATGCTGGGGACGGCGCTGTCCCGGGCCTCGCCGGAGGAGCTCGCCCAACTCCAGGACGGAGTCGCGCGCCGCTTCGTCCACGAGGGGATCACCTTCACGGTGATCGGCGCCGAAAACGCGTCCGAGCAGATCATTCCCATCGACTGCGTCCCCCGGTTGCTCGCGGCGGAGGAGTGGGACCGCATCGACCGAGGTCTTCGGCAACGCCTGACCGCGCTCAACCTGTTTCTCGCCGACATCTACAACGAGGGGGCGTCGCTGCGCGACGGGATCGTGCCCCCCGATCTGGTGCTGGGCTGTCCCCAGTACCGGGTCGAGATGCGGGGCCTCCGAGTTCCCGGAGACGTCTACGTCTACGTCTGCGGCACCGACGTGGTGCGCACCCACGACGGTTTCGCGGTGCTCGAGGACAACCTGCGGGTTCCCTCCGGGGTCTCCTACATGCTGGCCTGCCGGGCGGCCATGAAGCAGGCGTTCCCCCGGCTGTACCGCGCGCACGACGTGCGCGAGATCTCCCGCTATCCGCAGCGGCTCCACGCCACCTTGGCTTCCCTGAGTCCGTGGACGAGCGCGCCGCGGGTGGCGGTGCTCACGCCGGGCCGCTACAACTCCGCCTACTACGAGCACGCCTTCCTGGCCGGGGAGATGGGGGCCGAACTGGTGGAGGGGCGGGATCTGGTGGTGCACGACGCCATCGTGTACGCCCGCACCGTCACCGGGCTGCGGCGCATCGACGTCGTTTACCGGCGGGTGGACGACGAATTCCTGGATCCGGCCACCTTCCGCTCCGATTCGCTGCTGGGGGTCCCCGGCCTCTTCCACGCGTACCGCGCGGGCAACGTGGCGATCGCCAACGCTCCGGGCACCGGCGTCGCCGACGACAAGGCCGTCTACGCCTACGTGCCGGACCTCATCCGCTACTTCCTGGACGAGGAACCCGTTCTGGCCAACGTGCCCACCCACCTGTGCCGGACGCGCGAGGGGCTCGCCTACACCCTGGACAACATCGAGAACCTGGTGGTCAAGGAGGTCGGCGGATCGGGCGGATACGGGATGCTGATCGGCCCGCACGCCACGGCGGAGGAGCGCGAGCGGTACGCGGCGCGCCTGCGCGACCGTCCGGACAACTTCATCGCCCAGCCGGTGCTCGGCCTGTCCCGGGCGCTCTGTTTCGTGGACGGCAACCTGGAGCCGCGCCACGTGGACGTGCGTCCCTTCGTGCTCCGCGGCAGGAGCGACACCTGGATCGCGCCCGGCGGCCTCTGTCGAGTGGCGCTGCGCAAGGGCGGGCTGGTGGTGAATTCCAGCCAGGGCGGGGGCTGCAAGGATCTTTGGGTGCTGCGCGGCGGCGGGAAGGCGGACTGATGCTCGCCCGGGCAGCGGCGGACTTCTACTGGATGGGGCACTACCTGGAGCGCACCGAACACACCGCCCGGTTGCTCGAGTACCAGCTCGGGCGCCTGGCCGACACGCCCGCCGACGAGCTGGCGCTGGGCTGGAGAATCGTCCACCGGGCGCTCGGACAACCGGCGCCTTCGGCGCCCTCGGACGCCGAAGAGGCCGAATCCTTCCTGCTCGCCGACGCCTACACGCTGGCCGCGAACCTGGTGGAGGACACCGCCAACCCCGACTCCATGATCCGCTGTTGGACCATGGCCCGGGACAACGCCAAGCAACTCAGGCCCTGGATTCCGGTGCGGGTCTGGACCTGCCTGAACCAGGGCTTCCTCTGGATCCGGGACCGCGATTTCCCCGCCGCCTGGGCGGAGGCGCCGGCGGGGCTGGCCGGCGAGGCCGTCGAGCGGCTGCGGTTGCTGGCCGGGGTCGTGGACGCGCTGATGCCGCGCCACGACGTGTGGCGGTTCCTCGAACTGGGCCGGTTCGTCGAGCGCCTTCAGCACCAGACGTGGTTGCTGGACGCCTGGGACCGGGGCGGGCGGGACGGGACGGAGGGCGCTCCCTCCCCTTCCTGGACCGGGCTGCTCAAGGTGTGCGGCGCCTACGAGTTCTACTGCCGCACCCACTCCATGACGATCCGCCGGGACCCCGCGCTGGCGTTCCTCGTGCGCAACCCGGAGCTGCCCCGGTCGCTCTGCTTCGCGGTGCGCCGCATCGGCAAGCTCCTCGAGGGCATCGACCCCAGGGGCGCGCGCTATCCCATGGCGGCCCCGCACCGCATGGCGCTCGGCCTGTCCGCGGCGGTGGTGGCGGAAGGGAACGGCGGAGAGGGTTCCGGGGACGTCCGGGATTCCCTCGAGAAGCTGATGCGGGACGGACGGACGCTGCACGGAATCGTCGGCGCCACGTACTTCGACTACCCCGTGGAAGCCGGGCTGCCCTCGTGAGCGCGCGCTACTCCATCCGGCACGAGTTGGAGTTCCGCTACGACGCGCCGGTGCGCGGATCGGTCATGACCCTCTTCCTGGCGCCGGTCCAGGACCGCCGCCAGCAGCTGCGGAGCTTCTCCGTCGAGACCGACCCCGGCGGCGCGGTCTTCGAGTTCCGGGGGCCCTTCGGCAACAGGGGCCACTTCTTCGACAGGCCGGGCGCGCACCGCGCGCTGCGGATCGTCGCCCGCTCGAGCGTGGAGGTCTCCGCTCCCCGGGCGCTTTCCTCCGGCCTTCCCGATTCCCGGGAGGCGCTCGCCTCCGCCATCCGGACGCCGGAGCTGTGGCTGACGCTGCAGCCCAGCCGCTTCGCGCGGCCGTCCTCCCCGGCGCTCGGGGAATTCGTGTCCGCGCGCCGCATCGAGCGGGGGAACGACGTCCTGGAGAGCGTGCGCGTCTTGCGTTCCGCGCTCCACCGGGCGTTCGAATTCGCACCGGGGTCGACCGCGGCCGACTCCCCCATCGAGCGCATCCTCGAGACCGGTCGGGGCGTGTGCCAGGACTACGCGCACGTCATGATCGCGATCCTGCGGAGTTGGGGCGTCCCCGCCCGCTACGTGTCGGGGTATCTCGGCCCCGAGACGGGCCGCGCCCCGACGAACCAGAGCCACGCATGGGTGGAATGCTGGCTGCCCGGGCGGGGGTGGCGCGGGTTCGATCCCGCGAACGACTGCGACTGCGACGAGCGCCACGTGCGCATCGCGGTCGGCAGGGACTACGCGGACGCGCCCCCGGTGCGAGGCGTGTTCCAGGGATCCGCCGCGTCCACGCTGACCGCCCGCGTGAACGTGGTTCGGGAGGAGGGCGGGCCCGAACCGTGAGAAACCGACCGGAAATCCGAACTTCGACGGAGGGAACGATGATTCCTTTGCATTGCGCGCGCGCCCCGTTGTCCGCTCTCGTCCTCGCCTTCGCCGCGTCGTCCGCTCTCGCGGGTCCGCTTCGGGGCCAGTCCGCCTCCATCGGCGCCGACGTCGTCAGCCGCTACGTCTGGCGCGGCACCGACTTCGGGGAATCGATGTCGGTCCAGCCCGCGCTGACGTTCGGGTTCGGAGGACTGGAGGTGGGCGCCTGGGGCTCCTATTCCATCTCCGAGCCGGGCGCCGGCGCCAACGAGAATGACCTGTGGGCCGCCTACACCTTCCCGCTCCCGAACGGCGCCTCGTTCTCGCTCGGGGTCACGGACTACTACTTCCCGTCTCCCGGGGCCGACGGCTTCTTCGTGACGGAAGGCCACATGCTCGAGCTCTCGGCGTCCTTCACCGCGCCGGAGAGCTTTCCGGTGTCGCTCTACGCCGGAAGAATGTCGCGCAACGACCCCGACAACTCGCTCTACCTGGAGGCCAGCGTTCCCGTGTCGGCGTTCGAGGAAGTCGACGTGAGCCTGACCGCCGGGATGGTGGCAGGCGAGAGCGAGTTCTACGGAACCGAGGGGACCGCGTTCGTGAATCTGGGCGTGACGGCCAGCAGGGACTTGGTCGTCACCGACGATTTCACGGTTCCGGTGAGCGTCTCCTACATCGTCAACGCGAACCGGTTGGACGACGATCACGATCACGATCACGGATCGGACCCCGACCGCGCGTTTCTGGTCTTCGGATTCAGCCTTTCGCCTTGAGGAGACCGCCCCATCCCCGGAGCGCGGGAAGTCGGAACCCTCGGGAACCCGGATGGCGAAGCGGACCCGCGTAGCGGGCATCGTGCTGGCGGCCGGCTCCTCCACCCGGATGGGTCGGAACAAACTCCTGCTGAAGGTGGCGGGCGCGTCGCTCGTGCGCCGCGCCGTCGGCAGGGCGGGGGAGGCCGGGCTGGATCCCGTGGTGGCGGTGACCGGGCACGCGCGCGAGCGGATCGAGCGGGAAATCGCGGACATGGAGTGCACGCCCGTGTTCAACGCCGACCACGAGGCGGGCATCCGGACCTCGGCGGCCGCGGGGATCGCGAGCGTCGCGGGCGCGTGCGACGCCGCGGTGGTGACGCTCGCGGACATGCCGTTCGTGACCGCGCGCATGCTCGGGACGCTGGTGGAGCGCTACCGGGAGGAGAAGGCGCCCCTGGTGGCGTCCCGGTACGGCGGCGAGGTGAACGCGCCGCCGATTCTCTACGACCGGGCGTTGTTCCGCGAAGTGATCCGCATGCGCACGGGGTGCGGACGGGAGGCGGTGCGCCGCCACCGCCACAGGGCGGTCGAGGTCGACTGGCCGGCGGCCCGGTTGCGCGACGTCGACCGCCCGCAGGACTACGAGGCGGTGATCGGGGAACTCGCCCGGGGCGGGACGGACGCGGCGGCGGCGGGCGCTTCCGGCGGGCGGAAGTGACCGGAGACCTGCTCCGCCTGGCGGCGCGCCTGGAGGCCGAGCGCGAGCCCTTCGCGCTGGCCACGGTGGTGCGGAGCGAGCGCCCCGCCTCCGGCAAGCCGGGCGACGCGGCGCTGATCGACTCCCGCGGCGCCATGCACGGGTGGATCGGGGGGAGCTGCACGCGCTCCGGGGTGATCCGGCACGCCCTGGAGGCGCTTCGCGCGGGAGAACCCCGGTTGCTGGTCTTCGGAGCGGACGACGAGCGCCACGGAGATCTCGTCCGGGTCTCCATGGCATGCGCGAGCGGAGGAACGGTGGAGATCCACGTCAATCCGGTTTTGCCGACGCCCGTCCTGCTGGTGGCGGGCGACTCGCCCGTGGCGCTCGCCCTGCTCCGGCTGGGGCGCGCGATGGGATACAGAACGGCCGCCACCGCGACCGCCAGTCGGGAGGCGGCCCGTCTCGCCGACGAGTGCGCGGAGCCGGAGGCGTGGGCGAAGCGAGGCGCGACGCGTCTTCCCGGAACGCGGCTGTTCGCGGTCGTCGCCACCATGGGGCGGGAGGACGAGCGGACGCTGGCCGAACTGGCGGGGACGGAACCCGATTATTTGGGCGTGGTGGCGTCGCCGCGGCGCATGCGGAGCGTGCGCGCCGCGCTGTCCGGACTCGGGCTCGGCGACGACGCGATCGACCGCGTCCGCGGGCCCGCCGGGCTCGACCTCGGCGCCCGGCAACCCGAGGAAATCGCCGTGAGCATCCTGGCCGAGATCGTCGCCGAAGCCCGGACGGAGGGGGACGCGCACGCAGGCGACGCGGACGGGGAGCGCACGACCCCGGCGGCCCCGGACGGGGCCGGTGCGGACACGGACGATGCGAGCGACGCGGACGCCTCCGGCACGGACGCCGCGGACGCGGACGCCTGGGCCTCCGATCCCGTGTGCGGGATGTCGGTCCCGGCGGCGAGTTCCCCCGCCGCGGTGCACGGCGGCCGCACCTTCCGCTTCTGCTGCGAGGGTTGCCGCGACCTCTTCCGAGCGACCCCCGAGGTCTTCTCCTCCAACCCCGCGGCGGGTCCGGCGTGAGACCCGAGATCCGCGCCCTGGGGGAGGCGATGCGCCGGGCGAACTACGTCGCCGAGCCGTCCATTCTCACCGCCGTCCATCTGGCGCGGGCCATGGAGAAGCCGTTGCTGGCGGAAGGGGACGCAGGGGTCGGCAAGACCGAGATCGCCAAGGCGATGGCGTCCGTCATGGAGACGGAGCTGATCCGGCTCCAGTGCTACGAGGGGCTCGACGTCGCCACCGCGCTCTACGAGTGGGACTACCGGAAACAACTGCTCCGCCTGCGCATGGAATCCGACGGAGCCGGGCGCGGCGGGGACGAAGCGAGACGCGGCGATGCCGCGGACCGCCTCGAAGGCGTCATCTTCGGGCGCCGCTACCTGCTCGAGCGGCCGTTGCTGCGCGCCATCACCCGCGAGAAGCCTCCCGTGCTGCTCGTCGACGAAATCGACCGGGCGGACGAAGGGTTCGAGGCCTTCCTGCTCGAGGCGCTCTCGGACTTCCAGGTGACCATCCCCGAGCTGGGCACCATCCGCGCGGTCCACCGGCCCTTCGTCGTCCTCACTTCCAACCGGACGCGCGAGATCGGCGACGCCCTCCGGCGGCGTTGCCTCTACCTCTACATCGAGCACCCGACCTTCGCCAAGGAGGTCGAGATCGTCCGCACCAAGGTGCCGGGCGTCTCGGAGGCGCTCGCCCGACGGATCACGCACGTGGTGCAGGAACTCCGCGAGCGGCGCCTCATGAAGCCCCCGGGCGTGGCCGAGACCCTGGACTGGGCCCGAGCCCTGGTCACCCTGCATCGGGACCGCCTCGACGCGGAGATCGTCGCCGAAACCTTGGGCTGCCTCGTCAAGGACCGGCACGACGTCGGCCTCCTGCACGCGGAGAACATCGAAACCCTCCTCGCCGACGCCGACTGATGCCCCGGCCTCAGCGGTCCGCAACCGACGATCCCGCCCGCGCGCCGTCTCCCGGAACGGCTTCGGCCGCCGCCCCGTCGGCCGACGAGCGAGAGCCGGGCTGATGCGCGCCGTCGCGCCCGTCCCCGAGCGGGAACTCGCCGCCCACTTGGTCCGGTTCTCCGGGGAACTCCGGCAGGTCGGCGTCCCGGTGGGACTCCGCGACGAGATCGACGCCGCCGCCGCCCTCCGCTTCGTCGACGTCTCCGACCCGGAGGAGGTGCGCCTCGCGCTTCGCAGCGCGCTCAAGATCCCGCGCCGCTGGTGGGACGCCTTCGATCGCCTCTTCGACGAAAGCTGGCGCCGCGCCGCCCTGTCCCGCCCCGACCGCGCGCGAAACGCCCGACCGCCGCCGCGCCGCTGGCGCGGCGGGAAGAACGGCGAGACGCCCCTCGCGCGCATTCGCCGCGAACTGGACGAACCGGTCGGCCAGGACGAGGAGGAAGCTCCCGACGGCGGCGACGGCGGCCGTCCCGGCGCGAGCCCGCGCGCGCTTCTCCGCACCAAGGTCTTCGACGAGTGCACCCCGGACGACCTCCGCGGCATGGAGCGGCTGCTGGAGCGACTCGCGCGCCGCATCGCCACCCGGCCGAGCCGCCGCATGGTGCCCTCCGGGCGCCGGGGCCCGGTCGTGGACGTGCGCAGAAGCCTGCGCCGCTCCCTCGCCCACGGGGGCGAACCGATCGAGCTGGCGCACCGCACGCGGGCCGTCGAGCTTCCCGGCCTGGTCGTCCTGTGCGACACCAGCGGGTCCATGGACGCCTGCTCGCGCTTCCTGATCGCCTTCGTCCTCGCGTTGCGCAAGGTCATGCGCCGCACCGAGATCTTCGCCTTCAACACCGCGCTCACGCGCCTCACCCCGTGGCTCGGGACCGGCGACGCGGTCGGCACTCTGGAGCGCCTCGCCCGCAGGGTGGAGGACTGGTCGGGCGGGACCCGCATCGGCGAATGCCTGCTCGCGTTCGTCGACCGGCACTTGCGGCACGTCGTGCGAGGGGATACGACAGTATTGATCCTGAGCGACGGACTCGACCGGGGCGACGCCGCCGCGCTCGAGACGGCGTTGCTGGCCATCCGCCGCCGTGCGCGCAGGATCGTCTGGCTGAACCCGCTCATGGGCGATCCGCGCTATCGCCCGGAGACGAAGGGCATGCGAGCGGCGCTGCCCCACGTGGATCGGCTCGTGCCCGCCCACAACCTCGAGGCGCTGGAGGCGGTGCTGCCGATGCTCGAGCGGTAGGCGCGATGCGCGGCGCCCGCGGGAGCCCGGGATCGGGAGCCCCGGCGCGGGGCCGACCCCGGTCCCCCGACTCCTCCGCACCCGAACCCCAGCCGGAATCACCGGCGCGAGAACCGGAGCGAAGCCCCTCATGAAGATCCAGGACGGATTCACCGTCGACGCGCCCGCGGGCGAGGTGTGGACGTTGCTCTCCGACCCCGAACGGGTCGCGACTCTTCTGCCCGGCGCGGAGATGGGCGAGCGGCTGGACGACGACACCTATGCGGGCGGAATGTCGATCAAAGTCGGTCCCCTCGCGGTGGTCTACGACGGAACCGTATCTTTCCGGCTGGACGAGAGCGAGCGATCCGTGGCGGTGCGCGCCCGCGGCCGGGGCAGGAGGGGCATGGGCACGGCCGACATGACCATGACCAGCCGCGTGATCGCGCACGGCGAGACGCGCGCCGAGGTGACCATCGATTCCGACGTGGTCGTGACCGGAATCCTGGCCCAGATGGGACGCGGCATGATCCAGGTCGTGTCGAAGAAAATGCTGAAGGAGTTCGTGGAAAACCTCACAGAAGCGCTCGCCTGACCCGGAGGAGGAGGATCGGGACATGATTCCCCCGCAATTCGACTATCGCGCCCCCGCCACGCTGGAGGAGGCCCTGGGGCTTCTCGGCTCCCTCGACGACGCGAAGGTGATGTCCGGCGGCCAGAGCCTGTTGCCGATGCTGAAGCTGCGCCTGGCGACGCCGGCGAGCATCGTGGACATCGGCCGCATCCCCGGCCTCGACACGCTCGCCGAAGAGGGCGGCTTCCTGCGCGTCGGCGCGCTCGTCACCGAGACGCAGCTCGAGCGGTCGGAGACGGTCCGGGAACGCTATCCCATACTCCTCGACACCGCTCGGGTCGTCGCCGACCCGCTGGTGCGCAACCGCGCCACCGTCTGCGGCAACGTCGCGCACGGCGATCCTGCCAACGACCATCCCGCGACCATGCTGGCGCTCGGCGCCCAAGTGGTGGCCGCGGGGCCGGACGGCGTGCGCGCCATCGACGTCGGCGAGTTCTTCTTCGGACTCTTCGCGACGGCGCTCGCGGAGGACGAGATCGTGACCGAACTGCGCATTCCGGTCCCCGAGGCGAGGAGCGGGGGGGCCTACGTCAAGCTCGAGCGCAAGGTGGGCGACTACGCCGTCGCCGGCTCGGCGGTGCAACTCTCGTTGGCCGGGGACGGGACCGTGGCGCGCGCGGGCGTCGGGCTCACCAACCTGGGCGTCGCACCCGTCCGCGCGACCGCCGCCGAGGACGCCCTCGTCGGCCGGTTCCCCGGCGACGACGCCGTCGCCGCCGCCGCCCGGGCCGCCGCCGCCGCGGCCGAGCCCCTCGCCGACCGGCGCGGATCCGTCGAATACAAGAGGAACATGGCCCGCGTGCTCACCGCCCGCGCCATCCGCAAGGCGCTCGCGCGCGCAGGAGAATAGAAGGCGATGTCCAGACACCAGATCACCGTCCGCGTCAACGGCGCGGCGCATTCGGCCGAAGTCGACGCGCGGCTCCTGCTCGTCCACCTGATCCGCGACCGGCTCGCCCTCACCGGCACCCACGTCGGTTGCGACACCACGCACTGCGGCGCGTGCACCGTCCTGGTCGACGGGGTGCCCACCAAGTCGTGCACCATGCTCGCGGTCCAAGCCGACGGCGCCGAGATCGCCACGGTCGAGGGGCTCGCCGGCCCCGACGGCATGAGCCCGCTGCAAGAGGGGTTCCAGCAGGAGCACGGCCTCCAGTGCGGCTTCTGCACCCCCGGCATGCTCATGACCGGGACCGCCCTGCTCGAAGACGATCCGAACCCCAGCGAGGCCGAGATCCGCGAGGCCATCTCGGGCAACCTCTGCCGTTGCACCGGATACGTGAACATCGTCAGGGCGGTTCGGTACGCCGCCGCCAAAATGGGAGAGGAAGACCGATGACACCCAGAACTTCCGCCAAGATCTGCGGCATGGGCCACTCCATGAAGCGCAAGGAGGACCCGCGCTTCCTGCAGGGCAAGGGCACCTACGTCGACGACTTCACGTTGCCGGGCATGCTGTGGCTGGACATCGTCCGCAGCCCCGTCGCCTACGGCCGGATCAGGAACATCGACGCCTCCAAGGCGCTCGAGGTTCCCGGCGTGCTCGCCGTGCTCACGGGCAAGGACCTGGAGGCCCACGGGCTCCACTGGATGCCGACGCTCATGTCGGACACCCAGATGGTGTTGCCGACCGACACGGTCATGTACCAGGCGCAGGAGGTGGCAGGCGTGATCGCGACCTCGCGCTACGCGGCCGCCGACGGCGTGGCCGCGGTCGAGGTCGACTACGAACCCATGAAGCCGGTCGTCGACCCCTTCCGGGCGTTGGAGGCCGACGCGCCCGTGCTCCGCACCGACAAGGAGGGCCAGAGCGACAACCGCATCTGGCACTGGACGGCGGGCGACAAGGAGGCCACCGACCGGATCTTCGCCGAAGCCGACGTCGTGGTGCGCGAGAGGATGCACGTGCCGCGCATCCACGTGGCCTCGATCGAGACCTGCGGCTGCCTCGCCGACTTCGACCCGGTCGAGGGGCACCTCACCGTCTACATGACCACTCAGGCTCCGCACGTCGTCCGCACCGTGCTCGCGCTGGTGGCGGGCCACGTGGGGCTCTCCGAGGAGAAGATCCGCGTGGTGTCGCCGGACATCGGGGGCGGCTTCGGGGGCAAGGTGCCGGTGTACCCCGGCTACGTGATCGCGATCGCGGCGTCGGTGGTGCTGGGCAAGCCGGTCAAATGGATCGAGGACCGGATGGAGAACCTTCAGGCCGACTCGTTCGCGCGCGACTACCACATGGACGCCGAGATCGCGGCGAACGCCGACGGCAGAATCCGGGCGCTCCGCATCAAGACCGTCGCGGACCACGGATACGCCGACGCCCAAGCGTCTCCGTCCAAGTTCCCCGCGGGCCTCTTCTCGATCTGCACCGGGTCCTACGACATGGAGCAGGCGTACGCGGAGGTCGACGCGGTCTACACCAACAAGCCCCCGGGCGGCGTGGCGTACCGTTGCTCGTTCCGCGTGACCGAAGCCGTGCACTGCCTGGAGCGCGTCGTGGACACGCTGGCGCACAGGATCGGCAAGGATCCGGCCCGGTTGCGCGAGGAGAACTTCATCCCCAAGGAGGCCTTCCCCTACCGGTCCCCGCTCGGCTGGGAATACGACAGCGGCGATTACCGAGCGGCGATGGACAAGGCCAAGGAGATCGTCGGCTACGACGAGCTGCGCAGGGAACAGGCCGAGAAGCGCGCGCGCGGCGAACTGATGGGGATCGGCGTGTGCAGCTTCACCGAGGTGTTGGGCGCGGGTCCGTCGAAAAACTTCGACATTCTGGGCATCAAGATGTTCGATTCGGCCGAGGTGCGGGTGCACCCCACCGGCAAGGCGATGGCCCGCTTCGGCACCAAGTCGCAGGGCCAGGGCCACGAAACCACCTACGCGCAGATCGTCGCCGAGGAGCTGGGGCTTCCGGCCTCGGACGTGCAGGTGGAGGAGGGCGACACGGACACGGCGCCGTACGGGCTGGGGACGTACGCGAGCCGCTCGACGCCGACCGCGGGCGCCGCGGGAGCGATGGCCGCGCGCAAAATCCGCGCCAAGGCCGCGAAGATCGCCGCGCACCTGCTGGAAGTGAGCGAGGAGGACCTGGAGTGGGAGCCCGGCACGTTCTCGGTGAAGGGCGCGCCCGCCAAGTCGGCGACCATCCAGGACTGCGCCTTCGCCGCCTACACCAACCTCCCCCCGGGGATGGAGCCCGGGCTGGAGGCGACCAACTACTACGACCCGCCCAACCTCACCTTCCCCTTCGGCACCTACATCTGCGTCGTGGACATCGACCGCGGCACCGGCGAGGTAACGGTGCGCCGCTTCGTGGCCGTGGACGACTGCGGCAACATCATCAACCCGATGATCGTGGAGGGTCAAATCCATGGCGGCTTGACCCAGGGGCTGGGACCGGCTCTCTTCGAGGAGATCACCTACGACGAGGACGGCAACAATTTGGCCAGCTCGTTCATGGACTACTTGGTGCCGACCGCGGTGGAAACGCCTGCGTGGGAGACCGCACACACGGTAACGCCGTCGCCGCACCATCCGCTGGGCGCGAAGGGCGTGGGCGAGTCGGCCACGGTAGGCGCTCCGCCCGCGATCGCGAACGCGGTGGTGGACGCGCTGGCGCACCTGGGGGTGACGCATGTGGAGATCCCGATCCGACCGGACCGAGTCTGGGAGATTCTGCGGGAGAAAGGGATGGCGGAGTAGAAGAGAGACAGAATTTTGATTTCATGCTTTTGCGTCATCATGCAAGAGCAGGCGCATCGGCGTTGGCAAACCAAATATCTCCGACAACACGTAAAATGAAAACAACACCAACTGCCCAATCCTTAGTTGATCGATTCAAGCTGTTGGAACATGGTCAGAGTCGCGGCCTTGACGGTCTGCCGCTCCCCACACAATCGACACTCGACAATGTGGAAAAAGATGTCGCAAATTACTGCAACAATCTTTACGCAGAGCAACGTAAGGCTTATCTAAGTCATCGCTCGACCCTTCAGCAACGTTTTGAAAACTTGAAAGATTCTTCACTCGATCCCGAAACCACTTTTTTGGCGGAGAACGTTTGCAAGGATATAGAGACCACAGTCAAAAAACACCGCCCCGAACTTCAAGGACTGCATAAAGAAGCTCAGCAAGCAATCAGCGATTTCAATCGTTTCAAAAACGACGAAAAACTTACAGCCGCTCCAGATTACCCCGAAAGTCGTTTGTGGTACTGGGGAATATTGTTTGCTCTCATTCTCATTGAAACGATTCTCAACGGTTTCTTCTTCGGCATCCACCTCAGTGGCGGAACCTTAGCGGGGATCACAAATGCAATTTTGGTCGCCGTAATAAATGTTGTAGTATTAGGTGGTCTGATCTCTGGAATGGTGCGTCAATTCCACCATCGAGATCCTCGCCGGAAGGTCGTTGGAATGGCGGTACTGATTGCTACCGTCGTGATGGCAGTATTCTGGAATCTGCTCGTGGCTCACTATCGCGAGGCACTGCCGCTAGATTATCCTGAATACACGGACTCCGCTCCCGAAAACTGCTTTCGCGGCGACAACGAAAGAGCTGCGGAACAGGAAGCTCTCTGCCTTTTCCTTGCGAATCCTTTCAAATTGACCGGATTCCAATCATGGACGCTGCTATTGCTCGGGCTTGCCATGTGTGCGCGTGCCGCGATAGACTGGCTCAAGACTGACGATTTCTATCCTGGATATGGAAAACGCGACAGAAAACGACGAGAAATGGAAGAAAGGTTGCAAGATGATCGCTCCGAATTGCTGGCTAAAATCAAGCAACTTTACAGTGAAGGCGAGCACAAATTGCAAGCTGGTTTTCGCGATCCCATGGAAATACGACGACTGGCTCTGGAAGACTACAACAAATTACACAATCTACACACCGATCTTCGTGATTTTGCACATAATCTAGAAAAGAACTGCAAAGATGCACTCGACATGTATCGGACACAAAACAGGGAGGCGCCGAGACCTACTCCTGAACCACAAATCTGGCAAAAGTCGTGGAAAGCTAGTTGGGATCTTCCAGAGCCACCCGACAAAACGATCATAATGAGCGAAGGAGAGGCAAAAAAACTCAAAGATCAAATGCACGAAATTTTGGAGCAACAAGAACAAAAGTTGCAGAAATGTCGCGACGAGTGGCAAGAGCTCGTGATTCAATTCACAAAACTCAATCCATACAAAGGCATACCGACATGAGTCAAAAGCTCGGACAAAAACAAAGGTTAAGGAAAAGGCGGCAGAACATTGGCGGAATCGCCATTGGAGGGGTGTCTGTTCTAGGTATCATTATTCTACTCATGGGGTGCCGCATCTGGGACTGCCCCACACCGGTCAGTAGCGACAACTGCCCTGAAAACCAGAATTATACAGAACAGATCGCGATCCTAGTAGATCCATCTGATTCTTTGACAGAAATACAGAAAAAATCGGGAGTCAACTACCTAATGAACCTCGTCCAAAATGCGCCGGAGATGACCGAAATCCAGGTCTACACGGCAGGACGGGCGGGGAGAGGCAACAACACGAACTCCGAATACAGGATCTGTAAGCCCAAGCATCCAGCCGATGTGAGTCCGGTGACAGGCAATCAACGATTAGCCACGAAGCAATATGAAGATAATTTTCGAGCACCGCTCGAAAAAAAGCTGATCACCCTGCTCGATCAGAAAAATGACACGATTTCACCGATCATCGAAGGTATACAAGTCGCCAAAATAGACGCATTTCAGCCCATCAGTGCCGATATCCCACGACAACTTTTCGTCATGTCCGACATGATGCAAAACTCAATGAATCTGTCTTTCTATCGTGATCCTGTGGACTTCGGAATGGTTTCTCGAAACGAAGCCTACGGAAAACTCCGAGTGAACTTGAAAAATGTAAAAGTGTCAGTATTTCTTCTCGCGCGGCGAGGCGAAGTCGGTCGTCTCCAAGTTGCAGGCGGATCACTGCGAAGATTCTGGGAGGACTATTTTATGGATCAAGAAGCATCGTCAAACGCTCGGCTTAATTGGATTATGGTCGAAGGATGAATTTTGATTCTGGCAGGAGATGGTCTGACGTACGCAAGCAGTATCGCGACGCATGGCTCATTGTTCTGACATTAGGTGGATCGGTCATCATCGGTGGCAATCTGCTAGGGATCGGGCCATGGACGCTAGCTCTAGTCGTCTCTGCATGCATGAGCGTTTATGGCATCGTGATTCACGTTGATAAAAACTATGTCAACATCCCTGCAGATACCAAGGGCGATTCGATATACTACCTGGGCCTCCTTTTCACTTTCGGAGCTTTAGTTGCCGCACTGACCACCTTCAACTGGGAAACGCTCAACGGTAACGTGAGTGGCACATCCGGAGCGATTCGCAACTTCGGAATCGCCCTATTAACGACCATTGTCGGGCTGGCTGGGCGTGTCTGGTTCACGATATTTCGCGAATCTCCCGGCGATTTGACGGAGGTCATCAAATCCCAGTTCGAGGATGCGGTGTCTCAAATGAAAAACAGTCTTGACTTAGCGCGCAACGATTTAGACATCATGGCAAATCAATTTCAACACTCATCCAAAAGGATGGCAATGGTAGCCGATAACATTGCGGTAAATATTGAAACCATCGCAGAGAGTACGAAAATCATCGCAGGGGCTGGAGCGAAGTACACAGACCGCATCGCTGACGCGACTGAGTCGCTTATTGACAACATCGAGCAGCTCCGCGCGGTATGCAACACGACCACACAATCCATTGCCGCACTACAGAATCACGCAGTCAACTTGGACCGACAGTTCAATAAAACACAGACCCGATTTATCGAAACCGAGCACGGTCTCGACAAGCTCAATAGAACCGCAAGCTCTACAACAGATCGAGTTGGCGCTACCTTGAAAACAGTGGCAAGCACCGATGGTACCGTAGTCGCACTCGGCAAAACTCTCACATGGGTGCAAAAAAGTGCGGAACAGGCAAAAAAAACTGTCGAAAAAACCAATGACGCTATAACTCTGCTTGACAAAAACCTCTCAGGAACAAAAGAAAGTGTAGAGCAAGCGAAAGAGATTGTCGTAACAACCGATAATACCGCATTCACGCTCAGCAAAATTCTCTCAGATGTTGAAGCAGTTGAAGCAAGTACAGAACAGACAAAAGAAATTGTCGAAGATGTTGACTCCACAGTGGCAGCGGCCAGAGAACATTCTGAAAAACTATTCAGCACTCTCAAAAATGCTAAAAACCAAGCTCAGGAGTTCTCCGACGAGCTACGAAGAAATGTGAAAACAACTACGGCACCGAAGGAGAGTCGGAGAGTTAAAATCCGCCAGAAATTGAAGCGACTGGCCAAATTTCAGCGCCATTCTCGACTTGGCGATTAATTTGACTTTTCACTATTATTTAGCCTATGCTTCCCGCTGAACAAAAAAATTATCGAAAAGGACTGACACTCGGGCTAACCTTGGCCGAAACATTCAGCGTTGTAGTCTTCATCCTACTACTCGCTTGCTCGGCCTTGCTCCGATTCGAACAAAATCAGCGCAATATAGCTGAAGCTGAACGCGACATGGCCGAGAGCCAACGAGATGTGGCCGAGGCACAGCGCGACACAGCCCGGGCCGACTTAATAATAGCCGAAGAAATAATCGAAAACATCAGCACACAGACTAACTCTTGGGCCAATGCGGACATTTGGATCAGAAGCACCCGAGAACTTCGTGATTCGATAGAAGTATTACTAAGTCAAGCCAACAACATCAAAAATGAGCGCGACATAGCGACACGACGTGCAGAAGAAGCAGATTCGTTATTGGCTAGAAATGGGGTGTCGGAAGAAGTGACAAGATACACTACTCGCCTAGCATATGAACGCGATTCCCTCATAGCGAGGACAGCCGAAAGCGAACAGCGCTTCGTGGCAGCGCACGTCAGGCAAGACTCGCTTGCGGAACATCTTTCCAAAGCGGAACAGATCATCGAACAGCTGCACAGCAACTTGATCGACGCAGGCGATCTAGCCCCAGAAAAGGCCGAGAATATCATGGAACTCGCAGCGCAGGCAGCGGATTTGCGGAACTCGCTAGCCACCGCACGAAAGGCAATCAATAGAATTGACAAAGAAAAAAGCCTCGCGCTGGATCAGCGCGATATGGTCAGAGCCGATCTACGAATCGCCCAAGAGACAATCGAGGCACTCAAGACGCAAATCAACTCTTCGGGCAACATAAGCACATGGGCCAAAAACAATAAAGAACTTCGCGATTCAATGGATGGATTATTGAATCGAATCGAGAAAGCCGAATTTGAGCGTGACATAGCAATTCGGCGCGCAGAGGAAGCAGATTCATTATTGATCAGAAGTGGGATGTCGGAAGAAATGACAAAATACGTTGCTCGCCTAGCAAATGAACGTGATTCCCTCGTAGCGATGACAATTGAGAGCCTAGCAGCGAAAGCTAGGCAAGACTCGCTCGCAGAGTACCTTTCCAATGCAGAACGGGTCATCGAAAGACTGCGCAACGATCTGATTGCCGCAGGCGATCTGACCCCAGAAAGAGCTCAGGAGGTCATGGAGCTCGCAGCGCAAACGGCCGACTTGCGAGATTCGCTGGCCATTGCACGAAAAGCAATCCAAAGCGCAGAGCGTGACAAAGACGATGCTTTTAGTAGAGCTAAATACTGGGAAGATCAAATCCAAGGCATTGGCATTGATCCTCCACCATGTTGGATGGACATAGAGAGCAATCCTGAGTACATCTTTAGAGTTGAGCTTGTAAACGATGGTATGCGCCTATATAAAATCGCACCCGGTCACAGAATTCGGGGTGATCGTGAAGCGATTAGCTACGCCGAAGAAATTGAAGAAGGGCGGGCATACGAACCAGAAGAATTTCTGCACCTCACGCAACCACTTTATGCATTAGGTGTATCCAGAACTCAGAGATTTGGCCCCATGGGTTGTCGCTTCTGGGTTCAGCCCGTCGACCTAACCGACAACCAGAAAAAAGTGTTCCAAGAACGGCAAGATCAACTTGGTCGGAGATTTTGGTTCCGATGGCCTTAATGGACCACTTTCGAAAAAAATGGTGGTTTTTTCGAAAGGAGTAGCAACCACTTATGACCGAACACAGGATTCAAGAGATTCAGGATCTGCTGGGCAAATTAGCTCCGGTGCAAAAAAAGATCGTTCCGAAAACGCTCTACGTCGCGGGAGATGTCGAGCTGGTCCGTCGGAGCCCTAAAATCGCCGTGGTGGGTTCGCGACAAGCCACCTCCGAGGGCTTGGACAACGCCGCCCGCGTGGCACGGACACTGGTGAACTTGGGCACGACGGTGGTGTCCGGTCTTGCCGCAGGAATCGACACGGCCGCTCACCGTAGCGCAATCGAGGCGGGCGGACGGACGTTCGCGGTCGTCGGCACAGGCCTCGACCGAGCCTACCCCGCCAAGAACCGAGCACTCCAAGATCACCTAGCCAAACGCTTCGCTGTCGTCAGCCAGTTCGCGCCCGCATCTCCAGTCACCCGGGCGAACTTCCCCCAACGGAACCGCACCATGGCACTCTTGAGCGATGCTCTGGTCATCGTCGAAGCGGCAGAGAGGAGCGGGACCATCAACCAAGCTTGGGAAGCGCTTCGCATCGGCCGCGCGGTGCTCCTCCTCGAGCCTGTAGCCGAGAACCCGGCGCTCGCTTGGACACACGAACTGCTTTCGTATGGCGCGGAAATCCTCCGGTTCGATCATCTCGAGGCCCATCTTCGCGAGATCCCGTGGGTGGCGGCGTTCGGTGAGTCCATCGCCTGATCCACTGAGGTTCTCCGCCCTTCTTGCCTACACGCCGAGGCACCGAGACGAGGCGGACATCGGCGTCCTGCCAAGAAGGATCATGGGCTACGTGAAGGACGCCCGTAGCGACATTCTCGAGCTCGTCGCGATTCGAACCAAGGAGCGGGAGACCACGACCTTCGAGGGCGTCTTCGGACCGGACGCGACCTTGGTGCCGATCCCGCGTAGCGCCCCCCGGAGGACGAAGGACACGCTCTGGCCGGGACTCAGCCTCGCCAAAGCCCTCCACGATCAATGGCTGGGGCGCGATGTCCAGCAACTTCTCGAACGGACCCGCGCAGTTCCACAAGCGCACCGCTCTCCGGCCGGCGAGCGTCCAACCATCTCCCTCCTCCGCGAATCTCTCCGATGGCTGGGCGGTCTCGGATCCGATCTCGAGCGAGTCGTGCTCGTGGACGACGTGGTGACCCGGGGCACGACCTTCCTCTCCGCGTGCGACGCGATCCGGGAGGCCCGGCCCGGACTGAAGGTCGAGGGCTTCGCGGCCATCCGAACGATGAGCTTCGAAGTCGTCGAGAAACCCTTGGACCCGGTACGGGGGACCATCGGCGCCACTGCGGACGGATGGGGAAATCGGCACCCCTGATGCGACGTTCGAAGTCGGCCAAGGCACCGGACGATCCGGTCAGATCGCCATGACCTCCGCCTCCTTGGCCTTCATCAGCTCGTCCAGCGAGGCGATGGAGCGGTCGGTGAGCTTCTGGATCTCGCCCATCGTCTGGCGTCCCTCGTCTTCGCCCAACTCGTGATCCTTCATGCGGCGCTTCACCTCGTCGTTGCCGGTGCGGCGCGCGTGGCGGATCGAAACCCGCGTGTTCTCCGCCATCTTGTGGACGATGCGCACGTACTCGCGGCGGCGCTCTTCGGTGAGCGGCGGAATGGGCACGCGGATGAGGTTGCCGTCGTTGGAGGGGTTGAGCCCGAGATTGGCCGCCATGATCGCCCGTTCCACGGAAGCCATCTGCGACTTGTCGAAAGGCTGCACCACCAGCAGGCCCGCATCCGCCGCGGTTACCGTCGCCAGTTGGTTCAGGGGCATGCTGGCCCCGTAGGCGTCCACCCGCACGCCGTCCAGCAGGGCCGGGGCGGCCTTTCCGGTTCGAACGGTCGCGAACTCGCGGCGGGCAGCGTCGAGCGCGGCGTCCATGCGCTCCCCGAGTTCTTCCATGAGTCCCATGACAGCCTCCCGTGCACGTGTGATTGGGGCTCGGAGCGCCGCAGCGCCCGGTCAGGACACCAGCGTACCTATGCGCTCCCCCCTGATGGCGGCGCCGACGGCGCCTCGGTCGTCGAGGTTCAGCACGATGATCGGAAGCTGGTTGTCCTTGCACAGCGACACCGCCGGGGCGTCCATCACCCCCAGCTCCCGGGCGATGACCTCCTGAAAGCCGATCTTCGGGATGAACCGCGCCGTGGGGTCCACCACGGGATCGGCCGTGAAGATCCCCGCCACCTTCGTGGCCTTGATGATCACGTCGGCTTCCATTTCGATCGCCCGAAGAGCGGCGGCGGTGTCGGTGGAAAAGTACGGGTTCCCCGTGCCTCCGGCGAAGATGACCACCCTTCCCTTCTCCAGATGGCGGATGGCCCTGCGGCGGATGTAGGGTTCCGCCAGCTTCTCCATGCGGAACGCCGTCAGCACGCGCGTGGTCACGCTCTTGCGCTCGAGCAGGTCCTGCAACGCCAGCGCGTTGATGACGGTGGCCAGCATGCCCATGTAGTCGGCCGTGACGCGGTCCATCCCCTGGCGACTCGCCATGGCCCCGCGCACGATGTTGCCGCCTCCGATGACGATCCCCAAAGCGACGCCCATCTCGGCCAGCGCCCGGATCTCGTCCGTCAGGCGGTCGACGACCGGAGGCGAAATGCCGAACCCTTCCTCGCCCGCGAGCGCCTCCCCAGAGACTTTGAGCAGGACCCGCGAGTACCGGAACCCCGAGGAGTCGCTCATCGCGCCTCCGCGCTCCCGACCGTCAGCCGTCCCGACCGACCGCGAATCTGGAGAAACGGGCGACCTCGATCTTCTCGCCGGTCTGCGCCGACAACTCGGTCACGAGTTCGCCGACGGTCCGGGCGGTGTCCTTGACGAAGGGCTGATCCAGCAACGCCCGATCCTTGTAGAAGGCCTTCAGCTTGCCTTGGACGATCATGTCCCGGATGCGCTCCGGCTTCCCCTCCGCGCGCACCTGCTCGCGGTAGATCGCCTCTTCGCGCTCGACCATCTCCCGGGGAAGGTCTTCCGCACGCACGGCGACCGGGGCCTCGGAGGCGATGTGGAGGGCGATGTCCTTGGCCAGCGCGCGGAAGTCGTCGGTGTTGGCGACGAAGTCGGTCTCGCAGTTGACCTCGACGATCACGCCCACTCTGCGGTCGAAGTGGACGTAGCTGCCGATGGTGCCCTGGTTGGTGTCCCTTTCCGCCCGCTTGGAAGCCTTCGCCGCGCCCCGAGCGCGAAGAAGATCGACCGCGGCTTCGATGTCCCCGTCGGTCTCCTGGAGCGCGCGCTTGCAGTCCATCATGCCCCCGCCGGTGCGGTCGCGCAGGGCTTTCACCATCTTTGCGGAAATCGTCATGTGGGCATCCGTCCGGTGGTCGTTTTCGGGGATGGCGGGTACGGGAAGGCGGCGGTGCCCGCCCCGTCCCGCGCCCTCCGCCCGCGCTTTCCGCAACCGGCTCCGCCGGCCGGAGAGGTCAGCCGGTCCCGGTCGACACCGGTTTGGGCGGCGCGCGCCTGACATGGACGGGCTTCGGATCGGCCGCGTCTTCGGCGGCCGCGTCGCTCGAGGCCGACTTGGCTCCGCCCAGAGGCTTGCGGACCAGGACCCGGGCCTTTCTCGTCCGTCTCGGCGCGTCGCCGCCGGAGACGGCCGTCTTCCTCTCTCCGAGCATCCCGGGGCGGGAACGCCGACGCGCGCGGCGGCGCGAGGGATCGCGGACCGCAGCGGCCTTCTCGCCCGTTTCCGTCGAGTAGGTCGTGGCCTCCAAGTCCTCTACCCGACGGAGTTCCTCCTCCGGCACCTCTCTGCGCGCCTGGATGATCGTCTCGGCGACGACCCCGCTGATCAGGCTGACCGAGCGTATCGCGTCGTCGTTGCCGGGAATCGGGCAGGTGATGAGATCCGGATCGGCGTTGGTGTCGGCGATGGCGACGACCGGAATGCCGAGCCGATGGGCTTCCTGGACCGCGATCACCTCGCGCCGCGCGTCGACCACGAAAACCGCGCCCGGCAACCGGGCCATGTCCTTCACCCCGGAGAAGTATTTCTCCAGCTTCAGCCGCTCCCGATCGAGCAGAAGGCGCTCCTTCTTCGTGTAGAACTCGAAGGCGTTCTCCTCCTGCCCCCGCTCCAGCTCCTTCAGACGCCGGATCTGGCGGCGGATGGTCTGGAAGTTGGTGAGCATGCCGCCCAGCCAGCGCTCCGTCACGAACAGGCTCTGCGATCGGGCGGCGTCCGCCTCGATGATTCCGCGCAGCTGGGGCTTGGTGCAGACGAACAGAATGCGTTCGCCCGAAAGGACCAGCTGGCGGACGACCTTCCGAGCGGCGACGAGCCGTTCGAACGTCTTGCGCAGGTCGATGATGTGGATGCCGTTGCGCTCCGCGAAGATGAAGCGGCGCATCTTGGGGTTCCAACGGCGGGTCTGGTGTCCGAAGTGGACTCCAGCCTCGAGCATCTGGTTCAGTGAAACCTGCTCCATGCGTCTCCCGGGCGGTCCTCGAGTTTATCGCTTGCTGAACTGGAAGCGCTTGCGGGCCTTGGGACGGCCGGGCTTCTTGCGCTCCACCTTGCGCGGATCGCGCGAGAGGAACCCGCCCTGACGAAGCGGGCCCATGACGTCCTGATCCTCCTCCACCAACGCGCGCGCCACGCCCAGACGGATGGCGTCGGCCTGTCCGGTCACGCCGCCCCCGTGCACGCGGACGGCGACGTCGAAACGGGCGTCGGCGCCCACCGCCTGCATGGGCTCGGTGGCGCGCTTGCGGTGCACCAGCCGCGGAAAATAGTCGTCCAGCTCCCGGCCGTTGATCCGCCACCTCCCGGTGCCCGGCCGAAGGAGAACGCGCGCGACGCTGGTCTTGCGTCGGCCCACCGCCTGGATCTGCTGTATGTACGGCAATGAACCCTCGACCTCAGAACGTGAGCGGCCGCGGACGCTGGCCGTGGTGAGGATGCTCGGCTCCGGCGTAGACCCGCAACCGACGGCGGAGCCGACGACCCAGACGCGCCTTCGGGAGCATGCCCCGCACGGCGCGCTCGATCACGCGCTCGGGGTGCCGCTCCAGCATCGTCTTGAAAGGGATGTGGCGCCCGCTGCCCACGTATCCCGAATGGCGGAAGTAGGTCTTCTGCGCCGCTTTGTCGCCCGTCAGCCGGACCCGGGCCGCGTTGACGACCACCACGTTGTCGCCCGTGTCCAGATGGGGGGTGAAGATGGGCTTGTGCTTCCCGCGCAACACGCGCGCGACGCGCGTGGCCAAGCGCCCCAGCGGCTGGTCCGCCGCGTCCACCACCCACCACCGGTGCTCGATGTCGGACGCGCCGGGCGTAAATGTCTTCACGTACGGTTCACCCGCGTTTTCGACCGGGAACGTTGGATCCGCAGGCTCGCTTCCGGCGTCCCCGAGCCGCCGGAACGACGCAACGAGCAGTCAAGGGTACCAGGGAGCCCGCACGGTGTCAACCGGCGGTCGCGCGCGCGGAAACGCTAGCGGACGAGCCCGCCGATCCTGTCCCAGCGAACCTCCCGCATCCACGCCGCGCCCTGTCCGGAGGACGAATCGAAGGAGTAGTAGACGAACCATGGCCGGCCGCGCACCGAGGTTTCGCCCACGAATCCCCAATACCGCGAGTCCTCGCTGTTGTCGCGGTTGTCGCCGAGCACGAAGTAGTTGCCCGCCGGCACCCGGATCGGGCCCCAGTTGTCCCGCGTCGGCCGGTAGGACGTCGCGTCGCGGCCTTCGTCGAGGAAATCGGCCTGCCACGCCATGCCGGGATGGAACTCGTCGCGCCTCGGGTCCGTGCGGCGCGCGTAGGGTTCGTCGAGCGGCTCCCGGTTCAGATACAGCTTCTTGGCCCGCATCTCGAGCACGTCCCCCGCCACCCCGACCACGCGCTTCACGTAGCTGCGCCCGGGATCGTGGGGCGGCGCGAACACGATCACGTCGCCCCGCTCGGGTTCGGCGAAGGCGGGCAGGCGTAGCGGCGTGCCCGGAACCGAAGCCCCGTACACGGCCTTGTTGACCACCAGGAAATCTCCCACCAGCAGGGTGTTCTCCATGGATGCGGTGGGGATCCTGAAGGCCTCCACCAGAAACGCCCGGACGAGCAGGAAGAGCGCGAAGGCGACCAGCACCGACCGGCACCACTCCCACGCGGTGCGGACGAGCCGCTTCGCGGGCCCGGGGGCGGGGGACGCGCGGTCGCGTCCTTTCGCCCCGTCCCCGTCGCGCATCGGATCTCCGCCTCCTCCACCCGCCGCCGGATTCACGATTCCCGTTCCAGCCCGTACTTGCGGATTTTCCTGTAGAGATTGGAGCGGGGCGTGTCCAGCGCCTGGGCGGTCTCGGTCACGTTCCAACCGTGTTCGCGCAGCTTGTACTCGGTGAACGCCCTCTCCGCGCGGTCCCTGAAGGCGGCGAAGGAGGGCGCGTCGAACAGATCCCGCGCCGCGGCGTCCGGGTTGCCCGCGGAGAGCAGCCGAACGTCCCTCTCGCCGATCTCGTCGCCTTCGGAGAGGATCAGGAAGCGCTCCACGGCGTTGCGCAGTTCGCGCACGTTGCCCGGCCAGTCCATCGCCTTGAGCCGGTCGAGGGCGCCGACCGTGAAGCGCTTCCGGGAAGCCCGGCCGGTGCGCATCATCAAATTCGTGAAGTGCTTCACCAACATGGGGATGTCGTCGCGCCGCCTCCGTAGCGGAGGCAGCTCGACGGGAACGACGTTGAGGCGGTAGTAGAGGTCCTCTCGGAACCGGTCGTCGCGAATTTCCTCGTCCAGGTCTTTGTTCGTGGCGGCGACGACGCGCACGTCCACCCGCAGCGACCTGGAGCCCCCCACGCGCACCACCACCCCCTGCTCCAGAACGCGCAGCACCTTGGCCTGGGCCGAGAAGGACATGTCCCCGATCTCGTCCAGGAAGAGCGTGCCGCCGTCCGCCTGCTCGAACTTTCCGGCGCGGTCCGCCACCGCACCGGTGAACGACCCCTTCACGTGCCCGAAGAGCTCGGATTCGATGAGTTCGGAGGGGATCGCGGCGCAGTTCACCTCGACGAACCGCCGGTCGCGCCGGTCCGAGAGCCGATGGATCGCCCGCGCCACCAGCTCTTTTCCCGTGCCGTTCTCGCCGGTGATCAGCACCCGCGCCCGGGTCGGGGCCACCTTCTCGATCCGCATCAGCATCCGACGGATCCCGTGCGAGGTGCCGACGATCTCGTACCGGCTCTCGACCTCGGTCTGGAGCGACGCGACGCTGCGCTTGAGCCCGTGCATGTCCAGAGCGTTGCGCAGGGTGACGAAGAGGCGGGTCGTGTCGAGCGGCTTCTCCAGGAAGTCGTAGGCGCCCCTGCGCGTGGCTTCCACGGCGGTATCGATGTTGCCGTGGCCGCTGATCATGATCACGGGGGTGCGGGAGTCCAGCTTCCTCATCCTGGAGAGCACCTCCAGGCCGTCCATCTCCGGCATCTTGACGTCGAGGAAGACGACGTCGGGATTTTCCTCGATCAGCCGTTCGATCCCGGCCGCGCCATCGGACGCCGTGGTCACGCGGTGCGACTCGTACTCGAAGACCTGCCGCAGGGCGCCGCTGACCGATGCGTCGTCGTCGACGACGAGGATGTTCGCCACGGAGCGTCGGGCGGCGGACGGCGGCGGCGGCGCGACCGATGCGCGGGGCGTGGTCAACGTCCGCCCGTCCCCGCGGTTCCGAGCTCCGCGGAGGTCACGACGCCGTAGCGAGCGCCGCCGCGGGACAGGCGACTGCGCATGAGCTCCACGGAGGTCACGTCGATCCGGTGGCGGAAGTCCAGATCGGCGACCCGCGCGTCCAGCCCGCGGAAGTCGCCGGCCCCCGTGTCCGCTCGGGCGCGGCCCAGAGTGATGTGCGGATGGAAAGCGCTGGTCTCGCGGTCGAATCCCAGGCTCGCCAGCCCCCACTCCACGTCCTGCTTGAGACAGCGCAACGCCAGGACCGGCTCCACCCCGATCCACAGCGCCCGGGGGCGTCGAATGGTGGGAAAGGCGCCGAAGCCGCGGATCTCCATGGGGAAGGGCCGGTTCTTGCCTCCGACCTCGTCGAGCGCCTCCGAAACGCGCGGCACCAGCTCCGCCCGCAGGTTGCCCAGAAACTTCAAGGTGAGATGATAGGCGTCGGGATCCAGCCACCGCACGGGAAGTCTGGCCTTCCTGAGGGGCCGAGCCGCGTCGTGAATGCCTTCCTTCGCGCCGTCGGTCAGATTGAGCGCGATGAAAAGTCGCATGCGGAACCCTTGCGGAGAGCGGGGGGACCGAAGGCTGTTGCGGAGACGCCTCGGCGCACGGCAATGTACCCGAACCGGCGGGACGGAATCAAGGAACGCCGACCGTGCTCGCGCGCCTCGTCCCCTATTTCCAAATCGCCCCGCAGCGGGAATCTTTACTCGCGAGATTCCGCCGTGCGCCGGGACGGTCGCGCACCGGACCCCGCGCCCCCGCAGCCAACTCTCCGAACCCAGGGAACCCCGCATCCGATGACCGATTCCGCCCGCAGCACGTCGCTCCGGATCCGCTCGCCCGTTCCTTCCGACATCGAGATCGCCCAGGAAGCCCCGATCTCCTCCATCGCCGCGGTCGCCGCGGAACTCGGACTCGGAGGCGGAGAAATCGAGCTTCACGGGGCGCACAAGGCCAAGGTCCGGCTTTCGGTGCTCGAGCGGCTCTCCGACGTGCCCGACGGCAAATACATCGACGTGACGGCGATCACCCCGACGCCCCTGGGCGAAGGCAAGACCACGACCACGGTCGGGCTCGCCCAGGCGATGGGCGCCCATCTCGGCGAACGGACGATCGCGTGCATCCGCCAGCCCAGCCAAGGCCCCACCTTCGGGATCAAAGGGGGCGCCGCGGGCGGCGGATACAGCCAAGTCGTCCCCATGGAGGACTTCAACCTGCACCTCACCGGGGACATCCACGCCATCACCGCGGCCAACAACCTGCTGGCGGCGGCGATCGACATCCGGATGCTGCACGAATCCCGTCAGAGCGACGAACTCCTCTTCGAGCGCCTCTTTCCGGTCCGCGACGGACGGCGTTTCTTCGCGCGCGGCATGCAAGCGCGCAAGAAGCGTCTGGGCATCGCCACCGACGACCCGGACCGGATGACGCCGGAGGAGCGCAGCCGCTTCGTTCGTCTGGGACTCGACCCGGAGACCGTCACCTGGCGCCGGGTGATGGACACCAACGACCGCATGCTCCGCGAGATCACGGTCGGCCAGGGTCCGGACGAATTCGGATTCACCCGCACGACCGGCTTCGACATCACGGTCGCCAGCGAGATCATGGCGATCCTCGCCCTGACCACCGACCTGGCCGACATGCGCGGGAAGCTCGGAGCCATGGTGGTGGGGGCGACGCACGACGGCGAACCGGTCACCGCGGAGGACGTCGGAGCCGCCGGAGCGCTCGCGGTGCTCATGCGCGACGCCGTGCGGCCCACCTTGATGCAGACGCTGGAGGGAACGCCGGTCTTCGTGCACGCCGGACCGTTCGCCAACATCGCGCACGGCAACAGCTCCATCATCGCCGACCGCATCGCGCTCAAGTTGGGCGATTACGTGATCACCGAATCGGGGTTCGGAGCCGACATCGGCATGGAGAAGTTCTTCAACATCAAGTGCCGCCACTCCGGGCTGGCGCCCGACGCGGTGGTGCTGGTGGCCACCGTCCGGGCGCTCAAGACCCACGGCGGCGGTCCTCCCGTGGTGGCGGGTCGGCCGCTCGACCGGGCGTACACCGAGGAGAACCTGGAGCTGCTCTCGCAAGGGATCTCCAACATGGAGCACCACATCCGCACAGCGCGCAAGTTCGGCGTCCCCGTCGTCGTGGCCGTGAACCACTTCGACACCGACACCGACGCCGAGGTGGACATGGTGATCCGGGCGGCGCGGGAGGCCGGGGCCGCCGACGCGGTGGTCTCGCGGCACTGGGCCCGGGGAGGCGCGGGCGCGGTCGATCTGGGCCGGGCCGTGATGCGCGCCGCCGAGCGGCCTTCGAACTTCCGCTTCCTCTACCCGTTGGATCTCCCGATCCGCGACAAGATCGACATCGTCGCGCGCGAGGTGTACGGAGCGAACGGGGTCGAGTTCGAGCCGCTCGCCGACAGGCGCATCGACCTCTTCACCCGCCAAGGCTTCTCCGATCTTCCGATCTGCATGGCCAAGACGCATCTGAGCATCAGCCACGATCCGCGTCGCAAGGGCGTGCCGAGGGGATACACGTTGCCGATCCGGGACGTGCGCGCCTCCGTGGGCGCCGGCTTCCTGTATCCGCTGGCGGGCGCGATGCGCACCATGCCGGGGCTGCCGACGCGTCCCTCCTTCTACGACGTCGACCTGGATCCCGACACAGGGAGAGTGATCGGACTGTTCTAGAGATTTCAGGATCCGGAAGGCGGGAACGTCGCCCCGGGGCGCGGACCGACCGCGCCCGGGCGCCGAATCGCGAACCTCGAACGCACCTCATCCCGAGGAGACCCAAAATGCCAGCGCACCATCAACCGATCCCCGGGGCGGGAGCGGCGCATCCCCCGCACCCCGACCCGGAGCCGGGCGTCCGCCCCGGGAGGCGCCGGAGGACGCGGAACCGGTTCGGCGGGTCGCGATCCGTCCTGCCGACGCTCGCGCTCCTCCTCGCGGCGACGGTCGTTCCCGGCCGACTCCGCGCCCAGGATCCGCCCTTCCGTTCCTTGGGCGGCTCGAGCGTGTCGTTCGACGCGCGCGTGCACGCCCAGTACGAAGCGCCGAGCGCGGAGGGCGCGGTCTCGTCGTTTTTCATGCGGCGCGGATGGGTCACCCTGAACGGGCGTTACAACGACTTCGTCAGCGGCCGTCTCCAGTTCGAGGCGCTCGGGGGAGGCACCGTTCTGGACGCGTGGCTCACGTTGAACTTCTCCGAAGCCTTCGTCCTCAACATGGGTCAGTTCAAGCGCGGAATCTCCTATTTCTGGCTGGTCCCCAACTCGGATCTGCCGCTCATCGAACGGGACGCCCGGGTCTCGGGCGTCGACGACTGTCCGGGGATCGGCGGGGTCTGTTCCTTCGGCAACCTCGCGTTCCGTCTCGGGTTGAACGGGTACGAGCCGGGGTTGCTGATGACGGGCCGCCTGGGCGGGCGCGCCAGCTACCGCGTGACCCTCACCAACGGGGAGGGCATCGACCGCGGAGACGCCAACGACTGGAAGTCGACCTCCGCACAGCTCTCCTTCGATCTCGCCGACGACAGCCGCTTCGCGGTCTACGCCGCCTTCGACGAAACCGCCTTCGACTACGGGTCCGGGTGGACCCCGGCCTACGGCGTCGAGTTCGAAGCGGGAACGTGGCGCGACGGAGGCCATCTCCTCGCGGGCGCCATCCGGGGACGGAACTGGAAGGTTGGGCGCACCGTCCCGTTCTCGGCGCTTCAGGCGATGGGACTCTGGTACCTGAAGTTGCCGGAGGCCGCCCGCTTCGAGGCCGTCGAACCCCTGTTGCGCTTCAGCTGGGCGACCACCCGGGACGCGAAGGGCGAGGACTTCTCGGGGTTCACGATCACCCCGGGCTTCATGCTCTACGCCACCGGGAAGAACGGAATTTCCACCAACATGGACATCTACCGCTCGTCGACGGACCGCACCGAGTGGTCCCTCAAGGTCCAGGCGTTCACGTACTTCTGATCCTGGGGCGCGCCGCGCGCTTCGGGTCCCCCCGCACCGGGTTCCCCGGAGGAGAGCCGGCGGGCCGGAGACGCACGGCGACCCCGCGTCCTCCGAAGACGGGCCCCGTCCCGGACAGGGAACCGCTCAGAGGGAATTCGAGTGCGGAAGTCGCCTCACGACCCGTCGCGCCGGGAGCCGAAACAGATACGGCGGCGCGGATGCGGAGGGGGCTCGGCGGCGATCCGAGGGTGCGTCCCGCCCGACGCCGTGCCGCCAGCGGACCGGATGGACGGGAGGGGCCGAACGGCTTCCGGCGGCGCCGCGGAGGACGTCTCCGCTCGGCCCAGCCCGAGAGTTGGCGGGAAAAAAGACCCGAGCCGGACGTCGGCCCGGGAAGGAATCAGAAGCTCTCGACCGCCTGATCGACGGTGTCTCGGACCGTCATGATGCGCGTGAACCCGCTCACTTCCAGCACTTCCCGGACGTGATCCTGGACTTGGCACAGCGCCACGCCCCCGCCTTGGGAACGGGTCTTCTTGACGGCGAGAAGGAGGATGCGAAGCCCGGCGCTGCTGATGTACGACAGCTCGTCGCAATCCACGACCAAGCGGCTGGAACCGCCCTCCATGGCCTTGCTCAGTTCCTGCTCGAAGGCGGTGGCGTTCACTGAGTCCACGCGACCGCTGACGGCCGCGATCACGGCGTCTCCGGACCGGCTTGTTGTGACTTTCACGGATTTGCGTCCCCTGTAGCGCCCTGCAGCGGCTGTGTGAGGGTCAGGCGGTTTCGATTTCGTACGCGCCGGTACGATATGTCTTGAACGAGGTTCTTGGCAAGATGGATTCCGAGGCCGCCGACCGGGCGATCGTCCGCGGAAAGCGTGAGATCCGGAAGCGGCGCCTCGTTGAGGGGATCGAAGGCGCGTCCGTTGTCCTCGACGCGGATTTCCAGGCGGTCGCTTTCCAAGCCGAATTCCACGCGGACCCGCGGCTCCTCGAACCCGTCCTCGAATCCGTACGAGACGACGTTGGTGACGATTTCGTCCAAGGCGAGCGAGATCCGTTGCACGACTTGGCCGCTCAGGGCGTTGGTCTCGGCGAAGCGTTCGAAGGCCTCCACGGCCCTTCGAGGCCCGTGAAGATCCACTTCCACATCAATCCCGAGAGTGACGTCCATATGCCGATCCGCTGGTTACGCTCCACTGACCGCGCCGTCCCGTCCCGCACCCCTCCCGGGCAAGCCTCGCCGCCTCTGGACGCCGATGCCCCCTCGGCATCCACCGGCCCGAGAGCAACCTATCACCGAACGCCGGAACGCGCATCCCCGGGCGGGCGAGGCGACGGACGGCGGCCGCGCCTCCGACGTTTCCGCGTTCGGCGGTAAGTCGTCGTTGTTGCCAACGGGACGACAACGAGTAGTTTGGGGCAACGCGGGGCCCGATTCCGCCCGCTCGCGGGCAGGGCCGCGGCCGAGCGCAACTTTCACCGGCGAACCCGCCCCCGGAGGGCATGTGAAGAAGATTCTCGTTGTCGACGACGAGCCGGATCTCGAGCTTCTCCTCAAGCAGAAATTCCGGCGCAAGATACGCCGGGGCCAAGTCGATCTGGTCTTCGCCGGCAACGGCGTCGAGGCGCTGGAGATGCTGGACCGGCACGGCGACATCGACATGGTGCTGTCCGACATCAACATGCCCGAGATGGACGGTCTGACGCTGCTCAGCCAGATCGACTCGCTCGACCTGGACCTGCGCGCGGTGATCGTCACGGCCTACGGGGACATGGAGAACATCCGCACCGCCATGAACCGGGGCGCGTTCGACTTCCTCACCAAACCGATCGACTTCGACGATCTGGAAACCACCATAGACAAGACGATCCACCACTTGGAGGTGATGCGCGATGCGCTCCGGTCCCGCGACGAACTGGTGGCCCTGCGTCAGGAGCTGGGGGTGGCCGCGCAGATGCAGGATTCGATCCTGCCCAAAGTCTTCCCGAAGCATCCGCGCTACGACCTCTACGCATGGATGACGCCGGCCAAGGAGGTGGGCGGCGACTTCTACGACTTCTTCCCCGTGGCGGACGGCAAGACCGCCGCCGTGATCGCGGACGTCTCGGGCAAGGGGGTGCCGGCCGCGCTGTTCATGATGGTGAGCCGAACGCTGGTCAAGGGATCCGCCTTGGGCGAACGCGAGCCCGAGAAGTGCATCACCGAGGTCAACCGGCTGCTCTGCGAGCAAAACACGGAATCGATGTTCGTGACCGTGTTCTACGCGGTGCTCGACCCGGCGTCGGGGATCCTGGAATACGTGAACGGAGGCCACAACCTCCCTTGCCTGGTCAAGTCTTCCGGAGAAGTGGAGTGGTTGTCGAGCGACACCGGGATTGTGCTCGGGGTGCTCGACGATTTTCCCTACCGGCAGCACGCGATCCAACTGGAGGAGGGCGACGCCGTCTTCTTCTACACGGACGGCGTCACCGAAGCGATGGACGAAGCCGGAAACCAGTTCGGGGACGACGCGTTGCTGGAGGTCCTGAGGAAGGCGGCCGACTCGGGTCCCGACGAGATGACGCGCGCGGTGGTCGACGCCGTGCACGAGCACGCGGGCGGCGCGCCCCAGTCCGACGACCTCACTTGCCTAGCGCTCCGGTACGGAGGCGCCTGATGAAGGGCGGGACGGGATGCCGGCGGTCGGGGTCGGCGCCTCGCGCCGCGACGTGCGCGGCCGTGGCCGCGTGCCTGCTGCCGCCGAGTTCGGCGGCGGCTCAGGCGGAGACCGAGGGCGTCTTCCCGGACTCGGTCGTGTTCGGACAATCCGCCGCCTTGACGGGCCCCACGAGCGAGCTCGGATCGAACATGAGGCTCGGCATTCTCGCGGCGTTCGAGGAGGCCAACCGGGCGGGCGGGGTGCACGGCCGCATGTTGCGAATTCGTTCCCGCGACGACGGTTACGAACCCGAGGCCGCCTCGGACAACACGCACGCGCTCATCGGCGAGGGCGTGTTCGGGCTGGTGGGCGCGGTGGGCACCCCCACCTCCACCGCGGCCGAACCGGTCGCGAGCGCCGCGGGGGTCCCCTACATCGCGCCGTTCACGGGAGCGGAATTCCTGCGCGAGGATCGGGACTTCGTGGTCAACTTGCGGGCATCCTACTTTCAGGAAACCGAGGAGATGGTGGAGCGGCTCACCACCGACCTCGGCTTCACGAGCATCGCGGTCCTCTACCAGGACGACAACTACGGCAACGCCGGGCTGACCGGCGTCCGTCGCGCTCTGGGAAGACGCAACATGGTGCTGTCGGCGGAGGGGGCGTACGCCCGCAACACCACCGCCGTGAAGCGGGCCCTGCTCGACATCCGACGGAACAGTCCGCAGGCGGTGATCGTCATCGGCGCATACCGGCCCGCCGCCACCTTCATCAAGTGGGCGCGCCGCATCGGCATGAACGCCGTGTTCGTGAACATCTCCTTCGTGGGCAGCAACGCTCTGCTGAACGAACTGGGTCCCGCCGGGGAAGGAGTCGTGGTCACGCAGGTGGTCCCCTTCCCCGAGGACGCCTCGGTCCCGGTCGTGGCGCGCTACCACGAGGCGCTCGAGGCGGCGGACGCGGGCGCGCGTCCCGGTTTCGTTTCCCTCGAGGGGTACCTCGCGGGGCTTCTCATCGCGGAGGGGCTGGACAGGACGGGGCCCGAGCCGACCCGGGACAGCTTCCTGCGGACGTTGCGAGAGGCGGGTCCGATCGATCTGGGCGGGTTCGCGGTCGAGTACGGCGCCCGCGACAACCAGGGCTCGGACCGCGTGTTCCTGACCCGCATCCAAGCCGGACGCTTCCGAGCCGTGGAGCGGCTCTCGCGATGACCGCCCCCCCGGTTCAAGAGGGCCTGGACGTCAGGATCCACGCGGCCTTCGAATGGGTCCTGGGGAAGCTCCCCTCCGACTGGGGCGAAAGAATCCGGAGCGCGACGGGGAACCGCTTCGGCATCGCAAGCCAGATCTGGGTCGGCCTGGGCGGGGGCGTGCTTCTGACCCTGTTCGCCAGCCTCCTGGCGCTGGGACTGATGACGATCGTCAACGGGAGCCAGCGCGAAGTCACCCGGACCCACATGCCGGGAATGATCGCGGCCTTCGACGTGGCGCGCAGCAGCTCCGAGCTGGTGCGCGCCACGCCCCGACTGATCGCGGCCGCCACGCCGGAGGATCTGGCGGAGGTCGACCTCGACGTGGCGCGGGAGGAGGAATTCCTGCGCACCCGCATCGGGGAAATGACCGGCACCGGCATCCAGGCGGAACTCCGGGACTCGGTCGTGCTGCTGGCCTCCAGCCTGGTCGAGAGCATCGACCTGATCCGGCAGTCGGTGGCGCAACGCATGGTCTACCGCGGCCACGCGAGGAGCCTGGAACGTCAACTGCAGCAGGCGACCCTGGAAGCCGAGCTGCTGCTGGCGGTCGAAATCGACGACCAGGAATTCTTCATGGAGACGGGCCTGCGGGAGCTTAACGATCTGCAGGCGCCGATATCCGTGAGAAACGCGCCCGCCGAGCTGGACCACCTGCGCGGCCTGCTCAGCTACCAAGCCGCGCAGAACATGGTCTCGATGCAGATCCAGCAGACCATCTCGCAGAACGATCCCGGACTGCTGCAGACCAACCAGGAGCGGGTCGTCGCTGCGATGGGCGATCTGGAAAACGCGCTGGACGATCTGCATCCCGCCAGCGCGGCGTTGCTGCGACCCTCCTTGGAGGCCATCGGAAGCCTCTACTCGGACGCGGACGGGATTTTCACGATCCGCACCCTCGAGCTGGACGAGCTGGTGGAGTCGGAGGAGTACTTGGCGCTCAACGAGGCGACCACCGCCGATCTGCTCGCGCTCGTCCAGCCGCTGGTGGAAAGCGCGGAGGTCTCGACCCAGGAAGCGGCGGACCGCTCCGCCGCGTTGCTGCAGTTCGGCTGGTGGACGATCCTGGCCGTCAACGTGCTGGCCGTGCTGGCGGCCGTCTTCGGAGGCTGGAAGTTCTTCGGCGAACGTCTCTTGATCCGCCTGCGCCACCTCTCCGACGTGATGCGCCGCATGTCCAAGGGCGAACTCGAAGCCAAGCTGGAGATCGCCGGCAACGACGAGGTCACCGACATGGCGGGCGCTCTCGAGATCTTCCGCCAGCACGCCATCGAGGTCCAGCGCCTGAATCTGGTGGAGGCGCTCGCCGCCGAAGTCCAGGAAAAGAACGCGGAGCTGGAGAGCACGCTGGAAGAGCTTCAGCGCACGCAGCAGCAGGTCATCACCCAGGAGAAGCTGGCCTCGCTCGGCGCCCTGACCGCCGGAGTGGCGCACGAAATCCGCAACCCGCTCAACTTCGTCAACAACTTCGCGGCGCTCTCGGTCGAGCTGATCGACGAGTTGCGCGAAGAGCTGGGCCTCGAGACGCAGCGCGCGAACGGGGACGGCGCCGAGCTCCCGGGCTCCTCCGACGACGAAGAGCTGGCCGAGATCGTGGACGAAATCCTCGGCGACCTGAAAGTCAACATCTCGAAGGTCAAGGAGCACGGCGACCGCGCCAACCGGATCGTCGACGGAATGCTGGCCCACTCCCGCGACGAGGCGGGCCAAGTCGAGTCCATCGACGTCAACCTGCTGGTGGAGGAATACACCAAGCTCGCCTACCACGGCATGCGCGGCACCGACGCCGGGTTCAACGTGACCATCACCCGCGAATTCGATCCCGACGCGGGGCGCGTCGACGGCATCGCCCGCGACCTCAGCCGAGTCATCCTGAACATCGTGACCAACGCCTGCCAAGCCACCCAGATGCGCGCCGAGGCGGAAGGCCGCGGGTACTCCCCCACCCTGCTCGTGTCCACCGAGGGGCGGCCCGACGGGGTGTCCATCCGGATACGGGACAACGGCACCGGCATCCCCGAAAGCGCCGTGCGCAAGATCTTCGACCCCTTCTTCACCACCAAGTCGGGCACTCAAGGCACCGGGCTGGGGCTGTCGATCTCGCACGAAATCGTGCGCGAGCACGACGGACGGCTTCTGGTGGACACGGAGGAAGGCGAGTACACGGAGTTCAGGATCGTCCTTCCGCGCGGAAAAGAGTAGTCGCCTCCGCAACGGACGACCGCCCCCTTGCCGCGCGACGGCGAAGGGGGCGGCGGGCCCGTCGCGAGCCCCCTCGAACGGGAAATTCGAGACGGGCCTCCTCGAACTGGTGGAGGAGCTTCGCAAAGCCGAGAGCCCTCGGCAAAGCGTTGCGGAGGCCGTTCCCGCCCGACCCAACTCCGAAGAGTTCGTCGGGACGTCGGCGGGGACGCACGGCACGGTCGGCGCCCGGACCCGCCCGGCACGGCCGATCCGGCTTTCGGCGCGCGCGCCGGGCGTCGGCGCCGACTCGAACTACGGGCTCCGGCCGACGAGACCGAAGGAGACGCCGATGCGGAACGACAGAAAGTCGGTCTCGCCCCGGCGCGGGAAGACGTCGATGTTCCCTCCGGGCAGATCCTCGATGTCGACCTCGGTCAGGTACTCGGCCACCCCGTTGCGGTGGTAGTGGGCCGAGAGATCCAGATCCAGAAACACCGGATCGCGCGCCAGCTTGACGAGGATCCCTCCGCCCGCGCGCCAAGCCAGCGAGGAGTCCTCGAAGTTGGTGGTCTCGCCGAAGCCGTCCTCGTCGTGCTCGTCCACTCCCTTCACGTGCGAGTGCGTGTAGAAGTGGGCGAAGCCCACGTTCGCGGCCAAGTACGGCCTCGCGGGTCCGCTCGCATTCGGCAGAACCCATTCGGGGCCCAGGTCGAAGAGCAGGATGTCGTTCGCCGTCACCACGTCCACCTGGATTCGACATCCCACCGTGGCGCTGAGGCAGACCGTCTTCGTGTGGGAGCCGTAGCGGACGAAGCCGAAGTCGGCGCGCAGGCCGAATCCCGCCGCCCCGGCGGGAGCGAAGCGGACGTTGAGGGCCAACCCGGGGGCGGTTCCGACGGACTCGGCGAACGCTCCCTGCGGCTCGCTGACCATCCCGCCGATGCCCAGAAACCACTTCGGGACGGGCTCCGGGGACGCTTGGGCGCGCACGCACCCCGCCAGGAGCGCCGCCGCCGCCGCTTGCACCAGAACGCACCCCGCCGCGACGCGCATCTTCTCGCCTCCCTCATGCCGGTGACCCGTCCCGCCGAGGGACGGTCCCCCGCGGGAATTCGGAGCGTTCGACTTTCTTTCGACTGCAGAATTCGTGCCGGACTCGGGGCGGCGCGGTGCGCTACGCCTCCTTGGCCGCGCGCACCAGATCCACCATCGAGCCCTTGGCGTCCCCGAAGAACATCATCGTGCGGTCGAGATAGAAGAGGGGGTTGTCGATTCCGGCGAAGCCGGGACTGAGGCTCCTCTTCATGACGATGACGTTGCGCGCCTTGTCGACGTCCAGGATGGGCATGCCGGCGATGACGGAGGAGGGGTCGCGCGCGTCGGGGTTGACCACGTCGTTGGCTCCCACGATCAGCGCCACGTCGGTCGACGGGAATTCCCCGTTGATCTCGTCCAGATCGAAGAGCTGGGTGTAGGGCACGTCCGCCTCGGCGAGCAGCACGTTCATGTGCCCGGGCATGCGTCCCGCCACCGGATGGATGGCGAACTTCACCTGGACGCCCCGCTCCTGAAGCAGATCGGAGAGCTTGCGGATGTCGTGCTGGGCCTGGGCCACGGCGAGCCCGTAGCCCGGAACGACGATCACCGATTGGGCGTAGGCGAGCACCATGGCGGCCTGTTCGGCGTCCACGTCGCGCACCGACTTGCCCTCCCCCGGGGTGATCCGTCCCCCGGCCGAATCGGCCGCACCGAAGGCGCCGAAGGCCACGTTGGCCAGCGACCGGTTCATCGCCTTGCACATGAGATTGGTGAGGATCAGTCCCGCGGCGCCCACCAGCGCCCCCGAGATGATCAGGATCGTGTTGCCGAGCACGAAGCCGGCCGCCGACGCGGCCAGCCCCGAATAGGAGTTCAGCAGGGAGATCACGACCGGCATGTCGGCGCCGCCGATGGGGGTGACCAGCAGGATTCCGAGCAGCAGCGCGAGCCCGGTCAGAAGCAGGTACATCGGAATCGTGGCTTCCCCGGTCGCCTGCATCCCGGAGATCGCCAGGATCGCGAGGAAGAGGACGGCGTTCAGGGTCCTGGAGAACGGAAAGGTCAGGGGGGCTCCGGAGATGAAGCGCTGCAGCTTGCCGAAGGCGATGAAGCTTCCGGAGAGCGTCACCGCGCCGATCAGGGTCGACAGAAGGATGGTGACGCCCGTCTCGAGCCCCAGCGTCCCGCCGCCCAGTCGGAAGAACTCGGCGGCGGCCACCACCCCCGACGCCCCGCCTCCGAGGCCGTTGAAGATTCCGACCATCTGCGGCATGTCGGTCATCTTGACCGTTCGCGCCGCGAACGCGCCGATCGCCGATCCCAAGACCACCCCGACGGCCACCAGCTGCCAATTGAGGATCTCCTGCTCGATCAGGGTCGCGATGATCGCGACCAGCATGGCGAGCGCGGCCATCCGGTTGCCCTGCCGGGCGGTGGCGGGCGAGCCCATCCGCTTGAGCCCGAAGACGAAAAGGGTCGCGGAAAGAAGGTAGGCGAGTTGCAACAGAGTATCGGGGTTCACCGTGACTCCTCGGAAATCCGGGTATGCATTGGAGGAAGCCGGAAGGGCGGCTACTTCTTCCGGCCGGGTTTGAACATCTCGAGCATGCGGTCGGTGACCATGAAACCGCCCACCACGTTGACCATCGCCATGACGATCGCGGCCACGCCGAGCACGGCGCCCGCGGTGCCGTCCGCACGGGCGGCCACGACCAGGGCGCCGATGACGGCGATCCCGGAAATCGCGTTGGCCCCCGACATGAGCGGCGTGTGCAGCGTGGGCGGCACCTTGGTGATGACTTCGAATCCGACCATTACGGCCAGGACGAACACGTAGAGACCGATCATCAACTCACCCATGGGTTCTCCGCTGGGCTTGGGGGTGCTGGGAAGGGACGCCCGACCGCACCGCGGCGCGGGGCGCATCCGGGATGCGGGATGCGGCCGAAGCGGGCGTCCGGCCGGTCGGGGCCGCGTTCAATTCGACAGACGCTCCAAGGCGCGGGCGTGCACGACCTCGCCTTCGTGCGTCACGCACGAGCCAGAGACCACTTCGTCGTCGAAGTCGAGCTTCAACGCCCCGTCCTCGACGATGTCCTTCAGGAAGGAACTCACGTTTCGCGCGTACATCTGGCTGGCGTGGGTGGGAAGCTCGCTGGGAAGGTTCTCCGGGGCGGCGATCGTCACCCCGTTGCGGACCACCACCTTCCCGTGCTCGCTCAGCTCGCAGTTGCCGCCCGACTCGCCCGCCAAATCGACGACGACGGACCCGGGGCGCATGGTCGCCACCATGTCCGCGGTGATCAGCACCGGGGCCCGCGCGCCGGGGATGTTGGCGGTGGTGACGACCGCGTCCATGTCGGGCAACCGCCCGCCGATGAGCTCGAGCTCCTGCCGGTGCTCTTCCTCCGAAAGCGCGCGCGCGTAGCCGCCCTCGTCCTCCGCGCCCTCGTCCAGCTCCGCCTCCAGGAACTTGGCGCCTAGGCTCTGGACCTGCTCCTTGACCGCGGGCCGGACGTCGAAGGCCTCGACCACCGCGCCCAGGCGGCGGGCGGTCGCGATCGCCTGGAGCCCGGCCACGCCGGCGCCCAAGATCAGGACCTTGCCCGGGGGGATGGTCCCCGCCGCGGTCATGAACATGGGCAGGAACTTGCCCAGATATGTGGCCGCGAGCAACGAGGCGCGATATCCGGCCACCGTGGCCTGAGAGGAGAGGGCGTCCATCTTCTGGGCGCGCGTGATGCGCGGCACTTGGTCCATCGCCAGCGCCGTCACGCGGGCGTCGGCCAAGCGGCGCACCAGATCCAGGTTGGCCAGCGGCGAGATGAACGAGATCAGCACGATCCCTTCCGGGAGCAGAGCGACCTCGTCCGCGCGCCCGTTCGTCCCGATGGACGGCGGATTGATCCCGACCACCGCGTCGCTGCCCGCGAGCGCGTCGGCGGCGCTGGCGCACACCGTCGCCCCCGCCTCGCGGAAAGCGTCGTCGGGGAAGGAGGCCTTCTCTCCCGCGCCGGTCTCCACGGCGACCTCGATTCCGATCTTCGCCAACGCCGCGATTTCGGCGGGAACCAGCGCCACCCGACGCTCTCCCGCACGGCTTTCCCGCAACACGCAGACCTTCATGCGCCTCTCCGCTGGATGTCAGGACATGCCCCTATCGCGGGGCTCGAGGGCCGGTTTCGAGGGTGCCTCCCCCGAAAACCCTCCATTAGATAACGAGCCCGCGAGAGGGCCGCAACGGGCGCGCGCAGGATCGCGGCCGCGCCGGTCGGCCGACGGATTCGGTTGGGGGGGGGCGCCGCCCGAAGCGATCCTCGGGCGCCAACCGGTGGGCGTCCGACCGCTTCTCCCGATCTCTCCGGGCCGGCGGCGGTTTCCCAGCTCCACTCGCGAGGCGGGGGAAGAAACCTCCCTCGGCAAGGGCTTGGAAATCACGGTTTATTCGCCCCTTCCAGCCAAGGGGAGAGACCGGGTACACCCATGCCAGGAGCGGCACGTCCACGGCGCAGACATCCCCGTACAGGGTCGGAGCGGCAGCGACTTTCCTCATCGGCCGGTCGCAGGAAAAAACCGCGTTCCGCCGACCCGTCTCGAACTCCGGAAGCTCGTCTACATCCGTCCATGGCCTGCGCTCGGCGCTCACGGACAGCGAAAGGCTCTTCTCGGATCGCATCGAGGCACGGCCCGTTCGGACCCGCGATCCCGATGCCGTACCACGAGTTCAAGAGGTTCGGCAAGTCCCGCACCCGCAAGCGGTACGCCGATTTCGACCCCGGCACGGAGACGCGGACCGCGCCCTTGGTCTCCTACGACGACCGGATGGCCGTGCTGGCGTTGAGTCGTGCGTGGAACGTGTGCGGGAAGAAATCGGCCTACGAATCGGTCGATGCCACCCACGCGGCGGAAGTCCCTTGGAATCGGAAGGAACGTTGCCGAGACGAGGTTCGCGACGCATGGATTCAACCGCACTGCGAGGAAATCGTCGACGCCTGGGAAGAGAAGCCGAAGCAACGGGCTGATTCCGCAACGACCAGAGCCGACGACAGCGGAATTCCGAAGCCGCGGTTTCTGCAAAAGAGCGGGACATCGGGAATCTCTCGTCGACACGGGGTACCGCATCGTTGCGAGCGTCCGTCGGAGTCTCGTGCTGATCTGAACAACCGTCCCGTTCGGCTTCCTCTCCTCACCCCTCTGGGACTGGGTTCGTCGATCCTGAACGATCACGCGATGGACGACGGTTTTGGGGTACCCCATCAACCACATGCTCCATTCGCCAACGTACGAGTGGACCGCTACGCACATTGGGAAGGCGCTTGGGGGGATACGTAGGCCTCTTGTTGAGGTTCTCCGTTTGCATACAAAACGCGAGCGCGCATCTCCACCGTGTCACCGGGAAACCCGACTGAACGCCTTGCGATCTTCGCTGCCCGGATCGGACGGACTATCAAAACGCGAGCGGCGCATGTCCTGGTATGCGAACTTCGGCGAAGGGGACGCGACAGCCAAATAGCCGCTCGATTCGCCACGACGAACCTCTCTCCAATAAGGGCCGACTCCATCGAGTCCGGCGCAAACAACCGGTGTCCCGGTGTCTGGACCGAAAAGACGCGGACAACCGAGCGACAGAAGCCAACCAAAATTGGAAAATCAACTAGTGTAGTGTCCGGTTCATATAGTTGATTATGTATCGCCGTTTGGTTACCTTCTCTTCGCGAGAGATTCATTCACCGAGGAGAAGGCATCATGCGGGTAGCGGTCAAGATCGAGCTGTCGGAAGCGGAGCGAAAACGCCTGGAACAGTGGACGCGGTCGCGGAGCGCGGCGGTGCGGCTCCAGGAGAGATCGCGAATCGTGCTCATGGCGGCGGACGGGATGATGAACAAGGCCATCGCGGAAGCGATGGGGATCGATCGGACAAGGTCGGCCGCTGGCGGCGCCGGTTCGCGGACGAACGGCTGAAAGGGATCGCGAAAGAGCGTCCCCGCGGGGGCAACCACGGGGGCAAATGCTCGAAGGCGCAGGCGGCGCTGAGGAGTGAAGTGATCCGCTTGACGACGCAGACGGATCCTCCGGATGCGACGCACTGGTCGTGCCGGTCGATGGCGCGGGCGGCGGGGACGACGCACAGCTTCGTGCACCGGGTGTGGCGGTCGTGCGGGCTGAAGCCGCACTTGGTGCGGACTTTCTCAAGGTGAGCAAGGATCCGCTCTTCGAGAAGAAGCTCTGCGACGTCGTGGGGCTGTACCTGAACCCGCCCGAGAATGCGGTCGTCTTCAGCTTCAACGAGAAGAGCTCGGTCCAAGCGCTGGATCGGACGCAGCCGGGTCTACCGTTGAAGCGGGGCCGCGCGGGGACGATGACCCACGACTACAAGCGCAACGGCACGACGTCGCTTTTCGCGGCGCTGAACGTGGCATCGGGCCAAGTAAAGTGAGGTGGTCCTAATTTCGTTGGACAGGTTGGGGGCGAAGTTAAGGTGTACTCCGTCGCTCTGCGACGTTTCCTTTCGGGGTTGGCTGGGACGAACTCGGGGTGCCCCTGAACGAGCACTGCCGACCTCGCCAACCCACCCTCTCGAACAGCCCCCTCCCCACCTCGATCCACCGTCGTTCATCGCTCATCATGCCTCCTCGTTCTCGTCCTCGATCCACTCTACGCGCACCGTGATCACGCCCTCATCGTCCTCGTCGTCCTCCGGGTCCTCCGGCAACATCAATGGACCGCCAGGGGGTTGGTAGGCAAACCAATGCCAGAACCAGCGCCCCAGCCCGATGACAACCAACCCGCCCAAAAAAATGGACCAGCCCGCCCCGATCTCCACGACCACCCACACCACGCCCGCCAACAACAACATCCCCACCACCAACAACAGGACCAGCGCCAAGAGCGAACCAAGCAAAGCGTCCATGATCCATCATCCTCCGTTCGTTCGTGTTTTGTTCTCGCCCAACGCCCGAAAAATTGTGTGGTGTGAGGTGTGAGGGACTACATCGAGACCTACAACGAGAACCCGAGGCCCCTGGTCTGGACGAAGTCGGCGGACAAGATTCTCGAGAAGGTGAACCGGGCTCGGCAGGCCTTGGCCGTCGCCTCCGCATAATCAACTATATGAACCGAACACTACACTAGCGGATGCCGCAGCGTACGCCGAATCGCTCAACCGTCCGGCTCCAAAGCGTGGACCCGCACCGACTGGACGTCGTACTCGTCCATGCCGCGCATGACCACCCAGGTCGCCCCCGCGTCCAGCACCGCGACTCGCGGCGGCACGCGCAGCGTGCGCGTCCACCTTCCGTCGACGTCGAAATACCACATCTCGTCCGGCACCCCGGGCGGCTCGTAGCGCTCCACCCAGAAACTGCCGTCCGGAAGCACGTGAATGCCATCCAACGAGGGAAACCGCTCGGGAAGACTCGCCCGCGTCCGCCGCCACCGACGCTCGAATTCGGGCCCGACGTTCGCATCGTCGCTCCGCCTAAGCGCCGCCGCGCGACGCGACGCGCGATACCTCACGATGTGGTCCTCCCTCACCTCGAGATCCGGCCCGGCCCAGCGCACCCTCTTCTCCGTCCTTCCCGCCCAGTCGACGAACTCGAGCTCGTACTCGTCCCCGGTCCCCAGCCATATCCCCCGGTCCGTCGCGCCGAACACCGCCCTGCGGCCCCACACCCGCGGACCGTTCGTTCCCTCGTACTGCACCCGATCCTGGCCGGGAACGTCTTCGCGCAGCATGTGCACCGCATCCGAGCCGATGTCGCCGTAGCCGAGATCGACCTCCCAGCGCGTCGGGCCGAGCTCCGCGGCTCGCCTTTCCCCCCAGGCGCTCATCGCCACCCGTCCATTGGGCGCGCAACTGATCGCGTACGCCCCCAAGTCCCCGATTCCCAGGGCATGCGTGGCCACGAGCGCACCCTGCCCGTCAAGGACCGTCACACGCCTCAGCGACCTGTCGTACGCCACCACATCGTCGACCGTGGTGCAACCTCCGAGCAGGCGAAACACGAAACTGAACTCCCCCGGACCCTCTCCCTCCCGACCGGCTCGCCACAGCATGCGGCCGCCCGAATCGTAGCGCCGAAGCTCGTAGTTCCCGGTCACGGCCAAGACCACGCCCCCGTCGGCCAGGCGCTTCGCGCCCGTGACGTCGTGGAGCGTCTCGGACTCCGCCGCCTGGCGGCCGCCCACCGCGAGAAGCGGCTCCCGGGACAAACGCAGAAAATCCTCGGGAGGCGCCGGGTTGTCGATCACCACCGCCCCCCCGGCGTCCACGACCGATCCAGGGTCTTCGTCGCAACCCGAGACGGCGAGGAGCAGGACCGCAACGCCCGGCAGGCGGAACGACATGGATCTCACACCTCGCAACGCTCCACCTCGCACTTGTCATCGCGGTCGTCGCCGCCGAGGCTGCAACCCCAACCTTCCTCAGGCTTAAGACCCCGCAGCACACGCGTCCGCCACGAAGGCGCCCCCAGAGGCGGCCGTCCCCCAGCCGACGAGCTTGAAAGCGGGATGAGTCATTGCCAAGCTCTCCAAGACTGGTAGAAGCGGCGCGGGAGATGGATCGATTCGCAGGATCATCCCCCGAGGAACGCTCACAGCTTGTGCGCTCGACGCCGCAAATCGCAAGGAAGCCATCCCCGGGGAGGTTGCATGACCCCTTTCGGGAAGTCGTCGCTCAAACCAGCCTCCGCCTCGATCCCTCTCCACCTGCGGGGGACGGATCGGCCCGAACGAAGGACCAGAGCGACCCCGCCATCGTCCTGAAGACCGAAAGCTCGAACCTCGACCGCTACCCGTAGCCCAACCGCGCCGCCTCCCGCTGCAACCCGCGCCACGCGAGCTCCACGTGCTCGCTCCGGGTGCGCAGGTTGCCCACGGACAGGCGCAGAACGGTGCGTCCGTCCAGCACCGTGTGCGACAGGAACACCTCCCCGGAGGCGTTGACCGCGTCCAGGATGCGCTGGTTGGCCAAGTCGCCTCGCTCGCGGTCCGTGCCGGGGACGCGATAGCGGAAAACGACCAGCCCCAGCAGCGGCGCGCACACCAGCCGCCAGCGGTCCGAGGCCCGCACCCGCTCGGCGAACCCGCGCGCGAGACGGCAATGTTCGCGCAACCGGTCCGCGAGCCCCCGGCCGCCGAAGTAGCGCAGCACGAACCAGAGCTTGAGAGCGCGGAAGCTGCGGCCCAGCGCCACCCCGTAGTTCATCAGGTCGCGCGCCTCGTCCGTGTCGCCGGTGCGCAGGTAGGGCGGCGTCAGCGAGAACGCGTCGGCGAGCGCTTCGGAGCGCCGGGTGTAGAGGATCGAGCAATCCATCGGGGTGAACAGCCATTTGTGGGCGTTGAGCACGAGCGAGTCGGCGCGCTCCCACCCCGCCAACAGCGGGCGCAGCTCGGGCACGATCGCCGCCACGCCCGCGTAGGCCGCGTCGACGTGCAACCAGACTCCGTGCTCCGCGCAGACGTCGGCGATCTCGGGAAGGGGATCGACGCTCGCCGTGGAGGTGGTGCCGGCGACGGCCACCACCGCGACCGGACGAACCCCGGCGGCGCGGTCCTCCTCTAGCGCGGCGCGGAGGGCGTCCGGCTTCATCCGGTAGCCGTCGTCGGCCGCCAAGCGACGGAGGCCCCGGCGGCCCAGCCCCAAGGTGACGACCGCCTTGTCGATGGAGGAGTGGACGTGCTCCGAGGCGTAGACCCGCCCCGTCGGCAGGGCATGAAGCCCTTCTTCGCCGACCTCCGGGAAGGCGCGCGCGCGCGCGGCGGCCAGGGCGTAGAGCGAGTTGTGCGACGCCGTGTCGTTGACGAATCCGGCGAACCCTTCCGGGAGCCCGAGCATTTGCCGGAGCCAGTCCGTCGTCAGGCCCTCCACCTCGGTGGCGGCGGGCGACGTCCTCCAGATCATCGCGTTGGCGTTGACGGCCGCGGCCAACAGCTCGGCGAGAATCGCCGGGGAGGAGGACGTGTTGGCGAAGTACGCCATGAACCCGGGATGATTCCAGTGCGTGAGGCCCGGCACCACCCGTTCCTCGAAATCGCTCAGGATGCGCGCGAAGGGTTCGCCCTCCCGGGGCGGCGAGGGAGGAAGGGAGGCGCGCACTTCGCCGGGGCGCACGCGGGCCATGACGGGATGGCGTCCGGGCGAGGCGAGGTAGTCGGAGATCCACTCCAGGATGCGACGGCCGTGGACCGCGAATTCCTCGGGCGGCATGTCCCCCGTGCCCGCCGCGGGCCGGGGGATCGAATCTTCGGGGCCGATGGACTCCACGGACGTCAGCCCCGGTCTCCCACGATGTCGCGGAATTCCCGGCGGATTTCGCCCAGCCGTGCCGCGACCCGCGCGAGCAGCTCTCCGGTCACCGATTCGGGAACCCCCGGGCCGGCGACCAGCGCGGAGACCAAGCTGTCGGTGTAGCCGATGGAGGCGTGCGTGACGCCCTGGTCCACGAGCCGGTTCAGGCGCAACACCTCGCGCATCCCCGGCACCATGTCCGGGGGGATGAGCGGTTCGGCGTAGAGCGCCCGGATGAGCGCCACCCGGAGAACTTGGAACTCCTCGATGACTTCGCCGGCCGCCAGCCCCCGCTGGGCCGCCAGCTGGCCGTAGAGGTTCGAGGTCTCCTGCCAGAGCAAGCGCACCCGGCGGCGGTACGGCCCCAGGACCTCGGGAAGGATGCGGACGAAGGTTCCATAGAAGTCTCCCAGAAGCTCGACCAGCGCGCCGGGCGGCTGTTCGAGCCGCTTGGCGACCTCGGAACGCCAGCGGGCGACGATCTTCTCGCCCATGGCGATCATCCAAGCCTGCAGTTCGGCGGGGTCGAGCTGAACGAACGAGGTCCCGGCGCCCAGGGACTGCTCGGAGGAGTGGGGTGTGTCCGTAAGCGGATCTCGGCAATTGGGGGCGACGCGCCGCGGGTCGGGCGGGTGCGCCGACCGCAGCGGGCGGCCCGCCGCATCCGGGCCGACCCGCATTCAATCTTGCGGGTCGGGCACCGTCCGTCCAGTGCCTCGGGCGTCGGGGGGCGTCGTCGGCGCGGACTCCCAGGGGACGAAGCGAATGGACATCGTGGTTCCGACCCCGTGCGTGCTCTCCGCCCACACCCGTCCGCCCCACGACCGCACCAGCCGCTGCACGATCGCGAGACCCAGACCCGTGCCCGTCGAGCTGGTGGAGAACCTGGGCTCGAAGATGCGGTCCAGCAGCTCCGGTTCGATCCCGCGGCCGTCGTCGCTGACCCGGAGGTACGCCTCCCCGTCCTGCGCGGAGGCTTCGATGCGGACGTTGCCGCCGGGCCGGGCCGCCTCCCGGGCGTTTTCGAGAAGGTTGATCAGAACCTCCTTGAATTCCGATTCCCGGGCACGCACCGGACCGATGCCGGGCGGGACGTCGGCCTCGACCACGATCTCCCCGGCGCTCCGGTAGAGCGCGAGGACCTCCTCCACGGCGGTGCGCAGGCGCACGCCCTCCAGCGGGAGTTCGCTCGCCTTCCTGGGGGAGCCGTAGCGGGAAAAGCTGCGGGCGATCTCGGCGAGCCGGTCGATCTCGCGCAGGATCGACTCCACGTTGCGCTCCAGGATCTCCGAGAAATCGCGTCGGCGGTCGTGCCAGGCGCGGCGGACGTGTTCGATGCTGAGCCGGATCGGAGTGAGCGGGTTCTTGACCTCGTGGGCCACCTGCCGGGCCATTTCTCCCCACGCCACGATCCGCTCGCTGCGCAGTTCGTCGGTCACGTCCTCCAGACTGAGCACGATCCCGCGCGAGGGGCCCTCGCGCGTGATGCGGCGCGCCCGCACCCGCACTCTGCGCTGGACGCGCCGTTCGCCCGGGACGGCGGCGGAAGCGAGCTCGACGCCGGACAATTCGAACTCGTGATCGGCCCCCTCCCGCCCTTCACGGTAGAAGCGCCGCACCCAGCGGGACAGATCGCGCGCCAGTCCCCCGGTCGCCGGCAACGGCTTCCCCCGCCCCACCGAAGCGCCCAGCAGCGTCCGGGCCTGGGGATTCGCCAGGGTGACCATCCCCGCTTGGTCCAGCGCGATCACCCCGGTCGCCGCCTCGTCGACGATCGCCTGCGTGCGTTGGGTCGTGCGCGCCAGGGCGCTGTGCGTCCGATGCAGCCGCTGCACCATGCGGTTGAACGCCGGGAAGACGGTCCCGAACTCGTCGGTGCGCGTCTCCGGCAACCGCACCTCGAGGTTCCCCCTCCCCACCCGCTCCGACGCCAGCCGAAGGGTGCCGATCGGTTGCGCCAGGCGACGCCCCACCAGCAACGCCAGCCCCAGCGAGAGCGCGATCCCGACGACGATGGCGAACGCCAGCAACAGAATCAGGTCGTTCTGCTCGAAAGCCGTCGCGCCCGCATACAGGGGGGCCGCCGAGGCCAGCACCTGACCGGTCTGAAGCCGACGGTACGCCAGCACGTAGTCCCCGCCCCAGCGGCGCACGTTCGCGTGCACGAGCACCGCGTCGCCGTCCATGAACGACCGATGGACCTCTGCGGGCAGCCACGCGTGCTGAACTCCCAGCTCGAGGAAGGCCGGCCGGGAACTCCGGATCAATTCCGCGTCCTGGAAGAGAAGGAGGACCGCGCCCGCGCTGGTCGGCAAAAGCTGAGCCTGGGCTCGAAGCGCGGGGAAGCCCTCGACCGCGTCCACCACCGCGCGGTCGGCCAGCGCCTCGGCGGTTCGAACCACGGCCCGGTCCAGAGCCCGGGACGCGAGCGCGGCGAACGCGAGCGCGGGAGCGAGGAAGAACGCGAACAGCGCGAACGTGACCTGCATCCGGAAGCTGCGCGCGGCCCCGGGAGTCAGCCGGATCGGCGGACGCGGGCGTCCTCGACCGATCCACCATCCGAACCCCCAGAGACCGATCACGATCAGCAGGTCCGCCAGCACGACGAGCACGGCTCCCGCCACCAGAACCGCGACCTCGGGAAGCTCCGCCGTGTAGTGCGCGCGGTACCAGCCCTCGGGAAACAGGATGGCCCGTTCGCCGCGCCAAGCCTGGGCCGTGCGCTGCCAGCGCACGGCCTCCTCGACCGGAACCGGGTCGTCCTCGTTGAACGGCATGAGGGCGAGAACGCCCCCGTCCGCCTGGTCGCCCCCGAAGGGCAGGTACGGGGACAGCGCCGCGCTGAACCCGCGTCGGGGCGGGACCGCAACCGTGATCACCGACCGGTCCGGCAACGCAAACAAACCGAGATAGTGGAGATCCTGAGACTGGAACTGAAGGACGGTGGCTCCGCGAACCGCCTCGTCCAAGTAGTCGGCCACGATCGAGGGGCGGGGCCCGGAGACGCCGATGCGCAACGCGTCGCTGGAGAGCCCGCCCGGACTCCAGCGGTCGATCCAGAGGGCGATTCCCTCCTGGGCGAGGCCGCTCGTGCGCCAAGTGTCGTAGAGGAGCCCGGCTCCGCGAGCTCCGCTCCGGTAGAGGGAATCGGTCGTCTCCGACAACCCCTCGAGAAGAAACTGGAGGTAGGGATCCACCTGGTTTCCGAGGGTCGAGAGTCGTTCCTCGGCGACCTCCAGTTTCGCGGCGACGTGGCCGCCCCAAGCGAACGGAAGGGCCGCGCTCGCGGCGAGCACGACGGTGGCGGCGGTCGTGGCCAGCGAGCCGCGCCAAGTGGTGGCGGGGCGCAGGCCCAGGGCGGCCAACCCCACCGGAAACGCCCACAGCGCGCCCGTCCAAGCGGGCGCGGGCAGGGACACGCCGCCGACCAGCAGCCCGAGCGTCAACGCCAGAAGCAGGGCTGCCACGACCAGGGTCGGCTGCGCGGGCGCCGACGCGGGTCGGCCGGCGCACCGCAGCGCCAGTCCGGCCACGACCACCAGAGCGGCGGTGAGCGCGCACTGGTAGAACAGCCAGTACTCGATCTCTCCGCCCAGCTGCGACGTCGTGGGCGCGAGCGAGAACCAGTGGAGGAGCGCGGCGAAGGCCACGCCGGCGAGGGCCGCGCAAAGCGGCAGGGCTCCCCGTCCCCGAGGGCTCCGCGGCAGAAGCCCGACGACGAACGTCCCCACCAGACCCAGCGCCAGCACCCGACCGAGCGTGCCCCCGGCGGTCCCGGGAAGGAGAAAGCCCGCCGGCGAAAACAAGCCGGAAAGGCCGAGCAGATCGCCGAACGGGAGCACCGCGGTCAGCAGGGTCAGGGTCGCGGCGGCCAGAACCGTGTGGCGCGGCGTGCCGCGCAGCCCGATCAGGAGCAGCAACCAAGCGGTCGCCGCGAGACCGGCGACCGTCCGGCTCCAGGTCCTCCGAACCGACGTCAAGGCGTCCCCCTGCGCCATCTCCTCCAAGGAGAGGGAAAAGAGCGTGCGCCCCCGCCAGGAGAAGTCGCGTACGGCGGACCCCGTCGCCTGCCCGGAGTCCACGATCCGGATCGCCCTTCCGGCATCGGCCCGAAAGCGTGTGGCGAAGGTGGGTTCCTCGTCGGGAACGTCGGGAGGCATGTGGCTCTGCAGCAGCGCGGCGGCCACTGCGGTCGCCCCGTTCGTCCCGACCCGCTCCGTGAAGTAGAGGTAGCTGTAGACCGGCCCCTGCAGGAACACGTACCGATCCCATCCGGAGCGCGCGGCGAGCGGCACGCTCCCCTGGTGGTTGCCCGCCCACGCCGACAGATCCGCGCGCGCGTCGAACACGGCGACCGCCTGAAGGTCGGCTTCGCGCCGCACCTCCTCCAGAAAAGCCCAGTAGTCGGGCGAATCCGCGTCGAACTCCCGGGCGGCGACGCGCGCGACGGACGCGGTCCCGCGGTCGATCAGGGCTTCGAAGCGCTGGTCCAGCGCCGTTGCCAGCCGGGCTTCGCGTCCGCTGCGGAAGCGATCCCAGTCGCTCGCCACCAAGCCGAGCCGCGCCGAGCCCACGAATCCGCTCGCGATGCCCGCCAGAAGGGCGACGGCGGCGGCGAGCGCCCAACGATTGCGGCGAGCCCCGCGGGCGAACATGCCGAGCGCGCCCAGCGCGAGGCCCGGCACACCCGCCAGCAACCATCCGGGATCGGGCCAGCGCGTCCACACCGCCAGCACCGCAACGGTCAGCCAGAACAGCGCCGGCGCGGCGGGCGGGCGCGAAGGCCCCTCCGCCCGCAAGAGGCTCCCGAGCGGCGGCAGGAGCGCCTTCACGGCCTGGAGTCACCTGCGCGGATTCGCATCCTCTTGCGGCCTCTCCTGATTTCCGGCCCGACCTCTCGGGTGCGGGGACGGTCGAGGCGCGGGCGCGCTTCGCGCCAGCGATCCTCCACGTTCCCCTGCGGCCTCCGACGCGCGCGGGCCGCAGGATCCGTCCTCCCCCACGGGTGTACGTCGCATGTCGTCCCGACCGTCCGCCGAGTCCGGATCACCCGAGGCCGAGGCTTCGCCCGTGCGACGCATCCCGCTTTCTGTACTTCTCTTCACCCTTCTCGGGTCCGTCCCCTGGAGCCGCGCCGACGCCCAGATCGCCGTCCTAGACCGAGGCCGGTTCGAGGTTTCCGTCGACGGGCGGGTCGTCGGAACCGAGACTTTTTCGATCCGCCGGGTGGGAACCGGCAGCGAAACCCGCGTCATCGCGGCCGGAAAGGTTCGCCCCTCGCGCACCGACGGCGCGGCCACGATGGACGTCCTCATGGAACTGACCGGAGCCGGGTGGACGCTGTTCGCCTATCAAAACAAGGTCGGAGGCGAGGACGCGCAGCAAATCGGCTTCGAACTCCGGGGCACCCGCCTCGAGTCGCGCGTCGCCTCCGCCGACGGAGAACGGGTGCGGGAGTACCGGGCTCCGCCGGGCACCAGGATTCTCGAACGGGGCGTCGCGCACCACTTCCACTTTCTCGCGCCTCCGATCGGTCCGGGTTCCGGGCGGGTGCCCGTCATCGTCCCTCGGGACGGCGTGCAGGCGGAGGCCGAGGTGACTTCGTCCGAACCCGGAGAGGTGCGGATCGACGGGGAGACGATTCCGGCGCGGCACTACCGGATTCGCGCCGGAGACACGCTCTGGGAGGCGTGGCACGACGAGGAGGGCAGGGTGCTGAGCGTCTTCGACGCCTCCACGGGATACTCGGCCACTCGCCTCGCCCGCCCCGTCCCCTGAGGCGCCCGCGTCCCGAGGCGCCGACGGCCGTCCCGGAGCACGCCGGTCCGATGAAACCCTTCCGAACGGGGGCTCGTACGTTTCGCGGCCGTCCGAAGGCCCGAGCGACCACTCGACACACCGCAGGGAGATCCACTCGTGTTCAGAACGCCCTCCATCGCCACGCGCGCCCTGGCGCTCCTGCTGTGCGCGGGGGCGTCGCCCTGGCTCCATGCCCAGGAAGTGCCCCCCCGTCTGACGCTCGACGAAGCGATCCGCATCGCCCGGCTCGGCAACCCCGCTCTTCAAGCGACGCGCAACGATTCCCGCGTCGCCGACTGGTCGGTCCGTTCCGCCTACGGGAACCTGTTGCCGTCCGCCAGCCTGAGCTCCAGCGTCTCGTGGCAGGGACGGGGCGAACAACAGCTCGGGAGCCTGACGACCAGTCAGCTGGGATTCGGCGACGAGCCCTCCTACTACTTCTCCAGCTACAACGCGGGGATCAGCTACACCGTCGCCGCCGAGTCGCTGTTTCGCCCGGGACGCGAAAAGGCGGCCCGTTCCGCCACCGCCGCGCTGATCGACCAAGCCGAGGCCAACTTGGTCCGCGACGTGACGGTCTTCTACCTGGACGTCCTGCGTCGGCAGGAGGGCCACCTGCTCGCCCAGCAGGAGCTCGAGCGCGCCCGCTTCAACCTGCGCCTCGCCGAGGGACAGCTCGAAGTGGGGACCGCGACGCCGCGGGACGTGCGCCAAGCCGAGGTCTCGGTGGGACGCGCCGAGGTCACCCTGCTGCAATCCGAGTTCGCGGTGGACAACGCGCGGATCGCGCTGCTGGTCGGCATGGGCGCGGAGGTGCCGCAGGATTTCACGGTCGTGAGCGAGTTCGAGGTTCGCGAGCCGACTTGGTCCGAGGAGGAGTTGCTCGCCGAGGCGCTCGAACGCAACCCCGGACTCATCGCCGAGCGGGCGAACGAGAACGTGGCCGCAAGCGACGTGAGGATGGCCATGTCCTCCTACTACCCCTCCCTGTCCGTCAGCGCCGGGTTGAGCGGGTTCACGCGCGAGGCGTCCAGCGTGACGTCGCTGGTCCGCCAGGCGAAATCCGGGGTGGAGAGCCAGCGCCAGCAGTGTCAACTGTTGAACCAAGTGTTCGGACGTCTCTCCGACCCCCTTCCGTTGCAGGACTGCAGCGGGTACGTCTTCACCCCCGACCAGGAACGATCCATCGTCGCGCGAAACAGCGCCTTTCCGTTCGACTTCACGCGCCAGCCGGCCCGGGTTTCCCTCACGGTCAGCGTCCCCGTGTTCCAGGGTTTCAACCGGCAACTGCAGGTCGAGAGCGCGCGTGCGGCGCGCGAGGACGCGCGCCATCGCCTCCGAGGCGCGGAGCTGGATCTGCGCGCCCAGATCGCCTCCAGCTTGGCGGCCGTGCGGACCGCGTACGAGACCGAGCGCATCGAGGAGCGCAACCAGGCGGTGGCGGCGGAACAACTGCGCCTCGCGACCGAACAGTACCGGGTGGGGTCGGCGAGCTTTCTGGACTTGGTCGAGGCGGAGACGGTCAAGGCCCAGGCGGACCGCGAACGCGTCGCCTCCATATATTCGTACCACGATCTGCTCGCCAATCTAGAGGCGCTGGTGGGCGCGAGACTGCGGCCCTGACCTTCGACTGCCGCATCGGGACGCTCGGCGAGACGGCACGGACCGACTCGCCGGGGCCCCGGACCGTCAACACTTCGGGAACACCGTCCAAATGAGCTCAAAAGCAAAGATCGCGATCGGCGTGGGCGTGGTGGCGATCCTCGCGGTCGCCGGAGCGCTGGCCACGTCCCAGTCGCGCAACACCGGAACCCAGGTGCGCGTCGAGGAAGTCGGCCGCCGCGACCTGGAGGAGATCGTCACCGCGAGCGGCAACATCCGCGCGCGTCGAACCGTCGACATCAGCTCGGACGTGTCGGGCCGGATCGTCGAACTCAACGTCGACGAGGGCGACGACGTCGAGGAGGGCCAAGTTCTCCTGCGCATCGACCAGACGCAGTTCCAGGCCACCGTGGCGCAGTCGCGGGCCGCGCTCTCCCAGCGGGAGGCGCAGGCGGCCCAGCAAAACGCCAGCCTGATCCAGGCCACCCGCGAGCACGACCGCATGCTGGGGCTGTGGACGCGCGATTCGACGCTGGTGAGCCGCCAGCAGGTCGACGACGCGGGGACGCAGGCCGAGGTCGCGCAGGCGCTCTTCACCGCCGCCGAGCACGGCGTGGACCAAGCGCGCGCGACGCTCGCCGAGGCCGAGGACTTCCTGTCCAAGACGACGATCCGGGCCCCGATTTCCGGGAAGGTGACCCGGCTGAACATCGAGCTCGGCGAGACCGCCATCGTGGGCACGATGAACAATCCGGGAAGCCTGTTGCTCACCGTCAGCGATCTGTCGGTGATCGAAGCGGTCATGCAGGTGGACGAAACCGACGTGCCGGAGATCGGCATCGGCGACAGCGCCAGCCTGGAACTGGACGCCTTTCCGGAAACGACGTTCGCGGGAATCGTGACCGAGATCGGGAACTCGGCCATCCGGCCGCCCGCGAGCGCCGCGGGCACGGGTCAGACTCCCACCATCGACTTCGAGGTCGTGATCACGCTGGACGACCCGCCCGCCGAGATCAGGCCGGATCTTTCCACGACGGCCGACATCGTCACCGAAACCCGAAACCGGGCGCTCGCCATCCCGATCATCGCCCTGACGGTGCGCGACCGCGCGCAACGCGAGGGCGGAGGCGCGAACGGCTCCGGCGACGGGGAGAACGGAGGCGGATCGGCGGCGGCGGGCGCGGACGCCGAGGAGGAGGAAGAAGAGGAGGAGGGCGTCTTCGTCGTGCGCGAGGGCGAGGCGCATTTCGTTCCGGTGACCGTGGGGATCGCGGGACAGGAGTACTTCGAAGTGCTCTCCGGATTGTCGGAGGGGGACACGGTGGTGAGCGGGCCCTACCAGCGCATCCGCCAACTCGACGACGGCGAGGAGGTACGCACCGACAGCGCCTCGGCGGAAGCGGAAGAGCCCGCTTCGTGAACCGCGCGCGGAGCTAGCGGCCATGCATCTGTGGGAGAGCGTCCGACTGGCGTTGGGCTACATCCGCAGCGAGAAGCTGAAGAGCTTCTTCAGCCTCCTGGGCGTGATCGTCGGCATCATGTTCCTGATCGTGGTGGTGAGCGTCGTCGAGGGCATCGACCGCTACATCCGCGACGACCTCTCGTCGATGGTCTTCGGGGTCAACACCGTCACCCTCGAGCGTAGCCGGCCCACCATCGTCGAGGGCGACCCGGCGTCGTTCCGCGCAGCCTCCCGCCGGCCCCGGATCGAATTCTCCGACGCCGACGCCATCCGCGCCCGCCTGCGGACGCCGGCCCTGATCAGCGTGGAAACCGACGCTTTCGGCGAGGTGGAGGGGCCGGACGGACGCAAGATCGAGAACGCGTTGCTCTACGCGGCTTCCCCGGAGCTCTTCGCCATCCGCGGCTTGCCCGTCGAGCACGGTCGTCCCTTCTCCCAGCAGGAGGCGGACCGCGGGGCTCGGGTCGCCGTCCTGGGCCACGGCACGGCGGAGCTGCTCTTCCCCGATCAGGACCCGCTGGGCGCCACCGTCCGCATCATGAACACCCCCTACCGCGTCGTCGGCGTCGTCGAAGAGCTGGGCTCCATGCTCGGGTTCTCGCGCGACAACGCGGTCGTCGCGCCGGCGCTCTCGCCGATCCGGCGGATCTCGCGCCGGCGGAACGTCGTGGAGGGCGTCGTCGTCAAGACGGAGAGCCCGGAGCTCTTGCTGGAAGCGCAGACCGAAATCGAGGGAATCATGCGCGCGCGACACGGCCTGCGCCCCACCCAGCCCAACGATTTCAACCTGGAGACGGCGGAGGAGAGCCTCGCCTTCTGGGACAACATCTCCCGCGTGCTCTTCGTCGCCTTCCCCGGCTTGGTGGCGATCTCCCTGGTGGTGGGAGGCATCGTCATCATGAACATCATGCTGGTGTCGGTCATGGAGCGCACGCGCGAGATCGGAGTGCGCAAGGCGATCGGCGCCCGGCGCAGAGACATCCTGGCCCAAGTTCTGATCGAAACCGCCACGCTGTCGTCGGTGGGCGCCCTCGCCGGGATCGGCGTCGGGATCGCGCTCGCCATGATCGTGCGCGCGGTCTCGCCCCTTCCGGCTGCGGTGGCGCCCCACTGGATCGCGCTGGGCGTCGTTCTGGGCGTGACCGTCGGGATCGTCGCCGGCGTCTATCCGGCGTCTCAGGCGTCGAAGCTCGATCCCATCGACGCTCTGAGGCACGAGTGATGCGCGCCCGAATGAGCACCCTGGGCGAGGGGATCCGCATCGCCGTGTCCGCGCTCCGCGCGAGCAAGATCCGCGCGGGCCTGACGGTCCTCGGCGTCGCCATCGGCGTATCGGTGGTGGTCACCATGGCAGCCATGATCACGGGCATTCGCAGCAGCATCTTCGAGTCTTTTGAAGCCGCCGGGCCGGAGAATTTCTTCGTCATGCCCTTCGACTTCAGCGAGATCCGCCTGGGGGGAGACGGAAGCGGACGGCCGCCTTGGTGGGACCGTCCCGACCTGACGCACGAGGAAATCCGACGCATCGAGCGCCTGCCGGCCGTGGCCGACGCGACCGTCGACTTCGATTTCAACGCCTCCATGTCGTTCGAGGGACGCCGCGTGTCCGGCATCCAATCGAACGGCAGCTCGGCTCCATGGCCGAGCTACACCGCGGGCGATTTCGCGGCGGGGCGGAATTTCGTGCCCAGCGAGGTGCAACAGGCTCGGGCCGTCGTGGTTCTGTCGCGTCCGCTGGCGGAGGAACTGTTCGGCCAGCGCGACCCCATCGGGCGAAGCGTCCGCGTGTCCGCGGGCCGGCGGGGCGTCAACCCGCTCTTCCGCGTCGTCGGCGTGTTCGACACCGAGGGCAACGTGTTCTCCGAGGTGATCGACCACTTCGCCATCTTTCCCTGGACCAGCGCGGAAAAACGGCTCAAGGCGCGCAACCCGTTCCAGAACTTCCTCACGCTCGTGATCGTCCCCAACCCGGCGTTCAGCCGCGACGAGTCCAAGGACCAGGTGACGACGGTTCTGCGCTCCATGCGGGAGCTGGGCCCCGCGGAGGACAACAACTTCGCGTTGGTCGAATCCAGTCAGCTGATCGAGACCTTCGACCGGCTCACCGCCATGTTCTTTCTGGTGATGATCGCCCTTTCGTCGGTGGCGCTGCTGGTGGGAGGAATCGGCGTGATCGGGATCATGATGATCTCGGTGACCGAACGAACCCGCGAGATCGGGATCCGCAAGGCGGTCGGCGCGACCCGCAGGGAGATCCTGTGGCAGTTTCTGGTGGAAGCGGGCGTGCTCACCTTCCTCGGGGGCGCGATCGGGCTGGGGTTGGGGGCGGTGGTGGCGAGCGTCATCGAGGCGAGAACCCCGATCCCCGCGTCCATCCCCCTCTGGTCGATTCTGGCCGCGCTCGGCTCCGCGATCGTCACGGGGATGCTCTTCGGGCTCTTCCCGGCGTTGCGGGGCGCGAAGATGACGCCGGTCCGGGCGTTGCGCTTCGAGTAGGCGGACGGGCCCGCGGGTCGGCCGCTCAGACCTTCGGCGGCGCTGCGGACGTTGCCCGTCCGTCGCCGTTCAGACAGCGGACGTCCACCACCAGACGACGCCAGCTGGGCACGCGGGCGTCGCCCACCCGAAGAGCGGTCGTCCGCGCTCGTCCGCCCGCCCGCAGCCAAGGCCCCAGCCATCCGCAGATTTCGGGGGGCAGATGTCCCACCGGGTCGCCGGCGGGCAGATGCACCCACACCACAGGTCGGCCGCTCCCCGGCGGATCCGCGAGGAGCACCAGCGCGTCGCCGGGGCTGAGGGCGTCGAGATGCCGGTCGCGGCCCGCGAAGACGGTTCCGTGCACGGTCGAGCGGAACCGCGCCGGCGGGTCCGCGGGAGGTCGTTCCTGGCTCATCGGCGATCCTGTGTCGCGCGCGCACCTTCTATCGAAACCCCGGGCCGACTAAAGTTAGACATCTGAACCCGTCCCGCCACGCGTAGCCGACGCCGCTTCCCGATGGACCGTCCCGACCTCTACTTCGATCACGCCGCCACGACGCCTCTGCGGCCCGAGGCGCTGGAGGCGATGGAGCCCTGCCTCACCGGCGGCGCCTTCGGCAATCCGTCCAGCGCACATCGGTGGGGGCGGCAGGCGCGCGCGGCCCTGGAAGGCGCGCGCGCGGAGTGCGCGCGCGCGCTGGGCGCGGAGCCGGCGGAGATCGCCTTCGTGCGGGGCGGCACCGAGGCCGACAACATGGCGGTGCTGGGGCGGGCGGCGACGGCGGCGGCCACCGGAGCGCGGCCGCGCGTGATCGCGACCGCGATCGAGCATTCGGCGGTGCGGGAGGCCTGCGAACAGGTGGACGCGCGCGGCGGGGAGAGCGTGTGCATCGCGGTCGATCCGACCGGCGAACTCGACGAGGAGGCGCTCGCGGACGCCCTGACGAAGGGCGCCTGCGTGCTCTCGGCGATGTGGGTGAACAACGAGGTGGGCACGGTGCTTCCGGTGGCGCGCGTGGCAGCCCGGGCGCGCGCGGCGGGGGTGGTCGTGCACTCCGACGCGGTGCAGGCGGTGGGCAAGGTCCCGGTGGACTTCGGCGAGGCCGGACTCGACTTGGCCTCCATGAGCGCCCACAAGATCGGGGGACCTCGAGGCGTGGGGTTGCTCTACCGCCGCAGGGGGGTGGAACTCGCCCCCCTGCTTTTCGGCGGGGGGCAGGAGCGTCGCCTGCGGCCGGGGACGGAGGACGTCGCGGGGGCGGTCGGGCTGGCGAGGGCGCTCGGCTTGGCGGTGAAGGAACAAGCCGCCGAGGCGGAGCGGCTGCGGGAAGAGCGCGACCGCCTGCAGTCGATCGTCGTCGACGCGCTTCCCGGAACGCGCGTGTTCGGCGGCGAGGGCGAACGGGCCCCGCACCTGCTCAACCTCGGATTCCCCGGGCTCGCCGGAGCCACCCTGGTGATCGCCTTCGACCTGGCCGGCGTGGCGGTGTCCGGCGGCTCGGCGTGCGCGTCCGGCAGCACCGCCGCCAGTCCGGTGCTGCGCGCCCTCTACGAGGAGGAGGCCGAAAAGCTGGCCTCGGTGCGCTTCAGCCTGGGGCGCACCACGACCTCGGAGGAGGTGAGCGAAGCCGCGCGCAGAACCGTCGGGATCGTGACCCGCGCCCGCGAGCTCGCCCGCGCTCGAGGGAGTTGAGGATGCCCGGCGAGCGAATCCTGATGGCCATGTCCGGGGGCGTGGACTCCTCGGTGGCGGCCGCGCTGTTGGCCGAACGGGGTCACGAACTCATCGGCGCGACCATGAAGACCTTCTGCTACCAGGAGGATTCGGGACCCTCGCGCAGCTGTTGCGGGCTGGACGGCATTGCGGACGCGCGCCGGGTCGCCGAAGCCCTGGGGATCCCCCACTACGTCTTCGACGTGGAGGAGGAGTTCACCCGCGACGTCATCGACGACTTCGTCTCCGAATACGCGCGCGGACGCACGCCCAACCCCTGCGTCCGGTGCAACTCCAACACCAAATTCCGGGACCTGATGCGCCGAGGCGAGCTCCTGGGATGCGATGCCGTGGCGTCGGGACACTACGCGCGGGCCGAGGTCGTGGACGGGGAGGCCGCGCTGTTCCGGGGACGCGATCCGGCGAAGGACCAGTCCTACTTCCTATGGGGCCTTCCCCGGGCGCTGTTGCCGAAGATCAGATTCCCGCTGGGCGAACTCGCCAAGTCCGAAGTGCGCGCCCGCGCCCGCGAGCTCCGTTTGGCCACCGCCGCCAAGCCCGAGTCGCAGGAGATCTGCTTCGTGCCCACCAACGACTACCGCGACCTGATGCGGCGGCGGCTCGGCGACCGCCACGACGCGCTCCGACCCGGCAATCTGGTGGACGCCCGCGGGCGGGTCGTGGGCCGCCACCCGGGCTACGCTTCCTTCACCGTGGGGCAGCGCCGAGGCCTGGGCGGGGGGTTCGACCGGCGGCTCTACGTGATCGCGATCCGCCCGGAAACGCGCGAGGTGGTGGTGGGATCGAGAGAGGAGCTGGAGTGCCGCGCGTTGCGGGTGAGCGAACTCAACTGGCTCGCGAGGGACATGCCCGCGGACGGAGCCGAAGTGCGCGCTCAGCTGCGCTACCGGGCGCCCGCGGTGCCCGGTCGGATCCGGCACGTCGGCGACGCCGTGGAGCTCGAACTGGAAGAGCCCGTGCTCGCGGTCACGCCCGGGCAGTCGGCGGTGTTCTTCGGTAGCGGCGGGCGGGTTCTGGGAGGGGGACGCATCGCCGACGCCGCGGCGGCGAGCTCAGGTCTCCGGGCGGACTCTTCAGTGGCAACGCTTCGCTCTTGACGCCCTTGAATGCCCGAGCGTCCTTTCAGCGAAACGATCCGCTCATTCATTGCCACGCACCGCACCCCTCCCATCGGTGTTTCGTCCGCCAACGTGATGGACACCAACAACCGACGTGTGGTCATCCATTTGGATCGTGCTTTATCGCTTTCATTGTGGTCTTTCTTCGACAACCGAACCGTCGACGGGACAATACGCGGACGCCCACATGAATATTGCGGTTTCGTATTCTCACTATTCGTTCATGCTTGATCTTAAGATATCGTAGCAACCCAAGCATATGCGAAGCACGTTGCTTCCCTCATCGAGTTGACGATAATCGTCACCACTGAATATAGTGTCTCCGCAATGCCAGCATCTATGTTTCTTTTCTGCCGTCCGCTTTATGTTGCGAGATCCCGAGCTCGTTACGTATTTCTTCATACGACACTGATCGCTAATGAATTCGTCTACGTTCACAACCGGCTTTACGCGCCCGCCTCCAGTTTGCCGCATAGCCCCGAAGACCACTGTCCGATCTCTCGCAATTGCGATCACGCAACCTTTCTTGTCGAGAGCTATCCACATGCTTTCAATAGGAACATCCATGGCAAGTCCTTGGAAACGTTGAGATTCGCGTTGCGTCTCGCAACAGTAGCGGGCGTTGCTGTGTTATTGAAGAGGGTTAGTATGATTAGTAACTGAGATCGGCGGCTTCCGCAAATTCCCGAATGGCTTTCTGGGCTTTCTCCGAGAGCGCCTCCGGGACCCGAACCCGGGTTTCGACGATCTGATCGCCGGTGCGCGCGCCCTTCCGTATGCCGTGGCCGCGTATGCGAAACCGCGCCCCCGACTGCGTCCCCGCCGGAATCCTGAGCACGACCTTCTTGCCGTGCACGGTCTTGACCCGGAGGCGCGTACCCATGGTGGCCTGGGCGATGTTGAGAGGAACCGTGACGTGGATGTCGCGCCCTTCCCGCCGGAAAAACCGATGCGGCTTCACCTTGAAGGTGATGATGAGGTCGCCTCGAGCTGCTCCTCGGGCGCCGCGCTCCCCCTGTCCGCTCAGCCGCACCTTGGAGCCCGTGTCCACGCCTCGCGGCACGGTCACTTCGATCTTTCGGCTCTGGCGCACCGATCCCGTCCCCCCGCACGCCCGGCACGGGTCGGTGGGGACCCTGCCCCGTCCCAGACAGGCCGGACAGGGCCGCTTCACCGCGAATCCTCCCTGACCGAAGGAAACGGTGCCCACGCCCGAGCACTCCTGGCACCGGGCGGTCACGGTTCCCGGGCGCGCGCCGTTTCCCCCGCAGGTCGCGCATTCCTCGGTCATGGGAACCGTGATGGCGACCCGCCCGCCCGCGACCGCAACCTCGAAGTCGATGTCCACGACGTACTCGATGTCGTTGCCCTTGCGCGGACCCGAGGAGGGGGTCCGAGAAGACCGGCGGCCCCCGCGGTCGAATATGGAGCCGAAGATGTCGCCCAAGCCGCCCAAGTCGTCGAACGAAAACCCCTGGCCGGTCTCGGGCCCGGAGCCGGACCGCATCGGCCCACGCCGGTCGCCGCCCAGGCCGAAGGCGCCCAAGCGCCGCATCCGGTCGTACTGTTTGCGCTTGGCGGGATCGGAGAGCACCGAATAGGCCTCGCCCACCTCCTTGAACCGATCGGCCGCCGCCGCGTCGCCCAGATTGGCGTCGGGGTGGTACCGCTTCGCAAGTCGTCGGTACGCTTTCTTGATCTCTTCGGGCGTCGCCTTCTCCGGGACTCCCAAGGTTTTGTAGTAGTCTTTCGTCGCCGGGGACATGTACGGGTTCCCTTCGCGGCCCGAGCCCGCGTTCAGCCGCGTTTGCGCACGCTGACGCGCGCGGGCCGCACCAAGCGGCCCTGCAGCACGTATCCGCGCTGCAGAACCTGGCCTACGGTGTCGTCCTCCTCTTCGGACGAGGCGGGGGCCGTCATGACCGCCTCCATGACCTGAGGATCGAAATCCTCGCCGGCCGGATCGAGCACCTCCAAGCCGGCTTCCTCGAGCGTGCGCAGCATGTTGCGCTCCACCAAGTCGACGCCTTGCACGATGTCCTGCACGGACGAAGTGTCCGGATCCAGCAGGGCGACCCGTTGCAGGTCGTCGACCGATTCCACGAGGCGGCGCACCAGATCCGCCTGAGCGCGCACCCAGGTTTCCCGCTTTTCGGTGCGCACTCGCTTGCGGTAGTTCTCGAATTCCGCCGCGAGACGCAGGTGGCGGTCGTTCAAGTCGGCGACTTCGCGTTCGAGGTTCTCCCTCGATTTTCCGGACGCTTCGGCGGCGCCCGTCCCGGGATCGTTCCCCTCCGACGGCGCGGCGCCGTCCGCTCGGGCCTCCGTCTCGTCCGTCGCGGAACCGTCGCCTCCGGAGGCCTCCGAGTTCGAAGAACGGGCGCGCGCGTCGTCCTGCGGAGAAGTCCCCTCCGCATCCTCCCCCAGGTCCTCGGGCCCGGCTCCGGGAGCCGGGCCCGCATGGTCGTCGGTCTTCGGGCTCATCTCTTTCGTTCTTCGATTCGAGGCTGTCGACGGTGCATCGGGCTCGCTAGGATACCCCGGTACCGAAGAAGATGTCCAGTGGGCGGAAGCGGGCACCGACCGCCTCCTCACGGGTAGGCTTCCGTACCCCTCGGACGGCTTGCGCCGTCCCGAAAGAATGCCGACGCGCAAACGATCGAAGGAGACGCGGAACGATGGGTGCGGCGCCAGATCGCACGGGGCGGAGGCCGCGTCCGGTCGCGGCGCCGTGACCGGCCAGGTCCTCCGCATCGCCATCCTCGGAGACGGGCGAATGGGCCGATCGATCGACGCGCGCGCCCGAGCGACGCGGCGCTTCGACGTGCTCGCCCGAATGGGACGTCGGGATTTCGAGTCGCGCCGACAGGAAGCCCGGAACAGGATCGCCGAAGCCGACGTCGCGCTCGAATTCACCGCGGCCGCATCGGTCGTGTCGAACATTCGTCTTTGCTTGGAGGCGGGGTGTCCGGTCGTCTCCGGCACGACGGGGTGGTCCGATCGGCTGGCGTCGGTCGCCGACCGGGTGAAGCGGCATGGCGGCGCGCTTCTGTGGGCTCCCAATTTCTCCTTCGGCGCGGTCGCCCTGCAACTGCTGGCGCGCCGGGCGGGAGAACTCTTCGCCGCCGCTCCCGGATTCGACGCGCATGTGGTGGAGACCCATCACGTCGGCAAACTGGACGCCCCGTCCGGCACGGCCGTCGCCATCGAGGCGGCGCTGGGAGAGGGACTGGGGCGGCGCTCGCCCACGACGTCGATCCGGACGGGGAGCGTCCCGGGCACGCACGAGATACTGATCGACGGCCCCCGCGAACGACTGGTCCTGCGCCACGTCGTCCGCGACCGCAGCGTGTTCGCGGAAGGCGCGCTCGAGGCGGCGGCGTGGCTGGTCGGTCGGCGGGGCGTCTACACCATGCGAGATCTCATGACGGGAGAGTCGGGGTGAGACGCGAAACGCTCGGCGGATGCGGAACCGCGCTGGTGACGCCGTTCCGGGAATCGGGGGAGGTGGACGAGACGGCGTTGCGCTCGCTGGTGGATTGGCAGATCGAACAGGGCGTCGACTTCCTGGTGTCGGCGGGGTCCACCGGAGAGGCGGCGACCCTTTCGACCGAGGAACATGCGCGGGTGGTGGCGATCACGGTCGAGCAGGCGGCGGGGCGGGTGCCCGTGGTGGGAGGAGCGGGATCGAGCTCCACGGCCCAGGCGATCGAGCTTTCGTCGCGCATCGCATCGACCGGCGTCACCCATCTGATGCACGTCTCGCCGCCGTACAACCGCCCGCAGCAACGGGGGCTGATCGAGCACTTCACGGCAGTCGCGGACGCGGCGCCGTGCCCGGTGGTGCTCTACAACGTCCCCGGGCGAACGGGCGGCAACATCGCCGCCGCCACCACCCTGACGCTGGCCGAACACCCCAACATCGTGGGAACCAAGGAAGCCGCGGGCAGCTGCGCTCAGGTCGCGGAGATCGCCCGTCGTCGACCCGCCGGGTTCGCGCTGCTGTCCGGCGACGACGCACTAACGGTGCCGTTCATGGCGCTGGGCGCGGACGGGGCGATCTCCGTGATCAGCAACGCCACTCCGCGCGCCATGACGGAGCTGGTGAGGGCGATGGCGCGCGGCGACCTGACGCGCGCCCGTTCCCTGCACCACCGCCTCTTCGACTGGATGGAGGCCGCGTTCGTGGAGTCGAACCCGGTGCCGGTCAAAGCGGCGCTGGCGCTGCTGGGGCGCATCCATCCCCGGGTGCGGTTGCCGCTGGCCGCGCTTGCCGAAGCCAACCACGCGATCGTGTCGGCGGCCTTGCGAGCGGCGGAGGACGCGTGAGACCGGAAGACGGGGCCTCGGCGCTCGGAGCGACGCTGCGAGCGCGCGTCGACGCGCTCCACGGTCGGCCCGCCGGAGAAGCTCTTCCGGAAGCCGCAGAAGAGGTGGTGGCGGAGTTGCTGGCCCGCCTGGAGGCGGGGACGCTCCGTTCCGCGGTGCGAGGAGACGACGGCTCGTGGACGGCGGTGCCATGGGTGAAGCGGGGGATCCTGGTGGCGTTCCGTTGCGGCCGCATCGCCCCGGCGGCCGCCCCCGGCGGAGGTCCGGTCGACTCCGACGCGCCGACCGCCTTCCTGGACAAGCACAATCTGCCCGTACGCCGATTCGCGGCCGAGGAGGGCGTGCGGGTGGTGCCGGGCGGATCGGCCGTGCGCCGGGGGGCCTACCTGGGACCCGGAGTGGTGTGCATGCCCCCGATGTACGTGAACGTCGGGGCCTGGGTGGGAGCGGGCAGCATGATCGATTCCCATGCCTTGGTGGGGTCGTGCGCCCAGATCGGGGCACACGTGCACCTGAGCGCGGCGGCCCAGATCGGGGGCGTCCTGGAACCCGTGGGGGCGGCTCCGGTGGTCGTCGAGGACGACGTGCTGGTGGGAGGCAACGCGGGCGTTTACGAGGGGACGGTGGTGCGCCGAGGAGCGGTCCTGGCCCCGGGAGTCGTCCTCACGCGCGGAACGCCGGTCTTCGACTTGGTGCGCGAGGAGGTGCATCGCGCGAATCCGTCCGGGCCGCTGGAGATTCCCGAGGATGCCGTGGTCGTCCCCGGGGGGCGGGAGGTCGCCAAAGCGTGGGGGCGTTCGCGAGGGCTGTCCCTCTACGCGCCGGTGATCGTGAAGTACCGCGACGCCGAGACCGACTTGGCGACGGCCTTGGAGGACTGGTTGCGCTAAAAAACGGACCAAGCGCGGTGCGCGGACATCGTCCGCGTCCCCGTTGCCCAATCGGTCCGGGCGGGCGGGTAAGACGGGAAGAGAGACCGGAACTCTCCGCAAAGCGCCGAACGTTGCCGCAGTCGTCTTGATCGCTCCCTAGGATCCCCCTATGGTTGGGAAGGTCGGTCGACGAGGAGTTCTTCCCCGAGTTCGGTGCCCAGCGGCTTCCAACGACCCAACGTTCCCAATCGTCCGTTCTTCCGATGGAGTCGCTTTTTCGAATGCGCGCTCGTCACCGCTCGATCGTGTTCCTCGCTCTGTTGCCCAGCGCTCTTGCGGCGGTGCTCCGCGCCGACCCCCTGCGGTCGCAGGAGCCCTACCCGGAGGCGCTCTGGGGCTCGCTGGAGTGGCGCAACGTGGGGCCGCCCCGGGGGGGCCGGTCGATCGCCGCCGCAGGCTCCGACGCTCGGCCGTTCGAGTACTACATGGGAACGACGGGCGGAGGATTGTGGAAGACGACGGACGGCGGACTCAACTGGAACCCGACGACCGACGGGCAGATCGGAAGCGCGTCGATCGGAGCGGTCCAGGTCTGCGAGACCGATCCCGACATCGTCTACATAGGAACGGGCGAGACCCAGATTCGGGGCAACGTGCAACAGGGCGACGGCGCGTACAAATCCGTGGACGCAGGCAAGACCTGGGAGCGCATCGGACTCGAGGAGACCCAGAACATCGCGCGCATTCGAATCCACCCCCGCGACTGCGACGTCGCATGGGTCGCGGCGTTCGGCAAGCACTCGGCGAACAACCCCGAGCGCGGCGTCTTCAAGACGACCGACGGAGGCGAGACGTGGCGCAAGGTTCTCTACCGCAGCGACCGGGCGGGCGCCGTGGACATCAGCGTCGACGTCGCCGACCCCGACGTTCTCTACGCCTCGGTGTGGGAGGCGTGGCGGCGCTCCTGGGGGATGTCGTCGGGAGGCGAGGACAGCGGTTTGTACAAGTCGCTGGACGGTGGCGAAAGCTGGGCCGACATCACGTCCAACATCGGCCTGAGCGAGGGATCGGTGGGCAAAATCGGCGTGGCCGTGTCGCCTGCGAACTCCAACCGCGTGTGGGCTCTGATCGAACACGAACCCGACGGAGGCGTCTGGCGCTCCGACGACGCCGGGGCGACGTGGAAGCGCGTGAACGACGAGCGCAAGCTGCGCCAGCGGGCGTTCTACTACACCCGCGTGTACGCCGATCCCAACGACGAAGACGTGATCTACGCCCTGAACACCGGCTTGTATCGGTCCAGGGACGGCGGCGAGACCTTCCCCGACGGCATCCAAGTGCCGCACGGAGACAATCACGATCTTTGGATTGCGCCGAGCGATTCCGACCGCATGGTCAACGCCAACGACGGAGGGGCCAACGTGACCTTCAACGGCGGCGAAAGCTGGACCGATCAAGACTACTCCACGGCGCAATTCTATCGGGTGGTCACCACCGAGCACGCTCCCTACCACATTTGCGGCGGTCAACAGGACAACTCCACCGCCTGCGTCCCCGTGCGGGGCTGGAACCACATGGTCGCCCGCGGCCCCGGCTCACGGTCGTGGTACTACGCGGTGGGCGGCTGCGAAAGCGGTTACGTGGCTCCCGACCCGACCGACCTGAACGTCTTCTACGCCGGTTGCTACGGGGGCAGTCTCTCGCGATTCGACATGAGCACGGGCGCGACGCGGGCCGTCAACGTCTGGCCCGAGAATCCCATGGGGCAATCTTCGGAAGATCTCGTCGAACGGGTCCAGTGGACGTTCCCGATCGTCTTTTCGCACCACGATCCCGACGTGCTCTACACCGGAACCCAGAAGGTGTGGAAGACGACGACCGAAGGACAGAGCTGGGAGCAGATCAGTCCCGACCTGACCCGGGCCGACGCGACGACGATGGGTCCCTCGGGCGGCCCGATCACGAAGGATCAGACGGGTGTGGAGACCTACGCCACGGTGTTCGCCATCGCACCCTCCCACCACGACGCGCAGGTCGTCTGGGCGGGCTCGGACGACGGCTTGGTTCACATCACGCGCAACGGCGGCGGCGATTGGATCGACGTCACGCCGCCCGACGCGCCCGATTTCGTGCGCATCAACACCATCGAGGCGTCCCCGAACACGCCCGGCAAGGCCTACGTTTCGGGGATTCGTTACTTGGTGGACGACGATCGTCGCCCCTACGTTTGGAAAACCGACGACTACGGTCAGACGTGGGCCCGAATCGTCGACGGCTTGCCGACCGACGACTTCGTTCGCGCCACACGCGAGGATCCGACCCGACCCGGCCTTCTCTATGCGGCTTCGGAGCGCACCGTCTACGTCTCCTTCGACGATGGCGGACTGTGGCAGCCGCTGTCTCTCAACCTGCCCGTGGTCCAGGTGTCGGATCTCGTGGTCGAGGACAACGACTTGGTGATCGCCACCCACGGTCGGTCCTTCTGGGTCCTCGAGAACATCGCCCCGCTTCGCCAGGCGACCGCTGAAGTCGCGGCGGCGGAGGCATGGCTCTTCCAGCCGTCGGATCCGGTTCGGGGTCTGGATTCTGGAGCGCTGTTCCAGTACCGCCTAGCCGAGGACGCACAGAGGGTGACGTTCGAGATCCTGGACAGCGGAGGGGCGGTCATTCGAACCTACGAAGGCGTCGCTTCGGAGGAGGAAGAGGACGAGGACGAGAACGACCCCTCCGCCCTCGGCGGTGGCGGGAGCGTGCCAGTGGCCACTGCGGCGGGCTCCCACTCGATTCGCTGGGACATGCGCTACCCCGCCTGGACCGACTTCGAAGGCAGAATCATGTGGGCGGCCCGGCCCACGGGACCGGTCGCCGTGCCCGGAACCTACGCGGTGCGCATGACGGTGGACGACGGTGCGGCGCAAAGCCAGGATTTCGACGTTCGGATCGACCCCAACGTCGACGGCGTCACCCAGGAGGACCTGCTGGAGCGATTCCGTCTCGCCATCGCGATCCGCGACCGAGTCTCGGAGGCCAACGAGGCCGTCGTCAAGGTGCGCGAGGTCCGGAGCCAGATGCACGAGCGGCTCGAGGAGACGGACGCCGAAGATGTCGCCGACCAAGTCGAGGTCGTGGACGAGGGACTCGGCGCGGTCGAGGCGGAAATCTACCAAGTCAAGAACCAGAGCAACCAGGACCCGCTCAACTATCCCATCAAGCTCAACAACAAGCTCGCGGCATTGCTGAATCTGGTCGAAGGCTCGGAAAATCGCCCGACCGATCAGTCGTACGTCGTGTTCGAGCGCCTGTCGGCCTTGCTGGATGAGCAGATCACGGAGATGAACATCGTGATCCAGCGGGATCTGGGTCGGCTCAACGAACTCCTGATTCGCGAAGGGCTGGAACCCATCGAGGACGTGCGGTTGGTGAGCTGAAGTTTGGTCCGCCCGGAGGGCGTCGTCGGGGAAGCGGGCGCGGCTCGTTTCGGGGAGAGCAACATGAAGCGATGAGTCCGGCAGTCCCGATTCGACTCGGAATTGAAATCACACTCCGGTCACTCGGGCGTCTCCCAGTACTTGCGATCAAAGCCGCTGACGAACGGGGATGGTGAATCTTGATCCGCTACGACCAGCAATCTCCTCATCGCTCGACTGCAAGCCACAAAGAACGTACGTTGCAATTTGTCCGTTTCCCCTCGCTGAGCGGGGTCGGTCGGGTCGGTCCAAGGCATGCGACCGCGCGCGAGCCCAACCACGGCAACGATGGGAAATTCGAGCCCTTTCGCGCTATGCATGGTCAAGACTTTTATTCCGTCAAACGAAAGATCCACGTCATCTCGTCTCATCGCGATGGCCTTCAGGCCGAGGCATTGAAGTTCTTGGGCAAGCCTACGGCAGTCCCGATTTGTCGGACAAAGAACAGCGACGTTTCCGTTACCGAGATTCTCCTTCTGGCAGATGTCTTTCACCCACTGCCCCGCGATCCGTCCTTCGGATGCCTTGGACCCCCAACGTAGTTCGGGTGACGGTCCCTTGCGCAAACATTTGGAAACCCGCGTCTCCTCGTCGGTTTCCTCGTCATCGCGAAGGAGCGGGCGGAGGCCATTCATGATCTCGCGCGTCGTGCGGTAGTTGCGGCGAAGGATCCTCGTACGTCCTCGGAAGTCCAGAGAGTCTTCGACATTCTTCCAAGAAAATCCGGAGGTGTAGATCGATTGGTTCTTGTCCGCAGTCAAGAAGACGTTTCGCTTGTCCTTCGCGAACGCCACACACATCCTGATCGCAACCGGCAAAAGATCTTGGGCTTCATCAATGAAGACATAATCGTAGATGGGTCGTGCGCGTTCCAACGCGCTGCCGAAAATGTGGCCCGGAAGGCCGCGACGTAGGCGATTGGCCTCCCGATCCACAACTTCGAAGAACGCCCAAACTTGCTCCCTTTGCTTCCGGCCGAGACGCCTGCCTCGACCGACACGCGAGAAGCCCTTGTATTCCTCCAGCGAGGTTATCTGGTTCCCAAGAATTACTTGATTCGCCTCGTCGAACAGAAACTTCAGATCTCTCTCGCCAAAAGCGAAAGGGGTGTGCTTCGCAGCGACTTGGTCAATCGCGGATTTGGCGATAGATTCCCATTGGCCGTCACTACCGAAGGTGCGGCTCACCCAGTCGGGAGCACGGTGGCGCCAAGCCAGTTCGTCCACATTGACGATCTCGATATCTGAGGCATCGCATTCCAAAGACTCGAGAAGGTGAGCAGACACCGCCACCAGAGACTTGGTAAAGGCCGTGAACAAGATTCGCAACGGTTCCCGCACGATGGACGAGGTCGACCGATCCGGGCGAAGAAGGCTCCTGATACAGTACAGCGCTACGGTAGATTTTCCGGTCCCCGGCCCTCCTTTGACGAGCCATGGCCCATTGGGATGCTTTTGGAACGACGCGACCAGCGGCTTCTGTTTTTTGTCAAGCACAAGTAGAAACGACTCCAGAGTCCGACTGCCGTCAACCGCCGCCAAGAGATCCTCGGGCGAATCCACCACACGCTTGGGAACATCGAGCAACTCGTTGAGCGGACTGGGCCACAGCTTCTCTAATACTCCTAAGATTCGATCAGAGAGACCGTCGGGCAACTCGTCGAACAGTTCACCCAGTTCCTTCTCGGTGCGGCATTTCAGGAGTGCCGACCGATGGGGCTCCGGGATTTCCATATCCTCAACATGGCTACGGAAGTCCTCGGGCAGCGGATGATCGCTGGGGAGGCGATGAGGGTGTTGGGGAAAAGTCGAGGTCGGGGGTTTGCCCTTGGAGGATGACTCCGGTGATGGATTGTTAGCGGACGCATGGTCTTTGACGTCAACAACAGGCTGAGTCTTGCTGAATATAATTCTATCGTAAGTACTTTCATCACGTTTTTTGAAGTATCGCAACAAGACCTCTCGAGGGTTGTCATTGACAATGTAGATCACACGATAATCCCCGATCCGAAGCCGGTAGGAACCTCGAGGGCTGTTCTTGATCTTTTTGATATTAGCTCCGTAACGTGGTGTGTTTTCGAGGTTTTTCCATTTTTTGGGCAACTTTTCCGCTATTTTCTTTGGTACCAGTAAGGCCTGATGATAGAAGTCACCAGTCAGCTGAATCTGATACGTCTGCGGCACCTGTCCAGTGTTCATTTCACTTTTTCCGCGGTTTCTCTTCAGTTCGAATCGCGCTTCTCGAAGGCAAGGCGCATCAGATCAGCACGGACAACACCAGCGCGTCCCCCCACAGCTCGGTTCGCAAGCGCGTCGTCGTCGTCCAGCCCACCGCCCGGCGGCTTCCAGCGTCCAGCACCACAAGCGAGGTGCAGCCAGCCAGCCCGAAGTGAACACGTACGTGATACGATATCGGCGACCCATAATCGGTCGTCGAGATCCTCGACCGAGAAGTTCGGTCCGCCATGTCGGACGCGGGCCGTTCCTCGTCGCCTCGACCGGATGTGAATCCCGCCTGCTGCTCCTTCCTCCCACAACTCGCCTCCTTGTTTTGTTGGCTCGACCCAAGCAGAAAGTATACGCGAAAGCGGTATGAGTCCAATTGTGAGAACGCATTTGATGCGCCCCGCGCCGGCCCGCGGAGAAACCATCCGGGATGACGCCCGAAGAGATGACGACGGAGCCGCTACGCCGCCCTTGGGAGCGGGAACGCTCCGTTCCGCGGTTGCGAGGAGACAACGGATCTCACGGACAGACGGCGGGCCGAAGAACGATGCCGACGGCGATTCCTGGCACCGGTTCGCCCCGAACAAGAGTCCGCGCCAGAGCCCGAACCATTGCGGAACGGCGCCACCACACGCGCCCGACCGAGTGGAACTCAGTGATTCGGCTCCCCCCGCAACATCCGGTAGAGGAGCGCCAGCACCGCTTGGGCGCTTCGCATGCGCACCGCTCCGCGCTCGCCCGGAAACGCGCTCCGGCGCACCTCGGTGCGACCGTCCAGACGGACCGCGAACCACACCGTGCCGACCGGTTTCTCCGCCGATCCCCCACCGGGCCCCACCACCCCGGTCACGGCCAACCCTGCATCGGCGCCGAAGGCTCGAACCACACCCCGAACCATGGCGCGCGCTACCTCCTCGGACACGGCCCCATGTCGAGCCAACGCTTCCCTGCTCACACCCAGATGCGCGCGCTTCGCTTCGTCCGCATAGGCGACCACTCCGCCCAGAAAGTACTCCGAAGACCCCGCCAGCTCGGTGATGCGCCGCGCCACCAGACCGCCCGTGCAGCTCTCCGCGACCGCGAGGGTGCGTCCCGACGACGTCATCTCCGCCGCGATGCACTCGACGATGTCCCCGCCCTCGGCCGGGTAGCGGTAGGGCCGCAGAATCGGCTCCAACAGCGCCTCCACCCGGTCGAGCCAGCGGACGGTCTCCGCATCGCCCGCGGCCGCACGCGCGCTCAACCGCACGTCCACCCCGGTGAGCCGCGGCAGAAAAGCGATGGAAACCGGCCCGACGTGTTCGGGAAGTCCCGCGTCGACGCGCTCGGCGAGGGAGGATTCGGCGATGCCGGTGGTGTGGAAGACCCGATGGATCAGCGGCGCCAGACGGTCTCCCAGTCGCTCGCGCAACAGCGGCGCAACGCCCTCGTCGAACAGGGCGCGCATCTCGGCGGGCACGCCGGGAAGCAGCGCGACGATCCGTTCCCCGGCGTCCAGCACCAACCCCGGCGCGGTCCCGACCCGGTTGGGAAGCGCGTGCGCGCCTTCCGGCACCCGGGCCATGCGCTCGTTTCCGGCCGGAAGCGGTGTCGACCGCCAGGCCGCCCATCGGGTCTTCAAATCTTCGAGCAACCCATCGTCCAGGCGAAGGGGTCGGCCCAAAGCCTCGGCCACGGCTTCGCGCGTGATGTCGTCCGGGGTGGGACCCAGTCCCCCGGTGACCAGCACGACGTCGGCGAGCTCCAAGGCCCGCCCCAGCGCCCTCCGAATCTCCGGGATCCGGTCTCCGACCACGAATCTCGCGCGCACGGGGAGCCCCATGCGCGCCGCCCGCCGGCCCAGCCAAGCGCCGTTGCCGTCGACGGTGAAGCCGGCCAGGAGCTCGTCGCCCACCGCGACGACGGCGCAGTTCGCAGGGAGGGAAGCCGGCCGGGTCAACGTCCGATCCCCGCCAAGCCGCGGTTGCGCCAGAAGTACAGGACCATCGAATGGACCGTAAGCGCCAGCGCCAGGAGCAGAGTCGCGCCGACGAACGCGCCGTGGAAGCCGACCCAAGCGTCCCAAAGACTTCCGCTCCAACCTCCCCGCTCGGCGATGCGGTCCAAGGCGTACCACAGAAGCGCGCCTCCCATGAACAGGTTCTGGAGCAACGCCTTGCACTTGCCGGAACGGTCGGCGGCGATCACCACTCCCCGGCGCACGGCGAAGCCCCGCAACAGGGTCACCGCCAGCTCGCGGCCGAACAGGACCGCGAGCACCCAGAGGGGAAGCTCGCCCCACCACGGAAGCCCGCCCCAGCCCGGACGGTGCGAAACGACGTGGATGGGCACGAGCGCGGAGACCATCAACGCCTTGTCGGCGATCGGGTCCAGCAACTTGCCCAGGTCGCTGACGAGGTCGTGCTTGCGCGCCAAGTGACCGTCCCACAGGTCGCTCAGCGCCGCCGCCAGGAACAGCCCGAACGCGACCGCCAGCACCGCGCCGCTGGGCGAGAGCGCCAGAAAGAAGACCGCGGGACAGACGGCGATCCGAGCGAGCGTGATGGCGTTGGGCAGGTTCGGTCGCGGCGCCATGCCGGTCCTCAGCGGAGCGACTCCACCACCGGCCTGCTCACCGCCGCGAGCGTCTCGAAAACGCCCTTCCCCTCCGTGGCGACGCTCTCGAAGTCCGGGACCCCGGCCGGGTTCAGCCGCGCGCGCAGCTCCTCCACCGGAAGGATGTCGGGGAGGTCGCGCTTGTTGTACTGGATCGCGAAGGGAAGACGCGAGACGTCCCGGCCGAGCGAATCCAGGTTCTCGTGGAGGCCCTGCATCGCCTCGTCGTTGGCGTCGGTGCGATCGGCCTGGGAGTCGGCCACGAAGACGACCCCGTCGACTCCCTTGAGGAGAAGCTGGCGGCGGCTTTCGAAATAGGCCTGTCCGGGCACCGTGTAGAGGTGGAAGCGGGTGGCGAAGCCGCGCACGGTGCCCGCGTCGAGGGCGAGGAAGTCGAACAGCAACGTGCTACCCTTCTTCGTGGCGAGGGAGACGAGCTCGCCCCGGTCGCGCGGCTGCACCCGGGAGTGAACGTACTCGACGTTGGTGGTCTTGCCCCCCAAACCCGGCCCGTAGTAGAGGATCTTGAAGTTGACCTCGCGTCGGGCGTAGTTCGTCATCGGCATGGGATCAGGCCGTCCTCCGGCTCGGGCCGGCCTCGAGCAGCGCCAGTTCGCGCTCCATGCGCGCTTCGATGGTCCGCGCCCGGTCGCGCAACAGCTTGCGGGGCTCCCACGCCATGTAGTCTTTCAGCAGGTTCACCGTGTTCACGGAAGCGCGTACGCGCGCCATGTGCCCCAGCGCCGCCAGTCGGCGGAAGATCCGGGGACTGAAGAGGTCCCTCTGGTGCCGGGTCATCTGGTCGTGCGCGACCAGGACCGCGACCCCTCCGACCGCCGCCACCACCAAGGCGATCAGCCCCGCCTTCTTCAGCTTCTCGTTCATCCGTCGTTCCGCTTCCCGGCAGGTCGGCGGTCGCGTCTACATCTCGCGACGCGCATCCAGCGCCAGCGCCAGCGTCGTCCCGTCCACGAACTCCAAGTCGCTGCCCACGGGCACCCCGGTGGCCAGCCGCGTCACTTTCGGCCCCATCGACCGGAGTCGACGTTCGATGTACACCGCCGTCGCCTCGCCCTCGACTCTCGGGTTGGTCGCAAGGATAACCTCCCGCACCCCACCCTCCGAAGAGCGGATGCGCTCGAACAGCGAATGCAGGTTCAACTGCTCGGGTCCGATCCCGTCCAGCGGCGAGAGGCGACCGCCCAGAACATGGTACACCCCTCCGTAGCTGCCGGTGCGCTCCACCGCCCCGACGTCGAAGCTCCCCTCGACCACGCAGATCGTGGAGGGATCCCGGTGCGGGTGGGAACATACGGCGCAGAGCTCGTCGTCGCCGAAGTTGCCGCATCTCGCGCAGGGACGCACGCGTTCCGCGAGGGTCTCGACGGCGGCGGCGAGCCGTCGGGATTCGCCCGGCCCGCCGCGCAACAGGTGATGCACCAAGCGGAGCGCCGTCCTGGGGCCGACGCCCGGGAGCCGGGAAAACTCCGCGGTGACCCGGTCGATCACCGACACCGGGGATCCCCGTGCGCCTCCGTCCGACGCCCGCCGCCCTCCGGGCCGCCCGCCAGCGGGAACAGACGTCCTCTCTAGAAGAGCTTGGGAAGCTGCCCCGGCATCGGAAATCCGCCGGTCATCTTCTTCATTTCGCTCTCGTAGTGCTTGCGCGCCTGACTCTGCGCCTCCGCCACCGCGGCCAGAACCAAGTCTTCGAGCATCTCGACGTCCTCGGGGTCCACCGCCGCAGGCTCGATCGCGATCGAACGCAGGTCGCCCTTGCCGTCCACGACCGCGGTCACCATGCCTCCGCCGGAGGAGGCGCGCAGCTCGCGGCGATCCAGGTCCTCCTGAAGTTCGGTGACGCGGCTCTGCATCTGCTGTCCCAACTGGATGAGCCGCTGCAGGTCTTTCATCTGGATGTTCCCAATCCGTCGGTGAGAGTGCGGGGGACCTCAGTCCACCAATTCGAGATCGAGCTCTTCTACCGCCCGCGCCAAGAGCGGTTCCCGCTCCGTCAGCTCCCGCAGGCGCTCCTGCCGCACCTGCCCCGGAGACACCGTCCGGGGACCGGAAGAGGTTTCCTCCCGACCCGCCGCCACCTCCACCACGGGCCGATATCCGAGGAGTTTCCCGAGCGCCTCGGCGAGGTCGTGGGTGCCGCCCGGACGGAGCAGACGGTCGAGGCCGGGACCGGACGGGACGATGAGACGGAGACCCCGCTCGCCCATCCGTTCGCGTCCGGCTCCGCGAAGGAAGGGGCGGAGGCCGGAGAGCGCCCCGCCCCGCTCGGCGAGCAAACGCTCGAAGGTCTCGACCGGATCTCCGCCAGCGATCTCGGAAGCCGGAGTCGGCTCCGGCGGCGAGGAGTCCGCAACCGAAGACGAACTCTCGTCTTCGGCGGCCGCGGAGTCGGGAGCGGCGCGTCCGGCGGGGAAGCCGGACGCGCGGGGCGGGCTCGAGGGACGGGACGTGGAGGCGGTCGCGCGCGCGGCCGCGGGCTTCGGTGCCGTGGCTTTCGGGCGGGACGCGGACTCGGGCCGGGAAAAGGCCGACTCCGTCTCCCGGGGCTTGGGCGCGCCTCCCAGGCTCTCGAGCAGGTCCTCGATGCGGACGGTGCGGTCGAGGTGGCTCATACGCAACAGCAGAAGCTCCACCAGCACGCGCGGTTGGCTCACCCGTTTCAGGCTGCCCTGCGCCTCCAGATCGGCGGCCATGGCCAGCATGCGCACCAGATCGGCGGGGACGAAGTCGCGCGCGCGGGCTTCCAGGGCGGCACGGTATTCGCTCCCGGCGTCGAGGGCTTCCTCTCCGTCCAAGCGGACGCGCAGAAGCGTGCGCAGACTCTCGACCAGACCGTGGTAGAACTCCACCAGATCGTAGCCTTCGTCCACCAGAGCCTCGACGAAGGAGAAGACGTCCCGATGGCGGCGGCCGAGGAGAATGTCGAAGAGCTCGAGGAAGCGCTCCTCCGGGACCAAGCCGATCACTTCCCGCACCGACCGGGACTCGATCTCGCCGCCGGTCAGGGCCAGAACCTGATCGAGCAGGGAGAGGGCGTCGCGCATCCCGCCGTCGGCCTTGCGCGCGACGATGCGCAAGGCCTCGGCCGAGGCGCGCGCGCCCTCGCTTTCGATCACCTGCTCCAGCCTGGCGACGATGTCGGCCACTCCGATGCGCCGGAAGTCGAACCTCTGGCAACGCGAAAGAATGGGAGACGCGGACTGCTGGATGCGCTGGGGTTCGGTGGTGGCGAAGACGAACATCACTCGCGACGGCGGCTCTTCCAGAATCTTGAGCAGCGCGTTCCATGCCTCCCGCGTGAGCATGTGCGCCTCGTCGACGATGTAGACCTTGAAGCGATGCTCTTCGGAGGGCGCGTACATGGCCCGCTCGCGCAGATTGCGGGCGTCTTCGACCCCCCGGTTGGAGGCGGCGTCGATTTCCACCACGTCCATCGACGTGCGGCCGCTCCAGATGAGTTCGCAGTTCTCGCACGTCCCGCAGGGCTCGCCGTCGTCGCTGCGGCCGGAGCAGTTGAGGGCCATGGCCAGCACCCGCGCCAAAGTGGTCTTGCCGACTCCGCGGGGACCGCAGAAGAGATAGGCGTGACCCGTGCAGTCCGTGCGCACCGCCCGTCGCAACGTCTCGGAAACGTGCCCTTGGGTCGCCACTTCGGCGAAGCGCCGGGGACGGTACTTGCGGGCTAGCGCGGTGTGGGACACGCGGATTCGGATGCGGGCGGGAAGGGCTGGAAGGGGAGGGCGAGCGCGGGCGGGCGGCGCGCCGTCCCCTCGCGTTCGGATCGGGCGGAAACTCCATCCGGCGAAGAAGAAAAATGCCCCAGGCGACCCGCAGCCGCGATCGCCGCACGTACCGCTGCTGCCTGCACGGCCCTGACGGGGTTCGGTGGGTCTTCGCTCTGGGGACCTGGGGCACACGGAAATTGGATCGCAGGGCGTCCCGCGTCAAGCCGAATTCCCGCCCAACGGCGAACGAGCCCGAACGCGGAAGCCGTTTTCGGCAGGACCCGGCCCCGAGCCCGCACGAGCGATCCCGAACCCGCGCGGATTCGTCCGCGGAACGCGCTTGCACGCCGCCACGCGCCGACTACATCAGAAGGGCGGTGGCGAGACCCAGCAGGAGCAGGAAGCCCAGAAAGTCCGTCATGGTGTTCAGGAACACGGACGACGCGACCGCCGGATCGAATCCCATGCGATGGAGCAGCATGGGGACGAAAGCCCCGCCGAACCCCGCCATGAGCATCGTGCCCCACATCGAGATCAGCACGACCAGCCCGAGGAGCGGATTCCCGCCCGGCACCAGCAGGCTCGCCCCGGCCACGATCCCCCCCAGCACGGCGCCGTTCGCGAACCCCACCAGGACCTCCTTGCGCACCACCGTGCGCGGGTCGGCGCCCACGTCGTCGCGCAGGGCCAGTCGGCGCACCGTCACCGCCAGGGCCTGCGACCCCGCGTTCCCGCCCATCCCCGCGATCACGGGCATGATGACGGCGAGAATCACCGCGCTCTCCACGGTTTCGGCGTAGAGGTACACGACCAGGGCCGCCGCCGTCGAGGTCAGCAGGTTCAGCACCAGCCACGGAAGGCGGGTGCGCACCGCCGCTCGCCAGTCGGCCCCCAGCGACTCCTCGTCCGACACCCCGCCGAAGCGCAGGATGTCCTCGGTCTGCTCGGCTTCCATGACGTCGAACACGTCGTCGAAGGTGACGCGCCCGACGAGCTTTCCCTCGGACTCCACGACCGGCACGGTGGGCAGGTTGTAGCGGGCCATGAGGCGGCCCACCTCCTCCTGGTCCTCGTCCGGGGCCACCGCGGCCGCCACGGGCTCCACCAGCGACGACACCGGCTCTCCGGGCTCGGCCAGGATCAGGTCGTCGAGCGGGACGGTGCCCGCCAGCCGCCCGTCGCGGTCCACCACGTAGACGGTGTAGCAGTCCTCCACCTCCCTTCCTTGGCGGCGCACCTCCTCGATCGCTTGGGCGGCGGTGAGGGTTTCGCGCACCGCGACCAGCGCCGTGGTCATGATGCCGCCCGCGCTCTCCTCCCCGTAGGCGAGCAGCTCGCGGAGTTCGCAGGCCTCCTCGGCCGACATCTCCTCGAAGATGCGCGCCCGCTCCTCGGGCCGCAGATCGGCCACCAAGTCGGTGGCGTCGTCGTCGGCCAGTTCCCGCAGAAGCTTCGCGCTTCGGTGCGGAGCCATGGCCGCCAGCAACTCCGCCGCATGCTCGTCCTCTTCCATCTCGGCGAGCGTTTCGGAGGCCAGTTCGGCGGGGAGCGCGCGCAGGACCGTCAGGCGGTCCGCGATCGAAAGCGACTCCAGGACGTCCGCCACGTCCGAGGGGTGGAGCTGCGCCAGGGCTTGGTTCGACTCCGCGGTCCCCACTTCGGCGACCGCCGCCAGCAGGAGGTTCTTTCGGAGGGCGAGGAACTCTTGGGAGGACACGGCGGAGGATCCCGAGATCAGGGCGCGCGCGAGGAGGCGCGGGAATTCTGGCGCGCGCCGCCGCGGGCGGCAAGCACCCGTTTCACCAGCGCCTCCTGGCGGTGGAAGAAGACGCTCGCGCAACGATCCTCTCCGGGATGGTCGTGGCCCAGGGCGTGGAGAGTTCCGTGGATCGCGAGCCGCACCAGCTCCTCGCTCGCGGGCAGGCCCAGTTCGGCCGCCTGGCGCAGAGCTTGCGGGTAGCCGACGTAGACGTCGGCCAGCGGGGGCTCGCCCGCGTCGTTGAGGGAGAAGGAGATCACGTCGGTCACCCGGTCGTGGCCGAGGTGGTCCCGGTTGAGAGCCCTGATCCGGCCGTCGCCGACGAGGGCGAGCGAGATCTCTCCCGCCTCCACGCCCTCGTCGGCGAGGGTCTCGCGCACCGCCCGCGCCAAGCTCCGGCGGAGCGGGGAAGCCGACGGCGGCGCGACCTCGGGCGCGATGTCGATGGCGACGAGAACCTCGGGACCGGTCACGATCGCCGGGGGCGGGGTCGGGAGTCGGGGGAGGAGGGCGCTTCCGTCTCGGCCGACGACCGTTCGTCCGACGCTTCGCCCGGGGCCTCGCTCCCGGGCGCGGAGTCGTCGGCCGCCGCCTCCGCGCTCTCCCCCTCGGCTTCGGCCTCCCCTCCGGACGCGCCGCCCTCCTCTCCGGCCCGGCTGAGATGCCGGGTGTCCGGATAGTCGATGCGCCGGTGGTGCATCGCCTCGAGCACCGTCGCGAACTGCTCCTTCAGGAGCGAGAGCTCCGCGAAGGTGAGGGGCGCCTCGTCCAACTGTCCCTCCGCGACCCGGCTGTCCACGATCGCGTCGACCATGGCCCGGATGCGTTCCGGGGTCGGATCCCGAAGGGTGCGCGCGGCCGATTCCACGGGGTCGGCCAGAAGCAGAACGGCGGTCTCCTTCGACCGAGGTTTGGGTCCCGCGTACTGGAACTCCGCCTCGTCCACGCCCTCCTCCCCCGCCTGCTCCAGCGCCTTCTCGTAGAAGAAGCCGATGCGCTGGGTGCCGTGGTGTTCCGCGATGAAGGCCGTGATGACGGCGGGCAGCTTCTCTTGGCGGGCGAGGCGAAGTCCCTCCGTGACGTGCCGGCGCAGGATGGCCGCGGAGACGGACGGCTCCAAGCGGTCGTGCGGGTTGACGCCCCCGTGCTGGTTCTCGATGAAGTACTGGGGCTCGAGCACCTTGCCGACGTCGTGGTAGTAGGTGCCGACCCTGCACAGGAGGCCGTTGGCGCCGATGGCGGCCCCGGCCGCCTCGGCCAGGTTGGCCACGTTGATGGTGTGCGCGTAGGTCCCCGGAGCTTCCATCGACAGGCGCTTGAGCAGTCTCCGGTTGGGATCCGCGAACTCGAGCAGCGTCTGGTCGGTGGTGATGCCCGTGAACCACTCGAAGGCGGGGATGAAGAGGAGCGCGAGCCCCGCGCTCACGATGGCGTTGCCGGTGGTCCAGGCGATGGAGGGAAGCACCCCGGCGGAGGGCTGGACGCGGCTCAGCCAGAGCGAGAGGGTCACCACCGCGTACGAAGCCGCGATGATGGCGATGAAAGTCCAGCTCTGCGAGCGCCGGCGCACCACCCCCACGCTGAGGGCCGCCGCCCCTCCCCCGACCATGGCGGTCACCAGCACGTCCACGCTCTGGAAGGGCGTGAGCGATCCGCTGACGGCCGCCAGCACCAGCGCCAGCATCAACGCCAGGCGGCCGTCCCACACCACCGCGACGGACAGGGTCACGAAGGCGATGGGCAGCAGTTCCGGGGGGAAGATGGCGACCCGGGAGACGACGACGGCGGCGGCGAAGTAAGCGGCGATGAGGAAGGTCAGCAGCAGCATCCAGCGGAAGGCGCCGTAGACCTCGGGGCGATACGCCCAGAGCACGATCCACAACATCCCCAGCAGCAGGAACTCGAGCAGGTAGACGCCCAGGGAAGGCAGGAACCCGGTCGCGCTCGCGCCCAGCAGCCCGAGCGAGCGCAGTTCTTCCCGGTAGGCGCGCAGGCGGACGAGGTCTTCGTCCGTGATCTGCTGGTTGGCGCGCAGGATGGCCTCTCCGGCGAGAACGCTGGCGCGCGTCGTGGCGACGGACTGGCGGGCGGCCATGCGTCGGGCGGCGGTCGCCGCCTGGTCGGGCACGTAGCTGAACTCCCGGAACCGGATGAGAAGCAGGCGCAGGATCTCGGTCGCCTCCGGCGAGGCCTCGGGGGAGAGAAGACCCGCGGAGCGATTGTAGAGATCGGTGGCGGTGAGCAACCCCGAGGCGGGGACGAACCGTTCCCCGTCCCCGCCCGACACCGTGATGCGATCCCCCAGGTAGTCCCGGGTGGGCGCGTCGATCACGCCCATGGGAACGAGCTCGCGCGCGGCCCGCAGGGCGGCCCGGTGGACCGCTTCGCGGACGTCCGGATCGCGCAGCGTCTCCACCAGCGAAGGAGCGGTGGCGACGTTCTCCGCCGCCAGCACGGAATCGAGCGCCACGGAGTCGCGCTCCAAGGTCTCCCCGACCGCGGCGAAGAAACGGTTGAGAGCGCCCGCGGTGGAGTCGCCCGCCTCCGGGCGGTAGCGGTAGACCATCGGGACCGCGGCCACCGCCGCCGCCCGGTCGCGCTCGAGTTCGTCCGCCGACTTCGGGACCACGAACTCGACCTCGGCGATCAGGTCTTCGGTGGCCACCACTCCCGCCTCGTACCCGCTCAGGTCGGCGACCCGCGGGTTGGGCGGAAAGCCGACGGCCACCATCAGGGCGAGGCCGACGAGCAACACGACGCGCGCGCCGTGGTGGAGGACGGCATCCGGCCAGAGGCGCTCCGGGGGATTCGACAGAACGCGGCGGAACCTCATCCCGGCTCCCCTTCCCCGGCGTGCTTCTCGTAGGCGCGGATGATGTGCTTCACCAAGCGATGGCGAATCACGTCCACCGTGTCCAGATAGACGAGGGCGATCCCCGCGACGTCGCTCAGGATGCGCTCGACCTGGAGCAGGCCGGAATCGTCCCGGCCGGGAAGGTCGATCTGGGTCTTGTCGCCGGTGATCACCACCCGCGAGTTCAGGCCCAGACGGGTCAGGAACATCTTCATCTGGGCGCGGGTGGCGTTCTGCGCCTCGTCCAGGATGACGAAGGCGTCGGAGAGGGTTCGGCCGCGCATGTACGCCAGCGGCGCGATTTCGATGGTGCGGTCGTCCAGGGCGCGCCGCATCCGCTCCGGGGGCATCATGTCCTCCAGCGCGTCGTACAGCGGCCGCAGATACGGATCGACCTTCTCCTGCAGGTCTCCGGGAAGAAAGCCCAGGTTCTCGCCCGCCTCCACCGCCGGGCGGGCCAGCACGATGCGCCGCACGCGCTTGCGGTGGAGGGCTTCCACCGCCTTGGCCACGGCGAGGTAGGTCTTGCCGGTGCCGGCCGGACCGATCGAGATGACGATCTCGAACCGGTCGACGGCCTCGACGTAGCGTCGTTGCCCCTCCGAGCGCGGACTGATCGCCCGGCGCGATCCGGGAAGCGCGACTCGGGACGGTTCCGCCGCCTCCATGGGCGGAGCCGGTCCGGCGGCTGCGCGCTCTTCGGCGATGCGGGCGATGTCGGAGGCGTCGAACCCGACCCTCATGCGGGCCAGCTCGATCATGCGGCGCACGACCGGAACGGCGCGTTCCACGCCATCGAGCGCGCCCGAGAGCAACAGCCGATCTCCGCGCAGGATCACCCGGATGCCGAACAGGCGGGCCAACCCCTGCATGTTGGCGTCGTTGACCCCGGCCAGCAGAAGGGGATCCGCCCCCTCCGTGTCGAGGCGGTGCTCGACCATGGTCTCGGTCATGCCAGCTTCAGCGCCTCCAGTTCCGTCCGTCCCGGACGACCGGGCGCGGCCTCGAAGAGCGCCCGCGCCGCGGTCGTCTTCGGAAACGCGATCACGTCCCTCAGGCTCGCGCCCCCCGCGAAACGCTGCACGATGCGGTCCACCCCCAGGGCGATGCCCCCGTGCGGGGGCGCGCCCGAGCGCAACGCCCCGAGGAGGAATCCGAAGCGCTCTCCGATCTCCCGGTCGCTCAGCCCGAGGAGGCGCAACACGCGCTCCTGCAACGCCGCGTCGTGGATGCGCAGGCTACCCGACCCGAGTTCCGATCCGTTGTACACCAAGTCGTACGCGCGCGCGCCGCAGGACAGCGGGTCCTCCTCCAGGCGCGGCAGATCCTCCTCGGCCGGCATCACGAAGGGATGGTGGTTGAAAGTGATCCCATCTCCCTCGGGAAGCGGATCGAAAAGCGGGAAGTCGAGGATCCACGCCCACGCGTGTTCCCGGTCGCGCGGCAGGGCGACGGCCCCGGCCGCCGCCATCCGGGTCGCCGCGAGCGCCGGCGAGGTGACGGCGTCCGTCCCGGCGGCGGCGAGCGCCAAGTCGCCCGCGCGCAGGCCCAGCGCCTCGTAGTGCCCTTCCTCCAGGAAGCGGGCGAGCGGTCCCGAGCCTCCGCCCTCGGTGCGCTTGACCCAGAGCAGGCCGGGCGCGCCGGCCTTCCTGGCGGCGGACTCGATCGCTCCCACCTGCTTGCGGGAGAGCGCCGCGCCGCCCGGGACGCGCAGTCCGCGCACCCGTCCGCCCGCCTCCAGCGCCGCGCGCGCGATGCGGAAGTCCACGTCCGCGAACGCCTCCGACCAGTCCCCGATCTCCAGCCCGAAGCGCAGATCGGGACGGTCGCTGCCGTAGCGTTCGAGCGCGTCCCGGTACGCCAGGCGCCGGAAGGGCGCCGGGGTGCCCAACCCGGCCACCTCGGAGAGACGGACCATGAGCCCCTCTATCCATCCCAGCAGATCGTCCGGAGCGACGAACGAAGCCTCGACGTCGATCTGGGTGAACTCGGGCTGCCTGTCGGTACGCTGGTCCTCGTCCCGGAAACAGCGCGCGATCTGGAAGTAGCGGTCGAAGCCCGCCGTCATGAGAACCTGCTTGTAGATCTGCGGGCTCTGCGGCAGAGCGTAGAACTCTCCCGGGTGAAGCCGACTGGGCACCAGGAAGTCGCGCGCGCCCTCGGGCATGGGCTTGGTCAGAATCGGGGTCTCGATCTCGAGAAAGCCGAGGCGGTCGAGGTAGTTGCGGACCTCGAGCACCAGCCGGTGCCGGAGTTCCAGGGCGGCCTGCATGGGTGCGCGGCGCAGGTCCAGGTGCCGGTGGAGCAGCCTCAGCTCCTCGGCGGGCGGCTCCTCTCCAGGGTTCCGATGCACCGGGATCGCGGGCGTTTCGGCGTCGCCCAGCAACTCGAAGCTCGTGGCCTGCAGCTCCACCGCCCCCGTCGCCATCTCGGGGTTGCGCGCCTCCGGGGGCCGCCGCACGACTTCGCCGCGCACCGCGATCACGTCTTCGGCGCCGAGGCTTCCCGCGCCTTCGAACGACTCCGGTTCCGTCCAGTCGGGACCGAAGGACACCTGCACGATCCCCGATCGGTCGCGCAGGTCGACGAACGCCACTCCGCCGAGGTTTCGACGCCGGTGGACCCAACCGGCGAGACGATGGGTGCGGCCCGCGTCCCGCTCGCGGAGGCTTCCGGCCATGCGCGAGCGCCATGCGGTGCGTTCCAGCGTCGGATCGGTCATGTGAACCCGGTTGGTGTGCCCGGCTTGCGGGGGCGGGAGGGAGGAAGCCGACGGCCCGGAAGGACGGAAGCGCTCGGCGACGAACCCCGGCGGAACGGGTGGGAAGAGGACGAAGCGACTTCTCCTTGCGCAAACGCATTAAGTTAGTCGGCGTGCGATCCCGGCTCAAGCGAGGCAACTTCGTTCACCCTTGGGTTCCGAAGCGGCTCGGGACCGCGAGCGCCTCCTCTCCCCGGAACGGCCATGGCGCGAGAAACGAACGGCGACGGACGCGACGACCTGCTGGGGCTGACTCCGACGACGTTGCGCGACGCCCTGCGCAGCCACTTCGTCGGGCGCGGACAACCGGAGTTCCGCGCCCGCCAGGTGGAACGCTGGCTGTTCCACAGCGACGCGCGCGGCTTCGGGGAGATGACCGATCTGCCCGCGCGCGAGCGCGACGCCTTGGCCGCGGCCTTTCGCCTGGGAGAGCCCGCCACCGGAAGCGTGTCGGTTTCCCGCGACGGCACGGTGAAGCACCTGTGGCGCCTGTGGGACGGCGAGCTGGTGGAGTCGGTGCTGATTCCGGCGCGCTCCCGGCTCACCCTGTGCATTTCGTCGCAGGCGGGCTGTCCGTTGGGTTGCACCTTCTGCGCGACCGGATGGTCGGGCTTCCGGCGCCAGCTCGACGCGGGCGAGATCGTGGGGCAGTACCGCGCCTCCCGGAGGTGGGCGCGCCGCCGAGGGATGGGGAAGATCTCCAACATCGTGTACATGGGCATGGGCGAGCCGCTCGCCAACCCGCGCGCCGTCCTTCCCTCGCTCACCATCCTGAACGACGGCTACGGGATCGGGGCGCGCAGGATCACCGTGTCCACGGTCGGCCTGGTCCCCGGGATCCGCTCCCTGGCCGAGCGCCCGGAACAGTTCGGGCTCGCGCTCTCGCTGCACGCCCCCGAAACCGGGCTGCGCCGCGAGCTGATCCCGCTGGAGAAACGCTATCCTCTGCCCGAGGTGAAGGCCGCCTTGGAGCGGTTTCGCCGCGTGCGCGGCCGCCGCGTCACCCTCGAGTACACCATGATCCGCGGGGTGAACGACGACCTCGCGCTCGTTCCCGCCCTGACCGATTTCGCGCGCGACACGTGCGCTTTCGTGAACCTGATCCCCTTCAATCCGATCCCCTACCGGCCCGAATGGCGCCCGAGCGCGTCCGGCAGGGTGCAGGCGTTCCGCCGGAAGCTGGAGGAGAACGGGGTGGCGGCGAGGGTGCGCGAGCCCCGCGGGCGCGACATCGACGCGGCGTGCGGTCAGCTGCGGGCGAGTCGGCTGGCGGAGTTGACGCCGCGCGACGGTTCAGGTGCTCGATTTCCGAGCTCTTCCGGACGCTTCGGCGCTTAGTGCGAGGTGGGGATCGCGGCCCTCGCTTTCGCCAAGCGGCGACGCCGGTGGCTCGAGCAGCGAACGACGAAGGGATCGCATTGCGACACAATTCTTGCAATGTAAGGTGCAAGAATCGGGGAACTCTCGAACGTATCTTCCGCCGTCCGGTCAGTGGCCACATACCGTGGCGAAGGATCGAGAGGTTGCTGGTGGACTTGGGCGCGGAACTCACCGAGCGGGAAGGGTCTCGCATCTGCGTAAGGCTCTTCGGCGACCGTCAGGTGTTCCACCGACCGCACCCTTCGCCGAACACCGATGTCGGAGCGGTCGAAAGCATCCGAAAATGGCTGAGCCGGAACGGAGTGAGCCCGTGAAGAACACCATCGAGATCGATGGCTACGAGGCCGTCGCTCGGTTCGATCCCGACATCGACATGTTCCGGGGCGAATTCGTCGGCCTGAACGGCGGAGCGGACTTCTACGCCCCCGACGTCGCGGGACTCGGGAAGGAAGGGGCCGCTTCGCTCGAGATCTTCCTCGAAATGTGCGAGGAGGACGGCGTGGCCCCTCGGAGACCGGACCGCCCGGGACGATCGTCGGCGGATCCGTGCGAGAACGTGTCGGTCGCGGCATGCGCGTTGCCGAACGATCCGAGTCCGAAACGGCGGCAACCCAGCGAGCCAAGCCCGAAGCGTTCCTGACCGATGGACGGCTCACCGCCGATCGTCTCGAGCACGGAACCTTCCCGACCGTTCCCCTCCGCGCTCAGCGGATCGGATCCCCGATGCGGTCCCAGCGCACGCGTCGGATCCAGGGGAAGGGCGTCATGGAGCCGCGTTCGTAGGAGTAGTAGATGAACATGGCGCGGCCTTCGAGCCTCCAGCCCTCCAGCAACCCCCAGTAGCGCGAGTCCTGGCTCTCGTCGCGATTGTCGCCCAGCATGAAATAGTTGTCGGGCGGGACGACGATGGGACCCCAGTTGTCCCGGCTGGGACGGTAGGACTCCTCGTCCTCGCCGGGCGCCAGGAACGGCGTCTGCCAAGTCATGCGGATGTCGGAGTGGTCGGGGCTCGAGGCGAGGTGCCGCACGTAGGGCTCGTCCGCCTCGGACCCGTTGACGTAGAGGACCTTGTCGCGCATCTCCAGCGTGTCGCCCGGCATGCCGATCAACCGCTTCACCAGCATCATGTTCTCCTCGTGCGGCGGATCGAACACGAGGATGTCGAGGCGTTTCGGGCTCGAGTAGCCCGGGATGCGCAGGGAGGTGCCGGGAACGGGCGAGCCGATCGCGGCCCGATTGACCACGAGGAAATCGCCCAGCAGGAGCGTGTCCTCCATCGAACCCGAGATGATGACGAACGTCTGCAGGACGAAGAACCGGATCACGAAGAGGATGCCGCCCCAGATCAGCAGGACGCGCAACCACTCGCTCAGCGTCCCCTTGGATTCGGCGTCCTTCGTCGACCTCGTCCGACGCGCCGCGCGCTTCTTCTTGCTCATCACTGTCTTCCCTCCTGGCCGAAGCCTTCGGCCCATTCCCGGAACCGCGCGAGCATCTCCCGCCACGCCGGCTCGGGCGCGATCACGTCCTCCTCGGCCTGCGCGTCCTCGGCCGCCCGCTCGACCACGACGGCGGGATCCCAGGCGCTGCCGAGCAGTACCGTGACGTCGACGTACGCGGTCGAGTCGGGCTCGTTTCGGTAGGCGGGGATGGCCAGCGCCTCCGCCACCATGGACGCCAGGTCGACGCGTCCCAGCCGGGCGAACACTACGGAGCCGTCGCGGTCGAAGGCGTCGGCGTTGCCGACCTCGACCACGTCGAACCCCGCGTCGCGCAAAATCTCGGTGGCCACCCGCGCCATCCCCGCGACGCCCCCCGCGTTCAGCACCTCCACGCGCACCCGCTCGCGCGGATTGGCGACGATTTCGGTGGTCGCGGGCGGAGCATCGGGAGGCTCCCACCACTGGAGCGCCGCGGAGCCCGCCAACGCCGCCAGCCCGCCGAGCACGACCACCAGCGCCAGTCCGCGCAGCAACCTACCCATGGACCCGCACGCTCAGAAGCTCCAGAAAGGCGGAGGTTTCGGGTCTTACGGTCCGGTCGGCCTCGCGCAGATGCCTCTCTCTCTCTCTCGCCACCTCCAAGGCGATCTCGTCCAGCGCCCCGGGCATGCGCCGCCGGAGCGACGCCCGCCATTCGGCCCGAACCGCACGCCCGGGTTCGAGGAAGTCGGCCGCGTAGAGCGCCACGCCGGCGGCGTCCAGGCCGGGGTGGCCCAAGGTGTGGTAGGCGACCGCGCGCAACAGGTCGTCGTCCCGCACGCCCTCGCGAGCGAGCCGGTCCGCAGCCGCGGGACCGTGCAACAGCTGGCCGGGAAGCTCCGCGAATTCATCGTCCGCCGCCGTTCGCAACTCCTCGGGATCTCCGTCCCGCAAAACATCGTGGAGATGTCCCAAGGCCGCCCACCGCACGACCTCCTCTTCGCGTTCCCTGCGCGCCACCGCCCATTCGCGCATGAGGTTCGACACCCGGGTCATGTGCCGGCGCCGGGCCTCGCGCGCCTGCGCCCAGGAGGGAAGAAGCCCGACGGCGGCGCGGGCGACGAGAGGATGGTTTCCGGAGGCGGTCATGTACACGGGTAGATAGCGCATCGGTCCGGGAGGAATCAACCCCGACGGACATCCCTTCGCCACCTTCTTCACGACCCCCGGAACGCCCCGGTTCGGACGTTCCGCAACGGTCGCTCCGGAAATCCGGCCGCGGCCGCCCCGGCCACGACGCGTGGACGCCTCGATATCGATAGCTTTGCGTCATGCTCTGGGACAGCCTGCTGGTGGCGGCCACCGCGCGCGAGCTCTCGGTCCAGCTGGGCGACGCGCGCACGCGCGCCCTCCACCTGGACCGAGGCGCGGGACGGATCGTCCTGTATCTGCGCGGGCGCACGATGGTCTTCGCGCTGCATCCGGCCTCCGCCGGGCTCGCCTTCGCGGAGGAGGCCGCGCCCCCGGCGGGCGCCCTTCCGCTCGCCGGGATCGCGCGCGACGTCTCCGCACCCGCGGACGAGCGCGCCATCGTCGTGAACATCGCCCGTCTGCGGGGACGGACGCGGCGGACGCGGCTGGTGCTGGAGCTCTCCCCGGGGCGTTGGAACGCGATCCTGACCGAAGGCCCCGACAATCGCATCCGGAGCGTGCTTCGACCGCGCCGTTCCCGCGAACGCGAACTCCTGCCGGGTTCGGTCTACGAGTCGCCGCGCCCGTCGAAGCGCCTGGGAGCCAGCCGCTCGATGGCGCTGGCGTCGTGGCTCCAGCTGTTCGAGGGCGTCGATCCCGGGCGGCGGGCGGCGACCTTGGTCCGCAACGTCGCCTACACGTCGCGCCTGAACGCGTGCGCCTTCGTCGATGCGGAGCGGGAGGCCGACGGCTGGATGCGCTGGCGCAGGTGGCGCAAACTCCAGGACCTCGATCCGCAGGTACTGGCCACCGATCACGGACCTCAACCCTATCCCTATCCCCTGCCGGGGGTGGAGGGCAGCGCGCGCCCGACGCTTCTGGCCGCGCTCGGCGAGAGCTCGGACGCGCCCGAGCGCGCGAGCTTGGTGCCGTCCGAGACGAAGGCGGCGCTGGAACGGCGCATCGGCGCGGCCGAACGCCGGTTGACGCGCCTGCGGGAACAGCTTGCCGGGCTCGACGATCCGCTCCGGATGCGCGGGATCGGCGATCTCCTGCTCGCGCGCATGCGCCTCGTCCCGCGCGGCGTCGGCCGGGCGTCGCTCGAGGACTTCGAGGGCGGGACGGTCCGCGTGTCGCTCGATCCCACCTTGGCGCCCCACGAGAACGCGGCCCGCTACTACGCGCGCGCCGCGCGCGCCGAGCGGGCCGCCGCCGCGCTTCCCGCCGAGATCGAGGAAGCGACCGCCCGACTGACCGCTTGGTACGCGCTGTCGGAGGACGTGGCGACGGGATCGGTCGACCCGGCCGAGCTGGAGAAGCGGCTGGGACTCGGCGGAGCGCCGAGGAGGTCGCGCAAGGCTTCCGCGCGCCGCCCCTACCACCGCTTCCGAAGCTCGCTGGGAACCGAGATCCGGGTGGGCCGGAGCGCGCGGAGCAACCACGAGCTGACCTTCCGCCACTCCGATCCCGACGATGTCTGGCTGCACGCGCGCCACGCCTCCGGCGCGCACGTGATCCTGCGCTGGAGCGGCGACGGGAGTCCCGCCCCCCGGGATCTGGAGGAAGCCGCCGTCCTGGCCGCCCTCAACTCGAAGAGCCGCACCTCCGCGACCGTCCCGGTGGATTGGACCCGCCGCAAGTACGTGCGCAAACCTCGGGGCGCGGCGCCGGGGACGGTGGTCGTCGAGCGCGAGAAGACGGTGTTCGTGGCCCCGGACCCGACGGTGGCGGAGCGATTGCGGGTGGATGCGGACGCGGACGCGCTGGAAAGCTGACGCCGGGACGCGGCACGCCGACGCGCTTCAGCCGGGCGAAGCCGGGCGGTTCCGCTCCATCGCCCGCCTGAGGACGGCGACGAAGTCGCACGCTCCCCGGACGCCCTCCCGCGCGCAGCGATCGACGAGGGCGCTCCCCACCACCACGCCGTCGGCCACCGCGGCCACGTCGGCGGCCTGCGCGGGGGTGGAGATGCCGAACCCGACCGCGACCGGGACGCCCGCCGCCCGCCGTCGCACCGCGCGCACCTCCCGTCCCAGCGCCCGGCGCAACTGGGCGCGCGCGCCCGTGACCCCCGTGCGCGAGACGTAGTACAGGAAGCCCGCCCCCGCGCGCGCGATCGCGGCGACCCTGTCCGGGGAGGTCGTCGGGGCGACGAGGCGGATCAGGTCGAGGCCGTGCGCGGACAGCCCGTCTTCCAGCGCGGGGTCCGCCCCGAACGGAACGTCGGTCAGAAGCAACCCCTGGGCGCCGGCGTCGACGGCCGCGCGCGCGAACTCGTCCGCGCCGTAGCGTAGAATGGGGTTGAGATAGCCGAAAAGGACGACCGGGGTGTCGTGCGAGGCGCGGAAGGCTCGCAACACCTCCAGCGTGCCCTCGGCGGTCATCCCCCCTTCGAGGGCCCGAAAGGAGGAGCGCTGGATGACGGGCCCGTCCGCGAGAGGATCGCTGAACGGGATCCCCAACTCGACGACGTCCGCGCCCGCGTCCGCCATCCCCCGCAGCATCTCCAGGGATTGCGGCGAATCCGGATACCCGCACGTCAGAAACGGGACGAGCGCCGCGCGGCCTTCGGAGCGACACCGAGCGAAGCGCTCCGCGAGAGACGCGCCGTTCATCGGTCCTCCGGCGACGGAACCCCGGGGAACGTCGCCGTCGCAGCGCGGACCGTCCCCGCGCCCGGCCGCGCCCGGGGACGCCGGGCAGAGTTCGGGCTACTCATCGGCCCGGGAGCCCGACAGCCGCGCCACGTGGGCCACGTCCTTGTCCCCGCGGCCGCTCAGGCACACCACGATCGGCCCGTGACGGGCCAGCTCCGCTCCCGCGTCGAACACGTGCGCCATGGCGTGCGCGCTCTCGAGCGCCGGGATGAGGCCCTCCAGGCGGGAGAGGCGGTGGAAGGCGGCCAGCGCCCGGTCGTCGTCGGCCGTCGCGTATTCCGCCCGGCCTCGGTCCAGAAGCCACGAGTGCTCCGGTCCCACCCCCGGGTAGTCGAGTCCGGCGGAGACGGAATGGGCCGGGGCCACCTGCCCGTCCGCGTCCTGCAGCAGATAGCTCAGGGATCCGTGCAGAACCCCCGGCGCGCCCGCCGCCAGGGGGGCCGAGTGCCGCCCGCCGTCCAACCCCTCGCCCGCCGCCTCGACGCCGATCAGCCGCACGTCCCGCGAGGGAACGAAGGCGTGGAAGATGCCCATGGCGTTGGAGCCGCCCCCGACGCACGCCACCACCGAACCGGGAAGCCTCCCTTCGGCGGCTTCCAACTGGGCGCGCGCCTCCGTTCCGATGACCGCTTGGAAATCGCGCACCATGCGCGGGAAGGGATCCGGACCCACCACGGAACCGATGACGTAGTGGGTGTCGCGCACGTGGGCGACCCAGTCGCGGATGGCCTCGTTGGTCGCGTCCTTGAGCGTGCGCGAACCGGAGTCCACGGGACGCACCTCGGCCCCCAGCAGCTCCATGCGATAGACGTTGAGCGCTTGGCGCTCGACGTCCTCCGTCCCCATGTAGACCACGCACTCCAGGTCGAAGAGCGCGCACACGGTCGCCGTGGCCACCCCGTGCTGCCCGGCGCCGGTCTCGGCGATGATGCGGCGCTTCCCCATCCAGCGCGCCAGCAGCGCCTGTCCCAGGGTGTTGTTGATCTTGTGGGCGCCGGTGTGGTTGAGATCCTCGCGCTTGAGATAGACGGGACCGGCCCCGATGGCTTCCTCCACGCGGGTGGCGCGGTAGAGAGGCGTCGGGCGGCCCGCGTAATCCGCCAGCAGGGCGCGCAGTTCGGCGACGAAGGCGGGATCCGCCGAGGCCGTCCGGTACGCAGCGCCGAGTTCGTCCAGCGCGCCGACCAAGGTCTCGGGAACGTAGCGGCCGCCGTACGGACCGAAGCGGCCCTCCGAGACGGGGGCGCGCGGGGTCGTCACGACCCTCCTCCTCCGCCCCGGGCGGCGCGCACGAAGTCGCGCACCTTGACGGGATCTTTGACGCCCGTCCCGCGCTCCACCCCGGAACTCGCGTCGACGACGTCCGGGCGGAGGATCGACACGGCTTGCGCCACGTTCCCGGGGACGAGGCCCCCCGCGGCCACGAAGCGCTGTCCGGGGGGGAAGCGGCCGCGGACGTCGACCAGACTCCGCCACGGGAAACGGGTGCCGGTGCCGCCGGGCAGCTTCTCGTGCCAACCGTCGAAGAGGAGCGCGTCGGCGACTTCGCCGAAGCGGTCGAGGGCGGCCCGGGCGTCGGCCGCATCGCGCACCGGCGCGGCTTTCCACACCGCCCAAGGGCCTCGCGCGCGCACTCGGGCGACGGTGGCGGGATCCTCGCGGCCGTGCAATTGGACCGCCGACGCACCGGTCGCGCGCGCCGCCGCCACCGCGTCCTCGACGCTCGGGTCCACCAACAGGACGACCAGCGGCAGGCCGGCGGCTTCGGCCACCGCCCGCGCGGTGGGGACGTCCACGCTGCGCGCAAACCCCGGGGCGAGCACGGTGCCGACGTAGGTCGCGCCCGCCCGCGCGGCGACGCGGCCGTCGGCCGGACGCGTGATCCCGCAGATCTTCACCTCGGGCGCCTTCGCCTCGGACATCCCCGCCTCAGACAACGGGACGAGTCCCTCGGGGGGCGGCGGACGCGGCGGAGATCGCGGCGCGCGGTCCACGCGGGACGCCGACCAGGGCCGCCACCGCGTCGCCCGGACGCGGACTGCGCAGGAGCGCCTCGCCCATCAGAACCGCGTCCGCGCCCGCGGCGCCCACGGCGGCCAAGTCCTCCCGAGTCGCCAGCCCGCTCTCGGAAACCGTCGCCACGTCGTCGGGGACGTGGCGGATCAGCTCCAACGTCACCGCCAAGTTCGAGCGGAAGGTGGCGAGATCCCGGTTGTTGATCCCGATCGCGTCGGCTCCGGCCGAGAGCGCCCGCTCCAACTCCCGGGCATCGTGGACCTCCACCAGCGCCGCCATCCCCAGCTTGCGGGCGCCGCTTAGAAGCTCCTTCAGGAGCGGATCCTCCAGAATGCGCACGATGAGCAACACCGCGTCCGCGCCCGCGGCGCGCGCCTCGGGAAGCTGCACCGGATCCACCAGAAAGTCCTTGCGCAGCACCGGTCGCCCGCCCTGCGCGCGCACTCGGCGCAGATCGTCCAGACTGCCGCCGAAATAGTCGCGGTCGGTGAGGACGCTGACGGCGGCAGCGCCAGAGCGCGCGTACGCGCGCGCCAGCCCGCCGGGCTCCAGCCGCTCGCGGATCGCTCCCGCGCCCGGAGAGCGCCGCTTGACCTCGGCGACGATCGCCACGTCGCCGGACGGCCTTCTCAGCGCGGAGCGGAAATCGAGCGGCGCGGGCGCGGAACGCGCGGCCCGCTCCAGCTCGCCGCGAAGAGATCGGAGGGCGCGGATCTCCCGCCGCTTGGTCCGGACGATGCGGTCGAGGACGTCCGCGTTCCGGGAAATCCCGCCGTCGTCGTCGGACTCCGCCCCGCACGTTCCGGGACGCGTCTTGCGATTCGGCGAATCTTCGGGTACCTTCTTCGGGTATTGTTCGGTCATCACTTTCGCGGAGCGCGGACTCGATGCCTCTGACCAAGCGACAGAAACAGATCCTGGATTTCGTCGAAGGCTACTTGGACGAGTGGGGATACGCACCCAGCTTCGAGGAAATCGCGCACGCCTTCGGGTACGCTTCCTTGGCCACGGTCCACGAGCACCTGAGCAATCTGGAGCGCAAGGGCTACATCCGGAAGTCCTACAACCAAAGCCGTTCCATCGAGATGGTACGCCGGGACTCCGACTTCGACGCCTCCGCGTTCGCGCTGCCGCTCCTCGGAGCCGTGGCGGCGGGGCTGCCCATCGAGGCCGTCCAGGATGCGGAGACCCTGTCGGTCCCCCGCGACATGGTGCCCGGCGGCTCGGAAAGCTACGTGCTGAAGGTCCGGGGCGACTCCATGATCGACGAACAGATTCGGGACGGCGACTACATCGTGGTGAACGCGCGCCGGACCGCCCACGAGGGCGAGACCGTGGTCGCTCTGGTGGGAGGGGATTCGGCCACGGTCAAGAAATTCTATCGCGAGGGGGTCTCCCGCATCCGGTTGCAGCCGGCCAACGAAGCGATGGAGCCGATCGTCGTCGACGCGGCGGACGTCCGGATCCAGGGGATCGTGGTGGGCGTCATTCGCAAGTACTGAAGGGGCGACGCAACGACACACCGGCCGAGGGACGGTCCGGCCCATGGAGGAGCCGGACCCGGGATCGGTCACCGAACCGGCCGCGGCCGGAGAGAGGCGAGCATGAGGATTCCGTTTGCCGTTGGAAGACTGAAGGGCGATTTCTGCGAGGTCGTGCTGGTGGGGGAGCGCTCCGTAGCGGGAGAGGCGCCGTTCTTCCGAAGCGGGCGCACGACGCGCTCCCCCGCTCGATTCCGGCCCCAGCCCCGTCGGAGCACGACTCGACCGGCCTGAGACCCGAAACCGCTCGACCGGCGCGCCCGGGGAGAACGGAGGACGCGGGAGGAGAGGGGATCCGGCGCGACGCGTGCGGAACGCGCGCGCGCGCCTACCCGCCGCCCGCGCGGGTGGCTTCGCGCAGCTCCGCCAGCTTCGCGGCCGCGTCCCCGCCGTCGACGGCCCGGGCGGCCATGGCGACCCCCTCCCGAAGGGAGTCGGCCAGGGCGGCGACGTAGATGGCGGCGCCCGCGTTGGCGAGCACGAACGAGCGGGCCGCGTCCCGACGGCGGCCCCGCAGGACCTCCACGATCACGGCGGCGTTCTCCTCCGGGGTTCCGCCGGCGATCGGATCCAGGCTTCCGCGCTCGAGGCCGAGCTCGGCGGGAGTCACCGCGTAGCGGGCGATCTCGCCGCGGCGAAGTTCGGACACGGTCGTCGTCCCCGCCGGGCTGAACTCGTCCATGCCCGGCTCGCCGTGCACCACCAGGGCGCGCCGGTGGCCGAGTTCGCGCAGCGCGGACGCGATCAGCTCCAGCCAGGACGGATCGGCAACCCCGACCAACTGGCGCCGCACCCCGGCCGGGTTGGCGAGCGGCCCGAGCAGGTTCATGATCGTGGGCATCGCCAGCTCGGCCCGGACGGGGCCGACGTGGCGCATGGCGGGGTGCAGAAGCGGCGCGAACATGAAGACGATCCCGGTCTCGGCCAGCACTCGGCCCATTTCGTCCGGCGTCAGATCGATGCGCACGCCGAGAGCTTCCAGCACGTCGGCGCTCCCGCTCCGCGAGGTGAAGGAGCGGTTGCCGTGCTTGGCGATCCGCACGCCGGCGGCCGCCGCCACCAGAGCGGCCGCGGTGGACACGTTGAACGTGCGCACGCCGCCGCCGCCCGTCCCGCAGGTGTCGACCAGCTCGTGCGTCCGTTCGGAGGACACCGGGCGCATCGCCCGTCGAAGGGCGCGCACGCCGCCGACGATCTCGGCGGGGGCCGCCCCCTTGGTGCGCAACGCGACGAGCAGCGCGGCCATCGCCACGGGGGTCGCCTCCCCGGACACGACGGTGGCGAACGCCCCCTCGGCCTCCGCCGCGGTCAGGTGGGCGCCCTCCGAGACGCGGGCGATCAAGGGGGCGAGTTCCGGTCTCGGATCAGAGGTCATGGTCGCGTCCGGGTCGGCAGCGGCGGGCGAGGACAAGGCTCGGGCGATGGTACCGGACGGGCCGTAGCCGGTCAACGCGCCGGACCGAGGTCGAATCGGAGCCTCGGGTCGGGAAACCGGAATGTTGAGTTGCGCCTTCGGAAATCCTAGGTTCCCGGCGTCATGGGCTTGGAAGAACGCCGCTTTCGACTCACCCTGCACTACGACGGCTCCGAGTTCTTCGGCTGGCAGGCGCAGCCGAAGGAGCGCACCGTGCAGGGAGAGCTCGAGCGTACGCTCGAGCGCCTCACCGGCGCGCACCGCACGGTGACGGCTGCCGGGAGGACCGACCGCGGGGTGCACGCCACCGGCCAGGTGGCGGCCGTCCTCCTGCCGAGGCGCTGGACTGCGGCCACCCTTCGGCGCGCGCTCAACGCGCGCCTCCCCGAAGACGTCTGGGTCGCGGAGGTCCACCCCGCGCCCCTCGGCTTCCATCCCCGCTACGACGCGACCGCGCGCGCGTACGGGTATCGGTTGGGGCTGGCCGCGGCTTCGTGGTCGCCCTTCCATCGAGGCTGGTGCTGGCCGGTGGCGCGCACCGGCGCCGCTCCCGCCCCGGCAGGCGGGCTCGATGCGGACGCGCTCGCCGCCGCCGCCGCGCTGTTGCCGGGCGAGAAGTCGTTCGCCGCCTTCGCGCGCGCCGGCCAGGAGAAGCGAGGCGACCGCTGCCGCGTCGCGGAGGCACGCTGGGTTCCCTGGGGGCTGGGCCTGGAGTTCGCCATCGTCGCGAACCGGTTCCTGCATCGCATGGTCCGCTACTTGGTGGGCACCATGGTCGACGTCGCGCGCGGACGCCGTCCGCTGGACGACATGCGGGCGATGCTCGCGGGAGACGGCCGCGGCCCGGTCACCTCGCCGCCCGCCCCCGCCGCCGGCCTCTTCCTGCGCGACGTGCGCTACCCGGAACGGTCGATCGCGCCGCACGCGGCCCTTCCCGACGCTTCCGCGCCGGATCCCGGCCCGACGCGGGCGGCCGAAGCCGTCCCCCGCGCCGATTCCGCCCTGTTAGATTTCGCCACCGACCGCCCACACGCAGGGAGCCCCGACCGCCCATGAAAATCTTCCTCGACACCGCCGACCTGGGCAAGATCCGGCGCGCCGCCGCCGCCGGCCTCATCGACGGCGTCACCACCAACCCCTCCCTGCTGGCCAAGGTGGCCGGCGACCGCGATCCGATGGAGATCTTCCTGGAGATCTGCGAAGCCGTCGACGGACCGGTGAGCGCCGAAGTGGTCGGCGTGGACGCCGGGACCATGGTGGAGGAGGGCACCCGGCTGGCCGCCGTCCATCCCAACATCGCGGTCAAGGTGCCGCTGACCGAAGCCGGCTTGGTGGCGTGCCGCGAACTCAGCGCCAACGACGTCCCGGTCAACGTGACGCTCTGCTTCTCGGCCCCGCAGGCCCTGCTCGCGGCCAAGGCGGGAGCCGCCTACGTCTCGCCCTTCGTGGGACGGCTGGACGACATCTCCCACGACGGCATGGAGCTGATCCGCCAGATCCGGGTCGTCTACGACAACTACGGCATGCCGACCGAGATCCTGGCCGCGTCGCTCCGGCATCCGCGCCACGTCGTGGAGTCGCTGGAGGCGGGCGCCGACGTCGCCACCCTGCCGCCGGGGGTGTTGCACGGGTTGATCCGCCATCCGCTCACCGACCTCGGGCTGGCCGCCTTCCTGGCCGACTGGGAGAAGCTGGGACGTGACCTCTAGCTCCAACGGCCGAAACCCCGCTCCCGCGCCTGCGGCGCCCGGCGCGGGAGCGACCGCCTCCGGCGGCTACGTGCATCCCCTCGCGGGACGCTACGCCTCCCGCGAGATGCAGCGCATCTTCTCGCCGGCGCGCAAGTTCGCCACTTGGCGCAGACTCTGGCTCGCGCTGGCCGAAGCGCAGCGCGAGCTGGGACTGGACATCTCCGAGGAAGCGCTCGGTCAGATGCGGGCCGCCCTCGACCGCTTGGACCTGGACCGGGCCGCGGAGCTGGAACGCCGTTTCCGCCACGACGTGATGGCGCACGTCCACCTCTTCGGGGAGGCGGCGCCCGCGGCGCGGGGCATCGTCCACCTGGGCGCCACCAGCGCCTTCGTGGGCGACAACGCGGACCTGATCCTGCACCGCGAGGCCCTCACCCTGATCCGCGACCGGCTGGTGCGTTGCGTCGAGGCGCTGGCGGGCTTCGCGCGCCGCCACCGCGCGCTCCCCACGCTGGCCTACACCCACTTCCAGCCGGCCCAGCCCACGACGGTGGGCAAGCGGGCGACGCTCTGGATCCAGGATCTGCTCCTCGACGTCGAGGAGATCGACTTCCGGCTGGACTCGCTCCGGTTCCGGGGCGTGCGCGGCACCACGGGAAGCCAAGCCTCCTTCCTCGACCTCTTCGACGGGGACTCCGCCCGGGTCGACGCCCTGGACGACGCCGTGGCCCGGCGCATGGGCTTCGAACGCCGCTACCCGGTGAGCGGCCAGACCTACCCGCGCAAGGTCGACGCCGCGATTCTGGCGACGCTCGCGGGCACCGCCGCGTCCACTTCCAAGATGGGACACGACCTGCGCCTGCTCTCGCACCTAGGAGAGGTGGAGGAGCCCTTCGAGGACACCCAGATCGGCTCCTCGGCGATGCCCTACAAGCGCAACCCGATGCGCGCGGAGCGGGTTTGCGCCCTTTCCCGCCACGTGATCGCCTTGTATCACGACGGCGCGTTCACCGCCGCGACCCAGTGGCTGGAGCGCAGCCTCGACGATTCCGCGAACCGGCGCGTCAGCATCCCCGACGCCTTCCTCACCCTGGACGGCGTGCTGGTTCTGGTCGAAAACGTCTCCTCCGGGCTGGAGGTCGACGAGGCGGCGATCCGCCGCTCGCTCGACGCGCAACTCCCCTTCATGGCCACCGAGACCATCCTGATGCGCGCGACCCGCGGCGGAGGCGATCGCCAAGCGTTGCACGAACGCATCCGCCGCCACGCCCGCGCGGCCGCCGAAAAGACGCGCGCGGAAGGGGGGGGCACCGACCTCTTGGCCCGCATCGCCCGCGACGAAGCCTTCGGCCTGGACGCGGACGAGCTGACCGACCTGCTCCGGGGCGAGCGCTTCGTCGGCCGCGCCCCCGAACAGGTGGATCGCTTCCTGGACGGGTTCGTCCAGCCGGTCCTCGACCGCCTCGGCCCGGACGCCCGAGCCCGTCTCGGCGCTCCCGACGTTCGCGTCTGACCCCGTCCCCACTCCATGGAGCCAGAGCCATCGTGACCACCATCGTGGATTCCGCCCTCCCCCTCCCCCTTCTCCACCGCGGAAAAGTTCGGGACGTCTACGAGGCGGGCTCCGACACCCTGCTCATGGTCGCGAGCGACCGCGTGAGCGCCTTCGACACGGTCCTGCCCCAGCCCGTGCCCCGCAAGGGCGAGGTGCTGACCCAGCTGACCGCGTGGTGGCTCGCGCGCTTCGCCGCGCGCTCGCCCGTGCCCGGCGCCGAAGGCGGCATCGACCACCACCTGCTGGCGGTGCGGACGGAGGAGATCGTCGACCGGGTCCCCGTCCTCGCCGCGAGCGTCGACCGCTGGGCGCGCCGGGCGATGCTGGTGCGCCGCACCCGCCCGATCCTGGTCGAGTGCGTGGTGCGCGGCTACATCACCGGATCGGCGTGGCGGGAGTACCGCAGGAGCGGCACCCTGGCGGGCGAGCCCCTCGCTCCCGGCATGGTCGAGAGCGACCGCATCGAGCCGCCCATCTTCTCGCCCTCCACGAAGGCGCTGGAGGGGCGCGACGAGAACATCACCTACGATCAGGTGGCGGAGCGGCTCGGGGCCCCGATGGCACGGACCCTGCGCGACCTCTCGCTCGGCATCTACAGCGCCGGATCGGAGACCGCGCGCGCGCGCGGCATCGTTCTCGCGGACACCAAGTTCGAGTTCGGAACGGACGACGACGGTCGGCTCCTGCTCATCGACGAGGTCCTGACCCCCGACTCCTCGCGCTTCTGGCCCGCCGAGAGCTACGCGCCCGGCAGGGGTCAGCCGTCGCTGGACAAGCAACCCGTGCGCGACTATCTCGCCCGCGAGACCGACTGGAACAAGGCACCGCCCCCGCCCGACCTGCCCGACCGCATCGTGGAGGAATCGACGGCCCGCTACCTGGACATCTTCCAGCGGCTGACGGGGGTCCCGCTCTCCGAATACGCCGCCCCCGGCTTCGGATGACCGCCGCGACCGCGGCGGCGGTCCGTCGGCCGCCCCCCGAACCGGTCGACGACCTCGAACCCCGCCACCACGCCCACGGGCGCGATCGGCGCGCCCGGCCCCGAGGCTGCGCCCCGCGGGGCGGAGGCGACACGGAGGAACCGACGTGAGCCTGTACGTCATCGAGATCCGCGTGACCCCGCGCCGCGGGTTGCTCGACCCGCAGGGGAAAGCCATCCACAACGCCCTCTCCTCTCTGGGCTTCGCCGGCGTGGAGAAGGTGCGCGCGGGCAAGTTCCTGGTTCTGGAGCTGGAAGCGGATTCGCGCGCGCAGGCGGAGGCCCGGGCCGTCGAGACGTGCGAGAAGCTGCTGGCCAACCCGGTGACCGAGGACTTCGCCGTCGACGTCGCGCGCGCGGCGCAGCCGGAGGCGGCGACGTGAACGCGGCGGTCGTCACCTTTCCGGGCTCCAACTGCGATCACGACTGCCTGCAGGCGCTGCGCGCGATCCGGGGGGTCGACGCGCGCTTCGTCTGGCACCGCGAGCGCGAGCTGGGCGATCCCGATTTGGTGGTGCTTCCGGGCGGGTTCTCCTACGGGGACTACCTGCGCGCCGGCGCCATCGCCCGCTTCAGCCCCGTCGTGGACGCGGTGGTGCGCTTCGCCGAACGGGGCGGGATCGTGTTGGGGATCTGCAACGGCTTCCAGATCCTGTGCGAGGCCGGACTGCTTCCGGGCGCGTTGCGCCGCAACGCGTCCCTCACGTTCCGGAGCCACGACGCGTACGTGCGCGTCGAGACCGCCGACACCGCGTTCACCCGCGCCTACCGCCCCGGCCAAGTGCTGCGCATTCCGATCGCGCACGCCGAGGGCAACTACGTCGCGGACCCGGCCACCCTCGAGCGCCTGGAGGCGGATCGGCGCGTCGTCTTCCGCTACGTCACGCGCGAGGGCGCGCGCGGGGCGGGCGGAAACCCCAACGGTTCGGCCGACGACATCGCCGGGATCGCGAACGCCGCGGGGAACGTGCTGGGGCTCATGCCCCACCCGGAGCGGGCCACGGAGAGGATCCTGGGCTCCACCGACGGACTCGGCGTCTTCGCGTCGCTGACCGCCCACTTCGCGCGCGGGAGGGCGGCGTGATCCGGCCTGCGGACGGCGACGACTCCGGCACGACTCCGGCACGGCGGCCCGGAGACCCCGAGATCACCCCGGAATTGGTCGCCGACCACGGCCTCTCCCCCGAGGAATACGACAAGATCGTCGGCCACCTCGGACGCACGCCCACCTTCACCGAGCTCGGCGTCTTCTCGGCCATGTGGTCGGAGCACTGCGGGTACAAGAACTCCAAGCGCCTGCTCCGGCTCCTGCCCACCCAAGCCCCCTGGGTCGTCCAGGGGCCCGGCGAGAACGCGGGGGTGATCGACGTCGGCGACGGCTACGCGCTCGCCTTCAAGATCGAGTCGCACAACCACCCCTCCGCGGTCGAGCCCTACCAAGGCGCGGCCACGGGCATCGGCGGCATCCTGCGCGACGTCTTCACCATGGGCGCGCGTCCGGTCGCGGTGCTGGACTCGCTGCACTTCGGCGACCTGGACTCGAGCCGGGTGCGCTACCTCTTCGACGGCGTCGTGCGCGGGGCCGGCGACTACGGGAACTGCGTGGGCATCCCCAATCTGGGCGGCGAGGCCTACTTCGACCGCGGCTACGAGGGCAACCCCATCGTCAACGTGATGTGCCTGGGGCTCATGAAGCGCGAGCAGCTGATCCGGGGCGCGGCGGAGGGCGAGGGCAACGCGCTGATGGCGGTGGGCGCCCGCACCGGACGCGACGGCATCCACGGAGCGACCTTCGCCAGCGAGGAGCTGGACGAGGATTCCGGCGCCAGCCGTCCCCAAGTGCAGGTGGGCGACCCCTTCACCGAGAAGCTCCTGCTCGAGGCCAGCCTGGAGTTGATCCGCAGCGGCCACATCGTGGGCATCCAGGACATGGGCGCCGCCGGCATCACCTCCAGCGCCTCGGAGATGGCCGGCCGTTCCGGCAGCGGGGTCGTGATCGACACGGCGCGGGTTCCGGTGCGCGAGCCGGGAATGACGCCGTACGAGATCCTCCTCTCCGAGAGCCAGGAGCGCATGATGGTGGTCGCGCGGAGGGGCCGGGAGGACGATGTCCGCAAAATCCTGAACAAGTGGGAGCTGGAGGCGGCGGAGGTGGGCCGCGTGACCGCCGACGGACGCTTCCGCATTCTCGAGGACGGACGCCCGGTCGCCGACATTCCCGCCCTGCCGCTGACCGAAGGCTGCCCCACCTACGAGCGCGAGGGCGTCGAGAGCGCGGAGGTGCGGGCGCTCCGGGAGATGGACCTGTCGCCCTACCTCGGCGGCGAGGGCGACCGCACCGCCGACGCCCTGCGCCTGCTCGCCTCCCCCAACCTCGCGTCCCGCCGCTGGATCCACGAGCAGTACGACACCACCGTGCGCACGGCGAGCGTGGTCCGGCCCGGAGGCGACGCGGGCGTCCTGAGGGTGCGCGGCACCCGGCGCGGAATCGCGGCGACCACCGATTGCAACGGCCGCTACACCTACCTCGAACCCGGCACCGGAGCGCGCATCGCCGTGGCCGAGGCCGCGCGCAACCTGGCGTGCACCGGGGCGCTGCCCCTGGCGGTGACCAACAACCTGAACTTCGGCAACCCGCTCAAGCCGCACATCTACTATCAGCTTCGGGAAGCCGTGCTCGGGCTCGCCGAGGCCTGCGCGCTCTTCGAGACCCCGGTGACCGGCGGCAACGTCTCGCTCTACAACGAAACCAGCGGCACGCCCATCTACCCCACGCCGGTGATCGGCATGGTCGGCGTCGTCGAGGACGTCGAGCGCGTCACCCGACACGCGTTCCAGCGCGAGGGCGACGTCGTCGCGCTGCTCGGTCGCAACACCGACGAGCTGGGCGGCTCCGAATATCTGTACGCGATGCACGGCGTCGTCGGCGGGGCGCCGCCGCGGGTGAACCTGTTGGCGGAACGCGCGCTCCAGCAGGCGGTGCTGGCCATGACCGGCGCGGGCCTGCTCCGTTCCGCGCACGACTGCTCGGAGGGCGGCCTGGCGTGCGCGCTGGCGGAAAGCGCGCTCGGCGAGGGCGCCGACCCGGTCGGCGTCCACGTGCGCCTGGCGGACCCCCTGCCCTCGACCGCACTATTCTTCGGGGAGGCGCAGGGACGCGTGGTGGCGTCGTGCACGGTCGGCGACTTCGAGCGGGTGCGCCGGATCGCCGACGACTACGGGGTGCCGTGCGCGAAGATCGGCACCGTCGGCGCGCCCGGCGGCCGGTTCGTGGTGGAGGGTCCGAGCGCCCGCATCGACGCGAGCGTCGGCGAGGTGGCCTCCGCGTTCTTCGGAGCGTTGCCGGAGCGCATGGACGCGCGTCGCCGCGAGCGCCAGTCACTGGAGGCGGCAGGATGAAGGACCTTCGGCTCACCCTTCCGCTGGCAGGGAAGGCGGGATCGCGCGCGCGCGCTTCCGGGCCGATCGACGTCTCCGCCTCCCTTCTGGACGCACGGCCGCGCGAGGAGTGCGGCATCTTCGCCGCCAGCGGCGTCGACAACGCGGCCGAGCTCGTCTTTCTCGGACTCTACGCGCTCCAGCACCGGGGGCAGGAATCGGCCGGCATCTACTCGATCGACCGCGACGGCCGCGCGCGCGTGAAGAAGGGCCTCGGGCTCGTCTCCGACGTTTTTGACGCGGAGAGGCTGACCGCGCTCGCCGGCGCCACGTCGGTGGGCCACGTGCGCTATTCCACGGCCGGGGGCAGCCTGCAGGAGAACGCGCAGCCCATCGTGGCCCGCTACGCCAACGGTCCGCTCGCCATCGCGCACAACGGCAACATCACCAACGCCCTCGACCTGAAGGACCGGCTGGTGCGCGAGGGCGCCCTCTTCCAGACCTCGAGCGACACCGAGGTCATCGTGCATCTGATGGCGCGCTCGCGGCACCGCGACGTGGCGCAGCAGGTGGACGACGCCCTGGCCCACCTGGAGGGCGCCTTCTCGCTCGCGATCTCCGTGGGAGACACCCTCTACGCCGTGCGCGACCCGCGCGGATTCCGCCCCCTCCTGCTGGGGCGCAAGGACGACGGCCACGTTCTGGCGTCGGAATCGTGCGCCTTCGACATCGTGAACGCCGAATACGTCCGCGACCTGGAGCCCGGAGAGCTGTTGCGCATCCGGGGGGAACGCGTCGAGAAGCTGCGCAGCCTGCGCGCCGCCCCCCGCATCTCCCCGTGCATCTTCGAGCTGGTGTACTTCGCCCGCCCCGACTCGCACATCTGGGGAGCCAGCGTGGACGGGTCGCGGCGGGCTTTCGGACGTCAACTGGCGCGCGAGCATCCGGTCGAGGCGGACGCGGTGGTGGCCGTTCCGGACAGCGCCAACTCGGCGGCGCTGGGCTATTCCGAGCAGACCGGCACGCCCTTCGAGCTCGGCCTTCTGCGCAACCACTACGTGGGCCGGACCTTCATCCGCCCCTCTCAGACGGACCGCGACTTCGGGGCGCGCATCAAGTACAATCCCGTGCGCGAGGTGCTGACGGGACGCCGCATCGTGCTGGTGGACGACTCCATCGTGCGCGGCACCACCAGCCGCAGCTTGGTGCGCTTCGTGCGCGGCGCGGGAGCGGCCGAGGTGCATCTGCGCATCGCCAGTCCTCCGGTGCGCCACCCCTGCTTCTACGGCATCGACATGCCCAGCAGGGAGGAGTTGATGGGCTCGAACCACACCGTGGGCGAGATCCGGGACGAGCTCGGACTGGACTCGCTCGGCTACCTTTCCTTGGAGGGGATGACGCGGGCAGTGGAGGAGAGCGGCCCGTTCTGCGACGCCTGCTTCTCGGGCCGGTACACGGCGCCGCTCGTGGACATCGAGCAACGGTCGGGAAGCTCGAATCCGCCTCCGGACCTCGCCGCCCGCTGAGGGCGACTCCTCGCGCGAGAGCCGGGCGGAGACGTCTCCGTAGGCAACCAAGTCAACCGCCCGGCGGCACCGCCCGTTCCGTCGCGTAGACGAGGTCGCCCAAGGGGGAGTCGTCGCCGTTGGCGGAGTTGCCGCTCACGTGGAACACGACCGGCGACGGATCCTCGGGCGCCACCCACTCGAAGCTCCAGCTGGCGACGCCGCCGGGACCGAGCCGACTCCCCTCGACCGTGTGGTGGACGTAGTCGACCCCGCCCTCGCTGCGCACGACGGTGCGGTCGTCGAGGGGCGCCAAGCCTCCGGCGGACCTTCCGGACCGCGCACCGCCTCGGAAGCGCGCGGCGGCCTGAAAGCCGGCCCGGCCCATCCCCTCCCCTTCCACGATCACGGTGACCACGTAGACGGCCCCGGGCGCGAACCAGGCGGGGACGCCGTCGAGCAGGAGCGCGCCGCCGGGGGCGTTCGGGGCGAGGTCCAAGTGGCACTCGATGCAGGTGGGCTCGCCGAACCCGCCGGTGCGCGCGAGGGGCGGGCCGTCGGCGTGGGGAACGGGCGCGGGGAGGACGGCGGACGCTCCGCCCGCGCCCGAAAGGACTAGGACTAGGACGGCGGCCCCGGCCAGGAGCCGCCGACGCGACGACCGCGCGCGCACGCTGCGCGGGGAGCCGCGAAGCGGGACGGCGGGATCGGGCCGCCGCGCTACCGGAAGCTGACCCGCCGCGAGGGCGGCAGCACCGCGCGGCCGACGGTGTTGGCGTCGGTCCCGAACCAGACCACGTTGGCGTTCGGGTCGTAGTGCATGTGGCGGACGGTTCCGCCCCCGCTCTCGACCGCCGCCGAACCGACGTACTCCTCCGTCCGGGTGTCGAAACCCACGAACATGTTGGGTTGCACACCGGTCTCGACGAACCAGACGCGGTCGTCGGCGTCGATGGCGACGCCGTAGGGGCGCGCGTCGGCGCCGCTCGGGTTGGCCCACTCGGTCGCCTCTCCGGTGGCCGGATCGACGCGCCCCAGAAAGCCGCGCGCGTAGTCCACGTACCAGACGACGTCGCGCGAGTCGATCACCAGCCGCCGGGGACGTGCGCCCTCGGGAAGTTCGAAGTAGGTGGGCTCGAAGCTGTCGGGATCGATCGCGACCAGAAGGTTGGTGCCGAAGAGCGACGCCCAGGGCCGGCCCCGCGAATCCATCTTCAGCCCGTAGGGGCGGGTCGACCCGCCCCTCGCGCCCGGGTTGGCCGGCATCTCCACCAATCGCACCTCCTCGCTCTCCTTGCGGAACTTGCCCACGAAGTTGCCGCCTTGGACGGTGAACCAGAGGTCGCCGGCGGCGTCGAAGGCGAAGGTGTGGGGGTCGCGGGCGCGCTCGTCGGGCATGGGGAAGATCTCGACGTCGCCCGTCTTCGGGTCCAGGCGGCCGAGGTTGCCCACCAGGTTGCCGGTGTACCACACCATGCCGTCGTCGTCCACCACCACGGTGTGCGGGCCGGCGCCGTCGGGCAGGTCGAACTTCTCCATTTCGCCGGTCTCGGGGTCCAGGACCGCGGCGTAGTGGGACCGCTGTCCGGCGAACCAGACGCGGCCGTCGGGGGCCACGTAGGGGTCGCGGGGCCGGCTTCGCTCCCAAGGCACCACCCACTCCTCCAGGGTCGGATCGTTCTCCTGCGCGCGTCCGGCGGCGGGCACCGCCAGCGACGCCAAGGACGCCGTCGTCATCGCACTGAAAAGGAATCTCCTCACGACTCGACCCTCCGTCGGGCACCGGGAGGCCTTGCGACCTCGGGAAGCTTCGCGCGGCTCTGCGAACCGCAGGGATGGAAGCGGATGCGACAAAGGAGGCGAGCGCATGCGCCGACGCGGCGGCTCGGCTCCTTGCCCCTACCCGGAATCCCGCCGCCGGGTCTCCCTCGTCCTCCCGCCGACCGCCTTCCGGGCTTGCGGCGCCACGCCACGGTACGCCCGCTCGCTTTCGAGCAAGGACACATGGACCGCATTCGGCGTTGAAGCGGGTCGGGGAGCGTTCTATCTTGCGGAGACGGAGGGGTGGCAGAGCGGCTAATTGCACCGGTCTTGAAAACCGGCGGGTCTTTACCCACGTGGGTTCGAATCCCACCCCCTCCGTTGGCGGCAGGATCGCTTTCCGGAAGCTCGGGAAACTCGGCTCCAAAAGAGGGAGCCTCCGCCCTCCCCGACCCCGAGGGGCGCGAAGAGCGACGCTCGCGCAGGAAGAACGAACCCTTCGGCGTCAACGCGACGACGCCACGCCCGAACGGAGCGGCGCCGCACTTTTCGGCGCCCGTCCGCCTGCCTCGCAAAAAGAACGGCGGGGGAAGATCGCCGGGGAGGGGGTGCCGTTGAACCGCGAGGGCTCGCGAGCGCGGGTGCGAGTCAAGGTCCCTGCCACCCTCCCCGGAAGATACGGACTATCCCGGCAAGCAGAGGATCGTGTGGGCAGGAAGATCTTCGCCGTTCGGGAACAGGGCTTTGGTCTTGGAGTCGAAGGCGACGTTTCCGGATTCTTCGACGAGCGCACACATGCGATGGCCGTCCTCGCCGCTCGCGGTGACGGCCGCGTACCAACCGCCATCGTACATCTCGCTCCGGATCATGCCGTCGCTGTCGGTGGAAAGAACAACCGCGTTTGCGGTTACGACAGCTCCGCGGATGGCTTCGAACTCGACCTTGGCGTCCGCGAGCGGCGTACGCGAATCGAGCGAGGCGGCATCCGCGACCTCCAGAAAGACGGCACGCATGACGTCCATGAACTCGGGGGGATCGGGCTCCGTGGCCCCGTAACAGGCGGCGGAGGCTAGGAGGATGGCGAACAGTGCCGGTCCGACGAGAGTGGCGCGCATGGGGGGACTCCGTGGTGCTGGTTGTGTGACCGCGCCCGGCTCCCGCGCACGGGTACCGGGCCTTTGGTCACTCAACCAGCGGAACGCAGGGAAAGCCCCGCCTGTTCGCCGGGCGTCGGGGAGCTACCCTTCCGCCGGTTTGATCGGCTCTTGTATTCAGCGGGCGGCCCGATACGGGCAGACGCGCCGCTGGTTGTGTGACCGCGTCCAACGTAAGCGCAGGGCATGGCGGACGCAACACCGATCGATTCGGTCTCGAACCGGAACGGGATGGCAACGTGGCGCCGAGTTTCCGGGATTCGGATTTGGTCGAAGAAATTCGACCCGAGCGGCAACCAACCCGCCGTTTCGGAGACGGTTGTCCGGCAGACGCGGCTTGACCGGCGCACATCCGAAAGACACCTTGTCCGAAGCCGCCTTGTCCGCGCGCGGCGCGGCAAGCGCCGCGAAGACGCACGGTCCGGCACTCCGCATGCCAACGGCCTCGCAGACGAAACGGGAAAGGCGGCGGCTCCCGCCGAATCCACATCCTCGTCGAATCCGGACATCCCCTCGAGAACGGAGGCATCAGGGCCATGGTTGCGAAAAGGACGAAGGGAAGCTCGTTGCGCGCGGCGGCGCTGATCGGTTTGACCTCGGCGGCGGCGAGCGCCTGCGACGCCGAGGTCCCCACCGCCCTCGAAGACGGTCTCGCCGATCCGGGAGCGGTAGCCGATGCAGACGGATCCAACGATCCGGTTTCCAACGCCCTGCGGACGAGCGGCACGCTTGGAAGCCCCGATTTCCAGCCGCTCGTCTTCGTCGACGGCGTGGAGGTGACGAAATCGAGCGACTCGGACAACCAACATTCGCTGCTCAGCGCTTTGGACCCGGACAACATCGACCGGATCGAAGTCGTCAAGGGCGCGGCGGCGGTGGAGTCGCACGGCGAACGCGCCGAACAAGGCGTCATCCAGATCTACACGAAGGATCCCAACGGCGCCTGACGCCCGCGGAACCGGCTCCGAGCGTCCGCCGTCTCAACTTGGAGCTCGGGACCGGCGCCTCGCGCGCATCCCCTTGTCGAACCGTTCGCGTAGCTGGAACTGCGTGCTCCGGAAGTTCGACAGCCGCGATCCGGACCCGTGCCATTCTTCCGGAACCGGATCGTCACGGTGGGGACACCCACGCATCCCAAGCCTTGGGCTTCTCGAAGGTGCGCGCCCGCCCGAACGCCCGTGGGCGAGCGGGTCCCTCTCGTTCAAGTTCAAGGAGCCGTGCGCGCGCATCTCGTCGACTCCGGCCATCGAGTCCGGGAAGTCGGCGCCGGGACGGCCTCGGTCGATGGCGTCGAGGACGCTCCGTTCAGCCCGCGGGATCCCGCAACAGCTTCAGCAACTCGTCCGCGCTCAGGCGGGCGGGGGCGTCGGCGCCCTCCAGGATGCGGTCGGCCAGATCCCGTTTGTGCCGATGCAGGTCGACGATCTGCTCCTCGATGGTGTCCTTGGCGACCAGCCGGTAGACGGTGACGGGACGGGTCTGGCCAATCCTGTGCGCCCGACCGGACGCTTGGTCCTCGGCGGCCGGGTTCCACCACGGATCCATGTGGATCACGTAGTCGGCGGCCGTCAGATTGAGCCCCACTCCGCCCGCCTTCAGCGAGATCAGGAAGGCGTCCCCGTCTCCGGCCTGAAACGCGGCGACCCGCTCGGCGCGCGCCTTGGCCGGCGTGGCGCCATCCAAGTACTGGTAGGGGACCCCCGATTCGACCAGATGCTCTTCGATCAGCTTCAGATGTCGCACGAACTGGGAGAAGACGAGCACCTTGTGGTTGCCCTGCCGCAACTCGTCGAGCGTGTCGGCGAAGATCGCGAGCTTGGAGCTGGGAGGCGCGCTCTCCGGGTGCACCAACCGAGGGTTGCAGCACGCGAGGCGAAGTCTGGTCAAGTGGGCCAGCACCTGAAGTCTCCCCGGCCCGGACTCCGTCTCTCCGTCGGCCAGAGCGTCCAGATCCTCCATCGCGCGATGCCGCAACGCCTCGTAGAGGGCGACTTCCTCCGGGGACATCTCGACCTTCAGCGTCACTTCGGTGCGCGCGGGAAGGTCGTCGAGCACGTTCGCCTTGAGGCGACGGAGCACGAAAGGCGCGATCAGCCGACGTAGCCGCGCCCGGGCCGCGGGGTCGCCGTCGCGCTCCACCGGCAGAGCGAAGTTCTCGCGGAAGCGCTTCGTCGATCCCAGGAGGCCGGGGTTGAGGAATCCGAAGAGCGAGTGGAGGTCCATGAGGTTGTTCTGCACCGGCGTGCCCGTGGTCGCGACCCGGAACCCGGCGTTCAGCGAGCGGGCCGCGCGCGCCCGCTTGGTGGACGGATTCTTGATCGCCTGGGCCTCGTCCAGAACCGCGGCGCTCCACTCGATCTCCGCCAGGACGCGGGCGTCGATCTGCATCAGACCGTAGGTCGTGATCACGACGTCGAAAGGCCCCAGGCCCTCCAGCCGAGGCGCCCTGGAAGCCGCAGGACCGACATAGACCCTGACGTTCAACGTCGGCGCGAACCGGCGGGCCTCGTCCACCCAGTTGGCCACGACGGAGGTCGGAACCACCACGAGGGCCGGTCCCTGCGGAGCTCGATCGAGAAGCGCGGCCAACGTCTGCACTGTCTTGCCGAGCCCCATGTCGTCGGCCAGGCAGGCGCCCACGCCCCAGCGGCCGAGACGGGCCAGCCAACGGAACCCCTCCTCCTGGTAGGGGCGAAGCTCCGCCTGCAACGTGCTCGGCACGTCGGGCTCCAGGGCCTGGGCGTCGCGCAACCGCTCCCGTTGGGTCCGCCACTCCTCGTCGGCCTCGAGCTCGGTGTCGTCCAGAAAGTCCCGCAGCGCGAGCGCCGCCATCGGGTGGATGCGGAGCCGCCCCTTCCCGCTTGGCGCGGACAAGCTGCCCAGATCGTCCAGCTGGCGGCGGAACGCCGCGGTCAGGGAGACGAACTCCCCGCCTCCCAGCTCGACGAAGCGCGTCTTCCGGCCCCGGTCCACCAGCTCCAGGAGCCGCCGCAGACCCAGGGTGCGCTCCTCGTCGACGGCCAATTCCCCCGAGGCGACGAACCAGTCGGCGGCGGACTTGAACGAAAGCCGGAGCGAGGAGGCGTCGGCGCGGGACACGACATCGAACGGTCGGCCCTTGGGCCACAGGCAGCGCACCTCGGCGGCGCCCAGCTGATCGACCAGCTCCAGGCATTCGTCGGGCTCGGACAGGACCATGGAACGATCGGGCCCGAGTCCGGCCAGCATGGGACAGGTCCGCAGGAGCGCCCGCAGGAACTCGGTCTCGACGTCCAGAGCGCGCCGGGCCTGCACGGCGTCGCCGTTCACTTGGGCGAAGACCGTCGTCCCGCCGGTCCCGGGCTGGAAGTAGACGCCCGATCCCGCCACGGGCTCGACCAGCACCGCGACCGCCAACCCCGTCCCGCTCGGCTCCAGACGCACCCACGGCTCGCAGTCCGCGTCCAGTTGCGTCGCGGCGTTCGCGCCCAGATCGCCCTGCACGCGGACGACGCTCGCGAGATCCGACACCGCGCCGAGCAGACGTTCTCCGGCCTCCCCGGCGGGCAACGCGACGCCTTCCGGCGGAACGATGCCGCACAGCCGCCTGTGCTCCGCCGTGAAGCGGGTGACCTCGCACCGCGCGTCGCCCGCCATGACCACGTCGTAGTTCTTGCTCACCGCGGTGTCCGTGTGGGGACGCACGTTCGCCACCAGCCGGCCGTCGCGTTCCTCGATCCGCAGTTCGACCTCGCGGCGCGCCACTTCGACCGGAACGCCGTCCTCGTCGAAGACGTGCGGATGTCCGGCGAGCGCGTACAGTCCCTTGGGCGGAACGTAGTGCGAGGGGTACGCCGAGCGGCGCGAACCGCGGACGATGGTCGCCACGACGGCGCGGTCCCGTTCGGTCAGGTAGTCCAGGCCGGCGGCCTGGGCGAAGAGCGCCTTGAGCGAAATCGCGCGACCCTTGCTCCACTTGCCGCTCTTGAAGGCGCGCTGCTCCTTGGCGGAGGCGTGCACGAAGCCGTAGGCGCTGGGGTGCAACTCCCACGCCAGCCGCCGAACGGGGCCGCCCGGGGCCTTCCTCCTCTTCCGTTCGGGCTTCTTCCTGCTCGTCTCGTAGGCGAGCTGCTCGATCTTCCTGAGCGGGTACTCCCACTCCGGCGCTTTCTCGATCAGCGACGTCAGGGTCGTCGTGCCCATCCGCTCGTGGATCGCCGCGCCGGCCCGGCTCGGCTCGAACGTCTCGTCGCGGAAGCGGACGGTCGGACAGACGTCCAGCCGGTTCAGGATCACGAAACACTCCGCGGCCAGCCAAGCGTATCCGTGCGCCGCGGCGCGCATCCCGAAGGCGTGCAGGGCGTGCGTACGTTTCGCGTCGAACCGCTCGAAGTCCCCGGCCCAGCAACACGCCAGTCCGTCGACGACCCGTGCGAACACGGGCATCGACCTAGGCCACTCGTCGTCCATGGAAGGCGTGTCCCCGTCCCTGGCGGCCACGGCCCTCGAGACGGCGGCGAGAAGGACCGAGTCGGCCCCGACCCTGCGTCCGATCCGCGTCAGACGGTCGACTTCGGCCGCGTTCTTCGGCGTGTGGTCCCGCACGAGCGAGAGCAGAGCCAGCGCGAACGCGCGAGACGCCGGAAACGCGCTGCTTCGGCGCGTGCCCGCCTTCTCCGCCTCGACGGCCTCGTAGACGAGCCGGATGGCCTCTGCATCGTCGCCGTGCAGCGTCGCGATCAGCGCCCGGGTGGCCGCGAAGCCGACCCGAACCGGCTTGGCTTCGCGAAGTTCGGGCGCAAGCCGGTCGAAGACCGCGACGGCGTCCCGAAAGCGTCCCTGCAGGATGCGCACGAACGCTTCGTCGGCGACGCGCTCGGGGATCTCGGCGACGCGTTTTCGGCACGCCTCCAGGATCGGATCCGGTGCCGTGGCCGTCGCGACGACGTGGCCGACGACGGACGACGACACGTCGCTCAGGATGGATTCGGGCAACGTCGCCAGCAGCCCCTCGGCGCCGGGATGGGCGAGCCAGCGCCACTTCCCCGGTTCGGCGCACTCCGCAAACTCCTCGTCGTCGTCCCAGCGGCCCGCGACGACGTTGCAGCGAAACGTCATCGCCCGGCGGTCGTTGCTCCAGAAGGAGTACGCGTTCTCCTCGCGCCATGCGGCCTCGATGCGCTCCAGCTTGCCCTGGCGAAAGGCTTCGACGGCGAGCCACGGCGCGCACTCCGACACGGCGGCGATTTTGTGCGTGAACGGCTCGCGAAGGAGGCCCGCGTCGAGGGCGTCCTTGCAGGGCTGCAGGTACTGGTAGGGCTTGCTCGCCTTTCCGCCGTGCTCGAACCCGGCGTCGGCGAGCAACTGAGCCATCTCCCCGTCCGATGCCCGGTGCGGGTGCACGACGCCGAAGGCCATGGCGACGAGCCGAGCCTCCGGGGACAGGGTTTCGAAAACGGCCGCCAAGTCGGCGGCACTCATGGACGCGTCGCTCACGGGGTCGAAAACGGCGGAATCCGGATCGCCGGAAGAACCGGCGCGCGCGGAGCCGGGCGGGGGGCGCCCAAGTCCGTCCAAAGGCAGGCGGAGGTCCTCCGAACCCGCTCCCATGCCGCCTCTACCGGTCCTCGGCGGCCGGCGCTTCGTGCGTCCCCCACTTCCGGAACCACTTGCGCAGGTAGAGTTGCGTGCGCAGGAAGTTCGAGGGCCGCGAGCCGGTCCCGTGCCATTCCTCGCGGAACCGGATCATCACGGTGGGGACGCCCACGTACTGCAGGGCTTGGTAGAACTCCTCGGTCTGGCCCATGGGGGTGCGCAGGTCCATCTCCCCGGTCATGAGCATGGTCGGGGTGGTGGCGCTGCCGACGTGGAAGATGGGCGAGCGGTCGATCCACTCCGTCGGATCCTCCCAGAAGGGCTTCTCGAAGGTGCGCGCGTAGCCGATGGCGTCGGAAGTCCCCATCGCCGACATCCAGTTCACGATGGGGCAGTTCGCCGACGCGGCCGCGAAGCGGTCGGTGTTGCCCACGATGTAGCTGGCGAGGATCCCCCCGCCCGAACAGCCGTAGACGAACAGGTTCTCCTCGTCCACGTAGCCGCGCGCGAGCATCTCGTCGACCCCGGCCATCAGATCCGGAAAGTCGGCGCCGGGATAGTCGTGGTCGATGGCGTTGGCGAACTCGGTGCCGTATCCGGTGCTCCCGCGCGGGTTCGTGTAGAGCACCACGTAGTCGTTGGCGGCGTGCTCCTGGAAAGCGAAGTCGAAGCCGCCGTCGTACATGCTGTGCGGGCCGCCGTGGATCGCGAGCATCATCGGATAGTGGCGGGACGGGTCGAAGTCGGGCGGTTTCACGATCCACCCCTGGACGCGGAAGCCGCCCTCGGAGTCGTACCACACCTCCTCCACCTCCCCCAGCCGCACGAAATCCAGCACGTCCGCGTTCACGTCGGTGAGGCGGCGGGCGGCGTTCGGGCTTTCGAGGTCGAAGCGGTGGACGTCGCCCGGCTCGTGGGCGTCCGAGATCACGCCCACGCCCACGCCGTCGCTCGAGAACGACGACAGGGCGAAGAGACGCTTCCCCGAGGTGAGCTGCGCCACCCCTCCGTTCACGGAAACGAAGTGCAGCTGCCGGTAGCCTTCCCGGCCGGCGTTGAAGTAGAGTCCGCTCCCGTCGGGCGCCCACGTCATGTCCCCGACCCGCCGGTCGTAGTCCCCGGAGATCACGCGCGAGCCCGATCCGTCCCGGTTCATCAGGTGGATCTTCCGATTGCGGTAGGTGTCGCGGTGGGCGTCGATCCCGGTGTAGGCGACGAGCGAGCCGTCGGGCGACGGAACCGGGTCTCCGTCGGGACCGCGCCTGTCGGTCAGCCGCCGAACGTCGCCGCTCGCCACCGCGACCGCGTAGATCTCCGACTCCTGCCAGCGCTCGGGGCGATCCCAGTCCTCCTCCCGGTACGAGGCGAAGTAGATCTCGCTGCCGTCGGGGCTCCACCGGACCCCGGAATGGTTCCAGTCCCCGTCGGTGAGCCGACGCGCGGTGCCTCCCTCGGCGGGGACCACGAAGACGTGGGTCCAGCCGGTGTCGACGTATCCGGCTCGGTCGCGTTTGTAGCCGGCTCGTTCCACCACCTTGGGCTCGCGCACCCACTGGGCCCCCTCCGGACGCTGCGGAAGCTCCACGCCCGCGAAGTCGGCCCGGTCGGACACCCTGCCGGTGAAGGCGATCCACTCGCCGTCCGGGGACCACCGCGCTCCGGACGGCCCGTTCTCGAGACGCGTGATCTGGCTGACCGCGCCCTCCTCGTCCATCCAGCGGACGAAGAGTTGGGTGCCGTCGGGTTCGCCGCGCGCGGTGAAGAGGATGCGGGTGCCGTCGGGCGACCAGCGAGCTCCGCCGCCGGCGATCAAATGCCGGGCGCGGGTGCCGTCGGCGTTCATGATCCACAGCGACGATTCCCATCGGTCCGAGCGCTTGTCCACCCAGCCCCGGGTGTACACGACGCGCGCCCCGTCCGGAGAGATGCGCGGATCGGACACGCGCTCCATGTCCAGGTAGCGGGCGAGCGACAGTCGTTCCTGGGCGGCCGCGGGCAGGGCGGCGATGCCGGCGAAAGCGAGTGCGGCGGTCAGAGCGGGGACATGCGGGCGAAACATCGAACGCTTCCTCCGTTTCCGTATCGACGATGGCGTACGCTGCGGCCGGGAACGGAAGAACGGTCGCCCGACGGGCTTGGCGGACCCGCCCGCACCGCACCGGTCGGGATCCCCGGGGCGTTCATCGCTCCCGGCCCCGGTCCGGCGGCGCCCCCGGTTGCGTCCGTCCCGGCTCTCCATGGATGATCAGCTCCCGTTTCGGATACGGGATCTCCACGCCGGCGTCGGCGAAGGCGGACACCGCCTTGCCCGTGATCTCGTCGGCGATCCGACGGCGGTTGCGGGCCTCCAGGATCCAGACGCGCAGTTGGAGTTGGACGTCGGAGGGCCCGAAGCCGCGCACGATGACGATGGGTTCGGGGTCGAGCTTCACCCCCGCCACCCGCTTCGCGGCCTCGATCAGCAGCACCTTCGCGCGGTCGATGTCGGACTCGTAGGCCACCGAGAAGGGGATGCGCAGGCGAATGTCCTGACCGGACATGGTGTAGTTGACGATGTCGCGCACCATGATCAGGCTGTTGGGCACGATGATCACGAGGTTGTCGGGGTTGCGGATCTTGGTGGCGCGCAGGCCGATCTCGATGACGTCGCCCCACGTCCCCGTCTCGTTGGGAGCGGTCCAGAGCTCGATGCGGTCCCCGACCTTGAAGGGCCGGTCCATGATGAGGAGAACTCCCGCGATCAGATTCGACAGGGTGTCCTTGGCCGCGAGCGAGAGCGCCAACCCCATGACCCCGGCCCCCGCCAGCAAGGGGGCGATGTTGAGCCCCAGGAGATCCAAGGCCAGCATGGTCCCCAGGGCCACGACCAGAAAGCGAACGGTGCGGTTGATGAGCGGAAACGCGGTCTCGTCGAACGTCGTGTCGCCCCTCGCGACGATCCGGGACTCGACCAAGTTCAGGATGTCGCCGACGAAGCGCCCGAGCGGCAGGAACAGGAACCCCACCCAGATGGCCAGCACCCAGCTGGCGGCCAAGGGCGCAGTTCCGGCCGGGTTCGGGACGGCCCAGACGACGACGAGGCGCCACGCCGCCCAAGCGATGATCGAGAGCGATCCCGCACTGAGCAGGAACTCCACGAAATGATCGTCGAACCGGGTGTCGGTGCGGATCACCCAGCGCTTCTTGGCGCGGCCGAGAATCCAGCGCACGACGAAGTACGCCACCGCCGCCAGAACGATCGCCGCCAAGCTGGGGACCAGGCGCGGAGCCGCGAAGGCGAGCGCGGCCCGCCACAACGCGCCGACGTCGATGGATCCGATGTCGAATCCCAGGAATTCCAAATCCGCCTCGCTTCGCAAGCACCGTGGGCGACCGGCCAGGGATCTTTCGATCCAGCCCTAGGGCTAGGCTAATCTCTGGGCCGCCCGCACATCAACATCAACCGAACCGCAAAGTTCCGGCGCGGGCGCGTCCGCGGGAGCGGGTCCGGTGAAGGCGCGCGCGAACGGGCCGTCCCCTACCGACGGGCGCCCCCGGACGCGGCGGAACCGAAGACCGCGCAATCCCGCGCGCCGCCTTCCGGGCCGGACGCGCCTCACGACCCCGCCGGATCGGGGATGCGCGCCACGATCGCGCGCACCCCGAAGCGCGCCTCCTCGGCCACTTCGACGAGTAACGTCGCACCCGCCCCTCTTCGCGCGGCCCGGAAGTCGTGGAAGCGCACGCCGCTGGCCGCAAGCTCGCCCCGGAAGGGCCGGCTCGCCGCGAGATCCGCCCACAGCACCGCGCCCTCGTCGGTCGTCCCCGTGGTCGTCACCGGCCATGGATAGCGTCCCGGGGGATTCAGGGTGGAGGCGAACTCGCCGACTTCCGGGAAATCGTAGGACGAAAAACGCGGCACCCCGTCGGGCAGGACGTTCTCGGCTCCCGCCACCGACATCGCCACCGCATGCTGGATCAGCAGATCTTCCGACGCCACGCCGCTCACGCTCTCGATGCCCGAAAGCCCCGGGGCGGCGAGCGAGTCGTTCAGCGCGGCGACGAACGCTTCGTCCCCGGCGAGCGAGGTCCCGGCGGCGCCGAACCAGTCGCGCAGGAAGCGGTGGTAGTGCCAGCCGCTCCCGTAGACGTTGCCCCGGTCCCGGGGACTGAACGCGACCGCGTTGGGGCGATTCGTGAACGAGGCGAAGGCCGACGCGGTGCGGCCGACGAGGCTGACGAGCCCGTACACCTCCGGATACGCCCGGTCGATCCCCGCCCGCAGCATTTCGCCCGTGATCCGCGCGTCGGCGTGCGGTCCGCCCGCGGCCTCCCACGCGAGCCGCGAGCTCATCTCCTTGGCGATCTCGGCCGTGCCTTCCTCGATCCAGATCGGATGGAAGGAGGGGCCCCCCGCGCCCGCCACGCCGAGGGAATGCCGCACCCGCTTGTACAGGGAGCTGACGTGCTTGACTTCGTGCACGAGTCCGCCGAAGGCCCAGTACCTCCCGCCGTCGAGCTGATCGAAAGCGCCGGCGCTCATCCGCACCAGCTCCATCTCGTTGGAGGAGGCGCACGCCGCGCGCGGGAGCGTGTGATCGCCCGCCCACACGAACGCCCGGACGCCGGAGAGCGTCGGATCGACCGCCAGGACGATCCGGCCGTCGCCGTTGACGTCGCTCACGCCCCCGAAGTAGCGCCGGATCACGGGAGCCCCGTGCTCCGCGTAGAAGGCGAGAACGCGATCGGCGTTGGTTTTGGAGATTCCCGCTCCCCCGCCCGCCTCTTCGTAGACGGCGAAATGGTCGTTCTCGGTGACCAGGCGGGCGTCCAGGGTGGCGTAGAGCCCGCAACGATCCGCCGGCGCGGCGGTGTGGTCGTACAGGCGAAGGGTGCGCGTCGGCGGGCTCGGCCGCGCATCCGCGGCCACCGCCGCCCGGACTCCGGACGACCGGTCGGGCAGGGTCTCCAGGCGCCCTTCCGCCGCCAAGCGCGAGAAGAGCTCGTTCTCCTGGCGCCGAATCCGTTCGTGGAGGGCCGCGTTGGCGCGCTCGATCTCTCGAACCTCCTGCAGCTCCCGGGCCGGGAGGGCGCGGCGCGACGTCCGCGCCGCGAACGGGCGCATCGCCGCGGCGGTCCCGCCCCGGCCCCCCGCGGTATCGGCCTCGACGTGCAGGGCGACCGGAACGATGCCCCCGATCGCGGCCTCGCGCGCGTCGTACGCGGTCGGGTCGGTGCCCGCCAGCGCGACCCGGTAGTACGCGCCCGCCGCGGGAGCGCGCACGTGGAAGCCGCATCCCCGGATCGAATCCGCATCCAGAACGCGCACCTCCCCCGGCCCCAGCTCCAACGGAGCGTCGCACGCGCGCAACGTGAACCTCCGGATCGCCTCCCCGCCTTCCGAGTCGACGACCCTGACCTCGAGGGCGACGGTGGCCGTATCCTCCGGAACGCCGCGGACGATCCCGCGGGAATCGAACCGGAGCCCCGCGGGAAGGCCGTCTTCGTCTTCCAGGCTCCACGCGTAGCCCCGGGCGGACCCCCATCGGGCGCGCAGACGGACGAAGTACGGGAGCGTGAGCCGCGCGCGGTCGAGCGAGTCGGTCTCTATGGTCAGCGGCAACCTCTCCGCGGTGGCCCGAAACTCCGCGGCGACGCTCCCGGAGGTCACGGTCAGCGTCTGTTCTTCGGCGGCGGTTCCCAGCGTCCATGCGGCTTGGGCGAAGCCGGCCGGGCTGGTGAGGGCCGACGCGGGCGAGACGGAACCGCCCCCCGAGGTCGCCGCGAACTCCACCCGCACCATTCCGGCGGGATGGCCGTTGGCGTCCGTCACGCGCACGACGGGCGCGAGCGGAAGCGGCTCGCCGATGTAGCCCTCCTGAAGGTCTCCGCCCACCTTTTCGATCGTGTGCGGCTCCTGGGCCACGGTCACCGGGATTCGTGCGCTGAGCGCGCCGGAGGTCGCGGTCACGGTGGCGGTCGACGGCGCGACCGCCGTCGCCAACCCGGTGCCGAAATCCACCGAGACCACCTCCGGACGGTCGCTGATCCACCCCACGCTCCGGCCGCCCACCACGTCGCCGTAGTGGTCGAGCACTTCCGCGCGCAGCTGCTCGGTGCGGCCGATGGCGGTCAGCACCACCCTCTCGGGCGACACGGCGAGCGCGGCCGGAACCCCCGGGGTCGGCCGCGCCGGGCCGCCGTCGCAGGAAAGCAACGGGGCCAGAAGAAGGCACAGGCAGGCCGAGCGGAACGGCGCGGAAGAGAGTCGGATCGGCACTCGGTGCGGCATGGAATGCAGTATGGGAGACTGAGGCGGTCCTACTCCGTTGGACAGGTTGGGGGCGGAGTCGCGTTCGCCGGCGCCCTCGGGGGCGCGCGCGGAACCGGCGGCTATCCCGCCAACACCGCTCCGCCGTTGACGTTCAGAATCTCGCCGGTGACGTGTCGGCCCAGCTCGGAACACAGGAAGACCACGGGGCCCGCCACGTCTTCGGCGGTCGCGATGCGCCCGATGGGGATCGAAGCGGCGATGCGCTGGCGGCCCCCGTTTCGGTAGGCGGTAGCCGACATCTCGGTGTCCACCCACCCCGGGGCGACGCAGTTGACCGTGACGCCGCGGGGCGCGAGCTCGATGCAGAAGCTCTTCACGAACGATCCCATCGCGCCCTTGGCGGCCGCGTAGTCGGCGTGGAACGCCTCGCCCCGCTGTCCCGCCGTGCTCCCGATCAGCACGAGGCGGCCGCCCGGCCGCAGGATGCGCGCCGCGCTCCGGCAACCGTAGAACATCGAATGCAGGTTGGCCGCCAAGGTCTCGTGCCAGCGCTCGTCGCTCATTTCGGACACGGGCGTGTCCGCGGACGGCCAGATCCCGTGGTTGCCGACGAAGACGTCCAGGCCGTCGAACTCCCGCGCCGCACGGGCGAACAGGCCGTCGACCGCCTCCCGCCGGGACAGGTCGCCGCCGGAAGTCCAGGCGCTCGCGCCGCGGCTTCGCACCTCTTCGGCGACCGCCTCGGCTTCGTCGCGGCGGCTCCGGTACGCGATGCCCACCGACGCCCCGGCCCGCGCCAAGTGCAACGCGACCGCCCTTCCCACGCCACGGGAGGCTCCCGTGACCAGAGCGTTGCGGCCACGCAGATCGATCAGGTCGTTCATTTCGGCTTCCAACCTCCTGCCCCCGATCTCGAAAGAAAAAATCCGCCGCGGGCTTCGGGCGGAGCGCACGCGCCGCGCGGTCCGCCGCTCGCCCAAGGAGCGAGGCGGGATGAAATTATCGTGCCCCTGCGCCGTCTTCGGTAGTGCTGCGGCGCCCGGCGTACCCGCGCTCCGGCTTCGCGTCGTGCTTCTCGGACCCGGTCTCGCCGATCTTCCCTCGCGGGCCCACGCGGACGGATCCGCGGCCACCCTCGAACGTCCGTCCCCAAGAGACCGGACGGCGCCCGACGGCCGTCCGTCTTTCGCGGGTCGGAAGCCGCGCCGCGCGACGGCGTTCCGGGACGACGCGGGCGGCGGCGCCCCGGGCCGGAGCGGAGGATCCGGGACCGGCGCGCACGAGCGGCGCTTCGGCTACGACAGCCCTCCGTCCACCGACAGGCTCTCGCCCGTGACGTAGGACGAGGCGTCCGAGATCAGGAAGGCCACCGCCTCGGCCACTTCGCCGGTGCGTGCGGGTCGGCCGGCGGGGATGGCGACGCGCACGGCTTCGTCGACCGGATAGCTGTCCACGTATCCGGGCAGAACGTCGTTCATGCGGATCCCGTCGGCGGCGTAGCGCGCGGCGTACATGCGGGTGAAGGCGCCCAACCCCGCCCGGATCGCCGACGAGATGGGGAAGGCGGCGGTCGGCCGTTTTGCCCCGAAGGTCGAGATGTTCACGATGGACCCCCCGCCCCCCGCCTTCAGGACGGGGGTCACCAGGCGACTCATGCGCACCACGTTGAGGAGCAGCAGGTCCAAGCCTTCGTGCCACGCGCGGTCGTCCAGGTCGAGCAGATCGCCGCGCGCGGCGTGCCCGGTGTTGTTGACCACCCCGTCCAGGCGACCGAAGCGGTCGAGGGCGCCGTCCACCAAGCGGGCCAGGTCGTCCGGCTCGGCGACCGAGCCCCGGACACCCCATCCCCCCAATCGCTCCGCCAGCTCGCGCGCCTCGGCCGAACGGGACATGAGCGCCATCCGATAGCCACGCGCGGCGAGCGCTTCGGCGCACGCCGCGCCCATCCCCCGCCCCGCCGCGGTGACCAGGGCGACGGGCGCGTCGCTCCGACCGGAAGACGCGCTCACGGGACGCGCGCCGTCGAGAGCGTCCGCCCGGACCGCTTCCGGACGCGCGGACGGATTCGGCGTCGCGGCGGAGCGGGCGAACGCGCCCGGCGCCCCGCGGGTAGGAGTGCATCGGCGCGCGGATCCGCGCCCTGCCCACCGCAACCGGACGAAACGCTGCGCAAACTCCTTCTCGCACTCGTCGTCAACGCGGCCGCGCTCTGGGTGGCCGCGCAGCTGGTCGCGGGCATCCGCATCGGCGAGCGGTTCGAGGAGGTCGTCGCGGTCGCGGCGATCTTCGCCTTGGTCAACGCCTTCATCCGGCCGGTGGTGAAGTTTCTCTCCCTTCCCGTCATTCTCCTCACCCTGGGACTCTTCACCCTCGTCGTCAACGCCGGCATGCTCATGCTCGCCGACTGGCTCGCGGACGGGCTGGTCGTGGCCGATTTCGCATCGGCCCTCCTGGGCAGCGTGATCGTCTCGGTCGTGAGCGTCGCGCTGGGCTCCGTTCTGGGCGTGAAAGGGAAACGGAGGTAGCCGAAAAACCGGGCTCGGGGGGCTTCCCGCGCCGCGCGTCGGTTTCGGCGGGTCTTCGGACGTCCCTTCACGGCACCGCCGGATAGTACCACACCCGCTGGACGAGCCCCTCGCGCACGCGATAGACCGCGAGCGCGGCCTGGGACCGCTCCTCCCCGTCCGGCGTCGTCCAGAAGACTCGTTCGCGCACCGCCACGAAGTCGCCGGTCGCCACCGCATCCTCGAGCTCCGAGCGCACCGCGGGCTGCGCTTCGAAATAGGTCGCCATGTAGTCGCGCAACGTCTCCCGGCCTCGAACCTCGACCGAGGCGACGCTTCCCCGCACGTTCACCCATTCCACGGCGGGCGACGCCCGCGACAGCAGATCCTCGACGTCGTGCCGGTTGAAGGCGTCCACGTACGCCCGAACCACCGCCAGGGGTCCGGCGTCCTCCGGCCCGCTTTCGGAATCCGGCGACGCGAAGCAGGCGGCGCCCGCCCATCCCGCCGCGAGCGCCGCGCGGAGGGCGAACCGCGTCCCGCGCATCCGTCACTCCCCCGCCGAAACCATCTCGGCGAGCGTCGCCAGATCCGGCACCTCGAGATCGGGCCGGGCGCTGGCGGGCATCGTCGCTCCCGAACCGCCGTGGGGAGAGACTCGATTCACGTGAACCGTGGCCAATCCGAGGCGCTTCGCGGGGACGACGTCGTGAAAAAGGCTCTGGGCGACGTGCAGAACGGCGTCGACGGGCAGGGCGAGGCGCTCGAGCGCCAGCTCGAAGTTGCGCGCATCGGGCTTGTAGCCGCCCACCTGCTGAGCCGTGACGACTTCGTCGAATTCCACTCCCAGTCGGCGCTCGGAGAAGGCGAACAGGTCGTCGTCCACGTTCGAGATCACCGCCAGCCGATAGCGCGACGCGAGCGCCCGCAACGCCCCGACGGCGTCGCCGAAGGGAGCCCAGCGCGCGATCGACCGGGGCAACGACGCCCGTTCCTCGCGGCTCGGGACGAACCCCAGCTCGCGGCCGAACTCGTCCACCACCCGGGACAGAACCTCGCGGTAGGCGAGGTAGGCGCCGGCTTGGACGGTCGACTCGAACCGAGCGAAGCGCTCCAGGATCTCCGCGGGAGGGAGTTCGCGGCCGTGCGCGGCCAGCACGCGCCGAACGGCCCGCAGAATCCCGCTTTCCCAGTCGATGAGCGTGCCGTAGCAGTCGAAGGTGAGCGCCTCGAAGGAGGAGAGGTCTATCGCGCGCACCGACTCATCTCCTCCTCCGCGCGCGCCGGCGCCGGGAGCGCGCCGCCGCCTCTCCCACCAGCGGCCCGGCCAGCCCGCCGATCGTGCCGCCCAGGACCGTCATGAACCCCAGCGGGCCGAGGGTCGGGACCAGCCCCGCGCCCGAGCCGATCGCTTGGTAGGCGCTCGCCGCTCCGAAGGCGAACGCGCCCGTCAGAAACCCGATCAGGGTGCGTCGCACGGTTCGGTTCATCGGCCCTCTCCCGTTGCGGGCCCGCCGCGAGTCGCGCCGACCGGCCCGCGGGTTTCGAACAGGTAGCGCGCGGTCGCCCTGTACTCCGCATCCGTCAGGGTGCCCGGAGCTTCGTAGGGCATCGCCAGGCGGAGGTACCGCGCCAGCCCTTCCTCGTCGCCGCGCACGGCCAGGGTCGACGCGGTGATCTCGGCCCCGATCGAGCCCTCCGCGTCGTGGCAGAAGGCGCAACGCCGGGCGTACACCGCCTCCCCGTCGACCTCCTCGCCGTTTTCTCGGTTCGCCCGAAACCCGAGCGCGCCCAATCCCGCCCCGGCCAGCCCGAGCGCGACGACCGCCGACACGCGCCCGATCGTCCGTCGTCCCGGGTCCGTCAACGCCGGATCGCTCCGAGGTTCGCCGCGGTTCGCTCCGGACCGGCGGCCAAGCCGGCGCGGACGCCGTCCCCGCCCACGCTCAGACCGCCTCCACCGGATGCGGAAGCGCCAGGTCGAGCAGGTAGCCCTTCCGATTCCACGCGCCCTCCATGGGTTGCGCGTTTCCGGCCGCGTCGGTCGCGCGGGTGCGCACCGCATAGGTGCCGGGCGCGGCGTCCCATTCGAACTCGAAACGCCTCCAGGCGTAGCGCAGAGGGGGACCGAAGAGGCGGGCGGGCGCCCAGCGGGTCCCGTCGTCCACGCTCCATTCGACCGACCGGACGGGACCTGCGCCGGAGTAGGCGAACCCGCGGATCCGGGCGCCTCCCGCCGGGACCGTCGCCGGCCACGGGAGGGCCAGCGCGCTCTTCACCGGCAGCGCGGTCACCGGGGCGCCCTCGGCGGGCGCGTACTCCTCGGCCGGCCAGTCCGGCCCGGCCAGAACGTAGGAGCTGGTGTTGGCGCGCACCCAGATCGGTTCGGTGGACACATGGATCTCTCCCACCCACTTGACGCTGTTGCTCCCCGCCCAGCCGGGCACCAGGCCGCGCACCGGAAACCCGTGGTCGGGGGGCAGCGGCCGGCCGTTCATGGTCAGGGCGAGCAGGGTGGCCGGATCCATCGCCTTGGCCACCGACATGGGCCGCCCGAAGCCGCCTTCGTCCAAGCCCGTCAAGTTCACCGCGACCGCCTCCGGGCGCAGTCCGGCCGCCTCCAGCACGGCGGAGAGCATCGGCCCGGACCACTCCGCGCACCCGACCGCCCCGGTGCCCCACTGGCCGCCCTCCGCCGCCCGCCCCGCGACGCGGGCGAAGAAGCCGCGCCAGTTGCCCGCGCACTCGAGGAACGCGACGACCGATTGACCCGGGAGCGCGCGCAGGTCGTCGAGGGCGAGCTCGAGGCTCCGTTCGACGCCGTCGCCGACGACCCGCAGCCGGTAGTCCCGCGCCGCGATCCTGGGCGTGGGGGCGTGGTTGCGCACGAAGAAGAGCTCGTTGGGGGTGATCAACCCGTCCAGCAGCTCGAGCCGGGTCTCCAGGTTGGTGGCGTGGCGGATGAAGGGGGTGCCGTCCTTCGTCCACGCGGTGGCCGTCTCCGCCGTCCCGTCGTCGGCCCGGGGCCCGCAGCCGGACAGAAGCGCCGCGGTCCCGCCGGTCGCCGCCAGCGCCGCGAACTCGCGGCGCGAGATCGAGCCGGGAGCGCGCCCAGATCCCCGGGCGCGGCTCACGAAACCGTCTCGATCCGGAGTTCGGTGGAGAACTCCACGCATCCGGCCAAGGTGCGATAGACCGGGCAGTAGGGGGGATGGATTTCGTGCGCCCGCCGCGCCCGCTCCTCTTGGCCGGCCTCCGCGCGCAGGCGATACCGCACGTGGATGGTGCGAATCACGAGCACGCCGTCCTCCTCGTCGATGCCTCCCTCGACCTCGGAGGTCAGGCGATCCTCTCCCGCCGGTATCCCGCGCGCCTCCAGCGCGCCGCCAAGAGTTCCGGTCAGTCAGCCGCCCGCAGCCGCCACGATGTAGTCGAGGGTGGTCGCCACCGGGGTCTCGGGCTCGACGCCGTAGTGGCCGGCGATCTCGCCGTGCACCCCGAAGAGCACGGGATCGGGGGTCGCCGGAAGATGCGCGTGGCGCAACGGGCCCTTCTTGCGTTCGATGCGCACGCTGGAGGTGTAGATCATCGGGTTCGTCTCCTTTGCTCGTGGACGGACTGCCGGGCGGCTACGCGGCGACCGGGCGCGCGTCGAACTCCTTCATGGCGGCGTCGACCGCGCCGGTCGTGTCGACTGCGCATCCGCCCGCGCCCAGGGCGTCGCCCACCGCGCGGATGGTCCGCCGGAGCCAGTCCGGCCGGGCGGTCGCGTAGCCCATGTGGCCCACCCGGAAGTAGCGGTCGGCCATCCCCGGGTAGACTCCGGCCGCGACGATCACGCCCCGCTCGGCGATGCGCTCCACCAGGGAGGCGTCCACGCCCGCCGGATAGCGTACCGCGCTCAGGGCGTTGGCGCAGAGAGCTTCGCCGGCGGGGACCGGGTCGAGCCCCATGCGCGCCCAGGCCGCCCGCATCGCGCGGCCCGTTCGCCTGTGACGCTCGACCCGGGCGTCCACGCCCCGGAGTCCGTCCAGCCGGTCGGACAGGATCTCCCCCAGCGCCGCCTCGGCCGCCGCCACCAAATTGGTGGCCGGAGTGGCGAAGTAGCTCGCGCGCCCCTCCTCGTGGGCCTCCATGACCGACAGCCAGCTGTCCCATTCGAGATACAGGGGGCAGGGAGCGCGACGCGCCCGGCTGGCCGCCATGGCGCGCGGCCCGGCCACGAGGAGCGCGAGCCCCGGCGGGAGGCCCATCGCCTTCTGCGAGGCGGCGAAGTAGACGTCGGCGCCCCATTCCGACATCTCGAAGGTCTCGGCCCCGGCGGCGCACACGCCGTCGAAGACGGAAAGCGCCCCGCGCGAGCGCGCGAGCTCGGCCAAGCCGACCGGATCGACCCGTACGCCGGTCGAAGTGTCCGTGTGGGTCGCGAACAGGACCTTCGCCGCCGAAGCGTCCAGGACGGCCTCCACCTCCTCCAGCTCCGGTCGCCCGCCCGGCGGACAGGAGACTGCACGGACCTTCACGCCCCGGTGCTCCAGCACCAGCCGCATGCGGTCGGAGAAGTAGCCGGTGTTCACGACCACGGCCTCCTCGCCCGGATCCAGCAGGTTCGCCGCCGCCATGTCCATCGCCAGGGTCCCGCTGCCCGCGACCAGAAAGGGCTGCGCCCCCTTCTCCGCCCGCCACGCCTCACGCATCCGGCTCAGAGACGCTCCGAACGCCGCGACCGCGGAGGGTTGCCCGTGACCGGGCGGGGGGATCGAGAAGGCGCGCAGGACCTGCGGGGAGACTTCCACGGGCCCGGGAATCATCAGAAGGGGACGCTCGCTCATGGCATCCGGCACATGGTTGCTGTCTGGAGAGAAGTCGACCGGCCCGCCGCGTTCGTCCCGCGTCCCGACGACGGCGCCTTCCCCGCACCGCGCGGAGCGCCGACGTCCGCGCTCCGTCGGGAATCCCGAATGCTAACCAATTCGGCGGATCCCGGAAAAGCCGTTCGGCGCGCTGCGGTCCCCCGCGGCGCCGACGGGCCTCTCGGGACTAGCTCTTTCCTCCGACCAGCCGCTTGACCCAAGGCGCGGCCAGCAACCCCGCGACGCCGACGACGGCGATGATCGTCGCGACGTTCCGGAAAAGCGGCGCCGGAGCGAGATCGACCAGTCGGCCGGCCACGAGCCCTGCGAACAGGTTGCCCAGCGCCGCGCCCACGAACCACACGCCCATCATCTGACCGACCCGCTTGACCGGCGACAGCTTGGTGATGGCCGACAGTCCGATCGGGGAGATGCAGAGTTCGCCCACGGTGTGGAAGAAGTAGGTCACCACCAGCCATGCGGGACTCACCGGAGTTTCGGTCGAGGCGTTGGCGGCGCCCCACGCCAGCACGAAGAACCCCAGCGCCAAACCGATCAGCCCCAGCCCCGCCTTCATGGGGATCGAGGGGTTGCGGCCGCGCCGCTCCAACCAGACCCAGAGCGAGCCGAAGGCGGGCGCGAGCAGAATGATGAACGCGGAGTTCACCGACTGCAGGAACCCCGCGGGCATGAGCCAGCCCAGGATGTCGCGGTCCGTGTAGTCGCGCCCGAAGAGGTTGAGGGAGGATCCGGCCTGCTCGAAGCCGGACCAGAACACCGCGATCAGCAGGAAGAGCCAGAAGATCATCCCCAGGCGCCGATTCTCCTCCCGCGTGTGGCCGCCCAGAGTCCACAGGTAGACGAAGTAGACCGCGACGATCGCCAGAACGCCGTAGCCCAGCGCGGTCGCGATCTCGGTCAGCGAGACCGGTACGACCCCGATCGAGACCAGGTAGCCGAACGCCGCGACCCCGACGACCGCGGCGAAGAAGGCGCCGAAGAAGGTGCGCGACTTCGCCGCGCGCCGCGCGGCGTCGTCCTCCGACTTCAGGAGCCCCGCCTCGCCCAGCAGTCGGGCGCGGTTCCGGTACTGGATCAGGCCCAGGACCATGCCCACGCCGGCCGCTCCGAAGCCCCAGTGCCAGTTGTAGCCCTCGGCGAGGAAGCTCGTGATCAGCGGGCCCAGCAACGCCCCCAGATTGATCCCCATGTAGAAGATGGAGAACCCCGCGTCCCGTCGCGCTCCTCCCCGGGGGTAGAGTTCCCCCACGATGGTGCTGACGTTGGGCTTGAGCAGCCCCGTCCCCAGGACCACGAGAACGAGCCCCAGGAAGAAGGTGAAGTCGGTGGGCGCCGCCATCGTGAAGTGGCCCAGGGCGATGATCCAGCCCCCGACCCAGACCGCCTTGCGCTGGCCCCAGAGGTTGTCGGCCACCCACCCCCCGGGGAGCGCCATGATGTAGACGAGGCTGGTGTAGAGGCCGTAGATGGCGGCCGCGGTGCCCACGTCGAGCCCCATCCCCGGGTTGGCCACCTGCGATCCGTCGTCGCGCAGGATCGCGTGCGTCGTCGCCGTGGTCATGTAGAGCGTGAGCAGCGCGCGCATCCCGTAGTACGAGAAGCGCTCCCACATCTCGGTGAAGAAGAGGGTGGAGAGCCCGGCGGGATGCCCGAACCAGGCGGCGTGCGCGGAGACCGCGGGCGGGGAGGCGGATCGCGCGTCGTCGTCGTTCATGGTCCCGGCTCCTTGGCTAGCGGGAAGGTTCGGCGGCGGGGCGCCGGACGTCCCCGAAACCGCCGGGCGCCCGTGACGCGCCGAAGCGTCCGGAGCGCGTTCAGCGCTCGACGGCGAAGGCTCCGGACTCCTTCATGTCCGCGATCTCCTCGGCTTCGTAGCCGAGCACTTCGCCGAGGATCTCGTCGGTGTGTTCGCCCAGCAGCGGCGAGCGCTCGATCCGGGCGGGCGAGTCGGAAAGCTTGATCGGGCAACCGAGGTTCCAGTAGGGTCCGCGTTCCGGGTGGTCGAGCTGCACGTACATTTCGCGCCCGCGCACATGGGCGTCGTCGGCCAGGTCCGCGGTGCTCATGACCGGACCGCAGGGCACGTCCAGGTCGTTCAGGATCGCCATCAGCTCGCGCTTCGTGTACCGGCTCGCGAAGTCGTTCAGGATCTCCCACATCTCGGACTGGTTCCGCCGCCGCGCTCCGATGTCGCGGAAGCGCGGGTCGCCCGCCAGCTCCTCGCCCCCGACGCGGCCGGCGAGCGCCTCCCACACGCGCTCCTGCACCACGACGTAGAGATAGTCGTTCGCGCCGCCGGGCTTGCAGAGGACGCAGTTTCCCAGCTGTCCGCCGCCCGAGTCGTTGCCGGCGCGCGGAGTGAAATCCTCGAACTCCTGAATCGAGTACTCGCCCAGCGGGCCCCGCCGGATGCGCTGATGGTCCCGCCACTTCACCCGCACCAAGTTCATCACGCAGTCCATCATGGCGCACTCGACGTACTGACCTTTCCCCGTCCGCTCCCGCTGCAGCAGCGCCGCGAGGATGCCGAGCGCCAAGTGGACGCCGGTGCCCGAGTCGCCGATCTGGGCGCCGGTGGCCACCGGCGGGCCGTCGAGAAAGCCGGTGGTGCTCATCGCGCCCCCCATCGCCTGCGCGATGTTCTCGTAGGCTTTGAACGCCGCGTAGGGCCCCTCGGTGCCGAAGCCCTTGATGGAAGCCATCACCAAGCGCGGATTGATCTCGCGCACCCGCTCCCACCCGAAGCCGAGCCGGTCCAGCACGCCCGGCCCGAAGTTCTCCATGAGCACGTCGCACTCCCGCACCAGCCGGGCGAAGACCTCCTTTCCGCACTCGTTCTTCAGGTTCACCGCGATCGAGCGCTTGTTGCAGTTGAGCATGGCGAAGTAGAGACTGTCGGCCCCGGGAACGTCGCGGAGCTGCTTGCGGGTGGCGTCTCCGAAGGGCGATTCCAGCTTGATCACGTCGGCCCCCAGGAAGCCCAGGAGCTGGCTGGAGGTGGGGCCCGCCTGGACGTGGGTCATGTCCAGGACGCGGATGCCGCTGAGTGCTTGGCTCATGGAAAGGGGGCTCCGGTCGCTCGCGCGGGTTGCGGGAAGGGTCGGCGGGATCCGGTCGCGGGCGTCCGGTCCCGCTCGCTCACTTGTACATGGTCTGGCGCTTGGTGCCGGGCGCCCATTCGCCGGGATCCACCCAGACGTTGACGACGGCCGACTTGCCGCTGCTCCGCACCGCTTCGCGCGCACGCCGGAGCGCCGGCTGGATCCGGCCGGGATCGCGCACCTCCTCGCCGTATCCGCCCAGCATCTCGGCGAACTTGGAGAAGGGGACGTCGCCCAGCAGGTTGCCGACGTTGCCGCGTTCCCGCCCGTACTTGGCCAGCTGGCCGTAGCGGATCTGGTTCATCGCCGAGTTGTTGCCGACGACGGCGACGTAGGGGGCGCCGAAGCGGTTGCAGGTCTCCATGTCGAAGGCCGTCATGCCGAAGGAACCGTCGCCGTAGTAGCAGAGCACCTCCTTGTCGGGGTGCGCGAGCTTGGCCGCCATGGCGAAGCCGGTGCCCACGCCCAGCCCGCCCAACGCGCCCGGATCCATCCAGTGCCCCGGCGCGCGCGGCTTGACCGCCTGCGCGCTGATGGTCACGACGTCGCCGCCGTCGCCGATGTAGACGGTGTCCTCGGTGAGGAACTCGTTCAGCTCCCAGGCCACCCGATAGGGGTGGATGGGGTTGGCGTCGGAGCGGAAGAGCGGCATCAGCTTCTCGGTCTTCCGCTCCTCGACGGCGCGCAGCTCCTTCATCCAGCCCAGGCGACGGGCGGGGCCGTCCCCCAGGTTGGCGCAGGCCTCGGCGAGGACCGCCTCCATGATGGCGCCGGGATGGCCCACGAGACCGAGATCGACGTCGCGATTCTTGCCCACGGTGCGGTAGTCGAGGTCGATCTGCACGACCTTGGCGCCGACGGGGAGGCGCTTCCCGTAGCCCATGCGGAAGTCGAAGGGCGTCCCCACGATCACGATCACGTCGGCGGCGCCGAAGGCGGCGCCGCGGGTGCGGTGGAAGTAGTGGGGATCGTCGGGACCGAGCAGGCCGCGCGAGGCGCCGTTGGTGAAGGTCGGGACGTTCAGCGTGCGCACCAGATCCCGGGCCTCCCGGTGCGCGCGGCAGCCCCACACCTGCTGACCGAAAAGGATGGCGGGACGCTCGGAACCGACCAGGAGTTCTGCGAGGCGGGCGACGTCGCGCGGGTCGCCCGCCGAGCGGGTCGACGCCCGGGTGCGGCCCGGTTCGGGAACGACCGCGCTGGCGAGCGGGATCTCGCGGTCCAGAACGTCGCGCGGAATCTCGAGGTAGCTGGGCCCGGGCGCGCCGGCGAAACACTCGCGCGCGGCCATCGACACCATGTCCGCGATGCGCTCGGTGGAACGGACCCCGCCCGCGAACTTGGTGATCGGGCGCGCGACGTCGACGTGGGGCAGGTCCTGCAACGACCCCATCCTGTGCTGGGCGAGCGCGCCCTGCCCGCCGATGTGCAGCACCGGGCTCTCGGAGCGGAACGCCGTCGCGATCCCGGTGAGCGCGTTGGTGAAGCCCGGGCCGGCGGTGGTGATCACGCAACCGAGCCCGCCGGTCTGGCGCGCGTACCCGTCCGCGGCGTGGGCGGCGACCTGCTCGTGCCGCACGTCGACGATGCGGATTCCCTCGTCGAGGCACCCGTCGTAGGTGTCGACGATGTGTCCGCCGCACAGCGTGAAGACGGTGTCGACGCCCTCGCCGGCCAAAGCCCGGGCGGCCAGGTGTCCGCCCGAGATCACGCCCTCCTCGCGGCTCTTGCGCGCCAAGGTGTCTTCGGCGGTTCGGGATCCCGGTGCGGTCGCGGTCGTCATGGACGGTTCCTCGGATGATGGCGTTCGAAGTCGAGGCCGCGCGCGCCTCCCGCGCGAGCCCGAGGCAAAGCTAGGGAGCGGCCTGCGGCCTGCCAAGAAAAACGCCGCGCTCGGGGAATGGCCCGGGATCCGGGAGCCGACGAAAACCGCGGACCACCGGATCTTCGCGAACGCAGCGCGGAACACCGCCCCGGGTTGCCGGGATAACGAGATCGCGGCGCATCGCGGGAGCGGGCGATGCGGAAGCGATTCGGGAGTTCCCCGCCTCGACCGAGGACCTGACCATGCCGAAAGGAAAGATCGAATCCACGGCCGAGGCCCTGGGCGGCCGGATGGCGAATCTCGCGGGAGCGGCCGGAAAGCGCGCGGGCGCCGCCGCCGCGCGCGCGAAGCGCGTCGCCTCCGGTTCGCTCCGCAGGTTCCCGGCGCGACGCCTGGAACCCGCGGCGTCGACGGCCGCCACCCTCGGAAACGCGCTTCTGGCGACCAACCTCGCGGCGGAGCTGGACCGGTGGACGCGGTCGGCGTTCGCGTCGGGCGGCGCTTCGCCGTACGACAAGGTGCTGGACGCGGTCCACGCAACGTTTCGGCGGTACGGCGGCGACCACCGCATCTTCGACGGAAACCACGATCCGATCGGGGCCTGGAAGGCGATCGCAGAAGCCATGCCCGGGGAGGCGTGGACGCAGCGGGCCACGGGGTACCTTTCCGCGCTCTGGAAGGATGCGGCCACGCCGAACGGATTGCCGCTGGCCACTTGGAACAAGGAAACCTTCGACACCGTCGCGGGCTCCCTGAACAAGACCTTGGGGATCTCGCCCGCGTGGACGAAGGACATGGTCACCGTCACCGCGACGGAGGCCGTCGGCTCGGTCCTGGCGACCGCGACGCTGGTCCTGAACTGGAACGACGCCGACCTCCGCCGATTCTCGGGAACCGTCGGGAGCCTGGGTTTGGCCGCGCTGGTCGGCGCCAACCCGCTCGGAGTCGCGGTCGCGATCGTCGGGCTCGCGAAGTGCTTCCACGAGGTCCGGCACGGGGCCGACTTCAAGCGGTTCGCGAGCGGGACCGGCCGTGGAACGGCGGCCGTCGCGGCGACGATCGGCGCTTCGCGCCTGATCCCCGCACCCGCTTGGCCGGCGTTGATGCTGGGCGTGGCGAGCTACGTCGCGGCGACGAAGCTCTACGACAAGGCGGAGCCCGAGGCCGAGAAGGTGGCCCGCGTCGTCCGCGACTGGCTCGAATCCCGGGAATGGGCGGATTTCCGCTCCGGCCTCGCCCGCAGCGCGTACCTGCGGGGCAGGACCGTCGCCCGGAGCGTCGCCGACTCGGAACTGGCGAACGCGGTGTCGGCGTGGTCCCGCGCGAGCTCCGAGGCGGTTGCGCGCGCCTGGTCGGCCGGATACCGGAACTCGATCCGGGCGGCGGGCGAGGCGCTGGCCCGCGGACAGCCTGCCTTCGGGTGAATCCCGGCTTCCAGCGATCCCTCGTTCCCTTCCGGGCGCGGCTCGAGAGGTTCTCGCCGCCGCGTTCGGCACGCTCGGCGTCGGGACGTTGCCGGACGCAGGCGAGCCGTTCCGACGCGCAGGCGCGGCGTCCCGATCAAGGAGAAGGCCACGCTCCCGCGCACGACCGATCCCCGCCGGAACTTCGGCGATCGGCGGGATTCCGTCCTCTTCCCCGGCCCGCTCGCCGGAGCCTCGGCGAGCGTCCTTCCGGCCTACCGGGCCGGATCCCCGCGCACCCTGAGCACCAGCTTGCCGAAGTGGGCGCTCGCTTCCATCCGCCGGTGCGCTTCGGCCGCCTCCCGCAACGGGTAAACGGCGTCGATCAGGGGCACGATGCGGCGCTCGGCGACGTGGGGCATCGCCACCCGCTCGAACTCGGCCACGATGCGGGCTTTCTCGGCCACCGGACGCGAGCGCAGAACGGAGCCGACGACGGCATGCCGCTTCACCATCAGGAGAGCCAGGTCGAGCTCGGCTTGGAACCCGCCCACGAGGCCGATCACGATCAAGCGGCCGCCGGGCGCCATGGCCTTCAGGTTGGCTTTCAGGTAGGCCGCGCCGACGTGGTCGAGCACCACGTCCACCCCCCGCCCTCCCGTGAAGGCGCGCACCTTCGGCGCGAACTCCCCGGCCGTGTAGTCCACCACGAGGTGCGCCCCCGTCGCCCGCACGCGCTCGACCTTGCCCGTCGAGCAAGTCGCGACCACGCGCGCGTCGGGGACGAGCGTCCGACACAGATGGATCGCGGCCGTGCCCACCCCGCCCCCGCCGCCGTGCAGCAACACCGCGTCCCGGTCCCCGAGTCCGCCCAGCATGAACAGGTTGAGGTACGCGGTCACGTAGGTTTCGCAGACGCACGCCGCCTCCTCCCAGGAGAGCGTCTCGGGAACCCGCACCAAGTGGTCCTCGTAGGCGCACGCGAACTCCGCGTACCCCCCGCCCGCCACCAGCGCCATGACCCGATCCCCGGCGCGGAACCGCTCGACCCCGGGGCCCGCCTCGCGCACCACGCCCGCCGCCTCGAGCCCGAGGATCTCCGACTCGCCCGGGGGCGGGGGGTACTTCCCCTCCCGCTGGACGACGTCCGCCCGATTCACCGAGGTCGCGACCACCTCGACGAGCACCTGACCCGGGCCGGGCTCGGGCACGGGAGCGTCCGCCCAGCGCAACACCCCGGCCCCTCCGAAACCGTCCGTCAGAATCGCCTTCATCCCCCCTCCGGCCGCTCAGGTCGCGCCTTGACCGGAATTCGGGCGCGCATCATTCTATTCCAAGCCGCTTCTTCGCGCGAGCGCCGCCCGGACGAGTCGCGAGCGGCTCTCGCGGCGCGACGCGCACTCCTTTATCCGTCACCGCTTTCCCCGCGGAGGAACCCCATGAAGCCGTTCACGCCCCTTGCGACCCTCATCGCTCTCCTCGTCCTCTCCGCTCCCGCCATGGACGCCGCCGAACCGCCTTCCCCGGAGCCGCAGGAACCCGACTGCTTCGTGCGCGGCAACCCCGACGGGCGGGCCAGCTCGCTCGAGTCCGCCTCCACGTCCTTCGGCGACGTGATGGTCAAGATCTGCTACGGCGCGCCCCAGCGGCGGGACCCCAACAACCCCGACGTCACGCGGGAGATCATGGGCGCCCTGGTCCCCTACGGCGCGCCCTGGCGGATGGGCGCCAACGAGGCTACCGCACTCTACCTGAGCGCGGACGCGAGCGTCGGCGGCGTCGATCTGGACGCGGGCGCGTACTCCGTCTACGCGACCCCCGCCATGGGCGACTGGACCGTCCACGTCAATTCGGTCCACGAGCGCTGGGGAATCCCCATCAACGCCGACGTGACGGCCAACGACGTGGGCAGCTTCGCCGTGACGCCCGGCACGACGTCCGAGCCGGTCGACCGGTTGCGCTTCGCCTTCGAGAGCGCCGACGGCGGCGCCGACCTGGTGATGGAGTGGGAGGAGACCAGCATCCGGATCCCGATCCGCTCCAACTGACCGCGGCTCCCCCCCTCAGGCCACGCGGTCCCGCCCCTTCGGGAGCCAGTCCGCATGCCGCCGGTACGCCGGTTCGGACCGGCCGTACCGGCGGTAGCCCTGCTCCACGAGCCACTGCATCCACTCGTTGAACTTCTCGTCGCCGCTCTCGTCGCGGATCTCGTGCGTCCAGTCCTCGAGCCGCTCCCAGGAGCCGAGCAGCGCGCCCCCCATGAACTCCCACACCAGCTCCAGGGAGACCATGTGGCGGTGGACCATGAGTCCCACCGACTCGAAGGTCAGGGAGACCAGCATGGCGGCGTCCTCGTACTTGTTTCCTCGCGCGCGGATCTCGGTGCCGTCCAGGCCCGGCGGAAGGGTGAAGACCAGACGAAGGCATGGGCGGAGCCTGCAGGGAGCGCGCGAGCTCGATGGCGGCGGTGGCGCGCCGCTGGATGCTGTACTGCTGAAGTTGCAGGAAACCGAAGACGAACCCCGCGATCACGACGAGAACGCCAACGATCTCCGCGAGATTCCCGAGAGCTTCGAGGTTCATCGTTCGATCGGCACGGACGGGGGATCGGGGACGGACGCCGTCATCCGGAGCGCACGCGCAGAGCCGCCCGGAAGACCTCCGCGGCGCCCATGGTGCAACGGATCCTACCTTCGGATCCGTTGCACCTCCAGCAACCGCCTGCGCACCTCCCCGGCTTTTCCCGCCTCCTCCAGGTCGCTCCACAGGCGCTCGACGGTGGCCGGGTCCACGTACCCCGGAACCGTCGTGCGCCATCCCTGCCCGGCCCGGTACCGGTCCACGGCGTCCACGGTTTCCCGAGTGTAGACGTTCCAGTCCTCGTCCTCGGGCGAGACGTCGTCGGCGTCGGGCCGAAAGTGGCCCAGCTCGTGCAGCATGAGCTTGAGCTGGTACACGTCGCGGCCGACCTCCTGCTGGAGGGTGCGGAAGCCGAGGGTCTCGGAGACGGCGTCGTAGACGCGGCGCATCTCCGCGAGCGGATCGGCGTGCTCGCAGACGTTGATCTGAACGGTGAGGCCGTCCGTGCGGCGGGCCATTCCCGGACGCGGATCGGCGACGACGACGGCGGCCGACTGGGCCTCGCCGCGGCGCGCGTCCCCTCCCGCCAGGTGCCCGGCCTGGAGGGCCTCGATGAGACGGTCGGCCAAGTGGCGCGGCGCGCCCTCGGTGGACTCGAAGCTCTCGCCCACCGCGTCGACGACCTCGGGGCCCGTCAGGGTGTTGCCCTGGGCGACGTAGTTCGGGCCCGCGCGGTGGCCGGCCCACCGGCTCCGGGTGCCGGTGTGCTGGGCGGAGCGGCCGTCCACGCCGATCACCCCGATCTGGCGGCGGGCGGCGTTGTCGTCGGCCGCGAGACGCCGGGCGAGGGCGTCCTCGGGGGAGACGCCCCGCTCCATCAAGTCGAGGAGCTCGTCGCCGTATTCGGTGCGGGTCGCCGCCTGGGTCGCCACCGCGCCGACGCCCGCGCGCACCCAGGGCACGCCGTTGCCCACGCACGGGTTGCGGGTGGTGACCGCGACCCCCGATTCCCCGGTCGCGGGGTCGACGGCGGCGATCGAAAAGGTGTGGAAGACGAGCTCCTCCCCGGCGCGCCAAGCCACCGGTTCCTGGGCGCCGGCGTCCACGGCCGACGCGAGCGTCGCGAGCGTCAGGATCGTCGTGCGTCGAGCGGTCATCGGTCCTCCTCCGGGAACGGCGCGCCCGGCCCGCCGCCAAGGCGGGGCGGGGCGGCGACAAAGGATCGCGGCGGCGGCGCCACCCCGTGGCCGCCGACCGATTCGGCGCGCCTCGGGAAACCGGGCGCGGCGAAAAGCGCAATCGCAACGGACGTGCTACATTGCCCCGAATCGCACCAACACCCGAACAGGAGAGTCGATCGATGTCAACGCCGAACCCGGGATTCACCGGCCGCGTCCTTTTGCTCGTGCTGATCGCCTTCCTTCCGGCGGTCGGCATCTACCTGTACGCGAACGGCGAAATCCGCTCCCTCCAGCTGGCCAACCAGGAGCAGGAACTCCTGCGCGCCACCCGGGAGACGTCGGTGGAATACAACCGGCTCCTCGAGGAGAGCCGGGTTCTGCTCGGGGCGCTCGCGGAATTCCCCCAGATCAGCGAGACGCAGCAGCCGGAATGCACCCGCGTCCTGGGACGCGTCTTCGATCAGGCCAACCATCTCAACGGGATCTGGGTCATCGGGAGCGACGGGTACGTCGGGTGCGGCTCGGTGCAGCCGGACGGACTGCTCTACCTCGGGGACCGCACCTACTACATCCGCGCCATGAACGAGAACCGGCACGTGATCGGCAACTACCAGATCGGGCGCGTCACCGGGCGCCCGGGCGTCGGATCGGCGATTCCGATCCCCGACGGGGGCGGGACGCCCGGCGGGGTTCTGATCGCGAGCATCGACCTGCGCGCCCTGAGCGAGATGGCGCAGGACATGGAGCTGCCCGAGTCGGCGTCGTTCACGGTGCTCGACCGGGAAGGGCGCGTCCTGGTCCGCCATCCCGCCGGGCGGAGCGCGGGGGACACCGTCGGCGCCATGCGGACGGAGGGATTCCCGGACGCGGTCGACGAGCCCGCCATCGTGCACGGCAGCGACTTGGACGGGAGCATGTCGGTCTTCGCGGTGGCGCCGCTCACGGGCGAGGGATCGACGCCGGAGGGGTACATCGCCATCGGCCGCCCGGAAGGAGTGATCGGTTCGGAAGCGTCCGGGATCGTGAACCGGACCCTCGGGCTCGTGGCGATCGCCGGGCTCGCTCTGCTCACCGCGGCGTGGGTGTTCGGCCGCTACGTCGTCGCGAAGCCCGCCTCCTCGCGGGCGTGAATCGGCCTCCCCCGCTTCGGCGCCGACCCTCCGGCCGGAATCCTCCTCGGCGCTCCGGCGCCCTCGAGGCGTTTCGCGTTCCCTTCCCGTAGCGGTCTCGCCGCGCTCGTTACCTTACCGTGACCGCCCGGCGATGACGTTCGCGCCGCGCTCGCACGATATTCTTGCCGGAAGGCGCGGAGTCGGCCGGTCGGTCGGCCCCGGACCGCCTTGCATCCGCCCCGCCCGGTTCGGGCACCGCGCGTGACCGACGACGGGAACATCGAGAGGAGCGGATCCCGCATCCGCCGTTTTTCAAGGGAGAGGAACAACCGATGTCGCCCAAAATCCGTTTGAAGACGTTTCTGGCCGTGCTCGCCGCGGCGTACGCCGGCGACTTGGCCGCGCAACAGGCCTCGACCGTAACGGGGCGCGTGACCGGAGAGGGAGGCGCCGGCGTGGCGAGCGCGCAGGTCGTGGTCACGCACGAACTCACCGGGGTCCAGGCGGGCGCGCTGTCGGGCGGCGACGGCGCGTTCCGGGTGGAAGGGGTTCGGCCCGGCGGGCCCTACACCGTCGAGGTGGTCATGGTCGGCTACGGCCCCCAGTCGGCCACCGGCATCACTCTCGCGGCCGGCCAGTCGCTCGCCCTCGACTTCAACCTGAGCCAGGAAGCGATCGCGTTCGACGGACTGGAGGTCTTCGCCACGCGCGCGCAGTCCCGCCAGACCCCGGTCGCGTTCACCAACGTGAACAAGACGCAGATCCAGAACCAGCTGGGCTCCCGCGACCTGCCGCTCGTGCTCAACGTCACCCCCAGCGTCTACGCGACCGCGCAGGGCGGCGGCGCCGGAGACGCCCGCATCAACGTGCGCGGCTTCAACCAGCGCAACACCGCCGTGATGATCAACGGCGTGCCCGTCAACGACATGGAGAACGGGTGGGTCTACTGGTCCAACTGGGACGGCTTGGGCGACGCGGCCACCAGCATCCAGCTCCAACGCGGGCTGTCGGCGGTCAACTTGGCCACGCCCTCGATCGGCGGCACGCTGAACGTCATCACCGATCCCGCGGCCGAGGGCGGGGGCCTCATGTACAAGCAGGAGTTCGGGCTGGGCAGCCTGGACGAGAGCGGCGGATGGGGGCTCGGCACCAACATGTTGAAGGAGACCCTGGTGCTGAACACGGGGCCGCTGGGGGCGTTCGCGGCCACAGCTTCCGCGGTGCGCAAGACCGGGGGAGGGATGTACCGGGGCTTCGTCGGAGGGGACGCGCTCTGGATGGACGCGTGGGCCTACTACGTGGCCACGTCGTTCCAGCTGAATTCCAGCAACCGGCTCGAGGCCTACGCGGTGGGCGCGCCGCAGCGGCACGGCCAGAACCTCTACAAGCTGAACGTGGCGACCCTGGACAGCGCCTTCGCGCGCTCGCTCGACGGATTCGACGCCGCGGCCTTGGAGGAGTATCCGGAGGTGGGCAGGGGACGGAGCCCCAACGTCGCCCCGGTCGGCGCCGGCTACGCCGGACCGCAGTACAACAGCACGGGGCCGGACGCCGGAGAGAGGAGCCGGTTCGACGACGGATACCTCAACGAGCGCGAGAACTACTTCCACAAGCCCCAGGTCAATCTGAACTGGTACTCCTACTTCGGGGAGGGACTGAGCCTCACCACGGTGGGGTACTATTCCGGCGGGCGGGGCGGCGGCACCGGCACCTACGGGTCGATGCGATGGAACTCGGACTACGCGCAACGCTTCCCGGACTGGGACGCCACCATCGAACGCAACCGGGCCAGCGACACCGGATCCATGGGGATCCTGCGCAACTCGGTCAACAACCAGGACACGTGGGGCGCCATCTCGAAGCTGCGCAAGACCTTCTCGGGAGGCGCGACCGCCGAGATCGGCGTCGACTGGCGCACGGCGACCATCGAACACTACCGGGAGGTGCGCGACCTTCTGGGCGGCACCCACTACAACGACTGCTTCCGCGGATGCAGCTCCGACTTCTGGACGGAAGCCGAAGGGAATCGCGGCTTGGGCGACAAGATCGCCTACCACAACCAGAACACGGTCGACTGGCTGGGCGCGTACGTCCAGACGGAGAAGAGCACCACCGCGGGTTCGATCTACGGCATGGCCGGGTGGGCCCGGAACTCCTACACCTTCGTGGACTTCTTCAAGCGCGCGCCCGCAAGAGGAAGCGGCTACCTCGAGATCGAAAGCGGCAACATCGCCGGCTATCAGCTCAAGGGCGGCGCGGTGCGCAACCTCAACGCCCAGTGGTCCGTCTTCGCGAACGCGGGCGTCGTCTCCAAGGTGCCGATCTTCGACGGCGTCATCGACGACAACAACGGCACGCTCAATCCGGATCCGAAGAACGAGAAGTTCCTCTCCTACGAGGCCGGCGGCGAGTTCCGCTCCTCCAACCGGCAGATCTCCCTGAAGCTCAACCTCTACCACACCACCTGGAAGGACCGGACCCTGACCCGCTTCGTCCAGAACATCGGCGGCGACGAGGGGGTGGACGGGCTGGTCAACCTGCTCGGCGTCGACGCGCGCCACATGGGCGTCGAGGCCGAGGGCGCGTACCAGCCCAGCAACCTCCTGCGCTTCGATTGGGCGCTCTCGCTCGGAAACTGGAAGTACCTGGACGACGTCTCCGGCACCTACCGCCCGGACGACCAGTCCAGCGAAACGGAGTCCTACGACTTCTACATCTCCGACCTCAAGGTCGCCGACGCGCCCCAGCACCAAGCCGCCCTCAGCGCCTCCGTCTACCCGTCGGACGCCGCCTTCCTGTCGGTGACGGGCAGGTTCTACGGCGACCATTTCGCGCAGTTCGAGCCCTTCAGCCGCACCGACGCCTCGGAGAGAGGGGTCCAATCCTGGCAGCCCCCGGGATACGCGCTGCTGGATCTGCACGCCTCCTATTCGCTCGGCGACGTTCTGCCGGTGGCGAACGGCGGCAGCGTGCGCGTCTTCGCGAACGTCTACAACCTGTTCGACGCCGTCTACGTCCAGGACGCCACGGACGCATCCAGATGGAACGGCTACCACGACGACGGCGACCGCCACGACGCGGACTCCGCGGAGGTCTTCCTGGGCTATCCGCGCAACCTGAACGTCGGGTTCCAGATCGTCTTCTGATCCTCGCGGCCGGATCCCGGGCGCCGCGCCCGGGACCCGGGTTCGCCTCGGAAAGGGAACGGCCCCGCCGGAGCGCTCCGGCGGGGCCGTCCCGCGCCGGGGAAGGCGGGCGGACGATGGGCCCAGCAGGGCTCGAACCTGCGACCGTCGGATTATGAGTCCGCTGCTCTGACCAGCTGAGCTATGGGCCCCGTCCCGATGCCGTCCGCCCGCGCTTCCCGCGAACGCCAAGGTACGCGGCGAGGGCACGGACGCTCAAGGGAGGTCCGGGAACGCGGGCGGCGCGGCCGGGGAACCGCAGGCCGCGGACGCGCGCGCGGACGAACGGAACCCGGTCGCCGGCGGCGCAAGCGGGACATCCACCGAATGCGTATCTTGTCGCCGCGTTCGGGGGACGGTGGGGAGCTCCCGTACGCGGCCCCCCGCCTCCTCGCCCGAACCGGCCGGAGACCGCCCATGAAGCCAACGGAGCCCCGCGCAACGGGACGGGACCGGCGCGCGGCCGGAGCGCGCGCCGCATGAGCGACCGGGAAATCCTGGCCCGGTGGAAGGGGGAGCCCGCCCCGCTCCTCCCGGTGCTGCACGCCTTCTGCGCGCGCGACGGCCATCTCTCCGAGGACGCCATGCGCGCGGTGGCGGAAGGACTCCGCATCCCGCTCGCGGACCTGTACGGCACCGTGACCTTCTACCACCACTTCGCGCGCGATCCCGGCGGGCAGGACCGTCCCCGCGTCTGCACCGGCCCCGTGTGCGCGCAGAAAGGCGCGCTGGACATCCTCGCCGATCTCGCGCCGGAGGGGGCGACCGGGATGCCGTGCTCGGGGCGTTGCGACGACCCGGTGCCCGTTCTGCGCGGCCACCTCACCCTGGTCGGAGGCTCGGCCGACGACTTGGAGGCCCGGCCCGCGCCCCTTCCCCCGCCCGCCCCCGACGGCGCGGACGAGTGCGTCTTCCGCGCCATTCGCGAGCCCGGTCACGCCACCCTGTCCGGATACCGACGCGACGGCGGCTACGAGGGCCTCGCGCGCGCGGTCGGCGGGATGACTCCCGCCCAGGTGGTGGAGACCGTGCGCCGGAGCGGACTGGCCGGCCGCGGCGGGGCCGGATTTCCGACCGGACGCAAGTGGCGGGCGGTCGCCGAAGCCGACGGGGCTCCGAAATCCGTCGTCTGCAACGCGGACGAGGGCGAGCCCGGCTGCTTCAAGGACCGCGCCCTCATGGACTACGATCCCCACGCGGTCATCGAGGGCATGATCGCCGCGGGCTACGCGACCGGGGCGCACCGCGGGTTCGTCTACCTGCGCTACGAGTATCCCGAGACCGAGGACGTCCTCGCCCGGGCCATCCGCGAAGCGGAGCGGGCGGGCATTTTGGGGGCGTCGGTGATGGGCAGCGGCTTCGCCTTCGACCTCCACGTCCGCCGCGGGGCCGGCGCCTACATCTGCGGGGAGGAGACCTCGTTGCTGAACTCCATGGAGGGGAAGCACCCCTTCCCGCGCAATCGTCCGCCCTTCCCCGTCACCCACGGATTCGAGGGCCTGCCCACGGTCGTCAACAACGTCGAAACGCTCGCTTCCGTGCCCCGCATCCTCTCCCTGGGCGCGGACTGGTACGCGGGGCTGGGCATGAACGGACACGCGGGCACCAAGGTGATCTCCCTCTCCGGCGACATCCGTCGCCCCGGGAACTACGAGGTCCCCATGGGGCTCCCGCTGGAACGGCTGCTCTACGACCGGGCCGGCGGGCCCCCGGACGGGCGCGCCATCCAGGCGGTCACCATGGCGGGACTCTCGGGGGGATTCCTGGCGGGCGACGACCTTTTCGTCACCTTGGACGAGCCCGCCGTCCGCGCGCGCAAGTCGTTTCTGGGCGCGGGCGGCGTCATGGTGTTCGACGACTCGCGCGACATGGTCGAGGTGGCGCGCCGAGCCATGGAGTTCTTCGCCCACGAATCCTGCGGCAAGTGCTTCCCCTGCCGGATCGGCACCCGGCGGCTCGCCGAGCGGCTGGCGGGCGAGGCCGGGCCCGACGCGATGGCGGCGTGGGTGGACGAAGTCAGGGACGTCGGCTACACGATGAAGGAAACCAGCGCGTGCGGGCTGGGCACCGCGGCTCCGCTGATCACCGAGAGCCTCATGCGCCATTTCCCCGAGGCGGTCGCGCGGCACGCCGCCGCCGGGGCGCGCGAAGAGGCGGTCGCCAGAACAGGAAGACGCCGATGAGCACGAACGGGACCCGACCCACCCTCGTCCTCGACGGGGAAACGGTCGCCTTCGAACCGGGGGAGACCGTCTACGAGGCCGCCGCGCGGCACGGCAGGGACATTCCCACCCTCTGCTACGATCCCCGGTTGGAGCCGTTCGGCGGCTGTCGGCTGTGCGTGGTGGAGGTGGAGGGCGCGCGCACCCCGGTCGCGTCGTGCACCACCCGCTGTCGGCCGGGCATGGAGGTGCGCACCCGCAGCGCGCGCGTGGAGGTGCATCGACGCACGCTGATGGAGCTGTTGGTCTCCGAAAACCGGGACGTGGACGTGGACGAGCTCTCCGGCCTCGCCTCGCAGGAGATGAGCGCGCTGGCGGATCGCTACGAGGCGCGCACGGGGCGGTTCCAGGGGAAGAAGTCGGGCGCGAGTCGGCCCGACGACCCCAACCCCTTCATCGTGCGCGACTACGACAACTGCATCTCCTGCTACCGGTGCGTGCGCGTGTGCGCGGAGCAGGAGGGCGACTACGCCATCTCGGTGCGGGGACGCGGTTTCGACACGCGGATCGCGGTCGAGTTCGACGGCCACCTGAAGGACTCCGCCTGCACCTTCTGCGGGCAGTGCGTCCAGACCTGCCCGACCGGCGCGCTGGGCGACTTGAAGGCGCTCGCCCACCGCGACGTCCCCGGGGAGACGGAGAAGACCCGCACCGTCTGCCCCTACTGCGGGGTCGGGTGCGCGGTGGACCTCCTCTCGCGCGGCAACCGACTGATCGGGGTGCACCCCGCCATGGACGGCCCCGCCAACCTGGGCGCGCTGTGCGTGAAGGGACAGTTCGCCTTCGACTTCGTCCAGCACCCCGACCGCCTGGCCCATCCGCTGGTGCGCGGGGAGGACGGCGAGTTGCGCGAGGCCAGCTGGGACGAGGCGCTCGACCGCGCCGCGGAGGGTTTTCTGCGCGCCCGCGAGCGCCACGGACGCCACAGCGTCTACGGGGTGGCCTCCGGGCGGGCGCCGCACGAAGCCGCCTACACCATGCAGAAGTTCGTCCGGGCGGGGTTCGGAACCAACCACATCGACAACTGCAGCCGTGCCTGACACGCTCCCACAGTCGCCGGTCTGGCGGCAACGATCGGGCGGGGCGCCATGTCGAACCCGCTGGAGGACATGGAAAAGCCCGACGTGATCTTCTGCATCGGGACCAACATGACCGAATGCCACCCGGTGGCCGCGACCCGACTCAAGCGGGCGATCGCCAACGGGGCGAAGCTCGTCACCGCCGACCCGCGGCGCATCGGCCTGGCGGAACTGGCCGACCTGCACCTGCCGCTTCGGGTCGGGTCGGACGTGTCGCTGCTGCTGGCCATGGCCCACGTCATCCACCGCGAAGGCCTGACCGACCGGGCCTTCGTCGAGGAGCGCACCGCGGAGGCCGAGGCCTTCCTCGAGCACGTCGAGAAGTTCACGCCCGAGTGGGCGGAACCCATCGCCGAGGTTCCCGCCGCCGACATCGAGCGCGCCGCGCTCCTGTACGGGAAGGCGGAGCGGGGAGCCATCTACTACACGCTGGGCATCACCGAGCACATCTGCGGGGTGGACAACGTCCAGAGCCTCTGCAATCTGGCGCTCATGACCGGCAACATCGGCCGCGAGGGCACCGGGGTGAACCCCATGCGCGGGCAGAACAACATCCAGGGCGCGGGGGACGCCGGCGCCCTGCCCAACAACTATCCCGGCTTCCAGTCGGTCCTGGACCCGGCCCATCGCGAGAAGTTCGCCAAGGCGTACGGGCGCCGGGTGGACTTGGAGGTCGGGCCCACCAAACCGCGCGCGCTGGAGGCCTGCGGCGACGGGATCCGCGCGATGATCGTCAACGGCGAGAACACCGTCGTCTCGGATCCCGAGCGCCACCACTGCGAGGAGGCGCTGAAGAGCCTCGACCTCCTGGTGGTGATCGACATCTTCCTCACCGAAACCGCCGAGCTGGCGGACGTCGTGCTCCCCGCCACCGCCTGGGGCGAAACCGACGGCGCTCAGGCCAACACCGAGCGGCGGGTGCAACGGCTGCGCAAGGCGGTGGATCCCCCCGGCGAAGCCATGCCCGACTGGTGGATCGTGTCGCAGATCGCCCGCCGCATGGGCGTTCCCGGTTTCGACTACCGGAGCGCGAAGGAGGTCTTCAACGAGCTGTGCGCGCTCTCGCCCCTGTACGCGGGGTTGGACTGGGATCGCATCGACCGGGGGGAGTACCAGTGGCCGGTCCCGCACAAGAACCATCCCGGCACGCCCATTCTGCACCGGGGCGCCTTCGAGAACGGGCGCGGCATCTTCAAGCTGATCCGCTACCGGGATCCCGCCGAGGTGATCAGCGACGAGTTCCCCGTCTGGCTGACCACCGGAAGGCGGTTGCCCAACTACCACACCCGGACCCAGACCGGGCGCGCGGCCGGAATCGACTACCTGGCGCCGGGCGAGCGCCTGGAGATCCACCCCGACGACGTGACGGACTGGGGGCTCGAGGACGGCGGATGGGCCAAGATGACCAGCGCGCGCGGCTGCGTGATGATCCGGGTCGAAGCCAGCGCCCGTTCCCCGCGCGGGACCGTGTTCACCTCCTTCAGCTTCAACGACGCGCCCGTCAACGTGCTGACCGGCGGGGGATACGACCCCGTCACCGACACGGCGGAGCTCAAGGTGTGCCCGGTGAGGGTGGAACGGCCGTAGACGCCGCGCTTCAGTCCGAACCGAAGATCCGATCCCCGGCGTCGCCCAGCCCGGGAAGCAGATACCCGCGCCCGTCGAGACAGCGGTCCAGGGCGGCGGCGAACACGGGCACCTCCGGGTGGGCGCGCCGGAGGGCGCGCGCGCCCTCCGGCCCCGCCACCAGAACCGCCAGGCGGACGTCGCGCGCTCCATGCTCCTTGAGCAGCGCGATGGCCTCCGAAGACGATCCGCCCGTGCCCAGCATGGGGTCGATCACGACGAAACGGCGGCCCTCCGGGCGCGGGACGTTGAAATAGTAGCGCTCCGGCCGGAGCGTCTCCTCGTTGCGGCGCAGCCCCACGTGGCCGACGCGGGCGCCCGGGAGAACGGCGGCGAAGCCGTCGAGCATTCCCAGGCCGGCGCGCAGAATCGGGACCAGCACCACGTCCTCCTCGCGCACCCGGAGGCCGGTCGTGGTCTCCATGGGGGTGTCGACCCGCACCACCTCGGTCGGCAGGTCGCGCAGGACCTCGTAGGCCATGAGCGTTCCGACCTCGCGGACCAGCTCCCTGAAGCCGCGGTGCCCGGTGCGGCGGTCGCGCAGGCGGGCGATCCTGTCCTGGATCAGCGGGTGGTCGAGGACCGTCAAATTGGGCGGCTCGGGCATGGCCTCTCCTGACGCGCCGTCCGGCGGACGGCCGAACGCCGTCAGTTCCCCGCGAGCTCCGAGAAGCGGTACACGACGACCCCGCTGCCGGGCGCGTTGTCGACATCGACGTAGCCCTTGTCGACCATGCCGCGCAAGCACTCCTCGACTTCGTCGAAGTCCATGCCGGAGGCCATCACGCCCTGAGTCACGGTGAGCTCTCCGCCCCTCCTCTCCGCAACCTCCAGCAGCGCGCGCATCAGGTCGGCGGAGACGGCCGAACGGGCGGCCAGCCGCAGTTTCGGCCTCCACCCGGACGCGATGCGGCGCCGAAGCGCCTCCACCTCCGGGGGCGAGGTCCCGTCGCCGACGCTGACTCCGACCTCGCCCGAGCGCACCTCCTCGCCGAACTCTGAGGCGGTCCCATTTCGTCGAACAGAATGGGGGCAAAAATAAAGTGTACTCCGTCGCTTTGCGACGGTTCCTTTCGGGGTTGATTCGAGCGGGTGCGGCGAATCCCGGTTCGGGCTCCGCCGACCTCGCCAACCCACCCCTCGAACAGCCCCCTCCCCAGCCTCGGGGTGAATCCAACCTCGGTTTCGCCGGCGGGCGCGCCCGCCGGCGAAACCGAGGCAACCGGCGCCGAGTCGCCCCATGCGACCCCTGCCGCCGGTTCGCCGGTTCCGACCCGGTCCCTCGCAACGATCCGGGCCCGCTCATTCCACGCCCACGCCCTCGCGGTACGCCTCGCCGGGCGTCCGCCCCTCCAACGCCGAGTGCGGACGCACTTCGTTGTAGAAGTCCATCCAATCCCCGATGATCCGTCGAGCCGCGACCCCGTCCTCGAGCTCCCGCAGGTAGACCGCTTCGTACTTCAGCGACCTCCACAGCCGCTCGATGAAGATGTTGTCCAGGTACCGCCCCCGCCCATCCATCGAGAACCGGATCTCCGCGCTCAGGACCCGCTCCGCGAACGCTTCGCTCGTGAACTGCGAGCCCTGGTCGGCGTTGAAGATCTCCGGCCTCCTCGAGCCCAGCGCCTCGTCGAGCGCGCTCACGCAGAACGACGCGTCCATCGTGTTCGACAGCGCCCACGCGAGCACGTGGCGCGTCGCCCAGTCCATCACCGCGACCAGGTAGAAAAACCCACGGGCCACAGGCACATAGGTGATGTCCGCGCACCACACGTGGTCCGCCCGCGAGACCTCGACGTCGCGCAGCAGGTAGGGGAACACCCGATGCTCCGGGCTCGCCACGCTCGTCCTGGGACGCCGGTAGATCGCTTCGATCCCCATCTTCCGCATCAGTCGGCGGACCCGGTGTCTGCCGACCGTCGTGCCCTCGCGCCTCAAGTGGCGCGCCATCTGCCGGCTCCCATAGAACGGGTAGTCCATGTGGAGCCGATCCATGCGGCGCATGAGAGCGAGGCTGTCCTCGCTCTCGCCCTTGCGCACGTAGTACAGCGACGACCGGCTCACGCCCAGCAGGGCGCACTGCTTCGCCAGCGCCATCGGGCCGTCCCGCTGGATCATCCGTCGGCGTTCGGCGCGGGTCAGCTGCGCAACCCGCGCCGAAAAAAATCCCGCTCGACGGTCAGCTCCCCGATCTTCGCGTGGAGGTCGTGGATCGTGGCGTCGCGCTCCTTGGCGGCCTTCTGGGCGCCGGCGACGAACACGTCCGGGATGGCGGCGAGCAGCTGGCGCTTCCACTGGCTCACCTGGTTGGGATGGAGCTCGTGGCGGCGCGCGATCGCCTGGAGGCTGTCGCGCTCCTGGACCGCCTCGAGGGCCACGCGGCCCTTGAACTGCGGGGTGAATCTCCGTCTTCTCTTGGCCACTTCGGTGCCTCCTCTCGGGTACGGGAGTACACTTTAACGACCTGTCCGAAAAACCGGGACCAGCTCAGTCGAGCGCGCGCCGATAGCGCTTGGCCACCCGCCGACTCGACACGCGCCAAATCAGGAACGCCGGGGCAAAGACGAAAATGGAAATGGAAAGAACGACTCCAAGCACGACTCCAAGCGCTTCCAATAAAGTCGCCTCCCTCCTACGTGGCTCGTTCTCGTCGGTGCCGGAGCTGAAGCAGAGGATCGAGCGGTTCATCGATCACTACAATGCGGGCGCGAAGCCGTTCAAGTGGACGGCGACGGCCGATTCGATCCTCGGGAAGATCGGACGCCTTTGTCATGCGATTTCACGGACGAGACACTAATCCCAATGCCTCCATACCGGAGATTCCGGCATGGGAACGCGGAGAACGATAGCGACGGGGCGGACAGCGAGCAACCGACGGGACGAGCTCGCCCCGTCGGTCGGATCGACCGGGGGCGGGCGGGAGACGGTCAGTTCCCCGTCAGTTCCGGGAAGCGGTACACGACGACCCCGCTGCCGGGCGCGTTGTCGACGTCGACGTAGCCCTGGTCGACCATGTCGCGCAAGCACTTCTCGACCTCGTCGAAGGACTTGCCGGAGGCCATCACGCCCTGGGTCACGGTCAACTCCCCGCCCTTCCTCTCCGCGGCCTCGAGCAGCACGAGCCTCAGGTCCTTCGGTCCGGGCAGGGACGTGGAGCCGGAGACGGAACGGGCGGCCAGCCGCGGGTGCGGGAGATAGCCTTTGCTCACGTTGGCGTCGCGGATCAGCGCCTTCATGCGGAACAGGTCCACGAGCTGGCCGATGCCCGCCAAGCCGAAGGTGCACAGCCAGAGGATGCCGGTCCCCCACTTCCCCATGTAGATGCGATGCCCCCCGAAGATCCCCGCGAGACATAGGCACCACAGACCGTACCCCAGCACCTCCTTGTACACCGGCTCGTAGGTGGGCGCCCCCGGCGCATCCGGAAGGTTGAGGTTGAGGTTGACCGAAATGTCCCTGGAGTCGCGCCGGCCTTCCTTCGGATCGTGTTCCATCGCTGTCGCCTGCTCCGGGAATCGGTGTGCGGGGGGACGAATCAGAGGACATGGCGGCGGAGCGGCTCCCCAAACCCCCGACCCCGACGCAAAAACGCAATCTCTCGCGATCCCCGGCTCCGGTCCAGCCCCCAGGCGGACGCGACGACGTTTCGGCCAAGCCGCGGGTTCGCTCCCCTGTCTACGCACGCGCCGCGCCCAGGTGTCGCGGCACAGGGCGGAGCGGATACCGTTACGTTCCCCGGGAACGCCGGAACGCATCGCCCCGCGCCTCCACACGACCCCATGACCGGCCTGGTTCTCCACCGCCTGCTCGACGCGGCCCTCGCCGTCCTCCACGCGACGCTGACGGCCTTCAACCTGTCCGGGTGGGCGTGGCGGCGGACGCGGCGGCTGCATCTGCTCTCCGTCGGGGTCACGTTGCTCTTCTGGTTCGGCGCCGGGGCGGCCCGCGGCTGGGGATACTGTCCTCTGACCGATTGGCACTGGGGCGTGAAGCGCGTCCTGGGGGAGACCGACCTGCCCGCGTCGTGGATCAAGTACCACCTGGACGCGGCGACCGGGGTCGAGTGGAACGCGGGGCTGGTCGACGCGGCGACGGTCGGGTGCGCGCTGGCGGCGTCGGCGCTTTCGACGGCGCTCAATCTGCGGGACCGGCGCCGGAACGGATAGCGGGGACGCGGGAGTGCGGGACCCGCCCCGTTGCGCTACCATGGTAGGCGCGGGCCGGGCGCACCTCCGGCGCAGGAGCGGCGTTCGCCCGACCGACCGGGAAGGTCGAGGCCGCAACGCCCGAGCGGAACATGCGCTCCGGCGATCTCGCGAGGCCCGCGCTTCCCCCGCGCCTCCCCAACCCTCTGGCAGGAACCGGACATGAACGCTCGCTCGCTCGCCCTTCTCGTCCCCGCGTTGGCCGCCGGACTCTGGGGCGCCCCGATCGAGGCGCAGGACGGCAAGGACATGGTCGCCGCCTTCATCGACCGGAACGCGAGTTCCTACGGGAGCGTCGCCCAACGGATCTGGGATCTCGCCGAGCTCGGGTACCTCGAGACCGAGAGCTCGGCGCTGTTGGCGAGCACGCTGGAGGACGCGGGCTTCGAGGTGGAGAGGGGGATCGCGGGCATCCCGACCGCCTTCGTCGCCAGCTACCGGAACGGCGACGGCCCGGTGGTGGGCATCCTGGCCGAATTCGACGCGCTCCCCGGCATCACCCAGGACCGGAGCCCCGAGCGCACGCCCATCCCCGGCAAACCGCAGGGACACGCCTGCGGGCATCACCTGTTCGGCGCGGGTTCGGCGGCCGCGGGCATGGCGGTGCGCCAGTGGATGGAGGCGAGCGGCCGAACCGGCGAAGTGCGCGTGTACGGAACGCCGGCCGAGGAGGGCGGCGCGGGCAAGGTCTACATGGTGCGCGAAGGGCTCTTCGACGACGTGGACGTTGTGCTTCACTGGCATCCCGGGGACCGCAACTCCGCGGGGGCGTCGAGCAGCTTGGCCAACAAGTCCGCCAAGTTCCGCTTCTCCGGCGTGTCCGCGCACGCGGCCGGCGCCCCCGAGCGCGGGCGCTCGGCGCTCGACGGCGTGGAGGCCATGAACCACATGGTCAACCTGCTGCGCGAGCACGTCCCGCAGGAGACCCGCATCCACTACGTGATCACCTACGGCGGCGCGGCGCCCAACGTCGTCCCCGACTTCGCCGAAGTCTTCTACTACGTCCGCAACCCCGATCCCGCGAACGTGCATTCCATCTTCGATCGGGTGGTGCGGGCGGCCGAGGGCGCCGCGCTGGGCACGGGGACCGAGATGGAATACGAGGTCGTCCACGGCCTCTACAACATCCTCGTCAACGTGGCGCTTCAGGAGGCGATGCACGCGAACCTGGAGCGGGTCGGCGGCGTGCGCTACAGCGACGAGGACCGCCGCTTCGCGGAGGCGCTGCGCAAACACCTGCCCGCCGACGCGCCCCCCGTCGAGTCGGCGGCGGAGATCCAGCCCTTCTTCGTGACCGAGGCGGGCACCGGAGGGTCCACCGACGTGGCCGACGTGAGCTGGACGGTGCCCACCGGCGGCGTGCGCACCGCCACCTGGGTGCCCGGCACCTCCGCGCACTCTTGGCACGCCATCGCCGCGGGCGGCACGCCCATCGGCGACAAGGGCATGGTGGTGGCGGCCAAGACGCTGGCGATGACGGCGATCGACCTGTTCACTCGGCCGGAGCTGGTGGTGGCGGCCAAGGCGGAACACGCCAGCCGCATCCCCGAAGGTTGGGTCTACGAGCCGTTGCTGGGCGACCGCGCGCCCCCGCTCGACTACCGCCTGCCGGCCGGCGGAACCTACCGTTGATCCGAGAGAGTCGAACCGAACCCGGAGAAAACCGATGAAGACGATTCGTCCCCTGTGCCTTCTCGCCTTGGCGCTCGCGTTCGCCACCGCCGTACAGGCCCAGGAGCGGCCGCTGAGCCCGCGCGGGGAGGCCGCCGCCCATGTGGGCGGCACGTACAACGCGGAGGGCGGCTACGAGAACGGTTCGTGGATCGTGGTCACCTACGGTCGCCCCATCCTCCGCGGCAGAGATCTCTTCGGCTCGGGCGACGAGTACGGACAGGCTTTCCTACGCGGGGCCCCGGTGTGGCGCATCGGCGCCGACCAGTCGACGCGCTTCGCGACCGAGACGGACCTGACCTTCCGCGGCCAGCGCCTCCCCGCCGGCGAATACAGCATCTTCGCCGAGCTCGGCGAAGCCGAATGGACGCTCATCTTCACCACTTGGGGCGTGAAGAACGACTTCCGCGAGGAGAACCCGGACGCGCTGTGGGGCTCCTACGGCTACACGCCGGAGCGCGACGTCCTGCGCACCGCCATGGACGTCTCGACCGTCGCCACGGCCGCCGACCAGCTGACTCTCGCCTTCACGAACGTGACCCGGGAGGACGGGACGTTCACGATCTGGTGGGACGACCAAATGGCGACGGTGCCGTTCGCCGTGGCGCGGTAGGGAAAGCGCGGTCCCTTCTCCGCTTGCGCCAACCCCGGTCGCCGGAGCAACTTTACGGAGTTTGCCTCGACTTACGGAGGTCACCCCGGACCCGCGCCCCGGAGGCGAGCCGCAGCGCCCATGAACGCTCGACAGGCGCGAGCGCCCTTCGGCGCGCTCTCTTCCGCGCTCCTCGCCGCGGCGTGCTCGCTCGCCCCGCCCCCCTCCGTGCCGGAGCCGGCGGCGGAGTTGCCCGACCGGTTCGCCGGCGGGGAGGCGCGCGCCCACGAGGCCCGGGAGTGGTGGACCTCCTTCCAGGATCCGGCGCTCAACGCGGTCGTCGACTCGGCGCTAGCGGCCAATTTCGATCTGGCCGAAGCCCTGGCCAGAGTGCGGCAGGCCAGAATTCGAGCGGGGATCGCACGCGCCCCTCTCATGCCCGCCATCCAGGCCAGCGCCTCGGTCGCCGAAGCGGAGAGCCCGTCCAACGCGGGCCTCGGCCAGCAGTTCGACGAAGCCGAGTTGGGCGGGTTCGGGATCACGTTGCCGGAGCGCATCGGATTCGAGACCTGGTCGCTGGGCGTCGGCTTCGCGTACGAGCTGGATTTCTGGGGCCGCGCCCGCAACGACGCGCTCGCGGCCGGGCAGGAATATTTGGCGTCGGAGTCGGACTACCGCACGGCCCGCATCGGCGTGCTCTCCGAGACCATCGCGACCTATTTCGAAATCGCCGACCTGCGTCGGCGCACGACTCTCGCGCGCGCGATCGTCGATGTCCTCCTCGAACGGGAGGAACTGGCGGAGATCCGCTACGACCGCGGGCTGGCGACTTCCTTCGAACTCCGCCAAGTTCGCCAGGAGCTTCGGAACACGCAGGCCGCGCTCCCCCAGCTCGAAAGCCAGCTGGTCGGCGCCGAGGGACGGCTGGCCGTCCTGATCGGAGGCTTCCGCGGAAAGCTGGACGCGATCCTGCCCGATTCGCTGGCGCCGATGCCGAACGACGACCCCGTCTCCTCGGGGGTTCCGGCCGACCTCCTGGTCCAGCGGCCGGACGTGCGCGCGGCGAGCCTGCGGCTCGACGCCGCCCGCCTGAGCGTCGGCGCGCGCCGGGCCGAGATGCTCCCCTCCCTTTCGTTCTCGGGAACGATCGGAGTGCAGTCCGCGGACGCGGGCGGGGTCTTCAAAGCCGACCAATGGTTCCGCAACCTGCTCGGCAACCTGACCGCACCGATCTTCCAGGGCGGCCGGATCCGCAACAACATCGCTCTCGCCGTCGCTCGGTTCGACCAAGCCGCCGCCGCCTACGGACGCACGGTGGTGACGGCGGTCCACGAAGTGGAGGCGGCGCTGGCGGCGCTCGACAACGAGGGACGACGCCACGGCTTCCTCGTCTCCCAGCGCGAGGAGGCGCTCGCCTCGGTCGAGCTTCGGTCCCGCCGCTACGCGGCCGGGGTGGGGGGCTACGTCGACTACCTGGACGCCGTGCGGACGCTTCTCGGCGTGGAATCGACGCTCGCCGCCGCCCGACGGGATCTGGCCCTGGCCCGCTTGGCCGTGCACCGCTCCCTGGGCGGCGACTGGACCGCCCCCCCGGAGCAACTCGAACCGCGCATGGCGCCCGCCGCCGGGTCCGAAGCACCGACCCTCTCTCCGGTCCGGAGAACGGGATAGATGAGTCGCCTCCGAGGTTTCTCGACCTCCGCGCGAATCCTCGCCGGCGCCTCGGCGTGGCTCACGATCCTGCTTCGGCCCGCCCCCGGTGCGGGAACAGACCATTCCGGTCGTCAGCGTCGGCACGGTCCGTCCTCGGGCCGAGATCGACGTGGCCGCCCGGATCGACGGCAAGGCGGTGGCGCCGGCCTTTCAGAGCGGCGAGCGCGTGAACTCGGGCCAGGTGCTGTTCCGCATGGACGACGCGGACTGCGTGAACCCGGGTGCGGCAGGCGCGCGCCAACGCACAACCGGTCGCCCTCCGAGCCCGGGCGCCGCCGCTACCCTTCCGACCGCGCCCTCGCGAACTCCGCCGCGAACAAGGCCCAGGCGTTCGGGTCCAGCCGGACGTCGGAGGGTTCCGCCCCGACCGGGATGACGAAGTCGTGCGCCGCCGAGTCCACCTGTACGGTCGCCACCCGATCCGGAAGCGCGCCGGCGCCCATGTGGATCCCGATCTCCAGGGGCATCCGGAACAGTCCCGCGTCCTGGACCTGACGCAGCGCCACGCGCACGGCGCCGGCGCCGGGGTCGTACGTCCACGACCCCTCGAACACGGGATTCCCTTCCTGGCGCAACCACTGGTCGAAGAAGGCCTGCAGGTCGTCGCCGGAGGCTTCCTCCATGGCCCGCATGAAGTCGTCGGTAGAGGCCGTGCCGTTCAGATGGCGGGCGTAGTAGATCCGGACGCCTCGTCGGAAGGCCTCGTCGCCGAGCCGCTTCCTGAGCATGTGCAACACCCACGCCCCTTTCTGGTAGGTCGCCACGCTGGTCACCCGCGCCATGTCCTCGAGGTCGTCGTGGACGATGCGATGGTCGGGATTTTCCGCTTACCAGTCCCGGACGCGCTCCGCCGCCCGACGCAGGCCGGCGACGAAATCGTCGCGCCCGTAGGCGTGCTCGCGGAAAAGCAACGTGAAGTAGGTCGCGAAGCCCTCGCTCAGCCACACGTCCTCCCACTCGGATTCGGTGACGGCGTTGCCGAACCATTGGTGCGCGATCTCGTGAACGACGACGTTGCGCCAGCGCACAGATCGGTCGCCCGTGACCGCGTTCTCGTTGTACACGAGGGCGGTCGCGGCCTCCATGCCTCCGCCGGTCGCCGGAGAGGTGACGTTGGCCAGCTTCTCGTAGGCGAAAGGCCCCACGTAGTCGTCGAAGAAGGCGAGCGCGCGCAGGGTGGGAACCGCGAAGTCGTGGAAGCCGGCGTCGCGGTCGCGCGCGTACACCCAGGTCTGAACGGGTTTTCCGTCGAACTCGCCGAGGTGCTGGACCGCGAAGCGGGCCACCCCGACGGTGAACAGCCATGGCGAGATGGGCGCCGACTGCCTCCAATGGGTGCGGCGCATCCCTCCGGCCAAGTCGGTCTCCTCGACGACGCCGCCGTTGGAGACCACTTGGTAGTGCGCGGGCGCGGTGACGACGAACTCGCACGCGGCCTTCTCCGCCACGTGGTCCACCGTGGGCAGCCAATTGCGCGCCCGGTCGGGCCAGTTGTCGCTGAAGAACGTGCGCTCGCCGTACTTGTTGGGTCCGATGCGGAGGCCGGACGCGGGGACGCCCCGGTAGCTCACCGTCAGGGAGTCCCGTTCGCCCGGACGCCCGGCCCGAGGGAGCCGGACGGTGAGCACGTCGTTCTCGTGGCGATATTCCAGTGCGCTCCCCCCCGTCGTCACGCCCGCGACCTCCATCCCCTCTCCGTCCGGCCGGACAGCGACCAGATCGAGCGGCAACTCGGCGACCCCGTCCGCCGTGAAGCGGAACGTCACCGTCGCTCGCCCGGCGATCCGGTCGCTGTCGTCGCGGAAGGCGAGCTCGAACCGGTAGGCCTCCACGTCGATTCCGGCGCGCGGCCGCAAGGCGAGGCGGGACGCGGGCACCGCCCCGGACAGAACGAGCGCCAGGAGCGCGAGCAAGCTACGGTGCATCGGACCTCCTCCGATGGATCGATCCGGCGGGGACGCCGCGGCCGCGCACCGACCGTTCACGACAACATGCGGCGAAGCCGACGTCCCCGCCAATCGCCGCGGGACGCGGGAGAGAACTCCGGCGCGGTCGCGGCGAACCCGGATCCGCCGCGACGCGGAATCCGGCCGGCGACGCACGGAGCCCGCGGCGGCGGATTGGCCGCAATGACGACGATCAGGTTGACGGAACGCTCTTTTCTTTGCATTCATCGAGCTAGGATTTGTCTTTTCCTATACTATAGACTAGATTCGGAGTGCCCGACGGGTAGGAGTCGCGTCGGTCGATCCGTTCCCCCCGCACGGGGCGTACGGATCGACGCTGAACGGACAGCGGGCGACTCGCCCGTTGCGAACCGAACCGATCGGCCGCTCGAGAAACGGGTTGCGGAAAGATGCGACATAGTCAAGGATACGGCGACTTCGCGTCGCGTCCGGAAGCCGGGAAGCCCCGGAGAAAGCGCAGGGCGACGATTCGTCGCGGAATGTTCAATCGGATTCATTCAGCATGAAAAGACGCTGTAGCAAATCGGGAGGCGTGGCGTCCGCGTCCAGGGCTTCGTGCGTGGAATGCGGCAGGGAGATTCCGTCCCCGCGCGGGGGAGCCGCCTGCAGCGCTCGGTGCGCCAGGTCCCACCGGGACCGCGAGGCGCGGCGGGAGCGCGCCAGAGCGTCGGCCCGGGCTTGGCTCTACGCCCGGCAACGCACCACCGACTCGGTCTGACGCCTCGGCGCGCGGTCCCTCCTCCGCACGTCGTTTTTCGGCCCGCCGACGCGCCGTTGCGCGCGTGGCGGGTCTCGGCGGTGCGCGCGACGACCGCGGCGCCCGAACCGTCGAGCGCAAAGCGCGGCCTGCAGGTGCCGCGGTTGCGGGTGAAGACGTTCTCCCGATCCCACCGTCACCCCCGAAAAGAGACCATGAGCGAGCGCAAAGCGGAGGCGGACCGGGGGCGCGATTCCGCGCCTCCCGCGGTCGAACTTTCCATCCACGTCGAAGCCAGCGCCGCGACCGTCTGGGAGATCTTCACCGTCCCGGAGCGCTTCTCGGCGTGGATGGGCGGACAGGCCACCTTCGAACCCCGGGTCGGGAGCCCGTACCGGGCGCTGTTCCCCCAGTACGGGCTGGCGCTGGCCGGCGAAGTGCTCGAGTTCGACGAACCGAGGCGCCGGTTCGCGCTCTCCTGGGGGATCGAGTCCGGCCCGCAGGCGGAGACCATGCCGGCCACGTCGTCGCGGGTGGAATTCGCCGTCGCCGACGGTCAGGGCGGAGCCCACGCGGAGGTGCGCCACAGCGGCTTTCTCGCCGCTCGCACGGCCCGGGAGCACGAGGACGGCTGGCGCTTCCACCTGGGCCGCTTGGCCCTGTCCGCCAACCGGACGGACCTGGGCGCGGGACTGGCGCGCGCGCTCCCCGCTTGGTGGGCCGCGTGGAACGAACCGGACGAGGCCACCCGCCTCGCGTCGCTGCGCGCCTGTTGCGCCCCCGACCTGGAGTTCCGCGACGACTGGGCGGTGGTGCGCGGCATCGAGCGTCTCAGCCTGCACATCGCCAACTGCCACCGCTTCATGCCCGGGTGGCGCATCGAGCCCACCGGCGACGTGCGCGTGTGCCGGGGCGAGGCGTTGGTGGGATGGCGCTCCTCGTCCCGGGAAGAGGGCGTCCGGGAAGGGTTCCACCACATGCGCGCCGACTACGACGGCACGCTCCGGCGGATCGCCGGATTCCAAGCCGCGGGCTGAACGCGCGCGAGGCGCGCCGGACCCGCGCACCGTCCGGGAGCGGAGCCGACCGCCGAATCGTGCGGCGCACCCGGTCCGGGCCTTTACTACGCGCGCTTCCTCAGGGGTCCGAGGGCGCTGCAGGGCCGCACAGCGGCGGCGTTTCGTCGCCGGCCGGGCCGGCGGCCCGCACATGGAGCACGCGCTGCGTCGCCGTGCCGAAGAACCCGGTGCCGTCCCCGAAAACGGAGGGGATCCGGATGATTCCCGACGGGTTGAAGTTCCCGCCCCGGGCCCAGTTCACCCAATTCCGATCGATGGCGGCGAAGGCGATCTCCCCCCACGCGCCGCCGGGAAGGCCCTCGTCGAAAACGCGAAGCAACTCGACTTCGGCGTCGTCGGCGATGTCGAACAGCCCGTATTCTCCGGGAAAGAGGACGTCCGTGTCCTTCTGGCCGACGCCGATCCCGCTCATGTACAGCGAGTCCGGCGCCGCGATCCCCCGCCCGGAGAGGGCTGCGGGCAATCCTTGGATCCAGGTGTCGGACAGATACGACCAAGTGCCCGTCGCCTCGGTCCAGCGGAACCGGACATTGGTGTCCGGTTCGATGCGGCAGCGTCCGTCTTCGTGGGCGAGCCCGACGAAGTCGAAGTCGCCGGGGATCCGGCTGGATGCGGTGAGGGTGCCGCCGTCGGCCAGGACCACCTCGAGGTCGACGGCTTCCCCCGGGGCGAACGGGGACGGGACGACGCGGGTCCGGTAGCAGGACCCGACGTCCCGGTTCGGATTGATCGGATCGCGGCTGAGGCAGTCGTCGCCGCTCTCGGTCGGTTCGAGGCGAACGACCGCGCCGGCCGCGCCCGACACCCGCACGGCGGCGCCCTCCACCTCGTCGGCGCGCTGCGCGCTGAGCGTCCGGTGCAGGTAGGCGTTCGCGTTCAGCCACGGGCCCGCGTCTTCGCCGTCGTAGTTCAGGGTCAACCGGATCTCCGCGACGACCACGTCCTCCGATTCCGCGAGCGACACCTCGGTGAGCTCGCACCCCGCAAGCAGCGCGGCGGCGGCGACCGCCGCGGCGCGGCGGCGGCCGCGACGTGCGCCCGGAGCGCGCGCGCTCCGACGCCTCGCCGACGCGCTCATCGGAACGAGGCCTCGATCCCCAGCGTGGGAAGCAGGGGGATCATCGACACGCCTCTCCGGGTCGGAGGCGCGGCGTCGTAGTCGTAGAGATAGAAGAGCGGGTTCTTGCGGTTGAAGACGTTGATCACGCTCAGATACGGCGTCATCGTGCCCCACTCCTTCACGACGGTCTTGCGAAACGACAGATCCAGCCGGTGCCGGACGGGATAGCGCGCGCCGTTGCGCGGCCCGAGGAGCACCGCGTCCTCGTTCTCGAAGTTCGCGACGCCTTCGACGAAGCGCGTGCGGTAGATGTGGTAGATGCCCAGCGGCCGAGTGAACGGCAGGCCCGTCCCGAAATTCGCCCTGACCCCCAGCTCCAGCCCGCCCCAATCGAGGAGTCGCCGCACGGCGAGATCGATCTCGAAGCGGCGGTCGAAGACCGGCGGATAGGTGATCGGCGGCGGCGGCTCCACGCCGGATCGAGTGTCCGGAAAGGACCGGAGGGTCTTCAGGAACGAGACGGAGATCCAGCCGGTGGTGGCGCCCCGGTCGCGCTTGACGTAGAGGTCCACGCCGTACGCGTCGCCCTCGCCCGCCACCAGGTCGTCCGTGGGGTCGTTCGGGTTTTCGGCCGCGTTGACCGCCGTCACTCCGTCGAAGGTGCGGTAGTAGCCCTCGAGCGACGCGAACCAGCCGTCGTCGTCGCCGAAGAAGCTCTCGGCCCCCACCTGCGCTTGGTCGGACACGATGCGCGGAGCCTGCGCGCCCGTCAGCACCCAGGTGTCGATGCCGATGGGGAATTCCTCGTCCCGCGTCGAGTGGATGAACTGGCTGTAGCGGCCCACGGCCAGACGCACGGCCGCGCTCCGGTCGCGCAGGAAGCGCCGCACGGCGAAGCGGGGCGACAAGGTCGCTTCCGTTTCTCCCGCGTTCGGCCGCCAGTGGTCCACGCGCACTCCGCCCTCGACCAGCCATTCGGGGTTGGGGTCCCAGTGCACTTGGCTGTATCCCGCGATCTCGACGCCGTTGCCCTGCTGGTCCAGAAAGGTCGAACCGCCGCCGAACAGCCCGTTGTCGTACTCGACCCGGTTCGCCGCGACGCCCGACTTCCAGCGCGTCGCCCATGAGGGAAAGAGTTCGAGGTCGGCGCCGAAGGACGCCTGCTCGACCCCGGTCTTGAAGCGGACGTCGGCCTCCGGGAACTTCAGGTCGGACTTGAAGCGCGACAGAGAGGCGCGAACCGCCGTCGAGGCGCCCCCGCTCATGGACTGCGTCCACGAGCCGCCGACCGCATCGTTTCCCCACGACCATTGAATCGGGAGGTCCGCGTCCTCCGCATCCGAGAGGTCTAGGCGGTCCCGGCCGCTGTACCCGGAGAAACGGAGCCGGCTTCCGCGCCCCGTCCACGCCTCGAAGATCCCCTGCAGGTCCGACAAGTGGTACGGAAACTCGACCCAGGGCTTGAAGAGCACGTCCAGATAGGAGCGCCGCGCGGACATGCGCCAGCGCGTGGTCTGGAATCCCAGCTTTTCGACGGCTCCCCGGGGAAGCGCCCCGCTCACCGCCGCGCGGGAGGCCAGAACGCTGATGCCCGCATCGACCCCGAACGCTCCGTCGCCGGGGTCGCTTTCGACGGTCAACACCGAAGAGACCCGCCCCCCGTACTCGGCCGCGAAGCCTCCGGACTGCAACTCGACCCGGTCCACCATGTCCGCGTTGAAGACGGAGAAGATGCCGCCCAGGTGAAACGGATTGAAAATCGGCACATCGTCGAGCAGGATCAGATTCTGATCGGCGGAGCCGCCCCGGACGTTGAAGGCCGCCGAGAAATCCGAGGACGTCGTCACGCCCGGAAGCACTTCGATGGCCCGGAGCGGATCCGATTCGGCGATGATGGGAAGCGACTTCAGGGCGGCGGCCTCGATCTCCTGGACGGTGATCCCGGCCGATTCCTCGAAGCGGGTCTTGGCGCGGCTGCGTTCGGCCTCGGCCGTGACGCCCGCAAGCAGGATCGCCTGCGGAGCCATCACGACCTCGATCTCGGTCGCGTCCCCTCCGACGCGCACCGGTTCCCTGAATTCCCGGAATCCGATCCGGGTCACCCTCAGCACGTACGCGCCCGGATCGAGGTCTCGGAACGAGAAGAAGCCGAGGTCGTTGGCCAGGGTGTAGGCCGCCAGGGTCGAATCCGCTTCCGCACGGAGCTCCGCCAACGCTCCTTCGACGGGCCGTCCGTCCTCCGACCGTATCCGGCCGCTGAGCTGCTCCGTCTGCGCGTTTGCGGGCAGGGGGACGGCGAAAGCGAGAAGCGCGAGCGGGATCGGCATCCTCGGCATGAATCGCGCGCGCGTCGTTCCCACTGTCTCTCCCGATGGCTGCGGACAAGTCCGGCGGCTCCGGCGCCGCCGCCCGAAATCCCAAAGCGTCCCCGCGAACCGCATCTTGAGAAGATAACCCCGACGGACGCGGGAGGCGCGCTTCCGATCCTGCCCGACGGCAAACGAATCTGAACGAGGATCTCGCGCCATCGACGGCAGCGGGGTCGATCCCTTGCGGGCCGATGCGCGCACGAGGCGGGAGGCTCGCACCCTCCCACCGGGATCGTTTTCTGCGCCCTTCCGTCGCGCCCAAGAAAGGCTCCCCGGCGGCGGGATCGTCCTCGCGGCGGACCGAGGCGTCGGCGGGCATGAAGAAGCGCAGGATCGTGGGCATCCGAAATTGCAGGGCTCGAAGCCCCTTGGCGCGAAGGGGGCCGCCCCGGGCGTCGGGAGAGGCTTGGCGGGAGCCGGGAACGGCGTTTCGCTTCTCCGTCGACCAAGGGGGGAGGGGGAGGCCGATGTTCGCAAGGGAGACGCGGGGCGTCGGTTGGAGCGGCCCCTTGCCGTTGCCTCCGACATCGAGGGGGGCTACCGGTTCGCGACTCCGAGACCTCCGTCGGAGGAAGAGCGACTGGAGCCCTGGACGCTCTTTCCGTCGGTCTCGACGTCGAACAGCGGACGCCGGACTACCGTTCGGCCGAAATGACGTCCGGGACGGCGTCCCGCTCCTCCGGGCCGATTTCGAGGAAGAGCGAAGTCGTGCGCCTCGGCGACGAAGCGCTCGACGTCCGACCCGGAGCCCGCCGCTCTCCGCACGACCACCGCGCGCCGCCCCGTCTCCCGAAGCGCCCGGACGGCGCTTTCGGCGTTCCCGCGGCTCCGTAGACCGCCGACCGCCGCGTCCGCGCCCCCGCGCGCCGGCCCCGAAGGCGATGGCCCGGCCGACGCTCCGCGAACCGCCGGCGGCGAGCGCCCGTCCGCCCTCGAGACGCATGCCTCCCGATCCGGGCGAGCCCGGGGCCGCGCCCGCGGGCGATCACCCCAGATCGAAGCGGTCCAGGTTCATCACCTTGTTCCACGCCGCCACGAAATCGCGCACGAAGGCCTCCCGCCCGTCGTCGCAGGCGTAGATCTCGGCGAAGGCGCGCAACTCCGAGTTCGAACCGAAGACGAGGTCGACGTCGGTGGCGGTCCATCGCACCTCGCCCGTCCCGCGATCGCGCCCCTCGAAGCGGTCGTCGGCTCCTGCGCACGCCCGCCAGTCGAGTCCCATGTCGAGCAGGTTCACGAAGAAGTCGTTGGTGAGCGTCCCCGGACGGTCGGTGAGAACGCCGAGCGAGGATCGCCCGAAGTCGGCGTTCAGAACGCGCAGCCCGCCGACCAGCACGGTCATCTCGGGAGCAGTCAGGGTCAGCAGGTCCGCCCGTTCCACCAGCGACTCCGCAGGGTTCCCGTCCCCGTTCCCGCGGAAGTTGCGGAACCCGTCCGTCTTCGGCTCGAGCACGGCGAAAGACTCCACGTCGGTCTGTTCCTCCAGCGCGTCCGTGCGCCCGGGCGCGAACGGCACCTGCACGTCGTGACCGGCGTTCCCGGCCGCCCGCTCGACGGCGGCGCATCCGCCCAGAACGATCAGGTCGGCGAGCGAGACCCGTTTCCCGCCGCGCTGCGCGCCGTTGAAGTCCTCTTGAACGCTTTCCAAGGCCGCGAGCGCCTTCGCCAGCTCGGCGGGCGCGTTGACTTCCCAGGCGTTCTGCGGCGCGAGACGAACGCGCGCGCCGTTCGCCCCGCCGCGCTTGTCGGTCCCGCGGAAGGTCGACGCCGACGCCCAGGCGGTCGAGACCAACTGCGACACCGAGAGCCCCGACGCGCGCACCCGGTCCTTCAGGTCCGCGACGTCGGCGGCGTCGATCGGCTCATGGTCGACCTCCGGTACGGGATCCTGCCACATCTGCCGCTCGGCCGGGACCATGGGCCCGAGATACCGCGCGACGGGACCCATGTCGCGGTGCGTGAGCTTGAACCAAGCCTTGGCGAAGGCGTCCGCCAGCTCCTCGGGGTTCTCCATGAAGCGTTTCGCGATGGGCGCGTAGACGGGATCCGCCCTGAGAGACAGGTCCGTCGTCAGCATCATGGGGGCGTGCTTCTTCGAGGGATCGTGCGCATCCGGCACGGTGCCCGCGCCGGCGCCGTCTTTCGGGGTCCACTGCACCGCGCCGGCGGGACTCTTCTCCCGCTCCCATTCGTAGCCGTGCAGATTCTCCAGAAAATCGTTGTCCCACTTCACCGGGTCGGTCGTCCACGCGCCCTCCAGCCCGCTGGTGATGGAATCGGCGCCCTTGCCGGTGCCGAAGTCGGCCTTCCAACCGAGCCCCTGTTCCTCGAGCTTCGCGCCCTCGGGCTCGGGGCCGACGTGGCGACTCGCGTCGGCGGCGCCGTGCGCCTTGCCGAACGTGTGTCCTCCGACGATGAGCGCGACCGTCTCCTCGTCGTTCATCGCCATGCGGCGGAAGGTTTCCCGGATGTCCTTGGCCGCGGCGAGGGGATCCGGCTTGCCGTTCGGTCCCTCCGGATTCACGTAGATCAATCCCATTTGCACGGCTCCGAGCGGCTCGGCGAGCTCGCGGTCGCCGCTGTAGCGCTCGTCCCCGAGCCACGCCTCCTCGGTGCCCCAGTCGATGTCCTCGGGCTCCCACGCGTCCTCGCGTCCGCCCGCGAAGCCGAGCGTCTCGAAGCCCATCGACTCGAGGGCGCAGTTGCCGGCGAAAATCATCAGGTCGGCCCACGAGAGCTTGCGGCCGTACTTGCGCTTGACGGGCCAGAGCAGCCGCCGCGCCTTGTCCAGATTGGCGTTGTCGGGCCAGCTGTTGAGGGGCGCGAAACGCTGGGTGCCGGCGCCGCCGCCGCCGCGGCCGTCGCTGATGCGGTACGTGCCCGCGCTGTGCCAAGCCATGCGAATGAAGAGCGGGCCGTAGTGGCCGTAGTCGGCCGGCCACCAGTCCTGCGACGTGGTCATCAGCTCGAAGAGGTCCTTGCGGAGCGCCTCCAGGTCGAGCGACGCGAACTCCTCGGCGTAGTCGAAGTCCTCGCCCATGGGGTCGCGCGCGCGCGCGTGGCGCCGGAGAACCTTGAGGTTCAGCCGGTTCGGCCACCAGTCCTTGTTCGTCGTGTGCATGGGAGGGAATCGCTCGGGGAGACGAGTGGAGTTGCGGACGCGGGACGACGCGTCCCCCGTCCGGAGATTCCGGACGCGTGAATTCTATTCAGGCGTTCCCCGGGCGGCAACGGGATCGCGTCGCCGGGAGGGGTGGACCGGCACGAGACTCGGCGAGAATCCGCACGTCCGCGCCGAGGTCTCCGGTGCACGAGGGGAGGACCGAGCCCGAGTTCGCTTCGCCGACGTCGGAGTCGCCCGCCGTGCGCGCATCGCGGCCTGCGACTCGGAACCGCCCCCGCTCGACGCGCCTCCGACTGGATCGGCGCTTCTCGAGGCGGCCGAACGACCCGGAACCTCCGGTTGGCCCACGCCGAGCCCCTTCGGGGACGAGGATCCTCTTCCGTCCGCGCGGCGGCGCAGGGCCGTGAGCATGGGGTACGTTCTCGCCTCGAGGGTGAAAGCGTACGTCGCATCGGGTCCGACGCCGATGTGCCGCACAGCCATGGGGGAGCCGCACCGACCCCAAGCACGTTCCGTCGCCCACGAGGAATCGGTCCAACAGTCGCCACCGGTACCGCCTATCGCCTCCGCAATGGACGAACAGCGTGTCTCCTCGCACGCCGAACCCCAGTGCCGACCAAACGTATTTCGTCGCCGGAGCGCTGGTCGTCACCGTACTGACAACGCCGCCTTCGTTGGATCGGCCAAGCCCAAGGCGAACCGTCTCATGAAGCAACTCCAGAAAGAGGGGTTCCGGTTGCCGCCAACGTTCGATCGGCGTCTGCAAGCAGCTTTCCGGTTCCGGCCCGCACCCGACGGCGCAAGGCTCGCCTCTCGAGACGGAAGCGGAGGCGCACGGAGGGATAAGGCGGGCAGACGAACGAGCCGGCCCGCATTTCGTCCGCGACGAACCCGAACGCCGATCGCGAACCCGCGGCCCGCCGCCGCGCACCGCGAACTTCCCCGCCAGTCCTTCTCCACGGCACGCCGACCCCGGAGCTCGCGTCGACTTTCCTCCTCCGCGCTTGCCGCCGCTCCGGGGGGTCATCCGCTCTCTCCGCTCTCCCGTGCGCGAAGGACGACGAACCTCGGCCGCTTCGCCTCTCCCAAGGTCACCTCCGAGGGCGACGCCGTACCTTCCGCCGCGAGAAGAACGGGGAGCCCAACGGGAGCGCCGCAGAAAAGAAAACGCCCGTCTCGGTCCGTGGCGGCCTCGCGCTGGCCGCCCTGCCCGGGTCCGGGCGGCTGGTCGTCGGCTCCCCCCGGCTGCGGCGTCCCGGCGTCCCGATCGCTCCACGCGGCGAAGACCCGCACGCCCGCCAACGCACGCACGGAGTTCGCGTCGAGCACGATTCCCGCGATCGCGCCGACGCCGTCCGCAGCGTCTCGGCCCGGACAGAGGTCCCGCACCCATTCCCGCCCCGGAGGAGCCGGAAGCCGCACGGAAACGATCTCTCCGCGCCGCGCTTCCACCTCGACGGGCGGGGGCCGGTAGCCGGCCTCGTCGAGCGCCGGATGCCGATAGGCGATCCGGTGGGCGCCCTCGGCCAGTCCGGCGAGCCGAAACCTCCCCTCCATGTCGGTCACGTCGGCGTGCCGCGTGCCGACGGCGAACACCAGCGTGCCCGGAAGGGGGCGGGTCCGCAACGAATCGGACACGCCGCCTTCGACGGTGCCCGATGCGGCGTCCATCACCAGTTCGCCTTCCGGGGTCAGAACGCGCAGCACGACGCCGCCGGTTTCGTGGATCCCGGACACGAACGGCCGCGGAGTTCGGGAACCGAAGAAGGGGCTGGTCCGGAACACGTGCAGATGTCGGCGGATGCGCCATTCCCGCACCACCCACGTGCCGTTCGGGAGCCTCGAGAAGACGATCCTTCCCCCCGGGGCGGGCGTGCGGCGGCTCGCGGTCAGGTTCACGTAGAGGAAATCCAGCCACTGGAGTTCGGCCGACTGTGCATCCAGCCACAGCACGCCCCGGACATCGACTTCGTCGCGCTTCCCGCTCGGCTCGAAGGCGAGCCCGACGAGGCCTTCGGTCTCCTCCTCCCCGACCACGGCGTGCATGCAGTAGCGTTCGAGGAACCGGGGCGACAGCAGCGTCCGGGCGTCCGGGGCCAAGTAGTAGTGCTCGTCGCCGCGCTCTTGGACGAAGCCCTCGGCCATCAGTTCCTCGACGGGTCGCGACACGTAGGTGCGCCGGGCCAGCATCTCGTTGAACGTGCGTCGCTCGTCGGTCGCGACCGTGGGGGCGTCGATGTCCGATTCGCGTTCGTACTCCACGATCCGGTAGCGATAGGCGGCCGTCTCGTCGGTGAAGGAGGCGGCCGCCAGCGCCTTGCGCGCCTCTTCCCAGACTCGGACCACGTCCGCCCCCGCGTCCGGCCGCAGGACGCAACGGCGTTCGGCTCCGACCGTGATTTCGGCCAGCGCGACGGCTTCGACGGGCACGACGACGTCGCGGGAGATCGTGTCGCCGGGAGCCACCCGGAAGGAAGGCGAGGGAACGCTGGCGTACCCGATGCGGTCCGTGCGCAGGGTGTAGAAGCCCGCCGCGGGGACGTTCAGAAGAAACTTCCCCAGATCGTCGGTCAACCGCCGCGCCGCCCGCTCGCCCGAGGAATCGGTCAGCACCACCATCGCCCCGGAGACGGGAATCCCGGTGTCTTCGTCGAGTACGCGTCCGCGGACCGCTTGAGCGGACGCCTCCGAAACCGACGCGCCGATCGAGGCGGCGAGCGTGGCCAGGGCGATCTCCCTCCCGTACGCGGAAAAGGCCGCCGCAACGCTCGAAGATCTCATCCTAGCGCCTCCGGCCCGCATTCCATTCCTCGGCCAAGCGTCGCGCCATTCCCGTCGCATTCGCCCCCGCGACGCGCAAGCGCCGCCGAGAGCGACCCGCTCCCTCCGCAGACGGTCAACCCCGCTTCGCGTCCTCCGGCTTGGAGTGAACCGCGAAGGCGGCTCCCTGGGGGTCCAGGCACTGGGCCACGAACGAGCCCCCCGGAACCTCCAAGGGTCCGTTGAGCACCGTGCCGCCCAGTTCGGCGATTTTCTTCGCCGCGGCGAAGGCGTCCCTCACCCGGACGTAGCTCAGCCAGTGGGACGCGGGCACCTCGGGAGGCCGGTCGTACATGCCGCCCAGAAGATGCGCGCCGCGATGGAACATCTGATAGACGCCCGCCTCCCCCATGTCCATCCGGTCCCCCTTCCGCCAGCCGAACAACTCCGAATAGAACGCCCAGGCGGCCTCCCAGTCGGCGGTCGCGAGCTCGCGCCACGAGAACTCGCCGGGTTCGGCCGGCTCGTCGTGCCCCGGCGGCGCGCCGTGGGGCATGAAGGCGACGAAGACCGCGTCCAAGGGATCCTTCAGCACGGCGAAGCGGCCGACGTCCTCCACGTCGATCATCTCCTGAACGCTCCCGCCCAGGCGTTCCGCCTGCCTCGCGCAGGCGTCCGCGTCCGGCGTCGACACGTACAGGAGCCAATGGGGAGGCACGCCGGCGTCCGCGAGATTCTCGGGAAGTCGCATGAGTCCGCCGACCGGGGCGCCCCGGTTGATCCACAACCGGTACGGGTTCTCGCTTTCGCCCCAGACGTCGGTGTCCCAGCCGATCGCCTCTCGGTAGAAGGCGGCGGCGGCTTCGGGATCGCTCGTGAGCAGTTCGTTCCAGCAGAATCGACCGGTGGGCGTCGTCGGGGTGTCGTTCGCGGAAATCTTCGCTGTTCCTTCGGGCATGGCGGGGGCTCCTTCGGGACGTTGGGAGGAACGCTCGCGGGGGAAAGTCCGGGTCTCGAGCCGGCTTTCGTCGTTGACTCGATTCAACGCAGCGTACAACCTTCGGTCTCCGAAGGATCCATGCGCACCGCAACCCGAAAGGCGATTCTTCCCATGACTTCCATCCGCGTGGGCGCGACGGCGCCCGATTTCACCGCGTTCGCTCCTCCCGGCGAGACGAATTTCACGCTCTCCGAACATCGCGGTCGGCCCGTCGTCCTCATGTTCGTGCCGCTGGCCTTCACCAGCACCTGCACGGCCGAATTCTGCCACGTCGCCGAGAACTGGGACCTGTGGGGCCAACTCGGCGCCGACGTGGTCGGCATCAGCGTGGACTCCCCCTTCGTCGCCCGGAAGTGGGGCGAGGAGATCGGAGCGCCCTTCCCCATCCTGTCGGACTTCAACCGCGACGCCGTCTCCGCGTACGGGATCCTGCACGAGGAGTTGATCGGGCTCCGCGGAGTGGCGCGGCGTTCGGTTTTCGTGGTGGACGGGACGGGACGGGTCCGCTACGCCTGGGTGGCGGAGGATCCGGGGGTGCTGCCTCCCTTCGACGAGGTCGTCCAAGCGGTGCGAGCGGCGGCGTGATCTCGTCCCGGCCGGAGCGCGTCGCGCTCCGGGATCCCGCGGCGGCGTTCAGCGGCGCCGCGGCTCCGTTTGTCCTTGGGGGAGGACCCCTCGCCCCGTCCGGCGGAGAAATCCGGCGCGCGAGGGAACGGGGCCCTCGGCATTCGCAGTGCCCGCAAACGCAGCGACGCCTCGGAAGGAGAGGAAGATGACGCTCGCACGACGCGATTGGATCAGACTCGCGGCGGGCGCCGGCGGCGCGCTCGCCCTCGCGCCCGACCTGCTGGCTTCGTTGGCGCGCCAGGAGATCATGACGCGCGCCGTTCCCGGCACCGGCGAACCGTTGCCGGTGATCGGGCTCGGCAGTTCCGCCACCTTCTCGCGCGTGGCGCGCAACGAGGACGCGGGCGCCATCCGCAACGTGTTGCGGGCCTTCGTGGACAACGGCGGCACGGTGTTCGACACCGCCCCCAGCTACGGAGCCTCCGAGCAGGTGGCCGGCGACGTCGCCAACGAACTCGGCATCCAGAACCGAATCTTCTGGGCCACCAAGGTCAACGTCGCGGGACGCGGAGGCGGCGCGGCCGACCCGGCGGCGGCGCGCGCGCAGATCCAGCGCTCCTTCGACCGCTTCCGGCTCCCGGTCGTCGACCTGATCCAGGTCCACAACCTGGGCGACCCGCCCACCCAACTCGGCATCCTCGAGGAGGAGAAGGCGGCGGGCCGCGTCCGCTACGTCGGCATCACCAGCACCAGCGAACGACGCTATCCGGATCTCGCGGCGGTCATGCGCAACGAGCCCATCGACTTCATAGGGGTGGACTACGCGGTCGACAACCGCGCCTCCGCCGAGGAGATCCTGCCGCTCGCGCAGGAACGCGGCATCGGCGTGCTGGTCTACGCCCCCTTCGGCCGCACGCGCCTCTGGAGCCGGGTGAGCGGGCGCGACGTGCCCGAATGGGCCGCCGAGTTCGATGCCCACAGCTGGGCCCAGTTCTTCCTCAAGTTCGTGGTGGCGCACCCTGCGGTGACCGTGGCGACCCCCGCCACCAGCCGTCCCGAGCACATGATCGACAACCTGGGCGGCGGCGTGGGCGGACTTCCGGACGAGAGCCAGCTCGAGCGCATGGTCCGGCTGGTCGAGGATCTGCCCCCGGCCTGACGAGAACCGCCGCGCGCGCGGAATCTCGCCTGCGGGAATCCGGCGCTCTCCGTCGCAAACGCCCGGCACCGCGTCGCCCCCCTCGCCGAAGCGAAGGGACGCGTTTTCGACTTCAGCACCGAGAACACGCATGAGCGAGGTCAGCTTCACCGCCCAGGTCGACCGCCATTTCCGCAAGGCGGCCGCACACACGAAACACCCTCCGGGACTCCTAGAGCAGATCCGGGCGTGCAACGCCGTCTACGCGTTCGCCTTTCCGATCCGGCGCGACGACGGCACGATCGAGGTCGTCCGCGCCTGGCGGGCGGAACACAGCTTGCACAAGACCCCCACCAAGGGGGGGATCCGCTACGCGTCCCACGCCGACCAGGACGAGGTCGTGGCGCTCGCCACCCTCATGACCTACAAGTGCGCCCTGGTCGAAGTCCCCTACGGCGGCGCCAAGGGCGCGGTCCGCATCGACCGGCGCCAGTACTCGGACGCCGAGCTGGAACGCATCACCCGGCGCTACGCCTTCGAGCTGGCCGCGAAGAACTTCATCGGTCCCGGAATCGACGTGCCCGCCCCCGACTACGGCACCGGAGCCCGCGAGATGGCCTGGATCGCCGACACCTACGGGCAGATCGCCCCCGCCAAGCTCGACGCCGCCGGTTGCGTGACGGGGAAGCCGATCCCGCTGGGCGGGATCCGGGGGCGCGACTCCGCCACCGGACTGGGCGTCTTCTTCGGAATACGGGAAACCTGTCTCGACGCGGAATTCATGAACGACCTGGGCATGCAACGCGGCGTGGGCGGCAAGCGCGTCGTCGTCCAGGGGTTCGGCAACGTGGGCTACCACGCCGCCCGCTTCCTGCACGAGGCGGGAGCGGTCGTCGCGGGCATCGCCGAACACAACGGCGGCATCTGGTCCGAGAACGGAATCGATCCGCGCGCGGCGCACGAACGCTTCCGTCGGCACGGCTCGCTCGCCGGCCTGCCGGGGACGGTCGAAGTGGCCGACGGAACGGAGCTGTTGGAGGCCGACTGCGACATTCTCGTGCCCGCCGCCATCGAGAACGTGATCACCGAAGCGAACGCGAAACGGATCCGGGCCCCGATCGTCGCGGAGGCCGCCAACGGCCCCACCGCCGCCGCCGCCGCGGAAACGCTGCTGGAGCGCGGAACGCTGATCCTCCCGGACATGTACCTGAACGCCGGCGGGGTGACGGTCTCGTATTTCGAGTGGGTGAAGAACCTCTCCCACATGCGCATGGGCCGGATGGAGAAGCGGTTCGAGGAGGCGAGCAACCGTCGGCTGCTGGCCGCGATGGAAGAGGCGACGGGACACAGGCTTTCCGAGCGGGTGCGCGGCACGGCGGCCAAGGGGGCGGACGAGGAGGACTTGGTCCGCTCGGGCCTGGAGGACACCATGATCGCCGCCCACCGCGCCAGCAGCGAGGTCGCGCGCCGTCACGGAGTCGACCTGCGCACCGCCGCGTTCATCATGGCCATCGACAGGGTCGCGCGCTCCTACGCGGAGCGGGGCATCTTTCCGTAGGGCCGTCGACGACGGTCGGTCGCGCCCTCGCGCCCGCCGCCGGGTCCGGCGCCCCGCCCGAAGCGCGTCCGGGGATGCGGAAGCGCGCCGATCCCCGAGCGATCCTCCCGAGCGCGCCCGCCCGGGGCTACTTGAACACGCGCTCGAACTCGTCGCGCTGGGAGTTGGTGCCGACGAAAAGCACGTGCTCGCCCCTGCGCATGACGCGCCCGGGCCGCGGGTGGGGGTTGACCGCTCCGCCGCTCTCCACGGCGATGACGGCGAGCCCGGTGCGCGCCAGAATGCCGCTCTCGCGCAGTTGCTTCCCGTTCAGGGAGGGAGGCACCTCGGCGGTGAACAGGTCGAGACCCTCCCCGAGGACCATCGGTTCCCTTCCCCTCAGCGCGCCCATCACCGACTGGATCTTGATCTGCGAGTCGCTCACGGCGAAATCGGCGCCGGCGCGGTGGATGGCCTCGACGTTGGAGGGGTGGCTGATCCGGCTGACGATGATCGTGTCCGGGTTGAGCTTCCGGCAGTAGACCGCCAGAAAGATGTTCGCGGCGTCGTCGTTGGTGGTGAGCACCACGGAAGCCGCCTCCGAGATCCCGAGCCGCTCCATCACCCGGCTGTCCGCCGCGTCCCCGATCACGACGTCGCTCGTCGCCTCCTCGATGCTCTTGCGCAGACTCGGATCGCGTTCCACGACCCGGACCGACGCGCCTCGTCCCTCCAGCGACCGCACGACCGCGAGACCGACTCGGCCGCCGCCGATCACCAGCACGCGCCCCCCGCAGGCGACGCCGTCGCCCAGATACTCGTTGAGCGCCTCCACTTCGGCCGCGCTTCCCACCGCCAGCCCGATGCAGTCCTCCCTCAGCAGGGTGCCGGGCAGCGCCGGCTCCAGATGGCCCCTCTTGGCGATGGCGGCCACGGTCACGCCCGTGTGCGCCCGCACCCGGGCGTCCTCCAGAGTCATCCCCGCGAGACGGGTGTTGCGGATCGGGAACTCCGCGATCGCGATCTGTTTGTAGCGGCCGACGGTCAGCGCGCGCGCCGATCCGACCGACACCCTGTTGGCCAACTGCTTGCCGAGCCTGTGCGCCGTCAGCACGACATGGTTGGCTCCGGCCAGCTCCAACACCGCGTTCCCCTCGGGATTCGCCGCGGTGGCCACGATCGCCACCCGCTCCGACACCTCACGCGCCGTGAGCACGATGTTGGTGTTGACCATGTCGGCCGCGTTGGCCAGCAGGAGACGCGCGCGCCCGAAGGCGCAGTTCTCGTAGGTGGCCCGCACCCCGAGCCCCCCGCGCACCACAGGAACCTTGTCGGCGTGCAGAGAGGCGGCCCGCAACGGATCGGATTCGATCACCACGCTCTCGATTCCGGCGAGCGCCAGTCGCTCGATGAGCTCCTCGGTCACGTCGTCGTAGGTGCTGATGACGACGTGTCCGTCGAGATCGGCGGGGACGCGCGTGCGAACCCTGGTCCTGAACTGGGCCTCCACCCAAGGCGCGTAGAAGCGGACGAAGGCGACCGGGAGGTAGACGAGCAGCATGCTGACTCCGGCCACCAGCACCACCATGCTGAAGATGCGCCCGAGATCCGACTGGAACACGACGTCGCCGAACCCCAGCGTGCTCATGGTCGTCAAGGTCCAGTAGACGCCCGTGAACCAGTCGTGCTCCTGACCCTCGCGCGCCATCAGCAGATGGAAGATCACGGAGGAAAGGGCGACGAAGGAGACCAGCACCGCCCCGAAGCCAAGCAGGTTCAGAGGTCTCATCTCGGCGTTGTTGCGATGGCCGTCGACCAAGTCGACGATCGCGCCGATGGTTCCCTTCATCCGGCGATGTCCTTCGATGACATGACGTTGTTCGCCGCCGCGCACCCTCCGAAGGCGAAGCTAGTGGCTCGAACGGTCAGTGCGAAAACGCGGCGGACGCGCATCGTCCGCAAATCCCGCTCGGGGCGACGGCGACCTCGCGACCGGTCCAGACCCGGAATCTCGCTCCCCGACGTCCGTCTCCTCGCGCGCCGACCGCTTCGCCGCGCCCTTTGCGCGCTTGCGCGAACGCCGCCCCGCGCGCTGCGGGCCGCCCGTCGCCGTATCCGCACCCTCGAGGGGGACGTGCGCCGGTCCGCTCGACGTTCGACCCGATCCGCCATCGAGCCGGGGTTCTCGCCACCGCGCTCAACGGGTTCGATGCCTGGGCGCGGGAAAGCGGCGGACAGCTGCGGTTCGCGCAAGCCGACGCGTTCGTTCACGCGGCGAGCGACGTCCACGGAAAAACGCGCACGGCTGCGATCGACGGGCGGCCTCGGACGATCCGTTTCTTCGGGACGCGATCGTCCGCCCGAAATTCGCCCGCGAGCCGGGACACGCCATCCGATGGGCGCACGACGTCGCCTTCGAGGCCGCCATGCACCCGTTCGTCCGCGGCGACGACGTCGTGCGCCGCTTCGCGCGCTACCGCGAGCGGCTGGCCGACCGTCCCGACGTCGCGAACCGCTCCGACCCGTCGCCGGGCGACCGAGCGGTCCTCCGCGATCCGTATCCGCCGCCGAGACGTCGGCAGGCGCGGTCGGCCGGGAGCTCCGCGTCCCAACCGCGCCGCGCACGCTTCAGCGTTCGTCCGCGGGCTCCAGCCTGAGGATCGAGGTCGGCTCCGCGTTGCGGTGGTCGATGGCGAGATAGATCAGCCCGTCCGGCCCCTGGCGCACGTCGCGAATGCGACCCATCCCGTACGCCAGCGTCTCCTCCCGGTACACGTCCCGCCCGTCCATCGCCAAGCGCGCGAGCTGCTCGAGCGCCATGCCGCCGGCGAAGATGTCGCCCCGCCAACGCGGAAAGGCGTCCCCGGTGTACATCATCAGGCCGGAAGCGCCGATGGAGGGGACCCAGACGTGGGCCGGGTGCTCCATGCCCTCGCGCATGGTGCCCTCGTGGATGGCGAGACCGCTCCGGTAGTTGACGCCGTATCCGACCACCGGCCAGCCGTAGTTCACGCCGGGCAGCACCAAGTTGAGCTCGTCCCCTCCCTGGGGGCCGTGCTCGGTGATCCAGACGTCGCCGGTCTCCATGTCGATCGCCAGACCTTGGGCGTTTCGATGCCCGTAGCTGTAGATCTCCGGCCGAACGTCGGACCGGCCCAGGAACGGGTTGTCCGAGGGCACGCTGCCGTCCTCGTTGATGCGCGCCGTGACCCCGTGATGATTGGAGGGATCCTGCGCCGGATGCCCCTCCAGATCCCCGGAAGGCGGAGCCTGGCGGTCGCCCACGGTGACGAAGAGGGTGCCGTCCGGATGGAACGCCAACCGGGCGCCGTAGTGGCCCCTTCCCTCCGACTCCGCCAGGAAGATCTCCTTCTCGGGCGTGAAGCGGTCGTTGCGGAAGGTGCCGCGCAGCACCGACGTGGTCGAGCCGCCCGCGACCGGTTTGGCGTAGCTGACGAAGAGCACGTCGTTGTCGGCGAAGTCGGGGTGCGGCAACACGTCGAAGAGCCCGCCCTGCCCTTGGGCGAAGACCTCGGGCACCCCGGGCACCGGATCGGGCAGCAGAACGCCGTCGCGGACGATGCGCAACCGCCCCGGCCGTTCCGTGACCAGCATGTCCCCGTTCGGGAGCCAAGCCATCGACCAGGGGCGGATCAAGCCGTCGGCCACGGTCGCCACGCGGTAGTCGTGCTCGAGCGAGCGAACGACGCCCGACTGCGCCGCGACGGGGGCCGGAACGCGGGCCGACAACAGAAGCCCGACGGCGAGCAATGGGAAGAAACGGGCCATTCGAGTTCTCCTGTGAGAGTTGGAGCCTTGCGACTTCAATGGTACCGCGGAACGGGAATGCGGGCGAGCGCCGGGCGCGGGGGGCGCCGGGCCGGTCAGTCGAACCCCCGGATGCCCCGAAACCGGTTGTTGACGACGTTGTTGAACAGCGATCCGAACTGGAACGAGAAACCGAGACGCAGATTGTAGTCGTACGACGTGGCCCGCAGCCGCAACGCAAGCAGGGCCTCCTCGTCGGTCACGCCCTGCCCGGACAGGTAGATCTGATCTTCGACCCGCCGGACGCTGCCGCGCGCGTTGACGCTGAACCCCCGCACCACGCGGTAGTCGACGTCCCCGCGCAACGAGATGTTGTAGAGGTCGGTGTCGTGAAGGAACTGGGACCCCTGGAGGGTCACGCCCGCGTCGCCCCATTCCTGCCGCTGCGAGAAGTCGATCTCGAAGGAGTGCTCCGCGCGCGTCTCCCGGTTCTCCCCGTAGGTGGTGGTCTCGAAGTACTCCCGGTACGCCGCGCCGATCCGATAGGAGGCGGTCAGGGAGTGCCGGGTGGCTTCCTCGTAGGGGAAGAAGCTGTACTCGACCACCGGGGTCAGCTCGACCCGGACGCGCTGGTTGAAGCGCGTCGTGCGCGCCGACTGCAGCTGCACCCCGGTCGACCAGTGGTCGGCGAGCGCGTAGACCGCGGTCTGGTTGAAGTTCCAGTCGATCCGGGCGTCCGAGAAATTCCCGTCGTCGAGCTCCACGAGAAGCCGGTCGTAGCTGGAGCGGACGTTTGTGCGCATCTTCCACGTCGGGGTCACCCGGGATGCCGAGAAGCTGCCGGAGCCCTGCGTCCTCCTCCGGCTCGACTCGCCCTCGAACTCGCCGCTGCCGTTGATGCGGAAGACCCACAAGTCCCACGGATCGTCGACTTCCGAGCGCGCGACCACGCGCTGGCTCGCCGCGTCGCGCGGACCGGCGCCCACCAACCCGACGATGCCGCGGAACCCCGCGCTGTTGGCGAAGTCGGCGAGACCGATCCCGAGGACGTGGGCGGTGCCGTCCAGCCGCTCCCGCTCGGTGTCGGTGGAAAGCGACCGGTAGACCAGGGTCCGCTCGTATTCGGCGTGCGAGCGGCGCCCGATGTAGTCGAAGCGATACTCCCTGCCGCCGCTCCGGTGTTCTGATTGGTGACGATCACATGGACGTCGGACGCCCCGTCGTCGCGCACCCAGTTCACCCAGTCGATCTCGGTGCGGTAGTAGTCGAAGTTGCAACGAGGACCGGAGCAGTCGAAGAAGACGCTCGGCCTGGTCGACGCGGGTTCCTCCTGGGCCCGGGCGGGCGCGGGAGCCGCCGCGAGGAGCCCGAGGAACAGAGGAGCGAGCGCCGACGGCGCGGCCCGGGAGAGACGGAGAAGGCCTCGCGCGGGGGCGCCGACCGGGACGTGGCGGGAGAAGGAGGGCAACGCGGTGGGGGTGTGGCCGTTCGGGAGCGCTCGGGCTGGAGGAGCCGGACCTCGGAGCCGACCCCGGAGACGGGAACCTGCGAAAGATGCCACAGCGTCGAGCTCGGCGGTAGAGGCGGAGAGGCCCTCCCGGAGAGAAGCGCACTGGCATCGTACCCGCCGGTGCGTGCATCATGCGTCCGAGCGGGCGCGTTGCGGAGCCGCATGCGCCCGCGCTTCCCTCGCCCGTCCCCCCGCTCCGGAGGATCTTCCAGATGCGTCCGCTTCAACCTTGGCCCGGCTCCCGCGGCCCGAGTGCCGCAGTCCTCGCTCTCGTCGTTGCGGCGCTCGCCCGGTGCGCGCCCGCCGGGGACGCTCCCGAAGCGGGGGAGCGGGCGGCGGCCTCGGGCGATGTCAACCGCATGGTCGAGCTTCTGGCCGGAGGGCAGCCCGTTTTCGGCGTTTTTTCGGGCGAACACACGCGCGAGCAGGGCGCGCGCGTAGCCCGAAATCGCGAGGCCGACTTCGTCTTCTACTCGCTCGAGTCGGGGCCCTTCGACATCCCCGCGATGGAGGCGTACATGGACGGGATGCGCGAAGGGGCCGGCGACGCAACGCCTCAGCCGGTGGCGTTGCGCATCCCGCCCATCCGCGACGGGGCCGACTCCGCGCGCGCCCGGACGCGTGCGGGGCTGGACGCCGGCGTCCACTCGATCGTCTACCCCCATGTGGAAAGCGCCGGAGAGGCCGAGTTGGCGGTGGACGCGCTCGGGGACGCGGCGTGGCCGGGCAACCCGGACGGGCACTTGGCGAACGTCCTCGTCGTCGAGGACCGGGTCGGGATCAAGCGCGCGGCCGAAATCGTGCGCACCCCCGGGGTGGGGGCGGTGATCCCCGGCCCGGGCGACCTGCGGCGCGCCTACGGGGGAGACGCGGAGGCGGTGGAGGCCGCCATCCAGACCGTCCTGGCGGAGTGTCTGGCGGCGGGGGTTCCCTGCGGCATCACCGCGGGGCCGGACGACATCGAGGCGCGTCTCGACCAGGGCTTCCGGTTGATCATCGTCACCTCGCCGGAGGCGCTCGCGATCGGACGCGCCCACGCCGGGCGGGCGGAGGCGGAGGTCGCGCGCGCAACCAGCACGATCGGGCTCTGGGAACGCAACTTGGCCGCGTTCGGGGCGTTCGTGCCGCCGGAATTCGCGGGGGGCGGCGGGGGCGCGGAGAGAGGGCCGCCGCGCTACACCGTCGAAGGCGGGCGCGCGCTGGCGCGCAACCCGCTCCTGGACTTCGTCTTCCTGAATCTGGAACGGAGCTGGGATCCGACCGCGGTCGAGGCCGTCGCCGCCGGTCTCGACGCGCCCGACGCCATCGGTCGCAAAACCCTGCTGGTGCGCATCCCGCCCATCGAACGGGACGGGGAGGAAGCCGCCCGCGCCCGCGTGCGGGAGGCGCTCGAGCTCGGCGCCGACGGGGTCGTTCTGCCGCATGTGCGCAACGTCGCGGAGGCGCGCGCCGCGGCGAGCTTCTTCGAGGACGCGGGCGCGGACGTGTGGTCGCCCGCCAATCCGGACGGCTCGGTGATCGCGATGCTCATGGTCGAGGATCCGGACGCGGTCGCCGAGGCCGCCGCCATCGCCGACGTGGGCGGCTACAGCGTGCTGGCGTGCGGCATCGGGAGCCTCGCCGGAGCGCTCGGCGGGGACCGCGCGGCGGCCGAACGCGGCAACCGGACCGTGCTCGAGGAAGCCACGCGCGCCGGGCTGGCCGACATGATCACCGCGAACGCCGACGACGTCGAGCGACGCGTGCGCGAGGGATTTCTCGGCCTCCTGATGCAGGTGGACGACGTCGAGGCGGCCATCCCTCTGGGCAGGCGCGCGGCGGGCCGGTAACCGGCGGAGCGCAAGCCTCGTTCTCCCGCTCCTGCCCCCCCGGAAGCGCGGGGCCAGGGAGAGCGTCGGCGTTCAGGCCGCTCCCTTCCCGCAGACCGCGGAGAGGAGAACCCGCTCCACCGCGGCGCTGGTCGCTTCCCACGAGAGCGATTCGGCGTAGCGGCGCGCCCCTTCTCCCAACCGCTCGCGCAGGTCGGAGTCCGCAACCAGCCGACGAATCGCCCCGGCCAGGGCATCGACGTTCCCGTGCGGGACGAGCACTCCGGTTTCTCCGTCCACCACCGCCTCGCGCAAGCCGGGAGCGTCGCTCGCCACCGACGGGGTGCCGCAGGCGCCGGCTTCCAGGACGGTGATCCCCCACCCCTCCTTGCTGGAGGCGAGCCCGTGCACCCACGACGTGCGCATCAGGTCGATTTTCGTCCTCTCGTCCACGAACCCCAGGAAGACGACGCGATCCGCCACGCCCGACTTCTCCACCAACCGTTCGAGTTCCGGTCGCCCGTCGCCCGCGCCGGCGATGAGGAAATCGACGTGCAACCCCTCCCTCGCGAGCTTCGCCACCGCCCGCACGAGAAGATCCACCCCCTTGTAGCGCTTCAGACGCCCCAAGTACAGGAGAGAAGCCCGGGAGGTCCTGTCCCCCTCCGGATGGGGCGTGTGGAGGGTCGTGTCGACGCCGACCGGAACGACCTCGACGGGGGCGCGCAGTCCACGCGCCGCCAAGTCGTCGCGCGTGCTCCGCGAGACCGCGATCGTGGGCAACCCCCGGTACGCCAAGGGAAGCGGTCGCTCCAACAGCCACGTCATGGCCGCGAGAGGAAACGGCGCCTCGCTGAAGGCGGTGGCGCCGAACAGATGATGCACGAGCGGAACCACGGGGGCTCCCACCCACCAGGGAGAGAAGAGCGGGACCTTGTTGAGATTGTCGACGACCACGTCCCAGCGCTCGTCCCGCAGATGATGCTGGAAGTACAGGGGCGCGGCGACGGAGAAGGTGTAGCGCCCGCCCGTTCTGTGAACCTCGATGCCGTCCAACCGCACGCGGGACCGGCACCCCGGGAAACCGGAGGCCAGCAACGCGACCTCGTAGCCGCGCCGGGCGAGGCGACCGAAGACCTGGTGGACGTGTTCCTCCGCGCCTCCCGCCTGCGGATTTTCCCGGTCCTGCCAATTCAGAACGAGGATGGTGCGCACGGCTTCGCGTCCCGGCTCCTTCACGAAGTCCCCCCGGGAACGGGTTTCTTCCTTCGGCGCCTCCCCCGCCCCTTCGCCGCCCGCGCCAGCTGCCGCTCGCGAATCTTCCTCCACGAGTCGCGCAGGCCGACGGTGCGATTGTAGACCGGCCGCTCCGGATCCGAGTCCACCCGGTCCTTGACGAAGTAGCCCACCCGCTCGAACTGGTAGCGGGTGCCGGGAGGATCGTCGGCGACGCTCGGTTCGACGCGCGCATCGGCGCACACCACCAGCGAATCGGGGTTCAGCTGCGCGACGAAGTCGCCGCGGTCGGGGTCGCGCGTGCGAAAGAGCCGGTCGTAGAGGCGCACTTCGCAGGGACGCGAATGCTCGGCCGACACCCAGTGGACGGTGCCGCGCACCTTGCGTCCGTCGGGGGCCGATCCGCCGCGGGTTGCGGGATCGTAGGTGCAACGGAGTTCCACCACCTCGCCGGCCTCGTCCTTCACCACTTCCTCGCAGCGGACGATGTAGCCGTAGCGCAGGCGCACCTCCCTCCCCGGAGCCAGCCGGAAGAAGCGGCGCGGCGGGTCCTCCATGAAGTCGCGGCGCTCGACGAGGAGTTCGCGCGCGAAAGGCACCGGGCGGGTCCCCTCGAGCGGCACGTCGTGCGGATAGAGGGGCGCGTCCAGCCAGTCGGTCTCGCCTCGGGGAAAATTGGCGATCACCACCTTGAGCGGCCGCTGCACGCACATCACGCGGGGCACGCGCATGTTCAGATCGTCCCGGATGGCGTACTCCAGCTTGGCCGCGTCCACCCGGTTGTCGGCCTTGGCGACGCCCACCGAGCGGCAGAAAGCGCGGATCGCCTCGGGCGTCGCGCCCCGGCGCCGGAGCCCCGAGAGGGTCGGCATGCGCGGATCGTCCCAGCCGCTCACGTGCCCTTCCTCCACCAGACGCAGCAGCTTGCGCTTCGAGACGACGGCGTACTCGAGGTTCAGCCGCGCGAACTCGTACTGCCGGGGCACGGGCTCGGGCGCCTCCACCTCCTTCAGCAACCAGTCGTAGACGGCCCGATTGTTCGCGAACTCGAGCGTGCACAGCGAGTGGGTGATGCCCTCGATGGAGTCCGAGAGGCAGTGCGCGAAGTCGTACATCGGGTAGACGCACCACTCCGATCCGGTCCGGTAGTGGTGCGCCCGGCGGATGCGGTAGAGCACCGGATCCCGCATGATCATGTTGGGCGACGCCATGTCGATGCGGGCGCGCAACACGTGCGCCCCGTCCTCGAACTCGCCCGCGCGCATGCGTCGGAAGAGATCGAGGCTCTCCTCCGCGGGGCGGTTCCGATAGGGGCTCGCCCGTCCCGGCTCGGTCACCGTGCCTCGGTATGCGCGGATCTCCTCCTCGCTCAGACTGTCGACGTACGCCGATCCCTTCCCGATCAACCGGAGGGCGCAGTCGTAGAGCTTCCCGAAGTAGTCGGAGGCGTGCCGGAGTTCGCTCCACTCGAAGCCCAGCCAGCGGATGTCGCGCTCGATGGCCTCCGCGTAGCCCGCCTCTTCGGTCTCCGGGTTGGTGTCGTCGAACCGCAGGTTGCAGGTGCCCCCGTTCTCCTCGGCGACCCCGAAGTCGAGGCAGATGGCCTTGGCGTGGCCGATGTGCAGCAGCCCGTTGGGTTCGGGCGGGAAGCGCGTCGCCACCCGTCCCCCGTGCTTGCCGCTCGCCAAGTCCGCGGCCACGATCTCGCGCACGAAGTCGCGGCCCGGCGCGCCCTGGCCGGCGCTCACGTCCTCCCCGCCCTCGGCCGCTTCGCCAGAACGTCCAGCACGTAGTCGACGTCGGCCTCGGTATGGTCGGCGTTGATCTGGGCGCGAATCTCCTCGTCCCCGCGCGGAACCACGGGAAAGGTCAAACCGGTGGCCAGGACGCCGTGGTCGCGCAAATGGCGCACCAGTTCGTGCGTGCGGGCCGTGTCGCGGATCATCAGCGGAACCACCGGATGATCTCCTTCGAGAACCTCGATTCCGAGCCGCTTCAGACCCTCCTCGAAGCGCCGGACGAGCGAGCGCAGGCGGTCGAGCAGCCGCACGCCCTCCGCGCTGTCGAGAATCTCCAGCGCCTCGAGCGCGGCGCGCGCCTCCCCGGGCGTGATCGGGTTCGAGTAGACGTAGAACGGGGCGCTCTCGCGCAGGTGGCGCACCAGCGCGGCGTGGGTCGCCACGTAGCCGCCGTTGACCCCGAGCGCTTTTCCCAAAGTCGCCACCAGAACGTCGGCGGGAGGGGACCCCGTGCATTCCTCCGTGCCCCGTCCGGTGGCGCCGATGGCGCCCACCCCGTGGGAATCGTCCAGCACCACCACCACGTTCTCCGGGAAGTCGGAGTCGCGTCGGCGGGCGATCTCCATGATCTCGTCCACGGGCGCGTGCACGCCGCGCATGCTGAAGACGCCGTCGGTGACCACGACGGCGCGACGGGCGTTGCCGGCCGCCTTCTCCAGGGCCCGCTCCAAAGCGCGCATGTCGAGGTGCGGATACACCGCCTTCGACCGGGGACGCGCGAGCCGGACCGCGTTGATGATGGAGTTGTGATTGAGCTCGTCGGAGACCAACGCGGTGTCGGAATCGACGAGCGGAACCAGGCAACCCACCACCGCCGCGTAGGCGGAGGAGAACAGCATCGCCTCCGCGCGTCCGTGGAAGCGGGCCAGCCGACGCTCCAGCTCCACGTGCGCGGCGTAGGTCCCGCTGATGAAACGCACCGCCCCCGGGCCGGCCCCGAACGCCCGCGCCTCGGCCTCTCCCGCCGCGACGACCTCGGGTCGCAGACTCATCCCCAAGTAGGAGTTGGAGTTGAGGCGGATGAAGGCGCGCTCGCCCTCGCCCGCCAGCCTGAACCGAGGACCGCGATCCCCCCGGGGCGCCTCCACGGCGGCGACGACGGCCTCGGCGCCCTTGGCGATCCCCTTGCGTTCCAGCTCGCGGACGCGGGCGTCCAGCGCGGCGGTCAGGCGGTCGAGGGGCATGGCGTCTCCCGGGTCCTGCGGACGGGGATCAGGGGGTGGATTCGGAGCGCGCGCCTGCGGGCTCGCGCGCTCTCAGGCGCGCGAGCATGTCCGCGGCCATGCCGACGAGATCGTACTTGGCGCGCCACCCCCACTCTTCGCGCGCCGCGGAGTCGTCGAGACGCCGGGGCCACGAGTCGGCGATGGCCTGTCGCAACGGATCCACCCGGTACTCCATGCGGAAGCGCGGCAAGCGGCGCGCGATCTCGGCGGCGAGCGCCCGGGGGGTGAGCTGCATGGCGGTGACGTTGTAGGCGTTCCGGTGCGCGAGCCGGTCCGGATCCGCCTGCATCAGCTCGATCGCGGCGCGGACGGCGTCCGGCATGTACATCATGTCCAGCTGCGTGTCGGGACGCAGAAAGCAGGAATAGGCGCCGCACTCGACCGCCGAGCGGAAGACGTCCACGGCGTAGTCGGTGGTGCCGCCGCCGGGCTCGGTCGCATGCGAGATCAGGCCCGGAAAGCGCACGCCGCGGGCGTCGACGCCGAAGCGCCGGTGATAGAAGTCGCAGACCATCTCGCCCGCGGCCTTGGTGACGCCGTACATGGTGGTGGGCCGCTGAGCCGCCTCTTGGGGCACGTCGTCGAGCGGAATCGAAGGGCCGAAGCTCGCGATGGAGCTGGGGAAGAAGACCGCCGCGCCTTGCGCGCGCGCCGCCTCGAGGACGTTGATCAGGCCGCCCATGTTGACCCGGTACGCCAGCCGAGGGCGTTCTTCGCCCGCGACCGACAGGAGCGCCGCGAGGTGGAACACGGTGTCGGGGCGAAAACGTCGCAGCGTCGCCAGCACGGCGTCCCCGTCCGTGCAGTCGAGAGACGCGAAAGGGCCGCCCAGCGTCGCTTCCGCGTCCGGACGCAGATCGGTGGCGAGCACGTTCTCCCACCCGTGGAGGGCGCGCAACGCGGCGACCAGCTCGGTGCCCACCTGGCCGCCGCCGCCGACCACCAGAGCCCGCTTCATCCGCCGCCGCCGATCCTTACCGGCGCCTTCATCTCTTTCGGGGACGGCTGGGTCTCAGCTCGACCCGGCTGGGAAGCGCGCGGCCCGGGTAGGCCAACAGATCCACCACGGCGCGGGCGACGTCCTCCGGATCCAACTTCCAGCCGCGTTCGGCGGACTGGCCGCGGAAGCCGGTGTTGACGCTTCCGGGCATGACGAGACTCACACGGACGTCGCGGTGGCGCAGGTCGAGCATCATGGCCTCGGTCATGCCGAGCAGGCCGAATTTGCTGGCGTTGTATCCGGTTCCTCCGGCGAAGGCGTTGCGCCCCGCGAGCGATCCGACGTTGACGATCCAGCCTCCGCCGTCGGCCTCCAGATGAGGCACGGCGGCCCGGGAACAGTAGAAGACGCCGCCCAGGTTGGTGTCGATCTGCAGACGCCAGTCGTCGACGGAGAGCTCGTCGATGGGAGCGAATCGGCCCCATCCGGCGTTGTTGACCAGCACGTCCAGCCGCCCGAAACGCTCGGCCGCGGAATCGACCAGGCGCCGACACGCTGCGGGATCGCGTACGTCGCAGGAGATCCCGATGGCGCGCCCTGAGCCCAAGGCATCCACCTCGGCCGCCACCCGGCGGACGTCCGCATCGCTTCTGGAGCTTATCGCGACGTCGGCCCCGCGCCGCGCGAGCGCCCGCGCGATCTCGAGCCCGATGCCGCGCGTGCTTCCCGTGACGACGCACGCCCTGCCGGCCGAATTTTCGGGTTCGCTCATATCGTTTGCCGCCTGCCGCGTCGTTTGCCGCCTGCCGTGGGCTCCCGGTAGCTTTTTCGCGTTCTCGTCGCGGCGCCCTTCGCGGTCGCCTGCGGATTTCGAAGGTGGCCGCACGCGGCCCGGAAGAAAAGGGGGCCGACGCCGGTGAGCCGCTTCCCCTCCCCGAGCGATCCGTCCCCGGACGCGTCCGGCCGCCAACCCGCCGAACGCGACGCGGCGCGCCCCGGAACCAGGGTGGCCTTGGTGACGGGGGGAGCCGTGCGCGTCGGGCGCGCCATCGCCCTGGCGCTGGCGGACGCGGGCATGGACGTGGTCGTGGGATATCACGGATCCGCCGCCGCCGCGCAGGAGGTCGTGGCGGAAGCGGAGCGCAGGGGACGGCGCGCCCTCGCCGTCCGGGCCGACCTTTCCACGGGCGTCGGCGCGAGACGGCTGGCCGAGACCGCGACCACCGTTTGGGGGCGTCTCGACCTGTTGGTCAACAACGCCTCCACTTTCGTCGCCACGCCGTTCGATCGGGTCGGCGAAGAGGAATGGAACCGGGTGATGGCGGTCAACCTGAAGGCGCCCTTCCTGCTCGTCCAAGCCACCGCGGCGGCGCTCGCCGACGTCCGCGGAAACGTGGTCAACATCGCCGACCTGTCGGCGCTTCGGCCGTGGGCGCGCTACCCCCACCACTCGGTCTCCAAGGCCGCGCTCGTCCAACTCACCCGGGTGGCGGCGCGAGCGCTGGCTCCCCGGGTACGCGTCAACGCGGTCGCGCCCGGTTCCGTGCTTCCCGAGGAGGACGCCTCTCGGGAAGCCGTCCGGGCCGCCGCCCAACGCATCCCCCTGGGTGGCTGGGGCTCGCCCGAGGACGTCGCGCGCACGGTGCTGTTTCTCGACCGTTCGCCCTTCGTGACCGGAGCGGTGATCGTGGTGGACGGGGGCGAACACGGCGCCGCCTGACGGGTCCCGACGCAACCTCGCGGAAGCGGCCGCTCGTCGCCGCTCGCCCGAGCGCTTCGCCTCCCGGAGGCCGCGTCGCCGAAGGCGCCGGGAAGGCGCGCGGCGGATCGAGCGAAGGTCGGGGACGTCGGGCCTGCCGCGATTTCGCGAGACGAACGGGTTTCCCGCGGTCCACGGCACTCGATGCGCGTGGCGACCGCCGACGTCCCAATGCCCGCCCGCCGATCCCGGATCCCCGCGGGACGGGCTTGGAAATCCAGGCACGGGATCCCGGACGACGACCAAGCGATGGAGATCGAGCCCATCGAACGCGCCGCAGCCTGCGACTTCGCTCCCGGGTGTCCGCGACCGTTGCGGCAAGCCTTCGGCCGACGCGTTCGAACGCCGCCGCCAGCGCTGACCGTTCCGTGGCCCGCGAAACCGAGCGCGGCGGACTCGGGCACTCGGTGGCGCGCTCCTCGTCGATCCGCTCGACGACATCCTCGAGCATCGGGTCGGGAACGTGCATGCGCGCATCGCGCGAAAGCGAAACTCGATCTCTCGAAGCTCTCGAGTCCTGATTCGCCGCCGTCCCCCGTTCGATGGCCGCTCGGCGGCGTCGACCCCTGCGAATCAACTTCTTGGCGGGGGTCCCGCCCCGGGGCGAACGCATGAAAAGCGTCCGCAAGAGGAAAAACGCCCGCCAAATTTCGCGGCCAGCCCATCGCGCTCGGACGTCCCGGACCTCGAACCGACCGAGCGCGGGGAAGCGCCCCGCCGGCAAGTCCCGTCCGATCGCGTCGGCGCGGCAGGCTCTTCGCGACTCGTCGCTTCGACGTTCGTCTTCACGTCGGAGCGGCGACCATGAACGCCGACGACGTCAAGCTACGGCGCGGCCAATACGCACGGGCCGGGATTTCGCGGAGGCGCTGGGGGCTCGGGAGCCGCCCGCGCGGTCGCCGCCCATCGGCGCAACCCCGGCGGCCCTGCATTGTCAGGAATCGTCGGCGGGGCTCGGGCATCGGCCCCGCTCCGACACCTCCTGCCGACCGACGCGGAAAGAAAGCTCGTCGGAGGGCGGAGACCGCCGACCTCCCGAGCCGGGTCGAACGCGACGCGTTCCGCGCCCGAGGCCTTCGGCGGCGACCGCCCCGGCGCCGAGGAAGGCCGTGCGGCGGTGCTTCACCCGGACGGGGAAGCCCGGTTTCCGTCCCGAGGCGCCGCGCCCCCCGGACCGCCGTGCGCCAGCCAGCGTTCGGCGTCCAGCGCGGCCATGCATCCGGTTCCCGCCGCGCTGACCGCTTGGCGGTAGCGGTCGTCCATCACGTCGCCGGCCGCAAACACCCCGGGCACCGAGGTCTCCGTGCGCCACGAAGTCGGCAACTCGATGTAGCCGTTGGGCTTGAGCGCCACTTGCCCGTCCAGAAAGCTCGTGTTGGGGGTGTGCCCGATGGCCACGAACATGCCGCCCGCCTCCAAAACGCTCTTCGCCCCGGTGACGGTGTCCTTCAGCCCGAGCCCGGTGATCACGTCGTCGCCCAGAACCTCGGTCACCACCTTGTTCCACAGGAACTCGATCTTCCCGTCGTCGAAGGCGCGCTGTTGCATGATCGCCGAGGCGCGCAACCGGTCGCGCCGATGAATCACGATCACCCGGCCGGCGAACTTGGCCATGTAGGTGGCGTCCTCGATGGCGCTGTCCCCCCCGCCCACCACCGCCACCACCCGGCCGCGGAACCAGGGGAGCGCCCCGTCGCACACGGCGCACGCCGACACTCCGCCACCGCTCTGCGCGAGGCGTTCCTCGTTGGGAACCCCCAGCCAGCGCGCGTTGGCGCCGGTGGCCACGATCACCGAATCGGCCAAGAGCTCCTCTCCCCGCCCGGTCACCAGGCGTTTGGGTTGCCCGACCAGCTCCACCTCGACGATGTCGTCGGCGACGACGCGCGCGTCGAAACGCAGGGCCTGCTTGCGGAAGGCGTCCATCATCTCGGGTCCGGTCACTCCTTCCGGAAAGCCGGGGTAGTTCTCGACCTCGGTCGTGAACATGAGCTGTCCTCCCGGGATCATCGTGCGGCTGCCCGCCCCTTCCACCACCAGGGGCGAGAGATCGGCGCGCGCCGCGTAGATGGCCGCGGTCCACGCCGCCGGTCCCGATCCGATGATCACGACCCGTTCGCGTTGTCCAGCCATCTCGCATTCCTCTGTCGCGTTCGAAGCCCGACCCCCTCCCCGCGCGGGAGGCGACCGGCTACTTGTCCTTGAAGATCTTGAGGTTGGTCGAGTGTCCGGGGTTCGCGCGCGCCTTCGGATCGACGCGTCGAATCGCGTTGTTCACCGCGATCGCCGCCTCGGAGAATCCGGTGGCGATCAGGTCCAGCTTGCCCGGGTAGGCGACCAAGTCCCCGGCGGCGTAGACGCCCGGGCGGCTGGTCTCCATCAGTCGGCCCACCACGATGCGCTTCCCGTTCGATTCGAGCCCCCAGCTCTTGATCGGCCCCAGATCCGGCTTGAAGCCCAGAAACGTGAGCACCGCATCCGCTTCGAAGGACTCCTCCGCGTCGCTCCGGTTGTCGAAGACGGTGCACCCCTCGACCCCTCCGCTCCCGCGGATCTCGCGCACCTCCCGGAAGAGCTTCACCTCGAGTTCGCCCGTCTCCGCCGCTTCCCCGAGCCGGTCCACCGACGTCTCGTGCGCCCGGAACACGGCTCTCCGGTGGACCAAGACCAGTCGCGCGGCGACGTCCTTCAGGATCAGCGCCCAATCCAGTGCGGAGTCCCCTCCGCCCACGATCACGACCCGCTTCCCCCGGTAGGCCTCGGGATCGCGCACCGAGTACTCGACCCCGCGCCCCAGGAATTCCGCGTAGCCGGGACACTCGAGCGCCATGGGCTCGAAGGCGCCCTTGCCGCCGGCGATCAGCACCGTGCGGGACCGATATTCCGAAGACGCCCCCCGGAGCGCGAAGACGCCCTCCTCCTCGCGGAGCTCGCGCACCTCCTCGTCCAGCACCACTTCGGCGCCGAACTGGAGTCCCTGCTTCACCAGCTCCCGAGCCAGATCCTTGGCCATCACCTTGGAAAAGCCGCCCACATCGAAGATGTACTTCTCGGGATAGAGGGCCGTGAGCTGTCCCCCCAACTCGGGAAGCGAGTCGACGATGCGGCAGGACATGCCGCGCATGCCGGCGTAGAAGGCCCCGAAGAGTCCCGTGGGGCCTCCTCCGACGATGGTCAGGTCGAGAACTCCCTTCATGGTCAGAAGATGGACAGGCGCACGTAGCGCCCCGGGTTTTCGCGGAAGTCCTCGAGCAACAGGCCGAGCTGCGTCAGCACCGAACGGGTCTGAACGGCCATCGTGGAGTCGGCCAGAAGATGGGCCAGCGTCCCTTCCCCGGTCTCGATCTCGCGTCCGATGCGTTCGAAGCGGATCAAGGTGGAGTCGGCGTACCTCAGCGTGGTCTCGAGCCCGGCCGTGGTCTCGCGCAGATCGGTGGCCAGGACCCGGAATTCGGCGGCGGTCACGCGGGTGTCGCTCACGATGGAGTCCACGGCGCCGCCCGAGAGCAGCCGCTCCACCTCGCCCAGCGTGCGGGTCGCCAGCGCCGCCGCTTCCCCGACCTCGCCGGTGGAGACGCGAACGTTCTCGACCAGTTCCTCGACCGCCCCGATCTGGGCGTCGGCAAGCGTCGCCACCTGTTCGCTGACCCTGCCCACGTTCTCGATCACCAGCTTGAGGTTCTCGGCGGTCTCTTGGTTGAAGGCGACCTCCACCCGGTCGGTGATGGTGGCCAGGTTTTCGGCGATCCGGTCGGCGGTGGCGGTGAGGCGGGAGAGGTCGGGGATGCTGAAACCGGGCAGCACGGCCGGATCCGGAGGGTCGAAGAAATCCATTCGGGGGTAGGCGGAGCGCGACACGATCTCCGCGTTCCAGTCCCCGAACATCGATTCGGGGGCGATGAGCACGGCGGCGTCGGCGGGCAGCCGCACATCGGCATTGACGGCGAGCCCCACCCGCACCGCGGTTCCGTCGGGTTCGACGGCGATGCCGTCGACGCGTCCGATGGTCACCCCGCGGAGCTTCACCGAGGCGCCGTCCATCAGCTGCCCAACGCCGGTGAAGAGCGCCTCGACCGTGGTCGTGCCCCGCATCAGGCGGTATCCGCGCAACCAGAAGCTGCCCGCCACCGTGACCACGACGCTCAGAAGAATGACGGACCCGACCCACACCTCGTTGCGCCTCATGCCATCGCCTCCATCGGTTCCGGAGCCCCTTCGACGAACGACCGGACCACGGGGTCCGGCGAGACGCGAATCTCGCTCGGCGCGCCTTGGGCCCGCAGCCGTCCGCGGTGCAGAAACGCCATCGAGTCGGCGATCCGGTCGGCCGTCTCGAGGTCGTGCGTGACCACCAGTCCCGTGGCCCCCAGCTCCTTCCGCAATCTGAGGATGAGTCGGCCGATCACGGTCGTGGTCACCGGATCCAGCCCGGTGGTGGGCTCGTCGTACAGGAGATACCGGGGACGGGTCGCGATCGCGCGCGCGATTCCCGCCCTCTTGCGCTGTCCCCCGGAGATCTGCGCCGGGTAACGGTCTCGCAATCCCCCCAAGTCCACAAGCTCCAGGCACTCGGCGGCCCGGCGGCGGATCTCCCGGCGCCCCAACCCGGGGATCCGGCGCAACCCCATCTCCACGTTCTGGGCGAGCGTCATGGAATCGAAGAGCGCCGCGAACTGAAAAACGTAGCCGACCTCGCGTCGCAACGCGTACAGGGCTTGCCGGTCCAGCGCGCCGACCTCCCGACCGTCGACGGTCACGCTTCCCCTTTCGGGAACGAGCAGCCGCACGATGTGTTTCAGCACGACCGACTTGCCCGCCCCGGAGGCGCCGATCAGCGCCACCGTGGCCCCCTCGGGCACATCCAGGTCGAAACCGTCCAGCACGACCTTGCCGCCGAAGGCCTTGTGCACGTCGCGCAGGCGGATCACAGCAACACCGCCGCCCAGAAGGCGTCGAACACCAGGATCACCATGCTGCTCGCCACCACGGCCGACGTGGCGGCGCGGCCCACTCCGGCGGCGCCGCCTCGGGCGTGGAACCCGAAGAAGCATCCCAGCGAGGTCACCGTCAAACCGAACGAGAACGACTTGATCGCCGAGAAGAACACGTCGAAGGGCACGAAGAAAGCCTCGAGGCCGCGCACGAACTCGGGCGTGGACATCTCGAGAAGCTGGATGGCGGTCAGCCACCCGGCCACAATCCCCAGCGCGGACGCGAGCAGCGTCACGGCCGGAAACATCGCCGCGCCGGCCAGAACCCGGGGGAGCACCAGATACGCCGCCGGATCGTAGGCCATGGTCTCGAGCGCGTCGATCTGCTCGGTCACCCGCATGGTCCCCAATTCGGCGGCGATGCTCGCGCCCACCCGGCCCGCGAGCGCCAGTCCCGTCAGCACCGGACCCAGCTCGATGATCATGGTCTTGCCCACCAAGCTTCCCACCAAGTACAGCGGCACCGCCCCGGTGAAGGTGTAGGAAGCCTGGAGCGCAAGCACGATGCCGGTGAAGGCGGCGATGAAGAGCGCGATGGGAACCGAATCGACGCCGATGCGCATCATCTGCTCGAGAACCAGCTTCCCCCAGATGCGGACCGCGCGCAGGCCGCGGAAGGTGTCCTGCATGAGGACGCCCCACTCGCCGACCGACGCCACGAAGCGCACGGTCGCGCGCCCGGTGGCGCCGACGATGTCCAGCGTCTTGCCCGGCATATGCGTGGGGTGGAGGGGATCGGAGTCGAGAGGTCGCCAAGGGGTACTCCGCCGAACCCCGAAAATGTCCCGGCCGCACCCGAACTCTTCCACGAGGGAGACGGGGAGCCGTCCCCCCCAGCGCGAAGGCCTCCCCGTCCCGGGCCGCCGACCGGCCGGAAAGGAGGCGTCCCGGTTGGGCTTCGGGACGCGCCGCCTCGAATTCCTTGACCCCCGCGAGAGGCCCGCTTAACATTCCGACGGTTCACCGGAGACGCAAGCTCCGCCCCGGCATCTCGCCACCCTTTCCGGCTCGAGCCCGACCGACCGCGTCCCACCCGCGGCGCCGTGTTCACGGTCCGCCCCGCCTTTCCCATCGGAACCATCCCCTTGGACATCGCCGAACTCAAGAGCAAGAAGGTCAGCGAGCTTCACGAGCTGGCCAACGAGTTGCGCATCCCGAACTACTCCGGACTGCGCAAGCAGGATCTCATCTTCCGCATCGAGCACAAGCTCCTCGACAGCGACGTGGTGTTGCGGGGGGAAGGCGTGCTCGAAATTCTCCCCGAAGGCTACGGGTTCCTGCGCTCGCAGAGCTGGAACTACCTCTACGGCCCCGACGACATCTATGTAAGCCCTTCGCAGATAAAGCGATTCGAGCTCCGCACGGGCGACACCATCCTAGGGCAGGTGCGCCCTCCCAAAGAGAGCGAGCGCTACTTGGCGCTGCTCAAGGTGGAGAACGTCAACTTCGACGCGCCCGGCAAAACCAAAGGTCGAACGACGTTCGACGACCTGCGTCCGCGCTACCCCGATCAGCGTCTTCGTCTGGAGAGCTCCGGGGGCGACATCTCCACGCGCGTGGTGGATCTCATCGCCCCCATCGGCAAGGGGCAGCGGGGGTTGATCACCTCCCCGCCCAAGGCGGGCAAGACCATGCTCCTGCAGAAAGCGGCCAACTCCATCGGCGAGAATCACCCCGAGGCGCACCTGATCGTGCTGCTCATCGACGAGCGGCCGGAGGAAGTCACCGACATGGAGGAAAACGTCGACGCCGAGGTGATCGCCTCGACCTTCGACGAGTCGGCGGAACGCCATACGCAAGTCGCGGAGATGGTGCTGGAGAAAGCCAAGCGGCTGGTCGAACAGGGCAAGGACGTCGTGATCCTGCTGGACTCGATCACCCGTCTGGCGCGCGCCTACAACACCACCGTGCCCCACTCGGGCAAGATCCTGTCGGGCGGCGTGGACTCCAATGCGCTGCACAAACCCAAACGGTTTTTCGGAGCGGCGCGCAACATCGAGGAGGGCGGCTCGTTCACCATCATCGCCACCGCCCTCATCGAGACCGGGAGCCGCATGGACGAAGTCATCTTCGAAGAGTTCAAGGGCACCGGCAACATGGAGCTGGTGCTCGACCGCAACATCGCCGACAAGCGCGTCTTCCCGGCCATCGACATCAATCGTTCCGGCACCCGCAAGGAAGAACTGCTCCTCACCGAAACCGAGCGCAACCGGGTCTATTTGCTGCGCAACTTCCTCTCCGGCATGCCGACTTCGGAGGCCATCGAATTTCTGATCGAACGCATGGAGCGCACCGCCACCAACCGGGAGTTTCTGGATTCGATGCAGGCGGCGTAGCGGGCACGAAGGCTCCCGAACAGGCGCCCGGGCGGGAGCGGGTTCGGTTCGCGTCCGTGAATCGCCGAGACTGCGGCGCCCCCGACTCGGAAGGGCTGCCGCCGAAGAAAGCGGTCGATCCCCGGACCTGCGGCGCCTTCGCATCGGGCGTCCGCCGCTCCGGAGGCCGATCCCGCTCCGCCCGGCGAGGCGAGGCCGACGACCCTCGCCCCGGCACCTTCCGCGAGCCTCCGGCCGACCTCTTCAGCTCACGCGGGTCAGCGACTCCGGATCGTACAGGTCCGCCACGAACTCCCCGTATCCGTTGAAGAGCAGCGTCGGCTGGGGCGTGTTGCCGGGCAGATGCCGCTCGGTCGCCTGCGACCAGGGGGTTCCCACGTCCGGGTTGACGTTGGAGTAGAAACCGTACTGGTTCGGCGAAATGTCCGACCAGAACGTCCCGGGCCGGGCGTCGGCGAACTCCACTTCGAGGAAGGCCTTCGCGCTCTTGTAGCCGTACTTCCACGGCAACGCGAGCCGCAACGGAGCTCCGTTCTGCTTGGGCAACGGCTCGCCGTAGGCGCCGGTCGCCACGAAGGCGAGATCGTTCATGGCCTCGTCGAGCCGCAACGCTTCGTAGTAGGGCCAGGGCCACTGCGAACCGCTCTCCTGCCCGATCGCCTGCTCGGGCCGAAAATAACTGCGAAAGGCGACGTAATTCGCCGACGAGAGGGGTTCGGCCAGCTCGATCAGCTTGCGCAGGGGATAGCCGCTCCACGGGACGGCGATCGCCCAAGTCTCGACGCAACGCAGGCGGTACAGTCGCTCCTCGATGCCGAACATGCGCTCGAGCGCGTCGACGTCCCAGGTGCCCGGCGCGTTGCAGAGCCCGGAGAAGGTCACCGTCCAGGGGCGCACCCGAAACGGCCCGGTCAGACGCCACATGTTTCCGGCGCCCGTTCTGAACTCGTAGTAGTTGTTGTACGTCGAGACGACGTTGCGGTCGGTGATCGCCCGCGAGCCGAGGGTGTAGGTGGCGTTGCGCTCCGCCGGATACAGATCGGCGTTGGGAGAGGCGCAGATGGTGTGCAACGGGTCGGTGGGCGGATCGTCGTGGCACGAGGGCGTCACGGGATCCAACGGATCGACGGGCGGGGCGGGATCGTCCGGATCCGGATCGACGGGATCCTCGTCGTTCGCGATGAACGTGGAGCCGCACGCCGCCGATCCCAGCGCGGCGACCCCGAGCCCCAGCGCGCGCACGAATTCGCGGCGCCGCAGGTACGCATCCCGAGGGGTGGCCTGCGATTCCGGGATGCGCCATCCGGGAGGAACGATGATGTTCGCCATGGGTCTTCCTTTCTTCCTTCCCGCACCTGGCGCACCTAGCGGTGTGGCGGGGGCGCGAAAAGCCGTCCCGCCCCCGGAGCGTTCCACGGTTGCGCGGGACCGCAGAACCCGGGCGCGGGGATCCGCGGACCGGCGTCGGCCGTCCGCGACCACCGCTTCGCCCGTGCGCGAACGATAGCTCCCCTCGAAGGAGCAGGGCCAGACCCGGCCCCGGATCGGCGCGGCCGAAGATCCCGCTCCGAGGGGAAACGCGACGATGACGCCGCCGCCGAAATCGACGGTTCCGCAAGCGGCAACCGGATCCCCCATGCCGCTCGACTCCGTTGCCCGGCGGCGGAGGATCGGCGGACAGGCGTGGGCGAACGGCGGGTCCCGGTCGCTCGGGACGTCCGGGAAGGCGTGGATGGCGCACAGCCACGATGCGGACAACCGGCCGATCGCGCCTTCCCCGATCCTGCGCGCGAAAAAAAAAAATCGATCCCGCGAAAAATCGATCCCGCGCGTCCGGTGCCGGGCAACAGGTCGTCGGCGGCGGCGATTGCGGTCGTCGGCCGGGTTGAGGGGGCGGCGAGATCCGCGGCCGGCATTGCGCGATCCCGAATTCGGGTTCATGATGGATTCCGACGTTGGATGGGCACTCTCGCCGCCGGACACGGTCCGCAAATGCGCGCAACCCGAAGCCACGACCGCAACGCCCCGAGCCACGGCGGACCGCAGTCCGCCGCCGAGGCCTGCTCGTGTCCATGCCGCACCCCGATGCGGGGTCGGGCGGGCCGACCCATGTAGCGATCCGACCGATGTGGCGACGGCGGATCGGAGGCCCGACCAGCACCCCGGCTGGCGGGCTTTTTCGTTTTCCCTCGCCCGAGAGGAATCGAAGGTTCAGACGTACGCACCCCGCTTTGGAGGGAGAGTCCGATGACGAAATGGATCGCTTCGGCGATGACGTCGCTCGCGGTGGTCGGCGCCGGATGTCTGGTCACGAGCCCGGCGGTTCCCGCCGAAGAGGCGGCCGCACCCCACCCGCACGAGTACGCTCCGGTGACAGCGCTCGACCTCACCGCAAAGGTGGCCGGCGCAGGCGGCGACTCCCTGGTGCCATGGGACGTCCTGCGCCGTGATTTCTCCGGCACGTCCAGGACCGGAAAGAAAATCGACTTCGAGGAGGTCGTGCGCGACAACCGCGTCACGCTCCTGACCTACTTCGCGGAGTGGTGCGCCAACTGCCGCTACGAGGCCCCCGGCTTGGCGGAGCGCTACGGTGCGCACCGGGACGACGGCCTGATGATCGTCGGCCGCAGCGAATACTCCCATCCGGATGTCGTGGCCGAGCACGTCGACGAGTTCGAAATCGAGTATCCGGTCCTTCTGGGCAGCCCCAATCCCGATCCCGACGACGAGGATCTGGTACGCACCACGACCGCGCATTTCCGCATGCGCAAGGCGCTCCTCGACCCGCGCAAATGGGGCACGCCCCTGAACGTCGTGGTGGTGGACGGGGATCCCACGCGGGCGTCGATCGTGGCCGGCGAGTTCTTCCCGGGAGCGTTCGACGAGACCTTCGGCAGGTACCTGGGTCGCACCGCGCCGGCGCCGGGCGAGGTGCCGGACGCGGACGGCCGATAGCGCGCGCGACGAGCGGGCATCGATCGTTGCTTTCCGCCGACGTCGAGGCGCACGCCCCGACGCACGGGGCTATGACCCTTGCGCGCACGCCTCCGGCGATCTACCTCGTTGCGTGGCACGCCGCATGCGAACCCGTCCGAACGGGCGTTTGCACGCATGCCGCGCCGAATCTCATCTTCGGGAGGAAGAGGAAAACGACATGGTTCGCTCGCACGTTTTCGCAACCCGTGCCGCGCTCGCCGTCTGCGTCGTCGCCGGACTCGCGCCCGCGCGCACGACGGCGCAGGAACCCACTCCGGTCATGGAGTACCGGCAGGCCATCATGAGCGGGCTGGGCGCGCATCGGGGCGCGCTGGGCGCCATCCTGAACGAAGACGTGCCGCACCGGGACCACATGCTCGGACACGCGCTCTCGTTGCAGCGACTGGCGGCGATGGCCTCCGACATTTTCCCCGAGGGATCCGGCGGCGAGGGTTCGCGCGCACTGCCGGAAATCTGGGAGGACGCTGCGGGCTTCGGGGATGCCCTGGCCGCCTTTCAGAACGCCGCCGACGCGCTGGCGGATGCGGCTCGCGCCGGCGACACGGCGGCCGTGGGCGACGCTGCGGCGGGCTTGGGCAGAACCTGCGGCGGTTGCCATCGGCCGTATCGGGCGCGGGCGACGGGCTAAGCGGGTCCCCCGATCGATTCGGAACTGCCCGCCGGCGGATCCTGTCCGTCCGTTCGTTGTACGTACGACGAACGAACGTACCCGCTCCCACCTCTTTCGACGGAGCCAAGCATCATGCGCCCTACCGGATCGAAGTTCATGTTGGCGGCCCTGCTCGTCGTGCTTGCCCAAGCGTGCGTCTCGTCGGGCGGCACGGACGGAGTCCGGCGCGATCCCGACCTGATCGTGGCGGAGGAACTCGCGAATTACTCCACCATGATGCTCGCCGACGCGATCCGTCAGCTGCGGCCCCGCTGGATGAGCGCGCGCGGGGCGCCCAGCGTCGAGTTCGGAGGCAACCGCACGATCCCCGTCGTCGTGGACGGCGGAGCTCCGCAGGACTGGGGCATCCTCGATTCGCTCCGCCCCGACCAAGTGCAGTCGGTCCGGTTTCACAGCGCCGCCGACGCGACCATGCGCTGGGGTACGGGGTTTCCGAACGGGGTGATCGAGGTCTCGACCATGAGGGGCGGCAACTAGCCGCCAGCCCCGAGCCCGCCAGCATTTGGGCGGGCGATCTCCGCTCTCGGGGTACCCGCCGGATCGCCGTCGGTCGATGGGAGCACGGCGGCGGATCCAAATTTATAGGATGAGGATGTCGCGCTCCATCCTCGCCCGCTCGATCTCCCGATCCGTGCGCAGCAGATCCAGCCGCATCCGCGTCGTCAGCCCGTCGTTGCGACGCCCTTCGTCCAAATTCGCCTGCTTGACCCAGTTGCGGGTCAGGGTGACCAAATCTCCGCCAGCAGCATCCGAAAGCTGTGGACGGGAAAGCCCTCTTCGGTGCGTTTCTTGCCTGCCTCGGCACGGGCCTGAGCGGAACGGGCGGGCAGGCGCCACAGGCGAGGCGCGCAGCGCTCCGCCGGGAACTTCGTCGTCGAAGAGCACAACGGCGCGAGCGAGCGGTGCCTGTGCCACTCGACGTAGTAAGCGAACATGCACGGAAAGACGTGGGCCCGAACCCGACCTTCCAGGAACGATTGCCGCCACACTCACTTCGAGATGAGCGCCACCACGGGGATCGCGCGCGAACGCGCGCCGGCGCCGAAGTACCCGTAGATGCCCTCTTCGCCGCTGAGCCCGAAGCTCGGCCAGGGCGGCGTCAGGATTTTCTCCCGCCGCCGGTCGACGAACAGGCCGTAGTTGCGCTCGAACCCCAGCAGACGCAACTCGAAGCGAAACTCCGGGGGAACCCAGCGGGCGTACACTCTGACGCGTTGCGCTTCCGGCCGGATCTCCAGAACTTCGGGCACGACGGCCCCGACTCCGTCGTCCTCGGGCCCCTCGGCATGCCTCATCTGCACCGCGTTCGTCACGTCCACGGTCACCGCTTCCACCTCCTCGGCGACCTCGAACCTGACATTCACCAGCGCCGGAAGCTTCGCGCCCTTCACCGAGACCCGCACCGTGTCCGAAGGCTCGAGCACGGTCGGGGCGGGCGGCACGGTCGCGGTCCCGCCGAACGCGCCCAGGGCGGTCGTGCCCGCCAACGAATAGCGCACCCCCTCTCGAACCCGCTCCGGCATCGCGACGCGCAGGCACACCGCCGGACCCGCCCACCATGCGGCGAAGACGCCGCACCGGCCCAGATCGACCGTGTCCGAATAGGCGGCCTCCCAGCCCGGGCCCGAGAGCGTCGCGGCGACCACCGGCGGCTCCTCGCCGCGCTCCCGGTGCGGGTGGCTCGCCACGAGGTAGGCCGTGCTGTACCCGGCCAGGATCACCGCCCCGACGGTCACCACGTCGCCCTCGGGCATGAACGTGTCCTCGGGCCGGACGAACCCCTTGCAACCCACAGTCGCAGTTGCCAATGCCAGTACCGCGACCGCCCTCAAAACCGGTACTCCACGCCGAAGAACGGCAACATCGGAAGCTGGGGCGCGTAGTACATCGTGGCCGTTCCACTGTCCCAGTCGTAGAACACGCCCATCACGTTGGGAAGGCTGAACAGATTGACCAACGAGACGTACGGCGTCACCGATCCTCCTCCGAACCACGACACCTCCCTGGCCATGCGCCACCCCGCATCGATGCGGAAATAGCTCGGCAATCTCGCGGAGTTGTATCCGCCGGCCAGATGAAGAACGTCGTCGGTGATGGTCAGCAGATCCGAGCCGGGCGATCTGTAGCTCGCGAACGGCACCATCGCCCGAGGCTGCGTGGTGGGTTGGCCCGACCGCGCCGACACCCGCGCCGACCAAGTCGACGCCCCGCGCTCCACGCTCGCCGACAGTTCGGCCTCGTGGTCCCGGTGGAAGCGGGGCGTGTAGGCGACTCCGCCCACGGTGCGGGACGCCCGCGCCCACCGGTAGCTCCCGATCACGCTCGCTCTTCCCGGCTTGGTCCAGCTCCACGACGCCTCGATCCCGCGCGCCGTGCCGCGCGCCGACTCCAGCGAACCGTCGAGAAGAATCGCGTGCTCGAACGGGTTCGGACCCAGAACCGGCAAGCGCAGGTTGGCCAGCCAGCGGGCGTACGCCTCCAGCCGCACACGCCAGCCGGCCGTCCCTCCCTCCCATCCCGCCGCGAGTTCCGTGTTGCGCGACACCGGCCCCTCCTCCGGGGGCGCCAGCAGATCGAAGGCCAGCATGCTGGCGGCGGCGAACTCGTCGTTGCGAAGCGACGAAAGCGCCTGGTTCGACCGCGACGCCGACAGCCAGACGCGCCAGCCGGCGGAGCCCCGGTACGTCGCCTCCGCGAACGGCGCCAGCGTCGTGGCCAGCCCGACGAAGCGGTCCGCCCTCAGCCCCGCGCGCGCCCACAGCTCGGGGGCGAGCGGCACGCGCACGTTCGCGTACCCCGCGATCCGCGTCTGCACGGGATCCATGCTCAACGAATCGACCAATTCCTCTCCGCGCCCCCTGTACTCCGCCGCGAACCGGGTGGCCTGCACTCCGCCCTCGACCGTCGCGGAACCGCGGTGGTGCGCGACGCGCACTTCCGCTTTGTACTCCCGCATCGCGGCCCCTATGTCGGTCTCGACGACCACCGCGGTGTCCCCTCTCAGCGTGTCCCAGCTCGCAAGCTCGTGGTTGCCGCGAAAACGGCTGTGTCCAACGGTCAAATCGACCAAAGTCCCGGGGCCCAGCCGGTCGCGGTAGTGCGCCACCGCCGCCCCGTTCCTCCAATCGGTCCGCGTCGCCCCGTCTCCCTTTCCGATCACCGCGCCGTCCGGCCGCAAATCCAGGCGTTCGTCGTTCAAGTACCCCGTCAGCGACAGCCTGCGAACGCTCCCCAAGTCCCGCGTGACCTTCGCGTGGACGTCCCCGAACGAGTACGGCACGCTCCGGTCGATGGCCCCGACCAGAGCCAATCCCTTCGTGAGGAGATCGATGTAGCTCCGTCGCCCGTCCACCAAATACGACGTCGACCCCCCGAGCGGACCCTCGACGGAGAACCGCATGGACGCCAGCCCCACCGAGCCTCCCGCCCTGAACCGGTCCCGCGCTCCGTCGCGGGTCGCGACGTCGAACGCGCCCGAGAGCGACCCGACCGCCTGGGCGGCCCCGCCCGAGCCCGTCAGCACGGTCACCCGCTGGACGGCCTCGGCGTTGAAGGCCGACAGGAATCCGCCCACGTGGAACGGGTTGAAGAGCCGCACTCCGTCCAGCAACACCGGCGTCCCGCCGCTCGCCGCGCCCCGGATGCGCGGAATCGCCGTCCAGTCCGACGCGGCCGACGCGGACGCCGACACCGCCGCCGCGCGCAGGACGTCCGTCTCCAGCACCACCGGCTGCACCCGCATGAAGGCGGTGTCGATCACGAACGCGCCCGGCGATGCGGACAACGGATCTCCGGACCGGCGGCGGACGTCGACGACGACCGAATCCAATCCGAGCGGGGCGCGCCGCACCAGCACGCGCAACGGATCGGGCGGCAGGGCCGGGTATTCGAGCGTCCACGGCTCGTAGCCCAGCCCCGCCACCTCGATCCGCCCGGGTCCCGGTCCCACGCCCGCCACCACGAACGCCCCGTGCCGGTCCGAAACCGCTTCGCGCGCGCTCCCGCCGTCCGCGACCACCGCCACGCGAGCGCCCACCACGGGTTCGAGATCGACGCTGTCGCGGACGACGCCCGACACGCTCCCCTGCTGAAGCGCCAGCACCGCTATCACGGTGAGCATGACTGCTACCAAGGCCGCGAGTCAAAGCGACCAGGCAAGTCTCGGGATGGGAGAGAACCTTCCCAAGAATGGAATGAAGGCCTGCCCAGAACCGGCTCCGCTAACCCAAAACTTAAAAAACTAGCAGGACACGCAGTTGTGGTTGTTGACCGCTCCCATGCTCTCCAGCAAAGCGATCGCGCCCGGATACGGGGTCACCCGGGAGACCGGACCGTTGGCCATGTCGACCGTGGTCTGTCCCTTGCGGCTCACCACCATCACGTCGGCGCCATGGTCCACCAGCCACTGGATCATCTCGGTGTCGCCGCGCGCGGCCGCATGATGCAGGGGGGTGTATCCGTTGGCGTCGCGCTGGTTGACGTCGGCCCCCAGTTCCAGCAAGTACTCGACCGTCGGAATCCAGTTGCCCGGGATGTGAGTGTGCGCGTTTCCGGCGAAGCCTTCGCCGTAGCCGACGCCCGAAGCGGCGTGGATCGGATACACCGCAGGACCGCCCACGGGAACCGGGGGCAGCCCCGAAGGATCGACCTGATCCTCGTCCTCCGTGTCGCCGGTGCGCGGGTTGCGGCCCCGGCGACGCTCGGGCTGCTTGACGGTGGCCACGTTCCAGTCCGCCCCCCATGAGCGCAACAGCTTCATGCCGTCGAGATCGAGGGCGCGCGCGGCCCGCCAGAAGGGCGTCACGCCAGCTTGGTTCTCCAGTCCGCAATTTCCGTTGCCGCACCCGCTGTAGGTGAAGTACCAGAAGTTCTTGGTCACCTGGAAGTTCGCTTCCGCCCCGGCTTCGAGGAGCGCCATCGCCAAGTCCAGATAGACCGTCTCCTGCTGCTCGTGGGCGCGCGGTTGCGGATAACGGGACCGCGGCGACCACTGGACGTTGAAGGTCGCGTACAGCGGAGCCACACCGTCGACCGTGGCCAAGTTGGGATCGGCGCCGCGTTCCAACAATTTCATCGCCAAGTCGAAGCGGCCGTTGATGACCGCCATGGTGAGCGGGCTGGTGTTGTCGGCCTCGGTGACGAAGTTGACGTCGGCGCCGCCGTCGATCAGCGCCATGGCCGCATCGACGGCGCCTTCACGCGCCGCATGGTGCAACGCGGTCAAGCTTCCCCACTTCTGATCCGGAGTTCGGCGGAAGGGGTTCTCCTCCTCTTCCTCGTCTTCGTCTTTCTCGGGCACCACGCCCGCCCGTTGCACCGCGCGGGCGATCTCCAAGGCCGCCTGAATCTGCGCGGGCGTGGGAAGCTCGTTGCCTTCGCCCTTGAAAGCGTCGAGCACCTCCTGCATGCGTTCCCTCGCGTAGTTGTCCACTTCGGTGCGGGTCGCGGCTTCCATGAGCTTGGTCGCGACGTTCGGATCCGCCCCTCTCTCCAAGAGGAGCCCGACGACATCCGCACGATCGGAAGCCGCGGCGAACATCAAGGGCGTCTGCCGGGCGTCGCCCGCGCGAGCGTCGACCTCCACACCGGCGTCCAGCAGATGCCTGGCTCCCTCGGCGCTTCCCGCCCCGGAAATCAAGTGCAACGGCGTGGAGCCGGTGGCCGCGACTGCGCGCGCGTCCGCGCCGGCGTCCAGCAGGACGCGGACGACCCCTGCGGCTCCCCTTCGGCCCGCCACGTGCAGAGGCGTGTAGGCGCCCAAGCGGGTGGTCACCTCGAGGATCGCTCCCGCGTTCACGAGAATTTCCGCGATCTCGGGGTTGCCGGTCTCGGCCGCCCAGTGCAGGGCGGTCATGCCGTCCCCGCGCGCGGCGTTCACATCCGCCCCGCCCGCCAGCAGGGCGCGCACCCCCGCGACGTCCCCTTGCATGGCGGCGTCCGCCAAAGGCGAGTCGAGCGCGTCGGTAGACGCGAGCAACGTGCTGACGACGAGCGCCGCCAGCACGTTCACGTGCACTTTCTTCTTCATGGCCGACCGTCCCCGGTTAGCGTGACTGACTTGCTTCCTCGACCGCGGCCAGCACCGAACTCGGCACGTTGAACTCTCCCGTGCTGTCGCCGAAGCTGGTCATCTCGTCGAAGCCCAGCTTGTGCATCACGTTCAAGAAGACGTTGGCCATCGGAGTCCCGTCCGGCGCCTTCAGGTGCAGGTTGCCTGCGAGCTGGCCGTTCGCGCCGCCCAGCAACAGAAGCGGGCACCGGCGGTGGTTGTGGACGTTCGGATCCCCCATCGGAGATCCGTAGATGATCATGGTCTGGTCGAGCAGGCTCGATTCGCCGTCCTGGCTGTCGCGCAGCTTCTCCAGGAGATACGGAAGCAAACCCACGTAGAACCGGTTGATGGTGTTGAAGTCGAGGATCGTCTCCTCTTTGTTGCCGTGGTGCGAGGTCGGGTGGAACGGCTTGTCGGTGCCGCTCTCCGGATAGATCCGGTTGGATGCGTCGCGCCCGGTCTTGAAGGAGAAGACGCGCGTCATGTCGGACTGAAGCGCCAGCACCTGAAGGTCGAACATCATCTGCATGTGTTCGGTGAAGGAATCCGGCACGCCGGCGGGCGCCTCGGGCAACTCGCGTTGCTCTCCGCTCGAATTCTGGGTCTCGACCATCTGAATCCGGCGCTCGATCTCGCGCACGTTGTCCAGGTACTGGTCCATGCGCCGACGGTCGGTCGCGCCCAGCTCGCGCTTCAGATGCGCGACTTCGCCGGCGATCCAGTCGAGGATGCTGGCGTTCTCGCGCCGGCGCGCCCGGCGCTCCTCGGGAGTGCCGCCGGCACCGAAGAGAAGGTCGAAGGCGGTGCGCGGATCGCGGATCATCGGCAACGGTTCGCTGGGGGAGGCCCAGCTGATCGAGTCGGTGTAGGCGCAGGAGTAGTTGTACGTGCACCCGCCGGCCTGGTCGAGATCCTCGATGCAGAGTTGCATGGAGGGGAGCGGCGTCTCCTGCCCGTAACGCTCGGCGAACATCTGGTCGAGCGAGGTGCCGACGTAGAGGTCGGAACTCTGGGTCTGCTTCGGGTGCGCTTGGGTCAGGAAGGTGGCGCTGGAGCGGAAGTGGTCGCCACCGATCTCGGGGCCCGTGAAGGCCTCGGCCATGCGCACGTCGGTGTTGCTGACGATCGTGAGATGCTTGCGCCAGTCCTCGAGCGGCGTGAGCGCGCTCTGAGCCGCGAATTCGAAGTTCCGTCCGGTCTTCTCGGGCGACCACAGGAACTGCTTGGCGCCCCAGTCCACGCTGCCGGCGGCCCCGTGCACCACCTCGATCGCGAGAAGGCGCGTCTTCCCTTCCGCCAGCTTGCGCACCGCCCACGGATTCGCCGCGGGGAGCATGGAGTCGAGCAACGGAAGCGCCACCGTCGCGCCCATTCCGCGCAGGAAGGTGCGGCGGGGGATGTGCTTGCCGGTGATGAATTGCATGTCAGCTCTCCTGGATCAGGCGTGAAACCGGGCTTCCATCATGCGCCGCTCCGCAGGGGAAGCGCAAGCGCGGTTGCGTTCTACCTTCGGGTCTCCGTCTCTTCCTCTTGGACCGCCACGTCCGCCATTCGCATCCGGAACGGGTCGCTCCGAACGACGCCGACGATGAAGGACGAGATGCGGTAGTCGTTTTCCTCGCCATGGCGCACGATCGCCCGCACGGTGGGCTGGTCATGGTACTCCACGCGCCGACCCAGGGCGTACGCCAGCAGGTTGGTGGTGAAGGTCCGCACCAGCGGGATCGGGCGCTTCATGAGCGCGGTGCGCAGGTCCTCGGGCGTGGACAGCGGGGTGCCGTCGTAGAGGTTGCCGCGGGTGTCGAGCGACATGTTGTTCTCGCGGATGCGCCACTTGCCGGTCACGTCGAAGTTGTCGAGCGCGAGCCCCATCGGATCCATGAACTGGTGACAAGCCTGGCAGGTGGGGTTCGCTCGGTGTATCTCCATGCGCTGGCGCGTCGTGAGGAAGCTGCCGTCCGAAGCGTCGTCGGTCTCCTCGAGCGCGGGGATGTCGGGCGGCGGCGGCGGCGGCGGCGTGCCCAGCAACACCTCCATCACCCACTTGCCGCGCAACACGGGCGAGGTGCGCGTTCCCATGGACGTCAGCACGAGGATCGATCCCTGCCCTAGGACGCCGCCCCGGCGGCTGTCCGGGTACTCCACGCGCCGGAATTCGTCGCCCAGCACGCCCGGAATGCCGTAGTGCTTGGCCAGCCGTTCGTTGAGATACGTGTAGTCGGCGGTGAACAGGTCCAAGATGCTGCGGTCGTCGCGCACGAGACTGTTGAAGAACATCTCGGTCTCGGTGCGCATCGCATCCGCCAGCTGCTGACTGTAGTTCGGGAACCAGTAAGAGTCCGGGTGCACCTTGTCGAGGTCCTGCAGGCGGAACCACTGGGCGGCGAAGCGAGGTCCGAGCGCCTCGGCCTTGGGATCGGCCAGCATGCGGCGCGTCTGCCGTTGCAGTTCCTTGTCGTCGGAGAGCTTTCCGCGCTCGGCCAGATCGATCAGTTCCCGGTCCGGCTGGGTGCCCCAGAGGAACGCGGCCATGCGGGTCGCGAGGGCCAAGTCGCCGATCTCGTAGCGTTCGCCCGGATCGATGTCGACCGGTTGTCTCTCGACGCGAAAGATGAAGTGGGGGCTCGCCAGGATGGCTTGGAGCGCCCGCCGCACACCGGTCTCGAAACCGGAATCGGCGGCGCCGTCGTCGTAGAACGCCATCAGCCCGGCCCTGTCGCGCTCGTCCAGCGGGCGACGGTAGGCCGCGCTGCCCAGCCGGTCGACGATCCGCTCCGCGCAGGACCGCTCCTCCTCCGGCGCGGTGGGCCGGCAGGAGAAGATGCGGCGGCGCGCTTCGGTCTCGGAGACGCTGGTGACGTTGTAGGGACCGCTGATGACGAGACTCTTCAGGTGCGGCAACGTGGTCTGCCCCGGACTTCCCCCGGCTCCGCCGGCCAGAGACCACTCGGGCGGCTTGATGAGGTCGTCGTAGGGGCCGTCGATACGGCGCACGAACGCTGCGGACACGCTGCGCTGTCCGGCGCGGATGAACGTCGGATTGGTCTTGATCGGCGAGCCGCCGCGGAAGTCGGCGCCGCCGCGCGGAAAGGGACCGGCCGCCAAGAGGGCGACGGGCTCGCCGTCGATGGAGATGTCCACATCCTCGAAGCGCGCGTTCCCTCCCCCCTCGACCACCGGCGTCAGGATGTACTCGCCGTCGGCGGGAAAGTCGTGGGTTACCACGATTCCGCCGCGCGTGCCGTAGGGCGCTCCTTCCACGTACTCCCAAGCGTGTTGCGAACCGTAGGGAGAGGTGGTGTAGGTGGCGTCGGTGGGATCGACGTTCGAGCTTCCCACGGCGAGGCGGCTGACTTCGCTGGCCGCGTTCAGGTAGGCGTCGAGGTGGGTCGGGGTGAGCGCCTGGACGTCGGCGATGTTGTCGAAGTTCTCGCTCATCTGATCGAGCGGAAGCCAGACGCCGGCGTCGACCGCGATGCCCAGCAACTCGCGGATGGCCGCGGAATACTCGGCCCGATTCAGCCTTTGGAAGGTGCGAACCCCAGGGTCGGGATTGCGGCGATAGACGTCGTCGACGTTCTTCTCCAAGGTCTCGACCAACGCCAGCAGGGTGTCTCCTCCCGGACGCGGCATGCCCGGCGGCGGCATCATGCCGGCGCGCAGCTTGCGGATCATGCGCTCCGCGATCTCCGGGTTGTCCGCCGCGCCCTCGACGTCGAAAGCCTCGAACGAGACGTTGCCGGTCAGCAACTGGTCGTTGTGGCAGATCTGGCAGTAGGTGCGCACGACGGCGGTCAGCTCCTCCGTGGCCACCGAGGGAGCGCGGGGCGAGGGCGGCGGAGCGGGATGTTCGGCGAGAGGATCGGAGTCGAAACTCACGCCGACTCCGGCCCCCGTTGCCAGGAAGCCGCCGACCAGTAGGGCGCCAGGGGTGAGAATCTTCATGTCCGGTGCTTCCTTTGGCTTGTCCTGCGAACGAATCCGCGACGGTCGACGGTTGCTCTTGCGTCAGGGAGCCCGGCGCCAGCCGCCACGCTGTGGCGGAGCGCCCCCCCGCTATCGTTTCACGACCCCCGGCCCACGGGGAACGTTGATCCGGCGATCGCCTCCTTGCGAACGCCTCGAAACCTCTCCATGGCTCGCCGTCAATTTCGGTTGGCCACGTTAACGCGAAACCGGCGTCTGCGGCAAGCGCGCTTCGCGGCGCACGGATGGATCTGCTCCCCGACCGGCGCCGGGACGCTCCGATACGGGTGCAAGACCGAAACCGAGAGCGGAACGGGATCCGGTGGATGCGGAATTCCGGACCGTCTCGACACCTTTGCTCCAGCGCATCGGCGACGCGGGGCTCGCACCGCTCAGCCGCCGGACCTCACCGTCTCGACGAGGATGACGCCGTTGGCCGCGTCGGGGTAGAGCGAAGCGGCGGAAGGGCCGCGCAGTACGCGGATGCGGCGCACTTCGGTGGCGAAGAGATCCTGCAGGTACTCGACGTCGGCTCTCGCTCCGTCCACGTAGATCGAAGGCATGTTGCTCCGCGCGACGGAGGCGTTGCCGCGAATGCGGATTTCGCTCCGCCTTTCGGAGCCGGTCGCGTCCACGCGTACGGTCAGGGAAGGGACGCGGGCGGTGAGCAGTTCGAGTGCGCTGCGCGCCGAATCCGACTCGTCGGGGACGATCTCGGTGTAACTTCCGCCATCCTTCTCTTCGGTTGCGGTTCGGTCCGCGACCACGCGCAACTCGTCCAGTAGGAAGGACATGGGGGAAAGCGGGAATTCGACGAAGGTCACGTCGCGGGAACGGACCTCCACTTCGCCCACGACCGCGACGTAGCCGAGCGTCTCCACCCGGACGGAGACGTTTCCGGTCGGAACGCCGCGCAGGGAGAAGTGGCCGTCCCCGTTGGTGGCGTCTGAGAGCTCGTGGCCGACCACCGCGACGGTGGCGCCCACGATGGGCTCCAAGGTGATGCCGTCGACCACTTGGCCTACGATGGAGCCGCCATCCTGGGCATGAGCGGGCAACGAGGTCGTAGCCAGCGGCGCGACGAGGGCGAGAAACCTAAAGAATGGGCGATGCACCGGGGCACCTCCTGCGTACACTGCTTCGAGTACCCGATGCTTACCCTGCTCCGGCGGCGGCAGTTCCCAAGCCGATCCGCACGCGGTTCCGCGAGAACGCATGGCGAAGCGCGCACCACTCCGGTGTGGTCCGGTCGGCTCCTCACGGCACGTTCACCACGACCAGCGCCTTCCACGAAGGGGTCCTCTGGGACTCGACGACCACATCCAGATGTTCGTCGTGCGGAACGGTCCCGCACGGAAACGGGGAGCCCGCGACCCGCTCGATCATCCTGTAGGCGCCCGTGTCGTCTTCGCGAATGTAGCACCCGACCCAGAGCAACGAGGCCCTGCTCTCGTCCCCCGCTTCCGGGGGCAGATGGCCGAGCGCGAATCCCGCACGCGTGAGCCGTCCTTGGAACCCGATGGCGATCGCGTGTTCCAAGGGCCCCTCGAACCCTTCGGGCGGAACGACCTCGCGAAGGACGCCGGGGATGTCCGTCGGTTCGACGGAACGGGTGGTGGCGCTCTCTTCACACGCGAGAACCGCAAGCAATCCCGTCCCGAGCCAACGCGCCCGTGGTTTCTTCCTAGCGGTCGGCGGGCTCGTCGGATATCGGTGCACGGCCCTTCCCTCAAAAAGCTCGCGGGGGGACCGAACCCGGCCCCCCCGCGAAGTCAACGCTGCGATCCCGCCGCACAGGTACCGACCGCTACATGCCACCCATGCGCATGTCGATCATCGAAGGGTTCACCGGCTGGTATCCCGGCGACTCGACCCAGTCCTCGTAGGTTTCCTCGATGTTGTGGTTCGAGTCGTTCTCCGCTTTCGGCAACGGGAAGCACATCATGAGAGGATCTTCCGGCACGTCGTAGCGTCTGGCCAGCGGCGTCGGAATGAACTCGAGGTGATTGTACTTGCCCGGGGTAGCTTCCCCTCCAGGCCCCGAAGAGGGCGCGATGGGCTCGGGGTTCGCGCGCCAGCGCCAACGGTCGCCGAAGCGACGTCCCTCCATCGTGAACTCGATGTAGCGCTCGAACTTGAGAGCCGTCCACGCCTCCTCGACGTTGGTCGCAACGACCGGCTCCATCATGCGGTCGCCCATCATCATGTTGCCCTGAGTGAAATCCTGGAGTTCGTAGCTGAACTGGTCGAAATAGCCGCTCAGATCGGAATTGGCGTCCCAGTCCTTCTGCTCGTCCGGGTGCAAACTCAGGTCGAACTTGTTCCGGTCGGTCATGTCGATCGGGTAGACCGCCGTGGCCGTGCGCACGTGGTTGATGTGCGTCATGGCTGCTTGCCAGTTCCCGTTGCGGAGTTCCACTTCCGCCTTGATCAGCTCCGCCTCGCGTCCGTCCACGAGGCCGATCTGCAACTCCCGTTGCTGGGCGCGATCAGGTTCGAAGAAGAGAAATTCCCGCTCCGGGACTCTGGGCGCGATGGCTTTCAGCGGATAGAACATGGGGACGAGCGATACCCAGGTCGGACGCGCCGGATGGGTCTGCGCACGCACGGCGGCCGACTTGCCCTGCGGGACCTCGCGGGAGCCGTTGTCGTATCCGAACGCGACCCGCGAGTCGCCCGTCAACAGGAAGTGCTCCGCCGCCGGGGTGCCCCAGTAGGACAGCGACTGAAAGCCCAGGCTCGCGACGTGTCCGTACAAATTGTAGTACTCGAGGCCGAAGCCCGAATAGGTGGTCTCGAACATGAAATCGAACGGGACCTGCCCGGCGTCGGCTCCGGCCCCGGCGTAGTCGCCCTTGAAGAGCTTGGCCGCGGCCCTAGCGCCGGTGGCCGCGGTGACCAAGTCCGCCAGTCCGGCGCTCGTCCCCACCGTGATCGCGTTGTCGAAAGCTTCGATGGCGTGATCGAAATAGGCGAGCTTGGGTTCGGGCGCGCCGCCGTCGAAAACGGCGGTGCAGGCGTTCTCGCCCAGGTAGCGGCTGGCGAGACCGCTCCAGAAGTAGGCCTGCGCGAGCGGCGGATAGGAACTCAGGTCGCTGATGCCGCTGTCCTCGCGCGTAAAGCGGCGGACGGCTTCTTCCCCGACCCAGCGGGCCCGTTGCAGATCGCCCCAGTCGCCGCGTCCGTCGTAGAGGTCGGTAAGCTCCGCGACCTCCTCATCGGGACGGACGCCGGCCGAACCGGTGTGTCCGCTCGCCATGACGTCGTGCACGATGGCGCCGCCCAGAAGCGCGTATTGTCCGATTCCCTCCTGAACGCCCCGGATCGCGCCGTTCACGATCCCCTGATACGCTCCCTCCAAGTTGAGGGTCGCGTCTTGGACGGGACCGGGGTTGGTGACCGCCAGATCGCAGGCGGAGAAACCCGCGACCGCGGCGACGATGCCGACGGACGCGACCTTCTGCGTAAGTCTTCTGAAAATCATTTCTTTTTTCTCCTTATGACCTTCCGGTATTTCGCATCTTCCGAACTGTTCGGTGACATCCCCGGAGTTCGGTCTCCCCCCGCCCTTTCGAGCCGGGGAGGAGACCGAAAACCGGCGCGGACGATCAGAAGATCGCACGCAACGAAACCGTGAAGTAGGAAGCCGGCGGCAACGTTTCGTCGATGCCCTTCACCAAGTCGTGGCGGAACTCGCCCGACGCAGTGGTGTTGATCGAGTTCTCGTTCTGCTCCGGATGGCCCGTGATCAGGTTCTCGTGGGTCCAGAAGGCCACGTTGCGGCCGGAGATGGTCAGGTCGGCCCTGCTGGCCCATCCGGTCAGGCTGGGAAGCAGGTTGGAAATCGGGATGGTCAGCGTGACGTCGCGGAGTTCCGCGTAGTCGGACTCGGAGTTGGCGTATTCGTACCGCTTCATTCCGAAGCACTGGGCGACCTCCCACGCGTACATGTCCGCCGGACGGGCGCCGGGCCATGTGGGTCCGGGATTCGATCCGAGCTCGCCTTGGGTCCAGTTGGGGTCCACCTTGCGGTAGGCGTCGTAGCACTTGGGATGCGCGATGGTGCGTCCGGTCGCGCCGGCCTCGAAGTAGTTGGAGATCCAGCCGCCGTGGATGTACTCGCCGCGTGCGGAGAGAGTGAGCCCGCCGGGCAGGTCGAAGGACGTGCTCCCCGTCCACATGTAGGGCGGGTTGGCGGGACCGTAGATGTCGCGCCCGTCGGAGAAGACGGGATCGGCCAGATCGTTCGGGTTCTGGACCTTTTGGGCGTAGATCACGGGCACCGGCTCGCCCTCGATCACCCAACCGTACTCGCCGACGCTGAATTGGGCCGCGCCTCCGAGGTCGATCGTTTTGCTGAAGTTGGTGGCCAATCCGAGGCCGAGGTCCCAACGGAACGAACGCGTGTCCAGCACCGTCGTGTTGGTCATGATCTCGTAGCCCTTGTTCTCCAGCTGGCCCACGTTGGTGAGCTGGGAGGACCAGTTCCCCTCGCTGTCGGGCGAGCTGAGATCAAAAAGAGCGTCCGAGGTGTTCTGGTTGTAGTAGGTGAGTTCGGCGCTGAAGCGGCCGTTCAACCAAGCGCCGTCCATCCCGACCTCCCACTCGGTGGTGCGTTCGGGGCCCAGCGCGTCGTTGCCCGGGCGGGACGGGTGATAGGCCTGCTGGCCGGAGGTGCCGTACCCGATCGCGGACCAAGTGCGCACCTTGTCGAAGGCGCCGGGGGCGCGCCCCGCCAGGCCGTAAGCGCCCCGGAGCTTCACTTGGCCGAAGCCTTCGGGCCAGAAGCTCTCGTCGGAGATCACGTAGGAGCCGCTGACCTTCGGGTAGACGTCGAAGCGGAAGTCGTCGCCGATGAGCGCGAAACCGATCTCCTCGCCGAAGGCGCTGTTGCCGTCCACGCGGGCGCCGACGGTCAGGAAGTACTTGTCGTCGATCCCGAACTGGTTCTGGGCGAAGAATCCGCCGTTGACGATGCGCAACCGGTTCTGGTTGACGCTCTGGCGCGTGGCGCCGGTGCTCAGCGTGAATTCGCCCGGACCCGGGTAGTGGCGCACCACGGTCTCGGTGTTCTCGATCTCGTTCTCGACGCCCTGGGCGCCGAAAGAGAGGGTGTTGCGGACGTTGTCCGCCAAGTCGAACCCCCAGGTGCCGATGTAGTCGAAGCTCACGACCGTGTTCTGAGACATGCCGCGCCGCTGCTCTCCGCCCTGGATGTAGTCGGAGAAGTCGCTCATGATGCCGATGGGGCAGAGCCAGCAGTGCTGCTGATCGTTGAAGTGGTCGTCCTGGGAGAAGTCGTACCCCAGCGTCAGCCTGTGCGTGAAGTCGGAGCCCGGGGTGTAGTTGACCGTCAGGCCGGTGACCGCGCGCGTGATCTGGTTCTTGTAGTCCTCGGTGAGCAGGAGGCGAAGCGTTTCCTGGTCGCGGCGGCCGGCCATGTAGTTCTTTGGGCCGCGGATGGCGGACATCATGATCGACGTCACGGAGTTGCCCATCTGAGCTTGCTGCAGGTTGGTGCGCGCCAGCGTGTTGTTGAACTGGATGAGCACGTCCTCGTGGGGCCGGAAGGTGGTGTTGGCCCGCAGATTCAGCTTGTTCTCGGCATCGGTCTCCACCGCGCCGAGGTTGTCGTTCCAAGCGGCGGACACGAAGTAGCCGATGTCGCCCGTGCCCCCCCGGACCTGCATGGAGTAGCGCTGCCGGTGCCCGTTCCGGAAGACTTGGTCCAGCCACAGATAGGGCACCTCGTCCGTTCCGAAGGGACGGAAGTAGGAGAAGCCCTGCTGCACCTCCGCGGTCCATTGCGGCGCGCCCTGGCCTCCTTGCTTGGTGAAGATCTGGATCACGCCGGCCGCCGCCTCGGTTCCGTACAGGGTGGTGGCCGCGGGCCCCTTGATGACCTCAATGCGGTCGATGTCGTCGGGGTTGATGTCGTTGAGCGGGCTGTAGGGATCCTCGGCCCCGTTCTGGCTCGAGCTCGGCTCGCTCTTGGCGCGCATCCCGTCGATGTAGATGAGGGGCTGGTTGCTGAGCGCGACGCTGACGTTGCCGCGCAGGCGGATGTCCGCGCCGGAGCCGGAGTTCCCGGAACCGAACTGGACGCGCGCGCCCGCGACGCGGGCTTGCAGGAGCTGGCCGACGTCGTTCACGGGCTCGGCGACCTCGGCGATGTTGACCTGTTCGATGGCGTTGCCGACCTCACGGCGGCGAGCCTGGCCCGCAGTCCCGGTGACGACGATCTCGTCGAAGTCGATGACCTCTTCGTTCAGCGCGAAGTCCACGGTGGTCGCCTGATCGTCGGCGACGGAGACCTCCTGCGACGCGGCGGTGTAGCCGATCAACTCGACGCGCAGGGTGTGGGCGCCCGCCGGAACGTTGATGATCAGGTAGCGGCCGGAGGCGTTGGTGAGCGCGCCCAAGCCGGTGCCGTCGATGAACACCTGGGCCGCGGACAAGGGACGGCCGGATCCGGCGTCGGTCACCTGCCCGACCAGCGAGCCCACGATGGGGACCGCATTCGGGGCGCGGATTCCCAAGGCGTCGCCAAGGGATCTGGCGGCCCTGTCCACCGCTTGGGCGTCCGCATCGCCGCTCACGGGCGCTTGCGCTTCCGCGACCGACCACGACGCGGGCCCCAGCAACAGGGCAAGGGTCAGTAGCCTGATGACTCGCATAACACTCTCCTTCTCGAGGGGTGGCTTCGGCGCCACCGGTTTGCAATCCCCCTCCCGACCGCCCTGTACGACTCAACGCGCACGGTTGCATCGCCAAGCAACCGCACGCGATCTCCCTCGACTCCCGCAAAGGAACCCGGGCACAATGCCCCCCCGGGCGAAGACGCGCAAGGGGCGCGTGACGTCGCGTCCCCCGGAACCCGGGACGGAACCTCCGCCCGCCGCGGCTCGCCCGTCCCGCGGCTCAAGGCACCGGGATCGAAAGAAGACGCAACCCGGTCATGTTCTCGGGGTCCACGTCCGGGTTGTTCTGGGTGCCCGCCGCGATCACGCCGCCTTGGATCATGAGCACCATGGCGCCCGCGCTCGCGGCGACGGCGACGATCGTGTTGGTGCGGTCGAACCGCCGGACCGCGGCTTCCCGGATCGAGCCGGTCGCCACTTGGGCGGTCAGCACCGATGCCCCGGCGCCGCGAAGCTGGATGGTGAGGCTCTCCGGGGAGACGCTCGCCACGCGTCCGCTGATGCGGTTTCCGGACACGTTCATCGTCTGGACCGCGAACCCCTCGACCGCGGCTTGGTTCATCACGCGGCCGAAGGCGTCCTCGTCGAGCGTCAGACGAGCCTGCTGGGCGGGGACGACGTCTCCAAGGGGCGTCGCCGAATAGGAGAAGCACCCTCCGAGCGAGACGAGCAGAAACGGCGTGGCGGCGAGATTGCGCCACCGGCGCGGAAAACGGGTGGGTGGTCGGGTCATTCCTTCGCCCCTTGCTTTTCCCGAAGACCTCCGCGGGCTGGCGGGGTTCAGCAGGCTACGCAGTTGTGGTTGTTGCGGGATCCGAGCGATTCGAGCAGTTCGACCGTACCGGGGAAGGGCAGGATGCGCTGCACCGGGCCGTTGGCCATGTCGGCCGTGGTCTGTCCGCGCCGGCTGACGGCGGCGACGTCGGCGCCTCGGCCGACCAAGTAGAGGATCAGCTCGCTGTCGCCCCGGGCGGCCGCGTGGTGGACGGCGGCGTAACCGTTGTAGTCCCGGACGTTCACGTCGGCGCCCAGCTCCTCGACCAAGTAGCGTACCGCCGGCACCCATCCGTCCGGAACGTGGCGGTGGACGTTGGCCGCGAAACCCTCTCCGTAGCCGATGCCCGACGCAGCGTGGATGGGCCACGCCCCCGGCCCGCCGACCGGCACGGGCGGCAACCCGGACGCGTCCGCGCGCACGCCGCGGCGGGAGCGCCGGGGCGCGTTCGCGGTGGGGACGTGGGGATCCGCCCCGTGCGCGACCAACAACTTCATGGCGTCCAGGTCGAGCGCGAACGCCGCCCGCCAGAAGGGCGTGGCGCCCATGCGGTCCACCGCCAGGAAACTGCGGCCGAACTCGGTGAACCAGAGAGTCTTGCGAAGCCGCGCGTTGGGATCCGCACCGGCCTCGAGAAACGTCTCCATGAGTTGCAGGTAAGTGGTCTCCTGCTGGGCGTAGTCGGTCGGTTGGGGGTGGCGCGACTTGGGGATCCACTGGGTGTTCAGCACGCCGTAGAGCGGCGTGGCGCCCGCGTCGCTCGCCAGGGCGAAGTCGGCGCCCCGCTCGAACAGGATCCTGGCGAGGTCGAAGTGCCCGTTCAGGGTGGCCATCAGGAGAGGGCTGGTGCGGTCGCCGGCGCTCACCTGGTCGATGTCCGCGCCCCGGTCGAGGAGGGCTTGGGCGGCGGCGGCGCGCCCGTCGCGCGCGGCCAGCAACAGCGGAGTCAGCCCGCCGTAGGTACCGACCAAGTCGGCGTGGGAGAGCGGCTGGGGCACCGCCCGGCCGCGGTCGCGCGCCACCGACGGCGGCGGCTCGTCGGGGTTGAGGAGCGTGCCCGCCGAAGCGGGCTCGGGTTGCCGGGAGGCGGCGGGGCGCCCGCGGCCGCCCTGGACCGCCTGCAACGTCGCCACGCGCTCGTTGCGGCGGCGCTGCGCCTGCCGATCCTCCTCGTCGCGAGCCGCGATGTCGATCACGCGGGCGGCGACGGCGGGATCGGCGCCCCCGTCGACGAGAGCGTGGATGGCTTCGGCACGGTCGGCCGCCGCTGCGAACATGAGCGGCGTCTGGCCCCACGCGGTCCCGCGCGCGTTCGGGTCGGCGCCGTGGCCGATCAGCGCCCGTACGGTTTCGCCGTTGCCGGCGGCGGCGGCGAAGTGCAACGCGGTGGCGCCTCCGGTGGTGGTGGCCGCACGCGGGTTCGCTCCCGCCCGGAGCAACACGCGCACGACCTCCGCGTTCCCGGCCTTGGCGCCCACGTGCAACGGGGTGTAGCCGCCCAGGCGGGTGACCGCTGACGGGTTCGCCCCGGCGTTGAGCAACACTTCGGCGATGGCCGCGCTGGCGTTCTCCGCCGCCCAGTGCAGGGCGGTCATGCCGTCGCCTTGGGCGCCGTTGACGTCGGCGCCCCGTTCGATGAGCGAACGCACCGCATCCAAGTCGCCGCGCATGGCGGCGTCGGCGACCGGGGAGTCCGGCGGCGGCGCGGCGGCCAGGACCGCGAAAGCCAGCAGAGCGGCGCCCGTGCGCGCAAGCAGTGTCATCGTCTTCCCTCCATCGGAATGCGTTCGCCTCCGACGCGCCTAGGCGGCCGCTCCCTCGAAAGGCTCGGCGCGGGCGCGGACATTCAGGTTCCGCCGTGCGCGGCGGCGGCGCCCGGCGTCCCGAGGGGGAACGCGCTGGTGCTGTCGCCGAAGCTGGTCATGTCCTCGTGTCCCAACGCATGCAGCAGACTCAGCATGACGTTGGCCATGGGCGTGCCGTCGGGAGCCTTCAGGTGCAAGTTGCCCCGGAGTCCGCCGTTGGCCCCGCCCAAGGCGATCAACGGGCATCTGCGGTGGTTGTGCAGGTTGCCGTCGGCCATGGGCGAACCGTAGACGATCATCGTCTTGTCGAGCAGATGGGCGTCGCCCTCCGCGTTCTCGCGCAGGCGATCCATCAGGTAGGGCAACATGCTCGCGTGGTACTTGTTGATGGTGGCGAAGTCGAGAACGCCCTCCGGGTTCCCTCCGTGGTGCGACGCAGGGTGGAAGGGCTTGTCGGTGCCGCTCTCGGGATAGACCCGGGAAGACGCGTCCCTGCCCAGCTTGAAGGAGAAGACGCGGGTCGTGTCGGAGGCGAAGGCCAGCGCCTGCAGGTCGAACATGGTCTCGACGTGCTCGGTGAAGGAGTCCGGGACCCCGGCCGGCGCTTCGGGAAGATCCCGCGGCTCTCCGCTGGAGTTGCGCGCCTCGATGCGCTCGATTCGTCGCTCGATCTCACGCACGTTCTCCAGATACTGGTCGATGCGCAACCGATCCGAGGGTCGAAGCTCGCGCTTCAGGCGAACCACGTCGCGGGCGATCCAGTCCAGGATGCTGCGGCTGGTGCGGCGGCGCGCGGCGCGCTCCTCCGCAGTGCCTCCGGCACCGAAGAGCTGGTCGAAGGCGATGCGCGGATCGCGGATCATCGGCAACGGCTCGGTGGGGGAGGCCCAGCTGATGGTGTCGGTGTAGACGCAGGCGTAGCCGTATGCGCACCCGCCGGCTTGGTCCACGTTCTCGATGCAGAGTTGCATCGACGGGATCGGCGTGTCCTGCCCGAAGCGCTGGGCGTGCAGCTGGTCGAGCGAGGTGCCGACGTAGACGTCGGAGCTCTCGGTCTGTTTGGGGTGGGCCTGCGTGAGGAAGACGGCGCTCGACCGGAAGTGGTCGCCCCCGATCTCCTTGGGTTGGTAGGCCTCGGCGTTCGCGACGTCGGTGTTGCTGAAGATGGTGAGGTAGTCGCGGTACCGCTCGAGCGGCGCCAGAGAGCTCGGCCCGAGATCGAAGCCGCTTCCCGTGGCGGCGGGGGACCAGAGGTTCTGGGCGGCGCCCCACTCGTTGGCGCCGGCCGAGCCATGGACGATCTCGATGGCGACGAGCCTCGTGGGATCGGCGGCGCGGAGCGCCCGCGCCCCGGCGCGCCCCGCCGGGATCATGGCGTCGAGAAGGGGAAGGGCGACGGTGGCGCCCATGCCGCGCAGGAACGTGCGCCGGGGGATGTGCGCTCCGGTGACGAAATGCATCGATGCCTCCGCTGGAAATGGCGTGTCGGTCGGTTTCGGTCGGCAACCGACCCGTCAGAGCCGGATGCCGGGATCGAGATCCCGCGAGCGCCGCAGGATCGATACTACGCCAACTCGTCCCAAGCCCATGCTATCCGGATCCTTGCGGGCTCTCCGCGACCGCGGGCTCGGGTCCGCTCATCTGGAAGGCGTCGCTTTCGACGACGCCTCGGATGAACGCCGAGATGCGGTAGTCCTCCCGTGCGGCCTCGCGGACGATGGCCCGGACGCGCGGTTGGTCGTAGTACTCGACCCGCCGCCCCAGAGCGTACGCCATCAGGTTGGCGGCGAAGGTGCGGATCAGGGGCTCGGGACGCTTCAGCAACGCTTGCCGCAGCTCGGACGGAGTCGAGACGGGCGTCGTGTCGTAGAACGTTCCCCGGGTGTCGAGGGGCATGCCGTTCTCGCGGATGCGCCACCTTCCGGAGACTCCGAAGTTGTCGAGCGACAAGCCGATGGGGTCCATGAACTGGTGGCAGGCGTTGCACACCGGGTTGGCGCTGTGGCGCTCCATGCGCTCGCGGGTGGTGAGCATCCGCCCGCCCTCCGATTCCTCGGTCTCCTCCAAGTCGGGAATGCCCGGCGGCGGCGGCGGCGGCGGCGTGCCGAGCAGCACTTCCATCACCCATTTGCCGCGCAACACCGGGGAGGTGCGGCCGGCGTGCGAGGTCAGGGTGAGGATGCTTCCGTGGCCGAAGAGGCCGCGCCGACGGTCGTCCGGATAGTTCACGCGCCGGAAGTGGTCGCCGGCCACGTCCGGGATGCCGTAGTGCCGCGCCAGCCGTTCGTCCACGAAGGTGTAGTCCGCTCTGTACAGATCGAAGACGCTACGGTCCTCGCGGACCAAGTTGTAGAAGAAAAGCTCGGTCTCGCGGAGCATCGACTCGCGCAGCTGCTGATGGAAGTCGGGCTGCAGACGGACGTCCGGATTGATCTTCTCGAGATCCTGGAGCCGCAACCACTGAGCCGCGAAACGCGTGCCCAGCGCCTCGGCGCGCGCATCGGCGAGCATGCGCGTCACTTGGGCGTCGAGCACCGCCGGATCGGAGAGCCGACCGCCGACCGCCAGCTCCGTCAACTCCTCGTCCGGCGGAGCGCCCCACAGGAAGAAGGACAGGCGCGCGGCGAGGTCGATGTCGCGGATCCGGTATCCCTCGTAGGAATCGGCGCCCGGGGGCGGCTCTTCGAAACGGAAGACGAAATGCGGGCTCGCCAGGATGGCTTCCAGCGCGGTGCCGATGCCCGCCTCGAAACCGCCTTCCTCGGCGCCGGCGCGGTAGAACGCCATCAGGGCGGTCGCGTCCTCGTCGTTCAGGGGCCTCCGGAAGGCGTTGCGTCCCAAGCGGGAGACGATCTCGGTGGCGCAGGCGGTTTCTTCCGAAGGATCGGTCGGCCGACATGTGAAGATCGCCCGGCGGCTGGCGGTCTCCGAGACTCCGGTGGGATCGAAAGGCCCGCCGACCACCAAGTCGCGCAGATGCGGGAGCGCCAGAATTCCGTAGGTGCCGGCGATGGCGGTGCTCGCGAGCGACCAGTCGTGCGGAGAGATGAGGTCCTGGACCGGGCCTTCCGCGTGTTTGAGGAACGCGGCGGTCACCCGGCGGGCGCCGGAGCGCACGAAAACGGGTTCGGTGCGCATGTCGACGCCGTCCGGGTCGGAGACGTGCATCCAACGGTCGAGTTCGAGGACCGCCACCCGCTCGCCGTCGATGGAGATCTCGAGCTGCTCCGGGGATTCGTTCGTGTGGAGCGCGTTGCGCCCGTTGCCGACCAGGGTGCCGGTGGTTTCGTGGTGGAACGAGACCCGGAAGACGTACGCTCCGTCCGCCGGGAAGTCGTGCTCGACGCTGATGCCGCCGCGGGTGCCGTAGGGTGCGCCTTCCGCCCGCTCGGTCTGCGAAGCCCAGCGGGACACTTGGTACTGGGTCTCGCTCGCGGTCGCGGCCGGATCGCCGAGGGCCCGGCGGGCGATGCCGCTGGCGGCGTTCAGGTAGGCCTCCAGCAGGGTGGGCGAGAGCATTTGGGCGTCGGCGATGTTGTCGAAGTTCGCGCTCTTGGTGTCGAGCGGGAGGTATTCGCCGGCGTCGACGTCGAGATCGAGCAAGTCCTTGACGGACCGTTCGTACTCGGCGCGGTTCAGTCGCTGGAAGGAGCGGGTCCCGGGATTGGGATTGGCGGCGAAGGCCGCGTCCATGCGGTCCTCGAGCGTGGTCGCCAGCGCTTCCAGAGTGTCGCCGGACGGGCGAGGCATCCCCGGCGGAGGCATCATCCCGGCGCGAAGCTTGAGGATCATCTTTTCCACGACCTCGGCGCGCGCGCCGAGGTCGTCGATGTCGAAGCCGGCGAGCGAGAGGTTCCCGGTGAGCAACGCGTCGTTGTGGCAGACTTGGCAGTAGCGCTGGACGACTCCGTCGAGGGTGGCGGCGGGAAGGCGGCCGATGCCGACCGCCGCCGGCACCGCTTCGATCCCCGGAGCGGCACCATCGAGCTGGCGGACGCCGGGGGCGGAGTCGCTGGCGGCGAAGGCCGCGAATCCGATGCCCGTCACAGCCGCGATCGACGCGAATGCCTTCATGCTTTACGGTCCCTCGTCCCGTCTGTCCACGCGCGGCCGGGCTCACGCACCCCGCGCCTCCGATCCGGGGCGCGATCCCTCTCGTCGGGAGTCACTCCCCACGGCGTCGACCTACAGCCTACAGCGGACCCGGGATTTTCGCCAGTGCCGGGCTTCCGTTCTTCCGAGGCGTTTGGGGGGTTCTCGGACAGGCCGTGCGTTCACTCCGTCCAACCCGGCCGGAGCGGACGGCACAGGCGCGCAAACTCGCCGCTCTCGGGCCGAGAATCCAGAGTCCGCAAGGACGATGGGGGGGCGCGCGGATGCGTCGGGCCGCGCACTGGCGGAACGGATCGGCCGCTGGGTTCCCGGACGCCGGAAAGCCACCGCAAGGTCGCGGGTTGCGGGATCCTGCGGATCCTCGGAGGACGCACGCATGGACGAGGCCGACTCCCGGTTGCGGGGAGGGAGATTGCGGGAGAATCGAGCTACGACGCGTTGCCGGTCAATCGTCCCGTCCTTCCACGTGTTCGTCGGGGATCAGCAGACCGGATTTCAGCGCCAGATCGACCCACTCCCGTCTGTCGCGCAATCCGAGTTCCCTCTTGATGCGGGTCCGGTAGTTCTCGACCGTTTTCGGTGCCCTCAACAGCTTCTTGGCGATCTGCTTCGCCGTGTAGGCCCGCGCCGTGAACTCCAGAATCTTGCGGTCCTGGTCGCTCAACCGAGCCAGGGGCGCGTCCGTCCGGGCGTCGAACTCCCGGCGCTTCCGCATGTAGAGTTCGGTTGCCTTGCGCGGCATCGTGGTCCGCCCCGCCGCGACCAAGTCCACGGCCTGAACCAACTCTTCCGGCCCGCGGCTTTTCTTGATGAATCCCATCGCGCCAGCGGACATGATGGGTTCGGGATACTCCTCGTGGTCGTGCCGGGTAAGGACGAGGATCCCCGCGCCGAGCTCCATCGCGCTGATTCGCCGCGTCGCCTCGATGCCGTCCATGTGCGGCATGCCGACATCCATCAGGATCACGTCGGGGTTGAATCGCTCCGCCAGCCGGACCGCCTCCTTCCCGTCGGCCGCCCTCGCCGACCACATCCATGCGTCCGGTGCGCTCGATGATCGTCCTGAAGCCCGCCCGCATTATCTCGTGGTCGTCGGCGATGAGTACCTTCGTGTTTCCGCTCACGGGTCCTCCCAGCGGGAGATCCCCTCGGAAACCGGTATTCTGACCCGAACCCTGGGGCCTGCGCCTCGCGCGCTCCGCACGTGCGCGACCCCGCCGACCATGGAGGCCCGCTCGCGGATCCCGAGCAACCCGAAACCCTCGCCCGAAGCGATGACGGCATCGGGATCGAACCCGGCGCCGGCATCCTCGATTTCGACGCCGAGCCAGCCGGATTCTGCGGTCATGTTCACGTACGCTTCCTCGGTTCCCGAGTGCTCGCACGCGTTGGACAGGGATTCCTGGACGATCCGAAACAGCGTCAGCGCTTTCTCCGAGTCCAGCTCGCGCCCGACGTTGATGAGTCGGCCGCGAACTGCGAACCCGGCTTCGCGCCACTCGCGGAACAGGACCCTCAGTGCGAAGGTCAGCCCGAATTGCTCGAGCTCGAGCGGCGCCAAACCGTGGCAGATGCGTTCCACAGACGCGATCGCCTCGTCGATGGCCGCGCTCAAGTCGTCGATGGCCGAACTCGATCCTCGCCGGCCTTCGCCCTCCTCCGCGCCGAGAACGTCCGCGCGTTGCAGAAGCATGAGGCGGTGCTTGATGGACACCATGCGCTGGACGATGTCGTCGTGGATCTCGCCGGCCATGCGGGCTCGCTCGGCTTCCACCGCCTGCATCCTCGCCCCGGCCAAGCTACGCCATCGATCGGCACCATCGGCCCCACGTCGACGGATCGCCAGGGGCTGAGGCCGATTTCCACCGGAAACTCGCTGCCGTCCCTTCGCCGTCCGTAAAGCAACCCGCCGTCTCCCGTCGGCAAGGCGCGGGGGCGTCGCACGTACTCTGCGCGCAAATCCGCATACTGCCGACGGTACCGATCCGCCACCAGCAGATCCACGTTCCGGCCGATCAGCTCCTCGCGGCTCCAAGCGAACATCGCCGTACCCGCCGAACTTGTGGACGAAGCGTCCGAGCAGATCGAACACACGCACTTCCTGGGCGTGTTCGTCGAGAACGTGGACGAACCCCTCCTCGGCATCGACCGCTACGTCGACCACGCTTCCGAAAACGGCAGGATCGAAGGGGCCCGCGCCTTCGGCGTAGTCCATCCCGGGATTTCCGATCCCGACGACGAGGCCGGCATCGAAAAGATCGTCTCGCACGGATCTTCACTCCGCGAGTTTGCCGGGCGAAAGACCCGACGGAACGCTGTCGCGCGTAATCGGCGTGGCCGACTCGCTTCCGGGAAGGCGGCCCGGCAAGGGGTGCGCCGTCTCGTTTTCCCGCAGACCGCCGCAGGCGCCCACCGAGAGGATCAGCGAAGCCGCCACGCTCCCAAGAATCGGACCGGGTCGAAGCGGGAATCGAATGCTCTTCATTTTGGCCTCACAATTACATGGACGGGGTTCGAACGCGACGCGGCTCCGAAGTACCCGTAGACGCCCTCGTCGCCGCTGAGCCCGAAGCTGGGCCAGGGCCGGATCACCAGACGGTCGTAGCGAAGCCCGGCGAAGCGGCTGAAGTTCTCCTCGAAGCCCACCAGATGAAGGGCGAAGCGGAATTCCGGAGGACGCCAAGCGTAGCCCCACACCGTGACGTGGGCGCTGTCCGCCGCCGGATTCAGCTCCCGGGGAAGGATGAACTTGATAAATTGGGGTTCTTCCCTCGCCTCGCCCGCGCTGTCGACGACGACCTGCACGACGTTGGCGGCCTCCGCCACGACGAACCCCACTCCGGCGGGCACGTCGTACCGCAAGTCGATGCCGAACGTGTCGGAAGCGGGCGTGGCCACGAACGCTTCCGCAGGCTCGACGAGCACGGGAGCGGGCGGGACGACGGTCTCGCCCGAGAAGGCGCCGAGCTCCGTGGCGCCCGACAGAGCGTACCGGACGCCCACCTCGATGGGCTCGGGAAACCGGGCGCGCAAACAGACCGCGGACCCCTTCCAGGTCACCGCCTCCTGGATCACGTTGCACGCCAAGAGCGCCTTCGATGCGGGCACGTTCGGATTCGGGGGAGCGAAGGCGGCCGTCCAGCCCGGGCCGGAGATCCGGGCGTCGACGTCCGGCGGAGGAGAGGTCGAGTCGCGGTGCACGTAGGTGGCCAGCAACGTGGCTCTGTCGAAGCCCGCGGCGATCACGGAAGCGATCGCGACGACGTCCTCGTCGGGGACGAACACCTCCGTCGGACGCGTGTAGTCGCAGGCTACGGCCATGACGCCGCACACCGCTAGTGCCAGTGCGGCGAGGCGGCGAGACGGACCGGTTTCGCGCAGTCTGGATCCGGGAACGGACACCGACTCGCTCGAACGCTTCATGGCGCGACCTCCTCCTTGTCCCCTTGGCCGAATGCGCGTTCGTCGGCCTCGTTAGAACCGAAACTCGAGTCCCAGAAACGGAACCATCGGAAGCTGGGGCGCGTACACGCGTTCGGTCAGCCCGTCGCTGCGTGCCTCCGGTGCGACGCCGACGATGTTCGGAAGGCTGAAGAGGTTGGCGATCGAGGCGTAGGGCGTCAGCGTTCCTCCGCCGAACCAGTCCACCTCTCTGGTGCCCCGCCAGCCCACGTCGATGCGGACGTAGGGCGGCAATGTCGCGGAGTTGTATTCTCCGGCGAAGTTCAGGACATCGTCGTAGAGGCCGCCCACCCTCGCGTCGGGAGACATGTAGGCGACGAAGGGAAGAAACGCCACGATGCGCGTCGTCGGTTGGCCGCTCCGGGCGGAAAAGCGGATCGACCAAGTCGATTCGCCGCGTCGCAGGCTCGCGCTCAGCTCTCCCTCGTGGTCCCTGTGGAACCTGGGCACATAGGTGCGGCCGTCCGAGGTGCGGGTCGCGCTGGCCCACCGGTAACTGCCGACCAGGACCGCCCCGCCTTCGACCGAGGACCAACTCCAGCTGGATTCCAGACCCCGCGCCACGCCGTGCGCGACCTTTCGCTTGGAGGGTTCGACCAGCATGAACGACTCGATGGGATTGTTGTTCAGAACGGGGAGACGGAGGTTGTCCATCCGCCGGGCGTAGGCCTCGACGCGTACGCGCACGCCGTGCGCACCGCCTTCCCAGCCGACGGACACCTCCGAGTTCCGTAGCAACGGCGCCCGCTGGACCGGGGCGAGCAGGTCGAAGGCCAGAAAGCTCGCCGCCACCGGCTCTTCGCTGCGAATCGAGGAGAGCTCTTGGTGCGTCCTGCCCGCGGAGAGCCAAGCCTTCCACCCCGTCCCCTGGCGCGAGACCTCGGCGAAGGGGGACAGCGCTCCCCCGACGCCAAACCAATGGTCGGCGCGCACGCCCGCCTCGACCGCCAGCCCGTTCCACACTGCGGCCTTGGCGCTGCCGTACGCCGCGACCCTGTTGGCCGCAGGCGAGATGTCGAACGCCTGGAAGAGGCCGTAGGGGTCGTTGCCGTTCCACGCTTTCCCGACCACGACGCCCGAGCCGATGGGATCGTCGCCGATCGCGGAGTGCGCCGCCTCGAACCGCGTCGCCTGCACTCCTCCGTCGAGAGTCAGGCCGCCGGACTGCCGTTTGAACCGGATCTCCGCGCGGTACTCCCCCATCCTTCCCTCGACGCTGGACGCCGTGTCCGCGTCCGGAGTCTGGCCCCAGAACACCATGTAGTCGCCCCGGAAGCGGCTGTGGCCGACGCTCGCGTCCACGAGCGTGGCCGAGCCGAGGCGATCCCTGTAGTGCGCGGCCAAGGCCAAGTTTCCCCACGCCGCCCTCGAGGCCCGGTCCAGCGCGGCGTCGCCTTGGGGCACGTCCTCCGGCCTCGAGTCCAGGGCCTCGTCGTTCCAGTAGCCCGTCAGCGAAAACCGGCGCACGCCCCCGAGATCCTTCGTGAACTTCCCGTGAAGGTCGCCGAAATGGTACGGCACCTTGAGAAAGTCGTCCGAGATCGCGTTCAACCCTGCCGTCAACAGGTCGATGTAGGAGCGTCTCGCGTCCACGAGGTACGACGCGGACGCGCCCACCGGCCCTTCGGCGGTCAAGCGCATCGAAGCGATCCCGACCGAACCGCTCGAACGGAACCGGTCCCGCGCTCCGTCCCGGGTGACGATGTCGATGGCGCCCGAGAGCGACCCCACCGCCAGAGCTTCGCTCGACGACCCGGTCATGAGCGTCGCGTGGCTGATCGTCTCGGCGTTGAGGGACGACACGACCCCCCCGACGTGGAAGGGATTGAAAATCCGCACCCCGTCCAGGAAGATCGGCGTGCCCTCGCTCGCCCCGCCGCGCACGAACGGCGCCGCCACCCAATCGGACACCGGCGAGGCCGCCGGCGAAAGAGCGGTGGCACGCAGCACGTCCGCCTCCAGGACCACGGGTTGCGACTGCACGAGTTCGCGGTCGACCACGAAGGCGCCCGGGTCGGACGACAGCGGATCCGCGGGCCGCCGGGCGTCCACGCGAATCCCTTCCAGCGCGATCGGCTGGCGCCGAACCAGAACCGTGAGGTCGCCGTCCGGGAACCCGGCCACCTCCCGGCTCCAGTGCGCGTAGCCGAAGGCGTCCACGGTGACGGTCGGCGGGTCCGCGCCGACATCGAGATCCGCCAACGCGAACGCGCCGTATCTGTCCGTCACCGTCTCGTACAACCGAATCCCGGCGACCTCCACCGCCACGTGCGCGTAAGCGACCGGCTCCAAGTCCGTGCTGTCGCGCACCACCCCGGTCAGGGCCACCTGCTGCATCGCGACCACCAGGAAGGCCTCCGCCATGCCGCTCGGCACTACAAGCATTCCGCGTAGGAGAGCTCGAGAGCGGCGATGCCGCCCGCCGCGAAGAACGCGGCCAAAGCCAAGAAAGAAAGCACCTTCGTCATTGGAGTCTTCTTATCCGAAGGGTTGCCGACCGCAAAGCGCGGATGCGACCGATTCACGCATCAAAGGTCGGCGATTGCCGTCCGGTCGAATAGAGGACCCAGCACCCCATTCAAAGGGGAGCTACCCCCTTTTCGTCGAAGGGATCCGCCGGTAGCGCAACGAGCAGCCGACCGTACGAAAGCCGTCCTGCGGAGGACGCGGCACCCTACCGCACCCCACCGCGGGCCACTGTTCGATAAGGGAGATTCTCTCCCCTTTCGCCGCATTCGGACCGCGAGAGGCGACACGGGATCCGGCAGGTCTCGTCGACGCCCCGCCGACGAGACGGATCCCCCGGGAACCCGACAGCGCATGCGTGCGGGCACCCGTTTCACCGCGCTTCCAGGTCCTCCTCGAGCGCCACCCACTCCTCCGTCAGACGCTCGGACTCCCGCGCCAGCCGTTTCCGTTCGGCCTGGAGTTTCCGGACGGCCTCGGGGGCGGAGTCCCGGTAGAAAGCGGCGTCGGCGAAGGTTCCGTCGATTTCGGCGAGCCGGGCTTCGATCCCCTCGATCCGGGCGAGGGCACGGTCGCGCAGGGCTTCCTTGGCGGAATCGGGCGCGCGGGTCCCGCCCCCGGGCTTCCTCCAGCGGGACGGCACGGGCGCTTCCCGGTCCCCTCGCTTCTCCCGGCGCGCCTTCGGCGCCGCCGCGTCGACATCCAGGCGATCGTCGCCGCCGGCCCGGACGTACTCGCCGTAGGTGCCGGGATAGTCGCGCACGCCCTCCGGCGCGATCTCCAGAATGCGGGTGGCGAGTCGACCGACGAACCATCGGTCGTGGGAGACGAAGACCAGAGTGCCCGGGAAGCGGCTCAGCGCTTCCGCCAACGCTTCGATGGACTCCAGGTCCAGGTGGTTGGTGGGCTCGTCCAGGACCAGCACGTTGGGGTTCCGGATGGCCAGGCGGCAGAACACCAGCCGGGCGGCTTCCCCGCCCGAAAGCGCCGAGAGAGGTTTGGCGGCGTCGCCTCCGCCGAAGAGCACCCGGCCCAGCTGGGCGCGCACGTAGCCGACGTCCCGGTCCGGGCAGGCGTCCCAGATCCAGTCCTGGGCGGTGCGCCCGGGCTCGTCGAGCTGTCGCTCGTGGTCCTGGGCGAAGTAGCCGATACGGGTCTCGTATCCCCAGTGGACGGAACCGGCGTCGGCGGGCACGTCGCCGAGCGCGATCCGAAGCAGGGTGGACTTGCCGACGCCGTTGGGGCCGAGGATGGCGAGCCTGTCGCCACGACGGACGGAGAAGTCGACTCCGTGAAGAACTTCGTCGTTCCCGAAGGACTTGCGCACACCCTCGACCTCGAGGACTTCGCGGCCGCTGGCGCGCGCGGGCTCGAAACGGAAGGACGGATAGCGGCGCGAGCTGCCGGGGAGGGGAGCGAGCGAGGCCGCCTGCTTCTCGATGAGCCTCAGCTTGCTCTGCGCTTGGCGGGCCTTGCTGGCCTTGGCGCGAAAGCGGTCCACGAACGTCCGGTGGTGCGCGATCTCCTTCTCGCGGCTGGCGATCTCCTTCTCGCGGCGTTCGCGTTCGGTCCGCTTGCTTTCCCGGAAGGCGCTGTAGTTCCCCGGATAGGCGAGGACGGTTTCGTAGTCGACGTCCAGGATGTGGGTGGCCACGTTGTCGAGGAAGCGATGGTCGTGGGAGATGACCACCACCGGGCCCTTGAAGTCGCGCATGAACTTCTCGAGCCAGCGGATCGAGAGGATGTCCAGGTGATTGGTGGGCTCGTCGAGGAGGAGCGCGTCGGGAGCCCCGGCGAGCACTTGGGCGAGAAGCACGCGGAGCCTGAATCCTCCCGACAGGGCCGAGGGAGGATCGCGGTGCAGGGAGGCGGGAAGGCCCAGTCCTTCGAGGATGGCCGCGGCCCTGGCCTCGGCGGTGTAGCCGTCGTGGCGTTCGACGACCTCTTCGAGCCGCGCGAAGCGGTCGGCGTCGAACTCGCCGCCCGCCTCCACGTGCGCGAGCAGCTTTTCCCGGGCCGCCAGCGCTTCCCAGAGCGCCGGATTCCCGCGCAGGACGACCCGGAGGATCGCTTCCTCCTCGAGCGCGGACCGATCCTGGCGGAGCGCCCCCAAGCGGAGGCCGCGCGGGATGGAGACCGAACCTTCGCTGGGCTCCACGTCGCCGCCCAGAATGTTCAGGAGGGTGGTCTTCCCCGAGCCGTTGGCGCCCACGAGCCCGTAGCGCTCGCCGGGCTGGAGGCGGAGGGAGACGTCGCGGAACAGGGTCCGGTCGCCGAAGAACTTGGCGAGGTTGGCGGTGGAGATCACGGTCGCGGGAGGAGGACGTCGCGGGCGGAAGGCCGCTCCGGCCTAAGTCAAGTCGGGCGCAGAGCCGCGAGCGCTTCGAGAAGGCGGTCGATTTCCGCCGTCGTGTTGTACATGTGCGTGGAAACGCGCAGGGCGTCGTGGCCGTCGCGACGATGCTCGTCGATGTGGATGGAAGCGCGCTCGGCGACGACCGGCACGGAGGCGACGGCGTCGACGCCCTCGATCTCGAAGATGGTCGATGCGGGACAGCTGGTGCCGGGGATCGCGCCGCTGAGAAGGCGCGCGCCGGGCATTTCGGCGAGCCGTCGCTTCAGGTAATCGGAGAGGAAGCGCGTGCGGGCCTCGATGCGGTCGATGCCCACCTGCTCCACGAACGCGAGGGCGGCGTCCAGAGCGGCGCGGACCGGCAGGTCGTTCGTGCCGGGAGGCTCGAAGGCGGGATTTTCGAGGGTGGCGTCGTGGGCGAAGACGGAACGGACGTTCTCGCGCGCGGCCGCGCTCACGTACAGAAATCCGGTTCCCGCGGGACCCAGAAACCACTTGTGCAGGCTGGCCGAATAGGTGTCGCACCCCAAGTCGTGGAGGTCGACCGGGAACATGCCCACCGCCTGCGCGCCGTCCACGTGGGTGAGCATGCCCCGTTCGCGCGCGAGGGCCGCCAGTCGGCGGACCGGATAGAGGTGGCCGCCCCGAGTGACGTGGCAGAAGGCGAGCACCCGGGTGCTGGGGGTGAGCGCGGCCTCGAAGGCCTCGACGACCTCGTCCGCGCCGGGCAGGGGACTGGGAACGAACACCTCCCGAATCGCGATGCCGTCCCGGGCCGCGCGCAGCTGCCACGGGCGGCGACCGGCCGGGTGCTCCTGGGTGGTGAAGACGACTTCGTCGCCCGGACCGAGGTCGAAGCCCGCGGCGCCGAGGTGCAGCGCCTCGGTGGCGTTGCGGGTCAGGGAGAGCTCGCCGGGGTCGGCTCCCAGGAAAGCGGCCAAGCCGGGACGGACCCGGCGGGCGACGAGGCCGCGGAGTTCGTCCGTGGCCCGCCGGGGCTCGCGCGAGACCGCCAGATATCCGTCCGCGACCGCGCGGGCGACCCGCCCGGGAGGCATGCCCAGGCCGGCGTTGTTCATGTAGACGGTGCCCGTATCGAGAACGAAGGCGGCTCGGACCTGGGCCCATGCGAGGTCGTCGACCCCGTCCGGCCGGACCATGGGAGCGTCGTCCCTTGGCGCCCGAGGCGCGTGCTCGGCCGTCTTGAGAGAAGCGCTCGGGTCGCACCCCGCCAGCCAAGCCCCGGCCATTCCGGCCGCGCTGGCGCCCACGAACGCGCGTCGCGACACCTCGGCCATGGTACCCCTCCCGTTTCGGTCCCTCCGGCTTCTCTCTTCCGCCGTCCGCATGGACGGCGGGCGCGGCGGCGCGCCGGAAGGGACGCTAACGCTAACGAGAAAGGGCCGGTCGCGCCCGCCCGCCCGCCCGAGTCGGGCGGAGTGCCGCACGGCGACGAACTCGCGTCCGCCCCCGCGCCCCTCGAAATCGTGCCGGTCGTCCGATCGACCTCTTTTCCGGGGCAATCCCCTCGGGCGAAGCGGTGCCCGCTCGGGATCCGCCGCCGTTTTCGCGCAACATCTCGCCGCGCGGCGGGACGAACGGCATTACAATATCGGGGCGGACCCGTCATCGTCCCGTCACGACCTCGCCCAAGCGTCGCCATGAACCCGCACGATCCGGCCCGAACCCCTCGTCGCGTCCCCATGCGGCGCCTGCCCGCGCTCCTCGCGCTCCCGCTCGTGGGCGCCTGCTTCACCTACACCGGCGTCGGCGTGGAGGACGTGGCGCCGGGGGAATCCGTGCGGATCCGGGTGTTCGAGCGGGCGGCGGGCCGGCTTCCCGCGCGTCTGGAGCGGAGAACGCAGTTCGAAGGCACGGTCGTCGACCTCGACGGCGAGCGGTTGAACCTGCTCCCGGAGTTGGGGTCGGCGGCGACGGATCCGCTCTCGGTCGAGGTGTCCGACATCCAGGCCGTTTCCCGAAGGGAATTGAACCGAGGCCGCACGTGGCTGGCGGTGGGCGCGGGGGCCGCGCTCGGCGCCGGGGTGCTTCTGTGGATCGAGGGAGAGCCGGCCGGAACCGGCGGAGGGGGACCGATCACCGAGTTCATGCTGGGGTGGACGTTGCCGCTGGGCGGATAGACCGTTCGGGCTTCTCCGGGCGATGCGCAGCCCCGAAGCGGCCCGAGCGATCCTTCATCCCTCCGCGGTCGATCTCTCCTCCGCGGGGCGACCGCCGCGGTGCGCGCGCACGACCTCCATCACCTCTTCGTCGGTGAGGATGCGGTTGGACGACTTGGCGCGGGCCAGAACGGCGGAGCACAATTCGTCGTCGGCGGGAATGCGGCGCGAGGCCAGCCAGTAGCCGACGTTGGACAGCCCGCTCATGTGGCCGATCTCGATCTCCTGCTCCCGGCCGAACCAGTTGGCGGGCACGCCCGAATACACCCGGTCGGCCAGTCGGCGGTCCCCCCGTTCCAGCGCCTTGACGATGGCCGCCGCGTGCACCCCGGTGCCGGTGCGGAAGGCGTCGCGCCCGGCCATGGGATAGCTGGGATGGATGTCCACCCGGCAATAGCGGGACACCGCTTGGCAGTATCGGCCGAGCTCGGACAGGTCGTGGTCCCACTCGCCCAGCAACTTGAGGTTGAGGAGCATCTGGTCGATGGAGGCGTTCCCGACCCGCTCGCCCACGCCCAACCCCGTCCCGTGCGCGCGAGTGGCGCCGTACTCGATGGCCAGAATGGCGTTGGTGACCCCCAAGCCGCGGTCGTTGTGGCCGTGCCAGTCCAGCTCGACCGGCTCGCCCATGCCGCGGATCAGCGAGCGGGTCCAGGCGAAGAGGTTCTTGATGCCGTCCGGAGTGGCGTGCCCCACCGTGTCGCACAAGCAGAGTCGACGCACTCCCAGGCGCACGGCGGCGCGGAAGAGGGGATCCAGCACGTCCGGCCGCGAACGCGTGGTGTCCTCGGTGACCAGGCACACTTCGAGGCCCTCGCGCAACGCGAAGGTCACGGTCTCGTCGATGCGGCGCAGAAGCGTGTCGACGCTCCAGGATTCGACGTAGAGGCGGATGGGGCTCGAGCCGATGAAGGCGTAGACCTCCAGCGGCACACCGGTCCGCTGGGCGATGTCGGCGACCGGCTTCACGTCGCGCACCATCGTCCGGGCCGCGCAGGTGGGCTTGAGCTTCATGCGGCTGTCGCGAATCTCCTCCACCAGGGCCCGCACGTCTTCGCGCGCGCGTCGGCCCGCCCCGGGAAGCCCGACGTCCGCGATCCGGATGCCCAGGTCCTCCATGAGGTGGACGAGCTCGATCTTCTGCTCGATGGTGGGATCGGTGACCGAGGGGGACTGAAGACCGTCCCTCAGGGTTTCGTCGACCAAGTCGAAGCGGCCGGGCGCGAGGGGGGCCCGCTTGTGCAACTGGTTCCAGTCGAAGATGACGCCCTGGCCGACATCGGCCGCATTTTTCCCCACGAACGCCCTCCCCTGCGGGCTCTCCCGCACCGTTTTCTCCGACCGCGGCGCGGACCGGCCTACCCGATGTTGGGGTTGGTGTCCTCCTCGGTCATGCCGATCGGGAAGCAGCGGCTGCGGCCCGACATGTCTTCCATCGGCGTGGCTCCGGGCCGCGCGACGTCGTCCCAGCGGCGCAAGTCCGCGAAACGGCGGGCGTCGAACCAGAGCTCGATGCGCCGCTCCTGCTTGAGCGCGGTCCACGCCTCGTCCAAGTCGGATGCCGTCGCGGGCGCCAGCGGCTCGCCGGTGTCGTCGCTCACGACGCCGGTCCGCACCCGGTTGATCAACTCCATCGCCCCCTGGAAGTTCCCGGGCTCGTTCACCAGGACGTCCTCCGCCCGGATCAGGATCATCTCCCGCCCCGAGGACAGGGTGTGCGGCGACGTCTTGTCGGTGAACTTGAGCTGCACGTAGAACGGCAGATTGTACACCATGGTGATGGGGGCGTCCGGGTTCTCCCGCCACGCCATGCGCGGGTCGCCGGTCGCCGCGTAGTAGCCTTCTGCGAAGGTGCCCCAGACCGTGTACTCCCGCCACGGCTCGGACGCCGACCGGAAATACACCTCGTTGGGGTCCGGGAAATCGTCCAGATCGTAGTGGTGCAGCTGGAAGACGAAGTCCTCCGGGATGCCGCTGGCGTCGGCGCGGGCCCCGGCCCAGTCCCCGAGCCACATGCGCACGTCGGCGCGGCCCGCCCGGGCGGCCGCCTCGATGTCGGAGGCCTCGACGGCGCTTCCGACCGATATCGCCTCGGTGAAGAACTCTTCGGCGCGGGCGAGGAACTCGGTGTGGGGCTGCGCCGCGCCGCCGTCGATGACGGCGCCGCACATGTGATGGCCCATGGTGCGGTTGTTGTAGCCGGCCAAGACCAGAAGCCCGCCGGCGGTCTCGTTGGAACCGAACTCGCCGCCCAGCGCTTGGCGCAACCGGCGCACGCCGTCCTCCGCCATCCAGCGCGCCTGCTGGGCTCGGTTCCAGTGGTCGTCGACGTTCTCGGACGTGAGCGTGCCGTTGACGAACTCGGCGTCGAAGAGCCCTCCGGGCGTGCCTTCGAAGCTCATCATCCCCGCATCGTAGGCCAGCCGCGTGTACATCAGGGCGCTGGCGCGCCGGACGCCCTGCAACACGGCCGGGAACGCCCGCTCGTCGTTGAGGAACTCGTCCTGGACGGGGCCCGGGTTGGTCACCTCCAGATCGCAACCGGCCGCGGCGAGGGCGGCGACCGCCACCGCCAAGGCGCGGCGGCTGGTCCCGCCCCCCCGCCTGTGGCCGCGCGCGTTCGGCGACTCCTTCCCCAGCGTTCTTTCCATGGGTTTCCTCCCCTTCGCCCGCCGCATCAGAAGGCCATCCTGAGAGAAGCGATGAAGCTCGCCGGCGGCGGCGGATGCTCCCAGATCTCGCGCGTGATCCCGGAGTTCATTCCCTCGTTGCCGGCCATTTCCGGGTCCATGGCCAGGAAGTCTTCGTTCTTCCATGTCCAGAAGTTCTGCACCGAAAGCGTCAGCGTGGCGTTGCTGGCGCCCGGAACCCGGAAGGGCAACGGCGCCTGCACGGTCACGTCGCGCACGCGGAAGAAGTCGTTCGGGTAGACTAGGCGCGGCGTGAAGTCGCCGCTGCAGGCGTAGATGTCGAAGGCCGTCATCCGGCTGCGCTCGCCGGCCAGCAGTCGCGGCACGGCCGCGTCGCACAGCGGACTCACCTGCCCTCGGTTCGCCGAGCTGGAGCTCTGGCGGTCGTAGATGTAGTGCCCGCCCATGTACTCGCCGCGCGCGGACAGCGAAACGCCGTTGCCCAGGGTGAGCGAAGTGCTCGGCGTGACCGTCAGCGTCGGCTGGTTCGGCCCCCAGATGTGGTTGCGGTCGACGTCCGGCTCGGCGACCGCGTCGGGGTTCGTGAGTCGGTCGTAGCGGACTGCGGGAACCGGATGCCCTTCTTCCAGCCAGCCGTTGCCGCTGACCCGGAATCCGGCGTTGCCTCCCAGATCGACGGCTTCGCTACGGTTCGTGTAGACCGTGAGCCCCATGTCCCAGCTGAGCGCGCGGCTCTGAACCAGGGTGCCGTTCACGTCCAGTTCCAAGCCCTTGTTGGCGAGTACGCCCACGTTCTGCAACTGCGAGCCGATGAACCCGAGACTCGGGGTCAGCTGCACCGGAATGAGCGCGTCGCGCGTCTCCTGATCGTAGTAGGTCAGGCCGACCCTGAGACGTTCGTCGAAGAAGGAACCGTCGACGCCGGCCTCCAGCTCGACGGTGCGTTCGGGCCCCAGGTTGGGGTTGCCCAAGTTGAGCGGGTTGAACGAAGTTCGGTCGAGCCAGGGAATCGGCTCCCAGGTCCGGACCGCGTCGAAGGCGCCCGGCGCCCGCCCCGCGTGCCCCCAGGCGACGCGGACCTTCATCTCTCCCAGGTCCTGCGGCCAGAATCCCTCGTCCGACATCACCCACGAGAAAGTGGCGCGCGGATAGGGCTGGAGGCCGAAGTCCTCGCCGAAGGCGCTGTTGCCGTCGATGCGCAGCGCCAGGGTCAGGAAGTAGCGGTCGCTGAAGTCGAGCAGCGTCTGACCGAAGATGCCCGCGTTGACGACGCGCGAGCGCGCCTCCCGGGCTTGGTAGGCGGCGCCGCTGGTGACCGTGTGCTCGCCGGGTCCCGGGAGCCCGCGGGTGCTGGCGCCCAGGTCCGTGTCGCGGGAGACGACCGATTGGCCGCCCCAGGAGAAAGCGGTGCGGAAGGTCTCGGTGAAGCGGAGGTCGAAGCTGCCCACGTAGTCGGCGGTGAGCTGCTCGGCGGTCCAGGTGCGGTCGGAGACCGAGCCGCGGGGATCGTTGACGTAGCCGAAGGGCCGGACGTTGCGCATGTCGCTCGCGAGGCGGTCGAGCCCCAGCGTGAGCCGGTTGGTGAAGCGCGGCATCGGCGTGTAGGTGGTGGTGATGCCCGCCACGACGCGGTCCACGTCGGTGTCGATCTCGTAGTCGAGGAGGCGCGAGATGACCTCCTCCTCGAAGGAGCCCACGTAGGTGGCGTGGCGGCCGATGGCGGGGGAACGCTTGTAGCCGTTGTGCGAGATGCTGTACGGACTCGATCCGCTGGGCGAGTTCTCCACGTGCTGGCGCGTGATCGAGGTGTTGACCTGGACGTCCAGGTCGCTGCGGGGCTGGAAGCCCAGATTGACGCGGCCCAGGTACTTCTCGTCGCGGTCGTTGGGGAGGATGCCCTGGTTGTTGTCCAAGCTTCCCGAGACGTAGTAGGAGACGGCCTCGGTTCCGCCCCGGACCGAAAGGGAATAGCGCTGTTGGTGCGCGTTGCGGAGCCAGGGATCGAGACGCATGTAGGGGGCGTTGGGCGGACCGAACTCCTGCACCCAGTTGACGCCTTGGTCGAGCTGCGCGGACCACTGGGCGGCTCCCCCGGAGCCGCGCTTGGTGAAGATCTGGATGACGCCTCCGGCGGCCTCGGTTCCGTAGAGAGCGGTGGCGGCCGGACCTTTGACGATCTCGACGCGCTCGATGTCGCTCGGGTTGATGTCGTTGAGGGGACCCATGACGTCCTTGGGCCCGAAGGCGACGTGCTGGCCGACCGCGTGGTTCAGCGCGAGGCCTTCGCTGCGTATGCGCACCCCGTCCACGTAGACGAGGGGTTGGTTGGACATGGCCACGCTCACGTTGCCGCGCAGGCGGATCTGGGAACCGGAGCCGGACATGCCGGAACTGCGCACGGCGACCACGCCCGGAGCGCGCGCGGAGAGCAGTTGGTCGACCGCGGGCACCGGATCGGCCAGGGTGGAGACGTCCACCTGGGCGATGGAAGTGCCGACCTCGCGGCGGCGCGCCTGGCCGGCGGTGCCGGTCACCACGATCTCGTCCAGCCCGAGCGCCTCCTCCTCCAGCCCGAGGTCGGCCGTGGTGGACTGCCCCCCCTGGACCGCGATCTGCGCCGTGGCCGTGCGCATGCCGATGCGTTCCGCCGTCAGCGCGTAAGTGCCCGGAGGCACGTTCAGGATCAGGAAACGGCCGTCGGCGCGCGTCAGGGTGCCCAGTCCGGTGCCCGCCAGGTAGACCTGCACCTGAACCAAGGGGCGACCGGTGGCTTGATCCACGACTTGGCCGACGACCTGGCCGTTCTCCTGCGCCGCGAGCGTTGCGGGCGCCGCGAACCCGAACGTCGCGGCCAGCGCGATCACGGCGGCAACCGCCGAGGCCGACCTCCTCGGTCGAGCGCCGGCAGCGTCTGCATTCGTGGAATTCGACCTTCGATACATCTGGCCTCCTGGCGCAGGGATGGGAGGAAGCTGCCGCGAGCCCGGAACGGGAACCATGTCTCCGTCTCCCATCGGGGAGCAACGCCCACAATACGCCCGGAGCGCGCGGGGATCAAGCGGAGCGGCCCGAGGCTTTCGCCGCCCGGAAACGCTCCCGAGGTCAGCCGCCTCCCGGGGGCCGGCCGTGCACGAGCGAGTTCCAGAGTTCGATGGTCGGGTTGCGCCGGATGCGGACGCCCTCGCGCTGGCTGCGGGCCATCGCGCGGACGTCGTGCTCGCCGTCCAGGACGAAGGCGTCGAACGTCGCGCTCACGATCCGGAGCGACCGCTCCACGCTCGAAGGGGTCCAGTGATACCAGCCGTGCGGTTCCCCGCCGTACACGACCCAGTCGTACCAGTTGCCGTGGATCTCGGCCTGGACGCCGTACTGTTCGATCTGCTGGAAGCGCGCCGCCCCGTCCCCCTGCGCGTACAAAAAGAGGAGCGGGACATCGATCTCGTCGGCGCGGTGGACGATGGAGCGCTCGTGGTAGCCGCGCGGGTTCTCCATCGGAGTGCGTCCGATCAGAAAACGGTTCCAGCCCTCCATGCCGCCGTAGGTCGACAGGGTGACCAGGTCGGTCGAGCCGTACAAGACGACGCCCGCGCGGAAGCGATCCGGGTCCTTGGCGACCGCAGCGGTGGTGTGGAATCCGCCGGTCGAGCCGCCGAAGGCGCCCACGCGCGCGGGATCCACCCAGCCCTGCTCGACGAGCAGATCCATGCCGACGAAGGCGTCGCGCACGTCGCGGTCGCCCCCGTGGGTGTGCACCGCTTGGCGGTACGCTTTTCCCCTGCCGGTGCTGCCGCGGAAGTTGGGCGCGAAGACCAGGTAGCCGCGACTCGCGAAGTACTGGATGTAGGGGTGCCACTGCTTCGGGTGCTGCCCGTCGGAGTTGGCGCGGAAGAAGAAGAGCCCCGGAAGGCGGTCTCCGGCGCGGGCGTCCCTGGGTTTGTAGACCAGTCCGGCGACCTCGAGGCCGTCGAAGCTGGCGTACTCGATGAACTCCGGCTCGACGAACAGGTCCGCCCCGTCGAGCGCGGGGTGCTGGTGGCGGGTGATCTGCCGAGGCGCGCCCCCGCCCACGGGAAGAATCCAGAGGTCCCCGGTCCGGGACGGGGAGGAGTGGGTGTAGACGATGTGGGCGCCGTCCGGATGCCACAGGTGGCCGCCCCGGGTCTGGCCGGTCGCGCGCGATCCGCCGTTGACGCCGGTGGCGCGGGTGAGCTGCTCCGGCTCGCCGCCTTCGGCGGGAATGCGGAAGATGTGGTAGTCGTAGTCGAGGTTCCGCGTGAAGGAGATCCAGCGTCCGTCGGGAGACCAGCGCGGCTCGCTGTGCTCCACGTCCTCGGTGAGCAACATGGTGGCCTCGCCGGTGGCCAGATCCAGCACGCCCAGGTTGTTGAAGCCGTCGCGGTCGGAGATGAAGGCCAAGCGGGTGCCGTCGGGGGACCAGCGCGGCTCGGCGTCGCGCCAGTCGAAGGTGTTGGGCGTAAGGGAGCGCGCGTCCCCGCCCGTCGCCGGCGCCACCCAGACGTCCCGGTTGCTCTGGGCGTCGTCGTCGGGGCGGGTGTTGCGGGTGAAAGCGAACAGGGCGCCGTCGGCGGAAAGCTGGCCGCTGCTTCCCGGTCCGACCCGCTCGATCTCTCCGGTCTCGAGATCCACCGCCGCCACCGAATTGTCCCAGAACATGCCGGTGTTGAAGTAGATCCGGCGGCTGTCGGGCGACCAGGAGATGCCCGAGTCGTTCAGCGGATGGCGGGTGAGGCGCCTGGGCGCTCCGCCGGCAACCGGCACCACGTAGATGTCGCGCACGTCGGTTCCGCCGAAGTCGGCCTCGAAGGCGATCCAGCGGCCGTCCGGGCTGAAGCGAGGCGCCATCTCCCGACCCGCCATCCCGGTGATGCGCGCGGGCTCGCCTCCCGCCGTGGGCACGGTCCACAGGTCGTAGGATCCGTCGGCCGCGGACTTGAAGACCAGAAGACCGCCGTCGGGCGAGAGGTCGAACTCTTCGATCCACACGGTCTCGGCCAGCGCGTCGATCGCGAGCCCGGCGCGGACTTGGGAAGGGGGCGCGGGACCCCGGCACGTCGCCAACGCCGCCGCCAGTGCGGCCGCGACGCCGACGAGAAGCTTCGGCGCTCCTCGGGACAAACGTCCTCTCAGCAAGGTCTCCAGTCCGTCGGCGGGACACGCGGTCGTCGTTGTTCCCCGATCCCGGCGTGTCCGGCAAAGACACGCGACAGGCAGGGATGCAAGCTACCGTCTCCCACCCTGAACGGCGAGGGACAGAACTCTGTCCTTCGCATCCTGGGACAAGCCGAAAAAAAGCGACCGAAATCGCTCGTTTCTGCCGGAGAGCCAGCTGGCATAGGGGGATCGCCCAAAGAGTTCCACTTCAACGGGTTCGTCGGTGCCTTCGACCAATAGCTCGTACCCGAAAGGCTTGACGAATACGGTGGCATCCGGGCTATGGGAGTAGCGGTACTCGCAACGATACTCCAGCTGTCGGAATGCAGTGCCGTCGAACAACTCCAGAATCGTGTCGCCGTCCCAGCCCTCGAACGAACCTCCAACGCTACTCCGTTGGACCGCATCGTTCAGGGCCTGCGAAGCAATAACCGACGAGCGGGACGGCGAGGGCGGTTCGTTGGCTCTCGGTCAACCCGTTCAATCCAAGGGCGACTTGTTCTGCCTCCGGCACCGGCGCCCTCAAGGAGCCGTCTCCCCGTCGCGGCGCATTGAGACGCCGTCCGGAGAGATCCTCGGTCGCACCGCCGACGCCGACGAGAGCGGCGAGCACGAATGCAGTGGCGGTTGATTTTCTCATTTCAGTTCAGCGATCAGCTCTGGATCGCTTCAGCGCGAGCACCGAAATGGCATTATCGGTTGCGACTCTCTGCCCGGTTCTTCGCCAAGAGATTCTGCGACCGCACCTTCCCGCGATTCGCACCCCGCACGCGCCACCCCGAGACGAGAACCGACCACGCCTCCCGGCAAGGCCTTCCGGCTCGTCAGCAGGACACGCAGTTGTCGTTGTTCTTCGACCCCAGCCTCTCCAGCAACGCCACGATCTCGGGAAAGACGGTGACGCGTTGCACCGGACCGTTGGCCATGTCGGCGGTGGTTTCGCCCTTGCGGGTCAGCACGGTGACGTCCGCACCGCGATTCACCAGATACTCGATGAGCTCGCGGTCGCCCCGAGCCGCTGCGTTGTGCAGGGGAGCGAAGCCGTTGTAGTCGCGCGCGTTCACGTCCGCGCCCAGTTCCTCGACCAAGTAGCGCACCGAAGGAAGCCAGCCGTTGGGGGCGTGGCGGTGGGCGTTGCCGGCCAGTCCGAGGCCGTATCCGGCTCCAGAGGCGGCGTGGATGGGTTCGACGCCCGGGCCGCCGACCGGAACCGCGGGCAACCCCGAAGGATCCGGCTTCTTTTCACCGTCCTCGCGGCCGTTGCCCGTCGCCGGGCGTCCCGGCGGGCGGAACGTCGGGATGGCGGGGTCGGCGCCGTACGCCGTCAAGAGCCTCATCGCCTCCACATCGGTGCCGTAGGCCGCGCGCCAGAAGGGCGTGGCCCCCCAGGTGTCGACGCCCAGGACGTTGTGGTTGAAGGACGTGTACCAGAGGTGGCGCTTCAGCCGCACGTTGGGATCGGCTCCGGCGTCCAGCAACGCCTTCATGAGCTCCAAGTAGGTGGCGTTCTCCTGCTTGATCGCGGTGGGTTGCGGGTAGAACGACTTGGGGACCCACTGCAGATGGACCGCGGCGTAGAGAGGCGTGGCGCCCGGATCGCTCTGCAGGTTGGGATCGGCCCCCTGTTCGAGCAGCCACATGGCGAGATCGAAGCGCCCGTTCAGGGTCGCCACGAGCAACGCGGAGCTCAGGTCGCCGGCGGTGACCCGGTCGATGTCCGCTCCGCCTTCGAGAAGCGCTCGGGCGACGTCGCGGTGGCCTTCGCGGACGGCGTAGTGCAACGCCGTATTGCCGCCCTGCTTGCCCACCAGCTGGTCGTAGGACAGGCGCGTCCGGGTCTGCCCGCGGGCGGCGGCCTTCCCGGCCGACCGTTCCTCCTCGGTTTCGTCCTCCCCGGCCTCGTCTCCCTCCTCTTCGTCCTGCCGAGTTCCGTCGACCGGCGCATCGGAGGCGACGTTTCCGCCGAAGAGCGCGGAGAGACGCCTGTCCCGCTGCTCGATGAGCTCGCGGTCCTCCCGGGCCATGGCCGGGTAGTCGACGACATGGGTCCGGATCGAGGGATCCGCGCCCGCCCGGAGCAACGCGCGCGCCACGCCGGTCCGGCCGTAGGCGGCGGCGAACATGAGCGGCGTCTGGCCCTTGACGGATTCCCGCGCGTCCACGCCGGCCCCCTTCTCGACCAGGGCGAGGGCGATCTCCGGGTTTCCCGCCCGAGCGGCGTAGTGCAACGCGGTCTCGCCGGTCTCGGTGGTCGCCCCGACGTTCGCGCCCGCGCCCGCGAGCATGCGTACGATCCCGGCGTGGCCCGCCCGAGCGGCCACCATCAGGGGCGTGAAGGCGCCCACCCGAGTGGTCGCCTCCACGTTGGCGCCCGCGAACACGAGCACCTCGGCCAACTCCGGCTGGCCGTTCTCCGCCGCCCAGTGCAGCGCGGTCATGCCGTCGCCTTGGGCCGCGTTGACGTCCGCCCCGGCGCGCAGCAACTCGCGCACCGCTCCGGCGTCGCCGCGCATGGCGGCGTCGGCGACCGGCGAATCCGGCGGCACGGCCGCCGTGGCCAGCAACGTCAAGCACGTCAGGTTGATTTTCAATGCGGCCTTCATCGGCTCTCCTTGCTTCGCGCGCATCCCCCGCTTCCCGGCCGTCCGGCGCGGACGCCCGAGAACGTCTCCTCCCGGCCTAGGAGCTCGATCCGGCGTCGGCGGCGTAGGAGGCCGGGAGCGACATGAGCAGCTCTCCCGTGCTGTCTCCGAAGCTGCTCAGGTGGTCCAGTCCGAGCTTGTGCAGCAGGGCGAGCATGGCGTTGGCCAGCGGTGTGCCGTCCGGCGCCTTGACGTGCACGCCGCCCTCGAGTCCCATGGCCTGCCCGCCCAGCACGACGAACGGCACGCGCCGGTGGTTGTGCAGATTGCCGTCGCCCATCGGAGAACCGTACACGATCATCGTGTTGTCGAGCAGGGTGCCGTCCCCCTCCGTCGAGTCGTCGAGCTTCTCGAGCAGGTAGGGGAGCAGCCCCACGTGGTACCTGTTGATCTGATGGAAGCCCAGCACGCCCTCGTCGCCCGACGCGTGCGACTGCGGATGGAAGCCGCCCTCGCAACCGCTCTCGGGGAAGACGCGCGACGACACGTCGCGGCTCATCTTGAGCGAAAAGACCCGGGTCGTGTCGGTTCGGAAGGCGAGCGCCTGCAGGTCGAACATCATCTGCACGTGCTCCGTGTAGGAGTCCGGCACGCCCACCGGCGCCTCGGGCAACTCGCGCTCGATGCCGCTCGCGTTGCGGGCTTCCGTGCGCTCGATGCGGCGCTCCAGTTCGCGCACGTCCTCCAGATAGTGTTCCATGCGGATCCGGTCCTCGGGCGGGAGGACGGCGCGCAGGCGGGCGACCTCCCCGGTGACCCAGTCCAGGATGCTCGCTTGGGTGCGGCGGCGGCGCGCCCGCTCCTCGGGGGTGCCCCCGGCGCCGAACAGCTGATCGAAGGCCACGCGCGGATCGCGGGTCATCGGCAACGGATCGGTGGGAGAGGCCCAGCTGATGGTGTCGGTGTAGGCGCAGGCGTATCCGTAGGAGCATCCGCCCGACTGATCCACGTTTTCGATGCAGAGCTGCATCGAGGGGATCGCGGTCTCCTGGCCGAAGCGCTGGGCGAAGAGCTGGTCCATGGAGGTGCCGACGTAGACGTCCGAGCCTTCCGTGCGCCTGGGGTGCGCCTGGGTCAGGAACGTGGCGCTGGAACGGAAGTGGTCGGCCCCGATCTCCTTGGGCGCGAACGCCTCCGCCTGCCGTACGTCCGTGTTGCTGACGATGGTCAGCCGATCCTGGAAGGCCTCCAGCGGTTTGAGCGCGCTCGGGCTCAGGTCGAAGCCGCGGCCCAGCTTCGCCGGAGCCCACAAATGCTGGGTCGCACCCCACTCGTTGCTCCCCGCGGCGCCGTGCGAGTTCTCGATGGCGATCAGGCGCGGCTTGCGCGCTTCGGCGGCGTCCCCCCAGATCCGTCGGGCGGGAATCATGCTGTCGAGCAACGGAAGCGCGATCGCGGCGCCCGTGCCCCGGAGGAAGGTCCGTCGCGGAATGTGGGTTCCGGTGATGAACTTCATCTTCGTTCTCCTGTCGGGTGACTGGGGAGGCCGCATCCGTCGTGGAAGGGCCCGTTCCCTCGGTTCGCTCGCGGGGGTCTTCAGCGTTGCGCTTCCACGGCCACGTCGCGCGCCCTGCGCATGCGGAAGGCGTCGCTCTCCACGATGCCCAGGACGAGCTCCGAGGGACGATGGTCTTGCGCTTCCGCGCGCCGCACGATCCGGCGCACGGTGGGCATGTCGTAGTGCTCCACCCGACGACCGAGGGCGTACGCCATCAGGTTCGCCGTGAAGTTGCGCAGCACCGGCGTCTTCAGGCGCAGCATCGCCGCGTGCAGATCGGAGGGAGTCGTGAGGGGCGTGCCGTCGTAGAGCTGACCGCGGGTGTCGAGCGGGGCGCCGTTCTCGCGAATGCGCCAGCGGCCGGTCACGTCGAAGTTGTCGAGCGCCAGCCCGATCGGGTCCATGAACTGGTGGCAGGCGTTGCACACGACGTTGGCGCGGTGGATCTCCATGCGCTCGCGCGTGGTCAGCATGCGGGTGCCCTCCGCTTCGCCCGTCTCGTCCAGATCCGGGATTCCGGGCGGCGGCGGCGGCGGCGGCGTGCCGAGGATGACTTCCATGACCCATTTGCCGCGCAGAACCGGCGAGGTGCGGTTGGCGAGCGAACTCTGGGCGAGCACGCTGCCGTGCCCGAAGACGCCGCGGCGGCGCTCGGTCGGATAGCGCACCTTGCGGAATTCGTCGCCGACCACGCCCGGGATGCCGTAGTGGTTGGCCAGCCGTTCGTCGACGAAGGTGTAGTCCGCCGTGAGGAACTCGGTGATCGGCCGGTCATCGCGGAAAAGGTGGTCGAAGAAGAGCTCGGTTTCCCGGACGAGCGCGTCGCCGAGTTGCCGGTCGTAGTCCGGGAAGAGCACGGCGTCGGGATTCAGCTTCTCCAAGTCGGAGAGCCGCAGCCACTGGGCCGCGAACCGCCGACTGAGGGCGCTCGATCGGGGATCGGCGAGCATGCGCAACGTCTGGCGGCGGAGCGTGCGGCCGGAGAGTCGACCCGCGCGCGCCAACTCCATGAGCTCGCCGTCGGGCGGCGCGCCCCACAGGAAGTAGGACAGGCGGGAGGCCAGATCGACGTCGCCGATGCGATAGGTCTCGCCCGGCTCCACCCCCTCCGGCCACTCCTCGAGGCGGAAGATGAAGTGGGGACTGGCCAGAATCGCTTCCAGCGCGTAGCGAACGCCGCCCTCGAAGCCGGATTCCCGCTCGCCCCGATCGTAGAAGGCCATCAGCCCCGCCATGTCCTCGTCGCCGACCGGGCGACGGTAGGCCTGCGACGCGAGCCGCTCGACGATGGCGCGCGCACACGGCCGAATCTCTTCGGGGCCGGTGGGTCGGCAGGTGAAGACGCTTCGACGGCTCGGCGTGTCCGACACGCCGGTCACGCGCGAGGGTCCGCGGATCACGAGGTCGCGGATGTGGGGCGGCATGGTCAGCCCGTAGCCGATTCCGATCTGGGTGTCGGCGATGCTGTGCCCGTGCGCGGAGAAGAGGTCGTCCACCGGTCCGCGCTCGGTCGGGACGAAGACCGCGGAGACGCGATGCGGACCGGCGCGCACCTGGACGGGACCGGTCTCGAGCGCCAAGCCCTTGCCGCCGGGGTCGGCCTCGCCCATGAAACGGTCGACGGGGAGCAGCGCGACCTGCTCGCCGTCGATGGAGACGTCCACCTGTTCGCCCGGTTCGTTGCGGCCGAAGAGATAGCCCTCCGGAGAGTAGTGGAAGGAGACGCTGAACTCGTAGGTCCCGTCGGCGGGGAAGTTGTGCACCACCGAAGTGCCGCCCCGCGACCCGTAGGGCGCCCCGGGCACGCGCTCGCGCTGAGAGGCGAGCCGGGGGATCCGGTAGGTGGTTTCCCGGTTCCCGGCGAGCGGGTTGCCGATCGCGAGGCGCGAGATTTCGCTCGCAGCCTTGAGGTAGGCGCTCAGAAGCGTCGGCGAAAGCGCCTGAACGTCGGCGATGTTGTCGAAGTTGGCGCTCTTGGTGTCCAGCGGCAGGAACTCCCCCGCGTCGATCTCGATGTCGAGAAGGTCTCGCACGGAACTTCGGTACTCGGCTCGATTCAGCCTCTGGAAGGTGCGGCCGCCCGGGTTGGGGGCCTCGGCGGCCGCCCGGTCCATGTTGGTTTCGAGGGTCTCGACCAGGAGCCGCAAGGTGTCGCCCCCGGGACGCGGGATCCCCGGCGGCGGCATCATCTCCGCACGCAACTTCTGGATCATCTTCTCCGCCGTTTCCGGGGCGCTCGAAGCGGCGGCGACGTCGAAGCCGGCGAGAGACAGGTTTCCGGTCTCGAGATGATTGTTGTGGCAGACCTGGCAGTAGCGGACAACCACGCCGGTGAGCGCCTCGTCGGAAAGGGCGGGGCCGTCCCGACCGATGCCGACGGAACGCGGTCGGGACGCGCGCGTCTCGGTTTCCCCTCCGGGCGCGGACGCGCCTTGGACCAGGAAACCGCTCCCGCCCGCCAGGAGGAGCCCCGAAATCAGCCCGGTCGCCGCTCCGCGCATGGCATCGCTCTCCATGAAATCTTCAAGACATCGCACTCTTGTTGAGGAATAGCCCCGGCGGATCCTCCGCGCAAGAAACGCGACGGCGCCACGCAGGGGGAACGGGTGTATCTTCGGGGTCATGTTCGCTCTCGCCTCCGCGCTCCTGGCTCCCCTGGCCGGGGCGGTCGTCTACGTCGCGATGCACCGCCGCCCGCGCACGGTTAGGCTGCTCGACACGGCGGTCGTCGTTGCGGTTCCGCTTCTCGTGGCGGTCCAGGTGGTGCCGCATGCCTGGAGCGAACGGAGCCCGACGCCCGTCGCGGCGGTCGTCCTCGGGGCCGGGCTGCTCGTGGCGATCGAGCGGATGTCGCAGACCCTGGCGCGCTACACCGACGACGCGACCATCCTGTTCGCCACGTTGGGCATCGCCCTGCACGCGTTGCTGGAGGGAAGCGCGCTCGCGGGCGGCGCATCGCACGCCTTCGCGGCCGCGGTGGCGGTTCATCGGGTGGCCGTGGGACTGCTGATCTGGTGGCTGGTGGCGCCCCGTCACGGGACCGCGGCCGCGGCCGCGGGAGTGGCGGCGATCGTGGCGGCGACCTTGGCGGGGTACTTGGCGGGCGACGCGATCGTCGCGGACGCGCCCCTCGTCGACCGCAGGCTCCTGGAGGACTTCGTGGCGGGCACCCTTCTGCATGTGGTTTTTCATCAGGGGCGCGAGGATCACCGGCACTGACGCGGGACCGCCGGGCGGAGGCCCGCGCGGACCTCCGCGGCCCGGAAACGGGCCGGCGGCGGTTGCCCTCCACGCCGATCCGACGAAAGTTGCGCGGAATCCCACCCGGACCGACCGGAACGCCGCGAGCACGCCGATGCATGAGAAAATCCGTCCCGCGACCGCACCGAGGGCGGCGCTCGCCGCCTTCGCCGCCGCCGCGCTGGTCGCACCCCGCCCCGCGGAGGCCCAGAACCGCTTCGAGCCCATGGACGTCTTCGCGCTCGAGTTCGCGGCCGACCCGCAGATCTCTCCGGACGGAACCCGGGTGGTCTACGTGCGCACCTCGATGGACGTCATGCGCGACCGGCGCCGAACCGAGCTGTGGATCGTGGGCGCGGACGGCTCCGGACACAGGCGCCTGGGCGAGGGCGGATCGCCGCGCTGGTCGCCGGACGGGACCCGGATCGCCTTCACGGCGGGAGGGCAAATCCACCTGCGCTGGATGGACACGGGCGAGACCGCCGCCCTGACCCAGCTGACCGAGTCGCCGGGCGGAATCCGGTGGTCGCCGGACGGGACCCGGATCGCCTTCACGATGCTGGTGCCTCATCCTCCGCCGAGTTTGGCGGCGCCCCCCCGCCCGCCCGCGGGAGCGGAGTGGGCGGATCCGCCCATCATGGAGAACCGCTTCAAGAACCGGCAGGACGGAGTCGGTTATCTGGATTTCGGGCACACCCACATCTTCGTGGTTTCGGCGGAGGGCGGGACCCCGGTGCAGGTCACCGCGGGCGACTTCCAGCACTCGAACGCGCCCGCATGGACGCCGGACGGACGGAATCTCGTGTTCTCCTCCAACCGCAATCCGGACTGGGCGCTCGACCATCGCAACTCCGAGCTCTACATCGCGCCGGTGGCGGGCGGGGAGATCCGCGCGCTGACCGACCGGGCCGGGCCGGACCGGAGCCCGGCGGTGTCCCCGGACGGGCGACGGGTCGCCTTCGTCGGATACGAGGATCGGACGCGCACCTACCAAGTGCGCCAACTGCAGGTCATGAACCTGGACGGCGACGGCCGCCGCGTCGTCGCCGAAGGGCTGGACCGAAGCGTCGCCAACCCGGTGTGGGCGTCCGACGGCAGCGGTCTCTACTTCCAGTACGACGACCAGGGGAACTCCAAGGTCGCGTTCGCGACCCTGGACGGCGAGACCGAAGTGCTGGCGGAGGATCTGGGCGGCACTTCGTACGGTCGACCCTACGGGGGCGGGTCCTTCTCGGTGGCGCGCGGCGGCGGCATCGCGTTCAACCAGACCCGCCCCGACATGCCGGGCGAGCTGGCGGTGCGCCTCCCGGGCGACAGCGGGCCGCGGCGCGTCACCGCGCTCAACGACGACCTGCTCGCCAACCGGACGCTGGGGGAGGTGGAGGAGATCCGGTGGGAGTCGTCCTTCGACGGCCGACCGATCCAAGGCTGGATCGTCAAGCCGCCGGACTTCGACCCGGGTCGGCGCTATCCGCTGATCCTGGAGATCCACGGAGGGCCGGTCTCCAACTACGGCGACCGATTCTCGGCGGAGATGCAGCTGTTCGCCGCCGCGGGCTACGTCGTCCTCTACTCCAACCCCAGGGGCAGCACCAGCTACGGCGAGGAGTTCGCGGATCTGCTCCATCACAACTATCCGGGCCAGGACTACGACGACCTGATCTCCGGGGTGGACGCGGTCGTCGAGCGGGGCTACGTCGACGAGAACAACCTTTTCGTCACCGGGGGCAGCGCGGGCGGCATCATGACCGCGTGGATCGTCGGCAAGACGGACCGGTTCCGCGCCGCGGCGGCGCAGAAGCCGGTCGTCAACTGGATCAGCAAGACGCTCACCGCCGACAACTGGTACGGCTACTACTTCAGCCGCTACGACGGCCTTCCCTGGGAGGACCCGGACCCCTACTGGGCGTTCTCTCCGCTGTCGCTGGCCGGCGACATCGACACGCCGACGCTGATCGTCACCGGCGAGGAGGACCTGCGCACGCCTCTCTCGGAGTCGTACCAGCTCTTCCACGCTCTCAAGATGCGGGAGATCGACACCGCCGTGATCCGGCTGCCCGGCGCCTCCCACGACATGAGCCGACGCCCCAGCCAGCTGATGGCCAAGATCGCCAACATCGTGGCATGGTTCGACAGGTACCGGACGACCCCGAGAACCAGCTGAAGGATCGCTCCTGCCGGGCCTCCGCCGACATTCCCGAACCCGTCCGGCTCGGAGCGTCGCGACGGAGCGCACCGCAACGACTTGACGCCCGAACGGAACCGTACATCATAGAGCGTGCGACTTCAATGGCTCGCGTGCGCGCCTGCGGACCCGGATTGCGGTCCGGCGAGCCGCGCAGGCGAACGACGCCTTCGCCACCATTCACTCAAGCCAAGCGAGGCATTCCGATGCCGACGAATCACCGGCGTTCCCTCCTCGGCGCCGCCGCTGTGGCGGCGGTCGCTGTCCTGACCGCAGTACCCGCTCGCGCGCAATGGGTCGAGGACCCCGGCAGCGGTTGGATTTCCTTCGCAACGTCCTTCCGAAGCAGTTCCGACAAATTCGGCCCGACGGGCGACGTCGGAAGCATCGTGCGCCTCGACGACATGATGGCGAGCATGATGGGAAATCCTCCGGACAATCCCCGCACGGGGACCGTCCAGACCCTCTCGTCCTACCTCACCGTGGCGTTCGGCGTCGCCCCCGGGCTCGACGTCTGGATCCAGCCGTCGTACCACCGGCTCAAGTACGAGGACGACAGCGGCACGATCAACGACTCGGGCCTCGGCGACACGCGCCTCTACGTGAGGACGTCGCCGACCCGGCTCTTCGGAGCCGACGTTCCCTTCGCCATCCGGGCGGGAGTCAAGGTCCCGGCCTCCAGCCTCGACGTCGGAGTGAACGACATCCAGGTGAGCGACGCGCAGAGGGACTGGGAAGTCGCCGCCGAATTCGGGCATTCCTTCTGGCCCCGCCCGCTCTACTTCACCGCGATGGCGGGATACCGTTGGCGCGAGGCGGGCGAGTTGGGACCCCAGGGATGGCAGGAGGCGGGCGGCACCGATTTCGGCGACGAAACCTTCTTCAACGTGAGCTTGGGAGGAGGGGGGAACGATCGTCCCGTGGGGTTCAAGGCCCAGATCGAGGGGTGGTACGGCGGGACGCCGAGATTCGGGGAAATGACGCCCGAGGACCAGGCGCGCGAGTTGCTTCGCTTCGTTCCCTCGCTTCTGGTCACGGCCGGCCCCGGACAGATCGAGCTGGGTAGCCGCATCCCGTTGGCGGGCAAGAATCTCATCGCCGGCCCCGAGTGGGTCGTGGGGTACTTCGCGCCCTTCTCGATGTAGGCCTCCCGGGCGCCCCGAGAACCGCGCCCGTACAAAGGGCCGGGCGTAGGGCGGCGGCGAACCGACCTCCAGCGCACCGCGGAATCGAGCGCGGCGTTTCGTCCCCGAGACGGTCCTCGTCGCCCCCTCGGCGCGCGAGAACCGTCGGCGCGGTGGCGCAAGGCGAGGGGGGCCGCGCCCGACGGGTCCGCGACTCCTCCCCGCCGACGGGTCCGCGGGGAGGGTCGCAAGCCGGTCGAAAAGCGCAACCGCTCCGCGTCCATGGCGGGAGCCTCGCCGCCTCACGGACCCCGGCCGGGACGGCCGCGAGCGTCACCGCCGAATCGATGCCCTCGGCCGGAACGGGTCCCGTAGCTTCGGGCCTCTCGGGGGTTCGAAAAAGCGACGCCGCCCGCCCGCACCCGCCGATGCTCCTACCTCCGCCTCGGCGCCACATCGTTCGGGAACGCCACCGGGCTCTCGTTGCCGTTCTCGGCCACCGACGCCACCCCGAACAGGTAGTTGTCGATCACGAGTCCCTCGAAGGTGTGTTCGCCGACGTCGCCGACGAAGCGCGCGTGCTGCCACTGGGGCGCCGTGGTGTCGCGCCAGTAGACTTTGTAGCCCGCCAGATCGGGATGCTCGACCCGGTCCCACACCAGAAAGGCGGAAGCTCGCACGGCGCCGCCGATGGCGACGTTGGCGGGTGCCGGCGGAGCCCACGCGATCGACGCCATGGTGGCTGCGTTGACCGCGGTGAGCTTGGCGGCGTAGTCGAAGTTCACGCCTTCGATCACGTCTCCGTACTCGATCCCGTTCTCGACTCGAACGTCCTGGTGCTGACGCGGATAGTACTCGTGCGTCTCCATGATGCGCACGCCCGGGAAGCCGCGGTCGTTGAAGGGCCGGTGATGGCCGCCGCGCCCGAAGCGATCCAATCGGTAGATCATGATCGCGTCCAGGTTGGAGACGTATTCGTCGGCGATGCGCGCCACGTAGCGGGCGATCTGCCGCGAGGGCCCGTCCACCTCGCCCCCCGTGGTGCGCCGCCGCCGGTGGGCCTCGAGGTCGTCGGTGACGGGAGTGGGCTCGGAGAAGACGCGGAAGGTGTTGTTCTCGATCACGCCGTCGACGCCCTCGATGTTGCCGATCATGTCGTTGTTCAGCACGCCGACGACGTCCCAGCCTCGCTCCGCCGCGAGTCCCGCGACGTGTTGCCCTCCGAAGAGCCCCTGCTCCTCCCCCGAAAGCCCCAGGTAAACGATGCTCGACGGAAAGCCGTACCGGGTCAGCACCCGCGCCGCCTCGATCACCCCGGCCATCCCCGAGGCGTTGTCGTTGGCGCCGGGAGCGTCCGCGACGCCGTCGGTGGCGTCGGAGGGACGCGAGTCGATGTCCCCCGACATGACGATGTAGCGGTTCGGATGGACCGTCCCCCGCTGGATCGCCATCACGTTCACGACCCAGGTGTCCTCGCGGATGCGGCCACGCTCGCTCCCGGGCACCAGCGCCCCTTCGAAGCTCACCTCCAGACAACCGTCGCAGGCCGCCGAAATCGCATCCATCTCGCTCTTGATCCAGCGCCGCGCGGCGCCGATTCCGCGCATCTCGGAGAGCGTGTCGGAGAGCGTGCTTCGGGTTCCGAATCCGGCGAGAGCGCGGATGTCGCGCTCCAGCCGCTCCGCCGACACCGCGTCCACGATCTCGTAGATGCGGGCGTCGGACTGAGCCGGCGTCGTCTGCGCCGACGCGGTTCCCGGTCCGGTTGCGGACAGGCCCACGAAGAGCGCGGTCGTGAGGGTTCGCGAATGCACGATGCCTCCGGGTTCATGTGAAGCGAACGACGTTCGTTGCGACGACGATCCGCCGAAGCCGGAGTCCGGTCCTCCGCGCTCCCGCGTCCGGCGCCCGCACGGTCCGTAGCCAATCTGGCATTCCGGCCCGCCCGTTGCCAGACTTCGGAGATCGCGCCCCGCACCCACAGGCAAGCCATGGATCCCGCTTTCCCCATCCCGCTGTCCCGCCCCATCGCCTTCCTCGACGTCGAGACCACCGGTCTGGACCGGGATCGGGACCGCATCGTCGAGCTGGCGTTGCTGGTCCTGCATCCCGACGGCCGGGAAGTGGACCGGGTTCGCCGCTTCAACCCGGAGATCCCCATCCCCGAGGAAGCCTCCGCGATCCACGGGATCCACGACGCCGACGTGGCCGACGAGGCGCCCTTCCGCCGCCGGGCGCGCGGACTGGCCGAGCTTCTGGAGGGCTGCGATCTGGCCGGGTTCAACATCCGCGGCTTCGATCTGCCCCTTCTGCTGAAGGAGTTCCAGCGCGCGGAAGTCCCCTTCGAACTGGAGGGCCGCCGACTGATCGACGCCCAGACGATCTTCCACCGGGAAGAGCGGCGCGATCTCGCCGCCGCCGCCCGCTTCTACCTTCGAGAAGAACACGCCGGAGCGCACGGCGCGCGCGCGGACGTGCGGATGAGCGCCCGCGTCCTGGCCGCGCAGCTCGCCCGCTACTCCGACCTGCCGGACGACGTCGAGGGGCTCCACGCCTACTGCGACGAGATCCGGCCCTTCGCGACCGGGATCCGGGAATGGTTCTCGGGGCGCGACCTCGAAAGCTACGTCTTCACCCGCGGCCGAAAGCATTTGGGCGCGCGCTTGGCGGAAGTCGCGACGACCTCGCCCGACTACCTGGGCTGGATGCTGTCCCTGAACGACCTGCCCGGGGAGGTGCGCGAAGCCTTGGGACAGGCTCTCGAGCGCTTCGGCGGCTACCCCCCGCTCGCGGAGGATCCCCGCGGTCCGGGGGCGGAACCCTGACGAACTCCGGCTTGCACCGCCCGAAGCGGGATACGATTCTTTCCACTGGCCGCCCACGACGCTGGAAGGGCGTTCCGGCATGTCCTTCGGCGTGCGTCCGGGTCGTTCCTTATCAGAGGAGGTCAGCATGTCCGTTCGTTCGAGGGGAGCCCGCGCAGGCGCTCTTCTGAGCTTGCTCGCAACGGTCCCGGTCCCGGCAGCCACGCAGTCCGCACCCATCTCCGAAGCCCAGTTGGAAGCCTTCCGCCCCCGGTCCATAGGTCCCGCCGTGACCGGGGGACGAATCCACGACGTGGAGGCGATCCCCGACGATCCGTCCGTCCTCTGGGTCGCCGCCGCTTCCGGGGGACTCTGGCGAAGCTTGAACCGCGGACACACTTGGACGAACGTCTTCGAGGGCATGGGGGTCAACACCTTCGGCGACGTGGCCCCGGCTCCCTCCGATCCCCAGGTGGTCTACGCGGGCACCGGCGGGCAGAACAACCGGCAGAGCACCTCCTGGGGCAACGGCGTCTACCGCAGCGACGACGGAGGGGAGAGCTGGCGGCACCTGGGACTCGAGGCGACCCGGCACATCGCCGAGGTGCAGGTCCACCCCCGCAACCCCGACGTCGTCTACGTGGCGGCCAGCGGCGACCTGTGGAACGCCAGCGAGGAGCGGGGCGTCTACCGCAGCTTCGACGGCGGCCGCACTTGGCGCAAGATCCTGTACGTGGACGAGAACACCGGCGCCATCGACCTCGTGCTGAACGGCGACGACCCGGACGTCCTCTACGCGGCGACCTACCAGCGCCGCCGCACGGCATGGGGATTCAACGGCGGCGGTCCCGGGAGCGGCATCCACCGCTCCACCGACGGGGGCGACACTTGGACCGAACTCGTCGAGGGCGTCCCCGCAGGGGACAAGGGACGCATCGGCCTAGCCATCTCGCGCTCCAATTCCGAGGTGCTCAACGCGCTGATCGAGCACGCCGAGGAAACGGGGACCTACCGGTCCACCGACGGCGGAGACAGCTGGGAGAAAATGAGCGACATGAACGGCCGCCCGATGTACTACTCCCACGTCTACATCGACCCCGGCGACGAAAACGTGGTCTACACCCTGGCGACGTCGTCCTACCGCAGCCGGGACGGCGGACGCACCTGGGAGGACATCTCGGCGCGCCCCACCTACGACGTCGGCGTGCACGCCGACATGCACAGCATGTGGATCGACCCGTCCGATCCCGAGCACTTCTACCTGGCGGGCGACGCGGGACTGCACGAGACCTACGACGGGGGCCTCAACTACCGGCGCATCAACAACATCCCCATCTCGCAGCTCTACGCCATCGGCGTGGACATGCGCGATCCCTACTGGGTGCACGGCGGCCTCCAGGACAATCACTCCTTCGCGGGACCGTCGCGCACCCGCCGCTGGGCCGGCATCCTGAACGACGACTGGCGCCAGACCGGCTTCGGCGACGGCATGTACCAGCAACCGGATCCGCACAACCCCCGCTACGTCTACGTGAACTCCAACGGCGGCGGCTACGTGCGCGTGGACGCCCGGACGGGAGACCAACTCGACATCCGCCCTCAACCCCCCGAGGGGGAGGACCGCTACCGGTTCGACTGGGCTTCGCCCTCTCTGGCGTCGCGGCACACCCCGGGGCTCGTCTACGCCGCGGGCAACCGACTCTTCGTCAGCCGCGATCACGGCAACAGCTGGACGCGCACGGAGGATCTGACCCGGCGGATCGACCGCGACACCTTGGAGATCATGGGGGTGCGCGGCCCCGACATCCGCCTGTCGCGCAACGACGGCACCAACGGCTTCGGCGAGATCACCGTCGTCGCGGAGTCTCCCCTGAACGGGCGCGTGCTGTGGGTGGGGACGGACGACGGCAACGTGCAGCTGTCGCGCGACGGGGGAGCCATGTGGACCGAGCTCTCCGGAAACGTCGACGGGGTCGCGGACGGCACCTACGTGAGCCGCATCCTGCCCTCGGTGCGAAGCGAGGAGACCGCCTACGTGGCGTTCGACGCCCACCGCAGCGGCGACTTCGCGCCCTACGTGTTCCGCACGGAGGACGGGGGGGCCACTTGGCTGAACCTGAGCGCCGGGCTCGAGGCGGGCGGTTCGGTCAACTCGCTGGCCGAACACCCGGACAACCCCGACCTGATCTTCGCGGGGAGCGAGCACGCGCTCTTCGCCTCCACCGACGCGGGCGCCACCTGGGCGCGGATGCCCGCCCCCACCACCGCCTACGACGACATGGTCGTCCACCCGCGCGACAAGGACTTGGTGATGGGCACCCACGGGCGCGGCGTCTGGATCCTGGACGACCTCGGGGCCCTCGCCGCTTGGAACGCCCGCACGGCCTCCGCGGCCGCGCACCTCTTCCCGATCCGATCGGTGGCCGTCTTCCAATACTGGAAGGACACCTCGTATCGCGCCCAGGAAGCGTACGCGGGCGAAAATCCCGTGGACGGAGCCATCATCACCTACGTCTTGGGCGAGGGGAGCGGCCCGGCTCGCATCGTCGTCGAGGACGAGCGGGGGGACTTCGTGCGCGCGCTCTCGGTCCCCTCCGACGCGGGCGTGCACAGGGTCAACTGGGATCTCCGGCATCCGCTTCCGGACGATTCGGAGCAATGGCGGCCGCACGAGCGGGAAGGGCTGGCGCGCACCATCGAAGAGCGGGGCCATTTCGTGTCTCCGGGCACGTTTCGGGTGGTCCTGGAGGCGCGGGGCACGACCTCGGAGCAGAGCTTGGTGGTCACCGGCGACCCGGAGCTGCCGGTGACGCTGGCCCAGTACCGGGAGCGCGAGCTGTTCCTCTCCCAAGTGCTGGCGCTGAGACAGGAGGTGGAGCGGGTGCGCGACGAACTGGGCAGGCTGGACCGCGACGCGGGAGAGGGGAACGGGATCGGGGAACTCGACCAAGCGCTCAACCGCGGGCGGGCGGTGCTGGCCGGCATCTACCAGTCGATCAACGGCGGAGGAGTCCGCCAGGGATCGCTCTATCCGCCGACCGCAACCCACCGCGAGCGCAAGGAGCGCGTCGAAGCCCTGCTCGCGAACGCCCGCGCGCAGCTGGAGGCGCTCGAGGCGCGCTGACGGCCGGTCCCGTCTCCGATACACGGCAAGGAGTCCGCCCACATGTTCATGGCCCACTCGGGAGTTCGCTATCTGGTTCTGCTGTTCGGGGCGGCGTGCGCCGTCTACGCACTGGCGGGATGGGCGGGCGGGCGCCGCTACGACCGCGTCATGCGGATCCTCGCCTCGACGTTCGCAGGCTCGTTGCACCTGCAGATCCTGCTCGGGGTGGCGGTCGTCCTCACCGTTCCGGGCAGCTTCAGCGCCGCGCTGATGGGGCACATCCTGCCCATGGCGATCGCCGCCGCCGTGGCTCAGCTTCCCGTCTCGGTGATGCGCCGCCGTCCCGAGGCGGAACGCGGCTACGCGCCGCACGCCGTGTCCGCCCTGATCGCCTTGGCGTTGATCTGGGCGGGAGTCGCGGCGATCGGCCGATCGTTGCTGGAGACCACGGGATAGCCGTCGTGACGCGGAGACCGTGCGCGAAAGCCTCGGCGCAGACCCCGGCCCGCCGGAGCCGGGCATGACGCCGGAGCCGACCCGGGATCGCGCCAGCGCGCGCGAGGCGCGCGAAGTGGCGGAGGTCGCGCGCGAAGCGCGCTGGGAGAGAAGGAGCTTCGTCAAGTCGCTGTTCTCCGGCCGCTTCCATCCGGACTGGGTCCACCCCCATCCGTTGCCCGACCCGGAGGAGGAGTTCCGGGCGCGCCGTTTCCTCGAGCGGATCGAGGAATTCGCGCGCACGCGCATCGACGGCGACGAGATCGACCGGGAAGGCTGGGTCCCCGAGGAAGTGCTCGACGGGTTGCGCGCCCTGGGCGCCTTCGGCATCAAAATCCCGCGGGAATACGGAGGGCTCGGGCTCTCGCAGGTCGCGTACAACCGCGCGCTCGAGGTCGTCGCCAGCCGTTGCGTCTCCACGGCGGCCTTCCTCTCCGCGCACCAGTCCATCGGCGTGCCTCAGCCCCTCTCCTATTTCGGGAGCGAGGCGCAGAAGCGGGCCTATCTGCCCAGGCTGGCCGCCGGGGCGCTCTCCGCCTTCGCGTTGACGGAACCGGAGGCCGGCTCCGACCCCGCCAACATGTCGGCCACCGCGACGCCCACGGAGGACGGAAGCGCCTATCTCCTGAACGGAGAGAAACTGTGGTGCACGAACGGGCCGCGCGCGGAGCTCCTCGTGGTCATGGCGCGCACGCCGACGCGCGCGGGCGTGAAGGGGAAACGGCCCATTTCCGCGTTCATCGTCGAGAAGGACTGGCCCGGGGTGGAAGTGGTGCACACCAGCCGTTTCATGGGGCTTCGGGGACTCTCCAACGGCGTCCTGCGCTTCACCGACGTGCGGGTCCCGCGCGAGAACCTGCTCTGGGACGAGGGGCTCGGGCTCAAGCTCGCGCTCGTCACGCTCAACACGGGCAGGCTGTCGCTCCCGGCCCTCTGCGCCGGAGCCGGCAAATCCGCTCTGCACATGTGCCGCCGCTGGTGCAGCGACCGGGTCCAATGGGGCGCGCCGGTGGGTCGGCACGACGCCGTCGCTCAGATGCTGGGCCGGATGGCGGCGAACGCCTTCGCCATGGAAGCGGTCATGGAGCTGTCCTCGGCGATGGCGGACGCGAAGACTTTCGACATCCGCATCGAAGCCGCCATGGCCAAGCTCTGGAACAGCGAAACCGCCTGGGCCCTGGCCGACGACGCGGTCCAGGTGCGCAGCGGCCGCGGGTACGAGACCGCCGACTCGCTGCGCGGGCGGGGCGAGGACATGCCCGCCCCCGTCGAGCGCCTGCTGCGCGACCTGCGCATCAACCGCATCTTCGAGGGCTCCAGCGAGATCATGCGCCTGTTCATCGCCCGCGAGGCGGTGGACCGGCACCTCGAGGTGGCGGGCGATCTGGCGAATCCTCGGGCGCCGCTCGGCAAGCGGGTGGTCGCGCTGACGCGCGCCGCATTCCACTACGCCTGGTGGTATCCCACCCGCTGGGTGGGCTGGGGCTTCTGGCCCAGATTCGCGGAATTCGGGCGCTTGGCCGGACACATGCGCTTCGTCGATCGGAGTTCCCGCAAACTCGCGCGCGCGCTGTTCCACTGCATGCTCCGATTCGGAGGAGGACTGGAGAAGCGCCAAGCCGTGCTGGGCCGCATCGTCGACGTCGGATCCGAACTCTTCGCGATGACCGCGGTCGCCGCGAGGACGGACATGCTGGTCGCCAAGAACCCCGACGACACCTCCCCGGAGGATCTCGCGGACCTCTTCTGCAGGCAGGCGAGACGTCGCGTCCGGGCGCGATTCGCCGCCCTGTTCTCGAACGACGACGGCGCGGCCTACGCGGTGGCCGCCAAGACCATGGCGGGGAGGTACGGGTGGCTGGAGGACGGCGTGGTGACGATGGCCGACCTGGAGGCCATGCAACCGGCGGCGGCCGCCGACCCCTCGAAAACCGCGCTGGCCGCAGGGTCCCGATGAGCCCTCGGCTTCATCACGTCGCTCTGGCCGTCACCCTGGCGTGGACCCTGGGGCTGCTCCTTCTGGGCAGCGTCGTGCACGCGACCGAGTCGAGTCTCGCCTGCCCGGACTGGCCCACCTGTTTCGGCACCATGATGCCCGAGATGACCGGCGGCGTCTTCTGGGAACACCTGCATCGACTGGTCGCCGGCGGGCTGGTGCTCCTGTTCGGAGCGACCGCTTGGCTGATCTGGAGGCGCCAACCGGACCGCCGATGGCTCCGGATGGCGGGGGTGGCCGGGCTGGCGTTGCTCGTCGTCCAGTCGGTACTCGGCGGCCTGACCGTGCTGATGCGCCTCCCGGACGCCATCTCCTCCTCCCATCTGGCGTTGGCGTTCCTTTTCCTCGGGTTGGCCACGGTCATGACGATCGCGACCGCGCGAGGATGGGGCGGGAGCGCCCGCATGGCGCGTCCCGCCCGCGCGGGAATGGGACGGATGGCGGGCGGGGTGGCGACGCTGGTGCTGGCCCAGTCGGTGCTGGGCGCGGTCGTGCGCCACACCGACGCCGGCATGGCCTGTCCGGACGTGCCCCTCTGTCTGGGCCAAGTGGTGCCCCCGCTCGCGCAGAACCTGGTGGCCCTGCACTTCGGCCATCGGTTGCTGGGGATCGCGGTGGCGCTGGCGACTCTCGCGCTGACCGCCTACGTGCTGCGCAGGAAGGCCGCCGCCCCGCTTCCGGCCCTCGCGCTCGGGGCGCTGGTCACGGTGCTGGCCCAGGTGACGGTGGGGTTTCTCTCGGTGAGCAGTTCGCTCGCGGTGGTGCCGGTTTCGCTGCACACGTTGCTGGCCGCGTTGCTCTTCGCCCTGACCGTGGGGCTCGCGACCTACGGCCGCGAGCCCGAACCGCGGCGTGCGGAAGACGTTGCGGGAACCGCCGCCTCGGGCGGCGCGACCCGGGCCCGGGTCGCGCGCGGCCTCGACCCGCACCCCGCCCGTTCGCTGGCGATTCGAGCGGCGGACCGGTCCCATGGACGCTGAGGCGCTCGGCAACCTCCTCGCACCGGTCAACGCCTCGCTGAACCTGCTCAGCACCGCTTTCCTGCTGGCCGGGTTCGCCTTCGTCCGGGCGCGCAACATCCCCCGCCACCGCCTGTGCATGATCGGAGCGGCGGGCGCCTCCGGACTCTTCCTAGTCTTCTACGTCCTCCGCTTCTCCCTCACCGGATCCCACGCCTTCGCCGGGGAAGGAACCGTCCGGGCCGTCTACTTCTCCGTCCTGTTCTCGCACATGGCGCTCGCCGTGGCGGTGGGGCCCCTCGCCGTCCGCCTGTTCTTCCTGGCGAGCCGGGAGCGCTTCCCCGAACACGCCCGACTGGCGCGCTGGACCTTCCCGATCTGGCTGTACGTGTCGGTCACCGGGCTGGTGGTCTACGTCATGCTCTACCACGCGTACGGGTACGTGGAGTAGGCGGAGGACAGGAGAACCGGCCCATCCCTGCGCGACGCGCTTCCTCGCCTATCCGGGCGGCTCTTCCGATAGGTGGAGACGGGACGGCCAGACAGCGCTCGCGGCCCGTGGTCTCGCGCACGATGCCGAGTTCGTCGAGAAGCCGGAGCGCGGAGCCCGCGGCGGATCCGGACGAACCGGCGCGCTCGGCGAGGGTGCGGACGCTCAGACCGGAATTCCGACGAGGGACCGGCGCACGCGCAGAGAGCCGAACGCGCGCGCCGTCCCCGGGGGTCGACCCGCATCCGGTCGCCCCGGACCGCTTGCGGACGGCGCGGTGGCGAGCGCCGCCCGAGCCGCATCGCGCACGCCCTCCAGTCCAGGAAGAACCGCGGCCGAGCTTTCGGTCTCCGGCGTGCCGAGCGCCGCCCGAGCCGTCCCCTCCGTTGGCCGAGAATCGGACGGACCGCATCCGTGCAACGCGTTCCCGCCGATGCGGCACGGTGCGGATCCGGCTTCTCGGCAGCGACGAACGGCTACCCTCGATCCCGTGGGACGGCGGCTTCTGAAACGTCTGCGACGTCCCCCCTCCCCTTCGGAGCGACAACGGAGTCTTTCGGTAGCGGGGCGGGACCCGGACGATGCCCCCAAGACGACGTCGTTTCGCGAACGTTCGGCAGTTCGTTTTCTTTTGGCTGGGCGGTCGGGGAGAACCTCTCCCAACGCCCGCCACGCGTCCACGCGCTCACTCCGCCGACGCGGGCAACCTCACCTCCACCTCCGCGCCGCCGTTCCGGGCGTTCCGCACCGTCAAGGTCCCTCCGTGAGCCCGGACAACGTGGCGCGCGTGCGTCAGCCCGAGCCCCAGGGAGCCGGGAACGGTGCTGAAGAAGGGCTCCTCCGCCCGCTCCAGCGCTTGGTCCGAAAATCCCTCTCCCGAATCGCGCACGACGAGGCGAATCGTTCCTCCGTCGGTGCGCAGCGACACTTCCAGGGGCGCTCCGCACCCGTGGCGCCCTCCGTTGTCGAGGATCAGGTAAACCACATCCTTCAGCGCGTCCTCGTCGATGCGGCACGACGCGGATTCGGGAAGATCCAGCTTCACGTCGACCTTGAAGGTTTTTCCGTACTCGCGGGCCACGCGCTCCACGGACTTCGCCAAGTCCGCGGAGGCGCGCTCGAGCACGGGAACCTCCGCGTAGAACTCGATGTCCTCGATGGCGTCGAGCGCCTGCCGGACGCGGGAACGAGCCCCGCGACCGCGGGCGTGCAGGCTCTGGACGAGCGGCTTCACGACGGCGGTCTGGAGGAACCGCGCGAGCCCGGAAAGGATCTCCGGGGACCCCCCGCGCACCGGCCTCCATCCGGCGGCGAGGCGTTGCCGAACCGCCTTCACCTCCGGAGGCGCCGCTTCGCCGTCTCCGCCGATCTCGCCCGAGCGCACCTCCGCTTCGAGGCGCTCGAGCGCCAGCCGATACCGGGCCGCCGCCCGCCCGCCCGACACGCGCCAAGCCACGGGCAGGGCCGCGACCGCGACGAAGAAGAGAATGTATCCGAACATACCGAAGCCGCCTCCCTCGGAGTCCTCGCACGCCGGGGATTCCAGCCTGCGAACGCGGGAGATGATGGCGACGCGGCGAACAACGAGCAACCGGCCCGCCGGGCGCCGGATCGCGGAAATCGATTCCCGGAGCCCCCTTGCCGGACCCGGGCCCGGCCGATGGGAGATTCGGCGCGGATGCCCGCCCGCCGCCCGTTCGAGATCCGCTCCGGCGCGGCGTTGCTCCCCCACCTTCCATCCCGTATCCTGACGCCTACACGGCGGCGGCGCGCGTGCCGACCCGTTGCTGGACGCGCAACGCCCCCGCCCCCGGCACGCGACCCATGGCCAATCTGTCCGCGCTCGACGTTCTGTTGCGCAAATCCTCGGATCCGAACAATCCCGACGCGTCCGAACTGCTCGGCATCGTGCGCTCGGTGCACAGGATCGCGGTGGTGGGCCTGTCCCGGGATCCGGCCAAGGTCGCGCGCAGGGTCCCGTCCTACCTCGCGGCCAAGGGGTACGACATCGTGCCCGTCAATCCCCACGCGACCCGCGTCTTCGGCAAGCCGGTCCGCCGGACGCTCGCGGACGTGACCGAGCCGGTCGACATGGTGCTCGTGTTCCGCCCGGCCGGGGAAGCGGGCCGCCATCTGGCGGAGGCCGCGGCCCGTCCGGAACGTCCGGTGGTCTGGCTGCAACAGGACATCCGCTCCGACCGGGAGGCCGCCGAGGCGCGCGGGCGCGGAATTCGGGTCGTGCAGGATCTCTGCCTGTTCCAGGTTCACCGCACGGCGATGGCCGATCGCTGACGCGATCGCGAACCGGAAAGACGAGCCGACGATGAAGCGCTATCGCTCCTTCGACCCGCCCGAATACCACGGCTGGGCGCCCGCCCCGGAGCTGGTGCGCCAGTTCGCGCAGACCCTCGAGGAACCCTCCCGCGCCGCGGTCGTCGCCGAACTCTCCACCGACGACCTGCTCGCCCTCTACCGCGATCTGATCACCACCCGCCTCCACGACATCGGACTCAAGCGATGGGTACGCCAAGGGATCATCTCCAAGGCGTGGCTGAGCACGGGCGAAGAGGCGGTCACCGTGGGCAGCGTGCGCGCGCTCGATCCCGCCCGCGACGTCGTCAGCCCGATGATCCGCAACGCCGGAGCGTGCCACATGATGGGCATGCCGGTGGCGGACATCTTCCGCGGCTATCTCGCGACGGAGGACGGACCCAACGGGGGACGGGACCTCCACATCGGCGCACTGGACAAGGGCGTCGTCCAACCCATCAGCCACATGGGCACCAACGTGCCCGTCATGGCCGGCGTGGCGCTGGCCTTCCGCACCCGGGGCGGGAAGCGCGTCGCCCTCACCTGGATCGGCGACGGCGCCACCAAGACCGGGGAGTGCCACGAGGGGCTGAACTTCGCCGCCGTCCAGCGCCTCCCGGCCGTTTTCGTCATCCAGAACAACCAAGTCGCCCTCGGCACTCCCCTCGACCGGCACGGCGCCGGAACGCTGGAGGCGTGGCCCGAAATGTACGGCGTCCGAGGCTGGAGTTGCGACGGGAACAACATCCTGGACGTCTACGCCGCGACCCGCATGGCGGTCGACGCCTGCCGCGCCGGCGAGGGTCCCGCCATCGTCGTCGCCGCGACGTTCCGCATGGGCGGCCACGCCACCCACGACGAGCGCGAAGCCCGCGCGACCTTCCCCCCGGAGCTGTTCGAGCGTTGGGGACGGAGGGACCCCGTGGGACTCTACGAAGCGTACCTCGAGGAGCGGGGCGTCGAGACGGACCGCCTGAGAAAAATCGAGGAGCGGGTCACGCACGAAGTCGCGGCGGCGGCCGAGGAGGCGCTCGCCTCCCGCTCCCGGAGGCCCGCGCCGGAGCGAGCGCTCTACGAGGGCGTCTCCCAGGGAGGCACGTTGCTGTCGCTGGAGCTCCGTCCGATCCGACCGCGGCGCACTTGAGCGACGCCCGGCGAGCGGGCATATTCTCGATGGGGCGGGCCGCTCCCGTTCCGCCTCGGGCCGCGGACGGGATTCGGTCGACGCGGCCCCGCCGGGACGGGCATGCATGCGGGATGCCGCGCGTGCATGATGCACGGTGGCGGTGTGCAAGGAGAAGCTGATGGCGAAGTCCAACGTGCGCGGGCCAGACCTGCTCTCCGGCATTCCGCTCGACTGCATGAGCGACGAGGAGCTGGTGGTGGCGCATCTGAGCGGCCGCCACGGGGCCTTCACCAAGCTCTTCGACCGGTACCGCGAACGTCTGGTCCACTTCATCGTGCGCAAGACGGGCGACGCCGACCGTGCGCAGGACTTGGCCCAAGAGGCCTTCATCCGGGTCGCCCGGCACATCGAGCGCTTCGACACCGACAAGAAGTTCTCCACCTGGGTCTACACGATCGCGAGCAATCTCTCCAAGAACGAGCTGCGCAACCGGTCGCGCAGCCCTCTGGTGCTCTTCCAAGTGCTCCGCAGCCGCCGGGAGGACGATCCCCGGCCCCTCCAGTTCGAGGACTCCTCCATGTCTCCGGACGGTCTCTACCGCAAGCGCTACCTGAAGAGGCTCGTGGAGGACACGGTCGCCCAGTTGCCCGAACATCACCGGATGGTCTTCCGCCTGCGCGAACTCGACGGCAAGAGCTACGACGAGATCGCCAGAATCACCGGCGTGAACCTGGGCACCGTGAAGAGCCGTCTGCACCGCGCCCGCAACTCCTTCGCCCAACGCATCGAGCCCTACTTGAACTGAGCGCGCGGTCCAGCCGCGGGCGGAGCATCCGGGAAGAACCCACGTCGCATGTTCGCCAAGCTCCGAGCCGCCTTTCGGGAAGCCGTCGAGAACTTCAGGGCCGAGCTCGACCGCGGCCAGATCCCCGAGACGGTCGACGGCCTGCTCGCGGGCATGTACCGCGAGGCCACCGACGCGAAGGCCTACGTGGGCAAGCTCGAAAAGGACTTGGCCACGGCCCGCGCGCGCGCCGAGCGCGAAGCCGGAGAGGCCGAAGTCTGCCGCCGCCGCCGGAAGCAGGCCGAACGCATCGGCGACGAGGAGACGGCGCGGGTCGCCGGGGAATTCGCCGAAAAACACGCAGAGCGGGCGCGGGTGCTCGGGGGCAAGGCGGAGGCCATCCTACGCGAACTCGAGGTGTGCCGCAGCGATCTCGACGCGATGCTGGAGCAGATCAAGGCGGCTCGCAGGAAAGGCGAGGCCATGGGCGCCGCCGCGGGACGGACGGAGGCGCGCGCGACGCTGGGGAAGGCGGACGATCTGTTCCGGGATTTCGACCGCATGGGCGAGAAGGTCGCCGACGACGAAGCCGAGGCCGAGGCGGCCGAAGCGTTCGACCGCGCGTTCGGGTCCGGGCCCTCCGGGGAGGAGAACATGGAGGAGCGGCTCGCGGACCTCAAGCGTCGGATGGGGAAGCGGTAGATCCGCGGCCCGAGGGGGGCGCCCGGGGTGGCTTCCCGCCGTGCCCAGGGGTAGATTTTCGCCGCTCGCCCAAGCCCCCAAACCGGATCGGAATCAACGCCATGGAAAACTGGATCGGCGTCGGCGTGTGGATCGTTCTCGGCGCCTTCATCGGGCTGATGACGAAGGTGGCGGTGAAGCGACCCGGGGAAACCGCCGGCCACGCTTGGTTGCTCGCGGTGCTCGGGGCGTTCGGCGCGGTCGTCGGGGGAATGCTGGGCGTGGGCATTCTGGAATTCGACGATCCCGCGGCGCTCAGCGCGGGCGGGACGATCGGGGCGGTGGCGCTGGCCGCGCTCATGTCGTGGACTTACCGCTGGGGCATCGAGGGTTGGATGTGACGTCTGCCGAGCGGTTCGCCGCCGACAATCTGGACCGGTTTCTGGCGGAGCTCTTCGATTTCCTGCGCATCCCCTCCGTCAGCGCCCGTTCGGAACGCGACGGGGACACCCGCCGCGCCGCGATCTGGTTGCGCGACCGCATGCGCGACGTCGGTCTGGAGGCGGAGACGCTGGAGACGCCCCGCCATCCCGTCGTGCTGGGCGAGTGGCGCGGGGCCGGGCCGGGCGCGCCCACGATTCTGGTGTACGGCCACTACGACGTCCAGCCCGCGGAGCCGCTGGAGCTGTGGACGACCCCGGCCTTCGAGCCGGAGGTCCGCGACGGGCGCGTCTACGCGCGCGGGTCCGCGGACGACAAGGGACAACTCTTCCTGCACGTGAAGGCAGCGGAGTCGTTGCTGGCCGCGACCGGACGGTTGCCGGTCAACCTGATCGTGCTTGCGGAGGGCGAGGAAGAGATCGGCTCGCCCAACCTCGTCCCGTTCGTGGAGGCGCACGCCGAGCGACTGGCGTGCGACGCGGTCGTCATCTCCGATTCCGCGATGTTCGCGCCGGGACTTCCCTCGGTGCTCTTCTCGCTGCGCGGCTTGGCCTACTTCGAAATCACGGTGCGCGGGCCCGCCAGAGACCTGCACTCGGGCAGCTACGGGGGCGGGGTGGTCAATCCGGCGACGACGCTCGCCCGCATCCTGGCGACGCTGCACGACGGGAACGGCCGCATCGCCCTGCCCGGTTTCTACGACGACGTCGTGGACTGGGGCGACGCGATCCGTTCCGAAATCCGCGCGTTGCCCTTCGAGGAAGAGGAGTTCCGCGCGGGCGTGGGCGCGGCCGCGCTTTCGGGAGAGGCGGGATACACGACCTTGGAGCGGCTGTGGATCCGTCCCACCTGCGAGGTGAACGGGCTCCTGTCCGGCTATACCGGCGAGGGCGCCAAGACGGTGCTCCCGGCACACGCCATGGCCAAGGTCAGCTTCCGGCTGGTCCCGGACCAGGATCCGGCACGGGTGGCGGAGCTGCTCGGGGCGCACCTCGCGCGCGTGGCGCCCCCCGAAGTCCGGGTCGAGGTCGAGGAGTTTCACGGCGGACCGCCCTGGCGGGGTCGGGTTTCGGGCGGGCTGATGGACGCCGCCAGCCGCGCGTTGGCGCGTTCGTTCGGCCGCCGACCGGTGCTGACGGGGGAAGGCGGCTCGATTCCCATCGTAAGCGAGTTCGAGCGCATTCTGGACGCGCCCGTGCTCCTGCTGGGATTCGCGCTTCCCGGAGCCAACATGCACGCGCCGGACGAATGGTTCCCGCTGGAGAACCTGGGCAAGGGCGTCGTCGCCCTCGCCGCGCTGCTGGAGGAGCTGGGGAGCGGGGAGTTCAGGAGTGCGGGGGAATCATCCCCGCCGCTCTGATGAGCGCCCGCGCCTTGCTCAGGGTCTCCCGGTATTCGGCTCCCGGGTCGGAGTCCGCCACGATCCCGGCGCCCGCCTGCACGTAGGCCTTCCCCTGCGTCGCCAGCAGCGTCCGGATGGCGATGGCGGTGTCCGCGGTCCTGCCGCCGTACGCGAGATAGCCGACGGCGCCGGCGTACGGTCCGCGGCGAACGGGTTCCAGTTCGTCGATGATCTCCATGGCGCGCACCTTGGGAGCGCCCGACAGGGTGCCCGCGGGGAAGCCGGCCAGGAGCGCGTCCAGGGCGGTGAGTCCTTCCTTGAGTTCGCCCTCCACCCGGCTGACGAGGTGCATGACGTGCGAATAGCGTTCGATCGCCATCAGCTCCGAGACGCGCACGGTGCCGGGACGCGCCACCCGGCCGACGTCGTTGCGTCCCAAGTCCACCAGCATGCGGTGTTCCGCGAGTTCCTTCTCGTCCGCGGCCAGTTCGTCGGCGAGGCGGGCGTCCTCCTCGGGAGTGGCGCCGCGCGGACGGGTTCCGGCGATGGGGCGTACGGTCACGACGCCGTCCTCCACCCGCACCAGGAGCTCCGGGGAACTGCCCACCAAGGTCGCACCGTCCATCTCGACGAAGTACAGGTAGGGCGAGGGGTTGAGGGTGCGGAGCACCCGATAGAGCTCGAAGGGCGAGCCGGCCAGCGACATCCGGAGCCTCTGGCTCAGCACCGCCTGAAAGACGTCGCCGGCGAAGATGTAGTCGCGGATCGTCCGCACCGCGCCCTCGAACTCCTCCCGGCTCATGGTGCTCTCCAAGTCGGGGTCGAAGGCGGGTTCGGGAAGCGGCTCCAAGGGGGGAGGCGCGGGAGTCGTGCGCAGGGACCGGACGGTGGCGGCGACCTTGCGGAGCCCCCGGTCGTAGCGGGCGCGCAGCTCCCGCTCCCCGTTCCCGGGCTCGACCGGAACGGCGGCGATGACCATGGCGCGCCCGAGCAGATTGTCGATGGCGAGCACGACGTCGGTGAACATGAACACCGCGTCGGGGACGGCGAGGTCGTCGGGGGGGGCGGCGGGCAACCGTTCCAGCTGGCGCACCACGTCGTAGCCCAGATAGCCGACCGCGCCTCCCCAGAAACGGGGGAGCTCCGGGGCTTGGGCCGGCCGATACGACTCCAGGCGCCGGGACAGGTCGGCGAGAGGGTCGTCCGCGTCGATCGGCCGCCAACCTCCGGCGCGCGTCCACCAGGAGGCCCTGTCGCCGATCAGCCGCCAGACGGCCGCCGGATCCGTCCCCAAGAAGCTGTAGCGCGCCCAGCGTTCGCCCCCGACCACCGACTCCAGCAGGAAGCCGTAGGGGGGACGCGCCAACCGCGCGTAGGCGGTGACCGCGGTATCCACATCGAAGAGCAGCTCCGTCCACACCGGCACCAGACGGCTGTCCCGGGCGAGTTCGCGGAAGCGCTCGAAGGAGAGGACAGGATTCATGCGACCGAACTTCACGCGTGCGGCCATGCCGAGCAATCCCCCGGAGGAAGGAGCCTCGACGGATTCCGGCACCGGGCGTCGACGCGCCTCGCCGATCCGCGGGGCGCGTAGCGGGACGGCGAGGAATCCGGTGGACGAGCTCTCCCGAGGCGCCGCGGCGCCGGACCTTCCCGCCGACGTCCCGGTGCTGGCGGTGGACACGGGAGGAACCTTCACCGACTTCGCGCTCTGGCGCGGCGGGCAGGTCTCCACGCTCAAGCTTCCTTCGAATCCGTCGGATCCCGCGCAAGCGGTGCTCGCGGGCGTGGGGCGGCTGATGGACGAAAACGAACCCTTCCTGATGGTGCACGGGTCGACGGTCGGCACCAACGCCCTGCTCGAACACAAGGGGGCGCGCGTCGTGCTGGTGACCAATCGCGGGTTCGAGGACGTGATCGAGATCGGGCGCCAGAACCGACCGCAGCTCTACGCCCTGACGGGACACCGGCCGCCGCCGCTGGTGGCGCGCGCCGACCGGATCGGCGTCCGGGGGCGGCTGGGACCGCAAGGCGAGGAAATCGAGCCGCTCGACGCGGACGAACTGGAGGGATTGGCCGACCGCGGAGGGGAGGCGTGGGCGGTGGCGCTGTTGCACGCCTACGCCAACCCCGCCCACGAGGCCGCGGTGGCGGAGCGATTGCGGTCGGCGCACCGCCTCGTCTCGGCGTCCTCGGAGATCCTCCCCGAGTACCGCGAGTACGAACGAACCTCGACCACGGTCGTGAACGCCTACATCGCGCCGGCGGTCTCCGGCTACCTGGGGAGGATGGAGGCGGAGGCGAAGGCGCGCGCGATCCGCATCATGGGATCGAACGGGGGGGCGTTGCCGATCGCGCGGGCGCGCAAGGAGCCGGTGCACACGGTGCTCTCGGGCCCGGCGGGAGGAGTGGTGGGAGCGCTCGCCTGGGCGAGGCGGGCGGGCTTCCGCGACATCGTGACGTTCGACATGGGCGGCACCTCCACCGACGTGTCGCTCTGTCCGGGACGACCGCTGCGCACCCGGGAATTTCGGATCGGCGGACAGCCGGTCGCCATTCCGGTGATCGACATCCACACGGTGGGAGCCGGCGGCGGCTCCCTCGCCCGGGTCGATCCCGGAGGCGCCCTGCGGGTGGGTCCCGAGAGCGCAGGCGCGGTTCCGGGACCGATCTGCTACGGTCGCGGGGGCGGAAAGCTCGCCGTCACCGACGCCCACGTGTGGCTGGGCCGCCTGCCCGCCGACGGCTTCCTAGGCGGGGACGCGACGCTCGACCGGGCCGCGGTGGAGAAGCCGCTGGCGGAGCTCGCCGATCGCCTGGGCGCCACCTTGGAGGACGCGGCGGCCGGCATCCTGGCGGTGGTGGAAAGCTCGATGGAACGGGCTCTGCGCGTCATCTCCGTGGAGCGCGGCCACGACCCGGACGCCTTCGTGGTGGTCGCGTTCGGAGGGGCGGGAGGACTCCACGCGGCGGAGCTGAGCGAGCGTTTGGGCGCCGCCGGAGCGATGATCCCACCCGATCCGGGGCTCTTGTCCGCCTACGGCATGCTGGCCGCGCCGGTCGCCAAGGAAGCCTCGCGCACGGTGCTCGTCGCCCACGACGACGACGCCTGCGACGCCCAGCTCGGCGAAGCGTTCGCCGAGCTGGAGGAAACCTCGACCGCCCGCATGGTCGAAGAGGGCTACGGGGGCGTCCCCCTGGCCGTCGAGCGTTGGGTGGACGCCCGCTACCTGGGACAGAGCTACGAACTGCCGGTGCGTGCGCGCGACTGGGTGGAACGATTCCATCGAGCCCACGCGCAGCGGTACGGCTACCGACAGGACGACGCCCGGGTGGAGGCGGTCACGCTGCGGGTGGTGGTCCGGGCCCCCGGCCTTCTCCTGGATCCGCCCGTCCTCGAAGACGCCGCCGAAGCTTCCCCACCCGCCCGCGCCGCTCGGGTGCGCGCCGCCGGTCGGCTTCGCGACGTCGCCTGCTGGTGGCGGCGCGATCTGCGAGCGGGCCACGCGCTTCCGGGCCCGGGCCTCGTTCTGGAATACAGTTCGACCACATGGATCCCGGCGGGATGGCGCGCGGAGGTCGACGAACCGGGGAACCTGCTGCTTCGGAGCGCGCGGTAGCCCGCCGGGGCCTCGATCGCTTGCCCGCCGGGGGGATCGGGCGGTCCGGGCGTCGGCGAACGCGAACCCCGCGCCCCCCCCGGCCTTCCCGTCCGGCCAACGTCGGCGGCCGACGCTAACGCGGCGGCGCCTCGTCGACCGCCCCCGCCATCGCACCGACGTCGTCGAACCGCCGCGCCACCCGTTCCGCCGGCATTCCGACGGTCCGGACGCGCTCGGTGAACTCGATCGCGTATTCGTCGGCGCTCGCCACGCTCAGGGTCCCCTGCGCGCGCAGCACGGTCCGCCGTCCGCCCGCGCCGTCGCGCACGTCCTCGTAGTCTCCGTCCAGAACGAACCTGAGAGTGTCCTCGGGCGCACCCCGGCTGTCGATCCAAAGCATGCGGTCCTGGAAGCTCGCGGTGCCGCGCCACGACAGGTCCTCGCCCCGGCTGTAGTTGACGACGACCGGCGTGCGGAAGGCGATTCCTTGCTGAAAAGAAATCTCCAGCAATCCGTTGGCGACGTCCTCGCCCGTCTGCGCGTCGTCGGCGAGTTCGCCCGGCGGGAGGAATTCGAAGCCCGTGACCAACGCGCCCAGGGCGATGTCCACCAAGCGGTTCGGGGACTCCGACCCGTCGCCCGGCTCGAGCGCCAGCGATCGGGTCAATTCCCGGGCGTCGGCCCCGGGAATGGTCCAGGTGGAATCGACGGCCACGCCCTCGAAGACCATGCCGTCCGCGCCGGTGGCGCGCACCTGAAGCGAACGCACGTTCAACCGTCCGTCGCCGCCCTCCGGGGTCGCGGTGCAGGCCGCGAGGGCGGTCGTCGCGAGAAAGGCGAGGACCGCCGGACGCATGGCGCCGGTCGATCCTCCGTGTCTGGCGTCCTTCGTCTCGTTCATGATTCCGGTTTTTCCGCTCCCTCGGGTGAGTGTTGACGTGAATTCCGCGCCGCTTCCGGGACGGACGTCTCCGATCCCTCCAATATGGCATGCATCGGCGGATCGCGGGATGCTTCCGGCTCCTCCGCCGCCGGGAGCGCTCCCGGTTCGTCGTTCTCGGCAGGCGCCCCGCCGATGTCCGGGTCGGCGGAGTTCGTCCTTTCGAGCCCGCCGCCCGCGACCTGCAACAGGGCCGCCCCGGACACGGCAGCCATGCACAACAGCACCAGCACCGGGGGCGCGAGATCGGGGAACAGAAACAGCCCGTGGACGAGGAACCCGGTCGCGGCTCCCAGCATCGCGAACCCGGCTCCGGCCACGACCTTCCCTTCCCCGACGGCGGCGGCCGTCCGGCACACCAGCCCGAGCACCGATCCGTTCATGTACAGCGGGAGCGCCGCCAGCAGAGCGAGCGCGGCGGCCTGTCCGCCCCACACCCCCGAGAGCCCGCCGTAGTACCCCCACAACGAGGCGAGGACGCCGGCGAGCCCGAGGGACATCAGCGCGAGATGCAGGTGTCGCCGCAATTGGCGCGGGATATCCTCCGCAGGCACGCGGGCCGCGAAGAGCAGACCCGCCGCCGCCGCCGCCGCCTCGGTGGTGAGGACGACCGTGACCGCCCGCAACAAACCGGACCCCTCGTAGAGGATCAGGCCGGCGGCCATCACGGCCATCAACCCCATGACGCCGCCGACGAGAAACGCCGCCGGATGGGTTCGGCGCCCTGCCCCGACCATGCCCGTCATCGCCCGTACCCGCTTCGGAAGAACACCAGCGGTTCGCCCTCCCCCGCCCCGCATCCCCGCACCTCGCCCACCACGATGGAGTGGTCGCCGGCGGGATGCACGGCCCGGATCGCGCAGTCCAGCCAAGCGAGCGCGTCCGCAAGCACGGGGCTTCCCGAGGCGCCATCGCGAAAATCGATCCCGGCGAACCGCTCGCGGTGGGTTCCGTGCGCGAAGCGGTGGGCCAGCTCCCGCTGATCGCTCGCCAACACGCTGACCGCGAACGCCCCGGAAGCGATGATGGGGTCGTGCGAATTTCCGTTCCGGTCGAGACACACCAGCACCAAGGGCGGGTCGAGCGAAACCGAACTGACGGCATTGACCGTCAGCCCGTGCACCGAATCCCCGCGTCGGGCGGCGACCAGCGCGACTCCGGTCGCAAGACGGCTCATCGCGTCCCGGAATCGATCCTCGGCCACCCCATCGCGCGCCTTCCGGATCCGGTTCCCGTCATCGCTCCTTCCCGCCCCGCGCATTCAATCGGCCTCCTTCAGCAGGGCCTCGTAGTGCGCGTAGCGGCTCCGTGCGATCCGACCCGTCGCGACGCCTTCGCGGACGGCGCAGTCCGGTTCGCGCACATGGCCGCATCCTCGGAATCGGCACCTTTCCCCCAGCCTCCCGATCTCGGGGAAACACCGGTCGAGGCGCCGTGCCGGAAGCCCCCACAGGCCCACGTCCCCGAATCCCGGCGTGTCCGCGATCAGGATGCCGTCCGAAAGCTCGAGGAGGCGGCTCCTCGCCGTGGTGTGCCGACCGGTGCCGGTCTTGCGACTGAGCGCTCCGATACGGAGACCGAGCGACGGGTCGAGGCGATTCAGAAGACTCGACTTGCCCGTCCCGGAAGGCCCCGCCAAGACGCAGAGGCTACGCGCGGCGACGGAGCGCAACCGCTCGAGTCCCAAGCCCGACTCGGCGCTGGTGAGGAGGACTTCGTAGCCGATGCCGCGGTAGAGGTCGCGCACCGGACCCGAGACCGCGGGCGCCCCGGGAAGATCCTGCTTGTTGATCGCCAGCACAGAGGGGAGCCCGCTGGCTTCGCACACGGCGAGGATGCGGTCCAGGTACCCCGGATTGAGATCCGGATCGCGCGCGGACATCACCACCACGACCCGGTCCAAATTGGCCGCCACGACCTTCGGCGCGCGGCCGTGTCCCCTGCGGCGCAGGAAGGCGGTCTTGCGCGCAAGCACCTCCTCGACGGTGGCGTCGTCTCCGTCCAGCGCCACCCGAACGCGGTCGCCGACGACCACGCGCGCCCCCTTCCAAGGCCTGGCCTTGAGGCGCCCGCGAAGCGAGCAGTCGACCGTGGCGCCGTCGTCGAGGCGGACGCGGTAGACGCCGCCGCCGGTTTCGCGGACCTGCCCGGTGGGGGTCACGAACCGGAGGGACGCCGAACGGGGCGCGAGGGCGCGAAGAACGGAAGCTCCCGGCGGGGGAGACAGGGTGCGAGACGGCGCCGCACCCATCGCGTCACGCCGCGAACGACTCCAGCGCGGATCCCTTCTTTCCTTCCTGGAGGCGGCGCAGCGCCCGGTCGCGCAACTGCCGGATCCGCTCGCGCGTGACTCCCAGCATGTTGCCGATCTCCTCCAAGGTGTGCTCCCGTCGGCCCTGCAGTCCGAAGTAGAGGCGCAGCACCTTGGCGTCGCGGTCATCGAGCGTTGCGAGCGCCGTGTTGACCGACTCGGCCAGCAACCGGGCTTCCACCCCCAGCTCGGGCTCGGTGGCCTCCTCCGTCAGAAAACGCTCCACCAGCTGCGAGTCCTCGCTGTCGCCGATGGGGGCGTCGAGACGGACCTCCGCCGCGTTCAGGGTCTGGAGCGACTCGATCAGCTCGGGCGTGAGCCGGGTGGCCTTGGACAACTCCTGGGCGGAGGGCTCGCGCCCGCGCTCCTGCCGCAGGCGCTCCTTCTCGCGGAAGATGCGCGCCAAGTCGGAGGCGCGGTTCAGGGGAACGCGCACCGCGCGGCCATGGTTGGCCAGGGAGGCGAGGATGGCCTGGCGGATCCACCACACCGCGTAGCTGATGAACTTGACTCCCTGCTCGGGGTCGAACTTCCGCGCCGCCGTGACCAGACCGACGTTCCCCTCCTGGATCAGGTCCGTCAGCGACACGCCCCGGTTCTGGTACTTCTTGGCCACGCTGATGACGAACCTCAGGTTGGCGCGGGCCAACTCCTGCACCGCGTCCTCGTCCCCGCGCTGGGCCCGCGCCCCCAACTCCTTTTCCTTCTCCGGGGTGATCAGCTCGTGTCGGCTGACGTCGCGCAGGTACTGGTCGAGCGCACCCTGCTCCTCGACTCCGGCGTCGAACCCCGCGAGCAGGTTGGGCGAACGGTTCCTGCGTCGGCGAACCGCCTTCTTTCGCAACGTGGCGGGCATTCTGGAAACGGCCTCCTTTCGTCGGTTCCGGCAACGCGAGCGGCGTACGGACATCGCATCCGCATCGGCCCCGCAACACCCGCGCGCGAAGCGCGGGATCTCCAGCCCTCAATGATATGCAACACCTCCGGATTCGTCCAGGAGCGCGGGAAAACGAACCTCCGCGCATCTCGACCCCGTCCTCGCCGAAGTTCGGCCTCGGGGAGCGTGCCGACCGTACTCGCTCCCCGGAAGAGGTCGTGCGGAAGACGCGCGCCGACGGCGCATCGGCGGGTCCGATCGGAACGCGGCCCGCTCGCGGGAGAAAACCGACCGCCCCCTCCCGGGCTGAAACGAGAAGGTCCGGGTGCGAAGCGACGCCGCACCCTTCGCGTCACGCCGCGAACGACTCCAGCGCGGATCCCTTCTCGCCCTCCCGGAGGCGGCGTTGCGCCCGGTTGCGCAACTGCCGGATTCGCTCGCGCGTGACCCCCAGAAGGTCGCCGATCTCCTGCAGGGTGTGCTGCCGCTCGCCCTGCAGGCCGAAATAGAGGCGCAAAACCCGCGCGTCGCGTTCGTCGAGCGTGTCGAGCGCCGTGCCGACCGACTCGGCCAGCAACCGGGCTTCCACCCCCAGCTCGGGCTCGGTGGCCTCCTCCGTCAGAAAACGCTCCACCAGCTGCGAGTCCTCGCTGTCGCCGATGGGGGCGTCGAGGCGGATCTCCGCCGCGTTCAGGGTCTGGAGCGACTCGACCAGCTCGGGCGTGAGCCGGGTGGCCTTGGACAACTCCTGGGCGGAGGGCTCGCGCCCGCACTCCTGCCGCAGGCGCTCCTTCTCGCGGAAGATGCGCGCCAAGTCGGAGGCGCGGTTCAAGGGAACGCGCACCGCGCGGCCATGGTTGGCCAGGGAGGCGAGGATGGCTTGACGAATCCACCACACCGCGTAGCTGATGAACTTGACCCCCCGCTCGGGGTCGAACTTCCGCGCCGCCGTGACCAGACCGACGTTCCCCTCCTGGATCAGGTCCGTCAGCGACACGCCCCGGTTCTGGTACTTCTTGGCCACGCTGATGACGAACCTCAGGTTGGCGCGGGCCAACTCCTGCACCGCGTCCTCGTCCCCGCGCTGGGCCCGCGCCCCCAGCTCCTTTTCCTTCTCCGGGGTGATCAGCTCGTGTCGGCTGACGTCGCGCAGGTACTGGTCGAGCGCACCCTGCTCCTCGACTCCGGCGTCGAACCCCGCGAGCAGGTTGGGCGACCGCTTCTTGCGTCGACGAGCCGCCTTCTTTCGCAACGTGGTGGGCATTCCGAGAACAGTCTCCTTGGTGTCGGTTTCGGCGACGTTGCCGACGTCGCGCCGGCCCGCATACCCGCGCGCAAAACGCAGGATCCCCAGCCTTTCGCGACAGCGATCCCTTGCGGATTCGACCGGAGCGCCGGAGAAGAACATCGGCATTTTTTTAAACTCCATCCCCGCCAAGGTTCCCCCCCTGCCGGAGCGCGCCGCGCGCCGGAGCGAGCCCATGCGCGCGCGCACGGACCGCGGGCCGGCTCGCAAGTCCCGCCCGAGGCGGGAATGGACGCTTCGCGGCCGAGTCCGGGAGGGCGGGAGGACGCTACGGAGGGGCGGAAGACGGCGGCACGGCCCGCGCGCGTTCTCCGGGAGAGGTCGCGCGAAGGGGGTCGGCGATCAGATCGAGGATCTCGTCCGGCGAAAGCGTTCTTTTTTCGAACGTGAAGACACGCAGCACGCGCGAGGTGCGGTACAGTTCCCGCGCCACCCCGGGAAGGTCGATGACGCCCGGGATTCCGGCCCTGCCCAACCTCTCGGCGCGCCCGTCCCGGCGACGCACCAGAAGGTCCAGCTGGAACATGGCCGGCTTGCAGGGGAAATCGATCACCACCTCGCCGGGCCGGAGCGAGAGGGCCCGGGCGAGCCGGTCCTCCATCCGGCGACGCTCCAGACCCGGAGCTTCGATCCACGAGGGAAGACTTCTGTCGCCCAGATCGGCGGCAGTGAGTTCGGCGGCGCGCTTGGGGAGCCTCCGCGCCCCCAGAGCGGGCAGCCAGCGTCGGCGAATGCGGTCGGCGACGGGGCCGCCGCGATCCTGCGCCCGTCGCCCGATGAGGTGCAGGAGCTCGTCGTCCGTGGGACCGGCCAGTTCGTCCCCCTCGACCAGTCCGGCGGCGAGGGCGTCGTTGACGATGCGCACGCACAGCACCGTGCCCGCGCGCACCGCGTGGTGCCAGTAGACGTTGCGGAACATCTGGCACTTGGCGAAGAGAAGAGACTCCAACGCGCTGACCGCCTTCTCGCTCACCCCCACCTCGAACGCGCCGCTCTCCGGATCTTCCAGCACCAGAAGACCTTGGAGAAGACGCTCGACGTCGACCTCTCCGTACGGCACTCCGCAAGAGCGCGCGTCCCGCCTGAGGTAGTCCATCTTGTCCATGTCGAGGCTGCCGTGCACCAGACCGCGCAGGGACGCGGCGCTCTCGCCCCGGATGAGCGCGCCGATCTCGGCGGCGGCCCCGGGGCCCAGTTCGTCCAGCGCTCCGCGCACGCCGGACGAATCCAGAAAGTGCGCCGCGACCGTCTCGTGATCGCCGGGGTGACCGTCGCCGCGCAGGTCGTCGAGCGCGTGCGAGAAGGGATAGTGGCCGATGTCGTGCAGAAGTCCGGCATACGGCACCAGTTCGGCCCCCTCCCACACGTGGTCGGGGAGGGACTCCCGCTCCCCGAGCATCTGCAGAGCGGTGCTCACCAGGTGGTACACGCCCAAAGCGTGGGCGAAGCGGGTGTGGGTGGCGCCCGGATAGACCAAGTGCGCCAGCCCGAGCTGGCGAATGTAGCGCAGCCGCTGGAAGGCGGGGGCGTCCGCGATGCGGGCGGCCGTGGCGTCCAGACGGATGGAGCCCCAGATCGGGTCGCGAATCAGGGCGGGCGCGTTCCGGGAGGGCATGCAGGAGTCTACCGGAGCGCGCGCGGGCGGAGCAACGACCGTACGAGCGCCGGAGGAACGGCGCCGCAGAACGGCGGTCAGTCCCCGCCGCGGCCCATCGCGCGGACGATCTCGAACTCCTCCTCGCGCACCGGCTGGACCGAGAGGCGCGGGTTGTTCACCAGCACCATGCCGTCCAGCTTCGACACCTGCCGAATGTCCTTGAGCGGAACCACTTCCGGGAATTTCTCCACGAATTCCACATCGACCATGTACCAGCGCGGCTTCGCCGGGTCGGACTTGGGGTCGTAGTAGCGCTCCTCGGGGTCGAAGGCGAAGTGGTCCGGATAGGCTTCCTTGCACACCCTAGCGATCCCCGCGACTCCGGGCGGCTTGGCCATGCTGTGATAGAAGAGCACTTCGTCGCCCACGCGCATGGCCTTCATGTTGTTGCGCGCCGAATAGTTGCGCACGCCCTCCCACCAGGTGTAGCCGTCCCGCTCGAGGTCGTCGATCGAGTAGACGCCCGGTTCGGTCTTCATCAGCCAGCGGTTCTTCGCCATTTCGGCTCCCTGTTCCGGCGCGGTCCCGGCCGGCTCTTCGGATCTCGGCGGCGATCCGTTCGCGGCGCGTCGACGCTACCTCGGCTCCGCCGCCCGCACCTCCGCCGGAGCGGCGTCGGCGAAGCGGGAAAAATTGTCCCGGAACATGGCGGCCAGCCGGGCGGCGGCGCGGTCGTACGCCTCCGGGTCCGTCCAAGCGGCGCGCGGGGTCAGCACCTGCGAGGGCACGCCCGCGACCTCCAGCGGCACCGCCAGGCCGAAGACCGGATCGGCCCGCGTGGGCGCGTCGTCCAGCGAGCCGTCGAGCGCCGCGCGGATCGTCGCGCGCGTGTGCGGCAGGTCCATGCGCTCGCCGACGCCGAACCCGCCGCCCGTCCAGCCCGTGTTCACCAGCCACACCCGCGCGTCGTGGCGGCGCAGCTTCTCCCCCAGAAGGCGGGCGTAGACGCTCGGGTGCATCGGCAGGAAGGGGGCCCCGAAGCAGGCGCTGAAGGTCGCCCGCGGTTCGGTCACGCCGCGTTCCGTGCCCGCCACCTTGGCGGTGTAGCCCGAGAGGAAGTGGTACATCGCCTGCTCCGGGGTCAGCCGCGCGATGGGCGGCAACACGCCGAACGCGTCGGCGGCGAGGAAGAAGATGTTCCTCGGGTGGCCGCCCCGGCCGTCCGGCACCGCCCCCGGGATGTAGTGGATGGGATAGGAGGCGCGCGTGTTCTCGGTGAGGGTGCCGTCGTCCAGGTCGACTTCGCGCGTGCTCTCGTCGAAGATCACGTTCTCGAGAATGGTCCCGAACATGCGCGTGGTGCGATAGATCTCGGGCTCGTTCTCGGGAGAGAGCCGAATCACCTTCGCGTAGCAACCGCCTTCGAAGTTGAAAACGCCGTCGTCGCTCCATCCGTGCTCGTCGTCGCCGATCAGCCGACGCGCGCGGTCGGCCGAAAGCGTCGTCTTGCCCGTCCCCGAGAGGCCGAAGAAGAGCGCCGTGTCTCCGTCTTCGCCGATGTTGGCCGAGCAGTGCATGGGAAGCGAGCCATGGCCCGGAAGGAAGAAGTTCATCGACGAGAAGATGGACTTCTTGATCTCGCCAGCGTAGCGGGTGCCGGCCACCACCACGGTCCGCTCGGCCAAGTTCACGACCACCGCGGTGGCGCTGCGGGTGCCGTGGCGCGCCGGATCGGCCTGAAACAGGGGAGCGTGCAACACGACGAAATCGGGACGCGGGGCGGTCGGCTCGCCGGGTGCGGGGCGCAGGAACATGTTGTGGACGAACAGCGTGTGCCAGGCGCTGGAGCTCACCACGCGAACCGAGATCCGGTGGACGGGATCGGCTCCGCAACAGGCGTCGCGCACGAACAGTTCCCGCTGGTTCAGGTACTCGACGACATCGGCCCGGAGCGCCCGATAGCGTTCTTCGCTCATGGGACGGTTGATCGAACCCCAATCGATCCGGTCGGCGGTGGAGGGCTCCTCGACCGTGAAGCGGTCGTCGGGGGACCGGCCCGTGTGCGGGACGGTGACGGCGGCGAAGGGGCCCATGTTCACCAGATGCCCCTCGTTGCGGGCGAGCGCGGCCTCGCAGAGCTCTGCGGGCGAGAGATTCCAGTGAACCTTCCCTGCGGGAGCCAGGCCGTGCGCGTCGAGCCCACCGGCTCCGGTCGAGGGTTTTCGAGGCATGTCGAGGGCTCGCGGGGTCATGGGGTCCGGGAGATCCGGCCGGATAGGGCGACGTCCGTGCACGAAACGGCAAACCTCCGCAGACTCTCGAACCACGACGCCGCACGGAGGAGACGGCAACCCCAATTTTATTCGTTCTCCCGTGCGGGGGTCAACGGTCGCGGCGGCGATCGGGGAACCCCGGATCCGCGCGGGCCATAGCATGGAGGACCGGCTTCGGGCAGATTACCCGCATTCGGGGTTCGCTTCCCGTCAGCTCCGACTCGAACTCCCCTCCGAGCGACACCTCACGGCTCCCTTGCCCCCCATCGCGGTTCCGGTCCCGCCCGCAGGCGCGGCCGAAGTCTTCGTCCGTCCCCCCGGGGGTCCTCGGGACGGCCCGTCGCGGCCGTTCGCACTCCTCGCGCATTGCCTGCTGATCGGTCTCTTGGCCGCAGCTCCCGCACGGGCGCAGCTTCCCGGCGAGGACGTCCCGTGCGAACCGGGGATCGTCTCGCGCATCCTCATCGACAACCAGCCCATCTTCGATCCGGGTCCGGGAGCGCTCCGGTGGGCGCGCAGATTGGCCGACTTCCTGCACATCGACACCCGTCCCGACTTCATCGCCCGCGAACTGCTCTTCGAAGAGAGCGATTGCCCGGACGACTTCCTGCTCGAGGAATCGGAGCGGCTCCTGCGCGAGCATCGCTTCATCTCCTCCGCCGAGGTGAGCGCGGTTCCGCTGCCCGACGGAACCCGCCAGGTGGAAGTCACGACCCGCGACGAGTGGACCACCAAGATCCAGATCGACATGGCCGTGGACGACGGGATCCAGTTCGAGGGCGCGAGCTTGGTGGAGGAGAACGTCCTGGGCCGCGGCCACCTCTTCGGCGCATTTCTCCAACAACGCAAGCAGAGACGGGACTACGGCATCGCCCTGGAGTCCGCGCGTCTCGCGGGCACGCGTCTGGACGGGCGCCTGAACGCCGGACGTACCCGAGCGGGACGCTTCGGCGAGGCCATGCTCGTCTACCCTTTCGTGGGCGAAGTGGGGCACGTCGCGGGCAAGCTGCGCATCTACAGCCGAGAATCGCTTTTCCCGTACGTGCTGAACCCGGATCTCGGCTACAGCTACGCGGTGCTCCCGGAACTCCTCCAACGCATCGAAGCCACTCAGGCGTTCCGCTTCGGGGAGCCGGGGGGGCTGAGCCTGCTGGGTCTCGGGATCACCCGGGAAATCTTGCGCTTCAAAGGCTATCCCGGCTCCGCGTCGCTCGTCCGGGGGCTGGATTTCGGAAACCTGCTCGACGACAAGCCGGGCGTGGGCGCGCGCTTGGCGAGACAGATCCGGGGATACGATCTCACCCGGGTCAACCTGCTGCTGGCGCGACGCATGGTGCACTTCGAGACCCGCCGCGGACTGGACGCGGTGAGCGGAGAGCAGAGCGTTCAGCAGGGCTTGGACGTGGCTCTCACGGTGGCGCCCCGATTGCCGATTGGGCGCTGGCTCGGCTCGTCGGACGATACCGCGTCTTCCGCTCCTTCGGATCCGGCCCCGCTCGCGAGCGACGTCGTGGCCCGGTTCTCGCTTTTCGGGGGCGTGGGCTCGGAATCGGCCGTCCTGTTCGTGGACGCTCAGGCCGAGGGTCGACGAGCGCGCTTCGAGGACGAGGCGGAGGGGCGCTGGAGGGACGTCTACGCGGAGGCGGACCTGCTGGCCTACTGGCAGCCGGGGATCGCGGTCGCGAAGACGCTGGTCGCGCGCGCCTCGGCATCGGGAGGGTGGAGGACCGTCACCCCTTTCCAGCTGACCTTGGGAGGACGCGACGTGGTGCGCGGCTACAAGGAGGAGGACTTCCCGGCGGGGCGTCGGGTGGTGACTTCCTTGGAGAATCGCGTCGATCTGCGTTGGCCCGCTCCTTCCCTGATCGATCTGGGACTCACCTTCTTCGCGGATGCCGGAAAGGCGTGGGCCGGCGACGTGCCCTTCGGCATGGACACCGGCTGGAAAACATCCGTGGGCGCAGGACTCAGGATCGGGTTCCCGGTGGGGAGCGCCCGCGTGACGCGCATCGACGTGGCTTGGCCGGTGGGCGCGAATTCGGGACGCGGTCCCGTGCTCCGCGTGGGCACCGGCGATTTCATCGGTTTGGTGCGTGGGTTCGCGGACGCGCAGATGACGCGCAGCCGACGCTCGGGGGTGAGCGGCGATTTCGCGGGGGTGTCGAACCGCTGAGCCGAGCGCCGAATCCTCGGCCCGGAAAGAACCTGCCGGCCCGCATGGCCCCCGGAGCCGCACCTTGGCCCCTCCGGCCCGGTCCAACCGCCCCGGTCGCGATGCAGCGACGGGCGGTTCCGCGGTTCGCGCCCAATCCGCCGGACGGCGCCACCGCTTTCCGTCCCGTTCTTGACGGAGCGGGGCGGCGGCGGAACAGTTTCCGATCAGGTACCGAGAGGATTCGGACAATCGTGGGAGGACGACCGCGTTATGGCGATCCGAACGAACGGACCCGGGCCGTGCGGTCCGACGCGGTCGACTTCCATGCAGCGCACAACGGCGGATCGCCTCTCCATGTGCGATGCGTGGTTGCGCCGCTCTCTCCGAACGCAACTGCGGGGTGAACGGCCGCAGAAAGTTGCTCGTAAATTACAACGACGAACGCAAGGCGGTCGGCCGGAAAGACGAGGAGGGGTTGCGCGGCAAGCGCCGTTGCGCGAACGACCACACGCGTCGCAAGAATATTGCAGCGTAGCGAACCGACGATTGGCGGCGATTCCCGGGATGCGCTCCTACGACGGAAACCGAATTCGACCCCCGATCCGCCTCCGCAGCGGGTCGAAGCGGTCTTCATGGTGAAGCCGACACCGAGATACGTTCCCAACCACGTCCCGAAAAAACGGGACCACCTCAGATCTCCGAGGATGAACGATGAATCGTACGCAAAGCGAGGACCGCTCCAATGCAGCCGACGCAAGCGGACTCGGCATCTCCGCCCCTCTGAAACGTCTTGTACTTATCAGCGACCCGAGACGCTTCGGCGCGATCCGGCTCTGGCGAGCGATGGGCGACGAGGAGCGGCGAACGGCCGCAAGAGCCTGTTTGAACGACGAAGAGAACGGCCGGAACCAGTTGAATCGGATCGTCGCGAAATCGCGCAACTTTCGATTGACCACGGTTCAGAAGTGGAGCGAAGACAAGATTTGCCGAGCGATGCCCTCCGTCCGACTGCACAACCATCCGAAGTTCGCGTTCACGCTCTTGCGGTGCTACGTCTCCAGCCAAGCGCCGATGGTCGCGTTCCTGGACGCGCTGGGCGCGGCGCACGAAGAGGGGAAAATCGACTCCTGGAGCGGAGTGGATGCGAACGAAGACGTCGTGAGATCGGCGGTCGAAAAACTGGTGAAAGCCTACGGGGCGCAGGCCATCGCGGTCCTCCTCTTGACGCTCTGTCTCGTTCGGGCTCCTGCGGGCGAGAAGGGACGATCTTGTCTGCAGGAGTTGCTGAAGACGCCCCGGGGCGAGGACGATTTCGATTCGGAGGCGACGGACTCGTCGGCGCTTGCAACCGCCGGGAGCCCTGAAGACCAAACCGATCGGGAAGACCCCACGCGGCAGATCTCCTTCACCACCCTCGACCGACTACTGATTCTCGCTGCGGTCGATTCGGCCGGAGGAATCCGGGGAGCGCTCACCGCGGACGAACTCGACGATGCGGTCGACGAACTGGTCACGCTGAACGGTCGGCGTCACTGGTCCCACTTCCATGCCGGTTTTCGGGACGTGCTCTTCGGAAAATCCGTCCTCGGAGAACTGCCTGCGGAAAATCAGCCGCGTCTGCGATGGTATTGGACGGGCGCGGTCCAAGGATGGGCAAGGCGCGAACAATGGGATCGCATCGTTCGCGCGTACGCGACCAATCCCGTGGTCAAGCGACTCGGCAACGGATCGAACTCGGCTTCCATGGCCGCGGTTCAGCACATCGTGAAAGCACTGCTCCGGAAAGGTCGTGCGGCGGAGGTCGCACGGTTCGTCGAGGTTCGAGCGATCGTGGGCCAACCCGCCCTTTTCCCTCTGCTGCTCGATGCCGCCACCGAACTTCTGGGCAGGGGAGACGCGGCCAGCGCGCTACCCATCTTCGACCTCCTCATGAAGGCTCGCAAGGAGCTCGAAAAAAGAGGCGCGCTCCAGGACGAGCGATTGCTGCTCGATGCCCATCGTCGCGAGCCCACTGCCTCAGGCACCTTCACCAACACGACCGCGCGCGCAGAATGCTGAAGGACCTGCTGAAGCGGGAACCCGACGACAACATTCATGCAATGGCGCACGCCGATCTGGGGCTCATGGCTGGAGGATTCGACGGGCTGGAAGAAGTCATCCTCCCTCGCCGCCGCGGCGAACTCGACGGAATGCTGGACAGGCTCGCGAGAGGCGATCGGCACTTTCACAGATCCGTGGAAACGGATACCGCATACTCGGCGCATGGGCACTACTGCCTGGGCGTGCTCGCGCTTGGACGCGCCGTGGACCACCCCGATGCCGAGAAGCACTTGCAACACACGCGCAGGCATTTCTCGGAGACCTCCGATTCCGATCGCTACCCCGAGAACCTCGTGCGCCACGCCAACTTGTACTTCGGGATCGCCAGGGCATCGCAACTTTCTTCCAACAAGCTCGCGCACGCGGCCGACGTGATCGCCGAGGCCTTGGCGGCCGGCGCCCGAATGCCGACCTACCTGATCGGGCATACCGTCGAGGCTTTCGAACTGGCGGAGGAAGACGGAGATCTCCAGAAAATCACGGAGGCGATCGTCGAGGCCGGTGGAGATCGAGCTCTGGACGAGCTGGCCGCCTGCAAAACCGCGGTCGAGCGGTGTCCCGCTCTGGCGGACAGGTTGCACGAGCGCGCCAAGGCGAAAGGCAGGACAGGCGCCGATCGCGCAAAAGATCTTCGTGCGGCGTTGCACGGCTTCCTGCATCGACAAGACTGGAAGGAAGCGGGCGAGGCTTTGGACAACCTGGAAATACTCGCTCGGGACGGCGTGGCGGTTCCGGAATTCTTGGAACTGCTCGAAAAATACGATCATGCCAAGAGTTGTGCTTGGGATTTCGAAGACGTGACCATAGCCCGCGCTCGCTGCCACGAAAGCCGCGGCGAGTTCGAGGACGCGACCCATGTTCTCCGGGATCTCTTCTTTCGGCTCGCTTCTTCGGAAGGCGCAACCGGATTGAGCGACGCGAAAGGTGTTTTGGATAGGATACGAAGCTATGGACTCGACGAATCTCGTTATTCCGACATGACGAGCCGATACACCGCGCTCGCCAATCGGGAAGCGAAGGATGCCGGGAAGACCGACCCGGTCGTCGAACAACAGGTTGTCGAAATCCTGGTCGTCGGCGGGGAGAAACTAGAGGCGAGGACGGAGAACGCCATCCGCGAAACACTGAAGAAGCGTCATTCCCACGTTCGCGCTCGTTTCATCCCGACGGGATGGAGCGGAAACTGGAGACGCCCGTTTTCGGAAATCGAGGGCCAGATGGAGCATCACGACGCTTTGGTGATCATGCGGTCCATGCGTACCCATCTGGGCCGCGAGATCCGGCGGACATGGGACGGGCCTTGGCGTCCCTGCTGGGGCAACGGCCCCCGGGCGATCGCCGAAGCGGTGGGCGAGGCGGCCGCCGCGGTTCGTCCGAAGTGACGCGAGCGGAGCGTACGGCGTTCGACGTGCACCAACCTCGCCCCGGTCGGCGTCGTCCCGCACGGTAGCGAATCCCGGCTCTCCGGCGGCTCTCGTCCACCGCAAGCCTTCGAGCCGCCCCGCGACGGTGAGATCAGAACGTCATCAGATAGGTCAACTTCACCGCGCCCGTGCGACGCCGCCAGCGCGATTCGCGCGGGTCCAGGAGATCTCCGGTCAGGTAGCCGGTGTCGAGGACCACGAACAGATCGCTCCCCGGCGTGTGAATCCAATCGACGCGGACGTTGGCCTGAAGTTCGCGGGAGCGGTTGTCCCACTGCACGAGCGCGTTGGCGAAGAGCTTGCGGCTGACCGCGCCCTGGACGCTCAGGTTCATCAAGTGGGTCGAGAAATCCCCGCCCTCCACCGGCAGCGAGACGCCGTTCCACGCGTATCTCCCGCCTACGGTCAGATGCGGACCGGCGATCCAAGCGGCGTCGGCGCCGATCTCGGTGCGCGTGCCGGACCAGAAGCCGCCGACCGATCCCCGCAGCGCTCCGGAGAACGTGCGGCTGTCGTTGGCGCTCACGTTCGCGTTGAAGCCCCGAAAGCGATATTCGCCCGCATCCAGACGCCGGCCGCTGATGCGGGCCGGCAGCTCCAGCCTCTCGAAACGCTCGAAGACGGAGATGCCGGCGTATTCCCCGCTCTGGAAGCCGAGCCCGGCGGTCGCGCGCAACGTATGCGTCTGCTTGGCGCCGTAGCGGCCCCGAATGTGGTGGCCGCTCACGCCCATGGTCAGCTGGCGCGCCCACGCACTGGACTCGAAGCGAGGAATGACTCCGAATTGGCCCTGCCACCGATCCTGGTCGGTGCGGGGCACGAAGCCCAGTGCCGGGCGGAAACCGCCGTCGATGATCAGACGCGAAACGTCCGCCACGTACAGGTCGTTTCGCAACACCAACATGGCGGAAGCGGCGTTGGCGCCGCCCGCCTCGCGGGGATCCGCGGATCCAGCCGCGTCCTCGGGCGATGCCGACGCTGCCGTCGGAGCGAAGTCCGGGCTCCACACCCGAGCCGCCCAAACGCTGAACGCGCTGCTGCTCCAGAAGCGGCTGGAGAAGTCCGCTCCGGCGGCCCGATCCCAGCCGTTCCCGCGGTCGAGGCTGGTGACGATTCCGCCCAGCGTGGCCCGAGGCCACAGGTCGGTCCGAAGGCGCACCACGGAGTTCCACGCCGCCGACGTCGCGGCGGCGGCGCTCGAGTGTCCGCGCGTGCGTAGCGTCAGGGCGCCGACGGAAAGCGGTCCGGCCTGTCCGGCGAGCCGTCCTCCGCCCGCGATTTCGCCCCGGAGTCCCACCCGTCGGCTGAAGAAGACCTCGGCTCGCCGCGGGGTCCCGAACTGGAACAACCCGGCGCGCTCCAGGAAAAATTCCCGCTTCTCGGGATAGAACAGATCGAAGCGGGTGAGGTTGATCTGGACGTTGTCGGACTCCACCTGCGCGAAGTCGGTGTTCCAGGTGAGGTCGAAAGCGAGGTTCGAGATCGGCGCGTACTTGACGTCGACGCCCACGTCGGTCCGTCCCTCGAAGCCCGCGTCGCCCGCCATGCGCTGCGTCCCAGCGGTCGCGTAGGGCTTCACCTCCGCGTAGCGCCCGCGCCGGAGCCCGGCGAGCCCGTCCAGCGTCGCGTAGCGCGACACCTGCGAGATGCCCGAGCGGTATTCCTGCCCGATGTGCGGCCAAAACACGCTCTCGTTCTTGCGCCGAATCGAACGCATGAAGGCGATGCCCATGGTGGGTTCGTCGGTGTCCGGGAAGCGGATGGTGGTGAAGGGAATCTCGAGTTCGAGCACCCAGCCGTCCTCGGTCACGCGCGTCTCGCTGGTGAAGACGCCGTCCCAGTTCCAGTCGTCCAGGGTCATGCTCTCGTCGGAGATCAGGGCGTCGTCCTGCGTCCCCAGCGCACCGATCTCGAAAATGTAGGCGTTGCGCCGGTCGTGGTACGTGTCCAGGGCGACGATCACGCGGTCGTCCTTGTCGATGCGCCCGCCCCGATGCAGGATGCTGCGCCGAATCAGCTCGGGCTCCGAGTCGTGGAAGACGAAGCCGAAGTAGAGGGCGTTCTCGTCGTAGCCGATGCGCGCTTCGGTGGGTTCGCTGGCGGGCGCGCCGTCCACCGGGTCGCGCTGGCGGAAATCGACGACCGGCTCGATGGTGGCCCAGAAAGGCTCGTCCAGCACCCCGTCGATGGCGGGCGGACGGGGCACCGGGGTCGCGGTCGCACGCGCCTCCGGCATGGCGCCCTGAGCGGAAACGGAGGCGGGGGCCAGGAGAGCGGTCAGCACCGGAAGGCAGGCGATCCGGAAGAGGGACGCGGATCCGCGCGGGGGATCCGGCGGCGACGGCCGCGCACTTCGCGTTCCCGGTTCCGGCGGCGACGGCGCATCCAGGGGAGGCGGCCACCGGGCTTCCCGCCCGCATGCGAAGCGCACGCGACCCGCGAGGAATGCGGCCGACGGAGCCGCGCGCCTACCCACTTCCGCTCCGGGGCCAGAGAACTCCCCGATGCTCCGCGGTTGCCGGACCGGTCCCCACGAACACGAACTTCTGCAGTCGCTTGCCTTCGTAGGTCTCGGTGGTGTAGAGGTTGCCGCGCGAGTCGGTGGCGACGCTGTGCACCCCGTAGAACTGGCCAGGCTGGCGCCCGCCGCCGCCGAAGCTGGCGAGCGTCTCGAGCGTCTCGCGCTCCAGCACGTGCACCTTCTTGTTCATCCCGTCGGAGACGTAGAGGAAGCGCTGGGCGGGATCGCGCGAGAAAGCGACGTCCCACACCGATCCTCCGCCCAGGGTCCGGTTGGCGATGAAGACCTCGCGCACGAAGGAGCCGTCGCTCCGGAAGACCTGGATGCGGTTTCCGGCGCGGTCGCAGACGTAGACCAGTCCGTCCGCCGAGGGATCGGCGCAGTGCACCGGGGTGCGGAATTGCTGGTGCGGGGGACCGCCGGGCGTGTGCGGAGGCACCGGCTCGTCGCTGGGCTCGTTGCCGTAGGCGCCCCAATAGCGCTTGAACTCCCCGGTGTTGGAGTCGAGCACCACCACCCGGCGGTTGCCGTAGCCGTCGGCGACGTAGGCTTCGTCGTTGATGCCGTCGAAGGAGATCTTCGCCACCCGCGAAAAGCGATCCGTGGAGTTGCTGTTGGGCTGGGCGTCGGCCACGCCCACCTGCATCAGGAACTCGCCGTCGCGGGTGAACTTGAGCAACTGCCCGTCCGAGTCGCCGTTGCCTCCGATCCAGATGTTGTCGTGGTGGTCCACCGCGAGACCGTGGTTGGAGGTGGGCCAATCGTAGCCTTCCCCGGGGCCGCCCCAGAAGTTGACCAAGTTCCCCTCCGGATCGAACTCGAGCACGTTGGGCGCGGGTACGCAACACTCGCTGGTGGGCGGATCCAGGGTCGCGCCGATCTCGTTCACCTCGTCGAAGGCGGTCTGGCGGTGGATGACGAAGACGTGGTCGCGCGAGTCCACCCCCACGCCGACGGTCGAGCCCAGAATCCAGTGGTTGGGCAGCGGCTTGGGCCACAGGGGGTCCACCTCGAAGACGGGCGCTTCGCCCGACATGTCGGGTACCCGGCTCGTCGACTCGATGGTGCAGGCGGAAATCGCCAGGAGGCCGACGGCGACGCGGATCGGCACGAAGGGAACACCGCAGTTCATGGCCGACTCCTCGTCGCGATGGGTTGCCTTGCCGACGGGGTGCTCCCCGCCCCTCCGGTCCCGTCCCCCCGCGCAACCATCTCCTCGCCGCTCGGTTCGCGATCGCGCCGCCCGGGCACCTCTCATCGGACCGCCCGGAATCTTGGGTACGGACATTGCATCCGTGAAACCCGGTATCCGGGAATCGGGTACAACGCCGTTTGCGGGTTCCGGGCGCGCAATGCGGCGATTTCGGGAATCGGCATCCAAGATACCGGGAGTCCTCCATGAATCGACAGGCCATGGCGTCGCTTTCCCTCGCGGTCCTGGCAGGTGCGGCGGTCCTGCCCGTCGCGGCACGGGCCCAGGACGGAGACGGATTTCTCTTCGGCCGCCCCGGAGCCATCCTCTCCGTCCGGACCGGATACGACGTTCCCCGCGCGGGCAGCGACATCTTCGAGTACACGAGCGAACTGCTCACGCTGGAGAAGAGCAATTTCGCCGCCCCGTTCATCGGGGCGGACCTCGGGGTGCGACTGAACGAGAGGCTGGACTTGGTGGTGGGGCTGGGCTACGCGAAGAGCGATACCCGCTCGGAATTCCGAGACTGGGAGGACACCGAGGGACGGCCCGTCGAGCAGGTCACCACCCACTCCAAGCTCCCGTTCACGCTGAGCGCGCGCTACTACCTGCGCGATCGCGGCCGCAGCCTGGGTCGTTTCGCCTGGGTGCCGTCCGGGTTCGTGCCCTACGTGGGAGCGGGAGCCGGCGGAAACTGGTACAAATTCGAGCAGGACGGGGATTTCGTCGACACCGAAACGTTGGACATTTTCCATGATCGGCTGGTGTCGGACGGCACCACTCCGTTCGTCCACGTCTTCGGCGGGACGGAGTTCGCGGTCGGACCGCGATTCGTGCTGACGGCCGAGGGGCGTTATGCTTGGTCCAGCGGCTCCATGGATCGTGCGTTCGAGGGATTCGAGAACATCGACCTGTCCGGGTTCCAGCTCCTCGCGGGATTCGGAATCCGCATGGGCGGGTGATCGCAGGGTGGAGGCACGGAAGGCGTCAGCGGAGGGAAGGAACATGAGAGCGCGTCGGAAAGGATGGGATTTCGCGATCCGGCGGTCCTGGATCGTCGCATTGCTTTCGGGGGTCGTCGTCGTCCCCGTGGAAGGACAGTCTCCGGTCGGCAGTTGGTTGGCGTTCGCGGGGTGTTGGACGCCTGCGGACCGGGACGCCGAAGACGCGTCCGCGCTGTGCGTGGTTCCCGGCGAGGACCGGGTATCGGCGGAATTCGTGACCGTGCGCGAGAGCGAGATCGTCTCGCGCGAGACGGCGCGCGCCGACGGGCGGCCGGTGGACGCAACCCAGGAAGGGTGCGAAGGCACCACCACCTGGCGCTTTTCCGACGACGGGCACCGCGTCTACCACCGTTCCGAACACGTCTGCGACGGGGCCGTGAACCGGAAAGGGTCGGGCATGATGGCGATGGTGAGCCCCACCGAGTGGATGGACGTCAGCTCCGTGGAGGTGGAGGGTCGGGTCACCCCCTGGGTTCAGCGCTACCGCGCGACAACCGCCGAGGTCCCGGAGTACGGCGACTTGACGACCGAACGGGAGATGGCGGTCCGGGCCGCGCGCATGTACTCGACCACGGCCCCCACCATCGCGTCGATCATCGAGGCCAGCCGGACGCTGCACGCGGAAACCGTCCAAGCTTGGTTGGTGGAAAGCGCGCCCGACATGAACGTGGGCGCGGAACAGCTGACCCGCATGGCGGACGCCGGGGTGGATTCGGACGTGATCGACGTCGTGGTCGCGGTGTCCCACCCCCGGCGGTTCCGGTTGCAGGACGAAGAGCGGACCGGAGCTGCCGTCGAGCAGCGCGAACGAGCCGGGGAAGACGGTCGCTCCAGCTGGCCGGGCCGCCGTTATCCGCGGTACCACTCGCCCTTCGGCTTCGGATACCACGGGTACTACGGGTACGGGCATTCCCCCTCCAGATACGGGTATTCGCCGTACGGGTACGGCGGCTACGGGCGGGGATACGGCGGCTACTACGGCATCGGCTACCGCCCGGTCGTGGTGTCCATCGAGCCGCGCGTGGAATCCTCCTCCCGCGGCAGACTGGTCCGGGGCCAAGGATACACGCGGAGCGGCGACGGCAGGCCCCGCGGATCCGCCACGGCAGGGCGCGACACGGGCTCTTCGGGCAGCGTCTCCTCGGCCGGCGGCGGCTCCCGTGGTTCGACCGGCCGAAGCGCGCGCAGGCGGGGAGGCGGCAGCCGCTAAAACGGTCTGCGCGCGCTTCGTCCAACGGCTCGTCGGAACGGTCGACTCGTCCTCCGGCCTTCGCGACGCAGCTTCGAGTCGTCGCGACCCGGGGTTGCGGCGGGCCGATCCCCGCCGTTGCGGGAGCGCCTTTGGGAGCCGGGCCGCGAGCGGTCGTCGCGGCAGGGCTTGAACGCGTCGGCCGAGGCCGGGGCGCTCGAAGCCGGCCGGCGTTCGGCGGTCGCAGGCCCGCGCGGCACGTTCGTGAGCTCGAACCCCTCGCCTCGGTGCGGTCCAGAAAGTCGAGGATCGGGTCCGGAGACGCGAACCCGTTCGGTTCCAAGCGTCGAGATCACGTCCCGCGCGATCGCATCGCCCCCGGGTCGAAGGCCCGATTCCCGCCGGCAACCGCTCCCGCGTTCCGGCTCGTTCGCCATTGGGACGAGATCGAGGCTGGACCCGTCGGCGCCATCCGTGCTACGTTTACCGGCTTGCTGTTCGCAGGCCAGACATCGCCGCTCGTAGATTCACCTCCGGTAGGCGTGCACTGGATGTTCTCATCCTCTCGTGGTCTAGACTCCTTCGACCAGTATCTGCAGGATGTGGAAAAGTACCCGCTCATCCGAAATCCCGAAGAAGAACGCGAGTTGGCCCGGAGAGCCCGGACCGGGGACATGGAGGCGGCCGAACGGCTGGTGACCGCCAACCTCCGCTTCGTGATCTCCTATGTCAAGAAATACCAGGGCCGGGGGCTCGGCCTCGCCGAACTGGTGTGCATCGGCAACGAAGGTCTGCTGAAGGCGGTCAAGAAGTTCGATCCCGAAAAGGGAGTCAAGTTCATCAGCTACGCGGTCTGGTGGATCCGGCAGACCGTGCTTCAGGCGCTCGCCGAACAAACGCGTTCGGTGCGCATCCCGCTCAACCAGAATTCCAACCTCGCCAAGCTGTCTCGCACCGACACCGCGCTGACCCAGGAGCTGGGCCGCTCTCCCACCGATCAGGAGATCGCCAAGGAGATGCGGGAACCCGTCGAAACCATCCGAGCGCTGCGCAGGGTGGCCGCGACCGAACTGAGCCTGGACGCGCCCATCGACCGTCGGGACAGGGACAGCTCGAGCTTCGGCGAGCGTTTCGCCGACATGAGAGGATCGGGCGCGGACATCGAAGACGATGTGGAGGCCCGCAAGCGCCGAGCCTTCATGGAGGACATGTTCGAGAGGTACCTGACGGAGCGGGAGCGCAAGATCCTCTACCTCTACTACGGTTTGGACGACGGCGAACAGCGCACGCTCGAGGAGATCGGCGTGTTGCTGGGGGTCACGCGCGAGCGGATTCGCCAGATTCGCAATCGGGCGTTCGAAAAACTGCGCGACAGTCCCCACGGGGATTCGCTGTCCGGCTTCTGGAGCACGAACTGACCCGAACTCCGGCTCACCACATCTCCCGCCGGTTCGCGTTCCCGACATCCCGCCGATATCGGGTCCCGGATCCGGGCGCAAGGCTCCGGAGGTCCATGGGCCTCGACCGAAACGCCCCGTTCGCGCGCGCTCTGGGCTTGGCGACCGCGCTCGTCGGCGGCGCTTCCCTCGTCTCCGCCCAACAAGCCCCCGCCTGGAACGACGTGCGGGTGCTCGACCTCGTCGAGCGCGGCGCGGCCACCCGAAAGGCCGCGGCCACGGGGGGCCTGCGCGCCTACGCGGCCGAAGCGCAGGGCTACGTCTACTACTTCATCGACCGGCGAGCCACCGAAGAGCGCAACCTGGTCAAGACCGACCAGCTCGCGGTGCGGGTGTTCTGGAAGGCGCCCGGGCTGACTCGGCAGCACATAGTCGGCCGCCGCGACGAAAAGCGGATGCCCACCAGCATCCGCTACCACATCGACCACTTGGCCATCGTTCAGGAGAACTTCGAAGACGCGATCCGCATCGGAGACGGAGACGAGGTCGCGTCCGTGCCTCATCCTCTCGCTCCGGGCGCGACCGCCCGATACGACTTCCTGCTGGCCGATTCGATCACGGTCGCGTTCGCGGGCGACCTCGACCCCGTCCGGGCGTACGAGGTGCAGGTGCGGCCGCGCGATCCGGCTCGGCCCGGCTTCGTGGGCATCCTCCTTCTCGACCGGGAAACGGCCGCGGTGGTGCGCATGAACTTCACGTTCACGCCCGCTTCTTACGTCGACCGACACCTCGACTACATCCAGGTGTCGCTGGAAAACTCCCTATGGGATCGTCGGCACTGGCTTCCCTACCGGCAGACCGTCGAAATTCGGCGGGAATTGCCGTTCCTCGATCTTCCCCTGGGCAGCGTAATTCGAGGCAGCTGGCGGATCGGCGGATACGACTTCGCGGTGGATCCGCCTGACGCGTTCTTCACCGGACCGCAAATCGGACGCGATTCGGACGAGGCGCTGCGGGCCTTCCCCTTCGAGCGCGGCCTCTACGCCCAAATCGACGAAGAAGGACTGGACCCGACTGCGGAATCGATCGACGTCCAAGCCGAGGCGACCCGGCTGGTACGCGGCCGCACCCTGAGCGGCCTGCGCCGTCTTCGCCTCGCGGCGCCGTCCCTCTCCGAGGCGGTGCGCTACAACCGCGCCGAGGGCTGGGTCGCCCAGGGGGGACTCGGTTTTCGCGCGGCGGATCGCCTGAGGTTGACAACGCTGCTCGGCCACTCTCACGGCGAAGGCCGTCTCGTGGGCCGCGCACGCGCGATGCTCGAAGATCCCAACCGCCCGGGAACGAACGCCCTGGACTTCGATCTCTTCCTCCGCGAGCCCCGCGACATCGGTCCCGTGCAGGGGTCGAGCCGGATCGCGAACACCCTCGCCTCGCTGTTCCACCGAACGGATTGGACGGACCCGTATTTCGCCACGGGCGCGCGCATCCGCGCGAGCCGTTCCCTGGGACCGATCTCGGGGGGCGCCGAAGCGCGCTACGAGCGTCACCGCAGCGCACGCGTCGCGGTCGGCGGAGAACCGGGCGGGGAAGGCTGGCGCCCGGTCCGGGACATCGAAGAAGGCGATCTGGCCGCGGTCCGGCTGTCCGCCTCGCTCGGCACGCCCACCCATCTGTTCGGGACGGCGGCCGCCACCTGGGGGCGCTTCGGCGGCGCCTCCTATCGGGAAGCCTCCCTGAGCCTCGCCGCCGACCGGTCCTGGCTGGAGCACGGCGTGGAGTTGCGCGCTACCCTGGACGCCGGCGCCGTCTCTTCGGACGCGCCCCGGCAGTCGTTCTACCTTCTGGGCGGTCGCGAAACCCTTCCCGGATACGACTACCGCTCCCTGGTCGGCGACGCCTTCTGGCTGCTGCGGGTCGAAGGCTCGCGTCGGCTCTTCGGTCCGTGGCTGAGAATCCGCGGGGTGGGAGCGGCCGGACGCACCCGCCTCGCTTCGGCGGAGGTTCCGGAATCGTGGAACGCCCACCCGCCCAGGATCGCCCGCTTCTCCGCCGGACTGGGGCTCGCCCTGGGCTGGGATCTCGTCCAAATTGACCTGACGCGCGGTCTGAACGGCGGTTTCTGGGAGGTCGTCGTGGACTTCGGTCGGCGATTCCGCGACCTCCTGTAGGGAAGAAGTCGGCGTTCTCCCGGCGGCGCGGCGCACCCGCCAGGGGGACTAGCGTCCGAACACGATCTCCGCCCGAGCCCCGACCTCGATCCCCATCCGGGCGAACCATCCCTGGGGCACCTCCAGCGCGAACATGGCCGGTCCGGAAGAAGTGTGGAGACGCGTGGTCTCGGGCTCCATCGGCTGGATGTCGACGATGCGGGCATCCGTGTCCAAGTAGGCGATGTCGAGCGGGATGAAGGTGTCCTGCATCCAGAAGGAGCGGATCTCCTCGTCGTCGAACACGAAGATCATCCCGGTGCCCGGGACGAGAACGTCGCGGTTCTTCAGCCCCTGGCTACGCTCCTCCGGCGTGCGCGCAACCTCCGCCACCACCGTGTCCGCACCGATGACCACCCAGGCGCGATCGCGATCCGGCAACGGCGCCTCGGGCGCCTCGGTCCCGGATCGCGCATCGCCGCCGCCGTTCGAGCGGCACCCGAGAAGCGGCAGCGACAGCGACAGCAGTACGGGAAGCACGCGACCGAACTCCGGCCACGGCGGGAGAGACCGGAACCGCGACCGGCTGCGGACGCGACGACGTGCGAGTGGAACAACCATCGTTGCCTGCCGGGTGGGTGAGTGGATCGTCGTATGCGGATGCCGATTCGGAAAGGTCGCTTCCGACCGGCGCGCCGAACAGCCGTGGCGTTTCCATCGATTCGCCAGCAATGATAACTTACGGGCGTCTTCGCGGAAGGGTGCGCACCCTCGGGCCAGAGCACCCGCGAATCGGCAACCGGCCTCTTCGGAGACCCCTCGATCCCGGCACGGAACGCGGCGCATGCTCGACCCGGAACTGCTCGACATCCTCGTCTGCCCGGAAACGCGCGTCGCGTTGCGCATAGCCGACGACGACCTGCTGAAGGCGCTCAACCGAGCCGTCGAAGCGGGCGGGGTACGCAACCGAAGCGGCGAACTCCTGACCGATCCGGTGACGGCGGGCTTGGTGCGGGAAGACGGGGCCGTCCTCTACCCGATCCGGGACGGCATTCCGATCATGCTCATCGGCGAGTCCGTCCCCGTCGGCAACCTTTGACGCACCGACCGGGTTGCGGACCGCGCGCCCGAAGGACGCGAACCGAGTCATGTCGCTGATCGGCTTTCATCGCTTTCTCATCTACTCGGGCATCGCCTTCTGTCTGGCCTTCTCGGCCTACGAGTTCATCCGCTACTTCCGCACCTTCGCCCTCGGCGATCTCCTTCTCGGGATCGTCTTCCTGACGCTGGGCGTCCTGCTCGCGTACTACCTGTTGCGGCTGGCGGACTTCCTGGCGGGCGGAAGACGGTAGCACCGTCCCGCAGAGCGGACCGCCGACGCGCGGGGGACGTCGCCGACGCGCCCCGCACGGGGAACCGCCATCCCCCGCTTCTCCGTTGCCGGGGATCGCGAGCTCTCCGCCCTCGCCGCGAAGCGAACGTCCGCACCGCGCTTCGTCGCCCAACCCCGGCGACGAAGCGGCCGCGCGCCTTCAGGAGGTCCTGTCCAGCGGATTGGCGGCGAGAACGGCGCGCAGTTTCGGGTGCCTGCGCCACAGATAGTACCCCATCCCGCCGGCGGCCAACACGTTCGCGAAGGCGATCGACATCCACTCGAGGGGACCGAGGAGAAACTCGGCCCCGAGCGCGATGAAACCCATGAAAGCGGCTTCGAACACGACGAACAAGAGCACTCCGCCGAGCAACAGAGGAGGAGCTTCCTCCGCCTGGGTGAGGACGGCCGACGCGATCGCTCCCATCCCCGCAAAAGCCAGAAAGTGCACCAGGGAGTAGCCCGCCACCGCATCCATGCGGACCGAAACGGCGTCGAGGTCCGCGATCCCCAGGAACATGGCCGATCCTAGAGCGCTCGGCGTGAAGAACGGTCGGCCCGACATCGCGTCGAGGATCAGAAACCAGATCGCCACCACGGCCGCGCCGATGAGACCGGATACGATTCCCTCCGTCAGGATGTTCTGGCGGCGCACGATCGACCACCAGCGAACCTCCGGGGCCGCTTCCATCATATGCAGGTAGCCGACCACGGTGACGCCGGCGATCAGGTTGCCGGTCAGCACCTCCGGCCAGCCCAGGCTCCCGACGATGTCCGCTCCGGTGACCGAGACGCTTGCGTAGAACGCCAGATCGTACATCGCGAACCCGAAGACGAGTCCCGCGAGCAGACCGGGCACCGCTCGGATCCTGCCCAGCAGCCACGCCACCCCCACCCCCGCGAACGCGAAGAGCGCCAAGTGGATCGCCGAGTACAACGCGACGTTGCCCGGGGCCACGGAGACCGCGTCGCGCCCCAGGATGGCGGCCCCCAGAAACGCCGGAGTGCGGAAGGGCTGGCCGCGCGAGGCGTCGATGGCCAAGAACCACAGCGCCATGGCGACGGCGCCGAGCGTGCCGGCCAAGGCTCCGGGATAGAGGAATCGCTTCGCGAACATGGACCGCCTCCTTCAGCCGAGCCGGTCGGACCGGCGTCCCGGGTACGCGGCGCCGGAGCCTCCGAGCCGCCGTTGACGCTGGGCCCGCAAGCCCCGGTGCCGCAAGGGGGGACCCCCGAGACCGGCGGGCGACCGGAGCCGCAACCGCCCAGCCGTGGCCGCACGTCCGGGGACGCTCTCGGCGACGAACGTCCCTCCCCGCGCACCGCCAAGAGACGGCGGGCTCCGGGACGGAATTCCGGAAGAAGCCCATGGCTTCTGCGGCGGCTCGACGCCGCCAAGCGCCCTCCGAGGCGGAGCGATGCGCGCCGGAACGAGCGGACGGCACGAATCGGAATCGTCGGACCGCGCGCGCGATTCGATCCGATCCCGGACTCTTCCGGACCGCGCGGCGGCGGAATCCCGAGCGGTCGCCACGGGAAAGCCCCGATTCGGATCGGGGGCTTTTTTAAAAACCCGCGCCCGCTCGGGGAGACCTCGAGCGGCCCTCTCTCCGATCAGAACTCGGTCAGAACCGCGACCACCAGAATCACCGCCAACGGCAACGGGCTGACGGCCAGAAGCCAGAGCCGCCGGGGCTCGAATTTGAGATGCATGTAGTACAGCGCCACCAGCACGGCCTTCCAGAGCGCCATGAGGATCAGCCCCGTGGCGAGCAACCACTCGGGAAGACTCAGAAAGGCGTACCCCACCTCCGCCATCGTCAGAACGAAAAGCACGAACCAGATCAGGAAGTATCTGGGTTGTTCCCCGTTGCCTGCCATCCGGCGGTCTCCTTGGTTCTCGGGCGGCGGCCCGCCCCGGCGATCAGATCAGGTATACGATGGTGAACAGGATGATCCACACCAAGTCCACGAAGTGCCAGTAGAGACCCATGATCTCCACCGCCCCGTAGTTGTTCTTCGAGTACTTGCCCTGCCACGCCCGATACAGCACGAACCACATGCACAGGATCCCGATGGTGACGTGGGCGCCGTGGAATCCCGTCATCGTGTAGAAGGTGGCGCCGTAGAGGGGGGCGCCCTCGATTTCGTGCGCCACGCCGTAAAGCTCCGCCATGGGAACGAACCCTTCCCGGGCGAGAATGATGTACTCGACGATCTGAACCCCGACGAAGAAGGTGCCGAGAAGAATCGTCACCAAAAGCCAGAACTTGAGTCCCTTCTGATCGTCCTGCGTGATCGCGGCGTAGGCTTTGACCATCGACACGCTGGAGCAGATCAGAACGAAGGTGTTGAAGGCCGTGAGGGGCACGTTCAACACCGCTCCGGGCTCGGCGAAGTGGTCCGGGTGGGCGAATCTCAGGATGACGTAGGACCCGATCAGGGCCGTGAAGAACATCACTTCCGACAGCAGGAAGACCCACATTCCCAGCTTGACGTTGTAGATCATCATGCCCGGCATGGGATGCCGGTCGGCTGTCGGGGCGGCGGCTTGGCTCATGCGTCGGCTATCTCCTCGAAGGTCCAGATCGCGGACGGGATGCGGCTTGGCTCAAGTGGTGCGGCGGCGGCGGAACGGCTTTCAGTCCGCCACGGTCTGCGGCTCGAGCGCGAGCGCTCCGGCCTCCGCCGGCGGCGCGTCCTGCAACCAGTAGTCCTCTTCCGCATTCGGCGCGGAGTACTCGTAGGGCCCGCGGTACACGATGGGCACCATCTCGAAATTCCCGTGCGGCGGCGGCGACGGCACCGTCCATTCCAAGGAGTTGGCCTTCCACGGGTTGTTCCCGGCCTCCTCCCCCTTCCAGATGCTGACGACGAAGTTGACGGCGTAGATCGCCTGAACCGCCACCAGCAGGAACACGCACACCGTGATGAACTGGTTGATCGGCTGCAGAGGCTGCAGGAACTCGTACTGCGTCGGGTCGTAGATGCGCCGCATGTGTCCCTGGATCCCGATCGAGTGCATGGGCCAGAACACCAGGTTGTACAGCACCATGGTCAGCGCGAAGTGGATCTTGCCCCAGGTTTCGTTCATGAGGCGCCCGAACATCTTCGGATACCAGAACGTGACGCCGGCGAAAATCGCGAACAAGCTGCCGCCGAAGAGCACGTAGTGGATGTGCGCCACGATGAAGTAGGTGTCGTGAATGTAGATGTCGACCGGCGTCGAGGCCATGAACACGCCCGAAAGCCCGCCGATGATGAACATCGACACGAAGCCCAGGGCGTGGAGCATGGGCGTGTGCAGGTGAAGGTTCCCCTTGTGGATGGTCCCCAGCCAGTTGAACACCTTGATGGCCGACGGCACCGCGATGACCATGGTCGTGATCATGAAAGTGGTGCCGAGCATCGGGTTCATCCCGCTCTGGAACATGTGGTGGCCCCACACGATCCACGACAGGAAGGCGATGGAGATGATCGCCAGCACCATGGCGTGGTAGCCGAACACGGGCTTGCGCGCGCCGTTGGCGATGACGTCGGAGGCGATGCCCATGGCGGGCAGAATGAGGATGTAGACCTCGGGGTGCCCGAAGAACCAGAACAAGTGCTGCCAGAGGAGCGGCTCTCCGTCGCTCGCCGGCAGGAAGAACCCGGTCCCGATGGTCTGGTCGAAGAGCAGCATGATGAGCGCGCCCGCCAGAACCGGGATCGCCAGCAGGACCAGGATCGCGGTGATGAAGAGCGCCCAGGTCGCCAGCGGAAGCCGGAACCAAGTCATCCCCGGCGCACGCATGTTGACGATGGTGGTGATGTAGTTGACCGCGCCCGCCAGCGACGCGAAGCCGAGGATGGTGAGGCTGACCAGCCAGAGCTGCTGCCCCAGGTAGACGCCGGTGTACTCCCCGCTCGCGCTGAGCGGAGCGTAGGACGTCCAGCCCGCGCCGGCCGCGCCTCCCTCCACCCAGAAGCTCGCCAGCATCAGCAGGCCCGCCGGAAAGGCGAGCCAGAACGACGCCATGTTGAGGCGCGGGAAGGCCATGTCGTCGGCGCCGATCTGGAGAGGGATCAACAGATTGCCGAAGACGCCCACCAGGAGCGGCATGATCGCGAAGAAGATCATGATCGTGCCGTGCATGGTGACCAGCGAGTTGTAGAACTCGGGCAGCATGATGGCGCCGTCGGGCGTGGGCGCCATCATTTCGTCCGGCAGAAGCATGCCGCCGGGCATGGGCTCGCTCGGAAACCCCAGCTGCCATCGGATCATCGCCGCGAGCAATCCTCCCACGACGAGGAAGAAGAGACTCATCAGGAGGAACTGGATGGCGATGGTCTTGTGGTCGGTCGAGAAGACGTAGCGCCGAATCCACGGGATCTCGTGGGTGTGCGCGTGTGCGTCCATCACTGATTCTCCTGGTCGTCGGCGTCGGCGTTCGCGCTCCGGGACGCGACCCACGCTTCGAAATCGGCCGCCTCGTACACGTTGAGGATTCCGCCCATGGTCGTGTGCAGGTTCCCGCAGAGCTCCGCGCATCCTATGGGATAGGCGCCCGCGGCCGTCGCTTCGAACCAGACGGTGATGTCCATCCCGGGCACGGCGTCCTGCTTCACCCGCATGTCGGGCAGGAAGAACGAATGCAGCACGTCCGCGGAACGGAGAGTGACGTTGACGGCCCGGTCGACCGGAACGTGCATGATGTTGAGGGTCGAAATGTCGTCGGCGGTTCCGGCGACTCCGTCGGGTCCGGCGTAGACGATGTCCCACTCGAACTGCTTCGCCGTGATCACGTAGTCGAGGGCGTCGTCGGGCACGCTCGTCGGGTTCTTGATCGTGTTCCAGACGGGCTGGCTCATGAACGCCAGCGCCAGCACGGCGAGGAAGGGCAGAGAGGTCCAGACGATCTCCGCCTTCGTGGACCCGTGGACGTAGGCGGCCTTCCGTCCCTCGCGGCGCCGGTAGCGGATCACGAAGTAGACCAGGAGCGCCTCCGTGGCCACGAAGACGACTCCCGTCACCGCGAGGATCACGTAGTACAGGAAGTCGACGTCCGGTCCGAAGGTGGAAAAGCTCTCGGGGAGGAACCAGCTCATGTTGGCGTTCTCCTGCTCGCTGCCGGGGACGATGCCGACCGGGTCGGCGCTCTCCGGGGGAGGCTCCGACCCGCCCTCGGGCGCCTCGTGTCTAGCGGCTCTCGGAAGCGGGGGCGTGGACGTGGGCTCCGGGACCGTGGGGATCGATCGGCTCGCCCAGCGGCACCACCGCGTTGGCCGCCATCGCCTCCGAGAAGGAGAAGCTCACCATCGCGGTTTCTCCGGTGGCGACGGTCACGTTGGCGGTCTGAGTGCCGTAGCGTTCGTGCCACGCCTCGACCACGTACTCGCCGGGCGGCAGCAGGCCCAAGTCGGCGCTCCCGTCCATGTCCGTGACTCCGTGGAACGGGTGCTCCAACACGCCCACGTAGGCGTTCATCCAACCGTGCACGTCGCAGCGCACCGGGATCATCACCTCCGCCGCGGGGAAGCTGCGGTTGGTGTCCATGTTCACCGGCTGGCTGATGTTGAAGCCGCGGTTGACGCTGGGCGAGGCGTTGATGTTGTGCGGCAGGCCGTCCGAGTTGCGGAAGGTGAGGTCCTGCCCCGCCTGCACGCCCACGACCCGGGGGATGTAGCGGCAGCCTTCCTGGTCCATCACCACCGCGTCGGCGGGAGTGGGGAAGCTCATGTCCGCATCGAGGCCTTCCCTCACGTAGACGAAGACGTTGGCGAGGCCGCCGCCGCCGCCCACCACGACGTTCTCGGCCATCGGAGCGTCCGTGTAGCGCGCCGCGCAGGCCGGCTCCGACGCCATGCCGATCGCCTCCATGTCGGGCGCCATGCCTTCGAACGCCACCATCGCGTTGATGCCGCCGGCGGTCGCCGGATCCACCGGAGAGGCCGTCTCCGCGGCTCCGCCGACTTCCTCCGTGCCGCCGCCGACTTCGCTCCCGCCGCCGCCGCCGCAGGCGATCGCGAACGCCGTCGCGGCCGTCGCCGCCGTCGCGCGGGCGCGCCCATGCAGATCGATCATTTCATTCCTCCGTGCTTTCCGATGGTTCGAGACTTCCGATGTCTACGCGTTTCCGTCGCCGAGGCCCCCGGCGCCTTCCCGCTCGCGCTTCTGGGCTCGGGCCACCACCAATACGCCCAGTCCCGCCGTGAGCAGCGTCGCGATCAGCGGCGCGACCACCACCGTGGCGGACGTGGGTTCCTGCAGGAAAATGTAGTGCCACGAGCTGATCGATCCCCGGGATCCCGACTCCCCGTTGTCGCCGTCCCAGGCGGCGAACCCCAGGGGCACCGGCTCGCCGATGCGGAACTGCAGGTCGCCCGGGTCCTCGGTCTCGATCGCGCGGCGGAACATAACAGCCCAGCGCCCCGCCGAAAACGTCGCCCCCGACGCGAGCGACTGGTTCGCGTCGTCCTGGAGGGCGAAGGTCCCCAGCCCGCGGGCGTCCCCTTCCCGCGCGCCGTCGACCGAGCTTTCCCAACGCCACAGGTAGACCGGATCCCCGGGGTCTCCCATGAGGAAGTAGGGCTTGTCCATTCCCTCCGGAATTTCCGTCGGGAACTGGACGTACAGACCGTCCGGCCTGGGGCCGGGCTCCATGTCGCCCTCCTTGGGTCCCGCCGCGGCGAGAACCTGGGTCTGGAAAGCGGCCCAGGCGGTGTCGGGGCTCCGGGAGCGGTCGCTCCAGGAGACGTGCACCGCGAGCTCGTCGCCGTCGTGCAGGGCGCGCACCCACAGCCCGTCCACCTGCGGAACGAACCAGCGCGGGCGCTGGAGGATCTGCCCGCCCATCGGGATGTAGAACGCCTCCGCCGACGCCCACTGCGGATCGTCCGGTCCGCTCGGCAACGGGGCGTCCTCCACCAGCCCGGCCCGGATCACCTCGGTGACGCCCGGCGCCTCGGCGGGCGCGAGGCTGCGCACGAAGTGGGAGAGATTCCAGAGCTGCTCGTCGGTGACGACGCCGGCGTCGACGAGATCCGTGAACGACGGCATGGGGGTTCCGTCGAGGCCGGTGCGCAGCCGCCGATAGATGTCCTCGACGGTGCCGCCGCCGTTGAAGAACCAGTTTTCGGTCAGATCCGCCGAGTGGATGGGCATCCCGGCGTCGTCGACGAGCGTCGGAGAGGAAGTGCCGTCCCCTCGTCCCTCCGCGCCGTGGCATCGGTTGCACTCGATGCGCTCGTACACCTCCCGTCCCTCGGCGAGCGCTTCCTCGGTGGCCCGGGTCGGACCGCCGAAGGAAAGGACCTCGGGCGCCTCGCCGGCGGCGAAGAACCGGGAAAAGCTCTTGAGGTAGTCGACCAGCGCCAACCGCTCCTCGAGGTCGAGCACGTCCTCCCACCCCGGCATGGTCGTGCCCGGCATGCCCTCGTCGATGACGCGCATGATGTCGTCGTCGGTGGGAAGCTGGCCGCTCGCGGTGGTGCGGATCTGGTAGAGCGCTTGGGTGAAGTCGCGCGGCCGCGGCAACATGTACTCCGCCGCGTAGCCGTCCCCGCGCCCCTCGTAGCCGTGGCAGGACGCGCACCAGCGGTCGTAGACCTCGCGCCCGAGCGCATTCCCTTCCTGGGCGGCCAGCGGCGCCGCGGCGAACGCCGCGGCGAACGCCAGACCGGAGGCCCTCGCGTGCGCCCGCATCAGTGCGCCCCCTCTTCGGCGCCCTCTTCCTCCCAGGTGCGGGGCTCCCATCCGGTCTGCTCGTAGAGATAGACGATCACCTGCCAGATCTCGTCGGCGGTGAGCATGTCCTCCCACGCGGGCATCGCCGAATCCCAGGGCGTGGCCTCGCGCGGCAGCCCGGGACCGCCCTTGGCGATGCGCCAGAAGACGAAGCTCTCGGTGAGCTGCACGATGGTGCCCGGGTCCTGGAAGCTGAGCGGCGCGGGGTTGAACGCGCTTGCGAAGTGCCCCCGCCCGTCGAGCGCGTCGCCGTGGCACGGCATGCAATTCTGGACGTAGATCCTCTTGCCCTCCTCGTAGTGCTCCTCGATGTCGCCCTCGTGCCGGAGGGGATTCTCGAGCCCGTCCAGAAGCATGGTCTCTCCCCGGAAATCGATCCGCCCCGGGGGCGCCGGGTGCACGGAACGCAACGCCGCCGGGGCCGACACCGCGGGGCGTACCCGGTCGAAAGTCGCGAAAGCGACCAGCAGAGGGACGGCCACCATGAGCGCCGTGCGCAGGACTTTCCGGCGCGGGTCGACCACGACTCGGCGAATCGGCGCCTTGAACCGCTTCCAGCGCTCCTCGGAGTCGCTGACCCAGATCAGCACGCCCACCACCACGGTTCCCATGTACTGCAGGACGACCGTGCCGGGAACCGGCGCGCTGGCGACGCCGAACAGGGGCGGCAGAAGCCATATTCCCCATTCGAAGAGAACGTACGCCAGCGCCACGACGAGGGTCGCCTGGCCCAACGGATGCCGCCAGGGTTTGGTGTTCATCGGTTCTCCTCCCTCACCGATGCGCCTCCTATCTCCGAGATGCGAGGAATTGCACCATCGCTTCGAGCTGGGCGGCCGGGACGTTCCCGAAGATCGGGGGCATCAACCCGGCCATCGCCTCGTACCCCTCGGCCACCGACGCGGCGGGATCGAGGATGGACGTCCGAATTTCGTCGGCGCTCAGGCGGGCTCCGATGCCTTCGAAGGACGGCCCGAGCGGCGAGGGCCCGGCGAGCGCGTGGCAAGCGCTGCAGGTGTGCTGGGCCAGAAGCTCCTCCGGCCCGAGGTTTTCGTCGACGGCGGGCGCGGCGGCGGGCGCGCTCGCCACGCTCCCCCCGGCGGGCGCCGAGGCCGCTCCGTCTCCGCCCTCGAGGTCCGCTCCCGTGACCGTCACCTCCCCCCCCAGGGATTCCAGGTAGGCCACCAGCGCCCAGATCTGGGTCGAGGACAGGGTTCGGCTCGCGTCGACCATGATGGGGGCGAACCCTTCCACCAAGTAGGCGCCGGGGTCCACCAGGGAGGCGTGCAGGTACTGCTTGCAGTCCTGCCCGGACACCCTGTCCGCGCAGCGAACGCCGATGAGCCCGGTCCCCTCGTGGTCGGTCAACAGGTTCGGAGCGCGGGAGCCCAGCCCGTGGCACGCGGTGCACCCTCCCGCGCCGGCGTACAGACCCTCGCCCGCGGCCACGAGCTCCTCGGGCGCGACGTCGCCCGTGAACGCCAGCTCCTCGGGCACGTCCGACTGGATTTGAGGAATGGCGTTGGCGACCCAGGTGAAGACGCCCAGGCACCCGATCACCACGGCCAGAACGCTGACGTTGGTCTTTAGCATGTGCCCTCCGCTAGCCCTCGCTCGGGGCCGGCTGAAGTTGGCTCCGGCCGACGCGCTCCGGAGGGGCTTCCCCGGCGGACGAGATCACCGGCTTCTCGGCCAGCGAGCCGAGCCAGAAGATGAAGGCGACCAGCCCGAAGAAGACGAGCACGCAGGCGGAGATGACGAGGGCCGAGTAGCCCAGCGCCGGGGTCGCCGCCCACGGGCTCGTGTCGCGGATGACTTCGAAGACGTGCCAGTGCTGGCGAATTCCGCTGCGCGCGAAGCCCATCAGACCCATCAGCCAAGTGAAGGTCACCGCCAGGACGAAGAGCGCGTACTGGGACCGGGCCGGCATGCGGCCCCACCGGATCGCGCCCCTGGAGGTCGCGCCGCGCAGCATCAGCAGGTCGATGGCGATCACGCCGACGATGCAGGCGAGCACGGTGAGCACTTGGTACACCGAGAAGCCGATGCGCGTGAGGGTCGGCACGAAGTAGCCGTAGATCCCGTAGAACAGCACGACCGCGGCGGCGACGACGAAGATCGCCCCCTGCACGATCGTGCCCGTGCGCGCCCACGACGCCACCGGCTCCTTGTTGGCGCGCCGGTAGAGCAGAAACGACAGGAACGTGGTCAGGATCATGAAGTTGACCGCCGTGTTCTTGCCGCTCATCAGGCCGAGCGCGCTCAGGAAGGGATGGTGGGTGCCGCCCATGGCGGCGAACTCCTCGCGGCTGGCGATCATGGTGTTGGGCGTCGCCCACACGATCACCCCGACGATGAGCACGGCCAGCATGTACTTCGTGTAGGGCGTGAAGCGCTCCGCGCCCGGGATTCGGCCCATCCCCACCCACAGGTAGTAGTTGCCGGCCAAGAAGAGCACCCCGATCAGGAAGGCTTGGATGATCCACAGCCAGCTCATGAAGCCGCCCATCATGGTGATGCCCATCTGCTGGTTGAACTCGTAGATCTCCCGGCCCAGCCAGTAGCCGGCGAAGGGCAGGACGATGAGCGCGCCGATGGCGATCATGTTGCCCACGTAGCCCATCCAGTCGTAGTGGGCGCGCTCCTCGTCGGTGCGGGCCGCCAGGAAGCGGTAGGCGGCGTAGGCGCCGACCACCGCGCCCCCGAACACGACGTTGGCGATCAGCCGGTGGATGTTGATCGGCATCCAGGTCGCGTTGGTGAGCGCGGTCCACAGCTGCACCGCCTGGGGCGCCGTGTCGACGGCGACCTCGGCCGGCGGGCTCATCATGTAGGTCAGCCAGCCGTTGGCGATGAACATGACGATCGTGCCCCATACGTTGAGCGCGATGCCCAGCCCCCAGTGGAACCACTTGGCTCGCCCCTTCTTCCAGCGGTCCCAGCCGTAGTAGTACAGGTACAGGGTGAAGGACTCGAAGAAGAAGAGCCCCACGTAGATCCACATCGACAGGTTGAAGATCTGCGCGAGGTAGCCGAACAGCGTGGGATAGATGGTGATCAGCAGGAAGAGCAGGATCCCGCCCCAGATGGCGGTGGCGGAATAGGCGACCAGCAGAAGCCGGGTGAATTCCTTGGACAGCTTGTCGTAGCGCTCGTCGCCCCCGAACATGCCGATGGCCTCGGTGACCACCGCGAACATGGGCACGCCCAGCACGAAGGCCGCGAAGAGCAGGTGCACCTGGGCGGCGATCCAGACCGCGGCCCGCCCGCCGATGACGGGAAAGTCGCCGTAGTCGCGTCCTGCGGGCACCTGGGCGAGGACGGGCTCCGCCAGCGCCAGGACGGCGAGCGCCGCGATCAGCGTCAGAAGCCCGACGCCCGCGCGCAGAGTCGTGCCGGGTCCGGACACCTTCGCCTCCGGGATCTTGTCAGCTCCGGGGAACATCGTCCTCCTCCGGAATTCCGTCGCGCGACGCGGTCGCGGACGCCTGGTTGCGTAGGAAGAAAGGAAGCCGCTTGGAGAAATCGACCGGCATGCCGCGGCGCACCTCCGCCATCACTTCGGCGGTCACCGCCGCGTAGCCGCGCTTGCGCGCGAACGACTCGATGCGTTCCGACACGACGCCGCGCACGAAGCTGGGCACGGCGGACAGGCGCGCGCGCGCCTCTTCGGTCCAGGGGAAGGCGGAGGCGGGGGCGTCCCCGTACACGACTTCGCGCAGCGGCTCGACGACCTCCCGCTCGCCGGTCGGATCGTAGGCGCAGGAGTCGTCGGGCCCGAGCAGGTCGCCGGTCGTCGCGTACGCGCGCGCACGGCATCCCCCGCACACCGCGCGGTACTCGCAGCGCCCGCAGCGCCCGCCCAGCTCGCCCCGGCGCAACCGGTCGAAGACCGGAGACGACTCCCAGATCCGGCGGAAGGAGGTGGAGGCGAGGTCGCCCGCGACCACCGGCGTGTAGGGACAGGGAGTGACCTTTCCCTCCGGGGTGATGCGGCAGTAGTGCACGCCGCAGGGACAGCGGGTGCCGTAGTTGAGCAATCCCGATTCCCGTCCCCCCTCGATCACGTGGCGCATGATCTGGGGTTGGCACTTGGAGCGCACCATCATGCGGCCTCGGTACTTGCGCTCGAGCGACGCCAGTTCCGCCAGCACCTCTTCGTTCTCCTCGGGGGAGAGTCCGACCATGCGCTCGCCCCGGCCGGTGGGCACCAGGAAGTACAGGTTGAACGAAACCGCGCCCTTGCGCTCCGCCCAGGCCGCGATGCGGGCGATCTCCGCCCGGTTGCCCCGGGTGACGCTGGTCTGGACGATGAAGTCCAAACGGTGCGCGGCGAGCCGGTCGACCGCCTCCAGGGTGTCGGAGAGGGCGCCGGACCCGTGGCGGAAGCGGTCGTGGTAGGCGTCGGCGAGAGAGTCCACGGAGACCGCGACCCCCTTGACCCCGGCTTCCATGAGCGACTCGATGCGGCGGTCGTCGAGGCGCGTGCCGTTGGTGCCCACCACCACGGTCGCGCCGCCCGCGCTCGCCCGGGCGGCGATCTCCTCCAGATCCTCCCGCAGAAGAGGTTCCCCGCCCGAGAGAATGAGCACCGGATTGGGGTTGACCTCGAGAATCTGGTCGAGCACGCGACGGCACTCTCCGGTGGAGAGCTCGGCGTCGGCCAAGTGCCACGCGCCCGCGGAGATGTAGCAGTGCGCGCACTCCAGGTTGCAACGCCGAGTGAGGTTCCACGCGACGACGTGCGGGAGCCCGGGGACCGCTCCGGGATCGGCGGACGCGCCTTCGGCGACCCAGCGGAGCGAGGGGGACGGGGCGGATGCGGAGACGGCGCCCCGACCCAGCGTGGGGAGGGCGCCGGCGGGCGGGACGGCCATCAACCTCCTTCTCGCCGCATCAACTGCTCGACGGCCGCTTTCGCGTCGGCGGGGCTGACGGTCTTGAGGTCGACGGGACAGTCGCCCGCCTTCTCGGCCACGTCCCGGACGGGGCAGCGGGTCACGCCGGAAGCCTTGGCCTCCTCGATGAACCTGCGCATCTCGGGGGTCATTCCGTCGACTCCCTCGGCCGTGGCTTTCAGCTGCTTGGTCTGCAACTCCCGAAACATCACCAGCATGGTGTCGGTGTCGAAGGTGTCGGCCTCCATCATGGCCTGCTTGTTCTCGTCCATGACCCGCGTGGTGATGCGCCAGAAATCCTGGTCGCGGGCGAAGCGTTCCACCGTGTTGCGGGCCAGAGGGCGGGCGATGAGCGGCACCGCGCCCAGACGGTCGAAGGCCTCCTCGGTCCACACCACCGGATCGGCGGCGGTGCGGGCCCGCTCGTGCGCGTGCCCGGTGTAGGGGCACGTCGCCTCGACGGTCGGGACGGCGGAGACGGGATCGGCGTCGCGCCCCTCCACCACGGTGCGTTTCATGGCGTCGGCCGCCTTCACCTCGGCGAGGGCGAGCTCCTCGGCGGTGCCGATCCCCATGATGAGCTGCATGTGGGTGGGCAACAGCTTGGCGATCGCCTCGTCCAGCCACTCGCCCGTCACCATCGGCAGGGTGGCGCCGGTGTCGCGTCCGGGCTCGAGCACCGGCGGTTCCGCCCCTTCGGCTCCGTTGGTCCGCGCCGCGCCGGCTCCGTTGGCGGAGGGCCGGGAGGCTTCCGCGCGCGGGCGCCAGTTCTCCAGCACGTACTCCTCCACCGCCTTGCGGGCGATGCCCAGGGCGAAGGGAGGGACGCGCAGGATCCGGACTTCCGCCTCGGGGGCCCACTCGAGCCCCATCTCGCCGTCCTCCTCGATCCAAGGGATCTCGTCGGGACGCACGTTCGTCGTCCCGACGAGGAGGATGTTGGCGTCCGACTGCCGCAACAGGTTGTGGGCTTGGGACCCCAGGTCGGTGCCGTCGATGCGGTGCGCGCCGTGGCGCGCGAGAACGATCAGGCTGGGGTCGACCTCCTCGGCCCACTGCAGGACGACCTGGAAGGGCTTGCCGATGAGCACCTGGGTCTCGACTTCGACCTCCGGATACTCCTCCGCCATGATGCGGGCCCGCTTCACGTTGGCCTGCGCGAGCTTGAGCAACCCCTTGTCGATGATGTTGTTGTGAAGCTCCTCCTGCTCCTCGAACTTGAAGATCTTCGACGCCTGCACCGAGAGCACGTCCTTGATGTTGCCGAAGACCGCGTGATGGTACTCGACGTCGAAGGACGAGCCCACGTGGAGCTTCGCCCCGTACTCCGACGCCATCTCCAGGGCGAGGCGCATGGCCTTGTAGCCGTACGCGGAGCCGTCCACGCACACCATGAAGCTGCCCCCGGCGAGCGGCCGCTCGTTGCGCACCACGAGGGCGTCCTTCTCCACTTTCTGCAACGTGCGCGCCACCACGCCGCCGAGCTGGGAGTAGGGCTGGCGGCCGATTCCGTGCGCCCCGATCACCATCAGGTCGTAGTCGCGGCCGCTGGATCCGGCCAGCTTCTCGTCGTGTTCCTCGTCCTCGGCCACGATGCGCCCGGCCTCGTCGAGGCGCACGTCGCTGCGCACCTTGTCGCCGCCGTCGTAGCTGGACGCGATGTTGGGGTCGAAGCCGATGAGGCTGGGGAGGTGGCCCTCGCCCGCGTTCACCTCCCGGACGATCTCTTCGTAGTTGATGCCCTCGAGAAGCTGGCGCGTCAGGGGCACGCCCGCGTCCCGGCAGCGGCGGTCCACCTGGTCCAGGAAGGAATCCGAGATGAGTTGCAGCCCCTTCTCGATCAGCTTGTCGTGGATCTTGCGCTGGCGCTTGATCTCGGCCTCGGTCTGGAACTGGGCGGGCAACCCGGTCTCGAGCTGGCGGAACCGGATGTCGTGCAGGCGCGCGGCGTAGACGTGGTTTCCGGTGATCCTCCCCTCGGAGCGCGAGGCGAGTTCGATGGCGCGGTCCACCGCCCAGTCCGACCAGGGCGAGTTGTCTACCGGAACGAAGATCTCACGATACATGGCTGTCGCGCGTTGGGAGTTCTCGGGGAGAAGAGGCGCCCGGGGTTCGGTCGGGCGACCCGGATGGGGCGGGCGAAGGCCGCTCCCGGGAGGAGGGCCTTCGGGCTGTGCGAGCCGCTTGGTTCGGCAAGGTCGGGCAGGGCCAAGTCCCCGGAGGAGTTCGCCGAAGGATCGGCGTACACAACATTTGAGCGGGCACCCGGGCCCGCTCGTCAGGTTTCGCGTTCCGGCCGCTACGGGCCGGAGCGATTATACCGGAAAACGACGATCGATGTCAACGCGGCGCGGCGCGCCCTCGCGGGACGGACGGCGCTCCGTCGCCCGAAGCTCTAGAGATCCCACCCGGCGCGCGCCAGCATCCACAGGTTGACGACGACGACGACCAGCGCCGTGAGGTAGAAGCCCGCGGGCAACGCGGCGTCGGGTCCGGGCAGGAACGCGCCCTCGACCATGCTCGGCAGCCGCAGGGCGTGGAGAGCCCAGATTCCCCGGGCGAGCCATCTGTTGCGCCGGAACCAGAGCCCCCAGAAGACGAGCGCCACGATCGCCGCGCCGAGCAGCAGCCAGAGCGCGACGGGGCCCCGGATCGGGTTGACCAGTTCGCCTCGCCACATGGCCACCACGGCGGCCTCGTAGAGCAACCCGACGTGCAGATACCAGAAGGCGGCCTGCCGGAACTTGCGCGCGCGCGCAAGTTCCTCCCGCCCGTCCTCCCGCGCGGGTCCCCGGTTCGAACCGGTCACATCCCCTCCAGCCCCAGGTCCGAGCGCGCCGTGTCCATGATCTCCGGCGTCATGCGGCCGATGCCTCGCTCGCGGGCGTAGTCGGTGTAGATCCGTTTCACCATGCCCCGAACGAAGGACGGCACCCGGCCGAGCCGCTCCACCGCCGCCGGCGTCCACTCGATCCGGAGGGGGCGGGGGGAAACCGGAGCCTCTTCCTCCACGAAGGCGTCTCGGCGTCCGCCCTCCAGGTTGCCGCGCACCAGTTCCATGGGCTGTTCGGGCACCGTGCGTCCCCCGATCTCGACGCCCATGCTGCTCACCATCTGGGTTTCCATGGGGTTGGCGAGCATGGCCATCTCGCGCCCGCAGGCGGAGCAGACGAACACCGCCGCCAGCGTGCCGTCCCCGGGCAACTGGCGTTCGGCGAACGCCATGACCTGGTCGCACTGGATGCAGAGGAACTTCATCGACCGGACGCGTCTCGGGCCGCCCCGGCTCCGGAGAGCCGCTCCGCGAGCGCCCGGAAGGCGCGCGCGCCCGGCGCGTCCCCCTCCGCGGTCGCCGCCGGGGCTCCGCGGTCGGACGCCTCGCCCAGGCGAGGGTCGAAGGGGATCCGGCCCCAGACTTCCAGGCCGGTGGACCGGGCCAAGCGCTCGGCGCCGTCTCCCGGAAAAAGCGCCTCGGCGCGTCCGCAACGCGGACAGGCGTATTCGGCCATGTTCGCCACCAAGGCGACCGTCGGAATCCGCCGCTCGCGCGCCAAGCGCGCGCCCCGGGCCACCACCCGGCGCGACATCTCCGACGGAGTCGTCACCAGAAGCAGGGTCCCGAGGCCCGGAAGAAGCTGGAAAACGCGCGTCATCTTGTCGGTGCCCGGCGGCAGATCCATCAGCAGAAAGTCGAGTTCGCCCCACGCCACGTCCGACAGGAACTCGCGCACGGCTCCGGTCTCGATCGAACTCTGCCAGAGGAACCCGTCTCCGGAGGGCTCGCGCCAGCGCAGGGGCGCGTCCGCGTCGTCCTGAAGCAACTCCATCGACATCACCCGGACGCCGCACGGGGCCGAGGGCGGCACCACGCCTCCCTCCCCATCCACCAGCCGCCCTCCGGACGCGCCCAGCATGCGGGCCAGCGAGGGGCCGTTCAGATCGGCGTCCAGCGCGCCCACCGCATGGCCCTCCCGGGCCAGGGCGGCCGCCAAGTTCGCCGTCACGAGGCTCTTGCCGACTCCGCCCTTGCCGCTCCCGACCGCGACGAGGGTGCGGATCCCGGCCAGCCGAGCGTCGAGCCGACGGCGCTGGTCCCGGATCTGATCCACGAGCAGGTCGCCCGTTCGCGACGCCACCTCTCGGTAGGTGCGGATCTTTCTCATGGCGCGGATGGGGATTGCGGATCCGGTCAGGGCAGGAGCTGCGTCCCATCGGCGTCGAACACGGCGATGGCGTCCACCGGGCACTCGTCGCAGGCGGCCAGCAGGGTCTCGCGGTCCACCCGGTCGATCCCCTCGCGGAACGCCGCGACGCCCTCGTCGTCGAGCTCGAAGGCGTCCTCCGCGGCTTCGATGCAGTCGCCGAACCCCACGCAGAGATTTCGGTCGATCCGGACCGAAAGCTCCCCCACGCGCCGCTCCTGAATGTCGCTCACCGAAAAAACCCCGTTGCCGAAGCGGATCCCTGGTCGTGCCGACTCGGACCGCTGAACATCTTCACGCCCCCGGACCCTGGCAAGGTTGAAGGCCTGCCTTACCGACAACTATTATCATGTTCCGCCCCGTGCGCCTCGACGGCGGACGCGGAAACCGGCCCCGCGGATTCGGGTCGCCACGACGCTTCAATCCCAGGGGGACCGTGGAGCTCCTGGTTTTCGGAACCAACCACCGGGTCGCGCCTGCCGCGACCCGGGACAGGCTGGCGCTGTCGCGCCGGGAGACGCGCGTCCTGCTCGGGGCGCTCGCGGGCGGCGCGGGCGGCGAAGGGGTCGTCCGCGAGAGCGTGGTCCTGTCCACCTGCACCCGGACGGAGATCTTCGCCCGCACGCGCGAGCCCGTGCGGGCCATCGCGCTGATGCGCGGCGGGCTGCGCGACGTCAAGAACGCGAACGCGCCGCTTCCCGACCGCCACACCTTCTGCCTGAGCGGGCGCGACGGCGCCCACCATCTGTTCCGCGTCGCCGCAGGCCTGGACTCGCTCATGATCGGAGAGCCGCAGGTGCTGGGACAGGTGCGCCACGCCTACGCGCTGGCCGAGAAGGAGGGAACGTGCGGGCCGCACCTCACCCGCCTGTTCCAGTCGGCCGTGCGCACCGGCAAGCGCGCGCGCGCGGAAACCGAGATCGGCAAGGGATCGGCGTCCGTGGCGTTCGCCGCGGTGCGGCTGGCCGCCAACATCCTCTCCGACATCTCCGACCACGCCGTGCTGGTGGTGGGCGCGGGACGCACCGGCGCCCAAGCGGCGCGCAACTTCGCGACGAAGCGGCCCCGCAGCCTGACGGTCGTCAACCGCACCGCCGAGCGGGCGGAAGCGGTGGCGACCGAGTTCGGAGGGCGCGGGCGGGCGTTCGACGAACTCCACGCCGCGCTGACGGAGGCGGACGTGGCGGTGACCGCGACCTCCGCGCCCCACCCGGTCGTCACCACCGCCGCTCTGCGCGCCATCATGCGCCAGCGGCGCGGGCGGCCGCTGGTCCTCATCGACATCGCCAACCCGCGGGACGTCGAGTCCGGCGTCGGTCGGATCCCCAACGTTTTCCTGCGCGACCTCGACAGCCTGGGCGACATCGTGCAGGAGAACCTGATCCGCCGCAGCAAGCAGATTCCCCAGGTCGAGCGCATCGTCGAAGAGGAGCTCGAAAGCTTCGTCGACTGGCACGAGACGCTGAAGGTCGTCCCGGTGCTGCGGTCGTTGCGCGAGAGGTTCCATCGGATCGCGGACGAGGAAGTGCGCCGGCACCTGCCGAGGTTCGACGAACCGGACCGCGACCGCCTCGAGCGCTACACCCGCGCGCTGGTGGCCCGGCTGCTGCACCAACCCACCTGCCATCTGCGCGAGCTCGATATGGAAACCTCCGAAGGACTCTCCAGCCTAGCGGCGGTCAAGGAGATCTTTCAGCTGCGTCCGGACGAGCCCTCCGGGCGCAACGGCGCCGACTGACCGCCCGGACGCTCTCCCGCAACGACGGCGGCACCGACGCATGGCCTATCCGCACCACCGGCTCCGCCGCCTCCGACAGTCGCCGGCTTGGCGGCGCCTCGTGGCGGAGAGCGCGCTCCGCGTGGAAGATTTGGTCTACCCGCTCTTCGTGGTGCCGGGCACGGGCCGCAGCCAGCCCGTGCCCAGCATGCCCGGCGTCGACCGTCGTTCCCCCGATCTGCTGGTGGAGGAGGCGGGGGCGGCGGTGGACGCGGGCGTGGGCGCCGTGCTCCTCTTCGGGGTGCCCGACGGCAAGGACGGGCTCGGCTCCGCCGCCTACGCCGAAGACGGCCTCGTCCCCCGAGCGGTGCGCGCGCTCAAGGCCCGCCACCCCGAACTTCTCGTGTGGACCGACGTCTGCCTCTGCCAGTACACCGACCACGGCCACTGCGGCTTCCTCGGACCGGACGGCGTCCTGGACGAGGAAGCCACCCTTCCCCTGCTCGCCCGGACCGCCGTCGCCCACGCCCGCGCGGGGGCGGACGCGGTGGCGCCCAGCGACATGCTGGACGGACGCGTGGGCGCGATCCGGGCGGCGCTGGACGAGGCGGGCCGGGGCGCGACCCCCATCGTCTCCTACGCCGCCAAGTACGCCTCGAGCTTCTACGGTCCCTTTCGGGACGCCGCCCATTCGGCGCCCGCGCGGGGCGACCGCCGCACGCACCAGATGGACCCCGCCAACAGCGACGAAGCGTTGCGCGAGGTGCGGGCCGACCTGGAGGAAGGCGCCGACATCGTGATGGTCAAGCCAGCGGGTCCGTGCTTGGACGTGATCCGCCGAGTCAAGGACGCCTTTCGGGTTCCGGTCGCGGCGTACCAGGTTTCCGGGGAATTCAGCATGATGCGCGCGGCGGGCGCGCGCGGATGGATCGACGAGAAGGCGGTGGCGCTCGAGAGCCTGGGCGCCATCCGGCGGGCCGGCGCGGACGTCATTCTCACCTACCATGCAGTGGAGGCCGCACGCTGGCTGCGCGAGGACGCCTGAGGATCATCCGTCCGGAGAACCGCCTTCCGGCCGCGCTGGCGGGCATCGTCGCGGCGCTGGCCGTGGCGCTGGTGACGCTGTCCTTCGGCCGACCCGGGATCGAGACGTACGCGCCGACGCCCCCGGAGGCCTACGAGGTCGGCGAGACGCTGGTCGGTCCCGTCGACTACACCGTGGACGCCACCGGCACCGGCGCGTGGCGATTCTTCGACTTCTCGCGCGGATCGGTGGTGGAGAACCCCGGTCCCCGCGACTGGGATCTGGCGTTCCGGCGCTTCCACATCATCGTCAACGGCGGGCCGGGCTTCTCCGGGAGCGGCGGGATCCTCCGCCTGGAGGAGACCGACTTCGAAGCGGTCCGGGAACTGCCGGAGGCCGCCTACGTGGGGACCGCGGCGCGGCGCGATTCGGTCAACGCCGCCATCGAGCGCTGGTACGCCTACGGCTGGACCAGCCACCTCCTGACGCCCAATCCCGAGGTGTACGCGGTCCGGACGGCGGACGGACGCTACGCCAAGGTGCAGCTGCTGGGGTACTACTGCCCGGGCGCCCGACCCGGGTGCCCGACCTTCCGATACGTCTACCAAGGCGCGGGCGGGCGCTCGCTCGCGCCCGCCGGTCCCGGAACGGTCGCGGACCGCGCGCCGGACGCCCCGGATCCGACCCGGCCCGGCGGCGCGCGATGATACGGCCTCCGCCGTCGGACGCCGGGGAGCGACGCCGGGCGTTGCGCCGCACGCTCCGGGAGCGGCTGGCGCGAGGCATCTACGAGCGCGAGAAGGCCCGCGATCCGACCCGCAGCGCACGCCAGTCCTCGTGGGAGGACCTGAACGCCGGACGGCGCGCCACGCGCCTGAACTACGCCGACGAGCTGCTCACCACCCTGGTGGGCGCCCTGGGCGTCGAGTGGGCGACGATCGAGGCGCTGGAGACCTGCGCCCGAACGGCGCGCGCCGCAGCGGGAGCGGATACCGAGGGGGCCGCAGCCCGGACGCGGGAACTGGCCGACGCGCTCGCGGCGCTGGTGCCCGGCCCGGCGGGCGGGCGGACGCCGGACGAGGCGACCTCCTGATCAGACGATCCGGCGCCGCTTGCGCCTGAGGAAGTCCGTCATGACGTACTGTCCCAGGGTGAGCGAGCTCGCGAAGTACGCCTTTCCGCGCGAGATCTCGGTCACCTCGCGCACGAAACGCACCAAGTAGGGGTCGCGAGCGAGCATGAAGGTGTTGATGTGGATGCCCGCCTTCCGGCACGCCGCCACCTCCCGGAAGGTCCTCCGGAGAATCAGGCCGTCCGGCGCCCCCGAGTTCTTGTAGATGCGCCCGTCGGGAAGGGTCGCCGCGGAGGGCTTGCCGTCGGTGATCATGACGATCTGCATCATGTCCTTCTTCTGCGCCTTCAGCAGACGGCGCGCGACGAGGAGACCTTCCGCGGTGTTGGTGTGGAACGGTCCCACTTGCGCGCGCGCCAGCTGCGACAGCGGGATCTCGGTCGCGCGGTCGCCGAACGTCACCACCCTGAGCGCGTCGCCCGGAAACCGGGTGCGGATCAGATGGGTCAGCGCCAGCGCGACCCGTTTGGCGGGACCGAAGCGGTCCTCTCCGTAGAGAACCATCGAGTGCGACACGTCGAGCATGAGCGCCGTGGCGCAGGAGGAGCGGTACTCGGTCTGGCGCACCATCAGATCCGGGTAGTCGAGCTCGATGGGGATCGAGAGCCCCGCCCTCTCGACGGCGTTCCTCAAGGTGGCCGGAATGTCGAGGTTGAGCGCGTCGCCGTACTCGTAGGGTCGACTCGCCGCGTCGGCCTCCACGCCGGTGGCCAGGTTCGGGGTTTCGTGGGATCCGAAGCTGGACATCCCGCTGGCGGAAAGCAGGTTGCGCAGGGCGCGGTACCCGAGGAAATCCACGCCCTTGCGGGTGAGCCCGAAATTCACGCCGCGGGCCGCGTCCCTGGCCTCGCCGACATGCCCCCGGCCGGCGGCGTCCTCGGCCGATTCCGGCATGCCTCGGCCGCCCTCCAGGGTCATGTAGCCTTCCTCCACCAACCTCTGCACGACGTCGTCGATGAGTTGCGCGATGCGGCGGCGGACCTCCTCGTCGCCCTCGCCCTCGCCTCGGAGTTCCTCCAGCATCTCCGGGGTGAACTGCCCGCTCTCGACGAGCGCGTCCAGGATCGCCCGCTGCAGGGCTTCGTAGGAGTCGGTGTCCTCGGTCCCCGACCACCCCCAGTAGGGGTGGAAGTGCGGACCGCCGGCGAAGCCGCCGTCCATCAGAAAGTCGGTGAGGCGCTCGAGCAGGGCCTCGAGGTTCAGGGCGTCGAGCAGGTCGGGACGGTACTTTGTGTAGGTCGTGAAGCGCATTGCCCTGCCCTCCCGGAGTGAGGCTTCGCGCGCGCGCCCGTCGCCCGATCCATCCCGAACGTCCGTCGGCGCGGACCGCCGACCGGAGGAGAATGGAGATCGCCCGCCCAAGACTGCTCGCGTGGTTCGACGCGCACAAACGCGACCTGCCCTGGCGCGGGGCCGGGGATCCCTACGCGGTGTGGATCTCGGAGGTCATGCTGCAGCAGACGCGTGCCGGTTCCGTGGTCCCCTACTACCGGCGCTGGATGGCGCGGTTCCCGAACGTCGGCGCGCTCGCCGACGCCGAACTGGAGGAGGTGTTGCGGCTCTGGCAGGGGCTGGGCTACTACGCCCGCGCACGCAACGCGCACCGATGCGCGCGGCGAGTGCGCGACGCCTGCGGCGGCGCGTTCCCCTCCTCGGCCGCCGAGCTGCGGACCCTGCCGGGGATCGGACCCTACACCGCCGCCGCGGTGGCGAGCATCGCCTTCGGGGAGGCGGTCGCGGCCGTGGACGGCAACGTGCGCCGGGTGGTGGCGCGGCTGTTCGACCTCCCCGATCCGTCGCCCGCAGAGGCGCGCGACCGCGCGGCCGGTCTGATGGACCCCGCTCGCCCCGGCGACTCGAACGAGGCGATGATGGAGCTGGGCGCCACCGTGTGCACGCCCCGTTCCCCCTCCTGCGGGGCGTGTCCGCTGGCGGACGGTTGCCGGGCGCTGGCGGTCGGCAGCGTGGCGCGGCGGCCGACGCGGCGGCGACGGCGTGCCGTGCCGAAGCGCGTCTGGGCCGTGCGGGTCGCGGTCTCGCGGCGGGGCAGGACGCTAGTGGTGCGACGGCGGCCGGAAGGGCTGCTGGGAGGGATGTGGGAATTCCCGGCGGTGGAGCTGGAGGGCGGCGCCGAGGCGGACGGGCGCGTGCCGGCGCGGGAAGCCGGGCCCGCGCCGGGAGCGGGCGTGGAACTGCCGCCCCTCGTCCACCGGTTCTCGCACTTCACCGCGGTGTACCGGCCCCGTCGGGTCGAGGCGGAGGAGGAGTGGCGCGAGGAGGAGGGCCGCTGGGTCGCCCCGTCGGAGCTGGCCCGCATGCCCCTGCCGGTCGCACAGCAACGCATCGCCCGGGCGGCGGGACTCCTGTGAAGGGCGCGAACGCGGCGCTCACCGCGACCAGGGCGGCACCACCCGGTTCGCGCGGGCGTAGGCGATCGCCTGTCCCAGATGCTCGTTCATGTGGGTCACCAACTGCAGCAGCACCGCCCAGCGCTCCACTTCGCGCCCGTACAGCTCGGTCCGCCGCGTCAACTCCGTTCCGGACATCGAGTCCATGAGGGCGCGAACGTGGTCCATCGACGCGGACAGGATCCCGACCGCCTCGCGCTTGGCGGTCACCCGCTCCTCGAGCGAGTCGTAGTCCACCCCCGCGGGAGGCTCGACCCCCAGATGCATGTCCGGATACATGTAGTTGTACCGTGCGACGTGCATGTACGCCGCGGCCACGGTGTACACCCCCTCCATGGGCCGCCAGGAGTACGACTCCGCCGGCATCGCCTCGGCCAGCGCCACTAGCTTGCGCGCCGTCCCCTCGAACTGGCTTCTCAGCTCCTCCCCCAACCCGGCGACGTCCTGGGCGCGGACGGGCGCGGCCAGAACCGCCGCGATCCCGAGCGCCGGCAAGCTGCGGGCGAGGACCCGCCCGCCCCGGCATCCGGCGCCGGCCAGCCGCGCGAAGACGGACGTTCCCGCGGCGACGCCTGAGGAACCTGTGGAACTGCGCACGGTTCTTCCTCCCGGTTCACGGTTCAACCCTGGGTCGAAAACGGCCCCGCCCCCTTCGGTCCCTTCCCCGGCGCGGAGGCGTCGTGGCGCGCGCGGGCGTAGCCTCCCGCATCGGTGCGGCCGATGCGCTTGGCGTCGACCAGCGCCTCCAGCACCAGTTCGCAGGCGGACGCTCTGCGGCCGTCGCCGGCGTCCGCCGCCGCCAGCCCGACGCGCGAAAGCAACTCCAGCAGGCCGGGCACGTTCTCGAATCCGCTCACGCACGCCTTCGCCGCGGCGTCGTTGGAAATCTGCAGCGCGCCCCCTTCCTCGAAGTACTCCACCACCGGCTCCACGTCGGCGCCCCCCGCCCGAGCCGCGAACACCCGTCCCGCCGCCCGGGCGATCAACTCGCGGGCGATGCGGTCGGGACCGTGCAACTCGCCCTCGTACTCCAACTCCATCTTGCCGGTGATCGCCGGCCGGGCCGCGTAGACGTCGCCCACTCGCGGCACCGCCGTCCTCTCCCCCAGACGCAGCGCGCGGCGTTCCGCGCTCGCCACCGCGATCTCCAGCACCGAGATGGGCATTCGCTGGCTCACCCCCGAACGCTGGTCCACGCGCTTGTCGACGCGGGCCAGGAAGGCGATCGACTCCACGACTTCGCCGATGAAGTCGGGCACCTCCACCGCAAGCTCCCCCCGGTCGACCCACGCTTCCTGGGACGTGATCGCCCGTCCCACGGCGAGCGTTTCCGGGTAGTGGGTGCGCACTTCGGTGCCGATGCGGTCCTTGAGCGGCGTGATGATCTTGCCGCGCGCGGTGTAGTCCTCGGGGTTGGCCGTGAAGGCCAGCGCGACGTCCAGCCGGAGACGCACGGGGTAGCCCTTGATCTGCACGTCCCCCTCCTGGAGGACGTTGAAGAGCCCGACCTGGATCTTCCCGGCGAGATCCGGCAGCTCGTTGACGGCGAAGATGCCGCGGTTGGCCCGGGGCAGCAGCCCGTAGTGAACCGTCAGTTCGTCGGCCAGGACGTGTCCCCCTCGGGCCGCCTTGATCGGGTCCACGTCCCCGATCATGTCCGCGATGCTCACGTCCGGGGTCGCCAGCTTCTCTACGTACCGGGTCTCCCGGGGCACCCACGCCACCGGCGCCTCCTCCCCGTGCTCCTCCAGGAGCAGCCGCCCGTAGCGCGACACCGGGCGAAAGGGCTCGTCGTTGATCTCGCTTCCCGCGAGGATCGGGATCTCCTCGTCCAGCAAATCGACGAGCTGGCGCAGGATGCGGCTCTTGGCCTGGCCGCGCAGTCCCAGCAGGATGAAGTCGTGGCGCGCCAGCAGGGCGTTCACGATCTGCGGGACGACGCTGTCGTCGTAGCCCAGGACGCCCGGAAAGAGCTTTTCCCCGCTCCGGATCCTGCGGACCAAGTTGGCCCTCATCTCGTCCTTGACGCTGCGGGGGCGATGGCCGGATTCGCGCAACTCCCGAACGGTGGCGGGTCGGCGACGGGTCATGTGTGTCCGTGGGGAAGGCGGGTTCGCGGGGATGCCGTGACGGCCGACGCCGGATTGGCTAGGATGTAGCGCTTCGAGAGGTCGTGCGCGCCGGGGCATTCGGGCGACGGCCTCGGCAGACTACCCCGCGATCCGGGCCCGGATCCTCGAGAGGCCGCGCGGCGGGCGGATCCGCGGCGGGGCCCGCCCCCCTCGGGGGCGCGACCGGAAGCCCGGCCAGGAGTTCCGAATGTCGCATTCTCCGGTGTCCGTGCAGCCGGCCGCTTGGCAGCCTCCCTTCCCCGGGGATCGCTTCGTCGTGGAGGAATCCCCCGACCCCGAAGCGGTTCCCTTGGACGTGGTCTTCGTGGGCGGAGGGCCGGCCGGGCTCGCCGGCGCCGTCCAGCTCGCGAAACTGGCGCGGGCGGACCGCGCGGCGGGCGGCGAAGTGGGCGAACTCGAGATCGGCGTGCTCGAGAAGGCCGCCCGGCTGGGCGAACACAACCTGTCCGGCGCCGTGGTGAACCCGCGCGTCTTCCGGGAACTCTTCCCCGAGCTCTCCGACGACGACTTCCCTTTCGCGCGCCGAGTCTCCCGAGAAGCGGTGTACCTGCTGACCTCCGGCAGCGCGATCCGGCTTCCGACGCCGCCCACCATGAGGAATCGCGGCAACTTCGTGGGCTCGATCTGCGAAATGGTGCGCTGGCTGGGCGAGCGCGCCGAGGAACTCGGCGTGAGCGTCTTCCCCGGCTTCCCGGTCGACGCGTTGCTCGTGGAAGGGAGACGCGTGGTCGGAGTGCGCACGACCCCGGCCGGTCTCGACCGCGACGGCGCGCCCGGACCGGGGCACCAGCCGCCCATGGACATCTCGTCCGAGGTCACCGTGCTCGCCGAAGGAACGCGCGGTCCGCTCACCCGGGCCTGGCGGGAACGGGAGGGCGTCTCCTCGCCCAACCCCCAGATCTACGCCCTCGGGGTCAAGGAGCTCTGGCGCGTGGCCCGTCCCCCGGACCGGGTCGTGCACACCCTCGGATGGCCGCTCCCGCGCGACGCTTTCGGCGGCAGCTTCATGTATCCCCTGGCCGACGATCTGGTGGCCCTGGGGCTGGTCGTGGGGCTCGACTACCGCGACGCCTCGCTGGACGTCCACGAGCTCCTGCAACGGATGAAGCTCCACCCGCTCTTCCGTCCCGCGCTCGAGGGCGGCGAGATGCTGGAGTGGGGCGCGAAGACCATCCCCGAGGGAGGCTACCACTCGGTCCCGGAGCGCCGTCACGGGGAAGGCCTGCTCGTCTGCGGAGACGCCGCCGGCCTGGTGGACGTTCCCTCCCTGAAGGGCGTCCACTACGCGATGCAGTCGGGCGTCCTCGCCGCCCACGCCATCTTCGCCGAACTCAAGGGGGACGGCGAAGGGCTGGCGGGCTTCAGCCGCGCGCTGGACGACTCGTACGTGATGGGGGACCTGCGCCGCACCCGCAATCTGCGCTTGGCCTTCAAGAAAGGCTTCTGGGCGGGCGGGGTGCGCGCGGGTCTCGCGACGTTGACCGGGGGCGCGTTTCCCGGCGCCCGCATCCCGGTGCGGGAAGACGTGCGCGAGGAGCGCCGCGCGGGCGCACCCGAACCCTTCCGGCCCGACGGAACGCTCACCTTCTCGAAGGCCGACGCGGTCTACAAATCCGGGAACCGGACCCGCGACGACGTCCCCGGCCACGTGCTCGTCGGCGACGAGGTTCCTCCCGAAGGCGCCGCGTTCTACGCCCGCATGTGCCCGGCCGGGGTGTACGAGCAGGACGAGGCGGGCAACTTGGTGGTGAACGCCCCCAACTGCGTGGACTGCAAGGCGACCGACGTGCTGGGGCCGCGATGGACGCCGCGGGAGGGGGGCAGCGGGCCGGCGTATCGAAGGATGTAGGTCGGAGAGCGCGGACGAGATCTCCGAAGGAACGACCCGCTCCCCCGGGAGCGCGCATGCGCCCAGCCGCCGACAGGCCGTGCGAGCGCCCGCGCCGAACCGCCCCGGCGTCCGCCCGCTCGCGATCGCGTCGTTGTCGGCGCCGGGCGCGCCTGCGCGAAGCCGGATCCGCCGTCGACGGCGTCGGGGCCCGCATCGCGGAGAGCCGGACTCCGGCATGGCCGCCCGGGGCGGGATGGCGCGTCGAAACGGAGCCCGCTACGGGATCGCGCGCGCGCCGACGACGGATTCGGGAGGTCGGACAGGCGACCGAGACGCTCGTCGAACCGGATCGGAGGGCCGAGAAGGCGTGGCGGAGACGGCGGGACCGCACGAGACTCGGGGCGGAGCACGTCGGCGTGCATCGCCGCGCGACGGCGGGCTCGAATCCGGCGGCGGGACGCGGCGCATGCCGATCGCCCTCGGCGACCTCCGTCGCCGACCGGAGGACGCTCGAAGCGCCGACGCTAATCGTCCGGAACGCTCACCTCCACCCCGTCCTCCGTGCGCACCAGCGCGGGCATGACGGCGGGGACGGGACGGGTCCGGAAGTGCGCCAGCGCCCCCTCCGCCGTCGCGAAGGCGGCGAGCCGCTCCAAGGTGCGGATCGTGGGAAAGATCATGGGCAACCGTCCCGCGCGGTGTCGGTCGAGGGCCTCCCCGGGCGAAATCCAGAGCGATGCGGTCATCTCCCGGGGATCGGGGGCGGACCGCGACCCCGCGGGCGCCAGCGCCGCGAAGAAGCGGGTGTCGTAGCGCCGAGCCTCCGCCTCGGGAGTGATCCAGTGGGCGATGTACTCCATGGCGGCTCCGTCCACGCCCACTCCCAGATCGTCGAGGACTCCCGCGAACTCCAGGGTGCCCGCGAGCAGGCGCGCCCGCAGGCGGATCAGGCGCGCCCGTCCCGTCGGCGTGTCCGGAAGAAAACGTCCTCCGGGCGCCGCGACCAGCACCGCCGCCTCCTCGAAGGCTTCTCGCGCGGCCGCCAAATAGTACGCGATGGCGGGCGGGTCTCCTCCGACGAGATCGAGCCGGTCGGCCGCCGCCTCCGGCGTCAGCCGCTCGACGCGCGAGACGAGGGTCGGAGCGGCGTCCCCGGCATCCACCCGTCCTCCGGGAAAGACGTAGGCCCCGGGCACGAATCCCGCCGATCGGGTGCGGCGCATCAACAGGAGCTGAAAGTCCTGAGCGCGCGCGCGCAGGAGGACGACCGTCGCCGCGGGACGCGGCGCCGCTCCCGAGGGCGGAAGCCGTTCGTGCAGGCCCGCCGACATCCGACCGTCGTCCCGGTCGCGCGCGGCCACGGCGTTCGCGGTCCCGCCCCGTCACCGAGCGCGCCGCCCGGCCGGCGAGCGGCGGGCGGCGGACGGGCCGGTCGCGGCCGCGCCGCGCGGACGGAGTGTGGGGGGCATTCGGTCGCTTCCGGGGCTCTCGTTCGGCTGGCGCGAACGCACGCGCCGCGCCAAGCTAGAAAGAGCGGCCGGAATCGGCCAGCTTCCCGGTGCGGAACCCCCTCGAACTGCCGGATCGGCAGCCTCGGGCGTCATTGTGGCGGAACCTTCGGGCCCGGTTCGTGCATCCCGTAGCCTGTCCATGCATCCTCGTCGGCCACGGCGAGACGAGCGAACGCCTTCGCGTTCGGGCGGATCCGCTCCGGGGACGCGCCCTTCGCGCCGCAGGTCGTCGACCGGGGGGCTCCCCGGGCATCCCCCGTCGCACGAGGCAAACCATGAGGAATCGAATCCGTGGGTGAACGTTACAGACTACCCGTTCTTCCGCTTCGGGACACCGTGGTGTACCCGGGCGTGGCGGTGCCCATCTCGGCGGGCCGACCCGGCACGATCGAGGCGGTTCAGGCCGCCTTGGAGGGGGACCGCAAGCTGCTTGCGGTGGCCCAGCGGGAGAACGTCGACGAACCGGCCGCCGAGGGACTGTACGAGGTGGGAACGGTGGTGCGCATCATCCAGACCCACCGGGTGCGCGCGGGCATCCAGCTCCTGGTGCAGGGAGACCGGCGCGCGCGGATCCTCTCCTACGAGAAGCGCGGCAAGGCCATGCTCGCCGCCATCGTCCGGGACCTCGACCGGCTCCCGCCCCGAAACGAAGAGGATCCCGCGTTCCAGGCCCTCGACCGCGAACTGCGCGATCGCGCCGCCGGGCTGGGAACCCGGCGCGGCGTTCCCGCCGAATCGCTCAACCAGCTCATCCAAGGAGTGGACGAACCGGGCGCGTTCGCGGATCTGGTGGCCTTCTACCTGGAGCTGGAAACCGAAGAGAAGCAGCTTCTGCTCGAGACCGTGGACGACGAGGAACGCATGCGCCGTGCGCTCGTGGCGGTGGAGCGCGAGCTGGTTCGACTCAGCGCGCAGGAGGAAATCCAGGCCCGGGTGCAGGAGGAGCTGGGAGAGCGCCAGCGCGAGATGCTCCTTCGCGAACAGATGAAGCAGATCCGGCGGGAGCTGGGCGACGAGGACGAGAAGGCCGAGCTCGACGATCTGCGCGAGCGCATCGAGGCGTTGCAGCTGGGCGAGGACGCCCGCGCCGAAGTCGACCGGGAGCTCAAGCGCCTGGGCCGAACCAACCCGCAGTCGGCCGAGTACCAAGTCATCCGCACCTACCTCGAATGGATCACGGAGCTTCCCTGGGACGCCCGCACCGAGGACAAGATCGACCTGGAGGCGGCGGCGGACGTGCTCGCGGAGGACCACTACGGCCTGGAGGACGTCAAGGACCGCATCCTCGAGTTCCTCGCCGTGCGCAAACTGCAGGCGGAGCGGGCCCCGGACGCCGCGGAAGACGCCGCGGAATCGGAGAGCGGGGACGACCGGGCGGAATCCGAAGCCGAAACCGAGGCCGCCCCGGACGATTCGGGGGCGCGGGAACGGCCGGACGACTCCTCGCCGCCCTCGAGCGGCCATGGGCCCATCCTGCTTTTCGTGGGTCCGCCCGGCGTCGGCAAGACCAGCATCGCGCGCTCCATCGCGAGGGCGATCGGCCGCAAGTACGTGCGCATCTCGCTGGGCGGCGCGCGCGACGAGGCGGACATCCGGGGACACCGACGGACCTACGTGGGCGCCATGCCGGGCCGCATCGTCCAGGGAATGCGCCAGGCGAAGTCGAAGAATCCGGTGTTCCTGCTCGACGAAGTCGACAAGTTGGGCGTCTCCTTCCAGGGGGATCCCAGCGCGGCGTTGCTCGAGGTGCTCGACCGGGCGCAGAACTGGGCCTTCACCGACCACTACCTGGGCATCCCCTTCGACCTCTCCGAAGTGTTGTTCGTCGCCACCGCGAACTACTGGGACCGCATCCCGCCCCCGTTGCTCGACCGCATGGAGCGGGTCGAATTCACCGGGTACACCGAGCAGGAGAAGCTGGAGATCGCCCGGCGCTACCTGCTGCCCCGGCAGCTGGACGAAAACGGGCTGCGCGACGGGGAGATGCGGCTGGGGGACGAGGCGATCCTGAACGTGATCGGCGAGTACACGCGCGAGGCCGGGGTCCGGCAACTGGAACGCGAGATCGGCAAGCTGGCGCGCAAGGTCGCGCGCAGGATCGCCGGCGGGGGCTTCGATCGGGTGGTCGTGGACCGTAAGGTGGTGCGCGAACTGCTGGGTCGACCCCGGGTGCACCCCGAAGCGATGGCCGAGGAGGACCGGGTGGGCGTCGCCACCGGAATGTTCTACACCCCCACCGGGGGAGACATCATGTTCGTGGAGGCCAGCGTCATGCCGGGCGACGGGAAGTTGGTGCTCACCGGACAGTTGGGCGACGTGATGAAGGAGTCGGGACGGGCGGCGCTCACCTACGCCCGCAGCCACCACGAGAGCCTGGGGATGTCGATCGAGGACGTGCGCGACAAGGAGGTGCACATCCACGTGCCCGCGGGCGCGGTGCCCAAGGACGGCCCCTCGGCCGGGATCACGATGGCGACCGCTCTCATCTCGGCGCTGTCGGGACGGCCGGTGCGGCGCGACGTGGCCATGACCGGGGAGCTGACGTTGACCGGCAGGGTGCTCCCCATCGGCGGTCTCAAGGAGAAGATCCTGGGCGCCGTGCGCGCCGGCATCCACGAGATCGTGTTGCCCGCCGACAACCACGCCGACCTGGAGGACCTCTCCGACGAAGTGCGCGCGGACCTGATTCTGCATCCGGTCTCCGGGCTCGAGGACGTCGCCCGGGTGGCGTTCGCGGACGCGGCGAAGTCCGAGGGAACGGCGGGCGACGCCGCCGATCCGATGGTGCTGCTCGCCCCCGGCGGGCCGTCCTCCGCGCCCGAGGTCGCGACGCACGGCCCTCTCGGCTTCCCGCCGAGGCGGCCGGGACCGGCGTCGTGACGGTACGGCTCCGCGGCCGACTCGCCTCGGAGTACCGTGCCGCGACCGCTTCGGCGGTCGTGTTCGACCGTTCGCACCTCGGCCGACTGGCGGTCTCGGGCCGCGCGCCGGTGCGCATGCTCGACGGGGTGATCGCCAACAGCGTCCCGCCGCCGCCGCGACCGAACTCCTCCGGCCGACTCGCGGGGCGCACCGCCTACAGCGCCGTGCTCACCCCCAAGGGGCGCATGGTCACCGACTTGGTCGTCGCCTGGCGGGGCCCGCGCGAGGATCGCGACGGCCTCTGGCTGCACCTGCCGGGCGCCGGCCACGCACCCCTCCTCGACCATCTGCGCAGATACCTGCCGCCCCGGTTCGCCTCGGTGGAGGACGTCACCGAAGCCACCGGCACCCTCACCGTCGCGGGCCCGAAGGGGGCCGAACTGCTGGGGGCGGCCCTGGGGATCCCACCCGAGGAGCTCGCCGACCTGGACGAGGACGGCTGCCTGCTCGACGGCACGGCCCCGGACGGCCTCCTGTTGGCGCGCGTTCCGGACGTGCGGCCGCCGAGCTTGGACGTCGTCGGCGAGCGGACGACGCTCGAGCGGCTGGGCGCCGAGCTGGCGCGGACGGGCGCGCCGCCGGCCGGCATGGACGTGTTCGAGGCGTTGCGCATCGAGGCGGGTCGGCCCGCGTTCGGCGCGGACATGAACGACCGCACCTTCCCCGCCGAAGCGGGCATCGACGTCCGCGCCATCGATCACCGCAAGGGTTGCTACACGGGGCAGGAAGTGGTCGTGCGCATTCGGGACCGCGGCCACGTCAACCGGCACTTGCGCGGTCTCCTGCTCGGGGAGACCGAACCCCCGCCGCCGGGGACGCCCCTCTTCTCGGACGCGCGGACGAAACCGGTCGGCCACGCCTCCAGCGCGGCCGCGTCGCCCTTCTTCGGGCAAACCGCCGCGCTGGGGTTCGTGCGCCGGGAGGTCGTCCCGCCCGCCACGCTTCGCTTGGAACGGCGGGACGGACCGCCGGTGGCGGTGCGCGCGCTCGGCGAAGAGGGTTGGGCGCTGGAGCCGGGCGACCTGGACTGACCCGGCGCGCGCCGGACCCCGCCCCCCCTTCTCCCTCCCGCGGCCGGTCAGCGGTTCCGCGAGGCCTTGAAGTGGTCCACGATCGGTCCTCCGTGGAAACGTCCGTTCTCGATGAAGATCTTGTTGGCGTCGTGGCCGGCGGCGAGCACCCCCGCGATGTAGACGCCGGGAACGTCGGTCTCCATAGTGGCGCGGTCGTGGCCGGGGATGCCGGTCTCCCGATCGATGCCGACCCCCAGCCGCTCCAGCAGGAGCGGCGAGGCCCGCCAGCCGGTCATGGCGAAAACCCAGTCGTTGGCGATCTCCTCCCGCTCCCCCGTGTCCCGGTGCTCGAGCACCGCGCTGCGCGGGCGGATCTCCGCGACCCGCGTTCTCCAGCGGGTGGCGATCTCCCCGGACTCGATCCGGTTGGCGATGTCCGGGACCACCCACGGCTTCACGCCCCGGTCGATGCGGTCGAAGACGTGGACCAAGGTGACCCGGGCGTGCGCCCGGAAGAGCTCCAGCGCCGCCTCCACCGCGGAGTTGCGCCCTCCCACCACGAGGACGTCCTGGTCGAAGTAGGGATCCGGCTCGGTGTAGTAGTGGTGCACCTTGGACAGATCCTCTCCGGGAACCCCGAGGTAGTTGGGCTCGTGGAAGCTGCCCGTGGCCACCACCACCGCGCGCGCCCGGCAGCCGCCGGGGACGCCGTCCCGCGCGCGCGTGCGCACCGCGAAGTCGCCGCTGCGGCCCTCGATCGCCACCACCTCCTCGTGCTGGCGGACATCCAGCTCGAAGTGCCGCACGACGCGCCGGTAGTAGACCAGGGCGTCGCGGCGCGACGGCTTGCCGGACGCCAGCACGAAGGGCACTCCCGCGATCTCCAGCTTCTCCGCCGTGGAGAAGAAGGTCATGTAGGGCGGGTAGCGGACGATGGATTCGGTGACGAAGCCGCGGTCGAAGACGGTGGCCGACAGCCCGCCCGCCCGCGCCGCGCACGCGGCCGCCAAGCCGCAGGGACCCGCGCCCACGATCGCCAGATCGACGATCTCGCCTTCGCCCAGCCCGCCGGCGCCGGGGCGCGCTTCGTTCTCGGGCATCTTCTCCCGCATCGTCGGTTTTTCGGTCACGGCACGAGAAACATCTACGCTCCGGGCGGATAACTCCAGAGGCGGACGCCCCGGTCCGGGAACGCCGACCCGGCTGGAGCGTACCGTTGGGAAATTTTTTTCCACGTGTCCTCGAGGGAGCCGACGGGATGCCACAGGCCGAAACGGAGGCGCGCAGGGCCGCGAACCGGTTGCGGCGGGCGCTGGAGAAAGCGTACCGCGAAATCGACGCGCTCGAGGGAGCGCTCGCCCGGGCCGAGGGCGAGGACTTCCCCGTCCGGGCCTACGACGAAGCGCGCGCCGAGATCGGCCGACTGGTCGAATTCGTGGATCGGGAGTCGCGCCGACTCCAGCACAAAATTCTGGTTGCGGGCGGGCTCGAACCCGGGCGCGTGCGGCGCCTCTCGGCGCGGGATGGATGAGCGGTTCCCGGATCCGCGACGACCTGATCTCGGCGATGGAAGCGGGGGTCGGCGTCCGAATTCCCGACGCGGACTTCGACGACCTCGCCCGCAGGGTCTTCGAACGCCAGTGCGCACGCGCTCCGGCCCTCGCCCGCTTCGCGGAGGCGCGCGGGGCGCGGGCGGGCTCGTGGTCCTCGTGGCGCGAACTCCCCCCGGTGCCCGCGCGGGCGTTCCGCGAGCCGGGCCTGATCTCGAGCGGCCGCGCCGAGGCGGTCTTCCGCACCAGCGGAACCACGGGCGCCGGGGCCAAGCGCGGCACGCACCGGGTCCCGGACTTGGCGCTCTACCACGCCTCGCTGCTCCCCAACTTCGAAGCGCATCTGCTTTCCGACGGCGCCCGCCTGCCCATGATCTCGCTCGTCCCGTCCCCCCGCGAGGTCCCCGACTCCTCGCTCAGCCACATGATCGGAGTCGTGGAAGACGAGTTCGCGCGCGGGACGGGCTACTTCGTGGACCCGGACGGACGGCTGGACGAGCGCGGGCTGCGCGGCGCACTGCGCGAGGCGGAGAGCTCCGGGGATCCGGTCCTGGTGGTGGGAACCGCCTTCGCCTTCGTGCACCTGCTGGACGCCCTGGACGGGACCCGCTTCCGACTCGCGGACGGCTCGCGGGTCATGGAGACGGGCGGGTTCAAGGGACGCGCCCGCGCCGTCCCCCGCGAGGAGCTCTACGGGCGCATCCGCCGCGGGCTCGGGATACCGTCCGCCCGGATCGTGAACGAATACGGGATGACGGAGCTGCTCTCGCAGTTCTACGAGCCCGTCCTCGCCGGCGGCGCGCGCCTGCACCGCCCGCCTCCCTGGGTGCGCACGCGCGTGCTCGATCCGGAGACGCTGGAGCCGCTCCCCCCCGGGCGTCCGGGGCTGCTCTGTCACTTCGACCTCGCCAACCTGGGATCGGCGTGTTGCGTGCTCACCGAAGACATCGGGATCGAACCGGCGGAGGCGGAAGGCGACGGCTTTCGCGTGCTGGGCCGGAGCCCCGGCGCGGAGCCGCGCGGGTGCTCGCTGGCGATGGACGACCTCATGGGCGCCGCCGCCGACACGCGGCGGTGAGAATCTTCCCGGCCTGGTGGCTGCCGCCCGGATGGGCGGCGTCCCCGGCGGCCGCGCGCGCCGCCTTCTCCACCGCGCCCGCGAGCGACGGCCTGCGGCTCCGCTTCCCCACCCCCGCCCCCGCCTTCGCGCACCGCCTGTGCGACCACCTGATCGCGGCGGGAGAACGCCTGCACGCTCGCCGCACGGCCGCGCTGATCGAGTCCATGGACCGCGCCGGAGCGCGCTTTCTGGATCCCGGCGACCCGATTCGGGCCGAGGCGCTCGACCTGTTGCCGACCGCCGCGGGACTGTCCTCCGCCATGGCCCGGGAAGTCGTGGACGGGATGGCGCGCGACTGGACCGGGGACCGGCTCGAGCGGATGGTTCGGGCGCAGTTCTCCGATCCGGGAGTGCTCGACGGCTTCCGGCCGGGGCCGGGCGGGTCGCGGGTGCGGGCGTTCGGGCGCCGCCTGGCGGTGCTGCTGGGCGCGGGCAACGTGGCCGGGGCGTCGGTGGGCGGAATGGCGCGCGCGCTCCTCGCGCGCACGCCGGCGTTGCTCAAGCCCGGCCGCCACGACGCGGTGCTGCCCGTGCTCTGGGCCCGCGCCCTGGCCGACCGCGACCCGCGGCTGGCGGACGCCCTGGCCGTGCTCTACTGGCCGGGCGGCGACGCGGTGGAAGCGGACGTGCTCGCGCGCGCGGAGCTCGCGGTGGTGTACGGCGGCGCCGACACCGTGGAGGCCGTGCGCGCCCGCCTCCCCGCGACCACTCCCCTGGTCGCGTACGCCCATCGGGTGGGAATCGGCCTGGTGGGCCGCTCGGCGCTGGTCGGCGGGCGCGCGGAGCGGACCGCCGGGGACGCCGCCGCCGCCGTGGCCGCCTTCGACCAGCGGGGGTGCGTCTCCCCGCACATCTTCTGGGTGGAGGAAGGGGGGCGGCTCGCCCCCGTCGAATGGGCCGCCCGCCTGGCGGACGCCATGGCCGCGGTCGAGCGGGATCTGCCCGCCGGCCCCGTCTCCCCGGAGGCGGCGTCGCGTCTGCAGCAGCTCCGCGGGACCTGGGAACTTAAGCGAGCGGCCGGGGGGGAGGAGCGGGTCTTCCGCCCGGCGGACGCGGCCTGGACGGTGATCTACGACCCCGACCCGTCCTTCTCGCCTTCCTGCCTGGGACGCTTCGTCTGGGTGAAGCCCGTATCCGACCTTGATCGGGTCGCCGACCTGCTGACGGAGGTGCGTCCGTTCCTGCAGAGCGCCGGCGTGTGCGGGGCCGCCTCGCGCACCGAGGCTCTGGTCGAACGGTTGGGCAGGGCGGGCGTCAGCCGGGTGAGCCCGCTCCGGCGCATGGCCTGGCCTCCCGCCTGGTGGCACCACGACGGCGGCGATCCTCTGCGAGCGCTCGTTCGCTGGGTCGACTGGGAAGCGGAATAGAGCCGCGCGTCCGTCCGGCTATTCGTCCTCCGGCTGTTCCTCGGAACGCCAGACGACCAGTTGGCGCGCGCCGTTGGAAGCCTCTACCCTGACCCTCAGCATGTCCCCCTTGGCGATGCCGAGTTGGTCGCGCATCTCCTGGGGGATGGTGATCCTGCCCCCGACCCCCACGACGACGTCGCGGGAGTACAACGAGCGGTAGATGGCCATGGCGTTCCCTGTGGCTGGAGTCGAACCAAAACCGGAAGCGGTTTCCCTCGTACGGCTTGGCGGAGCGCGCCCGACGGCGTCCAGGGCCGGGTAAGGTGCCGCAGGCCCGCCCACCAACATAGCGAGGAGCGCAAGAGTGCGCTTGGCGCGGGATTTCGGCGCTTGGACGGCCGCGCGGCCGTCGCGCTCCGCGCCCGCGAAAGCGCGCCGGGCCTCCTCCCTGGAGAAGAGCACCGCCATGACCCGACCCGCTCCCGCCGTCCGGGTGAGGAGCGCGACCAAGCGGTTCGGCCGCCACACCGCGGTCTCGTCCCTCGACCTGGACGTCGCGCGCAACTCCGTCTACGGCCTGCTGGGCCCCAACGGCTCGGGCAAGACCACCACCATCCGCATGATCATGGGCATCCTGCACCCGGACGAGGGCAGCGTCGAGCTCGTGGGCCGCTTCCCCGACAATCGCGCCCGGCAGCGGGTGGGATACCTGCCCGAGGAACGGGGCGTGTACCCCAAGATGAAGGTCGTGGACCTGCTCGTGTTCCTGGCGGCCATCCGCGGGGTGGCGCGCGCCGTCGCCCGTGCGCGGGCCCATGCCTGGCTCGAGCGCCTCGGGCTGGGGAAGTGGGCCGGCAAGAAGATCGAGACCCTCTCCAAGGGAATGACCCAGAAGATCCAGTTCATCGGCACGGTCATCCACGAACCCGAGCTCCTCGTTCTGGACGAGCCCTTCAGCGGGCTCGATCCCATCAACCAGGACCTGCTCGAACGCGTGGTGCGGGAATTCCACGAACGCGGCGGCACCGTCCTCTTCTCGACCCACCTCATGGACCACGCGGAACGTCTGTGCGACCGCGTCTGTCTCATCTCGGGATCCCGCAAGGTCCTGGACGGCGAGGTGCGCGAACTGAAGCGGCGGGAACGCGAGGGGGTGGTCGCGGTGCGCTTCGAGGGCGACGACAGCTGGATCCGCGGACCGGAGGTCCGGAGCGTCGAGGAGGCCCCGGAGTGCCGGATGCTCGTGCTGCGTCGGGGGGCGGACCCCCAGGACCTGCTGCGCCGGGGCGTGGCGTGCGGAGCCCGGATCAACCGCTTCGAGCTGGTGGAGCCCCGCTTGCACGAGATCTTCGTTCGCCACGCCGCGGGACGAGGAGGGACCGATGACGCGGCCTGATCCCCGAAGGCGGCCTCGAGAGCCGCGTTCCTGGCACGCGGTGCGGGCGGTCGTCGAGCGCGAGTTCACGACGCGCGTCAAGAGCCGGGGATTCATCCTGGGAACGCTCCTCACCCCCGTGATCATCGTCGCCTTCATCGGATTCGTCGCCCTGATGCAGGTCCGCGACCGAACCTCGTCTCCCGCGCTCGCGGTCGTGGACGAGACCGACCGACTCTATCCGTCGCTGGAGGCCCGCCTGGAGGACGCCGGCTTCGAGCCCGTGCGGGCGTCGGGAGAGGAGGCGAACGACGCGGTCCTCGACGACCGGATCCTCGCCGGAGACCTGGGCGGCTCCCTGCGCCTCGACGCCGAAACCCTCGAGAACGGCCGCGCGACCTATCGGAGCGCGCAAGAACTCTCCCGTCTGCGCCGCATCTCGCTCGCCAGCGCGGTGATCCGGTCGGTGCTGGAGGTCCGCTTCGGCGGCGCGCAGGAGGACGCGGCCGCCCTCCTGTCGGGAAACCGGATCGAGATCCAGCTGCTGAGCGGGGAGACGGACGAGGAGAACGAGGCGTCGCTGGCGTTCGCCCTGGTCGGCTCGATGCTCCTCTACTTGGCCCTGCTTCTGTACGGAGGCCAGATCCAGCGGGCCATTCTGGAGGAGAAGGGAGGGAAAATCGTCGAGGTGATCGTCTCTTCGATGAGGCCCTGGGAGTTCCTGCTGGGGAAGATCGTGGGCGTCGGGGCGGTGGGACTCCTTCAACTCGGCGTCTGGATCGGCTTCGCGATGGCGCTGGCGCTGGCGGCGCTCCCCGCCCTGCCCGCGGTCGCGGCGGCGTTGCCGAGTTCGTTCTCCGTCGCCGAGACGCTTCCCGGCCCCGGGCAGATCGCGTTCTTCGCCGTCTGCTTCGTCCTGGGCTACCTCGTCTACGCGTCCGTCTTCGCCGCGGTGGGCGCGCTGAACTCCAGCGAAGGCGAGGCGCAACAGATGATGTGGCCGGTGGTCCTGCTGGTGATGATCCCCATGCTGGCGCTCGGGCCGGTGCTCGACGAACCCCGGGGAAGCATGGCCGTCTGGCTCTCGCAGGTTCCCTTCTTCAGCCCGGTCCTCATGTTCGCGCGCGTGGCGGTGGACGCGGCCGCGCTCTGGGAAGTGGCGCTGTCGCTCGCGTTGCTCGTGCTGGGACTGCTCGGGATGGCGTTCGTGGCGGGCAAGATCTACCGCGTCGGGATTCTCATGCAGGGCAAGCGGCCCACTCTGCCCGAAGTGTGGCGGTGGGTGCGGGAGCCCTGAAGGGCGGCTATCGCGCGCCGGACTCCGGACTCCGGATGACGAACTCGCGCTCCACGGTGGCCGTGGCCCCGGAAACGCGGTCGGTGACGACGATCACCAGCCGGTGCGCCCCCGTTCCGGCCTCGTCGGCCGCGACCGAGAAGTACTCGGGCACCACTCCGTCCACGGGCTCGGCGTTCCGCACGAAGCGGACGGTCGCCTCGCCCGCCCCGCCGCGGACCAAGTTCCCCAGCGAGCGCAGCAGACGCGCGCCCACGCTGCGCCGTTCCGCGTCCTGCATCGTCACCTCCACGGCGTACTCCGCCGAGCCCGTGAAGTCGGGGGTCAGGCCGTAGAGCTCCAGATACGCGTGGATGTCGGCGTCGGCGTCGAACGCCAGGTCGCGCGAGGCGCCGAGAGCGAAGTCGCGCCATCCGCCCGGTCGCTCGACGCGCGGCACCACGCCTCCGGCCAGAACGACGTCGGACGTGGACAACCCCACGCGCGGGATCGGGACGGCGGAGATCGTCCCCCGGTTGCGCGCGGCCACGCGGGATTCCGCCGCCAGCCCCTCCAACGCGTACTCGAAGGTGCCGCGGGGCAGTTCGAAGGCGAACAGGACGTTGCCGGTGTCCCCGCCCTTCACCGCGTGCGCCAAGCTGGCCGAGTCCTCGTAGCTGCGGTTGAACAGAAACATGCCGACGCGCACGGAATCGCCCTCGAACAGATCGAAGGAGTCCGGATCGGCGCGCAGGAAGGCGAGCACCTCCACCTGTCCGCGCGCGGCGCCCCGGAAGCGGGCGATCTGCGCGGGAATCTCCGTCCAACGGTCGACGGCGCGGCTCGCGAAGGTGGTGGCGGCCTCGGTTTCGCCGACCTGGCGCAGATACTGCCCGGTGTTGGCGTAGAAGTCGAAGTCGACGCGCGTGTAGCCGGTCCGGCGAAAGAAGACGAAGCTCGGCACCTCCATCCGGTAGTTCCAGAAGATCCACCGGCCGCCGACTTCCGACCGCGCGTCCTCGGACAGCATCCAGATGCGCTGCGGCAGACCGTAGCGGATGAGGACCTGTCCGCGGTCGCTGCTCCAGCCCGGCAGGCCCCGCTCGGGATCCGCGAAGGCCAGCTCGGCGTAGGTGACGCGGGCGACGTGCTCCATGTGCCGCTCGTTTTCCGGGATCAGGAAGAGCGGATCGGATTTCGCCCACAGGATGCGCTCGTACTCCCGCGCCCGTTCGGCCTCGAGTCGTCCGTAGGAGGTCCTGTCGTCCTCGTTCAGCAGGAAGGAGACGTCGTCGTAGGGCGCCCGCTCCTCGGGGGACATGAGCGCGAGGCCCGTGTCGAAGGCGTCTCGAGCCGCGCTCCACTCCATGGACTCGTAGGACGCCAGCCCCAGGAAGATGCGCGCGTAGGGATCGTTCGGGTCGACCTCGACCAGGCGCCCGGCCTCCCGGGCCATGTCCTCGAAGCGCCCTTGGCGGTGGAGCAGCGCGAGCAGCCCGCGGGCCGCCTGCGGGTGGTCCGGGACGTGCGCGAGCGCCGCGCGCAGGTGGGTCTCGATCCGCGGCGGGTAGGCGCGGTCCGCGTCGCCCGCCCGGGCGGCGTTCGCCAGCTGCCCGTTGAAGCTGCGCGGCTCCGTGTAGTTCAGGCAGAAGTACTGGACTCCGGCCGGACACCTCGTCGATCCCGCGACCTCTTCGGTTCCCAGCGATCCGTCCCGCCGCCATCCTCGGGGCATGAAGAGGAGATGCTCGTAATCCTCCATCTCCTCGATCAGGATGCGCGCCAGCACGAAGTGCGCGTGGGCCAGCACCCGCGGGTCCGCGGCGCGGCTGTCCGCGGACGCCAGCGTGCGATCGAGAATCCTGCGCGCGTCGACGCGCATGAACTGACGCCGCTTGAGCAGGGCCATCTCCAACAGCACGCCCGCGTCCTCGCCGAGGCCCGCGTACGCCTCTTCCAGGAGCGCTTCCGCCTCCATGCGCTGCCGGAAATCGGTCTCCCCCAGGGGCGCGGTGCGCGCCAGCAATCTGCCCAGGGCGAAGGCGATCCGGGGGTCGCGGCCGTCCTCCGCGCGCGCGGCGCGCAGGAGGCCGAGCGCAGCCGTCGTGTCTCCGGCCTCGAGCAGGGTCTCGGCCTGCGCGACCGCGCGGGGACCGGAGCGCTCCTGGGGCGCGGACGCGGAAGCCGGAACGGGGCGTGCCGCCGTCGCCGCGCAGACGACGCACCACGCTCGAACGACGCGCCGCAGGAGGGAGGACGGCGCCGCGCCGGGGCGGCGCGCGGGCGTCAGGGAAGAACCGACCGGAGCAACGCCTCCAGTTGGTGGCGCCGGAAGCTCTGCGCCTTCTCCACCGCGAGTTCGTAGGTGTCTTCCACGAAAATGGCCGCAGTCTGGACCGCGTCCCCGGCCTCTCCGTCGGCCGGCGAGTAGAGGAGTTTGGCGCGGCACGGCGCCCCGCCCGCGGACCCCTTGGCCTCCGCGCCCCTGGTCTCGAACTCGAGGTAGACGTCCCAGATCCGGTTCTGGTACGTGATCGTGGCGAGATGCTGGCCCGGCATGGGCCTCAGGTCCGAAGCGACTACGGGATCGATCATCATGCCCTACGTTATCATCCGGCGACCCGGAAATCCAACCCGGAGATCCCGGGAACGCCGACCCCGCGCGCGCCCGCTCCGAATCTTCCCGCACGTTCCGACGCGGCGACACGTTCATTCGCCTTCGAAACCTCCTCCGGCCGAGAATGCGCCGGCTCCTCTTCCCTCGGGCCTTCTTCCCTCGGGCCTTCGTCGACGCCCGCCTCCGTCGTTTCATACGACGCCGCATCCTCCCCGTTCCGTTTGACGCCCGCCATCGCTGCCCCTAACTTCGGCGCGGCCCGAAACGGACCGTACGCCTCCGCCGCCGGACGCGGAGTCGGCGGGACCTCGACCCGAAGCCTCCACACGCCAAGGAAACCGCGCGTTTCATGAAGAGACAGCGGACTGCCGCTCTGGCAGGAGTCGTCGCGACGCTCGGCGCCCTCGCCTTCGTTCAGAGCGACGACGCCTCCCAGGAAAGTCCGGACGCCGCGGCGCGGATGGCCGAAGCCGAACCGGATCCGCGGGCGCAACCCATCGCGTTTCCCCACGACGTCCACGCCGGAGAGTTCGGCATGGACTGCCAGTACTGCCACTTCTCCGCCGACCGCTCGGTGGACGCGGGCATCCCCCCGGTAGCCACCTGCCTGGGGTGCCACTTGGTCGTCCAGGGACGCGACAACCCCGACGAAGTGGCCAAGGTGCGCGACTACGCCCAGCGCCAGGAGGCCATCCCGTGGGTGCGCATCTACAAGGTCGCCGACCATGTGCGCTTCCCCCACATGCGGCACGTGGCGCCCGACGCGTCCGGAGAACCCCGGGTCCAGTGCCAGGAGTGTCACGGCCCGGTGCAGGAGATGCCCGTCATCGAGGCGGTGAACCAGCCGCTCTCCATGGGATGGTGCGTCCAGTGCCACGTCGACCGCGGCGTCTCCAGGGACTGCGCGGTCTGCCACTACTGAACCCGGCCGCTTCCGCGCGCGGCCACCCAGGGAGCGAGAACCGAAGACCCCCATGACCGGAAGCGGACACCCGTGAAGAGCGAAAGCACGTGAGCGGCGGCATCAAACGCCGGGACTTCCTGCGCGTGGTGGGCGCATCGGGGGCCGGAGCCACCATGTTCGGCTGCTCCACCGAGAACGTGGAGAAGCTCGTCCCGTACGTGGTCCCGCCGGAGGAGATCACCCCGGGCGTCGCCACTTGGTACGCTTCGGTGTGCGGGGAATGCCCGGCCGGATGCGGCATCTGGGTGCGCACGCGCGAGGGACGGGCGGTGAAGATCGAAGGCAACCCGCAACATCCCGTTTCGGGAGGCGCGCTGTGCGCGCGCGGGCATTCGGCCCTGCAGGGACTCTACGATCCCGACCGCCTCGCGGGCCCGATGATGCGCGACGGGGACGGCTTCGCGCCGATCGGCTGGGAGGACGCCGAGGCGCAGCTGGCCGAGCGGCTCGGCGCCGCTGCGGGCGGAGACGTTCTTCTCGTCACGGGGAAGGCGGGGGACGCCTTGGGCGACCTGCTCGACCGTTTCGCGCAAGCCGTCGGCGGCGCGCGCGTCGAGTACGAGGCGCTGTCGGAGGCTCCCTTGCGGGCGGCGGCGCGGATCGCCTTCGGGCGCGACGTGGTCCCCGCCTACGACTTCGAGGCGGCCCGCCTGGTGCTCTCCTTCGGCGCCGACTTCCTGGAAACTTGGCTGTCGCCCACGGCCTACGGACGGGGCTTCGCGCGCACCAGCGGCGTGGACCGGGTGGGATCCAAGGGACGTTTCGTCTTCCTGGCGCCGAGGCTCTCGCTCACGGGCCAGAACGCCGACGAGTGGTTTCCCATCCGCGCCGGATCGGAGGCCCCGGTGGCGCTGGCCATGGCGGCGGTGCTGGCCGCCGACGGAGCCGACGCGGGCCCCTACGGCGAGTTGCTGGCCGACTTCGACTTGGCGGCGGCGGCGGACGCGTCCGGGCTCTCCGCCGACGAGATCGCGGACTTGGCGCGACGCTTCGTGGCCGAAGGGCCCGGGCTGGCGCTGGGTCCCGGCGTGAGCGGGCAGCACCGCGGCGCGACCGGCGCCAACCTGGCGGTGCTGGTGCTCAATCAGGTGGCGGGCAACGTCGGCCGTTCCGTGCATCTAGCGGCCCCGGACCGGGCCGCCGCTTCCCGCCCCTACGGGTCGCTCGAGTCCGCCATCGGCTCGATGAGGGCCGGAGAGATCTCGGTCGCGCTCGTGCACGGCACCAACCCGGCCTACTCGCTCCCGCCCGCGGCGGGCTTCGCGGACGCGTTCGGCGCGGTGCCCTTCAAAGTGTCGTTCGCCTCCGCGCTCGACGAGACCGCACGCCTCGCCGACTTGGTGCTGCCGGACACCCATCCGCTCGAATCGTGGGGGGACGCCCACCCGCGCCCGGGCGTGCACGCGTTGCAGCAGCCGGTCATGAGACCGGTCCCCCTCTTCGACGCACGCGCCGCCGGGGACGTGCTGCTGTCCGCGGCGAACGCCCTCGGCCGGGATCTGGGCGCCCGGGACTTCCAGGAATACGTGCGGACGCGCTGGCGGGAGACGGGGCTCGCGGGAGACGACGACTTCGACGGCTTCTGGCGCGAAGCGTTGCGCCGAGGCGCGGTCGTCTCCGACTCCGGCGGGGAGGAGGCCCCCGTCGAGTTGCTCCCCCCGGATCCGGCGGTCGACTTCGGCGTGCCCGCCCTGGACGGCGACGAGGACGGATTGGCGTTGATCGTCTATCCGTCCGTCCGTTTCGGAGACGGGCGTCAGGCCAACCGGTCCTGGATGCAGGAACTCCCCGACCCGGTCAGCAAGATCACGTGGCATTCCTGGGTGGAGCTGCACCCGGCCACGGCCGAGCGGCACGGGTTGCGCGAAGGCGACGTCGTGCGCGTGACCTCGCCGCACGGCCATGTGGAGTTGCCGGCGTGGCCGTACGCGGGCGTGCGCGAGGACGCCGCCGCCATCGCCATGGGCGCGGGGCACACGGGCTACGGCCGCTTCGCGGACGGCAACGGGGTCAACCCCATGACGTTGCTCCCGGCCGAATCCGAAGGACCTTCCGGGACGATGGTCCACCTCGCCACCCGGGTCTCCATCGAAGCCACCGGCGAATGGCGCAAGCTCGCGAGCGTGCACGGCTCCTCCTTCACCCAGGAGGACCGCAACATCGCGCCGGCCGTCGCGCTCTCCGACCTGGGCCACGCCGAGGAGGAACACGGCGCGCACGAGCTGGTCGAACTTCAGGAGGTGGGCGGATTCGTCCCCGCGCCCACCGAGGGTCGGCCGGAGGACTTCCCCCTGCCCGGCGCCCGGCACGGCGAATACGGCGACCCGGAGAACACTCCCCGCTGGGCGATGGCCATCGATCTGGACAAGTGCAGCGGGTGCAGCGCCTGCGTCACCGCCTGCCAGGCCGAGAACAACGTGCCCGTGGTCGGCGAGCAGCAGATCCTCATGGGCCGCGACATCCACTGGATGCGCATCGAGAACTACTTCGAAACCGTGGACGCGTCCCACGCGGGCCCGGTGGACGTGCGCTTCACGCCCATGCTCTGCCAGCACTGCGGCAACGCGCCCTGCGAACCGGTGTGCCCGGTGTTCGCGGCCTACCACACCCCGGACGGACTGAACGCCCAGGTCTACAACCGGTGCGTGGGCACCCGCTACTGCGCCAACAACTGTCCCTACAAGGTGCGCGTCTTCAACTGGTTCGAGTACTCCGACGTCCCCGAGCCCCTCAACTGGCAGTACAACCCGGACGTCACCGTACGGAGCGAGGGCGTCATGGAGAAGTGCACCTTCTGCATCCAGCGGATCCGCGACGCGCAGAACCGGGCGGCGCTCGAGGGCGGGGCGATCGTCGACGGCGAGGTGGCGACGGCCTGCCAGCAGAGCTGTCCGGCCGAGGCTATCGTCTTCGGCGACATCCGGGACCCCGACTCGCGCGTGGCTCGGGTCTCCGCGAACGAGCGCTCGTACCGGGTGCTCGACGATCTGATCAACACGCAACCGGCGGTCACCTATCAGCGGAAGGTGACGTTCCACGAGCCGGCGGCGGCCGGGCACTAAAGGAGAGGGCGCACCCCGGCGCGCTGGCCGGAGGAGCGCCCGCCAGGAGAAGGATGGCGACAGCGACCAAAGCATCCCGCGGCGCGATGGCCCACCCGGACGTCGGGTCCTATCGCCAGGTGAACGACGACGTCCTGAAAATTCTGGGACGGCCCGGGCGCGGGTGGTGGATTCTGTTCGGCTTGGCTTCGCTGGGGCTGGCGGTGTTCGCCGGCTCGTGGGCGAACCAGATCGTCAACGGCATCGGCCTCTCGGGACTGAACGCCCCCGTCGGCTGGGGCGCCTACATCACCACGTTCGTCTTCTGGGTCGGCATCGCCCACTCGGGCACCCTCATCTCCGCCATCCTGTTTCTCTTCCGCGCGCCTTGGCGGCAGTCGGTCTACCGGCTCGCGGAAGCGATGACGGTGTTCGCGGTCATGACCGCCGGCCTGTTTCCGCTCATCCACGTGGGCCGCGTCTGGCACGCGTACTGGCTGATCCCCTACCCCAACTCGCGCTTCCTCTGGCCCAACTTCAAGTCGCCCTTGGTCTGGGACGTGTTCGCGGTCACCACCTACTTCACCGTGTCCGCCGTTTTCTTCTACCTGGGGACCATCCCGGATCTGGCCGCCGCGCGCGATCGGGCGCGCGGGATGCGCAAGAAGTTCTACAGCGTCGTGTCCATGGGATGGCGCGGCACCGATCGCGAGTGGCACCACTTCGGCAAGGCCTACATCTTCCTGGCCGCGCTCGCCACCCCTCTGGTGCTGTCGGTGCACTCGGTCGTGTCGTGGGACTTCGCCATGGGCATCGTGCCCGGCTGGCACGCCACCATCTTCGCCCCCTACTTCGTCGCGGGCGCCATTTTCTCGGGCGTCGCCATGGTGATCACCCTGGCGGTGGCGATGAGGAAGTTCTTCGGGCTGGAAGCCTACCTGACCACCAAGCACTTCGACGCGCTGGCCAAGCTGTGCCTGCTGACCTCGCTGATCGTGCTGTACGCGTACCTCACCGAGTTCTTCATGGCTTGGTACTCGGGGGAGCCGCCCGAGCGCGGCGTGTTCTGGAACCGGTTGTTCGGCCCCTACTGGTGGGCGACCTGGATCATGCTGACCTGCAACGGGTTGGTGCCCGTCCTGCTCTGGTTCAAGCGGGTGCGGCACTCGATCTCGGCGCTGTTCGTGATCTCGATCTTCGTCAACATCGGCATGTGGTTCGAGCGCTTCGTGATCATCGTCACCTCGCTCTCGCACGAGTACGAGCCCTTCGCCTGGGGGGTGTACCGCCCCTCGGCCACGGAGATGGGCATCGTCCTGGGCAGCTTCGGGTGGTTCGCCTTCTGGTTCCTGCTCTTCACCCGGCTGTTGCCGCCGGTGGCGATCGCGGAGCTCAAGGAAGCGCTCCCCGCCCCGCTGCGTCCCCGCTCCCGCACGGAGGCCGCTCCATGAGCGCGCGATCCGGCCTTCTGGCCTCCTTCGACTACCTCGACGGCGCGGTGGACGCCGCGAAGGCGTTGCGCACGTCGGGGTTCCGCGAGATCACCGCCTACTCCCCGCTTCCGGAGCACCATCTGGAGGAGGCGCTGGGGTACGACCAGAGCCCGGTGCGCGTCTTCGCGCTGGTGGGCGGGCTGACCGGCGCCGCGACCGGATTCGCGTTCACCACCTGGACGTCGATGGACTGGCCTCTGGTCACCGGCGGCAAGCCGATCGTGTCGATCCCCGCGTACTTCATCATCGCCTTCGAGATGGCGGTGCTGTTCGGGGCGCTCGCCACCGTCATCGGCCTGTTCGTCAACATCCGGCTCCCCCGGCTGCGTCCGCCCGTGATCTACGACCCCGAGTTCAGCGGCGGCCGCTTCGGCATCCACGTGAGCGCCCCCGCCGACCGCATCGAAGAAGCGCGCCGGATCCTGCACGGAAACGGTCCGGCCGAACTCACGGAAGAACCCGCGTCCCATGGCTGACCGATCCCGTTCGCGCCCCCACGTCCGCTTCGTAGCGGCGGCCCTGCTGGTCGGGCTCGCGAGCGCGTGCTCGCCCATGGACGACCTCATGGTCGAGATCTTCGGACGCAGCATGCGCGACCAAAGCTCGTTCGACCCCTACGAGAACACGTTGCCGCCCCCGGAGGGGTCGGTGCCCTTCTCCGCCGGCAACTTCTCCGGCGGGCCCGACCGGATCTCGGTGGGACAGCCCGACCCGTCGGTCGAGATGCCGCCGTTCTTCACGCAGGCCGAGGTGAACCTCCAGGCCCCGATCGTCGTGGAGATGACCAACCCGGTGGAGGCCACCTCGGAGTCGCTGGCGCGCGGCGAGCGGCTCTACGATCGCTTCTGCGCTCCGTGCCACGGCGTGGACGGAGTGGGCGCCAACGCTCCCCTCGCGCCGGTGCATCCGGTGCTCCCGGCCTACAACCTTTCCGGCGCGGTCACCGCCGGACGGTCGGACGGCTACATCTACGGAATCGTCCGGGTGGGCCGGGCGCTGATGCCCGCGTACGGACACCAGATTCCGCACTACGACCGCTGGCACATCGTCAACTACGTCCGCCGGCTCCAGGCGCAGGCGGGCAACCCGGCTCCAGGGGAGTAGCGGCATGGCCCACATCCACGTCCCGGACGAGATCCCGCCTCGCTACCTGGAGCGCTCCCGCGGGTTCTCCATGCTGTGCGGAGCGCTCTTCCTGGTCGGCGCGGTCGCGCTGTTCGCGTTGCGCGCCGTCGCGCCCGAACGCGCCGAACAGGCCTACGCGGCCAATTGGCTTTTCTTCTTCGCCGTCGCCGAGGGCGCGATCCTCCTGTGCGCGGCGACGACCCTCGTGAAGGCCAAGTGGAACTGGCCGGTGCGTCGCGTCAGCCTGGCCTTCGCCGCCTACCTGCCGATCGCCTTCGTCCTCTTCCTGCCCATGCTGGGACTCAGGGAATCGTACTTCCCCTGGATCGAAGCGATGGCGTCGGATCCCATCGTGCAGAAGAAGGCCGCCTATCTGAACGTTCCGTTCCTGATCGCGCGCAACGCGGTCGGGTTGCTGTTGCTGATCGGGCTGAGCCTGTGCCTGGCGTACCAGGCGCTCCGCCCCGACACGGGGCTGGTGCGGGACGACGGGGACGCGAGCCGGACGCGCTGGCGCGCCAGCCTCGCCGCGGGATGGACGGGGCAGGAAGCCGAGGAAGCCGCCAGCGCCCGCAGGATGGGGCGTCTGGCGCCCGCCTTCGTGCTGGTCTACGCGGCCGTGATGAGCACGGTGGCCTACGACTTCGCCATGTCGCTCGAACCCCACTGGTTCTCCACCATCTTCGGGGCGTGGTACTTCATGGGCGGATTCTGGGGGGGCATCGCCTCCACCGCCCTGATCGTCGTGCTGCTGAAGCGTCGGCACGCGGATCTGGACCGGATCATGGGCCCGCAGCAGATGCACGACCTAGGCAAGCTCACCTTCGCCTTCTGCGTGTTCTGGACCTACATCGTCTTCGCCCAGTACATCGTGATCTGGTACGGCAAGCTGCCGTGGGAGCAGGCCTGGGTCGTCCACCGCACCGGCGAGACGTGGGGAGCGCTTTCGCTCGCCTTGGTGCTGATGTGCTTCGTGATCCCCTTCGCGGGACTCATCGGGCGCCGACCCAAGATGAACCCGGCGATCCTCGGCTCCATGACGTGCGTCATCCTGGCGGGGCTCTGGCTGGAGCACCACTTGCTGATCGCGCCCTCGCTGCGGCTCGACGGACCGACGCTCGGGCTCTGGGAGGCGCTGGTGGGACTGGTCTTCCTGGGGCCGCTGCTCTGGAGCGTGCGCTGGTTCCTCTGCACCTTCCCGCTGGTGCAGATGTGGCAGCCGCCGGAGCAGCTCGAGATGGTGGACTTGGAGGTGGCGCGGGAGCGGGAAGCGGCCGAAGTCTCTTAGCACGGCATAGGCCGGATCGACCGCGATGAAAAGGCGGCGGCGCACGCGCTTCGTAGCGGCGGCGGTGCGCATCGCGGGGCGTGCCCGGCGCGGAGCGCTCGGCCCCGGAGGGACCTCGAACTTCGGAATCCGGGTAGCAACCCCAAGCCATCGCGTCGTGCCGTCCCGAGCAAGGCCCGGACCATGAAAAAGTTCGTACCCGGTTTCACGCTCGCCCTTTGCGCGTCCGCGTGCTTGTCGGTCGAGACCACGCGTCTGCCCGGCAACCACACCGTACGGCAGGCGTTCCCTTCCGAAAGCGTCGACGTGCTCCTCGCCGACGACGAACTGCCCAGCGACACCTGCGAACGCTTGGCCATCCTGGATGGATCGGGGGAAAACCGCTGGACCAGCCGGAGCGACATGCTGGACAAGTTGCGCGAGGAAGCCGGAAAACGGGGCGCGAACGTCGTGCAGTTGCGGAGTATGGAAGAACCCGGCATAAGCGACCGGATTCCCGGCGTTTTGCTCGGACTCGCGCTCGGATTCGTCTTGGGGGACGACACAAACGAGCGGATCGGCAGGGCGTTGCTGATCGGCGGAATCGCCAGCGTCGGCGGGGTCACCAGCGGCGCGCTACGCCGTTCCTCCGCCGTGGCGCTCCATTGCCCGCCGACGAAGACCGACGACGGAGAGAAGAAAAGCGGACTGTAGCGGAAATCTTGACTTGGCGGCACGCACCCAAAAGGGTTTTCGCGCTGACTTGACTGCGCCGCAACAAAACCAACCAGTCGGCAGATGCGCGGTTCGTCGCACCGCGCGTGCCAGGGGTTGTGAAGATGAACAAGCACGGTTACGATCTTCATTCTCCAATTCACGGACAGCCACTCTTGGATGTCCTGCTCACCCATCAGGGAAAAACCTGTCATGATCAGCACATCAACATTCTCCCCGGTTAGCGTTAGCGTAGGTGTGGCGGCGAAAGCTCGGATGTCTGTCCGCGCTTTACACTGGATCGCTGTTCCGGCCGCTTTGTGGGCGGCGGCCTGCGGCGACGCGACGGAGCCGGCGGAGCCGATAAACCAAACACCGGTCGTGGCAGGCACCGTCCCCGCGCAATCCGTGATCGTCGGAGAATCGATCCCGGTGGACATGGCGTTCTACTTCACCGACCCGGACGGAGACACGCTGACGTACACTGCAGCCAGCTCCGATGTCAGGATCGCTTCGGTCTCGATGGTCGGCAGTGTAGTGACCGTGTCGGCGATCACACGGGGTGATGCGGTCGTCAGAATCACGGCACGCGATCCCGCCGGACTGCTCGCAGAACTCACCTTCCCTGTGACGGTGCCCAACCAAGCGCCAGTCGCAGCGGACATCGTCCCCGCGCAATCCGTGATCGTCGGAGAATCGATCCCGGTGGACATGGCGTTCTACTTCACCGACCCGGACGGAGACACGCTGACGTACACTGCTGTCAGCTCCGCTGTCAGGATCGCTTCGGTCTCGATGGTCGGCAGTGTAGTGACCGTGTCGGCGATCGCACGGGGTGATGCGGTCGTCAGAATCACGGCACGCGACCCCGCCGGACTGCTCGCAGAACTCACCTTCCTCGTGACGGTGCCCAATCGAGCACCGGTCGTAGCGAGCGCTGTCCCTGCACAGTCGATGCTTAGTGGCGAGATGATCGAGGTGGACGTGGCGTCCAACTTCACCGACCCGGACGGGGATGAACTGACCTACACTGTGACTGCGACCTCACGCAGTCATGTTGTCTCGATCTCCGTAGCCGGCAGCATGGTGACTCTGGTGTCATCTCGCCTCCATGAAGGGACGCCGACCATCACCGTCACGGCGAGCGATCCCGGCGGACTGTCGGCGCAACTCACTTTCCTCGTGACGGTGTCGCAATACCCGAATGTTACGGGAACCTATAACGGTTCGTTTACACTCACGTCTTCGACAACCGGAACAGTTCGCACGGGCACGATGAGCATGGATGTGGTTCAGTCGGGCAGCCAAGTTACCGTATCAAGTTCGATGACATCTTCCGGAGAAAAAATAGAGTTCCCAGTATTTAGCGATAGAATCGACAGAACGGGATTACTCCAAACAACTTTCGATGGTGGATGGATAGGGAAATTCTCCAATTGCCAATACGTGGCGCTCCGGTTGTATTTTTCTGGACAGACAGCGAAATATACCGAGGACGGATGTGGATTGATCTTGGACGCCACGCTAAGCCGGTAAATCCAGCTCCTTGCTCTTTTTTATGGATCGCTGTAGGTTTGAGGCCATCGTGGTGGATGCGGAGTCGGTGGTGAATCTAGCTACCGACAGGAACGTTTGAGGTGGTCTCGGTTTTTTTTGGACAGGCGGTTAAGGTGTACTTCGGTACCCAAGAGGAAGCACTGACGTGGCCAAGAGGAGAAGAAGATTCACCCCGAGTTCAAGGGTCGTGTGGCCCTCGAGGCGGTGCAGGAGCGCGACAGCGTTCAGGTGATCGCGCGCCGCCACGAACTCTATCCCAACCAAGTGAGCGTGTGGATCGAGCGATCTACCGGCGTCCGAGGACGAACGTGGCGAACCCCGAGCGCCGGGTGTTTCCCTACCTGTTGCCAAGGGTCGCAGTTCACGAGCGAGGCGCTCGCGGAGCTGGTCCTAGGGAAGCGTACCGCGAGAGCGAAGGCGTGGAATGAGGGGGTCCGGCGCGTTGGGAGGGATGTGGTCGAAACTGGTGAACCGGCGGCAGTGCTCGTCGTTGTTGGGAGATGGAGTGGGCGGGATTCAGTTGCTTCCGAACCGGCTGCTGAGCTGATGACGTCACACCGTGAACGCTTCGGCATAGGCTTGAAGGATACCAGCTACCGAATGAACAACGAGCCCTTTCGGGCCATCCGCCCAACAGTTTTCCGAACTGCTGAGCTTGCTCGCCCCGAACCGGCGTGTCCATCGACGCCGCGAGCCCGGCTAACCCGGAACGGCCAGCAACTCGAGCACCCGCGGGTGAAGCGCGGAATTGCCGGCAACCCCCGAGCCTCCGTGGACGGTGGCCTCGCCCGAGACATCCGTGAAGCGTCCGCCCGCTTCGGTGAGGATGGTCAGCAGGGGAGCGGCGTCCCATGAGGCGAGCACCGGATCGACCATGACCTGAGCCCGGCCAGTGGCCACCAGAACATGGCCGTAGCAGTCGCCCCAGCTGCGCGTGACGCGGGCGGCGGCGGCGAGCGCCCTCCATCCGGGTTCGGCGGGGTGGCCGTGGAAGACGGCCTCGTCCGTGGTCAGCACCAAGCTCCGATCCAGCCGGTTCTCCGAAGAGACCGCGCACGGACGCCCGTTCCACCGGCATCCCAGTCCCCGAGCGGCCGCGACCGTCTCCCCGAGCGCCGGGAGGTGGACGACCCCCACCACGGGCTCGCGCTCCACCTCGACGCCGACGAGAACGCCCCACAGCGGCACCCCGTGGACGAACGACTTCGTGCCGTCGATGGGATCCAGGATCCAGCGCACGGAAGCTCCGGGGCGCACCTCGCCGTGCTCCTCGCCGAAGATGCCGTGATCGGGGTAGCGCCGCTGGATCCGAGCGCGCAACAGGCTTTCGGTCTCCCGGTCGGCGACGGTCACCGGCGTGTCGTCGGGCTTGGTCTCGACCCCGAGCCGGGTCCCGAAATAGCCCATGGCGACCTCTCCTGCGGCGCGGGCGAACTCCTCGGCCGCGCGCGCGAGGGAGCCGAGATCGACGTCGGAGGGGCGGGACGCGTTCACGATTGCGGAGCGCGGCCGGGGCGCGTCAATCCGCGCGCTCCGGCGGAGCGGACGCGGCGCCCCGAGTCGCCGAACCCTCGGCGCGCTCGGCGTAGCGCCGGATCTCGTAGCCGACGGCCCGCAGGATCCCCGCCTCCTGGGTGTCCGGCTCGGCGCGCGCGATGACGGTGCGCAGGGTGCGCATCACTCCCTCGGGCGCGCGACGGGTGAAGAAGTCGATGCGGTCGAGGCCCCGCTCGAGGACCGCGTAGGTCTCCTCCAGCTCGGCGCTGGTGGCGGGTTCGGTCGCGCGCCGACCTCGGGGAAGCTCCGCGGCGTCCCGGACCGTCAGAAAGAGCTCGTACGCCAGAACCAGCACCGCCTGGGCCAAGTTCAGGCTCTTGTACTCGGGCAGGGTGGGGATGATCGCGACCCGGTTGCAGAGATCGAGGGCTTGGTTGGAGAGCCCGCGGTCCTCGCGCCCGAAAAGCACCGCCACCGTGCCCTGGGCGGCGCGTTCCGCCACCTGGGCCGCGAGTTCGCGGGGACGGCCGTAGTTGCGGTGGGCGGTGCGGGCGCGCGCCGTGGTGCCGAGCACGAAGACGGCGTCGGCCAGGGCACCGGCCAAGGTGTCGTGGACCTCCGCGCCCTCGACCAAGCGGTCGCTGCGGTGGGCGATCCCGGCGATGCGCCAAGCGTCGAATTCGGCGGGGCGAACCAGGCGCAGGCGTTCGAGCCCCATGTTCATCATCGCTCGGACCGCGCCGGCGATGTTGACCAGATTCTGCGGCTCGTGCAACACGATCACCACGTTGCGGAGCGGAGAAGCCTCCGCCGGAGCGTCTTCCGGCATGCGGCGGCGTCAGGACTCGGGCGCCGCTTCCTCCTCGGGCGCCTCCGGGAGCCGGGGCGACTCCTCCGCCTGTCGTTCCTTCAGGCCGCGCCTGAAGTTGCGGATGCCCGTGCCCATCCCGCGGGCGAATTCGGGGATTTTGCGGCCCCCGAAGAAAAGGACCAGGAGACCCAGCGCCAGCAGAACCTCGTTCATCCCCAGAAACAGGGGCAACGCCGCAAGGACCGGTACCGGACCGAACATATGTTCTCGCCTTTGGTGTCGTGGGCCGACCTCGAGAAAGCTAGGCTCCCCCCGCCTCTCGCAACAACAGCTTCGCGATGGTCTGAAGCTGCATGTTGGTCGTGCCTTCGTAAATGGTGCCGATCTTGGCGTCCCGGTAGAGCTTCTCGACCGGGTATTCGCTCGTGAAGCCGTACCCGCCGTGCAGATCCACGCACTCCGACGCCACCCTCTGGGCCACTTGCGACGCGAAGAGCTTGGCCATCGCCGCCTGACGGATGAACGGCAACCCCTCGTCGCGCAACCGCGCCGCATTGTACACGAGCAACCGCGCCGCCTCCAAATCGGTGGCCATCTGCGCGAGTTGGAACTGAACCCCCTGGAACTCGGAGACCGACCGACCGAACTGCTCGCGCTGGCGCGCGTAGCGCAACGTGTGATCGAGGGCGCCCTGGGCCAGCCCCACCATCTGGGCCCCGATGCCGATGCGTCCCTCGTTCAGGGTGGTGATCGCGATCCGGTATCCCAGCCCGACCTCTCCCAGCAGGTTCCGGGCGGGGACCCGGCACCTGTCCAGCACCACTTCGGTCGTCGACGAAGCCCGGATCCCCAACTTCCGCTCCTTCCCGCCCACGGAGAGGCCCGGGGTTTCCCGCTCCACCAGAAACGCGGTGATGCCGCGATATCCCGAACCCGGCTCGACGTTCGCGAAGACGACGTAGAGCCCGGCCTCGGCCCCGTTGGTGATCCAGAGCTTGCGGCCGTTCAGGATCCAATCGTCGCCCGCCGGCGTCGCGGTGCAACGCAGAGCGAAGGCGTCGGAGCCGCTGTCCGCCTCCGAGAGGGCGTAGGCGCCGACGGTGTCGGACGCCAGACGCGGCAGATGGCGGCCCTGCTGGCGTTCGCGTCCGTAGCGCAGAAGCGCATTGACGACCAGGGTGTTCTGGACGTCCACCAGGACGGCCACCGCAGGGTCCACGGCCGAGAGCTCCTCGACCACCAGCACCGCCGCGAAGAACGAGCTGCCGGCTCCCCCGAAGCGTTCCGGGATCTCCACCCCCATGAGCCCCAGCTCGAACAGCTTGCGGACCAACGCCGGATCCATGGCCTGCTCTTCGTCCATGGCCGACACCCGGGGCGCGATCTCGCCGTGCGCGAAGTCCCGCACGGCTTGCTGAAAGAAGCGCTCTTCCTCGCCGAGGGAGGTCAGCGCGTTGCGCGTCCCGTTCGGGAAGCCTGCCTGCATGGTCGGGACTCCGTTCCCTGTTGTCCCTGTTGGAAGCGGCGAAAACCGGACCATGGACCGCCTCCCGATCCATGGACGGTTTCAAGAGCGCCACCCGTGGCCGACGCGCGATAGAACCCCCGCCGCGGGTCCTGCGTTCCCTTCGCCGAGCCGCGCTCTCCGAGGCCGAATCGAGGTCCTCCGGCAAGGACGCGGGCGGGGTTGACGAGGCGGGAAGGCGCTTTCTATAGTCTCGAACCGAAATCGCTTCCGACCTCTCCACGCCCGGAGCCCCCATGTCCGACGTCCCCGAGCATCTCTACTACACCGAGGAGCACGAATACGTGGGGGAGACCGACGAGGAGGGCGTCTACGTCGTCGGCATCACCGACTACGCGCAGGGGGAGCTGGGCGACGTCGTGTACGTGGAGTTGCCCCGGGCGGGCGCGCGCTTCGACCGCATGGAGGTGTTCGGGGTCATCGAGGCGGTGAAGGCGGTCAGCGACCTCTACTGCCCGATCTCGGGCGAGGTCGTGGAGGTCAACGAGGCCATCGACCTGGATCCGGCGCTGGTGAACGGCGCCCCCTACGGGGACGGCTGGATGATCAAGTTGCGCGCCGCCGACGACGACGCGCTCGAGGGGCTGATGAGCTCCGAGGACTACGAGTCCCACATCGGCGAATGAGGAACGCCGCGTCCGCGCTTCGCGCAACGACCGGATAATGGTCGACATCGCGCGCGGGAACCCTTTCCTGCGGCGGCACCTGGGCCCGGGACCCCGGGACGTGCGCGCCATGCTGGAGGAGCTGGGCTACGATTCCCTCGACGGGCTGGTCGCGGACACGGTTCCCGAATCCATCCGCTTGGGGCGCCGACTGGATCTGCCCGAGGGCGTCTCCGAGCACGAGCTGATCGAGCGGTTGCGGGAGATCGCCGCACGCAACGAAGTGGCGCGCTCCTATCTGGGGATGGGATACGCGGGCACCGTCACCCCTCCCGTGATTCTCCGCAACGTTCTGGAGAACCCCGGCTGGTACACGCAGTACACCCCCTATCAGGCCGAGATCGCGCAGGGCCGGCTGCAAGCGCTGCTGAACTTCCAGACCATGGTCGGGGACCTCACCGGTTGCGCGGTCGCCAACGCGTCGCTGCTGGACGAGGCCACCGCGGCCGCCGAGGCCATGGCGCTCTGCCTGGCGTCCACCCGCGACCGGAGCCGCAATCGCTTCCTGGTCGCCTCCGACTGCCACCCGCAAACCATCGAGGTGGTGCGCGCTCGGGCGGAACCGCTGAACATCGAAGTGGCGGTCGAGTCTCCGCGCGACTGGGCGCTCGACGAAAACGCGTTCGGCGCGCTGGTCCAGTATCCGGCCACCGACGGCGGCGTGCGCGACTACCGGACGCTCTCGGACGCGGTCCACGCGGCCGGGGGCCTCGTCGTCATGGCCACCGACCTGCTCGCGCTCACCCTGCTCGCCTCCCCTTGGGAGATGGGTGCCGACATCGCGGTCGGCAACAGCCAGCGCTTCGGCGTGCCCCTGGGCTACGGCGGACCGCACGCGGCCTTCATCGCCGCCCGCGACAACATGCGCCGCCGAATGCCGGGCCGGATCATCGGCGTCTCCGTCGACAGCCACGGCCACCCCGCGTTGCGCATGGCGCTGCAGACCCGGGAACAGCACATTCGCCGCGAGCGGGCCACCTCCAACATCTGCACCGCACAGGTGCTGCTCGCCGTCATGGCGGGCATGTACGCGGTGTACCACGGGCCGGAGGGACTCACCCGCATCGCCGCCCGGGTGCGCAATCTCGTCGGCGTGCTGGCGGAGGGCGTGCGCAGGCTCGGACACCGGGTCGCGAACGACGTCTTCTTCGACACCCTGACCGTCGATCCCGCAGGCGCGAGCGCCCGCACGATCGTCGAACGGGCGCGGGCCGCAGGCATCAACCTGCGCGAAAACGCCGGGCGCGTGGGCGTGTCCCTGGACGAAACCGTGGGACCGGAGGACCTGGACGATCTCTTCGCCGCCTTCTCGACCGAGGGCGAGCCCGGATTCGACGCCGTCGAGCTGGCTTCGGAGACGGAGGTGCCGCCCCTGCCTCCGAAGCTCGTCCGCCGGAGCGCGTTCCTCGACCATCCGATCTTCAACCGCCACCGCTCCGAAACGGAGATGCTGCGCTACATCCGCCGCCTGGAGGGCCGCGACCTGTCGCTGACCACGAGCATGATCCCGCTCGGCTCGTGCACCATGAAGCTCAACGCGACCGCGCAGATGACGCCGGTGTCGTGGCCGGAATTCGGCGCCCTGCACCCCTTCGCACCGCAGGAACAGGCGGAGGGGTATCGGCGCGTCGTCGCGGACTTGGAACGGTGGCTGGCCGAAATCGCCGGGTTCGCGGCCACCTCCCTGCAGCCCAACTCGGGCGCTCAGGGGGAATACGCCGGCCTGCTGGTGATCCGCGCGTACCACCGCGACCGCGGCGACACCGACCGGAACGTGTGCCTGATCCCCTCTTCCGCGCACGGCACCAACCCGGCCAGCGCGGTCATGGCGGGGATGAAGGTGGTGGTGGTCGAGTGCGACGCGGACGGCAACATCGACGTCGAGGACCTGCGCGCCAAGGCGGACCGGCACGCCGACCGGCTGAGCGCGCTCATGGTCACCTACCCCTCCACCCACGGGGTTTTCGAAGAGCGAATCCGCGAGGCCTGCGCCATCGTGCACGAGCGCGGGGGACAGGTCTACCTGGACGGCGCGAACCTGAACGCCCAAGTGGGGCTGGCGCGTCCGGGAGACTACGGCGCCGACGTGTGCCACATAAACCTGCACAAAACCTTCGCCATCCCGCACGGCGGCGGCGGGCCGGGCATGGGACCCATCTGCGCGGCCGAACACCTGGCCCCATTCCTTCCCGGCCATCCGCTGGCGAAGACGGGAGGCGAAAAGGCGATCGGACCCGTGTCCGCGGCCCCCTGGGGGAGCGCGAGCATCCTGATCATATCGTGGGCCTACATCGCGTTGCTGGGACGGGAGGGCGTGCGTACGGCGACCGAGGTGGCCATCCTCAACGCCAACTACATGGCGAACCGGCTGGAGAAGCACTTCCCCGTGCTCTACAAGGGCGCGCGCGGCCGGGTGGCGCACGAGTTCATCCTCGATCTGCGGCCGCTCAAGCGGGCCACCGGGATCACCGACGAGGACGTGGCCAAGCGCCTCATGGACTACGGATTCCACGCGCCCACCATGTCGTTTCCCGTGGCGGGCACGGTCATGGTCGAACCCACCGAGAGCGAGTCTCGGGAGGAGCTGGACCGCTTCTGCGACGCGCTGATCTCGATCCGGGCGGAGATCCGGCAGATCGAGCTGGGGCTCGCCGACCGCGAGGACAACGTCCTCAAGAACGCGCCGCACACGGCGGCGGCGGTGGCGAGCGACGAATGGAACCGCCCCTACAGTCGGGAACGGGCCGCGTTTCCGGCCCCCTGGACCCGAGAGGCGAAATTCTGGCCCTCTGTGGGCCGGGTCGACAACGCGTTCGGGGACCGCAACCTGGTCTGCGCCTGTCCCCCCGTGGAGAACTACTCGGAGACGTGACATGGCCAAGCTGACGTATCACGGGCACGCCACCTTCCTGCTCGAACTGGACGACGGCACCCGCATCTCGATCGATCCTTGGTACGAGGAGAGCCCCGCCAACGACCTCTCCCTCGCGGATCTGGGAAAAATCGACTACGTGCTTTGCACGCACGGGCACTTCGACCACTTCGCGGACGCCGTCCCGCTCGCGAAGGCCACCGGAGCCACGCTGGTGTCGACCTTCGAGATCGTGGCCTTCGCCCAGACCCAGGGGGTCGAGAACGCGCACCCGATGCACATCGGCGGCGGCTACGACTTCCCCTTCGGGCGGGTGAAGATGACGCCCGCACTGCACGGCGGTCAGGTGCACGGCGACGAAACCGGAGCGTACACGACGGTTCCGGGCGGACTGCTCGTCCACGCCGACGACACCCGGATCTATCACGCGGGCGACACCGCGCTGCTGACGGACATGAAGCTGCTCCGCGGTCAAGTGGACGTGGCGCTGCTGCCCATCGGCGACAATTTCACCATGGGTCCGGCGGACGCGGCCGTCGCGGTCGATTTCGTCCAGCCGGCGGTAGTGGTGCCGATCCACTACGCCACCGCTCCGCCGGAGCCGGGAACCCCTGCCGCAAGCCTCCCTTCGATCGTGCAGGATCCGGAGGCGTTCCGGGTGCTGGTGGGGGACGCCGCGCGCGTCGAGGCGATGGCTGCGGGGGACGCGCTGGACCTGGGAGGCTGAGAGCGACCCCGAGAGCGGCGCGCGCTTCGGCGGGGCGCGGCGCGTCCCGCACGGCGGCCGCGCCGATGGGCCGACTCCGTTGGACGGCGGTGTTCGACGCGCCTCGCGACGGCGCGACCAACATGGCGATCGACCACGCGCTCGCCGAAACCGTCGAGGCGGACGCGGGGTGGTTGCGCCTGTATCGCTGGACACGCCCCACCCTCTCGCTGGGCCGCAACGAGCCCGCCGCGGACGCCTACGACTTCGAGCGCGCGGAGCGGACGGGCATCGACGTGGTGCGCCGTCCCACGGGCGGCCGGAGCGTGTTGCACGACGCCGAACTGACCTACGCGGTGGTCGTCCCGGTCGCCGCGATCGGGCGAGTGCGCGCGGCCTACCTGGAGGTGCAGCGCGCCCTGGCGGCCGCGCTGCGCTCCCTCGGGACCGACGCCCGGCTCGCCGCGGACGCGGCGCCGAGCGCGCCGCAGGCGGGCGCCTGCTTCGACGCGACTTCGGGCGGGGAGGTGGTGGCGGGGGGGCGCAAGCTCGCCGGCAGCGCCCAGGCCCGCATCGGCCGCGCCCTGCTGCAACACGGATCCGTGCTCGTCGAAGGCACCCAGGCGCGCGCGCGCGCGCTGTGCCGACACGCGGACGACGCGCGCGCGGCGCCCGCGTCCACGACCTTGCGCGAACAGCTCGGGCGCACGCCCTCTTGGGGAGAGGTCGCGGCCGCGGTCTCCCGAGCGCTCGCCGCCCGACTCGGGACGAAGGTGGCGCGCGGAGAGCTTCCGCAGGCGACGAGGCGGAAAATCCGGGCGCTGGAGCGCCACTACCGATCGAAAACGTGGACGATGCGCCGGTGACGAGTCCGCAGACTCCCCGACCGAGATTCCTTCCGCCCCGGAGGAAATCGGCATTGGGGAAACCCTTGACACGCCCCGGACCTGCCTTCACCTTACCTTCGCCGTTGCTGGAAAGAAGCTTCGGTCGACTCGGCGGGTTGTCCGTTTGCGGGCAATCGGTTCCCATGCCTGAAACCAGTTCACGGAGGGCACTCCCTTGGCCGCACTCACTCATCTCTACGTCGCGCTGTTGCAGATTCCGGGCATGGAAGCGCCGGACCAGACCCTCGGCGAACAGATGGGCTTCATCTGGGATCAGACCGGATTCATGCGCTGGCCGCTGGCGCTGTGCATCGTGGTCGGCATCATCGTCATCATCTGGAAGTTCTTCGACCTGCTGGCCAAGGGCGGCCGCACCAAGAAGATCCTCACCCAGGTCGATTCGTTGCTCGCCGATTCCCAACTGCAGGAAGCGATCGACGTCACCCGCGAGTCGAACTCGCCTGCGGCCAACATCCTCTACGCCGGCCTCGAGCGGCACGAGGAAGGCACCGACCGGGTCATGAAGGCCATCGAGAACCAGGGGCTCATCGAATTGAGTCGGCTGGAGCGGGGCTTGGTGGTCCTGGCGACCCTCACCAACATCGCGCCGTTGCTCGGCTTCCTGGGAACGGTGATCGGGATGATCATCGCCTTCCAGTCCATCGAGATGGCCGGCGAAGTCGAAGCGACGCTGGTGGCGGGCGGCATCAAGGTGGCGCTCCTCACGACCGCCGCCGGGCTGACCATCGCGATCCCCGTGAGCATCGCCCACAACTTCTTCGTGTCGCGCATCGACTCGCTGGTCATCGACATGGAGGAGTCGGCCCAGAAGATGATCGACGCCCTTCACGCGATGGAGACCGGGAGGGCGTCCGTTTAGCCGAAACCCGGACTTCGCGGACAAGGAAGGGCCGCTCCCGACGGGGGGGTGGCCCTTTCTCTTTTCCGGGCTTCAGGGAACGACGATGAACACTCTCTCCGCAACCACGCTCGCTCTCCTCGCGTCGGCGGCCCCGGTCGTCGCCGCTCCCGTTCCCGGCCCGGCTCAGGAACGGGGGGACGGATCGGGGGAAGGCGTGCGCCTCGCGCGCCCCTGGCACACTGCGGTCGCGCTGGAAGAAGCGCTCGCCGGAACCGATTCCCCCGAACCCGCAGCCATCCTGGAGCTGGCGCGGGCCGAGGCGGGCTGGCGGAACTGGTCGCGGGTGAACGAGCTGCTGGAAGACGCCGAGTGGCTCGACGACCTCGATGCCGGGGCGGGGTGGTTCCTTCTCGGCTTGGCGGCCGAAGCCGGAGAGGAGTGGGCCGCCGCCGAACGCGCCTTCGGCGCCTACTTGGCCCGAGGGAATCGCGACGAGGAGACGGTTCTGCGCCTAGTCCGGGTTCGCGCGCGCCTGAGGCGTCCCGAGGACGCCCTGAACGCGCTCGAGGCGGTGGGGACCGGGCGCACGGATCTCTTCAACAGCCGGACGCGGTTGGAGGTCGCCGCCCTTCTCGCCCCGCTGGGAGACACGGCCGGCGTTCGGCTGGCGCGCGCGGGCATCGTCGACGCAGAAGTGCGGGAACGAGGCTGGCTGATCCACGCCGACGCCTTTCTGGCCGCCGGCGACAGCGCCGCCGCCGAACGCTTCCTCGACCGGACCGTGGCCTCGATCCTGGACGACGGACGACGCGCCCGAGGATGGACGACGCTGGGCGGGTTGCGGCGCGCGCGCGGAGATCGGGAAGGTGCGCTCGCTGCCTTCCGGTCGGCATTGGAAGCCGTCGACCGGGGGAGCGCCGCCACCCGAGCCGCCGTCGCCCTGGCCGAATCGGGCACGGCCGCGACCGGCGAACTCCCCGAACTCGGACGCGTCCTTCGGCGCGGAGGCGAACCCGAGCGCGCCCTCCGGGTCTACGACCGCTACGTGGAGGAAGTCTCCGCTCCCGCGTCGGCCGCTCTTCGCTTGGCGCGCGCGCGCCTGATGGCGGGCTCGGGCCGGCTCCGGGAGGCCCGGGACGAGTTGAGCGGCTTGGCCGAGGACGACGACCCGCAGATCGGCGCACCCGCGCTGAACGCCCTGGCCGCGGTGGAGCGGCGGCTCGGGGCCGCCGACGCGGCCGAGACGGCGCAGGAGCAGCTGGTCGACCGCTTCCCGGAAAGCCGCGAAGCGGTCGACTTCGTCTTCTTCCGCGCCGACGCGGACCACGACGCGGGGCGGATCGCCCGGGCCATGGACGGATACGGGCGAACCGCGTCGATGGCGCCCGCCATGGATCGCGCCGGTTTGGCGCGCATGCGTCTCGGGCAACTCCATATCGGCAACGGCGATCATCGGCGCGCCGTCGCCGTCTTCGAGAACTACCTCGCGGACTTTCCCGACGGGCGGCGCTGGCAGGAGGCCGCGTACTGGGCCGCATGGGGCCGCGTCCAGCTGGGCGAGCGGCAGCGCGCGGCGGAGCATGTGGCCCGAATCGCCCGCGGAGACCCCCTTTCCTACTACGCGTTCCTGGGCGCCGATCTGCTCGGCGAGGACCACGATCCCGAACTCGAGGACGAGCTCCCCTTCGACGAGTCCGGCGTTTTCTGGATGTACGAGCCGTTGCGGGAAGCCGAGCTGCTGAGGCGCGCCGGGCTGAAGTCCGTCGCCGCCGACATCGCCGCACGGTTGCTCGAACGAGCCGGGGATTCGCCCGGAACGTTGCTCAGACTGGCCGAGGGACTCGTCGCCCAGGGCATGCATGTCGAGGGAATTCGCGTTGGGGGACGAGCTCGAAGCGCCGGATATCCCCGATCGCCGCGCCTCGTGCGCGTCGCCTATCCGCTTCCCTACCGCGACATCATCTTCGACGAGGCGGCCAAGCACGAGGTGGATCCCTTCCTGATGGCCGCGCTCATTCGCCAGGAATCGGCGTTCGACGCGGAAATCGTCTCCGGCGCGGGCGCCGTCGGGCTCATGCAGGTGATCCCCGCGACCGGGAGCGAGCTCGCGCGCCGGGGAGGACCGCGGCCCTTCTCCCCCGCGACGCTCGAGATCGCCGACATCAACCTGCACCTGGGCTCCCGCTATCTGGCCCGGATGCTCGACCGCTACGACGGCCGCCTGCCGCTGGTGCTCTCGGCCTACAACGCGGGTCCCTCGCGCGCGTCCCGCTGGAGCCGACTGCCCGAGGCCTCCGATCTCCAGCGCTTCACCGAACGAATTCCTTTCTTCGAGACGCGAAACTACGTGAAGAGCGTCGAGCGCAACCTCCGCATCTACCGCTGGCTGTACGGAAACGGTTCGTGAAGCGGATCCGACCGGCATGAAGAAGCCCACGCTCTTTCTGATCGACGCCTACGCGATCGTCTATCAGTCGCACTTCGCCTTCGCCAACCGACCCCTCACCAACTCCAGCGGCGAGAACACCTCCGCCGAGTGGGGCTTCCTCAACGCTCTGCTCCGAATCCGGGACGAGTTCGCGCCCGACTACCTGGCGGTGGTTTTCGACGCCGGATCGAGCCAGCGCAAGACGTTGTACCCTCCGTACAAGGCAACGCGCGAGAAGATGCCGGAGGATCTGCGCGAGAGCCTGACCCGCATCCGGACCCTGCTGGACGCCCTTCGCCATCCCGCGGTCGAAGTCGAAGGCTTCGAGGCGGACGACGTCATCGCCTCGCTCGCGCTTCGGGCCCTCGATCGCGAAGAGAGCATCGAGGCCGTCGTCGTTTCGGGAGACAAGGACTTCTACCAGCTCGTGCGCCCGGGCCTGCGGCTGTTCCAGCCCGCGCGCGGAGGGCGGGCTGGAACCCCGGCGGAGTGGGTCGACGAGTCGAATGCGGACAAGCGCTTCGGCGTCCCTCCCGAGCGCATCGTCGATTATCTGGCGCTGGTCGGGGACGCCTCCGACAACGTGCCCGGAGCTCCGGGCATCGGGCCCAAGACGGCGGTCCGGCTCATCCGCGAATACGGGGACTTGGACGAGATTCTCGCGCACGCCGAAGAGGTGCCGGCCAAGCGTCCCCGCACCTCGCTGCTCGACAACGCGGACCGGATCCGACTGTCCAAACGTCTGGTGACCATGTTCACCGACGTCGACGTGGAGCTCGATCTAGAGGGGCTGGCGGTGCGCGAACCGGACTGCGGGCGGATGCGCGAGCTGTTGCTGGAACTCGAGTTCCACACCCTGCTGGAGCGCTTTCCCGCAGCGCCGATCGCCGACGGGACCGCACCCGGGGAGCGAAACCCCGACTATCGGTTGGTGCTCGATGCGGCCGGAGTCGAAGAGGCGGTCCGGGAGGTCCGCGCCCGGGGGGAGGCGGCCATGGTCGTCCTCACCGCGTCCCCCGATCCCATGCGGGGGGAGATCGTCGGAATCTCTCTTTCCACGCGCCGAGGCGAGGCCCGCTACCTTCCCCTGGCCCACGAGTTCGCGCTCGATCTGGAGACGGAGTCGCGCGCCGAGGAGAAGGCGACGAGCAATCTTCCCGCGCTCGGTTCCCCGGACATGACGGCACTACGGAATCTGCTCGAGGACGGGGGAGTGCGCAAGACCGGACACGACCTGAAGCACGCCGTCGTCGCGCTGGCCGAGGCCGGCATTCCCCTCCGGGGCGCCCGCTTCGACACCATGGTGGCATCGCATCTTCTCAAACCCGAGCTTCGGGGGCACGATCCGGAAACCCTGGCGGCGAACCTCCTCGGAATCGAGACCGTCCCGCTCAAGCACCTCGTCGGCACGGGCAAGAAGGAGGTTCCCCTGACCCGGATCGCCCCCGAGGAGGTTCTCCGCTTCGCGTGCGAGCGCGCCGACTGCGCGGGGCGCTTGGGGAGACGGTTTCGACCCGAACTCGAGGAAAGCGGCCTCGACGCGCTCTTTCGGGACGTGGAGATGCGGCTGGTGCCGGTGCTGGCGCGCATGGAGCGAAACGGGATCCGCATCGATCCCGCGTTCTTCGGCGAGATGAGCCGGCAGCTGGAATACGAGCTCGGGCGGGTGCGGAAAGAGATCTTCGAGGAGGCGGGCTCGGAGTTCAACCTCAACTCGACGCCCCAGTTGCGGACCGTGCTCTTCGAAGACCTGGGGCTCCCGGTGATCAGGAAGACGAAGACCGGACCCTCCACGGCCGCCTCGGTGCTGGAGGAGCTCGAGGCGCTCGGGCATCGGGTGCCCCGGCTGCTGACCAAGTACCGCCGCATGGAGAAGCTTCGGAGCACCTACATCGACGCGTTGCCCGGCTTGGTCCATCCGCGCACCGGACGCATCCACACGCATTTCAACCAGACCGCGGCCGCCACCGGAAGACTCTCGTCCAGCAATCCCAACCTGCAGAACATCCCCGTCCGTACCCGAATCGGGCGCGAGATCCGCAAGGGCTTCGTCGCCGCCCCGGGACACGTTCTGCTGACGGCGGACTACTCCCAGATCGAGCTTCGCATCTTGGCGCACTTCTCGGGCGATCCCGCCTTCGTGACCGCGTTCCGCGAGGCCAGCGACATCCACCGGCAGACGGCGGCCGTCATCTTCGGCGTGAGCGCGGAGGAAGTGAGTCCGCGCATGCGCGACCAGGCGAAAACCATCAACTTCGCCACCCTCTACGGGCAGGGCGCCTTCTCCCTGGCGCGCCAGCTGGGCGTCCCCCGAAACGAGGCGCAGCGCTTCATCGACCAGTACTTCGAGCGTTTCGACGGCGTGCGCACCTTCCTCGACGGGCAGGTCGCGCTGGCCCGGGAGCGGGGCTACGTCGAGACGCTCTCGGGACGGAGGCGCTACGTGCGGGAGCTGGCCTCGCGCAACTGGAACATCCGCGCGCACGGCGAGCGGATCGCGCGCAACACCCCCATCCAGGGCACGGCTGCGGACATCGTCAAGAAGGCGATGATCGGGGTCCAGCGGGCCTTGGACGAAATCGACTCCCGGGCGATGCTGCTGCTCCAAGTGCACGACGAACTGGTGCTCGAGACGCCCGCCGAGGAGCTGGAGTCGGTGCGCGGGACGGTCGTGGCGCACATGGAGGGCGCGGCCGAGCTCGCCGTCCCCCTGGTCGTGGAAACCGGAACCGGCGCCAGCTGGTTCGAGTGCAAGGACTGATCCGGGCCGGAGCGGCGCGGATCCCGGCGCACGCCGTTCAGCGATTCCGATTCGCACCGGCCCCGTCCTGCGCCCCGCCGACGACCAGCCTCCGGTCGGCCCGGCGCTCTCGGAGACGGGCTCCCCGCTACCCCGGACGGCGCCCGTAGGTGAGCGACCGCCACCCCCACTCCATCGGGCCGTGGCGATGGCGCCGGAGCACCAGCGGCGACCACCAGAGCTGGAGCGCCCACACCCCGAACACGATCGGCAGCATCCACACGCGCTCGACGCTTCCGAAAAGTCCGAACCCGTGCCCGTAGAAGAGGGTCGTGCAGAGGACGGTCTGGGCGAGGTAATTGGTGAACGCCATGCGGCCGGCGGCGGCCAAGCGATCCTGCAGAGCGGGAAGCCATCGTCGACGGATCGCCAGCATCGCGAGTCCGACGTAGCCCAGGGCCATCGCCAAGCTCCCCCAGTAGTTGAACTCCGATCCCAGAAAGAAGGAACGCTCCCAGCTCCAACCGGCGGCGAAGTTCCACCCGATCCCCGCCGCGACCACCGGCGCGCCGACTCCGAAGCCGACGAGCGCCAGGCGGCGGTAGAAGTCGGAGCTCCGGCCGGCGCCCAGCACCTTCCACCGGTAGAGCGCCATGCCCAGGAGCATGACGCCCGCGACGCGCCAGAACAGGTTCGCGGGGATGACGACGGTATGCATCGCGACCGTGTCGGGAACCCGCTGACCCTGCTGCGCGAGCCATCCCCCGCGATACGCGCGCAGCTGGGCCTCGATTTCGGCGGCGTTCGGCGCCCAGGCGGCCACGAGTTCCGCCGTTTCCCGTTCGGGAAGTCCGGGCGCGATCAAGCCGAACGCCAGAGACAGAACGCTCGCCACCGAACAGCACGCCAATCCCACGGCCAGCAGCGCCGCGGGCCGAAGACGGCGCAACGGATACACCAAGCCGCCGCACACGGCGTAGGTCGCGAGCACGTCTCCCGACCAGAGCAGGTAGGCGTGCGCGAGGCCGATGAGCAGCAGCCAGAACATGCGTCGGTAGTGCAACCTCGCGGAACGGCCGTTGCGGAGCTCGACGCGCTCGGCGAACAGGCAGACGCCGGCGCCGAAGAGAAGCGAGAAGAGCGTCATGAACTTCTGGTCGACGAGCAGGTGGCTCGCCGCCCAGGCGAACAGGTTCGCGCCCGCCAAGTCGCCGTAGGCGGTCGGATTGGCGTAGGCCGCCGACGGCATCGCGAACGACTGGACGTTCATGACCAGAATGCCCAGCACGGCGAAGCCGCGCAGAACGTCCAGGCCGACGATTCGGGCGCCGGACTCGACCGGCCCCGCGCGTTCGCTCAGCTTCCGGACCCGCCCATCCTGTGGTCGAGGGTCATGCGGTCCTCCTCCATGGTGCCCCAGAGGACGGCCGCGCCCGCCGCGACGATGATCGACGGATAGAAGAGCACGTTCGCCCCCTCGAGGAACCATCCCCAGGGATCGAGGATCGATCGCCACACGGCCGCCGCGGTGACGGCCAGGACGAGGAACATCGCCGGGTAGGTGCGCCGACGCCAAAGCCCGAGCACGACCAGCACGCCGAGCAACGCCTCCAGCACGCCGAACGCGTTGAGGAAGAGAGCGCTGTTGCCGATCCCGAAGTAGAAGGAGTCGGCGACCCTCACGCCGTGGTCGACGTCGACGAGCTTGTCCAGTCCCCACATCACTAGGAGCCACCCCGTGCCGACCCTCAGTGCGAACAGCCCCCAACGCTTCATGTCGGCCTCCCGTGGATGCGGCGCGTACCCCGGTTTCGCGGGTCGGATCAGAAGCCTTCGTCCGCCGAAGGCCCGTACATGCCGGGCACCTTCGCGCCGCACTCGCGCAGGTAGAGGGCGAGCTGGGCGCGGTGGTGCACGATGTGGTTCATGACGAAGAAACGGAAGACCATGCCCTTGGGCATGGAGAAGTGGACGGCGTCGCCCGAGCGGAGCGTCCACGTCTCCTGGAAAGTCTCCTCGGACGCGGACTCGAGCGCCGCGCGCGCGTCGGCGGCGACGGCGTCGAAAGTCGAGACGATCTCGGCGACGCTCTCGAGTTGCTCCTGCTCCCAGGGCTGGGAGAGGTCGATGCCGTCCCGCTCGAAGGTCGGCCGGGTCCAGCCGCCCAAGGTCGCGACGTGCGTGGCGAGCTCGCGCAGGGTCCACGACTTCTCGTGCGGACGGTAGCCGAGGTGCTCGTCCGGGACGCTCTCGAGCATCCTGCGCGTGTTCCGGCTCTCGTGATCGAATTCGGGCAGAAGCATGGCTCCGTGCATGTGCGGGCATCCTGGGCGAAGGGATTCGAGCTCGGCGATTCCGAGACCAATCTAGCGAGGCCCCGGTGCTGCGGGAAAGCGCGGCGAGGCCGCCGGATCCGGGCGCGTCGCGACTATCTTCCAGCTGCGAGCGCTGATCGGAGCGCCTCCCACAGCGCAACCATGTCGGCTTCGTCGTTGTAGACGTGGGGCGAGACGCGGAGCGCCGTCCCGCGAAGCGACACGTGCACGTTGCGCGCTGCCAGCATCTCGCTCACGGCCTTCGGATCGAGGCCGGCGGGGACGTGGAGTCCGAAAAGATGGGGGGCGCGCCACGCTCGGTCCTCGACCCCGAAGCCGGCCTCGCGGGCGCGCTCGAGCAACTCGGCCGCGAGGGTGCCGCAGTATTCGGCGATGCGGGCGGGGGTCCATTCGAGGACGAGATCGAGCGCGGCGTTCATCATCGGCACCAGGACGAAGTTGCTGCGCTCGCCGACGTCGAAACGGACGGCCCCGGGTTCGTAGCCGTCGGGATAGTCGCCCGCGAGACCGGCGAAGTCGCGGCTGCCTTCGCGGCCGATCCAAGTCTCCTCCAAGGGCACGCCGTCCAACAGGCGCGGTCCGAAGTAGGCCAAGCCGATGGAGTACGGTCCCATCAGCCACTTGTAGCCGGAGCAAACGAGGGCGTCGGGCCGGACGCGGGCGACGTCGAAGTCCATCGCCCCCACCGACTGCGTGCCGTCGACGACGAGGTAGGCCCCCACTTCCCGGGCGCGGGCGGCGATGGCGTCGACGTCGAAGACGGTGCCGTCGGTCCAGTGGACGGCGCCCATGGCGACGACCCGGGTGTCGGCGTCGATGGCCTCGAGGATGCGGGCGCTCCATCGCGCGCCGCAGCCGGGGCCGGGACGCGCGCCCACCATCCGGAACTCCGCTCCCCGGTCGCGGACGAGCCGCCGCCAAGAGTGGACGTTGGCGGGGAATTGCCGCGCGGCGAGCACGACGTTGGCGCCGCGGCGCAGGTCGATGTTGCCGGCGCAAATCGCCACTGCGTAGGAGGTGGCCGGGACGATGGCGACGTTGTCGGCGGGCGCGTTGACGAGGCGGCCGAAGCGGCGGCGGAGCTCGTCGCAGGGATCGAAGAAATCGGCGGGCGCGATCCGGTCGGGTGCGCGCTTGGCGCGGATGCCCCGGATGCCGGCCTCCTCGACGGCCCGCGCGAGCGGGCTCATGTACGCGCAGTTGATGTAGTGGGCGTTCGGGTCCAGGGAGAAGGCGGACTTCTGGCAGAGAAGCGGAGTCATGGCGTCGGGGTGTGTCGGCGGGCAAGAGTCGGTTCGATGGCCTGTCACGGCCGATCAGCATTTTGTGAGGGTAGTATCTTGGTTTGATTGAGCACTTGATGCGAGCGCCCGTAGCCAATCAAGCACTTTATGACGATCAAATTTATCCCAGTACGCTTGATTTCCGTAGTCGTTCAAACATCGAATGCAAGAACTAGCGCAGTCTGCATGGCAAGTCAGAACATTCACCGCTTTCGAAACGAAGTTCTTTGTCGAAAGTGTTTCTCCGTTCCCAATCCTCCGAGAATATCCCGCTCCTCCTGGAACAGAATCGTAGAGGATCGCAACTGGACGATGACCTTTCCGCTGAAAGGTGGCCGCCAAGTCCCGTGAATCGACCTGAAGCAACTGTACAGCAGCGAGGCGAAGCGCCTCCGCGAGTGTTCGTAGGAAACTCTCCTCGTCCGCCTCTCTTTCATCATTTTCGTCTTCGTCAAATTTTGGAATTGGTTTGGCGAAGGCAAAAGCACGCACATCAGTTTCAAATATGCACCCCAAATCAACTGGCCGTTGCATTTTTTTGACCAAACAGTTGGCGCCAGTACGAGGGTTTACGTGTTTATCTTCAACATATTTGCCATATACGGCGTCTTGAGTTGCCGGCACAGCATACTCGCACTTTGTGCAGCGAATATAGCCCCCACCACGGGGGCCTCGATTCACGATCAGCAGTCGACCACGAAGATCTTCATTGCCGTCCATAGGGAAGGCAGGAGCGTAGAAGCTCCGCACACCCGCCAAATCGGTATCTTTGTACTGGTGATCAGGAGCCCGTGTCACTAGCCGTGCCTCATCGGCAGTACGCTGCCGCATGCGCGTCGATCCAGGATCTCTGCCTCTGCGTTCCTCCCATGAAGTCAGAAATCCCTTTGGTTCGATGAAGCGTCTCGCACGGCGAGAGTTCACCCACAGGGCAGCACACTGCGAACATTGTCCTTTTAAAGTTTGAGAATCTTCCGTTATAGTGACATGGCCGCAGGAATCGCAGATCCTGTAGCTTCGGGTCGGCATGAAATCTTTTGGATAGCGAACAATGCCTCTACTCGTCCAGATTCTGCCACCCGCGACTATCTCAGCTTCGGGAGCATACTCAGAAATCGCCAAGCCAGCCGACCGATCAAGCTGGAGATCCGCATCCAAATTCCCAAACGGAGTTGGTCTCTGCCCTTTTTCCCTAATGATTTCAATTCTGCAGGTGTGTACTGGAAAGCTGTAGGTCGGAATCACCGCTGATCTAGAGAGTGCATTGACCAAAAACTGGTTGAGCAAGTTTTTCTGCTGACGTTGCATCGCCGCCGCAACCATATAATGTTCAGCTTCTCGCGCCTCAATCATCCGTTCTTGCAGCAGCTCCCAGCGGGACGCAATATCGCGAACAAAGCGGTTCAGTACATAGTGCGTATACGTAACAAGTTCGTCATCTTGGAGTCCGATAGGTCGGGATTTCTCGGGCAAGGTCGAGATAAGCCGGTGTGCTTGACCGCGTGCTTTAGCGCCATCTAGGCTCGCCAACCATTCGTCGAAAGTGTCCATGAATACACAAGCATCGCTTGCAGCCAATCTTTTTCCCAACAGATCTTTTATCCGAGGCGCACCGACTCCATCCTTTTCAATATGGCTGGAAAAGAAACGGGCAAGGATCACTGAAATTTGATGACGTCGGAAAAAGTCAGCATTGTCTAGTGCGAGATGCGGAATGGCAGGAGGATCAGACAAGTAGCGATCAAATTGAACGTAGCACGCTTGGTCGTAATTGCTGTTCCGCGCAATCGTCAAAGCTATCGGAGCTGCTTGTGCACGTCGGCCTGCCCGGCCGGTTCGTTGTTGATAATTGACCACACCGGGCGGCACGTTTTTGCAAACAATGGCTTCCAAATCTCCGAGATCGACTCCAAGTTCGAGAGTGGTCGTGCAGCTCAGTAAGTTGATTCTGCCCGTGCGAAAGCTCTCCTCAACCATTTCGCGGAATCGCCCACCAATCACGGCACTATGTTCTTTTGCAATCGCGTTTTGACCATGCTCAATATCGATCACTTTCCGTGTATACAGATGAGCGTAGTGATTTTCTTTTTCTAAAGCACGTCTAGCTGACTGCGATTTCTTTAAAAGATTGCCGTCACATTTCCAAGAAGGGCACAACAACCGGACCGAGCGAAATGTTCGGGTCCCACAGGTGTCGCACTCATAAAATGGGCGCTTGGTGCCATCCGCAATCCGAAGCTTGTCGATGTCCAATCCGTACCCAGTCCCAACGGGACCAAGTAGACGTTCCCTTCTGGAACGGCGCCAAATTATATCAAGAACTTTGAACGCTCGATCTCGTGACAAATTCAATCTTTCCTCGAGCATCCATGTGGAACGGTTGGTTGCGGATCCTTTGGGTAAAAATCCAATGGTAGAGCGGTGTTGCTTAGGTTTTTTTTCTAGAACCATGCATCGGCCTGGTTGATTCTTGAAAGCCCCCCAAATAGTTTCGTCGGACAGATCGAGTTTATTGTTTGGATTCGCGATGGCACGCTCACTGCGGATGCGGTCGAGCGTGAGTTCCGCAAAAGCTCTTGCCTCTTCATCAGTAAAATCTTTTTCAGTTATGCAGATATCTTTCACCAGCTTGTCCAGGATCTGCTGGTCGTACTCCACCGACACGATGCCCAATCCTTCGAGTGACGCCCTGACTAACCTCGGAGTAAAAAATTCCGCAACAATTTGAAGGTAGAGCCTCATCTCTTTTACGTCAGCATCGCTCAAGTCCTCCATTTCATGATGTGCCTTGTACGCGACTTGACCGTGCAACCCCAAAAAAAGCCAAACTTGATCACGCATCCGTCGAAAAATGATCCCCCTAGACCTAGCACTTTCCCGCACAACTTGTACGATACATGTACGCAAAGTCAAATACATGCTCGTTCGTTCAAAAAACGGAGCAAAAAATGCGGCGTCCTGTCGATTGTCTGAGAAAACTAAAAGCTTCTTTCCGGCTAACGGCCTTAGTTGGCCGGCATCGTGGTAGGCAGGTAAGTTCTCAAAGAGGACTTGTATGGTAACAGCAGAAAGAGCGTCGTTGCCGGGATGCATGAAGGAAATCGGCTCAGGAAAACGAACTGTACGATTTCCGCACACTACACACATACGTAAATAATGCCGTTTCTCATCCTTGTCTTCTTGCAGTTCGCATCGGACAATTTTTACTCCTCCAGGAAATTCGCTCGAACTGGAAAGGCCCGTCTCCGAGTCGATATATTGATATTCTTCCACCTCGTTTAATAGGAAATCTTCCTCCCCAGCACCCATTTCGATCGCAGTGTTTTTCGCCAAAGCGGCGATGCGAAAAACCGTTCGTTCTGCCCCCGAAACAGGTTTTCCAAACATGATTCCGTCGCTGTAGCTGTACCAGCCTTCAAAGTAAGGCTCACCACAATTACGACACGGGAGAAGACTAAAATACGGTACGCCGTTTTCGTCATTGTGAGATTTTTTGGGACGAAAATCAGACCAACCTTCTTCGGCTTCAGCATGTAGACGAACCACTCCACCTTCGATTCCGGTAACCGCCAAGTGATAGCGAGCCGGGAGAATTGGAAATTCGGAGTTATCTGGTCGTGCGAAGATCGCTGTCCTGATCAGAGAACGTAGTGCTCGGTTGCGATTCTTACGGCTAGCATCGGGAAAAACCCTCACTGCTAAATCCTCGAAGGCGCAAAAACCCCCGCCGAGCTCTCGAGCAACTATACGAACTTCCGAGATCTTGGCCAAACGGCTGGTCAGAGCTTTCTTCAGATCAGGGTGGTCAAGCAGGAGCGCATCATCAACATCTTCGCAACAAACATTCCAGTCATCTACCGTGGGCTCATCTTCCGACTGCATCATGGAAATGATAACTTTTTCTACGTCAATCCATTTCTTGGCACTGAGGGAAATCTCAGCGGATCCAGCCAGCAAAGCCGGGTGAATCTCTCGCTTTCCAGAAATCAAATCTGTTTCCGTATTGAAATTTTCTCCGAAGATGTCTGAAGCAAATCGAGCAAGCTTTGGGGGGTTTTCAGCGTTGAGGCTAGCACTCGTGCCGACAACCTGCAACTTCCCTCCTGCTTCCAAGCCAAGTTGGACCTTCAGCTTGCGAAGAAGAAACGCCACTTCGATCGCCTGTGCTCCAGCATAGGTATGAATTTCATCTAACACGAGAAACCGCAAGCGAGCATTGTGGAATAGTGGAGCGTTGCGAGGAAGAAGAAGCAAGTGTTCCAACATTGCATAGTTGGTGATGAGGATGTGTGGAGGCGTTTGTAGCATCTCCGAGCGAGAGAGAAGCCAAGATCTTGGAAGACGAGAGGCAAGTGGCGAGAGTCCCAGTGCTTCTTTCAAGGTGTCGTTGTCAAGAAGGCGTTCTTCCTCTGTGCTTCTGTCTGCATTTGCTCGAACTTGGCCGGTGAAGCGACCAAAAGTAATTCCCGGGTCTCTTAATTGTCTGAGCAAGAGCGGAGCAAGACGGAAATAAAGTTGATCGTTGGCGAGAGCGTTCAAAGGGTAAACGATCACCGCTCGAACACCGGGTTCAGACAAATTTGGATCGCGCAACAAGTGATCCACTATGGGAAGCAGGAAACACTCGGTTTTTCCTGAACCCGTTCCAGTAGCGACGATGAAGTTTCGGTTTTTTGCAGCTTGTCGAATCGCATGTTCTTGATGTTCATGGAGGGGACGATCAAGTAGCGACGTGAATCCCGTTTTTTCCAAACAGCACCATTTTTGCGTTAGCACTTCAGAATTGATCAGTTCACGAATTGATCCTTTCTTGCGAAAGTCTGGGAGACTCTCCAGAAAAGGGCCCTTTGTCAACTGGGGTGCATTGTTCTTCAGCACCTTCCTGATAACACAGGCGAGTTTGGGTGCGCGTGTATTAGATACCGGGACTGCTGTAGAAAGGTAACGGACGAGTGTATTGCGAAGATGATCTCGCAACAACAAAGGATCTAAATGTCTAGTCATTTTTATACCCTTTCGTGTTTTTCGACAAGCACCCACAAAAGAAGGTAGAATGCGAAGAGCTCTGGAGCCAGCCTAAAAAGAGTGCCTATGTGTTTCTGCGTCTTTTCTTTTGGCCATGCTGTATAGGAAGATAAATCGTGCCAGAATGCCTCCGCGTTTCCGAAACGCCAAGCTTTTGTGAGAGCCGCAATTATTCGTGGAGCTTTTTCCACCAGTGCGTACTTTTCAGCTGCCAAATCATGGGGCAAATCTAAAGAGTTGGATTCTCCATGAACCGTGAAGCGGTGAACTAGAGTCATCACCTTAGGCAAACGAAGAATTTGAGAGGTGTTTTGCGATGTGATCGCGACACGATCCGCCATACGTTCGCACGCCCGGTCATGATGCCAGAGAGACAATGGCCTATCATCTATGTCTTTCATCATTGGTGCAAGTTTGCAGTATTTCAAAAAATCAAAAGTTCCCGGAAATGCAGTGGGGTCTTTTTGCATGACGCTTGCGTTTTCGAATGCTATCAAAAAAGCTGGACTGATATCCAGCAGGTCTACAGCATCTTGCAACGACTCGGTAAGCCCGGCCAAGCCCACTAATTCAAATTCCTCATATCCAGGAATTCCACTCGATCCTAGCACTTCTCCAATGTCTTCAGCAGAAACCGAGAACAGATCAGAGTTGATTTCAACAGGGTGATGAACGGGAATCCAACTCTCGTGCGCATGGGGTGAAGGAGTAAGAACACAGGCTTTCAACAAACTGTTGTACGCCAACGACTCACAAACGTTGAGCGATTTACCTAGACGCTTCCAAGCGTCCAAAATCAAACGAGACATCCAACGGCATGGCTCTGCAAGCGGTGTTTCGACGGCCTTACTTAACCGCAGGAAGATACGAGTTTGATTCGCCTCTAAGCACCACCTCGAAACATCCTCAAAAACTAATTTATGAGTATAAACTTTCGATGCACCGAAAATGGCATAGGATTCTCCGGAAGAATTGACAAGTGGAAACCAATCATCGCAATCTTTTTTTCGTATTCGGAAAGTGATGAACCAAATTCCGTCCTCAAAGCAATTCGAATCAATGACGATCTGCAAGCTGTTTGACGTGATTTTCTGATACGCCGTGGCGAATGTAAAATCATGATCCGGCGTAGCAGCAACAGTCAAGTCTGTTTTCAAAATCTTTCCGTCAATCAAGTTTTTTCTATGGATCTGTACGGCATCAATAAAACTATCTTCAAATTCCACGTTACAAAACCAGTGAGTATCAAGCCGTTTAGCTTCAAAGAAATTCGGTTCTGCTTCGGGTACAATTCGAACCAAATCTCGCTCGGAAATTAGTTTTTCGCCGAAGAGAAGGCGGATTTTGTTGTGGACGCCTTCTTGATTGAGCGCTGCAAACGATGCGCGCCAACTCTTCGTTTTCCCGAATGCGGCTTCGACGACATCTCCTTTCACGTCAATTGCGGCTGTCGGATCGGAATAACGAACGATTAAGTTTGATGCATAATCGTCCCGCACAACTACCGACGCTCCTACTTTTATCGGCCGTTCCGTTCCATCTGCTTTTCGGACTGACACGGACACTCCAGGTGGCGGCAAGTTGAAACTAACAAGTTTTTGATCTACCCTAAAACAAAGTCGAGCGCGCAGATAATTCTCCCCTTCAAGAACCACGAGACGCCCATGATGATCTTGGCCGATATGGTTCGTGTGTTTGGGGGCCCAATTATCGGGAACCGATGTCGCGATAAAAATACGTTCATCAAACAGCTGTTCAAGGCTCGGCCAGTACCAGAATTTTGCTCGGTACAGCGCTCGACTCTGGCCAGGGATGTGCAGAGAAACTCGTGCTAATCCGAATGAACCGACAGTTGGCATGTTAATGCTAAGACCGGCAGTCAATTGGTCATCGTGAATATTGGGGACAGGATACTGCAACTCGTGATCCATAGCAGGATGGCGCACACGCACTTCATATTCCGTCGATGTGCGACGACCACTATGGATTCGGATCGATATCGGCCCTGCAAGCAACCACCCATCTTGATTCCGGACGATCTTTTTCCCAAGTACATCTAATCGTAGGCGCGCTTCCACCCCTACAGTGCATTGAAGGCCATCTTGACAAATAATTATTTGGGTTGAAATGTCGCAGAAAAGAACGAATGCTTTGACTCCCAAGCGATGGCACGACTCTTCGTTGACGCGAAAAGCAGTTTGAGACAGGAAACAGAGTTGGCCCGCACGAACGCGCTCTTTCCCTTGTGAGACAAGGCTCAGGGTTTTCATATAGGAACCCGTATCGCCGTCAAAAACCAAAATTTCTTGGCAATCGCCAAATAGCTGAAACTCCTGCCAATCTTGTGCATCGACACCATTGCTATTGTTATATTTCCGCCACTTGATGGATGCTGGCCACGGCAAAGATAGTGCTAGCCTTTGGCCTCGGCTCAGTGGATGGATTCGCCCGTGGATGCAAATTTCCAACCTGTTAGCACCACGTGGTATCGCAACCCACAGATCACCTTGGGCAAACTCCATTAGTGGGTTAAGATCATGACCCCTCCTTACCCCCTTTGCCAATTCATCAGTCTCAGCACGTTGGATCGCGTTCTTGAATTCAGTTTCAAACCCTGGGGACGGAGAGCTTGCGAACCTTCGAAGGCGGATAAAAGTAGCGCCATGGTACCCAGTCGAATCTTCTTGCACGATGCGGCGAAGCACCTTGTTGCCGGGTGGAGTTAATTCTACCGCTCTGTTTTCCCAGTCATCGACTTCACGCGTATCGTCATCGCTGCGTGGAAGCCCCAACAGGCGCTCCGCTTTCAAGAATGCGGGCGCGAGCTTGAGAAGCTGACTGTGCGACACTCCTGCCTGGAAAAGATATGTGGAAACCATTTTGTGACCATCGGCCGAGGCCGGCAATGTCAAGCCAATGCTCTCACAGCAACGCTTGAACTTGTCGTGCAGAGAGTGACGTTGGCTGACTGGAACATCTTCACCTAATCCTAGTCGTCCGGATATGAGTTTATAAACCGATACATCTCCATCCTGTCCATAAAACTTTGCAAGCGCAGTTGCCACCACCCGTGTGCAAACACACGGATAAATAGACATGAGTCGTAAGAAATTGTTAAAACACCCTCCAACACGACTGACGAGTTCTTCGATGGCTGCTTCTTCAAGCCCAGGGGATACACTAGAGACGTCATAGTGAGAAATGAACGGCGAACCTTGTGCGTCCGAGATTCGGTCCTGCAAAACCATTTCAAGCTCTTGAATCAATCCATATTGTGTCATGCAAGTGATACCGTTTTGTAACAAATTACACTAGTGCCCAGCCTCACCAAGCCCGGCTCGCCTCGGCGTCTCGATCCCCGGCTCCGCCTCAATTTCCTCCTTTGGAACTTGCTATCTTTTCTGCGGGTGTCGTGCTCGCCGACGAGGCGGGCGACGATGGCGACGGGCATGGCGCTGGCCATGGCGACGACGAGGCCCTCGAAGAGCAGGGTGAAGCCGCTGCGGGACCGCGCCCAGGGCAACGCGGCTTGGCGGACGCCGCACTCGGGGCAACGGATCCGCGGGGCGGGCGCGTGGAGATACGCCTCGTGCTCGAAGCAATTCAAATGTCTCCAGGACCTCGTCCTCGAGTCGTACGCCTTGCACCCGTCGGCCTCGCAGCTGGCGCAGGTGAAGAGGCCTCCCCTCTCGAAGGCGAGGTGGATGTCGAGACGTCTCCGCTCCTCGTCGAAGTCCACGCGGTCCACATACCACGGGGACGCGAGTCCCAGCGCCTGCTCGAACAGCGTGTCCGTTGCCGGAGATCCCGTCATCGTTGGATTCCCTCGCCCGGTTCCTCTTCAGTTCGGATCGCGCGTGCGCGAAGGCGAGGCGTACCGGGCGGCACCCTTCGCAGCGGCGCTTCGGATCGGCCTCTCGGCCTGTGTGTGTACGGCGCTCTCGGCCTGTGTACGGCGTGGTCGGCGCTCCCCAGCGGGTGCCTCCGGTCGAAGGCCATCGATTTGCCGCCAGCGGCTTTGCGGTGCCGACAACGCGCCGCTTCCACGTCGCGGACCCGTGCGTTCGGCGCCTTCCGTGTCCGGATTCGGCGGTCCGGAGTTCGTGCCAGCGGTGCGGGTGCGCCGTTCCTCGAGGGACGCCGCACCTGGGGAACGAACTTCCCGCACTTCCTGTGCACGAACGCGCAGGGAAATCCACCCCGCCGGGCACCGGGACACGGAGCTCTGGCGGAGACGCGAAACGCTTGCCTGCCGACGGCCGGATTCCACCACCGGCACGCATCCAGCACGACGACCCCAAACCTACAGCAATCCACAAAAAAGAGCGAGGAACCAGAATTCCATCCATGGACCGTTCCACCAATTTTTCCTGCGAGCGGGTTTACCGGGTCGAGAGCTCTCACCTCTACTGCTCCCGATCCGCCAGCCACTCCTCCGTGGCCGGGTGAAGCGGAATCGGAGCCAGATCGAGCGAGGTGAAGTCCATCTGCTCGACCATGCGGCTGACCCGAATCAGGATGTCCCGCTCGTTCTCCAGGATGCCGAGCACGTGGTTCACCACCGGGACGTCCAGATGATCCATGGAGATGACCCAATTCATCATGGCGACGGTCTGAAGCGGCTCGGAGGCGCCCGGATAGACCCCTCCGGGAAGCTGGCCGCGCGAGTAGTACGGATAGGTGGAGGTCATCGTCTCGACGGCCTCGTCGGAAAGGGCGAGCAGGCGCGCCCCGCCGGTGGTGGTCGCCTCGAGGACCGCGGCCGCCGGGTATCCCACCGAGACGATCGACCCGTCGATGGCGCCGTCTCGCAGCGCGTTCGCCGACTCGGTGAAGGTGAGGTACTGGACGTCGACGTCGTCGTAGGTGATCCCGTGGGCGAGCAGCAACTGGCGCGAGGCCTGTTCTGTGCCGCTTCCCGCCGAGCCCACGCTCACCCGTCCACCGCGCAGCTGCGAGACGTCGGTCACCTCGGATCCCTCCGGCACCATCACGTGCGTGACGTTGGGATAGAGGGGCGCGACCACGCGCAGGCCCGAAATCGGTTCGTCGTAGTCGCCGATGCCGCGGTAGGCCTCGTACATCGTCACCGAGAGGGCGATCCCGAGATCCATCTGGCGGGCGTTCAGGCGGGCGATGTTCTCGACCGAGCCCCCCGTCACTTCCGCCGTGTACTGGCTGGCGCTGTCCAGCACGGAGAGACGGCTCGCGATCGTACCTCCGAGCGGGTAGTAGATGCCGCCGGTGCCCGCGGTGCCGATGCTCCGGAATTGCCTGCCCCCGCCGGACCCGTCTCCGCACCCCGCGGCCAGCAGAGCCGCGATCCAGACATGCGCGACGAAGGTTCTTCTGGTCATCAGATCTCCCGCCGAACTGAGTGGTCGGCCACGAACGCTAACGACTCGCGGCAAGGTACGCCCCCTCCGCGCGACCCGCGATGTCCTCATCCCGAAGGCGCCGAAGCCGCCGTTTCCCGCTTCCGCCCCAGCCGGATCCAGAGCCCGATTCCCAGCACCGCGCCGACCGCGTCCAGCGTCGTCGACGGCCCGAAGAGGAGAAGGCCCACCACCGTCGCGGCAACCCGCTCCGCGACGGTCAGCTGCTTTCGGACGAATCCGATGGCGGCGCCCGCCAAGGTGCCGATGCCCAGGGCGGCGGTGGCCGAAGTCAGCAGGATCCCGACGGGCGATCCTTCCAGGAGAAGGGCCGGCTCGTACACGAACACGAAGGGCACCAGAAAGCCGGCCATGGCGAGGAGCATGGCGGTGAGCGCCGTCCTCATGGGCGGAGAGGACGCCACCCCGGCCGCCGCGTACGCCGCCAGCGACACCGGCGGGGTGACGTTGGAGATGCACCCGAAATAGAAGATGAACAGGTGCGCGGCCAGCAGCGGCACGCCCAGCTCGACCAGCGCCGGGGCTCCGAGCGCGGCGAGCACCACGTACGCCGCGGTCGTCGGCAACCCCATCCCCAGGACGATGGATCCCGCCGCGGTGAGCAACAGGGCGGGGAGAAGCTGGCCTTGGGAGACGAGGACGATGAACTCCGACATGCGCAACCCGATGCCCGTCAGCGACGCGACCCCGACGACGACGCCCGCCGCCGCGCACGCCGCCGCCACCTGCACGGCCCCCGACGCGCCGGCCAGGATCGCCTTCAGGTAGGCGCCGCGCTTCATGCGCGTCGAAGGAACCGCCAGCGACAGCAGAAGCGCCGAAGCCACCCCCCAGAAGGCGGCGCGCATCGGGGAGCGGCCCTGGGCGAGCAACGCCACGACGATCAGCAGCGGGACGAGGAGATGGAGCTTGCCCAGGACCGACGGACGATCCTTGTCCACCACCGGATCGAGTCCCTGCTGCTCCGCCCGGAAGTGGATGGCGGCGAACAGGGCCAAGTAGTAGAGGAGGGCCGGGATGGCCGCAGCCAGAGCGACCGTGCGGTACGGGATGTTGGTCCAGGTCGCCAGGATGAACGCGCCCGCTCCCATCACCGGCGGCATGAGTTGGCCGCCCGTGCTCGCCGCCGCCTCGATGGCGCCCGCGAAGAAGGGTCGGAACCCCGCCCGGCGCATCAGCGGGATGGTGAAAGTCCCGGTGGTCACCACGTTGGCCACCGCGCTCCCCGAAAGGGAGCCCATGAACGCGCTGGCGACCGCCGCCGTCTTGGCCGGTCCGCCCCGGGTCCGTCCCGCGACCCGGTCGGCGAGCGCGATCAGGAGCGCCCCGCCTCCCGCCACGTCCAGCACCGCCCCGAAGAAGACGAACAGGTAGACGAAGTCCGCCGACACCCCCAGCGGAATCCCCCAGATGCCCTCGGTGGAGAGGTAGAGCTGCTCCAGCAGACGCTGCGGGCCGTAGCCGCGATGGGCCAGAATGCCCGGCAGGTGGGGTCCGGCGAGCGCGTAGCCGATGGCGAGAAGCGCCACCGCCACGATGCCCCACCCCGTGGCCCGACGCGCGAGTTCGAGCACGGCCACGAGCGTGATCGCTCCCGCGACCAGGTCGAGGACGGTGGGCGAGGCCGAACGGCTCACCAGCGCCTCGTTCTGCGTCACCAGATACGCGCAGCTTAGAACCGTCCCCACCAGCAGCAGCAGGGAAACCGCGTGCCGCAACAGCGGGAATCCGCGTCCGGGATCGTCGACTTCGCCGTCCTTGCGGTACATCCCCCGCGCGCCTCGCACACCGAGACCGAGGAAACCGAGGGACGCCATGAGGGCGAGGTGCACCGGACGCTGGATCAGCGCGGTGAAGGGCGCCACGCCCGCCGCGTACAGGTGGTAGACGGCGGCGAGAGCGGCGACGGCGAGTACGACGGATCGGATCATCGCGGCGAGGTCCGAGACGGACGCGCTTCGGACCGATGCGGGGCGGAGGCGCGGGCCGGAAGCGTGGCGGAGCGCGGCCGTGGAACGGAAGCGGACGGCGGGCGGGCCGGTGCCCGCACTCAGCTTCCGAGCGACGAAAGCGCCGCCATGCCTCCGCTGAAAACGAGCCAGACGATCGCGAGGATCGCGAAGGCGCCGCCCCAAGCCCTGCTCGGCTGGATCTTGCTCACGCCGAGCGCCGTCAGCATCACGGCCCAGAGCGCGAAGAGGTCCAGCGCGTTCAGGTAGCTGCGAAGCGGACCCTCTTCCAGGAAGGGGAGGAAGGTGCCGACGCTCAGGACGAGCTCGAGATCGTCCTGGGCGATCCTGAGCGGCAACAGCAGCAACGCGCCGACGGCCGGGACGATCATGGCGTGGGCGATCACCGCCAGGTACTGGCGGTAGCGTCCGTCGTCGCCGAGCAGGGTGGCGAACGCCAGAAGCATGATCGCAGCCATGAGGAAGGCGAAGCCTACGCTCCCCAGACCGGCCGCGGCGATGGTCGAGAAACGGGTGACGGCGACCATCGTTTCGACGGAGATCTCCGATTCCTCGGCGCCGGACCGTTGCAGAGCCTGCCGCATCTGGTCCTCGAAGAGTTCCGCCGGCAGGAGCGCCATCGCGGCGACGCTCAGAATCGCGACCACAAGGACGGCGCCGCCCCAGGCGGGCGCGTGGCGCAGTTGTTCGAACAGTTTTCCCGGAGAAAGGAACACGGCCGGGATCCTCCGGAGCAGACCGGGCAGGGGGGCGGCGGGGAGCGAGGGGTCGGACATGATGACTCCTTGAGGCTCGGTGCTCGACGGAACGGGAACGCGCTCGGGTGCCGAACCATTATAGCCTGAATTCGCGGGTCGGGTTATCCTCAGGTGCTCGGCGAGCACATGCACGAGGGAGAAGAATGAGCTTCAGAACCAATCCGGACCGCATCCTCGAGAACATCGATCGCCAGAGGAATCGCGACCTGAATCTGGAACACTACGCGCGCTCCGCCACCGGACGCGAACTCGACAGCGAGACCCCCGAGACCGGCGCCACCCCGACCGAACGGCTGCGGCGGATCTTCAAGCTCACCAACCAAGGCTACATGAGCGCGGCCCAAGGCGACGACATCAAGCGCTTGGCGTCGCGGTTCCGCGCCATCGGCGACATCAGCCACTGCCATGCGCGGGGCGACGTCTCGGTCTCCATCCAGTACTTGGACTCGGAGCGCTACGACGACATCGGCATCGTGCCTTTCGAGATCGTTCCCGACGACTTGGTGGAGGTCCGCAAGCGGACCCGGACCACGAGACCGGACGCGAACGCGCTCAACCTGCTGCGAACGCACCTGCGCAGCGGGGTGATGGCCGCCTACTCCAAGCTGGAGCCGCGGATCCGCGAAGCCGTCCGCGCGCGCGCGGACATGGGTCACTTGGCGGTCCAGGTCACCATCGACGTGAGGCCGGCGGAGTAGCGGCCGGCCGGATCCCCGGTCGAGCTCGGGACGCAGGCCCGCCGGATCGTTTCGGGACGCTCCGCGCGCGCGACCCGCAGCCTGCGCCCGGATCGCCCGGGCATCGCCCCATCCCTACCGCGCAGGCCAACGCTCCACGCGCACGGTGAGCCGCTCGATGCGGCGCTCGTCGGGCGTCACGCCGATCCCGGGAGCGGAGGGAGGCGTCATCGTTCCGTCGCGCACCTCGAACTCGGGATCCACGACGTCGCGCGTCCAGTACCGCCGGCTGGCCGAAATGTCCCCCGGCATGGTGAAGCCCGGAAGCGTGGCTAGGGCGACGTTGAAGGCCCTCCCGATCCCGGACTCGAGCATCCCGCCGCACCAGACCGGCACGCCGCGCCCTCGGCACAGATCGTGGATCCGACGCGACGGACCGAGGCCGCCCACGCGGCCCGGTTTGACGTTGACGACGCGGCAACTTCCGAGATCGAGCGCCAGCGCCGCATCGGCGGCCGAGCGGATGGACTCGTCGAGGCACACCGGGGTCTCGAGCGTCTCCTGAAGACGCGCGTGCTCGTGCAGATCGTCGTAGGCGAGGGGCTGCTCGATCATCGTCAGATCGAGGTCGTCCAGTTCCGCGAGGCGATCCCGGTCGGCCAGCGTGTAGGCCGAGTTGGCGTCCACCATGAGCGGCGCGTCGGGGAAGGCCTCGCGCACCGCGCGCACCATCCCGACGTCCCTCCCGGGCTTGATCTTGAGCTTGACTCTGCGGTATCCCGCGGCGAGAAACGCGCCGACCTTCTCGATCAGAAGCGCGTCGCTCTTCTGCAACCCGACGCTCACGCCCACCGGCACCGGCGCGCCTGCGCCCCCCAACGCCTCGGAGAGGGAGACGCCGCGCCGCTTGGCCTCGAGGTCCCAGGACGCCATCTCGAGAGACGCCTTGGCCATCGGATGCCCGCGAACTCGGGCGAGCCGCCGTTCCACCTCCGCAGGGCCCTCCACCTCCGCGCCCAGAAGCGCGGGGACGAGAAACTCCGAGAGAACGTGCCACGCGGTGCCCGTGGTCTCGTAGGAGTAGCCGGGATCCTCGCCCGCCACGCATTCGGCCCAGCCGACCTCTCCCTGGGCGTACAGCCTGACCAGCAGGATGCGCCGCTCCTCGGAGTACCCGCTCGAGATCTCGAATCGCTCGCGCAACGGCATCCGGATTTCCCGGACTTCGACGGCGTCGATCTTCACGGAGCGCCGTACCCCGTCACCCGCGCCCCGAGCGGCCCGAACACCTCGTCCACCTGCGCCCACCCGACGCGCATCAGGAAGGTGTTGTTCCGTCCGTACGACTTGCTCCCCAGGATCAGAAATCCGGGCTCGGGGTTCCGGAGCGCGTCCGCGCCGAAGCTCTTCCGGTCCATGCAGTCGTCGCTCCCGGAACCGGACAGCAACGCGGCGGACAGCTTCATGGGCGCCGCCGTCGCGTAGCACTCGTGCACCTGAAGCTGCCGGTAGAGGGTGTGGTCGCCCACGTAGCCGCACATCGCCACGATGCGATCGACGACACGCCGCTTGGCGGAGGTCGAGCCGCCGCGCCCTCCCAAGCGGACGCGGACGCCGTCGCCGTTCCGCTCCAGAGCGCGCACCGAAACGCCGGCGACGGTCTCCAGGCCGCTCGCACGCCCGATGGCCAGCTCGCGGGCGGCGCGGGTGAGGCGGCTACGCGCAGGCAGGGGATCGTCGCGGATCGGCCGAAGGGACGGCTCCGGGCGGCGCAACGCCCAGGTCACCCGGGTCGCGGGGTCGCTGCGGGCGAGGGCGGCCAGCGAACGCACGATCGTTTGCGCGGAGTGACCGCCGCCCACCACCAGGATGCGCTTCCCGGCCCATTCGCCCGGGTTCGCGCGGACGTCGGGGATGTGGCGGACGATGCGGTCCTCGCAGTCCGCCTCCCCCGGGGCGGGAATGCCCCCCTCGCCCAGGGCGTTGGGAACGTCCCAAGTGCCCGTGCAGTCGAGCACCATGCCGGCGCGCTCGGTGCGCTCCCGGCCGTCGGGCGCGCGCACCAACAGTCGGAACGGGCGGGCGGCGCGCTCCGCGCTCGCGATCTCCTCGTGCTTGAGCAGTCCCTCGCGGGCCACCGAGAGCACCCGGGCTCCGAGGCGCAGGCGCTCGGCGACCTCGGGCAGCTCCGCGATCGGCTGCAGCGCCTCGGCGACCAGCGCGCGCCCGGTGAGGGGCCCGTTCCCCGAGGGGGCCTCCCGTCCCGCGCCCCGCAGCCAGCGGCGCATCCTCGGAGAGACGTTCAGATCCCAGCCGGTGAACAGGGCGACGTGCCCCCACGAGAGGACGTTGCGGCCGACCTGCGCGCCGGCTTCGTACAGCGTGAACGGCAACCCGGCTTCCGCGGCGGCCAGCGCCGCCTCGAGCCCGACGGGACCGGCGCCGACGATGGCCACGTGCGTGAGGTCGGAGTTCCTGTCGGTCATTTGACGCGTACGTTCCCCAAGGATCGGTTCGAGTTCCGTCGGATTCGCCGTGCGGTCGCGCGCCGCGACGGCCGCGTCGACCCCCGCGCCGCGAGGTCCCGGATCATCCGGGCGCGGCCTCGATCCTCCTCAGAAGGTAGTGGGAAACGCGCGCGCCCCGAACGAGCTCGCAGACCTCGTACCCGTTCGAAAGATAGCTCCGGAAGACCGCGCGCGTGGCCGCCCGCCAGCGCGCCGCCAGCTCCGGGCATGCCGCCTTGAGGGCCTGGATGTCGGAAGGAACGGCCACCAGGACCCGGTTCGCGCCCGGCGTTCCCCGGTCTTCCGGTTCGGGCCAATCCGAGGACGGTCCGGGCCCGGAGCCGAGCGCGCGCGGCACTTCCGCCAGCGCGCCGGCGGAGGGAGGCGGCGCCTCCCCCGCGAGCCGACGCTCGACCCGGGGGGCGTCCAGCCGCCAGAGCGCCACGAACCTGTCGGTGCCGATGCCTCGATGGAGCGGAGAGTCGGTCCGGCCGTACATGTTCTCGGCGTACTCGCGCGCGACGACGCCCAGTCGGGCCAAGTTGATGTGGGCGTTCCGCGACTCCAGCGGGTCGAAGGTCCAGTACATGCGCCGGACGCCCGCCTCCAGAACCCGGTCGCGCTGATACCTCTTGAGACGGATTCCGATCCCCGAACCCCGGCAGTCGGTCCGCACCGCGAGCATGTCGGACCAGTGCACCGGAGTTCCGTTCTCGATCCCCGAAAGGCCGAAGACGAATCCCGCGAGGGTTCCGTCGTCGCCGAACGCGCCCGCGGCGACGCCTCCCAAACGCTGGCTCGCCATCATGAGCGCCATCGGAACCCGTTCGGAGAAGCCGACGCCCCAGATCGCCTCTTGGAGGGCGACGCAGGCCCGGTAGTCCCGCCGACTCCGAAAGGGACGGATGGACCATCGGGACACGGAGGTCAGCCACCGCGCCGGGAGGACGCCGTGCGCGCGGGCGCATCGTAGAAGCCGGCCGCGCGGTAGCTTTCGTCGAGCAGCGAGACCGGGTGGCACGCCTCGACCCGGGCTCCGCGCATGCGCAATCCCCCGCCGATCTGCATCATGCATCCGGGATTGGCGGTCGCCACCACGCTCGCCCCGGTCCCTAGGACGGCGTCGACCTTGTCTCCTCCGATCTCGCCCCCGAGGCGCGGATGCGTGATGCCGTAGATGCCCGCGCCTCCGCAGCACTCGTCCGCCCGGGGCAACGGAACGAGCTCCAGCCCGGGAATCGCGCGCAGGACCTGGAGCGGCGGCTCCGAGACCCGCTGGGCGTGAAGCAGATGGCAGGGCGCGTCCCAAGTTGCCGACAACGGAAGAGGCGCCCCCGGACGGGGTCCCGCCTCGGCCAGAATTTCGGACACATCGCGCACCTTGCCGGCCACCCGCTCCGCCCGGCGCGCGTAGCGGGGATCGTCGGCCAGCAACGTTCCGTAGTACTTCAGCTGCGCGCCGCATCCGGCGGCGTTCACCGCGACGATCTCGACCCCCGCCCCGAGCATGGCGTCGACGTTGACGCGCGCCAGGCTGCGAGCGCCCTCGAGGTCGCCGCCGTGCGCGTGCAGAGCGCCGCAGCAACGCTGTCCGGAGGCTTCCACGACGTTCGTTCCGTTGACCCGCAACACCCGGCGGGTGGCTTCGTTGACGTGTCCCAGCAGACCGGCCTGCACGCACCCGTCCAGCAGCGCGACGCGCTTGCCGGCGACCGGATGAACCCTCGGGCGGTCCTCTGCGGGACCGCCCGAGCCCTGCGCGGCGGATGCGGACGCCGCCGCCCTGGAAGCGGCGCGCCCCCTCCGGGTCGAGGCCAGCATGCCCAGCCCCAAGCGCAGGCGCGCGAACGCCGCGGGCAAGAAGCGCGCACCCAGCGCGGGGATGCCGGTGGCGCGCAACAGGCGTCCGAGCGCCATCGTCGCGAACAGCGCCCTGCGACGGGAAAAGAGCCAGAGAACGAGGCGCGCCGCAGCACCTGCGGGTCGGGCTTCGGCCGCCGCCTCGCGGGCGTGCTCGAGGAGAAAGCCGTACTCGACCCCCGCCGGACAGACGGGTTCGCAGGCGCGGCATCCCAAGCAACGGTCGATGTGGGTCCGGAAAGCGTCCGACCCGGGATCGAGGCGTCCCTCCGCCACGGCGCGCATCAGATAGAGACGGCCGCGGGGCGAGTCGGCTTCGTCGCCCAAACGGACGTAGGTGGGGCAGGCGGGGAGGCAGAAACCGCAGTGGACGCAACTCAGCAACCGATCCTCGTGCTCCGCCAGGGAACGGGCCAGCGTCGCCGCCGCGCCCCCCGCCCCCGCCCTACCGCCGGCCAAGCACCGCGGAGAGCGTCACCCGCTCTCCCTCCCGCAGGACCACGATCTCGACCCGGTCCCCCGGGGCGTGGGCGCGCAGCGCGTAGGTGTACTCGTAGAGGTCGGCGATCTCCCGGCCCGCGAACCCGACGATCACGTCCCCGGCCTGCAGGCCCGCGACCGCGGCCGGGCTGGCTTCGCGCACGCCGGTGAGGCGCACCCCTTCTTCCGCGACGCTCATGTCGGGGATGGTGCCCAGATAGGGACCGTATCCCGAGGATGCGGCTTGCGTCGGGGCGCCCGGTTCCGGCTCCGAAGAAGCGGGCGGAGCGCCCGCGTCGGCGATCGGGGTCAGAGCCACCGTCCGGCTCGATCCGCCGGCGAGCGCGGCGGCGACCCGCGTCACCAACTCGGTCACCCGTTCCAGTCCGACGGCCTCCACCTTCTCCCAGTCGTCGGAGGGGCGGTGGTAGTCCGCATGGGTGTTGGTGAAGAAGTGCAGGACGGGGACGCCCTCGCCGTAGAAGGAGCTGTGGTCGGAGGGACCGAAGCCGTCCGGGTTGAGCCCCAGGTCGAAGGGCGGATCCAGGGAGGCGTTGACCTCGTCCAGCAGCGTCGGCCATTCCTCCGCCGTCCCCACCCCGAAGACGGCCAAGCGGTTGTTCCGGAGCCGTCCCACCATGTCCATGTTGATCATGGCGACCGTCGAGGGAGCCGAGAAGAAGTCGCTTTCGACGTACGCACGGGAGCCCAACAGCCCCATTTCCTCTCCGGAGAAAGCCGCGAAGACGACGCTGCGCGCGGGGCGCGCGGGAGATCGCGCCAGTCGGACGGCCACCTCCAGGAGCGCCGCCGTGCCGCTGGCGTTGTCGTCCGCGCCGTTGTGGATCGCGGAGCCGCCCGGCGCGAGCGACCCCTCCCCCCCGAGACCCAGATGGTCGTAGTGGGCGCCCACCACCACCACTTCCCCCCGCTCCCGACCCGATCCGGGCAGCCGGGCCACCACGTTTCTCGCCTCCAGCGTCAGGGGCGCGAGCTCGGTCATCAACTCGATGTCTCCGCCCGCACGGGCGGCGGCGCGCAGAGCCTCCGCGGCCGCGCCCCGCACCGCCGCAACCGGAATGGCCGCCCGTGGCCGGGTCTCGCCGGCCAGCTCCGGCAGGTCGCCGCCGTCCGCCAGCAGCACGACCAAGGCGGCCGCGCCCCGCCTGGCCGCTTCGGAGGCCTTGTAGTGCGACTGGCCTTCGAGCGACGTGCCCGTCGGCGCGAGCGGATCGCCGTCCTCCACCACCACCACGCGTCCCCCCAGCGCCAACCCGCCGTAGCCCCGCCCCGCATCCCCCGACCGGTCGACGCCGTGGCCTCCGTAGACCGACGGCGCGGCGGCGCGCCCGGTCGCCGAGAAGCCGTAGGGCCGCCACTGGGCGCCCAGCTCGGCCACGTCCCCCTCCATCGCCCGCAGCAGATTGTGCGTCCCCAGCACCGCCCCTCCGCGCACCGGGAAGCTCTGGAAGAACGAACCGTCGTCCCCACCGCCTTCGAGCCCGGCTTCGGCCAACGCCGAAGCGATGTACTCCGCCGCGCAACGCTCGCCCGCGCTCCCGGAGGCCCGCCCCTCCAAGGCGTCGTCGGCGAGGTAGCGCACGTGCGCGAGCGGGGGCTCCAGCCCCTCGGCGAGTTCTCCCGGATGCGGACAGGCGGCGGACCGAGCGCCGAGCGGCGGCGAGACCGCCGTCCACAAGGCGAACAGCCCCGGCACGAGCCGACGCGCGCCCACGCTTCCCGGCAGCGCGCGGGCGTCGCGCCCGGTCGCGCCGAGCGCTCGAAAAACGGGACCTCGGCGGGGGGCGGATCGATGTCGCAAACTCATTGCCTCTCCGGATCTCTGCGTTCGCATGGGCGTACCCATGCGCAATTTAGCGGAATGCGGGCGACCCGGCCCGGAGGAGTCCGACGAAGCGCTCGCCGCGCGGGGAGCGCCATCCGGGCCCGGAGGTCCCGGGGCAACGAAACGGATTCACCCGGGCACCTCGGTCTCGCGCCGCGAGCGGCACTCCGCGGCGGTCTTTTCCCCCTACGGCAGATCGGGATGCATGCGGTGCCAATCGGTCGCCGACTGGTAGGCGTGCGCCACGCTCAGAATCTTGTCGTCCGCGAACAGGTCGCCGACGATCGTCGTGCAGATCGGTTGTTCGTGGTCGTACTCGTCCTCGGCGTCGGCGTCGCCGAAGTCGTAGGGGAGCACCGCCGCCGGATGTCCCGTTTGGTTCGTGAGCCGGGTCAGCCCGGACCCGGTCACGAACATGTCGAAGCCCTCCATCGCCTCCGCCATCTCCTTCATCAGAACGTGCCGCCGCCTGAGCGACTGCAGGTAGTCGAGGGCCAGGGTGCCGCGTCCGCGATGGAAGCGAGGCGGACGAGCCTCCTCTCCCTCGGGAGGCTCGGGGACCTCCTCCAGCACCCCTCCGGGCGCCACGTGGAAGTCGAAGGCGGCCGAGGACTCGACGCCCAGAGCGTTGGAACCGCCCTCGGGCAGCTGCGCCATGGGCCGCGGGTCCGCTCCCAGTTCCGCCAACTTCGCCACGAAGGCCTCGGGCGCGTCCTCGGTGAAGCCGATGCGCATCCGGGACAGGTCGGGGTCGCGTTCGAAACGGAAGGGCGCCGTCAGCGTCGCGGGATCCTTGGGGTCGGAGCCGTGGACGACGGCGAACACCAGCGCGCAGTCCTCGACGCTGCGGCACATGGGCCCCGGTTTGTCCATGCTCCACGCGAGCACCATGCCGCCGTGGCGCGAGATGCGCCCGAAGGTGGGACGCAGGGCGCTCAGGCCGTTGCGCCGCGCGGGACTCACGATCGAGCCCTGGGTCTCGGTGCCGATGGAGAAGCCGACCAGTCCCGCGGCCGTAGCCGAACCCGGTCCCGCCGACGAACCGCTCGATCCCTGCTCGGGATTCCACGGATTCCGGGTCCGGCCGCGGTACCAGTTGTCGCCCGCAGCGAACCGTCCGGTCGAGAGCTTCGCGATCAGCACGGCACCCGCCTCGCGCAGGCGCACGACCAGCTCCGAGTCCTCGTCGATCACCCGATCCCGGAAGTCGGCGGACCCCCAAGTCGTGCGAGTCCCGCGCACGGCGAAGAGGTCCTTCACGCCCCAAGGCACTCCGTGCAGCGGTCCGCGCCAGCGGCCCGCGCGCAGATCCGCGTCGGCCCGCTTCGCTTCCTCGCGCGCGCGGTCCTCCAGAACGGCGACCGCGCACAGGAGCGTCGGGTCGTAGCGCCGCATCCGGTCCAGGTAGATTTCGGTGAGCTCCTCGGACGTGATCTTGCGCTCGCGGACGAGTGCGCCCAAGCGGTGCGCGGGAAGGAAGGCGATTTCCCGGGGGTCGGTCGGGACCGGTCCGGGCCACGGCCCGATCTCGATCTCGCGACGCTCGAACGGGGACCCTCCCGCCTCTCCCCAGAACTTCTCGAGGAGCGCTCCGGTGCCTCCCGGATAGGCCTGGAACTGGGTCGCGGGCGGCTCGCCGTTGCCGAGCGGCGGCAACTCCCGCTCCTGGGCCTCCCGGGGCCGCCGCGCCGCGGCCGCGGAGGGACGACCGTCGTCCCCGAGAACGGCTCCGGGGCGCAGTCCCCCGGCGGCGACCCCCGCCGCGGCCATCCCCAGAAAACGCCGCCGCTCGATATCGCCTCCCCGGCTCTCGGACATCTCGGTTCCCCTTTCTTTTCCCAAGGCTTCAGGACGGCGCCCGGTTGCTCCGCGCGCCCCGACCTCGACGGGAAAAACATACGGAGGTGCGGTGCGGCGGGCGACATCCGCGCGTTCCGGCGCAAGCGCTCGCCTCGCCCTTGCTTCTTCGTCCCCTGCGAATGAGAATGATTCTCATAACGAATCTCTCCTCCAACCGCGAGACCGCCCCGTGACCTCGGGCCACGCGCCACTCCAGTCGGCCGAGCCGGACCGGATCCCGGAATCCGACCCGAAGCTTCCCGCCACCCTGCTTTCCGCCGGAGAGTGCGGGCTGATCTGCGGCATCGACGGAAACCACGAAGACATCGAGCGACTCAAGACGATGGGCGTGTGCCTGGGGCGTCGGTTGCACGTAGTGAAATCGGGCGAGCCGATGATCGTGAGCGTCATGGGGACGCGCCTCGGAATCGCGGAAAAGCTCGCGCGGCACGTTTTCCTGCGTCCCGACCGCGACCACCGGTGCTTCGAGCGGCACCCGGCGAACTGACCCGCAACGACGCATGACGGCCGTCTCGCTTCCCGTCGTCGCGGCCCGCGCCGCGGTTCCGGTCACGGTCGCGCTGGCGGGCAATCCCAACGCGGGCAAGACCACCCTCTTCAACCAGCTGACCGGGTTGCGCGGCAAGACCGCCAACTTCTCCGGCACCACCACCTCCGTTCGGCTGGGCAGCTTCGAGCTGGACGGGAAGCCGATCCGGATGCTCGACCTGCCCGGCCTCTACGGGATGTCCGATCACAAGATCGAGGAGCGGAAGGCCCGGGACGCCCTTCTCGGGAAGCTGCCGGGGCAGGCCAAACCGCAGGCCGTGATCGTGGTGGTGGACGCGACCAATCTGGCCCGCAACCTCTACTTGACGGGGCAGGTGAGGGAGCTGGGAGTGCCCATGGTCGTCGCGCTCAACATGATCGACTTGGCCGAGACGGACGGACTAGAGATCGACGCCGAGTCGCTGGCGGTCGAGCTGGGGGCGCCGGTGGTGCCCCTCAATTCCCGCTCCGGGCAGGGCGTCGAACAGCTCAAGCGGGAGCTCGACCACATGCTGGAGGCGGGTCCGGAAGCGATCCCCGCCCTGCCGAAGGGAATCGCCGCCTGCGGCACCTGCACCACCTGTCCGCACGAGGCGCGCTACGACTGGGCGGAGGAGGTGGGCGCGCGCGCGGTTCGGACGGCGAAGGGCGCCCGCCTGATGTCCGTGCGCCTCACCGAAAAGATCGACGGCTGGCTCACCCATCCCGTCTTCGGTCCCGCCTCCTTCGCGCTCATCATGGCGGCGCTCTTCGTCTCGATTTTCTCGATCGCCCAGTATCCGATGACGTGGATCGAGGCGGGCTTCGGCTTCGCCGGGGACGCGGTCGGGCGCATTCTGCCGCCGGGAGACGTGAACAGCTTCGCGGTCAACGGCCTCGTCGGCGGAATCGGCGGGGTGCTCGTGTTCCTGCCCCAGATCTGCTTCCTGTTCTTCCTGATCACGCTGCTCGAGGACACCGGCTATCTGGCGCGGGCGGCCTTCGTGGCCGACCGGCCCATGAGCCGGGTCGGGCTGCCCGGGCGCGCCTTCGTGCCCATGCTCTCCGCGCACGCCTGCGCGATTCCGGCCATCATGGCGTCCCGGGTCATCGAGAACCGGCGCGACCGGCTGGTCGCGATCCTGGTGATTCCGCTCCTCTCCTGCACGGCGCGGCTCCCCGTCTACGTCATGATCACCGCCCTCCTCTTCGCGGGGCGTCCGGTGACGGGGGGGCTGGTCTTCACGGGCGCCTACCTGCTGGGCATGACGGCAGCCATCGGGATGGCGTTCGTCTTCAAGAGCACCATCCTTCCGGGAAGCGCCAGTCCGTTGGTCATCGAGCTGCCGCGCTACCGGATGCCCTCGCTGCGCAACGCGGCGCTGACCGCCTACGAGCGCGGCCGAGCCTTCGTCACTCGGGCGGGCACGACCATCTTGGCCGTCTCGGTGGTCCTCTGGGTGCTCGCCACCTATCCCAAGCTGGACGAGTCGCAGTTGGCCGCGGTCGTCCCCGCCGGGACGCTCGCGCAGGTGACGGATCTCCGAGCGCGCGCCGAGGCGGCCGAGGACGAAACGGCGGCGGCGCTGGAGGCGCGGGCGGACGCGCTGCTCTCGTCCCACCGGCTCGAGCACTCCGTCGCCGGTCGCGTCGGCAAGGCGCTGGAGCCGGTGTTCGCCCCGCTCGGCTTCGACTGGAAGATCAACGTGGGGGTGGTTTCGTCGTTCGCCGCCCGTGAAGTCATCGTCGCCACGCTGGCCATCGTCTACGGTATCGGAGAGGAGGGCGCCGAGGACGAGGAGACTCTGAGCGCGACGCTGGGCGTCCAGCGCCACGCGGACGGCACTCCGGTGTTCACGATCGCGACCTCGCTGGCCCTGCTGGTCTTCTTCGTGCTGGCCATGCAGTGCCTCCCGACCAACATCGTGACCCGCCGCGAAACCGGAAGCTGGAAGTGGCCCGCCCTCCAGTTCGGCTACATGAGCGTGCTGGCGTGGACGGCGGCGTTCGCGGTGTACCGGGTGGCGTCGGCGTTGGCGTAGAGGCGTACGGGTCCCGGCAGGCCGGCCCCGCCGCCGCTTCCGGAAGCCGCCTCGAGGGACGCCGCGCGAAGATCGGATCTCGGAGCAGTCGCCCGGCTCGTCCCGGCCGCCCGCCGAGCCGATGCCACGGCCCGACGTCGACGGTTCGCGAGCGGAAGCGAGCGGCTCCGGGGCGCGGCACGACGGAGGGCCGAGCCAACCGCGACGCGCCGCCCGGGCGGCGGGATCGGGCGGACGGCTTCCACGAACCCGTTCCCCGCCGGGGAGAAGCGGGGACGCTTCGCTCATCCGCCCGCCCACACCGCCACCCCCCACACCACCAGCCCCATCCCCGTCACTCGGCCGAGAGCCGGTCCGCCCGGCGCCAGATTTTCGATGCACACCACTCCCGTCAGCACGGTCATCCAGAGCGGGTTCATCACGCCCAGCACGAGCGCGAGCGCCATCAGCGCCCAGCAGCAGCCTAGGCAGTGGAGGCCGTGCCTCCACCCCATCCCCAGGATCCCGCGCGGCCCGTCCCGCCACCGGGCGAGGAAGAAGCTGAGCGGATTGCGGCAGTGGCGCAGGCAAGCCGCCTTCGCCGGCGACAGCTGGTAGAGTCCAGCTCCGACCAGAAGGAACCCCGCCGCCGGTGCGTCGCGGGCCGGAAGGACCATCCCCGCCATCGACAGTTGCACCGCCGCCGCCGCTAGGCTGAAGAGCAACCACGCCGACAAATACCCCACTAGGAACAGCGCCCCCGCCCGAACGCGGCCACTCCCGTCGCTCAGCGAAATCAGCACTCGCACCCACGGCACCGACACCGGAAACATCATGGCAGCCATCATCCCGAACCACATCAGCGCCACGAGCGGGAAGGATGAACTCACGTTGCGGCACGTCTGTTCAGGGGAGGATGTCGGTCCGAAGGACTCGGATGCGTCGGCCAAATGGCGACCGGAACCGAAAATCGCAGCAACGCCGCTCTCGGGAAAGGACGGCCCGTGCCGTCGAATCGGCTTCCCCGCCGACGACGCAATTACGGCACCGAAGCGCATCCAGGACCATACCGAGATCGCGTTTTCAGGTAATCGGCGCCGTCCGGCGGTGGGCGCGCCGGCGACGTCCCACCGGCCTTGCACGAGGAAGAGAGGAACAGCCATCGGCGCGGCGATCGAACACGAGAGAGAACGGAATCGTGCGGAAGCGATGTCGCGTTGCGAACGATATTTACAAGATGGGGCGCGGTTTATGATTCAGGCTGCTGATCGAGACCAAGAGCTTGCCCAGCCTCGTGGCGGCACGACATGTTTGAGCCTTGACGAACGGTGCTTGGCCCTGGACTTGCCCGGAGGAAGGCATGAGCTGCAGGAGTCGGCACGGATTCTTAGACGAGGCGAAGAATGCGTGAAACCGTCATATGAGCGGGAGGCGCACTTGAGCTCCGGCACGGCGTCGAAGCGGCGCATACGACCTCCGGGGGCGAGCCCAAATAGTCCCCGAGCATAGGGGATCCATCGATGACTCTTCGATCAGAAAACTGGTCGAAGAACTGCTCGAAGGCGGCAAAGATGCCTTCGAGAAGAGACGCCGAAAGTACGGATACTAGAGGAAGATTTCATGACGAAAACCAATCTGCTCCAGCTGATCAGCGGAGGCGAAGACTCCGTCCTCGAGTTCAAACGGGACGATGTCGAAAACTACAAACTCGCAAAAGAACTCGTTGCCTTCCTCAACCTAGAAGGTGGCGTAGTGCTCCTGGGCGTCGACGAGGACGGCGACATTTCCGGAGTCACCCGAAACCGGCTTCAGGAATGGGTGAGCAACATTTGCCGAGACAAAATCGAACCGCCGATCGCGCCACTTTTCTCATGGGTGAAAGACGCGGCACCGGGTCGCGACGTGCTGGCAGTTCACATCGCGGCCGGGCCCGACAAGCCCTACGCGCGCATCCATCGCGGTCACAAAACGTACTACATCCGGGTTGGCGACACCTCTCGAGAGGCGAGCCGCGAGGAACTCGAGCGTATGTTCCAGGCATCGAGGCGGCTTCATTACGGCTTGAAGCCGGTTCCGGGGGCTGGGCTGGACGCTTTCGATGGTCGCCGCTTGCGCGACTACTTCGAGCGCGTGCGAGGTGGAACGCTCCCCGAGGACGATGACTTGATCGGTTTGGGAGACGCTTCTCAAAAACACGAAACTCATGACGGTAGCGGCAGAACACCATACGGCTACGATCGATGGAATTCTCTTGTTCGGAAAAACGCCCGATCGGTACTTGCCCCAATCCGGCATTCGGGCCGTGTGCCATCGAGGCACGGAGCCGGACTACGCCACCCGTGCCGACGCCGACCTGCGGGGTCCCATAACGCCTCTGGGAACTCCGTCCACGGGAATTCGACAGCGCGGACTGGTGGAGAAGGCATGGGATTTCGTCCGGCAAAACACGCAATCCGAAGCATGCTTGGAAAACGGAAGACGCGTCGACCGCTGGGAATACCCCGAAGAAGTGATTCGCGAGGCCGTGATCAACGCACTCGTGCATCGCGACTACAGCATCGCCGGAACGGACATCATGCTGGCCATCCATTCCGATCGTCTAGAAATCGTGAGTCCCGGCCGTCTTCCCAACACCGTAACCGTCGAGGGGATGAAAACCGGGGTGCGCTACGCGCGCAACCAGACGCTGGTCAACGTGATGCGCGACTGCGGATACGTCGAGGCCTACGGCATGGGCGTCTCGAAGAAGATCGTCCCTGGAATGCGGGCCCACAACGGAACCGATCCCGAACTGGTCGCGGAACCGCACCGGTTCACCGTGCGGTTGTGGAAGAGAGGGCCGCTCGACCGCTGACCGCTACCGTCGGCTCCGATCCGCAGGGCTCCTCCGGGCCGGACGGCGCGGGAAGCGGAAACTGCGGGGACCGCGCTGGCGATCGTGAGAATCGGCACCCCTCCGCCGACGCGGGTCGGCGTCGAATTTCCGCTCACCGCGCGTCAACCCCGCCGACCCGCCACTCGAAGCGGGAGTGCAGTCCGTGCGTCCCGGCGTTGCGCAGGCGAACGTCGCCGACGTCGCCGCGGGTCTCGCCGCGGGCGACGGTCTGGGTGGGGGCGTGAATCTGGTTGAACATGTTCCGGAAGGTGACGGGAAGATCCCGATCCCTGCCTCGGATATCCTCGACGGAGGCCTCCAGGATCCCTCCGACCCGCACCCGTTTCATCCTGCCCTCGTCCTGGATCTCGATGCGGACGTACCGGCTCGGCAACCGCTCGGAGACGAAACGCGCCAGCACCGCCCAAGGCCCTCCCGCATCGCCGCGCAGGATGGCTTCCACGGCCGCACGCTGATCCGGGGACGCCTCCTCGTCGATCAGCAACGCCTCGGTCCATCCGCCCGCGATCATCAGCTGCGGGCATTCGAAGACGACCACCGCGCACACCCCGCCGAGGGGCGTGCCGCCGTAGCGGCCCTCGTCGAAGCGAAGCGCCCAGTAGCCGATGCAACGCTCGTGGGTGCAGTTCTGACTGAAGTGGACATGGCCCGGGCAGACCACCTGGCAGTTGCAGTTCTCGAACAGGAGTCCCCGCGCCCACCAGCCGGGAGGGCCCGCCGCGGGCGATCCGGACGCGGCCACGCCCCCGGATTCCGCCCGCGCGCGCGACACGGAACCTGTCCGACCGGCCTTCAGTCCGTCGGGTAGAGCTGAGTGCCCCGATAGACGTCGAGCCCCGAAGAGTTGCGGTACGTCAGGGTCCCGACGCGGCCCGCGCCTCCCGCCATGCGGGCGCAGCCGATCTCCCCGTTTTTGTCGATGGCCACGAACTTCTCGCTGGGCACGAAATCGAGTCCGACCGCGCGGTACCTGCCCACGATCGACTCGACCGCGTCTTCGCAGGCCTCCTGGGGCGAACGTCCCTCGCGCATCCGCCCGACGATGAAGTAGGACGCGCACGACTTGATCACGTCCTCGCCGCGGCCGGTCGCCGCCGCCGCGCCCACGTCGTTGTCGACGTAGAGCCCCGCGCCGATGATGGGCGAGTCGCCGATGCGGCCGGGGATCTTCCAGGAGAGACCGCTGGTGGTGGTGATTCCGGCCACGTCCCCGTTGGCGTCCACGGCCAGCACGTTGGTGGTGCCGTAGTTGAAGTCGTCTTCGCCCGGGAGGACGCCGGTCTGCTTGTCCGGCCTTTCGCGGACGTGCTCGGGCGGCCCCCAGTCGTCCCGTCGCTCGCTGTGGGTCTCGCGCCAGCGCACCCACGCCATGCGTGCGTTCTCGGTCAGGAGATTCTCCGCCTTGAAGCCGAAGGAAAGAGCGAACTCGCGCGCGCCCGGCCCCACCAGCATGACGTGGTCGGTGCGCTCCATCACCAGACGCGCGACCGAGGAGGGGGTCTTGATGTCCTCGATGGACGCCACCGCGCCGGCGCTGTAGGTCTTGCCGTCCATGCAGGACGCGTCCAGCTGCACCACGCCGTCCTCGTTGGGAAGCCCGCCGTAGCCGACTCCGGCATCCTCGGGATCCACCTCGATGACGTTGGCCCCGCGCTCCACCGCGTCCAAGGCGCTGCCGCCCCGGGAGAGGACGTCCCACGCCTGCGCCATGGCGTCGCGCCCGGTTTCGTTGGTGTGGCTGGTGACGACGAGAGGGGCGCCCGCTTGGCGCCGACGCAGGAGCCCCTTGGGCCAGCGGCCGAGGGCCAGCGCGCCCGCGCCGACGCCGAACCCCTGCTTGAAGAATCGCCGACGGGAAGTGCCGGAAGTCGATCTGGCCATGCCTCGCTCCTTGAGCGTCGATGGAGAGATGCGGGCGTCGCGCGCGAAACCCGTTCCGCCCCGGACATGCGGGGCGGTCGCAGGATCGTAGACGTCGCGGGGAGGTCGGGCAAGGAGCGGGGATCGTGCGCCCAACGCCTTTATCCCGCGAGCGGCGGCCGCTCCGGCGGCCGCAGACGCTCGAGGGTCGCAGCCAGGGCGAGCACCTCTTCCTCGCCCTCGGGCGGGCCCACCACCTGGAGCCCTGCCGGGAGCCCGCGGGAGTCCAGCCCGGCGGGAACCGAGGCGACCGGGAGCCCCGTGAGCGAGAGCACGAACGTGGGGGCGAACCAGTCCACGTAGGTCTCCAGCCTGCGGCCCGCGATCTCGGTGGGGTGGCTTCGTTCGACCGGGAAAGGGGGCACGGCGGTGCACGGGGCGAGCAGGTAGTCGAAGTCGCGCCGAAGCTCGGCGAAGCGACGCCAGAGCCCGCTCCTGATGCGGTCGGCGCGCCCGAGCTGCTCGGACGTGGTGGCGAGTCCCGCGCGGATGTTGCCCGCCAAGTTGGGACCCAATCGGTCGACGCGGTCCAAGCGGTCCTGGTGGTGGGCGACCATCCACCGACCGCGCAGGTGGACGAACGCCCGCCGGGCACGGGAGAGGTCCAGGTCGATCTCCTCCACCGCGGCGCCCGGCCGACCCAGCGCGAAGGCCGCTTCCCGGCACACCCTCTCCACCCCCGCATCCACCCCGATCCCCGCCGGGTCGGCGCAGTAGGCGATGCGGGCGCCTCGCGCCACGCCCGCCCGGGCTGCGGCCGGATAGTCCCGCCCGGCAACCGACCGGCGGAGGGGCGAGCCGGCGGACGGTCCCGCCACCGCCGCGAGTCCGAGCGCCACGTCCGCCGCGGTGCGCGCCATCAACCCGGTGACCATGAGGGTGTCCCACGCCCAGTCCGTGGGCTCGGTGGGGACCAGTCCCGGGGAGGGACGAAGCCCGGTCACCCCGCAGAAGGCCGCCGGAATGCGGAGCGATCCGCCCAGGTCGGTCCCCTCCGCCAGCGCGAACATGCCGGTCGCGAGCCCCGCCGCCCCGCCGCCGGTGGATCCGCCCGCCGAGAGCGTCGGATCCCACGGGTTGCGGGTGGCGCCGAACACGTCGTTGAAGGTATTGGCCCCCGCCGCGAATTCCGGCGTGTTGGTCTTTCCGACCACCACCGCTCCGGCGGCCCGCAGGCGGCGCACCACCAACGCGTCCTCCCCCGGCACGTGGTCCGCGTACAGGCCGCACCCGTAGGTGGTGCGCAACCCCGCCACCGCAGTCATGTCCTTGATCCCGACCGGCACCCCCGCGAGCGGGCCCGGGTCCTCTCCCCGCGCCAACCGCCGGTCGACCGCGCGCGCGTCCTCGAGCGCGCGCGGGGAGAGGGTCACCACAGCGTTCACCGTCTCGTTGTGCCGGTCGACGCGGTCGAGCGCCGCCGAAACCGTCTCCACCGCCGACGCCTCCCGCGCCGACACCCGCGCAGCGAGTTCGGCGGCCGGGAGGAAGGCCAAGTCGCGGACGCCGCTCACGAAGCCGCCGCGGCCGTCCCGACACCCGCGATCGGGGCTCTTTCCGCTCGGATCCCGCGCACGAGCTCCATGGCCGTCGCACTCCGTCCCATGTCCGTCCTCCCCGCGCGCATTGTCCGACTCCTCGCCGAATCCGTATTCTTGCGACTCCGTCCCCCGAACCGGAACCCGAATCCGGGAGCACGATATGAACGCGCGTCCGACCCTCGTCGTCGCCGCAATCTTCGTCGGCCTTTCCTCCGCTTGTGCGCCCGACGCCGGAATCGGAGACGCCGCCCGGTCGCCGCAGGGCGAGAACGAGCCCGGCTGGCGATGGAGCGACGAGCGCGCGTTCGCGACCGTGAACGCCGTGCGCGCGGGGCGCGATCTCACGCCCGCCAGCTGGCCGAACGGCGCCCGCGTCGCGGTGCTGCTGTCCTTCGACGTGGACAACGAAACCATCCCCATCCGCAACGGGCAACCCACCGTGGGCGCCCTGTCGCAGGGCGAGTACGGCGCGCGCCGGGCGCTCCCCCGGGTGCTCGACGTGCTCGACGAACGCGACATCCCGGCCTCGTTCTTCATCCCCGCGATGAGCCTGCGGTTCAATCCCGGGATGCTGGACGCGATTCAGGCCTCCGGGCGCCATGAAATCGGCGTGCACGGCTGGATCCACGAGACCAACTCGCTGCTCGAGGCCGACGAGGAACGGGCCCTGCTCGAGCGCGCGGTCGACTACCTGACCGAGGTCACCGGCGAGCGGCCGGTGGGCTACCGGGCGCCGTCGTGGGACTTCAGCCCCAACACCCTGAGCATCATCCGCGAGATGGGTTTCCTCTACGACAGTTCGCTCATGGCCGACGACCGGCCCTACGAGATCGTCGCCGACGGCGAACCCACCGGCCTCGTCGAGCTGCCCGTGGAGTGGATCCTCGACGACGCCCCCCTTCTGAACCCGCGCGGCAACAGCTACAGCGCCCCCCGCGACGTCCTCCGGGTCTACATCGACGAGTTCGAGCGCGCCTGGGAAGAAGGCACCATGCTGGTGCTCACCATGCATCCGCACTACATCGGCCACCGCTCCCGCATCCTCGTCCTGGAAGGCCTGATCGAGCACATCGACGCGCGCGGGAGCGTGTGGTACGCGACGCACCGGGAGGCGGCGGAGTACGTGCGGGGAAACTGACGGCGGCCGGGACCTGCGGATCCTCCGCTCCGGATCGGGTCGCCCCTTGCGTTCCCGCCGCTCCGAATTCGAATTGGGGGATCGGCAACCGCGAAATTTCGGTCCGTTTCGCCCCTCGCTCCGGAGTCGGACGAAGAACATGGCACCGGAAAACGGCACGGCCGCGAGGGGTGCGCCTTCCGCGATCCCGCATCCTCGTCCGCGCGGCGTCCTCCGCCGTCTCCCGAAGACTCTTCCGACGCTTTTCCTTTGGGCGGCGGCCGGATGCGATGCGGGCGCCGTGCGCCCCCTGAACCGGGCGCCGTCGCCCGGGACGCCCATCCCGTCCATGGAGCTGGTCGAGGGACAGAGCGTGCTGGTGGAGATGTCCTCGCACTTCGCCGACCCCGACGGCGACACCTTGGCCTACGAAGCGGCGACGGACGCGGCGGCGGCCAGAGTCGCCGTCTCGGGCACCCTGGCCACCGTCACCGCGGCGTCGGCGGGCAGCGCCACCCTCACCGTCACCGCCCGCGACCCCGGAGGGCTCGCCGCAACCCAGAGCACCGGCGTGGTCGTGCGGCCCAACCGGGCGCCCGCGGCGAAGGACTCGATTCCGGCGGTGACTTTGGTCTCGGGAGAGATCGTCCCGGTGCGGGTGGCGGCGTACTTCGCCGACCCGGAAGGGGGCGCGCTCAGCTACCGGGCGTCGTCCTCGAACCCGCGCGCGGTCCTGGCTTCGGCGTCCGGCCCGACCGTCTCGGTCTCGGGGGTGGCCGCGGGAACGGCGACGCTGACGGTGACGGCCACCGATCCCGGCGGACTCGCCGCAACCCACGAGGTCGACGCGACGGTCGTGGCCGGCGCGCCCACCGGCTTCCGCGACGATTTCGACTCGGGCCTGGCGACGTGGGACGTCGAGCAGGCGGATACGGCGGTGTCCGAAGGCGTCCTGGCGCTCACCAACCGCGCCGCAGGGATCGCGGGCCGGATGAATCGCGACCTCGAGACGCCGATCAATTTCTGGGAGGTGCGCGCGCGCCTGGGACGCACGCGAACGGACAGCGTGGTCGCGTCGCTGATCTTCGCCACCGGGGACGAGCGGTACGCGTGGTACGCGCTCGACGTCGGATCCGGCGTCTCGGTCGAGGGGAGCGACACCAACTACCGCTTCTACGTCCTGGACCGAACGCGGTGGCCCCCGGCGAACCGTTGGGTGGTCGTCGCGGGCGCCTTCGGGGTCTCGGACGCCGTCCGCGACGGGGCCGGCGAGTTCACCGAGATCGCCGTCTCGCTGGAGGACGGCGAGCTGCGCGCGGGAGTCGGCGGGACGGAGCTCTTCGCGGCGACGCTGAGCGACGAGCATCCGACCCGGATGACCTCGGTCGGGCTCTGGGTCTTTCCCTTGGACGGGGCCGAGGCGAGAACCGCGCTCTTCGACTGGGTCGAGGCGACCGGAACGCCGACGGTGGGGCCCGCATCGGCCGCCGCGCCGCCCGCGTCGGCGTACGCGTCCCGCAAGCCGGAGACCGCGCCGGGTGCGCGGTGACGTTCGGCAGGCTTCTCGCTTCTTCGCCTTCCCGGCCGCCGCGCCGACGCCGACGTTTCGCGCGGATCGGCGAGCGCGGGCGACGTCTTTCCGCATCGTTCCAAACAAGGATTCGACAATGACAGGCTCCCTTCTCAGTCTCAGGCATCTCGTCCGTCCGCTGGCGCCGCTGGCCGTGATCTGGGCCGCCGCCTGCGGCGGAGACGGGGGGACCGCACCCGCCTCGCCGGCCCAGCCCAACCGGGCGCCGACGGCGGCGGGGTCGATTCCGGCCCAGAACATGACGGCGGGCGAGTCGGTCACGGTGAGCGTGGCCGGCATCTTCAGCGACCCCGACGGCGACGCCATGACCTTCACCGCCATCTCGTCCAATTCGGGCGTGGCGGGCGTCGCCCTGTCCGGCACCGACCTGACCATCGCGGCCGCGGCGGCCGGCACCGCCACGGTGACCGTGACCGCCCGCGACCCCGCGGGGCTCTCCGCAGCGGCCAGCGCCAACGTGACGGTCGTGGAACCCAACCGAGCGCCGAGGGCGAACGTGCCCGTGGCGCCCGCGCTGACGGCCGTCGTGCGCGACACCATCAGCCTAGACGCGACGCCCTTCTTCACCGACCCGGACGGGGACGCGCTGACCTACTCGGCGACCAGCACCAACGCCTCGGTGGTCACGGCGTCGGCGTCGGGGAGCGTGGTGTCCGCCGTGGCGGTGGGCGCCGGATCGACCACCCTCACGGTCACGGCGACCGACCCGGACGGGCTGTCCGGATCCGTCAGCGTGCCCGTGACGGTCGAGCCCAACCGGCCCCCGGAGGCGACCCAGGAATCGCTTTCGTTTCCGGACGTCCAGGAGCGCAATTCCGCGACCCTGAATCTCGACGCCCACTTCACCGACCCGAACGGTCAGGCGCTGGTCTACGAGGCGGAATCGAACGACCGCGCGGTGGCGACCGTCGCCGTGTCGGGCTCGACGCTGACGGTGACGGCGGTGGCCGTCGGGACGGCGACGATCACGGTCACGGCGGCGGACCCGTTCGACCTGACGGCTTCGCTGAGCGGCGCCGTCACGGTGATCGAGCGGGTCAACCAAGCGCCGGAGGCGCAATCCGAAATCAGCTCGATCACGCGGACCGTCGGTTGGACGGGAACGGAAAACCTGGAAGGGGATCCCCCGCTCTTCCTCGACCCCGACGGGGACGACCTGGTCTACTCGGCCGAGTCGTCGGACTCGGCCGTGGCGAACGCAACGGCGTCGGGGAGCGAGCTGACGTTGACGGCCGTGGCGGTGGGAACGGCGACGATTACGGTAGCCGCGACCGATCCGGGGGGTCTGTCGGCCTCGGTCGACTTCGAGTTGACCGTTCTGCCTGCGGCGACGACGGCCTTTCGGGACGACTTCGACGACGAAGCCAGCTTGGACGACTGGACCTTGGGCACGGCCACCGTCGCCTCGGTTTCGGAGGGCGTGCTGCGGATGACGAACGACAGCACAGGGCTTTGGGCGACCGCCGCCCGTACGCAGAATCCGCCGCTCGCCTCGTGGGAGATCCGAGTTCGCCTCGCCCGCGCCCGGGCCGACTCGATGCGCACGGCGGTGCTGTTCACGGCAACGAACCCCGGCGAGTACGACGTCCGATGGCTCCGGCTCGAAATCGGATCCAACGTGCTGAACTTCGCCGAACCCGAAACCGTCAACTACGCTCTGGCGGCCTACTTCACTCCCCCGGACCGAGACGAGGGCCTGTACTACCTCAACGGCTTGTACGGAACTTCGGGCGCGATCGACGACGGTGCCGGCGAATTCACGGAAATCGCCATCCGGGCGCAGAACGGGAGATTGGAAGTCCTCGCCGGCACGGAAAGGATCGCAATCGCCGTCCCCAGCCCTCCCTTCGCCTCCGCTCTGAGCGAGATCGACCAAGTGTACATGCAGTCCTTCGATCCGGAAACCGCGAATCCCGGTCTCTTCGACTGGATCGAGATCAACGGAGTCCCCGCCGAGAGCGGCTCCGCCGCAACCGGAGAATTCGGAGTCCGCATGGCGGTCCCCCCCATGGACGCCGCGCGGGACTCCGACGCGCTCCTCGAGGCGCCGCCGCAGGCCGGGGGCAACCCACGGGACCGGCGTCGGCGCACCCCGGGTCGGAGATAGATCCCGCCCGGACGGTCGGAGGCGCTCCTCAGTCCAGCAGGGCGGGGAGCGTCTCCCCCGCCGACCCCCGCAACGCCACCGTGGCGGATCGCGTGAGCGGGGTGTCCTCCAGGTTCACCTCGACGAGCGCGCCACCGGCGTTCAGAGTGACGAGCGGCACCGCCGCGGCCGGGTGGACCGCCGCGCTGGTCCCCACCGCCAGACAGAGGTCGGCGCGCTCGGCGAGCGCATGGGCGCGGCCGAGCGCGTCGCCGTCCAGCGCCTCTCCGAAGAGCACTACGTCCGGGCGGCGCATCCCGCCGCAAGAGGTGCACAGCGGCACGGAATCCGTCAGCGGCTCGGCGGGAAAGCGCGCCGCGCACAGGCTGCAGCGGTCCCGCTCGAGCGTCCCGTGCAACTCCACCGGAAAGGCCGCGTCGGCCGAGCTTTCGCCCGCCTCCTCCAGCGCCGCTCGGGTGTGCAGCCCGTCCACGTTCTGGGTCACCAGCCCGACCGCGCCGCGTCCGAGGAAGAAGCGCGCCAAGGCGCGGTGCCCGGGGTTGGGAACGCACCCCGCCAGCACCGACCGCCGCCAGTCGTACCACGCCCACGCGGTCCGCGGATCGCGCGCAAACGCCTGCGGGGTGGCGAGATCTTTCGGACGGCGGTCGCGCCACAACCCGTCCGCGGCGCGGAAGGTGGGCACTCCCGACTCGGCCGAGACGCCCGCGCCGGTGAGCGCGACCACCCGCCCGGCGTCGCGCACCAGTCGGCGCGCCCGCGCGAGATCGGCGGGGGAGCTCACGGTCCCCCCTGGACGGCCCCGCCCGCGGCGGCGGCGGCGTAGGCCAGGACCGCGAACCGGACCCATCGACCCACGAAGCCGATGGACAGAAAGGCGGCAAAATTGACGCGCACCGTCCCCGCAGCCAACGAAACGACGTAGAAGGGCGGGAGCCCCGAGAACGCGCTGACCAGAATCAGCGGCCATCCCGCCCGTTGCAGGCGGGCGGCTTTCTCGGACGCGCGGTCGAGGTGGCGCACCGCGCGCGCGGGCAGCCGTTGCGGCAGCCAGCGCGCCAGCGCGTAGAGGGCGGCCTTGGCGATCATCTGGCCCAGCGAACACACCGTGACCATCAGCCACTGCTGGGAGGCGGGCACCGCGACCGCCGCCGCCGCGACCACGACTTCCGCGTTCACGAACGGCACCAGCCCGCTGGCGACCGAAACGGCGAACGCGGACGCGAGAACTGCGATTTCCAAGAAGAGGACCTCGAGACGTTTTGCGGAATTCCGGGGACTGCGGAGCCTACGGTATCCTCGGGGCGACGCTCCGGCGAGCGCGCGCCCTCCCGGGAAACTTGACCGCCGCAAGCTCCGCGTACGATTTTCGGGAGGTTTGGTTTACTTGGTCCCGGCACCGGTCGGCCGACGGGAGCGGCGTTCCGGGAACGGGCCTGACCGGAGAACGAACATGGGTCGCATCGGTGGATTCGCCGCATCCGTCGGGTTGTTCCTGGCGGTCGCGCAGGCGGCGCGCGCTCAGGACGAAGCCAGGGTCACCACGCTCGACGGCGTCTACACGGCGGAGCAGGCGGCGCGCGGCGCCGAAATCACCGAGAGCGTCTGCCGCGAATGCCACGAGGACGAGGAGTTCGTCGGAGCCTTCATCCGCTCCTGGGCCGGCGCCAGCGTCGCCTCGCTCTACGACGACATCTACTCGCTCATGCCCGAAGATCAACCGGGCTCCCTCCCTCCCCAGCAGTACGCCGACTTGATCGCCTACATCCTGCAGCTGAACGGCCTCCCCCCCGGCGAAATCGAACTCGGCGCCGCGCGCGAGTCCTTGGAACGGGTGGTGATCGAGAGCAAGCGGTAGCGTTCCGCTTCCTCCGCGCGGACGGGGGGCCATGCCGGACTCGTCCTCGCGGCCGAGCGGTTGGGGCGGCGGTTTCCGTGCGGCGGACGACCGGTCCCGCGACGAAGCGGCGGCGAAACCCTCCATCTCGGGGAGAGGGAGCCCGGACATGCGTGAACGGCGCGTGCGACGCACAAGCAACTCCTTCCCTCGGCGTTGCTCGGCGCCCTCCTCGCCGCCGTCCCGGTCTCCGCACAATCGACGGGTTCGATCGAAGGCAGAGTCGTCGACATCGCCGACGGACGCCCTCTCGCGGGCGTCCGGGTCTTCGTCGAAGCGCTCGGCGTCGGGGCGACCACCGACGCCCACGGACGCTATTCGATCCGGAGCGTGCCCGCCGACGAGCACCGGCTCTTCTCCAGCGTCCTCGGCTATCTGGCGACGACCGAAAGGGTCGTCGCGCCCCCCGGGCCGGTCGCCGTCGCGGACCTGCGGCTGAGCTTCACCGCACTCGAACTCGACGAGGTGGTCGTGACCGGCGCCGGCGCGGAGACGGAAGCCGCCGAGCTGCCCTACTCGGTGTCGGTGGTGGCGCGCCGGAGGCTGGAGGAGCAGGGTTCCCCCATGGCGGTCGAATTCTTCAAGGCCACGAGCCTGGTTCACGGAGCGGTCGGCGAGCGGCAGAGCTGGTTCAACGCCAACGAGGCCGCCGCCGTGCCGGAGACCGTGGCCAACGTCAACCTGCGCGGCGCGTCCCGGACCCTGGTGCTCCTCAACGGCCGTCGGCAGGTGTACCTGCCCGCCCGTCAGAGACGGGGCGAGGAACGCGCCCGGGTTCCCCGTCCACGACCACGCGCCGCCTCCGGGGATGAAGGGACGCAGCGCCCAGTCGCGCTCCTCCGGGGTCAGCTCCTGGCGGGTCGTCCATTCCGCGGACAGGACGGCGTGCGCACGCTCGCCCAGTCGTCGGCCCGCGATGCCGGCCACGTTGGTGTCGCCGACGCCTCTGAAATACTCGTGGGAGGCGATCACCTCCGTGCCCTCGAAGTCGCTGCGGATGCGGAAGTTGACCACCCCGGCCACGGCGTCCGACCCGTAGATGGCGGACGCGCCCTCCTTCAGGATCTCGATGCGGTCGATGGCGATCGACGGAAAGGCGTTCACGTCGACGTAGCGTCCGCCGATCAACCGGGCGGAGAGAGCGCCGCCGAGTTCGGCAACAAGCTGGAGGCCGCGCACCTCTCCGACGAAGACGTCTTCGTCGACCCGCGCTGTCTCGACTTCAGGGGCCACCTGGAACCCTTCACCTGCGGCAGGCCTTCTGCCGACAGCACGGAACGAGCGTGGGATTCGCGAGGACTGGTTCTTCTTCGGCCGACTGGTGGGGCACTCCGGGCCCGGCCGTACGTTGCACCGCGCCTCCCGCACCCAACGGCTGTCGGCGTCCCTGGACACTGGCTTCGAGATTCTCCGGGGACACGGCAACCGGCTGGATCTCGCACTCGGCTACTCCCGCTCCTCGGGCAACGTGAACCAGCCCGCGGAGTACGCCTACCGCAAGTTCCTGGCCTACCGCGGGTACGGCGGACCGGACTGCGGGGTGGACGTGGTCGCCGACCCGACCTCGCCCTCGGGAATGGCGCTGGGCCCGACCGGCGGGAGGATGGCCGGACGGGGCGACTGCATGTACTACAACCCGTTCAGCAACGCGCTTCGGGCTTCCCGGCAGCCCGGCTCGCGCTTCTTCAGCGAACTCAACCCGGACTTCTCGCCCGACTTGGCGAACGATCCCGCGTTGTTGACCTGGATCAACGAAGAGGTCGACGTCCTGAGCTCGGCCGCCATGCTCGTCGCGGACGCCCGCGTCACGGGAAGCTCGGGAGCGGTCGAGAACCACGCTCTGGGCTACCAGTTCCGTCGGCTCGACGTCTCGGCGAGCGTGAACGACGCCGGCAATCTGCACCTGAACCCCTGTTCGGTGCCGGGCAACCGAACCTGCGTGGAGAAAGTCGGCTCCTTCACCACGGGAAGTTACCCGTACTCCGCCGACCAGACCGTGCATCGCTTCTTCGGCGAGATCCCCGTGCATCTGGCCGACGACCGCCTGCACATGCAGTTCGGCCACTACGAGCTCTACGACGTCGCCGCCAGCTTCGACCCGAAGGCCGCGATCCGCTACGACGTCTCGGACCGGCTCGCGTTGCGCGGCTCGCTGCGGACGACCTTCCGCACGCCTTCGGTCGACGACCTGAACGAGGACCGCACCACCGCCCTGTCGTACGTCGACGCAGCGGGCGTGTACAAGGCGGTCGACACCTACGGCGGAAAGGACCTCGAGCCGGAGCGGGCGCTCACCTACAACGTCGGCTTCGTGCTGACGTTGGCGGACGCATCCGGGTTCGCGCCGGTGCAGCTGTCCGCCGACCACTGGAGCTACGACTTCGAGAACGTGATCGCGGTCGTGCCCTACAATTCGGTCATCGCGCTGTACGACCGGGGCGGGCGCGCGAAGGACGCGGTCAAAAACTACGCGACCTGCGCGGACGGACGCGGCACCGGCACCTGCCCCGCAACCGTCGTCGAGCGGATCCACGTCGACCTCGTCAACTGGCCCGGGGTGAAGACCTCGGGGTTCGATGCGCAGGCGAACGTCCGCTCGCAGGCGGGGAGCGGCATCCTGAGCGCGGGCCTGGAGGCGACCTACACCCGTACGTACTCCGTCAAACCGCTGGATCTCGGGGGCGTCGAGATCTCGCCCGCAACGGAGGCCGCCGGGCACCTCAACAAGCACGTTCCCATAGCTCCGCCGCTTCCGCGCCTCAAAGGGCGGCTGTTCGGAAGCTACGGATGGTCGGACTACGCCGTGGCCGGATACGTGAACTACGTCTCCTCCTACGCCGACGCCGACGAGGCGGGGAGCGAATACGAGGACATCGACGCGTTCACGACCCTGGACGCGACCGCGCTCTGGCGTCCCTCGCGCGGACTCGGCGTCTCGCTCTCGCTGCCGAACCTCACCGGCCGCGCTCCGCCCTTCGCGAAATGGGAGCAGTCCTTCGACGGCTTCACCCACAGCGCCAAGGGCCGACGCGTCAAGCTGTCGGCGTCCTACCGGACGTTCCGACGGGAGTTCGGTCGGCGCAACCTGAAGACGTAGAGCGCGTTTCCGGAGGCCGGGTGGCGGATCTCCGGGGCCAGAAGCCGGGGGACGGTGCGGGGGCTCCCGCCACCGAGGCCGGTGCTCACGGCCAGATACTGTTCGCCCCCGACCGCGAAGGTGACGGGGAACCCCTGGACCGAGGTGCCCAGACGGGTTCGCCACAGCACCTCGCCGGTCGCGACGTCGTAGGCGCGGAAGTAGCGGTCGACGTCGCCGGCGAAAACGAGGCCGCCTCCGGTGGCGAGCGCGGCGGTGAGGAAAGAGGCGCGCTGTTCGACGCTCCAGACCTCCTCCAGGGTGCGCACGTCGTAGGCGGCCAGCTTGCCCAGGCGGCCGCCGGTGCCGGGCATTTCGGTCCAGTCGCGGTCGGCGCCGGTGCCGCCGGAACCGACCTCCATGGCGATCTCGCGGCCCGAGATCTCCGTGCAGCTCTGCGAGAGAGGGACCACGAGCAGGCCGGTCTCCGGGCTGTACGCCATCGCCTGCCAGTTGTGCCCGCCGGCGGTGCCGGGGCAGACGGAGATCCGATCGCCCACCCCGGCCTCCGCGATGTCGGCGCGGTAGGTGACCGCGCCGGTCTCGGGATCGATGCGGTCGAAGACGTTCTGGTAGACGGTCTCGCGGTGCTCGAGGAACGCGCCGGTCTCGCGATCGAGCTTCCAGAAGACGCCGTGCTTGCCGATGGCGAGGAGAAGCTTGCGGCCGTCCACGTCCACGAGGAGTTGTTCGAAGGCCTCGTCGAGGTCCAGCGCTTCGCCGGGAACGTGCTGGCGATACCATGCGAGCGAGCCGTCGGCGGCGTTCATGGCCAGGGTGGAACTGGTGTAGAGGGCGGAGTCGGCGGCGGAGAGGCCGCGGCTCGCGGGCACCCAGGGCTTCGCTTGGGCGGTTCCCCAGTAGATCAACCCGAGGGCCGGGTCGTAGCTCCCGGTGGTCCAGGCGTCGCCGCCGCCGCGCAGGTGGAGGGGCAAGCCGCCCCAGGTGTCGCCTCCGGGGGCTCCCGGGGGCGCGACGGTGTGGGTTCGCCACACCTCCGCCCCGGTGGCGGCGTCGTGGGCGGTGATGAAGCAGCTGTCCTCGTAGAAGCGCCCGCACCCGTTGATGCCGTTCACCACCAGCCCCTCCACCACGATGGGGCCGGCGACGTTGGTGTAGCCCTTGCGGGGGTCGGCGACCTGGGTGTCCCAGACGGTCTTGCCGGTGCGGACGTCGAGGGCGACCAAGCTCGCGTCCCTGGTGGCCAGGAACACCTTGTCCCGGTAGAGCGCCAAGTTGCGCAGCTGGTCGAAGCCGCCCGGTCGGATGTGGTCGGGGAACCTGCGCCGATACTCCCACAGAAGGTCGCCGGTGACGGCGTCGAGCGCCTGCACGACGTTGCCCGGGTTGGCGAGGAACATGATCCCGTCGAGCACCAGCGGGGTGGGCTGGTTCGTCCCGGCGCCCATGGCCCACGCCCAGGCCAACTCCAAGTCGGCCACGTTCTCGCGCCGAATCCGATCGAGCGGGCTGTACCCCCACGCGTCGTAGGTGCGCCGGTACATGAGCCAGTCGTCCGGATCGGGATCGCGCAGCATGGCGTCGGTCACGGGCGGGAGCGGACCGATGTCGCCCTCCACGGCGGTGAGACCGACGGCGCGCACCGGTTCCGCGGGCTCGGCGGCGGGACCGGCCGGGTCGGCGGCGACCCCCGCCAGCGCGTCGCCCACCGCCTGCCCGTAGGAAAGCGCGCCCCGGTCGGGGGGCGCCCCGTTGGCCGAGAGCAGGAAGACGGTCGCCGCCAGGTACTGCGCTTCGTCGAGCGTCCCGGGCTCTTCCGGGGGCATGTCGCGCACCGCGGCCAGCAACTCGCCGAGCGCGGCCCCGCTCCACGCGGCACGGAAGTTCGGGCCGGCCAGTTCGGGCGCCTCGAAGTCGCCGCTCAGGTCGGCGCGGTGGCATTCCGCGCAGAAGCGCTCGTACACCCCGCGTCCCGCCTCGACCCGCCCGGGCGCCAAGCGCACCGCCTCCTGTCCGGCGAGCGGCGCGGCCACGGCGAGCGCCGCCGCAACCGCGCCCCGCGCGACGTCCGCCATTCGCGAGATGTCCATAGCCACGTGCAACCCAGCCCGTACCGGTCTTCGATGGATCTTCAGTGCGTCAGCGCGTACAGCACGATGTTGATGCCCAGCGCGTACGCCTCGGGCGAGAACCGGAAGAAGAAAGCCTCGTCCTCTCCCTCGCGCTCCCAGCCGTCGGCGATGTCGGTGTTGTGGGTCATGACCACCATCGCCCGTCCGCCCTCGTCGAAGATGGCGCGAAAGTGCACCTCGGCGCTTTCGAACCCGCGCTCCGAGGTCGCCTGCCGTCCGGTGCGGTACCAGTACTGGATGGAGGGGACCTGGGGCACCGACGGAATGCGGTACAGCCCGTTCAGGAGCAGATGATCGCTCGGAACGTCCTGGATCGCGTGATCGGGAAGCACCTCGCGCATGGTCTCGGTCCAGTGCTCCCAGGCGCGGTCGCCCCAGAAGTCGTCCACGTAGAGAAAGCCGCCCTTGAGCAGATAGGCGCGCAACCGCTCGATTTCCGCGGGATCGAAGCCGGCCGTCCCCGCATCCGACATGAAGACGAAGGGACAGTGGAAGATCTCGTCGTCCTCGAGGGTGACGACCGCGTAGAACGGCTCTCCGTTCTCGAACCGGCTGACCGAACCGGTGGTGAGCTGCGAGAAACGCAGGGAGAAATTGGCGTCCGAGTTGGGATAGTCGGTGCGCCAGCCCTGGCCCAGCGGCTCGCTGCGCACGCTGCGGTAGGCGATGCGGCAGAAGGTGAAGCCGAACTCGGCCGCATCCCCCGGGTTGGCCATGGGCGCGCGCCGGGAAAAACCGCGACGCCACCGCTGCGCGTTCGCCGGGCTCGCGAGGACCGCCAGAGCGCCCGTCCAGAGCGCGGCCGCGACGAGGAGCGCCCTGGCGGTCCGAGGCGCTCCTCTCAGGCGCATCAGAAGCGCGCCGACATCAGCCAGACATCGGCGTTGGCCCAGTGCTCCGTGCGCTGGGCGAGCGCGTCGTCGGCTTCCGCTTCCCGGCCTTGGGCCCTGAGGGCGCGCTCCAGCCCGAAGAGCGACCAGCCGTTGTGCGGATGGTCCTCGAGCGCGGCGCGGAACACATCTTCCGCTTCCGCGTGGCGCCCGGCGTCGTTCAGGATGGCGCCCAGCCAGTGGCGCGCCGCGAAATTGAGGGGCTCGGGCTCGTCGTAGCGGAGCCCGTCCTCGACCTCGACGGCCTCTTCGAGCACGCGCACGGCTCCGTCGACGTCGCCTTCGCCGGCGAGGATCTCGCCTTCCAGAATCGCGCTCACGACGGTGACGAGATCGACCGCGGAGTGCCCTCGGAAGGGTGCCTCGTCCTCCAACCCGGTGCGCATGCCGCGCAACCGCTCCATGTAGAAGGCGGCGCTGTCGGGCCGCTCCATGCGCAGATGGGCGTAGCCGCGCCCGAAGTCCCAGAACCCGGCGAAAAGCGACTGCTCGGGCCGCTCCTCGATCGCCAGCACATCCTTCCAGCGACCGAAGCGCACGCCGGTGAGCGACTCGTAGAAGTTGCCCCCCGACACCAGCTCGCCGTAGTCGCGCGCGGCCTGCATCGCGACCGCGCCCTGTCCCCCCATGGAGGCGGCGAAGAGCAGCATGTGCAGGTTGTGCGACGGGTAGATGGCGAAGCCCAGATCGTGGTTGGCCTTCTGGTCGGAGTGCCACGCGTGCGTGTTGGCGATCACCGCGTCGTGCCAGCGTCCGATCCGATTGTAGGTGTGCGAAGGCATGTGCTGGATGTGGCTCGCGCCCGGGATGGCCTGGCCGAGACGGTCCGCGCACGCCTCCGCCTTGCCGGGACGGACGGTGGGCTCGGTGGCGTGGATGTAGAGGTGGCAAGCGCCCGGGTGGGCGACGTCGAGCGCGAGGGTGGCCTCGAGCACCCGGTGGATGGTCCGGACTTCGGGGTCGTCGACGTCCCAGCGGCCGCGCCGGGGCTGGAGCAGCATGAGCGACTCGCCGTAGAGGGTCCCCACGTCGAGATCCCCGGGGTGGTCTTCCCACACCTTCTCCATGGCGGCGGCGTAGGCCTCGTCCAACTCCAGACGCTGTTCGTCGCTCTCGTGCTCGGGGGCGTAGCGGACGATCATCGCGTCGATGAGATCCCGCTCGATTCGGGTGCCGGACTTCGCGGCCAGCTCCCTGGCCTTGCGGATGGCGGCGTAGGCGGTCGGGGCGTCCTCGGGGAGCATGGCGCCGTTCAGATACCGGCCCAGCGACCACGCTTCGCCGAAGTAGCACATGGCGCATTCGGGGTCGTGTCGCTGCGCTTCCTTGAAGGAGCGGTTCGCGTCCGAAGGCGTGAAGGCGTACATGAGCTGCATGCCCTGCTTGAAGTAGGCCTGCGCCTTTTCGGAGTCGGTGGTGATGGCGCGCGAGTACGGCCCCAAGGCGGAGGAGACGAGCGGAACCTCCTCGCCTTCGGGAATCGGAGCGGATCCGTGCTCGCCGTGCTGGGCGAAGAGGGGCGCCGGCGTCGGGACGAACGCGGCCGACGCGGCGCTACAGACGCAGGCCAGAGCGAGGGAAAGGCGCTTGCGAATCATGGCGTGGTCTCCCGAAGTCTCGAGTCCGATGCCTCCGTTGCAAATTGCTCCGACGAAGGGATGCGCGCCAGAGACGGGGATCAATCCTCCGTCCAACGCCTGCTTTCCCGTCGGGCCAGGTCCTCGACCCGTTCGATGAGGGTGTCGGCGTCGGATCCCAGCACGCGCCGCTCCCCTTCGGACGCGCCGCTCTCGGAAACGTCCGGCCACAGCCTCTCTCCCGTGTGGGAGAATCCCTTCGCGCGGTGCAGTCCGAGCCAGCGGTCGAAGCGTGCGCACAGCCGGACGACGGCGTAGAAGCGCCGGGGACGCCGTCCGCCCCCGGCGATCATGTCGATCGCCACCGCGACGACCGACAGGTTGATCAACAGCAGATCCTTCACGCCGTCCAACGCCAGCTTGACTTGGAAGACCACGAAGTCGCGGAAGGCGACCGAGCGGGTGACGGCGGGGAGGGAGGTCTTGCCGGAGCCGTTCATGGGACCTTCGCGTGCACGAGAGCGAGAATGACCGATCGCCCATTACCCTGCGATCCGGTGCGCCGGTTCCGCGCGCCGAACGTTTCGCCCACGAAGCCGACGCCGTGGACCGCGCCGTCCGCGGACGGCGGCGGACGCCGCGTCCTCGACATCGGCGAGTCCGAGATCGCGCAGCGCCTCGGCCGGTTGCGACTCTCTTTCGGTTCGCGCGTCGACGGCGCCCGGACCGACGCTCCGCGCACGCGCGCCGACGTCGGTCGGTCGGTCGGAAACGTGTCCCGGACGCCGTTCAAGCCGTACCTTTGCCGGGAATCAGGGGAGGCGATCCGCGATCATCCGGAGAGCGAGCCATGCCGACCAAGGACGTGCCGGAACAGGTGATTCCGACCGTGGCCGTCCTCCTCGGCTTGGTGTTCCTCATGACCGGAACCATGAAGCTCGCCGGAGGATGGTCGGACCGATTCGAGGCATGGGGGTATCCCGCTTGGCTCTTCCGCCTCGTCGGCGTCGCGGAGACGGCGGCGGGTCTCGCCCTGATGTGGCGGCGGACCCGCCTCCACGGCGCGCTGGCCGTCGTCGCCGTCATGCTCGGCGCGCTGGCGACGTTGCTGTGGACCGGAGACGCGGACCGCATCGGGATCCCGGGTCTGGCTCTACTCCTCGCGGCCGCCGTGGCGAACTACTCCAGGTAGCCGTACCTTCACCGTTCGCCCATGCGTACGCAGTGCAAGGAGCGGGAAATGGCGGACAAGTCGAGCAAGTGGATTGGCATCGCGTCGGTGTTGTTGGCGTCGCTCTTTCTGCTGACCGGCGGAACGAAGCTGCTCGGGATGCAGGTGGAGCGGTTCGCGGCGTGGGGATATCCCGCTTGGTTCCAGTACCTGATCGGCGCGGGAGAGGTTGCCGCAGGCACCGGCTTCCTCATGTCCGGAACGCGCTTCCCGGCCGCCGTGGCCGCGATCGTCGTCATGCTGGGCGCGGTCTTCACCTTGGTGAGGGCAGGCCAGCCCGCACAGAGCGCCATTCCCCTGGCGACGCTGTTGCTGGCGGCCTTCGTAGCGAAGAGCTCGCGCGGTTAGGAGCGCCGCGCGCCCTTTGACCTGCGCGGCGTCCCGCGGCCGCTCCCCCGCACGCCCCGGTGCGGACCGCCGACGGACAGGCATGGCGCAGGCGCCCGACGACCCTGAGCACCGTCGCCGCCTGCCGCGAAGCGGATCCTCCGGAGTCGGCGTCAAAGCCGTCGTCGACACCAGCGTCTTCCTTCCGGGCGTGTTCTTCGGCGGCCCCCCGGGCGATGTGCTGGCGGCGTGGCGCGGCGGGCGAATCGAGATCGCGGTGTCTCCCGAGATTCTCCGGGAGTACGTCCGAATCGGAGAACGGCTGTCCGCCCGGTTTCCCGACGCGGGGTTCGAACGCGTCATGGACGCGATCGCGACCGACGCCGCGCTGGTCTCGGCGCCCCCCTTGCCCGAACCCGCGTGCGAGGACGGCGACGACGACAAGTTCCTCGCATGCGCGGTGGCCGCCGGAGCCGGATACGTGGTGAGCTCGGACCGGGCGCTGCTGGCCACATCCCCCTACCGGAGCGTGACCGTCCTCCGCTCCCACGATTTCCTGGAGGCGCTCTGAGCCCGGCCGCACCGGCGAAGGACGACCGCGGCGGACGCGGACCGGGCGCGGCGCTCCTCCTGGGGCTCGCGGTCGCGGCGATCGGGTGTGCGATCGAGTTCGATCCGCCGGAACCGGCGTCCGTGACGGTGTCGCCCGAATCGGCGACGTTCACCTTCCTGGGGGAGTCGAGGACGTTCACGGCGACCGTTCTCGACCGGGACGGGAACGCGGTCGCGGAGACGGTGTCCTGGACGACCGACGCTCCCGCCGTGCTGAGCGTGAGCCCCTCCGGCGTGGTCACGGCTCTCGCCAACGGAACCGGCACCGTCAAGGCCGTCCTGGAGCGCGTCGGCGGAACCGCCGCCGCGACGGTTCGCCAAGCGCCGGCCACCCTCGAGCGCGTGGCCGGCGACGCGCAAACGGGAAGCCCGGGAATCTCGCTCCCCCATCCGCTGGTCGTCCGCGTATTGGACGCGGGCGGCCGTGCGGTCGCCGGCATCGAGGTGTCCTTCGCGGTCGCGGGAGGGAGCGGCGGCGTCACGCCCGTCGCGGCGCTCGCCGACTCGGCGGGGGAGGCGCGCGCTTCCTGGACGCTGGGGGAGGCGGTCGGCCCGCAGTCGGCGGTGGCGTCGGTGGCCGGGGGACCGAACGCGGTGTTCGTCGCCGCGGCCGAACACCCCGCCGCCCTGGTCGTCCACTCCGGCGACGGACAGGTGGCCCGGGCGGGGCGGGAGACCGACGAACCCGTGCGGGCGCGGGCGACCTCTCGGTCGGGCGCCGGGTTGAGCGGGGTCTCGGTCGTCTTCGAGGTCGCGGCCGGAGGCGGCTCGGTGCCGTCGCCCGGCGCCGTGACCGACGCCGACGGAATCGCCTCGCCGGGCAGATGGACGATGGGCGCGCCCGGACCGCAGGAGCTGCGCGCCACCGCGGACGGGCTCGATCCGGCGATTTTCCGCGCCCTCGCGCTGGCCGCGCCCGTCGCACGGCTCGCGCCCGTCCGGGGGGACGGGCAGCGGGCGGAGACCGCGCTCCCCGTGCGCGTCGCGCCCCGCGCGAGGGCGGAGGACGCCGACGGCGTCCCCGTGGCCGGGATCCGGGTCGCCTTCTCCGCAAGCGGCGACGGCAGGGTCGTCCCGGCGGAAACGACCACCGATTCGGCCGGGTTCGCCGCGGTCGACCGGTGGATCCTCGGCAGAACCGCCGGAGCGACCTACACGCTCACCGCGCACGCGACCAATACGGACGGCACCTCGGCCACGGCGATCTTCAGCGCGGAGGCGACGGCGGCGGTCTACGACATCGAGATCGTGCACACGACTCCGTCGTTGCTGACCGACGCGCGGCGCGCGGCCTTCGAAAAGGCCGAACGGTTCTGGGAGCGCGCGATCGCGGACAACCTCGCCTGGAGCACGCTGCGCAGGTCCGTTCTCGCCGAGTGCCTCGCGAGGAACGGGATTTCCGGGGACGTCCCCGGCGACCGAGTGGTCGACGACCTGTTGATCTACGTCGAGATCAAGGAAATCGACGGAGCCGCGGGCGTCTTCGGAGGCGCCGGACCCTGCCAGATCCGCGTGGACACCTCTCTTCCCGCGGTCGGGACGATGTTCTTCGACCTCGCCGATCTGGACCGCCTGGAGGCCAGCGGCCAGCTGGAGGGCACCGTCATCCACGAGATGGCGCACGTGATCGGGTTCGGAACCCTGTGGGAACACCTCGGCCTCCTGGAGAATCCGGCCCGCCCCGGCCGAAGCGCCGACACCCGCTTCACCGGCGTCGCGGCGAAGGCGGCCTTCGACGCGATCCGCGGCACCCGCTACTCGGACGGCGATCCGATTCCGGTGCAGCACCAGGGCGGCGAAGGCGTGTGGAACGGGCACTGGCGCGAGCTGGTCTTCCGTTCCGAACTGATGACCCCCTTCCCCGACCGCGGCCCCAATCCGCTGAGCGCGGTCAGCCTCGCGTCGCTGGTGGACATCGGGTACGCGGAGGTCGACTACGGCGTGGCGGACGAGTACGCGTTGCCGCCCCCGCCGTACGCGGCGGAGACGGTGGCGGGAATCGACGCGGAGGAAGGGATCGATCTCGGAACGGAAATCCTGCTGACGCCGTTCGCGGTCGTGGACCGGAACGGCAACGTGGTGCGCACCCTGAGACCGCTGGATCGCTGACTCCCTACCCTTCCGCCTCCAGCGGCGCATAGGGCCTCGCGCCGGGAACCGCGATCCCGCCGCGCTTGGTGCCGAGGGCGACGTTCCCGTAGCGCTCCGCGTAGGCGGGAGGCAACTCGCGCCCGTCGCGTGCGGACAACCACAGGCGCAACAGGTGCCGCTTGCGCTCCGGCTCGGGATGGTCCTCATACTCGGTGCGCGAGTGGACGATCTGGTGGTTGTGCACGAACTGCATGTCGCCGGGGCGGAGCGCCATGTCGAGGCGGATGTCCCGCCGGGCCGCCAAGTCCTCGAACAGGTCCATGGCCTCGGTCTGTGCGCGCGACACCGGCGGCACTCCCTCGTGACGCTGAGCGCCGTCGAAGAAATCGCGGGCGTAGTACGTCGTAACGCATCCGGCGCGACGGTTGAAGACCGGCATCCGGTAGTACGGGCGCTTGCCCTCGGGGATCTCCCCCTTGCGGTCGACGTAGACGGGCCGCGAGAGCAACTCGGCCAAGTCGGGCCGCAGCCGTCGCATCTCGCGGTAGACGGTGGCCGAGCTGGCGACGCTGCTCAGCCCGCCTTTCTTCGCGGGACGCACGCAGAGGAGCCCCACGACGTCGCAGGAGTCGGTGTGGAAGCGATGGCGCGCCCGAGTCGCGTACAGTCGGTGTTCCGGGTTGGCGGGGTCGTGGCCGATGTCCTTCACGTGGCCGAGCAGATGCCCCTTGGCGTTCTGGGAGACGGCTTCGCCCAAGTGCGTGCCGATCCCCCAGAAGGCGGTCGCGATCCGCTTCGTCGAGCGCCCGTCCACCGGAAGGCCCCGGATCAGCGCGAACCCGCGCCCGCGCAACAGTTCCTCTCGCGTGCGCGCCAGTTCCGGGGCCAGACGGGGAAGGGGGAAGTCGTCGCGCGCGACGACGGCGACGTCGACGCCTTCGCGTTCGACCCTTCTCACGGCCATGTGGATCTCGCGGATCTCTGCCGCGGCGAGGTGGCGGATCCAGCCGCTCGACCCGCTCATTTCGGATCCGTACCAGACGTCGGGACCCGCTTCGGAGCCGGAGCCGGGATTCGAGGCCGCCGTCACGCCCGTCCCCTCGATCTTCGCCGACGCGAGGACGCCCGGCGCGCGGGGCGCGGGGCGTCAATCCGTGGGCGAACCATCCAACAATCCTTCCAGCGGCACCTCTCGGGCGCCGTTCTCGTCGCAAACGGCATAGGCGCCTTCGCCGGAAGCGTACATCGCCACGCCCGCGTGCTCCGCCTTCTTGTTCAGGACGAAGAAGCGAACGTTGAAATTGGGCTCGCCGCGCGAGTTCAGCAGGCGCTCCTCCACGGTGTTGGCTCGGATGCGCTCGAGCGCGTGCATCCCCGCGTCCAGCGGGTGCGCGCCGTCGCGCATCCTCTCGACGATCAGGAAGGAGCAGAGGTTGAAGAGGTTGGCCTCGCCGCGCCCGGTCGAGCCCGCGGCCCCCACGTCGCCGTCCACGTAGAGCCCGGCTCCCAGAATGGGCGAGTCCCCGGCGCGCCCCGGGATCTTCCACGAAAGACCGCTGGTCGTGGTCACCCCGCAGATGTCGCCGCCGGGGCCGATGCCGTCGCAGTTGACGGTGCCCCAGAAGCTGTCCTCGTCGACGAGCCCTTCGCGCACCATGTCCAGCCCGGCTCGGTAGCCCGCACGGGCGCGCGAGCGCATTTCGCGGCCCGCCGCGTCTCCGAAGTCGGCGGTCCCTCCGCGCCCCGTCCCCCTCCGGCGCCCCCGTTGCGGATCGGGGAAGTGGCCGGGATCGACGCGCCGCTTCCATTCCAGCCACAGCGCGCGCGAGCGGTCGGTGTTCAGATCGTCCTCGATCTCGAAGCCCATCATGCGGGCGAACTCCTGCGCGCCCGCGCCCACCAGCAGGTGGTGGTCGGTGTACTCCATGACCGCCTTGGCCACCAGCGAGGGGGTGCGCACGCCCTCGAGCCCGGCCACGCCGCCGGCCTGCTTCCTCGGCCCGTGCATGCAGCACGCGTCGAGCTGCACCACCCCGTCCGCGTTGGGCAGACCGCCGTAGCCGATCCCGGTCTCGGTGGGGTCGAGTTCGGGGACGTTCACCCCCGCGACCAGAGCGTCCAGCACGTCCGCCCCCTCGACGATCATCCGGAACGCCCGCTCCACCGCGCTCTCCGAACCGCCGTTGGTGAAGCGGATCCCGCTGGTGTCGGAGATCACCGCGGGGGAGACCGACTGCGGCGCGTGGATCGCGGGCGCGCCGTCCAGGGTGCGCGGCACGGCGCCGGCCACGCCCGCGGCGGCGGCGGTCTTCACGAAGTCGCGACGTTTCATCTCCGACGAATTCCCGGCGGAAGGAGGCGCGGCGGGACGGCCCGCCAATCGTGAAAGTATGGACAGGCCGTCTCGGGCCAGGCAAGTTTGAACGATGAAAATCAGCGAAAAAGCGGTCCGCAAGGCGTTGCGCACGGTGAAGGACCCCGAGTTGCACCTGGACCTCGTGGTGCTCGGGCTGGTGTACGGCATCGAGATCGAGGATTCGAGCGTCCGGGTGCGCATCTCGCTCACCACGCCGATGTGTCCCGCGGCGCCCCAGATCGTGGAGGATGCGCGCGCCGCCGTGGCGGCCGTGGAAGGCGTCGAGAACGCCGAGGTGCGTCTGACCTTCGATCCGCCTTGGACCCCGGAGCGCATCAGCCCCCTCATCCGCTCCTCGCTGGGCCTCTGACCCGGACCGCCGACGGATCGCGGGGCGCGCGCGGCGGGGTCGCCGAGGAGTCCGCAGTCGCCGAACGAAAACCGGACAAGGACGGGTAGCCGTGCCCTTCACCGAAGAAGAGATCAAGGCCCGCGTTCAGGACGGGTACATCGTGGAATCGCCCGAGGAGATGACCGAGGGCTACAGGAAGGCGCTCGCCGTCCAGCTCACGGTTCAGGCGGACACCGAACTGATGAGCGCACCCTCCTACTGGAGGGCCGCGCGCCACGCTCCCTCGACCAACACTCAGGTGAGCGCGCACGCCATCATCCAGGACGAGCTGGCGCACGCCAACATCGCCTACAGGCTGCTCGAGGACATGGGCTTCTCGAAGGAGGCGCTGGTCTACGAGCGCGAGCCCCACGAATTCAAGCATCCCTACGGCTTCGACCAGCCGCTCGACAACTGGGCGGACTTGGTGGTGGCCAACGGGTTCTTCGACCGCGCCGGCATCTGCCTGCTCTCGGACGTGCATCGCAACACCTCCTACGGCCCCCTGAAGCGGGCGCTGGTGAAGGTGGACATGGAGGAGACCTTCCACCTGAGGCACGGGGAGGTCTGGATGCGGCGGCTGGCCCGGGCCGGCGGGGAAGCCAAGGAAATCCTGCAGCGGTCGGTCGACTGGATGTTCCCCATGACCGTGGAGTGGTTCGGTCTCCCCGACGACCGAAAGCGCCACAGCGGCCAGCTCGAGTACAGGCTGAAGGGGTTGACCAACGACCAGTTGCGCCAGCTGTGGATGTCGTCCACGGTGCCCCTCTGCGAGCGCCTGGGGCTCGACGTGCCCGCGCACTACGACGAGGCCTCGGAGTCCTACGTCCTCGACTATCCTTTCCCCTGCCGGTACGACGAGAGCGAGAAGCGTTGGCTCTTCGAGGAAGGGGAGATCGGCTGGGAGCGGGTCTTCGAGCGCTGGAAAGGACGGGGCCCGATGAACGAGATCTACGTCGAGGCGATCCGGCGATCGCGCGGCCAAGTGGGTTCGTGGCTGAATTGATCCTCGGGTCGATCTCCGGGGACGGGGGCGGAAGCGCCTCGGCGGGGCGCGCGTTCGCGCGTCCGCGCGCCGGGGTCGGCGTCGGCGCCGGCCTGCCCGCGCGCGTGGCGTCGCACATGAGCGGGGGCCGCGATCTGTGGTCGAAGCCCCTGCCCCGTCGGCCCGAAGATCCGGAGCGGGCGGCGCGGCGCGCGCTCGGCGAAGTGCTCGACCCGGAGCTGCCCGTGAGCGTGATCGATCTGGGGCTGGTCTACGGGGTCCGGGTGGACGGCGATCGAGCTCGCATCCGCCTGACCTTCACCGCCACGGCGTGCCCGTGCATGGACTTCATCGAGGAGGACGTGCGCAACCGGTTGCTCGCCGAGCCATGGATCTCCGCGGTGGAGATCGAACGGGTCTGGGATCCGCCATGGACCAGCGCGCGCATCACCCCGGCGGGGCGTCGCGCGCTCCGGGACGCGGGGGTGAGCGCCTGACGGCGCCGGAGGGAAAGCACGATGGAGGAAGCCACCTACGACGTCTTCGCGCGCAAACGGAGGAGCGAGCCGCTCCGCCACGTCGGCTACGTGGACGCCGTCGACGACGCTCTGGCGCGCGTCCACGCCTGGAAGACCTACGACGAGGAGAACTGGTTCGAAATGTGCGTGGTGCGGCGCGTCCACATCATCCCGGTGAACCGGACCGACGGCCCCTACGCGGCGCGCGCGACCGGCCGGCTCGGTCGGCGCCCCGGAGCGGGACGATGAGCGCCGACGCGTTCCCCCCGAGGGTGCGGAAAGCCCTTCGGAGGCTCGTCCTGTCGCTCGCCGACACCAAACGCATGCTCGGCATCCGTTACAGCGACTGGCTGCTCGGAGCCCCCTCCATCGAGAGCGGCATCGCGATCTCCTCCATGACGCAGGACGAATGGGGCCATGCGCGCCTGCTCTACGCCATGCTGAAGGACTTCGGCGTCGACCCCGTGGAGGTCGAGCATTTCCGCCCGGGCGAAGGCTATTGCTCGGCCGACTGCCTGGACGAGCCTTTTCCGGACTGGGCGGCGGTCGTGGCCGGGATCGTGGTGGTGGACGGAACCCTTTCGCTGGCGCTGGAGGGATTCGCGGCGGGCGCCTACGACGCGGCCCGCCGACGCATCCCCAAGATGCTCGCGGAAGAGGCGTTTCACCGCGACTTCGGGCAGGCGTGGATGCGGCGCATCCGCGAAGGATCGGCGGAGGCGCGCGCGCGCATGAGCTCCGCGATCGCGCCCATGCTGACCTCGGCCGCGACCTGCCTCCTGCCCGACGACGACGAAGCGGAACTCCTCGCGCGGGCGGGGCTCGCGCCCCGCCCGCGCGACGCGCGCGAACGGTTGGCCCTCCGCCTGGCGGAGCCTCTGGCATGGCTGGATCCGGCTCCCGCCACGGATCCGCCGCGCCCGGCCGGCTGGAGCGCCGAGCGCCGCCGGCCGACCGGAGCGCCCGCCGCAGACGCCGTCGAGCGCGCGCGCGGCGACCGCAACCGGGCGTTGTTCGTCGAATGAGCGCCGACGAAGCGGCGTCCGGCCCCACGACCGGGCTTCCCGCGTCCCCGCGGTGCCCCTTCTGCGATCGCACCGAAACCCGGCTGGTCAACCCCTTCGGCAGCCAGCTGTCGGTGGCGACCTACTGGTGCGACCGCTGCCGGACCGCGTTCGAACGCATCAAATGGGCGGACGCGGGTTCGCGGCCCTAGTCCCGAGGCATACCGGCGACTCGCGGGTACGCATCGCGAAAGCCGCCGCGACACGACCACCCCCCGAACCGGGCGAGAAGACTCCATGAAGAGGTTTCCCGCAGCGCAGCGCAGCGCCTTCGGGGCGGCACTGGCCACGGTCCTCCTCGCCGCCTGCTCCGCCGCCTCGTCCCTCCCCCCCTCCCGCGGCCTGATCACCCTCTCGGGAGCGCGCATCCCTCCCGACCCGGCGCGCATGGATTCCATCGACGTCTGGGTGCGGCCGGAGCTGCAGAACATCGAGGAGGATCCCACGTTCCTCATCGTGACCAGCTTCCTCGAGGAACCGACGATGCCTTGGGAGAACCTCGCCATCGAGGGCGACACCGCGCGTTTGAGCTTGGACGGCGCCATCGCCGAGGCGCGGGCCGTGTACTTGGTCTACGCGCACCTGCACCTCATGCACCGGATGGACCGGCTGGAGGAGTGGCTCCCGGACGCGACGGGGCTCGAGGGCTACGAACTCGAGCGGGCGATCGTGGCCCGCACCGCGGACGTCTGGTTCTATGGCCGTTCGCTGTACGGGTGGCCCCCCTATCTGCCCCTCGACGAACTGCTCTTCTCCAGCGAAAACGGCTATCTGGACGCCTACCTGCTGACCGCGCGCGCCGAGGAGTTCGCCGGGGCGCGGAACGCATGGCTGGACGAGAGCGCCGGGGCGCAGGAGGAGTACCGCGCTTGGTTCCGGAACGCCTTCGAGACCAACCCGCCCGGACTGCGCTGATGCCGCGCCGCGGACCCGCCGACGCGGGGGTGATCGCGGAGTGGTCGCGCGCGGGAACCTGGCTCTTCCGCCGACGCAGCTATCTGCCTCTTCCCGTCCTGGCTTGCCTGGCAATCCTCAGCTTCGCCTCCCCCTCGAGCGACGCCGGCCAGCTGGACGGCTGGGAGCTGGCGGGAATGCTGGTGGCCTTGGCGGGCCTGGGACTGCGCGCGTGGACCGTGGGACACGCGCCGGCGGGAACTTCGGGCCGAGGAACCCGCAAACTCGAAGCCGCCTCGCTGAGCACCGAGGGCGCGTACTCGGTGGTGCGCCATCCCCTGTACCTGGGGAACCTGCTGATCTGGACCGGGGTGGCCTGCACCACGGGCAGCCCCGCCGCCGTGGCCGTCACCGCTCTCGTGTTCTGGATCTACAACGAGCGCATCATGCTGGCCGAGGAGCGCTTCCTGCACGAGCGGTTCGGATCCGTCTTCGCCCGCTGGGCGGCGCGCACGCCCGCGTTGCTGCCCGCTCCGCGGCGCTGGCGACCCCATCGCTTGTCGTTTTCGCCGGCGTTCGCCCTGGGACGCGACCACGCCGCCCTCTACGCCTGGGTGGCCGCGACCACCGTCCTGGAGGTCGCAGAGTCGCTGGGCGCGCGGAGCGGCCTCGATCTCGCGCCCTTCTGGGGGATCTACTTCGGGACCGGAACGGTCCTCTACATCGTGCTCCGGAGGCTCAAGAAGAACTCGAATCTGCTCGACGTGGAGGGAAGGTAGCCCGGCGGGGAGGGGAGGGAGGCGACGCGGAACCGCCCTCAGGGCGGCGCGAGCAACCACCTCGTCGATACCGGCGGAACGTCGGGGGCGTCGTCCCGGACGTGCACGTCGACGCGGCCGGTGTCGGCCAAGCGCCGGTCGCTGACCCGTCCGCCGAAGACCGCGAACCCCTGCACCGTGACGTCGCGCCGGGTCCCGTCGGGCGCCGTGGCGGCGAGACGCGAACCCTTGAGGTCGCGCACCCGGGGCGCAGGGCCCTCCTCGAGCCGAAGGCGCAGGATACGGCCGCCATGGGGCCCGTCCAGAGCGTCGACCACCCGAAACACCGGAGTTTTTCGCACGCCGCTCGCGGCCATGTTACATCGTCGGGACGAGGGTGTTAGAGTATGCCGTCGAAAACCGGGGGGCCCGGGACAACGCCGAAAAACACTAGAGACCCGGTATCCGCCCGTCAATGCCGGAAGGAGGGGACGTGACCGGGTCCGGACCCGAGCCCGCGCGCCCCGAAACGGGAGCGCTCCAGCTGGACGCAGAGACGATGCGCCACTTGGGGTACGCGGTCGTGGACCGGGTGGTGGACCGTTGGGACGGCTTGGACGAGGACCGCGCCTGGGACACCGCGGGCCGGACGCAGACGGAGGCCCGGCTCCGCGAAGCCGCCCCCGAGACCGGCCGCGACCCCGACGAGGTGATCGAACGCGTCCTGCGCGACGTTCTGCCCTACGCCGGACGCATCGACCATCCCCGCTTCTTCGCCTTCGTCCCCTCCTCGCCCACATGGCCGAGCTTTCTGGCCCACATGCTCGCGGGCGGCTTCAACGTCTTCCAGGGCACGTGGCTGGAGTCGGCGGGTCCCAGCCAAGTGGAGCTGGTGGTGCTCGACTGGTTCCGCGAATGGTTGGGCATGCCCGAGACCGCGGGCGGCCTCTTCACCAGCGGAGGATCGGCCGCGACCCTGAACGCCATGGTGGCCGCCCGCCACGCGGCGGGGGCGGCCGGCGAACGACCGGTCCTGTACGAGAGCGACCAATGCCACGCGTCGGTGCGCAGGGCCGCGCGCATCTGCGGCCTGCGCGAGGACGACCTGCGCCGAGTGCCCACCGACGACCGCTTCCGGCTCGACGTCGAGGCGCTGGCGCGGATGGTGCGCCACGACCGGAACGAGGGAAGAACCCCCTTCATGGCGTCCGCCAACGCGGGCGCCACCAACACCGGCGCCGTCGACCCGCTGGCCGCCGTCGCCGACCTGTGCGCGCGCGAGGGAATGTGGTTCCACGTCGACGCGGCCTACGGCGGTTTCGCGGTCCTGGACGAGGTCGCCCGCCGTAGCCTCGAGGGAATCGAGCGGGCGGACAGCGTGGTTCTGGATCCGCACAAGTGGCTCTTCCAGCCCTACGAGACGGGTTGCCTGATGGTGCGCGACCCGGCGGCGCTGCACGACGCCTTCCGCATCATGCCCGAGTACCTGCAGGACGCGGACATGGGGCTGGAGCACGTGAACTTCGCCGACCGCGGACTCCAGCTGAGCCGCTCGTTCCGGGCCCTGAAGGTGTGGATGTCGGTGCAGATGCTGGGCCTGGAGGAGTTTCGCGCCGCCATCGCCCAGGCGATCGAACTAGCGCGCCGGGCGGAGGCCCGCATCCGCGCGAGCGCGCGGCTGGAGCTGCTCAGCCCGGCCAGCCTGGGGGTCGTCTGCTACCGCTTCCGGCCGTCGGAAGGGGAGGCGTCGCGGCTGGAATCGCTCAACCGGGAGATCCAGAGCGAGGTCGTGGAGAGCGGCTTCGCCATGATGTCCTCCACGCGGTTGCGAGGCGAGTACGCGTTGCGCCTGTGCATCCTCAACTACCGGAGCACCTGGGAGGACGTGCGCGCCACCCTCGATCTCGTGGAAGAGATCGGAACGCGGCGGGCGAAGGCGGCGGCGTGCACCTCGTGAACCAGCTCCTGCTGGTCGCGCTGCTGGTCCTCGCGCCCGTCGCCGGCGTCGCGCAGCCGGCGCTGATCAGGAAGAACCGGGACTTCGCGCGCATTCCCGTCTACCTGAGTTCGGGGATCCTCGTCCTCGTCCTGGGAGCTTCCAGCGCGGGAGTCGGCGGAGCCGTGGCGGGGCCGGCCGCACTGGGGTTCGCGCCGCTCGCTCTCTCGGAGTTCGCGATCTGGACGGCGGCGCTCGCGGCGGCGCTCCTCGGGTTCATGGCGCTGTCCACCCGCATCGCCCGCGCCGTCGGCCTGCGCGACTCTCCCGTCCTGGCGGGGCTGCTTCCCGGAACCCGGCGCGAGCGGGCGTGCTTCGCGGGCCTTTCCCTCCTCGCCGGAAGCGGGGAGGAAATCGCCTACCGAGGCTACGCCATCTCCGCGCTGGGGGCGATGTCGGTGGGCCCGTGGACGGCGGCGGCGATCACTTCGACGGCGTTCGGGTTGCTGCATTCCTACCAGGGCGTGCGTGGCGTGGCGACGGCCGGCGTGGCCGGGTTCGCTTTCGCCGCCTCCTTCGTTGCGACTCGAAGCATCTGGCCCGCGATCGCCGCGCACACCATGATCGACCTGATCGTCGGGCTCGCGCTCGGCGAGAAACTTCTCGCCCACGAAGGCGGAGGAACCGAACCATGCGCGTAGACCTCGCGTTGCTGGCGGACGCCGCCACGGTGGACAGCGCCGGCAAGCTCAACATCCTGGGCATCTTCGATTCGATCACGTCCACGCGTTTTCCGGCCAAGCACGGCCTCATCTCCCTGGTGCTGCGCTTCTCGGCGGGGCTGGAGCAGGCCGGGCAGCACACCATCAGGATTCGTCTGAGCGGACCCGAGGGGGAGGAAGTCCTGCGCTTGGACGGCGAAGTCAAATTCGGGCCCGGCGCAGCGAGGGACGGCGGCCAACTGAAGATTCCCCACATCCTGAACATGGACGGGATCGTCTTCAGAGCCCCGGGTCGCTACGCTTTCGACGTCGACCTGAACGGCGAGCACCAAGTTTCGTTGCCGTTGCAGGTGATCGCGTCCTCCTTCTCGGACGCGGCTCAGGCCTGACGGACCGCCCATGCCCTCTCCCAAGTCCCGCCGGCATCCGGAGAAGGATCCCGCCGCGCGCCGGTCCCGGAGCGACTCGACCGCTCCCGCCCGATCCCCGGTCCGCTAGGCCGACCGAGCCGTCCCCGGCCAGGAGCAATCATGATGCCGACCGCCCGGTCGAGGGAGCGCATCCTTCCGCGTCTCATCGAAGAGGAGATGCGCGAGTCCTTCCTCGACTACTCGATGAGCGTCATCGTCCAGCGTGCGTTGCCGGACGTGCGCGACGGACTCAAGCCCGTGCACCGGCGCATCCTCTTCGCCATGCACGAGCTCGGGCTGGCCCCGGACCGGGGCTACAACAAAAGCGCCACCGTGGTCGGGGACGTTCTGGGCAAGTACCACCCGCACGGGGACAGCGCGGTCTACGACGCGCTGGTGCGCATGGCGCAGGACTTCTCGCTGCGTTATCCGCTGGTGGACGGCCAGGGCAATTTCGGCTCCGTCGACGGGGATCCTGCGGCGGCCTACCGCTACACGGAGGCGCGCCTCTCGCGGGTGGCCGCCGATCTGCTGACCGACATCGCCAAGGACACCGTCGACTGGACGCCCAACTTCGACGACCGCCTGGAAGAACCGGTCGTGGCGCCCTCGCGGCTGCCCAACCTGCTGATGAACGGCAGCTCCGGGATCGCGGTGGGGATGAGCACCAACGTGCCGCCCCACAACTTGGGGGAGGTGGTCGCGGCGATCCGCAAGCTCGCCGACGACGAGGAGCCGACGCTGGAGGAACTGATGGAGGCGTTGCCCGGCCCGGACTTCCCTACCGGGGGCTTCATCGTCGGACGCAAGGGGATTCGGGAGATGTACCGCACGGGGCGGGGACGCATCGTCGTGCGCGCGCGGGTGGTGCGCGAACGGGTGCGCGGCGGGAGGGAACAGCTAGTGGTCACGGAGTTGCCCTACGCCACCTCGAAATCCAAGATCGTCGCCCGCATCGCCGAGCTCGCGCGCCGAGGAATCCTCTCCGAGGTGTCCGATCTGCGCGACGAATCCGACCGGGACGGCATTCGTCTGGTCGTCGGGCTGAAGCGAGGCGCCGAGGCCGGCAAGGTGCTCGGACGGCTCTTCCGACGCACCGGTCTGCAATCGACCTTCGGCGCCATCCTGCTGGCCCTGGACGGGGGAGAGCCGCGCGAGTTCACGTTGAAGGAGATCCTGGAGCGCTTTCGCGATCACCGTCTGGAGGTCATCCGGAGGCGGTCGAAGCACGACCTGGACAAGGCCGAGAGCCGGGCGCACGTGACCGAAGGCATGCTCCGCGCCCTCGACTTCGTCGACGAGGTCGTCGTCATCGTCCGCTCCTCGGCGAACCGCGCGCAGGCGGCGGATCGGCTCCGGGACGAGCTGGACTTCTCCCCGGAACAGGCCGAAGCCATCCTGAACATGCAACTGGCGCGCCTGACTTCGCTCGAGCGGCGAAAGCTCGAGGACGAGCTCGTCGGACTCGGCGAGACCATCCGGCGGCTCCGGGACATCCTTTCGAGCGAGGTCCGTCGGCTGCAGGCGATGCTCGAGGAGCTGGAGGAGGGGGTGCGCGAGTTCGGCGATGCGCGCCGCACGACCATTCTGGCCGGGCGAGCCGCCTCGAAGGCGAGCGTCGAGGCTGCGGACGCGGACGAGGACGCGGTGGTCGCCGTCACTCGCCAAGGCTTCGTCAAGCGGATGCCGGTGCATCTGTACCGCCGCCGGTTGGCGAGCGGGAAGCTGTTCGCCGGAATGGAGCGCTATCCGGACGACTATCTGGAGCGCCTCTTCGTGGCGCGCACCCAAGGGTGGATCCTGGCCTTCACGCAGGGCGGCCACGTCCACTTCATGAGCGTCGCCGACGTCCCCGAGAGCGGCCCGGCGTCGCGCGGACGGTCCCTCTACGCGCTCACGGAGGGCGACCGGGCGGATCCGTTCGCGGCGCTGCTCCAGGTCGACAGCCTGACCGCCGAAGGGCAGGTGGTGTTCGCGACCGCGCGCGGCCTCGTGAAGCGAACGCGTCTGAGCGAGTTTTCGAATCCCCGGCCGACCGGTCTGACCGCCTCCCGGGTGCGGCCGGGCGACCGCGTGGTCGCGACGATGTTCTCCGAGGGAGACGCCGACGTCATGCTGGCGACCCGCCGGGGCCGCGCGATTCGCTTCGAGGAAAGACAGATCCCGCTGGTGGGGAGAGCCGCCTTCGGGGTGAAGGGCATCGAACTGCGCGATCGCGACCGGGTGGTGTCCGCGCTCCCGATCCGTCGCGAAGGCACCGTGCTGACGGTGTCCGACCAAGGATGGGGGCGGCGCTCGGACGTGGACGACTATCCGCTTCGGAAGCGCGGCGGCCTGGGCGTTCTGACGCCTCCGCCCGGAGTCGGGGAAGGGCGGCTGGTCGGCGCGATCGAAGTTCTCGACCAGGACGCGGTCATGCTGGTGACCGCGGCGGGCCGGATCGCCCAGGTGGCGGCGGGGGACGTGCCGGTCACCGGACGGGGTGCGCAGGGCAGACGGCTCGCGCAGGTGGAGCCGGACGACAGGGTGGTCGAGGTCACCCGCGCCCTGGGCGGCGGGGCACCGGGCGGGGGGACGATCGGACGCCGGGAGCAGACGGCCGCGCAGACCGAGGTCGAGGTTGCGAGCGCCTCGGAGAGCTCCGGTCCAGCCGATGCTTGAAGCGTCGCGGGGGCGGCTGGCCAACGCCTCGGACGAGGCCGCCGAAAGGGTGCGCGGCTCCCCGGCTCCAGCTTCCCGATCTCACACTCCCTTCGCGTGCGCGCCCCAGATGTGCTTGTGGAGCTGCGTCTGGAAACGCACCGGAAGCCCGTCCTCCAGGATCCAGCGCGCGAGTTCCTCCGGGTTCGTCTCGTCCCACACCGGCGACATCAGCAACGCGGCCAACTTCCCCTCCCGGACGCGGTCTCCGAGCCCTCGCTCGGCGACGACCGTCCGGGCCCATTCGTAGTCGGCGCGGTCCCGGACCACGAACTTCACTTCGTCGCGGTCGGTCAGGCGATCCAGGTTCGGCCACAGGTTGCGCGCCGTCTCGCCCGAGCCCGGACACTTGAGGTCCATGATCTTGTGCGCGCGCGGATCGAGCGGTCCGACGTCGACGGCCCCGGAAGTTTCCACCAGCACGGTGAACCCTTCCTTCAACAGCCGGTCCACCAAGGCGTGGGCGCCCGCCTGCGCGAGCGGCTCGCCTCCCGTGAGCTCCACCAGCTCGCACCCGTGCGCACGCACCCCGGAGAGGATATCGTCGAACGACATGCGCCGCCCGCCGCTGAACGCGTACGCGGTGTCGCACCAGACGCAGCGGAGCGGGCAACCGGTCAGGCGCACGAAGGTGCAGGGCATCCCCGCCCGGGTCGACTCCCCTTGGATGGAGTGGAAGATCTCGGTCACGCGCAGGGAATCCCCGCCGGTGGACGGCGGCGCGGATGCGCGCGCGGCGGCGGCTCCTTTCCGGGAAGAACTCATTCCCCACCGCCCAAGCGCTCGATTCCTTCGTCGAGCAACGCCCTCACCCGCTCCAGCGACAGCGCGCGCAGGCGATCTTCGGCGGCGGCGCGGCGGCGCTCGCGGCAGAGCACCGGCGTCTGCACATGTCCGACGACGCCCAGTCCGGTCGCCGCCCAGCGCGGAAACACCAGATAGCCGACGTAGGGCGCACGCAGGTCGGAAGTCCGCTCCACCTCGACGGACACCGTGTACGGGTGCCCGTCGGGGCCCTCGAACGCCGGCGGCCGGTCGTGCGTCTCCAGATACCCGCCCAAGTTCGCGTCCGGCACGCCGCGGAGGTCGTCGGACGCGCGCTCGGAGTCCGGTGGCGCGCCCGCCGCCGCTTCGCGTCCGTCCTGCGGATCACGGCGCACGGTGGGCGGCGTCCTCCTTTCCCGTCGTCCCCGGGTTCAGGGCCGAGGCCGGGAGGGGGCCCGCCGACGACCCGGCCGGACGCGGGTCGAAGCCCTCCCAGCGAACCTCCGGCACCGCCGCGAACCGCTTCGCCATCACCTCGAGCGCTTCCGGATTGTCGTCGACCAAGAGGAATCTGCGCCCCAGCTCGTGCGCCGCCATCCCCGTGGTGCCGCTCCCCGCGAAGAAGTCCAGCACCAAGTCCCCGGGCCGGGACGACGCCGTCACGATCCGGCGGAGAACGCCCAGCGGCTTCTGGGTCGGATACCCGGTGCGCTCGGAACCGCGGGTCGGGACGATGGTGTGCCACCAAGTGTCGGTGGGCAACTTGCCGCGCGCGGCTTTGGCGGGCCCGACCAGCCCCGGAGCCATGTACGGGATTCTCTCGATCTCGTCGACGTTGAAGACGTAGTTCGCCGGATCCTTGACGTAGAACAAGATGTTGTCGTGCTTCGCCGGCCATCGCGTCTTCGGCCTCGCCCCGAAATCGTACGCCCAGACGATCTCGTTGAGGAGGTTGTCCGGCCCGAACAGCTCGTCCAGCAGAAAGCGGCAGCGGTGGACCTCTCGGTAGTCGATGTGGAAGTAGAACGACCCGTGCGGAGCCAAGACGCGATACGCCTCGATCAGCCTCGGTTCCAAGAAGGCGAGGTAGTCGTCGAAGCTGTCGCGGAAGCTCTTCGTGCCCAGGGACACGGTCCTGTAGCGCTCGCCCTTGAAGCCCGTGCGATCGCCGTTGCGGGAACGCGTCGTACCGAGGCGCGTGTGCCTGCGCACTCCTCCGGTGTTGAAGGGAGGGTCTACGTAGACGAGGTCCGCCGCCCCGTCCGGCAGGCCCCGAAGCAGTGCGAGGTTGTCTCCGAAGACGATTCTGGACATTGAATGCAACCTCGTTCCTGCGCACTCCCTTTTCGGCGGACGAGCCCGCCGCGCTTCCGGCATCCGATGCGAAAAAGCTAGAGGCCTCCATGCCGCGATTCAAGGACGGAGCCCGCGCGGCTTACCCGCCTCGCCGCCCACATCCCTCACCGATGCGATCGACAACGCATCTTGTCGCTCACCCAGCATTCGTCGACAAACGCAGTTGGCGACCATATCATCCCCCGTTCGGGGCCGCCAACGGCGGGGATTTCGACTCTTGCCGTATTGCCCGGTCGTGAGAGGGAGCACCTCTCGCAAAAATGAGGACGATGTCCGATGACTCCAGTTCGATACAACACGAAGGGATTCCCGCCCACGTTCGTTCCCATCGGCGCAGACAAGCTTTCCGACGCCATGGCCGCCTGGGAGCGGTACATGCACCGAGACCATCTCGACCGCTTGGTGCAGATCGCCATCCTGCACGCCGAGTTCGAAGCACTTCATCCCTTCTTCGACGGCAACGGGTGCATGGGGCGCATGCTCGTCCCCCTGTTCCTCTGGAAGACAGGGTTGATTCGCCAGCCGGCCTTCTTCATCAGTCCCTTCATGGAAGCTCATCGAGAAGCCTACTACGAAGGGCTGTCGTCGGTCTCGCGCGACGACGACTGGACCGGCTGGTGCAGATTCTTTCTCAGGGCCGTGCGCAACCAAGCGGAGGACAATCTGACCCGAGCCCAAGCCATTCTCGATCTTTACGAAGAGATGAAGAACCGGGTGCCGACGGCAACCCGCTCGCCCTATGCGGTCGAAGTTATGGACTGGATGTTCGAGTGGCCGATCTTCTCCAGCACACAGCCCGCCCGCGAGACGGAAATCTCCGCGCCCACGGCACGAAGGATCCTGCGGCGGCTGTGCGACGCCGGCATACTCCGGGAAGCTCTCGCGGGACGGGGCCGCCGACCCGGACTCTTCGTGTTCCCCAGCCTCATGCGCGTCGCGGAGGGCGGCGAGCCTCTCGCATCCAGGCGGCCCGGCGAATGAACGCGGCGCTGTTTCACGAGCATGGCGGCCCCGAGGTCGTGCGCATCGGGAAGATGCCCGATCCGGATCCCGGACCCGGAGAAGTGCGAATCGCCGTGCGGGCGGCCGCGATGAACCATCTGGACCTGTGGGTGCGACGCGGGCTCCCCATCGACATCGGACTGCCGCACGTCGGGGGATCGGACATCGCGGGGGTGGTGGACGCGGCGGGTCCCGGCGTCGAACACGTTTCGCTCGGCACGCGGGTGGTGGTGGACCCGTCGCTCGACTACGGCTGGTACGACGGCACGACGTCCGGCCGGAGCCTGCCCGCCCGCGAGCTCAGGATCATCGGCGAGCACACCCCGGGCGGGTTCGCCGACTACGTCGTGGTTCCGGCCGCCAACTTGGTCGAAATCCCCTCGAAAGTGGGGTTCGAGGACGCCGCCGCCGCGAGTCTGGTCGGCGTGACCGCTTGGCACGCGGTGGTGGTGCGCGGAGCGGTCCGCCCGGGCGAGCGGGTGCTGGTCACCGGGGCGTCGGGGGGCGTGTCGACCATGGCCGTGCAGATCGCGCGCCGCGCGGGCGCGGTCGTTCACGCGGTGACCAGCGGTGCCGACAACGTGGCGCGCGTTCGCGCCTTGGGCGCGCATGTCGTCTACGACCGGCTCGAGGACGACTACGGACGCCGATTGTGGAAGGACACCGGGCGACAGGGCGTGGATCTGGTCGTGGATTCGGTCGGCCGGGCCACTTGGAAGACGAACCTGCGGGCGCTCCGCCAGGGCGGCCGTCTGGTCTGCTACGGCGCCACCACCGGACCCGTCGGCGAGACCGACCTTCCGCTCCTCTTTTGGAAGAAGGTTTCGATCCACGGCAGTACGATGGGCACCCCGGCGGACTACAGGAGGGCGATGCGGCTCGTCTTCGACGGCGTCCTCCGGGCGCCCATCGACGAGGTTCTCCCCCTGGAGCGGGCACGCGAAGCCCACGAACGGCTCGAGGCGGGCGAGGTCTTCGGCAAGCTGGTGCTCAAGCCGTGAGCCGGCGCCGTACTCCGCGGCGCCGGGGCGACGGGATCGCGCCATGGACCTGAAGGAGGCCCAGGCGCGGGTCGACACTTGGATCTCCCGCTTCGAGGAGGGCTACTGGCCTCCCCTCGCGAATCTCGCGCGCTTGGTCGAGGAGGTCGGGGAGCTCTCGCGCGAACTCAACCACCGCTTCGGCTCCAAGCCCAAGCGGGTCGACGAGGCCGAGAAGGATCTGGCGCTCGAGATCGGCGACATCCTCTTCGTCCTGATCGCGCTTTCCAACGAACGAGGCATCGACCTGCACGACGCCTTGGAGCGGGTGCTCGAAAAGTACGAGCGACGCGACGGGGATCGCTGGACCCCGGCGGATCCGCAGGCGTGACCGCCGCCGAACTGCGCGACCGCATCCGCGCGCGCGCCCTCGTCCTGGGATTTGATCGGGTGCGCGTCACCGACCCGCGCGCTAGCGAGCACATGGACTTCTACCGTAGCTGGATCGAGAAGGGAACCCACGGCGAGATGGGCTACCTCGCGCGGGAGGACTCCATCGCGCGCAGGGGCGACCTCCGACGCACCATGGCGGACGTGCGCTCGGTGGTGCTGGCGACCCACAACTATTACCAGCCCGATCCGTCCGGGCTCGCGCGGGACAGGCGCCGTGCGGTGATCGCCCGCTACGCACGCGGCGACGACTACCACGACGTCGTGAAAAAGCGCCTGACGAAGCTGCTCGCGCAGATCCGGGCCGACGCGGGCCGACCCGTCGCCGGGCGCGTCTACGTGGACACGGGACCGATTCTGGAGCGCGAGCTGGCGATGCGCGCGGGGCTGGGTTGGCTGGGCAAGAACACGATGCTGATCCACCCCGAGAGCGGCTCGTACTTCTTTCTGGGCGTACTGCTCCTCGACCTCGATCTCCCGAAGGACCAACCCTTCACCGAGGACCGTTGCGGCACCTGCCGGAACTGTCTGGACGCCTGCCCCACCGGCGCGCTGCTAGGGCGGGACGCGCACGGGGCGCCGGTCATGGACGCCCGGCGTTGCATCTCCTACTTGACCATCGAGCATCGGGGGCCGATCCCCCGCGCGTTGAGGGCCCCCATCGGCAACCGCGTCTATGGTTGCGACATCTGCCAAGAGACGTGTCCCTGGAACGCGAAGTTCCAGACGCCCTCCAGCGAACCGGCGTACCGGACGCGGCCGGAGCTGGACGGTCCGCCGCTGGCGGATCTGGCCGAGCGCCTGCTCGCCATGGACGACGCGGCGTTCGCGCGCGCGTTCCGCGGATCCCCGGTCAGACGCGCAAAGCGGGACGGATTGCTGCGCAACGTCTGCGTGGGGCTCGGGAACCGAGGCGGTGCGCGTGCGGTCGATGCGTTGATCCGGGCACTCGTGTCATTTGGCAGCGAGTTTGAAACTGACGCCGGTTCCCCTCGGTGGCCTGACCCAGCATTTGGCTGACCGAAGTGTCCTTTTGACGATTTGTCGGCCACTCGGGGGGGACCGGCAAGAGCGCCGGCCTCGACCGACATCGTGACCTGATAAGAGCCTGACGCACTCGCGTGCGTCCCGTCGCTGCTTTGTCCAATGTCGGCCGAGGCCGGTTCCATCGCTGCATCCCAACATGGGAACAGGAGGCCGGCATGGCGAGTGCGCAGGTGGAGGGCAACGGGGTCGTCGGTGGGGTGGACACCCACCAAGACCAACACACCGTTGCAGTTGTGAGCGTCGACGGCGCGAAGCTCGGGACCGAGTCGTTTCCGACGACTGGCGACGGGTACCGGGCGTTGCTCGAGTGGCTTCGATCTCACGGCGAGCTGCTGCGCGTGGGCGTCGAGTGCACGGGGACGTACGGCGCAGGTGTGAGCCGCTGCCTGGCGGCGGCCGGCGTGCCCGTGCTCGAGGTGACCGGTCCGGACCGCGTGGCCCGAAGGGCGCAAGGGAAGGACGACGCGCTGGACGCGATCGCGGCGGCGCAGGCGGCTCGCACCGGGTACCGAACGCACGTGGCCAAGGACCGCACCGGCGCCGTCGAAGCGCTGCGCACGCTCTGCGTGGCGCGCCGGAGCGCGGTGAAGGGGTGCATTGCGGCTCAGCAACAGGTGCACAACCTGATCGTCTCAGCGCCTGAGCGGCTACGCGACGAGCTGCGCGACCTGCCTCGCATGAAGCGCCTGCGCAAGTGCGCGGCGTGGAGGCCTCGAGCGGAGCGCGCGCATGAGCCGGAGGTCGCGACGAAGATCGCGCTCAAGCGCCTGGCTCGCCGGATCCTGGCCTTCAAGGAGGAGATCGCGGGACTGGACGAGTGCATTCGGCCGATCGTCGAGAGTGCGGGTCCGGCGTTGCTCGAGCTCGAGGGCGTGGGAATCGCGACGGCTGCGGATCTGCTGGTGGCGGTCGGAGAGAACCCGGATCGGATGCGTTCGGAGGGAAGCTTCGCGATGATGTGCGGAGTCAGCCCGATCCCTGCGTCGAGCGGAAAGACGCGGCGGCATCGCCTGAATCGGGGCGGGAACCGGAGTGCGAACGCGGCGCTGCATATGATCGTGCTGACTCGCATGCGCAAAGATCCGAGAACGCAGCGCTACGTCGAGCGGCGCACGGAAGAGGGGCTGTCGAAGCGCGAGGTGATGCGGTGCCTCAAGCGCTACGTGGCCCGCCGCGTGTACCGGGCGCTGACGAACGGCGTCGGGGCGGCGACCCCGACGGAGTCGTCCGATGCGGCGAGCGCGGCGGTAGCCGAAGCTCGGGAGACGGCCGCCGGGAGCCAGGGCGAGAGGCGGGATCGGGCGGGTGTGCGGAGGAGCCCGGCTGCGGGCTTGTCGGATCCGGGCGAAGGGGGCCGGCGCAGCGCTGACGGAGGGGCCGTGGAAGACGGGCCGGCAGCGTGCAGAGCTGCATGAGCCTGTCCGAAGACTCCTTTCGGAGCGGGATCGCGCGGTCGAGCTGCGCCATGATCCGATCCCGGCTCCAAGGATGTCCTCTCGGGCGCGTGAGCGCAGACGGGATGGGCCGACGTCGGGTGTTGGACGCAGGAGCGTTCCGTCTGCCGCATCTGCCCGGTCCCGGCCGTCCGCACACCCTTCCGATGGCCCGAGGCGCAGTGCGCTTGGATCCCCTGGCCGAAGGCGCCGACGGTCCCGCTCCCCAGCGCCGCCATCAGCAGGCCGTCCGCTCCTCGGCGAAGAGCCGCCCACAAGCGAGCGTCGAGGGCGAGCCCGCCCCTCGCCGAACGCCGAAGCGCCGGCGTAGCACGCTGCGCCTCCGACTATCGCGCGCGCCGTTCCTCCGACCCGGGCCCGCCTCCTTCTCTCCAACGTTCGTCATGACCCGCCTCCTCCTCTCCGCGCGTCCGTGTGCGTGTCGTCCCGAGCGTCCCGCGCCGCCGGATGGATCGCCCTCGAGATCTCCTTGTGGCGCCGCATCCTGTACGAGTTGCCCCGGATGTTGATCGTGTGGCTCCGGTGCAGCAGCCGATCCAACAGCGCCGCCGCCATCACCTCGTCGTGCAGCACTTCGCCCCACTGCTGGTACGGCTTGTTCGACGTCAACACCGTCGACGCCCGACCGTAGCGCCCGTTGATCAGCTGGAAGAACAGCCGCGCCCCGTTCGACGTCACCGGCAGGTACCCGATCTCGTCCACCACCAGCAGCGCCGGGTGCATCAACGTCTTCAGCCGCCGCTTCAGCCTCCCCGCCGCGTGCGCCTCCTCGAGCGACTCGATCAGCGCCGCCAGCGTCCCGAAGTAGATCCGCCGCCCCGCTTCAGCCGCCGCCACCGCCAGGCTGATCGCGATGTGCGTCTTCCCCACTCCCGGCGGACCCAGGATCACCACGTTCTCCTTGCGCTCGAGGAAGTGCAGCTCGTGCAGCGACTCGACCTGCTGATGATCGATCGACGGCTGAAACGCGAAGTCGAACTCCGCCAGCGTCTTCAGTCCGGGCAGCCGACTCGACCGCATCGCCGCCGACAGCCGCCGACCGTTGCGCAGCTCGATCTGCGCCCCGAGCAGCCGCTCGATCGCTTCGCCCGCCGTGCAGCCCCCGCCGTCCACGCTCCTGAACACCTCGTCCAGCGCCTCGAGCGCGCCCGGCATCTTCAAGTCGGCCAGCTGCGCCGCGATCCGATCCCTCAGGCTCGCCCCCTTCACGAGCCCCTCCGCCGATCCGCGTAGTACGCCAGCGGACGCTTCTCGACGTCCACGGCAGGCGCCTCCGCCCGCGCCACGTCCGCATCCCCGCTCTCCTCCAGCATCGGCCTCGGCGTCACGAACCGGTAGCCACGCGGCGCCAGCGGCAGCAGCAACGGCGCCTCGCGCTCGAACCGATCCGACACAGGCCAAGGAGGCGGAGGTCATGGCGATCTGACCGGATCGCAGCAACGGCGCCTCGCGCTCGAACCGATCCGACACCCTCTCCTTCAACGTCCCATGCACCCGGACGTTCGCCACCCCGCTCAACCAGCCGCCCAACCTCTCGTTCACCTCTTCGTCGTTCGCGAACTCCCGACCGTAGAAGAAGTTCTCCCGCAGATACCGGATCGGCCGCTCGACCTTCCCCTTCGTCTGCGCGCGGTACGGACGACACGCCCGGATCCTGAACCCCCAGTGATCGGCAAACCCCCGGAACGACGCGTTCTCGATCAGCTTCCCGCCCGCCGGGCGCTCGTCCGAGTTCACCACCGCCTTCATCTGGTCGAACAGCAGCTCCCCAGGCACTCCGCCCATCGTAGCGAACGCCCGCTCGAGCCCGTCCGCCAGCACCGCCATCGTCTCGCACTCGTAGAAGCGAACCCACAGCCACCGCGAGTAGCCCAGAACCACCGCCAGCGCGTAGCGGTCGCCCCACGGGAACTTGAACTCGGCGAAGTCCACCTGCCCCTGCCGCCCAGGCTCCGTCTCGAACCGCTGCACCGGCTCCGGCTCCGGCTCCGGGCGGGGACGCACTCCCCGCACGTACCGCGCGACGACGCTGTAGCTGCCCTCGAACCCCGACCTCCGCACCGACTCGTACAGCCGCGCCGCGCTCAACTTCGGATACGCGGCCAAGCGCGCGTCGATGAACGGCTTGTAGCCGTCCAGCCTCGACTTCCGCGCCGGCGCGCGCTTCGCCCCCGCCCAGTCGCGGGCGATCCAGTTGTACAGCGTGCGCCGCGCGACCCCCACTGCAGCCGCCGTCGCCCTCTTGGACACCCCGTTCGCCAAGAGCCTCTTCGCTCGAGTCTTCCTGCCTTTGTCGATCATTGCGCCTCCCCGGTTGAAGTGGACCGGGAACGCGTAACCGGCGAGTTCGCTCCAAGACACCCCCCTCGAGGTCCCAGCGCCGACGCCCGCCGCCAGCCGCAGGCCCCGAAAACGCGTCAGACTCCAGGTGTGCACAAATGACAAATCGTTTTCAGGACACTTGGGTCAGCCAAAAGTTGGGTCAGACCACCCGAGGGGAACCGGCGTCAGTTTCAAACTCGCTGCCAAAAGTGTGCACTTTTCACGCCCAGAAGTGTGCAATTCCTGACGCCCGGTAACAACTCGGGGACAAGGCGCCCCTGGTGCGCGGTCACGCCGCATGGGGGCTCGGGCGAATCCCGGAATCCGTTGCTGGAGCCGCCGCGTTGAGGGCACGCGCGGAGGTCGAGGAAAACGCTTGGGTGCGCGGGGAAATTGCGCGGGCACTGCGCGCGTGAACGCCATTCGACGGCGCGCGCCACGGAGAGCATCCTAACACGGGTCATCCGGAACTGCCCCCGATTTCACGGGCTAGGGTTAGGTCAGGGCTCTGCCCGCGAATAGCACTGCAAAGTCGTTCGATCTTCCCGCGGATCGAGTCGGCCGTAGCGATCCACTTGAACGGCTTCGCGCCCGCGTTGTAGCAGTTCGGTGAACTGCTCGATCTTCGCCCCTCTGCGGCACGCAAAATGCCGAGCGATCATCCGCTTTTGTGCGATGCCGCCCACCGACGCAACGCGTCGGCCCCCCGCCCGGAAGGATCCCGGACGGGGGGCCGACGTTCGGAGGGGCCCGCGACCCCGCCGACCGGGCGACTGCCGGTCGACGGAGCCGGAGCGGTCTACCCTATCCGCTCCCCGAGCTCACGGCCGCAATCGTGACCTTGGGACCCATCTTCCACGGGGTCTCGCCGCCGCTCTGTCTGGCTTCGATCCACATGACGATCTCCCCCTGGAGATCCGCCGCCGTGAGACTCACCGCGCTGCCGCCCGCCGTTCGGAATTGGGCGTAGCTCGTGGCCTCCTTGACGCCCTCTATCAGCAGCTGTCTCTCCTCCCAGGCGTCCGTGCCCGAAGTCTGGTGGTACAGCGTCAGCTTCGCGCCGCCTTGGCCCGCCACGGCCAACTGCATGACGATCCGCTGATGCGACCTCTCGTTCGTCGTCGCCACCCAGTCGAGCTTTATCGTGTCGTTGTCCGCGCTGCGACGCGCCTTGATCGACTTCGCCACCGGATCGAGCGCCGACACCTTCCGATAGACTGTGTCCGCGGCCTGCAACACACTGCTGGCGTTCGTCGATCTCGACTCGATCCGAACGGTGAACGTGTCGTCGGGGACCCTGCGTCCGGCCGCGCAAAGCTGGGCGGAAACGCCCGGGTCCGTGCAGGCGCGCAAGACGACTCCTTTGTTCCACACGTCATCGGATTCGCCGGGGAGCTCCTTCCAATGGTACATGAACCGCCACATCCCGTCCGTGTCCCGATACCAATAATTGTATTCCGGAAGGCCGCTGTTCGTCGCAGGCAACCCGCGTTGCGCGTCGGTGATGCCGTCCTCGGCATCGTAGTTGGTGTACCTGAAGATGACCATCGCGCTGTCCTTGTGGACGGCGACTATGACCTCGTTCGTTTTGGGGACGCTGTCCAACCACGCCGGGCCGCGCTCCGCACTCACGTTCCGTAGCACCCAGGTGCGCGCGTCGATCGTTCCGTAGTCCTTGCTCTCTCCGGGCGCCACCGACACGCGCTGGCTTCCGCTCGGATACACGAAGCCCCACATGTCCTTCGACGCCGCGACGTCGTAGGCGCCGAACGGCACGTTGAACGTGAACACTCCCGTCTCTCCGGTCGTCGTCGAGTCCGTCGCGGTCGATTCGCCCGCCTTCGTCACCGTGATCTTGACGCCCGACAGCGGACCGCCGAACCCTACGTTGGCATCCTTCACCCGGCCGGTGATCGTCGCGTTCACGAAGCCCGTGAAGTTGATCCCCGAAATCGCCGCGCCCGTGTGCGCCGGCACCGTGATCGACTCCGGCGCGAAGCTCATGCCCTTCTTCATAACGCGCACCATCGCCGTCCCGCCCACGTCCTGGCCCTTCACCTCCGCCATGTAGCTCCCGTCCGCGCCCGTCACCAGCTTCCCGTTCGACGCCTTGTTCTCCGGCGCCACCCACTTCGTCGTGTCGTCGGCGTACCTCACCTGGATCTCCGCGCCCGCAATCGCCGCGCCGCTCCCCGACGCCGTCACCTTACCGCTCACCGTCGCCTTCGAGGCCGTGCCCCCGAACGCGATGTCCACCATCTCCAGTCCGTTCGCCATGAACGCCCGCACCGAGTCCTTCGTCGTCGTCGCGCCCTTCGTCGCCTTCACGAAGAACTTGTTCGTCATCGCGCTCCGCGACGCCGAGGACACCCCCGCGATCACGTAGCGTCCGTACAGGTCCGTCATCGCCGTCTTCCCGTTCGCCGTCACCGTCGCGCTGTCGATCGGGAACCCGTCGCTCCCCTTCACCCGCCCGTACACCGTACCCGTCGACGGCGTCACCTCCAGCTCCACCGCCCCGCCCAGCGGGCTCAACGCAGTGCCCAGCTCCATGCCCCCCTTCTTGCGCACCCGCCAGCCCGCCGACGCCTTCGCTTCGTACGCGCCCGCCGCCAGCTTCCCGAAATCGAACTGGTACGTCTCGTCCACCGTCGTCGTCGTCGTCACGTCCTTCGCCAGCGCCGCGAACGTCTCCGCCTCGCCCGCCAGGTTCTTCCCCTCGACCGGCGTCAGGTCCACCGTCACCCCCGGGTTCTTCCGGTTCATCGTGTCCGTCGAGAACCCGTCCCCCGAACTCGCCGCCGTCACGCTCTTGCGCCACACCTCGCCCTTCACCGAATGCGTCGTCACGTACGCGAACGACGCGCACTCGTCGTGGTCCTGCGGAAGCGTCTCCTGCAACGGACACAGCGAAACCGTGTGCCCGAATCCGCCCTCCGACCCGAACGCTCCGCCCATCAGCCCGTTCGCCTCCGCGTCCCGGTACGCCTCGAGCTCGTCAGGTTCCAGCAGCATGATCCCCGCCGTCGTACCCGCCGCGCTCTCGTTCGCGCGAACCACCACGTCGTAGTCCGTCGGCACGTGCAGGAAGGTCGTCACCCCGTCCTTCTCGCTCATGTGCTTCGAATCCCACTCCTCCTTCGTGAACGAGCGCGACCGGCCCGTCCCGCTCATGTAGCGCAGCGACACGTCCACGTACCCCGTCTTCGCCCGCTCGTCCCCGCCCAGCACGTTCCCCGTGTACCCCTCCACCTGATCCCGCTCGTGGTGCACGTACACCTTCAACGTCTGCGTCGCGTAGCTCGCCTCGAGCATCCCCGCTTCCATCGTCTCGCCCGCCAGCTTCAGACCCGTGTGCGTGTACTCCACAGCCTCCGACTCGTACTTCTCCCCACCGTCCAACTCGTCCTCCTGGTCCTTCGCCAGCATGAACGCGTAGGTCGTCGGCACCGACTCCGCCGTCGTCTCCAGCTTCGCCATGCCCTCGTCGTCCAGCTTCTTCGGCGCGCCCTCCACCGTCTCCTCCCCCGACGTCACGCCGATCGCCCAGCCGCCCAACGCCATGCCCCCGCCCAACTCCGTCTTCACCGTCTTCCCGCTCACCGACACGTCCACCTTCATGTTCACCACGTCGGCCGTGTTTTCCGCCGACACCCTCCACTCCTGAGGATCCCACTTCACCGCCTGCTTGCCCGCTCCCATGTCCACGCTGTAGCCGTCCGCAACGACCGTCGCGTACACCGTGTGGCCCGTCGTGCCCGCGCGCGCCACACGGATCGACGCCATGCCCTCGTCGTCCGTCACGCCGCTCCCCGACATGTTCTCCCCGCCCATGTCCGCGTACAGGCTCACCTTCGCGTCCGGCAACGCGTCCCCCGTCGCCTCCCCGCTCTTCAACTTCACCTCGAAGTCCACCGTCGTGTGCGTTATGTCGAACGGCAACGACCGCGTCGCCGCCTCCCCGACTCCCAACTCCACCACGTAGCCCGTCGACGGACCCCCGTACGCCACGTCGTGCTTCGCCAGCATCGCCGACGCATCCGCGTCGATCAGCACCACCAGCTGGTACGAGCCCGCCTTCAGACCCTCGAACGAGAACCCGCCCTCCTCGTCCGTCGCGCCCAAGCGCTGCTCGTTCACCCCAGGGCCCACCAGCGCCACCGGGATCCCCGCTCGCATCAGCGCATGCTCCCCCTCGTCGAACATGTCGTTCTTCGTCCCCTCGTCCACGTACGCCATCCCCGACACGCTCGCCGTCGTCGCGTGCTCCCCCTCGAAGTTCACGATCTTCGACTCGTCGTCCGCAACCGTCACGTCCATGCTCGTCGTCCCGAACACGTACGCCTCGCCCTCCACCCCGATCGACACCGCGTAGTCCCCCGCCGCCAACCCCGTGAACGCGTACTGTCCGCTCGCGTCCGTCGTCTCCGTTCGCTCCTCGTCCGCCCCCGACAGCGTCACCTCGACCCCGCTCAATCCCATCCCCTCCACGCTCACCCGACCGCTGATCCCCGACGTCCGCAGCAACACCCCCGCGAACGACACCGTCGCCGTCTCCCCCATCTCCACGCTCACCTCCCGAGACGTCGACGCGAACTCGTAGTCCTCCGCTTCGTACCCGCCCGCGATGCTCACCTCGTAGTCGCCCGCGCGCAGATGCCCGAACCGGTACATCCCGTCCGCGTCCGTCGTCGCCCTGCGGCTCTCCTCCGCAGGACCGCCCGACAGCGTCACCGTCACCCCCGCCAACCCCTCGCCCTCGATCGCCACACGACCCTCCACCGCCGACGTGCGCACGTAGTGGCCCGTGAAGTCCGCGTTCCCGACCTCGCCCGCATCCACCTCCACCTCCATCGCCTTCGTCTCGAACGTCACGTCCTCCGGGTAGCCCGAAATCTCCACCGTGTACGTCCCCGCCCGAAGCCCCGTGAACGCGAACCCGCCGTCCATACCCGTCCGCACCGTCTCGCCCATCGCGTGCTCCCCGCCCAACGTCACCGTCACCCCCGACAGCGTCTCCGGTTGCCCGTCCCCTCCGCTCATCGCCGCGTCCGCCGCCACCACCGCTCCCACCACCGCCGACGAACGCACGTACTCCCCCGCGAAGCTCAACCGCACGTTCTCCCCGTCCGTCGCGATCGTCGCCGACTGCGTCGCCTGCGCGAACGTCGCGTCCTCCGGGTAGCCCGAGATCGTCACCGTGTACGTTCCGGCCTCGACGCCCGCGAACGAAAAGTCGCCGCCCGCCCCCGTCGTCGCGCTCGCGCCCGACGACAGCGTCGCCGACACCCCCGCGACCGCCGTCCCCTCGATCGTCACCGTGCCCGAGATCGTGCCCACCGGCGTCGGCGGGGGCGGCGGATCCACCGGCGGCGGGGAACCCTCGTCGCACGCCGCGAAGACGAGCGACGCCAGCGTTGCCGTGGTCAAGAGCTTGAGTCTGTTCATGGTACCTTCCCTTGCGAAGGGTGAATCGGAGGGTCGCAGCGCCGCCGCACCCTGCGACGGCCGCCCCCCAGGGACATGCGCCGACCGACGCCCGAAAGCGTTGCGCGGCGTGCGCCTAGGCGCACGCGCGGTGTTGTCGAAAACCCCAGTGGACGCGGAAACTCCGCCGACGCGCCGGGCGGCGGCTCGCGAGGAATCCGCGACGGAGGACGTGGCGCCGTGCGGCGGCGCGCGCCGAACGGGCGCACCGATACGACGGGTTGCGGCCCGCCTTCGCAGGCGAAGGCGCAGCCGGAAACTCCCGGATCCGGAAGAAGAAGTCCTGCGGCCCCGCGAAAGAGCGCGGAGAGGGTCTTGAGAAAGGACTGCCTTACTGAACCGGGCTGGCGGGCTGGCGGGCTGGCGGGCTGGCGGGCTGGCGGGCTGGCGGGCTGGCGGGCTGGCGGGCTGGCGGGCTGGCGGGCTGGCGGGCTGGCTTCTCCGCGAGCCTACGGACTCGCGCGCCTTCCGGCAAGGCTCGCGCCCGCGCGCCTCCGCGCGCCGACGGCGACTCCGGCCGGTTCGGGCCGCGGGCGTCGCGGGCCGCGTTCCCCCGGGCCGCGCCCCCGCGGACCCGGTACAGGTGTTCGACGCTCATGTCGTAAGCACGTGTCCCCTGTGAGCGTGACTCGACGGCGTCATTCATATGCAAACCCCGTGCCGGAAATGGCAATATTCTGCAAGTCCTAATATGGAAACAGGTTGCGGATCCACTCCCGTGCCCCGAAGTCTCGGAAATCCGAGGAAACCTCGGAAATCTGAGGCCCTCCCCTCAGATTTCTGTGAAACCCTGAGAGCTCGCCAAGTGTGAAGGTTCACCTGGATCGAGTTGTAACAGCACGACGCGTACTCTGCTGCGGGCGACGAACGCACAGCGTCGTTGTGCACGCGGAAACCCATACTTCAGCCCGCTTCGCCGCCACCTCCGCCGTTGGCCTCGATGTAGGCCGTGGCGAACTCCTCCACCCCGGCCGCGACGGCGGTCTCGAGCGCGCCCTGAGCGTCGGGAACCGCAGCCACGCCCAGCCCTGTCGCGAACCAAGTCACCGCCTCGGGCAACGTGATCTGGTTGTCGCGCGTCATCTGGGTCGACTGGTGGACGCGCACCGCCACCGAGTAGGCCAGCGCGCCCGAAACCGTCGCGCCGTCGCCGAGCGCACACTCCAGAACGATGCGGAGCTCGGGCAAGCCGGGGTTGCGGAGCATCTCCCCCTGTGTCAGCAGTTCCACATCCGCCGCCGCCAAGGTCTCCTCGGCCTGGACCCGCACCGACTCGCCGGTGACGCCCGCGCCGGCGCACACGGATCCCGTCCGGGCGCTTACGAAGACGCCGCCGAGATCCTCCAAGGTATAGCGGTTCCACACCGTGTCCTGGGCCGCGCCTCTCGCCGGGAGACCGATCAGTCCGATCGTTATCGCCGTCAACGCGTAACCTTTCATTCCATGCTCCGTGGCCGGACGCTCCCGACGAGCCGCGCCCCCCGACTTAGGATGGGCGGCGCGGTTTCTCGCGCTCCGTGGTTGGATGCCGCTCCCACCCGCACCTCCGGCGCCGAACCTTTCGCACCAAGACCTCTGGCACCAGAAGGAGCGAGAGATTCGGCGCTCAGGGCGGGGTCGCCGAAGTGAGGTTCAGCGACAGGACCTGCAGTTGTGGTTGTTCTTCGAACCCAGCTTTTCCAGCAGGGCGACCGTCGTCGGATGCGGTTGGGCCCGCTGTTCCGGGCTGTTGGCCATGTCGGCGACGGTGTGTCCGCGTCGGCTGAGCAAGGTCACGTCCGCACCTCGCTCGAAGAGAAAGAGGATGGTTTCGTTGTCGCCCCGGGCCGCCGCGTGGTGGATGGGGGCGAAGCCGTCCTTGTCGCGGATGTTGGGATCGACGCCGATCTCGTCGACCAGGAAGCGCGCGGCCGACAACCAGCCGTCGGGCACGTGCCGATGCGTTTGCGCCACCCGCGAAGTGCCGAAGCCGACGCCCGTGGCCGCGTGCAGCGGGTGGACGCCGGGCCCGCCGTGGGGCACGGGCTCGAGCCCCGACGGATTTTCCTCCGGTTCCCGGGACGCGCCCGGGAAATTGAAGCGCCGGGGGTTGACGATGTTGTACGTCCAGATGTTCGGATCGGCGCCGCTGTCGAGCAACAACTTCATGGCCTCCACGTCGGCGGCGTAGGCGGCGCGCCAGAACGCCGTCGCGCCCGCCATGTCCACGCCCATGCGGCCGGCGTTGTAAGCGGCGTACCAGACGTGGGTCGTGGTGCGGGCGTCGGGGTCGGCGCCCGCGTCGAGCAAGAGCTCCATGAGCTCGAGGTAGGTCGTCTCCTGCTGGCGGAACGCTTGGGGTTGCGGGTACCAAGTGCGCAACGACCACTCAATGTTGAGCGTAGCGAAAAGCGGTCCCACGCCGTCGTCGCTCGCCAAGTTCGGATCGGCCCCGGCCTCCAGCAACGTCCGCGCCAAGTCGTAGTTGCCGTTGATCGTCGCGACCAGCAGGGGCGACGACCGGTCTCCGCTGCGCAGATCGATGTCCGCACCCTCGTCGATCAGAACCCGGACCGCCTCCGCGTGCCCGTTGCGGGCGGCGTAGTGCAGGGGAGAGAATCCGCCCTGAACCCCGATTTGCTCGATGGAGGAAAGCGCCTTGGGGGCGCCCGGAGGCAATTCGGGTTCGTTGTCCCGGGTGTCGGCGCCCGACCCCGGCGGACCGCCGCGTCCCTGGCCGGGCCGTTGCGCGCCCGGCTCCTCCTCGGGTTCCGGCTCCTTTTCCGCCTCGCGGACGCGCTGGCGGCGGGTGCGTTCCTCGCGGTCCGCGGCCTCGATCTCGGCGTAGTCGCGCGTGTCGCTGACCAAATCGGGATCGGCGCCCGCGTCCAGAAGCGCCCGAAGCGCTGCGGTGGAGTTGCGCGCGGCGGCGAACATCGACGGCGTCCGGCCGGAGTAGCCGTCCCGCACGTTCGCGTCCGCCCCGTGCCCGACCAACGCGGCCACCACCCCGGCCGCGTCCGCCTCCGCGGCGAAGTGCAGGGAGGCGGCTCCGGTGGCGGTCAGCATGTCGGGATCGGCGCCCGCGTTCAGAAGCGCTGCGGCCACTTCGACGTTGCCGGCCCGGCTGGCTAGGTGAAGGGGCGTGTAGCCGCCCACGCGGGTGGTCGGTTGAAGGGTGGCTCCGGCGAAGATGAGCGTCTCGGCGATGTCCGGCTGGTCGTTCAGCGCCGCCCAGTGCAACGCGGTCATGCCGTCGGGTTGCGCCGCGCTGGGGTCCGCGCCTTGCCTCAGCAGGGCGCGGATCTCCTCGGCCTCGCCCCGCTGGGCCGCGTCGGCCACGGGCGAATCGTCGGGCGTGGCCGCGATCAGCAACAGCGCGCCGATCGTCAGGGTGCGCTTCATGAAAGGTGCGAACGTCCGCTTCCGTGTCGTCATCTCCCACTCCTCGCGGCGGCCGACGCCGAAGATCCTTCCGCCGCCGCCGTCATGGTTGTGGCCGTTCTCCCGTCTCCCGAGTCCCGAGTCCGAGGTGTCTGCGCCTGCCTACACCGCGAAGGTGCCGGTGCTGTTGCCGAACGACTCGAGGTCGTTCAAGCCGAGCCGGTGCAACAGGTCGAGCATGACGTTGGCCATCGGGGTTCCCGGAGGCGCCACCACGTGCCGCTCGCCCTCGAGCAGTCCGTTCATGCCGCCGACCATGAAAAGCGGGCAGCGGGCATGGTTGTGGATGTTTGGATCGGCCATCGCCGAGCCGTACATGACCATGGTCTTGTCCAGAAGGGTCGCGTCTCCGTCGTTCGTCGCCTGCAGCTTCTCCAAGAAGTAGGGAAGCATGCCGACGTGATAAGTGTTGATCTGCGCGAAGTCGAGGATGCGCTCCTCGCGTCCCCCGTGGTGGCTGGCCGCGTGGAAGGGGGTCGTGGACCCGCTCTCCGGATAGGTTCGCGGAGACGCGTCCCGTCCCAGCTTGAAGGAGAACACCCGGGTGGTGTCGGAGGTGAAGGCCAGCAGTTGCAGGTCGAACATCACCTCCATGTGCTCGCGGAAATCGTCCGGCACGCCCACGGGGGCTTCGGGGATCTCCCGCTCCTCGCCGCTCGCGTTCTGCTTCTCGATCCGGACGATGCGCTGCTCCAACTCCCGAATGTTGTCGACGTAGCGGGCGACGCGGTGTTGGTCGGCGGGCCCCAGATCCCGCTTCAAGCTGGCGATCTCCTCCAGCATCCAGTCGAGGATGCTGCGGTCCGTGCGCAGGCGCCGGGCCCTCTGCTCCGGGGTTCCGCCGGCTCCGAAGAGTTGCTGAAAGACCGCGCGCGGATCTCGGATCATCGGCAACGGCTCGCTGGGAGACGCCCAGCTGACCGTGTCCGTGTAGGCGCAAGCGTAGCCGTAGGCGCAACCGCCGGCCTGGTCCACGTTCTCGATCGTGAGCTGCATGGAGGGAATCGGAGTCTCTCGTCCGTGGCGCTGGACGAAGAGTTGGTCCATGGATGTCCCGATGTGCAGGTCCGAACCCTGAGTCTGCTTCGGGTGCGACTGCGTGAGGAACACCGCCGTCGTGCGGAAGTGATCGCCGCCGATCTCCTCGGGCGAGAACGCGTCCGCCATGCGCGAGTCGGTGTTGGTCACGATCGTGAGGTGCTTGCGGAAGGGCTCGAGCGAGCGGAGGCTGGTGGGGGAGAGATCGAAGTCCTTCCCCTCCGCCGCGGGGGCCCAGAGGTTCCGGGAAGCGCCCCACTCGTTGCAGCCGGCCGCTCCGTGCACCTGCTCGATGAAGACCAAGCGGGTGTCGTTGGCGGCCCGTCCCGCTTCGGTCGCCGACCACAGCTTCCCCGCGGGAACCATGGCGTCGAGCAGCGGCAACCCGACGGCGCCGCTCATGCTCCGCAACATCGTGCGCCTGGAGATGCTCTTTCCGGTGATGAAGTTCATCGTTTCAGACTCCGTCGAAGTGCGATTCTGCGAAGTGCACCGACTCGTGCGGTGCTCGGGGGATTCGATTCGTTCGAGGAGGTTCGCCCGCAGGGAATCCCGGTCCGGGCGCGGTCAGCTTCCGGCCGGAGAGGCGACGGCCTCCGGCGCCACCAGCGACGAGCGGAAGGCGGGGCTCTTCACGACGCCCAAGACGAACGAGGAGAACCTGTAGTCGTTGTCCGCCGCCGCCTGCACGATCCTGCGCACGGTCGGCATGTCGTAGTACTCCACCCGTCGGCCGAGGCCGTACGCCATCAGATTTTCGGTGAAGATGCGATAGAGCACCTGCGGCCGCTTCAGCAGGGCGTTGCGCAGATCGGCCGGGCCGGCGAGCATGGTGCCGTCGTAGAGCTCGCCCACCGGATCCACCGGGTTGCCCTCGTCGCGGATCCGCCAAGCGCCGGTCACGTCGAAGTTCTCGAGCGCCAGCCCCACCGGGTCGATCACCTGGTGGCAGGACATGCACACCGGATTGGCGCGGTGCTGCTCCATGCGCTCGCGCACGGTGAGGAAGCGGCCGTCGTCGGCGCCCTCGGTTTCCTCGAAAGCGGGCACGTCGGGGGGCGGGGGCGGGGGCGGGGTGCCTAGAAGAACTTCCAGCACCCACTTGCCGCGCAACACCGGGGAAGTGCGGTCGGCGTGCGAGGTCATGGTCAGCACGCTACCGTGACCGAGGATGCCGCGCCGGTTCTCGTCGGGGTAGCGCACCCTGCGGAACTCCGGCCCGGTCACGCCCGGGATGCCGTAGTGGCGGGCCAGCCGTTCGTTGACGAACGTGTAGTCTGCGGTCAGCAGTTCGCTGACCGGGCGGTCCTCGACGGCCATGTTCGCGAACAGCAGTTCGGTCTCGCGGCGCATGGCGTCGGCGAGCGTGCCGTCGAAGTACGGGTAGGAGAGAGCGTCCGGATCGATCTTCTCCAAGTCCTGAAGCCTCAGCCACTGGGCGCCGAAGCGGCGGGCGAGCCCTTCCGCGGCGCGGACGTCGGCGAGCATGCGCCGCGCTTGCCGCATCAGCCCGTCGTCGTCGGAGAGTTCGCCCCGGGCGGCGGCGGCGACGAGCTGCCGGTCCGGCGGGGCGCCCCACAGGAAGAACGAGAGGCGCGAGGCCAAGTCGGCGTCGGCGATCTCGTAGGGGACGCCCGCGGTGGCGCCGGGCGCGCGCTCCATGCGGAAGAGGAAATGGGGGCTGGAGAGAATCGCCTGCAACGCCAGCTGCACCCCGCCCTCGAATCCGCGATCCCGCTCGCCCTGGTCGTAGAACGCCATCAGACTTTCCACGTCGGCGTCGTCGAGCGGGCGCCGGTAGGCCCGAGTGGCGAGACGGGACACGATGTCGCGCGCGCAAGGTTGAGCTTCCTCGGGCGAGGTCGGGCGGCAGGTGAAGACCAGCTGCCGCGTGGGAGTGTCGGACACGCCGGTCACCTCGTAGGGGCCCAGAACGGAGAGCCGCTGCAGGTGGGGCAGGGTGGTCACGCCGTAGCCGATGCCGATCTGGCCGTCCGCCAAGGTGTGGTCGATGGGACGGATCAGGTCGTCCGGCTCGCCCTCGAACCGCTTCAGGAAGGCGGCGGTCACGCGGCGCGGGCCCGCGCGCACGTAGATGGAATCGGTGAGAACGTTCAGGCCGGTCGGCTCCGACTCCGACATCCAGCGGTCGATCGTCACCAGCGCGACCCGCTGGCCGTCGATCGACACCTCCATCTGCTCGTTGCCGAAGGTGCGCCCGAAAACCTCGCCTTCCACCGCCGGATAGGGCTCTATGTGGAAGACGTACTTGCCGTCGGCCGGAAAGTTGTGGATCACCGAGACGCCTCCGCGGGTGCCGAAGGGGGCTCCCTCGACGCGATCCTTCTGGGAGGTGGTGCGGGGCAACCTGTAACGGGTCGAATTCGGCTCCGCGTCGGGGTCGCCCACCGCCATCCGGCTGATGTGGTTGGCCGCCCGCAGGTATCCCTCCATCAGAGTGGCGGAGGGAGCCTGCACGTCGGCGATGTTGTCGAAGTTGGCGCTGCGGGTGTCGAGGGGAAGGAACTCCTCGACGTCGATCCGGAGCCCGAGCAGGTCCTCGACGGCGCTGGCGAACTCGGCGCGGTTGAGTCGCTGGAAGGTGCGGAATCCGGGGTTCGGGTTCCGCTCCCAGGCCGCGTCCACGCGGGTTTCCAGTTCCTTCGCCAGAACCTCGAGCGTGTCGTCGGCAGGCCGCGGGAACCCGCGCGGAGGCATCATGCCGGCGCGCAACTTGCGGATCATCCGTTCCGCGGTTTCCGCCATCTCCGGAGCCGACTCCACCGCGAAGTCCTGCAACGAGAGGTTGCCGGTCATGAGGGCGTCGTTGTGGCAGACTTGGCAGTAGGTGCGGACGACGCCGGTGAGCGACGCGGCGCGGTCCGATCCCGCGGTCTCCACGCTCCCGGAAGCCGACGCGCCCGCCGGCGCGCGGGGTGCGCCGGGAGCGGAATCGGCGGGCCGATCCGCCAGGACGAGAAGCAACCCGAACGTGGCGAGCGCGGCGGGAAGAGAGTTCATGCTGGCCTCACGCTGCTGAATACCGGGGAAGCGACGTCACGCCGAATGCCGGGGAAGCGACATCGCAGAACCCGGAAATCGTGCCGTCCGTCCGGTTCCTCCCCGAGCTCCCAACGCAATCGGAAGGATAGCCTTCGCTTCCGGGACGCGCTAGGGTCGATGGACGCCGAGCCCATACGGAGTTCGGAACGCACACCTCATCGCCTGTCGGCAACGAGCATCGGATGACCCTCTATCCCGTGATCGTTCAAACGCTCGGCGGGGCCGCCCTCGCCGCCGCCGCCGCCGCCCTGGCGCTTGTGGTCGGGTTGGTCGTGCCGACGGGCAGGACGTGGTTGCGCCGGACGCTGGCGGGCTACGAACGCCACGTCGTCGGCTGGGCCTGGGGCATCGCCCTCGCCGCGACGGTCGGCAGCCTCTACTTCTCCGAGATCGTCGGCTTCCCGCCGTGCCGCTTCTGCTGGTACCAGAGGTTCGCCATGTACCCGCTGGTGGCGGTGCTGGGGGTGGGGTTGGCGCGCGCGCATGCGGGGATCTGGCGCCTCGCCCTGCCGCTGCCCGCAGTCGGCTTGGCCGTCGCCGCCTACCATGTCGCGCTCCAGTTCCAGCCGACGCTGGACTTGGTGCCCTGCGAAGGCGGGGTGCCCTGTTCGGGACGCTACGTGGCGGTCTTCGGCTTCGTCTCCATCCCCGCCATGGCGGGCGCGGCCTTCCTGACGATCGGCGCGTTGCTGCTGTTGCTCCGGCAGCTGGCGCGGGATTCCGGCCCGGAGGACGCGGAGGCCTGATCCGGGAGACTCGGGCGGGAACCGCGCCGGGCGTCGGATTCGGCCGTCCTCTACCGGGCGGCGCGTCCGCTCCGGCGCCAAGCCGCCAGCACCTCGGCTTCCCGGTCCGGCGTGGCGCCGGCGCGCAGATCGGCTTGGCGCTCGGGGGGACGAGAGAAGTGGTATTCGAGCGTGTCCCGCGCCGTGTCCGCAAGCGGGCGGAAGGTGAGCCCGGCCTCCACTTCGGGCGTCAGATCGAACCGCGCGAACCCCTCGAATCCGGGGGTCGGCGGCCGCCACACCGGCATCTCGCGGTAGGGACGCATCCCCCGCTCGATCAGGAAATCGGCGTCGACCCAAGTGAAGGAAGCCTCCGCGGTGGTCACCGCGCGGATGCCGTAGAGAAGCTCGGTCATGGGGCGAGGCGTGGCCGGGCCGATGCCGTTGTAAACCCCGGTGCGGCCGGTTTCCGCCATGCGGACCATCCACTCGGTCAGATCGCGCACGTCGATGATCTGCACGGTGTCGGTGCCGTCGCCCGGAGCCAGCACCTCGCCGCCGCGGTGGATGCGCACCGGCCAGTAGGTGAAACGGTCGGTTTCGTCCCGAGGGCCGACGATGAGCCCGGGACGGACGATGTTCGCGCGGTCCCCGAAGACCCGCTGCGCTTCCCGCTCCGAGAGCGCTTTGGCGAGGCCGTAGGGGAGGTCGTCCGATCCGGGCTCGACGCCTGCGGTCTCGTAGGTGAAGGTCGGGGCGTCGGAGGTCATCGGCACCCGGCTCAGATCCGCGTACGCCGAACGGGAGGAAACGTAGAAGTAGCGCTCCACCGAGCCGCGCAGGAATTCGGCGGAGAGGCGCACCCAGTCGGGGTTGGCGCGCGAGTTGTCGATCGCCACGTCCCAAGCGCGGCCCCCGAGCGCGTCCAGCTGGCCGTTGCGGTCCCCGATCAGGGTCTCCACCTCGGAGAACATGCCGGGATTGGAACGTCCACGGTTGAACAGCGTAACCGAATGCCCGCGCGAGAGCGCGTAGCGTACCTGAAAAGGGCCGATGAAGCCGGTGCCCCCGAGAATCAGAATGCGCAACGCGCGGGGCGCTTCCTGCGCGGGAGACGGAACGCGGCCCGGACCGGAACGCGGGAAACCGGCCGCGGGAGCGCCTCCCAGTCCCAGCGCAACGCCCGCCGCCGCGGACATCTTCAGGAACTCTCTTCGGTGGGGAGTCATGGCGGATCCTTCGAACGTTGCGGCGACGCGCCGGGGACGCTCTGGCCGCGCGCACGCGGCGGGCTCACTTTGAGCCGATCTCCCTACCCTAACTTCCGCCTCTCGGGCAAGCGAACACCGGCCTCCGCGATGTCCCTCCCCAATCCGGCCCGATGAGATCGGCCGCGCCGAGGGGGGACGAAGTCGGACCCCGGGAGGGAAGAACCTCGCGCGGCGGCAGGATGACCGTCTACCTGGCCATCCTGCTCACCCTTCTGCTCGCCGCCCTGGACCAGACCATCGTGGCCACGGCGCTGCCCCGGATCGTGGAGGACTTGGCCGGGGTGGAGCGTTACACCTGGATCACGACCACGTACCTCCTGGCATCGACCTCGCTGGCGCTGGTCTACGGCAAGTTGGCCGACACCTACGCGCGCAGACATGTGACGCTGGCGGCCGTGGGGCTCTTCCTGGGCGGTTCGGTCGCCTGCGGCTTGGCGGGAATCGCGGGGCCGCTCCCGCTGCTCGGCGACGGCATGAGCCAGCTCGTCGTCTCCCGGGGCGTTCAGGGGATGGGCGCGGGCGGCATCTTCGCCATGACCTTCATCGTCATCGCGGATCTCTTCACCCCGGCGGAGCGCGGCAAATACCAAGGATACGTGGGCGCGGTCTTCGGCATCTCCTCCGTGCTGGGCCCGTTGCTGGGCGGTCTGATCACCGACCATGCGGGAGGTTGGGCGCCCGGAATCGCCGGGTGGCGCTGGGTTTTCCTGGTCAACATGCCCTTGGGCGGGATCGCCCTGTGGCACATCCTGCGCCGGATGCCGCTGCTGGAGGCGCCCCTGGGGGCGGCGCGCCCCGACTTCGCCGGAGCGGCGTTGCTGGTCGGGGGGCTGGTGCCGCTGGTCCTCGGACTCCAGATCGACAAACGGGCCAGCCCCTGGCTTCCCTGGCTGGCGCCGACACCCGGGGCGAACGCAGGAGGCGCGGCCCCGGCCGGGGAATGGCAGTTGTGGGCGACGCCCGGCCTGCTGGCGCTGGCCGCGATTCTGCTCGTGGCGTTCGTGCGTCGGTCGCGCGCCGTGGAGGGGCCGATTCTCGAACCCCGCCTCTTCTCCGAACCGGTCTTCCGGCGGGCCACCCTAGCCACCTTCTTCTTCGGCGCCGCCTTCATCTCGGTCAACATCTTCATCCCGCTCTTCCTCGTCTCGACGCAAGGGGTTTCCGCCACCCGGGCGGGGCTGGCGCTGATCCCGTTCTCGCTCGGAATCGTGGCCTCGGCCACCTTTGCGGGGCAGGTGGCCAACCGCATCGGCTACCGGCACCAGATCGTCGTCGGCACCGCGGTGTTTTTCCTGGGCGCGGCGTTGCTGGCGCGCATGGATCCCGCCACGGCGTACTGGCGAATCCACTTCTACGCGGCGCTCTGCGGCCTGGGCGCCGGGCCCGGAATGCCCCTCTTCACCTTGGCCATCCAGAACGCCACCGACGTGCGCTTCGTCGGTCAGGCGACCAGCGCTTCCCAGTTTTTCCGCCAGACCGGAGCGACCATGGGCGCGGCGGCCATGGGCGCGGTGCTGACCTTCACGCTGGCGACCACGTTCGCCACGCTGGACGCGGAATTGCGCGATCGGACCCGCGAGAGAGTGAGCGCGCACGCCTATGCGTCGAGGGGAGGAGCCGGCCTGCCGGAGGCGATTCTCGCGGCCTTCGAGGAGCGGGCGCGGGAGGCGGATCGGGCGGACCGGGCGGCCGCGCTGCGCGCGGAGGGCCGCGCCATGGCCCTGGAATCGGCTGGGCGGGTGCGGCGGGCCTTCGCCCGCGCCTCCCAGCGGATCTACTGGATGGCCGCGTTCCTCGCCCTCGTGGCCGGAGCGCTGGCGGCGCGCATCCCGGAGATCCCGCTGCGGCGCACCCACGACAGAACGGAGATGGAAAAATAGGAGGGGTGGCGAGCTCGGACGGCGATCGCCACGATTCAGGGCCCTGCGCGTCGACGCGCACTCGAGCGGAACGGGGATCCGTTCCCGCACTTCGGAGGCTGAAGCATGCATCGACGCGCACCCAGGATCCGGAGCGTCCTCGCGGCCGCCGCGCGGGTGGGCGCGATTCCCCTGGCCGCCGCGTCGGGACCGGAGGCGGTCTCGGCCCAGTGGACCCATCGGTACCCTAGGGTGGAGGGCTACGGGCACCAGATCTACTTGGAAGGCTACGAGATGCCCACCCTCACCAACGGCCCCATCGATCCGGCCGCTTCCCCGGACGGCACCCGCTTGGCCTTCGCGTCGCACGGATGGATCTGGGTGATGGACTTGGTGGACGGGACGGCGCGGCGGCTGACGTCGGGCGGGGAAATGGACGCGCGGCCGGCGTGGTCGCCGGACGGCGCGCGCATCGCCTTCGTGCGCGACGACACGCGCGACACTTGGATCGTGGTGGCGGACGCCGCGACCGGCGCGGAGGTGTTGCGCGAGAACACGCCGGCGATCGAGCTCGATCCGGCCTTCTCGGCCGACGGCGCCCGGCTCTACTTCGCGTCCGCCGCGGAAGGGGACATCGACGTCTGGACGCTCGATCTCGCGAACGGGGAGAAGCGGCGCATCACCGCCGCCGCCGGGATCGAGCTCAAACCTCAGCCGAGCGACCGCGCACTGGTGTACTTGGCCAAGGGAGGCGGGCGCGACCGGGTTCTGGTGCGGGCGATCGACGACGCCGGTTCGCCGACGGGATCCGGTCCGCGTACGCTGATCGAGGGAAGCGTCGCCTCCATGGCGCGGCCGGCGCTCAGCCCCGACGGGTCGACGGTCGCGGTGAACTGGCCGACCCAAGCGGGATGGGAACTTCGGCTGGTGCGCGTGGACGACCCGACGGGGTCGATCCTTTTGGTGGGGCCTCGGGACACGGGGGGCGGCACCCCGCTCGCTCCTGCGTGGAGCCGACCCGAAGGCGAATGGGTGTACTACGCGCGCGGAGACGGCAACCGGCCGACGCGGCTCTGGCGGGTGCGGGCCGCGGGCGGATCCGCCGAGGAGGTCGCGGTGCGCGCCTGGGATTGGGGCGCCGAGACGGGCACGGTGCGGGTGCGCACCGCACTCGAACCGGGAGGTGCGCCCGCACCCGCGCGCTTGGAAGTGGTGGACGCGGTCGGCCACCCGGCCGTCCCGGTCGACTCCCGGCCGTGGTTCGACGGCCAGAGCGGGCGAGTGTACGCCTACTCCACGGGAATCGCGGAGTACACGGTGCCGGCCGGACGCGTCACCGTGGCGGCCGTGCAGGGGCTCGCGACTCCCGAGACAGTGCGCACCGTCGAGGTCGCGGCCGGCCGGGTCGCCGAGGTGGAGGTGACGCTCGCTCCCGTCTGGGACGCGCGCGCCGCGGGGTGGGTGTCGGGAGAGCACCACTTCCACCTGAATTACGGGGGACCCTACGACATGGCTCCGGCCGATCTGGTGCCGATGATGCGGGGAGAGGCGCTCGACGTCGCCACGCCTCTGCTGGCCAACCTGCACGACCGCTTCGAGGATCAGGACCTGTGGGGGTGGGAGCGCGCGGGCGACCCTCCCCTCGTCCGGTTCGGGCAGGAGGTGCGCGCGCACTTCCTGGGCCATGTGGGCCTCATCGGCATCGGCGACTTCTTCTGGCCGTGGGTGTGGGGGCCCGGCTACCAGGTGTACGGCACCGACGACCGCGAGAACGCGGAGGCGTTGAACCATGCGCGCGCGCGCGGCGGCCTCGGGTACTACGTGCATCCGGTGAACGCACGCAACGCCGAGCGCGCGCAACCGTGGTCGGAAGTTCCCTTCGGAGAGCTGGCTCCCGGCGTGCCGGTCGAGCTGGTGGCGGATGCCGTGCTCGGCGACCTGGACGCCTTGGAGGTGGTGTGCCTATGGAGCGACGAGACCGCCACCGCCCAGGTCTGGCACCGGTTCCTAAACCTGGGCATCCCGGTGGCGCCCAGCGCCGGCACCGACGTGATGACCAACTTCTTCCGCACCATGGCGGTGGGAACCGCACGGGTGTACGCGATGACCGGGGGCGAACTCAACTGGCCGACGTACATGGCGGCGCTCCGGAAAGGCCGCACCTTCGTCACCAACGGCCCCTTCCTGGAGTTCCGGCTGGAAGGGGAGGGACCGGGCGGAGCGGTCGCCCCGGGGCCCGCTTCCTGGACGCTCGACCTGAGTTCGGCGGGGAGCGTCGCGCGCGTCGACGTGCTGGTCAACGGCGCGGCGGTTTGGCGGTCCGGCGGACTCGACGCTCCGGGCGCGCGACGGTACGAAGGCTCCCTGGAGCTCCCGCAGGGCGGGTGGGTCGCGGCTCGCGCGGTGGGCGGAACCACCGGGTGGCCCTCCATGGCCAGTTATCCGTTCGCCCACACCGCGCCGATCTGGATCGGGTCGGTCGGGAGCACGGAGCCCGGCGCCAGAACGCGTGCGGCCCGCGAGTTGGCGGAGACGCTCCGGGTCGCGCGGAATCGCCTGGTCATCGGCTACGGAGACGCCGACGTCCCGAACCTTCTGTCCCGTTTCGACCGAGCGAGGGCGCGGCTGGAGGAGTGGGCGCGGCCGTAGACGGGACGGGACCGCGCGACGACGCGTCCGGATGCGGGAACCGCGCGCGCGCGCACTGGCCCGCTCGAATGGGCGAGGGTACTTTTCGGGATTGCGAGCGGGGCCCGTCGAAGCCGACCCCCACGGCGGCGTTCCTCAACCGTTCGCGGCCGCCCTCCGCAGAAGCGGCGCATTTGTTCCCCGGGATGTCCACCGGCGTCCGAAACCCTCGAGGAGTCTTCGATGACAAAGGTCGGTTCGCAATGTCTGCGCCATCTCCCCCGAGCGTGCGTCGCGTTGGGGACCCTTCTCCTCTCCGGTTCTCTCGTCGCGCAGCAGGGAACCCTCTCCGTCCGAGTCGCGGACGCGGAGGATGGGACCCCTGTCCCGGACGCGACGGTCGAGGTCGCGGGAGAGACGCCGGGCGCCACCGGAGCCGACGGCGAATTCTCCGCATCGGTGCCCGCCGGCACTCATTCGGTGATCGTGACGCTGATCGGCTACGAGACCACCCGTCTGGACGGGATCGCGGTGGACGCCGGTTCCACGACGACCGTCGAGATCCCGATCCGGTCCCGGGCCCTGATCCTCAACCCCGTGGTGGTCACGGCGTCGCGCCGTCAGGAGAAGGCGCTGGAGGCGCCGGCTTCCGTGTCCACGGTGTCGGCGTCCGAGATCCGGCGCACCATCGCCACGACCCCCGCCGACCACGTCCAGACGCAGCCCGGACTGGACGTCTTCCAGTCCGGGCTGACGGGCAAGAGCGTCGTCTCGCGCGGGTTCAACAACGTTTTCTCGGGGACGCTGCTCACGATCGTCGACAACCGCTACGCGCGCATTCCTTCCCAGCGCTTCAACTCCTTCGACCTGATCTCCACCCCCGACCTGGACATCGACCGCATCGAGGTCTCGCTCGGACCGGGCTCCGCCCTGTACGGGCCCAACGCCGCCGCGGGCGTGATGCACGTCATCACGGCGTCCCCCATCGATCGTCCCGGAACCAGCGTTTCGCTGGCCGCGGGCGAGCGCTCGATCTTCAGCGGTCAATTCCGCTCGGCCCACGCGTTCTCGGACCGCTTCGGATTCAAGCTGTCGGGGCAGTACATGCGAGGGGACGACTTCGAGTACCAAGACCCGATCGAGGTCGGGGCCGCCGCGGAGCCCGAGGCGAACCCCAAGATCGCCGCCCGCGACTTCCTCTACCAGCGCTACGCCTTCGACGCCCGCGCCGACGTCCGCGGCGCGGACGGGGGCGCGTTCGTGCTGAACGGCGGAATGAGCCGGATGAACACCATCGCGCTCACAGGCATCGGGGCCGCGCAGGCCAAGAACTGGATCTACCCCTACGCTCAGGCGCGCTTCTCCAAGAACAGGTTCTTCGCCCAAGCGTTCTACAACACCAGCGACGCGGGAGACACCTACCTGCTGCGCACCGGCCAGGACATCGTGGACAAATCGTACGTGACGTCCGCGCAGGTTCAGCACGGCTTCGACTTGGGAGCGCGGCAGAGCTTCACCTACGGGATCGATCTGATTCGCACCAACCCGCGCACGGAAGGCACTGTGCTCGGCCGCAACGAGGACGACGACGCCTCCAGGGAGCTGGGCGTCTACCTGCACTCCGAGACCGCCCTCTCCGACAGGGTCGACCTGGTGGCGGCCCTGCGCGTGGACGACCACAACCGGCTCGCCACGACCAACGTCTCGCCGCGCGTGGCGCTCGTGCTGGAGCCCGCGGAGGACCAGAGCTTCCGGTTCACCTACAACCGGGCCTTTTCGACTCCCTCCACCAACAACCTGTTCCTGGACATCCTGGCCGCCCGGATCCCCATCCTCCCGGGCATCAGCTACGGCATCCGCTCGCAGGGAGTGCCGATGGGCGGCTACACCTTCGACCGCCAGTGCGCGGGCGGGATTCGGTCCCGCTGCATGTACTCGCCCCTGATGCCGGGGCAACCGTTGCCGGCCAACGCGGCCGTGTTCTGGGATCCGGTGATCGAGACCCTGCTTCCGCAGTTCGCGTCCATCCTTCCGCCCCAGTTGGGGCCGTTGCTCCCCCAGCTGGCCGCTCTGCTCGCGACCCCGGGACCCGACGATCCCCCGCTCGGCACCGTCTTCGCCCGCTTCGACGTGGCCGCCGCGGGCGCGGGAAATCCGAACCCGTTCGTGCAGCTCGCCGGTCCGAACGTGATGGACGTTCCGGACGTTCTTCCCACCATCCACAACAGCTTCGAGCTGGGGTACAAGGGCCTGATCCAGGACCGGGTTCTGGTGGCCGCCGACATCTACCGCACGCGCATCGAAAATTTCGTGGGTTCGCTCCGGGTGGAGACCCCCAACGTCTTCTTCGATCCGGCGACGGTTCAGGACTACGTTCTGGCCCGGCTGAACCCGCTCGTCCAAGCGGGCCTGATCACCCCCGAATTGATCCAGGGGCCTCTGGCCACCGCCATCCGCGCGATCAGCAGCCTTCCGCTGGGGACGGTGGCCACGGACCAAGCCGACGCGCACGACCTGCTCCTCACCTACCGCAATTTCGGGGAGGTGTGGTACACGGGCGCGGATCTGGCTCTCGAGGTGCTCCTCTCCGACCAGCTGAGCCTCGACGGCAACTTCTCGTGGAAGAGCGCGGAGTGTTTCAACAGCGACGACGACGACTGCGACGACATCGAAGACGTCGCGCTGAACGCCCCCAGCCACAACGGATCCGTCGGACTCACCTACGCCGATCAGGGGAGCGGGCTCTCGGCACAGGGGCGCCTGCGCGCGACCGCCGGATTTCCGGTCAACTCGGGGGTCTACATCGGAGAGATCGACGGCTACCGGGTCGTGGACGCGTCGGTGAGCTACCGGCTGCCCTTCCGAGCGGGCACGACGCTGTCGGTTACGGCCAACAACCTGTTCGACAGCAACCACACGGAGTTCGTCGGCGCCGCGCCCCTCGGCAGGCTCGTGATGCTCCGGGTGCGGCACGACTTCTAGCTCCAGTGCGGCGGGGCTTGTCCGAAGAGCGGCAACGCGGGCCCGTGCAGGGACCGCCTTCCGCCGAAGAGCAGCTCGCCTTTCTTCGCTCGCTCCAGCGTCTTCTGGACGAAGGCGGTTTCACCTCCAGCTACAAGTACGCGCTTCTCCACGCCATCGCCGACCTGTGCGTCCTCCGGGGCGACGACGGCGGAGGCGAACTGACGCTCCGCACGTCCGAGATCGCGGAGCAGTTCGTTCGGTTGTACTGGCACCAAGCCGCGCCGTTCGGCGTCGGCGATTTCAGCGGGATCCTGAAGCAGAACACGGGTCGACAGACGACTGTCCTCCGCGAATTGGAGCAGCACCGCAACCGGTACCGAGGCTCTCTCTCCGAGCTCGAGAAGAATCCATCGGACTGGAGTCGTCTGCGGCGCGTGGTGGAGCGCACGGTGAAACGCATGCCTCTCTGGAAGTTGCAGACCTTTGGATCCGAGCGCCTGGACTTCCTGTACGACAACGTCGGCACCGGCTCGGTCGTTCGACTCAAGCCCGGGATCGCCTACTGCTTCCGGGCTTTCCACCCGATGATCGTGGACATGCTGCAAGGAGTCTGGCTACAGTTCGTTCAACGACGAAACCCGCAGATGTTGGGCCCTATCCCCGATCTACGGTCGTTTCTCTTCGGAGCTCGACGCGGCTCGCTCGACGCATTCCGTTCTCTGCTCCGAGAGGTGCAGCAGGGGGAGTGCTTCTATTGCGGTCGCGGAATCAGGTCGGGCGGGGCCGTCGACCACTTCATCCCGATGAGAAGATATTCCCTGGACTTGGGACACAACTTCGTGCTGGCCCACCGGAGCTGCAACTCGCGCAAATCCGACTTTCTCGCAGCCGAAGAGCACCTCGACCGGTGGATCGAGCGAAGCCGTGCCCGCCGCAACGAACTGGAGGAGGGCTTCGATCGACGCAGAGTCCCGCACGACTGGCCTGCGACCCGGCAGGTAGCGCACTGGGCCTACGGTCAAGTGCACAGGACGGGCGGACAGGTTTGGGTTCTGGACAAGGAGCTGAGGCCGCTGTCGAGCAACTGGACGCGGATCCTTTCGGCGGCGCCTCGCACGGACGTCGCGACCGGACCGACCTCGTGATTCAGGGAGGCGAAACCGGCACGCCCGCGGGCGAGGCGAAGAGCGCGATCCTGCCGTTCAACCTGGACGACCTTCTCCGCTGCCGGGGCGTGGAGTCGGAACGCGTGGAGTTCAAGGGATCCTGGAATCCCGAAACAACCGGCCCGCAGATTCTGAGCGCGATCTGCGCGTTCGCGAACGACTACCACAACCTGAACGGCGGCTACGTCGTGATCGGCGTGGAGGAGCGAGACGGCCGGGCGGACCTTCCGCCGCGCGGCCTCTCCGCCACGGAAGTCGACGCCGCGCAGAAGTGGATTCGCGGCAACTGCAACCGGATGGATCCTCCCTATCCGCCCATCCTGTCGCCCGAGACGGTCGAGGGTCGGCTCATCCTGGTGGTGTGGGCGCCCGGCAGCGAAATGAGACCACATCGCGCGCCGGGCGCTCGCGACGGCCGACTCCGGTACTGGATTCGCCTCGGCGCCGAAACGATCGACGCCGAACAACGCGGAGACCTGCTGCGGGGGCTCGTCGAACAAACGGCCCGCGTGCCGTGGGACGACCGCAGAACGAGGGACGCGCGCGTCAGCGATCTTCGGGAGGCGAAGGTGCGCGAATACTTGCGCGACGTAGGCAGCGGGCTGCTGGACGAACCCAGCGGGACCGAGGTCTGCCGACGCCTGCGCATCACGGTGAAAGTCAACGATCACGAAGTCCCCCGAAACGTCGGCCTCCTGTTCTTCTCCAGCGAGCCCGAGCGCTGGTTCCGAGGAGCCAAAATCGAAGTCGTGCACTTCGCCGGCGGGCGGGCGGGGGACGTGCAGGAGGAACGCACGTTTCGCGGCGGGTTGGCGGATCAGCTCCGTGACTGCCTGAACTATCTGGAGAACCTTTCGACCGTCCACCTGCGGAAGCAACGGGACCGGAGCCAAGTGAGAGGGTGGGTCAGCTACCCCCTCCCGGCGTTGCGCGAGACGCTCGTCAACGCGGTGTACCATCGCGGCTACGACGCCGATCAACCAGAACCCACCAAGATCCACCTCCATCCCGGCCGGATCGAGATCGTCAGCTACCCGGGCCCCGTTCCGGGAATCGAACCCCGGCATCTGGAACCGGACGCTAGGGTCCCGGCCGTGCCCGCGCGGAATCGCCGCATCGGCGAGTTCCTCAAGGAGCTGAAGCTGGCTGAGGGCCGCCTTTCCGGGTTGCCGAAAGTGTTTCGGGCGATGGAAGCCAACGGATCCCCGACGCCGCGCTTCGAGTTCGACGAACAGAGGACCTTCTTCCAGGTCACGCTACCCGCACACCCGGAATACGCCGCGCTGTCGGCGCTTCGAGACGCCGCTCACTTGCGGGGACTCGGAGAATCCGCAGAGGCGTTTCGGCGCATCGAGTCCGCCTGGGATTCCCATCGGGCTTCGGCGCTCCTCGCGTCGGAGATGATTCGGGGGCTCGCGGAACGCGGAGAGACGGAACGCGCCGAAGAGGTGATGAAGACGTTCTCGGCGCAGGGGCCCGAAAGCTCCGTCGCGCATGTCCTGAACGTCCTGGCCGAGGCGCTGATCGGAGCCGGCGAAAAGGAACGGGCGAGACGCCTGCTAAAGACGAGGAGGGACCGGGGGATCGTGTCCGTCCAAGATGCGGTCGACGCCGCCATTCTCGCCCGACGCGCACGGGATTCGCGCACCGCGCACCGGTATTTCGAGCGTGCGGGAGACGGAGTGCACGCCGATCCGCGCGCGCTTCTCGAGTTCGCGCAGACCAAGTTGTGGCTGGCGGGGAAAGCTCATCGGCGTCGGGACCGAACGTCGAATCGCAAACTTCTCGCGGAGGCGCGCGCTTTGTTGGAGCGGGTCGTCCAGCTCGACGCCTCGCCCGCACGCCATGCTTGGGCATGGCGGGAACTCGCGCGAACCCTCCGCCGCCTAGGGATGCCGGTCCGCGAGGTCGAGGACGCGTACCGGAAAGCGATCAAGTTGCTGCCGAACGAGTCTAGGTTCGCCGAGGAGCTGAAGAGAATCTGCGCGCCGAGAAGATCGACGCACGGCGGGAAAGGTTGATCGAAAAAGCCGAGCTTCTCGGTCCCGTGCCGATCCGAATAAACTCGTGGCGCAGGGTACAATGTCCCGAGAGGTAGGAGGTAGGGGAGAGCAGGGAAACCGAAGCCGTTGGCATGGGCCTTGTCCTCTCGCGACGAGAGCTTCTCCGCAGTCCGTCCGGAGCCACGCCCATTTCCCACCTCCCAAGTCCAATCATTCGCATTCGTCCGCCGGACGGACCGTCATTCGGCTGCAGACGCCGAATCGGATCTCTTGGGCATGATCTCGTCGAGCTTGTTCCATGGCGTGGACGCCAGCGAACGGCGAAGCGCAAGACGAGCGAGACGCACCGCAGCCTCCGACACGTGAGTCTTCCTGATTCTTCCTTCCTCCCTCAAAACGCCATGGAGGTGGCGGACGATCTGAGCTCTCGCCCGAACCTGGTTGATCACGGTCAGCCTGCGGAGCGACAGCATCACGAGCTGCTCCCACGCCGACTTGCTCGCGTGGAGAGCAGCGTGAGCCGCCTTGCGTGAAATCGCGGCATCGGAACCAGACGTGGCACACGCCACCTGACGGGCGAGTTCGTAACGCCACCAAGCCCGGGCCAGCGGGCAATCGGAATAGACGGAGACGTTCCCGCGAACGACGGCGAGACCTCCCGTGCGACGCAGGAAAGTGCGCGTCCGAAGCTCCGGACCACGCTTGCCCCCAAGCAAGAGTGCCTGTTCCAGCTCGAATCCGCTTGCCCCCAAGCAACCGTTCTCGATCCACGCGATGTGGCAAAGCATCCAGAACAACGGCTGCGCGGCGACTTCCGCGCGCACCCGCCCTCTCCACGCCCTGCCGATCTCCTCCTCCAGTTCGATGGGCGGATCCCGGTATTCGGCGACCGTCAGCCGGATGCGCGGCATGGGCGGAGCCTCGATCCGCGTGCCGAGACCCAGCCGCAGCCTCGCGCGCAGGCGCTTCCCGAGCGACTCGGGGCCCGCGCGAAGCGTCTCCCTGAGATCCGCCTGGGCCTCTCGGACACGCATCCGAATCCTCTCGACCTCATCCGGATCCGCGCCGCGGTGCTCCTTGCCCGCGAAGATGAGACTGCGGTGCCATTCCGCAAACCGACCACCCACCCGGGCGAGCAAGGCCGGATCGATCATCGTGCAGGCGTCGGGGGACTCTTCTCAGCTCGGGACCGACGTCCATCGGCCCCGATCGGGGCGCTCCGTTCTCCGCCCGTCGGTTTGCGCCACGACCTCGTCCAGTTCCTTCCACGAAGCGGACGCCAACGAGCGTCGATGCCCATGGCGAGCGAGCCGCACGGCGGCTTCCTTCACGTGCGCCTTGCCGAATCCTTCTCCGTCCCGCAAAATGCCGCCCAGATGCCGAACGATCTGTGCCCTGGCCCGCTTCTCGTTGATGACCGTGAGCCTGTACAACGAGAGCATGACCAGCTCCTCCCACGCCGGCCGGTTTTCGTGGAGGATTTCGTGGGCCTCTTCGCGCGAGATCGCCGCTTCGGATCCCGCCGTGGCTTCCTCGACTTGGCGGGCGAACTCGCATCTCCACCACGCTCGGGCCAACGTACAGTCGGAATAGACGGAGACGTTGCCGCGGACCGTGGCGAGCCCCCCCATGCGGCGCAGGACGTTTCGGGTTCGATTTTCGAGGGTTCGTCTCCCGCCCATCGACAACGCATCCGCCAGCTTGGACCCGCTCCGCCCCAGCGAGCCGTCTTCGATCCATCGGATATGGCAAAGCGTCCAAAAGAGTGGCCGGGACGCGATGTCGGCATCGAGCTTGCCCACCCACGCCGTGCCGATCTCCCGTTCCAGCCCCAATCCGGGCTCCCGGTATTCGGCGGCCTCGATCACCGGCCGCGGAAGGGGCGGGGCCCCTATCTTGGCACCGAGTCCGATTTTCAGCGCGGAGCGCAGATATCGCCCCAAGCATCCATGACCCCGTTCGATGGCGCGGCTGAGCGCTCGCTGCTTCCGCTCGACGCCCGAGACGATCTCCATTCCCGCCGAGCGCCCTTTTCTCTTGTGCTTCTTTCGCTCGAAGATGAGGCCGTCCTGCCACTCCGCGAACGGTCCGCCCGCCCGTTCCAGCAAACCGTGGTTGGGCATCTCGTCCACTCTATCCGTCACCGTCGTGGCCCTCTCCATGGAGCGGGCGGAACGGTGCCAGCGCGGTGGCCGCCCATGCGGGATCGTAGTTGTCGCTTTTGTCCCACAAGTCGACGCCTTCGGCTTCGAGACGGGCGCGAATCTCGTCCAAGAGAGCCTCGTCCTGTGGCCTCGCCGACTCGTCCAAGCAATTCGGAAGCTGGCTGCACGCGCTCACGAGCGCCGCGATGTGGAGGGATCGGTCCTTTTTCGCCGTACGATAGATGTCGGGAGCCACGCGCACGTTGAAGCGAAGCCATTCCGAGGTTGGGTCGGGGTCGACGCGCATGCGGCCATCGGCCAATTTCCGGTCCTCCTGGATCCTGATCAGGGATCCCGCAAGCGGTTCGACCCTGTAGACGCTGCTGCGGGCCAGCCACGATCCTGCAGGAATCGTGACGGACTCGCCGCGCCAAGCGTCGCTCAGACCCTTGTCGGACAGGGTGCATCGATCGGTCGCCACCATGCCCGGAAGGATGTACACGGGTTGGCGCACGTCCCTGGGATCCCAATCCACCGTCTGCTCGGCGAGCGTGGACAGCCGCGTGTCGGAGTAGAGCGTGCTCGGACATCGCACCTCCGTGGCCCACCCGGCGAGACCGACTCGCAGCAATTCCTGCAGCTGCACCGCGCCCGCACCCTTGATGCGATGCCGAATCGTGGCGCTCGTCCGCAGCAGCGTGACCTCGGGTTCGTAGCGCGCGTCCTCCCAATCCATGTCGAGGTCGCCGTCGCGAAGCAGAGGAATCGTAGCGGCGGTCACGACGCGACCTCTCCGGAACGTTGCCGAGCGACCGTCTTTTTCCGGAACACCACATCGATCTCGACCGCGTTGGCGTCGGGTACGGGGTCGTCCAGCAGGACGTCGAACGTGCCGAAGCCCCCGGAGGGCAGAGCCGCTTCGAATCCGTCCCCGTCCGGAACGACCACGCGATATCCGTGCGGGGCGTCGCCATCGGGAACGAGAATCTCCTTGATCGAGATCCATTCGGGGCTCACGGGCCGAACGCAGGTGACATCGGACCCGGAGGAAATCCGCACCCGAAAGCGAAGGTTCGGGGGCGCGCCCCGGCGGACCCGCCAAGCAACCCGCAGGATTCTTGCGTCCTCGAGCACCCGCACCGACGTGCGAACTCGCACACCGCGACCGCCGGGAGGCGGACGGCCGCGATTCCGTTTCTTGCTCTTCGGCTCGGGTTTTTTGGGGTTGACGTTGGGCGGTGGCGCTGGCTTGGAATCGATAACGCGGCGGCGGCGGACGATCTTCTCCGCCCGGCGACGCACATCGAACGTGACGATGTCGGAATCGAACTCCGCCTCCGCATCGACTTCGCCGGCCAGTTCACGCAGTTCCCGTCCGATGCGCTTCAGGAGCTTCGCGAGTTCCTCGTTCTCGCGTCGCTGAAGACGCTTGCGGCTCAGGCCACGGTGCTCCGGGCCCTCCGCACCGCGCACCAATTCGGCGAACCTGCCCTTGTCTGCCAGGACGACCGCGTCGAATGGGTTCACGCCGTTGAAGTCTCTCGGCAATAGCCAATCGGCAGCGTTCGTGATCCACATACCGCTTCTGAAAAGTTGCGCGCGAGATCTTCGGTTTCGACCGGTCTCCGGCAACTTTCGAAACCGGACTGCAACTTGGCCGTCGAGAAGACGGCGATCCTCTCCTCCCCTCAGCGTCGCGTAGGCCCAGTTCGCCTGTTGGCCCGGCAACCAGCCCCCTGTGGCGGCCCTCTTCCTGCTCATGAGAGGAGCGAGCGTGCGGCCGAGCGACTTCTCGTTCACGGCAACGGTCCGCCTACGCGCTTCGCGCTCGTCGGAAATCGTGACCTTCATTCTTCCCCGCCAGATCGCGACCAGAAAGTTCTTCGCCGCCACCCGGGCGATGGCGGCGGCGTCCGCGAAATCCTCGTCGAAGCCCAGGACGCAAACGATCGTGCCGGTGTCCTGAATCAGATCGCGTTCCGGGTTCAGCATCGACGGGATCTCGGCGGGAAACGGCCGGTGCGAAAAAAGGTCCGGCTCGGCTCCGGTCAACCACCAACCGTGCCCGCTGCGTCCCCCCTCGTCCATGCGTCTCGACGCCAGGATCGCATGCCCCCCGGCGATCTCCGTCACCACGCCGTCCTTGTCCGGAACGCTCCGGCCGGCGTAGAAGACGTAGCGGAGGCCGGAGGCCGCGAACGCGGTCAGGTGACCCAGGCCGAAGGCGCCCGCCTGACCCTCCGTCTTGTCCGTGTTGCCCTCCGACAGCAACCCGTTCATCCGATCGACGTTGAGACCGACGCCGTTGTCCGTGCAACAGAGAATGGGGATTCGAGATTCGTCCAGCAGGCCCGCGATCCTCTCGATCGTACGTTTCTCCGCCTCCCCTTGGCGGCCTTTTTTGCGTTGCTTCACTGCGGCGCGAAAGTGCTCCTCGTAGGCCTCGATTCCGGGAATCCGATCCCGGGGTACGTCGCGGATGGTGAAACGCACGTCGGCTCCCCGACCCGCCGCCTCGGCGGCATCCAGGCAGTTTTGCAGCAACTCTCTGACGACGGGCTCCGGGTTGCCGGTCCACTGCTCGGTCGCCAAGGTCGAGAACCCTTGGGGCTGGGGTGCGGGAGGGAAAACGAGGTTGGGTCGGGTGGCGTCCGGCGTACGTATCATTCGATTCCGTCGGGCTGCATGGGACGAGATCCAATATCAATTCTAATCCGTGCAATCGCACGCAGGCGTTCCGTGCGTATATCGACCCTCGCGAGCGGTCGCCGGGTTCTTCGAAATCTCCTCGTAGGTGGGCCCTCGGACGCCGAAGAATCCGAAGCGCGACCGACCCGACCCGTCGCGCGAGGGTACTTCGCGCCGGTACTTCCGCTCCATCTCGGCCCACCAGCCGATGTCGGAGGGCGTCGCCGCCGTGCGCTCGGGATCCCGCTCCTTTGCGGTTCGCACGATCGCCCGAGTGCCCTTCATGAAGCAGAAGACGCAGTTGCCTGCTCCTTGCGGCATCCCGTCGAGATCGAAATCTCGCGCCCGCCAGAACCGACGGACCGCTTCGCCGTCCATCTTCCAGTCGACCAGGGGAAAGCACGGGTGCTCGCCGGGGGGCTGCGTGTGCACCCGGCACTTGTCGGCGCTCGCCCCCTCCGCCAGCATGGAGCGGGACATGACGCGACCCACCCTTCGGGGCTCGTCGGCGCGGAGGCCCAGGAGAGTCACATGCCCGACGGCGTCGGGCCCCCACAGCGGCGCGGGGCGATTGCCGGGCGACGACCCCAGGACGGGCGCTTCGGTGTAGTTCCGCCAGCGTTGCGCACTCCGGTGGGGCGGACGGGACGCCACGTATCGGATTCTCTCCGTGTACGAACGCCGGGACGCCTTGCCGCCGTTCCTCCGGTACTGGCGAAAGGACGTCGCGGGCGCGGCCAGGGGTCGCCCGGCGTAGTGACCGGCGTGACGGGGGCCCTCCGTCCTGCCCAACCACTCGGACAGCAGGGCGTGAGCCGGGTGGAGCTTGAGTTTTGTCGTGCACGTCCGCTGATGCGGGTTGGGAAGCATGCCCTGCCAGGAGAGCAACTCCTCGAACACCTCCCCGCGGGACCGATAGCCGTGCTCCGGGTCGTCCTCGATGGGCACGGGGCGGACGAGCCGATACGAAGGACGCCGCGCATACACGCCGCGACTCGCATCCTCCACGGTGAGGAATTCGAACCAGAGGAAGGGAATGCGAAAATCGCGCTCCAACCGACGCTTGCACTCGGCTGCGAATCGGTACGTCGCCGGATGCTCGGCCGACGTGTTGGCGAAGAGGACGACATCGCCCCGATCAGGCTGGAGAAGCCCGGACTCCGCAAGCAGAAACGCCAGTGCGGCGGAAGAACGTCCGCCGGAGAACTTGACTACGTGGGGAAGCCGTTCGTGCTCTTCGGCACGAGAGAGAAGCGGACCTAACCCATTCCCTGAACTAGGCTTGGCATCTCCCCCCCCCCCCCGAATTTCTGGAATCCCGAGAGACGGGCACTTGGCCCGCGCAGGACTCGACGACCGCACGGCCTCCGCCGGCCGGGCAAGTCATTGGTGGCGGGTACGCAGTCGTGCCGGGGCTCGGAGGCATCTTCGACTCATGGCGGTGGACAGGCCAATCGGCCCTGCCCACCGATGTGGCGTGGATCGTGCCGCGCTTTTGCGGACTCGGCGCAGTATGGGACGCCTACCGGAGCCGCGTCAAGACGGCGCGTTCGCACCTACCCACCGACCGGCGTCGCCTCGATTCGAGAGATGTGCAGGTCGAGCATGTGGTTCACCCGGAACCCGAAGATCCCGTCCATCGCGACTTCGGCGCGCGGCAACGCGGCGACCTGCGCGTCGTTGACGAAGAACCGCACCTCGTGCTCGTGCGCCTCGACGGCGAGAACGTTCTTGGCCGTGGCCTCGTCTCCCCGGTCCGCCCACCCCAGAATGGCTTCGTGGCCGGTCCACGGGAGGATCGTCGGGGCGGCGGCCCCTTCGCGCCGCTTGACGATGAACTCGCCGCCGTCGCGGATGAGAAAATAGGTGTATTCGATGTCGTCGCCGTCCAAGCCGCGTCCGCCGGCGAACATCCCGAACGCCTCGCGCATCCCTTCGGGGTCGAAGAGGAAGACCTCCATCTCGATGCGGTATTCGCCCGACGCCTCCATCTCCGGGTCCCAGAAGATGGCTGCGGGACCGGAGGTCACATGCCATCCGGGGGGCATGGACACGAACGTTTTCAAGTCGTCTTCGGAAGCGCCGGGATCGTCGAAGCGGACCTGCCATCCGTTCGGGCGCTCGAAGTCCTGGGCGGCGAGCGGTGCGGCGAACGAGGAGAAGGCCAAAGCTGGAAGGAGCGCGAAAAGGGAAACCAGCGGCACGAATCTGAGCACGAGCGTCTTCCGGAAGCCGGGGCGGAGGAGAGAACGCCTGAAGATCCTCGGATGCGGGACCCGAGTCAACCGGCGCGTCCGGCGCCGGTCGTTTCCCGAAGGGCCCGCCGCACCTTATGTTGCGGAATCACGACAACCTGAGAGGACGAGAGTATGGAACTTCGCAATTTTTGGCGCGGGGGCGCGCTGATTCTGACGACGCTCGCGCACGCTCCGGCGTTGCACGCACAGGGGGAAGCCCGATACGGAAGCTGGCTGATGGACTCCGATCGCCCCCCGCCGGCCTCGAACGTCATGACCTACGAACCCTACGGGGATGGCGGCATGCGCATCACGGTCGCGAACACGAGCGCGCGCGGCGAAACTTCCGAGTGGGGGTACGTGACGCTGTTCGACGGCGTGTTCCGCGCGGTGGAGGGACAGGAAAACGCCGAGACCGCGGTCGAGATCGTGGACGAGCGAAGCACCCGCATCCTGAACAGCCGCAACGGCAGGGTCTACCAAGTCATCATCAACACCCTCTCCGAAGACGGCAACACGATTCAGAACGAGTACGTGCGCCTCGACGAGGAGGGGAAGATCACCGGGGTGGGGCACGCGACCTACCGGCGCATCATGGAGTAGCGCGTTCGGCGCGCGCCGTTTTCGGCGCCGCGCCTGGGGCCCGCCGATGTCGTCGACGCCCAGATCGGCCGACGCGACTCCGGATCGATGGCGGTAAGACGCAGGTGGAACAGTCGCCGCACGGCGCGAACGCAAGCAGCGGTCCCGCGGGGGCCGCGAGGACCCGCGCAACGCCAAGGATTGCGAGGAGCGTCGCATGGCGGTTCTCCCGGTGAAGGTGGCTCCCGGATCCCGAAAGGACGAAATCGTGGGCTGGACGGGAGATACGCTGAAGATTCGCGTCTCCGCGCCGCCGGAAAAAGGTCGGGCCAACCGCGCCGTGGCGGCGTTGCTCGCGCGCACGCTGCGGATCGAGAGAGACCGGATCGCGATCGTGGCCGGGGCCGGGTCGCGGCGCAAGCTGGTCCGTCTCGAGGGGCTGGCCCCCGGCGAAGTGCGCGAGCGGATTTCTAGCGGACGACGAAAACGTCCTTCGGGACGTACCCCGTGACCACCTGAGTCAGGTCGACCGCCTCGCTCACCCGGAAGTCCACCGCGATGCTGGCCAGAGAGAGCGCCGCGGCGGGCGCGAGCCCCTTCTCCTCGCCTAGAAAGTTCACCACCTCCCAGGCGGCGTGGCGAACGGCTCGATCGAGATCCGTGTCGATGCCCATGATCATGTGGTACCTGTCGTTCTCCGCGCGCGGCGCGGAGAGGCTGCGGTCCTTGCGCACGGCGAAACGGAACACGCCCGAAAGCGACTGCTCGATCGCGGTGCCGCTCACCTCCCCGTCGCCCTGCGCGCCATGGGGATCGCCGGTGTAGAAGAGCGCGCCTTCGTGGAAGACGGGCAGGTACAGGGTGGTGCCGGCGGCGAGGTCCTTCACGTCCAGATTGCCGCCGAAGGCGCCGGGGGGGCGCGAGCCCTGAACCCCCGGCACGCTCACCCCCGGCTGGCCCACCACCGGGTCGGGCGCGACCGCGAGGATCCCCATGAAGGGCGCGAGCGGCACTTGGATGCCGTCGGCGACGAAGGCTACCTCGCGTTCGCCGACGTTCCCGGTTCGGATCACGTGGCGGGTACCCGGCGGGATGTCGAGCGCCGGGTCGCCGGAACGGGCGCCGGGATAGTCCGTCGAGAACACGCCGCCCCGGGCGGAGGTGTTGTTGATGCCCCACGGCACTCGCGTCTCGACGGAGAGGATCTCGATCTCGAGCACGTCCCCGGGCTCGGCGCCCTCGACGTAGACGGGACCGGTGATGACGTGGCCGCTTCGCCCCTCGCGCGGACGGCCTTCCCGGGAGGCCCAGAAGTCCAGCACGTCCTGGAGGATTTCGTCGCGCGGGAGGCCGAGGCCGGTGAGGTAGGCCACCGGCTCCTCGTTCTGGGTGGCGCCGGCGTGGGTCAGCGTGTTGATGCGCACGGTCTCGCCCGGCCGGACCCGCAGAACGGGCTCCTTGTCGATGGGGAACCAGCCCCAGACCACGTTCTCCGGGGTGGAGGGCACGAAATGATCGGCCTCGTCGCCGGTCCCGGCGCTGCGCAGCTCGGGTGCCGGAGCGTTCCCGTCCGGCTCAATCCGCTCGCCGTCGGGAGCGCCGCAGGCGGAGACCACGACGACGGCCAGCGCCAAGCCGTGACCTCGGGAACGTCTTCCGCTCTCGCCGCGGATTCGTGGGGCGCGCATCTTCGGACCTCCTTGTCTTCTGGCACGTTGCGAACCGCTCGCATACCCTTAGCGATCGGCGGACCGCGAATCAAACGAGCGGCGGCGGCAGCGGGCGGGCTCGCCCGGCAATCCCGCCTGCGGACGCGGGCCCATTCCTCTCAAGCGGAGCACGGACGTGTTCGACGCCAGCGACCCCCGTCTCTACCTGTTCACGGCCTTGGCCCTCGTTTCCGCGCTGTTCCTCTACCACTGGGTCCGCGCGGCGCGCGGCGGCCGATGGCGGGGCGAAAGCGGGCGGCCCAACCCGTTCGAGCTGGCGGTGGGCTTCGCGACCAACTTCTTCGACACGCTGGGAATCGGATCCTTCGCGCCCACCACATCGCTCTACAAGCTGACGAAAACGGTTCCCGACGACGAGATCCCGGGCACCATGATGACCGGCCACACCCCGCCCGTCCTCATCCAGGCCTTCATCTTCATGACCATCATCGTCGTGGAACCTCGCACGCTGTTCGTCCTCGTCGCGGCGGCGGTGCTGGGGGCGTGGCTCGGAGCGGGCGTGGTGACCCGCCTGCCGCGCCACCGCATCCAGATCGGCATGGGCGTCGCGCTTCTGATCGCGGCGGGCACTTTCCTGATGTCGATTTTCGGCATCGCGCCGGTGGGCGGCGAGGCGACCGGAGTCACCGGGATCGGCTTGGCCCTCGCCGCCGTCTGTCTGTTCGCGCTGGGGGCGCTCATGACCATCGGGATCGGCATGTACGCGCCCACCATGATCGTGGTCAGCGCGCTGGGCATGAGCCCCACGACGGCCTTCCCCATCATGATGGGATCGGCCGCCTTCCTGATGGCGACGGCGGGGATCCGTTTCGCACGCGCCGGGCGCTACAATCTGAAAGCGGCGCTGGGGCTGGCCATCGGGGGCATTCCGGCCGTATTCATCGCGGCGTTCGTCGTCCGGTCGCTACCGCTGGACGTGATGCGCTGGCTGGTCGTGGTGGTCGTTCTCTACGCTGCGGTGGCCATGCTCCGGTCCGCGGCACAGGAGCTGGGCGAGGCAGGTTAGGACTCAGGACTAGAAGGACGAGCCCGCCTCTCGCAGCTCGATTCCGCGTTCCGACGGACAACTCGCGACCGGCCGCGCCGGTCACCCTCGACGCCTGAAGCCGAGGACGCCGTTGCGGGTGCGGGCGGGAGGCTCGGGCGAGAATTGGCGGCGATTCGAGGGTTCGTCCCGCTCGGTGCCTCGCGATCGGCGGACCGGATGGATGGAGAGCCTCCGAAAAAGGTCCCCGACGCGTCCGCCAGCACCTTGCGCGGCGTCTCTCCCGCCACATCCTCCACCTCGTCGGCAAAGCGCGAAGTTCCGGATCCGTTGGCGTTGCCGTTCGTCGGCCCGCAGCCCGACCTGCGGCGGCGCTCGGCCGAGTCGGCGAACGCGGCGGAGCGGCCGAGCCGCTCCGATCCTAGCCTGCCAGCCACAGCCCGGTGCGGGGCTGGAAAGCTTTCCAAGCGAACCAGAAGGCGACGTAGGCGTCCTCGACAGGCTCCAGACGGGCGCCCTCCAGGGGTCCCTCGGAAGCCACGCCGGTCACGGTCCAGCTCGAGCCCGTCTCGGCGTCCACGATTCCCCTCCCGGCCTCCGTCTCGAAGGTGAGAGTCCGGCCGTCCGCCACCGGGGTGAACGCGAGCGCCGCCCGACCGGCGCCGTCCCAGACCACCAGCACGGGCCGCGTGCCCACCGTGTCGTTCACCACGGTCAGGACCGACCCGTCTTTGTCGAGTTCGCCGAACGGGTACGCCTTGCCGCCGTCGGCGTCGTCCAGAACGCCCAGCACGCGCTCCTTGACCGGGCGCCGCGCGTCGGCGACCGATTGGGGATAGAAGAGCTGGGCGTTGTCCAAGCTCTCGTAGTCGCCGTAGGGATAGCGTTCGTAGGCGGTGCTCAGACCGCCGTCCGGGCGCACCACCACCAGACCGTCCGGGTGAAGCCCGCGCCAGCGATCCCACTGCATCTCGACCGAGGCGATCAGCGGCAAGGGCTGGCCCAGCTTGGATCCGCAGCCGGCCGCGCGCAACATCTGGGGCCAGAGCGAGCGATCCCCGTCGGTGCGGTCGTACATGATCAGGTTGTTCTGGAAGAGAAGCCCCGACACCCCGAACTCGGCCCCGGCCACCCCGCTGCGGTCGAAGACGATGCTCGAGCCGGTGAGCGGACAATAGGTGACGGCTAGGCGGCGCTCGCCCAAGGTCAGGTTGACGATCTCGTGCCACCAGAGGATGCGGTGCGGCACCGCGAACGCCTGTCCGCCCAGCTCGAAGCCGATCACGCGGTCGCTCTCCCACAGAAAGCCGGTCCGCTGGTCGAAGATTCCCGCCATGGTCGGGTTGGTGAGGGCGGGAATGCCGTCCACGCCCACGCCGCCGTCGAAGATCAGGTCGGTGTTGACCGAACAGGCGATGCCGGCGTCGACCGGTGGCGCGGGCTCCACGCCCGTGGGCGCGTCGGAGCAGGAGAGCGACAGCGCGACGGCGACCAGCGGCAGGGTCTTGGAGCGCATGACGGAGTCCAGCGTGCCGGCGGAAGGGCTCGGACCGTGCCGGGCCCGAAGGGGACCGCTATCGTAACCCGACATGCGGGGTAAAGTGTCCGGCGGCCCTTCGACATTCGCCCCACCGACCACTCGATCACGGAAGCGACCGCTTGCTCAACTACATCTGGGCGGCCCTGCTGATTTCGGCGTTCGCCTTCGCGGGCTACTCCGACGTCCGCGACCTGAGGCGGGACGCCTATCGCAACGGACAGCCGCTTCCGGTGGTGCTGGAGTTCCCGGCGGGCGTCGCCGACGACGACGGAGCGCGCACGCCGGTCCGGATCCGCATCGATCCGATCGTCTACCGGGAATTCTACCGCACCGAAGCGCGGCCTGCGGAGAGCTACGACGGAATCCTCCTCGACACCGGAGAGGGAACCGTGCTCCGCTTCGACGCGGGCGCCGCGCTCCCCGAACCGCTCGAGACGATCCGGGACGTGTCGCGCTCCAACGACGACGAGCTTCAGGGAGTGGTGGCGGGTGGAGCGCCGTTTCCCCCGCCCGGAGAAGCCGGGGGCGGCCCCGCAGCGGTCGCGACCGCCCTGCGCTTCGAGCCGGTCCGCTTCCCGAAGATGAACGCCATCGGCGCCGCGGCGCTGGATTTCGCGGAGACCGCGGCCGGGATCGCGATCGGGCTGATCGGGGTGCTGGCGCTCTTCCTAGGGGTGATGAAGATCGCCGAGGAGGCGGGCATCGTCCACGCCATCGTGCGCGTGGTGCGCCCCGTGCTGCGCCCCCTCTTTCCCGAAGTGCCCGAGGGTCACCCCGCCCTGGGAATGATCGCGCTCAACCTGACCGCCAACGTGTTCGGGCTGGGAAACGCGGCGACGCCCTTCGGCATCAAAGCCATGGAGGAGCTTCAGCGACTGAACTCGACCGAGGACACCGCCACCAACCCCATGGTGATGCTTCTCGCCCTCAACACGGCCAGCGTGCAACTGGTGCCGCCGGTGTTGCTGCTGGCGCTCCTCGGCCTCCAGATCAACCGACTCGTCTTCGCCATCGTCGCCACCACCGGGTTGTCGCTGATCGTGGCGATCGTCGCCGCCCGGTTGTACGGCCGACTGCCCGGAGCGCGCGCCTCCGACCCCGACCGGTCCCGGACCGCAGGGCGCGGGGAGAGCTGAGGATGGACGCTGCGCGCGCGACGATCGGGCTGCTGTCCGCTTTCGTGATCCCCGCGATCCTCATCGGCTTCCCTCTGTACGGACTCTACAAGCGAGTGCCGGTCTACGAGGTCTTCGTCGAGGGGGCGAAGGAGGGTTTCGGGGTCGCGGTGCGCATCATCCCCTACTTGGTGGCCATTCTGTTCGCCATCGGGATGTTCCGCGCCAGCGGGGCCATGGACGCGCTCACCGCCCTGCTGAACCCGATTCTCGAGCCGATCGGCTTCCCGGCCGAGGTGCTGCCGATGGCGATCATCCGCCCGCTCACCGGCTCGGGCTCGGCGGGGCTGGTCGCGGACATGGTGGCCCAGTACGGGGAGGATTCCCTGCTCGTCAAGATGGCCGCCGTGATGTTCGGCTCGACCGAGACGACCTTCTACGTCGTGGCCGTGTACTTCGGCGCGGTGAACGTCAAGCGCACCCGCCACGCCATCCCCGCCGGGCTGACGGCCGACATCGCGGCGATGCTGTTTGCGGTGTGGGTGGTGCGGTTGCTGTTCGGATAGGCGCCAAGGCTCCGCGTCCTCCCCGAAGAGGCCCGCCCGTGCACTATCATTTCATCGGAATCGCGGGAACCGCGATGGCCTCGCTCGCCGGCCTTCTCGGCGAAAAGGGCCACCGGGTGACCGGCTCCGACGAGGGCGTCTATCCGCCCATGTCGCGGATGCTCGACGACTTGGGCGTCGCGTACGCGGACCGGTTCGATCCGGCCAACCTGGCCGCCGGCCCGGACATGGTCGTGGTGGGCAACGCGATCGGCCGAGGCAACCCGGAGCTCGAGGCGGTCCTCGACCGGCGGATGCGCTACACCTCGGCGGCCGCCGTGATCAAGGAACAGTTTCTGGTCGGCCGCCACGTGATCGCGGTGGCGGGCACGCACGGCAAGACCACGACCGCGAGCCTGATCGCATGGCTGCTCGAGACGGCGGGGCTCGAGCCCTCGTTCCTGATCGGCGGCATCGCGGACGATTTCGGCGTCTCGTTCCGCCTCGCGGACTCGGAATTCTTCGTCGTCGAAGCGGACGAATACGACACCGCATACTTCGACAAAGGCCCCAAGATGTGGCACTACCTGCCTTGGACGGCGGTGGTGAACAACGTCGAATTCGACCACGCGGACATCTTCCGCGACGAAACCGCCTACCGGTTCGCCTTCGAGCGTTTCGTCAACTTGGTGCCCCGGGCGGGTACGCTGGTGGCAGGCTGGGACTCTTCCGCGCTGCGCGCGATGCGGGGAATCTCGCGCGCGCCGGTTCAGTCCTTCGGGCTCGCCGGGCCGGGAGACGGAACGCCGGAGGACGGGGGCGGAATCGGGACCGAGGACCCTTCGCATCCGCGCTGGCGGGCGGAGCGCATCCGCTACGGGGCGGAGGGCACGCGCTTCGCGGTTCGGCGGGACCGGGCGACGCTGGGAGAGGTGGAAACGCGGCTCGCGGGGGACTTCAACGTGCGCAACGCCCTGGCGGCGATGGCGGCGGCGGACGCGGCGGGCGCGAACTGGGACGCGGTCCGCGAAGGCCTGCGCACCTTCCGGGGCGTCCGCCGCCGCATGGAGGTCCGGGGGGAGGAAGGGGGAGTCACGGTGGTGGACGACTTCGCGCACCATCCCAGCGCGGTCGCCGCGGCCCTGCGCGCGGCCCGGCAACGGTTCCGCGGACGGCGGCTCCTCGCCGTCTTCGAACCTCGCAGCTACACCGCCCAGCGACGCGAATTCCAGGAAAACTACGTCTCGGCGCTGGCTCGGGCCGACCACGCCATCGTGGCCGGGCTCTTCCGCCCCGAGCGCTACGACGACGCGACCCGGATGGACCCCGCGAAACTGGTGGAATCGCTGCGCGCCCGGGGCGTCGGCGCCGACTACGAACCGACCGTGGACGGCATCGTCCACCGCATCGTCCGCGGAGCGCGACCGGGAGACGTCGCGCTGATCATGTCCAACGGCGGCTTCGGCGGCATCCACGAGCGGCTGCTGACCGGACTGCGGGCGGGCGGATGACCTCCCGCGGCCCCGACGTCCCGCCCCGTCGGCCGCGCGCGCTCCGGCCCGGCGCGCGGGTGGCGCTGGTCGCCCCCGCCGGCCCGCTCCGGCCCGGTGCGCTCGACAGGGCCCGGGACCGTTGCCGGGCGCTCGGGCTCGATCCGGTCGCGTACCCGGCCGCCACCCGTCGGCGGGGATATCTGGCCGGAAGCGACGCCGAGCGGCTCGCGGACCTGCAGGCCGCCTTCGACGACCCGCGGACCGACGCGGTGTGGGCGCTCCGGGGAGGCTACGGGACGCTGCGCATCCTGGACGGACTGGATCTCGCCCGCCAGCGCCGCGCACCCGTCCCCTTCATCGGCTTCAGCGACAACACCAACCTCCACGCCCTTCACGCGCGGACGGGGGTGACTTCCTTTCACGGACCGCACCCCGGCGCCGACTTCCCGCCCGAAACCGAAGCGTCGTTGCGCGCCGCGCTCTTCTCCGGGAAAGCCCCGGGGGCGCTTGCGTCCCGACCAGAGGATCCGGTTCCCCGCCCGCTGGCGGGCGGACGGGCGGAGGGAAGACTGATCGGCGGAAATCTCGCGATCCTGGCCTCGCTTTGCGGATCCGGGGACGCGATCTCCGCGCGCGGCCGCATCCTGTTCGCCGAGGACGTGGGGGAACCCGCCTACAGGGTTGATCGGATGCTGCGCCAACTCCTGCGCGCCGGCGTCCTCGACGGCGTCAGAGGGCTCGCCTTCGGACGGTTCACCGGGGTGCGCGAGGATCCCGGCGACACCGCCGCCGTGCTCGCGGAATTCGCCGAGCGGCTCGGCGTGCCCGCGGTCGCCGATCTGCCTTTCGGGCACGCCGTGCACAACTGCACCGTCCCGCTGCTCGCCCATGCGCGCTTGGACGCGGATGCGGGCACCCTCGCGGTAACGGAGCCGGCCACCCGGCCGCCGTGAGGCATCCCTTCTTTCATCGGGTGCGCGGTCCGGTTCCGGCTCGCTGCGACGAAATCCAGCGCGCGGAGAAGTCTCGCGCCCGCCCGCGCCCCCCACGCCTGCGGGCGCGTCGGATCGTCGGCCAGTACCTTAGCAAGTATGCGGATCGCGACGAGACGCGCCGGGGCCGCACCTTTCGACGTTGCACCCGAGCCATCGCGGGAGTCGAATCGCTGCAGGGAGGTTGCACGATGAAACTGCGAGGATTGCTGGCGGGGACGCTCGCCGGGCTTCTGGCCGCCGGCTGCGGCGACGGCGGCACGATCGAGCCCGCTCCGCCGCCCACGGGATCGGTGGTCGGTCGGGTCACGACCGAAGGCGCGCCGTTGCCCGGCGTGCTGGTGTCGTTGAGCGGAACCGTGGGCCAGTCCACCGCGACGGGCGCGGACGGCTCGTTCCAGTTCGTCTCGGTGCCCACGGGATCGCACATCGTGACGCTGACGGGCGGGATCCCCAACGACGTGACCTTCCCTCGGACCACCATGCAGATCACCGTCTCCTCCGCCGGACAGCAGGCGAGGGCGGACTTCCCCGGCGAGTACTTGCGCACCTCGTCCATACGAGGCAGGGTGCTGGCCGTGACCCGGGGCACCCGGCCGGAGCCGGTGGAAGGCGTCGTTCTCCGCATGACCGGACCGGGCGACGCGTCGGACACGACCGACGCGAGCGGCCGCTACGAATTCGTGGCCTTGCGTCCCGGCGAGTACACCGTCTCGCTCGCGTCCACGGGGGAGTTCGCGTTCGATGCGCCGTCCTTCACCGAGACGCTGTCCTCCGGGCAGGCCCTCCAGCACGACTTCGTCGGCGCCGCGGAGCTATTCGTCGCAACCGATTCCCTGGGCATCGCACGCGTGTCGATCCCCTATTCGCAGCGGCTGGTCGCGCGCGGCGGCGCGGTCGAGGGACTGGTGTGGAGCCTCGAGGAGGGAGCCCGCCTTCCCCAGGGACTCGTCTTCGCGAGCAACGGAACCATCAGCGGGACTCCGAGTTCCACGGGCTTCGCGGAATTCCGCGTCAGCGTGATCAACGCCCAAGGCAAGCGGGCGAGCGCGGCCCTGTCGTTGCGCGTGTGCGAAGGTCCTCTCCTCCTCGAGGAGGGAGACCACCGGATCTTCGCCTCGGACGAGCGCGGGCCGTGCGGCTTCTTCGTCCGGGCTCCGCACGCGGGCGCCTACTACCGCGTCACCATGGTGGGAACCGAAGCTCCGGAAAACCCGCGGCTCCACGACGTCGGGCTGAGCGTCGAAGGAAGCCACGCGGCTTCGGCGGCGGCCGCGGCGGAGCGCCCGGATCGAGCGGAACGCCGCACGCGCCGGGAGGCGGTCTCGGGGAGGGACCCCTGGCTGGAAGAACTGATCGAGCGGGAACGCGCCTACGCCCAGGCCCACGCGCGCCTGCGGCGGAGCGAAGCCGAACTGATGGAGCGCCTGCGTGCGCAAGGTACCCTGCCCATCCTTGCCGACCTCTCGAAGCAGGCCGCGCACGGCGGCAGGCGAGCGGCGCCCGAGGCGCTCGAATTCCGCGTCGGAGACCCGTTCTCCCGCGGCTGCGCGGTGGACACCACCGTCACCGCCGGACTGGTCGCCGAAAGCGAACACCTCGCCTTCTACGAATACCGGGGATCCTCCTCGCCCGATCACGTCCGGCGAATCATGGACTACTACGCCGAGCACGGGGAGGAGGTGATCCGGGACTACTTCGGCGGCGTGAGCGACGTGAACGGGGACGGCGTCGTGAACGTCCTCATCCACCCCGGCCTGCCGGGCGCCACCCGGGCCTACGTGTGGTCCGCCGACATGACCTTGTCGCGGAACGAATGCCCGGCGTCGAACGAAATGGAGTTGGTTCACATCGACGCCGAGGCCATCGCCGTCATCGGCAGCGGCGACTACTCGGCGCTGGGCACGATGGTGCACGAGATGAAGCACGTGAGCTCGCTGTACAAGAGCTTCAGCAGGGGGAGCTTCCATCCCCTGTGGATCGAGGAGGGGACCGCCGACGTCGCCAAGGAGACGTCCTCGCGCTTGGCGTGGCAGCGGGCGGGCGGACCCGCGGCGACGGACCGGGTCACGGGAAGCGCCCTTCGCGAAGCGATCGCCGGCGGCACGGCCCGGGCCGAGGCCTACGGCGTCTTCGTCTCGATGGCGCGCACCGTGTGGGCGTTCTCCCCGGATTCCGGCGCGGTCACCTTCCAGTACGGGGACGGCGAGGTCGGAAACATCTACGGATCGGGTTGGCACTTCCACCGCTTCCTGCTGGACTGGGCCGCCGAAAGCTCGTCCGAGGCGAAGGAAGACTTCATGCGCGAGCTGAACGACTCGCTCACGGCGGGCGGGGTCGCGGGCATCGCCGCCGTCGTCGGAAAGCCGATGGAGGAGCTCCTGACCGAGCACGCCGTCGCCATGACTTTCGCCGGGAGCGAAGGCGTGGCGGACGCCGACGCGCCCCGCTTCGCCACGTACGATTTCCCGACCGCCACCGAAGTTTTCCGCAGTCCGAACCCACCCGGTTTCTATCCTTGGCCGACGACCACCGCCGCAGGGGACGTGGCCGCGCCCCTGGCCGCTTCGGGAGTGCGCGCCTTCGACGGCCGGCTGGCCGCCAGCGGCGTCCGCATCCACGATTTCCGTGCGCGCGTCGCCGGAAACGCGGCCGCGTTCCACTTCCGTGTCCCGAGTTCCGCCCGGGTGATCGTGGCGCGCATCGCCGACCCGAGCCGGTAGGCGGCCGGGATACGCTTTCAGACAGGAGGAGACGCCGATGCAGAAACGGAACCGATCGAGACCCGCCGCGGAGCCCGCGCGCCATGCGATCTCCGTCCTTCTGCTCCTCGTTGCCGCCTGCGACGGCGACGGCGAGGAGCCCTCCGCGGGAACCGACGCGGAGCTGACGGAACGCGCCCGAGGCATCCACGAGCGGGTCGTCACGCTGGACACCCACGCCGACATCAATCCGGGCAACTTCACCGCCGAGCTCAACTACACCATGGATCTGCCGACTCAGGTCACTCTGCCCAAGATGGAGGCGGGCGGCCTCGACGCGGCGTGGTTCATCGTGTACGTGGGGCAGGGCGATCTGACCCCGGCGGGATACGCCGAGGCCTACGGCCAGGCGATCGCCAAGTTCGACGCCATCCACCGCCTGACCGAAGAGATCGCGCCCGGACGCATCGGACTGGCCCTCACCTCCGGCGACGTGCGCCGCATCGCGGGGGAGGGACGCAAGGTGGCCATGATCGGGGTCGAGAACGGATATCCGCTCGGCGAGGATCTCGGGCGCATCCGGGAGTTCCACGAACGGGGCGCGCGCTACCTGTCGCTCGCCCACAACGGGCACAGCCAGTTCTCCGACTCCAACACCGGGGAGGCGCTGGACGACTGGCTGCACGACGGACTGAGTGAGCTGGGGCGGCAGGCCGTGGCCGAGCTCAACCGGGTCGGGATCGTGATCGACATCTCGCACCCCTCCAAAAAAGCCGTCATGGAGACGTTCAAGCTCACCCGGGCTCCGGTGATCGCCTCCCATTCTTCGGCGCGCGCGCTCAACGACCACAGCCGCAACCTGGACGACGAGCAGCTGATGGCCCTTCGAGAGAACGGCGGCGTGGTCCAGACCGTGGCCTTCCGCAACTACGTGAACGGGGCCAAGAACGAGGCGTACCAGCAGGCTTCCCAGAGGATCGTCGCCGAAGTCGCCGAGGAGATGGACTTCGAGATTCTGGGCGGAGGCCGGGGACGCGCCTTCTTCATGGCGTTGCAGGCGATGAGCCCGGACGAACGCGACGCCTACCGGGCCGGATTCCGCAGGGTGCGCGACGCGGCGGCGGAACGCATCGCCCTGGAGGTGACGCCGGTCGCACCGCCGGTGGACGTCGCGGATTTCGTCGACCACATCGACTACATGGTCGATCTGATCGGGCTCGAGCACGTGGGAATCAGCTCCGATTTCGACGGCGGCGGAGGCGTCGCCGGCTGGGACGACGCCTCCGAGACGTTCAACGTCACCCTGGAGCTAGTCCGGCGCGGCTACACCGAAGAGGAGATCGGGATGCTCTGGAGCGGCAACCTGTTGCGCGTGCTGGACGAGGTGCAGCGGGTGGCGGCGGACATCCAGGCGGAAGGCGGCTGACCGGAACTTTCTGTGCGGCGGGCGCGAAGGTTAGCTTGCGCTTCAGCCAACTTCGGAATCCGGTCTTCAGGAGGTCCGCATGGTCCCCGTTCTCGCGCTCTGGCTCCCGATCCTGGTGGCGGCCGTGCTCGTGTTCGCCGGCAGCTCCATCATCCACATGTTCCTCGGCTACCACGCGAGCGACTTCGGCAAGATGGACGCGGAGGACGAGGCGATGGACGCCCTGCGACCGGCCAACCTCGCGCCGGGGGACTACTTCATGCCCTACGCGGACAGCCCCGACGCCATGAACTCGGAGGCCTACCGCAAGAAGCTGGAGAGGGGACCCGCCGCCTTCCTCACCGTCGTGGATCCGAACGCGCTCAAGAGCATGGGCAAGAGCTTCGTGCTGTGGTTCGCCTACTGCGTCCTGATCGGCGTGGTGGTGGCGTACGCGACCGGACGCACGCTCGGGCCCGACGCCGAGTACCTCGAGGTCTTCCGCTTCTCGGGGACGGTGGCTTTCTGTTGCTACGCGCTCGCGTTGCCGCACCGCTCCATCTGGTACCACCAGAAGTGGTCCACGACGCTGAAGTCGATGTTCGACGGGCTGATCTACGCCTGCCTGACGGGCGGCGCCTTCGGTTGGCTCTGGCCGGCGTGACGGGGGACGGGATTCCGGGGACGCAACCGCGTTGAGGTCGAAATGAAGGAAAACGGACATTCCCGCTGGCGCGGAGCCCTGCTCTGGGTCGGCGCGTTCCTGATCATGGCGGGGGCGGCGATCCATCAGCGCCGCACCGGCCCCACCTATCCGTTGCGCGGCGAGGTGGCGGTGGGCGCCGACGCCTACCGCTACCGGCTGGTGCGCAGCCACGAGACCACCGGGCGCGCCCGGGTCGCGTTGCCGCAACCGGGCGCGGGATCGAGCGGCACGATGACGTACCGGCGCTACCCCACCCGCGACGACTTCGCCACGGTTCCGCTGGCGGTGGAGGCTGGGGAAGACGGCCCCGAACTCGCCGCTTATCTGCCCGTCCAGCCCGCCGCCGGCAAGCTGGAGTACTACGTGGAGCTGGAAACGGCGGACGGCGCCGTGCGCATCCCGCGCGAGGCGGAAGGGGACGCCAACATCATCCTCCGCTACAAGGATCCGGTGCCGGCCCCGCTTCTGATCGCGCACGTGGTCGCCATGTTCTTCACCGTCCTGATCGGCATGCGGACCGGACTGGGCGCGCTCTTCGCTCCCGACAATCTCCGCGCCCTCGTCTGGACGACCCTCGTCGGGATGACGGTGGGCGGGCTGGTGCTGGGACCCTTCGTCCAGAAGTACGCCTTCGGCGAGTACTGGACCGGGTTCCCCTGGGGCTACGATCTGACCGACAACAAGCTGCTCATCATGTGGGCGGTCTGGGTCGCGGCGGCTTCGGCGTTGGGCGTGAAACCGAAGCGGAGGACCGGACCCGGCCGCGCGACCGTGGGCGCCGCGGCGCTGGTCATGACCGTGGTCTACCTGATCCCGCACAGCATGCGCGGCAGCGAGCTGGACTACGCGGCCGTCGACGCGGGGGTGCCCGCGGCGGAGGCCATCGGGACCGGCCGCAACTGAACGCCGCCCACCTCCACCTGACGACCGTGCACCTGCCGGTCGTTCTGTGTCCGCTCGCCCTCGTCCTCTTCACCAGCGCCCGGTTGCGTCGGGACGCGCCCGCGGCCCGCATCGCCCGCTGGCTGCTGGTCGCCGCGGCCGCGGCGGGCGTACCCGCCTATTTTTCCGGTCCGCCCGCCTTCGAATCTATGGAGACCGAGCTGGCCTCGATGAGGGAGCTGGTGGAACTGCACGCGGTCTTGGGGCGAGCCGCCTTCTTCGGCCTCGCGCTGCTGGCGTTGACCGCGCTCCAGACGGCGTTGCGGGAGATGCAGGAGGAACCGGTGCCGGGCTGGCTGCACGGCGTCGTGGTGGTTGGCGCTCTCCTCCTGAGCTACGTTCTGGCTTGGACCGGCCACCTCGGCGGCGCCATCCGGCACCCGGAGATCGGGGAAGCGCTTTCGTGGATCTTCCCCGGCCCGTGACGGCAGGTTCATCTTGCACGTTGCGCGCATTCCACGCCTTCAAGCCTCCGAGAAGCCCATGAGCCGTCCCTCCGTCCGCTCGGCCGTCCCCCTCGTCGCCGCCGCGCTCCTCCCCGCCGCCACGCCACCCGCCCGGGCCGCCCAGGGAAGCGTGGCCCAGGCGGAAGTGCGCGCCCTCGCCGACCATCCCTCCGTCCAAGCCGCCTTCCGCCACATCGAGGAAAACGACCCCCGGACCATCGCCACCCTGCGCGAACTCACCCAGATCCCCGCCCCTCCCTTCATGGAAGAGGCGCGCGGGCAACGGTTCCTGGAGCTCGTCCGGGAAGCCGGGGTGGACTCCGCCTGGGTCGACGAGGTGGGCAACGTCATCGGAGTGCGGCGCGGCAACGGTTCCGGCAGGATGATCTTCTCCGGGCATCTGGACACGGTCTTTCCCGAGGGGACGGACGTGACCGTCCGCGAGCGCGGCGACACCCTCTTCGCGCCCGGCATCGCCGACGACACCCGCGGCTTGGCGACCGTCCTCGCGGTGTTGCGCGCGATGAACGCCGCCGACATCCGGACCGAACGGGACGTTTGGTTCGTGGGCACGGTGGGGGAGGAGGGTACCGGCGACCTGCGCGGGGTCAAGCACATCTTCCGCGAAGGCGCGTCCGGCTTCGACGCCTTCGTCTCGGTGGACGGCCTCGGACACAGCGGGGTGACCAACGCCGGCCTCGGGTCGCACCGCTACCGGGTCGCCTTCAAGGGGCCGGGCGGACACTCCTGGGGGGCCTTCGGGCTCGGCAACCCCATTCACGCCCTCGGGCGCGCGGTGGCCGCCTTCGACGCCGAAGCCAAGCGCTACACCGACGCCGCCGAGCGGCGCACCAGCTACAACGTGGGCACGGTGGGCGGCGGCACCTCGGTGAATTCGATCCCCTTCGAGGCGTGGATGGAGATCGACATGCGCTCGGAGAGCCCGCAGGCGCTCTTGGAGATCGACGCCGTCTTCCATGCGGCCATGCAACGGGGACTGGAGGAAGCCAACGCGGTGCGCGCCCGGGGCGAGGAGCTCACCCTCGAAGTCACCATGATCGGCGACCGGCCCAGCGGCGAGATCCCGGAGGATCACCCCTTCATCCAGCGTGCGCTGGCGGCTACCGAAGCGATGGGCGGCATCGCCTCTCTGCGGCGCTCCTCGACCGACTCCAATACGCCCATCGCGCTCGGCGTCCCCTCCATCACCATCGGCGGAGGCGGCGCGGGCGGCAACTCGCACTCGCTCGCCGAGTTCTTCGTGAACCGCAACGGTCCCGTCGGCATTCAGCGCGCGTTGCTGATCCTGGTGGCGGAGGCGGGGATGGTGCCGATGACGTAGTCCGCGACGGGCGGCTCCGGTGCGGCCGATCCACGTCTTTCCAGACGGTTCTTTTACGGTTCTTTTCATCTTCGACGCATTCAGAACTCCGTACGGATCACCAGTGAATACTCGAGTTCGACGTCGTCCCAGAGGTCCTGGAAACCGAGGTCGGCCAAGAAAATCTTGTCGGAGCGGTCGGTGACGTCACGACAGAGAGCAAGGTTGTAGTTCCCAACCCGCTTTCCAGCATTCTGATTGTAGACTGTGTTCTTCTCCATGGCGGCACCAAGCGTCGAAAACAACGACGCCACCACCTGCCGCATCGACGGACTGAGCTGTTGCGGGCCGATCGGTGCATCCAAAAAATTGGTTTTGGTTAAATTGAAACTGTCGCCAACCACGATCCACCAGATGAAGAGCAACCTGCCGTTCAAGAGCACCATGGCCGCGTCGCGGCGGATCCGGTCGGTGAAATGCACCGTTCCGTATTTCGTATGTTCAAGAACTTCTCCGTTACGACCCGTAACCAGTGGCTTGTCCACACAGAAAGTCAGCCAATTGTACCCCGTTTGCTTGAAGTGAAGCTCGTGAGAACCGAAGAAGGGCTCGCATACATCGTAGCGGAAGCGATAGTCGCTTTCCAACAGGGATTCGAAAACGCGGAGAAGGCGGCTTCCTCCCACCTTCGGAATCACTCCACCCCATCGGTCAGGAGAGTATTTCAGATAGGAAATCAGCGTGAACAATACTGGCCGTTCCTCTTTGTCGAACCAACGATGCAAGCGAGTCGTATAATAACAACGGGCTAGCGACGAGCCGCCGTCGGGCCGCCTGCGGCCTAGGAAGATCGTGTTGCGAATCTGTTCGCCACCACTGCCACTGAACAGTTTGGAAGGACGTCGATCAAACGAAGAAAACCACGCAGGTCCGCACCGTGCGTAGAGCAAATCGCGAAGAGGCCGAAACCGGCCGCTGAACGTCAAACTCAGCGGCACTATCATTCCGACCCGTCCACATGGACGCGTTACGGCAACGCTTCGCTCGACCACCGCCGCATAGACATCCGAACACGACGCCGTCTCAAAATCAGCAGAGAGGACATACAGTTTCCGGATCTCGCTCATGCGGATGTAGGGTGGATTGCCTACGACCACATCGAAACCACCCTGTTTCTCGACGACCTCGAAGAATTCGGCGCACCAGTGGAAGGGTTGGTGCTTGTTCCGCCACTCTTCAAGCCGTCGTGATTTGCCGGGTGAGACACCGTAATCGGATGCCAAGTGCCGATCAAGCAATTTTCGAAACTCCCTCGTGCGACACCGAACTTCGCGCTTGGCGTCGCGGATGACAGCAGTTTCAGTACTTGTCTCCGTTTGGAGGTGCTGAAACCGAGCAAACGCCGTGGCGGCACGGTTCGCCAAATCAACGATGCCAGAAAGCAGAACATCTTTCATCATATTGCCCCGAAAAGCTCTGCCGATCTCGCTAACCGATGAGAAACCCACCAACGCGTTGCCAGATCGGATATTGAAATCGATGTCGGGGAGCGGTTCGATCTGCTCGGACGACTCAAGTTGAGCAACGAGTTTGAGAAAGAGGCGCAGCTTGCATATTTCGATAGCTTCCTTCATAATGTCCACACCGTATAGATTGTTGAGCACAATAGACTTGAGAATGAAGTAGCGTTGACTAGGATGTTGGTCCAAGTCCCTCAGGACCTTCTCAGCTTCCGTCGAAGCAAAATCTCGCATACGGGCTAGGCAGGCGGCATAAACAGGTTCGAGGACCTTCAGGGCCGCAAACAGGAAAGCGCCGGAGCCGCAAGTTGGATCGAGAATCGTGATGCTGGTGGCTGCCCGCCAAATTGCCAGAACCATCGGTTCATCGGCGTAGTCAATGACATCGAGAATCAATCGCTCGGCGTCTAAGTTCAGCGTCACCAGATCGTCTGCATCGCGAACCCGACCGGAGGCGACTTTCTCTCGCACTTCTGCGTAGCGCTTGCGCCGCGCAACCACCTGTCGCCACGTTTCGCGAGGATGGGCATGTGTTAGCGGTGGACCATCGCCGCTCGAGGTGGGCCGATCCCAGTTTACACGCTTGGCGGGGTCGTCGAGCCCGGCAACGATCTTCTCTGGAAGCTCAAGCGGCGGAGCGATCCGAACCGGACTTCCAATGTCGCGAGTATCCCAAGCGAACCCGTGGCCAAGCGGAGGGCGTATATAGCGGTCAGGGTCTTGCCTTACCCATCGGTAGGCGTTAAAGCAAAATTTGGGCTGGCGGGCTGGCGGGCTGGCGGGCTGGCGGGCTGGCGGGCTGGCGGGCTGGCGGGCTGGCGGGCCATATCCAGCAACCGCGGAATGATCGTGTTCTCGGCCATGTAGCCAGTGATGTCCTCTTTTGTGTAGTAAGCACCTTTTTCCTTCTGGTTCACCGATTTTTCAAAGATGTGGCCCAGCACATCCGGGTTGATCTCGTTATCCCTAGCATGAGGCCGTTCGTCAAGGTGCCATGAATATCGGTCGAAGAAGTTGAAAAGCCGCTCGAAGGCCGCGTCGGGAATGCGTATGTCGGAATTTTCGCGTTCCAGATCGTGGACATCGAAAATTCCGCCGTTCAAGTATGGTACATTGCCGAGCAAGACAGCGAGTTCTGGGGAGCGCTCGGATTCAGGCGTACCCAACCCTTCGTGGAACAGCCGCTGCAAGAAAGAGCGGTAGAAATCGTGGAACCGATCAGGGCCACGAACATCACGAACGCGGTTGAGACGATTGCGAAGATAATCGGGGTCGCCGTCCAGAAATCCGCGTTTCTGGATGAAGTAAATGAACATAAGCCGGTTCAGCATGAGCGACGCATACCAGTCCGCCTCGCCGGGCATATGGATGCCGGTGATGAATTCCCGGAAGGCGTCGGCTTCATTTTGATAGTCTTCGTAGAATTTCTTGGTGATCTTTTCGACGTTGAGCGCGTTTTTCACCCGGTCCGTGACAAGCGAGATGGTAAGACTCTCCTCCTCATCTATTCCGAACGCGAGTTTCTGGAGGCGCTGGAGAACAGGCTCGCCGGTTTGCCCGGCACTGAAGGTGTATTCTCTGCTTACGGCGGGCTTATCCGTCTCTCTGAGAACCCACTGCCACACCTGCTCGCGTCGAGCGCCGTCTACGAATACGATCATGTGCTCGAAAGTCTGCCCGGTGATTTTGGTATCCACCTGCCTGCGGGTTGCGTAGTCGGGGATCCGCCCATCGTCTGACTCGCATTTCCAAACGATGAAATCCACCTTCTCGGCGACAGGAACAGCGTGGAATTGTCGCTCTCCGACCGACACTGCAACAGCGGAACCGGGGCAGTGGTTCCAGCCCATCTCCTCCACGAGAAGCCTAGTCAGATCGAATCCGCGAAGGCACTGCCGCATTCTCTCGATGTCCGGGATCACGATGCAGCCTCCTTTCCAAACAACCCCAAGGAACAAATAATGCGCGGTTCATGCGGTTCCGGATCGACATCCTCGCGGATGGAAAGACGGTCTTCGTCGCGAAGTTTCATCGCCAAGCTGGCCAATTCGTGGTCGTCCACCCCCATGCGGAGGTGGCGGTTGAGCGCGTCCGCCGCCGAACGGCGAAGCGGATGTCGGTAAATGTCATCGAGAGCCAAGCGCAAATCATCTACATCGGCAAATAGTGGCATTTCTTTTTCCGCAAAGGCGATCCACTTTTTCAACCGCATGTAGGTTCGATAGCGGGCACCGCGTTTGGACCCCAGCCGCCCTCCGCTCCTGTGTTGCTCTTGGGCGATGTACCGCACGCCATTGGCCACGAGATCGTGGTGGCGGTCGTCGCGGGGCTGAGCCGGAGTGTCCGGCGCGCATTCGGCGGCGGCAAGGATCTCCATCTGCGACTCGGTCACACTCCGGCCAGTTGCCGCATCCACATACGCCAACGCATCGTGGGCAGTGGCAGTGCGGAGAAAAAGAAGTACACCATCGGGCCGCCCTGGCAAGGTGCGGTGCCGCGAGCTATACACCACATCGGGAAGCGCCCGCACCGTGTTCGCCAATTCCGGGTCGTCGTCGATCGCCTTCCGCCAAATCTGCCACGCTTGGCTAGCCAAGTCGACCTCGCCGGCCTCCTCCTCGTCGTCCAAGATGCCTGCCTTTTCGTGGTACAGATCGAGGACCAGTTCTTCACTGCCGTTGTCATCCTGAAAAAACGCCTCGTCGGCCCCGACCACCTCGGCGTTCTCGAAAAGACGCTGTCGGACCCGGCGACGCAACTTGATGATGCGCTCGACGCCATCGGCAGGAAGGAAGGAATAGCATCGGATATCCGATTCCTTTTGACCGATTCGGTCCACACGCCCGGCGCGCTGGATGAGCCGGATGATCGCCCAGGGCAGGTCGTAGTTCACGACCACCGCGCAGTCTTGAAGGTTTTGACCTTCGCTCAGGACATCGGTGGCGATCAGTACCCGGATCTCGCTGGTTCCAGCAGGGAGACCTCCGTTGCTTTCGGGACTGAAACGTTTGGCCATCAGCGATGGGTCTAGGTGAACGCCGGTAACGCCCTCCGCGTCCCGGAGCCCTCTCTTCTTGAGTTGCCGAGTCAGGTAGTCGACCGTGTCTGCGAACTGCGAGAAAACCAAAATCTTGCGACCCGGATGTTCTTTCGTCAGCAGGGCGTAGAGAGCTTCCAGTTTCGTGTCGCGGGCCTCGTCCCACCGACCGCTCTGGTCCAGAATGTCGAGCAGGGATCGGGTGTCTTCTTCCAGTTGCCGTTCCAGCGACGCGTCGAACAGGCTTTGCCGTAGCCACTTGAACCGCCCTCTGAAGGAACGCTTCCGGTAGATGCGGTAGACAGCGGCCGCCCGAACCATGAACGCTTCCATGCTCCACGGATCTTGAAGATCTTGTTCGTCGTCCAGAGAGACCCTTACCTGCGCGTCGTGGTCCTCGTCGTCGGTGAAGCGCGTATCGGGTGGAACTGCGTCGAGCAATGCGACCTCTTGGCTGCCAACCGGTAGCGGAAAACCGTTGCGGATGGCATGGAGAAATACACAGTTGCGCAGGATGTGGCGATCAATCGACTGGATGAATGCCGAGCCGCTGCTTTCGAGCCGTTTGAAAAGATTCGTGCGACAGAAGCCGATCAGGCGCTTGCCCGCTCGGGACAGATTTCGGATCTGCTTCTTCTCCACCTCCGCGGCATCGGCCTCCGCGGCATCCGACAAATAAAGTCCCAAACCGTACCTCGGGAGCGATAGCCCTACGATCTTTCTGATCACGTGTCTTCGGTAGAGGCGGGCGTACTGATCGTCGTTGTCGTTGTCGTCCACCTGGAATTTCACAGTGACAGGGACGCGCCTCGGGAAGATTCTTGAAGATCCGTCCACCATCGTCAGACAAGGACGTCCCGTTTCGGGATCCGTATCGGTGTAGTTCGCCTGGATGAACGTTCGTGTCCGCCTGACCAGATAGAGGCGCATTAGGTCGCGCCAGTCGTCCAGATTTTCGCTCTTTTCGAAAGCAGCCAGAGTTCGAAGCCCGACTTGATAGTTTGCGCTGAACTCGCCGTCGCCCATTGCTCGGAGCAAACGCTCGGGCCGAATTCCAATGTCTTCGTCTTCGTCCAAGAAAAGTCGCAACTGGTTCGAGAGATCAAGGTAGGTCTTGTTGTAGGGCGTCGCCGACAACAGGATGACCTTACTCTCGTTGTTCTTAATGTACTCTTGGACGGCTCTGTAACGCTTGCCCTCGCGGTTGCGGAGGTTGTGGCTCTCGTCGATCAGCACAAGCCGGTAACGCCGCATCTCCGGCAAGTCCGTGAGCACCTTGCTGAGCGAAACCACCTTGGCTCGCAGCCGGTACTCGTGAGCGTGATCCTCCCACATCGAAACCAGATTTTTCGGGCAGATGATCAGCGTCTCCAACCCGAAGTCCTCCTCGAAGATACTGGCCACCGCGGTCGCCATGCGGGTTTTGCCGAGTCCCACTACATCCCCGATCAACACGCCGCCGCGCTTGCTCAAGTGTCGCGCGGCGATCTTCACCGCGGCCGCTTGAAAGTCGAAGAGTTTGTCCTCGAAAACCGGGGGGATGCTGAACTCGTTCAACCCCTCGCGCGCCTCGTAGGAAAGATGGTAGGCCATCTTGAGATAGACGTGGTAAGGTGATACCGCGTCCTCGCGCGCCCAGCTCTCCTCAATGATTCGGATGAGTTCGCAGGTGATGTCGATACAGTAACGATCCCCCCACCGATCCTCGAACCAGCACTCGAGCTTTCGGGCGGCGTCCTGATCGAGCACGTCCACGTTCAGTTCTCCCTGATCGGACATCCCCGCGAACGTCAGATTGCTGCTTCCGAGAAATGCCGTAACGGGATTCACCGGATCGTCACGGTAGAGAAGATAGAGCTTCGCGTGAAGCGAATGCCGCAGGAACAGCTTGACTGCGACCTTGCCTGCCTTCAGCTGGCGGACCAGTTGTCGGAGCGCGAACTCGTCCTCGTTGGTCGGGGCACCCAAGGTCAATTGGTCGCGCAGCTTCTTCGCCAAACGGCGCTGCAGGCGAAGCGCCTTCCGGTTGTCGATCCCGAACCGCTCCCGGTCCCGACTCGTGAAGTGCTCCCGCAACTCGTCCTCGGGCACACGTTGCATGCCGACGAGGATGCGACAGGGTCCTTCGTCGGGCCCCCACCGGCCGACCAAGGGGGCCACGCCACCCCAGCCGCGAAGGTTGATGTAGCCCACGCAGAAATCCGCCCGAGACGAGAGGGCGAGAGTCTCCTGAAGGGCGGGGAGAAGCTTGCTAGCCGGTGTGAGGTTGTCGAAAATCCTCGGCATGATCGACAGCTGGCTTTAGCGGGAAACCGACTTGGGAAGCGTGGGTGAGCCTGAAAGCAATACGGTAGCGCTCCAACTCAGGCAACTCCCTTTGGGAAAACGAATCCGGCACCGGCGAGAGCGAAGTGATCCGCGGGCTTCCTCAATCCGGCGCTCGACTTGCCGTGTCGGCGATGGCGGCGGATTCTTGCAGGCAGGCATCCGCCAAGCGGGCACCCGCACGCCCGACCCTCGCCCCCAGCCATCCCCCGCACCGCACCCAGCACCCGAAACCACGAGAGAACCGATGCGCCATCTCTCCATCCTCCTCCTCTGCCCGATCATCTGGACGTGCGCGCAAGCCCCGGAGGCGGTTCCGGAGGCGGAAGCCTCGTCCGAACCGCCCCTCCCGCCGGGCTCGACGTACGAGGGCCCGGCCTTCGAGTTCGAGGAAGTAGTTCCGGGCGTCTTCCACGCCCGCGGCACCGGTGCCCTGAACGTGGGCTCCCACGGCGCGGTGGTGGTCAACGACGACCATGTGCTGCTGGTCGAGTCGCACATATCGCCTGCGGCCGCCCGGGCGGCCTACGACGAGGTGATGGAGCTGACCGGAAAGCCCCTGCGCTACGTGGTCAACACCCACTTCCACTTCGACCACGCCCACGGCAACGGCGCCTATCCGAACGAAGTGCAGGTCATCGGACACGAGTTCACGCGCGAGATGATCGAGAACGGCGGTTCCATGGGCCGCTCCTGGGAGAACTTCTTGGGCGGGGTCCCGGACCGGATCGCCGAACTGCAGGACCAAGTCATGCGCACGGACATCGAGGAGGAGCGCATCGAACTCGAGGACGAGCTCGCCGCCCTCGAGAACTACTGGGCGAGCCAGGACGGATTGGACCCCAAGAGTCCCAACGCCACCCTCTCGGAACGCATGACCCTGTTCGCGGGCGGGCGCGAGATCCGCATCCTGTTCTTCGGACGGGGGCACACCGGCGGCGACGTGGTGGTGCACCTCCCGGCCGAGCGCGTGCTCGTCACCGGCGATCTGCTGCTCCCCCGGCTTCCCTTCATGGGCGACGGCTACCCCGGCGAGTGGGCCGAGACTCTCGAGCGCCTCAAGGACCTCGAGTTCGACTGGGTGCTGCCCGGGCACGGCGACCCCTTCCGGGACCGCGCCCGCATCGACCACCTGCAGGCCTACCTTCGCGACTTCGAAGAACGTGCGGCGGCATTGCACGCGCAGGGGCTCTCCCACCAAGAGGCCGCAGCCCGGATCGACATGACCGACCACGCGGCCAACTATCCGCAGATCGAAGGTCCGGGAGTCGCGGAAATCGCCATGCGGCGGATGTTCGAGTTGCTGGACGGAACGGCCGGGTACTGACGGCTTCGGGAAGCCGTCAGACGATTCGTCCCCGCTCGCGGAACTCCTCCGCCTTCCGCTCCATGCCCGTGCGCACGAGGTCCTCGGGCGTCGCGTAGCCCCGCTCCTTCGCGTACGCGCGGATGTCCTGGGTGATGCGCATCGAACAGAATTTGGGGCCGCACATCGAGCAGAAGTGGGCGACCTTGGCGCCCTCGGCCGGCAGGGTCTCGTCGTGGAAGGCGCGCGCGGTGACCGGATCCAGGGAGAGGTTGAACTGGTCCTCCCAGCGGAACTCGAAGCGCGCTTTCGAAAGGGCGTCGTCCCATTCCCGGGCCCGGGGACGACCCTTGGCCAGATCCGCGGCGTGCGCGGCGATCTTGTAGCTGACGACCCCCGCCTTGACATCTTCGCGGTTGGGGAGACCGAGGTGCTCCTTGGGGGTCACGTAGCAGAGCATCGCCGTGCCGTACCATCCGATCTGGGCCGCGCCGATCGCGCTGGTGATGTGGTCGTATCCGGGGGCGATGTCGGTGGTCAGGGGCCCGAGGGTGTAGAAGGGCGCTTCGTGGCACCACTCCAACTGCTTGTCCATGTTTTCCCGGATCATGTGCATGGGCACGTGTCCCGGCCCCTCGCACATGACCTGCACTCCGTGCTCCCAGGCGATGCGGGTGAGCTCGCCCTGGGTGCGCAACTCCGCGAACTGAGCCTCGTCGTTGGCGTCGGCGACGGACCCCGGACGCAACCCGTCCCCCAGCGAGAAGGAGACATCGTAGGCCGCCATGATCTCGCAGATCTCGCGGAAGCGGGTGTAGAGGAAGCTCTCCCGGTGATGGGCCAAGCACCAGTGCGCGATGATGGAGCCGCCCCGCGAGACGATGCCGGTCACGCGCTTCGCGGTCAGGGGCACGTAGCGGAGCAGCACCCCGGCGTGCACCGTGAAGTAGTCCACCCCCTGCTCCGCCTGCTCGACGAGGGTGTCGCGATAGGCTTCCCAGGTGAGATCCTCGGGGGCGCCTCCCACTTTCTCCAGCGCTTGGTAGATGGGCACCGTGCCGATGGGCACCGGCGAATTGCGCAGAATCCACTGTCGGGTCTCGTGGATGTTCTTCCCCGTGGAGAGATCCATGACCGTGTCCGCGCCCCAGAGCGTGGCCCAGCGCAGCTTCGCCACTTCCTCCTCGATCGAAGACGAGACCGCGGAGTTGCCGATGTTGGCGTTGATCTTCACCGCGAAGGCGCGGCCGATGACCATGGGCTCGGATTCGGGATGATTGACGTTCGCGGGGATGATGGCGCGCCCGCAGGCCACCTCGTCGCGTACGCGCTCGGGCTCGACGCCCTCGCGCAGGGCGACGAACTCCATCTCCCGGGTGATCTCGCCCCGGCGCGCGTAGTGCAGCTGGGTGACCGGCCCGCCCGTGGAGCGAAGAGGTCGGTTGCGCAACGCTCCGGGCATGTGCGCGCCGTTCGCTTCCCCGTTCGTCGACGGCGCCTGCGGCAGAACCTGTCCGACGCCGCTCCGCTCGGCGATCCACTCCGCGCGCAGCTTGGGGAGGCCCCGCCGCACGTCCGCGCCCTGCGGACCGGAGGTGTCGTAGACCCGGAGCGGGAGCTCGCCCCCCGAGAGAGAGATCTCGCGCATCGGCACGCGCATCCCGCCCGAGCCTTCCACGTAGACCTTGCGGGAGTTGGGGAAAGCGTCCCCGTAGTCGCCGACGGACGAGGATTTGGGGAGGCTGCGGTCGACGCGGCGCGGGCGGGCGGCGGCGCGTCCGTTGGCGGCGCGGTCCTTCCCGCTCTCGGCGGGCGCATTCCCGCGTCCGTCGGATCCGCTTGCCGCATGCCCGTTTCCGCTTCGAGATCCGTTCGGGGTGCGCGCCATCTGCCACTCTCCTGTGGTTTGGGGGGCCGGGGAAAACCGCGGCTGGAGGTGTCGGGGCCTGGATCGTCACGATAAGATAGCCGGAAAGGTGCCAACAAGGGCGGCAACGTTCCTTTTTCCAAGGTTCAGGGCCGAATCGGGACGCCGACCCGGTTCGGCGCGAAGCACCGTCGACGGAGGCGGACAACATGGGCGGACGACTCTCGAAAACGCTGGGATTCCTGCTCCTGACGGCGGCGTCCGCCTCGGCGGACCTCGCGATTCCCCTCGGCGCAAGCGCCCAGGCCGCGGCCGATCAGGAGCCGATCAACACCTACAACGCCATCCACCATCCGGTTGTGGGGCGCAACGGCATGGTGGCCAGCCAGAACTTCTTGGCCACCGAAATCGGGGTGGACATCCTGCGCCGGGGCGGCAACGCCGTCGACGCGGGGGTGGCGGTGGGTCTGGCGCTCGCGGCGACCCTGCCGCGCGCGGGCAACGTGGGGGGCGGAGGCTTCGTCCTGTTGCACTTGGCGGGGGAGAACCGCACGGTCGCGGTCGATTTCCGCGAAACCGCGCCCGCGGCCGCGCACGCCGACATGTTCTTCGGGGCCGACGGCGAAATCGACGACGAGGAGTATCGCTTCAGTCACAAGTCCTCGGCGGTCCCCGCCACGGTGGCCGGTTTCGACCACCTGCTGCGCAACTACGGCACCATGAGCTGGCGAGAAGTGGCCCAACCCGCCATCGAGCTGGCGCGCGACGGCATGGTGGTGTGGGAGGACTTGGCCGCGAACTTGGCCCGCAGCAAGCCGCGGCTCGCCGCGAACCCCGCCTCGCGGGCCAAATTCTACAAGTCCGACGGCTCCAACTACGAAGTGGGCGACCTCTACAGGCAGCCGGACCTGGCATGGACGCTGGAACGGATCGCCGAGAGCGGCGCCGACGCTTTCTACAAGGGCGAGATCGCCCGCCGCATCGCCGCCGACATGGCCGAACACAACGGCCTGATCACCATGGAGGACTTGGCCAACTACCGCGTGGTCGAGCGCGAGCCGGTGCGCGGCACCTTCCGGGGCTACGACGTCGCGGCCATGTCCGCCCCCAGTTCGGGCGGAATGCACATCGTCCAAATGCTGAACATTCTCGAGAATTTCCCCCTGAAGGAAATGGGATACGGCAGCGCGGACGCCATGCACGTCATGGCCGAATCCATGAAGCTGGCGTACGCCGACCGCAGCAAGTACCTGGGCGACCCGGACCACGTCGACCTCCCCGTCGCCGCCCTCACAGGCAAGGCCTACGCGGGAGAGCTGGCGCGGGGCATCTCCCTCAGCCGCGCTCGCCCGTCGTCGGACATCGGCCCGGGCGACCTGACCGCCTACGAGAGCCCGGAGACCACCCACTACTCGGTCCTGGACAGCGAGGGCAACGCCCTGGTCAACACCTACACGCTGATGTTCTCGTACGGGTCGGGGGTGGTGATCGACGGCACCGGCATCCTCATGAACAACAACCTCGGCAACTTCACCCTGCGCCCCGACATTCCCGACGCCTTCGGGTTGATGGGCAGTCCGGACAACAGGATCGCCGCCGGACGCCGACCGGTGAGCTCCATGACCCCGATCATCGTGTTGCGCGACGGTCGGCCCTTCCTGCTGACCGGCAGTCCGGGCGGAAGTCGCATCATCACCACCAACCTGCAGCTGTTGGTGAACGTGCTCGAGCACGGCATGAACATCGCCGACGCCACCGCGCGCCCCCGGATGCATCATCAGTGGCGCCCGGACCGGCTGGAGGTCGAGAGCGGTTTCAGCCCCGACGCGATCCGCGCCCTGCGCGCCCGGGGCCACGACGTGCGGTTCAGCGCCGGAATGGGAAGCCTTCAGACGGTGATGTTCTCGGGCGGCCTCTTCTACGGCTACGCCGACTCTCGTCGGCCGGGGGCGATGGCGCTGGGGTACTGAAAGGCTCTCGGGCTCTCCTCAGCCGGATCGATCCAACCGGCGCCGGAACCGTCGGTCGAGCGTCGTCGACGCCTCACCCGCGCACGCGCCGCCGACTTTGCGCTCGACATGGTTCGGGACGCGGCGTTTTCGATGCCGTATCCCGGAATTCCCGAGGCCCGCCGCCACCGCGACCGCGGCCGTCCGCCACCTCGCGAACGATCACGTCGGCCACGTATTCCGGACCTCCTCTTGCCGCGATGTCCGAGGGCGTGGCGTCGAAGAGCCGTCGGACCATGCGGCGGTAGTCGCCGAGCCCGCGCAAGCCGACCGCCAAGGCGACCGATCCCCGCGCATGGCCGCTCCAGCGCGCCAAGCGCTCGACATGGAAGACGCCGACGAGAAGCATGAGCTGCTTCGGAGTGGGAAGGTGGTTGACGCGGCACAGGTTTCTCAGCGTCCGGGCGCCGACGCCGAGCGTGCGCGCGACGCAGGTCACGGTCCTGCGCGTAACCGATTCGTGCAACAAGACGTCGAGGAACGGATGCGTTTTCGGGTCCGTGCGCTTTCGAACGCGTCGCAGGAGTTCTTCCGTCTCCTCGCAGTCGGCGGCGCGAAGAAGCGCGTGCCGCAACGCAGGCGCGTCGTCGTCCACCCCGATCGAGACCACGGCCGCGAAACCGATTTCCCGAGCGAGTCTCCCGCTCTGCCACGACGCCCCCGCCCTGCCGTATCCGATCACGGGACAGTCGGGATTGTGCGCTCGAAGGCTCCGCAACGCGTCGACGCCCCGTCGATCGCGTCCCGGGCATTCGGGATCCACAACCACGGGGCAACCCGGAAGCCGGCGGGCGAGGGCGTCGAGCTCCCGCCATCCCGAAGCGAATCGCATCCCGTCCAGCAGCCGACCGGTCGATCCCAGACGCATTCCGTCCGCCAGGCGGTCGCGGGCGATCCGGTTCGGTTCCAGCGCCAACACCGGGCGGGCGCCGGACGCGACGCCGACCGCGGACGGCGCGCCGCGGTCCGTCCACAACACGAGATCCGCGGCCCGGCCCAGCTTGGCCATGCCTCTGGCGACCGCCCGCCGCACCGATTCGGCGCGAACGTTCATGAATGCCGCCGCCTCGCGGTAGGTCAGGCCTTCGAGGCACACGAACCGAACGGCTGCGCCTTCGCGTTCGGGCAGACCGTCGACCGCCGAATCGACGGCGACCCGGCGGCACCGAGCCTCGAAGGCGTGATCGGGCGAACGTTCGGGATCCGGTATTTCCCGAAACTCGTCGAGCGAAATGCGCCGCGACTCGTCGAACGAGTCGCGGCGACGCAGGGTGCGACAATGGTTGTGCGTCACCTTGCGGACCCATGCTTCCAAGGCGGCAGGCGAGTCGCACTTGGACAGATTGCTGCAGATCCTGACCACGCATTCCTGCGTGAGATCGTCCGCATGATCGGGACTCCGTGCGTACATCCTGGCCACCTGCCGGACGACGATACGCAAATGCTCGAGCGAATATCTTTCCGATTCCCGGGAAAACAGCCGGATATCCGAAGCTTTTTTCGGCTCCATGTGCATGCAACCTTTCTCTTGGTACGCCATCGCGCTTCCGAGACCGGCCGGAGGCCATGCCGGCTCCGAAAAGCCGACCGCCTTGGTCCCGTGGCGATCACGGTGCAAGCGCGACTAGACCAAAAGACACTGCAAAAGTCGTGCCGGGCTTGCGAAGCCAGCCCGCTCGGGTGGACGCTTTCAAGTGGCTGGAAGCTCGTCCGCCCGGAAGCGACACCATAGAAATAGAAGAAAAGGCCGGGGCACGCGCCGGGATTCAAGACGCGGATGGTCGAGTCGGGTTCGGACGGAACGGGGTCCGGACGGCCGACGCGCGTTGCGGGTGCCGACCTACGACTTTGGCGAGCAATCGGGATTTACCGGTCTGTGGGAAGTAAGGCGGCTTCTCGGAACGGCGGTTGAAAGAGCAACGAGAAACCGCGCGGTCGCGGCGTCGTTCTGCAGCACGAGGCGCGAGGGACGTTCGTCGAATCGCCCGAACTTCCTTTTCCGAATGCGCGACACCGCGTTCGCGGTCGATTGTCTCGGGTCTACGCCCACTGCAACGAACCCTAGTCCGGCAGCTTCGGTACGCTTCGCGAGCGTCGTATTGCCTTGTATAAAGGTTCCCCGGCCATCTTCGCGAACTCGAGCCTGTTCGGCCACACGCACGAGGACGATCCGACGAACACGACCGCCAACTCATCCCCGGGCGCCAGCCGCAAACCGGGGAGGTGTTCGCCAGCGTCCTTCGCCGGCAACCTCCAATGCACTTTCCGGAATCGGCGCAAAGGCCCAGCCGAGAGCGCAACGATCAACTTCGGTCGGTTGCCGACCCTCGCAATCGACATCGCCGTCTTCGTCCTCCCTTCCCGAAGGATCGCCGCCGCTCACTTCGAAACGAGCGCCACCACGGGGATCGCGCGCGAACGCGCGCCGGCGCCGAAGTACCCGTAGATGCCCTCTTCGCCGCTGAGCCCGAAGCTCGGCCAGGGCGGCGTCAAGATCTTCTCCCGACGCCGGTCGACGAACAGGCCGTAGTTGCGCTCGAACCCCAGAAGACGCAACTCGAAGCGAAACTCCGGGGGAACCCAAAGACCATACACTCTTACGTTTTGCGCTTCCGGACGGATCTCCAGAACTTCGGGCACGACGGCCCCGATTCCGCTGTCCTCGAACCCCTCGGCATGCCTCACCTGCACCGCGTTCGTCACGTCCACGGTCACCGCTTCCACCTCCTCGGCGACCTCGAACCTGACATTCACCAGCGCCGGAAGCTTCGCGCCCTTCACCGAGACCCGCACCGTGTCCGAAGGATCGAGCACGGTCGGAGCGGGCGGCACGGTCGCGGTCCCGCCGAACGCGCCCAGGGCGGTCGTGCCCGCCAACGAGTAGCGCACCCCCTCTCGAACCCGCTCCGGCATCGCGACGCGCAGGCACACCGCCGGACCCGCCCACCGTGCGGCGAAGACGCCGCACCGGCCCAGATCGACCGTGTCCGAATAGGCGGCCTCCCAGCCCGGGCCCGAGAGCGTCGCGGCGACCACCGGAGGCTCCTCGCCCCGCTCCCGGTGCGGGTGGCTCGCCACGAGGTAGGCCGTGCTGTGCCCGGCCAAGATCACCGCTCCCACAGTCACCACATCGCCCGCGGGCACGAACGTGTCCTCGGGCCGGACGTACCCTTTGCAACCCGCAGCCGCGAGCGCAAGCGCCGCCAGCACCGCGACCGCCCTCAAAACCGGTACTCCACGCCGAAGAACGGCAACATCGGAAGCTGGTGCGCGTAGTGCATCGTGGCCGTTCCTCTGTCCCAGTCGTAGAACACGCCCACCACGTTGGGAAGGCTGAACAGATTGACCAACGAGACGTACGGCGTCACCGATCCTCCTCCGAACCACGACACTTCCCTGGACATGCGCCACCCCGCGTCGATGCGGAAATAGTTCGGCAATCTCGCGGAGTTGTATCCGCCGGCCAGATGAAGGACGTCGTCGGTGATGGTCAGCAGATCCGAGCCGGGCGACCTGTAGCTCGCGAACGGCACCATCGCCCGAGGCTGCGTGGTGGGTTGGCCCGACCGCGCCGACACCCGCGCCGACCAAGTCGACGCCCCGCGCTCCACGCTCGCCGACAGTTCGGCCTCGTGGTCCCGGTGGAAGCGGGGCGTGTAGGCGACTCCGCCCACGGTGCGGGACGCCCGCGCCCACCGGTAGCTCCCGATCACGCTCGCTCTTCCCGGCTTGGTCCAGCTCCACGACGCCTCGATCCCGCGCGCCGTGCCGCGCGCCGACTCCAGCGAACCGTCGAGAAGAATCGCGTGCTCGAACGGGTTCGGACCCAGAACCGGCAAGCGCAGGTTGGCCAGCCAGCGGGCGTACGCCTCCAGCCGCACACGCCAGCCGGCCGTCCCTCCCTCCCATCCCGCCGCGAGTTCCGTGTTGCGCGACACCGGCCCCTCCTCCGGGGGCGCCAGCAGATCGAAGGCCAGCATGCTGGCGGCGGCGAACTCGTCGTTGCGAAGCGACGAAAGCGCCTGGTTCGACCGCGAGGCCGACAGCCAGGCGCGCCAGCCGGCGGAGTCCCGGTACGCCATCTCCGCGAACGGCGCCAGCGTCGTGGCCAACCCGACGAAGCGGTCCGCCCTCAGCCCCGCGCGCGCCGAAAGCTCGGGGGCGAGCGGCACGCGCACGTTCGCGTACCCCGCGATCCGCGTCTGCACGGGATCCATGCTCAACGAATCGACCAATTCCTCTCCGCGTCCCCTGTATTCCGCCGCGAACCGGGTGGCCTGCACTCCGCCCTCGACCGTCGCGGAACCGCGGTGGTGCGCGACGCGCACTTCCGCCCTGTACTCCCGCATCGCGGCCCCTATGTCGGTCTCGACGACGACTGCGGTGTCCCCTCTCAGCGTGTCCCAGCTCGCAAGCCAGTAGTCGCCGCGAAAACGGCTGTGTCCAACGGTCAAATCGACCAAAGTCCCGGGGCCCAGCCGGTCGCGGTAGTGCGCCACCGCCGCGCCGTTCCTCCAATCGGTCCGCGTCGCCCCGTCCCCTTCTCCCAGCGCGTCTCCCGGCTTGGAATCCAGGCGTTCGTCGTTCAGGTACCCCGTCAGCGACAGCCTGCGAACGTTCCCCAAGTCCCGCGTGACCTTCGCGTGGACGTCCCCGAACGAGTACGGCACGCTCCGGTCGATGGCCCCGGCCAGAGCCAATCCCTTCGTGAGGAGATCGATGTAGCTCCGTCGCCCGTCCACCAAATACGACGTCGACCCCCCGAGCGGACCCTCGGCGGAGAACCGCATGGACGCCAGCCCCACCGAGCCTCCCGCCCTGAACCGGTCCCGCGCTCCGTCGCGGGTCGCGACGTCGAACGCGCCCGAGAGCGACCCGACCGCCTGGGCGGCCCCGCCCGAGCCCGTCAGCACGGTCACCCGCTGGACGGCCTCGGCGTTGAAAGCCGACAGGAATCCGCCCACGTGGAACGGGTTGAAGAGCCGCACTCCGTCCAGCAACACCGGCGTCCCGCCGCTCGCCGCGCCCCGGATGCGCGGGATCGCCGTCCAGTCCGACGCGGACGACGCGGCCGCCGACACCGCCGCCGCGCGCAGGACGTCCGTCTCCAGCACCACCGGCTGCACCCGCATGAAGGCGGTGTCGATCACGAACGCGCCCGGCGATGCGGACAACGGATCTCCGGACCGGCGGCGGACGTCGACGACGACCGAATCCAATCCGAGCGGAGCGCGCCGCACCAGCACGCGCAACGGATCGGACGGCAGGGCCGGGTATTCGAGCGTCCACGGCTCGTAGCCCAACCCCGCCACCTCGATCCGCCCGGGTCCCGGTCCCACGCCCGCCACCACGAACGTCCCGTGCCGATCCGAAACCGCTTCGCGCGCGCTCCCGCCGTCCGCGACCACCGCCACGCGAGCGCCCACCACGGGTTCGAAATCGACGCTGTCGCGGACCACGCCCGACACGCTCCCCTGTTGAAGCGCCAGCGTCAACGCCGCAACTTCGAGGCCGATGTTCACCGGTCCTCGTTGCCGTTCGGCGTCGCCGCCAACCGCCCCTCAACGTCCTCCCGGATTCTCCCGTTCCTCATGCTCGCCTCCTCGTCTTGGTGGTCGCCCGCCCTCGACGCTCGCGGAGCGCGAATTCGCTACCGCTATGCAGAAGACGCCTCGAAGGACGAAAAACGGGACGCCAAAACCGGAACCGCTGCCCGGTTGAACCAAGGCACTCGCGTCTTGGGACCACAGGCGCAAAGAGGCTTCCGATGCGTCCGGCAAGCCGAGAAGGGCCTCGAACGGGGTTCCCGGATCGTCCGTCAACCCGGGACGCGCTCAATCCAGGGGGATCGTGGCCTCGCGAGCGAACGATTTTATCTTTTTAGCGCTGGACCTGCCCGACCGCGCCCGCAGCCCCAACCCCGGAGCCCGCCGCATGCCGACGCCGCGCGACACCCTGGCGATCCTGCATTGGATCCGGAAACGGAGCGGACCGAACTCCTCCCCCGGTTTGCCGAACGACGCGATCGGGCGCTTCGCCGCGGTCGACCCGCTTCTCCGCCAAGCCGTCGCCGAGGCCGCGGAGCGTCACGACCGTCTCCGGCGTCGGCTCCCGCGTCTCGCCGCCCTCGACGAGGCGAACCAAGTCCGGCGGATGCAACGCGGGTACCTCAACTTCTACTCCGAGGACCTCGTCAACCCCTACGTCGCCTTGGCCGCGCGCGGTCCCTGGGTCGTCACGTCCGCGGGCGCGGTGATCCACGATTCGGGGGGCTACGGAATGCTCGGCCTCGGACATTCGCCCCAAGCGGTTCTGGACGCCATGAGCGAACCCCGGGTCATGGCCAACGTCATGACCGCGAGCCCCAGCCAGCCGCGCCTGATCCGGGCGCTGGAGGCGGAGATCGGCCACCGGCGGACGGGCGCATGCCCGTTCGAGCGCTTCGTGTGCCTGAACAGCGGTTCGGAGGCGATGACCTTCGCCTCGCGCCTCGCCGACGTCCATGCCCGCGAGGTCACCGACCCCGGCGGCGCGCGCGAAGGGGCCGCGATCCGGGCGCTTGCCCTCGAGGGCGGGTTCCACGGGCGCACCCACCGGCCCGCGAGGGTCTCGGATTCCACGCGGCGCCATTACGAGCGGCACCTCGCCAGCTTTCGCGGTCCCTCCGCCTTGGCGACGGTCCCGGTCAACGACGCCGCTCGGTTGCGCCGTCTCTACGCCCTCGCCGAGGAGGAGAACTGGTTCTTCGAGGCCCTCTACATCGAGCCGGTGATGGGCGAAGGGAACCCCGGCAAGGCGGTGAGCCGGGAGTTCTACGACGCGGCCCGCGCACTTTCGCGCGCCCACGGCAGCCTGCTGGTGGTCGACTCGATCCAGGCGGGATTGCGGGCGCACGGTTGCCTCTCCATCGTCGACTATCCCGGCTTCGAGGACGCCGATCCGCCCGACGTCGAAACGTACTCCAAGGCGCTGAACGCGGGCCAATTCCCGCTTTCCGTCGTGGCGATGACGAGCCGGGCCGCCGGGATGCACCGGGCGGGCGTGTACGGAAACACCATGACCGCCAACCCGCGCGCCCTGGAAGTGGCCGTGGCCGTGCTGTCCTCGCTCACCGACGAACTGCGCGCCAACATCCGCGCGCGCGGCGCCGAGCTGGCGGCGAAGCTGGAGCGGATGGCGACCGAGCTGGACGGGCCTGTGACGAGGGTGCAGGGGACCGGCCTCCTCGCGAGTTGCGCCCTCGGACCCGGAATTCGGAGTCACGGCCCCGGGAGCGTGGAGGAGGAGATGCGCCGCAACGGCGTCGGCGTGATCCACGGGGGCGCCAACTCCATCCGCTACACGCCCCACTTCGCGATCACCTCCGCGGAAATCGACCTGATCGTCGAGGCCACCCGGGACGCCGTGGCGTCTCGCTTGGCGCCGGCGCGCGCGCGCGGTTGACGCCCGGACGCGGCGCGCCCGAGGAACGGGACGCCGCTCCGCGTCGGGTTCGATCCGGCGCCCGGGCCAGGGCCGTGCGGGCGCGGATGTTTCCCGGCGCCCCGACATCTTGCATACTCGTCGTTCGGGACCCCGTCGATTCGGCCGGAACCCCGAAATCCGATCGCCGATTCGGCTTCCTCTCCCCACCCGCATCCGCGAGGTTCCCATGATCGCCTCCGCCTTCCTCTTCCTCCTGGTCCTGGCCGTCGGCACTGCGCCCGCAGCCGCCCAGCAGACTCCCCCTCCCGAGAGCTACGCCGACCTCGAGTGGCGCTACATCGGACCCGAAGGCAACCGCTTCTCGGCGGCCGCCGGACTCCCGAGCGATCCCCACACCTACTACGTCGGCGCCGCCTCCGGGGGCGTATACAAAACCACCGACGGCGGCGTGAACTGGGACCCCGTCTTCGACGACCAACCGGTGCAGTCGATCGGCGCGCTGGGCGTGTCCGTGGCCGACCCCAACATCGTTTGGGCGGGCACCGGGGAGGGGAAAATCCGCAGCCACGTCTCCATAGGACAGGGAGTCTACAAGTCGGTCGACGCGGGCCGGACCTGGACGCTGATGGGATTGGAGCGGACCGGACGCATCCCCCGACTCGCCCTCCATCCGACCGATCCCGACGTCGTCTACGTCTGCGCGCTGGGCCACGCGTACGGGCCGCAGCGGGAGCGCGGCGTCTTCCGCACCACCGACGGCGGCGAAAGCTGGGAGCACGTGCTCTTCGTGGACGAGAACACCGGATGCTCCGACATCGCCCTCGACTCGGTCAACCCGCGCATTCTGTTCGTCGGCACCTGGCAACTCGAAATCCGCACCTACGGCCGCACCAGCGGAGGGCCGGGCGGCGGCCTGCACGTCTCGCGCGACGGCGGCGACAGCTGGGAGAAGCTCTCGGGTCCGGACAACGGCATCGGGCTCCCCAACCTCCCGGTGGGGAAGGTCGCGGTCGCGATCGCGCCCTCGAATCCGGAGCGCGTCTACGCCATGTTCGAGACCGGAGACGGGATCCCCTGGGACGGCCGCGACACCGAGGACGGTCAGGTCTGGAACTCCACCGACGGCGGTCGCACCTGGACGCTGATCAGCCGCAACCGCAACGCCATGGGTCGGCCGCACTACTACTCGCGGGTCGCGATCGCGCCCGACGACGAGGACGAGGCGTACTTCCTGACCGCGTCCTTCTCGGTCTCCACCGACGGCGGCCGCACGATCCACGTGGTGCCGCGCCCCGAGGCGCCGGGCGGCGATCATCACGACATGTGGATCGACCCCGGGAACGGCGACCGCATGATCGTCGCCCACGACCAAGGGCTCTCCATCTCCATCAACCGGGGCAGGACTTGGTTCCGTCAGCGCCTCACCAACGCGCAGATGTACCACGTGACCGTGGACAACGAGATCCCCTACAACGTCCTGGGCAACAAGCAGGACGAACCCACCTACCGAGGCCCCAGCAACAGCCGCATCATGGGCCAGCGCGGCATCACCTGGATCCCGCGCGGCATGTGGCACCACGTGGGCGGCGGCGAGAGCGGGTTCGCCACTCCCGATCCGGTCGACTCCAACATCGTCTGGTCTTCGGCCTCCGGGGCGGGCATGGTCGGCGGCATCGTGGTGCGCTACGAGGAGGACCGACGCCAGTGGCGCGGCGTCGAAGTGTGGCCGGAACAGAGCCGGGGCCCGGCCTCCGGCGTCCGCTACCGCTTCGTCTGGGACGCTCCGGTGCTCATCTCCCCGCACGACCGCAACACGGTCTACGTCGGCAGCCAGCACGTGCACCGCACGCAGAACGGCGGTCAGAGCTGGGAGGTCGTCAGTCCGGACCTCTCCTTGGGCGACCGGAGCCGCATGGGCTTCTCCGGCGGCCTCACCGGCGACAACATCGGCGTCGAGTACGCGGGCACGGTGTTCGGCCTCAGCGAGTCGCCCGTCGAGCCGGGACTGATCTGGGCGGGCACCAACGACGGCCTCCTGCACGTCACCCGCGACAACGGCGCCACTTGGACCGACGTGACCGAAAACATGCCCGGTCTGCCCGAATGGCTGGCCGTGCGCAGCATCGCCGCGTCCCGCCACGACGCCGGCACCGCGTACGTGGCCATCGACGGACACCAGATGAACGTGCGCGATCCCTACATCTACCGGACGCGCGACTACGGCGCGTCGTTCGAGAAGATCACGGACGGCATCCCGCCCAGCATGCTGAGCTACACCAAGATCGTCGTCGAGGACCCCAGACGGCAGGGCCTGCTCTACGCCGGGACCGAGAACGCCCTCTACGTGTCGTTCGACGACGGGGACAACTGGCAGCCGTTGCAGAACAACCTGCCCGCCGCCCCGGTTTCGGGCCTCGTCGTCCAAGAGCACTTCAACGACTTGGTGGTGGGCACCTACGGGCGCGGCTTCTGGATCCTCGACGATCTCTCGCCCCTTCAGCAGCTGACCCCGGAGATCGTGGCGTCCGCCTCGCACCTGTTCGCGCCCCGCGACGCGTATCGTTTCCGCCCCATCACGCCTCCGTCGGTCCCCTACGACGACCCTACCGTCGGGCAGGATCCCGAGTACGGGGCCTACCTCAACTACTGGCTGGCCGCACCCGCCGACGCGGCGCCCAGCGTCGAGATCCTGGACGGGACGGGTGCCGTGGTGCGCACCCTCGAGGGCGGCAACGACGCCGGCGTGAACCGCATCCACTGGGATCTTCGGGACGAGCCCAACGACCCCATCATGCTCTACACCAGCCCGAAGTACGCCGAGCACATCGAGGCGGGCGAGGAGGGCCGGCCGGCCGGAGGCGCCCGGATCTCCATCCTGATGCCTCCCGGACGCTACACCGTCCGCCTGAACGTGGACGGAGAGACGCACGAGCAGTCGCTCACCGTCCTCAAAGACCCGCATTCCGCCGGCAGCGAGGCCGACATCGCGGAGCAGACCGCCTTCCTGCGCGACGTGCGCGCCGACATCGTGGCCGCCGGCCACGCCGTGCACCGCGTGGAGGCGCTCCGCGTCCAGCTGGAGACCATGGCCCGGTTCGCGGAGGACGAGGCGCTGGCCGACGCCATCGCCGCCTTGGAATCCAGGTTGGAGGAGGTGCAGGGAACCGTTGTGGACCTGCGCCTCACGGGGCAGGGGCAGGATGCGGTGCGCTTCGCGACCCGCCTGTTGTCGAAGCTCGGCTACCTGACCAACGCGCTCTCGATCGCCGACTTCCCGCCCACCGACCAGGAAATGGAGGTGAAGGAACTTCTGCACGAACAGTTGCAGGCGCACCTCGCCGCCGTGGAGCGGGTGATCGCCGAGGACGTAGCGGCGCTGAACGAGATGCTCCGCAACATGGGCATGCTGTTGATCACGGACGGAGGGCGGGAGCGCTAGTCCCGTCCGGTCCGGCCTTCCCGCTCCATCAACCGCTCGATGTGGGCCAGATGGTGTCGGCCGTGCCAGGCGTAGAGGCCAACGCTCCGGGCGAGCGACGCCGGGCCGGTCTCGGGGTGCACGAACTCGAGCTGGAGCTGGGGCCAGCTCAATCGGCGCAGCAACTCCGTCCAGCGGACGTGGAGGGCGTCCAGAGCGTCGAGGGACGGGCCGACCGGCCCCGACGGGAGTCCGGCAACTCGGCCCAGCCCTTCTCGTCGTAGACCTCGACGACCGGTCGGTCCTCGGTCAGGGCCCGCTTGAAGCGCACGTAGCTGTTCAGATGGCTGTCGAAGAGGTGGTGCACGACCTGACGCACGGTCCAGCCGCCCGGACGGTACGGGGCGTCGAGCTGGCCGTCCGCGAGGGACGCGACCGTCCCGCGCAGGTCGGCGGGCAGCGCCGCGATCTCCCGGATCCAGTCGTCGACCTGCCGCTCCGAGATCGCTTCGGGGGGAGCGTACCGGCCGATGGGATAGCGAACGTCGGGCCGCGCGGTCGGCGGAGTCATCCGGTCTCCTCTCCCGGCACGCAACGCGCGTGCGCGTTCGGGCGGGCGGCGGGACCTCGTCGGGCCGACCACCGTCCGGGAACGTCGTTCATCCGGCCGTCGCGAGCACGCAGTAGCGGTAGATGCCCAATCCCTCGTCCGCCGCCATGTTCTCGGCGATGTCGTCGACTCCGTACGCTTCGCCCAGGTTTCCGACGGGCCCGTCTTCGGCCACCCGGAGCGGCGTCTCCGCCTCGAAGACCGAGAGGTCGGGGAAGCCGGTCGGAAACGACGCTCCCATCGCCCGCTCCACGGCTTCCACGCGGGCCAGATCCTTCCCCTCGAGAGTCCGCGTGGCCAGATCCGCCGCGAAGTAGTCGAACCCGATCCTGAAGGAGGAGACGCCCGCGCAGAGGTTGCGCAGGAAGGGGAAGACGGTGCGGGTCGGCAGGTACATGGTGTTTCCCTCCCACACGATCACGGTCGGGAGGTCCGGGCGGAAGCCGACCTCGGCCAGCTTCGCGGGAAGATCCACCTCCAGATAGTCGCACGAAAGCGAGCAAGCAGGAGCGACGCCGTGCCGGAGCAGGACGGCGTGCTTGTACCGCACGACGGCGCCCTGGTCGACTTCGTAGTGCGTCACCCCGGGAGCGACGAACAGGTGCGCCCGCATGTCCAGCCCGGCCCCCAGCGAGACGACTTGGCGCGCGCCCTCGGCGATCCCGCGCTCCACGAAGCGGTTGAAGAAGCGCGTGCGGTAGCGGATCATGCTCGAGGACTCGGGGACCGACGCGGCCAACTGACGCGCCATCCCCATGGCTTGGTCGGTGGCGAACCATTCGGCGTAGGGATCTTCGAAAAGCGGTTCCGGCCTGTCCTTCTCCATCGCCCGGAAGCAGGCGATCACGAAGGCGGTGGCGCCGATTTCGTCGATGTCCACGGTCATCGCTGGCTCCTGGAATTGGGGCATCGGGTCGCCGACTCGACGGCGCGCGCGCCGAAGTCGGCCGGGCGACCGCATTCGGGTCCGAAAACATAACGGGCAGGACGGCGGGCGTGTAAAGCGGCGCCCCCGCCGCTCCGTCCCCTTCGGGGCCTCCCGGGGGAGCCGGAGGCCGCTTGGCGCGGAGCGCATCGCGATTGACGCCGGGCGGGCGACGGCCAAACTTGGGCACCCATGTCGCACTCCGTTCGCCGCCATCTGCGCGTCGAGGTGGACGCCTACGACGAGATCATCCGCCGCTTCATCCCCGGCTACGAAGAAATGCTCGCGACCGCGGCGCGCGCGGTCTCGGCCGACGGGCCCGGAACGGTGCTCGACCTCGGGGCCGGCACCGGAGCGCTGGCCGGAGCGATCCTCGGGCACGAGGGCGTCGGGGTCGTCGAGCTCGTCGACGTGGACCCGGAGATGCTCGACCACGCGCGGGTTCGGCTGAAGCGGTTCGGGACCCGCGCGCGCTTCCGCGAGCGGTCCTTCCTGGATCCGTTGCCGACGAGCGACGCGGTCGCCGCCTCGCTCGCGCTCCACCACATCCGCGACATGGCGGAAAAACGCGCCCTCTACCGGCGCATCCGCGCTTGTCTCGGTCCCGGGGGCGTCTTCGTCAACGCCGATGCGGTGATGCCGGCGGACGCGCCGGGACGAGGGGCCGAGTACGCATTCTGGGCCGCGCACATGGTCTCCCGGGGGATCCCGCGGAAACGGGCCTACCGGCACTTCGCGGAGTGGGCGGAGGAAGACGCCTACCACCCGATCGAGCACGAGCTGGAGGCGATGGAGGCTGCGGGCTTCGAAACCGAGGTCGCTTGGCGCGCGGGGCCCATGGCGGTTTTGGTGGGGCACGGAACCCCGCAGAGGTCCGAGCCCGCGTCGCTGGCCCGAAAAACCTGAAACGACGGCCTTCCCGACGCGCGGCGGGCGCGTCGGACGTCTCCGGGGAGGTGGACCGGGGCTGTCGGATTCCATTATGGTTTTTCGTCGCCGTCCGCGGGTCGAGCAACTTCCCGCTCTCCCACATCCAACGCGCCGCCCCACGATGCGTACGCGCAGGCACTCGACGACATTCAGGTCCGCAAGCGCCTTGGCGTTGCTTGCGCTGTTGCCGTCGTTCGCCCCGGACACCTGGGGGCGGTCCTGCCTCCACCACGCCTCCCACCACACTGCGGGCGGACGCGAATCGTCCGATCCGCCGCCGCCGCATCGTTCGACCGCGCCGGAACGTCACCCGGCGGGAGAAGCGCATCCCGCCGGAGCCTCCGATCACGGCTCCGACGACCACGGCCCTCAAGCTCCCCCGTGCACCTGCACCGGGGAGTGCTCGACGTCGACCGGCCCGTCGGTGCCGGGCCGGGCCCGAGTCTTCGGGCCGCCCCCGGCCCGTCCCGAACCAGTTGTCCGGTCGCGGGTCGGCCGCGCTCCGGTGGCGGCGCGCGCACCGTACTTCCTCCCCTTCGCCAACGCACCTCCTCTCTCCTGACCTCCATCCGTGGATCGCGCGGCCCGACGCCGCGCGGCCCGAAGGCCGGACGTTCGTGCGCCGTCGATCGCAAAGCGCGCGGCAACCGGAGAAATGTCGCCTGCCGGTGGCGCCGCCCGGGGTTCGTCGGCGTCCCATCGAGCCAGGCATCGGATCGCGATGCAAGGAGGAGGAACTATGCGCATTGGAAGCTGTTTCCGACTGCTGACGACCATCGCCGCCACCGCTCTCCCCGTCCAGGGCCAGGTCGAGTGGACGTCTTCGCGCCCCGACGGGCACGCGCCCATCGGCGTGATGGGGGACCACACGCACGAGCGGGGCGAGTACATGCTCTCGTATCGCTACATGCGGATGTCGATGGCGGGAAACCGCACCGGCACCACCGAGCAAACCCCGGCGAGCGTCCTGGACCAGTTCATGGTGGCGCCCCTCGACATGACCATGACGATGCACATGGCGGGGTTCATGTACGCGCCCAGCGCCGCGGTCACGCTCATGGCCATGACGAACCTGATCGACAACAGGATGAACCACCGAACCCGCATGGGCATGGACTTCACCGCCGAGTCCTCCGGGTTCGGCGACGCGAGTTTGGGCGCGCTCGTCGGAATCAAGCGCGAAGGATCCACGAGGGTTCACCTGAATGCGGGTGTGTCGCTTCCCTTCGGCTCGATCGAACGGACGGGCGTGACTCCCATGAGCGACGGCGCCGCGGTGCAGCTTCCCTACCCCATGCAACTGGGTTCCGGAACGTGGGACGCGCTTCCGGGCGTCACCGTGCTGGGGATGGGCGAGCGCTGGTCCTGGGGCTTTCAGGGCATGGGACGCCTGCGCATGGGAGAGAACGACCGGGGCTACCGACAAGGCCACAGCGGCATGGGAACCGCGTGGTTCGCGCTCAAGCCATCGGACATGCTGAGCTTGTCGGCGCGCGCGGACCTGCGGTTCTGGGGCGACTATTCGGGCCGCGATGACGCCTACGCGAACCGGATGATGACGCCGACCGTCCGGGAAGACTTGCGCGGAGGGAGGCGCTTGGACGTCCCGCTCGGCCTGAACCTGTACTTTCCCGACGGCGCCTTGGCGGGTCATCGGATCGCGGCCGAGTGGCACATACCCGTCCACCAGTCGCTGAACGGCCCGCAACTGGGGTCCGACTGGACGCTCACCGTGGGGTGGCAGAAGTCGTTCGATCCGCACTGACGCGGAGTCGACCGCGGCGGCCGCGACGCTGGCCGTGAACCGGCCGCCGCGGTCGCGGGTCCCTCGCCGGGGGGCGCCGCCCGACGGGCCGGCGGTGCGCGTCCGCACGAAGAAGGCGGCGCGAAGGCTCGTCCGGGTGTGGGAGAGGGCGGATCCACGCCAACCCCGCCGGGGGCGGGGTTGGCGTGCGGTTCCTTAGGCGCGGCTCTTCACCTCGATCCTGCGGGCGCGGGTCTCCGGCGCTTTCGGGATCTCGATGCGGAGCAGGCCGTCGTCGAACTCGGCGGTGATGCCGTCGACGTCCACCTTGCGCGGAAGGGTGAAGGAACGGCTGAAGGTGCCCGTGATCCGCTCGGAGATGTGCGTGTGACGTTCGGCGTCATCTTCCACGCGCTCCGCGTGCTTCTCTCCGCGGACGGTCAGCACGTTTTCTTCGACCTGGATCTCGACGTCGTCGAGCGACACGCCCGGGATCTCGGCGGTCACGAGAATGGCCTCGGCCGTCTCCTCGACGTTCACCGGCGGAACCCAGCTCGCGTCGGCGGAGCCCCCGAAGGGGAAGGACGGGCTGTCCGGGAAAGCGAAGTTGAAGGCCCTGAACACCTGCGAGGGCGAGAGCGAGCGATACTTGGCGATGGTCGTCATGTGTCCCCTCCTTAGTCGGGTCCGTCGTTGACCGGGGAGTCCGCGTCGTCAGGCTTTCTCGCGCCTGAACCCGTAACGCGTCCCCGCCTTGACGGAGGGGCAGGAAGCGTGCCAGTATGAGGTCTGCCAAAATGGGGTTGCGGGAGACCCGCACGCGGAAACGACCGCATGCGGAAGGAAGCGGGACCAAGGTCTCTGCCAATTGGGCAGACGCGCTCTCTTGGGGTTGCTTCCCGGATGCCGTCGCCGGAACGCGGCCCGGTGGCAACCGTCCTCCGTTTGTCGTTCCGGCGGACATCCCCAACCCGCACGCTCCCCATGGACCAGCCGATCCGCCTGCGCGGCGCGCGTCAGCACAACTTGGCGAATCTGGATCTGGACATTCCGCGGCGGGCCTTCACGGTGATCACCGGCCCGTCGGGATCGGGCAAGTCCTCCTTGGCGCTGGACACGCTCTTCGCCGAGGGACAGCGGCGCTACGTCGAGTCGCTCTCCACATACGCCAAGCAATTCCTGGACCGCGTGCAGAAGCCGCGGATCGAGTCGGTGGAGGGGATCCCCCCGGCAGTGGCCATCGAGCAGAAGAACTCGACCCGGTCGAGCCGTTCGACGGTCGGCACCGCGACCGAGGTCTACGACTATCTGCGCCTGCTGTGGGCGCGCGTCGGGCGCACGCATTGCCCGCACTGCGACCGCCGAATCCGGCGGGACACGGTTTCGGAAGCGGTGGACCGCACGCTCTCCCTGCCGGAGGGGGAGCGGATCATGGCCGCGTTTCCGCTGCAGGCGAGCGCGCGCGCCACGCACGCCCAGGTGGCGGAGACGCTGCGCGCCGCCGGATTCCTGCGCGTGATGGCGGACGGCATCGCGATCGACCTCGCCGCGCCGGATTCGGGCGATCCGGCCCGCACCGGCGTCGACCTGACGCGGGCGCGCGAGGCCCTGGTGGTGGTCGACCGGCTGTCGGTCCGCGCGGACGCCCGCGACCGTTTGGCCGACTCCCTCGGGACCGCTTTCGCCCAAGGGCTCGGCGAAGCCGTGGTCGTGCGTGCGTCCGCCGCGCCCGGAGCGTCTCGCCTACGCTTCACCGAGCGCTTCCGCTGTCCCCTCCACCCCGACGCCCGGTTCCCCGATCCGACCCCGAAGCTCTTCTCCTTCAACAGTCCCTACGGTTCCTGTCCCACCTGCACCGGCTTCGGCGCGACCCTCGAGTACGACGACGAGCTCATCGTGCCCAATGCGAGGCGTTCGCTGACGGAGGGCGCGGTGGACCCGTGGGAGAAGCCGCGCTACGTGCGCGAGCGCGCGCGATTGCGCGAGTTCGCCCGCGGGCGGGGGGTGAGCGCGCACGAGCCCTGGGGCCAGCTCCCCGAGTCCTTCCGGGAGGAGGTGTTGCGCGGCGCCCCCGACTTCGTCGGCGTCGTCCCCTTTCTGCGTTCTCGCGAGCGGCAGCGCAGAAAACGGTTCATCCGCGTTTTTCTGCGCAGCTACCAGAGCGCCGTCCCCTGCGCGGACTGCGGCGGGGCCCGCATCCGCAGCGAAGCGCTCAACGTGCGCGTGGGCGGGCGCACCCTGGCCGAGGCGTGCGCCTTTCCCATGGACGAGCTGTTGTCCTGGATCGACGGGCTCGATCTCTCCGGGATGGAGACGAAGATCGCCGCGACCGTCCTCCGGGAAATCCGCGACCGCCTGGGTTTCCTCGTGGACGTGGGGCTCGGATACCTGACCCTCTCGCGCCAGACGCGCACGCTCTCGGGAGGGGAGGCGCAGCGCATCAATCTGGCCAACGCTCTCGGTTCGCGGCTGGTCGACACGCTGTACGTCCTGGACGAGCCCACCGTGGGGCTCCACCCGCGCGACACCGCGGCCCTGCTGGCACTGTTGCGCCGCCTGTCGGACGCGGGCAACACCGTCGTGGTCGTGGAGCACGACCCTCAGGTCGTCGCCGCCGCCGACCACGTCATCGAACTCGGCCCTCGGTCGGGCGAGGAGGGCGGCCGCGTGGTCTTCGAGGGTCCGCCCTCCGAACTCGCGCACGCCGATACCGCCACCGGACGCCTGCTCGCCGGGGCGGCCGCCCTCTCCGTTCCCCGCAGGCGCGGTTGCCCCGGCAACCGCATCGAGCTGCGCGGCGGGCGGTTGCACAACCTGAGGGACGTGGACGTCGACATCCCGCTACGCTCCCTCACCGCGGTGACCGGAGTGTCCGGATCGGGAAAGTCCACCCTGGTCAACGACGTGCTCTACCGCGCCCTGGAGCGCGAGATGAACGACGGCGAAACCGGCGCCCGACTGCATCTCGGCGAGCGCGTGGGGGCGTACCGCTCCCTCGCCAACGCCTCCCGCTTGGCGGGCGTGGCGCGCATCGATCAGTCGCCCATCGGCCGCACGCCCCGCTCCAACTCGGCCACCTACGTCAAGGCCTGGGACGAAGTGCGCAAGCTCTTCGCCGCCCAGCCGCTCGCGCGAAAGAAGCGCTACCAGCCCCGCCACTTCTCCTTCAACGTGGCGGCCGGTCGCTGCGAGACCTGCCACGGAGCGGGTCGGGTCGAGATCGAGATGGTCTTCATGGCGAACGTCCACGTGCCCTGCGACGCCTGCCGGGGAACCCGCTTCAAGCGCGAGATCCTCGACGTGACCTGCAAGGGACTCAACGTCGCCCAGGTGCTGGAACTCACCGTCGATCAAGCCATCCGCTTCTTCGTGCGGCACAAGCGCCTAGGCAAGACCCTCTGGCACCTGCAGGACGTGGGGCTCGGGTACCTCAAACTCGGTCAACCCGCCCCGACCCTCTCCGGGGGCGAGGCCCAGCGGCTCAAGATCGCCCGCGAACTCTCGGGGGCGGCCGGGCGCGGGGGCGGCAAGCTCTACATTCTGGACGAGCCCACGACCGGGCTCTCCGGCCACGAGGTGGCGAGGCTGCTTCGGGTCCTGACGCGCTTGATCGACGCCGGAAACACGGTCGTCGTCATCGAACACAACCCGGACGTGATCCGCGCCGCGGACTGGATCGTCGATCTGGGACCGGGAGCCGGGGCCCGGGGAGGACGAGTCGTCGCCATGGGCCGCCCGCACGAGGTGATGGCGGAGCCGCGGAGCGTGACCGGATCATGGCTCGTCCGGCCTCCGGAGTCCGCCCCGCAACCGGCGAGGCCGACGTGAACGCAACGACCACGAGCGCGTCGGCGCACCGGACGGCTTTTCCGGGGGCTGCGCGAGGAGAAGGGCTGGAGGGGGGCCTACAGCTCGGCGGCGCGCAAGCGCGACGCGGGCCGTTTCCCTGGCCAACGAGGAGGTCGGGACCGAGGCGGACGACAGCGCTCTGGCGGAGTTTCGGCGCCCTGCCGCGCGAAACGTACGGGTGGCGGTGGATGTCGGAAGTCGGAATTGGAGGAAGGACGGGAGATTCGCTTCCCGGCGGCGTCCCTGAACGGCCGAGCGCGCGGGACGACGTGAGGTCGCCGCCGGTCGGAACCTTCGAGGTCGTCGAGGCGGGCTTGCTTCGCCGTCGAGCGGCTCCGCGTGCCGGTGCGGCGGGAGACCGGGGAGCAGGCGGCGGGAAGAGGGTCGCCCGCTTCCTCGGAGACAGGCTGCCCGGAGGCGTAAACGTAGCTCTCTCCTGCCCGCTCCGCTATTTTAAGTAAGGTAGCCGTCGAGGGGACGTCGGTGCACCGGGGCCTCGATGCGTTCATTTCACGAGGAGAAAGGGATGAGAAACGTTTTCGCCATTCTCGCTCTTTCCGGAGCGCTGGCGGCGTGCGCGGGCGTGCAGCTGCCTCCCAAGGCGGGTCCGGAAGAAGTCGAAGTCATCATCCCGGCAATGGGTCAATCCGCCCGCGAAGGCTATCGCACGATCGGGCCCGTGACGGCCCGTGCGCCGCTGGGCACCTCGAACGAGGAAATCGTGACGATGCTTCGCACGGAAGCTGCGGCGCTGGGCGCGGACGCCATCATCTTCGAGCGCGTCGAAGACACTTCGCGCAGCCAGACGACCGCCGACATCGGCCGCAACCAGGAACTTATCGGCCACGCGCTCGCCATCTACTATCCCGCGCCCGAGCCGTCGGGCACCTGACCTTCGCGGACGAGGAGCCCGTCCGCGGCCGCGATGGCGCCGTCGCCCGCGCGCGCTTCTCCCCGTACCCCGCACCACCGCCACCGGAAGGAACGCGCCCGAAGCCCCGCGGACGCGTTCGGGGCGCGCGCCGGACGGAGCTCCCTCGCGCGCGGGGGCCCGGCCCGGCGGTCCCCCGCCTTCCCGCCCCCATGAACGTCCCCCCACAAGGCACCTGAATGGATTCCGCCCCCGGAGAACGGATACTCGCACGGCTGCTCGAAGACGAAATGCGAGAGTCGTTCATCGATTATTCGATGAGCGTCATCGTGCGCCGCGCGCTCCCCGACGTCCGCGACGGTCTGAAGCCCGTGCACCGCCGCATCCTCTACGCCATGAGCGAACTGGGGCTGGGCCCCGGCCGTCCCTACAAGAAGAGCGCCACCGTCGTGGGCGAGGTGCTGGGCAAGTACCACCCGCACGGCGACTCGGCGGTCTACGACTCCATGGCGCGCATGGTGCAGGACTTCTCCCTGCGCTATCCGCTGGTGGACGGCCAGGGCAACTTCGGCTCCATCGACGGGGACTCCCCCGCGGCCTACCGCTACACCGAAGCCCGGCTCGCTTCGCTGGCGACCCAGTTGCTCACCGACATCGACGAGGAGACCGTCGACTTCATCCCCAACTTCGACGGCCGCATCGTCGAACCCACGGTGTTGCCCGCGCGCGCGCCCAACCTGCTCGTCAACGGCAGCTCGGGCATCGCGGTGGGCATGGCCACCAACATCCCGCCCCACAACCTGCGCGAGGTGGTGGAGGCCGCCATCGCGCTGATCGAGAACCCGGACCTCCCGCAGGAGGCGCTGGAGCGCATCGTGACCGGGCCGGACTTCCCGACCGGCGCCTTCATCTGCGGCCGCCGAGGCATCCGCGACGCCTACCGCACCGGCCGCGGACGCATCGCGATGCGCGCCCGCGCCGACGTGGAAGAGGCGGGCAAGGGGCGCGGCGCCCGCATCGTCGTGCGCGCGATCCCCTTCATGGTCAACAAGACCCGCCTGATCGAGCAGATCGCCCAGATGGTGCGCGAGAAGAGACTCCCCCAGGTCTCGGCGCTGCGCGACGAATCGGACCGCGGCGGCATGCGCGTCGTAATCGAACTGAAGCGGGCCGCCGTCCCCCAGGTGGTGCTGAACCTGCTCTACAAGCACACCCAGATGCAGACCACCTTCGGCGCCATTCTGCTCGCGCTGGTCGACGGCGTGCCGCGGGTGATGGGGTTGCGCAAGATCCTCTTCCACTTCGTGGACCACCGACACGACGTGGTGGTGCGGAGGAGCGAGTTCAGGATCGGGAAGGCGAGGGAACGGGAGCACGTCCTCGAGGGCCTCCGAATCGCCGTCGACAACATCGACCGGGTGATCGCCGTCATCCGCTCCTCGCCGGACACGGCCACCGCGACGGCGCGGCTGAGGACGGAGGCGTTCCGGATCGACGCGCGGGAGCTGGCGCGGCGGGCCGAACGGGGCGAGGAGGTCCGGGCGCCGGAGGAAGAGGGGGACGCGGCGTCCGCCCGCCTCAGCGAGCGTCAGGCCGAGGCCATCCTCAACATGCGCTTGGCCCGCCTCACCGGCCTCGAGACCGACAAGCTGGAGGCCGAGCTGGACGGGGTGCGCGCCACCATCGCGGAGTTGGACGAGATCCTCTCCAGCAAGGTCGAGCGCATGCGGATCGTCGTCGAGGAGCTGCGGGAAGTCGCGCGGAAATTCGGGGACGACAGAAGGACCGAGATTCTCGCCGGCGCGGCCGATCTCGAGATGGAGGACCTCATCAAGGAAGAGGAGGTCGTGCTCACCGTCAGTCGGCAGGGCTACATGAAACGCATCCCGCTGACCGCGTACCGCGCGCAGCGGCGCGGCGGACGCGGGCTCAAGGGCATGGCCACCAAGACCGAGGACGAAGTCGGGCACCTCTTCGTGGCCTCCACGCACGACTACCTGATGATCTTCACCCGGTCGGGGAAGTGTCACTGGATCAAGGCCTGGGAGGCGCCCGACGCGGGGCGCTACTCGCGCGGGAAGCCGGTGGTGAACCTGCGCGACATCGATCCGGGGGACGCGATCGCGGCGTTCGTTCCGGTGCGCACCTTCGCGCCGGACTGCCACCTGCTGTTCTGCACCCGAAAGGGAATCGTCAAGAAGACCCCGCTGTCGGCGTACGGCAACGTGCGCAGGACGGGCATTCGCGCGATCCGGGTGGAGGAGGGCGACGAGCTGATCGACGTTCAGATCACGGACGGCGCCAGCGACGTCGTCCTGGCCACGCGCGCGGGCAAAGCCATCCGCTTCCACGAATCGGACGTGCGTTCGATGGGGCGGGTGGCGCGCGGCGTGCTCGGCATCCGGTTGCGGGAGGACGACGAGGTCGTGGGCATGATGGTCCCCTCGGGAGATTCGTCGATCCTGGTGGCCACCCGAGGAGGCATGGGCAAGCGGTCGGCGGTCGAAGAGTACCGGCTGCAGCGGCGCGGGGGGATCGGGGTCATCAACATGAAAACGACCGGGAAGACCGGTCCGGTGGTGGCGGTCAAGGCCGTGCACCCGTCCGACGAGCTCATGCTGATCACGCGCAACGGCGTGGTGAACCGGCAGAGGGTGGAGGAGATTCGGGTGATCGGTCGCGCGACGCAGGGAGTGCGCCTGGTGAATCTGGACCCGAACGACGAGCTGGTGGATCTGGCGCGCGTGATGGGCGACAACGGGGAGGAGGCCGAAGCCGTCGCTCCTCTGGACGGGGAACGGAAGTGACGGCTCCGTCGCTGGAGGACGTGCGCGCGGCGGCGGCGCGCCTGGAAGGCGTGGCGGTGCGCACGCCGCTGCTCTGGTCGCCCGAGCTCTCCGAGGAAACGGGCGCGACCGTGCGCCTCAAATGCGAGTCGCTCCAACGTTGCGGCGCCTTCAAGCTGCGCGGGAGCTACAACTTCGTCTCCAAACTCTCCCGGGCGGACGCGGCGCGCGGCGTGATCACCTACTCCTCGGGAAACCACGCCCAGGGCGTGGCGTTGGCGGCCCGCATCCGGGGGGTGCGCGCGGTGGCGGTGATGCCGACCACGGCGTCGTCGGTGAAGCGCCGGGGGGCGGCCCGGCTCGGGGCCGAGGTCGTGCTCGAAGGCACCACCTCGGTGGAGCGCCGCACGCGCGCCGAGGAGATCGCCGCGGCCGAAGGACTCGTGCTGGTTCCGCCCTTCGACCACCCGGACATCGTCTCCGGGCAGGGTACGGTCGGCTTGGAGATCGCTGCGGACTGGCCCGAGGCGGACACCGTGCTCGTCCCCATCGGCGGCGGCGGGCTGGCGGCCGGAACCGCGTTGGCGTTGCGGGCCCTGCGCCCCGGACTGCGCATCGTCGGGGTCGAACCCGAAGGAGCGGCGTCGATGCGGGCCGCGCTGGACGCGGGCCGGGTGGTGCGCATCGACGGCACCGAGACCATAGCGGACGGCCTTGCGCCGGTGCAGGTGGGCGACCTCACCTACGCGATGGTGCGCGATCTAGTGGACGAGGTGACGCTCGTGCCGGACGACGCCATCCGCGAGGCGGCCGTCTTCCTGCTCGATCGCGCCAAGCTGGTGGCGGAGTTCTCCGGGGCGGCCACGGTGGCGGCGCTGCGGTCGCGGGTCGCCGATGTCGGCGACCGGGTCGCGGCGGTCGTCAGCGGCGGCAACGCCGACGTCTCCGCCCTGTTGGCGTAGCCGGTGAAACGCCTGATCCTCTTCGACGTCGACGGCACACTGGTGCGGGGCGGCCCGGCCAAGGAAGCGTTCATCCTGGCACTCGAGCGGGCCTTCGGCACCGCCGGACCGGTGCATCTCGTCTCTTTCGCGGGCAAGACCGATCCCCAGATCGCGCGAGAGACGTTGCGCGGGGCCGGACTGGACGACGCCCGCATCGACGCCGGGCTGCCCCGCCTGTGGACCCTGTACACGCGCGAGCTCGAACGACGCCTGCCCGCGAACCCCGTGACGGCGCTTCCGGGCGTGCGTCGACTGCTGGCGGCTCTGGAGAAAAGCGGCGCGGCGGCCCTGGGGCTGGTGACCGGCAACATCCGCGAGGGCGCGCGCCTGAAGCTGGGCTCGGCCGGGCTGGCGACGGAGGCGTTCCCGGCGGGCGCCTTCGGTTGCGACCGGGAGATCCGCAACCACCTGCCCGCCATCGCGGCCGACAGGGCGGAGCGGGTGTGGGGCGTGCGCTTTCCCCCCGAATCGGTGGGGATCGTGGGAGACACCCCGCTCGACGTGGAGTGCGGCCGGCACTTCGGGGCGCGCACCTTCGCCGTGGCCACCGGACGCTTCGGCGCGGCGGAGCTGGAAGCCACCGGCGCGGACCATGTCGCACGGGACCTGACCCGCACCCGGGAAGTGGTCGACATGCTCATGGCCTGAAGGCCGGAGGAGCCATCTTGTGCGCAGCTTCCTCGACGCGCCAAGTTCAGGCTGTGGTGGCCGGAGGCGGCGGGGCGGAGCGCATCCACCCGCCAACCCCGTGCGGACAGGCGTCACGATTCAATCCACAACGGCGGCGGGAGCGAAGAGATGTCCAGCAGAGTGCAACGGCGAAAGGAAATGAGGCGGAAGCCCGAAGGCGGTGGCATGAAGCGCATCTACCTCGTCCTCGGGGGGGTGGCGGCGATCGGGGTGGCGGCCGCCGTATACACGACCAGCTCGACGATCTTCAGCGGTGCGGCCACCGAGCCCGTGGACCTGAGCGAAACCCCCGAGGAAGAGCTCATGGAGCTGGCGCACGGCGCCGAACTGGGGAACCCGGACGCGCCCGTCTCGGTCGTGGAATTCGGGGACTACCAGTGCCCCGGATGCGCCATGTTCGCCGCCAGCGTGAAGCCGCTCATCGAATTGAATCTGATCGAGACGGGACGGGCCAAATTCGTCTTCTACGATCTGCCCTTGGTGAACATTCACTCCAACTCCTTCCTGGCGTCGAGGGCCTCCCACTGCGCCGGCGACCAGGACCGCTATTGGGAGTACCACACCGCGCTTTTCGAGAATCAGTTCTCGTGGGCGTCGTCCGCCACTCCGATCAGCAACTTCGTGGGCTACGCCCGCGCCTTGAGTCTGGACGAGGACGCATTTCGCGGTTGTCTCGAATCGGACCGACACGCCCGACGGGTGTCGGCGAACCTGCATCTCGCCGAGAGACTCAACATCACGGGCACCCCGAGCGTCATGGTCGGCGGAACCGGCGCCCCGCGCAGGCTTCCGGGCACCGACTTCGCCACCATCGAGGACGCGGTCGAGCGGTTGACGGAAGGGGAACCCTGAACGCGGGCGGAATATCGCCATGGCGCGCTTGAACGGCCAAGCGATCACATCGCTTCCGGTTTAGAACCACGTCGACCCTCGCGCTTGTCCCGCTCGCGATCGCCTGCAGCGGCGAATTCGGAGAGAGCACGACGCCGCTCCCGCGGGAAGGGCCGGACACGATGCCCGCCACCACGCCGCTCGAGCACCGAGCCGCCGCGGCGCGCATGTCCGACGACGTTCGCTACCCGCTCGTCAACGCCGCCCTCAAGCACGTCATGGACAACGGCGAATTCCAGGGCATCGCGCAACACTCGAAGGTTCGGATCGACGCGAGTGGCATCTTCGGCGGGAATTACGCCGACGAGCCGGTCGAAATCGGCGGCCGCGACTACGCCCGCTTCGTCGCCCGCCACCCCGGATCCGGATCCGCGACGACGAATACATCCTGTGCATCCGCGGTTTGCACATGGAGTCCGTCGGGCGTTACAAGGTCTCCGTGGGAGTGGGGTGCATGCATCCGAAGTACGAGTGGGGCAGCGTCCTTTACGAGATGCACTTGAGCGAGACCGAAGACGGGTGGAAGATCGAGACGATGACGGCTTTGATACACACCTGAGGGGGGGACGGGGATCCGTAGAAACTTCCGGGTCCACCGCATTCTCGACGGCATCGCTTCTTCGCCCGCAGGGGCGAATTGATTTCCACGGTGCGGGCACGAGCCGGCTTGCCGGCGCCAGAGCTTGCGATCGCAACGCGCGCTCGGTCAGGGATTTCGACGAGACCGATCCGGACTTCAACCGGAGCCGGGGGGCGCCCGTCCCGGCATCGCCCACACGTCCAGGCAAGAGACCGGTGGCACGCCGGACCTCCGTGCGCAATCTCCACCGGCGCGAGCGAATCGCGGCAGAGGTCGGCGAACGCGCGTCCGCAGGGCCGCGGAAGCGGCCGACGTCGTGCCGGAGGCCCGGAAAGGAGAGCCAAGCGAACCGGACGGTGGCTCGGGCGGGGGGACCGGCCAGCCCCCGGGCTCATGCGGCGGGATCGTCCTCGCTTGCGGCGGCGTCCGCCGACACCCGCTCCACGAAGACGTCCATGACGCCGCCGCACACCGCCGGGCTCCATCCGAACAGGTCTTCGGTGAGGTCCACCTTCACCCGGCGCGGGACTCCGTCCTCGATCGTCTCGCGCGCCGACTCGACGACCTCCGCCTCTCCGCATCCGCCGCCGACCGTGCCCACCAGTCCGATTCCGGGGTCCACCAGCATGCGCGAGCCCGCCTTGCGCGGCGTCGAGCCTCGGGTGGAGACGACGGTCGCGAGCGCCGCCCGTCGGCCCGCCCGCACCGCCGCAAGAACGGCTTCGTATACGGCCCGGTCGTCCGACGAACTCATCCCGCGCCTCCCGGAGGGACTCGTTCCCGCGCCAGGAAGCGCTCGGCGACGCGCTCCCGGCCGCGTAGCGGCGCGCCCGTCCCGCCGCGGCGCTCGAGAACGATCTCCCCCATGACGCTCACCGCGATCTCGGCCGGCGTCTGGGCGCCGATGTCCAGCCCCACCGGGGCGCGCACGCGAGCGATGACCTCCCCGGAGATCCCCTCCGCCTCGAGCTGGACGAAGGTCGCGCGCACGCGGCGGCGGCTGCCGATCATGCCGATGTAGGCCGGCGCCGCGCCGCCGCGCCGCTTCAGCAGCCGGCGCAGGCACTCGAAGTCGTACTTGTGTCCGCGCGTCACCAGAACGAAGTGGGAGCCCGCGTGGACGGAGAGGCCGGCCAGGGGATCGGCGAAGTCGATGGTGCGCACCGCGGCGGCTTCCGGAAACCTTTCGCGGGTGGCGAACTCGGGACGGTCGTCCAGCACGGCGACTTCGAAGTCCAGCAGGGTCCCCAGGACGGCGAGCGGTTGCGCGATGTGCCCGGCGCCCACCACGACGAGCTCGCGGCGGGGACGGTGGCCCTCCGCGTACACCTCCAGAAATCGGCCCGCCCGCATCCGGAGGGTATGGAGGGAGCCGTTGCGATCACGCGCCCGCAACGCTCGGGTGGCGATGTCCAGCGCGGCCGCATCCGCCTCCGGATCTCCGAAGGAGCCCTCGACCCCGTCGCGGCGCACCAGCATGCGGGCGCCCGACGCGCGCTCTTCGCTGTCCGCGACCACCACCAGCTCGACCGTCTCCCGCGACCCGCGCAGCGATTCCAGAATGCGCGCGGCCGCGGCGGCCGCATCGGGTCCGGGGATGCGGCCGGACACGGTCACGCCGCCTGGAAGTGGCTGCGGTATTCCGACGGCGTGTCGATGTCGGCGACCACGCCCGCGTCCCCCACCGGGCACGCGCGGACGCGGGAGGGACGCCTTCGCACAACCGTGCGGGCTCCTTCGGGGAGCTCCGGATCGAGCAGTTCGGAAAAAAGGCGGCGGTGAAAGATGGCCGGATGACCGCGGCGACCGCGATAGGTCGGGATCACGATGTCGCCCCCCTCTTCGCCGAAGCGCGCCACCAGGGATCGCACCGTGGCGGCCGCGATCAGTGGATGGTCGACCGGACAGACCGCGCATCCGTCCATCCCCTCTCCCCACTCCGCCAGCGCCAGCCGGATGGAGGAGATGGGCCCGTCGCCCGGGTCGGGGTTGGCCGCCACCACGGCGCCGACCGCTGTCGCTTCCGCCGCCACGGCACCGTCCAGCTCCCGTGCGACCACCACCACCGGGGCGCATCCGCCCGCAGCCAGCGCGGACGCGACACGCGACAGAAAGGACCGTCCTCCCGCGTCGAGAAGGGCCTTGGCGCTTCCCATGCGGGTGGAGAGCCCGCAGGCCGGCACGACGCCCAGCACCCTCGACGCGCGGTCCACGGGCCGCGGACCGCGCGGGGGCGCCCGGCCGGTCAGAGGACGGGCCGGACCTCGGCGTTGCCCGCGTCGAGCGTGAGGGTCGTCGGCTCGCTCGCCACCGCGAGCGGGACGTTCCAGTAGAGTTCGTCGAAGGAGCGCATCCAGCGCGCGTGCACCCAGTATTGCCCCGCGGGAACCCGGACGAGCACGCTGCCCGAGGCGTCGGTGGTGTCCACGACCGGATCGAGGCCGGTCGCGTCGATCATGGCTTGGGCCACCATGTCGTAGTCCGCGAACGCATCGTCGCCCCACATCTCCCGGAGCATCCTGACCTGATCCGCCTGCTCGATCATGGACTGCTGGATGGAGGTGAACTCTTCGAAGGCGGCGTCGCGCTGGCGCTCCACCTGGGCGAGCCGCCGCTCCTTCTCCTCGAACTCCATGAACATCACCGAGTACCGGGCCTCGGCCGGATTCAGCCGTTCCATCTCCGCACTGAGGTCGGCGAGTTCCTCCCGCAACAGCGACCACTCGCTCTCCAGCCTCTGCCATTCCGCCTGCGCCTCCGCGACTTGGCTCTGGGCCTCCAGCAGATCCGGGGGAATCTCCGGTTCGGGCGTGGCGGCTTCGCCCGCTAGGGAGTCGAAAATCGCGTCGCGGTCGAACGGAAGAAGCCGGATCTCGAGGTCGCTCAGAGGCCGCGATTCCATGCCTCCGCCGGCACCGGCAACCTCGAGCCGCGCGTGGATCGTGACATCGGTCGGCCCGCACGCCGCGGAGGCGATCATGCCGACGAAGGCGAGGAAAAGGGTTCCGTTCCTCATGGTGCAGCACTCCAGGGTGTCGCGGTGAAGCTTTTTCCGAGCTGGATCCTTCCGGCTCGCCGTACGGACCATCCAACCCAACCCGGCCGCAAGGTAACCGTCTCCCCGCCGATGCATCAAGGCGGAGGAGCGAGCGGCCCGTAGACCAGCACGCGCGGTTCGCCCAAAGCGGCCACCGCTCGCCGGACGTCCTCCGGGGACAGACCCCGAAGCGGCGCGCGCCGTTCCCCCGACCCCGCTCCGGCCTCGACGAGCAGTCGGCGGCCCTCCCGTCCGGGATCCGCGCGTTCGAGCGCTAGCACCGACCGGAAGCTTCGACGCCGACGGTTCAGGGAGTCGAGGGAGAGCGGGCGGGCGGCCAGGCGGCGCGCCATGTCCGCGACCCGTTGTTCCCAGACCAGCGCGGTCGGCCACTCGGCGGCGATCGTCACCAGCAGGACGGGCCCCGCGGGAAGTTCGCGGATTTCGATCCGTCGGCTGATCAGTCCCGGGGCGGGGGAGACGGCGTCCAGTTCGGCCCGCATCACGTGGGCGACGAATTCCATCGGTCCGCGCGCGGCCGCACCGGAGAACGGATACGCGATCTGGACCCAGCCGTTGGTGATGTCGGCGGCGATCGTATGGCGACCGCCCTCCTTCCACGCCCATCCCGCGCCGCGCGCCGGCAGGGGCTCGCCCTCCACGATCCAGGCCCCTCCCGCGTGCGACGCCAGGGTCCGGTGCCCACCCACCGCGGAGACGGCGTCGGCGGGGACGAGGGGACCCACCAGGGCGACGCGCGCACGGTCCATTCGGTAGATGCGAGCCCGGGCCGCCTCCAGGGCCTCGATCGTCGCGCCGTTCACGCTGGAAGGCGTTCCCATGGGAGGACGGATCCGCTCCCGACCCAGGAGCACCCTCCGGGCCTCCAGCTGGAAAGCGCGCACGGACGCGCCGCGCTGGAAGAACACCTGCCGGGACAGATCGGCGCGCGCCTCGCCGACCAGATCCGGGTCGAGCGGGTCTTCGAGCAGGACGCGCACGAGGGTGCGATACGCCGTCGTCCAATCGGTGGAAGCGGCGAGCAGGGTGACCCAGGTGCGGGCGTCTCCCACTTCGATGTCCGGGATCGCGCCCGTTTCCGCGAGGCGGGCCCGGGCCGTCCGCTCGAGCGACATGCCCAGAAGCCACGCCCTCCCCTCGCCCCCCGGCGGGTCGGTGTCGTATCCTCCCGCGAAGGAGAGGACGACGGCGACCGCGGGCGTCCAGGGTCGCTCGCTCGCCACCACCAGTTCGACGGGGTCGGTCGACCCCGTCCCGCCGCTCGTTTGTCCGGCGGCCGCGGCGGGAGCGACGCCCGACAGCGCCGCCCACAGGGCCAGCCACTCAGGAACTCCGGTCCGGCGCCCCCGGCTACGCGGGACCGACGTCAACTCCCCGCCTCGACGGCGACGATCTCCGTTGCGGCGATCTCGTCGACGAAGGCGACCATGGTCTCGAAGTCGATCTTCTCCAACCGCCTCAAGTAGTCCCGGGCGGCGGCGTCCCCGCCCGTGGCGTCCAAGTGTCGGCCGACGACCTCCGCGAGTCCGCCCGGCGTGCGTGCCCGCACGAGCAGCTCCGTGCGCAGCGCCGCCTTGGCGTCGCGCACCCCGGCCGGATCGAGCGTCGCCCGCAGAACCCCGAGGTAACTGCGGACGCGCGCGCGCATCGTCTCCGCGTCGCGGGGGGAGGCCGCCGCGGTCAACACCACCCAAGACCGTCCCCCCAGCTCCCACCGCTCGAGATGGGGCTCGAACTCGCGGTCGATCTCGTCCAGGCGCTCGCGCGCGATGCGCATCAGGAGCGGGGAACGCGCGTCCCGCGCGTCTCCCGACGGATGCGCCTGCCCGTACCAGACCCGGATCCGTTCGGGCTCCGGGACCGCGAATTCCGCGGCTTCCGGTTCCGGGGGCGGACGGATCTCCGAAGCCGCGCCCCCTTCCCCGAGGTCCGCCAGAGCCGACCACGCCGCTTCCAGGGGAAGGTGCGCGACCACGACCACCGAGAGAGCCCCGCGCCGGTGCGACGCCCGCCAGAGCTCCGCCACCCGGGCGGAGTTCAGCCGCTCGAGCGACTCCGGGGTGCCCGTAACCGACGGCACCGGAAAAGCCATCCGGGAACGCAGGCGGAGACGGAGCGCGCCGCGCGGCGTTTCGCGCTCTTCCCGGTTCATGCGCTCCAAGCGCGTCTTGGCCGCGACGAAGCCGGGCGCTTCGGGGCGGACCAACAGTTCGCGCGCAACGCTCGCGAGATGGTCGAAATCCGCGACCGCGCCGTTCACCTGGTAGATCAGCGCGTGCGACGTCCGGTGCGCCAGGACCTCGGCGCCCAGCGTCTCCCCGAGTCGGCGCGCCCGTTCGAGCGCGAGCAACTGGATGAGGTAGCCGGCCCCGGCGTCCAGGCCGGATTCGACGAAGGGCACCGTCACCCGGATCGCCGCCGCGGGAGAACCGGGGGCTCGCACGAAGGCGAAGGTCGGACCGTCCGGGGGGCGCAACACCGTGTCCGGGCGGAGCAACGTCCCGGGATCGGACGTCGCGCCCAGGAGCGCGATCCCGGCGAACAGCGCGGCCGTCACCTGGCCTCCGCGGGATCAGGGGATGACGTCGACGACGAACCGGCGCGGGTCGACCGGCCTTCCGTTCCGGCGCACCTCGTAGTGGACGTTGGGACCCGTCGCGATCCCCGTCCTGCCCACCAGCGCGATGATGTCGCCGCGCCCCACCTCCTGACCTCTGCGCACCAGAATCTGGCTGGCATGGCCGTACAGCGTCTCGTACCCGAAATCGTGCTGGACGATCACGGTCTGGCCGTACCCGGCGCGGCGTCCGGTGAAGGTCACGGTTCCCTTGGCGGTGGCGACGATGGACGAACCCTCGGCGGCGGAGATGTCGATGCCCTGGTGCGGAAGCGGAAGATGATGCACCGGGTGCATGCGGGAAAAGGAGAAGGGGCTGGAGATGTAGCCGCGGGCGGGAAGAATGGAGGGAAACGACTCCAGCCATTCGCGATGCCGGGTCAGGGAATCGGCGGCCTCGGCGAGGCTGGCGTCCAGCAACCGCACCCGGCGCTGGAGCGCCTTCAGGTCGAAGAAGGTGGCGAAGGCGTCCGCGGAATAGAGCGAATCCAAGCCCCACAGGGGGTGCGACCGCGGCGTGATGGTTCCGGGCCCCCCGACGCCGACCTGCAGGACCTCGGCGTCGATGGATTCCAGGCCTGCCAGAACGCGGGTCTGCGCGTTCTGTTCCGCCAAGTCCTCCACCGTGCCCTCCAAGCTCGCCACCTCCGCCCGGATGCTGGCCAGTTCCTCGGCCATGGCTTGGTTCTTCGCGGCCAGCAGGCGCGCCTGCACCCGGTGCGGTCCGCCGGAGGCCATGAAGAACGCGACCGCCAGCGCAACGGCAAGGCCGCCGATCCCCGCGAGCGCGAGCCCTAGGGACGCATCGAGTTTTCGGCGACGCCCGCCTCCGGGCGACGCCAACAGGATCGAGACCCTGGTTCTCGGCTTTGCGTCGGACGGTCTGCTAGGGCTGGGCATGCTTCGGGAGGGACCGGAGGATGGGACGGAAAAGCGCAGGACTGGCCAACGTATCCGGGCGACGCATGCACAGTCAACCCGAGGGAAGCCGGATCCGGGGGAAGAGGGGCTCGCTCCGCGCCACCGCCCTTCCCGCGAGCGGAGCGTCGACGGCACGGTCCAGGGTGGGGACCCGGGAGAAACTCAGCGCCTCCGCCAGCGTACCCATCTTCGTCGGCATGACAGGCTCGAGAAGCGCCGCGAGCACCGCGAGGCAACGTGCCAGCGACACCAGGGTCTCGTCGAGTTCCGCCGCCCGCGCCGGATCCCTTGCCTGGACCCACGGTTCCCGTTTCTCCACGTAGCGGTTGGCCGCGCGCGCCAGCTCCATCGCGGCGGCCAGCGCGCGGTGCAAGCGGAGGCGGTCCATGGACTCCCGATACCGGCCGAGAGCGTCGGCGATCCCGGCGTCCAGTCCCCGGCCCGGAGCGTCCGGCAGGACGCCGTCGCGATAGCGCGCGATCATCGAGATCGCCCGGCTGGCGAGGTTGCCCAGAACGTTGGAGAGTTCGTCGTAGCGGACGAGGAAACGCTCGGGCGTGTAGGAGGCGTCGCTCCCGGTGGCCATCTCGCGCAACAGGTACCAGCGGACCGCGTCGACTCCGTGGGTCGCGATGAGGGCGAGGGGATCCACCACGTTGTGCAGCGACTTCGACATCTTGGTCTCGTCGGCGAGCCACCACCCGTGCGCCAGGATGCGCCGCGGAAGCGCCATCCCGCACGCCATCAGGATGGTGGGCCAGTACACCGCATGGGTGGTGAGGATGTCCTTGCCCATCACGTGGAGATCCGCGGGCCACCACGACGCGACGGGGGTGTCGAATCCCCGCTCGCCCGGGACCGCTTCCGGGTCGACGGCCCCCGAGGCGGTCGCGTAGTTGATGAGCGCGTCCACCCACACGTAGCAGACGTGTTCGGGATCGAAGGGCAGGGGAACGCCCCAGCCGACGCGGCTCCGGGGGCGCGAGACGGAGAGGTCCTCGAGCGGTTGCTGGAGGAACCCGAGCACCTCGTTGCGGCGCGAGTCCGGAACGATCCAGTCGGGATTCGCTTCGATGTGGCGGACCAAACGCTCTTGGAAGGCGCTCATGCGGAAGAAGTGGTTGACTTCCTCGATCTGGCGCACCGGCCGCGTGCAGTCGGGACAGGTCTCGCCGGGGCCCAAGTCCTTCTCCGTCCAGTAGCGCTCCTCGTGGATGCAGTACCATCCGAGATAGCGATCCTTGTAGATGTGCCCCCGGTCGTGGAGCCGTTGGAGAAAAGCCGCGACGACGGCGGTGTGGTCCGGCTCGGTGGTGCGGATGAAACGGTCGAAGGAGATGTCGAGCGTGCGCCACGCCTCGCGGAAGCGGTCCGCCATGCGGTCGCACAGTTCGATGGGCGTCAGCCCGCGCCGGGCCGCCTCCTCGGCGATCTTGGGGCCGTGTTCGTCGGTGCCGGTGAGGAAATGCACCTCGGCTCCGTCCCGCCGGTGGAAACGGGCCAGCGCGTCGGTGAGGATGGTGGTGTAGGCGTGCCCGATGTGGGGCTCGCCGGACGCGTAGTAGATGGGCGTCGTGAGGTAGCGGCGTCGGCTCATGTCCCGGGTCGGCCGGAGCGTTTTCCCGGGTCGGCCTCGGAGACTTCCTTCCTGAGCTCCTCGAGCGCCACCTTGCGCCGCCCTCCGCCGTCGGCCAGCAAGGTGACCGTCTCGCTCCAGATGTCCACGGCCACCACCTTCTCCGCTCCCAGCGAAGTGTTCACCCGCCTTCCCTCGCGCGGGAACCGTCTGCGCGCCCGCACGTACGCGTCGTGCTCGTACCTGAGGCAGCACATGAGGCGGCCGCAACAGCCGGAGATTTGCGAGGGGTTGAGGGAAAGGCGCTGGTTCTTGGCCAGTTGCAGGCTCACCGGACGCAGGGAGGGGAGCCAAGTGGAACAGCACAGCTCGCGTCCGCAGCGCCCGACGCCTCCGAGCATCGCGGCTTCGTCGCGCACCCCGATCTGGCGCAGTTCGATGCGGGTGCGGAAGGTGCGCGCGAGATCGTGCACCAGGGCCCGGAAGTCGACCCGCCGATCGGCGGTGAAGTAGAGGATCAGCTTCTTGCGGTCGAACTGCCACTCCGCCTCGGCGACCTTCATCTTCAGCTTGCGGCTGGCCGCCATCTCGCGCGCACGCGCGCGCACGCGCTCCTCGTCGGTGCGAAGCCAGTCCATGTGCCGGATTTCGTCGGCGCGGGCCCGCCGCAAAACCCTGCGCGACGGTTCCGGCGTGGCGCACCCCCCGGAGGAGCCGCATTTGCGCTCGGCGATGGCGCCCAGGGCGCTGACGCGTCCGAGATCCCGGCCGCGTTCGGCCTCCACCAGGACCCAGCTTCCCGGATCTAGAGTTCCGGCCCGGCAGGTGAAATAGTCCTTGCGCGTTCCCTTGAACCGGATTTCCGCAAATTCTGGCATCGATGCTCGAACCCGGGCGGGGCGTCCCTCAACCGCCCGCTCCCATGCTTCCGAGTTCCGTCCTCCCCAACCCGACCCCTTCGGCCGCCTTGCCTTCCCAGTCCCCAATCGCCTCGTACTTGGCCCGGCGCCGCTCCAGCAACGCGTCGACGTCGAGCGCGGTCAGCTCGGCCAAGTGCCGTTCGAGGGCTCGGGACACGTTTCGCGAGGCCGCCTCCCAATCGGAGTGCGCGCCTCCGACCGGCTCGGGGACGACGTCGTCGGCGATTCCCAGCCGAAGCAGGTCGCCCGAAGTGATGCGCAACGCCTCGGCGGCCTTTTCGCGGTGATCCCGCGAGCGCCAAAGGATGGCGGCGCAACCTTCCGGCGAGATGACCGAGTAGACCGCGTGTTCCAGCATGAGAATGCGGTCGGTCACCCCGAGGCCCAGCGCGCCTCCGGACATCCCTTCGCCGATGACGACGGAGAGGGTCGGAACCCGTAGCGTCGCCATTTCGCGCAGGTTGCGGGCGATGGCCTCTCCGATGCCGCGCTCCTCGGAGCCGAGCCCCGGATAGGCTCCGGGGGTGTCGATGACGGTCACCACCGGGCGGCCGAATTTCTCGGCCATTTTCATCAGACGCAACGCCTTGCGGTACCCTTCCGGGTGGGGCATGCCGAAGTTGCGGCGCAGGTTTTCCTTCATGGCCCGGCCCTTCTGCTGGCCGATGACCATCAGGGATCGTCCGTCCAGACAGGCCCAGCCCGCCACGATGGCTTGGTCGTCCCGAAAGCTGCGGTCGCCGTGGAGCTCGATCCAGTCGGTGAAGACGCGCTCGACGTAGTCGAGCGTGTAGGGCCGGTTGGGATGGCGCGCCACCTGCACGCGCTCCATGGGGGCGAGGTTGCGGTAGGTCTCCTCGGTCATGGTCGAGAGTCGGGTGCGAAGGACTTCGATCTCGCGCACCACGTCGATGCCCTTGTCGTCCGCCAGCGCACGGAGACCGTCGATCCGCCGCTGCAATTCGGCGATGTCGCGCTCGAATTCGAGATGTGTGGTTCCGGCCAAGAGCCGCCTCCGTTTCGTTTCACGTTGCCCTTCGCGCTACGTGGGCGGAAGTTGCCATGGTGGCGGATCGACGCCGTGAATACAAGTGGTTCCGCCCCCGCCGACTCAGTGGGCGTCCGTCCGCATCAGCACGAAATCGTCGGGATCGAGAGCGGTGGAGGAAGGCGCGGCTCGAAGCGGGATGCGGAACGTCTGTTCCCGCTCCCTCATTTCGACCCTTCGGCGCTCGGTGCCGCCGTCGACCTCGAACTCGATTTCCATCGGGAGGCGGAAGGTCGGCCAGTCCCGTCGTTGCGTCTGTCGCAGAGTCACCACCGCCTCGCCGGCTCCCTCGTCCCAGGCGGTCTCGGAAGCGACCTCCGGGAACCCGGGCCGGTGGAGCCACTGGTCGAAGAACCAGCCTAGGTCGGAGCCGGAGGTCTCCTCCAAGACGGCGCGGAAGTCGGAGGTGCTGGCCACGCCGTCGCGGAAGCGGGCGTAGTAGTTGCGGACGCCGGCGAAAAAGACTTCGTCGCCCAGCATGCCGCGCAACATGTGCAACACCCAACCGCCCTTCGGATAGTTGTTGTCGTTCAGCAGGCCGAAGAGGTCGGACTCGTCGGGATCGACCACCGGCCGGTCGACGTCGTCCGAGGCCAAGACGCGCTGTCGGCTGTCCTCCATTCTCCGGCGGAAGTCCTCGGGTCCGTCGGCCTCCTCGAAGAAGAGCGCGCCGAAGTAGGTGGCGAAGCCTTCCGAGAGCCACAGGTGGCGCCACTCCGACGGAGTGACGCTGTCGCCGAACCACTGGTGCGCGATCTCGTGCGAGACGGTGCCCTCCATGTCCCGGCCTTCGGCGATGCCCCGCTCCGTGTAGAAGATGGCCGAAGAGTTCTCCATGCCGCCGAAACGGGTGGCGCTCTGGACGTTGGCCAACTTCTCGTAGGGGTAGGGGCCGACGAGGTCGGCGAAGAAGTCGACCATCTCGGCCGCGCGGGCGAAGATGCGGGCGCCGTTGGCGGTGTCTTGGGGATAGACCCAGTAGGTCACGCGGGTGCACCCGTCGCTGCGCGGGGAGGCGGGGGAGGCGTCGCAGGCGGCCAGTCCCACTTGGCGGACGGCGAGGTCGGCGGCACCGACGACCATCGTGTAGCTGGGGATGGGGACCGAGGTGGTCCAGCGCCAAGTGCGCCGGCCGGCCGCGCCCCCCAAGGCATCGTCGGCGGTCGGGACGGTGGGCGCCGCGAGGGTGCCGTTGGCGATCACCTGCCAGGCGGCGGGAGCGTGAATGGTGTACTCCACGGTCGCCTTGTCGCTCGGGTGGTCGACCGACGGGAACCAGAAGCGCGCCCGGTTGGGCCAGTTGTCGGCGAACGCCGCGGCATCGCCGTGCACGTTTTCGCGCAAGATGAGACCGTCGTCGGGGATGCCGCCGTAGGTCACGGCCACCTCCACCGCGCCGGAAGCGCTCGGGGGCGCGAAGACGCGCAGCTTGCCGTCGGCGTACTCGAACGGGGTGCGGAGACCGTCCACCTCGACGCTGCGAACCGCCAACCCCACGAGGTCGAACTCCATCGGGACCTCGGGGTCTGCGGGGGGCGCGACCCGGATGCGCGCGCGAGCGTCGAAGTCGTTCCGACCTTCCAGGATCGAGAGCTCCAAATCGTAGTGGAGGACGTCGAAAGCGCCCGCATACTCGCCGGGACGCGCCGCTCGGCCGGCCGGTTCCGGCTCCGGCTCCGGGATGCTCATCACCGCGCCGGATTCGAGCGGGACGTCCGGGGCGAGCTCCGGGGCGGGAGCCAACGGCGGGGCGGCGGGCGCGCAGGCGGTCGAGGCGAGGCAGACCAAGGCCGACAGGGGAATCGAGAGGCCGAAGGGCCGAGGGGAGTGCACGCTGACGTTCTCCTGGTTGGCGGATGGACTATGGGTCGGTCGTTGGTTCGCGGCATGGCGGGAACGATCCAATATCGGCCGAGCTTCCGTTCGCAGCCAACCGTCGGGCTCCGCGAAAAGCTTGCGGGCGCGCGGCGGCGACGTTGCCGACGGCGGTCCGCCTCGCCCAGGCGATTCCCGCCTCCGGCCCCGACGACCACCGGAAGTTGCGGGCGCCGACCTGCGCCGCGCTCGGGCGGCATTCCGTCCCGCTTCGCCCCGGAGCGCACGCCGAGAGCCCGCGAGACCTTGAATTCGAACGAACTCCGGCCGCGGCAATCTCCGCCGAACGGGGAGCGTGGAGGACGAACCTCGGATCACTTCATCCTCGGTTCCGGGAGCTTGGCCCACACCACCCACGCCATCCCCAGCGCCGCGACCGCGCCGACCACGGCATTGCCGACGAATCCCGGGTTCGCGTAGAGGTAGCCGGCCGCCATCGCGCCCAGCGCGAACCCCAACTGCCCGAGAGCGACCGTCAGACTCATCAGCGAGCCGCGGCGGCGGGCGGGCACGAGCGCCGAGAGGAGCGCGGCGTACGGGCTCGTGCGCATCGCGGTCAGCGCCATGATCGCGGAATAGAGGAGGTAGGCGGTCCCCAGGCCGGAGACGAGCGGAACCGTCGCGAGCATGGCCGTCGAAAGTCCGAGGCAGGAGACGACCACCATCGCCTTGCGGCCCACTCGGTCCGACAGCTTCCCGGCTTGAGGACCGACGACGACGTTGACCACGCCGGCCACCAGGAAGAGCGACGCGATCTGTTCGGAGGTGGCGCCGTGGAAGGCCTCCAGCCAAGTGGGGAAGTACACGACGAAGAGCGCGACGCCCAGCGACACGGCGAAGAAAGCGAGCGCGGCGTAGGCGATCTCGGAGCGGCGCAACATGCCCACGTAGCCCGTGATCGCGCGGGCGACGGTGAGCCGCGAGCGTCGGCGCTTCACCTCGGGCTGCGGGATTCGCGCGTACACCAGCAGGAAGGTCAGCGCCATCATGACGCCGAAGAAGCGGAAGGGGCCGCGGAAGCCGAATTCGGCCGCCAGCAGGACTCCCGTCGGGATCCCGACGACGAGACCCGCGGCGGATCCGCTCATGACCCAACCCGTCGCCCATCCGCGCCGTTCGTAGGGGAAGTAGTCGCCGACGTAGGACACCGCCGCGCCGGAGAGCACGCCGCCCGCGGCGCCCGCGAGCGCGCGCACCCCCAGGAACTCCAGATGGGAGTCCACGAAGGCGTGCAAGCCGAGGGCGCAGGTCATCGCTCCGGAGCCGAGCAGGAGGATGCGCCGGCGCCCGATGCGGTCTGAGATCGGGCCGGAGATCACCGCCATGATCCCGACCATGAGGCTGTAGACCGCGACCAGGGTGCCCAGCCAAGCGTCGGGGACGCCCAGCTCCGCCCGAATCAGCGGCAGAATCGGGGAGATCACCATGGTCTGGCTGCTCGCGGAGAAGACGAGCAACCAGAGCGCGAAGACGACGAGGCGCGGACGGGCCGGGTCGTTGCGCTCCTTCACGGACAGGGCTCGGGGTGCGCCGCACGGCGCCCCCCGGGCTTCCCTCGGCCGATTCCTTCGAACCCGCGGGACGGCGCCGCCGGGAGCGGACGCATCCTTTGCGGGCGCGACGTCGAGCGGATCGGGCGTCAGCCGCTCGGCGGCGCCGCCGCTCCTCCGTCCGGGCTGCGCGGGTCGGGCGCGCCGATGAACTCGCCGGTCGCCGGATCGACCCCGATCGAGCTGGCCCGCCCCTGGCTCCCCCGCACCTGGACCTCGTGGCCCATCGACTCCAGCACCGCGACGTCCGCGTCCCGCACCCCGCCCTCCTCGATGCGGACGCCGTTCGGGAGCCACTGGTGATGAATGCGGGGCGCGGCCACCGCCTCTTCGATGGTCATGCCGTGGTCGACGACGTTCAGCACCAGCTGCATCACGGTGTTGATGATGGTGCGCCCGCCCGGGGTTCCGACGACCGCCACGAGCTCGCCGTCGCGGGCGAGTATGGAGGGGCTCATGCTGGAGAGCATGCGTTGCTCGGGCCGCGCCAAGTTGGGTTCGGTGCCGATCAGCCCGCGCTCGTCGGTGAGGCCGGGCTTTCCGTTGAAGTCGCCCATCTCGTTGTTGAGGAGAAAACCCGCCCCGGGCACGGTGATCTTGGACCCGTAGCCGGCCTCCAGCGTGTAGGTGACGGACACCGCCATGCCGTCGCGGTCCACCACCGAGTAGTGCGTGGTTTCGGTGCTCTCCTCCGCCATCGCCAGCTGGGACGGCTCGGAGCGACCGGCCCGGTCGGCGGCGATCCCGCTCCGGAGCTCGTTCGCGTAGTCCTTGCTGGTGAGCCTGTCCAGCGGAACTTCGACGAAATCGGTGTCGGCCAGGAACCGGGCCCTGTCGCGATAGGCGAAGCGCATCGCCTCGGTGAGATGGTGGATGTAGGTTGCGGAATTGTGCCCCATCGAAGCCAGATCGAAGCCTTCCAGGATGTTGAGCATCTGGACGATGGCGGTGCCGCCGCTCGAGGGAGGCGGCATCGAGATCAGATCGTAGCCCCGGTAGGTCCCGCGGATGGGAGCGCGCTCCTGCGCTTGGTAGCGCGCCAAGTCCTCCTCCGTGATCATGCCGCCGCCGCGCTCCATCTCCTCGGCGAGCAGGCGCGCGGTCTCGCCCCGGTAGAAGCCGTTCCGTCCCCGGTCGCGGATGCGTCCGAGGGTGCGGGCGAGCTCCGGCTGGAGGAAAAGCTCGCCCTCCGCGTAGGGCACGCCGTCCCTCGAGAACTGGGCGACGCTGGCGGGATAGGGCTCCATGCGCGGGAGAACGGAGGCGAGCGAGCGGGCGAGCGCGGCGCTCAGGACGAAGCCGTCGTCGGCCAGGGCGACCGCGGGCTCCACCAAGTCCGCCCACGGGGTCCCGCCGCCGTGGCGTTCGTGGGCCAGGGCGAAGCCCGCCACCGTGCCCGGGACGCCGACGGCGATGTGGCTGTTGTGGTGGATGTCGAAGGAGTACTCGCCGTTCTCGTCGGTGAACATCTCGGGGTGCGCGGCGAGGGGCGCCTTCTCGCGGAAGTCGATGGCGGTCGCGCTCCCGTCGGGGCGCCGGACGACCATGAAGCCGCCTCCGCCGATGTTGCCCGCGGTCGGGTGGACCACGGCCAGAGCGAAGCCGGTGGCCACGGCGGCGTCGACGGCGTTCCCTCCGCGGGCCAACACCCCGGCGCCCACCTCGCTGGCGATGAGGTTGGCGGACGACACCATGCCTTCCCGGGAGCGAAGACCTTCTCCCGCGCCGATCCGGGACGGGGATTCGTCCGTCCGGCAAGCGGCCAGGACGACGAGCAGGGGAAGGATCGAGCGCGGCTTCGGGTGCATCATCCGGTTCTCCAGGTTCGGTGCGAATTCGGACCTCGAATATGCGCGGGTGCGTTGCGGAATCACCAGACCCGGGGCGGGGAACCCCGGAACCGGACGGGGAAAACGCAGGTACACGTGGGCGCACGGGACGCGGCTCGTGGGGCGGAACCCTGCACGCCGCTCCCGCTTCCCGCCTCTCGTCGCGGGCACGGACGACGAAAACCACGGATGGAGAGGACCGACCCGAGATGACGCCGTGGGTCAGGCGGCTGATCACCGCCAACGTGATCGTCTTTCTGCTCTTCATGGCCGCCGGGCCGCGCTCCGACGGTTTCTGGGCTCTCGCTCTGGTGCCCCAGCTCGCCCACCTGCGGCCATGGACGCTGTTCACCTACATGTTCCTGCACGCGGGGTTCTGGCATCTCGCCCTCAACATGCTGGGGCTCTACTTCTTCGGCCCCCGGCTGGAGTCGCGCATGGGCTCGAGCCACTTCCTCAAGCTCTACCTGTTCGGCGGCCTGGGAGGCGCGCTCTTCTCCTTCCTGCCCCCCTTGGCGCCGGTGGTGGGCGCGTCCGGAGCGGTGTTCGCGGTGTTGCTCGGCTTCGCCCGCTATTGGCCGCGCGCGCCGGTCTACATCTGGGGCATCCTGCCGATCCGGGCCCGCTGGCTGATCCTCTTCCTCGCGGGCTTCAGCCTCTTCGCGGGGATCGCCCAAGTGAACGACGGCGTGGCGCATTTCGCGCACCTGGGCGGCTTCGCCGGGGCGCTGGTCTACCTCTGGTCCCGCGACCGACGGCGGCGCGCGCTGAGGCGGCGCATGCAGGGCGTGGCGAGGATCCGCCCCGACGCGGAGACGAGGCGCAGGTGGGAGCTGATCGCCGTGGACGAGCTGCACGAACTCAACCGGAACGAGGTCGTCGCCCTGCTCCGCAAGGTCCAGGCCTTCGGCGTCCGCAGCCTCACGGTGGACGAGCGGGCGTTTCTGGACCGGATGGCGCCCTGAGGACTATTCTGAAGCGCGAGTCGGCCTCGACCGTTCGAAATCCACCCGCTCGCCCACCTCCGGGCGATGCGATTTCCGCCGCCCCGCGTCCCAACCCTCCGCAATCCCGTCCGGAGTTCCCATGCGCCAACCGTCCCCGGCAGTTCCGCTCCCGCGATCCGCGCTTCTCGCCGTCTTCCTGACGGCCGCCTGCGCGCCCGCCCCCGCCGAGTACGCGGATTTGGTGCTGACGGGCGGCAAGGTGGTGACCGTGGACGACGCCCTGCCGGAGGCCGAAGCGCTCGCGGTGACCGGGCACACCATCGCCGCGGTCGGATCGGACGAGGAGATCGCCCGCCGCATCGGCCCCTCGACCGAGGTGATCGAGCTCGACGGGAAGCTGGCGCTGCCGGGGTTCATCGAGGGTCACGGCCACTACATCGGCTTGGGGCGCGCCAGGATGATCCTGGACCTGACGACCGCCACCAGCTGGGAGGACATCGTGCGGATGGTGGGCGACGCGGCCAGCCGGGCGGCCCCGGGCGAATGGGTGACCGGACGCGGCTGGCACCAGGAGAAATGGACCTCGACCCCGAATCCGAACGTCGACGGGGTGCCGCTTCACACCGAGCTTTCGGCGGCGAGTCCCGAGAACCCGGTGAACCTGACCCACGCGAGCGGCCACGCCTCCTTCGCCAACGCGCTGGCGATGCAACTCGCCGGGATCGACGGGAACACCGCCGATCCGCCGGGCGGCACCATCGTGCGGGACGTCTCGGGCATGCCCACCGGCCTGTTGCGCGAGACCGCCCAACGCTTGGTCGGCGGCGCCATCGCGCGCTCCGCCGAGGGACGCTCCGCCGAGGACGCGGACGCCGAATTCCGGCGCGCGGTCGAGCTGGCGGGCGAGCAGGCGCTGGCGTACGGCGTGACCAGCTTCCAGGACGCGGGCAGCGACTTCGGCACCATCGACCGGTTGCGGGCGCTCGCGGCGGAGGGAGCGCTTCCGGTGCGCCTTTACGTGATGGTCCGCGAACCCAACGAGGTCATGGCGGAGAAACTCCCGGACTACCGCATCGTCCCGGAGGGCAACGACTTCCTAGCGGTGCGCTCCATCAAGCGCCAAATCGACGGGGCGCTGGGCTCGCACGGGGCGTGGTTGCTCGAGGACTATGCGGACATCGACAACTCCGGGCTGGTGCTGGAGACGGTGGAGGACATCACCGGCACCGCCGAGCTGGCCATCCGTCACGGCTTCCAAGTCAACACGCACGCCATCGGCGACCGCGCCAACCGGGAAGTGCTCGACATCTACGAGAAGGTCTTCGCGGCCAATCCCGACCGGATCGATCTGCGCTGGCGCATCGAGCACGCCCAACACATCCATCCGGACGATGTCGGACGCTTCGCCGAACTGGGGGTGATCGCGGCCGTTCAAGGGGTGCACGCCACCTCCGACGGCCCCTGGATTCCCGACCGCCTCGGCCCCGAGCGCGCGGCCGAAACCTCCTACGTGTGGCGGGACATGCTCGACGCCGGGGTCGTCGTCGGCAACGGCACCGACACGCCCGTGGAGCGCATCTCCCCCGTCGCGAGCTTCCACTCGTCGGTCAGCCGACGCATGGCCAACGGAGCGGTGTTCTCGGGCGAGCACCGCATGACCCGCGCGGAAGCGCTCCGCAGCTACACCCTGAACAACGCCTACGCCGCCTTCGAGGAACACCTGAAGGGCTCGATCGCGCCGGGCAAGCTGGCCGACATCGTCGTCCTGTCGCGGGACATAATGACGATTCCCGAGGACGACATCCCCAACACCCGGGTGGTGTACACGATCGTCGGCGGCGAGATCAGGTTTTCCGCCCCGGAAGACTGAAGGAACCCCGAAGCCGGGGGGCCGCCCCCCCCCGGCACGCACCGCTGCGGCGGCCCCACGCCCCCCCAACCGCCGCCCCTTCTGCGCGTCGGCGCCGGATTTCTCGAGGAAGGATCGGCGTTTTCTCGTATCGGCAATCGAGAAATCTCGTAGCAAACAGAGGGATTTCCTCATCTGAAAAATTTCTGCCGCTGGATTTCGAAGGAGCGGGGAAACTCCTTAGGAATCCGCAATCATCGTCAATCGCACGAGGTTTGACTCCCTTGTCGAGGCTAGATATTCTTCGTATCTAAGGGTCAGGAAAACTCGGATCTAGAATCGGATTCTCGTATCGGCAAGGCGCAGTCCGAACCCTGAACGTCCATGTACTCGAGACACATCGGCCCGCTCCTGCGCAGCATGCTCGGCGAATTCCGGATCGTCTACGTCACGGGTCCCAGGCAGTCCGGAAAAACCACCTTGGCCCGTAGCGTCGGCACCGAACTGGGCATGCGCTATCTCACCTTGGACGATCCCGTCACGCGGGCGGCGGCGGCCTCCGATCCCCACGGCTTCGTCCGGTCCCTCGAGCCCCGGCCCGCCGTGCTCGACGAGTTCCAGCGGGTTCCCGAACTGGTGGGCGCCATCAAGGAAGCCTCCGACCGGCGTGCCAGCGCGCCCTTCTCGGCCCACGCGTCCGCCGCTCCGCGCAAGGGTCTCTTCCTGCTCACGGGATCCGCCGACATCTTCCGGTCCGCGCGGACCCAGGAGGCGCTGCCCGGCCACATGGCGCGCCTGGAACTGTTTCCCTTGTCGACCGCCGAGATCCGAGGCGCCCGGAGGAATCTGATCGACCTCCTCTTGGAAGGAGACTTCTCCCCTTCGCGCCCCGGCGCGCGCGATCATCCCGCACCGACCCGAGAACGAATCGCCGAGAGAATCCTCCTAGGCGGCTATCCCGAGGTCCAGGGGATGAGCCGCCGCGCTCGCGGCGCTTGGTTCAGCTCGTACACGGAGGGGCGCCTCTTCAAGGACTTCGACACGCTCTACAGCGCCCGCGGCGACTACCACTCCAGGATTCGCGCCCTCGCCCCCTACCTGGCGGGGCTGAGCGGCAACTTGGTCAAGTACGCCAACCTCGCCAACGACCTCGAGCTGAACGACAAGCTCGCCAAGAGCTACGTCGAAGTTCTGGAACTCCTCTTCCTGGTCCGCCGGGTCCCCGCGTACCGCAAGAACTTGGCCCGGCGCACGGCCGTGCGCATGCCGAAACTGCACTTCGTGGACACCGGTCTCGCATCCCATCTCCTGGGCCTGCGCACGGAGGCTCGGCTCCTCGCCAGCCACCACTACGGAGCGCTTCTGGAAACCCTGCTGTTCATGGAGTGCGCCAAGCACGTCGGGTGGGCGGAGGAGGAAGTCGGCCTGTACCACTTTCGAGACAAGCGCAAGCGCGAGGTCGACATCGTGCTGGAGCGGCCCGACGGGCGCATCGTCGGCGTCGAGGTCAAGGCTTCCGCCACCGTCCGCCGCCGGGACTTCGGCGGGCTGGCCGCGCTCGCCGAATCCGCAGGGAACGCGTTCGAACGCGGCGTGATCTTCCACGCGGGAACGCAGGCGCTCCCGTTCCGCCAAGGCCGGACGCGTCTGTACGCCCTGCCCTTGGGCTGGGTCGTCCCTGCGACGCCGACGTAGTTCGCGCGTACGCAGGGCGAATGCCGCGCCGCCCGCGATCGGGCGCCGCGCCTCGTCGTCGGGCGTCGGGGATTCCGGCGATGCGGTTCGCCGGCGCTTTCGGTGCGCGTCGAGATCCTGGCGCAGGGTCTCGACGGGACGGACGGGGTCGCACGCAACCCCGTTCTCCTCGAAGGTGGTCCGGGATTTCCGCTTCGTCCGGGACCGCTCACGTGCCCGGAGCCGCTTCCGCCCCGCGGGCGCGGTAGACGGCGCGCGCTTCGTCGAACTGCGCGTACACGTGCGCCTTCTCGGCCTCCGAACGCCAGCCGGGCCACCCCTCCGCCATGTCCTGGAGCTTGTCGATCCAGCGCAGGGCGTAGTCGGCGGCGCTACGGCTGCGGACGGGGGCGCCGCCCACCGAGATCCAGACCGGGTTGGTGAGCGCGAGCGGATAGGAGGTGTCGAGCGGAAAGCGGTCCGCGGGGTCTCCCTGCACGCGCACGTGGATCCAGCCGCTGCGTTCCATCCGCACCGTGCGCTCCGCGTCCAGCGAGCGACGGTCCCCCCCGAAGGGGATCTCCTCCACGACATCTCCGTTCGCCACGACGACCGCGGTGCGCATGGGCACGACGCCCCAGGCGCGGACGGTCACCGTCACCTCGCCTCCTCCGGCGGGGAGCGCGAGATCCTCTCCCGGGATGCGTCCGTCCACGGTGACGTCGAGGAGCGGGCCGCTGGAGACGAAAGCGTTGCCGGCGCGCATGCCTTCGAACCATCCCTCCATCGACAACGCGCCGTCCGGGGTGCGGACGTAGGTGCGCATCGAGCCCACCAGCGGCGTCGCCTGCAGGTTGGAGATGGAGTCCTCGCCCCCCACCACGGCGGCGCGCAGACCGTTGCTCCAAACCGCGTAGAGGGGCGGATAGCCGTCCTGCGGGGTGGACCACTCGACGGCGTCCGCGGTCGCCAGCGCCGCGTCCACGACGAAGCCCTTGGCGCCCCCGAGATTCCCCTCCAGCGGATCGCCGTTGTAGAAGGAGTGCACGTAGGCCGTGGTCGCGCCCTGCGCCTTCGCCTTCCTGAGCATGTCGGTGTTGGAGGGGTAGAGGCTCTCGATCGCGGTCCGCTCGTAGCCGGTGGCGTACGGTGAGACGAGGTGGTCGGTCATCCCGAACATGAAGACGTGCCCGTAGAAGGGCGGGCGGTACTCCTGTCCCACCACCAGCACCATGTCGGGACGGGAGAGCGGATGGGCGCCCCCTCCGGGCACGAAGAACTGGTGGTCGAGGATGCGGTTGTCCTTGTTGGCGACCTGCTCGGCGACCACGTCCTGATCCTCGGCCTCCGACATCATCATCAGGTTCTCGAGGGTGTTGTGGAGGTTGCCGCCGTAGTTCATGTGCACGTGGGTCGAGCCGGAGTACCATCCCTCGTCGCTCAGGTCCGAGATCTCCTCCAGCTGCACGCTCGTCCGGAGGTTCTCGCCCGCCACGACGTCGACGTCGAACTCCCGGGGTTCGTGCTCGAAGCCGCGGGTCACCACCACGCGCGCGGTCCCCGGGGGCAACTCGACCTGGAAGGATCCGTCGTGATGGAAGACGCGGTCCCCGGCGCGGCTGACGCGCGAGTACTCGTCCGCCGGGGTGTAGTGCTTGCCGTCGGAGGCGGTGAGGTGGACGCGGGTGCCGACCGGATCCCCGTCGGCGCCCAGCGTGGTCACCGTGAGGGTGCCCATGGGCTCCTTCCAGCGGCGCTCCTCGATGGCGACGGTGCGCAGCGCCCCGCCGTAGGTCTCGAGCAACGCGAGCTGGGGCAAGCCCTCCCGGTTGTCGACGAAGGCGATCCATTCGCCGTCCGGCGACCAGCGCGGGTGGAAGGCGTCGTGTTCGAAGAAGGTGAGTTTGTAGGGCTCCCCGCCGACCGTGGGTTGAACGTACAGGTTGTTGAACTGGTCGGCCGCGCCCGCGGTCGAGGAATAGACGAAGCGGCGACCGTCGGGGGAAACGTCGGGCTGGGTCCGGTAGAGGCTCTGTTCCTCCAGCACCGCCACCCGGCTGTCGATGCCGTTCTCGCGGGCGGGGATGCGGTAGACGTTGCCGCTTCCCAAGGGCACGTCCCGGTTGGAGACGACGAGCAGTTCTTCGCCCGAAGGCAACCATGCGGGCGAGATGTGCATGTCCCAGGGCCCGAAATAGAGCCGGTCGCGCCCGAAGCTGTTGTCGTAGGTGACCGCGACCTCGTCTCCGGCCCACTCGCCGTTCGAGATCTCGCGGACGTAGACGTTGAAGTAGCCGCTGGGGCGGGTGGAGACGTAGGCCAAGCGGGTGCCGTCGGGGGAGAAACGCGGATCGGCGTAGATCTGGTCGTCGCGGGTGAGACGGCGAGTCTCGCCGGTGCCGGTGTCGAGCACCTCCAGCTGAATGGGGCCGCCTCCGGCGTCCGCGGTGTAGACGAGCCAGCGACCGTCGGGCGACCAGTTCGGCGAGGAGAGGTAGCGCTCCGAACGCACCAGCTCGGTGGCGACGCCGGTTTCCGGGTCCACGCTCCAGATCGACCCGCTCATCCCCACCGCGACGCTCTCGCCGTCCGGCGACCAGGCCGGATACCACGGGGTCGAACTCGGAGCGGGCGGAAAGTAGAAGTTGTGCATGTAGTTGCCGCCGTGCCCGGAGGCGACGTACTGCCGTTGGGCGGCGGCGGCGGAAGGGGCGGCCAGGACCGCCGCCGCGAGAAGGGATGCGAGAGCGGCCGCCGCGGGCGGGCGGATGGAGCGGATGCGGGAACGGCGGGCGAGAGGCGGGACGGCGGGCATCGGGTTCTCCCTTGGATTCGGCGGTCTTGCGGGTCGCACCGGTTGCCGGGCGGCGGCACGGAGGGGCGAGCTTTCCCCGGGCAGTGTAGGCCGCGGGCGCCGTGCGGGCTACCGGTTCCGCAGGCGCGGAACCATCTTCCACCTGCGCACCCGGGCGGTGCCGAGGAGCGGTGCCGCAGGCGGAGCGGGCCGTACCCGGGAAGCGAGACCGTGTCCCCGCCGACGAGGGTGCTTCCGGTGCCGAATCCGAGTCCGCTTTTCCGGACGAGCCTGTTCCTGGCGGCTGGGCTGGCGGCGGGCGCGGCGTGGTCCGCCCCGGAAGAGGCGACGGCCCGCCCGTCCCCGTCCGCGGTCGCCGCGCATCGGAAGCCGGCTCCCGAGGATCAGGAAATCCCGGATCCGGAACCCGGATCCGGCCTGCGCGTCTCCCTCGTCACGGTCGGGACCGGACCCGCGGTCTTCGAGATGTTCGGCCACAACGCCCTCCGCATCCGGGACCCGGACCGGGGCCTGGACGTCTCCTACAACTGGGGCGTTTTCGATACCGGCCAGGAGGGTTTTCTTCGGCGTTTTCTCCTGGGAGACTGGCGGTATTGGATGGCCGGACTGCCCTCGGAGAGGATGATCGCGCGCTACGCGGCCTCGGACCGGGGCGTGGTGGAACAGGAACTGGATTTGAGCCCGGAGCGTCGTCTCGCGCTGCTGGCCGGCGCCGAGCTGAACGCGCGTCCGGAGAACCGCGTCTACCGCTACCAGTACTTTCTCGACAACTGCTCGACGCGCGTGCGCGACGTCTTGGACGCGGTTCTGGACGGGCGCCTGCGCGAGCGTTTCGGCGGGATCCCCGGCGAAACCTACCGCTTCCACACCCGCCGGCTCACGGCGGGCGATCCGCTGATCTACGCGTCGCTGGACTTCTTCATGAGCGGGCGAGGCGACCGTCCCGTCACGGCGTGGGACGAGATGTTCGTTCCGATGGTGCTGAGGGATCTCCTGCGCGAGACCGGGCTGGTCGCATCCGAAACCGTGGTGGACGAAAGCTCCCGGCCCCGACCCCTCCAAGCGCCCCCCCGGCGCTTCGCCCTGTTCGCCCTGGCCGGAGCGGCGCTGGCGGCGGCGCTGGCGGGCTCGGCGGCGCTGGCGTCCCCCGCGCGCGCTCCCCGCGCGCGGGGGCCCCGGGGAGGTGGGCGCGGGGTCTCGAAGGCCGCGAAGGCGGGCTTCGTCCTAGTTGCCGGGACTTGGTCGCTGGCGGCGGGACTCGCCGGCTTGGTCATGATCGCGTCGCACTTCACGAGTCACGAGTTCATGCACTGGAACGAGAACTTCCTGCAGGCGAACCCGTTCTCGCTGGCGCTCGCGGGCGCACTCGCTCCGGCGGCCTTCGCCGGCAGATGGCGCCGGCTTGCGGCGTGGTCGGCGCTACTGGCGGCCGGAGCGTCGGCGCTCGGTTTCGCGATGCAGCTTCTTCCGGGGCTCGACCAAGTGAACGGGTATTATCTGGCGGTCGCGATGCCGACGCACGCCGCGGTGGCGTGGGGCGTGAGGCGGGTGGCGCCCCGAAGCGGGGAGAGCATCCGATGAGTTCGGCAACCGACGTGCAGGACGTGCGCTATCAACCCGACGAATCCCCTCCTTTGCCCGTCACCGTCGGGCTCGGGATCCAATACGCCATGCTCTGCGTCGCGGGCGTCGTCCTGACGCCGACGGTCATGATCACCGTGGCGGGCGCCGGGGACGCCTATCTGTCCTGGGCCGTTTTCGCGGCCCTCGCGATCAGCGGGGCGACGACCGCGATCCAAGCGCGCAAGGTGGGGCGCATCGGGGCCGGCTACATCCTGGTCATGGGGAGCACGAGCGCGTTCCTCGCGGTGAGCGTGACGGCTCTGGAACGGGGCGGACCGGCCATGCTCGCAACGCTGATCGTCGCGTCGTCGCTGGTCCAGTTCCTCCTCGCCGCGAGGATGGCGCTCTTCAGGCGCATCTTCACGCCCACGGTCGCCGGAACGGTGTTGATGCTCATCCCCGTCACCCTCTCCCCGCTCATCCTCGACAAGTTGGCCGACGTGCCCCCGACCGCCTCCGCGGCGGCGGCCCCGGTCGTCGCGGGCGCGACGCTCCTGGTCATGCTCCTGGTTCCGCTCCGCTTCTCCGGCGCGCCGCGCCTGTGGGCCCCGGCCATCGGCATCGTAGCGGGCTGCTTGACCGCCGGCCTCGGCTTCGGGATCTACGACGCCTCGGCGGTCGCGGAAGCCGCTTGGATCGGACTTCCGGAACTGGCCCATCCGGGAGTGGATCTGAGCTTTCCGCCGGCGTTCTGGGCGCTCCTGCCCTCGTTCGTCATGGTGACGCTGGTGGGCGCGCTGGACACGCTGGGAGACGCCATCGCGATCCAACGCGTATCGTGGCGGAAACCGCGAGCCATCGACTTCCGCTCCATTCAGGGCGCGCTTTCCGCCGACGGCCTGGGCAATTTGCTTTCCGGCCTTTCGGGAACCGTCCCCAACACCACTTACGGCATGAGCATCAGCGTCGCCGAGCTCACCGGCGTCGCCGCGCGCCGGATCGGCGTCTGCGTGGGCGCCGTCTTCGTGGCGCTCGCGTTCCTGCCGAAGTTCATCAACCTCATCATCTCGATACCGGGGCCGGTGGTCGCGGCCTACCTCGTCGTGATCGTGGCCCTGATCTTCGTCTTCGGAATGAAAATCCTGGTGCAGGACGGCTTGGATTTCAGGAAAGGCCTGGTGGTCGGCGTCGCTTTCTGGATCGGGCTCGCTTTCCAACTGGAATGGATCTACCCGGACCGCCTCCATGGGATATGGGCCGAACTCCTGGGGAACGGCATGACCGTGGGAGGCTTCACGGTCATCCTGCTCGCGCTGTTCGAAGAGGCGATCGGGGGGCGGCGCTCGCGCCTGAAGACCCGTCTCACGCCCGCGATCTGGTCGGAGATCGACGCCTTCATGGTGAAGTTCGCCGCGCGCAAACGCTGGGGCGGACAGATGGAGCGGCGCCTGCGCGCCGTGGGGGAGGAAACCGCGCACATCCTCATGCGCGGAGAGGAGGGAGCCGAAACGTCGGAGCGGCGCCTGCTTCTCGTCGCCGGCCGCGACGGGGACGCGGCCGACCTCGAGTTCATCGCGACCACCGACGAAGCCAACATCGAGGATCAGCTGGCGATGCTCGCCGAGGGCGCGCCCAGCTCCGGGTCGGAGATCCCGTTGAGGCTGCTCCGCCACTACGCCTCGTCCATACGCCACCAGCAGTACCACGACATCGACATCCTGTCGATACGGGTGCAGAGCGCCGCGCAGCCGGGCGGAGGGATCGACTGAGCGACCGGCGGGTCAGTCCTCCGACGGGGCGGCGTTCCCGCCGAGGAGACGCCAGAATCGACGGACCGCGTCCTCGTACAGGGGCCAGCAGTACTTTCGCTGCGGGTTGAAGAGCCCGAAGCAACCGGGATGGTAGGTCTGGATCCAGAGGCACTTCGTTCCCGGCTCGATCTCGACGACCCCGGTCTCGTACCGCGCATCCATCTTGTACTCGCACCGTTCCGGTTTCTCCACGGCCTTCCGCACATGGCACCGGACATCGAAGGAACGGAGGATCGCTTTTCTCGCTTCGCCGCCCTGCGTGACCACGACGTCCGGACGCAATGCCCGCAACTCACCGGGAACGAAACGGCGGCAGTTCTCGAACAGCGTCCCGTCGGCCTTGCCGCGATGGGGTTTGTTCTGGCAACACTTGGCACTGTTCGCATGCGCGAAGTACTGCCGCGCATCGAGGAGTTCGAGATCCTCCTTGAACTGGCGGAGCAGTCTGTGCGCCAGTTCGCTGGTGCGGTGCCAGTGCCTGTTTTCGGGGCCGAGATCCGGGGACGCGATCCCGGAGCGCTGGGCTTCGATGGTGCGCTTCTGGGGGTCCGAAGGGGCGCTGCCCGAGTCCAGCGAGAGGAAGAGCAGGCGGGGAAGCCGCCGCGCGGCGTAGCGGGGTCCCACAAAACTCGCCTTCGCCTCCGTGAACCCTTCCGCTCCAGAAGAACACTCCTCACGCGACGGACAACGGAAGTCCAACGGCGAAATGCCCCGCGACCGGTAGAACGCATCGAGCTTTTCGATCAAGAGGCGGTCCGAGGGGCGGCTCACGGTCGTGGCCGAGGCGCTGGCCCGAGGCCTCGGAAGGTCGGGTTGCGGGTCCAAATCGCGTCGGAAGTTCCCGCGCCGGTCGATCCCCGCCGTCTCCCCGCGCGCCAGCGACCTCGAGGGTCGGGCTTCATCCGCCCGCCGCCTTCCGCATCGCCGTCGCGGGGCCCTCCGCGCCGCCTTCGGCGCCCTCGCCCGCGATGCTCTTCTTCAGCGCCGCCATGAGGTCGATGATCTGGGCCTGGGGCTCGGCCGGTGACGCCACCGTGATCTGTTCGCCGTCGATCTTCCGCTGGATGAGCTCGAGCTGGCGCTCGCGCACTTCGTCGGCGTAGTTGCCGGGCTCGAATCCGTCGACGGTCCGCTGCTCGATCATCCGGACCGCCAGATCGAGCTCGGCGCGGTCGACGCTCCCCTCCTCGACCGGCACCTCGTCCCAGGAGCGGACCTCGGCTTGGTAGCGCAGCTGCTCGAGCAGGAGACCGCCGCCGCGGTAGGGGCGCACCATCACCAGATACTGTTTGCCTCGGGTCGCGAAGCGGGCGATCGCCACGCGTCCGGTCCGCTCCAGGGCGGCCGCCAGCAACCGGTAGGCGCGCCCGGCGCCTCGGTCGGGGCCCAGGTAGTAGGCTCGGTCGTAGTACACGCGCTCCACCTCGTCGGCGGGCACGAACTCGGCGATCTCGATGGAGTCGGTCTTGGGCTGCTCGAGGACCTTGAGCTCGTCGGGCTCCAGAAGCACGAACTGGTTCTTGGCGAACTGGTAGCCCTTGACCATGTCCTCCTTGGGCACGACTTCCCCGCTGTCGGGGTTGAAGTACTGCTGGCGCACCCGGACTCCGGTCTTGCGGTCGAGCCAGTTGAAGCTGACGCGCGCGCCCGCCTTGCTCGTCGCGTACAGCTTGACGGGGATCGTGACGAGCCCGAAGGAGATGGTGGAGGTTCCGATCGCTCGCGCGGCCATGACGTCCCCGGGAAATCCGTAGCCGTGATCTGCGTAGGAACCACCATGATGGCCGACCCGACCGGAAAACGGAAGAAGGGCGGGACCGGAGCGCCGCCCGGATGGAATCCGGGGGGCGGGCGGGCGGGCGACGACCGTCTCGTCGAGTACCGCGCCAAGCGGCGGGCCTCCCGCACCCCGGAGCCCTTCGGCGGAGCGTCGCTCGCCGGGAGCCGCCTCTTCGTGGTCCAGCAGCACGACGCCTCGCGCCTGCACTGGGACTTTCGGCTCGAGCTGGACGGGGCGCTGCTCTCCTGGGCCGTGCCCAAGGGGCCGTCGCCCAACCCGGAGGACAAGCGCATGGCCGTCCGCGTGGAGGACCACCCGCTGGACTACGCGGAGTTCGAGGGGGTGATTCCCGAGGGAAACTACGGGGCCGGTTCGGTCATCCTCTGGGACAAGGGCGTGTGGGTGCCGACGGAAGACCCGCACGCGGGGCTCGCGAGCGGGAAGCTGCTCTTCGACCTGCGCGGCTTCAAGCTCAACGGCCGCTGGACGCTGGTGAAGACGCGCCAGTCCGAGAACTCGTGGCTTCTGATCAAGGAATTCGACAGCTGGGTGGACGAACGCGGGCCCGGGGTCTATCCGGCCGAGTCGATCTACTCGGGACTCTCGGTGGACGAAGTCGCGCACCCGGAGCGGCGCCAAACGGCCGTGGAGGCGCGGGCCCGGGATCTGGGCGCGCGCGAGGGCCGCGTCGCGTCGCGCACGGTGCGTCCCATGCTCGCGACCGCGCGCGACGCCGCGTTCACGCGTCCGGGGTGGATCTTCGAGATCAAGTACGACGGCTACCGCGTCGTCGCCGCCCGCGAAGGAGGCGAGGCGGCGCTCAGGTCGAGGAACGGAAACGACCTCACCGCCACCTTCCCGGAAATCGCCCGCGCCGTGCGCGGCCTCCCTTTCGGGCACGCGATCGTGGACGGCGAGGTGGTGGTCCACGACGCCGCCGGGCTACCCAGCTTCTCCCGGCTGCAGAAGCGGGGTCGGCTGCGGAACCGCGCCGACATCCAGCGCGCGTCGGTCGCGCTCCCCGCGCACATGTACGTCTTCGACCTGCTGGCCGTGGGCGACCTGGACCTGCGCGCCCTGCCCCTGCGCGCGCGCAAGCGGACGCTGCGCGAGCTTCTGCCTCCGGCGGGGCCGCTCCGCTACTGCGACCACATCGAGGAGGCGGGCGAGAAGATGTACGAGCACGCCATCCGGATGCGCTTGGAGGGCGTCGTCGCCAAGAAGGCGGACAGCGTCTACGAGTCGTCCCGTTCCGGCTCCTGGAGAAAGATCCGGGCGGTGCGGACCGGCGATTTCGTCGTGGTCGGATGGTCGGAGTCCGAGGAGGCGCGGCCCCGGCTGAGTTCGCTGCACCTGGCCGGCTACCGGGGCGACGTCCTGGTGCGCACGGGCAGCGTCGGCACGGGCTTCGCCTCTGAACAGCTCGACGCGCTCCGCGAGACGCTTCTCGAGATCGAGGTCTCCGAATGTCCGGCGACCGGAGAGGGAACGTCCGTAGCCGGGCGGGCGCACCGCTGGGTCCGCCCCGAACTGGTTGCGGAAGTGCGCTACGCGGAGTGGACCGAGGCGAGGCAACTGCGCCACCCGTCCTTCGGCCGCCTTCGCGAGGACAAGCGACCTCGGGAGTGCTTCCTCGAAGAGGACGAAGCGCCCCGCGAAGCCTTGTCCGAGCCTCTCCCGACGCATCCGCCGGACGCCGCGCGGGCCGTGCGCTTCACCAACCTGGACAAGGTGTTCTGGCCCGAGGAGGGCTACACCAAGGGCGATTTGATCGACTACTACGGGACCGTCTCGCCCTGGCTCCTGCCCTATCTCGAGGACCGTGCGCTGGTCATGACCCGCTACCCGGACGGCATCGACGGCAAGTCGTTCTACCAGAAGGACGCGCCCGGGTGGGCGCCGGAGTGGATCAGGACGGAAACCGTCTTCTCCGAGAGCACCGGACGCGATCTGAACCACTTCGTCGCGGACTCCCCGGAGGCCCTTCTCTACATCGCGAACATGGCCACCATCCCGTTGCACATCTGGCACAGCCGCCTGGAGACGCCGGCGCGGCCGGACTGGTGCGTGCTGGACCTGGATCCCAAGGAGGCCTCCTTCGCCGACGTGATCGCGGTGGCGCGTCGCATCCGCAGGGTATGCGGGGAGGCGGGCCTGCCGTGCCATGCGAAGACCAGCGGGTCGTCCGGGTTGCACGTGCTCATCCCGCTGGGACGACGTTGCACCTACGAGCAGTCCCAGCTTTTCGGAGAGCTGATGAGCCGGGTGGTCGCGGCGGAGCTGCCGGAGATCGCCACGGTGGAGCGGCGGGTGAGCCGGCGGGAAGGGAAGGTCTACCTGGACTACCTGCAGAACGGGCACGGCAAGCTGATCGCGGCCCCCTTCTGCGTGCGTCCCAAGCCGGGCGCTCCGGTCTCGATGCCGCTGGAGTGGGACGAGGTGGAGGAGGGGTTGGCCATCGGACAGCACACCATCCGGACGGCGCCCGCCCGCATGGCGGCCTTGGGAAGGGACCCGCTGGCCAAGGTGCTGGAGGAAGAGCCCGACCTGGTCGCCGCGCTGGAGCGGCTGACGGAGCGGTTCGGATAGCGGGGAGCTCGGGCCGGAACCGACCGTCGGGACCGAGACCCCGCTTCGCGCGCCGGGCGTTCGCCCGCGGAGGGCCGTGCGAGGCGCGAACGCCGCCCCGCAGGCCGAAACACCAGGGCCGCGCGCAGCAAGGGCCGCCAGGCCCCTCTTCGGATGGCGTTAGGGTTAGGGTCGTTGGAGGACCCACCCCGCCACCGCATCCGCCACCTCCGCCATCGCCTCCGCGGGGGCGCGGCCGCTTCTTCCGAGCACCTTGAACGAGTGATCCGCGCCTTCGACCACGTGAAGCGCCGCACGGGCACCCAATCGCTCCACCACGGGACGCAGAACGTCCAGGTCGGCCAACCGGTCGCGCGTGCCTTGGACGAACAGCAGCGGGAGCGCGAACCCGCGGAGATGCTCGCTCCGCTCGATCCCCGGCGGTTTGCCGGCGCCGTGCAGGGGGAACCCCAGAAAGACGATCCCGTCGACGCCCGCGAGCGGCGCGTCCGCCGCGGCCAGCGAGGTCATGCGGCCCCCCATCGACTTGCCTCCCGCGAACAGCGGCAGGCCGGGGGCCGCCCGGCTCGCCGCCTCCACCGCTCGCCGAACCGTGGCGGTCAGAACGCGTTGCGGGTCGGGCATCCGCCGACCCGCCTCCATGTAGGGAAACCGGTAGCGGAGGGTGGCGACCGCGCGCTCCGCCAGCAGCCCGGCCATCTCCTCCATGAAGACGTGCCGCATGCCCGCGCCCGCGCCGTGCCCGAGGACGAGCAGGGCGCGCGCGGCGGCCGGTCGGAGGAGCAGCGCCGAGACGGAGCCGCCGGCTACCTCGAAGGCGAGCGAGCGGATCGGAGTCATTCGACGCGGACCCTCATCCTCCGCTGATCGCGGGCAACACGAAGAGCTCGCTTCCGGCCCCGACCGCCGTATCGAGTCCGCCCGCGAAGCGGATGTTCTCGCCGTCCACGAAGACGTTCACGTGGGGCCGCAACGCCCCCTGCTCGGTCGCCAAGCGGTCGTGGAGACCGGGGTGGGACGCTCGCAGCGCGCTCAACACCCCGCCGACCGTCCGGAGGCCGTCCGCGGCCGACGCCCGAACCGCGCGGCCGACGCCCGTCACGCCTCCTTCCCCGACCTCGATCTCCACCGCCGCCTTGCCGTCGGCAAGCTCGCGCAACGCCTCGGGCAGGACGATTCGAACGCGCGGAGCGGTCCCCGCCGCCGTCCTCACGTCGGCGTGCACGCTTTTACGCACACCACGGGCGGAAGCCCGTCGCGCACCAGCTCCCAGGAGTCGCCGTCGTCGCGCGAGGCGTACACCTTGCCGCTGCGGGTCCCGAAGAACACCTGTCCCGGCGCCAGGGTCGCGAGCGCGTCCCGCAACACCGTCTCGTACGCGTTCTCCTGCGGCAGCCCCTCGGTGAGCGGGTGCCAGCCCGCCCCGCCGTCCCGCGTCCGGTAGACGCGCAACTTCGCCTCGGGCGTGCAACGGAACCCGTCCGATTCGATGGGCACGACGTAGACGGTGTCGGGGTCTTGCCGATGCATCGCCATGGCGAAGCCGAAATCCGACGGAACCCCGATGGCGACGTCCTGCCAGGAGTCTCCCCAGTCCTCGCTCCGGTACAGTCCCCAGTGGTTCTGCAGGAAGAGTCGCCCGGGGTTGGAGGGATGGTGCGCGATCTTGTGCACGCACTGCCCGAACTCGGGATACTTGTCGGGCATGAACTCCGCGCGCACGCCCCGGTTGCGCGGCACCCACGTGGTCCCGCCGTCGTCGCTACGGTACGCTCCCGCCGAGGAGATGGCGATCATCAGGCGCCCGTCCGGCTCGCCGTCTCCGACGATGGTGTGCAGGCAGAGTCCGCCCGCGCCCGGTTGCCAGCGCTCGCGGTGGGGATGGTTCAGCAAGCCGTCCACCGCCTCCCACGTTTCCCCGGCGTCCCGCGACTCGAAGAGGCACGCGGGCTCGACCCCCAAGCGGAGCACGCCGGGTTCGGTCTCCGAACCCGGCCGGATCTGCCAGATGCGCTTGAGCGACAGCTTCGAGTCCTGCGGAAACCCGACCGGGCGCTCGTCCTTTCCGGACCAGTTCGCCCCGAAATCGTCGGAGAAGCGAAGCGTGGTCCCCCAGAAGGGACTGCACGGCGCCGCCCACAGGCGCGATCCGCCGCCGCGGTCGTCGTACGCCATCGCAGGAACTTCCTCCCCGGGAAAGTGCGGGGCGGACACGTCCCAGCTTCCCCCGTCGGCACGCGCCCGAGCCAAGAAGGCCCCCTTGGTCGTGCCCAGCAACAGGACCGTGTCGCCGGCGGAAATCTCGAGACTCATGGCATCCTCCCCTCCCCGGGTCGATGTCGCGCCCGCGGACCTCTCCCCGCGACGGCGCGACGCACGGACCGTTCAAGACTACCGCGAACGGGGGCGGGCACAAGACGCCGCCCGCCATCGCGCCATTCCCCGGCGTTCGCTTCCACGTCTGGCGCGTCCCCCCGGCTCGCACGCATCGTTCCGTCATGAATATCCTTGCGGGGACCAGCGGCTTCGCCTACGGGGAATGGAAGGGCCGGTTCTATCCGGAGAAGCTGCCCGCGCGCGCCATGCTCTCGCACTACGCGGGCGAACTTCCCGCCGTCGAGATCAACAACACCTTTTACCGGTTGCCGTCGGTCGACCTGACGACGAGGTGGGCCGAACGGGTGCCGGGGCGTTTCCGCTTCTCGATCAAGGCGTCGCGCCGGATCACCCACTTCAAGCGCCTCGGCCCCTCGAGCGCCGACGAGGTCGCCTACCTGGTCGAGACCTGCGCGGCGCTGGGCCCCCGCCTGGGCGCGATTCTGTTCCAGCTGCCCCCCACCCTGAAGAAGGACGCGTCTCGTCTCGCCGCGTTCGCCGAACTGCTCCCGGACGCCACCCCCGCCGCATTCGAGTTCCGTCACCCTTCATGGTTCGACGACGAGGTGCGCGCCCTGCTGGCGGACCGCGACTTCGCCCTGGTGCACGCGGACGCGGACGAACGTCCGCCGGGCTCGCCTTCCGACGCGCTTTCGGATTTGGGCAACTGGGGGTACCTGCGCATGCGCCGCCCCGGCTACACCCGCGACGAGCTCGAGGCGTGGATGGCGCGCGTCCAACGCCGGAAATGGGAGGACGTCTACGTCTTCTTCAAACACGAGGACGAGGCCGCGGGCCCGGCGATGGCGAAGGAGTTCATGTCGCTGGCCGCCCCGTCTCCGGACGAAGCCGACGATACGGAGCAGCGAAGCCGGGGGGGACGCCCGGAGGCCCGGTCGAGCCGACCGCCTCCATAGCGCGATGAGATCGATGCCGGAACGGAATCCCGTCCAGCAGCGGACGAGCCGGGGCGCGGAAGGGGTTTTCGGCGGGAGCGACCGCCCCCGGAGGCCCCAGGGCATCCCCCGACCGGCGATGTCGCACGACGCCCGCGAAACGGAGGCGAAGCCGATGGCCAACTCGCGCAGGATCTTTCTGAAACGGTCCGCCGCCGCGGCCGTGGCCGCGTCGTTGCCGGGATGCGCCCCGGCACGGCACGGGGCTCCGGACGAGGACAACGAGGACGCTCTCGCCTCAGCGACGCTGCGGGCCGTCGGCGAAGCCGTTCTGCCGGAGGAATTGGGGGCGGAAGGGCGCGAACGCGCCGTGGCCGCCTTCGAGCGCTGGTCGGCGGGGCTCGAGCCGGTCGCCGAAATGGCCCACCCCTATCTGGTGCCGGAGACCGTCTACACGGGCCCGGATCCGCGGCCGGGCTGGGCCGCGCAGTTGCGCGGGCTCGATCTCGAGAGCGGCAAACGCTTCGGCGCTCCGTTCGGCGAAGCGGACTTGGTCGAACGGCGGGCGATCCTGGAGCAGCACGCGCGCCGCGCCGGTTCCGGCTTCGGCCGCCCGGGAAGCGCCGCGCACGTCGCGGTCGCGCTCGCGGCCCACTTCTACGCTTCCCCGATCGCAACCGACATCTGCTACGGTCGAGCCATCGCCGGACAGCGATGCAGGGGACTCGCGGGCGCCGGAGACGAGCCCGTCCCACTGCTACCGGGAGGCGCGTCGTGAGCCAAGTCATCGAGAGCGACGTCTGCATCGTCGGAGGCGGGATCAGCGCGGCCATGGTCGCGGAGCGTCTGGCCGAACGCACCGGGTCCGCCATCACGGTCGTGGAGGCGGGCGGGCGCACCGTTTCTTTGGAGGAGAGAGCCGCCACTCGGGCACGCATGCTGGCGTACGGCGAGAATCCCTATCCGAACGACCACATCCCCGGCCAGACCGGCACCGGCGAAATGTACCGGTCCATGGTCCTGGGGGGCGCCGCGATGCACTGGGGAGGGGCCGTGCCCCGGTACTCGCCGGAGGATTTCCGGGTGCGCTCCCTCTACGGGGTCGGGTACGACTGGCCCATCTCCTTCGAAGACCTCGAGCCCTACTATCAGGAGGCCGAGGAGCGCATGGGCGTGGCCGGAGAGCAGGGACCGCCGGAGTACGATCCCCGCTCCCGGCCGTATCCGATGCCGCCCCTGCCGCTCTCCTGGAACCTCCTGCGCATGCGCGAGTGGACGGACGCGGCAGGCGTTCCCTTCTGGACCCAACCATGGGCGCGCAACACCGAGCCTTGGCAGGGGCGCAACGTGTGCCGGCGCTGCGACACCTGCGCGGTGTGCCCGACGGGCGCCAAGTACACCCCGGATTTCGCATTCGACCGCCTGCTCGCCGACGGACGCATCCGCCTCCGGGACCGCACCCTGATCCGCTCGCTCCAGCTCGCACCGGACTCGGACCGCATCGTCTCCGCCACGGGCGTCCATCGGGACGCCCCCGACCGGGTCGTCGAATTCCGGGCCCGGACCTTCGTGCTCGCGGCCGGGCACGCCTGGAGCCCGCACCTGCTCCTCCTGTCCGCCAACGGCCGCTTCCCCGACGGCTTGGCCAACAGCACGGGCAACGTGGGACGCTACATGACCGGGCACTGGTTCGTCGGCGGATTCATCGAACTGCCCACGAGGCTCTACCCGGGGATTTTTTCCAACAACAGCCTGATGTCGCACCGCTTCGCGAGCCCCGGGCCGCTGGACCGCTACCTGCGCCACGACATCCGTCTGTGGGAATCGACCGTGGGCCGCGAAGCTCGGACGGCGGCGGACGACGGGCGACTCCTCTGGGGCGACGAGGTGATGGCGGACTGGCGCGCGCGAACCCGATCCGCGGCCACCGCGCGCATCCGGTCGTACTACGACGTGCTCCCCAGCCGGACAAGCCGTCTCACCTTGGATTCCGGCATGCGCAACGCGCACGGGGACCCCATGCCCCGCATCGATTTCTTGGCGGATCGGGCCACCCTCGACCTCGAGCCCCACGCCCACGAGACCCTGCTGGGCCGCTTCGCCGACTTGGCGCGCGCGGCGGACGGGCGCGTGATGAGCACGCAGGCGTCGCGCCTGTTCGAACATCCCGGCGGGGGCTGCCGCATGGGCGACGATCCGACGACCAGCGTGGTGGACCGCTGGGGACGCACCCACGACCACGAGAACCTGTTCGTGGTGGGGGCGCCCACCATCGTCTCGAGCGGTTGCGCCAACGGGACCCTCACCTTCTGCGCGCTGTCCCTGATGGCCGCGGAAGAGATCGCGAAGGGGTAGGAGAGGCTTCGAGCCGATCGGCGAGCCTCCGGCCGGGCCGACCCTCCCAGGCCCGGCGATGGTAGGCGTCACTCGCAAGCAGCGAAAAACCGAGCGTGGCCTCGCAGAACACCATCTGCTCGCGGGCGGTGTCCACCTTTCCCCAGCTGGCAGCCTCGCGCAGCGTCGACCCGGACAGCCCGCCGTCGCGGCTGTCGGCGACCGTGAGCTGCACGGCGTAGCGGTGCATCGGCACTTCCCCGGGCGCCGTCGGGCCGGTCCCGCCCTCCCAAGCCGCGTCCTCCTCCGACAGCATCTCCGCGGCCACGACGATGTCTTGGGCGAAGTTCTTGGGGACGCCCCCGCCCAACATCAGCAACCCCGAGGCTCGGGAGGCGAGCTTGATCCGGGTCAGTTCGAGGAAATCCCTGCCCGAATCCAAAGACACCGATGCGCGCCCCGCGCGCGCGGCCGCGGCCTGGTGCAACGCGATCCCGAACCCGGCGGAGCAATCGCTCAGGGCGGGCACGAAGACCGGGATCCCCTTCCGGTACGCCGACAGCACCACGGATTCCGCCTCGGGGAACGAAGCTTCCAGGAAACGACCCATTCCGGAGAGAACTTCCCGAGAGGAGTGGGGGCGCGGCGCGAGCCGATCGAAGACGCGCTGCATGGCCCGGTCGCATGCTCGCAGCTCCTCTTCGTCGACGTAGGTGTCGTAGATGCGGTCGATCGCCAGCTCGCGCAGGCGCTCGTCGGCGACTTCGGGATGCTCGGGCGAGCCGGGCGCCATGTAGTGGCGAAAGCCCATGGCTTCGAAGAAGTCCTGGTCCACCACGTTCGCGCCCGTCGACACCACCGCGTCCACCATGTCGGAATCGACGAGCGTCACCAGGGCCTTCTTGAGACCCGCCGACACGAGCGATCCGGCGAGCGTGAGGATGACGACGCAGTCGCGGTCGGCGAGCATCTCCGAGTAGATGTCCGCCGCGCGCGCCAGGTTGCGGGCTTGGACGGCGGCGTCCCGATACTGGTCGATGATCGGGCGGGCGTCGAAGGCGCGGACGTCGATGTGCTCCACCGGACGGGAAAGCAGGTCGCGCTTGGCGGAATCGCTCAACGAGACCTTTTTGGGAGTGCGGTCACGAAGGAGAGACGATCCAAGAGGTGGTGGCCCTCCGTGATCCGCTTGGGAAACTCCGAGAGACCCGGGTCCTCGAAAGTGCGCGCAATCACCACCGCAGGGAGGACCGGCGGTGAGCACCCCCGGGAGCATTATCTGCGAGAAAGACCACGCATCAAGGCACCCAGAAGGAGAGGGCTTCCGATCAGGGCGACGCCTAAGGCGCGATCATCCGCCCAATTTAGGTAGGCCCCAGAAGCACAGATCGTTAACATCACGACAAGGGTACAGAGAACCTTGGCAAGCGCGAGCCAACTGTTCCTGTTCTCGATCTTCCGGCGATGGTGGCCCTGCAAGCTGAACTGGTCGACTATTTCACGATCCGATCCGGGTACGGCTTCGCCAAACTCCCGCAGGATGCGAGGGTGAGGAAGAGGGCCATACCAACTTACGACACGAGCCACCCACTCCTTTGCCTTTGGGTCTCCTTGTGCCGCTGGCCCGCTCTCGTCAGGGAAAAGCGGCGGATGCGGCTCAACGGGAAGGTTGCGCTTCCTTTTTCGCTGTCTTCGCCCCATGCCTTTCCATCACTACGTTCGCGGCAACGCCGAAATCCCTCATCGCAGTAGCCAAGTCCCTACCCACCTCCTCCGCATCCGACCCAGGCGTGTGCTGGAAAAGCCCTTCGTTCGCAAACCAACGGGCTGGATCCAGCAATTCCTGACATCCGCGCACGATCTGCAAAATTGCTTGCCCCATCTGGCCTTTTCTGTTCAGAGAACTCGCGTTCCGTCAAAGCAAGTACCTGCCTCTGCCAAGATTTGTTTCATCCAGCTTGTCGTGATCGACAGCCATGATGACGAAAAGCCTCTCGAGGCACAAGTTCTAGCTTGAACTTCTGCTTCGAGCTGGACACGCTCGGCGGGCCGGGCGGCCACTACGCAGCTACGTGGGATCGGACATCGCACGCCCTCCGCAATGTGGACGCGAGCACCGCGGCGGGCCGGGGATGACCGAGCGAAACCCCATGGCGGCCGGCCGCGGGCCGGGCTCGCCCTATGACCCCGTGCGCGCATCCGGCCACGAGGGAAGTTCGGGGTTGACGATTCGTCGGAACATCATATCATCTGCATACATGGTTGGAATTATGCATCCTCGTCCACCCGCCGCCGGACCGGCGGACCGCCCGGGAACTCCGTGCCACGATCCGACCGGACGCCGAACCGCCGAACCGCTCCCATCCGCCGCCGGAAAGCGATCGCGGAAATACTGGAGCGCCGAGAGGTCGCCAGCCAAGCCGAGCTCGCGCGCCTGCTGGAGGAGCGCGGGATCCGGGTGACCCAATCCTGCATCAGCCGGGACTTGGCCCGCCTGGGCGCGACGAAGGAAGCGGACGGCTACAGCCTGCGGCCGTTGAATCTCTCCGAGGAGGACCGGCGCACGCTATCGAGCTATGCGCGCGCGGTGCACGCGGCCGGTCCCAATCTCACGGTCGTGCGAACCGCGGCCGGTGCCGCCCAGCGCATCGCCCTCTTCCTGGACCGGACGGGCTGGAAGGAGGTGCTGGCCACCCTGTCGGGCGACGACACCATCTTCATCGCGACGCGCAACCGCAGCGAACAGCGCGCGCTGGAGGGTCGGTTGCGCCGCGAAGCCGGCCTGACGCCCGGGAGCGGCGGCAATGCGTAGCGTCGTCGTCGACAAACTGGCGTCCGTGGCCTCGGACTTGGGCTCCGACCGCGAGATCCGCGTGGGCGACCGCATTCCCAGCGAGGAAGGGGTGATGATCGCGGTCCAGGTGCTGAACGAGAAGTCCTCCTACAACTTGCTGGAATTGGCCAGCGGGCGCATGGCGCGCGTGCGTCGGGGCGACGTCGTCGTGGGCGCGTTGGGCCACCGCAAGGCGCTCTTCGGCTACGCCGGACACGTGCCCACCACTCTGCGTCCGGGCGACGTCGTGCAGATCCTCAACATGGGCGGCGTGCTGGGGATCTGCGATGCCGTCAACCTCTCCCTGGGCAAGCCCTTCGACGCGCGCGTGCTCGGGGTGGTGCTGGAGTTTCCCTATCTCGGGGAGCGCGTGGGCGTCCCGGCGCGCGTGGGCGGCGATCCGGTCGATCCCCGGCCCGAACTGGAGCTGGAGGGCGTCCCGGTGGTCGCCGTCGCCGGCACCTGCATGAATTCCGGCAAGACGGCGGCGGCGTGCGCGGTGATCGGGCGCCTGCGGCATCTGGGACATGTGGTCGACGGCTTCAAGGCGACCGGGGTCTCGCTGAGACGCGACATCCTGGCCATGGAGGACGCGGGCGCTCGCACCACCGCCATCTTCACCGACTTCGGCGTGGTCAGCACCGGCCCCGGAAACGCGCCCGACCTGACGCGCACCATGCTGCGCCGCTTGGCGGCCGACCGGCCCGACGCGATCGTCTTCGAGCTGGGCGACGGAATCCTGGGCGCCTACGGCGTGGAGGCGATTCTTCGCGACGACGCGGTGCGCGCCAACGTCTCGTGCCTGCTCCTGTGCGCGTCCGATCCGGTCGCGGCCTGGGGCGGCGCGAAGCTGCTCGAGGAGGACTTCGGAATCTCTCCCGCGTTCGTCACCGGACCCGCCACCGACAACGGGGTCGGGCTCGACGCCATCCGGGAACGGACCGGACTCCGGGGGTTGAACGCGGTAACCCACGGCGCCCGTCTCGGAGACGCCGTGGCCGCCCGCATCGGGTTGGGAATCGATGCCTGAGCCCATCCCCGCCATCGTTCTCGGCGGATCCGGCTATGTGGGCGGCGAGCTGTTGCGCCTGCTCGCGTTCCATCCGCGCATCCGGCCGGTCGCGGTCGTGTCGCGGAGCCGAAGGCTGGAGACGGTGGGAGCGGTCTTCCCGAATCTGGAGGGCGCGTGGCCGGGATTGCGGTTCACCTCCCTGGACGAACTGCCCGACGTTCCCGGGACGCGTTGCGCCGTCTTCTCGACGGCCGCTCACGGAGCCAGCGCGCAGTTGGTCGACCGGGCGTTCCGCATCTGCGAGAAGCGGGGGTGCGCGCCGAGCGTCGTCGACGTCTCCGCGGACTTCCGCTTTCCGGACGCCGATGCGTACGAGGCCGTCTACGGAATCGGGCACGGCGCCCCCGAACGCATGTCGATGTTTCGGAGCCTCCTGCCGGAACACGTCTCGGGGCGCGCACCGCGTCACGTGGGCCATCCGGGCTGTTTCGCGACCGGAATGCTGCTCGCCGGCGTGCCGCTCGTGCGCTCCGGCTTGGTCGATCCCCGTCTCGCGGCGAGCGCGGTGACGGGCAGCACCGGGGCGGGACGCGCCCCCAAGGCGACCACCCACCATCCGACCCGCCACGCCAACATGTTCGCGTACAAGCCGCTCTCCCACCGCCACGCGCCCGAGGTGGAGGGGATCCTGCGAACGCTGACCGGCCGCGGCGCGCAGTTGCACTTCGTTCCCGCCTCCGGCCCCTTCGCGCGCGGGATCTACATGGTTCTGCACGGACGGCTGCGCGACGGCGTCGGCGAGAGGCGGGTGCGCGACGCCTACGCCGAGCATTACGCGGAGGCGCCCTTCGTGCATCTGGTCGACCGACCGCCAAGGCTGAAGGACGTGGTGGGAGGCAACCACGCGCATTTGGCCGTGGCGGTCGACCGCGGCGCGCTGGCCGTCACCGTGGCGCTCGACAACTTGGTCAAGGGCGCCGCCGGCGGGGCGATCCAGTGGATGAACCGACTGCACGGCCTGCCCGAAACCGCCGGGCTGACTCATCCGACTCTCGCCTGGACGTGAACGCGCCCCCCTCGACTCCCGCCCCGGACGCGCGCCGGGCCGAAGCGCGGCATCTGGCGCAGGTGTACGGCCAGCTTTCGGTGGAACCGGTGTCGGGCGAAGGCGCGTACCTGCGTTGCGCGGACGGACGCCGACTGCTCGACCTCTACGGCGGGCACGCGGTGTGCGGCCTCGGATACGGACACCCGAGGGTGGTGGAGGCCCTCCGCACGCAGGCGGGCCGGTTGATGTTCGCCAGCAACCTGAACGCCCTCAGGGTGCGCGCGCGCGCCGCGGACAAGCTGGCCGAGTTCGCGCCCGACGGCTTGGAGTGCGTCTTCTTCGCCTCCTCGGGCGCCGAAGCCAACGAGAACGCGCTGAGGCTCGCCTGCCGGATGACCGGCCGCAGGCGGGTGGTGGCGCTGGAGCACGGCTTCCACGGCCGCACGGCGGCGGCCGCCGCGGCGACATGGGGGGCGCGCGAACGCTGGTACGGCTTCCCGGACACCCCGTTCGACGCGACTTTCGCGCCGCGCGACGACGCGGCGCGCGCGGTCTCCGCCATCGACGGCGAGACCGCCGCCGTCATTCTCGAGCCCATCCAGGGCATCGCGGGCGCCTACGCGCTCGAACCGGACTTCGTACGCGCCCTGCGCGCCGCCTGCGACCGCCACGGCGCCTTCCTGATCGCCGACGAAGTGCAATGCGGCATGGGCCGGAGCGGGCGGCCCTTCGCCATCGAGCACGCCGACGTGACGCCGGACATGCTCACGGCCGCGAAGGCCCTCGGGGCCGGATTCCCCTGCAGCGCCCTCGTTCTCTCGCGGGCTCTGGGCGACCAGCTGCGCATCGGAGACATGGGGAGCACTTTCGGGGGCGGACCGCTCGCGTGCGCGGTCGTCGAAGCGGTGCTGGACACCATCCGGGCCGAGGGGCTCCTCGAACGGGTGGCGGCGCGCGAGGAAGAGATACGGGCGCGGTGCCTCGCGGGTCCCGTGTCCGGGATCCGAGGCCGAGGCATGCTGCTCGGGCTCGAGTGCGGGACGACCGCCCGGGAAGTGCGCGACGCCCTCCTGGAGCGGGACGTTCTCACCGGAACCAGCTCGGATCCGGCGTGGCTGCGCCTGATGCCTCCGCTCACGCTGCGAAGCTCCGAAGTCGCCCAACTCGCCGAAGCCCTGCGCGCGCTGGCGGAGGATACGACGTGAAGCGCTCCCGGGCGGGAACCGGGGCGTTCGCCGGGCTACGCGCCGCCGCGCCCTACGTGCGCATGTTCCGCAACCGCATCTTCGTGCTCAAGCTGGGCGGCGAAGCGTTGCGGAGTTCCGGGCGCGTCGACGCGATGATGGAACAGGTCGGCGTCCTGCACGCTCTCGGCGTGCAGCTGGTGCTGGTGCACGGCGGCGGCCCCCAGTCGACCGCCCTGGCGCGCCGACTGGGTCACGAGCCGCGAATGGTCGCGGGCCGCCGAATCACCGGTCCCGAAGATCTCCGGGTCGCCACCCGGGTCCTGAGCGGCGAGGTCAACGCGGGGCTGCTGGGCGCATGCCGGAGGGAAGGCATCCGGGCCGTCGGCGTCTCCGGGGTCGACGCCGGTCTGGTGACGGCCACGCGCCGCCCGCCCACCGTCGTGGCGGGGGCAGGCCCGGATCCCGTGGATTTCGGGTTCGTGGGAGACATCGAATCCGTCGATCCCTCGGCGTTGCACGTCTTCCTCGAGCAGGGATGGATGCCGGTCGTGAGTCCGCTCTCGGCGGACGCGGACGGCCGGCTTCTGAACGTCAACGCCGACACCGTGGCGAGCGCGCTCGCACGAGCGCTCGAGGCCACCAAGCTCGTCTTCGCCATGACCGCGCCCGGCATCCTCCGGGACCCCGAGGACCCGGGGACGCTCGTCTCCTATCTGGATTTGGCGGCGTTGCGCGCGTTGCGCGAAGAGGGCGCGCTGGCCCGGGGGATGCTGGCCAAGGCGTCGGCCGTCGAAAGCGCCATCGGGGGCGGGGTCCCGCGGGTTCACCTGATTTCCGGAAGCGCGCGCGACAGCCTGCTTCGAGAGATTTTCACCAACGAAGGCTCGGGCACCTTGGTGGTGGAGAGCATCGGCACCCTGTCCGGCGACGAGCGGAAGACGGGAAAGGCGCCGCGCGGTTGAAGTCGAGAAATCGCGCCCCCGCGCCAGCGGAACGGCAGGGTTCCGGGCACGCGATATGACGGGGGTCAAGCTTGCGGGAACGCCGGCTTCCGTGGCCCGAGGGAACGGGCAGAACCGTGCACCGGCGTCGAGCTGGCTCCTCGAGGAATCCGCCTCGGACCGATCGGGCCTTCCGGCGGGGAGGCGGTCACGACCGTCTTTCCCTTTCCGGCGCGTACAGAGGAGCGGTCAGATAGCGGGCGCCGCCGTCGGGCGAAATGGCGACCGGACTTCGCGCGCGATCCGGAGCGCGGCGTGCACATGCTCCATCTCGATGCCACTCGTTGCATCGATTTCGGACTCGTCCGAGTGCTGCGAGGAGACCTCGGCCCCGAGAAAGCGCGAACGGAGGGGCGGAAGGGAAAACCAACCCCGACGGGAGCGTACGGGCCTTCCCGCCCCCGCCCGGGCCTCAGCTCGCAAGGACCGTCTCCGCCGCCGACGCAAGCACGGAAGCGCTCGAGGCCCGGACCCCCACGCCGGGTCGGCCGGCGCCGCACCGGTCGCCACGGCTCCGAACTCGTTCGCCGACCGAGCCCGCGCATCCTGCGTCCGCGCCGATCCCCACGCCCCGCCGCCGCCGAAACGTCGTCCGGTTCGGCGAGCGGCAATTCTTGGCCGACGAACTGGCGCTACATCGGCGGAGCCGCACCGGACGCCTCTTCGTCGGCTTGGCGATCCGTCGTTGGTTCAACCCTGCCCATCGCGCTGTTTCCGCCCAGCAATGTCGGTGCAGACCTTCTTGCGCCAAGGGCGATCCGGACCCGACTTCGGCGGCTTCGGCCGGGGCTTCACTCGCTTCGAATCGGCCGACCGTGCCGGGGTCACGCGCGCGCGCACGACGACAGCGTCGCCGTGACCCCCGCGGCCGCCGTCCCCTCGATCCCTTGATCGTCACCGTGCCCGAGATCGTGCCCCCGGGCGTCGAGGGCGTTCACGACCGTCCTTCCCCTTCCGGAGCGTACAGAGAAGTGGTCAGGTAGCGGGCGCCGCCGTCGGGCGAAATGGCGACGACGCGATGACCAGACCCGATCTCGCGCGCGATCCGGAGCGCAGCGTGCACGATTCCCCCGCTGCTCATCCCTAGGAACAGGCCCTCCTCGCGGGCGAGACGCCGCCCCAGCGGAAACGCGTCTTCCTCGCGGACCGCGATCACGCGGTCCAACACCGTCAGGTCCAGGTTCTCGGGGATGAACCCCGGCCCCATTCCCTGGAATCGATGCCGCCCGCGTCGGCCACCCGAAATGACCGGCGACCGCGCCGGCTCGACCGCAGCCACCTGGATGCGCGGATCCCTTTCCTTCAGGAATCGTCCGGCTCCGCTGATGGTCCCCCCCGTCCCGGAACCGTACACGAACACATCGATGCGTCCTTTCATGTCGGCCCAGATCTCCGGCCCGGTGGTCTCGTAGTGGATGCGGGGATTGGCGGGATTGGAGAACTGGTCGGGGTAGAAGGCGCCGGTCTCCTCGGCGATGCGTCCGGCTTCCTCCCGGGCCGCCAGCATGCGCCGCTCCGGATCGGTGAGCACGAGTTCGGCTCCGTACGCCGAGAGCGTGCGCCTGCGTTCGGCGCTCATCGACGAAGGCATGCACAGGACGAGCCTGTATCCGCGCCGCGCCGCGATACGGGCGAGGCCGATGCCGGTATTGCCGGAGGTGGGCTCGACGATGACGCCTCCGGGTTCGAGCAAGCCACGCGCCTCGGCGTCGTCGATCATGGCCAGCGCGGTCCGGTCCTTGATCGAACCCGTGGGATTCGCGTCTTCGAGCTTGAGCCACACCTCCGCCATGTTCGGCTCGGCCACGCGCGCGAGGCGCAGCGCCGGCGTCCGTCCAATCGGTGCTTCGTTCATGGCGGCGGCGTTTCCCGTGCAAGGGCGCCGGCCCGTCGCCGGCCCGGACGGTGGATTGCGAGTCCCCCGAAGCGGCCGCCGCGCCGCCCTCCCGGGCGGGACGCTACGGTGCGGTCGGACGCTCGTGCGGTCGGGAAGCGTCCGCACGGCACCCCGTCCGACGACGAGCGGAAGACGGGAAAGGCGCCGCGCGACTGAAGCCGGAGGGTCGGGTTCCGGCGCCTCGGCCGATCCATCCTCGCTACGCTGCGAAATCTCTCAGGGGACATGCCGATTCGAACAATTCCACTCGCCAGGAAGCTTCCCGCGCCACCAACCGCCGAAGTCGAATCATTCCAAGCGGACCGGATTCCGGCGCGGTTCGTGCTTTTACGCCTTTCAACTTTTTCCTGACCCAACGATCCTGCTCGACCGCATCGGGCGGCGCACCGGTCGTGGCATAGGCGTTCGGCGTGCGCGCAAGGATTCGCCCAACGTCCTTGTCGTTCGGCAACGATCCCTTGCCTCGGCGCCACGGGGTGAGAATCGCATTTGGCTCATGCTCCAGCAACTCGTCCCACACTCCTTGCAGATGAGCGGTCACGGATCCGTGATGCGGCACCTTGAAGATCGAGGATCTGCACCGGGGTCTTCGATCATCGCGCAACATCGCCGTCCAGCCGGACCGCTCGAGATCCGCTCCGAATAGACACGACACGTCGTTGTCGAAACGCATCAGCAGAGCAACGGACAGCCGATTCGGGGCAAGATGCCCGGTTCCGAGCGAATGTTCGAGCGACTTGAGGAACAGAGAGTAGGTTCCGTCATCGGGCGAAAACGACCACACTTCGCAGCTGGACGAGCGGTGAATTCGGCGGCTCGCCGTCGCCCAGATCGGTTGGGCGCCGTTGTCGTCGAGACGGTTCATCACCGCGTGGATTTCCCGAATTCCGCGGGCTGGAAGACTCTCGTTCGCCCACGCGGTCGCAACGCCCATGAACTCTCGGGAATTGAGCGCGTTCGCGCAACAGAAGTCGGCGTCCGGACACCGAGCGACGAGCTCGCTCAACCCTTTCATGTGGTCGTCGTGCCACTGCGTAGCCACGATCAGGCGAACGAACCGGCTCGAGTCCAATCCGAGGTCGTCGAAGTACTGGAGGGCTACGGGTCTTCCATCCGAAGCCAAGAATGAATCCAAGACGATCCAATCACCTCCGCCGACGTGCACAACGGCGCATTCGCCGTACCCCGGCCCGAACAGCGTCACTTCCACTTCATCGGAACGAGGGTGCGTCCCGTTCACTCAAGATTCCATTTGGCGCGCAAGCGATCCGCCCATTCCCGTCCGGCTTTCATATCCTGCTCGGATGGGCGAGGCGGATTCAATAATACGATTCGCGACACATTGCTTCGCGTTCCGGTCGCGGACCTCTCGTACCCCATGACCCAATGGAAGAGCGATCCGACGCGCATTCGGTCACGGTCGTCTGGGCTGATTTCCTCGAAGTCTATGGTGGCGACCTCGCGTCCACCGCGGGTCAGGTTTCGAAGACGGGCATCGAACTCGGTTTTGTGAATGGCCGTTACCCGTCCCGCCCACTCTTGCTTGGGATAGAGGGACGGAGAACGCTCCGGAAAGCATATGGGAACTGCGGGTCGGACGACGACGGGAAGACCATTCAACGGTGTTCCGGCGGAATCTGCGTCCCGGTTCCCGAGATCCGAGGAAGCGATGTCCGTAGGCGTTCCGTCCGATTCCTCGTTCGAAACCGCCGTGTTCCGTCCGATGACACGATAGCCGACCGGGCGGCTTATAACCGACGGTGGTCGCCGCGAAAGCATCGTGGGCACATCGGTCGTCGCGTTCTGTGCCAAATCCGTCGCCCTCGATCCCGTTTGTGACATTGTGCTCCTCACTCTTCCAGGCACGCCAGCGACATGAAATGATCCACAATCCGCTCGCTTCGACCGACGGATTCCTCGAACTCGCGCGCTAGGATCGCCACGAGCCGTTTGGCGTCGCCATCCCCAACAAAGCTATCGTCGACCCTCACATAGACTCCCGTACCGGAATCCCTTCCCACGCGGGAGGAAGGCTCCACCACCACATCGATCCGTCCGCCCTCGTTCCTGTCCGCCGGTTTCGTTTGAGACATTTGGAGCGACGTCATTCCTCCGTGGCGATCACCAAGGTTCAGCCGATCTCGCCAAGGTCCCCACGGCTCCAGCGGGGCGAGAGCGGTTCCCAGCCGATTCCGCGTCTCCTGACTGTCGACCCGAAAGTGCACCGGGTTGAAATCGCCCAGCAGGCTGATGCTGACTCCGACGATCTCCGGATCAATGCGCGACATGTCTCGCAACTCCTCGCTCAGCCATCGGCAGTTCGCAGATGAAGTCGTCCGCCGAGACGTCGGTTGCACGTACAGCGAGAATAACCGCGTGACCGCAGTGTTGCCGTCGGAAGGCGACATGATAAACGGAGGGAGCCGACAAGGGAATTCGGGAGTCCGGGAACGATCCCGCTCCTTCCCGAGCTCGCACGACAGCCACTTCCTCCGCTCGCCGGATCCGGCGGCGGTCTGCCGAGACCGCCTTCTTCGCGTCCCGCTTGTCCCTCCAAGTCGTCCAACGCTGCATAGAGCAGGTTGCTCGTCGCCATCTCCGTCCTCTCGGTCGAGGTCCCTCACACTCCCGTCAATCTAACCTGTCCACAATGGACGCGAAAACACCTCGTGACCGGCCACGCCGGTCATCCCAAAACCGGAACTGAGGTGTCGCTGCGGAGGCAAGAAGGCTTGGACAAGGAACGAGGGTCGATGGCACCCTGCGACTTCGTCCCGCCCGGCGAGGCCGCCAGCGAGCCGGACGGATGCATGAGGTTCCAAAAGACCCTCGACGGTGCCGTGGAACCCGAACCCAGATCGGGAAGCTCCATGGGACTCGGCGCGGGTTGGCTCGGACGCTGCGGTCGCCCTTCATGCTGGCAACTCCACCCGGGTATGGACGTGTGGGAGTTGGCTTGCGGGGGGACCCTGTCACGCTGGAGGCACATCTCCGTCAGCTCGACCGATGTCACCTGATGCATGCGGCGGCCCCCTCGAGATCGGAGAGACAGGGGAGTTCCCAATAGCCGCTCGACCAGTCGTTCACCGACTCGACCATGCGCTCGCGTTCCTCGATGAGCTCGCCGAAGATCGCCAAGCATCGCCGAACATTTCGGTCGTGACCGCCCCGGTCCCGGCTTCCTGCACTCCGACCCAGAGCACGCTCGGAAGCAGGGTGGCCCCAGTCCGACGCCGGCGAAATGCGCCATGAAGCTCCTGCGGGCGGTGTCGGAATCGAGCATCGAGACGACCTCCGGCCGTGCCGGTGCGTGGCGAATCCAGGGAATGATCGCGCCCGCCGCATGGCGGCGCCAACCGCGGCATCCGGTCGCGCTCGCCCCGGCCGGAGGATTCTGGCGATCTCCGGCCGTGCGGGCAGCAAACGCGCGGGCCCCTCCCGGCTTCGGGCTATCCGGCCTCTGGAGGATTCTCTTCCAGCGCCATCACCAAGCCGCTTCGAATCTTGGGCCGGAACCAAGTGGACTTGGGCGGCATGACGCGGTTCTGGCGACAGACCTCCGCGAACTGCCGGAGGGTGACGGGCGGGAGGGTGACGGCGTAGCGGTACTCGCCGCTGTCCACGCTCGCCTGCAGGAAGTCGAGGTCTCGGTTTCCTCCCACGAAATTGATCCGACGGTCGGCCGGGTCGGCGATGCCCAGGACAGCGTCGAAGAAGTTGCGCTGGACGATGTCGGCGTCGATGCACCGGGCCGCGTCGCGCGCGTCCCAACTGCCGGGGCGGGGCCGCAGGCGGTACCAGCGCCGCCCGGTGCAGAGGCCGATTTCGTGGGTTCGGGCGGGTTGATGCGCATCCGCGACCTCCTCCGTCGCGAAGCGTTCGCGCAGGCCCGCGAGCGTCTCCGCGTCGTCCAGACCGACGTCGCGCACCAGCCGATTGTAGGGGGCCAGCGACATGCGCGCCATCGGAAAGAAGACGCACAGGAAGCGGTCGCGGTCGAGCATCGCCGCGGCGGCGCTGCGGTGGTTGCCGTCGGCGACGTAGGCCTCCGGCTCCGCAGCCATCAACCCAGCCAAACGCGCCCGGGCGGCGGGGTCGGCGACGAGCCAGACGTCGTGTCGGCACCCGCGGTCGTCGCGGGCCCCGTAGTCGGGCGGGCGTTCCGATGCGAGACGCTCCAAGGCGCGCGCAACCTCTTCCGACGCGTCCGGGACGGCGCAGTTGACCGTACCGACGAACGCCGACGTGGCCTCGATGAGCCGGGCCCGCCCGCGCGCCTTCGGCGCGCGCACGCCCTCGTTGCGGATGATGGGGGCGGCGGGCGTGGCGGAGGTCCGAATCTCTCCGACGCGCGCCATGCCGCCCATACCGATCTGATCGACGCCGGGCCGGATCGGGTCGCGGATGCGGTAGACGTAGAGCAGGTCGTGCGCGACCCGTACGCTGTCGCTGTCGACGAGCGCGCGCATGTTCGAGGCGGCGTACGCGAGGGCGGGTCGGGAATCCTCAGCCGGCTGCCCAGGCGCCTCCGGGTCGCAGTGCGGCATGGTCACGCGCAGCACGCTTTCGGGCGAGCGGCGGATGAGCGCGCGCACTTCGTCGTCGCTTTGGAATTCGTCGTAGTTGGGGGCGCTAACGCGCGCGGCGGCGGCCGAGTCGACCGGCACGAGAGCGCGGCGGATGGGGCGGAGGGTGATCACGGAGACGCGGGGCGCGGGACGCACGGGATCCGGCGGTCGGTCGGAAGATCGCGCGGAGAGCGAAGAGCGGCAATCGCAGAGGTCGGGCGGGTAGTAGCCTTTCCGGAGTCGGACTTCCCATCCCGCGATCCCGAGGGGAGATTCCACCATGTCGCATGCCTTCTCGCTGTCGGCGCAACGGTCGGCCGACCGATCCGGACGCCGTCGGCGATCCGGTCGGACGCGCGCGCTGGGCGCGACGGCCGCCGCTCTCCTCCTGTGCCCCGCCCCGGGGCGGACGCAGGAGAGCGGCGGAAACGTCCGCGCGGGCGGCCTGACCGATGTGCCCGGGATCCGGGTGGGGATCCACACCCTGTCCGAACGTCCCACCGGATGCACGGTCGTGCTGGCACCCGAGGGAACGGTCGGGGGCGTGGACGTGCGGGGAGGAGCGCCCGGCACGCGCGAGACCGACCTCTTCGATCCCGTCAACGCGGTGGAGACGGTGAACGCGGTGGCGCTTGCGGGCGGGAGCGCCTTCGGGCTGGACGCCGCCTCCGGGGTGGTGCGCTACTTGGAGGAGCGGGGGGTGGGGTACCCGGTGGGTCCGGCCATGCGCGTGCCCATCGTTAGCGCGGCCATCCTCTTCGACCTGGGCGTGGGCGGAAGCTGGACGGTGCGCCCCGGACCCGAGTGCGGGTACCGGGCGGCCACCGCCGCGACCTCGGGCGCGGTGGCGTCCGGGAGCGTCGGAGCGGGGGCCGGAGCTACCGTGGGCAAGCTGGCGGGGATGGACCGAGCGATGAGGGGCGGGGCGGGAAGCGCCTCCGTCATTCTTCCCAACGGGCTCGTGGTGGCCGCCCTGGTGGTGGTCAACTCGGTGGGAGACGTGGTCGACCCGGCGACCGGCCGGATCGTCGCGGGCGTGCGCAACGCGGACGGAACCGCCCTGGCCGACGCTCGCGTTCTGCTGCGCTCCGGACGTCCGCAGGGAGGTACGGTCGGCCGGAACACGACCATCGGCGTCGTGGCCACCAACGCGCGTCTCACCAAGGCGGAAGCCACCCGAGTGGCTCTGATGGCCCAAGACGGATACGCCCGCGCGATCTATCCGGTGCACACTCCCGCAGACGGCGACGTCGTCTTCTCCCTCGCCACGGGCACCCTCGCCGCGAGCGTGCGGGTGGGCTCCGGACAGGTGGGCGCGCTTGCGGCCGAAGCGGTCGCGTCGGCCATCCTGGACGCGGTGCGCAGCGCGACCCCCCTCCCCGGCCTCCCCGCCGCGGCCGACATGCGGGGCCCGCCGCCGGAACGCCCGTGAACGGCACCCTCCTGCTCCTCCTCGCCTACTCGGCCGGGCTGATCGCCCTCGGCCTCTGGCTGGGGCGACGCGTCTCGGGCGCGGGCGGCTTCTTCGTGGCGGGACGGTCCCTCGGCCCGGGACTGCTCTTCGCCACCGTGTTGGCCGCCAACATCGGCGCGGGAACCACCGTCGGCGCCGCCGGCCTGGGGTACCGGGACGGTCTGGCGGGCTGGTGGTGGGTGGGCTCCGCCGGGGTGGGTACGCTCGCACTCGCGCTCTGGGTGGGTCCGCGCATCTGGGCGGTCGCGCGCGCCCGCGGCCACCTCACCCTGGGAGACTATCTCGACGACCGCTACGGCCCCTCGGTGCGCGCCATCGTCGCCGTGCTGCTCTGGCTGGGGACGCTCGCGTTGCTGGCCGGCCAGCTCATCGCCATGGCAGACATCTTCACGGGGGTGGCCGGGTGGCCGCGGGAATGGGGGGTCGTCGTGGGCGGGGTGATCGCCACCGCCTACTTCGCGGCCGGAGGGCTCCTGGCGGCCGCGTGGGTCAACTTGGTCCAGCTGGGGGTCATGGTCGTCGGCTTCGGGATCGCTCTTCCGTGGGCGACGACCGCCGCGGGCGGCTGGGAGGCGGTGGCCGCCGCCGCCCCGCCCGGCGGCCTGAACTTCTGGCAAGGCGGAGAATCCGGCTGGATCTACCTCGCCCTTGTCGCGCCCGGCTTCGTGATTTCGCCCGGTCTCGTCCAGAAGGCCTACGGCGCCGTCGACGCCCGCGCGATCCGCATCGGTCTCTCCGCGACGGCGCTCGCCCTCCTGCTTTTCGCCGCCGTGCCGGCGCTCCTGGGCATGGTCGCGCGCGTCTACGATCCCGCTCTCGCCGACCGCGAACTCGCACTTCCGCTCGTCCTCACCGCGGGCGTGCCCCTGTGGCTCGGCACCCTCGGTCTGGCCGCGGTCCTCTCCGCCGAGCTCAGCTCCTCGGACGCCATCCTCTTCATGCTCTCGACATCGCTCTCGCGCGACCTCTACCGGCGCTTCGTCCGCCCCGACGCCCCGGACGCCTCCGTCCTGCGGGTCGCCCGCGCGGCGGCGCTGGCCGGAGGCGCGCTGGGCATCCTGCTGGCGGCCGTGCTCCCCGGCGTCATCGAGGCCCTGACCCTCTTCTACGCCCTGCTCGCCGTCAGCCTCTTCGTCCCCGTCCTGGGCGGCCTCCACGCCCGCCGCGCGGGATCTCCCGAAGCCCTCGCCGCGATCGCATCCGGGGTGACGCTCTGGGGCGCGGTTCGGGGCGGCCTCGCCGGCAATCTTCCTCCGCCGTTCACCGCGAGCGTGGTCGGCCTGCTCGGTTCCGCCGTCGCGTTCGGCGCGGTGCTGGCCGTGCGCGCCATCCTTCGCCGGGAGCGGTAACCGGCGCCCGCTACAGCTGGAAGCGTTGCCCCTCGCGCGCGACCGAGAACCCCCGGCGCGCGATCTCGCGGGCTTCCGCCGACTCCTCGTCCAACGCCGGGTTGGTGTTGTTCAGATGGATGAACGCGATTTCGCTTCCGCCCCGCGCGACCTCCTCCTGCAGCAGATCCATCGTGTGGGGCACGAGCGGATGGGGGATGTCCTCGACGGCGCGTCCCGGCACCTCCCGGGCGGAATGGAAGGTGGCGTCCAGCAATGCCACGTCCACGCCGCGCACGACTTCGGCGATGTCGCGATCCCACGCTTCCCAGGCATCGATGTCGGGGAGATAGAGCAGAGACCGGTTCGGGCCCCGGAACGTCCACGCCACGGTGTCCGAAAACTCCGGACGATGCGGAACCGGCGTCGCCATGGCGGAGAGGCCGTCGTCGATTTCGTACCAGCGATCGAACTCGACGGGGCGCAGATCGAGGCGTCCCTCGTCCACGAGCAGGCTCCAGGGGCCGTTGGATGAGAGAAAGCGCGCCATCCCGGGGCTGCAGTGGCACGGCGTGGGGGCGATCCCGAGGCCTTCCCGCCCCAGCAAGGCGAGCCCCAGGTAGTGTCCCATGTGGGCGTGGGTCAGGAAAATGCCGTCGAAGGGGCGGCGCTCCTGCGCCCGCGCGCGGAATCCGGGGTCGTCGATCAGGTCCATCTGGTGCCTCAGATCCGGAGAGGCGTCCACCAGATGGTACCGCCCGGCGTCCGGATCCACGATGGCGAGAGAGGACACGTAGCGAGGACGGTCCCGCTCGCGGGCGCCCTCGCACCGGGGCGTGTAGCAACCCGCTTGGGGCATGCCGCCGTCCTGGGCCACTCCGAGCACGAGCGCATGGGGATTCGCCCGGCGGCCCGGACGCGTCCGGGGAGCGAGGACCGCGGCCCCGACCGCCGAGTTCAGAAATCGGCGTCGGGAGATGCGCGCGCCCCCTCCGCGCCCGCGCGCCCGCAACGATCCGTCCATTCCGCACGCTCCCGTTGTCCACGGACGAATCGAGGCGTTTCCCCGAGCGAGTTCCGCACGCAACCGCGGCACCCGCGCGCCGCAGTTGGCGGCCGGGACGCCGAGCCACCAGTTTGGGTCGGTGGGAACCCGACACGCAACCCGGGACCGGACGAAGGCCGCGATGGCCCAGGAGATCGAACGGAAATTCCTGGTGCGCTCCGACGCTTGGAGGGCGGACGCATCGGCCGTCCGCATCCGCCAAGGCTATCTGTCCGCCTCGGCCGCCCGCTCCGTGCGCGTGCGCACGGCCGGCGCGCGCGCGACCCTGGCGGTGAAGGGCGCCAAGACCGGACCCCGCGTCCTCGAGTTCGAGTACCCCATCCCCCGCCGGGACGCCCTCGAGATGCTCGACCGGCTCTGCCGACGCCCGCTCATCGACAAGACGCGCCACCGCATCCGCGGACCCGGCGGCCGTCTCTGGGAGGTCGACGAGTTCCACGCCGAGAACGCCGGCTTGGTGGTCGCCGAGATCGAGCTGTCCCACGGGAAGGAGGAGTTCGCCCGGCCGGACTGGCTGGGCGCGGAGGTCACGGACGATCCTCGCTACCTGAACGCCAACTTGGCGGAGCGCCCGTTCGCCACCTGGGGCCGGCAGGCGGCTCCGTCCTCGGCGGCGGATCCACCGCGGGAGGATCCAGCGCCCGCACCTCCACCCGCGCGAGCCCCTTCGCGGCGATCCCCAGCTTCAGCGCCGCGGCGTAGGAAAGGTCGATGACGCGCCCCTCCACGAACGGCCCCCGGTCGTTCACCCGCACCACTACCCGGTTGCCGGTGTCGAGGTCGGTGACCCGCACGTACGTGGGAAGGGGAAGCGTCTTGTGCGCCGCGGTCATGGCGTACATGTCGTAGGGCTCGCCCGCGGAGGTGCGCCGACCGTGGAAATCCTCGCCGTACCAAGAGGCGATGCCGCGCTCCACGAAGCCCTTGCTGGTCCGCAACACGCGGTAGCGTACGCCGAACTCGTCGTAGAAGGCGGGGTTGCCCAGACGGGACTTGTACTCCTGCTTCGGCACGGCGTCGGGGGGCGGCACCGATCGCCCGGCGCGCGGCGTGTTCACGCGGTAGCACCCCGCCGCACCGGCCAGGACGACCCACAGCGCGAGTCGCGCCGAAATCGGTCGCAGGCCCTCCGGCATCAAAGCAATCCGTTGTCCCGCATCGCCGTCGCGCACGGATGCCGCCGCCAGCGACCGGGGGCGACGTCGATGCCGGATCCGCCGTCCGCCCGGACGCCGCCGAGACGGAGTTCCCGCCCTCGGTCGGGGCGCGATGCCGCCGCCGACCCGCCGGAAGGCATCATAGCGACGTCGCCTACACTCGCGCCAGCTCCACGCGCGTCCGCCCCAGCGCTTCCCGCAACGCCAGCAAGGTTTCCGGCCCGGGATCCGCGCGCAACGTCCGCGAGCGCAACCGCCGGTCGCGCTCCCCGTCGCCCGTCCGCCACAGCACCTCCACCGGGGCGGCCCCCGGATGCGCGGCGAGCACCCTCTTCGCCTCGGAAACCGCGTCTTGCGAAGGCTCCGCGTCTCCGCCGAGGACGATGCGGAGCGCGAGCCGTCCCGACGCGAGCACGTCGTCCAGAAGCTCCACTTCGTCGAGGAAGATCGGCGGGTCCTCCTCGTCGCGTTCCCGGCCCGACACCTTGCCCCGGACCAGAACCACCGCGTCCTGCCGCAGGAGCTCCTTGCCGGCCGCCCACGCGTCGCGGAAAGCCAGCACCCGAGCGGTCCCGTGAAAATCCTCGACGGTGACCCGTCCCCACTCCGAGCCGTTGCGCCGCGAGAGCTTGCGTTGCACCTGGGTCACCACGCAGGGGATCTCCACCGAGGCGTTGGCGTGGCGACCCAGCGTGGCGGTGTTGACCTCGCGGAAGGCGCCCACGGCATCGCCGAAGCGGTCCAGCGGATGGCCGGAGATGAAGAAGCCGAGCGCCTCCTTCTCCTTCGCCAGCCGCTCGCGCTCCCGCCACTCGGGAACCTCGGGAAGCTCCGGCGCCGGATCCTTCACCGACTCGAGATCTCCGAAGAGGGACGCCTGACCGGCCTCCCGGTCCGCCTGCCGCGCGCTCACGTCGGCGTAGGCGACGTCCAGCCCGGCCGCCAGCTGGGCCCGGTGCCCGAACGCGTCCAGCGCCCCTGCGGTGATCAGCGCCTCGCACGCCCGCTTGTTGAGCGCGCGCGTGTCGATGCGGTCGAGAAAATCGAACAAGGTCTCGAAACGCCCCCCCCGCTCCCGCGCCTCGAGCACCGACTCGACCGCCGCCGCGCCGACCCCGCGCACCGCGCCGAGCCCGAACCGAATCCGGGCGTCCCCCGTGACCGTGAATTTCCATCCCGACTCGTTCACGTCCGGGGGCAGCAGCTCCAGGGGCTCGTCGAGTCCCGGAACGGAGCGGTGCAGCTCGCGGCTCTCCAGAATGTACTTCACCACCTGGTCGGTGTTCGACAGCACCGAGGACAGCAGAGCCGCCACGAACTCGGCGGGATAGTGGCATTTGAGCCACGCGGTGTGGTACGACAGCAGCGAATAGCCGGCGCTGTGCGCACGGTTGAAGCCGTAGCGCCCGAACGTCTCGATCTGGTCGGCCAAATCCTTGGCGACCCGGGGGTCCACCCCCTTGCTCGCGGCCCGCTCGCGGAAGGTTTCCAGCTCGACGCGGATCAGCTTCGGGATCTTCTTGCCCACCGCCTTGCGCACCACGTCGGCTTCGCCCAGCGAATATCCCGCGAGGATGTTCACGATGCGCATCACCTGTTCCTGGTAGACGATGATGCCGTAGGTGGGCTCGAGCAGTTCTTTCAGATCGGGATGCGGATAGGTCACCGGCTCCCGCCCCAGCTTGCGGCGGATGTACACGTCGGTCATTCCCGAATCGAGCGGACCGGGCCGAATCAGGGCGTTGGTCGCCACCAAGTCCTCGAAGCGGTCGCAACGCATGGCCCGCAACTTCCCCGTCGCCAACGCGGACTCGAACTGGAACACGCCGGACGTGCCCCCCTGCGCGAGCATCTCGTAGACCTGCGGGTCGTCCAAGGGGACGTCGTCCATGGCCGGATAGGCCTCGCCGGTCCGCGGGTGGCGCAGCGCCCCGTGCTTCTTCTTCACCATCCCGACGGCGTCGTGGACGATGGTGAGGGTGCGCAGCCCCAGAAAATCCATCTTGAGCATGCCGACGTCGTCCACGCAGTTCATGTCGTACTGCGTGACCACGTCCACGTCGTCCGTCCCTCGCTCCGCGCCCGTCCGCGCCGCTCCGTTTCCGCTTCCGCGCGCCCGCGATTGAACGCACACGGGCACGTAGTCGGAGAGCGGTCCGGGCGCGATCACCACCCCGGCGGCGTGCACCGACGCGTGCCGGCTCAACCCTTCCAGGGTGCGCGAGTAGTCGAAGAGCTTCCGGTAGCGGTCTTCGGCCCGGTACAGCTCCTTGACCTCGGAGATCTTCTCCAGCGCTTGGGCGATGGTCAGCGCCTGCCCCGGCCGGTTGGGGATCATCTTCGCGATGCGGTCGGTCTCGGTCGGCCTGAAGCCGAGGGTCCGGCCCACGTCCCGAACCACCGCGCGCGACTTCATGGTGCCGAAGGTGACGATCTGTCCCACGGCGTCGCGTCCGTACTTGCTGCGCACGTAGTCGATCACCTCGCCCCGTCGCTCGAAGCAGAAGTCGACGTCGATGTCCGGCATCTCCCTGCGCTCCGGATTCAGGAACCGCTCGAAGAGGAGTCCGAACCCCAAGGGATCGATGTTCGTGATCCCGAGCGAATACGCCACCAGCGACCCGGCGGCGGAACCCCGCCCGGGCCCGACCGGAATGCCGTGCTCGCGAGCCCAGCGAATGAAGTCCCAAGTGATGAGGAAGTATCCCGCGTACCCGGTCTCGGCGATGACTCCGAGTTCGTAGTCCAGCCGCGCGCGCGCCTCTTCCGGCAACGGGTCGCCGTAGCGCCCCTTCGCTCCCCGGACGCTCAGATGCCGGAGATAGCGGTCGCCGTCCGCATGGCCCTCCGGCAGGGGGAATTCGGGCAGGAAGTACTTCTTCTCGAACGGGACGTCGACCTGTTCGGCGATCGCCAGCGTGTTCTCCAGCGCTTCGGGACGATCCGGGAAGCGCTCGGCCATCTCGGGGCCCGACTTGAAGTAGAGTCCCTCGTCGTAGCGCATGCGGTTCTCGTCGTCGCGGTCCTTCCCGAGCCCGATGCAGAGGAGAACGTCGTGCGCCTCGTGGTCCCCGGCGCGGAGAAAGTGGGCGTCGTTGGTGGCCACCACGGGCAGGCCGATCTCGTCGGCCAGCCGGAAGACCTTCCCGTTCATCGCCTTCTGGCCGGGCGCGTCGTGCCCCTGGACCTCCAGGTAGTATCGGTCCCCGAAGACGTTGGCGTGCCATTCCGCCGCCTCGCGGGCCGCGTCCCAGTCGTCCTCCGCCAGCCGGCGCGCCACTTCGCCCGCCAAGCACGCGGAGGTGCAGATCAGCCCGGCCGAATGCCGCTCGATCACCTCCCGGTCGATGCGCGGCTTGTAGTAGAAGCCCTCCATGTATCCGATGGAGGAGAGCTTGATCAGATTCCGGTATCCCTCGCGGTCGCGAGCGAGCAGCACGAGATGGTAGTACGGCTTCCCGGCCCCGCGCCCGCCCATGCGCGTCGGCTCCTTCGCGCGGCGGTCGCCGGGCGCCACGTACGCCTCCATGCCGATGACGGGCCGGACGCCCTCCTTCTTCGCCGCTTTTCGGAAGTTCCAGGCCCCGAATAGGCATCCGTGGTCGGTGAGAGCCAGCGCCGGCATCTCGAATTCCTTCGCCTTGCGGACGAGATCGTCGATGCGGTTGGCGCCGTCCAGGAGGGAGAACTCCGAGTGGCAGTGGAGATGAACGAAGGACAAGGGCGGTTCGGGGCTGGGGTCGGCGAGACGGGGCGGCCACCCATGCAATAGACGCAGAACGACGCCCGGCGCGAAAGGGGCGTTCCCCCGGGTCGCCTCGGGGACGCCGACGCCGCGCGCCGGCGGGATCGCGCGCCGTCCGCTTCCTCGTCGGGACTCCGGAACCGGAAGGGCGCGGCGGCCGCGACGCTCAGGGGACGGCCCGCCGTCCGCGGGGATTTCATCCCTCCCCGACCACCTCTCTCGCCAGCTCGAACACGTCGTCGACTTCCAGCGCCCGCATGCACCGGAAGGCGCCCCGGCAGGTGGGCCGATTGCCGCAGGGCGCGCAGGGCTGGAGGTCCAGAGCGATGCGCGCCCGCGAGTGCGGCGCCGCGCGGTAGGGGACGTTGGATCCGAAGAGAAGCACGGAGGGACGGCGAAAGGCCACCGACACGTGCGACAGGCAGGTGTCCACGCCCAGAAAGAGTTCCGCGTGCCGCACCACGGCCGCCGCCTCCCCCAGCCGCGTCCGGCCGGTCAGATCGACGAGTCGGGGCGGCGCGACCGCGCGCCCGGGGGAGGCGGCGCGGGCTTGGCGCGCCAGCTTCGCGATGCGTCCGGCGGCTTCCCGGTCCGCAGGCCCTCCCAGGAGCGCCACCGGAAGGCCCAGTTCGTCGCGGATGCGGGCAACCAGCGCGGCCCAGCGATCCTCGAACCAGTGCTTCTGGGGTCGGGTGGTGAAGGGGGCGAGGGCCGCGTAGCCGCGCGTCAGGTCGTGGTCGGCGACGAAGCGGGACACGAAGCCCTCCTCCGCCTCGCTCAGGATCAGACGGAGCGACAGCGCGTCGCTGGACAACCCGATGGCGGCGGCGAAGTACGGGTACTGCAGGCTGGTGCTCCCGGGGCCGGTGCCGTAGCGGGGCACGGCGCCGGTCAGCAGTAACCGGCTACCCTCCTTCGAGCCCAGGCCGATGCGCACCGGAGCGCCCGAGAGCCACGCCACCCACCCGCTGCGAAGGAGCCCCTGAAGGTCGAGGGCGACGTCGAACCGGGGCGAACGCAACCTCGAGCGCAGCTCGCGGAACGCGCGCCAGAGCGCCCGCCAGCGTCCGGCGCGGATCATGGCCTTCCACGCGGCGCGATCCCAAACGACGATCTCGTCGACGCCCTCGTGGTGTTCGATCATCCTGCGGGCGTGGGGCTCCACCGCCCAAGCGATGTGCGCCCCCGGGTAGCGGCGCCTCAGGGCCTCGACCACGGGCGACGCCAGCAACACGTCGCCGCGCGCGGTGAGGCGCACCAGAAGAATCGCCCGGGGGGCGTCCGGGAGCTCGAGCCGCGAGCTTCGCCAGGGGTGTCGCGATGCGTTCCCGATGGGCATGACCAAGAGGAAGGGCTACCGCCGATCCGCCCGATGGCGGAAATTCGCGGCGGGCGCGTGACGAGGACGGGCGAACGGCACCCCCTCGAGGACGGGGCGCGATCCTGCGGAAGCGAGCGCGAACTCTTTCGCGGACGGATCGGTCCGGGTTCCATTCCGAACGGGCATACGACGAAAATGCTCCGCTACGACGTCTTCTACCTGGCGGCCGCGTTGCTGGCCAGTCCGATCGTGGCCGCCCGCCTTTTCGTGGCGGGAACGCGGAGAACGGATTGGCGGGGACGGTTCGGACACGTTGGCGCGCCGGAGGCGACCGCCGCACCCGCGGGCGACGGGCCCGGTGGCCGGGCGGATCCGGCGCCCGAAGCCACGGAGGGGCGGCCGACCGGCGCCCTCCCTCCGACCGTGCTGGTGCACGGCGTCAGCGTGGGCGAGGTGGCCGCGACCCGGCGCTTGGTCGATCGTCTGGCCGACCGTGCCCGGGTGGTGGTGAGCAGCACCACCGACACCGGAATGGCGCGCGCGCTCTCTCTCTACGGAACCCGTCATCCGGTGGTGCGCTACCCGCTCGACCTCTCCTGGATGGTGCGGCGCTTCCTGGACGCCGTGCGTCCGGACGCGGTGGTCCTCGTCGAGCTGGAGGTGTGGCCCAACCTCGTCGCCGAGTGCACGCGGCGCGGCGTTCCCGTGTGCGTGGTGAACGGTCGTCTGAGCGCTTCCAGCCACCGCGGCTACGCACGCGTGCGGAGGTGGGTGCGGCCGATCTTTCGCCAACTCGCGGCCGTGGGCGCGCAGAACGCGACCTACGCCCGCCGTTTCGCCGCCCTGGGCGTGCCCCGCGACCGGGTGCGGGTCACCGACACGATGAAGTGGGACATCTCCGGCCGCCCGTCCCCGGACCCTTCCGCCAGCGGAGCGCTGGCGACCGCCCTCGGCCTCGACCGCACCCGCCCCCTCGTCGTCGCCGGCTCGACCGGCCCGGGCGAAGAGCGGAAGCTGATCGCCGCCCGTCCTTCCGGCGCCCAGCTCCTCCTGGTGCCTCGGAGACCCGAGAGGTTCGATGCCGTCGCCGCCCTCCATCCCGGAATTCGCCGCCGCAGCGACCCCCGGAGCGGCGACTCCGCCTCGGCCGACATCTTCCTGCTCGACGCCATGGGCGAGCTGGAGACGGCCTACGGCCTTGCGGACGTGGCCATCGTGGGCCGGAGCTTCACGCCCATGGGCGGATCGGATCCCATCCCTCCCGTGGCCGCCGGATGCGCAACCGTCGTCGGACCGCACCACGAGAACTTCTCGGACGTGGTTTCGGCGCTGGAGGCGGACGGCGGCATCGTCGTAACGGCTTCCCCCATGGCCGCCGCGGCCCGCCTCATCGAGGACGCTCAGGCCCGCCGCCGCATGGCGCGCAACGGCAGGCGGGTCATCGAGGAACACCGCGGAGCCTCGGCGCGCAGCGCGGAATTGGTGCTGGGGTTGCTCCCGGTCGGCGGCGGCCACCCGCGGCGGGGAGCGGGTTGAACGGTCGGGTTCTCACACCACGCCCAGATGCTCGATCTCGACGTCGTCCCACCGCTCCCGCGGATATTCCGCGACCAAGCGTCTGTGGCAACGACGCGGCCTGTTCTCGTTGCACAGCAGGCACGCGCCGTCGAGGAGCTCCGGTTCGACTTCACGCTCGATCCGCCTGCGCCTCATCAACTCGACGAAGCGTTCCTCGTACTCCTCCCAGCTACCGCGCTTCCTCCTGTACGCGTCCAGAATGTCCTTGGTGGGCGCGAGGATCGGAAGGCGCACGTAGTCCATGCCGCAGATCCGACGCAGAAAATAGGCAAGGTCGTCCCTCTTGGCGAACCCGGCCAGTTGCGACACGTTGTTGAGACGCACGTCCACCACGCGTCTCGCCCCGGCGTCGACGAGCGCTCCGAAGAACAGCTCCGCGCGCTTCTTGGCGAAGCCGATCGTGAAGATCTTCATCGCCCCGTCCCCCGGCCGCGTTCCCCGACGGTGTACGCTATGCGCTCCTCCTGCATCTCGTACGCCCTGGACCTGACCCTCGCCGAATCCGGCGGAGCGTCGAACAGATCGATCTCCAGCAACCCCAGGTCCGCCTCCAGTCCCCTCATCGTCTCTTCGTGCGGCTCCGTCCGTCCGTCCGGCAGAATGTGCGCGACGTCCACGCCGCGTTCCTCCAGCTTCCGCGCGACGAGTACGGTCCGGTGGCACTCCGCCGGATCGCTCTCCGCGCACATCAGGGCGATGGTCCTGCGACGGCGCAGCCCCTCCCGGAGACGCTCCATCCCGGACCGGAACAGCGAAGTCCGGGCGAGCCGCCGGTACTTCACCCGCCCGTTCCCGTAGCACCCGCGGTCCCCGCTCCGGGCGCCGAATTCCTCGCCCATGAAAACGTAGTCGACACCGCGCTCCCGCAACGCGGATCGAAGGTCGGGACGATTGAACTGCGGTTGCCGGCGGCTGTACGGCACGGACCGGACATCGGCCACCACGTCGACGCGGTGCCTTTCCAGGAGCGAGGCGAAGCGCTTGATCGGATGGGCCGAGTGGCCCACGGTGTAGATCGTCCTCTCCCGCGAATCCCCGGTCATCGCGGTTTCGACATCGCGGGGTGAAGACGGTGGGCCGGAGACCCTCGGCCACCCGCTGGCCCGAGGCCTCCCGGAGCTCGGCGGACGCACCGACGACGAGGCCGTCGACTTCGCCCCAGGCGACGGCCTCGCCACACCCCTGCACCGCCCCCAGGAAGAGACGCAACCTCAGAGCCGCCAGCCGACTTCGATCCGCCGCGTCCCCGCGCTCTCGCGCGGGATTTCCTCACCCGACCGCGACCGTTCGCCCGCTCTCGCATTCGAAGGAGTCCAGGATGTACTCGAGTTGCAGCATGTACTCGTACTTGTCCTTGCCCGGCGCGTAGAGCCACGAGTCGAGCAGATACAGCCGATCCTGGCCGGGGCACGCTTTCGTTCGGGTCAGAAACGGGCCCGCGGCCGGCCAAGCCTCCGGCGGGCTTTCCCAGACGCCGCGGATCTCGTAGGCCTCGCCGCTCAGACTTCGGCCCGGCCCGAGTTCCTCGGCCACCACCTGCTCGTCGGCGTAGTATTCCCGCGTCAGAGACAGGCGCCAGTCCAGAATGGCGGAGTCCGGCAACGGATCGGCGACCGGCGCGCGCCACGTCACCGCGATCTCCCGGATGAGTTCGGCCGGATCGGGATTGTCGTTGCGGAAGACGAAGACCGAATCCCGGTAGTCCCACCGATACACGCGGGGCAGATCGAGCGCGAAGCCGCCCACGGCGCGCAGCGTGTCGGCCAGCGTCGAATCGTGCCCGGAGACGAACATGCGCGCGTGCGCATAGGTCCGGTATTGCTCGTCGAAGAGCTCGAGCAGGTCGTCCACGCGCGCCTCGACTTCGTCCGCTCCCCCTCCGGGCGGCAACAGGAGGACGGTGACCAGCTGACCGCGCGCCCACACGTCGATCAGCTGGAAGATGGACGGGGCGCCCAGCGGCTCCGGGCGCGCGCCGCCGCGTTCCTCCAACGCCTCCGCGACCCACGGATTCTCCGGCGTTCCGATCAGCAGCACCTGCTTGAACTCGCGCAGGATCTCCCAGTCGGGCGCCAGCGGGTCCTGGTGGGTGATCTTGAAGGTTCGCTCGTCGCGAACGGTGAAGATGGTGGGCTCGAGCCCGGCCGCGACCGCATCGCCCACTTCGTCCCAGAGTTCCGTCGCCGCGCCCACGATGATGCTGTTGGCCTCGCCGAACGCTCCGGACTTTTCGCATCCCCCGGCGGCGAGAACGCACACGCCGAACGCCACCCGGGCAAAGACCGCCCGGTCGAGTGGACGCATCCATGCCACCACGTTCGGGATCATCCGGGTCTCCTTCGCGGCCGAATTCGGTTCAAGCGCTCGGAGTCAACTTACGGCGCGGCGGGAAGGGCGGGCAAACCGCGGTCGCCGGAATCGATCGCCGGTCGTTCGTCCGGGACGCGTTCGGGCGCCCGGCCGCCGAATTCGTCCGTCCCGCTCGCCTAGCGAGAAGCGGGCGATGTAGGTTCATGCGCGAAGCGCCTTCGAATCGGTCCGCGGCACCGGACCGTCCCGGGGCCGCCGCACCCGTCCGGCGCCCGAAAACCCGCGCCCCGCCACTCCGCCGCCCGACTCCGGTCATGACCGCCGATCCGACCCGCTTTCAGAACCGTTTTCTGCTCGTGCTGGCGCTCGGGATCTCGCTGCTCTTCGTCGTGATGATCCGCTCGTTCCTGATCGCCGTCCTGCTGGCCGCGGTCTTCAGCGACATGACCCGGCCGCTCCACCTGAGGCTGACCGCGAGACTGCGCGGGCGCGGACGCGTCGCGGCGGTCGTCACGCTGCTCGGGGTGCTGGGCGTCCTGGTCGTCCCCGTCGTCGCCTTCCTGGGGTTGGTGGTCGCCCAAGCGGTCGAAATCACCCAAGCGACGGCGACCTGGGTTCGCGGCAACGCGGATCTGTTCGAGTCCGTCGAGGGCCGCCTGCTGGAAATCCCGCTGGTGGGCGACGTTCTTCCCGACCGCGAGCGCATCGTCGCCCTCGCGGGCCGGCTGGCCCAAGCCGCGGGCGGGATCCTCATCGACAGCCTGACCGCCGCCACGGTGGGCACCACCAATTTCCTCTTCCAGCTCTTCGTCATGCTGTACTCGATGTATTTCTTCCTCACCAACGGCTCCGAGATCCGGGACCGCATTCTCTTCCTCGTCCCCCTCTCCTCCGAAAACGAGAACCGGCTCCTCGACCGCTTCGTCTCGGTCACGCGCGCCACCATCAAGGGATCGCTCGTGATCGGCATCCTGCAGGGCGGCCTCGCCGGGCTCGGATTCGCCGTCTTCGGAGTTCCCGGGGCCGCCTTCTGGGGCACGGTGATGGCGGTGCTCTCCATCGTACCCGCGCTGGGGACGGGGCTGGTGTGGGTGCCGGCGGTCGTCTGGCTGCTCGCCACCGGCCAGATCGCGGCGGGGGTCTCGGTCGGCCTGTGGTGCGGCCTCGCGGTGGGCACCGTCGACAACTTCCTGCGGCCGCGCCTAGTCGGTCGCGACGCCAAGCTGCCCGACCTCCTGATTCTGCTCGGCACCTTCGGCGGAATCCTGTTCTTCGGGGCGTCCGGGTTCATCCTCGGGCCCATCGTGGCGGCCCTTTTCGTGACCGTCTGGGAGATCTTCGCGACGGCGTACGGCGACGTCCTGCCCGAAGTCCGCCCAGCCCGCCCGAACGTGCCCGACGCCCCCCCCTCGGACCTTTCCCCACAGGACGGTTCCTGAGATATTCGGAGGCTATGAGAAACGCGAACCGACCCGGGCCCGGCGCCAGCTCCGCGATGTCGATCGCCTTCCCGTTCCTCGCCGCGGCGTCTCTTCTCGCCGCCTGCGCGCAGGGAAGCGGAACCGCTTTCGGCGGCGAATTCCGGGGCGAGCCTCTCCCGATCCCCATCGAGCGCCCCGACTTCACTCTGACCGACGCCGAGGGTCGCCCCTACGCGCTAGTGGAGGAGACGCGCGGCCGAGTGGCGCTGCTTTTCTTCGGCTACACCGGGTGCCCGGACGTCTGCCCCATCCACATGGCCACCATCGGCCAAGCGATGAAAAGGACCGTCCCCGCCGAGGACCGGCATCTCGTGGAGGTGGTCTTCGTGTCGACCGACCCCGCCCGCGACACGCCCGAGCGCATCCGCGCGTGGCTCGACGCCTTCGATCCCTCGTTCGTCGGATTGCGCGGCACCCTCGAGGAGGTCAACCGCATCCAGAACCAAGTCGGGTTGCCCGCCTCGACGCTCGACGAGCCCGACGAGAACGGCGACTACCTAGTCGGACACGCGGCTTCGGTGCTCGCCTTCTCCGCGGACGGTCCGGCCCGGTTGCGCTACCCCTTCGGAACGCGCCAGTCTGTCTGGGCCCACGACCTTCCCAAGCTCGTCGAACAGGCCCGGCTCCATTCCCCGCACGCCTCCGCGACCCGGACCGGCGGCTCATAGGCGCAATGAAGACACCCCGCCCCGCGAGACCGCTTCCGGCGCGCATGCCGTCCGTGCGCGCGTGCCTTCCCTTATTTCTCGCCGCAACGGCCTGCGACGCGCCCGAGCCCCGGTGGGTGTCCACCAGCAGAGACGGGGTCGTGGAGATCTCGCAGGCGATCGCGGGCGAGCCCGTCGTCGGCGAGACCGCAGCCCTCTACTTCGCCCTGCGCAACCGGGGACCGCAGGAGGACACCTTGGACGCCGTCGTGGTGGAGGGCGCGGACGCGACCCAGATCCACGAATCCGAGGAACGGGACGGGAGGCGCGTGATGTCTCCGATCCCCGCCCTCCCGATCCCCGCGGGCGAGATCACCCGCCTGGTTCCCGGGGGCACCCACGTGATGTTGCTCGGTCTGGCCGGCCGACCGGCCGCCAGCGACTCGCTCACGGGGACTCTGCGCTTCCGCAGCGGGCGGGAAGTCTCGTTGCGCGCGGTGGTGCGCGAGCTGACCGACCTGGAGACGCTGGTCCAGGGCGGCGGCGGCCGCAGCGCCGGCGGCTAGAGCGGCCGACGACCCCCGCCGGCGCCGGAGGCCCCCCGCCCGACATGCAATGGTGGTGCTTTTCCCAGGGCGCATCGGCCTGGAGCTGGGAGTGGCAGGCCTACCCGGGGGTCTGGCTTTTCGGGATCGCCATGGCCGTCGGATACGCGCGCTGGAGCGGCCTCCCCCCGACCCATCGGCGCGCGCGCCGCTTCCACTCCGGCGTGCTCCTGCTCTGGATCGCCTTCGACTGGCCCCTGGGACCGCTGGGGGCGTCGTATCTGGCCAGCGCGCACATGGTGCAATTCCTGCTGGCGGGTCTGATCGCGCCGGCGCTTCTGTTGCTCGGACTGCCGCCCGCGTTCTTCGAACGCCTTCGCGCGCGCCCGCGCGCGGTGGCCGTGCTCTCCGACCTCACGCATCCGATCGCGGCGTTCATGGTCTACAACGTCGCGATGACCGTCACCCACTGGCCGGGCGTCGTCGATTTCCTCATGGCCACCCAGCCGGGGATGTTCGCGCTCGACATGACTTGGCTCGCGGCCGGCCTCGTCTTCTGGTGGCCGCTTCTCTGCCCGGTCCCGGACCGCAGCGGCTTCCACCCGCTGGCCAAAGTCGCGTACCTCGGCGTCAACGGCATCCTGATCCGCCCGCCTTTCGCGATGATGGTCTTCTCGGAGTTCCCCGTCTACGCCACCTACGAGCTCGCGCCCCCGATCCCGGGCACCACCGCGCTCGGGGACCAGCAAATGGCGGGCGCGGTGATGAAGGTGGGACAGGGGTGGGTGATGGGCGTTGCGCTGGGGATCGTCTTCTACCGCTGGTGGCTGGAGACGCAGCGCACCCGAGCCGCGCATGACGGGATCTGAACTCCCGTTCCTGGGCGCCGCCCGAACCCGCCCCGGGCGGATCGCCCTGAGGGTCGGGGATTCGGAACGCCGCTACCGCGATCTGCTCGACGCCTCGGAACGGATGGCGCGCTTCCTCCTGCGCGGTCGCGCCGACCTGGAGGAAGCCCGCATCGTCCTGCTGGCCCCTCCCGGATTCGCGTACGTCGCCGCGCAGTGGGGCATCTGGCGCGCGGGCGGGGTGTCGGTCCCCCTGGCGCTCGCCCATCCGGCCGCGGAGCTGGCGTCCCTCGTCGAGGACGCCGACCCCGAGATGGTCCTCCTGCATCCCGCCACGGAGCGGGAAGCGGTGCCGGCGGCGACGGCGTGCGGCGTTCCCTGGGCCAGCCTCGCCGACGTTCCGGATCCCGCGCCCGCCTCGGTCGGCCTCCCCGCCGTCGGCGAATCCCGCCGCGCGCACATCGTCTACACGAGCGGCACCACCGGAAAGCCCAAGGGCGTGGTCGCCACGCACGCCAACATCCGCCATCAAGTCGCGAGCATCGCCCGGGCTTGGGAGATCACCGACCGCGACACGGTCCTGAACGCCCTCCCCCTGCACCACGTCCACGGCATCGTGAACGCCCTGCTGTGTCCGCTCTGGGTCGGCGCCACGGTCGAAATTCTGCCCCGCTTCGACGCCGACGAGGTCTGGAGGCGCTTCGAGCGGATGCGCGTCACCGTCTTCATGGGCGTGCCCACCATGTACGTGCGCCTGATCCGGGCGTGGGAGACGGCGTCCCCCGAACGGCGCAAGCGGCTCGCCGAGCGCGCCGGCCGCCTGCGCCTCGCGATCTCGGGCTCGGCCGCGCTCCCCGGACGCGTCCACGGACGCTGGCGCGGGATCGCCGGCCAGGACATTCTCGAACGCTACGGCCTCACCGAAACCGGCATGGTGCTCTCCAACCCCTTGCACGGCCACCGCGCCGAGGGCCACGTCGGCCATCCGCTCCCCCGGGTGCGGGTGCGCCTCAGGAACGACGAGGGCCGCAAGGCCCTCCCCGGAGAGGAGGGCTCCGTCGAGGTGCGGGGACCGGGCGTGTTCGACGAGTACTGGCGCCGTCCCGGCGAGACCGCCGCCGCCTTCCGCCCCGACGGGTGGTTCCGCACCGGTGACCGCGCCGTTCTGGACCCGGAGCTCGGCTACCGCATCCTCGGACGCGAGAGCGTCGACGTCATCAAGAGCGGGGGCGAGAAGATCTCGGCGCTCGAAATCGAGGACGCGCTCCGCCGACATCCCGGGGTCGCCGACTGCGCGGTGGTCGGAGTCCCCGACGAGGAGTGGGGCGAGCGGGCGTGCGCCGCGGTCGTCCTCGCCCCGCAAGACCCGCCCGACGCCGACGCGCTGCGCGCCTGGGTCAAGACCCGCCTTGCGGCCTACAAGGCTCCCGCGCGTATCATGGGGGTCGAAGACCTGCCCCGGAACTCCATGGGCAAGGTGCTCAAGGAACAGGTGCGCGACCTCTTTCCCGGCGCCCGCGCGGGCCCGTAGGAGGAGCGTCCGCGCGAACGCGCCGGGGGTCCCCCCCGGGCAGGGGACCTCATGATCGATTCGTTGCGCGAGTACTGGCCGGTGCACGCCCTCCTCGCCCTCTACACCCTCCTCCTCGCCTATCACGCCTGGGAAGGGAACCGGGGCACGAAACGGCTGGCCGACTACTACGTGGGCGGACGCGACATGGGGGGCGTCACCATCGCCCTGTCCTTCTTCGCCACCTACTCGAGCACCAACAGCTTCGTCGGGTTCTCGGGACAGTCCTGGTCGTGGGGCGCCCCATGGCTCCTGTTGGTCCCCTTCGTCGTCCTCTTCTCGCTCTCCGCCTGGATCTGGGTGGCCCCGCGCCTGCGCGATTTCACCGCCGCGCTCGACTCGCTCACCATCCCCGACTTCGTGGGCTTCCGCTTCGAGAGCGACAGGGCCCGCACGCTCGCGGCCGTCCTCGTCGTCTTCGCGTCGTTCTTCTACATGACGGCGGTCTTCAAGGGCATCGGCAACCTGCTCGAAACCTTTCTGGAGATCCCCTACCGCACCGCCATCGTCGTCGTCTTCCTCATCGTGATGGCCTACACCGTCGTGGGCGGCTTCATCTCGGTGGTCAAAACCGACGCGGTGCAGGGGGTGGTGATGATCCTCGCCGCCGCGCTCCTCTTCCACGGCACCACGCGCGCCGCCGGGGGCGTGGGCTCCGTCTTCGCGCTGGCCGACGCCCCCGACACCGCGCACCTCTTCGCCTGGAACGGAGGCGAGGCCTTTCCCCTGGTGCTGGGCGTGATCGTGGCCGGCACCGTCAAGTTCGTCGTCGAGCCGCGCCAGCTGTCCCGATTCTACGCGCTCCGCAGCGCTCGCGAGGCGCGCACCGGGGTCTGGATCTCGACGCTCGCCTTCGCCGTCGTGTACGCGATGCTGGCGCCCATCGGGATGTACGCGCGCAACGTCCTTCCCGGCGGCATGGAGGACACCGACCTGGTGGTGCCCGGGCTCCTCACCCAGGCCGGCGTCTTCGCCCCGGGGGTGGGCGCCTTCCTGCTGGTGGCGATGGTCGCCGCCGCCATGTCTTCGCTCGACAGCGTGCTGCTGGTGATGGCTTCCACCACGGACCGCGACATCTTCGGAGTGCGACGCGGAAAACGCGGAGAACGCTCGGCGATGCGGCGCACCCGCGGGTACGTGGCGCTCTACGCGGCCGTCACCGCCGTCATCGCCCTGAATCCGCCCGACGGCGTGGTCGGCCTGACCGCCTTCTCGGGCGCCATGTACGCCGCCTGCTTCTTTCCGGCCATCGTCCTCGGGCTTCACTGGAGGCGCGGCAACGGCGCCTCCGCCATCGCCTCCTTTCTGGTGGGCCTGGGGACGCTCGTGCTCTGGCGGCTCGCTCCGCTGGGCGACGCGCTGCACGAGGTCTTCCCGGCGCTCGCCCTCTCGCTCGCGGCCTACGTCCTGGTGGCCGTGCGCACAAGTCCGGCGCACGCGCCGCACAGGGTGGAGGTGCTGTTCAAGCGGGCCGACCGGCGCGCCCGCAGGCACGCCCGCCGATGAGCGCACGTCGTTTCGTTTCCTCGCCGCCGTCGACGAAAAAGCCGTACCCGTGGGCGACGTCCGGATCGAATTCCCCGCGAGAGACGTCCGCGCGCGAGCCGGAACCGACGACGGCGGCGCGGAAATCGAGCTCCGCAGACCGGAGGGGGCGCGGTCTCGCGACGCCCCCTCGCCCTCGCCGTGCCCGCGGAACGGACGGCGGCCCGGATCCTCCGGACTTTTAAGGGTTGGAGAGGGGCGGCGAATCGGACCGCTCGGAGCCGGGCGTCAGTCCAGGAGGCCGAGGGCCAGGCGGGCCGCGCCGCGTTCGGGGACGACGGCGCGCGGCAGCGAGCGTCCGCCGACCGCGGAGACGAACCGCTCCAGGCCGGGGCGCAACGGGCCGTCCGGGCCGACGAGTCCCCCGGCGAAAGCCACCTGCGGCGGACGAGCGAAGGGGAGGAGCTCGCGGACGGCGGCGGACAGTTGATCCCCGAGCGCGTCCAGCGCACTCCGGATCACGGCGTCCGCGGCGGCGTCGCCCAAGCGGGCGGCGCGGATCGCGAGCGGGGCGAGAGCGGCGACGTCGGCCTTGGACGCGGACTCCGCCCAAGCCGGCAGTTGGCGCGGTCGGTCCAGGCCGAGCGCGTCCAGCACGGCGGCGGTGAGAGCGGTGGGGGGGGCGCGCCGGTCGGCCGCGGCCGCGACGGCCCGCAGGGCCGACACGCCGATGCGGTAGCCGCCGCCGTCGTCGCCCATCACCCCGCCCCAACCGCCGACCTGCAGACGGCGCCCGTCTTCCGCCTTCCCCAGCACCACCGAGCCGGTGCCGGCCACCACCACGACGCCCGCCCCCGCGCCGAAGGCGTCGTGGAAGGCCGCCTGCGCATCCGTGCCGACCCGCACCGCGCGCGCGACCCGCTCCTCCCTCAGGGCAGCCTCCGCATCGCGGCGGACGCGGGATCGACCGGCGCCGGCCAGCCCCGCCCAGAGCGCCGAAAGCGGCAGGGGGACGCCGCCGGCGGCGGCGGCGCGGCGCACGGCGGCGGCAACCGCGCCGGCGGCGGCGGCGGGGCGGTCGGGGTGCGCCAAGGCCGCCGGACCTTCGGCCCGGGAAACGCGCGCGCCGTCCCGGGCGACCAGCAGAGCGCGAGTGCGGGTTCCGCCCCCGTCGACCCCCGCGGCCCAGGCCCCGGTCACGGACGACCGGCGGCCGATGCGCGCATCAGGTCCGTCGGCCGCGGACCGACCCCCGCGCCGAACCCAGCGCGGAGCCCACCGCCACGGTGACCGCGGTCCCGACGAGCACGAACCAGGGCCACGCCACCCTGTCGGGGAAGAGAATCCAGACGACCGCGACCGCGCCGATGCCGACCAGCATCCCCGCCGCGGCAGCGCGCGCGTCGGCGCGCTTCGAGAACGCGCCCAAGGCGAAAGCGCCCAACAGTCCGCCGTAGACCAGCGAAGCGGCCGCGAGGGCGACCTCCACCGCGCTGGTGTCGGCGCTCAACGGAATGAAGAGGATCGCGCCTCCGACCAGCGACCCGCCCCACACCAGCGTGAAGACCCTGCCGGCCCGAAGGATGCGCGCGTCGTCCCGGACGCCCCGGGCGGGAGCCCAGAAATCGTAGGCGGAGGAGGACGCGAGCGAGTTGACGGAGGAGGAGAGCGACGACATCGCCGCCGCGAACACGCCCGCGATCAGCAACCCGGTGACGCCGGGAGGAAGCTCCTCGACGATGAAGCGCGCGAAAATCTCGTCGGAGGCGTCGAAGGCGCGGCCCTCGTAGAAGACCCACAGGCCGAGCCCCACCAGCAGGAAGACGGCGAATTGGCCCGCCACCGCCACGCCGCTGCCGACGAGCGCCTTGCGGCCGGCCGCCAAGTCCTTGCAGGCGAGCAGCCGCTGCACGATGAGCTGGTCTGTGCCGTGGGAGGCCATGGTCAGAAACGCGCCCCCCAGCAACCCCGCCCACAGGGTGTAGGGCGCCGAGAAGTCCAGCGACGGATCCACGATGCGGAGCTTGCCCGCCGCCCCCGCCTGCGCCAGGATCGTCCCCCATCCCCCCTCCACCGCCCCCTGCAGGACGACCGCGGCGATGGCCGCGCCCAACAGGTAGAGCCCCATCTGCACGGCGTCCACCCACACGACCGCCTTGATGCCGCCGAAGTAGGTGTAGGCCACCGTGAGCGCGCCGATCGCCAGGATGGAATGCGGATAGGGCCATCCGGTCACCAGCGCGAGCGGGATGGCTGTGGCGAAGAGGCGCACGGAGTCGGCGAGAAGCCGGGTCGCCATGAAGATCGCGGCGGTGAGGCGCCGCACCCCGTCGCCGAAGCGGACGCCCAAGAGGGCGTAGGCGGTCTCGAGCTCCCCGCGGTAGTAGGCCGGGAGCAGAAGAAAGGCCACCGCCACCCGTCCCGCCAGGTATCCGAAGGCGAGCTGCAGAAACCCCAGGGTGCCCATGTACGCGACCCCCGGGATGGAGAGAAACGTCAAGGTGCTGGTTTCGGTGGCCACCACCGACAGGAGCACCGCCCCCCAGGGCAACCTGCGGTTTCCCAGAAAGTAGTCCGTCGCGCCCTGCTGGCGGCGGCCCAACCAAGCGCCCCAAACGGTGGTGGCGGCCAGATAGGCCACCAGGACGGCTTGGTCGACGACGCCGAATCCATTCACGGGACGGGCGTCGATCCGCCGCGCGCGCGCCGCTCCGCGGCGAAGCCCCTCGCCGCCGCGCGGGCGGCGGGAACGCGACCGAACGAGGTCACGAGGGCGGGCGAGGCTCGATTTCCAGGTCGGCGACGGCTTGGGCGGCGAGGTCGTGCACCTCCCTTCGGAGCGCGACGTGCCGGGCGTTCTCGCGGGTGGGGTTGACCCGGTTGAGGAGGAGCGCCACCGCCAGGTCGAGCTCGGGGTCGATCCACACGGAAGGCCCGGTGAAGCCGGTGTGGCCGAAGGCGCGCCGGGTGAAGAAACGTCCCGCCGAGGAGTTTCCGGACGGGGTGTCCCAGCCGGTGGCGCGACTGGCGCTGGCGTCGTGGCGGCGGGTGAAGCCGTCCACGGTGGCCGCCGCCGCGATGCGCGCCGCCGCGGCTCGGGGGGCGCTGCAGGGCGGGCCACCCGGCGTTGCGTCGCAGGGCTCGGCCCGGCCTCCGGCGAGCATCGCGGCGGCGAATACGGCGACGTCGCGCGCGGAGGAGAAGAGACCGGCGTGCCCGGCCACGCCCCCCATCGCGTAGGCGTTCTCGTCGTGGACCACGCCGCGCACGTGGACGCCCCGGTAGTCGGCGTCGATCTCGGTGGGCGCCACGCGCCCGTGCAACGCGGAGTCGGGGCGGAAGGCGGTGTCCTGCATCCCGAGCGGCCCCCAGACGCGCTCGTCCAAAAAGCGGTCCAGGGGTTCGCCGACGATCTCCTCCACCACCCACGCCACCGTCATCATGCCGATGTCGGAATACACCGTGCTGTCGCCGGGCGCGCGGTCGAGAGGGAGTTCGGCGACCGCCCGGCGGAAGGCCTCCGGGCCCTCCATCTCCAGGAAGAAGCGGCGAAAGGGCGGCAAACCGCCCCGGTGCAGCAACAGCTGGCGCACGGTGACCGCCTCCTTGCGCGGGTCGGCGCCCGCCCACCAAGGAAGGGTGCGCACCACGGGCGCGTCCAGTTCGAGACGACCCTCGTCCACGAGGATCATCGCGGCGGTGGTCGTGGCCATCGCCTTGGTGACCGAAGCCATGTCGTAGATCGAGGAGGGGGTGGCGGGGGCGGAGCCGGGATCCCAGTCCAGGCGGCCGTAGCCGCGCAGACGCGCCAGCCGACCATGGCGCACCACCGCCAGCGCCGCGCCCGGGCTGGCCGAGTCGGCGATGGCCTCCAGGATGCGGCGGTCGAGCGCCCGCAGGACCGCCTCCGACATCCCCGCGGCGGCGGGATCGCCCTCGAGCGGGGAGATCCGCCCCTCGTCCTCCCGGGCGCCCCCGAACGCGCGCGCGTCGGTCATGAACTCGAGCGGTTGCGCGAGCCACGGGGGCACTGCCGTCAGGGCCTCGCGAAGCGCCGCCGGTTCCGCGAGCGCCTCCCTCCGGAGCCCGTCTCCCGCCGCGTGATCCGGCGGAATGCCGATGGGGAGCGTCCCGGAGATCTCCGCGGCCCCCATGAGCGCGAAGGCGCCGGCGCGTTGCGAGACCTCGCGACTGCCCCAAGCGACCAGATAGCTGCCCAGGTCGCCGAAGGCGCTCGGGAAGTAGGGGCTCCCGAAGGAGGAAACCACCACCGCGTCGCGCGCGGACAGCGCGCGCACCATCTCGCGCAGTTCGTCCGGAACGGCCACCGAACCCGCCCCGGCAACCGGGGGCAGGTAGACGTTCAGAAGCGCCAGGTCCGCGGCCTCGGCGGCGGCCCGCGCCGCCCGCCAGGCCGCCGGGTCCGATTCCTCGCCGAGGCGGAGGCGTACGAGATCGTCCACGAAGTGCGCGGCCACCCGATCGAACTCGCGACCCGCCACTAAGTCGCGGGCGCGGGCGTAGGTGACGCTCGCCACCCGGCCGCGGGCCGCGGACGGGAGCGGGACCAAGCCGCCCCGGTCGCGCACCAGCGTGATCGAGCGCTCCGCGGCGAGATCGGCGAAGATCAGATGCTCGCCCGAACCCGCCACTTCGGCGACCGCCGCCAGATCGACGGATCGGCGTTCGTGGAGCCCCACGCGCGCCTTGGCGGCCAGCAGTCGCCGCACCGACCGATCGACGCGCGCGCGCGTCACCCTGCCGGTGCGCACCGCGACCTCCACCGCGTCGATGGCTTCCCCCACGTTCTCGGGCGCGAGGAGCGCGTCGGAGCCCGCCTCCAGCGCCAACACCGCCGCCTCTCCCGCGCCGTATCCCCTCGAGATGGCGCCCATCCTCAAGGCGTCCGTGAAGATCAAGCCGTCGAATCCCATCTCCTCGCGCAGGATCCCGGTCAGGAAACGGGGGGAGAGCGTCGCAGGCACCGCACCGCCCAGGACGGCGGGCACCGCGACGTGCGCGGTCATCACCGCGTCGACCCCGGCCGAGACGGCCCGCCGGAAGGGCACCAACTCCACCGCGTTCAGGCGATCCCTGTCCGCGGTCACCACGGGGAGTTCGATGTGCGAGTCGACGCGGGTGTCGCCGTGACCCGGAAAATGCTTGGCCGTGGCGAGCGCGCCTCCGGCGCGCGCGCCCTCGATGTAGGCGGCCCCGAGGCGCGCCACCGCTTCCGGATCCTCTCCGAAGGCGCGGGTGTTGATGATGGGATTTTCAGGATTGGAGTTGACGTCCAGAACCGGGGCGAAGTTCAGGTGGACCCCGAGAGCGCGCGCCTCCACCGCCGTGATGCGTCCGTACTCGCGGGCGAAGGCCGGATCGCCGATGGCGCCGAAGGCCATAGTGGGCGGAAAGCTGGTGCCTCCGCCCTGCGGGAGCAGGGTGGGAAGCGCGTAGGCGTGGTTGACGCGCATCCCGGGGCCGCCGTTCTCGAAATCCGCGGCGACCAGCAACGGGACGCGGGCGGCGCCTTGGAGACGGTTCAGGAGCGAGGCGTAGGAATGGGGCGAGCCGATGGAGACGACGACGCCTCCGACGCCCTCTTCCGCCACCCATCGCTCCAGCGTGCGGAAGCTGGCGTCGCTCGAGGAGGCGTACGCGCCCGGAATCCAGGGAACGACGAGCTGCGCGATGCGCTCGCGCAGGGAAAGCGACGCCAGCGTCTCCTCCACCCATGCGGTCGCCCGGCCGTCGAGTTCGTCGCGGAGGGGCGCCGCGGAACCCCCTTCCGGTTCGCTCCCGGGAATCGGACTCTCGCAGGCCGGGACGAGGAGCGGCGGGAGAAGCGCGGCGAGGACGCGGAGGCCCGGTCCCGCGCGCGTCACCGCCGCTCCCGGACGGGCAGCCGTATCCCGTCGCCGATGTCGAAGAAGGGCGGCAGACGCGTGGGGGTGCGTCCGCGGATGGGGATCTCGCCGAAGAGCGCCCGAGCCGCGGCGACCTGGCTGGCCTCCGATCCGCTCCAAGCCAGCATGTACGCCTGGGCTTCGGGGAAGTCCGAGAGCAGATACGGGTTGCCGAAGGAGACGACGACGTGCGGCACCCTCCGGTCCGCCAGCTCCCGCACGAAGCCGGAGAGGACCTCGGGCACGTTGGGCTCCCCGTCCCCGCGAGCCGCCAGGAGGTAGGTGGAAACGATGACCAGGTCGGAGCGGGAGGCGCGCGCGCTCAGGCGCCCGTATTCGCCGTCGTCGGTGTCGGCGTGGACGTACTCGGTGCGCAACCGCGGGTAGATCTCGCGCACGCGGGGATTGAAGTGGCGTCCGGCGAGCAGGTTGTTGCGGGCGCGGTAGGTGACCGACAGCACGTCCGCGGTGCGGGTGCCGAGCAGCGAGAGGAGGTTGCGCTCGTTGCGCAGGAGGGTGATGGAGGCCTCGGCGATCTCGTCCGCCCGCTCCAGATGCTCGGGAATCCCGACCAACCGGTGAATCCGGGAGAGGTCCACGAAGCGCTCGCGATTCAGCCCCATGCGTTCTTTCAGCTCGAGGATCCGCAGCACCGAGCGGTCCAGGCGGGCTTCGCCGATGCGGCCGGAGCGGACCGCGGCGACCACGCTCTCCCGAGCCTCGCGCGGGTCCTCGGGCATGAGAAGGACGTCGGCGCCGGCCTCGAGCGCGCGCACGACCGCCTCGCGCGCCCCGAACCGGCTCGTGATCGCGGCCATGTCCATGGCGTCGGTCACGACGAGACCGTCGAACCCCATCTCCTCGCGCAACAGGCCGGAGAGCACCGCCGGGGAAAGAGTGCTGGGCATCGAGGGGGAGCCGGTGACGGCGGGGACGGACACGTGCGCGCTCATGACCGCGCCCATGCCGGCGGCGACCGCCTCGCGGAAGGGACGCAACTCGACTCGGTCCAGGCGCTCGCGGTCCACGCGGATCACGGGGAGATCCACGTGGGAATCCACTCCGGTATCGCCGTGACCCGGGAAGTGCTTGCCGGTCGCGACGGCGCCGTGCTCCTGGAGCCCGCGCACGAAAGCGGAGCCGAGCCGGGCGACCTCGGCCGGATCCTCGCCGAAGGACCGGGTGGCGATGACCGGATTGTCCGGGTTGTTGTTGACGTCCAGCACCGGCGCGAAGGGGAGGTGGACGCCCACGGCGCGCGCCTCGACGGCGGTGACGCGACCCATCTCCCAGGCCAAGCCCTCGTCCCCGGCGGCGCCCAGCGCCATCGGAGACGGAAACAGGGTGGCGCCGCCCAACTCGATGTCGTTGGGCAGGTAGACCGCCCCGCGCATGCGGTAGCCGGCCCCGCTCTCCAGATCCGCCCCCACCAGCAACGGATGCTTCGCCAGCGCCTGCAGGGCGTTGATCTTGGCGGCCACCTCCGTGGGGGAGCCCACCGAGACGATCACGCCGCCGACCCCGTCGTCGCGCACCGCCCGGGCGATGCGGTCGAAATCCTCGGAGCCGGCGGGCGCGAAGTCGCCGAGCACCCACGGCATGAGCAGCTGGCCGGCCTTCTCCTCGAGCGTCATCGCCTCCAGGATCGAGGAGGCTCGCGAGACGTCGTCGACGGCCGCGGACGGAGCGGGCCGGTTCGGCGCCCCGTCCGTCCGCGGCGGCGAGGCCGGGGACCGGGGTGCGGGAGACGAAAACGCACGGGCTCCGGACGTCCCGGCCGGGTCCCGCTGCCCCGAAGGAACGGTGCCGCAGGAGACGAGGAGCGGAGCGAGCGCCGCCAGGAAGGCGAACTCCGCCGCGCGGGAGAGCGCCGTGCGGCTCGAACCGGACATCGCCCGGCTATTCAGCGCAAAGCACCGGTTGACGGCTTCTCCTCCCCGGACGAAGTTGACAGTCCGTACGGTCGCCCATGGACCGTCGAATATCGAGGACTGGCGCAAGGTAATGGTTTCCGCCGGATTCCGACAATCGCGGGTCGTCGCGGGCTTGGCCGCCGCAGGCGCGGTCCTCCTGACCGTCGTCCCGGGCGAGCGGGGCGGGGGCGAGCGGGCCCCGTCCGTTTCCGTCCGTCCCGGCATCGAGTCGTTGCTCGCGGATTCGATCCATCTGGTGCAAGGCCGCCGCGTCGGACTCGTCACCAACCACACGGGCATCGACCGCCGGGGCGTCCCCACCGTCGACCTTCTGCACCGGGACGCGCGCATGGAGCTGGTGGCGCTCTATTCCCCCGAGCACGGCATCCGGGGCCGGGCCGAAGCCGGCGAAGCCGTCGAGAGCGGCGTGGACGCGCGCACCGGGCTTCCGATCCATTCGCTGTACGGGTCGACCCGAAAACCGACTCCGGAGATGCTGGAGGGCGTCGAGGTGCTCCTCTTCGACGTCCAGGACGTCGGCGCGCGCTACTACACCTACGTCTACACCATGGCGCTCGCGATGGAGGCGGCCGGAGAGGCCGGGATTCCCTTCGTGGTGCTGGACCGTCCCAACCCGATCGGGGGCGTCGAGGTTCAGGGCAACGTGCTGGATTCCGCGTTCGCCTCCTTCGTGGGCATGTACCCCATTCCAATGCGTCACGGGATGACCCCGGGCGAGCTGGCGCGTCTCTTCCGGGGCGAGTTCGGGGTGGACGCGAAGCTCGCCGTCGCGCCCCTCTCGGGATGGAACCGCGGCGACGAATTCCCGGACACCGGGCTTCCCTGGGTGCCGCCTTCGCCGAACATGCCGTCGACGGAGAGCGCCCGGCACTATCCGGGCACCTGTCTCTTCGAGGGAACCAACCTGTCGGTGGGCCGGGGCACGCCCATCGCCTTTCAACAGATCGGGGCGCCCTGGCTGGACGCGGAGACGTTGGCCGCGCGCCTGAACGGCCACGCCATCGCGGGGGTGCGTTTCGTTCCGGTGCGTTTCATTCCGCAGAACCCGGGCGACGGCAAGCACGGCGGCGTCGAGGTGGGCGGCGTGCGGTGGGTCGCCGTCGGCCCCGGATACGACCCCACCGAGGCCGCCGTGGCGGCCCTCGTCGAGTCCGCTGCGCTTTCGGGCGACCGGTGGGAGTGGCGCGAAGCGGCCTTCGACCGGCTCGCGGGCACCGATCGGCTGCGGCGGGCGATCGACGCGGGAGCGTCTCCGGAGGAGGTGCGCGCGGCTTGGCGACCGGACCTGGACGCCTTTCTCCTCCTCCGCGAGCGGTACCTCCTCTACTGAGCGCCAAAGCCCAGAAACCCCCGCCGGTGCCGAAATCCGCCTCCAGCCTGCTCGCGCTCCACGAGGACGTGCGCGTCGACGGGCTCGGCCAGCGCCGCTTCGGCCCGGAAGCCTTCGGGAAGATTCTCGACGCAGTCCTCGACGACGGCGAAACGCTCGCGTGCGAGCGGGTGGGCGAGAGCGTCGAGGGACGGCCGTTGCGCATGGTGTCGTTCGGCGAGGGCGAGGCGTCGGCGCTGGTCTGGTCGCAGATGCACGGAGACGAGAGCACGGCGACGATGGCGCTGGCGGACGTCTTCTCCTTTCTGGCCCGGTACCCGGAACACGCCCTGGCACGGACGCTTTTCCACCGATCCAGTCTGCACTTCGTCCCCATGCTCAACCCCGACGGCGCCGCCCGCTTCCAGCGTCACAACGCGGTCGGCATCGACGTGAATCGGGACGCTCGGCGCCTCGCCACCCCCGAAGGACGCGCGCTCAAGGCCGTACACGACCGGATAAGGCCCGACTTCGGCTTCAACCTGCACGACCAGAGCGTACGCTTTCGCGTCGGGGACTCCGACCGCATGGCGGCCATCGCGCTCCTGGCCCCCGCCCACGACGCCGCAGGCGGGGTCGGCGAACGTCGGCGTGCGGCGATGCGCGTGTGCGGAGTGGTGCGCAGGGCCGTCGATCCGCTGGTGGACGGGTGCGTCACCCGCTACGACGACGCCTTCAACGCGCGCGCCTTCGGCGACCTCGTGGGAGCCTGGGGCGCCAGCACCGTCCTGATCGAGTCCGGGGGATGGCCGAACGATCCGGAGAAGCAGCACTTGCGCAAGGTGAACTTCGTGGGCATCCTGTCCGCTCTCGCGTCGATCGCGGACGGAAGCTACGCCGACGCCGACCTCGCCCTCTACGACCGGCTCCCTCCGAACGGGCGCATGGCGGGCGACCTCCTGCTGGCGGGCGGCACCCTGATCGTTCCCGGCCTCGCCCCGATCCCGGCGGACGTGCTCGTCGAGTACGGGGATCCTCTCGCGCGCTCGGACCCCGCCATCGCGGAGATCGGCGATCTGGAGGGGCGCGAAGCCCGGGAAACGGTTGCGGCCGACGGGCTCTTCGTGGTCGCCGGCGAAGGGCACCGCGCCCCGGACGGGAGCGCCCGCATCGGGCCCGGCGTCCCCGCCGATCTGGTGGTGGCGCGGGACCCCGCCGGAGCGGAGGCCGTCCGCAGGATCGGACCGGATCGGCGGTCGGTCGAGCGGAGGGCCGACTCGCGGCTTTAGGACAGGGCGGCGGCTCCGTCGGCGGCACGCTCCGAGGCGGAGCCGGACGGATCGGGGGCCGCCCCGCCGGACGGGAGTTCGGTGCGCGCGGCGGCTTTTCCGGAACCGTCCCGTGCGCTTTCCGAGGACGCGGGCGGCGGCTCCGGAGCGATGGCGAGCATCCGGTCCAGTTCGAGGGTGAACACGCCGATGCGGCGAGCGTTGTTCGCGAAGCCCCCCCATCTCGGGGGGCGGGAGGTCGAGCGGAGGTCCACTCGGGTCTGTCCCTGAGCGTCGAGCCGGATGCGGACCACCACGTCGCTCGCGCGGCGCAGGAAACGTCCCCGCGCAAGGGCCTGGATGACGCCCGCCTCCTCGTCCCACCATCGGGCGTGCCAGCGGGGCAGTCCTCCGCGCACGAGCTCGAGGGAGGCGTCCCACACCCGGGAGAAGGGAATGGCGTAGGTGCGGCCCGCCAGACGCCGGTCGGCGGCGGCGTCCGAGGTTCGGGCGGTGGCCGCCGCGAAGTCGCGCTTGACGCGGCCCCAAGGAGAGAGGTCCCGGCTCAGTCTTTCCCTCCCGACGAAGCGGGTTCGTTGTGCCTAGGCAACCCGGAATCCCCTATCTTACGTCGGTACGCGCGCGAATTCCATCCGCCCCGCCGACGCCGCGACGCTCGGCGCTCCCTCTTCCGGACCCGACCGCAATGAAAGCCGTCATCCCGCTCGCGGGCAAGGGAACGCGGTTGCGTCCCCACACCCACATCCTGCCCAAGCCGCTGATGCGCGTGGCCGGGAGGCCGGTCCTCGCCCACCTGCTCGACGGCCTGGTGCGCTTCGGGGTCGAGGAGACGGTGTTCGTCGTCGGCCATCTCGACGAGCTCGTCCGCCGGTACTTGGAGAAGGCGTATCCGGAGTTGCGCGTCCGCTACGCCGTGCAGGAGGTTCGGGACGGCACCGCGGGGGCGGTCAAGCGCGCGCAACCGTTCGTCGACGGCGAGACGCTGATCCTGTTCGCCGACACTCTCTTCGAGGCCGATCCGTCTCCCGCGCGCGCGTCGACGCCGGAATGGGACGCGGTCATCTGGACTCGGGAGGTCGAGGACTACCGCAAGTACGGCGTCGTCGTCGTCGACGGAACCGGGGCGGCGACGCGCATCGTGGAGAAGCCGGAGCGGCCCGTCTCCCGCCTCGCCAACATCGGCCTCTACCACGTTCGGGACCACGCCCTGCTCTTCGAGGGCGTCGATCACGCGCTCGCCTCGCCTCCGAGTCCGTCGGGAGAGCACTACCTGACCGACGCCTTCCAGTACATGGTGGACCGCGGCGCGCGCATCCGCACGGCGCCGGTGGACTCCTGGCACGACTGCGGAAGTCCCGAGGGGTTGGTGGCCACCAACCGCCACCTGCTGGAAACCGGCCGGGCCGCCGTCTCCGACACCGCACGCCTGAGGGACTGCTCGCTCCGCGAACCGGTGCTGGTGGGCGGGGACGTGGTCGCCGAGGCGAGCCTTCTCGGTCCCAACGTCACCTTGGAGCGGGGCGCCAGGGTGACGGCCAGTCGGCTGGCCGACACCCTCGTGGGGGCGGGCGCGCGCCTCGAGGGCGTGCGCCTGGAGGGGTCGCTGATCGGCGCGGGCGCGGTGGTGAAGGGCGTCCGGGGGCGGGTCAACGTATCGGACCACTCGGTGGTCGAGGCGGAGAGCCAGGCGGGCGCCGCAGGCCTTCGCGGCTAGCGGCCGCGGCCCGGCGAACGTCACCCCCTGACGACCTCGGCGTCCACGTCGGTCTCGCCCTCCGAGCGCGCGACGATGGCGGCGCCGCACGAATCGCTGAAGACGTTGACCGCCGTGCGCGCCATGTCCAGCGGGCGGTCGATGGCGAGCATGGCCCCGACGATCAGGGCGGCGTCGGCGTTGCCGCCGAGCCCGATGGCCTCGAGCACGATGAAGATGACGACGAGACCGGCGGAGGGCACCGCGGCCGCCCCGATGGATGCGAGGAGCGCGGTCACGACGACCGTGGCCTGCGCCATGAGACCGAGGTCGGCCCCCAGCGCTTGGGCGATGAAAAGCGCGCCGACGCATTCGAACACCGCCGTCCCGTCCATGTTCACCGTGGCTCCCATGGGCAGCACGAAGGACGACACCTTGTTGGAAACGCCGACTTTCTCCCGCACCGTCTTGATCGTGACCGGCAGCGTCGCGCCCGACGAACTGGTCGAGAACGCCACCAGGAGCGGCTCGATCATGTTGCGGAAGTGGACGAGCGGCGAGATGGGCCGCCCCGAAACGAGACGCCCCCCCAGGTAGAGCAGGAGCGGCAAGGAGACGAAGAGGTGGATCGTCAACCCCAGGGACAACGTCGCGATGTACTTGGCGAGGGTTCCGAACGCGTCGAACCCGGTCGTGCCCACCATCCGCGTGATGAGGGCCAGCACGCCGATGGGCAGCAGCTTGATGATGCCGGACGTGAGGGCCATCATCGCCTTGAAGAAGGCGTCGAAGATGTCGGTGACGACGACGCGAGGGCGTTCCGGCAGGGTCGTGACGGCGGCGCCGAAGACGATGCAGAAGAAGATGATCGCCAGCATGTCCCCGGTTCCCGCCGCGTCGACGAAGTTGATCGGCACGATGTCGAGGATCAGCTGAACGAACGAATCCGGGGTGTCGATCAGCATCGGGTCGCTGGAGGTCTCGACGATGCTGGAACCCACGCCCGGTCGGATGAGGTTGACCACCAGGAGCCCCGTCGACGCCGCCAGGAAGCTCGACAGCACGTAATAGCCCAGCGTCTTCCCGAACAGGCGGCCGACGGCGCGGCCTCCGCCCACCGACGCCACCCCGGACACGATCGAGGTGAGCACGAGCGGAACGATGATCATCCGCAACAGCCGCATGAACAGTTCGCCGATCCAGCCGATGGCCTCGGCGCCGGCTTCGCCGAAGGCGACTCCGGCGACGCAACCTGCGAGCATCGCGGCGAGAACCTGCCAGTGCAACCGCCGGTAGAAGGGGAGGTCGGGGTTGTATTCCATTGGACGTCGCGCTTCCGAAGAGGGGGGGCATGCGGATTCGGAGGAGAGGACGCGGGCCGCGCCCGGGCGGCAAGGTGACGGCCGGGGCCGGGTCTCGTCAAGCGCGGGTTCCCGCTCCGTGAACCGCTGGGGTCCGGGCGCCTCGATCCGCGTTCCTCCGGCCCTCCTGGCCGCCGCGCTGGCGACGACGGTCGCATGCTCCGGCGAGCCCGGCGCCTCCGGGCGCGGGCGCGACGAGGATCCCGCCGCGCACGAGCCCGACACCCTCGCGGGCACCCGGTACGAGCGCCATCTGGCCTTCTTCGCATTGGAGGGGGAGCGTCCGCTCGTGGTCGCTTGGTCGTTCTCGGCGCGCACCCGCGCGAACGCCGTCGACCGGGAGGCCCGGATCCGGCTGGCGCGCGGAGGGGCGTGGGACGGCCTCTTCCGGGCGTCCTGGGAGACCCCCGCGGTCCGGGCCCCCTGGCGCATCCTTCCCCACGGAGGCATCCGCGTCGTCGCGGGAGAGCGGGACGTCCTGACCGCCCTTCTCCACCGCAACGCCGGGCAGGAGCTGGAAATGCGATTCGGAGAATCGCTCGCGGGATGGAGCAGTCGGCCCGGCGAGCTGATCCAGGCGCGGGAGGCCTCGGTCGTTCTGTCGGAGCGCGCCGTGACCGGTACATTGGTCGACGTCTCCTTCGCCCGGCGGACCCCGGACGCGATCCCCGCCAACTGGGCGTTTCTCGTCTCCGAGGACCTCCGGGTGTTCCTGCGCGGGCCCTTCGACGCGACCTCCGACTCCGCCTTCCAAGGATGGGGCACGTTGCCGACGCGGAACTTCGACTGGCCGAGCGTCGCCGTTGCGGCGACTCGGTCGCGAGCCTTCGAACCGGCCCGCCGCGACGTGCCGGTGGCGTGGCGCTTCCAGTCGCTCGACGCCGGGCTCGCCGGGAGAATCGAGGCCATGAGCACGCACATGGAGGCCGGCGAGGGACCGGGTCCCCAGCTGCCGCTGACCGCCGTCTCCGAGGTGGAGGGCTCGGTCGCCATCGAGGGCGTCCCCCACCGGGTCCGGGGCGTTCTCTACCACCGCGCACCCTGAGCTGCCCCGCCTCTTGCTCGAGAACCTGATCGTCCCGTTGCTCACCGTCGCTTTCGGTGCGCTGGCGGGCGGATTGACCAACTCGGTCGCGATCTGGATGCTCTTCCATCCGTACGAACCCCCGCGGATCCGCGGTCGGGCCGTCGGCTTCCTGCAAGGCGCGATTCCCAAGAACCAGCCTCGCTTGGCGGCGGCCGTCGGCCGCACGGTGGGCGACCGCCTGCTCACGGAATCCGACTTGGAGCGGACGTTCGCGGACGAAGAGTTCCGGCGCGCCTTCGACCGGCGCCTGAGCGAGTTCGTGGACGCGTTGCTTTTGGAGGAGCGCGGTTCCGTCCGGGAAATCCTGCCGGCGTCGATCCTTCCCGAGATGGAGGCGGCGCTCGACCACTCGGCGGACCGTGCGTGCGCGCGGGTCGCGGGCTACCTGAACTCGCGGGAATTCGAAAGGGCGGTGGCCGAGCGAACCGGATCGATCGTGGAGGCGCTCTCGGAGGTGCCCGTCGGCGGAACCCTCACCCCCGCCCGCAACGCCGCGCTGGCGTCCGCGCTCGACGGCTGGATGGAGGGCACCTTGGACGGCGAGGGGTTCTATCGCGCCGTGGACGACTACCTGTCGTCGTCCGCGCGCACGCTGCTCTCTCCCGAAAAGACCTTCGAGCAGACCATCCCCCCGGGAATGGTGGCCGCGTTCGAGCGGGGGCTCGCCAACTACCTTCCGCTCGCGGTCGCCCGCCTCGGTTCGCTACTCGAGGACGAGCGGGCGCGGGCGCGCTTCGAGCGGGGCATCAGCGACCTCCTGCAACGCTTCCTTCGGGACCTGCGCTTCCACCAGCGGGTGGTGGCGCGCTTGGTGATCACCGAGGACACGGTGGATCGGGTGTTGGACGCGATCCGGGAGGAGGGCGCCGAACGGATCGCGCACATGCTGAGGGATCCCGAGGTGCAGGCGGCCATGTCGCGCGGCATCAACGACGCGGTCGTCGACTTTCTGCGGCGCCCCGTTCACGAGGTGTTGGGCGAGGCCGACAGCGAGAGCGTGGTCGCGGCCCGGCGGACGCTCGCCCGCTGGGTGGTCTCGACGGCCCGCGACCCCGCCACTCGCGCCTTCCTGGCGAACAAGCTCGAGGCCGCCCTGGACGAGGCCGGCGCACGCAGCTGGGGCGAGGTTCTGGAGCGGGTTCCCGCCGCGTCGATCTCGGACGGGCTCGTCTCGCTCGCCCGCAGCGCCGCCGCCGCCGGGACGATCGGCGACGTCGCCCGTCGGCTCGCCGACGGCGTCCTCGACCGTCCCATCGGCGTGCCCGCGCGCTGGCTCCCCGACGGCGCCGCCGGCCGCCTGAAGGAGGGACTCGGAACGCCGACCTGGGCGTGGCTGCAGGCCCAAGTGCCTGCGGTGGTGCGACAGATCGACGTGGCGCGCCGCGTCGAGGAGAAGGTGCTGGCGTTCCCGGCCGCGCGCATGGAGGAGATCGTGCGCCGGGTGACGGAGCGGGAGCTCAAGCTGATCGTGCGCCTGGGCTACCTGCTCGGAGGCGTCGTCGGCGCCGCGCTGGTGATGATCACGCGTCTTCTCGGATAGAGGACGACGGGCGCCCTCCTCTCTCTACCGGGACAGATCGAAGGGCGCGCGCGCGCGCTGGCGGCGGCGGCGCGAAGCGCGCTCCTGCTTTTTCTGAAGAAGGCCGAAGATGGTGAAGTGGCGAGTGGCCCGGGCGCGCGGGAGGTTCTTGCCCATCCGCTCCTCGACCTCCCTCACGGTCGGCCCGGTGCCCCGGGCAAGTCCCAGAAGGATCCCGAGCCCGAGCGCGAGCACGCCGCCCAGTATCTTCAGGAGCAACATTTGGTCCTCCCCTCCGAGGCGTTCAGCGCCCGAACGACTCCGGCAGAAGGAGAAGCGCCAAGCCGACGACCATCATGATCGCGACCGCGTTGGTCCCCACGGCGACCAGCGCCACCACGCCCCAGAAGACCGCATGGGTGAAGACGTAGCCTCCAGGCACCCAGCTCATAGGTTCCCTCTTCGCGCGGTTTCCTCGCGCGCGCAGTTTGTCGTTTCGACGGCCTGTGCCGCAGGCGAAGCCCCCGGCGTCGGTCCCAATATGGTCCCCGCCGGGGGGGACTGTCCATTCAGGCTCCCTCGGCGTCGGCGTCCGGTGCCGCGCGCGTCTCCCCGCGCACCCAGTCCAAGTACCCGGGATCGCCGCCCGAAACGGGAAGCGCGAGGATCTCGGGGACCTCGTAGGGATGGAGTCCGCGCGCCCGCCGCGCGAGCGGCTCGACCCGGTCGGCGGTCGTCTTTAGCACCACCAGCGCCTCCCGCTCCTCCTTCACGACGCCCCGCCAACGGAACACCGAGGTCGCCGTCGGCACCACGCTCCCGCAGGCCGCCAGACGCTCCTCGACCAGAACGCGCGCGAGACGGAGACCGGTCCGGGCTCCGGGGGCCGAGATGAGGACGACCCGGTGTCCGTCGGACACCCCCGGCTCCCGCGGCTCCGCCGACGGCCCGCTCATGCCGCGAACCAGTCGCGGTCGGCGTTGGCCTCGTCGTACAGCGATTCGACGAGCGCGCCGTGGCGCTCCTCCACGCTCTTCCGTCGGACCTTCTGGGTGGGCGTCAGGGTCCCGTCCTCGATCGTGAAAGCGGTTGCGAGAAAGACGGCCTTCTTGGGCGTCTCGAAGCTGGCCAACCCGGTCAGCGACGCCCTGATCCTGCTCCCCAGAAACTCTTGGCAACGCGCGTCTCGGAGCAACGCCAGCGGATCGGAGGCGTCGATTCCGGCGGCGGCGGCCCACGGATTCAGTCGCTCGAAGTCGGGCACCACGAGAAGGGACGGGAAGCTGCGCCGGTCGCCCACCATGACCGCCTGCTCGATGTACGGATCGAGCTTGAGGAGATTCTCGATCGGCTGGGGCGCGATGTTCTTGCCGCCCGAGGTCACGATGATGTCCTTCTTGCGGTCGGTGATGCGGAGGAATCCGTCGGCGTCGATCTCGCCGACGTCGCCGGTCCTGAACCAGCCGTTCTCGTCGACGGCCTCGGCGGTGGCTTCGGGTCGGTTGAAGTACCCCTTCATGACCTGAGGCCCGCGGACGTGGAGCTCTCCGTCGGAGGCGACGCGGGCCTCGGTGCCCGGAACCGCTTTGCCCACCGTGCCGATGCGGAAGTTCTCGAAGGTGTTCACATGGGTGACCGGGCTGGTTTCGGTGAGCCCGTACCCCTCCAGAATCCGAAGCCCTGCGGCGAAGAAGAACCGGTTGACGTCCGGCGAGAGGGGCGCTCCGCCGCTCACGAAGAAGCGCAGCCGCCCCCCGACCCGCGCGCGCAACCTGCGGAAGACCAGCGCGTCGGCCAGCCGCTTCCGGGCGCGCGTCCACCGCCCCGGAGTTCGGCCTTCCAGCACCGCGTCGGCGTGGGCGAGCGCCGCGGACGTCGCCCACCCCGCCAACAGACCCTTGATCCCCCGGGCGCCGGTCACCGCGTCGTGAACCCGTTCGTAGAGCCGGGGAACCGAGGCGACCACGGTGGGGCGGACGATCTTCAGGTCCTCCGCCACGGTGGTCATGTCGCGGGCGTAGGCGATGGTGCACCCCACGCTGAAGAAGAGGTAGTCCACCATGCGCTGGAAGACGTGCGAGAGCGGCAGGAAGCTGAGCGTCGCGTCGGTGTCGGAAACGTCGAGCAGCGGCCGACACGCGAGCACGTTGGAGCCGATGTTGGCGTGGGTGAGCAGCACGCCCTTGGGATTCCCGGTCGTGCCCGAGGTGTAGAGAACGGTGGCCACGTCCTCGGGTCGGGCCGCGCGCGCCGCCTCTCGGAACGCGTCGTCGTCCAAAGCGTCCGGGTCGAGCCGCAGGAAATCGCTCCACGCCATCGCCCCGTCACCGGGATCGCTCGGGGAATCGAAGACGACGATGTGGCGGAGCCGAGGACACCGGTCCCGGATCTCCGTAAGCTTGTCCAGCTGGACGAGGTCCTCGGCGAAGACCGCTCGGGCGCCCGAGTCGCGCAGAACGTAGGCGATCTGGGACGCGGTCAGGCTCGGATAGACGGGGACGTCCCGAACCCCCGAGCACAGGCAGGCGTAGTCGGCGAACGCCCACTCGGGGCGGTTGGCGGAAAGGATGGCCGCGATCTCGCCGCGTCCGATTCCCAACGACCGCAACCCGCCGGCCGCCGCGCGCGCGGTCCGGAACACTTCGTCGTAGGAGATGCGCGACCAAGTCGCGTCGGCGCCCGGAGCCCTCAACGCGGTTGCGTTCCCGAAGCGGTCCACCGCCTCGAGGAACAGGTCCGTGAGCGTGGCGGAGGAGGTCACGGAGACGGGGGAACGGAGTCCCCGGCCCGATTCCGGACGCGGACCGCGACCCGGACGTCGGCGCGCAACGAATTGAGCGCGCTGCAATACTTGCCGCGCGACAGCTCCACCGCGCGCTCGACCCGCGCGGCGTCCCCGGGCCGGGGCCCGGAAACCGAAACGTCCATGTCGATCCGGATGTAGCGGCGCGGATGATCTTCGGCGCGCGCGCCGAAGACGGTGAAATCCAGCTTTTCCAGCGGCACCCGACCCTTGCGCAGAATCTCCTCGATGTCGATCCCCATGCAGGCGGCGACGCCCAGCAACAGCGTGTCCATCGGGGACGGGCCGAGCGCGCCGTCGCCGTCCACGGTCAGGGTCGGGCCCCCGTCTTCCGACCGCCCTTCGTAGGCCCGTCCGGAACCCAGCCAGGAGAGGCGGACCCTCCTATCCCTTCCCATCGCCGGACTCCTGCCGCAATTCACGCTTCAGGGTGGCCAGCGTGCTGCGTGCGTGGGAGATGTGCTGCTCGTACTCGGGCCCCTCGGGAAGATTCGCCAGAAAGGTGCTCAGGTGGTCGGCGGCCGCTTCCTTCTGCCCGGCGCGGCGCAGCAGGAACCCGAGCCCGTAGTGCGCCCCGGCCGTATCGGGGTGCTTGCGCAAAACGTGGCGGTAGGTCTTCGCCGCCTCGTCCGACATCCCGATCCGGGTGTAGACCATGGCGATCTCCTGCAGGATGACCGGATCTCCCGGAGACTCTTTCAGGGCGAAGTTGAAGGAGTTCAGCGCGTCCTGGAATCTGCCCTCCTCGACGAGGGCGCGCGCCTCCTCGTGATAGTCCGTCTTGTCCTGGCCGGAGCGCCCGAACAGACCCTTGATCCAGCCCATGGCGTACGTCGTTGCGGGGGAGGGGAGAAGCGGGAATGCGTACCCACGCGCACCCGAAAGCTATTCTCAGCCGAAGCGGGAGGCAACGCCGAATCTCGTCGACGACGATATGTCCTTCTCGCCGTCCCGTGCTGGGCGTCGACGCGACGCGCAGGCAACCGGGCTTTGCCGTCGGATCGGGACTCGCGGCGGGCGGCGAATCGGCACGGGCGTGGCCTCGTCCCTCGGCAGGCGTCGCTTGCGGACGTCGTGGATGCGGCCGTCGGAGATGTCGGCGAGCCGCTCGAAACAGTAGATGCGGAACATGCGCGCCGACAAGACCTTGGCGGCGGGCTCGGAACGCTGGCCGAAAACCTCGGCGATCAGGGCGACGTCGTGGGCGGTGGCGGCGTTCGGAGGTGTTGGCGGGGGGTGCCGCGGCGGTCCCACCCCGCTTTCCCGCTTCAGGCCGAACCTTCCCCCGCTCGGCGTCCGCCCACAACCCGTACCCAGTGGCGTGCACCCTGGATTCGTGCTTGAATCACACCGTCACAGTTGGTTGCCCTTGCTCGTACGCTCGAAGTTCGGCTTAGGCGGGGCGTCCCACCACCGCCCCGAATTCGCTCGCCAGCACCGCAAGGCCGTGGCGGCGAAAAGCCTGCTCGCCTTCGGGAGATCCGGAGAGGAGGACGACGCGCCCGGAGCTGGCCACGATGCGCGAAGCTTCGTCCAGGAGAGACTCGGCCCACGGACCGGCGAGCGCGATCCCGGCCAACGCCTCGTCGCGCAGAGGCAACCGTTCGGAGACCAGGAAATGGCTCGGACCCGGAGGAGGCGCGAAATCGAATCGAGGACCGAGCGCGGCGACCTCCACATCCGGCAACAGGGCGAAAAGTCCGGAGGCGCGGCTCGCCAAGTCGCCCGCGACCGCGATCAGCGCCGGCCCCCGGGCCACCCCGATCAGCGCGGCCAAGCGCAACACCTCGTTCTCGGAGGCGTCCCCTGGGGTCGACCGAGGAGTTTCCCGATCCCGCCTGCGGGAGCGGGAGTGCGGGGGGGATCGAAAATCCGCGACGCCCCGCTCGACGGGGTAGAGGGTGCGGCAGTTGGAGCAGCCCAAAAATCCTGCGCGCACCCTTTCCTCCGCCACCCGGTCCGCGCGCAGCACCAGACTCCGTCCAGGACCGCACCGGGGACAGGCCAAGAGCTCGACGAGATCGGGATTCACGACCCCGACGGCGGAGCGGGGAGCGGAGGGGGGGGGAACGCCCGGCTCACGCGCGCTCGATCTGCAACAGCGGAATCTGAACCGTTTCGGGTCGCCCGACCAGAAACAGGACGGCATGGGCGACCTGTTCCGCCTCGAGCATGGCCTCGCGCTCGGGGAGCCCGGGGTGGCGATCCGGATCGATGGAGTCCCAAATCGGCGTGTCGCACGCGCCCGGCTCGACCAGCGAGACCCGCACCCCCGTCCCGCTGGTCTCCTCGCGCAGCACCTCGTGCATGCCGCGCAACCCGAACTTGGAGGCGGAGTAGGCGCCGTTGCCGGAAAAGGCTCTGCGCCCCGCCACCGATCCCACCGTCACGACGTGGCCCCGTCGCCGACGCAGCATTCCGGGGAGGAAGGCCCGGATCAGAAGAAAGGCACTTCTCAGGTTCACGCTCCAGCTTCGGTCCAGGTCCTCCACGGCGGTCCGGTGAAGCGGGGCGAGGGAGAACGCACCCGCCGCATGGACGAGGATGTCGGGGGCATCCTCCCGGAGGGCCGACATCTCCGCCGCCATGGCTTCCACCCGGCGGCCGTCCGAGAGGTCCGTCGGGAGGGCGTGTCCGCCGATCTCGGCCGCGATGCGGGCGAGCGGGCCGCGACGCCGCGCCACCGCGAAGATCTCCGCCCCGGCGGAGGCCAAGACGCGCGCGCAGGCGGCGCCGATTCCGCTGGTCGCGCCCGTCACCAGCGCGGCGCGTCCGGTCAGCCCGCCCGGCCCGCGCGGATTCTCCATGGGCTCCCGCCTTCGCCTGCCGAACCGCTCGAGGGAATCGTCCATGGATCCGCTCAGTCCGGCGTGCGGGAATTCAGCGCCAGGGCGAGAAACTCGTCGCGCGTGCGGGGATCCTCCAGGAACGACCCCCGCATCGCGGAGGTGAACGTCGAGGAGTTCTGTTGCTCGACGCCCCGCATCATCATGCACAGGTGGTGCGCCTCGACGATGACGCCCACCCCCTGCGGGCGCACGACATCCCAAAGCCCTTGGGCGATCTGCTCGGTCAGCCGTTCCTGCACCTGGAGTCGGCGGGCGAAGACGTTGACGATCCGCGCCGTCTTGGACAGCCCGACGATGCGTCCGTCGGGGATGTAGGCGACGTGGACCTTGCCGAAGAAGGGCAACAGGTGGTGCTCGCACAGGGAATACATCTCGATGTTGCGCACCAGCACCATGTTCCGGTGGCTCTCCCGGAAAAGCGCTCCGGCCATCACGTCTTCGGGCGACTGCGCGTATCCGCTGGTGAACAGCTCCCACGCGCGCGCTACCCGCTGCGGCGTCCGCGCCAGCCCCGGCCTGTCCGGATCCTCGCCGATTCGGCGAACGAACTCCTCGACCAGATCCTCGAACGAGGCTTCCGCCAGCGGGCGCGATCCGGACGTCTCTCCCGAGTCCGGGCCGCTCCCCCGCAGGAGCCCCGCCTTCCGGCTATCCACCCGCGTACTCCGCCCGGTTCCTCGGCGTCTCCCACAGGACCAGCTTCACCAGTTCCACATCCGGTGGCATGCGTGTGCGTAGCCTGTGCCACATCGCCACCACGACGTTCTCCGTCGTGGGAATCGCGCCGGCCAGCCAATCCACGTCCACGTTCAGATTGGCGTGGTCCACTTGGTCGACCACCCGCTCCCCGACCAGATCGCGCAACCGCTTCAGATCCATCACGTACCCCGTTTCAGGATCGACCGGCCCCTCAACGGTCACGTCCAGCTCGTAGTTGTGGCCGTGCCAGTTGGGGTTGGCGCAGCTGCGGAACACCTCCCGGTTGCGTTCGTCGGACCAGTCGCTCCGGTGTATCCGGTGGGCTGCGCAGAAATGGACCCTGCGCGTGATCCTTACCCGTGGCATCTTTCCTTCCCCCTCGCGAACGCGGAGCCGATGGGCAAAAAAACCGGGAGGCTGGCATCCCAGCGGATGCCAGCCTCCCGCGGAGGGCGGATGTTCGAAGCCCGGGTACGAATCCTTGGCGACCTCCTCGCGGATTCCGCGGTCCCCTGGACAGGGGCATTGCGTCCGCCGCAAGAGCCAGTCCCGACTTCATTGTGTTGGCTCAATTATCGCTACCCCCCCAGACAAGCAGGCAATGTAGCATCCTCGGATGCGTTTGTCCAACACGCAAGCCTTGCCCAAAACGGCAAACGAGCCTGAACGAAAAGGCGGTTGCCAACGGGAGTCTAGCCTCAGCCTCGATCCGAGACGCTGCGATCATGGAGCACGATCCTGTCGCTCGGTACCGAACGGATCTGCAGCCTCGGCCGGATCCGCAACCTCCCGAACGGCGCCGCCGGGGGCGGCGTGACGGCCGACGGCTGCGCCGAAACCTACCGCTTCGTCCGCCGGACGCGGGTCTAAATCAAATATCGCCAACGACTTCACGAAGTCCGATAAAGAGCTTGGCAAAGCGCTCATCGAGAAGGCGACCGACCTTCTTCCCGGGCCAACCACCCGGCGAATTCCGACGGATGGAGCCGGGAGGACCGCTTGGACGCAGGACGCGCGGACCGGATCGGCGAATGAGTTCCGAGCCGTCGCTTGTCGTCGCGGCGTCGGTCCTCCCCAATCTCGTCTAACTCTAACGGCGGGAGCGCCCGAACGATGAGGTGGCTTTCAAACGGCAACGACGTAGCGTTGCGACAGCGACAACCGGGCCCGCGTCGGCACGCGCCGATCTTCCCGGGCCGTCGGTCGCCCGAGATACTCGAGCGAGATTCCCGGCCACCAGGAGTTTCGATCACCGGAGTGGATGCAAATGCGTCGGCCCCCCGCCCGGAAGGATCCCGGACGGGGGGCCGACGTTCGGAGGGGCCCGCGACCCCGCCGACCGGTCGACTGCCGGTCGACGGAGCCGGAGCGGTCTACCCTATCCGCTCCCCGAGCTCACGGCCGCAATCGTGACCTTGGGACCCATCTTCCACGGAGTGGGATCGCCGCTCTGTCTGGCTTCGATCCACATGACGATCTCCCCCTGGAGATCCGCCGCCGTGAGACTCACCGCGCCGCCGCTCTCCGTTTGGAAGTTGGCGAAGTCCGTGGTCTCCTTGACGCCCTGCACCAGCAACTGTCTCCCGTCCCAGATGCTCGTGCCTCTGGCTTGGTGATACAGAGTCAGCTTCGCGCCGCCCTGGCCCGCCACGGCCAACTGCCAGACGATCCGCTGATGCGACCTCTCGTTCGTCGTCGCCACCCAGTCGAGCTGGATCGTGTCGTTGTCCGCGCTGCGACGCGCCTTGATCGACTTCGCCACCGGATCCAGCGCCGGCACCGTCAGGACCAGCGTGTCGGCGTCCAGTAACGTGCCCCTACCGCCGGAGGTCGTCCCTATTTTCGAAATCACCCGGACGCTGAACGTGTCGTCGGGCACCACGCGGCCGGTCGCGCAAAGTCTAGAGGAAACGCCCGGGTCCGAGCAGGCCCGCATCATCCTCCCGTAGTTCGAGGTCGTGACGGTGTCGCCGGGCGGATTCTCGCTATGCCACATGAACCGCCAGTTGCCGTCCGCGGCCCGATACCAGAACTCGTAGCCCACCGGGGGGACGCTCCCCGTAGGAAGCCCCCATTGGGCCGTGGTGAGGACGCCGGTCTCGGCGACAGTGAAGTTGGTGTACCGGAACAGGACCTTCGCGCTGTCCTTGTGGACGGCGACGGAATCCCCGACCGAGTTGGCGACGCTGTCCACCACCCCCGGTCCGCGCTCCACGCTCACGTTCCGTAGCACCCAGGTGCGCGCGTCGATCGTTCCGTAGTCCTTGCTCTCTCCGGGCGCCACCGACACGCGCTGGCTTCCGTTCGGATACACGAAGCCCCACCTGTTCTTCGACACCGCGACGTCGTAGGCGCCGAACGGCACGTTGAACGTGAACACACCCGTCTCTCCGGTCGTCATCGAGTCCGTCGCGGTCGATTCGCCCGCCTTCGTCACCGTGATCTTGAAGCCCGCCAACACCGGACCGCTGAACCCGTCGTTGGAATCCTTCACCCGGCCGGTGATCGTCGCGTTCACGAAGCCCGTGAAGTTGATCCCCGAGATCGCCGCGCCCGTGTGCGCCGGCACCGTGATCGACTCCGGCGCGAAGCTCATGCCCTTCTTCATTGCGCGCACCATCGCCGTCCCGCCCACGTCCTGGCCCTTCACCTCCGCCATGTAGCTCCCGTCCGCGCCCGTCACCAGCTTCCCGTTCGACGCCTTGTTCTCCGGCGCCACCCACTTGGTTTCGCCGCTGTACTGCACCTGGATCTCCGCGCCCGCCACCGCCGCGCCGCTCCCCGACGCCGTCACCTTCCCGCTCACCGTCGCCTTCGAGGCCGTGCCCCCGAACGCGATGTCCACCATCTCCAGTCCGTTCGCCACGAACGCCCGCACCGAGTCCTTCGTCGTCGTCGCGCCCTTCGTCGCCTTCACGAAGAACTTGTTCGTCATCGCGCTCCGCGACGCCGAGGACACCCCCGCGATCACGTAGCGTCCGTACAGGTCCGTCATCGCCGTCTTCCCGTTCGCCGTCACCGTCGCGCTGTCGATCGGGAACCCGTCGCTCCCCTTCACCCGCCCGTACACCGTACCCGTCGACGGCGTCACCTCCAGCTCCACCGCTCCGCTCAGCGGGCTCAACGCAGTGCCCAGCTCCATGCCACCCTTCTTGCGCACCCGCCAGCCCGCCGACGCCTTCGCTTCGTACGCGCCCGCCGCCAGCTTCCCGAAATCGAACTGGTACGTCTCGTCCACCGTCTTCGTCGTCGCCACGTCCTTCGCCAGCGCCGCGAACGTCTTCGCCTCGCCCGCCAGGTTCTTCCCCTCGACCGGCGTCAGGTCCACCGTCACCCCCGGGTTCTTCCGGTTCATCGTGTCCGTCGAGAACCCGTCCCCCGAACTCGCCGCCGTCACGCTCTTGCGCCACACCTCGCCCTTCACCGAATGCGTCGTCACGTACGCGAACGACGCGCACTCGTCGTGGTCCTGAGGAAGCGTCTCCTGCAACGGACACAGCGAGACCGTGTGCCCGAATCCGCCCTCCGACCCGAACGCTCCGCCCATCAGCCCGTTCGCCTCCGCGTCCCGGTACGCCTCGAGCTCGTCCGGTTCCAACAACTTGATCCCCGCCGTCGTACCCGCCGCGCTCTCGTTCGCGCGAACCACCACGTCGTAGTCCGTCGGCACGTGCAGGAACGTCACCACCCCGTCCTTCTCGCTCATGTGCTTCGAATCCCACTCCTCCTTCGTGAACGAGCGCGACCGGCCCGTTCCGCTCATGTAGCGCAGCGACACGTCCACGTACCCCGTCTTCGCCCGCTCGTCCCCGCCCAGCACGTTCCCCGTGTACCCCTCCACCTGATCCTTCTCGTGGTGCACGTACACCTTCAACGTCTGCGTCGCGTAGCTCGCCTCGAGCGTCCCCGCTTCCATCGTCTCGCCCGCCAGCTTCAGACCCGTGTGCGTGTACTCCACAGCCTCCGACTCGTACTTCTCCCCACCGTCCAACTCGTCCTCCTGGTCCTTCGCCAGCATGAACGCGTAGGTCGTCGGCACCGACTCCGCCGTCGTCTCCAGCTTCGCCATGCCCTCCTCGTCCAGCTTCTTCGGCGCGCCCTCCACCGTCTCCTCCCCCGACGTCACGCCGATCGCCCAGCCGCCCAACGCCACGCCCCCGCCCAACTCCGTCTTCACCGTCTTCCCGCTCACCGACACGTCCACCTTCATGTTCACCACGTCGGCCACGTTCTTCGCCGACACCCTCCACTCCTGAGGATCCCACTTCACCGCCTGCTTGCCCGCTTCCATGTCCACGCTGTAGCCGTCCGCAACGACCGTCGCGTACACCGTGTGGCCCGTCGTGCCCGCGCGCGCCACACGGATCGACGCCATGCCCTCGTCGTCCGTCACGCCGCTCCCCGACATGTTCTCCCCGCCCATGTCCGCGTACAGGCTCACCTTCGCGTCCGGCAACGCGTCCCCCAGCGCCTCCCCGCTCTTCAACTTCACCTCGAAGTCCACCGTCGTGTGCGTTATGTCGAACGGCAACGACCGCGTCGCCGCCTCCCCGACTCCCAACTCCACCACGTAGCCCGTCGACGGACCCCCGTACGCCACGTCGTGCTTCGCCAGCATCGCCGACGCATCCGCGTCGATCAGCACCACCAGCTGGTACGAGCCCGCCTTCAGACCCTCGAACGAGAACCCGCCCTCCTCGTCCGTCGCGCCCAAGCGCTGCTCGTTCACCCCAGGGCCCACCAGCGCCACCGGGATCCCCGCTCGCATCAGCGCATGCTCCCCCTCGTCGAACATGTCGTTCTTCGTTCCCTCGTCCACGTACGCCATCCCCGACACGCTCGCCGTCGTCGCGTGCTCCCCCTCGAAGTTCACGATCTTCGACTCGTCGTCCGCCACCGTCACGTCCATGCTCGTCGTCCCGAACACGTACGCCTCGCCCTCCACCCCGATCGACACCGCGTAGTCCCCCGCCGCCAACCCCGTGAACGCGTACTGCCCGCTCGCGTCCGTCGTCTCCGTTCGCTCCTCGTCCGCCCCCGACAGCGTCACCTCGACCCCGCTCAATCCCATCCCCTCCACGCTCACCCGACCGCTGATCCCCGACGTCCGCAGCAACACCCCCGTGAACGACACCGTCGCCGTCTCGTCCATCTCCACGCTCACGTCCCGCGACGTCGACGCGAACTCGTAGTCTTCCGCCTCGAACCCGCCCGCGATGCTCACCTCGTACGCGCCCGCGCGCAGTTCCCCGAACCGGTACATCCCGTCCGCGTCCGTCGTCGCCCTGCGGCTCTCCTCCGCAGGACCGCCCGACAGCGTCACCGTCACCCCCGCCAACCCCTCGCCCTCGATCGCCACACGACCCTCCACCGCCGACGTGCGCACGTAGTGGCCCGTGAAGTCCGCGTTCCCAACCTCGCCCGCCTCCACCTCCACCTCCATCGCCTTCGTCTCGAACGTCACGTCCTCCGGGTAGCCCGAGATCTCCACCGTGTACCTACCCGCGCGAAGCCCCGTGAACGCGAACCCGCCGTCCATACCCGTCCGCGCCGTCTCGCCCATCGCGTGCTCCCCGCCCAACGTCACCGTCACCCCCGACAGCGTCTCCGGCTGCCCGTCCCCTCCGCTCATCGCCGCGTCCGACGCCACCACCGCTCCCACCACCGCCGACGAACGCACGTACTCCCCCGCGAAACTCAACCGCACGTTCTCCCCGTCCGTCGCGATCGTCGCCGACTGCGTCGCCTGCGCGAACGTCGCGTCCTCCGGGTAGCCCGAGATCGTCACCGTGTACGTCCCCGCCTCCACTCCCGAGAACGAGAAGTCGCCGCCCGCGCCCGTCGTCGCGCTCGCGCCCGACGACAGCGTCGCCGTCACCCCCGCGGCCGCCGTCCCCTCGATCGTCACCGTGCCCGAGATCGTGCCCACCGGCGTCGGCGGGGGCGGCGGATCCACCGGCGGCGGGGAACCCTCGTCGCACGCCGCGAGGACGAGCGACGCCAGCGTTGCCGTGGTCAAGAGCTTGAGTCTGTTCATGGTACCTTCCCTTGCGAAGGGTGAATCGGAGGGTCGCAGCGCCGCCGCACCCTGCGACGGCCGCCCCCCGGGGACATGCGCCGACCGACGCCCGGAAGACCCGGGCCCGTGCCGACGCACGAAAGCGTTGCGCGGCGCGCGCCTAGGGCCAAGCGCGTGCGCGGAGATCGAAAACCGCAGTGGACGGAAACTCCGCCGACGCGCCGGGCGTCGGCTCGCGAGGAATCCGCGACGGAGAACGTGGCGCCACGCGCCGAACGGACGCACGGATACGACGGGTTGCGGCCCGCCTTCGCAGGCGAAGGCGTAGCCGGAAACTTCCGGATCCGGAAGAGGAAGAAGCCCCGCGACCCCCGAGAAGAACCCCGCGAAAGAGTGCGGGGAGCCCCGCCTTTACTGAACCGGGCTGGCGGGCTGGCGGGCTGGCGGGCTGGCGGGCTGGCGGGCTGGCGGGCTGGCGGGCTGGCGGGCTGGCGGGCTGGCCTCCCCGCGAGCCTACGGACTCGCGCGCCCTCCGGCAAGGCTCGCGCCCGCGCGCCTCCGCGCGCCGACGGCGACTCCGGCCGGTTCGAGTCGCGGGCGTCGCGGCCCGCGTTCTCCCGGGCCGCGACCCCGCGGACCCGGTACAGGTGTTCGACGCTCATGTCGTAGCGCGTGTCCCCTGTGTGTAGCGTGACTCGACGACGGCATTCCTATGCAAACCCCGTGCCGAAAACGGCAATATTCTGCAAATGCTTGCATATAAACAGGTTGTGGCTCCATCTCCGTGCCTTGAAGCCTCGGAAATCCGAGGAAACCTCAGAAATCTGAGGCCCTCCCCTCAGATTTCCGAGGCCCTCTCCGTCCCGGCCGACCTTCAGCTCCCAGAAGGCGCGCGCACGGCCGCAAGATCCACAGGAAGGTCCACAGGAGTCATGTAGAGCGACCGAAGCGTGCTGCGGTCTCTCGCGCTGGGCGCCGACGGCAGGTCGGGGCCCGCCCACATGACGTCGGACGAATCCGGCGAATGACTCAGAATGCCCAGCACATGCCCCATCTCGTGCAACACCAGCCGCTCGAGCAACTCCTGGTCCCCGGTTCGGCGGACGACCACGCGGTAGATCACCCGCGACGCCTCTCCATCCCGGCGCGGCCAGCTACGCAGCGCCCTCCGGGAATCGTTCAGGCACCCGAGGGTGGACGCCGCGCCCGTCACCGGTCCAAGACACCCCACAGGCACCGAAAGAACGCCCGGCGCATCGTGCCAGCGCAACACCGCCCGCGCTTCGTCCAGATCGACGGCCTCCCGCAACCGAACTTCGCCGAACACGGCGACCGCACGCCACGCCCGAGCGGCGCGCAGGAAGGCCCGGCGCAGTCCGGCAGCGTTTTCCGGTTCCTCGCCCAGGTAGACCGGCACCGTTTCGCCCCGCTCCCAGCGGAAGGTGCGGGCGTCCGCGCGACCGTCGGCGCCGTGAACGACCAGTCGAAAGTCGTAGGGCCCCGGGAGGCCCGGAAGAGTCGGGCTCTCGCACGCCAGGGCAAACACCATGCACGCGACGACCGCACGCCGCTTCGGAAAAGCGTCTCGCCGCGCGCTCACGGATCCCACCCCCGAACGGGCACCGCCAGATGGACCAGGAACCGCGTCACCGCGCCCGCCCCGACCCCGGCCTCCGCCAGCGGGTCCGGATCGAACTCGTGCCGGTGTCCCTCGACCATCCCGATCCACGGCAAGGGACCGGGAAGACGATATCCGACTCCCGCGGCGAGAAGCACGCCGGTGCGTTCGCTCCCCTCGAGCAAGTTCACGTCGCCGCTCAGGTACAGCGTCTTGCCCGCCCCGACGCGCACGTCCAGCTCCCGGAACGGGAGCGGAACCCGGACTCCGCCGAGGACGTGGACGACGGTCGCACGGCCGGCCGACCAAACGTAGCCCCCGCTCCTGCCCATCACCCGGACGACGCTCGTCCCGGCGCGCACCTCGAACGCCAGGGGCGGCTCGGGTCGAACCGCCAGGGCCAACTCCGCGAACGGGGCGAGGGCGGGACCCATCTCCAAGTCGCGCACCGTCGCCTCGAACTCGGCGGGCACCAGGGCGACTCCGCGCACGAAGGGCGTCGAGTACGCTACGCCCGCCCGCACCTCCACCGCGACCGAGGCCTGGGCTGCTCCCGGCGCGGCGGCCGCGCCCGGCAAACCGAGGGCTAGCACTAGCACCCCGAGCCCCACCCTCACGCGCGTTCCAGAGCATCCCGGTAGGAACGCAACAACGCCAAGTTGCGCCGGTCGCTCGACGTCTTGTCGCCGCCTGCGGGCGTCTCCAGCAGCTTGGGCACGTCGCGGAGGCGGGCGTCCCTCATGATGCGGCGGAAGGGGGCCTCTCCCAGCGTCCCTTCGCCGATCATTTCGTGTCGGTCGCGGCGGGAGGCGAAAGGGTGCCTGGAGTCGTTCAGGTGAAGAAGCTCGAGCGACGCCAAGCCCAGCTCGCCGTCGTAGGCGCGCCAGACGCCGTCGTAGTCGTCGACCAGATCGTACCCGGCCGAGAATGCGTGGCAGGTGTCGACGCAGATGCCGACGCGCCGGTCGAACGGCGCGCCCACACCCGAGCGGATGGCGGCCAGACGCTCGAATCGGCCCCCGACCGAGGTGCCCGCCCCGGCGGTCAACTCGAGCAGGACGCGGGGTCCGTCGGGACACGCCTCCAGCGCCTCCGTCAGCGCTTCGGCGTTGCGGGCGATTCCGCTCGCGACGTCGCCGTCGGTGGCGTTGCCCGGGTGCGTGACCAGAAAATCCAGGCCCAAGGCGCGGCCCCGTGCCAGCTCCGCCCGAAATCCGGCCAAGGACCGGCGCCGAAGCTCCCGGTCGGGAGACGCCAGATTGACGAGGTAGGAGTCGTGCGCCGCAGCGCACCGGATTCCGGCCGCAACGCGCGATTCCCGGAAGGCGCGGATCCGCTCGTCCGTCAGCGTGGGCTCGGCCCAGCGACTCGGTTGCTTGGTGAAGAGCTGCAGGTTGAGCGCGGCAACGTCCCGCGCGCGGCCGGGCGCGCGCTCGACCCCGCCGGCCACCGAAACGTGGACGCCGAGTTCGTCGACGACGACGGCGTGGGAGGACAACGCCGCTACCTGCCCGAAACGGGCTCTACCAGCTGGACTTGCGGACCCCGGGGATCTTCCCTTCCAAGGACCACTCGCGGAACGCGATGCGGGAAAGGCCGAACTTCTGGATGTGGCCGCGCGGCCGTCCCGTCGTGCCGCAACGGTTCCGGTGCCGGGTGGCGCTGGAATCGCGCGGCAACTTGCGCAACGCCCATTGGGCTTCGCGCTTCTCATCCGTCGACCGTTCGGGGTTCGCGATGACGCGCCGAAGCTCGCGTCGGCGTTCCGCATAGCGCTGGATCAGCTCCGCACGCTTGCGGTTCTGTTCGATCTTGCCTCGTTTCGCCACTTTGCCGCCTTCCTTGGGGTCTCCTCTCGCGTGCGCGGGAGGTCGAAAGCTACGCGTCGCCGGACCGGCGCTCCAGGCCCGCGTCCTCACTGCGGGGAGCCGTGCCCCGCGGACCGACGAGCATCGGCCCCAGCGGCCGCCCCCCGATCAAGTGCATGTGGAGGTGCCGGACCTCTTGGCCCCCGTCGGCGCCGCAGTTTACGATCAGGCGGTATCCGGCCTCCGCGATGCCCTGTTCCCGGGCGACGCGCGCCGCCACCGCGAACATGCGGCCCAGCACCGGCTCGTCGCCCTCGTCCACATCGCGCGCGCTGGGGACGACGCGGTTGGGCACCACCAGCACATGCGTGGGCGCCGCCGGCGCGACGTCGCGAAACGCGGTCACCAAATCGTCCTGATGGACGATGTCGGCCGGGATCTCCCGCCGGACGATTCGGGAGAAGATCGTGTCCTCCGTCATCGACCGGCCGACACCTCCGCGTCCGTCCCGCCGGCGCCGGACTTCCCGCGCGGCCGGCGCGCGTAGCGCCGCTGGAAACGCTCGACCCGGCCCGCGGTGTCCACCATGCGCTGGGTGCCCGTGTAGAACGGGTGCGACGAACTCGATATCTCCAGGATGACCAGGGGATACTCGTTGCCGTCTTCCCACGCGATGGTCCTGTCGCTCTTGACGGTCGACCGGGTCAGGAACGCGTACCCGTTGGACGCGTCCTGGAACACCACCGGGCGGTACTCCGGGTGAATGCCTTCTTTCATTCCCTCGATGCTCCGAAAAACTCCGGGTCCGCGATGCGGCCCCCCGTTCGCTTGCGCAACGAAGGTCCGACGGCCGACAAGTCTACCGCATCCGGGGACGGCGGGTCAACGTTCGGGGCCGGGCCCCTTCGGAGGCGTCAGGCGGACGCGACTCAGGATCTCGTCGTCGGGGGGAAGCTCGTCGGAACCGGCGGGGTAGCCGTTCAACTCCAGAAGGTAGGCCATCACGTCCACGTAGGTCTGGCGCGGCAGCCCGCCCGGGTTGTCGTCGGGCATGGTTCGGCGCAGTTCCCGGTAGAGGTCGCGCGCGGTGCGGCGCGCCCACGCGTCCGTGAACACGGGGCCCTTGAACTCGCTCGCGTAGTGGCACTCCGAGCATACTCGCCGAAACGCGTTCTGCCCGCGGCGGGCCTGTTCCTCGGTGTAGACCGCCGTCCGAACTCCGGTCGGGGAGGGGGCCGCCGCGCTCTCCCCGGTCGGCGGGGGCTCCGCCGCCGGAACGCTGCGGGCGGGCGCGGGTCCCGGAAACGGAGAGGCGCGCGGCCCCGCGCATCCGAGGGCCAGAAGCGCGACGGCGGCGAACGCGGCGCGCGTCGATCCCGCCCGCACTACTCCTCCTCGACTTCGAAGACGAACATCATGCCCGCGTGCAGATGCTCCGCGATGTGACAGTGCAACATCCACGACCCCGGGTTCGACATCTCCACGAGCAAGTCCATGGTCGATCCGACCGGCAGGATGGCGGTGTCCTTCCACACCAGGTTGGCGTTGGGCACGCCGTCGCGCTCGACCACCAGGAAGCGCTGGCCGTGGATGTGGATGGGATGATTCATCGGATGGAAGGACTCGGGATCGTTGAACACCCGGATCTTGACCACGTCGCCCACGCGGAAGCGCCAGCGGATGTCGCCGTTCTCGCGCCCGCTGGCCGTCTCCCGCAGGATCCAGGTCACCTGGGCGCCGGTCGAGAGCCAGTTCATCATCGGCATGCCGTCGTTCCACTCGACCGGCGGAACGTAGAAGGTGTCGGCCTCCATCGACGCCACGATGGGCAGGGGAAGCCCGCGCACCCGAACCGTGGTCGTCAACTCGTGGTCCACCGGCTTGCCCAGCAGGGCGCGGAAGGGCTCGACGTCCGCGGCCATGTCCGCGTTCTCGCGCAGTGCGCCGAAGGCTCGCGCGACCTCGTCGACGACGACGGGACCGCCGACGCGCACCACCGCAAGCGTGTCCTCGCGGGGGTAGAAGGTGCCCCGAAAGTGGTTCACCGCCTGGATCGCGTTCGTGATGCCGACCTCCCCGGCCTCCGGGAACCGCACGTCCGCCACGTAGCGCTCGGCCGGGGCGATGACCACGCTCTCCACCCAGGTCTCCCGTTCGAACTTGCCGATGTCGGAAGCGATCAGCTTCACGCGCGCGCTCCCGAAGCGGACGTTGAAGGTGCGGGTGTTGGCGACGTTGGTCAGGTAGAAGCGGACCACCTCCCCGGCGCGCGCCTCGATGCGATGGTCGTCGACTCCGTTGGTCAGCATCACCGTGCCGAAACGCCCCATGAGGGCGTGCGTCGGCGCCTCTTCGCCCCAGGGGACGAGCCCCTGCTCGTCGACGAGGATGTCGTCGAGCACGAGCAGCTCCTCCCGGTGCGCGGGGCCGTAGTAGTCCGGGACCGTCGGCATGACCAGCAGGTTCCCGTAGAGCCCCAGGTCCTGCTGGATGTCCTCGCGCACGTGGGGGTGGTACCAGAACATGCCGACGTCGGGAACGTCGATCTCGTAGGTGAAGGTCTCGCCTTCGACGATGGGGTCCTGGGTGAGCCCGGCGACGCCGTCGAAGCGGTTCTCCAGCCTAACGCCGTGCCAGTGGACCGTGGTGGGCATCCGGATGCGGTTGGTCACCCGCACCGCGATGCGCGCGCCCCGGTCCGCTTGGATGAGGGGGCCCGGATACTGCCCGCCGTACCCGAGCATGGCGTAGTCGCGCCCGCCGATCGTGCGTCGGACCACGGACACGTCCAGGTCGAGGGTGTCTCCGTGGGCCAAGACGACACGTCGGCTCGGTTCGGCCGCGGGGAACGTCGCCGGGTCCATGCCGTCGCCGACGAGGAACGGGCGCACGGGCGGAAGCGCGTTCTCGAGCCCCGGCGCCATGGGCATGGCGGCGGGCATCGGCGGCATGCGCCAGCCGCCCGCCTGGCCGTGCTCTCCGTGGCCCGTCGTCCGATGCTCCTGGGCCGCGAGCGCGCCCGGCAGTGCCGCGAGAGCGAGGATGCGGAGGCGCGCCGCCGCCGACCGTCTCACTCGTAGCCGTAGGCGGCGCAGTTCTCCTCCTCGAAGGCGCCGTGCCCCGCCATGGTGTGCATCTGTCCGCTGCGGGACATGCCTCGCAGCGCCACCGGACCCGCCCACGCGGCCGCTTTGGGATCGTCGCCGGATTCGAGCGTGACCACGAGCAAGAACTTGTTCCACCGGGCCCGCCCGCGCAGTCGGCCGTCCTCGAGCGGACCGAGGCGCTCGACCTCGTCCAGCTCCGGGGTGGTCAACCACCCCACGTAGACGCCTTCGCGGGGCTCCGCCAAGCGCTCCACCGAGAGCCGCACGTCGAGCAGGTAGCTGCCGTCCGCCGCGAGGGCGACGCCGAAGGGGGAGTCGGCGAACGTCACCTCGCCCCGTCCCGTCGCGAGCCCGGTGCCCGGGAGCCTGCGCGTGCTCACCACAGGGAAGGCGTAGTAGGTCGGCGCGTCGACCGGGACGGCGGACGCGGGCGGGGGCACGCGGAGCGCCCCGTCCGTCCCGGCGGCCTCCGGCAGCGCGCACGTTCCCGGGGAGATCTCCGGCGGGCGATCCCCGCTTCCCGGGATCGGAGCGGCAAGCAACGCGAGCAGCAGCGTCGTGCCCATCGTCGCGCTACGGCTCCTGGCTCACCGGACGCGGACGAGGCGCGTCCCATTTCTGGACGCTGGAGATGTCCGGCATGCCCCAGTCCTCCCCGTTCCATCCGTTGAAGCCTTCCATGCGAAAGGTCCACAACCCGGTGCTCATGTCGCTCACCACGATCAGCCCGTCCTCGTTGCGCACGTCCACGCCGAAGGCCCCGTTGAAGACCGGGGTCCGAAAGTCGCGGTCGTTGGGAGAGCCGACGTAGGTGTCGTAGTAGCCCACCGTGACCGGGTTGGCGGGATCCATCAGGCTGAAGACCTGGAGGCCGTCGAGATATCCGGAGACGAAGACGTAGGGCCAGCGCACCTCGTGATTGTGCACCAAGTTCCGCCAGTCCGCGGTCCAGGCGGAGATGGGCCGGCTGATGTTCGTCTGCGTCCCTTCGAGCGCGGGCTGGAGGTCGAAGATGCGCAACGGCGCGTACTGGTATTCGGTCTCGGCGATCACGTAGCGTCCGTCCGGGCTGGGCGTGAAGGTGTGGCCCGAGCGGACGCCGCTGACGCCGGTCAGGGTGGCCACCAGCTCCGGGGCGCCGAGATCGCTGATGTCGTAGACGTAGTAGCCTCCGGTGCCGCCGCCGTAGAAGCGGTCCTGTCCGGTGTCGGGATGATAGGCGGCGTAGAAATCGTGGTAGCCGCGCCCGCCTCCCCGCCCGAGCGGGGACTCGGGGATCGGAATCCGTCCCGCCAGGGCGTCCGAGGGGTCTCCGTCGACGACCTTCGCCAGGTCGTAGGCGTGCGCGAACGGGCCGCGCACCGTGGCGAGCAGCAACACGCGGCCGTCGGAGTGCTTGTAGATGAAGATGTTGTGGAAGCCTCCGGGCAGTTCCGGCTCCCGGATGCGCGCGATTTCCCGCACGGTGGTGGGGTCGGGAAGCCCCGTGACGTCCAGGACGACCGCGCCCAGGTCCGGGTTGGGGCCGCCCTGGCCGAATTGGAGGGACTGCACCACGTAGTAGCGGCCGTCGAGCTTGAAGTACTTGACGTCCATCCCTCCGGTACGCTGGTGCAGGTCCTGGTTTTCGATGCGCCAGCGGTGGATGACCTCCGGGTTCTCGGGGTCCTCCAGATGGACGATGTCGGTGCCCTTGGGGCCGACCTCGCCGTAGACCATGCGCGCGACGTACGCGTAGGGGCGGTGCGTTTCCTGCTCGAGCTCCACGTCCGCCACGCTCAGCTGCGGGCCCAGGGGCACGTGCCCGAGCACGTCCATGTTTTCGCTGCCCGGCTCGAGCGGCGTCCACTGGGCGGCGGCGGTCGCCGCCGCCCAGTGGAGCGCCAGGGCGGCGACACCGGCCTTCGCGAGGGTCGAATGGACGGATCTCGTCCGCATGGCGAACTCCTTCGGCACGGGGGCGACGGATTTCCCGGGACCCGCACGGTCCCGACCGATCATGGTAATGCGGTTCGGCTCTCGCGCGCACGCCCCCGGTTATCGCCCGCCGCCCGGATGCGCGGGATCCCGGAAACCGCCGCCTCTCACGCGTCGGAAACGCGGGGGCGCGCCCCGCCCCCGCCGCACCGACGACAGCTCCGGTCGACGAGGCCTTCGGCCGGCTCTTCGGGCCCGCCACCAAGGTCTCGCCGTGGCCCGTGCTTCGAGCGGCTCGCCGACGGCCACGTCCACGGCACCTGCAAGCGCCGCGCCTATCGCACCGAACGGGTCTCCTGCCGAGGGACCAAGGTCACGCCCGCATCCATCGCCGCGCGTCGCAAACCCCAACCCGACGGCACGCTCGGCTACCTGCGCGTCGACACCCGTGCACTTGGGCGACCGCCACGGCGAGAAGGGCGTCTGCGTCGTCGACGAGGAGGCCGGATTCCAATACCCGGACAACGATTCGCACCGGGCGGCGGCGAGAGACGGGGCGGGATCGAAGCGTTGGGAGAACATCGCCTCGGGCGCCATCCGGACGTTGGCCTCGCGCGACGTCGCCTTCGCCTTTCCGAGGGCAACCGCACCCGTCCGACCGACACGTTCGGGGAATCGGTCCTCGAGGCGAGGGAAGGCCGAGGAACGGGGTGCCTCCGCCAACCCGAATCCTCCCGTTGCGCTTCCACGTCTCGGGACCTAAAGATGCTTCCCCAATCGACCGCCACCCGTCTCCGGACCCAGATTTCCTCTTCTCCTCCGAAGCCCCCCGTTCGGGCTCGTCACCGCATTGGAAAAGACTGCCAACCGGGCCCCGCATCCCCACCCACTCGAGAGAAGGAGCGCATGCGGCACTTCATGACAGCGGTGGCGGTGGCGACCCTGCTGGGCCATCCATCGGCGTTTCCGCCCGAACTGGCCGCGCAGCGGGCCGATCTCGCCGCCCTGTGCGCGGCGGGCGAGCGGGACGCCCGGCGGGCCGGGGGCACGGCCTCGCCGACGGGGCGGACCCCCACCGACCTCTTCTGTCTCGACCTGCACGCCACCGCCGCGGCGCGCGCGGCGGGCGGCGTGGTGGAGCTGGGGCGGGTGAACGGCCCCTTCGGGGTCGCGGTGACCGCCGAGGGGCGTCACGTCCACGACCTGACCGCTTGGATCCGAGGGCTCCCGGAGCCGGAGGAACTCGGACCCTACGCCGCGTACGTGGCCTGGGCCGCCCCGCCCACGCTGGATCCGGTCGTGCGTCTGGGACGGGTGGCCAACGGGCGCAACGCGCTCGGGCGCGTCTCCTTCAACAAGTTTCTGATTCTGATCACGGCCGAGGCATCCCCGGAGGCCGCCGAGCGCGAGGGGCGCCTCGTGCTGCGCGGCCGCTCCCCCAGTAGCCTGATGGAGGCCCACGACCTCCTGGCCCAAGCCCCCGAGGCGTTGCGCGCGCCGCAGGGAGCGCACCACGGCCTCGACGGCGGAAAGGACGGGGCGGCGTGGAGACCGCCGCCCGCGTACCCCGGCCTGCCGATGCTGCCGGGCATCATGGCGTTGCGTCCGCGCGTGAATCCCTACCTGCCGGAAGCACCGCCTCCGGAACGCCTTCCGCAAGTCCGTCCGCGCCGGCTGGTGCGGCTGGGAGACGGCGGCACCCTCGATCTCGAGGCCGGCTTCGTGCGCCGCGACATCGGGGACCGGTCGGTGGTCATGATGGCTTTCAACGGCCAACAGCCCGGTCCCCTCGTCCAGGTGCCCGAGGACGCCACCGTCTTCGTCAACTTCACCAACCGCACGCCGTTGCCGACCGCCGTCCACTGGCACGGCGTCCGCCTCGAGAACCGCTTCGACGGCGTCCCCGGGGTCACTCAGGACCCGGTCGAACCCGGTGCGAGCTTCCGCTACCGGATCCGCTTTCCGGACGCCGGCATCTACTGGTACCACCCCCATCACCGCGAGGACGTCCAGCAGGAGCTGGGTCTGTACGGCAACCTGCTCGTGGATCCCTCCCGCCCGGAACACTACAGCCCGGTCAACCGGGAACAGGTGCTGATGCTGGACGATCTCCTCCTGGACGAGGACGGGATCGTGCCTTTCGGGGAAACCTCGAGCAATTACGCGCTGATGGGCCGCTTCGGGAACGTCCTGCTGGTGAACGGAGAGCCGGAGTACTCGCTCCGCGTCCGCCGGGGCGAAGTCGTGCGCTTCTTCCTCACCAACGCCTCCAACACCCGCACGTTCAACCTGTCGTTCGCGCGCGAAGGCTCCGACCTCCCGGAGGAGGTCCCCGCCTCCGGCGAGAACGCCCCGGGCCCGCTTCCCATCAAGGTGGTGGCGTCCGACGTGAGCAAGTTCGAGCGGGAGACGATGGTCGAAGGCGTCGTCATCGCGCCCGCCGAACGCTACGTCGTCGAGGTGCGCTTCGGCGAAGCCGGCGAGTTCGCGCTCGCCAACCGGGTGCAGGCCATCAGCCACCGGGAAGGCGTCTTCTTCGGCGAATCGCGGGTGATGGGCAGGGTGTCCGTGGATCCCGAACCCGCCGCGGTCGACCACGTCCACGTCTTCCGGAACCTGCGCGAAAACGCGGACGTGGTGCGCGACATCGACGTCTACCGCGAGCGCTTCGACCGCCCCGTCGACCGTTCGCTGGACCTCACCCTCGAAGTCCGGGACCTCCCCCGCGCCGTGGAGCAGTCGATGCTCTACGACTGGGTGTACTTCAACCCGGTGGAATGGAGCGGCACCATGCCGACGATGAACTGGGCGAGCGACGGTGCCCAGGCGCGCTGGATCCTGCGCGAGCCGGAGACCGGGCGCGAGAACATGGACATCCGCTGGAGCTTCCGGGTGGGGGACGTGGTCAAGATCCGGATCCACAACGACCGCAACGCCTTCCACGCCATGCAGCACCCGCTGCACATCCACGGTCAGCGCTTCCTCGTGCTCTCGCGGAACGGCGTCCCCAACGACAACTTGGTGTGGAAGGACACCGTGCTTCTGCCGGTCGGCTCCACCACCGACGTTCTGCTCGAACTGTCGAACCCCGGGCGCTGGATGGTCCACTGCCACATCGCCGAGCATCTGGAGGCCGGGATGAAGTTCGTCTTCGAGGTGGAGCCGTAACCCCGGCGCGGGGGCCGGCCGCCATTGTGCGGAGCTTGCGGGTCGTGCCATTTGTTGCACCGGCACCGAACATCCCGCAAGAAGGAGGATCCGTGAAAGACTCACGCGAACGCCGCGCCCCATTTGCGAACACGGCGTTGCCGACCGCCCTCGCCGCGCTGGCCGCGGCGTGCGGGACGCCCGCCGAACGGGAGGCGTCCGAACCGGAATCCGGCGCGGTCGCGGCGGAGGCGGAGGTCGCCGGGCGGTTCGCCGATCTGGTCGCCGTGGACGCAGACCCGGTCGCGCTCACCGGGGTGAGCCTCATCGACGGCACCGGAGCAGCCGTGCGCGCCGGACAGACCGTCGTGATCGCGGACGGGCGCATCGCGGCGGTCGGCGCCGACGGCGAGGTCGCCGTCCCCCCGGGCGCGGAGGTGCTCGACCTCCCCGGACACACGGTGATGCCCGGACTGGTCGGCCTCCACAACCACAGCTTCTACACCGCTTCCGGCGGCCGAGCCGCGCAGCTCTCTTTCAGCGCCCCCAGGCTCTACCTGGCCTCCGGCCTGACGACCATCCGCACCACCGGGGCCCGCGCCCCCTACGAGGAGATCAACCTGCGGGACGAAATCGAGGCGGGCCTCGCCGTCGGCCCCACCGTCTTCGTGACCGGACCTTATCTCACCGGGCAGCGGGGCAGTCGGACGATGGCCCGACTGGACGGGCCCGAGTCCGCGCGCCGGGTGGTGCGCTACTGGTCCGAGGAGGGCGTGAGCTGGTTCAAGGCCTACACCTGGATCAGCCGCGCCGAGCTGGGCGCCGCGATCGAGGAGGCCCACGGCCACGGCATCGAGGTCACCGCGCACCTCTGCTCGGTGGGGTATCGGGAGGCCGTGGCGCTCGGCATCGACAACTTGGAGCACGGCCTGTTCGCCAACAGCGAGTACGACCCCTCCAAGCGGCCCGACGAGTGTCCGCCGGGGTTCCGCGCCACCTACGGGGATCTGGACGTCGACGGCCCCGAGGTCCAGCGAACCTTCCGCGACATGGTCGAGGGCGACGTGGCGATGACCTCGACGTTGGCGGTCTACGAGATCTCGGTGCCCGGACGCGGCCCCCTCGACCCCCGGGTCTGGGAAGTGCTGGCCCCCGAGGTGGCGGCCGACGTCCGGGCGCAGTTCGACCGCATCCGCGGCGCCGACCCGAACTCCGGAACGGGCATCTCCCCCGCGCTGCTGCGGACGGCGATGGACTACGAATACGCCTTCGTGCGGGCCGGAGGGCTCTTGGCCGCCGGCGTCGACCCCACCGGCTACGGGGCGGCTCCGCCGGGGTTGGGCGACCAGCGCAACTACGAGCTGTTGCTGGAAGCCGGATTCACCCCGCCCGAAGCGGTGCAGATCATGAGCGCCAACGGCGCCCGCGTGCTGGGAATCCTCGACGAAGTGGGCACCGTCGAAGCCGGCAAGCGGGCGGACTTGGCGGTGGTGGAGGGAGACGTGGCGGCGGACGGACACATTCGCGACACGCGCATCGTCTTCCGTCACGGCGTCGGCTGGGACAGCCGGGCGCTCATGGAGTCGGTGCGCGGTCTGGTGGGGATCCGCTGACCGTCCTCGGAGGAACCGAGCGCCGCCTCCCCGAATCGGAGACCGCGCCCTTCGCGCGCTCCGGGCGAAGAGCGGAACCGTCGCCGCACGCACCCAAGGAGACACGCACATGAAGTTCGACCGATTCGAGATGGAACGCTGGCAGTCCGTCCACGAACACCGCGTCCGCTACAACCTCTCCGAGAGCGGGGTCCATCCGCTCTCGCTGGAAGAGCTGCTCGACCTCGCGGGGCTGGAGAACCTGGGGGAGGCGCGCCTCGGCTACGGACAGTCGAACGGATCGGAGAAGCTGAGGGAGCGCATCGCGGGGCTCTACGGCGACGTCGAACTCGACGAAGTGGTGGTCACCTCCGGAGGCGCGGAGGCCAATCTGGTGGCGTGCTGGCAACTCATGGAGCCGGGGGCGCCCGCCGCCGTCATGGTCCCGAACTACATGCAGGTGCCCGGACTGGTGCGCAACCTCGGCGGTCTGATGCGCCCCTTCGAGCTCCGCGAGGAGACCGGCTGGCAACCCGACTTCGACCAGTTGCGCGCGATCCTGGACGACGGCGCGCGCTTCATCCTGATCACCAACCCCAACAATCCGACCGGCGCGCGCCTCCTCCCCGCGTCGCGCCAGCGCCTCATCGAGGCCGCCGACCGGGCCGGAGCGTGGATCCTCTGCGACGAGGTCTACCAAGGCGCGGAGCTTTTCGGCACCCCCACGCCCTCCCTGTGGGGCGACTACGAGCGCACCATCGTGACCAACTCGCTCTCCAAGGCGTACGCTCTGCCCGGGTTGCGCATCGGATGGGTCATCGCACCGGCCGACATCGCCGAGAACCTGTGGGCGCGCACCGACTTCACCACCATCGCCCCCGCGACCCTCTCCGACGTCCTCGCCACCGCCGCCTTGGAGACGGAGGCCCGCGTCCGCATCCTCACCCGCACGCGCTCGATCCTGAGCAACAACCTGCCGCTGCTCACCGAGTGGTTGGAGTCCTCGAACGGGCTCTTCCACTACCGCCGCCCCAGCGCGGGCGCGATCTGCTACTTTCGCTACGACGCCCCTGTCAACTCGAGCGAGCTGGCCGAGAAGCTGCGCGCCGAGAAGTCCGTGCTGGTGGTGCCCGGCGACCACTTCGGCATGGATCGCCACCTGCGAATCGGGTTCGGTCTTCCCGAGCGGGAGCTGACGGAGGCGCTGGAGCGGTTGGGGGAAGCGTTCGCGGAGGTGGCGGCCTGACCCGACCCGACGATGCGCGCGGACGGCTCCGGCACGTCCGACGCCGACTCCCCTCCGGCCGCCTCTTTTCGCTGGACGCGTTCCGGGGACCGCCCGTCGCGGCGTTGGCGTTGGCGAACGACCCGGGCGGCCGAACCCGCGCGCACGCGCCGTCGGCCCACGCGGAGTCGGTACGGCCGAATCCCGACGGATCCTCGTCCTTCCCCACTTCCTGTTCATCGTCGGCGTCGCGGTGCCGTTCTCCTTGCCGGAGCGAACTCGCCGACGAGGCGGTGCGTCCGAACCTCTTCGCACCTGCGACCGCTCCAGTTCGGGAATGGGCCGTATTTGCTCGGAGCTACGGAGTGCATCCGGGATTCGGTGGCGCTGCCCGCCGGGTTCGCGTCGAAGGGTACGCATGGACGGCGACCGATCGGAATTCGGCGCGCGAACCGCGCCGGTGCCGGCGCCCTACGACGCGTCGGAAGTCGGAAAGCCGCTCGAGATTCGCGCTTCCTCGCGTGGGCGATCCGGAGAGGACGCGCCCTTTCTTCGTTCAAGCCGGTCCATGCGCAGGACCCGAGAACCGCTTGCGCCTGGGGATATCGAAACGGCACGGCGGCGAGGGCGCCGGGCCTCCGAGGCCGATGCCGGAGGGGCTGGACGACGCGGGGCTGCCGCGGGCCGGAGTCGGGCCTCCCCCGGCTCAGACCTCTTCCAGCTTCTCCTCGAGCAACTGATAGGCGATGGGCAGGAAATCGCGTTCGCTGATGATCCCGATCAGTTTGCCGTCCTTCGCCACCGGTAGGGCGGAGACGCGCTTGTCGCGCATGATCCGGATCGCCTCCAAGGTCGAGGTCTCGGGCTCCACCGTCACCACGTCGGACGCCATGATGGTACGGATCGGATCGGATTCCGAGGAGCCCGGAGCTCCGGATTCCGCGACCATTCTCAGGATCGCCCGGTACGACACCAAGCCGACCAGGGTGTGGTCGTCGTCCTCCACCAGCACGTGGCGGATGTTCTGCTTGTCCATCAGGAAGGCGGCCAACTCGATGGGCTCGTCCTCGTGCACGGTGAACAGATCGGTCACCATGTACTGCTCGACCTTCAGGTAGTTGTAGCGCCAGCCGCCCGCCTCCCAGATTTCGGCCGGCGTCCAGGTGTGCGCGGGACGGGGATCCCGTTGCCGGTGCGCCATCCCGGAGGTGAGCGCGGTCATGCGCTCGGCGACCGCGCCCGTCCCCTTCATCCCGCGCAGCGACTCGAGCTGCCACGTCGCGCCGGTCATGCCGGACTCCACGCGCCCCTGGACGATCCCCAGGTAGTGGTCGATCTCGGCCTCCTCGATCCCGAGCTCCTCCAGCCCGTTCCGCGACAACGGAAGCAACTCGCCGAGCAGGAGGTCGCGCGCGCTCACGGTCTCTCCGGTGAGCCAGTGGAAGCCGGCGTCCAAGCCTCTGCGGCTGGCGGCCACGAAGTTGGCCTTGGCGTAGTCGAAGTCGACGCGGCTGGAGACGTCCCCGTATTCCCGGGCGCCCCCGAGCACGAGGCCGATCCAGAAGGCGGCGTTGGCCACCTCGTCCATGATCGTGGGACCGGAGGGCAGCACGCGGCACTCGATGCGCAGGTGCGGCTTGCCTTCGCTGATGCCGTAGCAAGGGCGGTTCCAGCGGTACACCGTGCCGTTGTGCAACTGCAGCGCGGGGAGCATGGGAACGTCGCCCCGGTCGAGCACCTCGAAGGGATCCTCCGGGGTGTCCCCCGTCAGGAGCACGCGGAAGCGCGCGATGTCGTCCTGGAAGAGTTCGGTCACGGACCTCCCCACCCAACGCTCGCCGAAGCGCACGCGCGTGCTGGTCTGACGCAGGTGGGGGGTCGCGCTGCGCGTGTCCATCGACTGTTCGAAGAGCGCGATCCGGGTCTCGTTCCAGAGCCGCTTGCCGAAGAGAAGCGGGGAGTTGACGCACGCCGCCAGCACGGGCGGGGTCACCAGCTGGGCCACGTTGTAGAAATTCGGAAACTCTTCCGCGGAGACCTGGAGGTGCACCTGGTAGCTGGTGTTGCACGCCTCCACCATCACCGAGTCGTGCTCGACGAAGATCTCGTCGGTTCCCTCGATGCGCAGCCGGTACGACGATCCGCCGCGGATGCGGTTGAGCGCGTCGTTGAGGGCGCGATAGCGGGGCATGGGCGTGATGCTGTCCATCGACAGATCGGATTTGCCCAGCGTCGGGAGGATGCCGCACAGCACCACGTCCGCGTCCGCCCGCTGCGCCGCGGCGCGCGCTTCCGCGATCCGCTCCTCGATCTCCGCCTGCATGGCCGAGAAGCAACGGCCGCCCAAAAGCATGGGCTGCAGATTCGCTTCCAGGTTGAACAGCGCCAGTTCGGTGGTGAAGGTGTCCGGGGAAAGATGCTCGAGCACGTCGAGCGCGACGTTCGCCGGACGCCAACCGCGGTCCACCAGAAAGAATTCCTGTTCCACGCCGAACCGACGGACCCCGGACTCGATCATGCCATGGGACAGCATCCGCTCGAGGGCCTTGAGATCCCGCAGGATCGCCTTGGTGAAGGCGCGGATTTCCGCCGAGTCCCGTTCCCTGCCTACGTCCAGGCGTCCCATTGTCCCTCGTCCGATCGAACGGGTGGAATCGCGGCCGCCGCCCTCCCCCCGGCGGACGGCTCCACGGGGCGCAGTCTATCCAAGACCCGCGCGCAAAGCGAACGCGCGACGGATGCGACGGCGCGCGTCCGAAAGCCGCTTCGCCGCTATTCTTTGAAGGTCGCGATCTCCTCCAGAGACTTCTTGGCGACGACGGGGACCCGGGCGTCGTCGGCCGGGTATCCCGCCACCAGAAGCAAAAACGGACGTTCGTTCCCGGGGCGGCTCAGAATCCGGTTCAGGAAGCCCATGGGACTGGGCGTGTGGGTGAGAGAGACCAGCCCGGCGTGATGGAGGGCGGCGACGAGCAGGCCCGTGGCGATGCCCACCGACTCCGCCACGTAGTAGTTCTTGCGGCGCGTGCCGTCGGGGAGCCGCGCCCAGCTCTCGGCGAAGATCGCGATCAGGTAGGGCGCGGTCTCCAGGAAGGGCTTGCGTTCGTCGGTGCCCAAGGGCTCGAGCGCCCGCAACCACTCCTCCGGCGCCCGCTCCCGGTAGAAGGTCCGCTCCTCCTTCTCGGCGGCCTCCCGGATCCGTCTCTTGACCGCGGGATCGGCCACCGCCACGAAGTGCCAAGGCTGGAGATTGGCCCCGTTGGGGGCGGAGCCGGCGGCCAGCAGGCAGTCCTCGATGACCTCGCGCGGCACGGGGCGCGGCGAAAAGTCGCGCACCGTGCGCCGGCGGCGGACCTCGTCCCGGAAGGCGCGCGCGCGGGCGCGCATCTCCGGGACGGGATATTCCCGATAGCCCTCCAGCGGCATCGTTCGAAGGGTCATCTCCGGCCCTCGATCGTCTCGGCGATCCGTCGGCGGCTCGAGGGATCCCACTTCGGCGCTTCCCGCGCGCTCGCGATCTCGAGCCCCAGATGGAAAACCAGCCGGGCCAGCCGCGCTCCCTTTTCCGCGTCGATCGCCTCCACCTCGTCGCTGGGTCGATGATAGTCCTCGTGGGTTCCGTTGAAGAAGAAGAGGACGGGGACGCCGTTGCGCGCGAAATTGAAGTGGTCGGAGCGGAAGTAGAAGTTCTCCTCGGGCCACGGGTCGTCGATGGCGGTCATGCCGAGTTCGGGATGCGCGGCGTTGACGCGTTCGAGCGTCGCCCCCAGGTCCGAGTGCTCCTTGCCGACGGCGACGATGGTGTCGGGCCAGTTGCGGCCCACCATGTCCATGTTGAGGTTGGCCACCATGCGCCCCGAAGCGACCGGCTCCGGCGGCGCGTCGGCGTAGGCGCGGCTGCCGTGCAGTCCCCGCTCCTCCCCGCTCACCAGCAGAAACACGGTCGAGCGCGGGGGCGCTCGCTCGAGCGCGGCGAAGGCCTCGGCGATCTCGAGGACCGCGGCGGTCCCCGAGGCGTCGTCGTCGGCGCCGTTGTAGACGCTGTCCCCGTCCGCGTCCGGCGGCCCCACGCCCACATGGTCCATGTGGGCGCTGAACACGACGTACTCGTCGCGCAGCGCCGGATCGCCGCCCGGCAGGACCGCGGCCACGTTGGGCGCGTCGACGGGCGGGGCGTCGGCCCGCCGCGGCTGGAAGGAGTAGCGGTGGACGAACCCGCCGCCGTCCCCGCCGGGATCGAGCCCCATGGCCGCGAATTCCCCGGCGATCCAGCGCGCGACCTTCTCGAGCTCCGGACTGGGCGTGGCGCGTCCCCTCGTCGAGTCGTGGGCCAGAACCGCCACGCGCTCCAGAAAATCGGATTCGACGATGGTCGCGGCGGCCGCGCGCGCGTCGCCGGGATCCGGAATCGGCCTCTCCGCCTCCTCGTCCCGCGCGCACGCGCCGAGCGCCAACCCGGCGAGCATCCCTCCGAACCCGCGCCAATGGTTTGCCTCCGGCCTCACGGCTATGCTCCCCGCACCGGAAGTTCCAGCCTTGCGGCCCGGGGACCGCCCGGCCCTCCGGCCCGCGCCGCGACACCCCGCCGCCGGAGCGCCCCCATGGAATGGATCTCCTCTCCCGAAGCCTGGATCGCGCTGGGAACGCTGACGGTTCTGGAAATCGTCCTGGGCATCGACAACATCGTGTTCATCACGATCCTGTCGGGCAAGCTCCCTCCCGAACGGCAACCGCTCGCGCGCCAGATCGGCCTGGGGCTCGCGATGCTCTCCAGAATCCTGCTCCTGTTCTCGCTGGTGTGGATCATGCGTCTCACCGCGCCCCTGTTCGAGGTGTTCGGACACGCCGTTTCCGGGCGCGACCTGATCCTGATCGCCGGCGGGATGTTCCTGCTGACGAAGGCGACGACGGAGATCCATCACCGGCTCGAAGGAAACGACGGGAAGACCGAGGACGCGGGCAAGGCGCGCTGGGGCTCCTCCTTCGCGGGCGTCCTCACGCAGATCGTGCTCCTGGACCTCGTTTTCTCTCTCGACTCGGTCGTCACCGCGGTGGGCGTGGCCGAGGACGTGCCGGTCATGGTCGTCGCGATCGTGATCGCCGTCGGAGTCATGATGCTCTCGGCGCGGCCGCTCGGATCGTTCGTCCTGCGCCACCCGACCGTCAAGATGCTGGCGCTCGGCTTCCTCCTGTTGATCGGAATGTCGCTGGTCGCCGAGGGCGTCGGCCATCACGTGCCCAAGGGGTACATCTACTTCGCCATGGGTTTCTCGGTGCTGGTGGAGACGCTGAACCTGAGGGCGAAGAGGAAGACCGCGGCCGTCCCGGTGGCGTTGCGCGCGCCCTACCACCCCGAGGAGCGCCCCGGATCCGGGGACGGATGAAGCCGTGGACGGGGAAGCTCCGAAGGGGCGGACCGGGCGGGTTCGCCGGGAACGCCGAGAAGTCGTCCGGCGGCAGCCTTCAGGCCCGGCTCAGCTCGAGCCGGCCGGACGCCTCCAGGCAGTTCATCGTGCCGGACATCGCGTCGCCCGACGTCGACACGGTTGCCCTGTAGTCGCACGAGACCGTGACAGACAGGCCGGTCTCCGAGTCGGAGAAGGTGATCGACATGTCCAGCGAGAGGGCGGGGAACTCGTGCGTGCCGGCGATCGACCCGGAGAGCGCCCCGCGCGAGGGATCGGTGATCGAGCAGGTCCCCGACACCGCTCCGGCCGCGTCTTCTGAAAGATCGAACCGCCAGCTCCCGCCGTCGGAGTCGCGTCCTGTCCACGTTCCCGAAATCACGGGCGTGTCGGGTTCCGTCGAGCCGCAGGCCGAAAGGGCGGCGGACAGCGCGAGCGCCAAGACGGACGGCGCCGCACGCCGCCGCAACGAAAGGAAGCCGCGACGCGGGCTCACGGCTTCGATCTCATGGCCCGACGTCCACGAAAGGACCGGAGGCTCGGCGGCGACCGGCGAACGCGGGCTCCTGCGGAAATCGAGCCTCCGGACCAGCCGAACCGGCCCGGAGGCTCCCACCCCACCGCACGTCACGTTGGCCGGTGCTCGTTCCCCCGAGTCGGCCGGGAAAATGCGGGAACGTCGATTCGCTTTCGGAATCGGGCCGAGCGTCGCGTGCCAAAAGCCGCAGCATGCGGGCTTCCCTGTGCCTCCCTTCGTCCTCCGCCCTCGAAGCCGCTCTTCCCAGATGTCTGATTCGTTCCTCGGCGCTCATCTCATTCCCCCTTGTGTTCCGTCCTACGCGAGACGCCCCGCGCCTGTTTCAGCCAAGTTTCCAGGTCGCGGCGACTCCGCCAAGATCGAGATGCAACATTCGTGCCGATTTCGGGTCCAAGCGCCGGGTCCGCCGCGATTTGCCGCCTCTTCGGGCTCCGGATAAGCTGATGGGTCGCACCGTGCGGGGCCGCGGGCCGCGCGGGCTTTCGTCCCGGAGAAGCAGGCCGTGAGCACAGAACGCCCCCACTCGTTCCTGCACCGCTATCTGCTTCCCGGATTCGTCTTCCAGTCCGTGGTCGTCGCGGGAGGCTACGGCACCGGCCGCGAACTCGCGGAGTTCTTCCTCTCGCAGGGGCCGCGCGGCGGGCTCATGGCCATGCTGCTGGCGTCCACGGCGATCTGGAGCGCGACCTGCGCGGTCACGTTCGAATTCGCGCGCCGGTTTTCCGCCTACGACTACCGCACCTTCTTCCGCCGCCTGTTGGGCGGACGCTGGTGGGTGGCCTACGAAGCCGCGTACCTCGCGTTCCTCGTACTGGTGCTGGCGGTCGTCGCGGCCGCGGCCGGCAGCATCCTCGAGGAGACCTTCGGCGTCAGCTACGTCGTGGGGGTCGTCGGCATGATCGTCGCCATCGGCTACCTGGTGTTCCGCGGCTCGGCGACCATCGAGCGCTTCTTCGCCGGCTGGTCCTTCGTGCTCTACGCCGTCTTCATACTCTTCTTCGTCTTCTGCTTCGCCTCCTTCGGGGGCGAGATCTCGCGGAACTTCGCCACCGTCCCGGCAAGAGAAGGCTGGTTCCTGGGCGGGGTTCGCTACGCCGCCTACAACCTCGCGATCGTTCCCGGGCTTCTGTTCGCGGTGCGGCGCATCGACACCCGACGGGAGGCGGTCTGCGCGGGGTTGCTGGCCGGTCCCGTCGCGATCGTTCCCGGACTCCTGTTCTACCTCGCCATGGCGGGCCAGTATCCGGAGATTCTGGACCGCGCCGTCCCCGCCAACGCCCTGCTCGAAACCCTCGGCATGCGCTGGTTCCAGCTGACTTTCCAGCTGGCGCTCTTCGGAACCCTGATCGAGACCGGGGCGGGGATGATCCACGCGGTCAACGAGCGCGTCGCGGCCGTCCGCGCGCGCACGGGCGCCCGCATGCCCGCCCGCCTGCGCACCGGGATCGGCGTCGGCCTGCTCGCCGCCGGCGCCGGCGTCGCCCAGTTCGGACTGATCGACCTGATCGCGCGGGGCTACGGCACCATGACTTGGATCTTCCTGGCCGTGTACGTGGCGCCGGTGCTGACCGTGGGCGCCTGGAAGCTCGCGCGCGGAGGCTCGAACCCGCCCTTGCGACGCGGGGAGGAAACACTTTCGTAACAGGGACGTCCCGGCGCCGTTTCGGCGGTTCCCGCCCGCCCGCGCCGCGGATAGCTTACCGTTAGCCCTGCGGCGCGGGACGTTCCGGCGCCGTTCGACCCCAATGCCGAGGGACGATGCGCAAGGAGACCGGAGCATGAGACGTCCCCTGTCCGTCCTGGTCGCGGTCCTGGCCGCGGCCTGCGGCGGAGGGGCCGCGGACGCGGCGCGCGCAGTGATCCAGAACAAGGGATCGGACACGCTGGTCAACGTCGCTCAGGCGTGGGCGGAATCGTACGGCAAGGTGGATTCCGCGGTCGCGGTCGCGGTCTCCGGGGGCGGCTCCGGCACGGGCATCTCGGCGATGATCAACGGTACCGTGGACATCGCCAACTCGAGCCGCCGGATGACGCCGAGCGAAATCGCCGCCGCGCGCGGGAACGGGAACGACCCCGTCCAGCATCTGGTGGGCTACGACGCGCTGGCGGTGTACGTTCACGCCCGCAACCCGCTGGGCAGCCTGACCATGCGGCAGCTGGCGGGCATCTACGGAGACGACGGCACCATCGAGCGTTGGAGTCAGCTGGGCGTCGAGGTGCCGGGTTGCCCGACGGACGAGATCGTGCGCGTCAGCCGGCAGAACAACTCCGGCACCTTCGCCTATTTCCGGGAGGCGGTGCTCGACAACTACGACTTCAAGCTGGGCTCCCACGACATGCACGGCTCGAAAGACGTGGTGGACTTGGTGGCCCACACCCCCTGCGCGATCGGCTACAGCGGCCTCGCCTACGCCACCCCGGAGGTCAAGACGCCCTGCCTCGCTCCCGGGGAAGGCGCCCCCTGCGTGACTCCCTCCATGCGAACCGCGCTGGACGGCAGCTACCCGATCTCCCGACCCCTGCTCATGTACACCTCCGGCCACCCCGCGGGCGAGGTGAAGAAGTATCTCGACTGGGTGCTGGGCGAGGAGGGTCAGTGCATCATGCTCGAGGCGGGATACACCCCGGTGGCCTCCGTCGAATGCGCGCAGTAGCCCGGGCGGGGTGAACTCCTGCGCCACCCGAACGCGGATCTCGCGGGCATGAGCCCCGACGCTTTGGCGCGCGCGCGCGACTTCGACCGCCGCGGCTGGGACTGGTACGCGGACCGCGCCGTGACGGTTCTCGTCTTCGCGGGCGGCGTATCGGCGCTCCTCTTCATCGGCGGCATCTTCGCCTTCGTCGCCCGCGAGGGCTTCGGATTCGTGTTCTCGGAATTCGACGCGGGCGAGTTCTTCGGGTCCATCGCCTGGCGCCCCACCTCCGCGGTCGAGCGCACCTACGGGGCGCTGGCGCTGATCGCGGGCACGGCCAGCGTCACCGGTTTGGCCATGGCGGTCTCGATTCCCTTCTCGCTCGCGGCGGCGGTCTTCATCGGCGAATTCGCCCGCGGCCGGGTGCGCGAAACGCTGAAGGTGCTGGTCGAGCTGCTGGCCGCGATCCCGTCGGTGGTCTGGGGGTTCATCGGCCTCAGCATCCTGAACCCGCTGATCATCGACGCCTTCGGGGTGCCCATCGGGCTCAACGTCCTGAACGCGGGGGTGATCCTGGGCCTGATGGCGGCGCCCATCATGACCACCATCGCGGAGGACGCGCTCAAGGCGGTCCCCGAAGGCTACCGGGAGGCGGCCGAAGCGCTCGGCGCCACGCGCTGGCAGGTCGTCCGCCGCGTGGCGATCCCCGCCGCCCGGAACGGGCTGGTCGCGGCGGTTCTGCTGGGGGTCGGACGCGGATTCGGCGAGACCATGGTCGTGCTCATGGCCAGCGGCCACGCCATCAACCTGCCCGACAGCGTCTTCGATTCCGTGCGCGCGCTGACCGCCACCATCGCGGCCGAGCTGGGCGAGACCGCCGTGGGCTCCGATCACTACCGGGCGCTGTTCACGCTGGGCATCCTGCTCTTCGCGGTGACCTTCGCGGTCAACCTGGCCGCGGACTTGGTCGTGCGCGGGATCCGCAGGAAGGGACGGTAGACGATGAAGAAACCCCGGGCGCTGTTCGCGCCCACTCGGCGCAACGCGCACGACCGCAGGATCGAGTGGCTGGTGCGCGCCCTGCTGGGGACGACGACCGCCTTGCTGATCGTCCCGGTGGCGATCGTCCTGGTCCTGCTGGCGGTGCGCGGCGGGCCCGCGATCTCGTGGGAGTTCCTGACCACTCCCCCCGTCGACGGGATGACCGCGGGCGGCATTCTGCCCGCCCTGGTCGGAACCGTGTGGTTGGTGACGGTGGCGCTGATCGCCTCGGTGCCGGTGGGGGTGGCGGCGGCGGTCTACCTGAGCGAGTACGCTCCCGACAACTGGTTCACCCGCGTCATCAACTTGGCCATCGTCAACCTGGCGGGCGTTCCCTCGATCGTGCACGCGCTCTTCGGGGTGGGCGCGTTCGTGCTCTTCTTCCGCTTCGGGACCAGCATCCTGGCGGCGAGCCTCACCCTGGCGGTGATGACCCTTCCGGTCGTCATCGTGTCCACCCGCGAGTCGCTGCAGGCGGTTCCCCGGGCCTTCCGGGAGGCCTGCTGGAGCATGGGCGCGACGCGCTGGCAGACCATCCGACGAATCGTGCTGCCCAACGCCGTGAGCGGCATCCTCACCGGGGTCATCCTCGAGGTGTCGCGCACTTCGGGAGAGACCGCGCCCATCATGTTCACGGGCGCGGCCTTCTTCCTCCCGTTCCTGCCCCAAAGCGTCATGGACCAGACCATGGCCATGTCGCTGCACCTGTTCGTCGTCGCCACCCAGGTGCCGGACGCGCCGGACGCGCTTCCCTTCGGCGTGGCGCTGGTCCTGATCTCCATGGTGCTGGCCATGAACGCCGCCTCCATCGCCTTCCGCGTCCACGTGCGCGGCAGGAAGAAATGGTAGACGGCGGGGCGCCGAGGAGAGGGGAGGACGCGCCCGGCGGGTCGGCTCCCGCCAAGGTGGTCGTGCGCAACCTCACGGTCCGCTACGGCCGCCGCGTGGCGTTGCGCGGGCTGGATCTCTCCATTCGCCGAAACGAGATCCTCGGCGTCATCGGTCCCGCCGGCTCGGGCAAGACCTCGTTCCTGCGCGCCCTCAACCGCATGGACGAGTTCGTCCCCGGGATGGAGGTGGAGGGCCGGATCGCCTTCGACGGGCGCGACATCCGGCGCGTCCGCAACGTCTACGCCCTGCGCAGCCGCATCGGCGTGGTCTTTCCGCTCCCGGTGGGTCTTCCGCTCACGGTCTACGAGAACGTGGCTCTGGCTCCGCGCCTGCGGGGCGTGCGCAGCCGGAGCGAACTCGACGGGATCGTCGAGCGGTGCCTGCGGCGGGCCGCCCTGTGGGAGGAGGTGAAGGACCGCCTCGATTCTCTGGGAAGCCTGCTCTCCGGAGGCCAGCAGCAGCGCCTGACCATCGCGCGCGCGCTTTCCCAGCAACCCGACCTCCTGCTCCTGGACGAGTTCTCGATCGCCGTGGATCCGGTCACCACGATGCGCATCGAGGACATGCTCGAGGAGTTGAAAGACGAGATGTCGATCGTGCTGGTGACCAACTTGGTGCAGCAGGCGCGTCGCCTGGCGGACCGGACCGTCTTCCTGCTGACCGGCGAGCACGTCGAGACCAACGACACCGAGCGGATGTTCCGCGGCGTCGTCAAGGATTCGCGCACCCACGACTACATCGAGGGACGCTTTGGCTGATCCGGCCGCCGCACCCGCGCCGCTCGCGATCGAGACCCGGGGGCTCAACCTCTGGTACGGGGATTTCCAAGCCCTCTTCGACGTGAATCTGGACGTCAGGCAGGGCATCGTCACCTCCCTCATCGGCCCGTCCGGTTGCGGAAAGTCCACCCTGCTGAGGAGTTGCAACCGCATCAACGAGCGGCTCGGATACGTGCGGACCACCGGGAGCATCCGGATTCTGGGCCAGGACGTCTACGCGCCGGAGGTGGAGCTGGTACAGGTGCGCAAGCAGGTGGGGATGGTGTTCCAGCGTCCCAACCCCCTGCCGCTCTCCATCCGCGACAACGTCGTCTTCGGCCACCGCCTGCACGCCCGGAGCCGATGGGTCCGGCGTTCCCGAAGGGAGGAGCTGGTCGAGGAGGCCCTGCGCAAGGTGTTGCTCTGGGACGAGGTCAAGGATCGGCTCGACGACCCGGCCACAGAGCTCTCGCTGGAGGGTCAGCAGAAGCTGTGCATCGCGCGACTGCTCCCGGTGAAGCCATCGGTGCTGCTCATGGACGAGCCCTGCTCGGCGCTCGATCCTCGGGGCACCGAGGCCGTGGAGAAGTTGATCCGGGAACTGAAGGGCGAGTTCACGATCCTGATCGTGACCCACAACATGGCCCAGGCGCGGCGGGCCAGCGAGGAGACCGTGTTCATGCTTCTGGGCAAGGTGATCGAGCACGGCTCCGTCGAGGACGTCTTCCTGAACCCGCAACACCGGCGGACCGCCGATTACGTCGAGGGCCGCTACGGCTGACGCGGCGCGGGGCCGCGAACGGCCCGCCGCCGGAAGGCCGGAAGGAAAGATACGCCCGACAGGATTCGAACCTGTGACCTCTGCCTCCGGAGGGCAGCGCTCTATCCAGCTGAGCTACGGGCGCCGGTCGCGGCCTCGGGCCGCGCGACACTCCCCTCCCCGGGGAGCGCACGGAATAAGCCGAGTTCTGTCCCCGCCCGAGAGCGGGGGAGGATCATTTATCTGGGACCGACATCGCTGACGGCCTCGCGCGGCCTACCCGGGGCTCGGATGGAGCGGGCAACTCCTCGCCCCCTATTCGGCCTTGCTCCAAGTGGGGTTTGCCATGCGGCCCCTGTCGCCAGCGGCCCGGTGCGCTCTTACCGCACCCTTTCACCCTTGCCTGTGCCCCCGAGGGGGCCATCGGCGGTCTGCTCTCTGCGGCACTTTCCGTCGGCTCACGCCGCCCGGGCGTTACCCGGCACCCTGCCCTGCGGAGCTCGGACTTTCCTCCAGCGGGCGAACCCGCCGGCGATCCTCACTCGTGCGCTCCGCTCCTCCGGGATTTTCGGCGGAACCTCCAGAGGAGGGGAAGAGGAAGCTACAAGCGCGGAGGAGTCCTGTCCAACGACGGGCGAGCCCGACGCGGCAATCCGGACGGGAGCCGCCGACCCCCCCCTTGCCCAAGCCTCGATCCGGCCGGACGGCTTCGCTCGACAATCCCGATGAGCGCCACGGGTCGACCCCCTCATCCTCTCCGGCGCACCCGCCCATTGCAAAGTCGGGAGCGGTCGGCGGAGCAGGGGCCACCGGGTCGCCGATTTTCATTTTTTCTTGCGGCGAAGCCCCGATTCGAGCACCGTCCCCGCCGCACCCGCCCTCTTCCTCGTCGAGGGCGAGCGATCCCGGGAAGCGCGATGGCCCGCCGGACTTCGCCACCCGCTCGGACAGAGCGTCGGCGAGGCCTGCCGGATCCCGGAAATCCACGGTTCCCGCAACGGTAGGGAGGGCAGGGATGGGACACGGGTTCGTCGCCACCGGGTCCGTCCGCCGCGCGGCGGCGCTCGAGCGCGCGGGCTTCCGTCTCGGCGCGCGCGGCACCCAGAGTTCCCGGCCCGTCATGTTGCGCGAGCTCTCCGAGTTGCTCGACGCACTCCCGCAGGACGCGTCCCGCGACGACTACAGGATCGCCGTCGTGGACGAGAACGTCTTGGCGAAGCCGACCCGCGCCACGCGGTTGATCGCATGCCGGTGCCTGACGCAGCTCTACGGACTCGACCCCGAAGTGCCGCTGTTCCGCGTGCTCCGCCGTCTCTGGGCGCTCGAGCGCAGGAACCCCCGCGGCCGCTCCCTCCTGGCCATGCTCTCGGCGCTCGCCCGGGATCCTCTTCTCCGAATCACGGCCGAGCCGATCCTGGCCCTCGCGCCCGGGGAGGAGCTCGTGCGGGCGGAGTTCGCCGCCTCGATCCGGGAGGAGACCGGTTCGCGCTTCAACGCCGCCGTGCTCCGCAAGGTGGCGAGCAACGCCGCCACCTCGTGGAGCCAATCGGGTCACCTCCGGGGCCGAATGCGCAAGTTCCGGCGCACCGTATCGCCGACCCCGGCGGCGGCGGCGCTGGCGCTCTGGCTGGGCGAAGCGGAGGGACGGGCGGGGCTCGGCCTGATCGACTCCGGCTGGGCGGCGGCGTTGGACGCGCCCGGCGGCGCGATGCTCGAGCACGCCGCCCAGGCCAGCCGTCTGGGCTTGATTCGCCTACGGGCGGCGGGCAATGTGGTCGAAGCGTCCGCGCGAACCTTGGACCGGGAAGCCCGCCCTTGAACCAGATCAGCGAGCTGGCACGGATCTATCGGCGCCACGTCGGCGCCCCCTGGCAGACCACGCTCGCGGGGGCGCAACGGGTGATGATGGTGGTGTACGCGAAGGAACGGGAACGCCTCCTGCGCGCCCGGATGGGCGAGTTCGAGCGGGCGACGCGCGACGAGGGGCACGGATGGACGCAGGTCGACGCCACCGGCTGGTTCGCCCGGTGGATGGCGGACCACGAATACCGGGAGGCCTATTTCGAGACCCCCGAACTGCTGGACGGCGCGCTCCGGAGCGACTTCCGCGCCTTCGCCGTCGAACGCCTGAAGGAGGGGCTCGCAGCAGCGGACGAGGACGCCGTCGTGGCCCTGACCGGCGCGGCTTCCCTCTACGGTTTCGTGCGCGTCTCGGACCTCGTCCACTCGGTCGAATCCCGAATCCGCGGTCGCTTGGCCGTCTTCTTTCCCGGCACCAAGAACGAAAACAACTATCGCCTCCTCGACGCGCGCGACGGCTGGAGCTATCTGGCGCAACCGATCACCCTGCACGGGGAGTGGATTCCGTGACGGTCCCGAAGATCCGCGAACTCCTGGACCGCGACCCGTTGCGCGTCGACCTCGCGAACAACGGCCAAGCCCGAATCGTCCAGGGACGCGGCGAGAGGGTCATGCGGGAGTTGCGCGCCGAGTTGGAGACCTTCGTCTGCAAGGGCCAGTTCGCCGACGCGCTCGAGCGGATCCTGGAACGCTACCTCGGCAGCCTCGACGCCTCGCGCCAGGACGCGGTCTGGGTGAGCGGCTTCTTCGGAAGCGGCAAGTCGCACCTCCTCAAGATGCTCGCGCATCTGTGGGTCGACACCCGGTTCGACGACGGCCGGACGGCACGCGGCTTGGTCGCCGACCGACTCCCTCCGTCCGTCCGAGACGCGTTGCGGGAGCTCGATGTCCGGTCCCGACAGTTCGGCCGCGACCCGGTGGCCGCGGCCGGATCGCTCCTCGGAGGCAACGTCGGCCACGTGCGCCTCTCGGTGCTCTCGGTCATGCTCCGGGCGGGCGGGCTCCCCGAGCAGTACGCACAGGCGCGCTTCTGTCTCTGGCTACGCGGCGAGGGGGTGCTGGACCGGGTGCGCGACGCCGTCGTGGCGGCGGGCAAATCGTGGGCGCGCGAGCTGAACAACCTCTACGTCAGCCCGGTGATCGCGGATGCGGTCATGGAGGCGTCGCCCGGATTCGCGAAGGACGCGGGTGAGCTGCGGAAACTGCTCGTCGAGCAGTTCCCGCAACCCAGGGCCGACATCAGCACCGCGCAGTTCGTCGCGACCGCTCGAGAGGCGTTGGCGCCGGACGCCGGCCCGCTTCCGCCCACCATCGTCGTCCTTGACGAAGTCCAGCAGTACATCAACGAGGCGAGCGATCGGGCGCAGATCGTGACCGAGCTCGCCGAGGCGCTGCAGTCGCAGCTCGACAGCCGCGTGCTTCTGGTCGCGTCGGGCCAGTCGGCGCTCGCGGGCGGCAACGCCGCGCTCCAGTGGTTGCGGGCACGCTTTCGGGTCACGGTGCAGTTGGCCGACGCGGAGGTCGAGGCCGTGACGCGCGAAGTGCTGCTGCGCAAGAAACCGGCCGCGGAGCCCTCCGTCCGGGAAATCCTCGATCGGCACGCGGGAGAGGTCTCGCGCCATCTGCAGAGCACCCGGCTCGCCGTGCGGGCGGAGGACGAGTCGCTCGACGTGGCCGACTACCCCTTGCTCCGCACGCGCCGCCGCTTCTGGGAGGAGTGCTTCCGGACCACGGACCCCTCCGGCACCACGAGCCAACTCCGGTCCCAGCTCCGCATCCTGCACGATTCGTTGCGCGGGATCGCGAAGCGTCCGCTGGGCGCGGCGATCCCCGCGAGCGACCTCTACCGCGCCCTGTCCCAGGACTTGGTCGGCTCCAGCGTGCTGCTGAACGAGATCAACACCAGGATCCGGAAACTCGACGCCGAGGAGGAGAACGGCACCCTGAAGGCCGACCTCTGCGGCGTGGTCTTCCTGATCGGAAAGCTTCCTCGGGAGAAGGGGGTGGACGCGGGGATCCGCGCCGACGCAGCCACGCTAGCCGATTTGCTGGTCGCCGACATCCGGCGGGATTCGGGAAAATTCCGCAACGAAGTCGCGCGGGTGCTGGCGGAACTCGCCGACAGAGGCGTTCTCATGACGGTCGCCGACGAATACCGCATCCAGACTCGAGAGGGCGCCGAGTGGGAGCGAGCGTTTCGGGAGGAGCGGACGCGGTTGGCGCGAACCGAAGTCGAGATCGCGGCGCGGCGGGACAGGCTGCTGGGCGCGGCGGTTCAGGAGGAACTCGGGGGGATGCGCCTCGCGCAAGGCGAAGCGAAGGTGCGGCGCAAGGCGACGCTGCACTTCGACATGGACCCGCCGGACGAAAGCGGACCCGGAAACGTCGTCCGGGTCTGGGTGCGCGACGGATGGTCCTGCTCCGATGCGGAAGTGCGCGCCGACGCGCGCGGACGCGGGACGAAAGACGCCGCCCTGCATGTCCATCTGCCCAAGCGGAACGCCGAGGAGCTTCGCGATCACGTCATGAACGCGGAGGCTGCGCGGAATGTTCTGGAGGCGCGCGGCCCGTCGGCGTCGCCGGAAGGGCGGGAGGCGCGGCAAGGCATGAGAAGTCGCCGGGACGGCGCCGAGGCCAAGCGCGACCGAATCGTGGGGGAGGTCGTGCGCGCGGCCCGAGTCTTTCAGGGCGGAGGCGGCGAGGTGTACGGCGAAGGCCTGCGCGCGAAGGTCGAGTCGGGCGCCGATGCGTCCATCAAGCGACTCTTCCCTCGCTTCGGCGACGGCGATCACCGGAGCTGGGGAATCGCGTTCAAGCGCATCCGCGAGGGAACGGGAACGCCCTTCGGCGCAGTGGGATGGGAGGGAGCCACCCAGGATCATCCGGTCGCGCGGGAGGTGCTGACGAAGGTCGGAGCGGGAAGGGGCGGGGGAAAGGTGCAGGCGGCGTTGACCGCAACGCCCTACGGGTGGCCAAAGGACGCGATCGACGCCGCGCTGTTGGGGTTGCTCGCCGAAGGTCACCTGAGGGCGGAGCGCGAGGGTCGACCGGTGCGGGCGAGAGATCTGACGCAACAGACGATCCGCACGGCCTGCTTCCTTCCCGAGAAAGCGAGGCTGACGATCCAGCAGCGGCTCGAGATCGCCGGACTCTTCGAAGAGATCGCCGGTCTGTCGGCCAAGCGCGGCGAGGAGGCCGGGAAGGCGCCCGAGTTTCTGGCGAAATTGCGGGAGCTGGCACGCGTCGTTGGCGGCGACCCGCCGTTGCCGCCGGCACCGGAGACGCGGTTCCTCGATGAGCTGTCCTCACTGACCGGGAACGAGCAACTGACCTCGATTCTCGAAAAACGGGAGCGGATCGAACGGTCGGTGAAACAGTGGAAGACGCTCGGCGAGCGGGCGCGCGCCCGCCTCGGCGTCTGGGAGCTGGCGACCGCGTTGCACCGGCACGCGGAGAGCGAGGGCGGCGAGATCGCCGCCGAAATCGGCCGACAGTTGGACGCGATCCGGGATCAGCGTTCCCTGCTGAACGAGCTCGATCCCGTGGGTCCATGCGCGACCCGCCTGGGCGACGCCTTGCGCCAAGCGCTGGGCGGGCTGCGCGACCGGCTGGCCGAGGCGGTCGAGACGGCGACCGAGCGGCTGGCCGCCGATCCGACTTGGCGAAAGCTGGATGTCCGAGAGCGGACGGAACTCCTGCGCGCGGCGGGGCTCGCCCCGGCCCGCGATCCTCGAATGGACACGGACCGCGCGCTCCGCGAGGAGCTCGACGCGCGCGGCTTGGCGGCATGGCGTTCCGAAATCGACGCCGTGCCGACACGCGAACGGAGAGCCTTGGCCGAGGCGTCCGAGCGGCTACCGGACGACGGCCCCGCATGCACGCGCGTTCGCGTCCGGCGCGGGACGCTGGGCGACCCGAAGGCCGTGCGCGGGTGGATCGCCGAGCACGAGGAAAAGCTCATGGCGGCGGTGCGGGAAGGTCCGGTGATTTTGGAATGAAGGCGAAATCGAACGCCGTCCCCGCCTCCCGGCGCCGTAGGCGGGACGGAAAGCCCGGATTCGAAACGGGAGTGCGGACGGCCGACGTCCTCCACTGGCCGATCGCTCGGTTTTCGGCGTGGCCTTGTTCCCGTGGATCAGATCAGCATGCGCGCGATCAACGCCTGCTACGCCGTCGAGGACTTCGTGCGCAAACGGGAGGAATGAACATTTCCGATCACCGGAACGATCCCGCCACCGGGGAGGGCCGGGATTCCAGAGCCGGCGGGCCGCCCCCCGACCGGAGAGACGCCGACGCCCCCCACCGACGCGGAGCGGAATCGACGCGATGACCTTCCGCACGCTTCGTTTGGACGGATTCCTGTCGTTCGCGCCGGGATCCGAGGCCTTCGAGCTTCAGCCATTGAACGTGCTGATCGGCCCGAATGCGTCGGGAAAATCGAATGTGATCGAGGCGCTGGGGCTGCTGGCGGCGACGCCGAGCGACTTGGCGGGGGCCGTCCAGAGAGGAGGCGGAGCCCGCGAGTGGCTGTGGAAGGGAGGCTCCACCGATTTCGCGGAGATCGACGCCGTCCTGGCGCGGCGGAATGGCCGGGACATCAGGTATAGGTTGCGGCTGGGATCCGTAAAATCGCGGCTGGAATTGCTCGACGAAGCCATCGAGGAGATCGAACCGGATCCGCAACAGGACGACGTTCGGGACGTCTATTTCTACTACCGCTTCCAACGCGGACATCCGGTCCTCAACGTCAAAACCGAACACGGCAGGAAACGAAGACGCCTCGAACGGCAGGACCTGTTGCCCGACCAGTCCGTGCTGGCGCAACGCCGGGAGCCGGACCTGTATCCGGAGGTTGCGGAAGTCGGGAAGGCGTTCTCCAGCATCCAGATTTTGGACCAATGGACATGCGGACACCGCTCGCCCCCGCGCGACGCGCAACAGACCGACATGCCCGAAGACCGACTGCTTCCGAGCAACAGCAATCTGAGTCTGGTTCTCAACCACATCGAGCTGTCGGGGGAAAAGCGAATCAACGACCTGTTGAGACGGTTCTTCCCGAGATTCGAGCGCCTGACGACCGGAATCCAGGGAGGCACCGCACAGCTCTACTTTTTCGAATCCGGCTTCAAGACCCCGATCCCCGCGACGCGCGTCTCGGACGGCACGTTGCGCTTCGTCGCGTTGCTGGCGGCTCTCTTGTCGCCTTCTCCTCCGCCGCTGCTTTGCATCGAGGAGCCGGAGCTGGGGCTCCATCCCGACGCGGCGACCCTACTGGCGGAAGTGCTGGTGGAGGCGTCGAACCGCATGCAGTTGGTCGTGACCACGCACTCCGAGGCCCTGATTTCCACATTTACCGACCAACCGGACGCGGTCGTCGCCTGCGAACGCCCCGGCGCTTCGACGGTGCTTCGGCGTTTGGACCCACGAAAGCTGGCCAGCTGGCTGGACGACTACCGGTTGGGGGACTTATGGCGAATGGGGGAGCTGGGAGCGAACCCGTGAACGGCGTCGCGATCTACATGGAAGGGGGTGGCCGTAGCCGCAACGGCAAGGCCGCCCTACGCAAGGGCATGGACCGCTTCCTGGAGCCACTCAAGCGGGAGGCCAGGAAAAGATCGTTGCCTTGGAAGTTGGTGCCGTGCGGTTCGAGGGAAGAGGCATACCGCCGCTTCAAGCGCGCATGCGCGGAGCATCCCGTCGGGACGCAGATTCTGCTCGTTGATTCGGAGACGCGGACGACGCGCCCGCCCCGGGAACATCTGAAAAACGGAGACGGATGGGACCTGGACTTCGCCCGGGAAGAGACGGTTCATCTCATGGCTCAGGTCATGGAAACCTGGATTGTCGCAGACCCGGAGGCATTGACCAAATATTACGGCCGGAACTTCAACGCTGCGGAATTGCCGATGCGGCGGGATCTTGAACAGGAACCGAAGACAAGCATCGAGCGCGCACTCAAGAAAGCGACTCGGCGCACCCAAAAAGGGAGTTATCACAAGATCAAGCACGCGGGCACGTTGCTGGAACGACTCGACGAGACGCGCGTCAGAAATCGATGTCGCCACTGCGCATGCCTCTTCGAGGAGGTCGGCGCAATCATCGAGACGTCTTCGCGGGGCAGACGAGATTCGTCTTTCCAATGACGTGACGAAAACCCGACTGCCAACATGATCGTCTCGCTCTCTCCCGATTTGCGCGCCCGCTTCGGAGCCGTCATCCAAGAGGCGCGGCGCGTGGCCGAAGACGGCGCCACCGAGGCCCTCGCCGCGATGGCCGTCGGAGCCGCCAAGCCCTACGACCACATGTCGCTCAGCGAAAGGACCTTCCGTAGCGCGCTCCGCGCGCGGGGCCGTCGGGCGGGCGACGAAGCGGAGCCCTCCAACGGCACCCAGCAAATCACCCGCCTCGCCCACGAAGTCGCGTACGAACACTGGCACCGGATGCTCTTCGCGCGTTTTCTGGCCGAAAACGGACTGCTGATCGCACCGGAGTTCGGAGTGGCCGTCTCGCTGGAAGATTGCCGGGAGTTCGCCCGGGAGGTGAAGCGGAATCCTTGGGAGTTGGCCGGCGAATGGGCGCAAGAGGCGTTGCCTAAGATCTTCGCCGCCGACGACCCGGTGCTCCGCCTCCCGCTCCCCCCCGAGACGGACCAGAAGCTGGAGAAACTCCTCGAATCGCTCCCCGCCGAAATCTTCACGGCGCAGGACTCGCTCGGTTGGACCTACCAGTATTGGCGCTCCGAGGAGAAGGACCGCATCAACGCAAGCGGTGCGAAGATCGGCGCGGACGAACTTACCGCCGTGACCCAGCTCTTCACGGAGCGCTACATCGTGCTCTTCCTCCTGCACAACACCGTGGGCGCGTGGCGAGCGGGCAAGGTGCTGGCCAGCGATCCCGCGCTCGCAAGGTCCGCCCCGAACGAAGCCGCGATGCGTCGGCGAATGCGTCTGGCCTCCGGGGGCGGCTACGATTTCGCCTATTTGCGCTTCGTGCGGACGACCGAGGGGGCAGACGACGCGACCGCCGCCACGGAAGGAGACGAAGAGAGAGCCGACCTCTGGCGCCCGGTAGCGGGATCGTTTTCGGATTGGCCTCGGGCGGCGCGCGACCTGCGTGTCCTCGATCCCTGCTGCGGGAGCGGCCACTTTCTGATCGAAGCCTTCGGGCTTCTGGTGCGGCTTCGCATGGAGGAAGAGGGACTTGCGGTCGCGGAAGCGGTCCGGGCGGTGCTCCGCGACAACCTCTTCGGCTTGGAGATCGACCCGCGCTGCACCCAGATCGCCGTCTTCAACCTGGCGCTGGCGGCATGGCGGATGGCTGGCGGGTGGATCCAGCTTCCCGCCCCGAACGTCGCGTGTTGCGGGATCGCGCCCGAAAAAGACGAGGCCGTTTGGGTGCGCCTCGCGGAGGAAAAGCTGGAAGGGCTGACGGGAGTCGCCGAGGACCCCGACCTGTTCGGCGCGAAGGCGACGCTTGCGCGCGGGCCGCTTCAGGAGGGGATGCGCCGACTGCACCGTCTCTTCCGCCGAGCCCGCGAGCTGGGGTCGCTGATCGACCCGGAGACCGTCGAGGGCGAAGCCGGTTTTTTTCGCGCCGACTACGATGCTCTGAACGAACTGCTCGACGCTGCGGTCAAACGCGAACGGAGGGCCGGGAGCCGCAACGAACGCGCGGTGGCGGCGGCCGGGATGGCGCGCGCTGCGAAGATCCTGCGGGGGCGCTACACGCTGATCGCCACCAACGTGCCGTTTCTGGCGCGGGGAAGGCAAGCGCGCGGCTTGCGCAACTTCGCCGAAACGCACCACGGAGACGCGAAGGGCGACATCGCGACGGTCTTCGTCTCGCGGATTCTTCGGTGGCTAGGCGACCACGGTACGCAAGCGCTGGTCACGCCCCAGAACTGGCTCTTTCTGAAGAGCTACCGGAAGTTGCGCGAGCGACTGCTGAAGGAACGAACGTGGAATGTGGTGGCTCGATTGGGGCCGGGAGCGTTCGAGACAATAAGCGGCGAGGTCGTCAATGTTGCGTTGGTCATCCTGTCGGCGGGGCGTCCGGCACCGGAATGGCCGATGGCGGTGTTGAACGCATCGTCGCCGTGGGGGCAACCGCCAATTCGAGCCGCGGAGAAAGCGCGGCTATTGGCGGGCGAGACCAAGGTGGTGGTGTCGGCGCAGGCGGAACAAATCAAAAATCCAGATGCCGCTGTGATGATGGAGCCGGTGAAAAATCGTAAATTGCTGGGACGCGTGGCGCACGGCCATCAGGGGATCGCGACCGCCGACCAGCCAGCCTACGGCAGGTGTTTCTGGGAACTTTCGCCGGATGGCGAGACTTGGACATTCCAGCAGAGTACGGTCAAGCAAACCACGGACTTCGGGGGACGTGAGCATGTCTTCCACGAGAAAATCGTCAGGAAAGCCGCCGACCCCAAGACCCTACATGGCAGCCGCAAAGCGGTACGTATACAGGGGGGGGGATTTGGAACCGTGAAGGCATCGCCGTTTCCCAGATGGGAGCGCTCCCCGTAACGCGCTACACGGGCGAGAAATTCGACAACAGCACCGCCGCGCTCGGTCCCCTCGGCCCCGAGCACCTCCCCGCCGTCTGGGCCTTTTGCTCCTCCCCCGAATACGCCGCCGCCGTCCGCGAGTTCGATCAGAGCCTCAAAGCCACCAACGCAACCCTGGTCAAGGTTCCCTTCGACATCGAGCATTGGACCGAAGTCGCCGTCGAACGCTACCCCAACGGCCTCCCCGAACCGTACTCCGACGATCCGACCCAGTGGATCTTCCACGGCGACCCATGCCGGAGCGTCGTCTGGGACGAGGGCGCCAAACGCACCGCGCGCGGTCCCACCCGCATCGACCACACCGTACTTCAGGTCGCCGTCGCCCGCCTGCTCGGGTACCGCTGGCCCGCCGAACTCGATCTCGGCATGCGCCTGGATCCCGAACAGCGCGCCCTCGCCGACGCGTGCGCGTCCTACAGCGCCTTCGCCGACGCGGACGGCATCGTCTGCCTCTCGCCCGCCCGGGGCGAGCCGAACGCGGCCGACCGCCTGCGCGCCCTGCTCGCGCGCGCCTACGGCGACGAGTGGTCCTCCGCGACCGAACGCCGCCTTCTCGCGGCCACCAACCCGAACGGCCGCTCGCCCCGCTCGCTCGAGCTCTGGCTCCGCGACCGTTTCTTCCAGGAGCACTGCAAACTCTTCCACAACCGCCCCTTCGTCTGGCACGTCTGGGACGGACGCAAGGACGGTTTTCACGCGCTCGTCGACTACCACCGACTCGCAGGCCCCGAAGGCCAGGGCAGGCGGACCCTCGAGTCGCTCGCCTACGCCTATCTGAACGACTGGATCCACCGGCAACGGACCGCCCGGAGCGAGGGCCAAGCCGGAGCCGACGCCCGTCTCGAGCACGCGCTCGATCTTCGGCGACAGCTCGGACGCATCCTCGAGGGCGAGCCCCCCTGCGACATTTTCGTGCGCTGGAGGCCGCTCCGCGCCCAGGCGGTCGGCTGGGCGCCGGATCTCGACGATGGCGTCCGCCTGAACATCCGCCCCTTCATGCGCGCGGACCTGGGCAAAGGCGGGCGGGCGGGCGCCGGAATTCTGCGCTGGAAACCCAACGTCAAGTATGGGAAAGACCGGGGAAAGGAACCGGAAGAACCCCGTCCGCGCGAAGAATTCCCGTGGTTCTGGGGATGCCCGGGCGGGGCGGGCGCCGCCGCGCGCACGGACTTCAAGGCGGAAAAAGGCGCGAAATTCGACGGGCATCGTTGGAACGATCTGCACTATTCGCGGGCAACGAAGCGAGAGGCGCGGGAGCGGGCGGATGCGCGGTGACGGAGCGGTTCGCGGCTGGAACGTGCCGAGATTTTTCGCGAGTCCGGGACGACGTGGCGAGCATTCTCCCGCACGGGACCCGAACCCCGTCGACGCCGATACCCCCTAATCCGATCCGTCCCTCCTCCGTCCCTCCATTGCGGAGGCCCGGGTCGCCCTTGCTCCCGAACCCCGCAGTTGCAGTCGAAATGGCAACGTTCGGCACACGGCAGGAGTGCGACGCCGGAAAGGAACGTTCGCCGAACCGAGTCGGAAAATCGTCTCAATTGACAGGTTCCGGTCCGCCACATACACTGAAGCTTCGTGAAAGCGGCTCGGATCCAATCTTCGCACTTCCGTCGATGATCGGAGGACCCACGCAACTCCACTCCCAAGGGGGACCGAAATGGAGAGAACGTCGAAGGCCAACCACCGCTCCGTGCGCAGGACCGCAAACCGTCCCGGCGTGGCGCTCGGGTTGCTCGTCGCACTCACGGCGGCGTGCGGCGAAGTCACCGAACCGGAGTTCTCCGACACGGCCGAAGCGATGCCGGGCGTCGGCGAAGTCGGCATGGCGGACAACACCGCCAGCGCCGCCGACAACGCGGCCAACGACACTCTCGAGTTCATGGTGAGGATCGAGAACGTCTCGAAGGTCTACCCCTTCGTCGCCGCCAGGGCGTTCAATCGGCCTTGGAACGCTCCCGCGCCAGGCCCCCTCCTTCCCGGTCACAGCTACGCGTTCAGCTTCGACGCGCATCCGGGCCATCGGCTTTCGTTCGCCACCATGTTCGTCCACTCGAACGACCTCTTCTACGCACCCAGCGACGAGGGAATCATGCTCTGGACGGAGGAAGGCCGGACGAAGGGCGACATCACGGATCAGATCATGCTGTGGGACGCCGGCACCGAGGTGAACCAGGAGCCGGGCAGCGGAGCGGACCAGCCCCTGCACGGCGGCGGCACGTCGGGAGCCGCCGATCCCGACTCCACCGTGCGCCTGGCCACCGACGACTTCGACAATCTTCCCGAGGTGTCGGACGTGATTCGCGTGACCCTCGATTCCCTCGGCGCAACCACCTTCCGGCTCGAGATCGAGAACGTGAGCGACGCCATGACGCTCATGACGGCGGACGGCGCCCACCATCCGACTCCGCTCGCCCCCGGAGTGTTCGTGGTCCACACGGAAAGCCATCCCCTGTTCCACGAAGGCATGCCGGACATGGGCCACGGCCTCGAGGGCCTGGCCGAGTCCGGAGACATCGGCCAGCTGCTCGAGTACGTTCAGGAGCATGCGGGGCTGACGACCCCGCTGGCGCCGGGCGTCTACGCCTCCCACATGGCTCCCGGAGCGCTGTTCATGGTCGGCGAGCACGCGAGCGCCGGACTCGAGGCGCTGGCCGAAGACGGCAACCCGTCGATGCTGGCCGAGGAGGTCATGAACATGGCGGCCGGCGAGGTGCACGCGAGCGGAGTCTTCGCGGTTCCGGCCGGCGCGGAGGAAGCCGCCCCGCTGTTCCCCGGCCACGCCTACGAGTTCACGGTAGCGGGGGCGATGGGCGATTACCTCTCGTTCGCCACGATGTTCGTGCAGTCCAACGACCTGTTCTTCGCCCCGAGCGACGAGGGCATCCCGCTCTTCCCGCACGGAGAAGCGGTCTCAGGCGACGTCACCGACATGGTGATGCTGTGGGATGCGGGCACCGAGTTCAACGAGAGGCCCGGGATCGGCCTGGGTCAGGCGCCCCGCCAGGAACACGCCGACACGGGCCCCGAGGAGTCGCGACCCGTCCGGCTGCTGCACCCGTACTACCGGTATCCCGACGTGAGCGATGTGATCAAGGTGACGATCACGCCGATGACGAACTGACCCGGCCGACCGCATCCGACAGCCCCACGCGGGGACTCGGTCCGGCGGCGGTTCGCAAACGCCGCCGGGCCGAGCTCCTCTCCGCGCCGAACAGCCTCGGTGCGAAGCCCTCTCCGTTGCAGGCGCCTCGAGCTTCCTTTCCGGCTCCGGTTGCGGCAGGGGCGCCCGACCGCCGCGGCATGGGCGGCTCGTTCCGACGCCGGTGCCCGGGTTCCGCCACGACGTCGAGCGGCTCCTCGGCGAGATCGAGGCCCAAGATCCCGCGCCCGCAGCGGGGACGCTCCGCTCGCCAATTTCGACATCCGCCGGACGACCGAGCTGAGCCGCTACCGGATCCGAAGCCCCGTCGTCCAGTCGCGCGCGGGGGGCGTGGGCCGGATCGCCGGACGCGACCGAGGCACCTACCCCCTGCACGGGCGGATGGCGAGCGTGTTCGCTCATTCGCTGCCACTGCGCGGTGCCGGAGGAATTGCGAGGATCCCCGCGCCGTGCCTGATCGTCGGCGCGAAAATGCGCTTGTTTAAGGAATTCGCGCATCGCCCACGCGTTTCTTCACTTGAAGCGCATCCGAAATTTGAATTGTGCGCGAAACGAGTCCCGAATGCGCGCTCCATGGGTCCCCGATCCGCTCCCGAGTCGCATCTTCCGACAGGAAACCACCGCAAGACCACGGAACGAGGGACCCCGGGACGCTCGAGGCGCACCCATCGATCCGGCTGCCTGAGCATGGGCTGCGCCGGGGTCGGGTTCCCGGACATCCTCTGAACGACATGCCTCGGAACCAGCGCCGCACCCCCCTATCCCTCCTCGCCGACGCCGTGCGCGCCAAGGCCAGCACGCCCGGCAGCATGGATCGTCCCGCCGCCATCCTTTGGCCGGACCGCAAACGCGAGTGGATCCGCATCCTTCCCGTCGCGCGCCTGCGCATCCCCGAGCTGCTCGCGTTCGGCGACTACGACCCCGACGGCCGCACCGGCCCCGCCATCTGGCTGCGTTGCGTGGTGGACGGCACGATCCGCCGCTCCGACATGGGAGACCGAACTCCCATCGTCTACCTGCCGGGCGTGGAACGCGGACAGCTTCGTGCGGGGCAGGATTGTCCCGAACCTCTTCGACCCCTGGTCGAGCTCCTGTACCGGGGCGTCGAATGGCGCCACCCGAACGGCCGCGACTGGAGCGTGCGCGCGTTCCTGACGCGGTTGCGCGCGGACGGGGCCTCCGCGGGTCCCGGCCTCGACATCGAGAGGGACGAGGACACCCGCGAGGCGCTCCTGCGCGCGCTCGGGAAAGTCGCCCGGACCCCGCTGGACGAGCTGCGGGGCCGACGCCTCGACGCCAACGACTTCAACCGGATCGCCGGGGTGGACATCGTGCGGGACATCCTGCGCTGGATGAACGACCCGAAAGCGACCCGCGCCGGGATGGAAGACGCGGGCTGGGAGGCCTTCCGCGCCGAGGCGCGCAGCGAACTCCGGTTCGACCCCGGGGAGGATTCCGACGTGGACGCCGGAGCCAAGCTCGCCGAGGGAGCGGGCCGGTGGGGCGAAGCGTGGTCGCGGTTCAACGAGGCGCCCCGGGAGTTCCGCGGAGTCCGAGAAGTGCTGGGGCGAAGCCGCCCTGGAGGCGAGCTCGTCCTCGACCGGGACCGCTGGCCGGATCTGAACGAGGAGGACGAGGGCGCCGTGCGGGACGCCCTGGCCGGGGTTCCCGATCTCCCGCACGCCCACGCCTGCCGGAGGGTGCGGGAGCTCGAAGCGGAGCACGGACTTCGGCGCGAGTGGGTGTGGGCCAAGATGGGGCGTTCGCCGTTCGCGCGGGCGCTTCGTCCCTTGGCACGGCTGGCCGAGGCGGTGGAGAGGGGCATGGGCGGGCGGACCCCGGACGATCTCGCGCGCGTCTACCGCGCGCGAGGCTGGCAGGCGGATCGAAGCGCGCGCGAGGCTCTCGCCCTAGCTCCTCAGGGGCACGACTCAACCATCGGAACGGTCGTCCGACACCTGCTCGAATCCTGGCTGGACGATTCGGCCAAGGCTTTCCAGAAAGCGGTCCGCGCCCATCCGCTTCGACCGCGAAACGGCGGAGCGGCCGCCGACTCGCGTCCCGCTCCGAGACCCGAAGACGACCGCTCCGCCCCGCCGGACGCCCCGGTCGCCGCCGAGGAGAACGAATGCATCCTCTTCGTCGACGGGCTCCGCTACGAGGTCGGACGCTGCCTCGCGCGTCGCCTTCGGGAACGCGGAATGGACGTCGCCGAGCACGCCCGCTGGGCCGCGATCCCGACGGTGACCGCAACCGCCAAACCCGCCGTCACCCCGGTCGCGGACCGCATCGCGGGCGACCTTCTGGGGGCGGATTTCTCGCCCGTCCTGCGCGGTTCCTCCCGCGTCGTCGACGCCGCCGTGCTGAACCGGTCCATGGAGGATCTCGGCTACCAGATCGACGGGAGCCACCTCCTCCAACTCGGCCCGGCGGCGCCCGGCGCGCGCGGCTGGTCCGCGACCGGCCGGATCGACCGGAACGGTCATCACCAGGGCGCCGTCGAATTCGCTCGGTCGGTCGAGCGCGAAGTGGAGAGCGTCGTCACCCGTGTCGCGGAGTTGATCGAGGCCGGGTGGCACTCGGTCCGCATCGTCACCGACCACGGTTGGCTGCTCCTTCCGGGCGGCCTGCCCACGGCCCCGCTTCCGAAACACCTGACCAAATCCAAGTGGGCGCGGTGTGCGGCGCTCTCCGACGGAGCCACGCCCGACGCCCCGACTTGGCCCTGGCATTGGAACCGGAACGAACGTTTCGCCACGCCGCCAGGCATCGCCTGCTTCAGTCGGCGTCCCGAGTACGCGCACGGCGGCCTGAGCGTTCAGGAGTGCCTGACGCCGGAGATCCGGGTCGGCGCGGGGGCCGGGGCCGGGTCGGCCGACGCCGGATCCGCGCGCGCCGTCGTCCGGTCGGTCTCGTGGAGGCGGATGCGGTGCGACGTCCGCGTGGAGGGGGCGGAGGGCGCAACCGCCGATCTCCGCCTGGGGAGCTCATCGGGGCGCTCCGTCGCCTCGCGCCCCAAGACCGTCGACGCGGACGGCCGCGCCAGCCTCGTTCTTCCCGACGACGCCCACGAGGAGGACGCGCTGGTCGTCGTCGTTATCGCACCCGGCGGCCGCGTTCTGGCGCAGCGGACCACCCGCAAGGGAGAAGGCGACGGATGATCCCGGCAACCCTCCGCAGCCCTGGGCCCGCAAGACGCGCAAACCCGCGCCCGTCCCCATGACCGCACCGTCCCGCGCCGCCGGCTCCCGGCTCGACGACCTCGACCGCGCCGCCAACGAAGCCTTCTCCGGCTACTTGGTGCGCAAAGATCTGGTGCGCCGGTACGCGCGGCAATATCCGGTGCCGACCTACGTCGTCGAGTTCCTGCTCGGCCGTTACTGCGCGAGCGTCGACGCGGACGAGATCGCCGAAGGGCTGGACATCGTGAAGCGCCAACTCGAGGGGCGCACCGTCCGCCCCGCCGAGCGCGAGATCTTCAAGTCGCGCGCCCGCGAGCGGGGTTCCGTGCGGGTGATCGACGTCGTGCGCGCGCGCCTGGACGCGAAGAACGACTGCTACGTGGCCGAGCTGCCGAGCCTAGGGCTCAGGGATCTGCGCATCCGCACGAAGTTCGTGGTCGAGAACGAACGCATCCTGGCCGACGGCTTCTACGCCGAGGTCGCGCTGGAGTACGATCCGGCGGCCGCGCGGGAAAACCGGGAGCGACCGTTCGGCGTCGCCGCCATGCGACCCATCCAGATGTCGAGCCCGTCGGTTCTCGACGTGTTGGCGAAGGGAAGGCGGAGGTTCGACACCGAGGACTGGAAGCGTCTTCTCCTGCGCTCGACCGGGCTCGAACCGGACGCACTGGGAGAACGCGCCCGCCAAGTCGCCCTGCTCCGACTCGTCCCCTTCGTGGAGCGCAACTACAACTTGGTCGAACTCGGACCGCGCGGCACCGGCAAGAGCCACGTCTACCAGCAGCTGTCCCCGTTCTCGCACCTGCTTTCGGGCGGCAAGGCGACGGTGGCGAAGATGTTCGTGAACATGGCGACCGGACAACGCGGCCTGGTCTGCCAGTACGACGTGGTGTGCTTCGACGAGGTGGCGGGGATATCCTTCGACCAGAAGGACGGCGTCAATCTCATGAAGGGTTACATGGCCTCGGGCGAGTTCAGCCGGGGCAAGGAGAGCGTTCGCGGCGAAGGGTCGTTGGTGCTGGTGGGCAACTTCAACGTGTCGGTCGAGCAACAGCAGCGGATCGGACACCTGCTGAGCCCGCTGCCCCCGCAGATGCGCGACGACACCGCCTTCCACGACCGCATCCACGCGTACGCTCCCGGCTGGGACTTCCCCAAGCTCAATCCGGCCGAGCACCTCACCGACCGCTTCGGGCTCGTCAACGACTTCCTGAGCGCCTGTTGGACCCAGCTGCGCGGCACCACGCGCCTCCCGATCCTGCAGAATCGCGTCTTCTGGGGCGGAGCGCTCTCCGGGCGGGACGTCGAAGCGGCGCACAAGACCGTCTCCGGCCTCCTCAAGCTCCTCTTCCCCGATCCGGGCATGGAGGTGGCGGACGACGATTTGGAATGGATCGTGCGGCTGGCGCTGGAGTCGCGCCGACGCGTGAAAGAGCAACAGAAACGCTGCCTCAAGGCCGAGTTCCGCAACACCCACTTCTCCTACACGCTCGGCGTGGAAGGGACGGAGCGCTTCGTGGCCACCCCGGAACTGCGCAGCGACGAGGCGATCGACGGCGACCCGCTGCCGCCGGGACAGGTGTGGGGCATCGGGACCGGCGCGGACGGGAGCGGCACGGGGCTCTACCGCATCGAGGCGGTGGTGGAGGAGACGGCGGGCGGCGCGAAGATCCTCAACCATCCGGTGCCGCCGGCGTTCCGCGAAAGCGTTCGGGTGGCCGAGCAGAATCTCTACGCCTCGGGAAGCGCGCTCGTGGGGGACCGCGATCCGCGCAGCCACCGGTACGCGATCCAGATGCAGCCTCGGGACAGCGAGCGGTCCGGCGCGGGACTGGGGCTGCCGGTGCTGGCTGCGTTGGTGGGCGGGCTGCTGGAGCGAAGAACGCGCGGCGCGGCGATCGTCGTCGGCCCCCTAAACCTGGGCGGCTCGCTCGAACGGCTCCCGGATCCGGTCGCCGTCGCCGAATTGGCCGTCGACAAGCAGGCGAGCGTGCTGCTCATGCCGGTGGGCGCGCGGCGCGAACTGATGAACCTCCCGGACGATCTCTGGACGAAGGTGAACATCGAGTTCTACCGCGACGCCGAGGACGGAGTGTTCAAGCTCTTGGAGTGAAGCGCGCGGGGGCGGCGGGAGACGGTTCCGAGCCGCGCCGAAGGAAGGGGACGTCTCCGGGAGGCGTCCCGGGGGGCCCGGGCCCGCGACGCCCCGTGTCGGGACGTGGCGTCGCGGAGGAAATGCGGAAAGATGTTCGCCGACCGGGGTAGCGTTCACGACGTACGGACCCGAAATCGAAAAACCCGGTCGCAAGGAGCGTCGGATGATCGGCGGCAAGGCGCAGGCCGCGCTCAACGAGCAAATCGTGCAGGAGCTCTACGCGAGCCAGTACTATCTTTCCATGAGCGCGCACTTCGAGCGCACCGGATACCCGGGCTTCGCCCGATGGATGCGCGTGCAGTCGGACGAGGAGCGGGAGCACGCGCTCCGCATCTTCGACTTCGTGAACGACCGCGAGGGACGGGTCGTGCTCGACCGCATCGATGCGCCCCCCTCCGAGTTCGGCACCCCCTTGGAGGCGTTCCAGGCGGCGCTCGCCCACGAGCGCAAGGTGACCGCGCTCATCGGACAGCTGTACCGCCTCGCCGTGGAGGAAGCCGACTACCCCACCCAGGTCATGTTGCAGTGGTTCGTGAACGAACAGGTGCAGGAGGAAAAGGTCGCCTCCGACATCGTCGACCGCCTGCGCTTGGCCGGCGAGGACACGTCGGCGCTGTTGCTGCTGGAGACGGAGCTGGGCAAGCGGGAAAGCGAACCCGAGAGTTGATTCCCGGTCCGGGCGGGCATGCCCGGACCGTTGGACGCGGCGGCGCGCGGCAAACGCCGGGACGCCCCCGGCAACCGCGCTTCGCGCTTTCGGAGTCGATCAACCTCCGCTCGGCGCGTCCTCCTCGACCGCGGCGGCGCTCTTCATCCGGAACGCCTCGCTCTCGATCACGCCCATGACGAAGGCGGACATGCGGTTGTCCTCGGCGGCGGCCTTGCGCGCGATCTCGCGGATTTCGGGCTGATCGTAGTATTCCATCCGCCGCCCCAGCGCGTACGCCATCAGGTTCGCGGTGAAGTTGCGGATCAGCGGTTCGGGACGCCGGAGCAGCACGGTCCGGAGGTCCTGCGGGCTGGTCACGTCGCTGCCGTCGTAGAACTCGCCGCGCGTGTCGAGCGGCATCCCGTTCTCGCGGATGCGCCACTTGCCGGTCACGTCGAAGTTGTCCAGCGCGAGGCCGATCGGGTCCATGAACTGGTGGCAGGCGTTGCACACCGGGTTGGCGCGATGGCGCTCCATGCGCTCGCGCGTGGTCAGGACGGTGGTGCCCTCCACCGCCTCGGTCTCCTCCAAGTCGGGAACGCCCGGAGGCGGGGGCGGGGGCGGCGTGCCCAGAATCACCTCCATCACCCACTTGCCGCGCAACACGGGGGAAGTGCGGTTGGCCACCGAGGTGAGCGTGAGCACGCTACCGTGGCCGAAGATGCCGGACCGGCGGTCGTCGGGGTAGGGGACCCGCTGGAACTCCTCTCCCACGACCCCCGGAATGCCGTAGTGTTTCGCGAGCCGCTCGTTCACGAAGGTGTAGTCGGCGGTGTAGAGCTCGAGGAGGCTCCGGTCCTCCCGCACCAAGTTCATGAAGAGCAGCTCCGTCTCCCGCTTCATGGCGTCGGCCAGCTGCTGATGGTAGTCCGGGTACATGAGCCGGTCCGGATGCACCAAGTCCAGATCCTGCAGGCGCAACCACTGGGAGGCGAAGCGGGTGCCGAGCGCCTCGGAGCGCGGGTCGGCGAGCATGCGCCGGACTTGGCTCCGCAGGTTGTCGGAGAGCTCGCCGCGCTCCGCCAAGGCGGTCAGTTCCCGATCGGGCGGCGTACCCCACAGGAAGTACGAGAGCCGGCTGGCCAGAGCCAGCTCGCTGATGCGATAGCCGTCGCGCCCGCCGTCCGCGATCGGTTCGAAACGGAAGACGAAGTCGGGGCTGGCGAGAATCGCCTGCAACGCGAGACGCACGCCGGTCTCGAAGCCGCCCGCCTCTTCTCCCTGGCGGTAGAATTCCATGAGCTCGGCGGCGTCGAGCTCCGTGAGCGAGCGCCGGAACGCGGCGGCGCCGAGCCGGGTCACGATGCTGCGCGCGCACGCCTCCGCTTCCTGCGGAGCGGTGGGTCGGCAGGTGAAGATGCGCCGGCGCACCGGGTTTTCGGAGACGCCGGTCACCCGGAAGGGACCCGCAACGGTCAGATCCTTGATGTGCGGAAGGGCGGTGATGCCGTACCCGTCCGCGCCGATGCGACGATCGGCCAGCGACCAGTCGTGGCGCGACATCAGATCGGGCACTGGTCCCTCGAACTGCTTGAGGAAGACGGCCGAGATCCGGTGCGGCCCGGCGGAGACGAAGAAGGACCCGCTCTCCTGATTCGCTCCGTTGGGATCGGCCACGTGCATGAACTGGTCGACGTTGAGCAACGCCACGCGCTCTCCGTCCACGGAGATTTCGATCTGCTCGCCTTGGGTGACGTTGCCGAAGAACTCCCCCGTGGTGGTGTGGTCGAAGGCCATCTCGACGCGATACTCGCCGTCGGCGGGAAAGTTGTGCAGGACGGAGATGCCGCCGCGAGTGCCGAAAGGCGCCCCGTCGACGCGCTCCCACTGGGAGAAGTAGCCGGACTTGGAGTACGTGACCTCGCTCGGGAGCGCCTCCAAGTTGCCGACTGCCAGCCGGCTGACCTCGGCGGCCGCCTTGAGGTAGGCGTCCATGAGCGTGGGGGAGAGCATCTGAACGTCGGCGATGTTGTCGAAGTTCGCGCTCTTGGTGTCGAGCGGCAGATACAGGCCGGCGTCGATCCCGAGCCCGAACAGATCCTCGACGGAGGCCTCGTACTCGGCGCGGTTGAGGCGCTGGAACGTGCGGCTGCCCGGGTTGGGGTTCCGCGCCGCAACTTCGTCCAAGGTGTTCTCCAGCGTCTCCACCAACGCCACCAGGGAGTCGCCGCCGGGACGCGGCATGCCCGGCGGCGGCATCATGCCGGCGCGCAACTTCACGATCATGCGCTCGGCGATCTGGGCGTTGTCGGCCGCATTCTCGACCTCGAAGCCCTGCAACGTGGTGTTGCCGGTCAGGAGGACGTCGTTGTGGCACACCACGCAGTACGTCCGGACCACATCGGTGAGACTCTCCGGGGCGGGATGCGACGCTCGCCCGGCGTCCGGCGGACGCGTGGGCGGGACCTCGGCCGCGGGCTCGGCGCCCGCTCCGTCCGCCCACGACGTCCCCGGGCCGCTCCCCGCGATGGCCACGCCGAAAACCGTCATGCCGGCGGCAAGTATCCTCATCGTGCCTTTCCTCGGGTGAAGCCAGCGAACCGCGTTGCGGCGCATCGGGCGTACCGACGCGAGGGTTCAAGTTAACGGAGCGGAACGGTTTCCTGTCAAGCGCGGTTCCGCTTGCGCACCCGGTCCCAAGCGCCGACGAGACGGAAACCCGATCTGGCGGTCTTGCGCCGGAAGACCGCGGACCAGTCCCGACCGCGTCGCCGGTCCGCCCCCGATCCGACCGCAGGCGCCTCGATGAGGCATGGATCGCAGGCACCACGGAACGGGGCGCAACGGGCCTCGGGACGCCGCATCCGGCGCATCGAGACCGCCGGGCGACGGGCGCTGCTCCGAGGAGTGGAGGAGAAGCGTACGGCCAAGCCCGTTATCTCGGCCCCGTTTCGCGGAACACGCCGGGCGGGGCGGACCGCTTGGCTCGACGGAGGACGGAAACTATCCTTGAATCGCGGTCGGGGAAGAGCGTCCCCGCGCGGGCTGGGCGGCAACCTCGACGGCGTCCTGCGCCGGGAACGGCGAGGAAGTGCACCCGCACGGTTCGAAGACGATGCCTCGGAGGTGTGGAACGCGATGCGATCAATGGACCGGAGGAGATGCAGCCCCGACGCGGCCGCGGAAGGCGTCGTCGGCGGCGAGGCGGACGAGACGGTCGCCCGCGGCGGTGGCGGCCATCTTGGCGGGGAGCGGGGCGCCCTCGATGCGATGCGCGTCGCATCGACGAGGTCGCCCGCGAACTCGTCGGCCCCCGACGGCCCTTCGCGCCGCCCGACGGCGTGCGGATAGCGGCGGCGGCGCGGACCTGCCGTGCGCTTTCCGGCCACCGGACCGCCTCGCGGGCTTCGGGAGAATCGAGAACAGGATCGAGACGCGCTTTCCTCGCTCGGCGACGGCTGACGGCCAAGGGTTGAGTTCGGAGTGTCCGCGTCGACTCGAGTGGACAAGTTCGGCCTCGCCGCTCTCGTCCTGTTCTCCATGGCTTCGGTCGCCGGGTACGCCACCTTCGGACGGCATCCCGAGTTGCTCGGCAGGTTCCCCTCGTCCGCCGACTTCTTTCCGCATGCCTTCGCGGTTTTCGCCCGGGGACACGTCCTCGTCGCGTTCGCGGCGCTGTCGGCCTCGCTGTCGATCCGCGTCGGATGGCGATGGCTGCCGGGGCTGGGGGTCGCGGCCGGACTGTCGCTGGGTTCCGAACTCCTGGGCACATCCACGGGATTCCCGTTCAGCGGCTATCGCTACACCGATCTTCTGGGCTACCAAGTGGCCGGGCTGGTCCCTCTCTTGATTCCGGTGAGCTGGTTCACGATGGCGTTCCCTTCCTACGTCGTCGCGTGCGGCATGGCCACTCGGCGATGGGCGCGCTGGGGGATCGGGGCTCTCCTGCTGACGATCTGGGATCTGACGCTCGACCCCGCGATGAGTTCGCTGACGAGATACTGGGTGTGGGAGACGCCCGGGCCGTACTACGGGATGCCGCTCGTCAACTTGGCGGGGTGGTTCGGCACCGGGGCGGCGATCATGGCCGGATTCGACTGGGTGCAGGCGGACAAGGTGGTCGACCGCATCCCCGCCACGCTGATGGAGACGTACTATCTCGTGGTGCTGTCCTTGTCGCTTGCGATGACGCTGGCGGGTGGATACTGGGGAGCGGCGGCCGCCACGGCGGCGGCGCTGGCTTCGGTGAAGGGGGGACAGCGATGGCTGGCGCCCGGCACGCGCTGAAGCGGGGCGATCTCGTCGAAACCGGGCTCGCGAGGGCCCGCGAGATTGCCTCCGAACAGGGGGTTTTCGTCCCTCCCCCGCGTGGAAAGCTGTTGCGTCCCCTCACAGGGCTGGCCTTTCTGCCCCCCCGGGAGCGCGACCGCCCCTCCGCACGCTTCTGGTTGGGTTGCATGGCCGTGCAGATGGTGCACGAAGCGTCTCTCCATCACGACGACGTCCTCGACCACGGCACCCGGCGACGAGGAGCCTCGTCGCTGCTGGGTGCTCAGGGCGCGAAGGCTGCGCTCCTGGCGGGCGATCTTTCGCTGACGAAAAGCTATCGCGTGGCGTGGATGACCCGATCGGAGGAGTTCTCGACCGCCTTTGCGGAGGCGGTGGAAGCCACCGTGCAGGGCGAGAAAATGCAGAGGGAGGTGGCGGCGCGCGGTTGTCCGCTGGAGGGGTACGAGGAGGTGGCGCGGGCCAAGAGCGGCGCACTGTTCGGGGCGGCGGCGGGGCTGGCGGGCTGGCTGACCGAAGGCACGGCCTTCGAGTCGGCGCGCGAGCTCGGCGTCGAAGTCGGCGCGTTCTACCAGTGGGTGGACGACTTCCTCGACTACTGTCCCTCGGACGACACCGGAAAACCGAAGCTGCAGGACTTCGGGAACCGGGTGTGGACCTCCGTGCTCGGCGACCGCGGGTCCGGGTGGTTCGATCGCTCTCCCGAGGAAGCGGTGCGGGAGTTTTTCATGCCGCAGGGGGCCGGCGCGTCCGCGCCTTCGATGGCGCACGAAGCCGTCGGTCGTCTCCGCGTGCGGGGCGCGCAGCTGACGAGCAGGCTTCGAGCCGTCCAGGTGGACTCGACTCTGATCGACGTCGTTCGCGGATGGATCGAGCGTTGCGAGCGGGCGGCACGCGACGGCGCCCGTCGGCTCGGCGCCGGGACCGACCCCCTGAAGGGATCCCGCTTCCCCCTCTCCGGCGCCGCTCCCGCGACCGAGGGCGCCACGCCTCCCTCGACCACGACGATCGCCGCCATCGCGGGTCGCGCCCACGCACTGGGGCCCAGACCGATGTGGGGCCGCTACTTCGCACGCCACAGCCGAAGCTTTTCCTTCGCCGCCCGCCTCTTCTCGTCGACGCAGCGCGGAAGAGTGCGCGAGATCTACGCTTGGTGCCGGTTCACGGACGATCTGGTCGACGAGGCCGTCGCACCGGGCACTCGACTGCATCGTACGCTGGACGCCTGGACCGAGATCTGCCGGGCGGCGTACGACGGCGACGCGACCGGCATCGTCCTGGCCGATGCGGTCATGCGCCGGACGGCCGACGACGGCATACCGTTCGATCTGTGCTCCGAAATCATCGAGGGCGTACGCATGGACATCGAGCCGCGCGCGTACCGGAACATGAGCGAACTGCGGCTCTACACGCACCGGGTGGCCTCGGTGGTCGGCGCTTGGCTCACGCGTTCCTTCGGCGTGCGCGACGGATGGGTGATCGAGCGCGCTCGCGCCCTGGGCCACGCGATGCAGCTGACCAACATCGTCCGCGACGTCGGCGAGGACCTCCGGCGCGGTCGGCTCTATCTCCCCCTGGACCGCATGGCGGCCCATGGAGTGAGCCGGGAATCGCTTTCGGACGCTCAGGCGCGGTTGCCCGACGAAAGGGGACTCCCGGCCGGTTACGCCGGACTCCTGGAAGAGCTCATGGCCGTCGCCGAAACCGCCTACGCCGACGCCTACGAAGCCATGCCCCACCTGCCGACGTCCTTTCAGCGCGCGGTGGCGGTCGCGGCGCAGGTCTATCAGGGGATCCACGGACAGGTGCGCGCCAACGCATACGACAACCTGAGCCGACGCGCCCGCACCTCCCTGCCCGCCAAGATTCTACTCGCCCACCGCGGATACCGCCGGTTGCGGGCGGAGCGGCGCCTTCTGGAGGCGCGGTCTTTGGCGCGCCTCTAGGGATCCCGCGCTTCATGGCTTCCAGGATCGGAGAACGCACCGACGGCGCGGCCTTTCGCCCCCGTCCACGAGGCCCCGATGGCGACGGGACGCTGCGGGCCGTCGTCGTCGGAAGCGGTTTCGGGGGGCTTGCGGCCGCGATCCGCCTTCAAGCGGCGGGGGTCTCCACCACGCTCGTCGAACGGCGCGGGCAACTGGGGGGGCGAGCCGGGCAAATGCGCCGCGGCGGATACGTGTTCGACACGGGTCCCAGTCTCATCACGGCGCCCTCGATCATCGAGGACCTTTTCCGGACGGCGAGACGACGGATGCGCGACTACGTCTCTCTGACGCGTCTGGATCCCTTCTATCGGGTTTGGTTTCACGACGGCACGTGGCTCGACTACACTTCCGATCTGGAACGCATGAAGGCGTCGATGGCGAAGTTCCACCCCTCGGACGCGGCCGGGTTGGAGGACTTTTTCGCCGACGTCCGACCCATTTACGATGCCGTCATGGTCCGAGGGCTGGGCGCTCGCCCCCTGGACACCATCCCCGCCATGGCTCGGCTCGCTCCCCGTATGGCTCGCCTGAACGCTTGGCGGCCGGTCGCCCGCTATGTCGAGCGCCGCTTCCGCAATTGGCGACACCGGTTCCTGTTCTCGTTCCACCCGCTGTTCCTGGGCGGCAACCCGTTCCGCGCTCCGTCCATCTTCCTCATGATCCCGTACTTGGAGCAACAAGGCGGCGTCTGGTACGCACGGGGCGGGATGTACAGCCTCGTGACCGCACTGGGGCGCGTCTTCCGCGAGCTCGGCGGCGCGGTGCGCACGGAAACCCCTGCGTTGCGGGTGGCGGTGCGCGGGCGGCGGGTGAATGGGGTTCGGGTCGGGGGGGCGGGAGCGGTCGGCGAAGCGGAGTCCCTTCTGCCCGCCGAAATCGTGGTGAGCAACGCGGACGTCGGGCACACGTACGGTCGACTGCTGGGTCACGTGGGTCGGCGGCGCTGGACCGACCGGCGTCTCGCGCGCGTGCATCAATCGATGAGTTGCTTTCTCCTCTATCTCGGGGTCCGCAGGCGATACCCCCAACTGACGCACCACACCATCATCGTCGGTCCCCGTTACCGGGGCCTCGTGCGCGACATCTTCGAGACGAAAACGCTGGCCGGCGACTTCAGCATGTACGTGCACACGCCCTCCCGCACCGACCCCTCGATGGCACCTCCGGGATGCGAAAGCATGTACGTCCTGGTCCCCGTCCCGAACGCCGCCTCCGGAATCGACTGGGCGACGGAGGCTCCGCGCATGACGCATCGCGTCCTGGACGCCCTCGAGGCGTGGGGGCTCGAGGAACTGAGGGACGCGATCGAGGTGCGGGAAACCTTCACGCCCGACGACTTCGAGGGCCAGTTCGGCGCCACCCTGGGCAACGCCTTCGGAATCGAGCCCCGTCTGACCCAGACGGCTTGGTTTCGACCGCACAACCGGAGCGAGGAGGTGAAGGGTCTCTACCTCGTAGGCGCGAGCACCCATCCCGGTGCGGGCGTTCCCGGCGTCATCCTTTCGGCCGAGGCGACCTGCCACGCGGTCGCCCAGGACTTCGGACTGGAACCCCCCTGATCCACGCTCCTCGACGACGGCCCGCGTCGCGGGACTTTCCCCACCGGCAGACGAAGCGCCGCGGCGCCGGCGACCCGGAGCCCGCGCTCCGCGGGCGCCCGCCGCGCATCCGCGCGACGTTCCCGCCGCCCCGAAACCGCCATTCCGCTCGGCCGTCGACGCTCGCGCCTGACGGGCGCTCCGGGACGGCCCGATCAGAACCTCGCGAAGACCAGCGCCACGCTCACCCCGGTGAAGACGATCAAGCAGATCCAGCCGAACCATCGCGCGAACGCGGAGGGGTGGAAGTAGCGGTCCTCCTTCGGAATCACCGCTAGGCAATATCGGAGGTTCAGGAAGAAGATCACCGGGGCGACGAACAGAGCCAGCGCCGAGGACACGAGCACTAGGTACACGGGGCGGGGCAGACCCGCGATCACCGCGGTCGAGCCCACCAACGAGTAGATCATGGTGGCCCGGTAGACGTTGTACTCGGAGAACCGGCCCGGAAGCTTGCGGTCGATGCCGGACGCGCGGGCCGTGCCGCGGAAGAGGTTGCGACAGCACGCGCCCACGATCCTCGGCCAGCCGTCGAAGTAGTTGAAGGCGGTCGAGAAGGTGGCCGCGAAGGCGCCGACCATGAACAGCCCCATCATGTTCGGGCCCATCGAGTTGGTGAAGATGCCCGCGATCTCGCCCATCACCGCCGTCCCTTCCACCGCGTTGGGGTAGAGCCACACCGCCGCCAGGAGCATGAACACGGCGGCCATCAAAAACGAGACCGCATGCCCCAGGCGGAAATCCCAGAGACCGATTCGGAACCAGCGCCGACAGTACTCCCGGGCGCGCGCGGGCAGACGCTCGGTGCGCACCGTGAGGTCGTCGAGGGAGGGGCGAAAGGCGTCGAAGGAGCGCGCGAGTCCGAGTTCCTCCATACGGTCGCGGATTCTGCTCATACCGACCTTCTTGGCTTTTCCCCACTCCGATGCCTGCAGCGAGACGTCCACGCCGGTGGGGAGCAGACCGACCAAAGCGGCGACGACCAACCAGGATCCGTCCGGAATCTCGACCAGGAAGAAAGCCCCCATCTCCGCGAGCGGGGCGGGTTCGTACGCGTACACCGCCAGCGTGGACGCCACCATGACGGCCGCCAGGACCTTGGCGGAATTCTCGACCGCCTCGTAGCGCCCGTAGAGCAGGACGGCCACCGACGCCACCCCCAGCGTCACCGCGATCCCGGTGAGCGAGAAGGGCCAGCCGAGAACCTCCGAGGCGACGTAGTACACGACCGCAGCCGCAGCGACCAAACGTCCCGCCTGCCCGATCGCGCACTGGATCAGGGTCATCGTCAGCACGTACCAGAGCGGCCACTTTCGGGGGGCGGTGGCGTACGCCTCGATCAGGCTCTTCCCGGTCGCGTTGGTGAAGCGGAACGCCGCCTCGAAGGCGTAGTACTTCAGGACGTAGGCCACGGGCAGACACCACAGCAACGCGTACGCGAAGCGCCCCCCTGCCGTCGGTGCCGTGACCAGATGGCTGGTGCCTATCCCGGTCATCATCAGGATGATCCCCGGTCCGAAGTGCCGGAGCAGTCCGCGCACCGAACGATCGGGCAGCTCCAGGTCGTCGAATTCGGAGGATTCCGGGGTGGAGCTATCGGGATTCCGGTCCATGGGAGTGCTCCGCTTCGGGGGTTGGAACGCGCAGTCTTCCGGTGGTTTTTTCGCCCTTCGTCTCAGGAGGCGAAGGGCGACGCGATCCGGCGCGCCCACGCCTCGTCGTCCGAAAGATCTTTCGGGCGGATGCCGGAGGACGATCCGCGACGCCCGCCTTCGCGTTCCCTCGGAAGAACGGCCGTAGCCGGCCGACCCCCGCACGCAACCGACGGCCGTGCGCGGGAGGCGTCGCGCCCGAAGACTTGGACCGAGGGGTACGGTCGCTCCTCGACTCTCGCGCGAACGCCCCGCCGACGAATCGAGCGGCCGCGCGACGAAACCGACTTCGTTCTCCGGACGACACGCCCGTCCTCTTCCCGCAACGCCCGAGCGCGGCCATGCGGGACGCGGACTCGGTCGACGACGAAAGCCGCGACCGAAACGGCTTCGGACGCGGCTTGGCGGGCGCCTGCGGGAAGCGAATCCGGTCGCATCCCGGTCCCCCGCCCGGCGCACCGCGCTCCCCCCTCGCGCTTCGAGGAGGCCGAACGGCCCGTCGCGGAACAGCTCGGCTGCGTCATCGAGGGGCCGTCCCGTGGTTGGAGGCCGAAGCAATGGTTCCCGATCCCTTCATCTACAACGCGACGTCCCTCGGGGCAAACCGGACGGCGCCTTCGGGAGATCCGGAGAATCCCGGCAACGCAGCGGGCCCTCGCCCGCAGCCGGAGCGATTCCGCTCGGCCCGCGACGCGAACCGCCCGATCCTCGTCCTTCCCGGCCGGCGGTTTCCGGGCCGCCCGCTTGCTCGGGCTACTCCGTCTTCCGTACCCTCCGTTCACCGAGGCTCGCGGGAGAATCCGGGCCGACGCACGTGCGTCCGTCGTATCGGCGAGGGTACCCCCATGAAAATCGTTTCCAGCTTCGAAGTCGTCGGCTGGGACGCCAAGCCGTACGGCGAAGGAAGCGAAGGACCGACCCTCTCCGAAGCGCGCGTCGTCAAGCGTTACCGGGGCGATCTGGACGGAGAGGGTCGGGCGCGGTTGCTGATGTGCCGCGCCAGCGCCGACGGCCCCTTGGAGAACGCGGGTACATCGCGTCGGAACGGATCTCGGGCACGCTGGGTGGGCGCGAGGGCACCTTCGTGCTCCAGCACTGGGGAATCGCCCCGGCCGGCGCCGCGCCGCATACCGCCGGGCACGTGGTGCCCGGATCCGGAACGGGTGAACTGAAGGGCCTGTCCGGCTCCGCGGAGATCCATGCCGACGCGGACGGTCGGCACGCGCTGACCCTGGATTGCCGAATCGACTAGGCGGCCGCTGGAGGCCGGGTCGGTCCGAGCCGCGCGCCTCGGCGGCGATCCCTGCCCCAGAACGCCGTAGGTGCCCCAGAATCAGGCGAACGGAGACGTACAGCCCCAGCATCGGAACGAATACCCAGACGACGTTGGGACCGACGACGTGGGAACCGACGTCGGAACGGGGGTGGCGAACCCGTTCCCCACGTCGACGTTGAACCCGACGAGCTGCGCTCCTCGTGCGCCGAATCGACCATCGAGCGCGTTGCCCAGACATCCGCCCAGACCGTCGGAGACAGGGTCCGGGTCGGCGGCACCTTGGTGGCCGGGAAATTCGACGCGTGAAGGCCGTCTTCGGCTGAGCGCGGGAGACCGCGGGCGGCGGGCGGGCGGTTTCACGCCGCAACTCGCGCCAGTACCCGGCGCGGGCGCCGATGCAGTCCCTTCGGAGGAAGAGGAACACTTCCCAGCAGCAAATCGGCGGATTCGCCGGAAGAACACGCCGAGCGGGAAATGGACGGCGCTCAGGTTCCCGGAGAAGCGGTGGCGGGAACCGATGCCGAGCGCGGCGAGGAGCGCGACCGTCAGCGCGGCGAACCATCCGACCGCCACCCCCCGCCCGCCGTTCGCTCGCGCGGGTTCGCAGCCCTCTCGCCGAGGTCGCGTCCACTCATCGCCCGAGCCCCTCGCGCGATCGGAGGCGTCCGGCGTCCCGGGAGCGGCTGCGGGGGAGCGAGTGGACCGGAGAGCCCGAACTCCGCGCGTTCGTCCGGAATCCTGGGCGACGGGCGCCCTCGCCTTGCCCGACCCGACCTCCACCCGGAAGTTTACGGACGAGAACCGGTTCATGGGAACGCTCGGGATCGGGTCCGGCTCGGCCGGATTCCGCAAACGAGGCGATGCACGAGGACGACGAAATGGGAGCTTCCGCAAAGGCGACGTTCTGCACGATGGGGCTCATGGGCGTTCTGGCCGCGGGCGCCGGGGCCCAGCAAGCGACCCGGACCCAGCCGGTCGAGGGCATGCGCGACAACGGCACCGGATACCACGCTCTGGTGGGGGCGCGGGTGGTGACCGGGCCGGGACAGGTCGTGGACGACGCCACGGTCGTGATCCGCGACGGGCTCGTCCAAGCGGTCGGGCGGAGCGATCCGCCGCCGGGCGCACGGGTGTGGGATCTCGAGGGGCTCACGGTGTACCCGGGCTTCATCGACGCGCACGCGGATCTGGGAACGGACGACGTCCCGGAGGACGGCGACTCCGGACCCACGCACTGGAATCCGCAGGTCCGGGCTTGGTTTTCCGTCACGCGTCACCTTCGGGACGACGCGGAGCGCCGCGCGGCGCTCCGCTCGCAGGGGTTCGGCGCGGCGCTGGCGGTTCCCAGACAGGGAATCTTCCGGGGCACCGCCTCGCTGGTCAACCTCGGAGACGAGGGCGTGCGCGACCGGGTGTTGCGCCCCGACGTCGCCCAGGCCGTCGGCTTCCAGCGCTCCTTCGAGCTGGGCGGATCGTATCCGAACTCCGCCATGGGAACGATCGCGCTGATGAAGCAAACCTTCATGGACGCCGACTGGTACCGGCGCGCTTGGGACGCCTACGAGTCGAGCGGCCGCGCCTTCCTCCCTCCGGAAACGAGCGACGCCCTGGCGGCGCTCGAAGACGCGGCGCACGGCGATCAACCGGTCCTCTTCGAGACCGGCAGCGAGGAGGAGTACCTGAGGGCCCACAGGCTGGCCGCGGAGTTCGGGCTGACCCCGTGGTTTCGCGGCAGCGGCCAGGAGTACCGGCTTCTGGACGTGTTGCGCGGACGCGGCGATCCCCTCGTGGTTCCGCTCGATTTTCCGGACGCGCCCGACGTGAGCCATCCGGAAGCGTCGCTCGACGCGTCGCTCGCCGAGTTGCGCCACTGGTACTTGGCGCCGGCCGGCCCGGGGCAGCTGGCCGACGCAGGGATCCCCTTCGCCATCACCACCGACGGCCTTTCGTCGCTGAACGAATTTCTGCCCAATCTGCGCATCGCGGTGGCTCGGGGACTTTCGGCGGACGACGCCCTGGCGGCGCTCACCACGACGCCGGCCTCCTGGCTCGGCATCGAACGCACGCACGGAACCGTCGCCGAGGGCAAGGTGGCCAACCTGATCGTCAGCGAGGGCGACCTCTTCGCCGAAGAGGCCACGGTTCGCGACGTGTGGGTTCGCGGCAAGGTCTACGGCGTGACCCGCCCGGCCCAGATCGATCCCCGGGGCGCCTGGGAAATCGTCTCGGAGGACGAGTGGGGCTTCGAGGCCGTTCTCGTCCTGGAGGGTCCGCTGAACCGGTTGCGCGGCCATCTCGACATCGCCAGCACCGGACCCGAACTCCCGGGCGGGGCGCGGGTCGAGCTCGCGTCGGTCGGCGCGGTCGCGGAAACCGGCCGCATCCAAGCCCGCTTCGACGGCGAGGCGCTCGGGTATCAGGGCATGGCGCTCCTGTCGGGTTCGGTGCGCGGCGAGGAGTTCTACGGATGGACCTCGTTGCCCAACGGGGCGGACCCGTCCTTCCGCGGCACCCGCACCGAGGACTTCGAGGGCCCGGCGCGCGGTACGGTGGCGATGGACGTTCCCGAGCTCGACCTTCCCTTCATCCGGCCCATGATGGAGTACGGCCGGAGTTCGTTGCCGGAGCGACCGGCCGCGGTCGTGGTGCGCGACGCGACCGTTTGGACCCAAGGGCCGGAAGGCGTTCTGGAGGGCGCCGACCTGCTGGTGACCCACGGCACCGTCGAAGCGGTCGGGGTGGACCTGGACGCTCCACCGGGCGCGGTGGAGATCGACGCCGACGGCAAACACGTCACGCCGGGACTCATCGATCCGCACATCCACTCGGGCGTCAGCGCCGTGAACGAGAGCGGCTTCGCGATCGTTCCCGAAGTGCGCATGGGCGACGTCGTGACCCACAACAACATCTGGATGTACCGGCAGTTGGCCGGCGGGCTGACCGCAGCGCACGTCAAGCACGGGTCCGCGAATCCCATCGGGGGCGAGAACGTCTTCGTGAAGATGCGCTGGGGCGCGTTGCCCGAAGAACTCAAGCTGGAGAACGCGCCCCGTACCGTGAAGTTCGCTCTGGGCGAGAACCCGAAGCGACGTCAGGGCCGCTACCCCGACACCCGCATGGGGACGCAGGAGATCATCCGCGATCACTTCATGGCCGCGCGCGACTACGAGCGGGCGTGGCGGCGGTGGGAGGAGAACCGGGAGGGGTTGCCGCCGCGCCGGGATCTGCGCATGGAGGCGATCCTCGACATCCTCGACCAAGAGCTGCTCATTTCGTCGCACGGCTATCGCGCGGACGAGTTCCTCGCGCTGATCCGGCTGGCGGAGGAGTTCGGCTTCCGGGTCCAGACGCTGCAGCACGGGGTCGAGGCCTACAAGATCGCGCCCGAGCTCGCCGCGTCCGGAGTCGCCGCGGTGGTCTGGAGCGACTGGGGCGCCTTCAAGCTCGAGGCCTACGACGCGACGGCGTACAACGCGCGCATCCTCATGGAGGCCGGGGTGGTGACTTCGCTGCACTCCGACAACAGCGAGATCGCCAGCCGCATGAACTGGGAGGCGGGCAAGTTGCTGCGCACCGGGCTCACCCCCGAGCAGGCGCTCTCGACGGTGACCAACCAAGCGGCGCAGGCGATGGCGATCCACGACCGCATCGGCTCGCTGGAGCCCGGCAAGGACGCCGACTTCGTGATCTGGAGCGGGGACCCGCTCTCGCAGTTCTCGCGCGCCGAGCAGACGTGGGTCGACGGTCGCCGATACTTCTCGATCGAGGAGGACGCGGCCCTGCGGGACCGCATCGCAGAGGAACGCACACAGCTCATCCAGGCCATCCTGTCCGCGGAGAACGACGGGAGCCGGAGCGCTCAGACGGAGAGAAACCGATGACGGCGACGCAGCGACGAGCGACGAAGAAAGGCGCGGCCTGCGCGGCCTTGGCGATCCTGTGGACGATGGCGTCGGCGGAGACTCGGGCCCAGGTACGGATGACGGTGCCCCCGCAATCGGAGCCGATGGCCCTGCGCGGAGCGACCATTCACACCGTCACCAGCGGCGTGATCGAAAACGGGACCATCCTCTTCGAGAACGGAGTGATCGCCGCGGTCGGCGCCGACGTGGAGATTCCGGCCGGGACCCGCGTGATCGACGCGGCCGGCAAGCACGTCTACCCCGGGCTGATCGACGCCTACAGCACCGTGGGGATCAGCGAGATCGGCGCGGTCGGCGTCTCCAGCGACGTCAACGAGCTGGGCGACTTCAACCCCAACGTGCGCGCGGACGTGGCCGTGAACGCCGAGAGTCGGCACATCGGCACGACGCGTTCGGCCGGCGTGCTCACCACGCTCACGACCCCCGACGGCGGGCTCGTCTCCGGGATGTCCTCCGCGCTCGCCCTGGAGGGCTGGAGCTGGGAAGAGATGTCGATGCAGTCGGCCGCCGCGCTCAACGTGAACTGGCCGAACCCGAACCCCCGCCGCTTCCGCAGATTCGGCGGCCCTCCCCCCGGGCAGCGAGAGGAGCCCCCGAGCTACGAGGAACAGGTGCGGCAACTCAAGGACTTCTTCGCCGAGGCGCGAGCGTATCGCGACGCGGCCGCCGCGGGCGAGGAGTTGCGCAGCGACTCCCGCTACGCGGCGATGGCGCCGATCTTCGACGGGGACCTCCCGGTCGTGGTCGCGGCCGACGGCGCGGCCCAGATCAACGACGCCGTCACCTGGGCGCAGGAGGAGAACCTCAGGATCGTCATCCGGGGCGGCCGCGACGCCATCCACGTGGCGGACCGTCTCGTCTCCGAGGACGTTCCGGTCATCCTGACGTCGACGATGGCCGCCCCCGGCCGAGACCACGAGGGCTACGACGGCGCCTACTCGATGCCGGCGCGCCTGCACGAGGCGGGGGTGCGCTTCGCGATCTCCGGCGGCTCGGGAGCCCTGTATTCGAACCGACTGCCCTTCGAGGCGGGAGTTGCGGTCGCGTTCGGGCTTCCGGAGGAGGAGGCGCTGAATGCGGTGACCATCAATCCCGCACGGTTCCTGGGGCTCGAGGACCGAATCGGATCCTTGGAGCCGGGCAAGCAGGCGACCTTCCTCGTCACCACGGGCACGCCGCTGGACACGACCACCGACATCGAGCAGGCCTACATCCAGGGCCGCGAGCTCGACATGATGGACATCCAGAAATTCTTCTTCGAGAAGTACATGGAGAAGGTCAGGCAGCACATGCGCCGGGTGATCATGTAGCGCGGCGCAACCGAACTCCGCCGACACCCCCGCCGGCATCGGGCGAGGCGGGGGACGCCGGGGCCGGGCCGCCGCGCCGAACGATCGCGTTCTTTCCGCGGCCCTGCCGTCTTTTCGTCTTCCGGGTCGCGCGGCGGCCCCGCGAACGCGGGACAACGCCCGTCCGGCGCGAGCGTCTTCTCCGAATCCGAGCGCCCGTCGGACCGTCCCGGCGGCGGCGGCGCGAGGCCGGAGAGCCGTCGGTTCTCGACCGTTCCGGGTGGAACGGCACGGGTCGGCTTCCAGATTCCAAGCGGTCCGCCCGGGAGATTCCGGAGCGGCTCGCGGATCGGTTGGAACGCGCACGGCGGACGCTCCCGCCCCAGAAACGCGCGGAAGCGGAACGCTTCGCCGAAGAGACTCCTCGGGCGTGCGAGCCGACGAGCCGCCATGCGCGTCCGGAGCTTGCCGACGGAGGAATTCCTGAGAAATATGGTGCTTGGCCGGGGGGCCGCCCACCGGCTGCGACGGGCACGGTCCGGGTGCGCCTGCCGGGCGCCCCGCCGCCCGAACAACCATGGAGACCAGCCGATGAACCCGAAGCTCCCGCAGGCCACCTCCGCACGGTTTCTTCCTCGCGCGCCGTCCACGTTGCTTCCCCTGTTCCTGGGCGCGCTGACGGCCGCGGCCCCGCCCCCCGCCACCGCCCAGCAACCTGCCGTCGGCATGGACGACGGCGCGTCCGTGGACGCGATCATCGCGGCCCTCTACGACGTCATCTCCGGCGACGCGGGCGAGGCCCGCGACTGGGAGCGCTTCCGGGCGCTGTTCGCTTCGGGCGCGACCCTGAGTCCGGTGGGACGCCCGGGCGGCGGCTCCGCCTACGCGCGCAGGGTGATCACCCCCGACGAGTACGCCGACAGGGTCGGCGAGTCGCTGGAGGCCGACGGCTTCCACGAGGCGGAAATCCACCGGGTGACCGAGGAATACGGCGCGATCGCGCACGCCTTCAGCACCTACGAGTCGCGCAGGAGCGCGAGCGACCCGGAGCCGTTCGCCCGCGGCATCAACTCGATTCAGTTGATGAACGACGGGTCGCGCTGGTGGGTGGTGTCGATTTTCTGGCTCGGGGAAGAGCCCGAACGTCCGATTCCGGCGAAGTACCTTCCCGGAAACGGCGGTTAGCCTGCCTTCCGGCGGGGACGGGCGCGGGGCGGATGCCCGGAACGGCGCCGTCCATCCGGATTTTTCCCCAAGAGGCGCCCGCCGACCGATGACGCGAGACGCCGCCCGCGGCGCCGCGAAACGCTTCGCGCGCGCCGCGGGCCGAACCCTCCTTCCGCTGCTGGCCGCGGCGTGCGCGGATTCCGCGCCGCCGGAGTCGGCGTCCGGCACGGTGGTGATCATGGGAACGGAACGAGCTTCCGCGACCGGCGCCCCCCGAGCAACCGGCGTCCAAGTTCCGCCGCCGCTCTCGCAGGGCGCTCCGGACTCCCTCGCCGCCCAGCTGAGCGACATCGCGGCGACGCAGCGGTCGATACTGTCCCGGCTGGAGGCGATGGAGGGGAGCGGGCCGGGGGCCGTGGAGGCCCGGGCCGACACCGCCGGTCCGGGCCTCGGCCTGGAGGACGCGACCGAGGAAGTCCGCAGCCTCGGGGTCGGCATCTTCTGGTCGCTGATCGTCATCGTCGTCTTCCACTTTCTGATCCGAGCGCTGGCATGGATTCTGGAGACGCTGGCCGAACGGAGCGTCAGGCGCCGGCTTTCCATCAAATGGCTCATCCCCATCACGCGCATGGCGCTCTGGGGGATCGCGGCCTATCTCATCCTGCGCACCGTGTTCCGAGTCGACGCCCAAGGGCTCTTGGCGGCGAGCGCGGCGTTGGGCTTGGCGCTCGGCATCGCGGCGCAGGACCTGCTCAAGAACATATTCGGGGGGCTGATCGTGGTCTTCGACAAGCCCTTCCAGGTGGGCGACAAGATCTCGGTCGGAGGCACCTACGGAGAGGTGGTGTCGATCGGCCTCAGATCGACGCGCATCGTGACCGCCGACGACAACCTGGTGACCGTGCCCAACTCGCAGGTCGTGGAGGAGCAGGTCGCCAACGCCAACGCCGGGAAGTTGAACTGCCAAGTCGTGACCGACCTTCACCTGCCGGGCCGGGTGGACGAGCGCCTGGCCCGAAAGATCGCCTTCGAGGCCGCGGTGACCTCCCAGTACGTCTTTCTGGGCAAGCCCATCGTGGTGCTCGTGGGGGACGAATTCCGCACCACGTTCGTCACCCGCGTGCGGGTGAAGGCCTACGTGCTGGATCCCCGCTACGAGTTCCTGATGCAGAGCGATGTCACCGAACGCGCCCGCGACGGCTTTCGCGCCGCCGGGCTGGTGCCGGAGCGCGTCTGGTACCCGATGGTCGAACCCCCGGAGGCGTCCGCCCCGGGTGCGCGGCGCGGGCGATGAGCGAGGTTCGGCCCCGCGTCGCCCGCAGCGACGCGGACATCGTCGCCCTCGTCTCCGCTGCGGTGCACGCACCCTTCGAGGAGGTCTGGCGGAGGCACCGGAAGGAGGCGTGGCGTCCCGTGCGCCGGGCGCTGGAGAAGGCCGAGGCCGCGCACGAGCGGGCGCGCGGCGCGATCGCCGCCGCGGATGCGCAGGAGGGGCGCGCGGGGAAGAAGGGGGGTGCGACCGGCGATGGCGGAAATTCGGATCCCGGAGCCTTGGCGCGGTATCGCGACGCGGTCTCCGAGGAAGTCGTCGAGCCGATCCGCGTCGTGCTGAACCGGCCGGCCGCGACCGCGCTCGAGGCATCGCTCGCCGCCGCCGCGGACCGCGCACGGGCGTCGCTCGAAGAGTTGCCCGCCGTCCTGCAGGCGCCGACTTCCGGGCTGCCCGCCGGGCGGCCCTCCGGAGTCGGCCCCATCCGCACGATCAAGCGAGCCGCCGCGCGCATGTTCGGTCCCGCGCTGTGGCGCGGCCGGACGCGTCGCGTCCCGGTCGCCCGGCTGGCCCGCCAGCACCTCGACCAAGCGGTGTTGCGCGCACAGACGCGCGGCTTCCGGCAAAGCCAGCGGGACCGGACGGAATGGCTCGGGCGCCTCGAACGCGCTTGGGCCACTTGGGCCGCCCCAATTCTACGGCCGCTCCGCCCGGCCGAGAATTCCGGGGCGGATGCGGACTCGGAAGGAGACGAGGTCCGGGCCTACCGAGCCGCCGGGACGGCGTTGCAAGCCGAACTGCGGATGCTCGTCGAGGAGGCGGAGCGGACTCGCGCAGGTGCCCGCGGCGCCGACTTCCGGCACTTGGAGGAGCTGCTGGCCGCCTCGGTCGCGGTGTCCGGCACCTTCGCGGCGGATCCCCCCTCCAGTCGACCGGGCGCAGGACTCGCACGGAAGTCGGCGACCGGGTGGGATGCCTGGGCGGAGGGCGCGGCGGCCCGGCTGGAGCTGTACCAGAGCTTGGTCGCGATGCGGCGGAGCTTCGACGACCTTCTCGTCGAACTGCGCAAAGGCTGGTCGCGCGCGATCCGGCACGCCGACGAGGCGCTGGCGGAGGTCTCGACCGAACTGGAGCGAGGCGGGAAGCGAGTGGAACGCCTGTCTCTGGACGGGGAGGCTCTGGCGCTGAGGCTCGAAGCCGAACGGAAGCGCACCGACGGAGCTCTCGCGCGCATCCACGGCACCCTGCCCGAACCCGATGCCGTATTCGAGGCGCTGAACGCCGCGGTCGAGGAAACGGTCCGCGGCCTGGACGCGGTTCGCGAACGGATGCCCGCCGGCCTGGATCTTCACGACATCCCAGCACCCGGAGATTCGCCGCGAAAGCCGACGACCGATCCTCGGAGCGTGCGCCCGCGCGAGGCCTTCCTCCAAGCCTTCGACCTGCTGCGCCGGGAGCGCATGAGGGCCGCGCCTTCCGCGATCCGCGACGCCATGCACCGGGTCCGTTCGGAGGTGGCCGAACTCCGGGAGGTGTCGGGATACGGCTACGAGGCCGCGGCGGCGGAGGCGAAAGACCGTCATTCCCCGGACGCCCCCCATCCCGCCGTGCTCGCGGCCAACGGTCTGGCCCGCGCCGGCAACAAGGTCGCGGCCGCGCGCGTCCTGATGCGCGAAGCGCTCTTGGCAGCCCGGACCGAGATCGCGGTCGAGATCGACGAGGGTTCGCGCCAGATGATCGAACGGATGACGGCGGACGGGGTCGTCGCCGACTACCTCGAGGCCCGCACCCATTTGACCGCATGGTTCGTTCGGGCCTGGGTGCGGGTGCGCCGAGGATTCCGCGCCGGCTGGGCGCGCGGCAAAACCGCCGCACTGGGGGTCCGGAGGAACGAACTGGGCGCGGCGGCGTTTCTGCGGCGGCTACGCGCGCGACTGGGGCTCGGTCCATCGCCCCCGGCCGCCACCGGTCGCCGCGACCGCTCGCTCGCGCACGCGGACGAGTACCCGCACGCGCTTCCGATCGACTACCGGCGCCTTTTCTCGCTCGAGCCTCTGACCGACGCGCGCCTGCTGGCGGGGCGCGACGACGCCCTGGCCGCGGTGGAGGCGACGTGGGCTCGGCGCGCCTCCGGAGAGGCGAGGTCCCTGGCCGTCCTCGCGTCGCCCGGCGTCGGTACGACCAGTTTTCTGAACGTCGTTGCGGCACGCCTCTCCAAGAAGGCTCCCGACGGAATGCGACGGGAGTTCGCCACGCGCGTGCGGGCCGAGGCGCGCCTCGCGAAGCGCTTGGCCGAATGGATGGGCCTCGAGGACGCGCGCGATCTCGACTCGCTTGCGGTCCAGGTGTTGGAGGCGGCGCCCGGGTCGATTCCCGACTTCGTCATCCTGGAGGCGACGGAACATCTTCATCTGCGCGCGCCCGGAGGAGGAAAACTCTTCGAGAGACTCCTCACCTTCATGTCGCGCACCGAATCGAAGGTGTTCTGGATCGCGGCCATGACCTCTTCGGCGTGGCAGCTGGTCGAACGGCGGGCGCCCGCCTTCGTGCACCGCGTCGAACGAGTCGCCATGGAAGAGCTGTCGCCCGAAGAGCTGAGGCGGGCCGTGCTGGCCCGCCACCGGCTGAGCGGACTTCCCCTGCGCTTCGCCGAATCCCGCGACGGGCGGGTGGCGCTGCGGCGGCAGGCGCGTTGGCTACGGAGCCCGGAGAAACGGGCGCGGCTCGTCGAGGCCGACTACTTCCAGCGTCTGCATCGCGTTTCCGGAGGGTCGCCGCGCCTGGCGCTTTTCCACTGGCTGCGCTCGGCGGACTTCGCCACTGCGGAGGGAAACCTCCTGGTGCACCCGCTGAGCCCGCTGGATTCGGGCATCGGAACGCTCGACCGAACGCAGGGATTCACTCTCAAGGCCATTCTCGACCATGGAACCCTGACCGTGGACGAGCACTGCGAAGTCGCGCGGATGTCGGAACCGGAGAGCCTGCACATTCTCCGGGCTCTGGAGGAAGACCGCGTGATCGAGAAGGTCCGGGGCGCGCTCCGCTATCGCATCCGCCCCCTCATGGTCGACGCCGTCGCCGCCCACCTCAGATCACGCAACATCCTGCACTGAGGGAGCCCCGACGCCCCGCCGACAAGCCCCGAAGCCTCCGTTGAAAGCGCCGCTTCGTCCAGCTCCGCCCGCCTCGCCCCTCGGCGATCGAGGCCTTCGGCCGGAACGGATCGACGAATTCGACCGATTGTCGAGCTCGGTCGCATGCTTTTCGTAGCGTGCGCTGGCCGACGGCGGGCGTCGAATCCACCGAAGAACTCTGGGATACGACCGAAGCTGCACTCGCCGCAGCTGGTTACCCCCTCTCCATGCAGCAGTGCGGCGTCCGGCCGACGCGGCCGTCTCCGCCGGATCGAGCTCAGCTCCGGTCGCGCCCGGACCTCGGTCCGGATCCGCGGCCGACGGGCCTCGATCCCTTCCCGGCGCGGCGCCTCTTCCTCGCGCCCCCGGGAGGTTCGTCCGCCAACGGGCCGCCGGGCTCCAACGCTTGGCGCAGCAGACGGCCGGCGGTCTGCAGCAGGCGCTCGTCTTCCTCCTCCGTGCCCCGAATCGAGAGCCGGACGTCGGGCGTGACCTCGAACTGCGACCACATCTCGGCCGCGTCCCGAGCGCCCGCGCGGCGGCGGCGGGCCAAGTCTCGAAGCCCGTTCAGCACCCACCGAAGCCGGTTCTCGAAGCCGTCGTCCTCCTCGCCCCGCGCGCGGCGACCTCGGGGCGGATCCATGGCGGCCATCTCCATGTGCACCACGCCGTCGTACCGGGACAGGGCGTCCCGGCGGCGAGCGGGCCGCGACCGGCGATCCTCGTACAGGCGCCGTTCCATGAGGGCGGCAAACCGATCGGTCCTCGAACGCCGCTTGGCGGGCGGGAGCGCGACGATGTCGGAGGTGAGCGGGGTCTCGCCGGCGGCAACGCCCGCGACCAAGGCCCGAGGCAGGACCTCGAACAGCTGGCGCAACTCCTTCAGGGACACCGGCGGAATCTCGCCCTCCGCCTCCGCCTCCCGTACGCACCGGATGAAGAGCAGGCGCTCCCGAACGGGTTCCGGATAACGAGTGCGCGGCCCTCTCCGGCCCACCCGGGGAAGCAGGCCTTCCTGGATGTAGTAGGCGATGGTTCTGCCGCCGAATCCGGTGTCCCGCTCGAGCTCCCTCGCAGTGTAGCTGCCCATTCCCTCCCCGCAGACCGCCGACGCTCCGTGCCCGCCTTCGGAGCGTCGTTTGCTGTTGTAATCTGTCGAATGCTGTTGACATCGTGGCCGTCCGTCGCCATACTGATGACAGCTGGTCACTGCTGACAACATAACCGGGAGACGCCCAATGCGCCAAACGCCCCCACCCGAATCCGCCCCCCACTCCCCCGAAGCCCCCGTCGCCAGCGTCAAGGCCGCGCTTTCCAACCTGGCCCTCGACGCGCCCACGCACTTCGCCGGGCTGACCGTCTTCCCGCTGACCTCCGACCTCCGGAGTTCCGCCCGCTACCTGCTCCTGGAGGAGGGACTGCGCTCCGGGCTGGTTTCCATCCGGGAAGTGCACGAGAGGGGAAGCGTCCCCCATCTCGCGGTCGAGAACCGCTCCGACGCCAACGTGCTCATCGTCGACGGCGAGGAGATGGTGGGCGCCAAGCAGAACCGGATCGCCAACCTCACCCTGCTGGTCGCGGCCAAGCGCACCACAACCATTCCGGTGTCGTGCGTGGAGGCCGGTCGCTGGGGCTACACCCGGCCCGACTTCACCGTGACCGAGCGGGTGCAGGACAGTCGCGGGCGCGCGGCGAGACTCTACAGCGTGCAGCGGTCGATGCGCGCGACGGGGGGACGTCGCTCCGACCAGGGCGCGGTGTGGAACGACCTGAAAGCGAGAGCCGACCGCATGGCGGTGCACTCCCCGACCCAGGCGATGAGCGACATCTACGATCACCACCGGGCCACGCTGAGCGACTACGTCCGGAAGTTGTCGGTGGAGCCCGGCCGGACCGGGGCCATTTTCGTCGCCGGAACGGATCAGTTCGGCATGGATCTCTTCGACAAGCACGAGACGTTCGCCGCCTTCTTTCCGAAGCTGGTGCGCAGCTACGCCATCGACGCGATGGAGCATCCGACCGACCACGACCGGGCGGCGAAGCCGGCGGACGCGCGGATCTTCCTCGACCGTCTGCGGAACGCGGCGTTCGACGCCCATCCGGCCGTCGCGCTGGGACACGACGTGGGGGCCGTGGCACGGGGCGCGATCGCGGGGGCTCTGGTCCACGAGGGAGTCGCGCTGCACCTGACCGCCTTCTCCCAGCCCGACGCCGCGGACCGTCCCGAGAGGTACGCGAGCCACCGCCGGCGGCGGGATTCGCTTCGGCGCCGACACGACCGGCGCTAGGCTTCCTCCGGAGAACGAGGCGCGAGACCGCGTGGTCGGCGGCGGACGCGCGCACGGCCGGTTCCGACGGACCTTGGGCGTGCCGCCGTCGCTCGCGCGGCACCGGCTCGAGTTCGAGAACGAAGGACCGCGGCACCTGCGGCCAGGTGCCGCGAGCGGCCCGACGAGGCGAACCGGTCGAGATCGGATCCGGTCGGATCCGATCTCGACCGCCGCGCCGGGGAGCTTTCGGCCTCCCACGGCGCAACCCACCGAGAAGGGAGAACCCATGGAGCGGGATTCGGAGGGCATTCGGAGCGAGGCGGTCCGCCGGTGGACGCGGCCGCATCCGCGGCGGCGCACCCAGGACACCGAATGAGCGAGTGGGGCTGGCTGTTGCCCGCATGGATGTCGTCGGCTGGCTCGCGACGCAAGCGCTGGTGCAATGGATGGTCGAGCGCTAACTTATAAGCTCCGCTCGTTATTCCTTCACCTCGTTATTCCTTCACCTCGTTATTCCTTCACCTCGTTATTCCTTCACCTCGTTATTCCTTCACCGCTAACATTCTAAATAATGTCAGACTTGACCGCACTAATCTGTATTATAATAATGCTTGTCCTGTTCTTTGGTATTCTTTGGCTCTTAGACGAATAAAACACCGGACGCGTCGGCGCCGCGGGCGCACGGGACCGAGATCCGGCCAGGACGAAGATCGGCGCTTTCCGAACGACGTGCCGAGCGCCCATGCGAGAGCCGGCCCGCCGCCGTTCCGATAAGGAGGAAACACGCCCGGCGTCCGAACGGCTCGACGGCATCCGGGGGCGAGCGGCGCGACTTGGCGCGGAACTTGGCACGGGTCCCGAAGGACGTGGACGGGCTTCGGAAGAAACCGGGCCGGGGGCGGGGGGGAGAAGCGCGTTCCCAAGGCGGATCCACGATCGGAAGCCTGCCGGGCAAGCCGTGGAACTCCCGTAGCACGGGACGACCCCCGCGTTCTTCCGGGGCGCGGTTCTCGTGCCCGGAGTCGCCGGTTCGGCACGCGGACGCCGACTCCGCCGCGGGCGAACGCCACGGCATCGGGAGGACGGGGCGCGGGAGTCGACCTTGCCCGGGAAGTCGCTCGCGCTCTATCTCCAGGGTGTCCTTCGCCCGGAGGGCGATCCGGAACGACAGCGCAGGAGCGGATGCCGATCGACCAGGACGCCCCACTCCCGAAGGGTTCCGCCTGCAGGACGCCGTCGAACGCGCGGACTCGATGGACGAAGCGAAGGCGGGCGCCATGAGCCTTCGGGTTCCTCATCCGCTGGTCCTGTTGACCGCCTGCGTGATCCTCGCCGCCGCCGCCAGTTACGTGCTCCCGGCCGGCGAGTACGAGCGCCGGGACGACGAAGCCGGACGCAGCGTGGTGGTGGCCGACACCTACCGGGAGGTCGAGCCGCATCCGGTGAACCCGTTCGACGCCGCCGTCGCGTTGCCGCGCGGGATGGCGGACGCGGCCGACATCATCTTTCTCGTCTTCCTGATCGGAGGCGCCTTCACGGTCGTGGACCGAACAGGAGCGTTGCGGCGGGGCGTCGCCTCGCTGACCGGGGCGCTGCGCGGGCGGGATCTGCTCGTCGTCCCGGTGGTGGCCGTCCCCTTCGCCGTCGGCGGTGTCGTCCAGAACCTGCAGGAGGAGATCATTCCGCTGGTTCCGGCGCTCCTGATTCTCACGCGCCGACTTGGCTTCGACGCGACGGTCGCCGTGGCGATGAGCGCGGGCGCCGCGTTCGTAGGCTCCGCCTTCAGCCCCGTCAACCCCTTTCAAGTGGCGGTCGCGCAACAGCTCGCCGAGTTGCCGCTGGCGTCGGGCGCACTGTTCCGGATCGTGTTCCTGGCGCTCGCGTTGACGTTCTGGATCGCCATGACCATGCGCTACGCCCAGCGCACGCGGGATCCGAACCGGGGCGCGGCCGGGACCCGAGATCCGGCGGTGGGCGACGGTGGATCGGAGGGCATGCGCATCTCCGATTGGGGGGTCGTCGCGCTGGTGGGCGCGGCGTTCGCCCTAGCCGTCACCGGAATGCTGCTCTGGGACTGGGGGTTCAACGAGCTTTCGGCGGCCTTCTTCGTCATGGGGGTGGTCGCGGGTCTGCTGGCCGGGCTCGGCGTGAGCGGCACCACCGACGCGTACGTGCAGGGCTTTCGCGAGATGGCCTACGCCGCCCTGTTGATCGGGTTCGCGCGCACGATCTACGTGGTTCTGCAGGACGGCCGCGTGGTCGACACCATCGTGCACGCGCTCTTCGCCCCGCTGGAGGGGTTGCCGGTGCTGGCGTCCGCTTTCGGGATGATGGCGGCCCACACGGCGATCCACGTGCCGGTCCCCAGCGTGAGCGGTCAGGCCGTGCTCACCATGCCGTTGCTGGTCCCGCTCTCGGATCTTCTGGGCATGTCGCGCCAAGTCGCCGTGCTGGCCTACCAGTACGGAGCCGGGCTGTGCGAGCTGCTGACGCCCACCAACGGGGCCCTGATGGCGATCCTGGCGTCCGCCGGCGTGCGCTACGAGGACTGGTTGCGCTACGCGGGCCGTCTCTATCTGGGGCTGGTCGCGATCGGCATGGCGGCCATCGCGGTGGCGCTGGCGATCGGGTTGCAGTGAAGGTTCGGCGAACGCGGCGCTGCGAGCCGGCGGCGCGAGCGCCAAGAGCTCATCGAGAACGGACGCCGTCGGGCGAATGCATGTCGCGCCCGCCTACGACGTGCTTGACCACCCGCCCGCCGAGCATCACGAAGCGCACGTCCCTGGTCACCTCGATGTCGTCGAGCGGATTTCCGGGCACGGCGACGATGTCGGCAAGCGTCCCCTCGGCCAAGCGGCCTCGGTCGGGCGTGTCCAGCAAGTCGGCGGCGTGGACGGTCGCGGTGCGCAACGCCTCCAGCTCGCTCATCCCCATTCCGACGTAGACGCCGAACTCGCCGGCGTTCTCGCCGTGCGGAAAGACCGCCGCGTCCGTCCCGAAGGCGATGGGAACGCCGCGCGCGATGGCCCGCTCGAGGCTCCGGCGCGCGAGCGGGAGGATCTCCTCGGCCTTCGCGCGCACCAGGGGCGGAAGCAGATCGAGGTCGATCCTGTCGGCCAGGTAGGTCGTGGGCACCAGGTAGGTCCCCTTCTCGATCATGAGGTCCATGATCTCGTCCGTGAGGACGGAGCCGTGCTCGATGGACGCCACCCCGGCTTGGACGGCAGCCAGGATCCCCTCCGGGCCGTGGGCGTGCGCGGCGACCTTGATCCCGTGGCGGGCGGCCTCCTCCACCATGGCGGTCAGCTCCTCCAGCGTGTACTGCTGGGCGCCCACGGGACCTTCCATCGACAGTACGCCGGCCGTCGCGCAGGTCTTGATCACCCGGGCGCCGTGCTTGATCTGGTAACGGACCGCCTCGACCACCTCCCAGGGCCCGTCCGCGACGCCCTCCTCCGGGCCGCCCTCGCGAATGCCGGGCGCGAACCCCGTGACGTCGCAGTGGCCTCCGGTGATGCCCAGGGCGTTGCGCGACGGAACCACCCGGGGCGCGAGGACGTCTCCGCGCTCCACCGCCCGCCCGAGCTCGACGGTCACGTCGCCGCCGTAGTCGCGCACGGTGGTGAATCCCGCTCGCAGGGTGGCGCCCCCGTGCTTGACCGCGTTGAAGGCTCCGTACGCCTCCGTCCGGGTCACGGCATCCGTGAAGGAGGTCGCGCCGATCTGGCCGGCGAGATGGGTGTGCGCATCGATGAACCCGGGCAGGAGCGTGACCTCGCCCAGATCCATGTCGTGCGCGACATCGGGGACGGACGCCGGGTTCACCGCGGCGATGCGCCCGTCCCGGACGACGATCACGGCGTCCCGGTGCATCTCGCCCGACGAGACGTCGAGCAGGCGCGCGGCGCGCAGAACCGTGGGGCCCGAGTGCGTGCCCATGGGTTCCTGGGCGCGGATCGGCGTCGCCGCCAGGAGATCGGGGAAGATCGGGAGCCCGAGGAAGACGATCGCGAGCGCGCTCGCGGCCTCCGGGATCGAGCGGCGGGGGCGAAGGAAGCGTTTCATGAGGGTCTCCCCGTTGGAGCGAGTCCTCCGAATCCGGCGGTGGACGGCGGATGCGGCGGTGGACGGCGGATGCGGTTCGGGTTGCGGGGACGGAAAATTGGCCCGTTCTTCGGATCGGGCGCAAGCGATTCCGCCGAAGAGGATCGCCGACCCTCGGTTCCCGTCCCGAGGCGAGCGCGGATCGACGGAACGCGCCGCCCCGGGCGGCGAAGGACCGGAATCGGCGCGAGGGCGCGGAACCGCCCGCCGTCCCGGCGGGAAGTCGGTGGGAAACGCGAAGAGCTTCCGGACCCGCCGTCGTCGATCTCGATGCGAGGGGCTGGCGCAGCTCTTCCGGGAGGCGGTTCCGGCGAACGCGGCGTTGCGGGCCGACGGCGCTGGTTCCGCCGTCCCGGACCCCGCCCCCTCAGACGTCCAGGTTCTTGACGTACCGGGCGTTCCTCTCGATGAACTCGCGGCGGGGTTGCACGTCGTCGCCCATGAGGCGGTCGAAAAGTTGCGAGGCGATGCTGGCGTCTTCGATGTCCACGCGCAGGATGGTGCGCGCCTCGGGGTCCATGGTGGTGCGCCACAGCTGATCGGGGTTCATCTCGCCCAGCCCCTTGTAGCGCTGGATGCCGACGCCCTTGGCGGCTTCCTTGCCGTTGGAGAACCGCTGGATGTACGTCTCGCGCTGCTCCTCGGAGTAGGCGTAGAGCTCGCGCTTGCCCTTGGCGATCCGGTAGAGCGGCGGCTGGGCGATGTAGACGTAGCCGTTGTCGATCAGCCCCTTCATCTGACGGAAGAAGAAGGTCAGCAGAAGGGTGCGGATGTGCGCCCCGTCCACGTCGGCGTCGGTCATGATGATGATCTTGTGGTAGCGCGTCTTGCCGAGGTCGAAATCCTCGTGGATGCCGGCGCCGATGGCGGTGATGATGGCGCGGATCTCGGCGTTGGAGAGGACCTTGTCGATGCGTGCCCGTTCCACGTTGAGAATCTTGCCCTTGAGCGGCAGGATGGCTTGGTACTGGCGGTCCCTGCCCTGCTTGGCGGATCCTCCCGCGGAGTCGCCCTCCACGAGATAGAGCTCGGTCATCGCCGGATCCGAAAGGGAGCAGTCGGCGAGCTTGCCGGGGAGGATGCCCCCCTCGAGCGCGTTCTTTTTGCGCGCCAGATCGCGGGCCTTGCGCGCGGCTTCCCGGGCCCGCGCCGCCTGCAGCGACTTCTGGACGATGGCCTTGGCTGCCCGGGGATGTTCTTCGAGGAAGATCTGCAGGTGCTCGTTGACGGCGGCCTCGACCGCGCCGCGCACCTCCGAGTTGCCCAGCTTGGTCTTGGTCTGGCCCTCGAACTGGGGCTCGCGCACCTTGACGCTGAGGACGCAGGTCAGCCCCTCGCGAACGTCGTCGCCCGACAGGCTCTCGTCGGCCTTCTTGAAGAGCCGGTTGCGCCGGGCGTAGTCGTTGACGGTGCGGGTGAGCGCGGCCTTGAGGCCGGTGAGATGGGTGCCGCCCTCGTGGGTGTTGATGTTGTTGACGAAGGTGTGCGTGTTCTCCGAAAAGCTCGTGTCGTACTGGAGGGCCAGTTCGATCTCGGCCTCCTCGCGGCTCACTTCGAAGGCGCAGATCTCGGGATGCACCGGCTGGCGCGATCCGCGCAGGAAGGTCACGTATTCCGTCAAGCCGCCTTCGTACCGGTAGACCTCCTCCTCGACCTGCCCGGGCTCCTCCGCTCCGCGCTCGTCGCGCAGACTGATGCGCAGCCCGCGGTTCAGGAACGCCATCTCGCGCAGGCGGCCGGAGAGGGTCTCGAGGTTGAAGCGGCGCTCCGTGAAGATCCGGGGATCGGGTTTGAAGGTGACGCGGGTCCCGCTTCCCTCCGCCGGTCCGACGACCTCCAGATCGTTCTTCTTCTCGCCGCGCGCGTATCTCTGGCGATAGCGGCGCCCGTCGCGAACCACCTCCACCTCGAGGCGTTCGGAAAGGGCGTTCACGACGCTGACGCCGACCCCGTGAAGGCCGCCGGAGACCTTGTAGCTGCTCTTGTCGAACTTGCCCCCGGCGTGAAGCGTGGTCATGGCCACCTCGACGCCGGGCACGCCCTCCACCGGGTGGACGTCGACCGGAATGCCGCGCCCGTCGTCGACGACGGTCACCGAGTCGTCGGCGTGGACGAGAACGTCCACGCGCGTGCAGAACCCCGCCATCGCCTCGTCGATGGAGTTGTCCACGACTTCGTAGACGAGATGGTGAAGGCCGCGCGCCGACGTCGACCCGATGTACATGCCGGGCCGCTTGCGCACGGCCGACAGGCCTTTCAGAACCTGGATCCTTCTGGCGGTGTACTCGGTGCTTTTCGTCGCGTTTCCTTCGGTCATCCGGCGCCTTTCGGAGGGGGAGATTCGGGCAGCGGCGGCTGCCGAAGACAGCCGCATGCGACGGCCGCGAAGGCGAAACAATATAGCGTTTTCGGGGATTTTCGGCCATATCCGCAGGGACGGGGAGACCTATGGGCGGAGCGGGGGAAGAAGCTCGGTGTGCGGGGCGGGCGCCGACGGACGTCGGGCGGACGGAGGGGAGGCGGGTCGAGCGCCGCCGCATCCCGCCACCGCGACGCGGGACGGGGTGCGATGGGTCGGCTCGGCGAGGCGGCTCGTCCGCCGCGCGGAAGCGTTCGGCCGCCTCAGGCGGGCGAACCCACCAGGATCGGATTGACGAAGATCCACGGGCGCAGGTTCCACACCAGTCGGCCGAGGCGGGCCGAATACCGGTACAGCTCGACCCGGTAGGCTCCGGGGCCGTCCACCGCCCAGGACAAGCCGGGCCCCCGCCGCCACCCCAACTCCCGGCCGTCGCGCACGATCCGGTAGACGACCCTGCCCGGGTCGGTCGGGAATCCGGCCTCCAGGCGGAGGTCCGCCTCCATGCGGGCGACGCCGCCCGGCGGAGTGCGGGCGCGCCTCGATCCGGACGCGGCGCCCCGCGCGACGCCGCCCGCCCGAAACTCCCGCGCCTCGGCCGCGTCGCCGAACGACACCAGCACGTCGCCCCGCCGGATCGCCGTTCCCAGCGCTCGGGCGGCTTCCACCGGGTCGGGATCCAACGGCGCTTCGAGCGCGACGTGGTTGACGATGGTGCGCAACGAGGACGCGTACGAGGGGAAAAGCCTCCCTCCCGGCAACCGGACCTTGGGGTGCACGTCGAGTCCCCCGACGGCGGTGGGACCGGGCCGCCCCGCGACGGGGTCGCTTCCGGTGGCCGCCGCCGAGGCGGACCCTCGCGAAGCCTCCGATGCGGCCGCCGCGGCCCACAGGGAATCGAAGGCGGCCACCCCCGGGACGCGGAATCCCTCCCGATAGAGCCGCAGCCAGTTCCGTTCGGCGCGGCCGATCAGTTCTCCGCCCGCCAGCGCCACCAAGTGATGGACGACGGTCGGGCTTGCCATCCGACGACGCGCGACGTCGGCGAAATCGAACACCTCCCAAGCGGCCATCCCGTCCGCCCCGTCCAAACGCCACCTGTCGGACGGCCGGCCGCGCGGGTGCGCCACCGCCGCGAAGGCCGAGTCGCGCTCGACCCGGGCGAGGAAGTCGCTCGCCCCGCTCGTCCACGACGCCACCGCGGTGTCCAAGCGGTCGACCAGCACCTTGCCGACGCCTTCCACCCGTATCTCTTGGCCGCGAACCAGCAGCGTCCCCTCCTCCCACCGGGCGGGGTGCGCCCACTCGGCCGCGGGAGCGTCGGCGTCTCGGTGGTCGCTGAGGAAGACGAAGTCCAGACCGGCCGCGCGCGCCGCGCGCGCCAGCTCGGTTTCGGTCCCGACGGCGTCGTGCGAGCGGCGCGTGTGCACGTGGATCGCCCCGGCCGCCCGAGCCGAGAACGCCGGGAGCGGAGCCCGCGGCGCCCTCTCCTCCCCCATCGCCACCCAGTCCAAGCGCGCGGTCGCGTACGCGACCGCGAAGTAGGCGCACGCCGCCGCCAGAAACCATGCCGCGCCCCGGCGGAGGATCCCGCGCTTCACGATCCGCCCGCCTCTTCCTCGCCCCCGGAAAGCACGAACTTCACCCGTGCGATGCGGACGCCGCGCCCGGCGTTCACGCGCTCCACGATTTGCCGCCTGCGCAGGTTGAGCTCCATGACCCACGCGGACGACGGAACCTCCACCACCAGAACTCCCTTCCTGACCGAGCGCGCCCGGGTCACGCGCGCCAGCCCCGCGCCCACCAAACGCGGCCACTCCTCCAGCAGCTTCTGGCACTCCAGCTCCCGGTCCAAGCCGCGCCGCTGGAGCAGACGCCCCAGCACGTCCCCGACCTTCTCGGGACCGCGGGACCCGGAGCCGTCGGACCGCGGACGGGACGCCGGCGGCGACCACGCGCCGACACCGCCTCCGTCCGCTGCGCCCGGGACGCCGTCCGATCCGGCCGCGCGCCGTCGGCGGGCCAGGATACGGGCGATCCGCTCCCTGGTCTCGCTCACGTGCGCACCACCCCGTTCTCGATGCGCCAGCGCGGGATCTTCTCCCGGCGCACCTGGACGTCCGCCGCGCGGGGCGCGGTGAGAATCACCTGATGGCGCAGATTCTCCTCGATGAGCTCCAGGATGCGCCGGGACCGTCCCTCGTCCAGCTCCGAAAACACGTCGTCGAGCAGCAGGATGGGCGTCTTGCCGCGCGCCTCGCGCACCGTGGCCGCCTCGGTGAGGCGCAGGGAGAGGGCTCCGGTGCGCTGCTGGCCTCTCGAACCGTAGGTACGCAGGTCGAGGTCCCTCGAGTCGGCCGCCAGACTGATCCCCATCTCGTCGCGGTGCGGCCCGACCACCGTCGAAGCCAAGCGCCGCTCGCGGCCGCGGGAGCGCGCCAACGCCCGCGCGAATCTATCGGCGAGGTCCGCGGCCTCCGGATCCGCCGCGTCGGCGACCGAGGGCCGGTAGGAGATGCGGGCGAGCCCGCCCCCGGAGATCTCGCGGTAAAAGTCCCGGAACGTCGCCTCCGAACCGGCGACCCAGTCGCGCCGCGCCCTCGTCACCACCGCGCCCAGCGAGACGAGCGGATCGTCCCAAGCGGCCACGGTCGCCCGGTCGCCGCGCGCCTTGAGCGCCGCGTTGCGTTGGGCGAGCACGATCCTGTACCGCTGGAGCGCGTTGAGGTAGCCCGGCGACGCCAGCGACAGCACGATGTCCAGGAACCGGCGCCGCTCGGCGGGCCCCCCGGCGACCACCTTCACGTCGGAGGGAGCGAAGACGACCGCCGCCGTCCGCCCCAAGGCGCCGCCCAAGCGATCGGGCTCGCGGCCGTCGACGGTCACCTTCTTGCGCGGTCCGGCGCGCTGGAAGGCGGCACTGACCTCCACGGGCTCCTTCTCGCCCGCGAACCGGCCGACCAGCCGGAAGATCGGTTGCCCGAAGGCCGTCAGCTGCTCGTCCCGCGCCGCCCGGAACGACCGGAAGGTCTCCAGATAGTAGATGGCTTCCAGCAGGTTGGTCTTCCCGTGCGCGTTGGGCCCCACGACGGCCACGCCCTCGGGCGGAAACTCCAATTCCTGCACGCCTAGGTTGCGGAAGTGGCGCAGCGAAAGACGGCTCAGGCGCACCGGCGCCTCAACGTCCCCGGAATTCCGCTCCGCGCCGCTCCAGAAACGCCTCCATGCCCTCGCGCATGTCCTCGGTGGCGGCCAGGACGCCGAAGAGGGAAGACTCCAGGGCGTGCGCGTCGGCCTCGGCGCCGTCCAGGGCGGAATGGATGGACCGGAGGGCGAACCGGAGGGCCAACGGCGCGTTTTTCGTGATCCTGCGCATCAGTCCGATCGCGGCCTCGTGCAGCTCGGCCCGCTCCACGACCCGCGAAACCAGCCCGTAGCGCTCGGCCGTGGCCGCGTCGATCGCGTCGCCGGTCAACGTCATCTCCAGCGCGCGCCCCAGCCCGACGACGCGGGCGAGGCGGAGGGTGCCGCCGTAGCCCGGAAGGATGCCCAGCGTGACTTCCGGAAGCCCGAAGCTGGCGTTGGCGGACGCGATGCGCAGGTGGCAGGCCAGCGCCAGCTCGCATCCCCCTCCGAGCGCGAAGCCCCCCACCGCGGCCAGCACCGGTTTCGGAAACCGCTCGATGGCGCGCAGCACCTCCTGCCCCCGTTGGCTCACGTCCACGGCGCCGACCGGCGTCATCTCCGCCAGCACGCCGATGTCGGCCCCCGCCACGAAGGCCTTCTCCCCCGCTCCCGCGAGGACGACCCCGCGCACGCCGTCGTCCTCGCGCAACGATTCGAAGACGCCGCCGATCTCGCTCACGACTCGCGGGTTGAGGGCATTCAGCTTGCGCTGCCGGTCGATGGTGACGACCGCGATCTCCCGATCTCGGTCGAGACGCACGTATTTCCGTTCCGGCATCGCAAAAATCCGCTTGGAAAGAGGTGTTACGGAGAGAGGTGGAGAGGGAAAGGCGCCGGAGAAGCTACGCCGAGCCGACACAATACTACCGCCGCAACGCTTTTCGGCGCCAGCGGGTCCGCCCTCCCGACCCCCGCCCCGGCATGGCCCCCCGGAGCAGGTTCGATTACATTCCCGCCCCTCGAATCCGCCCCCCGAGTCCAGGAGGCCTGCCCATGGGCCGATCGCTGAACAAGGTCACCCTCATCGGCAACGTCGGATCCGATCCCGATGTCCGCGTGACGCAGACGGGCACCAAGGTGGCCAAGCTTTCCATAGCCACCAGCGAGACCTTCAACGACCGCTCGGGGCAGCGGCAGGAGCGCACCGAGTGGCACCGGCTGACGTTCTTCGGACGCGTCTCCGACGTCGTCGAGCAATGGGTGAAGAAGGGAGACCGGCTCTACGTGGAAGGTCGCCTGCAGTACTCCCAGACCCAGAACCCGCAGGGAGAGACGCGCTACTGGACCGACATCGTCGTGCGGGAGATGATCATGCTGGGATCGTCGGGAAGCCACGCCCCGGAAGCGGACGGCGCGGGAAGCCGACAGCGCCCGGACGCGGAAGGGCAAGCGCCCAAGCGGGAAGCCGACGACGATCTGCCCTTCTAGGCCGAGGCGGAGCGCGAAACCGGCGACGTAGGGGCGGCGGGCGGATTCGGGGAGTCCCGCGCCCGCCGTCGCCTCCGGCCGAACCGACGGGACGTCCGCCGACGAGCGCAGGGGGCGTTGCCCGAGTTCGTCCAATCGCCGCGGATCGAGCGGCACGGCATCCGGGGACATGCGTCGGACGAGCCGGAACGCGCGTGCCGAGCCATTGTCTCGCTTCCCGCGTTCGGGCCCGCTCGCCGTTGGGCGGAACCGGGGATTCCGGCAGGACCGGAAAACGAGTAGATTGTCTGCCCGATCCCGTGGGGAAAGCGTCGGAGCACCGGGCGGATCGGCGTCCCGGAGACATCAGGAAAGGAAGGTCCGTTTGGAAGTCATGATCCAGGAAGGAGAGAACCTGGAGCGCGCGCTTCGGCGCTTCAAGCGCAAGGTGCAACGGTCCGGGCTCTACTCGGAGTTGCGCAAACGGCGCTTCTACGAGAAGCCGAGCGCGCAACGCAAACGGAAGCGGGAAGCCGCGATCCGGCGCGCCCGACGGCGGCGGCGGCGGACCGCCCGGCGCTGAAGGACCCGGGAGGCGCCCCATGCCGCGAAGTTCGCGCGAAGCGCCCTTCGCGGCCCGTAGGGAGAGGTCGGGCTACAGCGGCAACGGCCGCGGCGGCTCGACGCTCCAGTCGTAGAACCCCTTTCCCGCCTTGCGCCCGAACCGCCCCAGCGCCACCAGGCGTTTGAGCAACGGCGGCGGGGCGTACCGCGCTTCCCGGTATTCCTCGAACATGATCTCCGCGATGCGGTGGGTCGTGTCGACGCCCACGAAGTCGCAGAGCAGAAACGGACCCATCGGGTAGCCCGTTCCCAACACCATCCCCCGGTCGATGTCCTCGACCGAGGCCACCCCCCGCTCCAGCTGACGGACGGCGTCGAGCATGTAGGGGACGAGCAGCAGATTGACGACGAAGCCCGAGTTGTCCTTCGCCTCGATCGGCTCCTTGCCCAGATCGCGCGCGAACCGGTATGCGGCGGCGAAGACGTCGTCGTCGGTGGCGATGGTGCGGACCACCTCCACCAGCTTCATGACGGGCACCGGATTGAAGAAGTGGAGCCCGACCACTCGGTCGGGCCTCCCGGTGGCGGCGGCGATCTCGGTGACGGTGAGCGAGCTGGTGTTGGACGCGAAGACGGCTTCCGGGCGGGCGATCCGATCCAGCGCGCCCATCAGCTCCGTCTTGACCGCCAAGTCCTCGACGACGGCCTCGATCACGAGATCCCTGTCGGCCATGTCCGCGAGCGACGTCGTGAAGGTCATCCGGTCCCAGGCCGCGTCCCGCTCCTCCGGGGACAATTTCTCCTTCTCCACCGCCCTGTCCATCGATTTCGCGATCCGGCTCTTTCCGGCTTCGAGCGCGGCCCGGTCGACCTCGCTCACCACGACGTCGAATCCGGCCTTGGCCGCCACCTCGGCGATGCCGCTGCCCATGAGGCCGCATCCCACGACTCCCGTGCGCTGAATGTTCACTTCTTCCTCCTTGGGGCGGGCGATCTTCGGCGATTCGCCGAACCCAACTTCGTGGCCACGGGCCTTCACCCCGACGCCGGTGGCCGAAACGTGATGGCGAGTTCCGATAACGCAGGAAAAATAACGAACTTACCGCATCGTCTCAATCGTCCCGGTTGGCTTGCGAATCGGCGGGTTCAGGAGAGGGCTTCCACGACCACGGCTCCGCCCTGTCCGCCGCCGATGCACGCCGAGCCCAGTCCGTAGCGGGCGCCCCGCCTCCGCAGTTCGTGCAGCAGGTGGACGACGATGCGGGTTCCGGAGGCCGCCAGGGGATGGGTGATGGCGATGGCGCCGCCGTCGACGTTGGTGCGCTCGGGATCCAGCCCCAAATCGCGCTCGACGGACGCGTACTGCGGGGCGAACGCCTCGTTCACCTCGACCAGATCCATGTCGTCGAGCGCGAGCTCCGCTTTTTCGAGGGCGGCGCGGGCGGCGGGAGCGGGGCCGATGCCCATGATCTTCGGCTCCACGCCCACGAAGGCCCACGAGACCAAGCGGCCGATGGGAGAGAGCCCCTCGCGGGCGGCCCACTCGGCGTCGGCGATCACGGCGCTGGCCGACCCGTCCCCGATGCCGCTCGCGTTTCCGGCGGTGACGAAGCCGCCTTTGCGGAAGTGCGGCCGCAACCGCGCCAGCCCCTCCGGGGAAACGTCCGGCCGAATGTGCTCGTCGGCGGCGAACTCCTTCTCGCCCCCGCGGGTGCGGAGGGTGACCGGCACCACCTCGTCGTCGAAGCGGCCCTCCGCCCAAGCGGCACGGGCTCGCACGTGGCTCCGATGCGCCACTTCGTCGCAATAGGCGCGGGTCACCCGGTACCGGTCTCCGAGCTCCTCGGCGGTCTGGGCCATGGTGAGGCCGCAACTGGTGTCCTCGAGCGCGGTCCAGAGCGCATCCTCGAAGCGGCGGCCGGGGTCGCCCAGGCGAAGATCGCCCCAGCGCGCGCCCCGCACCACGTGGGGCGCTTGGCTCATCGATTCGGTTCCTCCGCAGAGCACCGCCCGGGCGCCTCCGTGGAGAATCTCGTGGGCCCCGCTGGCGATCGCCTGGAAGCCCGAGCCGCACAGGCGGTTGACGGTCAGGGCCGGAACGCGGTCGGGCGTGCCCACCCCCAGCCCGACGTGGCGGGCGAGGTAGATGGCGTCGCCCGAAGTCTGGAGCGCGTTCCCGTAGACGACGTGGTCGAGACGGTCGGGCGCGACGCCCGCGGCCTCCACCGCCGCCTTGCCCGACGCGATCCCCAGCCGAGTGGCGGAAAGACGCCTGAGCGATCCGCCGAACGCCCCGAACCCGGTCCGTTTCCCGGACAGAAATACGATCTCCCGCGCGCGTGCGGTCATGTGCGGTCCCTCCCGGTTGATCCTGCGCAAGCTCTCGAAGTCGAAAGGCGTCGACACGCTGTCCGAACGGGTCGCGGCGACGTCGTCGCGTGCGGACGAACCTCGGACGGCGGCGTTCCCGGCTACGGTCCCTCCAGTCGGCCGCGGATCGCGCGGCCGGCCGCGGAGGTCGACAGAGCGCCCCCGAGATCGGGGGTAGTCTCGCCCGCGGCGAGCGCGCCGCGCACGGCGCGATCGATGGCTTCGGCCGCCGCGTCGTGCCCCAGGTGGCGGGCCATGAGGGCCGCCGAACGAATCGCCGCGACCGGGTTGGCGACGCCGGTGCCCGCGATGTCCGGCGCCGAGCCGTGCACGGGCTCGAACAGGGCGTGGCGGCCCGGGTGCAGCGTTCCGGAGGGTGCCAAGCCGATCCCTCCGGTCACTTCCGCGGCGAGGTCGCTGATGATGTCTCCGAAGAGGTTCGAGGCGACCAGCACGGAGTAGCGTCCCGGGCGGCGCACCAGCTCCATCGCCATGGCGTCCACCAGCATCGCGTCGCTCTCGATCTCCTCGTACTCGGCGCGCACGTCGTCGTACGTCCTGCGCCAGAGGGCGCCCGCGGCCGGAAGGGCGTTGGCCTTGTCGACCAGCGTCACCCTGGGGCGCTCCTCCCTCCGCGCGTGCTCGAAGGCGGCGCGCACCAAGCGCTCCACGCCCTTGCGGGTGTTCACGTCCTCCTGGATCGCGATTTCGTCGGGCGTGCCCTTCTTGAAGCGCCCGCCCATGTTCACGTAGGCGCCTTCCGTGCTCTCGCGGAAGATGTCGATGCGGATCCCGTCGGCGGGAACCTTCTTCAGCGGGCAGTAGCGCGGGTCGAGCAGTTCGCACGGACGGAAATTGACGTACAGGTCTAGCCCGAAGCGCAGGCCCAGAAGGATGTCGCGGATGTGGGCGTCGTCGGCGACCCGGGGATCCCCCAGGGCGCCCAGCAGAATGGCGTCGTAGTCGTCGGAGAGCCGACGGAACTCGTCGGCGGCGATGGAGATTCCGTCGCGCAGGTAGCGGTCGGCGCCCAAGTTCCAGTGGTCGAAGTCGACCGTACCCCCGTGAAGGTCGACCGCCTCCTGGAAGCAGAGCACGGCTTCCAGGGTGACCTCGCCCCCGATGCCGTCCCCGGGAACGACCGCGACCCGCGCCGCCCGACCCGCCTCCCTAGGCACGGCGGGCCCGCCTCCCGCATCCCACGCAATAGAACCATTCGGTCTCGATCCTCATCCCGCACTCCGCGCACGCGACGACGCGAACGTCCTGGCCGCAGAACGGACAGAAGCGCACTCCGTCGACGGACGGCATCTCCCGATCGCATCCCGAGCAGATCGCTCCGGCCGCGGCTCCGCCGTCCGGTCGCGCCTCGGCGGCCGCATCCGCCCCGCGAGGTTCGGCCTCGTCCCGGACGGGCACCCGGGACGGGTTCAGGCGAACCCCCACGGCGGCGAAATCGCGATAGAGCCCGGTGTCCGGGTCGCCGCTCTCCAGTTCGGTCCGGATCTCTTCGCGGGCGGGCTCGGACTCCAGCGCCAAGCGGTCGCCCTCTCCGGCCAGCAGACGAAGCAGCGCCCGTTCGTACTCGGCGCTGGTGGCGACGCCCATGGCGTCCCGGTGGGTACGCCAGGGAATCAGGTTCTGATAGATCTCGGCGACCGTGAAGCGGGCGTGGAGGTACTCCGGCCAGCGTTCCCGGATCTCGCTCACCAGGGCGTCGAACAGGCGGCCGGGGAGATCGGAGGCCCCCGCGTCGCTCGAGACCGTGCCCGGGGTCGTCATCCAGTCGGCGCGGAGTCGTCGCCGACGCGCCGCGTCAGTCCCGCTCGGATCGCCGCGGTCGGCAAGCTCTCCGGATCCACGGCCGGGATCTCCGGGCCGAACCGCTCCCGCCAGCGTTCGGGCAGGCGCCGCATGCAGGAAGAGAGGCCTTCCTTCAGCATTTCGAGGCCCCGTCGAAATCGCCTTCGTCGCATACCTCGTGCGCCTCGGCGCCGTATTCTTCGGAGCTCGGGAACCGCTCTTGCGTCATCCGCATACTCCCCGGCGGAGAGGTGGGAGCCGCCCTCCGGGCCGCCCGCGCACCCGAATCTAACCTCGCGTTCGCACGGCAACCAGACTTCCGGGATCGTGCGCGGAACGGTGCGGAAGAACCGCTCCGGGGCGAGAGGGAACCCGCGCCCGATTTGCGCCGGGACGCTCGGTTGCGGTATCCTCGGGGGCCCTCGGACTACTCCGGGCCGGGAGGAGCGGCGGCGCCGATGGTGGCGGTGCCGCGGGCGATGGCGGGCTGGCAGAAGCGCATCCCGACGGCGTGCAGGAAGCGCAGTTCGTGCGCCCCGAGCGTCGGGTAGCGCTCCGCGAGATAGTCGATGGTGTCCTTCATCCATTCGGTCTGATCTGTCTCGCTGGCCGAGACCACGCCACACCGGTTGATGTGGCTGAAAAGTTCGTCCCTGGCTCGATCCAGGAGCTTCGAATCCGACAATTTCCTGCCTCCTTTGCCATGCGAGATGGTGTAGCTGGCGACTCGGGATCCGGCGAAAAAGCCCAGCAAGGGTACGGCGCGATCCCCGACGGTGCAACTTCGGGCACGAGCTCCGACGCCCGTCCGGGCGCGGTGACGCTCGAAATTTTCCGACAGCTGTTCGCCGCCCTCGCGGAGGAGATGGGGGCCGCGCTGCGGCGCTCGTCCTTCTCGCCCAACATCAAGGAGCGCCGCGACTACTCGTGCGCGCTCTTCGCGCCCGACGGCGTCGCGGTCGCGCTCGGAGACCACATGCCGGTTCATCTCGGCGCCATGCCGATGAGCGTCGAGGCCGCGCTCGCCGAGCTGGGCGCCCTGGACGAAGGCGACGTCGCCTGCCTGAACGACCCCTTCCGGGGCGGAACCCACCTCCCCGACATCACCATGATCGCGCCGGTGCACGCCCGCAACGGGGGCGAGCCGCTGGGCTACGTCGCCTCGCGCGCGCACCACTCGGACGTGGGCGGGACGACGCCGGGCTCGATGCCGCTGGCCCGAGAGATCTACCAGGAAGGGTTGCGCATCCCGCCGGTGCGGCTGTTCGTCGGCGGGAAGCGTCGGCAGGGGCTTTGGGACGCCATCCTCGCCAACGTGCGCACCCCGGTCGAACGGGCGGGCGACCTGAAGGCGCAGCTCGCCGCGCTCCACGCCGGGCAGGCGCGGCTGCTCGACTTGGTGGAGCGGAGGGGCGCCCGCGCGGTGCTCGCGGCCATGTCCGAGCTCGTCGCCTACGCCGACCGCCTTCTTCTCGCCGGGATACGGCGCATGCCCTCCGGCCGCTTCGAGGCCGAGGACGTCATGGACGACGACGGCTTCGGCAACGGCCCCGTGCCCATCCGGGTTGCGCTCGAGATCTCGCGCGACGGGCTGGTGGTCGACTTCGCGGGCACCTCGCCGCAGACCGAGGGCGGGATCAACGCGGTCGCGGCCATCACCTCCTCCGCGGTGCGCTACGCGGTGCGGTGCGTGGTGGAGGAGCTGCTGGACGAAGAGCTTCCCGCAGGGGGCGGATCGATGACTTGCGTCGAACAGCGCCTTCCGCCCGGTTCGCTGGTCGACGCGCGGCTGCCCGCCAGCGTCGCCGCGGGCAACGTGGAGACCAGCCAGCGGATCACGGACACGTTGCTGCGCGCCTTCGGCGAGGCGCTCCCGGATCTCGTGCCCGCGCTCAGCCAGGGGACCATGAACAACACCGCCATGGGGGGCGTCGATCTTCGGGGCGAGAACTTCGCCTACTACGAGACGGTGGGCGGGGGAATGGGCGCGGGTCCCGGCCGCCCGGGGCTCTCGGGGGTTCACTGCCACATGTCCAACTCGCTCAACACGCCCGTGGAGGCGCTGGAGCACGCCTATCCGTTCCGCGTGACGCGCTATTCGCTCCGCCGCGGCAGCGGAGGGCGGGGGCGCCACCCGGGAGGCGACGGCCTGCGCCGGGACATCATGCCGCTGGTGGACGCGAGCGCGACGCTGCTGTGCGAGCGGCGCACGCGCGGACCGGCGGGCGCCCGAGGCGGGGAGGACGGAGCTCCGGGGGTGAACGCGTTGATCTCCGGGGACGAGGAGAGAATCCTGCCGGGCAAGGCCTCCTTCGAGGTGAAGGCGGGCCGGATCCTGAGCGTCCGGTCGCCGGGCGGGGGGGGGTGGGGAGTTCCGGACGACGCCGCGAACCGCTCGTCCGAGGCGCAAGCCTAGCCGGAATGGAACTCTACCTGTCGCTCGCGTGCGACTCGGCGCGCCAAGCTTCCTCGGGCACCCGCATCGACGTCCGGGGCGCCTTCAACGATCTGTTCGCGCCCGGTTTCCCCGCCGTCCAGAGCCGGATGGTGATCGTGGCGGGCATCGAGTGGGACCGGAGCGACGAGGGTAGCTACCGCTTTCGGGTGGATCTGCTCGACCCCTCCGGAAAGCCCTGCCTCACGGCCGAGGGGGAGACCCGGGTCGACCGGCGTCCGCCGGACCGGCCGCCGGCCCGCACCTGCCTGATCATGCCCGTGGAGAACGTCGTCTTTCCGGTTTCGGGCACGTATCGGTTCAGCGTGCGCGCGAAGGGACGCGTCTTCAGAGGGACGGCGCTCCATCTGTTCCGCGATCCCGACGCCGCGCCCCGGGACGGACGGGAAGAGCGGAACGACCGGGAGTCCGGGGACGAACCCGCGCGCGTCGCGTCCGGCGCGGGAGCCGAAGACGCGCGGCGGGTCGAGCGGAAGCGAGGAACCCCCTGAAGCCCGTTCTAGGCGTCCCTGCGCCCAAGCCGCTTCAGGGAAGAGAGCGCTCCGAGCCCGCCGAGACGCCCTCGCCGGTGACCGTCGCGGACGGGGACTGCCAGACGGGCGGATGCGTGAGGTGCAGGGTGAGGCTGCCGACGACCGGAACGCTCGACCTCATGTAGACGAGCGCCCGGCGGTCGTCGTCGCTGAAGTAGAGCTCGGCCTTGCCGCCCTCGCCGAAAAGTCCCCGGGTGCGAATGACGGGCTGCACCACGACGGTCCTGAAGGTGCCCGCGGGCACCTCCTTCTCCTCCTTGCGCAACACCCGCACGACGACCGGATTCCCGGTTTCCTTGAAGTACCTGTCGAAGGTGTAGACGTCGCCCACCTCCAGCGGCAGGGTGCGGATGAAGTAGATGAAGGAGATTTCGTCCAGCGGCAGAGAGGTCGGCAGGTGGCCCACCTCTTCGTCGTCCCTCCGTTCCCAAACCCCGCGCTCCGGAAACATCTCGTAGTGCCGATAGCGCTTCGACCCCACTTCGTCCTGGTCCTGGATGAAGCGGTGGCTGGTCAGCGTGCGGGTGTCGAGCCAGCTCTGGAACTCGTCGCGCACGCGCGCGAACAGCACGCCTCCGTCGACGCGCATGACGATGTGGTAGGTCGGGTTCCCTCGAACCGTGTCGATGGCGGCGACGTCGAGCGATCCCTCGCCGGCGTTGAAGATCCCCAGCTTGACCTTGTACTCCAGGCGCTCGCCCACCTCGAACGGCACGGGAGCCCGAAGGAGCTCCGCCGGACGCATCCAGGGCGCCGCCTGCGCGCGGACCCCGGAGGGAGCGAGCGCGGCGAGCCCCAGCGCGAGCAGGGCCGCGCCGACCGCGCGCCTCACGAACCCCGCGCCGGGGCGAAGGACGTCCGGCCCCGGATCCGGCCCAATTCCCACAGCGTGCGCCACGTCCTGAAGCGCGAGCGCCGCACGCGCCGGTTGCGGGGCTCCTCGATCACGGCCTCCGCGACCTTGCGGGCGTGGGGAAGCGCGCGCGCGAGCAACTCCAGGTTGCCGACCCAGCCCTCCGAGAGACCGAGCCGCTCCTCTTCCGACTCGGCGAACATCCTCCGGAGCGCCGCGATGCGATACGCCCGGAACCCGCCGAGCGGCTCCGACACCGGCGAGCGGTCGAGCGGCTCGCGCAACCAGCCGCGCGCCAGCCAGCGAACGAAGCGGCCGGCGCGGGTCAGCCCGGGCGGCTCGCCGACGTAGGCCGCGCTCGCGACGTCGGCGCCGCCCTCGATGGTCTTCGCGAGCGGCACGATGCCGTCCGGATCGTCGCTGAAATCGGCCTGAAGGGTCACGGCCACGTCCCGCTTCGGGTATTCCGCGCGCCGCGCCGCCTCGCGCAGAAGCTCCTCCGTCGCGCCCGCGTAGCCCATCCGTTTTTCGCCGTGCAGAACCGCGAGCGGCACGACGCGCCGGTAGCTCGACAGAAGGGCGCGCGTCCCGTCGCTGGAGTCGTCGTCGAACACCAGGATCTCGTAGTCGCGGCGGAAGCGGCCCATGACCTTGCGGATCTTCCAGAGAAGCACGCCGATGGCGCTCTCCTCGTTTCGCGCGGGGATGCAGATGTAGACCATGCGGGGATCCGTGGGCCGTCGTCGTGTGTCGTTCCGGGCGCCGCAAGGCCCGAGCCGCGCGGGACCACGGACGGTCGCCACAACGGGCGCGCGTTTATACCTGCCCGCCGGGGGACGGTTCCGACGCCGATCCGGCGGCGGGGCGCGGCCATCGCCGGTGTTGCCACAGGTACTGGCTCGGATGACGCCGAACCCAGCGCTCGAGCGCCGCGACGTGCGCGCGCGTCAGCGACTCCAGATCCCGGGCCAGCGAGCCGGTCGGCGGCACCGAGATCCGCTCCAGCACCACGCGATAGGGGACGGCGGCGGCGGGGTCGTGGAGGGCGACGCCCAGAACCAGGGGCGCTCCGCTGCGCAACGAGAGGAGAGCGGCGCCGCGGGCGGTCGAGGCCGGCCGACCGAAGAACTCCACCGCGAGGCCGCCCGCGTGGGCGTTCTGGTCGGCGAGCAGCGCGACCACCCGCCCCGCGCGGAGCGCGCGCAGCAGGGCATGCACCGGCTCGTGGCGGGAAATCACGTTCATGCCCAGGCGCCGGCGGGCCCGCGCCAGCGCGCGGTCGAAGAGCGGATTGTTCTGGGGACGCGCCACGACGTCCAGCGGGAGGCCGCGGCAGGCCAGCGCTCCGCCCCCCGCCTCCCAGTTGCCGAGATGACCGGTCACCAGGACGGCGCCCGCCCCGCGCGCCACCGCCTCCGCCAGCACCTCCCCGCCCTCCACCCGGGAGCGCGCGCGGAGTTCGCCGGGCGCGAGACGCGAGAGCCCGAAGACGGCCGCGGCCACGCGCCCCAGATGACGGTAGCTGTCCCGGGCCACCCGGGCCCGCCAGGCGGAGGAGCGCTCCGGGAAGGCGCGCGCGAGGTTCGCCGCGACGAGACGTCGGCGGACGAGGAGCACGTTCCCCGCCACCCACCCCGCCGCCGCCCCCAGCCCTTCGGTCCACCGCTCCGGAAGCCACCCCGCACACCCCGCCGCCAAGCGGAGGAACGCGTATTCGATCCGGTGCCGGACGCGCGCGCGCCGCCGCTCGGACGCCCCCATGCGCGCGCGCCGCCGGGTTCAGCCCCGAGCCCGGGCCGCGTGCGGAACCCGGCGCGCGGTCGGCGCCGCAGCGCCGCCCTGCATCTCGTGGAGTCGGCGGTACGTCCCGGACGCGCGCATGAGCTGCTCGTGGTTCCCGGCCTCGACGATCCTGCCCCCGTCCAGCACGAAGATCCGTCGCGCGCCGCGCACGGTCGAAAGACGGTGCGCGATGACGAACACGGTGCGTCCCTCGCTCAGCCAGTCCAGGGCGCGCCGGACCCGGCGCTCCGATTCGGTGTCGAGCGAGCTGGTGGCCTCGTCGAGAATCAGGATGGGGGGATCGCGCAGGATGGCGCGCGCGATCGCCAGCCGCTGGCGCTGGCCGCCGGAGAGTTCGGCGCCGCGCTCGCCGACCACGGTGTCGTAGCCCTCGGGAAGGGCTTCGATGAAGTCGTGGGCGCCCGCCGCGCGCGCCGCCGCCGCCACTTCCCCCGCCCCGGCCGCCACCCCGTAGGCGATGTTGGCGCGCACGGTGTCGTGAAAGAGCACGGTCTCCTGAGAGACGATCCCCATCTTTTCCCGCAGGCTGCGCAGCCGGAACCGTCGGATGTCGGTGCCGTCGATCAGGATCCGCCCCGACGTGACCTCGAAGAACCGGCCGAGCAAATCCACCAGGGTGCTCTTTCCGGCGCCGCTCGGCCCCACCACGGCCACCGTGGTCCCCTGCTCGACCTCGATCGAGACGTCCTCCAGAACCGGGCTGTCCTCGCGGTAGGCGAACCCGACCCGGTCGAAGACGATGCCGCGCTCGACCCCGGGGAAGGGGAGCGCGTCCGGTCGGTCGCGGATGCCCGCCGGAGCGTCCAGGAACTCGAACAGCCTGCGCCCCCCGGCCACGGCGGGCTGGATCATGGCGGGCAGCCTGCTCAGGTACTTGATCGGCCGGTAGAGCTTCGTGCTGAGCGCGACGAAGCCCATGAACGCGGGCCCCGTCAGTTCGCCCTCGACGAGCACCAGCCGAGTGCCGTACCAGAGGACGACCACGGTGCCCAGCGCCGCCACCATCTCGGTCACCGGGGCCGCCAGGGCGCGCACCCGCTCGGTGCGCAGGAAGGTGCCGAAATAACGTTCCGTCAGGGCGCCGAAGCGCGCGCGCTCGTAGCCCTCCGCCGCCGACCCCTTGACCAGGCGGATCCCCGAGAAGGTTTCCTGGATCCGGGCGTTCACGAGGGCGGCGAGGTCGAGCACGCGTCCGTCTTCGCGCCGCAGCTTCTTCAGCATCGGTCCCCAGACGACCACCATGCCCGGGAGCACCGCGATCGAGAGCAACGTCAGCGGGAGGGACACGGCCACCATCAGCGCCGTCACGGCCCCCACCTCGAAGGCCGCCGAGATGGCGCGCATCGTCTCGCGCGCGAACAGGGTTCGTACCAGCTCGACGTCGTGGGTCAGCCGGGAGACGATCTGCCCGATGCGCGTGCGCCCGAAGAAGGCGAGATCGAGATCCAGAAGATGGCCGTGAACCTGGTTGCGCAGGTCGCGGGTCACCCCCTGCTCCACGCGCGCGCCGAGGTAGGTCTTGAGAAAGTCGAAGACGTTCTTGGCCGCGAGCGTGGCGAGGATCAACAGGATCAGCGCCTGGACCGCCTCCTGGGGCCCCGCCGCGCCGGCGACGAACCGTCCCGCCGTGGCGTCGAGGAGCCGTCCCAGCAGTCCGTCCCCGACCGCGCCCGCCGCATCCGCCTCCGGGTTCGTGAGCACGCTCAGGAACGGGATCAGCAACGCCATCGAGAAGGCGTCGAAGGCGGCGAACAGGAAGCTCGCGGCCACCGCGCCGAAGAACGCCGCGACGTAGGGACCCAGGTAGCGCAGGATGCGGAGGTGGAGCCTCACTCCCGCGGTCTCCGGCTCCGAGGCCGCAGGCGGACGACCGGCACGATCATCTCCTCCGGCGAAATGCCTCCGTGCAGGAACGATCCCCGGTAACGCGACTGGTACTCGCGCAGCTTGGTCGGATAGACCATGAAATAGTCGTCCCGGGCGACGACGTAGGTCGTTCCCGCGCGCCCCGGGGGCAGGCGCAGATCGGCGGCCCTCCCGCTGCTGAAGACGGTGGACTTGCTCGCGGTCCTGAGGTTCATCCCGAATTTGTAGCGCAGACTGGAAGTGGCGTCCCTGCGGGCGTACACCGTGGTCGGCCGGTTGCAGTGGATCGAGCCGTGGTCGGTGGTGAGCACCACGGAGCACCCCGCCGCCGCCGCCTCCTCGAGGACCCGGATGGCGGTGGAGCGCTCGAACCAGGCGCGCGTCAGGTTGCGCAGCGCGACTTCGTCGCGAGCCACCTCCATGAGCACCGAGGATTCGCTGCGCCCGTGCGTCATGAGGTCCACGAAGTTGAACACCAGCGCCACCAGCGAACCCTCGGTGCGCACGGCCGACCGGAAGCGCGCCCGAACCTTGTCGCCCTCCCGGTCGGTGAAGATCTTTTCGTAGTGCACCGGCACGCGGCGCCCGGTCAGCCGCCGGAGCTGGGCCTCCAGCAACTCGTCCTCGAAGGCGTTCAGGCTTCCCTCGTCGTCGGACGCGTCCCACCACCCGGGCCGGAAGCGCGCGACCTCGTCGGGGAACAGTCCGCCGAAGATGGCGTTGCGGGCGTACGGCGTGGCCGTGGGCAGAATCGAGTAGTAGAGCTTCTCCCGCACGTCGAACCAGGGCGACAGCAGGGGAGCGAGAACGCGCCACTGGTCGAGCCGCATGCAGTCCAGGACCACCAGAACCACGGGATCCGCGCCCAACAGGGGAACCACGTGGTTCCCGACGACGTCCGTCGACAGCTCGGGCCGCCCGGACTCCGCGCCGGCCGTCCAGCGCGGGTAGGCGCGCGCGATCCAAGCGCCGAAATCGTGGCGCAGCTCCGCCAGGATCCCGTCGACGGAATCGAGCAGGCCGGATTCCCCTGCTTGGTCCAGCCGGATGTGCCAGTCCACCAGCTCGGCGTACAGCGAGGCGAACCCCTCGGGGGTGCGCGCCTCCGCGCGCAACGCCGAGAGCTGCCCGAAGCGGGCCGCGAAGTCGCGCGCCACCTGCTGCTGGCGGATGCTCGGTCCCTCGAGGATGCGGGTGACCACCGACAGCACCTGGCGGGGACTGGTCGGCTTGACCAGATAGTCGTCGACGCGCCGCCCGATCGCCTCGGTCATGGTGCGGTCCTCCTCGGACTTGGTCACCATCACGACGCGCGCGTGGGGATCCCGACGGCGCAGGACGGCGAGCACGTCTAGGCCCCGGCGCCCGGGCATGCGCTCGTCGAGCAGGACCAGGTCGTAGCGGTTCCGGCCCAGAAGCGCGAGGGCGTCGTCGCCGTTGGCGATCGCGTCCACGTGGTAGCCCCGCTGCTGCAGGAAGAGCAGGTGGGGCCGCAGGAGGTCGATCTCGTCGTCGACCCAGAGGACGCGCTTGGCGGAAGGGGCGGGCGGGATCATTTCGCGGGCCGGTCCGCCGCCGAAGGACCCGGAGGGAACGTGCGGCGCTGCGGAAACGGGCTATTCCATGCTGATGACATACCGGAACCAAGCCGCGACGGGCGCCCCGCCGCGACGGGCCGGCTCGAACACCCAGCGGGCGGCCTCCCGGATCAGTCGGCGATTGAAGTCGCGGTCGGAGGTGGGCGGCATCAGACGGACGGAGTCGGCGGCGACCCTCCCGGTTTCGAGAACGTAGACCCACACCTCCACCTCCCCGTCCCGCAGGCTCCGGTTGGAGGGGGGAAGAATCATGCTGCGGGGAGAGGGGGGGACGGTGCGCGACATCCCCTCCGCGGCCGTCCCGCCGCTCCCCCGCCCCTCGCCCTCCCCCGGGCCCGAATCCTCGCCTTCGCCGGGACGCTCCCCCAGCAGGGAGGAGAAGTCGACTTCCGCGGGATCCTCCAGCTCCAGCGGCTCGATCTCCAGCGGCACCGGAACCGGCACGCGCGGAGGGACGATGGGGCGGGGCGGGGCGGTCGCGAGGCGGAGCGCCTGCATGGATCCGGAAGCGGAGCGATCGTCGCCCGCCCGCGGACCCGCGGCGGCGAACGGGGACGCGGCGGGCACCGGAACGCGCCAGAAGAGGAACAGGACCAGGTGGATGCCGAGGGACAGGCCCATGGCGGCGCGCCAGCGCTTCCCGTCGCGGCGGCGGCGTTCCCGGTTGCTCGCGGTGGGCGGTGTCATCGGTCTGGAGGCCAGCTCCCTCGGTGCCGGGGAGCGCGCCCCGGCTCGCTATCCGCCGGGCGGCGCGGCGCCGGAGAAGAAAACGGAATGGACCTCGCCCGTCGCGCCGTCCACAACCCACGCTCCCTCGGAGGCTTCCAATCCTACTACCAGCGACGGGGACCCCAGGGTTCCGACGACGGCCGCCACCTCCGGTGCGGCGGGACGCGCGAGATCGAGCACCACAAGGCCCTGCTCGCCGGCGGCGACGTAGGCCCGGGACCCGAGCAACGCCACGTCGAGCGCAGCGCGGACCCCCCGGTAGCGAGCCGCGAGCCGGGGCGCGGCCGGATCGGACACCGCGACGACGTAGACGCCGTCGCGGCCCGCCGCCACCACGGCGACGGCGGCGCCCACCGCGAGGGCGCGCGCGGCCGGGGACAGTTCGAGTCCTCCGACCTCCTCGAGCGTGGTCCCCTCCCGAGCCACCAAACGGGAGCCCTCCAGCGTCCACGCGACCGGGGACGCGCGCGGCCAGACCAAGTCGGCGGCGAGCGGGCCGCCCGTCGCGCGCGTCGCCTCCGACAGCTCGACGTTCGCGCCCCGCCCGAGGCCGACGAAACCGACCAGCCCCCCGGCGCCCGCCGCCACCAGCCGCTCCCCGCCCCCTCCGGCCGCGACGCGGCGTGCGCCGCGCGCGTCCACCCGTCGTCCCGGAGATCCGCCGCCTCGGGCGACCGGGAGCGCGAACAGGCCGCGGGCGGTGGCCGCCACGACGGCGGCGCGCTCCTCCACCAGAACGGCGTCGCGAAGCCCCCGCATCCCCCCCAGCGTCGTCGTCGTCGCCCCCTCCAGCAGGACGAGGCCCTCGACTCCGCTCAGAAGCGCGCCCGCGCCCGTCGCCCGTCCCCGGTCGGGCAGGAAGGGCAGACGGACCGTCCGCCGGGGCCGAAGGTCCACCCGGGGCCCCGCCACGAACCGACGCGCGGCCGCGTCGTCGAGCTCCTTGCCCAGCAGGAAGCCCAGCGTGAAGGCGATGGCGGTGGCCACCGGCGCGAAGCACTCGACCCGGGTGCAGGTGCCCAGACCGGGATCGAAGTCGGCGGACGCGAAGGTCGGAACGCCGACCGCCACGGCCCCGATCGCCGCGCCCAGCCACTTGCGGCCGCCTCCGGGACCGGATTCCTGGGCGGCGACGGGCGACGGCAGCGCTCCGGCCGCGATCAGCGAGCCGGCGCAGACGAGCCGCCCGAGGACGCGGCGCGCACCGCCCGACCGACGGCCCCGGACCCGCTCCGGTCGGAACGGCCGATCCCCGCTCGGGCGGATCACCGCGCCCGGACCCGGAACTCCCGCTCCGCCTCCAGCCGAACGCCCGCATTGCGGTCCGAGACCCTGAGCCGCAACCCGTAGCGGCCCGGCGGCGGCCGGTCGAGCCGGAAGGAGAAGTGCTCGGGCAGCAGGTCGCGCGCCAGCACCCGGTTCCGCTTGCCGAAGGAGAGGCGCACGGGCCGGTCCCCCTCCGCGCTCAGTCCCCAGCGGTCCGCCAGCTCGTCCAGCAGTTGGGAAAGCGATCCGGTCCGATGGATCTTCTCCACCGTCACCGCCAGCTCCAGATCGTAGGACGCGTGGCGCGTCGAGTCGGGCAACAGGTTGTAGAGCTCGAAATAGACCCCGATCTCGTCGTCCGGGGCGTAGGAGAGGGTCGGCTCGGGCGTCATGCGGAAGTCGGCGCGCACGCGGGGCGGATCCCGGACCACCTCGAGCGACCGGACGAGGAGGATGTCGCTCACGCTCGGCTCGCCGGGCGGGAAGCTGCGCGCGCCCACGCGCGCTCGGTGCACCGCGGCCGCCCAGCTGAGCGGATCGCGGGCCTCGGCCGACACGATGTGTGGCCGGTCGGCCGGCACCGTCGTGCGCCAGCCCAGCGAGAGCGCGCGTCCGTCCCCGAAGGCCGTCTCCCGGGTTCCGGTGAGACGACGGATCTCGGCGCCGTCCGGTTCGACCACGAAGAGGCCGGTCTCGAAGACGGCCGCCGCGCCGACCGTCCGCCGGAGCGAATCCAGGGGAACGGCCGCGTGCACTTCCAGGTCGATTTCGCCCTCCGCGCCCCGGAAACGCGCGATCTGGGCGGGCAGGCGGAGCAACGCGGGAAGCGACGGCGCCGTCATGCGCACGGGTTGCCGGGCCCGGTAGTTCTCGGCGTAGAAGCGGAAGTCGTTGGCGAACGTGGCTCCTCGGTATCCCGGCATGCCCCGGAAGACGAACGCCGGCCCGTTCTTTCCGTAGCTCCACACGGTCGTCGTGCGGCCTACGGACTCCATGTCTCCGGCGGCGGCGACGACGACCGGGAAAGTCGCCCGGCGGAGCGGTTCGCCGTAGCGCACCCAGACGTCGCCCCGGTCGGTGCGCCATCCCGGGACGTCGTACTCGGGCAGACCGAAGCGCAGGTCGGCGTACGCCATGCGCGACAGATGCTCGGAGCGGTGCTCGTTCGCGGGAGTGAGATAGAGCGGATCGTGGACGGTCCAGAAGCGGCGAGCGGCGTCGGCGGGATCCGCGCCCGAACGCGCCTCGAAGAGACGGGCGTCGTCGGGAGCGAGCAGACGCGACACCGCCAGGAAGTCGGCGCGCTCCCGGGCGCACAGCAACTCGATCGCGTACGCGAACGCTCCGGCCGCCTCGTCCTCGCGGCCCTCGGCGTGCAGCCCCAAGCCGAGAGCGAGATAGGCGCGGGGCTCGGAGCGGGCCGCGCGCACGAAGCGCAGAGCCTCGGCCATGAACTCCGCCATGCGTCCCGCGTCGTAGTGGAAGGCCATCAGATGGGTGGCCGCGCCGACGTGCGCGGGATCCGCGGCCAGCGCCCGGTGGAAATGGTCGAGCATGGCCTCCCGCGCGGCGGCGCCCTGCCCCGAGGCCGAGCCCGAAGCCTGGAGCAGATTCCAGACGTATTCGGCGCTTTCGAAGGCGACGTCCCCGCGGAGCTCCGCGATGCCGATGGGGAGGGTTCGCCGGTGGCGAAGCCGGCGCCAAGCCGTCTCCTCGAAGAGGCCGAGCTGATAGTGGATCTCGGCGAGCGTGGGCGCGTCCGCGCGTTCGGCCGCCTCCAGCGCCCGCCGAAGCGCCCTGCGCGCGTCGACGCGAATTTCCTGCGTCAGCAGCAGCTTCGCCAGCTCCAGCAGGTACCGGGGATTCTCCGGGTCGCGGCGAACGGCTTCGCCGAGGGCCTCGCGGGCCACGATGCGGCGGCGGAAGTCGCCGGTGCCGCGCGGCGCCTGCCGGGCGTGGTACAGGCCCTTGAGGAAGTGCGCCTCCGCGTACCCGGGATCGAGGGCGACGGCGCGCTCGATCCGGTCCAGGGCCAGGACGGTGTCGCCCTCCTGGGCCAGCCGAACCCCCTCCTCGAGCGCCGCGCGCGCCGCAGGGCTCTGGGCGGGGATCCCGCGCGGCGCGAACAGCGCGCACAGAACGAGAAGGGCGGAGATCGGCTTCATCGGAGTCCCGAGCGTCGAATCGAAACAACCCGCGGGAAACTTGCGCAATGCCCGCAGGCTCCGGCAACTTGCCGTCCCCGTCCTCCGAACGGCTCGCCTCCGCGGTTCGACGCTTGCCCGCACGACGGGTTGAGGCCTTCCCGCAACCCGCTCCGCGATGCGCTCCATGTCGCCAAGCTCCGAGAACGCCGATTCCGCGCCCCGTCCGGGAGGGCCCGGAGCGTATCTCGAGTTGACCAAGCCCGGGATCGCGTGCTTCGTGGCGACCCTGACCGGGGTGTCCTGCCACGTCGCGGGCGGGGGCGCGCTGGCGGCCCTCTTCATTCTCCACGCGGCGCTGGGAACGGGGCTGGCGACGGGCGGCGCGCTGGCGCTCAACCAGTACGTCGAGCGCCGCGAGGACGCGCTCATGACCCGCACCTGCCGACGTCCGATCCCGTCGGGGCGCGTCTCCCCGCGCCAAGCGCTCGGGTTCGGGCTCCTGCTCACCGCGGCCGGGACCGTCTACCTTTGGGCCGCGGCCGGATGGCTGCCCGCGAGCCTCGCCCTGCTCTCGAGCGCCCTCTACGTTCTGGTCTACACGCCGCTCAAGACGCGCACCTCGATCGCGAGCCTGGTGGGCTCCCTTCCCGGCGCGCTTCCGGTGCTGGTGGGTTGGAGCGCGGCGACGGGCACGCTGTCGCTTCAGGCGTTCGCGGTGTTCGGGGTGTTCTTCTTCTGGCAGCTCCCGCACATCCTCGCGCTGGCGTGGATCTGCCGCGAGGACTACGCCCGAGCGGGCATCGTCATGGCGCCTCCGGGCGACGACGAGGGGCACCTGCTCGGCATGCGCATGCTCGCGGCCACCGCGGCGTTGCTCCCGGTGAGCCTAGTGCCCGCTTCGCTCGACCTCGCCGGCCCGATCTACGCCGCGGGAGCGTTGCTGGCGGGCGGAGCGCTGCTGGCGGCGGCGCTCGCGGCCGCCAACCGGCTCACCGACCGGCGCGCGCGCCGGGTCTTCGCGGGAACGTTGCTCTATCAGCCCTTCCTGCTGGCGCTGCTCATCGTCGACACCCCCGGCCCCTGAACCGGAGCACGCCCGTGACCGTCCCGTCCCCGCCCCGTTCAAGTTCTCCTCCCGTCTTCCTCCGGCGGCTCGGCTCCGCCGCCGTGCGGGTCGCCGCATGCCTCGCCCTGGCGGCGGCCACGGCCTCCGCCCAGGAGACGCCCCGGCCGCGGGCGCGCGATCTCGGCGTCGCCCCCGGCATCTTCGCCCCCGGCCCCCACAACGCCATCACGGACGTGGCGGGCGTGCGGGTCGGACACGCGACGGTGCGCGAGGGCGACCGCGTGCGCACCGGGGTGACGGCCATCCTCCCGCACGGCGGGAACGTCTTCCGCGACCGGGTGCCGGCCGCTCTGCACGTCGGGAACGGCTTCGGCAAGCTTCTGGGCGTCACCCAGGTCCGGGAGTTGGGAGAGCTGGAAACCCCCGTCCTGCTCACCTGCACGCTGTGCGTGTGGAAGGCGGCCGACGCGCTCGCGGAATGGATGCTGGAGCGCGAGGGCATGGAGGGGGTGCGCTCCGTCAACCCGGTCGTGGGCGAGACCAACGACGGCGGCCTGAACGACGTCCGCGCGCGGCCGATCGCCCCCGAACACGTGCGCGCGGCGCTCGAATCGGCCCGCTCCGGCCCGGTGGAGGAGGGATCGGTGGGCGCGGGCACCGGGACCCGCGCCTTCGGCTGGAAGGGGGGCGTCGGCACCAGCAGCCGGACGGTGCCCGACGAGCTGGGCGGCTACACGGTGGGCGTGCTGGTGCAGTCCAACTTCGGCGGCATCCTGACGATCGCCGGGGCGCCGGTCGGCCGCGAGCTGGGCCGCCATTCATTCCGGGGGGCGACGCCGGGCGGGGACGACTCGGACGAAGGGCAGGGATCCATCATGATGGTGGTGGCGACCGACGCGCCCCTTTCCCCGCTCAAGCTCGAGCGCGTGGCGCGGCGCGCCATGATGGGGCTGGCGCGCACCGGATCGTTCGCCGGGAACGGGTCCGGCGACTACGCGATCGCCTTCTCCACGGCACCCGGGACGCGGCGCGGCGGAGACGGGACGCTGGTCCTGGAGGAGGTCCCCAACGACCGCATGTCCCCGATCTTCCTAGCCACGGTGGAGGCCACGGAGGAAGCCGTGTACAACTCGCTCTTCAAGGCCACCACGGTCTCGGGAATGGGCAACAGCGCCGAAGCTCTGCCCATCGAGGAGACGCTGGAGGTGCTGCGGCGCTACCGCGTCGTTCCCTGAAGCGGAGCCGGACGCGCCGTCGCGGACGCCCGGATCGCGCCGGAGATCCGGCGTGACGCGGCGGGCGCGTCCGGGCGGCGGTTCGCGCGCGCGGGACCCGATCGCGGGACCCGATTCGCGGGCGAACCCGGGTCCCGCGAGTCGACGACGCCTCGTCGACGGCGGAAAGGCCGATTCCTTCCGGAGCCGCAAGCAACCTTCGCTCACGACGACGCCTCGTCGCACCCCCCAGTAGGGGAAGCGCCGAGGCGCGCAACGGTTCCCCGAACGCCTATCCCTATCCCAGGCGGACCGACTTCACGTAGGAGATCTGGTCCAGTTGGCGCAGGCGCTCGAGCAGCTCCGGAGTGACCTCTCCGTCCACCGAGACCGCCGCCATGGCGGCCCCGCCCGGCTCCAGACGGGCTTGGTGGTATCCGGCGATGTTGAAGCCCATGGACGCCAGCACCGTGCCCACCCCGGCGATCACCCCGGGCTTGTCCCGATTGCGCACGACGACGATGGACCCGCGCGGGGCCAAGTCGATGGAAAAGTCGCCGATGCCCACGATGCGCAGGTGGGTGCCCTCCAGCAGGGCTCCGGCGACCCGCACCCGCCCCCCCTCCGCGTCCACCTCGGCGACCAAGTGCTCGGAGTAGTCCGGATGCCGGGTCGCGCGCGCCGTCACCACCCTCGTCCCGCGCGCCTCGGCGAGGCGGGCCGCGTTCACGGCGTTCACGCGCGCGTCCCCGACGATGTCCTCCAGCAGTCCGCACAGCACCGCGGAGGCGAGCGGACCGCTCGCCTCCGCGGAGGCGCCGCTGTAGCGCACCCGCACTTCGCGGATCCCCCCGGAGGCGAGCGCGCACGCCAACCGTCCCATCCGCTCGCCCAGCTCCAGCAACGGGCGCAACCTGCGCAGGGCGGCGCCGTCGAGGCCGGTCGTGTTCACCGCCCGCGAGAGATCGCCGTCGAGGAGCGCGCCGCGGACGCCGCTGGCGATTTCGGACGCCACCAGCTCCTGCGCCTCCGCGGTGGAAGCCCCCAGGTGGGGGCTCAGAACGAGATTCGGACAGTCCAGAAGCGGACTGGATTCCGGCAGCGGTTCCTCGCGGAAGACGTCCAGGGCGGCGCCCGCGATCCAGCCCTCCTTCAGAGCGCGGGCCAGCGCGTCCTCGTCCACCACCCCGCCGCGCGCCGCGTTGACCAGGAAGGCCGACGGCTTCATGCGGCGCAGCCGCTCGGCGCCGACCATCCCGCGGGTGGAGGCGGTGAGGGGCACGTGCAGGGTCAGGAAGTCGGCCTGTTCGACGACCTCGTCCAGGCCGTGCGGCTCGGCGTCCAGCTCCTCCGCGCGGGCCGCGGGCAGGTGGGGATCGAAGACCAGCACCTTCATGCCGAAGGCGCGGGCGCGGCGCGCCACCTCGCCGCCGATGCGCCCGGCCCCGATCAGCCCGAGCGTCTTGCGGTTGAGTTCCACCCCGGCGAGGTCCGGCCGCTTCCAGGTCGCCCGGCGCACCGACCGGTCCGCGGCGACGACCTTGCGCGCCAGCGCGAGGACGAGCGCGAAGGTGAGCTCGGCGGCGGAGACGCTGTTGCCCGCAGGCGCGTTCAGCACCGGGATGCCGCGTTCGGTGGCGGCGTCGAGGTCGATGTTGTCCACTCCCGCCCCGGCCCGCCCGACGACCTTCAGATCGGGGGCCGCCTCGATGAGCTCCCGCGTGATCCGGGTGGCGCTGCGCACGATGACGGCGTCCGCCCGGGCGATGGCCTCCTCCTTCTCGGCCGACGCGCGCCCAGCCAGCCAGTGCATCTTGAAGCGCGGGTCGCGGCTGAGCGCGCCCAGCCCCGAGGGCGAGATCTCGTCCGCCACCGCGATCCTCCAGGGCCGGTCCCGTCCGCTCATCGCGCACCTCCCGCGCTTCCTCGTTCCGGCGGCGCCCGCAGAACTTCTTCCAACGCCTCCAGCACCCGATCGAGTTCCTCCACCGTATGGTCTCCCATGTGGCCGATGCGCACCGACTTCCGCTTGAGCTTGCCGTATCCGGCCCCGATCGCGAACCCCCGCTCGCCCATGGCCCGGACCACTTCCGGGCCCGTCCGCCCCGGGGGCAGGAGCAGGCAGGTCACGGTGGGCGCGCGGAAGCGCTCCGGCGCCAGAACCGACAGCTCCGCGCCGGCGGGTCCCGACCGCGCCCATGCGCCGCATCGGCGAGCCATCGCCCGGTGGCGCGCCCACCGCTCCTCCAGCCCCTCCGCCGAAATGCGGCGCAGCTGCTCCTCCAGCGCGTACAGGAGCGTGACCGCGGGCGTGTTGGGCGTCTGCGCCTTCGCCAAGCCCTCGTGGAACGAGACCAGGTCGAAGTAGGCCCCCTTGCGTCGCGCGCGCGCGGAACGCTCCAGCATGCGCACCGAGGCGGTGCCGAACGCCAGTCCCGGGGGCAGCGCCATCGCCTTCTGCGAGCCGGAGAACACGAAATCGAGTCCCCATTCGTCGGCGCGCACCGGCGCGCCGCCCGCGCTGGTCACCGCATCCACCAGCACCAGCGTGTCGGGGAACTCCCGCACCGCGCGCGCCAGTTCGGCGACCGGGTTGAGTGCGCCCGTGGAGGTCTCCGAATGCACCATGGTCACCGCGTCGTAGCGTCGGCGGCGCAGTCGGTCGCGGAGCGCGTCCGGATCGTTCACGCCGCCCCAGGGCACCTCGAGCGCGTCCACCTCGAAGCCGCAGGCGCGCGCGATGCGGGCGAAGCGCTCGGAGAAGGCCCCGTTCACGAGCGAGAGCACGCGCGCGCGGGCGCCGTTGCGCACCGCCGCCTCCATGAGCCCGGTCGCCGAGGACGTCGAGATCAGCACCGGCCGCGCGGTGCCGAACACCTCCCGGAGCCCGGGCTGGATCCCGCGCACGAGCGCGTTGACGGGCTCGCCCCGGTGCCCGATCAGGGCCCGGTTCTGGGCGGCCAGCACCTCCGGGCGCACCTCCGTGGGGCCGGGCAGAAAGAAGCGGCCGAACCCGCCCCCCCGCGTCCGACCGCCGCACGCCGCCGCTTCGCGGGTCACGGTCCCGTCTTCCGCGGGCGCGCCGCTTTGCGGCGTGCGCCGGCGTCCAGAATTCGCTTGCGCAGACGTACGGCGTGCGGCGTGACCTCGATGAGCTCGTCGTCCGCGATGAACTCCAGGGCGGATTCCAGCGTGACGGCGCGGGGCGGCTCGAGCCGGACGTTGTCGTCGGCCGCCGCCGCCCGGACGTTGGTGAGCTTCTTGCCCCTGCACGCGTTGACGTCCAAGTCGCCCGCGCGCGCGTGCACGCCCAGGATCATGCCCTCGTACACCGGGGCGCCGGGCCCCAGAAAGAAGGTGGCGCGCTCCTGAAGACCGAAGATGGCGTACGCCACCGCGACGCCCCGACGGTCCGCCACCACCGCGCCGCGCTCCCGTCCGGGCAACGTCCCCGCCCACGGTCCGTATTCCAGGAAGCGGTGGTGCATCAACCCGTCTCCGCGCGTGTCGGTGAGAAACTCGGTCCGGTAGCCGAACAGGCCGCGCGCCGGAATCCGGAACCGCAGGCGGACCGGTCCGCGCCCCGTCGGCCTCACCTCCAGCAACTCGCCCCGCCGACCGCCCAGCTTTTCGATGACGGTGCCCATCCGGGACTCGGGCACCTCCGCCACCAGCTCCTCGTAGGGCTCCAGCGCCTCGCCGGCGAGCCCTTCGCGCATGAGCACGCGCGGGCGGGAGACTTGGAACTCGTACCCCTCGCGGCGCATGGTCTCCATGAGGATGGAGAGGTGCAGCTCGCCGCGACCCGCGACCCGGAAGGTGTCCGCATGGTCGGTCGCCTCGACCTTCAGAGCGACGTTGCGCTCCGTTTCCCGGAAGAGCCGCTCGCGGAGCTGACGCGTGGTCACGTAGCGCCCTTCGCCCGAGAACGGGGAATCGTTGACCAGGAAATCGACCGAGATCGTGGGCCGCTCCACCGCGATGCCCGCCAAGCGCTCGAGGCGCTCCGGAGCGGTCAGGGTCTTGCCGATCTCCACGCCGGGGATGCCCGCCACCGCCGCGATGTCCCCCGCGCGGGCCTCCCCGGTCTCCACGCGCTCCAGCCCTTCGAACCCGTACACCTTGAGCACGCGCGCGCGCGACACCTCCTCCTCTCCGACCCCGCCCGCCGCGCCCAGGGGAAGCACCGCCACCTCCTGGCCGGGCCGGACGAGCCCGCGCTCGACGCGACCGATCGCGATGCGCCCCACGTAGGAGGAGTGGTCGAGCGTCGACACGAGCATCTGGAAGGGGCCCGTCGGCTCCGCGGGCGGCGCGGGAACGTGCTCCACGATGGCCGAAAACAGAGGGGCGAGATCGGCGCGGCGGCCGGCCGGGTCCGGAGTGGCCCATCCGTCCCGACCGGAGGCGTACAGGAAGGGCGCGTCGAGCTGCCCGTCGGAGGCTTCGAGATCCATGAACAGCTCCAGCACCTCGTCGTGCACCTCCTCGGCACGCGCGTCCGGACGGTCGGCCTTGTTGACGACCACCACCGGGGCGTGGCCCAGTTCCAGCGCCTTGCCGGTCACGAACCGGGTCTGCGGCATCGGCCCCTCGGCGGCGTCGACCAGGATCAGCACCCCGTCCACCATGCGCAGGACGCGCTCGACCTCGCCTCCGAAGTCGGCGTGCCCGGGCGTGTCCACGATGTTGATCTTGAACGCGCCCCAGCGCACCGACGTGTTCTTGGAAAGGATCGTGATGCCGCGCTCGCGCTCGAGCGGATCGGAGTCCATCACCCGCTCGCGCACTTCCTGGTTTTCCCGGAACACCCCCGCTTGGCGGAGCATCTGGTCCACGAGCGTGGTCTTCCCGTGGTCGACGTGGGCGATGATGGCGACGTTGCGGACCTTCATGGCGGTCGGGGGCCTACCGGACTGGGGATCGGAAAACGGCGCGCGTCCGGGGCCTTCCTAGGCCCGGCAACCGCCTTCGCGTCGGAGCACGCGCCCCGCGCGCGCTCCGGTGAAGGCCCCGTCGCGAATCGCCGCCGTGCCGTTGACGAAAACGTGCACCATACCCTCCGACAACCGATGCGGATCCGCGTAGGTGGCACGATCCCGGACCGTCTCCGGATCGAAGACCGCGAGGTCCGCGATCGCCCCGGGGACGAGCTTTCCCCGACACTCGAGACCGAAGACGTCGGCGGGAAGGGAGGTCATGCTGCGAAGGGCCGCCCGGAGACTCGCGGCGCCCCTCCCCAGCGCGTAGGCGCGCAACCTGCGCGGGAAGGTGCCGTAGGCGCGCGGATGGGGCGCGCCCACCCGCCATTCCGGCAGCGCGCCGTCCGACGCGGTCATCGTCCAGGGCCGGGCCATGAAGGCGGCGACGTCGCCCTCGTTCATGCTGAAGGAGACCACCGAGGCGTCGCCCTCGCCGATCGATTCCAACGCCGCGTCCAGCGGATGGAGGGCGCGCTCGGCGGCCACGTCCTCGAGGGTGCGGCCCTCGACGGAGGGATCCGGCCGGAACCGGCGGAACCGGAGGCGGGCCGCGCCGCCCCGGCGAGCGAGATTGGCTTCCATCTCCCCGCGGATCCGCGCCCGCGTGGACGGGTCGGCGAGCCGGGCCGCCAACGAGTCCCCGCCCCCCGCCTGAGCCCAGCGCGGCAGAAGCGCCGCCGAGAGCCCCGTCGAGGAGGCTTCGTACGGGTATTGGTCCGCGAACACCTCGACGCCCTCCGCCCGGGCCGCCTCGATGGCGGCGACGACCTCGGCCGACTTGCCCCACACCGGCGGCCCCAGCGCCTTGATGTGCGTCACCACGCCCGGCATCCCCGCCGAGCGCGCCACTTCGATCACCTCTTCCACCGCCGCGAGAAGCCCGACGGTGTAGTCGGATTCGTCGCGGATGTGGCTGGCGTAGACTCCGCCGTACTCCGCGACGACCTCGGCCAAGGCCACCAGCTCGTCGGTGTCCGAATAGCTCCCGGGCGCGTAGAAGAGGCCCGACGACATCCCGAACGCCCCCTCCTCCATCCCGGCCCGCACCAGCGCCTTCATGCGCGCGAGTTCCCCGGGGCCGGGCAACCGGTCCTCCATCCCCAGCACCGCCCCGCGCACCGACCCGTGCGGCACCAGCTGCGCCACGTTGACGCCGAGCCCGTGCTCGAGCAGCCGCGAGCGCTGTTCGGCCAAATCCACCGGTCCCCCGCCGTCGGGGTTGACCACCACCGTCGTGACCCCCTGCGCCAGCAGGGGCTCGGCGTGACTGCGCCCCTCCGTGCCCAGCCCCGGGCCCGCGTGCGAGTGCGCGTCGACGAACCCCGGAGCGACGTGGAGACCGGCGACGTCCAGAACCGCGCGCGCGTCGCGGCCGGAAAGATCGCCCACCGCCGCGATCCGGTCTCCGACCAGGGCCACGTCCGCGACGACCCCGGGCGCGTCTCCCGCGTGCAGGGTGCCGCCGCGCAGGACGACGTCGAACTCCGTCGCGTCGTCGGAGGCGCACGCGGCGGCGCCCAGCGCGAGAAGAAGAGCCGAGGCGCGCGGGGACGAGGCGTCGACGATGGGTCCCATTTCCGGCTTCCTCCGCGGCGACGGGCGTTCGAGGGGACGCGGCCGGTCGTCCGACCGCGCTCCCGCACGGGGCATTCCTTTCTCGTTCAGGGACGGGGCGCCGCCGCGCTCCCCTCCCAGTCCGGATCCGCGGCTCCGGTCCACGCGGCGGTCGCCGCGTCGAAGTGGATGCCGTGGATGCGCCCGAAGGCGCCCGCGCGCGGCACCTCCTGCACCGCGAAGCCCAGCTCCCGGAGTTCGGCGACGGTTTCCGGGGACCAGCCGATCCCCGGAGAGGTCTCCATCTGGAACCCGCTCTCTCCGCCCGCGGAAATCGACGACCCCTGCATGGGGTGGAGACGCGCGGCGGCCAAGGCCTGGGGCAGGGCGAGCCCCTGGTCGACGACCCGGCACACCGCCTGCACCACGGCCGAGACGATGCGCGCGCCGCCGGCGGCGCCGAGCACCAGCATGGGCTGGCCGTCGAACAGCACCATGAGCGGCGAGATGTTGGAGCGCGCTCGTTCGCCCGGCTCGAGGCGGCCCAGATAGCCGCCCAGCGTGGCGGCGTAGAGGAACCCCAGCCCCGGCGTGGCGACCTTGGAGCCCATCGCCGGTCCGATGGTCTGGGTGAGCGCCACCGCCATGCCGTCGGCGTCGGCCGTCGAGAGGTGGGTGGTGTGTCCGTCGTCGTCGGGGCCGGGGAAGTAGGCGGCCGCCGGCACGGACGCCCGAGACAGCCATGGCTCGGCCGCAGGCCCCGAAGCGCGCCACGGCTCGGCCGCAGGCTCGGGTCCCGTGGCCGCCGCCGCTACCGGGAGCCGGATCCGCCCGGCCTGCTCCCGGGCCCATTCCCGCGAAGTGAGCAGCCGCCACGCATCGGGTCCGCGGCGGGTCCGGGCGGCCTCGAAGCCGAGCGCCAACGCCTGCCCGACCACCGCCGCCCACGTCGCCTCGTCGGCCCCGGCCAGATCGAAGTTCTCGACGATCTGCAGGATGCCGATGGTCGTCGCCCCGGCCGCCGGGGCGAAGGTCCCCACCAGCTCGTGGCCCCGGTAGCTTCCTCGCACCACCCGGGCGTCCTCGGCGCGGTAGTCGGCGAGCGCCGCCGGGGTCACATGCCCGCCCGCGCCCCCGATGTCGGCGGCGATGGCCTCCGCGATTCCGCCCCGGTAGAAGACGTCCGCTCCGTCGGAAGCGATGCGGCGCAACACCGCCGCCAAGTCGGCCTGCACGAAACGGTCGCCGGCCCGACGCGGGGATCCGTCCGGCCGGAGGTAGTACATGCGCGCGCCCTCGGACTCCCGGAGCTGCTCGGCGGCGGACGCTTGGCGCGCGGCTTCGCCGGGGAGCAGGGCGAAGCCTTCCTCCGCGTACCGGATCGCCGGCTCCATCGCCGCGGCCAGCGGAAGCGTGCCGTGTTCGGCGAGAAGGCGGGCGAGCCCCGCGACGGTGCCCGGCACGCCCACGGTGGGAACCCCGTGGCCGGCTTGGGGCGCGGTGTCGGGATCGTAGCCGTCCGGGGCTTGGGTGGTGGCGTCGATGCCGTGGAAGGCGCCGTCCGGGGTGCGCACCAGGATCTGGGTGCGCCCGCCGATCGAGTTCATGCTGGGCTCCACCACCGAGACCGCGAACGCGGCGGCCACGGCGGCGTCGGCCGCGTTTCCGCCCCGTTCGAGCATCTCCACGCCCGCCGCGGTCGCCAACGGCTGGGCCGCGACCACCATCCCGCGGCTCGACCGCGCAACCCGACCGGCGTCGGATTCGGCGCGGGGGGACGAAGGCTCCGCGCACCCCCACAGCAGAGCCAGCGAGAGGGCGAGGCGGCGAGGGAAGCGCGACGCCGTCACGAAAAAACCCGTCCCTCGAAGAAATGCGCGGGGCGACCCCTCCGGCCCGGGAGGCGCCGAGACCGGACGCTCACGGCGTCCGAAGGTACCCACGTTCTTCGAGCAGCACCTTCAGACGCGGCTCGCGGTCGGCCAGCCGGGTGCGGCTGACCTTGCGCGCCAACGCGATCCGGTCCACCTCGGACACCCGGTCCAGGACCGCGATGGGGGTCCCGTAGCGAAGCAGGATGCGCTTGGCGTCCACGGCCACGGGGTCGGCGGTCTTCCTTCGGGGCGCGGATTCGGGCATGCTTCACCTCCCCCGTGTCCGGGAGCCTCGGGTGATCGGACGGCGCCGCGCCGGACCCTGCCGGAACGGCGCCGCGGAGCGACAAGGATATGTCGTTGCGCACGTTTGGGCAAAACCCGCGCCGGGTCAGCCGCTCCCCAGCATGAGCCCCGCGGTCAGGAACAGATCGTTCTGCCTGCGCTCCGCTTCGGAGCCGAAGATCGGGCTGACGTAGTCGGAGAGTTCGGTCACGACGCGCAACGGCCCGAGCTTCACCTCGACGCCCACGCCGAGGACCAGCGTGCGCCGGGTCTGATCCTTCAGCGGGGACCGCCGCAACTCGTCCAGCGACTCCAGATCGTAGTGCTTCACGCCCCCGCCGCCCCACAGGTAGGGCTGGACGGCGAGGCTTCCGGGAAGCGGGCGGAAGACGAGCGCCGCGGTGGCGTTGAGCACGTTGTTGCGCGCTTCGCAGTCGGGGCACGCGCCCTGCACGATGTCGACGTCCGCGCTGGTTCCGTACGCCAGCGTCGCGCGCCCCGAGAACGGCCCGGAAACGGGAAGTTCGAGCCCGAGGGAGTAGGCGAAGCTACGCTCGCGCTTGCCGAATTCGACCGCTTCCGCGAAGCCGGCGCTCTCCAGCACCCCCAGGTCCTGGTTGGGCATGTACACCCCGGCCTGGAAGATCAGGTAGCCGCCCTGCGCCCGTGCCGCCGCCGGGGCCAGAGCGGCGAGGAGGCATGCCGCGAACAGCGCCGGCGCGGCCGACTTCCGTGTGCGTTCGATTCCCATGTGCGCGTCGCTCCCGGTTTCGTCGGTCCGGATCGCCGCCGGAAGAGGGTCGAAATCCGCCGCCGGGGCGCGGGAACGCGCTCCGGCGGCACGGGACGCGACAGGTTAGATTGGTGTCCCGCTCACGCAACAGAGCCCCGCGATGGCACACCCGCCCTCCCGCTTCTCCCCCTCCGTCGAGGACTACCTCAAGGCGATCTTCTCCCTCACGGAACACGACGATACAGCCAACACGAGCGACATCGCCAGCGCCCTCGACGTACAGCCGGCTTCGGTCAGCGGAATGGTGAAGCGCCTGGCCGACTTGGGCATGGTGGAGCACGAACCCTACCGCGGCGTCGGCCTCACGGAGAACGGACGCAGGGAAGCGCTCCGGGTAGTGCGTCGCCACCGCGTCATCGAGACCTATCTCAGCGTGCGCCTGGGCTATTCCTGGGAGGACGTGCACGAGGAGGCCGAACGCTTGGAGCACGCCGCCTCCGACGAGCTCGTCGAGCGCATGGCGGACGCGCTCAAGAACCCGCGCCACGACCCCCACGGCGCGCCCATCCCCACTCCGGGCGGGGAGATCGATTCCACCAGCTACCCCACGCTGGCGGACTCCCGAGCCATGGGACCGATCCGGATCCGCGCGGTCCGCGACGACGAGCCGGAGCGGTTGCGCTACCTGGAGGCCAAGGGGCTCCTGCCGGGGGCGACCCTCGAGGTCGAGGAGCGGGCTCCCTTCGACGGCCCGGTCACGGTGCGCCTGGGCGGACGCGACGGCGAGAGCCGAGTCGTCGGCTTCGACTTGGCGCGCTGCATCCTCGTCGACCGGGAGACGTCGCGCTGACGGCGGCGGAAGGTCAGGGCACCACGAGCGCCTTGGCGACCCGCAACGCCTCGACGTCATCGAGCGCATCCTGCGTCCGCTCCAGCGGATAGCGCGCCCCGATCGTCTCCGCGAAGGGAAGACGTTCGCGGTGCCGGGACAGCAACCGCAGGGCCCGCGCCAGATGGTGGAAGTCGGTGCCCCATTGGCCGCGCACCTCCACGTGCTTGCGGTTGATGTCGGCGTGGGGATTGACGGGAACGGAGCCGGCGTCGGCGTAGTGTCCGGCCACGACGTAGCGGCCCCCGTCGCGGACCAGCGCGAACCCCTCGGGGACGGCGGCCGGGTTGCCGCTCGCCTCGACGACCAGATCGGCCCCGCGTCCGTCGGTGCGAGCCATCACCGCTTCGCGGCGCTCCCCGAGAGTGGTCCCCGACACCGAGAGCGCGACCCCGGCCCCCATGCGCGTTCCCAGCGCCAGGCGGGTCTTCGGGTCGCCGATCAGCACCACCTCCGCAGCCCCGGAAAGATCGGCGAAGGCGGTCGCGGCCAACCCCACCGGTCCGGCGCCCTGCACCACGGCCACGTCTCCCATACGCACCTCGGCGCGATCCACCGCCGCGAACCCGGTGAAGAGCCCGCACCCGCCGCCGATCACGTCGTCCGCGCGCAGGCCGTCCGGCAACTTGAGGATCCGCACGCCCGGCTTCAGGTAGATCCGTTCCGCCCAACCCCCCAGCAGTCCCTCCTCCAAGGGGTAGGTGATCCCGTACACCTTGCGCGCCGGGCACCGGTTGGGCTGGCGCGCCACTAGGCAGTGGTAGCAGCGGTGGCAGGTTTCGTGCACGTCGAAGAAGGTGGCGACGTCGCCGACCTCCAGCGGCCGCCCGAGCGCGTCCCGCTCCACCCCGCGCGTCTCCGCCACCCGGCCCACGCTCACGTGGCCGGGGACGATGGGGTAGGGCACCCCGGCGAGCCGACCGTGCCGGAGGTGCACGTCGGTCCCGCACACTTCGCTGGCCACCGTCTCCAGAAGCACCGAGCCGGGCTCCATCTCCGGGTCGGGGAGCGTGCGGACCTCCATCGGCGCGCCGGGGCCGGTCATGACGGCCGCGCGTACGGGCATTCGCCTCAGCTCCCCGGACGGGGCGCGGCGGCCGTCATCGCCCGTTCGGCTCCGGAGACCGCTCGTCCGTCTCCGCCTCCGCGCCCCCTCCCGGAAGCACCGCCCGCCTCCGCTACCGGTCCGTCACCGGCTTGGGCGCGTTCTTCACGTAGCGGTCCATCCACTCGATCATCTCGGCCAGGGCGTGCATGACCGATTCGCGCCCGCGGTAGCCGTGGCTTTCGTGGGGCAGCATCACCAAGCGGGACGCGCCTCCGTTCCCCTTGAGGGCGTGGAACATGCGCCGGGACTGCACGGGGAAGGTCCCCGAGTTGTTGTCGGCTTCCCCGTGGATGAGGATCATCGGTTCGTCGATCCGGTCGGCGTGCATGAACGGCGACATCGCGAAGTAGACGTCGCTCGCCTCCCAGAAGGTGCGGCGCTCGTTCTGGAATCCGAAGGGGGTGAGGGTGCGGTTGTACGCTCCGCTGCGCGCGATGCCGGCCCGGAACAGGTCGGAGTGGGCGAGCAGGTTGGCGGTCATGAAGGCGCCGTAGCTGTGACCGCCCACCCCGATCCGGTCGCGGTCGGCGACGCCCATCTCGACCACCTTGTCGACGGCCGCCTCGGCCGAGCTCACCAGCTGCTCCACGTAGGTGTCGTTGGGGGTCTCCTCCCCGACGATCGGCATGGCGGGCCCGTCGAAGACGGCGTAGCCCTGGGTGAGGAAGAAGAGGTGCGAGGCTCCGCCCACGCGCGTGAAGCGGCTCGGCGAGCCGCGCACCTGACCGGCCACGTCGGGATTCGAGTACTCGCGGGGGTAGGCCCACACGATGGTGGGCAGGCGCGCTCCCTCCTCGTGGTCCGCGGGCAGGTAGAGCGTGCCCGAGAGCTGCACCCCGTCTCCGCGCTCGTAGGTCACGAACCGGCGGGTCACGCCGGAGATCTCGGGATGGGGGTCCTCGAACCGAGTCAACCGTCTGCGTTCCCCGGAGCGGGTGCCGCGCACGAAGTAGTTGGGGGGATCGAGCGGGGTCTCGTGCCGGGTGAGGATGCGACGGCCGTCCCCGTCGAGCAGGGCGACCACGGACTCGTAGCTGCCGGGAGCGGCCTGGAAGAGGCGCTCGCTCTCGCCGGTGCGCAGGTTCGTGCGGTCGAGGAAGGGATGATCGCCGGCGTCCGAGGCGCCCGCGCCGGAGAGGAAGATCCAGTCGCCGTCCTGCACGATGAGCGATTCGCCGCGCTCGGAGCGGCGCTCGACCGGCGACCCGGGATCGCCGTAGCGGTCCTGCGCGTTGCGCTCCCAGACCAGCCGGGGCTCGTCGTCGCCGTCCACGTCGATCCGCCAAGTGCGGACGGCGTTGGAGCGGCGCTCGGTTTCGGTGAGCAACGCCAAGCCGTCCTCTCCGCGCGAGAGCCCCGCGAAGCGGAGGGCGGTGCGGGCCACCTCGACCGCATCCCCGTCGAAGGGCGCGTCGAGCCGCATCACGCGGTCGCGGTGCTCCGCCTCGACCCGGGGATCGCCTCCGTCGAGCGCCTCGACCCACATGAGCGCGTGCTCTTCGCCCGGCATCCAGCGATGCCTGCGCGGGCTTTCCTCCACGCCGCCGACGGGGGCGCCCTCCGCGAGGGGAATCGACGCGACCCGAGCCACCACCTCGCCCTCCCGGCTCCAGATCTCCAGCTCTTTCGGAAACCGCGAATCCGGCACCAAGTAGGAGAAGGGACGCACGATCCGCTCCGCGAGGACGTAGGCGCCGCTGGGCGAGGGAGCGAGGTCCCAGATGCCGGGTTCCGCCAGCGCGCGCACGGTTCCGTCGGACGCGTCGACCAGAGCGGGCTGGGAGGTGGCGTAGTGTTCGTACAACGCCGCGCCGTGGGGATCCTCGATGAGATCCTGGTAGGTGCGCACGGGGGCGGTCCTTCCCTCCGCTTCCTGGACGACCGGCCCGTCCGGGACCGGAGGCGCCGCGGGCGCGGGCCCGCGCCCGGAGGGCACCAAGGTGCAGAGCAGCTCCTCCCCGTCCGGCATCCAGTCGCAGGGCTCGCCGCGCACGCCGTTCGCCCGGACGTCGGCGAGCCTGCGGGCGCGAGCCTCCCGGACGTTGCCGATCCAAAGTTCGATCCCGTCGCTCACGGTGCGCGCGACGACGAACCGATCTCCGCCGGGAGCGAAGCGCGGCACGCCCCATCCGCCCTCGGGCGCGTCGACCGGGCGCTCGGATCCGTCGGAGACGTTCACGACCGAGAGGGTCGTGGAAAGCCCCGGATTCCGGCCCGTGGAGGGCCCGAAGATCCCGGTGGTCGCCGGGTCGATGCGCCGTCCCCCCAAGCGAAGCACGGGCCGCGCCATGTCCGCGATCGAGGGCATGCTGCGCCGTCCCGTGAGAACGATCCACTCCCCGTCCGGGCTTACGTTCACGAAGGGGGACGGGGGCGCGTCCAGGATGCGCGCGATCTCCGCGGGAGGCATGCGGTAGCCGTCCTGGGCGGAGAGGCCGTCCGCGCCGACAGCCGTCTGCGCGGCCGCGCAGACGGCGACGAACGCGGCTGTGCGGAGCTTCCCTCCGCTTCGGGAGAATCGCCGCGCAGGCGGCACGTACGGAGAGTTCGCCGTCTTCGGGATCATGGGGATCTCCAAGGATCGCTGTGGCGCGCCAGCTGACTGGCGCTCGAGGCTCGCGGACTCGGAATGTGGGGACACCCGCGGCGCGGGAGCAAACTCTGGGAGGCGGGAAAGGCTGCGGGCTTGGCCGAGGGCGCTGGTCCGTGCGCTGTTTGGACAATCTGGGGTTGCGAATCAATCCATCGGGGTGCCATGATGCACACATGCGGAATGCGGTGGCGAAAAGCGTTGGCACCGAACCCGTAGCGTTCCGGCGAAACTTCCGTGGCGCCACGACTTTTCCCACCGTCGCCTTGCGCGACTCGGCATGCCGGAGTTCTCGCAAGGGCCTGCTGCAGGTCTTGGGCTTGTCCATGGATCGGAACCCGCCCCACACTTCAGGTCATGCGCGATTTTAACACCGATGGTCCCGTAGACTCGGAAGATCATTACTGCGTGTCCCCGCTCGACCGAGTCGACATGAGCGAGATCCTGTCGCTGGTGCGCAGGAAGCGCTACTTCGTGTTGCATGCGCCGCGGCAGACCGGCAAGACGTCCACCTTGCTCGCCCTGCGCGATCTGCTGAACGACGAGGACGCGGGCGAGTACCGTTGCGCCTACGTCAACTTCGAACCCGCTCAGACCGCGCGCGAGAACGTGGGCCGGGCGATGGAGGCGATCACGTCGCAGATCGCCCGGGAAGCGAGATACACGCTCGGCGACGACGCTACAGCCGAAGCTGCGGAAACGCTCGACACCACCCGGCGCCCGGCCGACGCGCTCGGCACCCTTCTGGAAATCTGGGCGCGCGCCGCCCCCAAACCACTGGTTCTTTTGATCGACGAAATCGACGCATTGGTGGGCGACTCGCTGGAGTCGGTGCTCCTACAGTTGCGGACGGGTTACGTTCACCGCCCGGAGGCGTTTCCGCAGAGTGTGGTGTTGTGCGGGAGGCGGGACGTGCACCTGGGAAAAATCGAGACCAAGTCGCTCCGCCTGAGAAATTTCACGCGAACGGACATCATGGCCCTACTCGGACAGCATACGGCCGCGACCAGTCAGAAGTTCACGCCTCAAGCGGTGAGGGCCGTGTGGGAGCAGACTCGGGGACAGCCCTGGCTGGTCAACGCACTAGCCCATGAGATATGCTCGGTCGGGTTGCCGCACCAGCACCACGTTCCCGTATCGGAACACGACATCTTCGATGCACGGGAGAAATTGATCCTGCGTCGGGAGACCCACTTGGACCAATTGATCGGCAAACTGCACGAGCCCAGAGTGGAGCGCGTGATCGAACCGTTGCTGAGCGGGGGCAACGGGATGTACTCCGACCTAGACTTCGAATACGCGCGCGGCTTGGGACTAGTGGCTTCGGATCCTCCGTTGCGGATCGCCAATCCCATCTACGGCGAGGCGCTCTCCCGCGCTTTAGGCTCAATCGAACCACGCCGTCATCGTGCGCAGCACCACCCGGATCACGCGGGAGCGGGAGATCGAACTGTTTGACCGCAACACGGTTCGCGCCGACATCTTCGGTGGCAAGCCGATCATAAGGTGATTACCACGCTCATGCACCTACAAACATCGCTCATGACGGAACAATGTTGTTGGTAGAAGGCTCGGCGCAAATTCCTGGAAAGCGTTTGTTGATCGCAATCGCTAAGTCGATGCCGTGACTTCTTGTGTTGTCTGTAACGACTTTTTTGGCTCCAGTAGCTTCTACATAAGCCAGAGTTTCCTCGAAATCCGCGTGATTGGATAGCGCAACCCGATACGCTCGTTCGGAAAACTTGAGCAATGGATGATCGGTACCCCCTGTCATGTACGCGCTGCACGTTATGTTCGTGCCCTCAATCAACTCGTATTTGAAAGCATCTCCTTTCGAATAGAGGCGGACATATGATCGTTCATTCAAGGCGGCACGTCCCAAACTAGAGTTCAACGCCACCAATGCCTCCGAGCCGAATCCATGATTCTGGTACACGTCGATTTCGCGAAGCAATCGCGAACTTGCCAAAACCGGAACGGCAACATTGCCAGCAATCACTTGAAGTACACGCTCAATGGTTCCCCTGTGGGCTTTGACATGTACGGATCCGCGTCGAAGAGCTTGGACTACCACTTCCAAAAGACAGTTTTCGGCCTCGCCCTGCGTGTAGCGTCGGATGCTGGCAGGGTTGCCGTAGGTGCTGTCCACGACCAACTCGTCAACCTGAATCACATCGGCCAATGGCCAAGCGAAATCACCTGAATAACCGCATCGGATTCCGCTGGTCAACTCGAGGACCACTTGGCATGATCCGAGCATGTGTCCTGAAGGAAGAAGGGTAAGCTTGGAGCCGTCATCAAGCCTTTTCTCCAGACCACGTTCCAGCGGGATGATGTTGTTCCGATACTCCAGATCGGCGTTTCGTTCGGCAATCAGCAATTGACGAGTCTCAGGACTCATGAACAAATCCTGTTCACCTTTGCTCCTGTCGAAGTCGGCCATGTGGTCATCGTGCACATGCGACTGAACCCGGAACGCGCGTAGTCCGCTGCATAACCATCGCACACTAAGTTCGAGCCAAGGCGGACGGCACCGCTGGAAAAGACATCAATGACTAAATGTGGCATCCGTGACAGATTGTGAAATGTGAAACCGGATTTGCTTTTCAATATTTCTTTTTCCAATCTCTTGCATAGAAGAGTTGAAATTTTCATCACCTACGAGGGTGAAAAATTTGACTCCTAGCCGACCGGTTGCGCTCCTTATGCCGACCTTTTCCATGCTTGACCGCAGCATCGAATCTCTGGCCAATTGCGTAAGAGTCTGCAGTTCTTCAATATTTTCCGGCGCAACCGATCCGATGAAGATGTATCGTCTTACGATATTAGGACGCATTCGAAGAATTTCTCGCACACACCTGTCAACAGAATGACCTGAGCGTAGCCGAAGTTGGGCAACTTGTCTCACTTCCTTGCTATTGAGTTTGCTCGCCATTATCGCGGCACCAAGAACGCGCTGATCTTCGGTGTCTGGTAACTTCATCATTTCCACCGCCGCAGAAAATCCAATGAAGTCCTTTCCAGACCCCCAGTCAATCAGGTGCCGGAGATCGGCCGGAAGATCTAGGATGCGGAGAAATCGCAACATACTGGTTTCATGCAACTGCACTGCCTCTGCACAATCCGTTAACGAGACCCCATGCATCCGAGCTTTGCGAAGGAGCATACCAACTTCCACAGGTGACAACGGGCGTCCTTTCTTCTGGCTTCCATAGCCGACCGACATCCGCAAGCGTCCCAGCTCCAAGCCCGTCAATACAGTCAGCACGGGGCTACTCCTCCAACTCCAAAAAGCCGTGCCCAACGAGCGCTTCCTCGATGAGCGATGCGGCCGCTTCGTCTTGGTTTGTCTTCTCTTTTTTAGCGAATCTCTGCAGAGCTGCATGCGTGTCTGCCGTCACCGTGGCGATGATCTGAGTGACCTGAGCCCCTTTTTTCGCATCCTCGATTACATCTTCTACCCGCTTCTTCGGGTGCCTTTCGACAACCTTCGTTACTCTCTGACGTTGGATTCCGGTCATTGGTTGCATTTCGCGCGCCAACTTGATAGCGATCTCTGAATTGACGACGTTCGTTGCCTTGTCGGTGGCCGCGTCCTGCGCCCTTACGGCAACGTTGACATCAACTCCCTGATCGTCCACGAGCTCTTTCAACTCCTGGATGAGCCGAGGGTACTTTATGTTGCTTCGCACCACCTTGGCCGACAAGCCAGTGGCTCTTCTCACATCCTGAATGCTCCCGTATCTATTGTAGAGATAAAGAATGCCATCCTTCAGTTCCAGACCGGAGAGCTTGCGCCGAACCAAGTTCTCAGTGATGGAGATGGCCTTGGCCTCGCCGCTGCTCACCCGTTCATCCAAAACGGCGGCGGCTATGAATTCCTTCATCAACCGCTGATGCGCAAGAAAGCGGCGCTGCCCGGCCAATATCTCCCACTTGCCCTCGTTCTGGGCGGGGCACACCACGATGGGTTGCAACAACCCTTGGACCTCAATACTCCGCGCTAAATCGTCGATTCCCTTGCTGAGATCTCGAACCCGGACCTGACCTTGGCCAATGACTAGATCGCCGAGTGGGATATCGCGATATTCCATAATTTTAGCCATGATTTCGTTTTCTCTCCGTTTTTTTTCTAGTGATTTCAAATCTTCGATAGAAATTTCGAGAATGCGTGTCAGCTCTTCGACCGAGAAGCTTCGAGCCGTAGTTTTCGTGGATTCCACGACATTTTTGAAAAGTTCTTCTTTGGCGTCCAAAATTGACGCAATCTGTTCCTCAATTGTGTCGGTCATCATGAAGCGCACGACGTGTAGCGGCGTCTTACGGACAAACCGATGCGCACGATAAATCGCCTGAATTTCAACAGCAGGGTTCCACCACCGATCAAACATTACGACATGAGTAGCCTCGCCCAGATTCAGACCGACACCTCCCGCCCGAAGCGAGACGAGAAGTGCTCTCGGGCTGTCCGCCACCTTGAACCGCTCTATGGAAGCTTGGCGGGCACGGGGCAACATGGATCCTGTAAAGAGATCGCACGACAAAGCAAGGTGATCAGCGATCCATTTGAGTGTTTCGACGAATTGGGAGAAGACGATAATTCGCGCATCTTGTCCTGCTCCCATGCAGATTTCACGCAGGGCGGCCAGCTTGGCCGATGCACCGGAGTCCGCATCCCAGTTGCAGATGATTTTCAGTCGAGTAGTCGAGTAATTGTGGCCAGCAGAGCGACTGCGGCATCGCCACTACTGTTTGCAAAAACGGTATCGTAGCGTTTCATCCATAATTCATCGTATCGCGCTCTCTGAGGTCGTTCGAGTTCGAGCTCCAAGTCCTGAACAACGACTGGAGGCAACTCGTTGCGGACCTCTGATTTGCGCCGACGAAGCATCACTGAACTGAGACGAGTTGATAACCGATGTGCACGGACAATGTCGCAGGGTTGCGAAGGATCAAGAAACCGCAGGATCGAAGCCACATCTCGAGCATCGTTTTCAAGTGGGGTGGCCGACAACGCCCACGAGCGTTTCCGAGAAAGCAGTCGGCAGGATAAAGCGGTTGCGGAATCTGGAGTTTTAATTCGTTGCGCCTCATCGAGGATAACGATATCGAAAGTTCCGAACGGAATCCGACCGAACCCGTCCTGCCGAATCTGTTCATAGGAGCCGACAAGAACCGGTATCGGCAGCAGGTAGAACGCCTCACGTTCGCGCGCATCGCCCACCACACCGCGAACCGTCAACGACGGAGCCCATTTCGTCAATTCAACCATCCAATTCATTTTCAACGCTGCCGGCACAACAATGAGTGCACGGTTCATATCTTTTCGTGTGCTCATGACGAGCGCGAGTGCGACAGCAGTTTGCACTGTTTTTCCCAGCCCCATCTCGTCTGCAAGCAACGCTGCTTGGTTTCGATAAAGAAAAGAAACCCCTTCCCACTGATAGTCGTGCAACCTTGCAGGAATTCCGAGCATATCTTCAGCGTATCGACGAAGTTCGGATGCATTCATTTTTGAACTCACTCCGAACGGATGAACGCCCATGCTTTTGCCGCCGCTTCGGCAAGCTGTTTCGAGCGCTTCTTGATGGCGGCGGGAGTCCACTCGTCGTGATGATTCGCTAGGCTTTGCGCCATTGCAAGCGGACTCTTTTCAAAAGGGAATTATACGCCTGCCTTGACAGCACGGCAAGATCATGCCACCTTCAATATACGCTAAGAGCAATGCAATGAAGGGGTTGCATGGCGGCGAAGGGACCGGGAAAGCATCACCGGAAAGCATCACGATGCCGCAGGTTGCGGCGATGTTCGCAACTGAGGAATCGGCGACCCACTGGTTCGAGTCGTGGGTCTGGTCGTCCGGCCAGATGGCTTGCACACGTTGCGGAAGTGTGAACTGCTACCGGGTGAAGTCGGGCAAGCCGATGCCGTACAGGTGTCGCGATTGCCGGAAGTATTTCAGCCTCGAGACCGGGACGCTCATGGAGCAGTCGAAGCTCCCGCTGCGGTTGTGGGGCTGGGCGATCTATTTGGAGTTGACGAGCCTGAAAGGCGTTTCGTCGATGAAGCTGCACCGCGATCTCGGCGTCCGGCAGGCGACGGCGTGGTTCATGTTGCACCGCATCTGGGGCGCGTTCGCGGACGTGCGGATGACGTTCGACGGGCCGGTGGAAGTGGACGAGGCGTATTTCGGCGGCAAGCGCAAGAATATGAGCGACACGCGTCGCAAGGAAGCGGAAGCGACCACCATGGAGGCACCGATGACTGAAAAGTGAGAGAAGTCGTTCGACGTGCAGGCGACCAACCCGTTCTACCGGGGCGCGATGATGAGCGACATCGTCCAGCTGCTGTTCCACCCGATCAATCCGAAGGTGTGGGAGCGTATCGCAACCCGCAGATTCGTCACGCCGGAGAAGGTGGAGGATGATGAACCCGACGTCAAGACAGGCGTATAATTCCCTTTCAAAAGCATACTTTTTAGCGGTGAAGCTGGCGTTGAACCCGAACTCTCCTCGATTCTCCCGGCGAGAAATGATCACGAGATTGCCTGTCTGATGGACCCAATCGGCTGGATTTACACCTTCGAATCCAGTCCACTTCGACCAGTGCGCCTCCGCTTGAGGCAACACATGTTCGACACTGCATCCCTCAATTTGCAAAGCATCAGATCCCCTCTGTTGATGGGTATTGATGCCGAACAGATACAATAGTGCTTTTTTGTTGGACAATTCCGTATTAGTCATGCGTCGAATGAAATTTGTGTCATCGACCACACCAAACGCGTCGTTTTGCTCCAGATCGTTCATAATGTCGAGTGATCTCGATTCGGTGGCACCGAATACAGTTTTAGCACAATGCATCAAGGGTTCCTCAATTCTTGATGGTCGAAAAGTGGAGGTCACGAAAACTGCCCTCATGATGAACGAGTTGAGGTTCTTCATGCTGCGGGCCACCGCCCACTTGCTGGCGCTGGTCTCGGCCATGAGCCGGTAGAGCAAGGCGAAACAGAGTGGATGCGACACCTTGTACCCTTTGAGCTCACGGAGCAGAACGGCAAGATCGCGGTTGCCGAGAACTGCTGACGGCAACCGTTGCTTTAGAACTTGGTTCGGTTTTGCAGAAGTTATCCTCCGGAACAATTCTATATTTTCGCGACATCCCAGACCCGCTACGAGCTCGTATGCACAGTCAGACGATTCGGCACCACGTATCGTATGTTTCGTCTTCTTCCAAAACTCCCGATAGAACCGCTTCTTTTTCAGAAAACCATATCGACATTGCAGGTAACAGCGAAAGTACTCCGAAACCTTCGGCTTCGTATTTAAAATAATACCTGCATTCCGGAGATTTTCGTGCACAGTCTCTAAACGCGTGGTGTCATCTGCTTCCGAGAAACAAGAATACAACAAGTTATGGATGAGATCGACATCATCCAGCGACTTGCCGCGGGCGTTGAGTGTCTCGAACACCCGATGGGCGTCCACGTCTTCGGGAACGGTCAGCACCGAGATTTCTACTTTCTTCATCAAAAAATCGAAGAATTCCTTCCTCGTTTGTTTATCCAAACCGTCGACGAAGCTATCGATTTTGTTCCACGCGGATGCCAAAAGCCCGTCGCTACCAATGTCGTGACCGCTGATGAGCTGAATGTACGTTCTTTTGTCTTCTTTCGGAGGCAGAATGCGCTGATCGGGGTACTGAAACTGAGATGCGGCGGCCAAACATGAGACTTCGTTTCCAGGACGAACGAAAAGTGCGCGGAGTGCCAGCGTTTCGCGTCCTGTATCGAAAAATGGTTCTTCGCTAAAACGGCGGCAGAAAGCGGCCATCAGTAGCGAAAACGTGACCAGTCGTTGCTGCCCGTCGTTGATTTTTTGCGGTTCCGCGCCGGTTGCGCTGAGCAGCATGATGGAACCGAGAAAATAGCATGAATTTCCAGAACTGAGCGCGTCCATCAGATCGTCGAGAAGGTCGCCAACTTCTTCGGCCCTCCAGTCATAGTGGCGTTGGTGCCAAGGCACCTCGAAGCGACCCGAGTGCAGAAGGTGAGATATGAGCTGAACTTCTGAAACAATTTTGGTCACACTGTCTCCAAAGCCGGTTTGGGGCTTTCGATACTGCGGTCAAGGGCGAGCCGTGCATCCTCGCGAATTTCGTCACGCCACCATACATCCTTGATGGAATCAATCTCTGCAGGAAGAATGAGGCGTTCACCGATTTGTTTTTCCAGCTCCTGAAGCTTGTTGAGTATTTTCTTGCGCACCGCAAGCGTAAAGGGGCCGTAGACACGCGACCCGTCTTTTCTTCGCTTGACGTTCCCATCCCGCCGCACGGGAAGGCGGTTAGCGTTGCTCTCCCGCATCTCGATCAACCACTCGCGAAAGCCGAACAAGGCTTCCAGTCGTGTCGTTTCCGCATATCCAGAGTCGATCAATCCACGAAGGCTGCGGTCTTTTTGGACAACCGTGCAGGTCCAACATCCAAACCGTGGCGACGTGCTCCCACAAGACGGAGCCTGTTCCTTTGTGATCACCAGCGGGCATTCTCCGCCGCCAGCATTACGATAGAGGGTGATCAGTCGGCGGTGGGATTCGCCCCAAGGTGCACGCTGCTGTATGAGAGTCATCCACACGTCATTGTCGCTCAGGTCAGCAAGCGGTGCGAACATCCAGCAACCATCTACCTTGTCATGTGGGTTCAATCGACTAGCAGACACTTTCCACTTGCTCATCGTACGTCGACGGTTTTGAGACTCCGCCCGCCGTGTGCCGATCAGAAGCACCGTGCCTTTGGCTTTGCGCGTAATGTGTCTGAGCAAGCGAGTGGTCGGCAGTATCTTCATTCGGTCGGTACACCAGCGAAAATTGCGTGTCGGGGGAATATAGCCGCGCCCGATTACGCTGACCCAGAACGTTTGATCGATGCATGGTACGGTGACCTTCGTCTCGATTGGAAGCCCCTGCTCTTCGGCAGCCGACCTGATCTCCTTGAGCGAATGCCGAAGATGGCCAATGACCAAGGGAGATTCGACGAGCGTGTCGTTGCCAACGACCAGTATGCGCCGCCATCGAGCTTCGGAAGGGAGCTCGGCGATGATTTCCCACACCAGTTGCAGAAGCAGAGTGGAGTCCTTGCCTCCCGAGTAAGCGACGAGCCATGGATAGTGGTGTGCCTTTTGATACTCCGAACGAATCACATCCCTGATAGCCTTGAGACGGCTCGGCAGGGTTGCGACGCTGTTTGGCGCAGTTACGGATACGTTCATAGTCGAGAAATTGCGCGGACGATTGACGGTGATGCAAAGCGAAGCACGGCATTCGAGCATCGACCGCGAACCGCCGGTTCGCATTGAGGGTCCAGAACAGGACAAGGAAAACGGCGCGGAGCCCCACTCGGATTCGGGCCGGCGTTCAGAGCGTGGTCATGGCACGCCCTAAGCCTAAGCCCGGGAACTGCCTCAGCTGGACCTACTAATTTGGGGCGGTGGGGCGGTGGGGCGGTCCCTTCGCGAGCTTAAGGGCCCAACTCCCAGCATGTCAACCGTCATCATGTGTCCGTCCCTGAACGATGTGAACACTGCAACACCTATTGTACAAGGGCTCACGGGATCACGCAAGCTTTCGAAGATGTCGGCGAATCAGCTTTCGCCTTGGGTCGCTTGCTCACCGAGAACATACGTCGAGAACTCTCCATCTCGTCGTATCGCGAATCATGCCGTCATGCGGATCCCTACTGATCGTATCCCGGCTTTGCTCAAACAGCACGCAAACCGCAATCAGCCAGAAATTTGCCGCAGGCGGTGTGGGAGCGGAGCCGAAGGTGGCCAACGCGTTGGCCAGGAAATGCGCTCCCAGCCAAGTCGGCGCGGCGCGCCCAGCACTCGTGCGTGGATGCACCCGACGGTCTCGACACGACCAAGTTGGTTGCCGCCTTCCCAGAAACTCGAAGTACGGATCATCCGGCGCGCTTGGAAGGGACCCGCGTCACCGTACTGGGGGGCCAGGGAAGGCATGACAGGACGGTCGGCATGACCCATGCGGGATTTGCGTGGGAAGCTCAATCGTTGCACGCCCGAAGCCGCCTGCAGCCGTCTTTTCCCTACCCGGTGCGCGGAATTCCGTGGGCGTCAGGTCAAAGTTCCCGCAGGGCGGGAACAACGTCAGCCAGTAGTCGCCCAACCCGGTCGATTTCGTCCATGATGGTAAAGCGGCCAAAGCTGAACCTGACCGACGACAGCGCTCGATCCTCTCCAAGGCCGAGCGCGAGCAAAACATGCGAAGGCGTCACTTCTGCGGAGGTGCACGCTGCACCGGATGAGATCGCGACGTTTCCAAGTCCGATCATCAGCGCCTCCGCCGCCACATCTGGAAAATGTACGTTGAGAACGCCTGGGACGCGTTGCCGTGCGCTCCCATTCAGACATGCTCCTTTGATCCCCTCGATGTATGCGCGCAGCCTGCGATCAAGGGAGTCGATGTGTCTCGTGTCGGTTTCACCGCGCTCGCGGACAAGCTTGGCGGCCTCGCCCATGCCGACGATCTGGTGAGTTGGGAGCGTCCCTGAACGCAGCTCGAGCTCGTGCCCGCCGCCGTGCATCTGGGGAACCAGTTCACCTAGGAGGGATCCACGAACGCGCAATGCGCCAATTCCTTTCGGCCCGTACATCTTGTGCCCGCTGATCGAGATGAGATCCGCCGCAGCGGCGATGTGGTTCATCCGTAGTCGCGCCGCGCCTTGCACGGCATCCACATGGAGGAGTGCTCCATGTTCACGAATCAATGGTTCGAGTGCCGCAATGTCGGTGACCGTACCCGTCTCGTTGTTGACGAGCATCAAGGAGACGACCACAGTGTTCGGTCGAAGCGCTCGCAAGAGACCCTCCGGGGTTATGATGCCCCGAGCGCTTGGCTCGACATAGCCAATCTCGAACCCCTGCGATTTGAGCCACTCCACTGAATCGAGAACCGCCCTGTGTTCGAGCGGCGAGGTAACGATGTGCATGCCTCGGTCGCACCAGATGTCCAAACAATTTCCTCGGGGCTCGAAGCCAGCAGGGTCGCAACCTCCTGGCGAGCGTTCTCCACCGCTTTCGCCGCCGCTTGGCCGAAGCTGTGCGTTACCGAGGCTGGGTTCCCGAAGATGCCGTCCACGGTCAGAAACCCTCTCATCGCGCAGGCGACCTCGGGGTCGACAGGCGTTGTCGCGGCGTAGTCGAAGTAGATGCTACCCATCGACAGTAACTTTCTTGGCATGGCGGAATCCAAGGTCAGCGTTGCCGACCGGACCGGAGCCGGGCGTGGACCCCCAGGAGGAGCATCGGCGGCCACGGGAGGAACCCCGCAAGGCGACTCCTTCCGAGCTACCGGCCCGCACGGGCGACGACGCCCCGGCCCCGGGTCGCCCTGCTGACCGCGATGCCGACGACCAGCACCGCGACCGTGCCGACGACGTTGTAGTACAGGTAGGAGATGTCGGTCGCGAACGAGACCGCCCAGACCGACCCCATGCCCGCCAGAAGCCCGAAGAACGCGCCGGTCCCGTTGGCGCCCTTCGCCAGGAAGGCGAGCAGGAAGACGCCCAGCAACGAGCCGTAGAAGTAGGATCCCACTAGGTTCACGGCCTCGATCAGCGAGCCCAACCGCCCCGCGAGGAGGGCAACCGCGCAGGCGAACAGCCCCCAGCAGAGGGTCGCGGCGCGCGACACCCGCAGGTAGTGTCCGTCGGAGGCGTCGCGGCGGAACCACCGCTTGTAGAAGTCGACCACGGTGGCGCTCGAGAGGGCAGTGAGCTCGGAGTCGAGCGAGGACATCGCGGCCGCGAAGATGACCGCGATCATCAACCCCAGGATGCCCGCCGGCACGTACTGCACGAGGTACGAAGGGAAGACGTAGTTGACGTCGCTCGAGGACGCGCCCCGCACCTCGGCGATCACCCCCTTGGACCGTTCCCTGAGTTCGGCCATCCGCTCGTCGTAGCCGCGGATGCGGCTCTGCAGCGGCGCCAAGTCGCCGTCCGCCTCGCGCGCCGCCAGCAGCTCCAGGGTGGCGTCCCGGCGCTGTCCGTGCAGGGCGGCGTGCTCGGCCTCCATCCCGCGGAATTCGTCGCCGCGCGGGCTTTCCCGCACCTGTTGCGCCTCGGCGGGATTGAAGACCAGCGGGGGCTGTTCGAAGTGGTAGAACACGAAGAGCAGAACGCCGATCGCGAGGATCATGAACTGCATCGGCACCTTGACGAAGGCGTTGAAGACGAGCGACAGGCGGCTCTGCCTGAGCGAGCGCGCCGTCAGGTAGCGCTGCACCTGGCTCTGGTCGGTGCCGAAGTAGGCGAGGGCCAGGAAAAACCCGCCGATCATCCCGGTCCAGATGGAATAGGTGTTCGAGGGATCGGGATCGAGGTCCACGCTCGACCACATCTGCTGGATGCCCCCGATGTAGACCACGTCGCCGACGCCGACCTCGGGAGGCAGAGTGCCGAAGAGCGCGAAAATCGCCGCCCCGATGCCCACGAACATCATCAGCATCTGGACGACGTCGGTCCAGATGACCGCGGTGATGCCGCCCGCCATGGTGTAGAGGATGGTGACGGCGCCCATGATCAGGATGGTGACGGTCTCGTCCCATCCCATGATCACGGAGAGGACGATGGCGGGCGCGTAGAGCACCAGCCCGGCGGCCATCCCGCGGGAAACCAGGAAGAGGAAGCTCGTGAGCGAGCGGGTCTTCGGATCGAAGCGGCGCTCCAGGTACTCGTAGGCGGTGTAGAGCCTGGCGCGGTAGAAGAACGGCACGAAGAGCGCGCACAGGAGCACCATCACCAGCGGCTGGGGCAGGTAGACCTGAATGAACTCCATGCCGTCGTCGAAGGCTTGGCCGGTGGTGCCGATGAAGGTGATGGCGCTGGCCTGGGTGGCCATGACCGAGAGCCCGATGGCGGCCCAGGGAAGGCGGCGGTTGGCGAGGAAGAACCCCTCGACGCCGACGTTCTTGCGGCTCTGGTGGAGAGCGAGCGCGACCACGCCCCCGAAATAGAGGACGAAGACCAGCCAGTCGACGGAGGTCACCGGGCGCTCGTGTCCAGAAGAACGGTGAAGGCGCGCAGGACGGCGATCAGTCCCGCGGTGTAGACGACGACCGCTACGTAGAGGGCCCGCCAGCTGGGGAAGATGCCGATGCGGCCGTCGTCGTCCTCGTCGGCGGGGCGCGCTTCGGGATCGGGGACCCGGGGGCGTTCGGAACCCGGCGCGGTCACCGGAGGCCGGCGTCCGGCGGGCCGGCCAGGTACTCCCTCCAGGCGCTGCCGTCGAGCGACACCAAGTTGGCGAAGAGCCGGTAGGCGCCGGGAACGCCTTCGGGGAACTGCCGGAAGAACGCGAGTCCGGTGTAGATGTAGACGCCCTCCCCCAGGGGGGCGATCAGGAGCGCGCCCTCCTTGGGAGCTTCGCCGGGATCGGCCATGGAGAGCACCGGGGTGAACGCCGGGTCCCACGCGTTCGGCATGTAGAGGCCGCGCTCCTGCCTCCAGCCTTCGAAGTCGGCGTCGGCGATGCGGTTCGGCGCGTGCAACACCGGGGCGTCGGGACGCAGGAAGACGACGGCGGCGTTCTCGTCGGTGATGCGGTCGTGCGGCCGGGCGATGGTCACCGGATAGGGCGCATGGCCGCTCGCGGGAAAGCCGTACTGGTTGTACTGGACGACCACCGTGCCCCCGGCCCGGGCGAAGTCGAGCACCGCCTCGTTGGCCGCGGCCAGATCCTCGCGGGCTTCGTAGGCGCGCACGCCCAGCACCATGGCGTCGAAACGAGCGAAGTCGCCCGCCAGGACGTCGGCCGGCGCGAGCGACTCCACCTCGAAGCCCAGGGAGGCGAGCACCTCCGGGCCGGAGTCGCCCGTGCCCATGACGTATCCGACGCGGCGGCCTTCGGGCACCGTCACCGGGAAGATCGAGGTCCGGAGTTCGGCGGGACGGAACCGGGCCGCCCGTTCGATGTGCGGGTAGTCGATCAGGTCGACGCGCTCGTCCCAAGAGCCGCCGTCGGCGGTGCGCACGGCGGCGCGCAACCGGCCACGGCCGGCGCTCCGGCCCGCCTCGGGCGCCACGGTGAACGCGTAGGTGCGCTCCGCGCCGGGCAGATCGAGCTCCACCGGAACGGAGGCGGGCGCGACCGCCCAGCCCGGCCCCTCGAGGGCGAGCTCGCCGACGACTCCGGCCTGCGCCTCGTTGCGCACGCGGACGGCGACGGTGCGCGCCCCGGCGTCCCCGAGCGGCCACACCATCCGCTCGGGCGCGACCGCGACCGACAGGGCGGGCACCACCAACAACGGCTTGGTGAACTCGCCCCGGGCCGGGTCGACCCCGTAGTAGCGCGCCTCGCCGTCGGTGGCGAGAGCCGTCCGCGCAGGCGAGCCGGTCGGGCCGCCGTCCAGGACCAGTTCGAAGCGCACGCCGCCGGTCAGCACGGGAGGATCGTGGGGCAGGCCGCGCAGTCCCCGGTCGTCCGGCCAGACGTAGACGTCGCCGGAGCGGGGCTCGCGCAGGTAGTAGCGGCGCGACGCCTCAGCGTCCGCAGGGACTTCGACGCGGAAGGCCCAACGGCGGATCTCCCCGGGCGCGAGCGCCTCGGAGGCGCCCGAGACCGTCGTGAGCGAGGACCGGCGGGGGCCGAACCCGCCCGTGTCGCGGGTTCTGCCCTCGAGCAGCTCCGCGCTCCAGCCCTCCGGCAGCGCCAGACCCGGCCCGGCTCCCTCCAGGCGATAGGGCCCCGCGTTCCAGAGATCGACGCGCACTTCGAAGGATTCTCCGGGAACGACCAGGTCGTCGCTCGCCCGGACTTGGGTGAGCACCGCGGAGGAAGCCAGAAGGGCCTTGCGCACGAGGGCGTGCCTGCGCGCCAGGACCTCGACGACCTCGGGAGGCGCTCTCGGGCCTCGCGCGCGCTCCATGATGCGCTCCAGCGTCTCCAGGGCGCGCGCCAGCGCCGGGGCCGAGCGCTCGGGCGCCGTCGCGTCCAGCGAGGCTCGAGCCACCCCGATGGCCGCCCGGTAGGTCTCGATCTCCCCCTGCGACGCCTCGCTCGGCGGCACCGCCTGCCCGATCAGTCCGGCGAAGGTCGTGTCGACGCCCGCGAAGAACCCGCCCGCGCCCTCGATCCCCTGCGCCGTCTTCACCAACGCCAGGAGCGACCGTCGGGGCCCCATGGGTTGCGCCGATCCCATGTCCTGGGAACGGTGCTGGCTGCGGGAATCCATCGAGACTTGGAAGTAGGAGCGCGCCAGAAGCGGATCGAAGGCTCCCGGTTGCAGCGTGGCCGTCTCGGCGGCGGCGAATCCGCCGCGCGCCAGATAGAGCTTGTCGGGCTGCCAGGGCTCGATGCCGTCCCCGAGCTGCTCCGGGAACCGGTCCGGATCCGCGGCCACGTCGAACGCCTCGTGCGCGAGAATTCCCGCGACCTGGTGCTGGCCGTGGCCGTCCCTGGGGGTGCCGCTGAACACGGAAACGACGACGTGGGGCCGGAACCGACGGATGGCCCACACCACGTCCCCGAGAATTTCCTCGCGGGGCCACTTGGAGAGCGCCTCGTCGGCGGATTTCGAGAAACCGAAATCGATGGCCCGGGTGAAGAACTGCTCGCCGCCGTCGATGGCGCGCGCAGCCACGAGCTCGTTGCTGCGGACGATGCCCAGCCCTTCCCAGAACTCGGTGCCGATGAGGTTCTGCCCCCCCTCGCCCCGGGTGAGCGCCAGATAGGCGGTGCGCGCACCCATGCCGCGCGCCAGGGTGGTGATGGTGTTGGTGTCCTCGTCGTCGGGATGCGCGGCGACCATCAGCACGCGCTTGACCCCGTCGAGCTGACGGAGCAGGAGTCCCACCGCGGCCGCGCCCCGATCGTCGGGGGGCGCTTGGGCGCGCGCGGGACCGGCGGTCGAAAGGGAGCCGACGACGCATGCCGCCAGCGCGGCGGCGAAGAGGCGGTGCGGAAACGAGTGCGGCATCTAGGTCCATCCCGTGAGTCAGGGCACAGCGATCACGTCCGCAAAACGTAGCCCGGCGCGTTCGGCGGGGACAAGCGCGACGCCCGGGTCGGCTACCTCCCGGAATCGACCTGGAATTCCGCTCCGGCCAGCTCGCGGAACCACGCGTCCACCTGCGCGGGGTCGTCGGTGAAGGCGAGCGACAGCAACAGAAGCAGCCGGGCCTTCTGCGGGTAGAGGTTGTCGCCGCCGGTACGGAAGCGGTGGGTGCGCCGGAACACCACCCCCCGCTCCTCCGCCGCCCTCTGCACCTCCGGCGAGCCCCGTCCCCCGGCGAGCACGATGCCCCGGACCCCGGCCTGCGCCCACGCCTGGATGGCCTCGTCCAGCCCGGCGTCCTGGTATCCGACGAGGACCTCGACCCGGGGCAGGTCGTCCTTGGAGATCCGGCTCAGGTCGAAGGGAGTCGCCCACCGCTCCTCGTCGGCGCAGTGCTGCGCCCGCGGGGGCGCCCGGTAGGTGCGCACGTCCCGCTCGTCGATGAAGCCCAGGATGCCCAGCTCCCGGGACGCGAAGGCGTCCATCCGGTAGGCGTCGCCTTTCCAGGCCTCCTTGGCGGCGTGGAATTCGTCGTTCAGCATGAGCACGGTGCCGAAGCAGCGCGTCTCGCCGCTCGCCGCCAGCACGACCGCGTTGAACAGGTTCGCGTGGGCGTCGGTGCCGATCACGGTCCAGGGCCGCATCGCCCCGGTGATCACCACGGGCTTGCGGCTCTGCACGGTCAGGTCGAGCCAGTAGACGAACTCGTCCATGCTGCCCGTCCCCGAAGTCACGACCGCCGCGTCGGCCGTCTCGAGCGCCTTCTCGACGGCCAGGGTGAGGTCGAAGAGATCCGCGATCACGTAGCCGCCCGAGGGTCGGTTGCCGAATTGGACGGCGGCGACGTCGGCGATCTCGTCGATCTGGGGCCCGAGTTCGGAGAGCATCTCGTCGATGCCGAGCCGACCCGCCCGGTAGCTCTGGAAGCCGGTGCGCGTTTCGGACGTCCCCGCGATGGTTCCGCCCGTCGCCACGACGGCGACCCGGGGACGCGCCGGAGCGGGGGCGGGCGCCTCTGCGGAGGACGCGCCGGGGGCGGACTGCGCCGCCGGAGCGGGGGCGGGCGCCTTCGCCGCGGTTCCTCCCGGCGGCGGCGCCGCGCACGCCGTCCCGGCGACCAGAATGGCGAGTCCCCGAGCGCATCCGATCCAAATCCGCGTCATGATCTTGCTCCTCCGAATCGCCGCGAGTCGCTCCGTGCCCGTTCCGGCGAACCGAGCGCTTCCAGGATACGCGATTCCGGAGCGCCTCGCCGCCCGCGCGCGCTATCCCCCCCGTCGCGGAGGCCAGGGACGCGCGAGCGCCGCGGGCGCCCGGGACCGGCCGATCCATCCGGCGAGGGCCGCGAGCGTGAGGACGTAGGGGAACGCCAGCAGAAGCTGGTAGGGAACGGTGCCGGACAGCGCCTGGAGTTCGAACTGGAGCGCCGAGGCGGCCCCGAAGAACAGGGAGGCGAAGAGCGCGAGCAACGGATTCCAGCGACCCAGCGCGACCACCGCGATGGCGATGAAGCCCCGACCCGCCGACATCCCCTCCGCGAAGGTGCCGGCGTGCGCGAGGGCCAGGTGGGCGCCGGCCGCGCCCGCCAGGACGCCGCCGGCGAGCACCGCTAGGACGCGGACGCGGACGACGCGGATGCCCGCCGCGTCGGCCGCACCCGGCTCCTCGCCCACCGCCCGCAGCTCGAGTCCCCAGCGGGTGCGGAACAGAAAATGCCACAGAACGGGCGCCAGCAGATAGGCCAGATAGACGGTCCAGGGCTGGCCGAAGAGAGCCGGCCCGAGGGCGGGCAGCGCGGAGAGGAGCGGCACCGGGAGCGGGGGGAGGGTGGGAAGGGTCAGAGCCGTGCCGGTGGCGCCGAAGACGCTTCGGTAGACGACCCCGGTGATCCCGAGCCCCCCCAGGGTCACCGCCGTGCCGACGATGATCTGATCGGCGTTGAGGGTGACGGCGAACAGCGCGAAGACGGCGGCGACCGCGGTCCCGGCCACGGCGCCCGCCAGAACGCCCGCGTGCGCCGATCCGACGAGCAGCGCGCCCAGCGCGCCGCCCAGCGCACCCCCGACGATCGAGCCTTCGAGGCCGATGTTGACGACGCCGGCGCGTTCGCTCAGGGTCTCGCCGAGGGCGGCGAGGGCGAGCGGCGCGCCCAGGCGCACCGACGCCTCGAGGAAGGCCTGAAGGGCGGCGGCGTCCACGGTCAGGCGCCCCCCCGCCCCGCCGCGTCCCGGCGCAGGAACCGGTCCGCCGCCAGCACCGCCAGAATGACCAGCGCCTCGATGGCGTCCACCCAGACCGCCGGCACGCCCACGTCGCGCTGCATGGCCGCCGCGCCCGCTTCGAGGATCGCGAAGAAGACGGCCGCCAGCGGCACCGCGAGCGGGTTCAGGCCGGCGAGCAACGCGACCGCGATGGCCGTGTAGCCGTAGCCGGGAGAGAGGTTCTCGTAGAGCGCTAGCGTCACCCCCGCCACCTCCACCCCGCCCGCCAGCCCCGCCAGCGTGCCGGAAAGAAGGAACGTCCCCAGCACCACCCTCCCCGTGCGCATGCGGCCGGACACGGCGGCCGCGCGCGCCGAGGCGCCCACCGCTCGCACGCGGAAGCCCCAGGCGCTGCGCCTCAGCAACCACCAGAGCGCCGCGGCGAGCAGGAACGCGACCGGAACGCCGGCGTGCAGCCGCCCCGCCAAGCGCGGCAGTCGGGCGGCGAGCGAAACGGGATCGGTCTGCGGAAAGACCCCGCGCGTCTCCTGCAGGGGGCCGTGCACCAGCCACGCCAACGCGTGGGCGGCGACGAAGTTCATCAGGATCGTGGTGACGACCTCTCCGACCCCGGCGCGGAACTTGAGCCCCGCCGGGACGAGGGTCCACAGCCCTCCGGCCACCGCGGCCGCCGCCGTCGCCCCGGGCAACAGGAGCCACGCGGGCGCGGCCGGGAAGGCGAGCGCCGTCCACGCGTACGCCACCGCGCCCGCGACGAGCTGGCCCTCCGCCCCGACGTTCCACACGCCGGCGCGAAAGGCGAGCGCCACGGCCAGCCCGGTCAGGACGAGCGGGGTCGCGCGCACCAGGGTGACGGAGGCGAACCGCTCCCAGGAGCCGAAGGCGCCGGAGACCAGCGCGCGGCCCGCGGCGCCCGGGTCGTAGCCCGCGAGCGCCAGTCCCGCGGCCGCCAGAAGCGCGGCCGCCAGAAGCGCGGAGGAGGAGGCCGCGAGGGGACCGGTCCAGCGCGCCGGCATGCGCGGACGGAGACGAGGACGGATCATCGTCCGGGGCCGGACGCTTCCTCCGGCGACGGGTCCGATCCCAGCATCAGCCGGCCCATTCCCGCCGGGGTGCGCTCCTCTTCCGGCACGGCGATCAGCCGTCCGCGGACGAGCACGAAGACCCGGTCGGCCAAGTCCAGCACTTCGTCCAGATCGGTGGAGAAGAGGACGATGCCCGGCGGCGCGCCGCCCGCCCCGACGGCTCGCTCCCGACCCGATCCGGCGCTCAGCTCCACCAGCTTTTCGCGCAGGTAGGCGGCCGCCGCGACGTCGAGCCCGCGCATGGGGTTCTCCGCCACCAGCAGGCCGGGGGCGCGAGCCAGTTCGCGTCCCACCAGCAGCTTCTGCCGGTTGCCGCCCGAGAGCGACCGCGCCGTCGTCCGCCAACCGCCCGGCGCACGCACGTCGAATCCGGCCACGATCTCCCGCGCCGTGCGCCGCATCGCTCCCCAGTCGACGAGCGGGCCCCTGCGGTGGGCGGCGTGGTCGTGGAAGGCCAGCGCGGTGTTCTCGGCGAGGTCGAAGTCCGGAATCAGCCCGCCCGCGCTCCGGTCCTGCGGGATCAGGCTGACGATCGCCGGGAGGCGCACGCTGCCGGCGGCGGGGCCGATCCGGCCCGACAACAGGAGCGCGAGTTCGCGCTGGCCGTTTCCCTCCACGCCCCCGATGCCCACGATCTCGCCCCGGCGCACCTCCAGCGTGACGTCGCGCACCGCCATGCGGCCGTCCTCCCCGCGAGCGCCCGCTCCCGCCAGGCGCGCCACGGTCCGGCCCGGCCCGCTGCGCGTCGGGCGGGTCGGCGGCGCGGTCGGTCGGCCGATCATCGCCCGCGCCAGGGCGGGCGCGTCCACCGCCCCGCGCGCCGTCTCGAGCACGCTGCGGCCGCGCCGAAGCACCGTCGTCCGGTCGGCCACCCGCAGAATCTCGTCCAGCTTGTGTCCGATCAGCAGAACCGTTCGGCCCTCCTCGGCCAGCGAACGCAACACCCCGAACAGCCAGTCCACCTCCTGCGGGCTCAGAACCGTCGTCGGCTCGTCCAGCACCAGGACGCGCGGGTCGCGGTAGAGCGCCTTCAGGATCTCCAGCCGCTGCTTCGCGCCCACCGAAAGGCCGGCCACCGGAGCGGCTCCGTCCACGGGAAGCCCCGTCACCCGCTCGAGCTCGGCCAGACGCGCGCGCACCCGGTCGAGCCCGAGCCGCAACCCGCCGCCCTCGCGCGCCCCCAGCGCCAAGTTCTCGACCACCGTCAGGCCGGGGACCAGGGTGAAGTGCTGGCGGACCATCCCGATTCCGGCCGCCCTCGCCGCCGCTCCCCCGGACGGCACCCGGCGGCCTTCCACCAGAACCTCGCCCCCGTCCGGGCGGAGCGTGCCGGCGAGCACCCGCACGAGCGTGGTCTTGCCGGCGCCGTTCTCTCCCAGCAACGCGTGAACCTCTCCGGGGTACGCGCGCAGGCTCGCGCCGGCGAGCGCCTCGACCGTCCCGAAGCGCTTGCGCACCGACCGCATCTCGACCGACGCGCCCCCCGCCCCGCGGTCCGGGACGCGCGCGGCCCGGCGCCCGGATTCCCGGGAATCGGCCTCCGCCGCTCGCCGCGTCGGCCTCAAGGGCCGCCGGACTCCTCCTCCAGGAACCGGATCCGGGGCACCTCCAGCGCGCCGGCGCGGATGGCCGTCCTCGCCTCGTCGATGCGCGCGCGCAGCTCCGCGGGGATGCGGTCCAGCGCCGCCGGATTGACGACGAAGTCCACCACGCCCTCGTCGAGACTCAGGTCCAGCGCTCCCGGAGGCAGGGTGCCGGCCGCGAAGCGGGTGGCCACGTCCACGAAGGCGCGCGGAATGTCGATGGCGGCGCTCCCCGCGATGACATCGGGAGCGACGCCGTTCTGATCCCGGTTCATGCCGATGGCCCACACCGGGCTCGCGGCCGCGTTCGCCTCCCGAACCGCCTGGAACACTCCGAAGCTGGCGGCGTCGGTGTTGTGCACCAGCACGTCGGCGCCCCGGTTCAGCTGCGCCGCGGCCGCCTCCCTGGCCGCCGCCACGTCGTCCCAGCTGCCGATGAAGGCCTCCAGAACCTCGACGTCGGGGTCGACGGCGCGCGCGCCGGCCTCGAAGGCGCGGAAGGTGCCCTGGGCGGGCGGTATGGCCACGCCCCCGACCATCCCCACCACCCCCGCCCGGGTGAGGCCGCCCGCCATCATCCCGGCGAGATAGCTCCCCTCCTCCAGGCGGAAGATCAGCGGACGCACGTTGTCCGAAATCCGCCCTCCGCTCGAGACGACGATGGTCGTCCCCGGAAACTCCTCGCCGGCGCGCGACGCCGCGTCCTGGTACTCGAAGCCGTGGGCGAAGACCAAGTCGTAGCCCGAGGAGCCGTACGAGAAGAACGCCTCGTCGAACTCGGCGGGGGAGCGGGTCTGCTGATGGCTGACCTCGGCTCCGAGCCGCTCCTCGATCAGAAGCAACCCCTCGTAGGCCCCGGCGTACCATCCGGCGTCGCTCACCGGCCCCGAGGTCAGCAGCGCGACGCGCAGGACGTCGTCCGCCGAGTCGCTGCGCGCGCCCCCGCACCCCGCGGACAGGCCGCCCGCCAAGCACGCCGCCGCGAACGCGCGAACCGGACGCCGAACCGTCCAAACCGCCCAACCGCTCATGAGCACCTCCTGTTCCGGACACCGCAGCGCCCCGGCCGGAGCGGGCGCGCCGCCCGCTCGAACGCCGATTCGGAAAACGGAGCTGGCGCGCGGCCGCGCACTCGGCGCAATATAGAGCCGTCCCGCGGCAACTTCGACCCCGACGCCCGCCCCGACGCAGGGCGACAGCCCCCAGAGCGACCGCCATGCCAGAGCACCGCGACCACTGGAACTCGAACCTGGGATTCGTCCTGGCGGCCACAGGAAGCGCCATCGGACTGGGCAACCTGTGGAAGTTCCCTTTCATCACCTGGGAGAACAACGGCGGCGCCTTCGTGCTCGTCTACCTCGCCTGCATCGCCGCGGTCGGACTCCCGATCATGATGGCGGAGCTGCTGATCGGACGGCGGAGCCAGAAGAGCGCGGTCGGCGCGCTCAAGGACGCCGCGGGCCCGGCGTGGGGCCTGGTGGGCGGTTGGGGCGTCGTGTGCGGCTTCGTCCTGCTCAGCTACTACACCGTGATCGCGGGCTGGTCGCTCCACTACTTCGCCCGCACCGTGGAGTGGTCGCTCGGCGGCTTTCCGAACGAGCTGTCCACGGGCGACGTGTTCGCCGAACAGGTGGGCAACGGCGGCCTCCAGCTCGCCCTTTCCCTGGGCTTCAGCGTGGGCACCGTGGCGGTGGTCTACTTCGGGGTCAGCCGGGGCATCGAGCGCATCGCGCGCACCTTTCTTCCCATCCTCTTCGGGATCCTGGTCCTCCTCCTGGTCAGCGCCCTGGGAATGAGCGGATCGGGCGAGGCGCTGCGCTTCGTCTTCCGGCCCAACTTCTCGGAGCTGGAGGCGGAGTCGGTGCTGGAGGCGCTCGGACACTCCTTCTTCACGCTCTCGCTGGGCATGGGCGCGATGATCACCTACGGCTCCTACATCGCGCGCCACCAGTCCATCGTGAAGGCGTCGGCGCTGATCGTCGCCCTCGACACCCTGATCGCGCTGGTCGCCACCGTGATCATGTTCTCGGTGATTTTCTCGGTGGCGGGAATGAGCGAGCAGGTGGGGGGCTCGACGGTGGGCATGCTCTTCATCTCGTTGCCGGAACTCTTCTACGCCGAGGTGCCCTTCGGCGCGCTGCTCGCCCCCCTCTTCTACGTGCTGGTGGCGCTCGCCGCGCTCACCTCCACCATCTCGCTCCTGGAGGTGGTGGTGAGCTACGTGATCGACGAGCGGGGCGTCGCCCGCCACCGCGCGACCGTCGGAAGCGGGGCGGTCGTCTTCGTGTTCACGATCTTCGCGGCGCTCTCCTTCTCCGACGTCCCCGTCCTCTCGACGCTCTCCGTGTTCGCGAACAAGACGGGATGGTTCGAGACCGCCGACCACTTCGTGTCCAACTGGATGCTGCCCACCGGCGGGCTCGCGATCACTCTCGCGGCCGGGTGGGTCATGAGCCGCAAGGCGACCGAGAGCGAGCTCGTCGACGGAAACCAGCCGAGCTGGTTCAGCTACGGGGCCTGGCGCTTCTTCATCCGCTTCGTGGCGCCGGCGGCCGTGGCCGCGATCGTGATCGCAGTGCTCTTCGGCGTCGACTTCAGCTGAGGCGGAGATGGCCCAACCCCTCCTCGCCCGCCCGACGCCCAAGCGGCCCGCCACCCTCGACGTGCGCGGCCGGGTCCTGTACCTGGTCGACGACGACGCCCTCGTGCGCGCCCAGCTCCGCGAGGGGGTCGACCTCGAACCGGACGACGCGTTGCGCGCGCGCCTGCGCGATCAGATCTCGACCGACGAGATCACGCCCGCCCACATCTGCTTCTTCTACGACGAGACGCTGGGCGAATTCCCCTACCTCGGACTTCGCACCGCGAACGCGGAAACCGGGGCGGAGGAGTATCCGGTCGAGCGCGGAAGCGTGCGCGAAGGCGGCTTCGTGTGCTCGGTGGCGGGCAAGCGGAGAGGCAAGGGCTCCAGCCGGGAACAGAGCCCGTACGCGGAGTTGATGGCCGGCATCCGGGTCGTCGTCGGCGAGAGCATCGAGCGCATCTACAACGAGAACTGCCAGAACCTGGGGATGCTCGCCACCACCGACTTCGGGGTGGCGGAACGCATCGCGCGCGGCGCGCCGCTCCGGCTCGAGGAGTTCACCCGCGGCAAGGACGAGATCACCCGCCAGATCATCGAGTACGGGGGGCTCTTCGAGTTCAACGTGGCCCGCCTGCAGGGCAAGGCGACGGTGTCGGCGCCCGCGTGCGCGGACGACGCTTCCCGCGACGGAAAGGGAGCGGTCCCCGGGCGCCCCCCGATGACGCTCGCGGAGAAGATCTTCGCGAGCCACTGGGTGACGGATCCGGCCGACGACGAGGCGGGCGTCGACCGGATCGCGCCCGGCGAGGCCGGTTTCTTCCGCACCGACATCCGCTTCTCGCACGAGTACGTGACGCCCATGGCGGCCATCTTCTTCGAACGGAAGATGGGACCGGAGGGAAGGGTGCGGGACCCGGACAGCGTGCTCTTCTTCCGGGACCACCTGACCTTCCTGCACAAAGCGATGAGCCAGGAGCGCATCGAGGAGGGGCTGCTCGAGGTCGCCAACCGGCTGGAGGCGAAGCAGCGCGAGTTCGCGGAGAAGCAGGGCGTCCGGCTGTACGGGGAGCAGATGGGGCACCGCATGGGCTCGGTCGCCATCTGTCACTCCAAGATCCTGGAGGACTACGCGGAGCCGGGCATGCTGATCATCGGCTCGGACTCGCACACGCCCCACGCGGGGGCGATCGGGGCGCTGGCCTTCGGGGTGGGCACGACCGCCATCTTCAACTCCTGGATCACCAAGGACGTGCGCGTGCAGGTTCCGCCCTCCTTCAAGGTCGTGATCTCGGGGACGCCCGCGGAGGGAGTGACGGCGAAGGACTACATGCTGGAGATCCTGCGCCATCCCTACGTCCGCGACGGACGCGCGATCGGCCAGATCGTCGAGTACGCGGGTCCCGCGGTGGAGGCCCTCCCGGTGGACGAGCGCGCCACCATGACCAACATGGCCGCCGAAGTCGGCGCCTTCACCGGGCTGGTCGCGGCGGACGAAAAGACCGTCGACTACCTGGTCGCCGAGCGCGGCATGGAGCGGGAGCGGGCGGAGGCGCTGGCGCGCGGCATGCGGAGCGACCCGGACGCCGGCTACGTGCGCGTGATCGAGATCGACGCGGCCGCCGTCCGACCCATGGCGGCGCTCCCCAACGATCCCGGCAACGGGGTGCCGCTCGCCGAACTCGAGCCGAAGCGCATCCGCATCGACATCGCGTACGCGGGCTCGTGCACGGCGGGAAAGAAGGAGGACATGGACATGTACGCCCGGGTCTTCCGCGAGGCCCGCGACCGCTGGGGCCTGGGCGTCCACCCCGACGTGGAGTGCTTCATCCAGTGCGGCTCCACGGACGTGCGCGAGTACTGCCGGGAGCGGGGCCACCTGGACCTTTTCCGGCGCATGGGCGCCACCTTCGTCGAACCGGGATGCGGCGCCTGCATCAACGCCGGACCCGGGATCACCCGTCGGCCGGACGAGGTGAGCGTCTCCTCCCAGAACCGGAACTTCCCGGGGCGCTCGGGGCCGGGTCGGCTGTACCTGGCTTCGCCGTACTCCGTGGCGGCGAGCGCGGTGGCGGGGTACGTGACCGCGTGGAAGCCGGGAATCCGGCCGGAGCCCGCGGAGACGAGGAGGCGCCGCGCGGGGTAGGGAAGGGGAGTGGCCGCTGCTGGACTCGAACCAGCGACCCCTACGATGTGAGCGTAGTGCTCTGCCAACTGAGCTAAGCGGCCGGAACGGAACCCGGGCCGCGCCCGAAGGCGACGGCCCGCGTTCCGCGAGTACCCCCACGGGGAGTCGAACCCCGGTCTCTTGGCTGAGAACCAAGTATCCTAGGCCACTAGACGATGGGGGCGTCCTTGCCAAGGGTCGGTAAGGTACCGTCCGCCCCCGCGCGAGATCAACCCCCGGTTCCCGACGGACGGCGAACGATCCCCCGAAGTCCGGGGCGACGAGCGGTCCTTTTCCCAGGCGCGAACCCGCGGCCGACGCCTGCGGGGGGAGAAGCTCGCGTTCGGCGTCTCGGACACGGTGCGGACGCAAGGGAACCGGGCGGCGGCGAACGGCATGGGCGTCCGGGGCCGGGTTCGGCGCGCCGTGCGCTCTCGTTCGGAGGCCGCGTGGCGAGCTTCCGTCGGAAGGTGCGCTGGCCGCGGGCGCTGGCGGGAATCCGGAGCGACATGGCGACGCTTTCCCGCGACGGGGCGGACGCGGGCGAGCGAGCGGCGGGGATCGGGAGGGGGTCGCTTCGGGGCCGACGGCCGCCAGGGGGAGGAAGATGGATCGCGCTTGCGCTTCGGCCTAGCGCGACCGTCCGACGACGGCGCGGACCAACAGGTCCAGCGCTTGGTCCATGAGTTCGCGCGACAGGGTCGCGGCAGGAGTCAGCTCGATCACCCGACCCCGCTCCCCCGCAGGCAGCGCCAGGACGCCGTGCGCGAGCGACCGCGCGGCGACGATCGAGCCCGCGCCGGGCCGCGCGAGCTCGATCCCGACGAGCAACCCGAGCCCTCGCACCTCTTTCACGCGCGCGACGCCCTCCAGCCGTTCGCGCAGGCGGGCGACGAGGAAGTCCCCCATGCGGGCCGCGCGCCGGTCGAGCCGATTCGACTCCACCAGATCCAGGAAGGCGAGCGACGCGGCGCACGCGACCGGGTGCCCGAGGAAGGTGCTCGTGTGCAGAGCCTCGCCGGCGGACTCGGGCCACGCGTCGAAAACCTCCCTCGCCCCGAGGCACGCGCTCAGGGGGAATCCGCCCCCCAGCGCCTTGCCCAGGCAGACGAGATCCGCGTCGAGCCCGAGGCCGGGTCCGGCGAACATGGCCCCGCAACGACCGAGGCCGGTGAACACCTCGTCGGCGACCACCACCGCGCCGTGCCGCCGTGCGAGGGCGCACAGCTCCGGGAAGAATCCGGGGGGCGGAACGCGCACGCCGCCGCGCCCCTGCACCGGCTCCACCAGCACCGCGCCGACCGCGGCGCCGCCCGGAACGCCCTCCTCGAAGGCGCGCGCGCACGCGGCGAGGCTCGCCGACGCCTCTTCGGGGCGGACCGGGAACGGAGCGAACGTCACGCCGCCGTACAGGCGCCTGCGGAAGGGCGCGCGGAAGTCGGCGCGGTGGGTGGCGGCCAGGGCGCCCAGGGTGAGGCCGTGGTATCCGCCCTCGAAGGCCAGCACGCCCGGCTTGTCCGTGCGCAATTCGGCGGTTTTCAACGCGATTTCCACAGACTCCGACCCCGCCGAGGCCAGCACGGCGCGCGCCTCCGGCCAGGGCGCGAGCCCGACCAGCCGCTCCAGCAGTTCGACCTTGGCCGCCGGGGGATGGACGTCGCCCATGCCGTGCGCGAGCCGACGTTGCTGGCCGACCGCCGCAGCCATGATCCGCGGATGGCGGTGGCCGGCGAAGGCGACCCCGAAGGCGCCGGTGAGGTCGACGTAGACGTTGCCGTCGACGTCGCGCACGTTCGCCCCCAGCGCCTCCTCCCAGAAGACCGGGAAGCGATCGCCGACGAAGGTGACGTTGCGGGACTCGGCCCGTCGCAATCGCTTTCCGAGCGCCCGCGAGCGCGGTCCCGGCGGCGCGACCCGGACGAGCGGCGGGGCCTCGCCGAAGGAGCCTCCGCCGGTCTCTGCGGAGGCTACGGCGCTCGGGCGGCGTGGAAAACGCGCCCCGTCCCCGGGCACCGCCTCTACAGCTGCGGCTCCGCCGCGATCCCCATGACGTGGTAGCCCTTGTCCACGTGGAGGGTCGCGCCGGTGATCCCCGCCCCCAGCGGCGAGCACAGGAAGGCGGCCGCGTGGGCCACGTCGTCGGCCGTGTTCACCTCCGGCAACGCCGCGTTGACCCGATAGTACTCGACCATGCGGTCGATCGTCCCGATGGCGGACGCCGCCCGACTGGGCAGCGGACCGGCGCTGATGGCGTTCACGCGCATCCCCCACCTCCTCCCCGCCTCGAAGGCGAGGACGCGGGTGTCGCTCTCCAGCGCCGCCTTGGCCGCGCTCATTCCGCCGCCGTACCCGGGAACGACCCGCTCGGAAGCCAAGTAGCTCAGCGAGACCGCCGCCGCGCCCGGCCGCACGAGGGGACCGAAGCGCTGGACCATGCTCACGAGCGAGTAGGAGCTGGCGCTGATCGCGGCGAGGTAGCCGGCGCGGCTGGTCTCGATCAGCGGCTTGCGCACTTCGGGACCGTTGGCGAGGGAGTGCACGAGGATGTCCAGACACCCGTCCCCGAAATCGGCGCGAAGGGCGTCCGCGACCTCTTGGACGCTGTATTCGGCGACCGCGCGGTAGCGTTTGTCCTCCCGGTAGTGCGCGGGAACGTCCTCCGGCGTGTCGAAGAGCGCGTCGAGGGGATAGATCCTCTCGATCTCGAGTTCGCCTCCGCCCGGGAGCGAGCGGTCCAGCCTTCCCCTCTTCAAATTCGTCCGGAAGATGCGCAGCACCGGCGGCCAAGTGCCCAGGCAAATCGTTGCGCCGGCAGCCGCCATCGCCCGGGCGATGGCCCAGCCGTACCCCCGGTCGTCCGCGACCCCGGCGACGAACGCGCGCCGTCCGCTCAAGTCCAGTCCCAGCATGCGGGCTTCCTCCTCGTTTGTCGTTCGCGCCCCCGTCACGTCTCGCTCCTCCGCCCCGAACGCGTGGCCACCCAGAAGAACAGCGCCGCGGTGAACGCCAGCGCCAGCACCGTGCCCAGACGGCCGCTCGCGTCGACGGCCAAATACCAGGCGGCGCTCACGACGGTGGCGCACGAACACGGCACGAGCGCCCGGGCGCCGCTGCGCAGGCCGTACCAGAGCCCGCACGCCCCGGCCCCGGCCACCACGGCCGCGGCTCCCATCGGCGGCAGGTCGTACGTCTCGAGCGCGGTCGCGAACCCGAGCGGGATGGCGAGCAGGACCGACGCCGCGACGTGCCAGCGGTAGCGGGCGCTCCGCAACGTCGGCGGCGCGCGATGGATGCCCCAGAGCGCGAGCGCCGTCACCAGCAGGAGCCAGGCGTCGAGGGCGAGAACGACGTCGTCTCCCAGTTCGAGCGGGCCGGCCGCCGTCATGGCGACCATCGGATAGCCGGCGTAGAGGCTGACCGCGAAGGCGTGGAGCGCGCGGCGCGAGACGGCCCCGGCGCGGCCGACGCGCAGCAGGACCCCCAGCGCCGCCAACGTCGCCAGCAACGCTCCGTCGAGAATCCATACGACGGAGTCGGGGTCCAGATCGAAGACCCGGAAGAGAAAAACCGCCAGAAAGCCGTAGCCGAGCGCCGTCCCCACCGCCGGCATGACCGGATTGCGGCGCACGAAGACCGGAAGGACCGCGGCGGGCGTGGCCAGCGCGAGCGATCCGGCCGCGACGCCCCCCGCGGTCGCGTTGCCCCAGGCCTCCGCGGAGTACGCGTACGCGGCCAGGAGCATGGCCAGACCGCTGGTCTGGAGCGCGTAGGTCACCGGCAGATGGCGCCCGCGAGCCTCGAGGCGCATGCCCAGCAGCAGGATCGCGATCCCGGCCCCGGCGATCACGAAGCTGCGCGCGCCGGGCCCCATTTCGGGCCAGGACCAAGCGAAGAAGGCGACCGCCGCGATCACCAGCAGGATGCCGGCGGTCGCCGAAAGGGCGTACTGCAGGAACCGGCGCCGGTCGCGCCGCTGGTTGCGCGCGTGCTCGGCCCTCAGCTTCTCCGCCAGCTCGTCGGAGACGAGTTCGCCGTCCCGCCACCGGGCGATGGCGGATTCCACCGTCGTTTTGTTCATTCTCCATCGCTCCGGGACGGAAGTGGCTGGACCGAACGTTCGATGGGCACCGGGGCAGGAGCCGTGCGCGGCAGGTCCCGCGATGCGAAAGACGGTCCGGGAGACATGCCGACGAGGGTGCGGAGCGCCGAGGCCGAAGCGGCGGACCGGATGCGTTTCGGTTCTCTCTCCCGGACGCTCGGCGACCGACGCCGCCCTCCCGTCCGAAGCCCTGCACCCTTCAACCCGAACTCCATGCATCGGGATCCGCCGAAAACGGGCTTCTTCCAGGAACCGTCGTCCCCTCTGGGCTGAAATCTTACGCCAGCCACTGCCAGCACGCGGCGTAGCCCGACAGCAGAACGATGCCCTCCCAGCGCCGCACCTTGAGCGCGCTCGCCGCCACGGGAAGCACCAGCACGGACAACGCGACCACCGCCAGGAATTCGCGGCCCAGCACTGCGGAAGGGATCGCGAGCGGCTCGGCGAGCGCGGCCGCGCCCAGTACCGCGGTGAGGTTGAAGATGTTGGATCCGATCACGTTGCCGACCGCGATGTCGGCCTCGTTGCGCGTGGCCGCGACCACCGAGGTCGCGAGCTCGGGCAACGAGGTGCCCACGGCGACCACGGTTCCTCCGATGAGCAACTCGGAGACCCCCATCCCCGTGGCGATGTCGACGGCGCTGACGACGATCAGCCTTCCGCCCAGCACCAGAAGGCCCGATCCCACGACGACCTGGAGGACGTTCTTCGCCACGGGTCCGGGCACGGCCCGCGTTTCCTCCGTGGTGAACGCCTCGAACTCCCTGAGTATTTCGGGGGTTTCGTGTCGAGCCGAACGCAACAGGAAGCCCAGGTAGACCGCGAGGGCGGTCAGGAGGATCCCTCCGTCGATCCGGGACGCGACCCGGTCCTCGATCAGGAGGTAGACCACCAGGGTGATCAGGAGCATGGCCGGGATCTCGCGCGCCACCATGCGCCGGTGGACGCCGAGCGGCTGAACGATGGCGGTGACCCCGAGGATCAGGCCGATGTTGGCGAGGTTCGAGCCCAGGACGTTCCCGACCGCCAGGTCCGAGCTCCCTCCCGCGGCGGCCAGCACGCAGACCACGAGTTCGGGCGCGGAGGTGCCCAACGAGACGACGGTCAGACCGACCACGATGGGCCGCGCGCCCAGCGTTCTGCCCAAGCCGGCCGCCCCGAAAACGAGCCAGTGCGCGCCCAGGTAGAGGCCGATCACCCCGCCGAACAGCCCGAGCGCCGGGAGCAGCAATCCGGTTACCCGGGGCGCGCCGCAAAGCGGCGGCGGGTTTCGTTCCGCAGTCTCATGCGCCAACGATAGCCGCGAGGCCGGAATCGCGCATCGGGAACGCGGCGCCGGGCGGCGCTTCCCCGAGGCCGTCCCCATTCCTCATTCCTCGAGCAACTCCAGGAACGCTTTCTCGTCCAGCACCGGGACGCCCAGCTCCTCCGCCCGCTTCGCCTTGGATCCCGGACGTTCTCCTCGCACCAAGTAGCCCGTGGCGGAACTGACGGAAGAGACCACGCGCCCGCCCAGGCTCTCGACGCGCTCCTTGGCCTCCGAGCGCGCGATCGAATCCAGGCGCCCGGTGAAAACGAAACTCCTTCCCTCCAGCGCCCGGGTCTCCCGCTCGGGCGGGGGAGCGAGCTCGAACCCCTTGGAGAGGATGGCGTCGAGGGATTTCGCCCGGGCGGCGTCGCCGAAGAACGCGGTGATCTTCTCCGCCATGACGGGCCCGATCCCCTCCACCTCCTCGAGCCGCTCCGCGGTCGCCGCGCGCAGGGCCTCGAGGTCGCGGAACTCCGCCGCCAGCACGCGGGCCACCGCGGTCCCCACCTCGGGGATGCCCAGTCCGTAGACGAAGCGCGCCAGCTCGGTCTTCCTCGCGTCCCCGATCGCCTTCGCCAGCTTCTCCGCGCGGGTCTCCGCGAAGCCGTCGAGTTCGAGCAGGTCGCCGGGGACGAGGTCGAAGAGATCGGCCGGCCGACGCACCAGCCCCCGGCCGACCAGCAACGCGACCGTCTCCGAGCCCAGCCCCTCGATGTCGAGCCCGGCCCGGGAGGCGAAGTGCTCGATGGCGCGCTCCAGCTGCGCGGGACAGCCCAGGCGGTTGGAACACGCGACGAACGGGCCTTCCTCCTCCACCGCCGCCCCGCACCGCGGGCATTCGCCGGGCATGCGGAACGCCCGGGCGCGCGACCGGCCGAACTCCTCCACCCGTTCGACCACTTGGGGGATGACGTCCCCGGCGCGCTGGACGCGCACCAAATCGCCCTCGCGCACGTCCTTGCGGCCGAGTTCCTCGGGGTTGTGCAGGGAGGCGCGCGACACCGTCACGCCGCCGACCTCCACCGGGCGCAGCAGCGCGACCGGAGTGAGCTTGCCCGTCCGGCTCACCTGCACCGCGATGCGCTCCAGGCGGGTCACCTCCTGCCGGGGCGCGAACTTGAAGGCGAACGCCCAGCGCGGATGGTGCGCCGTGCTCCCCAGGGCCGCTCGCGGGGCCAGCGCGTCGAGCTTGAGCACGATCCCGTCGATTTCGAAGTCGAGATCGTTTCTGTCCCGCGCGAACTCGGCGCGATAGGCGACGGCCTCCTCGACGTCGGCCACCTTGCGGATACGGTCCGGCACCCCGAAGCCCCAGCCGCGCAGCGCTTCCACCGTCTCCTCGTCGGTTTCGAAGGCGACTCCCTCGACGGCCAGAACGTCGTAGGCGAAGAACTCGAGCGGCCGGGTGCGGGCGACGCGCGAGTCCAGCTGGCGGAGCGCCCCGGCGGACGCGTTGCGCGGGTTGGCGTAGGGATCGAGACCGGATTCCACCCGGGTCCGGTTCAGCTCCTCGAAGGCGGAGAGACGCATGAGCACCTCGCCCCGCACGGAGAGAAGGGAAGGGACGCCGACCGCTTCCCGGCCGCCGTCGGGCGCGCGCACGTCCGCCCCCCCTCCCGACCGCAACCGCAACGGCACCGAAGGGACGGTGCGCGCGTTCTCGGTCACGCCCTCGCCCTCCGTCCCGTTGCCGCGGGTGACGGCGCGGTCCAGCACCCCGTCCACGTACACCAGCTCGAGCGACGAGCCGTCCAGCTTGGGCTCCGCCAGATACTCGACCGGACCCTGCACCGCCTTGCGCACGCGTTCGTCGAAGCGGCGCAGGTCCCCGGGCGCCTCCGACGAATCGAGCGAGAGCATCGGCGCCACGTGCCGCACCACGGGGAGTTCGGAGAGCGGATCCGCCCCGACCCGCCGGGTGGGCGAATCGGGCGTCCGGAGGTGCGGAAACGCCTCTTCGACGGCCTGAAGCGCCCGGTACAGCTCGTCGTAGGCGCCGTCCGAGATCTCCGGCCGATGCTCCACGTAGTAGAGGCGGTCGTGACGCGCGATCTCCGCGCGGAGTCGCGCGGCTTCCCGGCGGGCTTCCCGCTCGGCGCGCGTCACGGCACGAGACCGCAACCGTCCGGCGGCCGCCCTCCGGGGCGAGGCAGCGGGCGCCGGACCCGCCCCCCCGGCTTCGGCAGACCTTCCCGTCCGCCCCCTCCCTCGCTCGTTCCCTCGAAGGCCTTCGGCAACCGTCTGCCCGGAGCCGGAGCGGCACCGTCGCGAGCGTGAGCGAATCGTCTCTCGCGTCCCAACGTCGACCCATGCGGCGGAGGTTCCTGTCCATGTCCCGAACGGGACGGCGACGTCGCCCCCCCGGAACGACGCCCGCCTCGTGCGAGCGGATCCCGCAGGGGTCCCCAAAATGGCGACCTCGAGTCGACGGGAACAACCCCCGGTCGCCGCACACCCGCCCATTCCCTAGATTTCCTCCCCGCACCGGACCGTGAGAACCGTTACGGAGGAACCCCCATGCCGAATCGTCGGCCGTCCCGAGGCTTCCCGTTCGTCCCGCTGGCCTGCGCGCTCGCCGCCGCCCTGCTTCCCGCGCCCGCGCAGTCCCAGATGGAGCCCACCACCCCGCGCGGCGCCGACGAGGGTCGGGGTCCCTTCGACCGGATGGTCATCCGCGGGGTCACGGTGATCGACGGCACCGGCTCGCCGCCCCGGGGGCCGATGGACGTGGTCGTCGAGAACGACCGCATCGTAGAGGTGGCGTCGGTGGGGTTCCCGCTGGTGGAGATCGACGAAGGGCGCCGACCGGCCGCGGGCGATCACGAGATCGACGGCGAGGGGATGTTCCTGCTCCCCGGCTTCGTGGACATGCACGCCCACACCGGGGGCGTCCCCAAGGCTCCGCAGGGCGAATACGTCTACAAGCTCTGGCTGGGACACGGGATCACCACTTCGCGCGGCGTGCCCCACGGGGAGTTCGAGTGGCAGTTGCGCGAGAAGGCGAAGGCGGCCGAAAACAGCATCGTCGCGCCTCACATGTACTCGTACGTGCGGCCCGGGAGCGGTCGGGGCTGGGACGGACGCCTCATCCTCACGCCCGAAGTCGCGCGCGAGTGGGTGCGCTGGGCCGCGTCCCAGGAAGTGGAGGGCCAGACCATCGACGGGCTCAAGCTGGGCGCCTACGACCCGGAGATCATGGCCGCGCTCATCGACGAGGCGCACCGCTTCGACCTGGAGACCGTCGCCCACCTCGACCAGATGGGCATGGCCCGCATGACCGCGATCGACGCGGCGCGCATCGGGCTGGACATGATGACGCACTACTACGGCCTCATGGAGTCCATGCTCACCGACCACTCGGTCCAGGACTGGCCCCTCGACTACAACTACAACGACGAGCAGCACCGCTTCGGCAACGTGGGACGTCTCTGGTACCAGACCGCCGAGCCCGGAAGCGAGCGGTGGAAGGCGCTCATCGACGAGTTCCTGGAGCTGGGCTTCGGGCTCGACCCGACCATGACCATCTACGAGGCCAGCCGCGACGTCATGCGCGCCCGCGAGGCGGACTTCCACGACGAGTACACGCTCCCGTCGCAGGAGGACTTCTACCGGCCCAGCCGACGGGCGCACGGCTCCTACTGGTTCTACTGGACCACCGAGGACGAGTACCACTGGCGCAGGTTCTACCGGAAGTGGATGCACTTCCTCAACGACTACAAGAACGCCGGCGGGATCGTGACCACGGGATCGGACTCGGGATTCATCTACAAGCTGTACGGCTTCGACTACATTCGCGAATTCGAGCTGCTGCGCGAGGCGGGCTTCCATCCCCTCGAGGTGATCCGCGCCGCGACCCTCCATCCGGCCCGAATGCTCGCCAAGCGCGACGACGCGCGCCCGGACTTCGGCATCGTCCGCCCGAACACCCGCGCCGACCTGGTCCTGGTCGACGAGAACCCGATCGAGAACCTCAAGGTGCTGTACGGCAACGGCGCCCCGAAGCTGGACGACGAGACCGGGGAGCCCGGGCGCGTCGGCGGCATCGTCTACACGATCAAGGACGGCATCGTCTACGACGCCCGGCGGCTGCTGGCGGACGTCCGAGAGATGGTGCGACAGGCGAAGGCGGAGCGGGCGGTATCGGACGGCTCCGAGCGCTAGGCGCGCCGAAGGGGCTCTTCCGATGACGCCCCGAGATCGGGCCCCCCTGGACGTCGCCCGGCTGCGCGCGGACACTCCCGGCTGCCGGGAACGGGTCCACCTGAACAACGCGGGCGCCGCTCTCATGTCGGCGCCCGTGGTGCGCGCCGCGCGCGAGCACCTGGAGCTCGAGGCGCGCATCGGCGGCTACGAGGCCGCCGACGCGCGCGCCGACCGGATCGCCGACGCCTACGACGCCGTCGCCGAGCTGCTCGGCGCGGCGCCCGGCAACGTCGCCTTCGTCGAGAACGCCACCGCCGCCTTCGGCCAGGCGCTCTCGTGCGTCCCCTTCCGACGGGGAGACGTGCTGGTCACCAGCGCGAACGACTACGTCTCCAACCAGATCGCCTACCTGTCGCTGCAAGCCCGCCTGGGGGTGGAGGTGGTCCGGGCGCCCGACCTGCCCGAGGGAGGCGTCGACCCGGCTGCGGTCGCGCGCATCGTCCGCCGCCGGGGCGCGCGCTTGGTCGCGCTCACTCACCTGCCCACCAACTCCGGGCTGGTGCAGCCGATCGAGGAGGTGGGGCGGATCTGCCGCGAACGCGGCGTCCTGTACCTGGTCGACGCCTGCCAGTCGGTGGGGCAGATGCCGGTGGACGTCCGCGCCATCGGCTGCGACTTCCTCTCGGCCACCGCCCGCAAGTTCCTGCGCGGACCGCGCGGCGCGGGCTTCCTCTACGTCTCGGACCGCGCTCTGGAGCTGGGGCTCGAGCCCCTTCTTCCGGACCTGCGGGGCGCCCACTGGATCGACGCGGACCTGTACCAGCCCGCCCCGGACGCCAGCCGCTTCGAGAACTGGGAATTCGCCTACGCGCTGGTGCTGGCCGTCGGCGAAGCGGCGCGCTACGCGACCCGGTTGGGACTGGAGCGCATCCGCGCGCGCGCATGGGCGCTGGCGGACTTCGCGCGCGACGCGCTGGGCGCGCTGGACGGCGCGACCGTCCTCGACCGGGGCCGACTCCGGTCGGCCATCGTCTCGGTGCGCGTGGCGGGCGCCGACCCCGCCGAGCTGGTCCGCGAGCTGCGCGGGCGAGGCGTCAACGCCTCCGCGACGCCCCGCGGGTACGCCCTGCTCGACATGGACGCCAAGGGGGTCGAGAGCACCCTGCGCGTCTCCCCCCACTACTACAACACGCGGGTCGAAATCGAGACGCTCGCGCAAGCGCTCTCCGACCTGTCCTCGGGACCTGCGCGATGAAGCGCCCTCGAGCGTCCCGCCCCGGGCGGGCGGACAGACCTGCGGGGAGAACTCGCGTCGGCACCCGCTGCACGGCACGGAAAAAAGGCCTCGGCACCGGGCGGCGTCGCGTCGGCCTCGGCGAGGGTCGGCCTCCGCGCCGACGCCCCGCGTTCGGAGACGAACGGCGGCTTCCCGGTGGAATCGGGCGGACGCGCCGACTCCGGCCGGCGCACGGGAAGAGGACGCCTCCGAGCCGCTTGACCCCCCGGACGCCCGCTCCTAGATTTCTGAAACGGAGAATCATTCTTGATTAGACGGGTCCCGCCCCGTCCCCACCTTCCGGCCCCGCGTCCCGCGCGGGACCGACATCCCCGGACGCGCCGCTTCCCATGAGCGACTCACCCGTTCTCAGGACCGCCGGGCTGCGAGCCAAGGTCGCCGACGAGGAAATCGAAATCCTCAAGGGCGTCGACCTGGAGATTCGCCCCGGCGAAATACACGCCGTCATGGGCCCCAACGGGTCCGGCAAGAGCACGCTGGCCAAGGTGCTCTCCGGCCATCCCGGCTACGAGGCGACCGGCGGCGGCGCCTTCTTCGAAGGCCGGGATCTGCTGGAGCTCGAACCCGACGAGCGCGCCCGGGCCGGCGTCTTCATGGCGTTCCAGTATCCCCTCGCCATCCCCGGAGTCTCCATCGCCAACTTCCTGCGCACCGCCCTGCAGGCGCGCCTGGAGGACGGCGACGAACTCGACCTGTTCGACTTCCAGGACATCCTGCTGGAGCGCATGGAGTTGCTCGAGATGCCGCCCTCCTTCGCCGAGCGCGCGGTCAACGACGGCTTCAGCGGAGGCGAGAAGAAGCGCAACGAGATCCTGCAGATGGCGATGCTGGAGCCGGCCCTGGCCGTCATGGACGAAACCGACTCCGGCCTGGACATCGACGCGCTCAAGGTCGTGGCGCGCGGGGTCAACGCCCTGCGGAAGGAGCGGCCCGCCATGGCCGTGCTGCTGATCACGCACTACCAGCGGCTGCTCAACTACATCCGGCCCGACTTCGTTCACGTCATCGTGGACGGGCGCATCGTTCGTTCCGGAGGCCCGGAAGTCGCGCTCAGCCTGGAAGAAGGCGGCTACCGCGAGTACCGGAAGCCGCCTTCGTCCGCCTCCGCCGCCTAGCCGCGCTCCGGCGGACGCTCACCCCCCCCCGAGGACCGGACCATGCCCACCAACGAAGCCGTACGCGACATCGGTCTCGACGACTACAAGTACCATTTCATCACCGAGGACGAGCCCGTCTTCCGCAGCGGGCGCGGCCTGAACGAGAAGGTCGTGCGCGAGATCTCCGCGCAGAAGGGCGAGCCCGAATGGATGCTCGACTTCCGCCTCGAGGCGCTCGCCACCTACGACGCCAAGCCGATGCCGACCTGGGGCGGGGACCTCTCGCAGCTCGAGTCCGTCCTGGGCGACATCTTCTTCTACGTGCGTCCCCAGGAGCGCATGGAGCGCTCGTGGGACGACGTCCCGGCCAACATCAAGGAGACCTTCGACCGCCTGGGGATCCCCGAGGCCGAGCGGGAGGTCCTGGCCGGGGTCGGGGCCCAGTACGAGTCGGAAATGGTCTACCATTCCCTCAAGGAGGAATGGGAGGCCCAGGGCGTCGTCTTCGACTCCATCGAGGACGGGTTGCGCAACCACCCGGAACTCTTCCGCGAACACTTCGCCACCGTGGTGCCCCCGGGCGACAACAAGTTCGCCGCCATGAATTCGGCCGTCTGGTCCGGGGGGTCCTTCGTCTACATCCCGCCCGGCGTCGAGCTCGAGACCCCGTTGCAGGCGTACTTCCGGGTGAACCAGGAGCAGATGGGTCAGTTCGAGCGCACCCTCATCATCGCCGACGAGGGCTCGCGCGCCCACTACATCGAAGGATGCACCGCCCCGGTCTACTCGACCGAATCGTTCCACTCCGGGGTGATCGAGATCGTGGTCAAGCCGGGCGCGCACTTCCGCTACACCACCATCCAGAACTGGTCCAACAACATGTACAATCTCGTGACCCAGCGCTCGCTGGTGCACGAGAACGCGACCATGGAGTGGTTGGACGGAAACCTGGGCTCGAAGCTCACCATGAAGTACCCCTCGTGCTTCCTGTTGGGCGAGCGGGCGCACGGGTCGATCCTGTCGATCGCCTACGCGGGCGACGGCCAGCACCAGGACACCGGCGGCAAGGTGGTCCACGCCGCGCCCCGCACGACCTCCTCGATCGTCTCCAAGTCCATTTCCAAGGGGAGCGGACGCGCGAGCTACCGGGGACTGTGCAAGATTTACGAAGGATCCGCCGACGCCAAGTCGAACGTGGAGTGCGACGCTCTGCTCATCGACGAAGCGGCGCGCACGGACACCTATCCCTACATCGAAATCGACGAGAACCGGTCCACGGTCGGGCACGAGGCTCGCGTCTCCAAGGTGGGCGAGGAGCAGATCTTCTACCTGATGAGCCGGGGAATGACGGAGGAGGAGGCCATCGCGCTGATCGTGCGCGGCTTCATCGAGCCCATCGCCCGGCAGTTGCCCCTCGAGTACGCGGTGGAGCTGAACCGACTCATCGAGCTGGAGATGGAAGGGTCGGTGGGATAACCGGAGCGGCGGGATCACGGACGACACCACGTCCGCGCCCCTCCGAGGGCGGGGCGAGCATGGAAGCGAGGTCATGTCCCAGGCATCGACGACACGGGCTCCCGCCAAGGGAGCCCCGGAGGGAGTGACGGCCGCCATCGACGCGGCGGCCGTGGAGCGTTTGGCGACCGCCGAGCCGGACTGGCTGGCGGAGCGGCGGAGGCTGGCCTGGGAAGCGTACGAGCGGACGCCCCTCCCCACGACCCGGCTCGAGGAGTGGCGCTACACCGACCTGTCGCGCACTCTCGACTTGGACGCGCTTCGCCCCGCGTCCGCCGGGGGCGGCCGGGTCTCCCCCGACGCCTATCCGCCCGAGCTGGTCCAGGCCATGCGCGAGGATTGGGACGCCGCCGGGCACGTCGTCGAGATCGACGGGCGGGTGGTGCACAGCGATCTCGTCCCCGAGGCCGCGGCCCAGGGCGTGGTTCTGACCTCGCTCCGGGAGGCGGTCCGCACCCACGGCGACCTGCTGCGCGAGCATCTGGCCGTCCGGGCCCTCCCCGCGCACCGGGGGAAATTCGCCGCGCTCAACGCGGCGCTCTGGACCGACGGCTGCGTGCTGTTCGTGCCGCGCGGCGCGACGCTTTCCCTGCCCGTGCGCATCACCCGCTGGGTCTCCGATCCGGCGGCCGCCCACTTCACCCGCACGCTGGTGGTGGGCGAGGCCGGATCCGCGCTCTCGGTGGTGGAGGAGACCCTCTCGCCGAACTTCGGGGAGCGGACCTTCTTCCTGTCCGCGACCGAGATCCTGGGCGGGGACGACAGCGTCACCCACTACGCTTCCGTGCAACGGATGGGGACGGGCGCGTTCCACATGGCGCTGTACCGCTCGCTGATCGGACGCGACGCGCGCACGGATTCGCTGCACGCGACCCTGGGGGCGAGCGTAGCGCGCCTGGACCTGAACTCGGAGCTGGCCGCGCCCGGAGCCCAAAGCCACATCCTGGGCCTCTACTTCGGCAACGGAGACCAGCACTTCGATCACAACACCAGCCAGAACCACTCGGCGCCCCACGCCACCAGCGATCTGCTCTACAAGGGAGCGATGGACGACGCCTCGGGTTCGGTGTTCCGCGGCGTCGTGCGGGTCGCCCCCGGCGCCCAGCGCACCGACGCCTACCAGACCAACCGCAACCTCCTGCTCTCCGAGAAAGCTTCGGCGCACGCGTTGCCCAACCTCGAGATCGAAGCCGACGACGTGCGCTGCTCCCACGGCGCCACGGTGGGCCAGCTGGACGAGGAGACGCTCTTCTATCTTCAGAGCCGGGGGCTGTCCCGGCAACGGGCGGAACGCCTGGCGGTGCGCGGGTTTCTGCAGGACGTGCTGCAGCGGCGTCCGCCGGGAAGCGTGACCGAGAAGGTGACGCGCGCCATCGAGGAAAAGCTCCGTGCCCACTAGCCGCTAGGAAGACGACCGATGCTCGGGAAGAAGCCGGTGTGGCATCGCGTGGCGGAGGCGGGCTCGTGCCCGCCGGGATCCCTGCGTGCGGCGATGGCCGGGGACACCCCGGTGGTGCTGGCCAACGTGGCGGGCGCCTTCTACGCTCTGCGCGACCGTTGCTCCCACGCCAACTACCCCCTCTCCGACGGGAAATTGGCGGGCGACCAGATCGAATGCGCCTACCACGGCGCCCGTTTCGACGTCGCCAGCGGGCGCCCGCGTTGCCTGCCCGCCATCCGATCGGTCCGCTCCTACCCGACCGAGGTACGGGACGCGGCGGTGTTCGTGCTGGCGGATCCGTGAGCGTCGCGGCGGCGGATCGAACGCGCGCCGACGACCGGCGCGCGCGCGCGGACGCGTTCGCCGCGCAGGTCCGGCGCGACTTCCCGGCCCTGCGGCAGGAGGTCAACGGCGCGCCGCTGGTGTACTTGGACAACGCCGCCTCCACCCAGAAACCCGACGCGGTCGTCGACGCGGTCGCCCGCTACTACCGCCGCGACCACGCCAACGTCCACCGAGGCCTCCACGAGCTGGCGCGGCGGGCGACCGAGGCCTACGAGCGCGCGCGCCGCAAGGTGGCCCGATTTCTGGGGGCCGCCGATCCGGCCGAGGTGATCTGGACGCGCGGCACCACCGAGGCGATCAACTTGGTGGCCAGCGCCTGGAGCCGGACCTTTCTGCGCGAGGGCGACGAGATCGTGCTCTCCACCCAGGAGCACCACTCCAACTTGGTCCCGTGGCAGCTCGCCGCCGCCCGCGCCGGGGCCCGCCTGCGCTACCTGGAACTCGACGAGGCCGGACGACTCCGCCTCGACCAACTGCCGGAAACCCTCTCGCCGCGCACGCGCATGGTGGCGCTCTCCCACGTTTCCAACGCGCTGGGGACGGTCAATCCGGTGGCGGAAATCGCCGAACGAGTCCACGCCGGCGGCGCCCTCCTGCTGGTGGACGGCGCGCAGGCGGCCCCCCACCTGCCCATCGACGTGGCAGCGCTCGGGTGCGACTTCTACGCCGTCTCGGGGCACAAGATGTGCGGCCCCACCGGGATCGGCGCGCTTTGGGGACGACGCGAGCTGCTCGAGCGGATGGAGCCCTACCAAGGCGGCGGCGAGATGATCTCGCAGGTGGAGCGCGACCGAAGCACCTGGGCCGAGGTGCCCTACAAGTTCGAGGCCGGCACCCCCAACGTGGCCGGGGCGGTGGGGATGGGGGCGGCCGTCGACTACTTGGCCGGCGTCGGCCACGCCGCGCTCGCCGAGCAGGAGCGCACCGTGCTCGAGTACGCGCTCGAGCGGATGGCGTCCGTCGACGGCATCCGCCTCTTCGGTCCCCCCGCCGCCGAGCGGTGCGGGGTGGTCTCGTTCCTGCTCGACCGCGCCCACGCCCACGACGTCGCGACCGTCCTGGACGCGGAAGGGGTGGCGGTGCGGGCGGGTCACCACTGCGCCCAGCTGGTCATGAAGCACTTCGGCGTTCCGGCCACCTCGCGTGCGTCCTTCTACCTCTACAACGGCACCGAAGACGTGGACCGGCTCGTGCAGGGACTCGGCCGCGTGAAGGCCGTCTTCGGCTGAGCGCGGGAGACCGCGGAGACAGCGCCCATGACCGGGATCGCCCTGAATTCGCTCTACCAGCAGCTCATCCTCGAGCACTACCGCAAGCCGCGGAACAAGTTCGCGCTCCCGGGGGCGACCGTCGAGGTTCGCATGGCGAACCCCCTCTGCGGCGACGAGATCCGACTGTATCTGAAGCTGGACGGGGAAGAGCGCGTGGAGGCCGCCGCCTTCCTCGGCCAAGGCTGCTCCATCTCGCAGGCCGCGGCGTCGATCATGACCGTGCGCCTGAAGGGGAAGACGCTGGACGAGGCGCTGGCGCTGGCCGGGCGCTTCACCGAGATGATGCACGGGGACCCCGAGGCCGCCCGCGACAGGAAGCTCGGAGAACTGCGCGCGCTTCGGGGGGTGAGCAAGTTTCCAGTGCGCATCAAGTGCGCCCTGCTCTGCTTCGACGCGCTCCGCGAGGCGGCGAAGCGGGTCCGGGGAGAGACGGACGGATCGGGAGCCGAAGGACCGGCGAACCCGAGCCGAGCCTGAAGCCTAAGGCTCCAACAGCACCTTCACCGCTCCGCTGGCGCGGTGGTTGGCGGCCGCTCCAAGCGCCGTGCGGAACTGCCCCAGCGGGAAAACGTGGGTCGCCATCCGCTCCAGCGGAGCGCCCGTCTCCTCCATCAGCTCGTGCGTGATCGACATGGTGTGGCGGAATTCGCCCCTCCAGCGTTCCCGGCCGTAGCCCACGTAGCCCTTGAGCTCCAGCTCCCGGGCCCACATCGGGGTCAGATCGAGCGTGGTCCGGCCCGCGCATCCGAGCATCACCACCCGCCCGCGCGGCGCGGCGAAGGCGAGCGCCTGGGCGAGGCTGCCCGCGTTGCCCACGCAGTCGAAAACGAGCGGAAATCCTCCGCGCTCGAAAACCTCCGGGCCCACCATGGGCTGATAGGCCACGGCCCCGGTGTCCACCAGCGCGTTGCGGGCCTCCACCCCCGGCGAGACCACGTCGGAGGCGCCGAAGGCGCGCGCCAACTCCGCTTCGTGCGGACGCTTGGTCTGGCTCAGCAGGAACCCGCCGAAGCCCAGCGCGCGCAACGCCCAGACGGTGCCCAGCGCAATGGGGCCGCTGCCGATCACCAGCACCGGCTCGTCCGGGTGCGGAGGACTCCGAAGCGCGGCGTGCACTCCGATGGAGACCGGCTCGGTCAGGACCGCGCGGCGGTCGGGGACCGCGTCCGGAACCGGAAACAGCTGGCTCTCGTGCGCGACCATGCGCTCCCCCCAGCCCCCCGGCAGACCCGTGTGGAAGCCGATGGCGAGTCCGCGCTCGAGACGACCGCCGTCCGCTCGGGCGGGCCCTTCCTCCCCCGCCCGCTCGCACGTGGAATGAAGGCCCGCGGCGCACGACCGGCAGAGGTCGTCCGGGTCGAACCCGCGGGCGACGCACGAGATCATCGGGTCCACCACCACCCGCTGGCCCACCTCCACTCCCCCCACCCGAGGCCCGACCTCCGCCACCCGGGCGAGGATCTCGTGCCCCAGCACCGCGGGAAAGGAACCGAAGGGCTCCATCGACGGGCTCGCGGCGTAGGTCGCGTTGCCGACGTCGGAGCCGCAGATGCCGCACTGCAACACCTCCAGTCCCGCCCACGACGGCCCCGGCAGCGCGGGGACGGGCAGCTTCTCCAGCTTGAGCCCCCCGACGGGCCCGAAGAGCGCCCGATCGCTCACCCGGCCGAGCGACTTGGCGATCAGGTATCCCGAGACGGAAACGTGAAAGCGGACGGCGCGCATGCTCTCGGCTCCGTTTCGGTCCGACGACGGAAGCGGGCTCACGAGCCGTCCCGTCCGCGCAGAGCCTCGAGGGCGAGGCGAACCTGCACCGGCACCATGGCCCGCCGCCAACCCGGGTCGACGATCGCGTTCTCCAGCGGACGGCACTGGCGGCGCGCCCGCTCCGCGAGCGCCCGGATCACCTCTCCGGAGAGCGCGCGGTCGGCGGCGATGCGCGTCCAGCCGGTCAGCACCCGCGGGCGCGCGCCCAGCGCGCTCACCACGCCCATGATCCGGCGGACCCGCCCGGAACGCCGGAAGTCGGCCGAGACCGCCACGGAGAGCAGCGGGAAGTCGATGGAGCGGCGCTGGCGCAACTTGACGTAGGCGGCGCGGACGCCGCGCGCGGGAAGCGGAATCCGAATCCGGGTCACGATCTCTCCCGGCCTCCTGCGGGTGTTCCAGATGCCGTCCGCCAGAAAGAAGTCGTTCAGGCCGACGGTGCGGCGCCCCTCCGGCCCGGCCAGCTCGACGCTCGCTTCCAAGGTCATGAGCACGGGCGGCGTGTCCGCCGAGTGCGCGGCCACGCACTTCCTTCCCACCCGGGTGACGTGGCAGACGTCCCCGTCCTTCTTCAGACAGTGCCCGAGGGCGCCGCGCCAGAACTCGGTCTGGTTGTAGTACGTGCAGCGGGTGTCCAGGCAGACGTTGCCTCCCAGCGTCCCCATGTTGCGCAGCTGCGGCCCCGCCACCTGGCCGGCGGCGGCGGCCAGCGAGGGGAACAGGCGTCTCACCTCGGGATGCCGCGCCACCGAGGCCAGCGTCTCCGCGCCCCCGACGACCAGGGCGCCGTCCCGACGAGCGATCCCCTTCATGGCGGGAATCCGCTTGAGCCCGACCAGGTGGTCGGGGGCGAAGAGCCGATGCTTCATGTTGGGAACGAGATCGGTGCCGCCCGAAACCGGGAGCGCCCGGCTCCCCCAGCGGTCCAGCAACCCCACGGCTTCCTCGACGGTTCGGGGTCGGTGGTACCGGAACGGGGGCAGCCTGAGCATTCAGCGCTCCCCGGCGGCGGCCGGATCCAGGGGCCGGGCCACCATGATGCCGTCCTGGCCCCCGATGCGCCGCACGCGCTCGGACAGCGGCGTCCCGCTGATCCGAACCTCGGACCCGACCAGGGGGGCGTGCAGCAGAAACACGCGGCCGTCCCGCACCAGCGCCAGCCCGGTGTGGGCGACGTCCAAGCCGGGCACGGCGGAGGTGGCGGCGACGATGTCGCCGGAGAAGATGCCCGCCGCCGCATCGGCGATGCGCTCCTCCTCGACGTAGTAACGCGTCCGGGCGCTCAGGCGCGCTTCCGCGCGCGCGATTTCCCGGACGACGTCGGGATCGGAGAGCTGCCGGTAGGCGTCCGGGTGCGTCGACATGAAGTCGATCGAGGCGTCGTCCGGCCTCCCGCCGAGTTCCCGGGAGACGTCGCGCACCAGCCCCCGCGCCTCGTTGTCGGCGATCCACTCGGAGAAGTAGTGCAGTCGACTCGGGTAGCCCTCGATCCTGCCGCCCCGGTAGCGGATCTCGGCGAGCAACCGCCGGTACTCGGCGCGCAGCCACTCCTCGTCGTCCAGCGTCGAGGGGTCGTGGAGATGGACGAAACGGCCCAGCGCGAGCACGTTCTCGACGAAGGTGACGCAGTCGAGCTCGCGCAGGTTGACGACCAAGCGCTCGGGGCCCTCCACCTCCAGAGTCCGGGGCACGTACGCGGTGCCCACGAAGGCCACCCCGATGCGGGCCATGGTTTCGCCCAGCGGGAGCAGGTGCAGTTCCTCTCGCCAAGCCCGGGCAAGGGTCGAACGCACGATGCGCCAGTCCTCCGCCGTACCCTCCGACATCGTCAGCAGGCGGGCCTCTTCGCCGGAAGACCCGAACCCGCAGGCCGCGCAGGCCAAAAGGGCGCCGACGCCCGCGGCTCGGCTCCGCGCGGCGAATCTCATCGGCCCGCTCCCTCGACGGAGACGCCCGCCCGCCCGCCTTCCCGGGCCGGGCCGGGCGGGCGTCTCGGGGGCTTCGGCGCTCTCGGCCCGCCGGCCTCCCGGATGGCGCGCCACACGTTCGGGGGGGAGAAGGGCAGACGGTCCATGCGCACTCCGGTGGCGTCGTGGATGGCGTTGGCGATCGCCGGGATCGAGGAATGGAGCGGGCCCTCGCCCGCCTCCTTGGCGCCGTAGGGTCCCTCCGGATCGATCGATTCGACGATCAGCGACTCGATTTCCGGCGTGTCCAGGCTGGTGGGGATGCGGTAGTCGAGAAGCGAGGGCGCGTTGTGGAGCCCGGCGCGGCCGTGCGCGGCCGATTTGAAGACGTGTTCCTCCATGAGCGCCTCGGCGAAGCCCATGTAGACGGATCCCTCCATCTGCCCCTCCACCAGCACCGGGTTCAGGGCGCGCCCGCAGTCGTGCGCCACCCAGATCTTGACCACGTCCACGATCCCGGTCTCGACGTCGACCTCGACCTCGGCCACGTGGGCCGTGAAGGAGTACGCCGGCGAGGCGCCGATGGTCCCGCCCCGGTAGTCGCCGTGGTTGTCGCGCGGGGTGTCGTACCATCCGGTGGCGCCCAGCGTGCCGAACCGCGCCTCGGCCAAGTTGAACGCCTGCGCGATGGGCATCCTCCGCCCCGTGTCGGGCGCGAAGTGCGCCCATCCCCCCGCCAGCCGCACCTCGCCCGGCCGGCACGTCCACGCCTCGGCCACGGCCTCCTGCACCTTCCGCCGCAGCGTGCGCGCGGCGTCGATGCAGGCGTTGCCCAGCATGAAGGTGACGCGCGAAGAATAAGCGCCCAGATCCACCGGAGTGAAGTCGGTGTCGCCCGCCAGCACCCGCACGTACTCGAGCGGCACGCCCAGCTCCTCCGCAGCGATGCAGGCCACCATCGAATCGCAACCCTGCCCGATCTCGGACGCGCCGCTCAGGACCGCCACCCGCCCCGACCGGTCCACCTGCAGCTGGACCGCCGACTGCGGCATCTCGTTGGGATAGACCGGATAGTTGGTCCCGGAGATGTAGCAGGAGCCGGCGACCCCGAGCCCGCGCCCCGGGGGCAGCCGACGAAAGCGCTCCCGCCAGCCGCTGGCCCTCTCCACGGCGTCCAGACACTCCAGGAAGCCGTTCGAGGTGACGCGCAGTTCGTTGACCGTGCGCGCGTCGGCGCCCATGAAATTGCGCCGGCGCAGCTCGATGGGATCCAGCCTCAGCCGCTCGGCCAGCTTGTCCAGCTGCACCTCGAACGCGAAGCGCGGTTGCACCGAACCGTGTCCGCGTTTCGGGCCGCACGCCGGCTTGTTGGTGTAGACGCGCGTGGAATCGAAGCGGTAGGCGGGCATGGCGTAGGGCGCGGCGAGCAGCTGGCCCGCGTAGTACGTGGTCACCAGCCCGAAGGACGCGTAGGCGCCCCCGTCCAGCACCACCTCGGCGTCCACCGCCTGCAATCTGCCCTCCCCGTCCGTCCCGGTCCGGTACTTCATGCGGAAGGGGTGGCGCCCGCGGTGGGCGTAGAACACTTCCTCGCGGGTGTAGAGGATCTTGACCGGGCGCCCCGTCGCCATGGCCAGGCGGGCGACGCAGAACTCCAGGTCGAAGGGCTCGGACTTGCCCCCGAACGCACCGCCCACCGGCGGTTGGATCACCCGCACGGTCGCGGGATCCAGCTTCAGGACCGAGGCCAGCTCGCGGTGCAGGTAGTGCGGCACCTGGGTGGCCGACCAGACCGTCAGACGCCCGTTCTCGTCCCAGCGGCCGATGGCGCAATGCGGCTCGATGGGGGCGTGGGCGGTGCCCTCGAAGAAGTACTCGCCCTCCACGACCACCTCCGCGGCGGCCATGCGCTCCTCCACCTCGCCGAAGGCGAGCCGCACCCGCTTGGTGACGTTGCCGTTCCGCCCGGGGCGGCGCGGCGGGTGGATGAAGGGACGCCGCTCGCTCCCGTCCGCCGCGAGCGCTTCCTCGGGATCCAGGAAGGCGGGCAGTTCCTCGTAGTCGACGCGGATCAGCGAAAGCGCGCGGACGGCGGTGTCCTCGTCGATCGCCGCCACCGCCGCCACCCCGTCCCCGACGTAGCGCACCCGCTCCACGCACAGCGGGTACTCGTCGGGCGTCCAGGGAATGACGCCGTAGCGGACCGGCATGTCCCGGCCGGTGACGACGGCGTGCACGCCATCGAGCGCGCGCGCCCGGGAGACGTCGACGGAGACGATGCGGGCGTGGGGATGGGGGCTCCGCAGGATCTTGCCGTGCAGCATGCCGGGGAGCGAGATGTCGTCGGTGTACGCCGCCTTGCCGGTCGCCTTGGCCAGTCCGTCCACCCTGCGCTGCGGCGTGCCCACGAGGGCGAACTCGGCGGCCGGTCCGGAGATCCGCGGATCGCCCCCCGGAGAACGTCCCCCGCGGTCCGGGTCGCGCTTCGGAGCGTCGCTCATTCGCCGTTCTCCCGGCGCGCCGCGGCGGCGGCCGCCTCGACGGCGTCGTAGATCTTGGCGTATCCGGTGCAACGGCACAGGTTGCCCGCCAGCGCCTCTCGGATCTCCGCCCGACTCGGGGCGGGGTTGGCGTCCAGAAGGGCCACCGCGGAGCACAGGACGCCGGGGGTGCAGAACCCGCACTGGGCCGCCCCGTTGAGGTCGAACGCATCCTGCACCGGGTGCGGGCGTCCCGCCTCGGCGAGTCCCTCGACCGTGCGGATCTCCCGCCCTTCCGCCTCCAGGACCGGCGTGATGCAGGACAGATGCGGCGCTCCGTCGAGGATGACCGTGCACGCCCCGCAGTCGCCCTTGTCGCACCCCTGCTTGGATCCGGTGAGCCCGAGGACGTAGCGGAGCGTCTCCAGCAGCGTGTAGTGCGCGGGCACGCCCGGCGCGTAGGCGTCCCCGTTGACGCGCAGGCGAACGATGCAGGTGGTGGCCTTCCCCATGCGGCTCCGGCAAGCCTCCCTCTTTCCCGTCGGATGGGTCCCGGCGCCGTCCATGGCGCCCGCGGGCCGCGAACCGTCCCGTGTCTCAATGGTACCAAGACTTGAGGCGACGGTTCGCTCCTCGTTATTTTCGCGTCTCGGGGCGAGCGCGGCGTCACGGCCCTGCCGACCGGCGGCGTTCCCGTTTCCCCGCCCCGTTCCTCCTCCCCCAGCGACCGGAGAGACTCGCGATGCCGTACCCGGAGATGATCGTCGCCCCCATGCGCGCGGAACTCGCCCGCATTGGCTTTCAGGAGCTGCGCACGGCCGACCAAGTGGAGGCGGTCGTGGACGGCGAGGACCGCACCCTGCTCCTGGTCGTGAACTCGATCTGCGGATGCGCGGCCGGATCCATGCGCCCCGGCGTCGCCCTGGCGCTGGAGAACGACAATCGCCCCGATGTGCTGACCACGGTCTTCGCCGGCCAGGACATGGAGGCCACCGCCAAGGCGCGCGAGTACATCGCCGGCTACCCGCCGTCTTCCCCCTCGGTCGCGCTGTTCAAGGACGGCGACATCGTGTACATGATGGAACGCCACCAGATCGAGGGGCATTCCGCTCCCCAGATCGCCGCCGAGCTGGGAAACGCGTTCGACGAGCACTGCGCCTAAAGGTCCGTTGCCGAGGCGCGAGTGCGCGCCGCCTTCAAGACCGGCGGGTTCGCGTCGCCGGCGACGATCGAGAAGAGCCGAGCTTCGTCGCGGCGCGCTTCGGGGCCGATCGTCGACGCGACCCGAAGGTCAACCGTCGGAGAAGGGGCATCTTCGCTTTGCAAGAAAGCTCGCCCTATCCCCGGCGCGCGTCGTGTCTTCGGGCGACCCGTCGCGAAGATGGGGCACGCAACTTCGGTGCTGTCGGCCGACCTTGCCCAGAATCCGGTGATCGCCGAAGTCTTGGCGGAGCTTGCTGTCGCAGGAGAAAAGAACGGTGGCGTCGCTCGCAACCGCCAAGGCGAGAACGTGAGGATCGTCGGACCGCCGTACGGGGCGATCGGGGATCCGATCGAGAGCCGCTTGGACCGGACCCGTTTCGACTTCATCGGCCCACCCGTTCTGCAGGTAGCCATGCAACAATTCGCGGACGGAGCGGTTGCGGCCGAGCTCGTCGGCGTATCTGGTGTCCTTTGGAGAGTACACGACACGCCCGGCGCCTTTCTCGATCCAGTCGCGGACCTGATGTCCGGCCGATTTTGGGGTTTCTGCGCAGAGGTGCCGGAACGCACTGGCGTCGACGATCATTCTCACGCACATGTTTCAGCTCTCATGTGGGCAACCCCAGCATTCTAGCCGTTTCCCGTGCGAAGAATCGCCGGTAGCCGCGAGGATGCCCGGCAAGATTGGCGCGTCGATCGAGGGAGATCTGATGCAAGCGGGTCGCCGACGCGTCGGGAAGAGACTCGAAGTAGACGATCGTCACATCCGAAGGTGCCAAGATCTCCTCTTTGACGAGAATGCGGAACCAGTCGATCACATGGTCGCTGTGCGTTTCCACGACGAAGGCGTGGTCGCTCTTGGCCATGACCTCGACGAGCTTGGCCTGCGCCGACGGGTGGACGTGCACCTCCGGTTGTTGAAGCAGGAACAGCGAGCTTTCCGGCGCGAGCGCGAGCGCGTTGAGGAATGGCAAAACGCCTGCAACGCCGTAGCCGACATCCTTCAAGTTGCGGAACGAGCCCGAAACGTCGACCACAATCTGGACCTCGTTGCCTTCCGGCCGACGAACTTCGATTCCGTTGAAGACACCGAGCTGGCGCCCGAGTGCGCCAATGGCATCAAGATTCAAGCGCCTATCCGCTTCTCGGAGAGGGTTGAACGTATAGGACCGTTGCGGCTCCAAGTCGTGCACGGGAATCGGGACGATTCGGGGGGGCGTCCTCGGAGCACGGAAACGAAGACGGAAGAAGTTGACGAATTTGCCGAACGCCACGAAATCCTCGTCGGTGGGATTGTCCACTCGCTTCCGATACTGCCCCACGTCGCCGCCGAACGGAAGCAGATTGAAGCGCACCCTTTGCGAAAGCCATGTGGTGAACTGAACATACGAGACATCGGGCTGGCCAAGGCGGAACCGGAACGCCGGACCGTCGAAGCGCCAGCTTTCGGAACGGTTCCCACGACTCTCGCGGACGATGGTCAAGGCCGGATCCGTTTCCCCTGGATCGTCGGCGAGGTGCGCTTCCAATGCAACCTCCTTGGGCGACACTTTCGCACCTTTCTGGAACCGGAGGGCCAATCGGCTGATGGGGCCGCCGGCCAGATCGATGGCAACGCGGAACGAGGTGGACCCCGAACGGGCGAGCGTATCGAACGGTCCCATGGAGAACGGAGCTCGGTCGAACCAGTTGCGGTCCTGCAGATCGTCGAGCCCGGCGAGTCGGCCGAGAGCGTTGAGACAGCCGAGAAACGTAGTTTTGCCGACGCTGTTCTCACCGACCAACAGCGTAATCTTCGACAGCCGAGCCGCCTGTTCCCCGGAGAAGCAGCGGACGTTGGCAAGCGACATTCCGGTGGGCACGATGCTCATGTCTTCGGCCTCGCCAAGGCGCGGATGCCCCGCAACCAGCGAATCAGGGGAAGCAAGATGCGGTCGCGAGCGCTATTGGACGGATCGGCGCGCACCACCGGATCGTCGAGAAAGGGATAGGTCCACCGGTCTCCGCAGGCCGTTCGAGCCGCAACGGAGCAACCCGGACGGCACGCGGCGATCCGGGACTCCAGCTTGGCGGACACATAGCTGTAGTGCAACTTGGTCGGAACGGACGGCCACCAGGATTCGCGGAGAACGGCACGCAGCATCTCGAGCACCATCAGGCTTCCCAAGTTGGCGCCGAACGGAAACACGTTCTCGTTCCCCGGCCCTGCGGCACCTTGCACCACATAGGTCGCCTCGTCGAGAGATCCGTCGCGCTCCATCACCACATCCGACGTCGTGTACTGACCGTCGCAACGCAGACAGCGGGATTCGGGCCCCGCCCGCACGACGCTCCATGCGGCGTCGACAAGACGGCCGTCGGGTTTCGTCGCGACGCGGACGCCGCCGAAGACGACGGGAATGCAATGAGCGTAGGCGACGTTGTTGAGCAGATCCTTGGGCAAGGGGCGGTCGACGGCAGCGAACAGCAGGTCGCAGTCGAGCACGGCGGCGTAGGCGTCGCTCTCCTGAACCCATGCTCGCATGGCGTCGACGCGGAAGGAGGCGGCACTGGCGCCGCGTCGGAGTCGCTCCGCCACCATGTCGACCTTGAAACGCCCGACGTCGCGCTCGGTGGCGTGGAGAAGCCGGTCGAGGTTGTGTTCCTTCACGCGATCCGCATCGACCAGAAGGATGTCGGCGGCACCGATGCGGGCAAGGGATTCGGCGACGATCGAACCGACGCTGCCGAGCCCGACGACGCCGATGCGAAGGCTGGCGATCGTTGCCTGGCGCTCCATCCCCCATGTGTCGAGCGTACGACGTAGACGGGTTGACCGCGAGACGGGCGAACTGCGACGGGGATTCGCGCTGAGCCGAATCCCGCGACCCACGATCCTGACCTTGTCGCAACGAGAGCGCGAGTACTCCCGGCCATCCCAGGACCAGAAACGCGCGCTCCACGCGCCGTCGGCGCCGACGGTGAGCCCAAGAAGCGGAAGTCCGGCGGCGCGGGACGGGGGCGCGATGCGATCCCGCTCGGCCAGAACGTCGGCTTGGCTCATCCCTTGCCAACCGGGGCTGGGATGGCTGTGCATGAACGCGACGCCCGTGTTCGTCCGACACGCTCGGCGTGCGACTCTTCCGAGGTATCGCGGTTCGAAGCTCGCGTTGCCGTGCAACTTCCGTTCGCCGTCCAACGGGACCAGGAGCTCGGTGACGATGCCGGTGGTTCGCGACGCTCCCGTGCTGGGACGCCAAAGCGCGAAGCAGAGGTCCTCCTGTCGCTCGCCCCGCCGGATTCGTCCGAGCAGGTGGTCCTGCGCCTCCTCTGCGAGAGCCTCTGGAAGCGCGGCCTCGAATCTCACAGCTGGGCGAGAACCCGCAACAGGTGCCGACGAACGTACGTCCTCATGTTTTTGTTCGACGGATCGAGCCCGTCCCAGAAATCGTTCGGCGGGAGACTGTAGGCCGACCAGTTCTCGCCTCCGAAATCGTGGGTGGAGTGCTTTCTAATCTTCGTGTCGACCGACGATTTCAGATGCACGAAGTGCGGCGGATATTCGGGATACGCATCCTCCTGAAAACTAAGAGCGAGCGTCAGAGTCTCCCCCGCGCGACGTCCGTGCCGCACATCCAGCTCGAAGACGACGGCCCGGCCCGAGTACGGAAAATCCGGGAAGTCGACGATTCTTGGCGCTAGCCCGATGTCCGACAGCTCTTTGGAAACCCGCTCGAGCATCGCAAGTCAGGCCACCGGAGTGCTGCCGACGTGGATCGCCAGAAAGTTGTCCCCGTCGCGGATCGTCACCAGATCGTCGAGGTTCTCGTATTTTCGACCGTCCACCGTGTTTTCCAGGTAGTAGCTCCGCAAGTCCGAGACGTCAATTGCGGCTCCGTCTCCAGCATTCCTGAGGATGGACTCGAGCGAACGCGGATTCTCGGTTGCGGTGTTCTCCTCGCCGTTCACGGCGTAGCGAGGCGGCGCGTCGTCCGGTTCGGGGCGGTCGCCGAGCTCCCTGGTTTCGAATCGGTCGCCCGGTGCGATCTCGATCGATTCCTCGAGATCGTCGTGCTCGGTACCGTCTTCGGAGACCAGAACGGCTTCGCCGACGGACGCGTCGGCCAGACGCAGGAGTTCGGAGACCTTCTTCGAGCCGCGTTCGAGCTTGCACGGCTTGTCGTCGATGTAGAATCGACCGTCTTCCGTCATGAAGCACTCCGGAGATCGAAACGATCAGGGCGACCTCCGCGCCCAAGCGGGACCTGCTCATGGTAATCGCGCCTCCTGCCCGCTTCAAGTTCAAGCGAGGCTGGGGGCGTTCGGGAGCGGGCTGCGTGGTCGGGGCTCCGTACCGTGGCGACGGCGGCAGGTTCCGTTCGGTTCGCCTCGGGACAGCATCCGGGACGTTGCGCACCGAGTTCCACGTCGACGCCTCACGACCCGATGCGCGGGCCGGGGGCAGCCGTGGAATCGAAGTCGAACCCCGACCCGCCGCCCGACACCCCGATCCAAGCCGTGCGTCAGCCCCTTCCCCAAAGGGCGGCGACTTCCGACGCCCCCCCGCAGGGCAGGGGCCGACGCCTCTCGGACTCAGAGGATCGTCTGTCCCAGCGCGGAGGCGATGAGTCCGACCGCCATCCGCGCGGTGCGGTTGCGCGCGTCCAGCACGGGATTGAGTTCCACCATCTCCAGACTGAGCAACCGCCCGGACCGGGCCACCTTTTCGCAGATCAGATGGCCTTCGCGAAAGGTCAGCCCTCCGGGCACGGGAGTGCCGACCCCCGGTGCGATCATGGGGTCCAGGCTGTCCAGATCGTAGGAAAGGTGGAACCCGGCGGTGCCCGCGCCGGCTCGGTCGATCGCCTCGTCCACGCAGGGGGCGATGCCGCGCTCGTCCACCTCCGACATGGTGAACACGCGCACGCCGGAGGAAGCGACCGTCTCGCGCTCGGCGGCATCGATTTCGCGCACCCCGATCACGCTCACGTTCTCCGGCCGCACCGCAGGGTCGCTGTCGGCCAGCGATCTGAGCACCCGCGGCCCGCGGCCGGTGAGCACAGCCAGCGGCATCCCGTGCACGTTTCCGGACGGGCTGGTCTCGGGCGTGTTCATGTCCGAGTGCGCATCCACCCAGATGAGCCCGACGCGCTCCCGGTTGCGCGCGTGGAAGCGGCTCGTCCCCGCGACGGATCCGATGGCGATGCTGTGGTCGCCGCCCAGCACGAGGGGCAACCACCCCCGCACAAGCGCGTCCTCGACCAAGTCGCGGGCGCGGCGGCACACGGATTCGACTTCGGGCAGATAGCGCGCCTGCGGATCCCGCTGCTCGGAGCGCTCGGGATCGGTCGCCACCACCGTCCCCATCTCCCGGACGCGGTAGTCCAATCCTTCCAGCGCGTTCCGCAACCCCGCGATTCGGATCGCCGACGGTCCCATGTCCACGCCGCGCCGCCCGGCGCCCAGATCCATCAGAACCGACACCAGCGCCAAATCCCTCACCATCCGCGCAGCTCCCGCCGACGCGCCTTGCGCGCCAGCTTGCGGCGCCGCGCCGCGTCCCTCTCGCTTTCCCCAGCCAAGCGCACGCTCACCGTCACCCCGCCCATCAGGGCCACTCCGTTGACTTTCAACACCGTTCCCCCCGGATCGGGAACGCCTGCGGCCGCGCCTGCGGGTTCGTCGGGCTTGTGCTCGAATCCGCCCATGATCCCCACGCCGTTGCATTCGACCGGGAGGCCGGGAGGAACGACCACGTCCACGCCGCCGCACAGCGCGAAGACGGTGACCTCGGTCACGCCCGGCCCCAACCCGGCTTCCCGAAAATCGAGATCCACGCCTCCCATCAGCGCGACCACGTAGAGCTCGCGGGGCGCCACCCACGTCCCGCCCCGCGCGCTCGCGCCCAGAACGCCCGCCAGGAACTGCCGGGACGGCACCCGCTCCGGCGGAACCGTCTTCCCGTGCACCCCGTCGCCGCCAGCGCCAGGGCGCCGCATTCGCCCGGACGCGCCCGCAGCGGGCGCCGCGGCGGAGTCCGTGCGGGGCGGCGGGGCGGCGGCGGCCGCCAAATCGGCCACCAAAGAGGCGAGTTGGCGCGTGGCGGTCGCCTTTTGCGCGAGATCGACGCGACGCTCGAACTCGTCCATGGAGAGACCGTCCTCGGCGAACCGCTCGCAGAGTCGGTCGACGGTGGCTTGGCGCACTTTCTCCAGCTCTCCGCCTTCTCCGCCGTCCCCCCGCGCGCCGCTCTTCATCCGCCTACCGCCCTCCATGCAGGAATTCCCGGCCGAAGCCTTCCAGGATGCGCGCGCACGCCTCGATCTCGTCGATGGCGACCCACTCCCGAGCGGAGTGCGCCTGCGCGATCGACCCGGGACCGAAACATACGGCGGGAGTTCCGGATCGGTTCAGAAAAGCGGCGTCGACCCAGGCGGTCATGCCTGCGACGACCGGATCCCGGCCGCTGGCTGCGACGGCCCCGAGAAGACCCTGCACCAGGGGCGAGGCTTCCGCCACCTCGGTGCCGGGACGTTCCAACGTCATCCGGAGCGCGGCCCCGGACCGCGCCGCCCGACCCAACCCCGCCACAACGGCCGCGAACTCCCGCATCACGACCTCCGGAGGCTCGTCGGGAAGGGTTCGCCGTTCCACCACGGTCGTGCAGCGCTCGGGGTAGACCGAAGGGGCGTCTCCTCCGGAGATGGTTCCCGCGTGGACGGACCCCCATCCCAGCAGGGGGTGCGGCGCTCGATCGAGGAGCTCGTCCCCGTACTCCGCCATGGCGACCAGGAATTCGGCGGCGTGAAGGATCGCGTCCACCCCTTCGTCGGGTCTCGATCCGTGCGCCGCGCGGCCCGAAAACCCGGCCTCGACCCACACGAACCCCTTGTGGGCGGGCATGACCGCGAGCCCCGTCGGCTCGCACACCACCGCGGCGTCCGCCCTCACCCCGGATTCGACAAGAGCCGCCATCCCGGCGCTCGCGTACTCTTCGTCGGCGGTCAAGGCGACCAGGAGCTCGCCCGGCGGTTCCTTGCGCGCCAACGCGGCCGCGGCGCTCAAGAGCGCGGCCACGCCTCCCTTCATGTCGCACGCCCCGCGCCCCCACAGCCGCCCGTCCCGAATCTCGGCGCAGAACGGCTCGATGCTCATGCCCTCCACGCCGACGGTGTCCAGGTGGCCGTTGAACATCAGGCTGCGCGGCCCGTCGCCCATGCGTCCGACCACGTTGGGGCGTCCCGGCTCGGGCTCCGTCACCGAGACGTCGAATCCCCAGCCCTCGAGCAACTCCGCCGTGCGCGCGGCGATCTCGGCTTCTCCGCTTCCGGAGGCCTCGATGCGCGGGTTCACGGACGGAACGGCCACGAGAAGACGCGCCAACGCGAGGGCGTCCCCTTCCCGCGCGCGGCCGACCGCACCGCCGATCGAGTTCATCCCGGGCACCGGAGAACCGGCGGACCGCGATCGCGCATCGGCCTCGGGTTTCCGTATCCCACGCCTCCGCCGCGCGTTGCAGGAAGCGGACCGGAACACGGCGCGACCGCAACGCGGGAGGGCGATTCGGGCGCCCGCGCTTGCGCGAGACGCGATTCATGCCGCACAGGTGCGGACGAAGGGCGGGCGGGTCCCGGATCCGGACCAGGGGAGGGAATCATGCGCGCCCCTGGCGTTGGCTCGTCGAGCGCCGCCGCGGCGGCGGCTCCGATTTCTCGTCGGGGGCGCTCCGAGGCTGCGTCGCCGGCCAGGAAACGGATCAACCGAAGTGGTTCTCGTTCTTCTCGATGTAGCTCTGCCACTCCTCGGGAACGTCGGTGTCCGGAAAGATGGCTTGCACCGGGCACTCCGGCTCGCACGCGCCGCAGTCGATGCACTCGTCCGGATGGATGAAGTACTGCTCCTCGGATTCGTAGATGCAGTCCACCGGGCAGACCTCGACGCAACTCGCGTCCTTGGTTCCGATGCACGGTTCCGTGATGATGTATGTCACTTAGTCCCTCCCGAGACTCCGATTTCGTGGGGGCGTCGCGCGACCCCGTTCCCGCAGGCCCGGCTCCGGGCCCGGCGAGCACGCTACATGATCGCGAGAAGCCGACGGGGGGTGCAAGCCCGCGTCCTTTCCGCGTGAACGCCCCGTTCCCACGCGGCGGTTCGGGCCCCGGACCCCGGGCGGCGGCTCACTTCTCCCAGGTTCGTTCCTCCACGCCTGCGGCGAGATTCTCGACCCGCGCGAGCACGAAGAGCAGGTCCGACAGCCGGTTCAGATACTGGAGGATTCCCTTCTCGACCGCTTCGCCCGCGGCGAGCGACACGGCGTCCCGTTCGGCCCGCCGGCACACCGAGCGAGCGAGGTGGAGCGTCGCCGCCGCCGGCGTGCCGCCGGGAAGAACGAAGTTGCGCAACGGGGGCAGGTCGGCGTCCGCTTCGTCCATCCATTCCTCCATCTCGTCGACACGCCCGACCGGAACCTCGGGCACCGGAACCCCCCTGCGCCCCTCCGCAACCGGAGGACGGGCGAGACGAGCGCCGATGGCGAACAGATCCCGCTGGATCCGGACCAGCCGGGAGGCGGTGGCGGGAACTCGGGTCCGGCTGCGGGCGAGCCCGATGCAGGAACCGAGCTCGTCCACGGCGCCGTACGCGCACAACCGGGGGTGGTCCTTGGCGACCCGCCCGCCCCCCAGAAGGCCGGAGTCTCCTCCGTCTCCCCGTCGGGTGTAGATCTTCATCCGAATCCGCCGTCGACCTATTGGGCTATAGTTTGCTTTCCGTAGCCGTTCCCACGTCAAAGCCGAGCGCTGTTTTATTTCAGCTTGACCACCCGCCGGAGCACCTGTGCCTTGTCGAGGAGGATCGAGGCCTTCTCCGCAGCGCCCTCTGCTTCGGGAAGAAGCAGGTCCCGGATGTCGAGAAGCGCCTCGAGGTAGAGCTGGTCGCGCTGGAAGGCGAAATCCAAGCGGTCCATTTCGACACGGTCGTTCTCCCGTTCGGCCTTTCCGAAGGCGCTCGTGTAGATGGCCTCCAGATTGCCGACGATGCGGCTGCGATCCCTCATTCCGTCTCGCCTCGCTTTCGTTCCAGCGCCCGCACGACCGCCGGGCGGGCCAGGAACGCCCGCACGCCGCGGCGCAACGCGTCGAAATGCCCGTGAAAGTAGTGGCCCGCTCCCGGAACGACGACCGCTTCCACCGCCCCTCCCCCCAGTTGCCGGACGAATTCCTCGGCGCGGGCTCCCGAACCGAACTCGTCTCGCTCGCCCTGAACGACGAGCAGGGGGCGGCGCGCGTCCGCCAGGAAGCCGTAGTCGTAGCGGTCGAAGGCGAGCCCCGCGCCGATCATCGCCGCCACGCGCTCGTGGACCATGCCCGCCCTCAGCGCGACCATCGACCCGAACGAGATCTCGCCAACTCCGCCGTCATGGGATCCGGTGCTGCGCCCCACCCCGCGATAGTTGAAGCGAAACACCGCCAGACCGGCCTCGGTCATGGCCTGGGCGATGCGGTACACGGCCTTGGTGTGCATGGTGCCCCCATGCAGGGGATGGGGATGGCACACGACTCCGACGCCGCGGAGCGCGTCCCGCGGGACGCGGAGCACGGCCTCCAACGCGCCGTGGGGCGCGAGGATCGACAGACGTCCTCCCGCCGATGCGGAAATCCGGTTGGCTCGCATGTCGATACGATCGATCAAGGCGGAGTTGTCCCGTTCACCTGCCGTCGAACCGGATCCGCACGCCCTCCGGCAGACGAAGACGGCGCACGCGTCGACGACGCGGGATCCGTGCGGAAGGCGCGTTTCTCCGGGCGAACGCGATTCGTTATCGTTCTCCCATGCCTTGCGGGGCGAGGCGGCCCGTTCCACCGTGAACCTCCCGGTTTCGTCGGCGCGGCGGCGCCGGAACCCCGCATCCTACTCGCGCCCGCGATCAGACGCCACCGGAATGACGCCACAGCACCCTCCGTCGTTCGCCGGAACCCGGCCCGCTTCGCGGGCCCGTCGCCACGTCCTTATCGCGCTCGCGCTGGCAGCCGGATGCTCGGGCGGAGCAGGAGAGGAGGAGACGCGCGCGCCTGCGACCGGAGGTTCCGCGCAACCTCTCACCCGAAGCCTCTTCACCATCCCCTTGGAGACGCTCCCCGGCGACGACATCGACTTCGCGTCCCTGGGCTACGACTTCGGGAACCCGGAGGCGCCGCTCCGCATCGCCGAACTCAGCGACTTCGGTTGCGGTTTCTGCCGCAAGTTCCACGAGGAGACCTTCCCCGTGCTCCAGGAGGAGTACATCGACGCCGGAACCGTGTTGTGGAAATACATCCCCGTCGCGACCGGGATGTTTCCCCACGGGAACCTGGCGGCACTCGCGGGCGAGTGCTCGGGGGAGCAGGGCGACTTCGAGGGAATGCTGGCGCGCCTGTTCGAGGACCAGGGAGCGTGGAAGAGCAGCGGCGATCCCATGCCGCTCTTCCTCGGCTACGCCGCCGAGTTGGGGCTGAACTCGGATCGGTTCGAGTCCTGCGTCGCGGAAGAGCGGCCGGGAGACCGCATCGCCGTCGCGGGACGGGCCGCTCGGGCGCTCGGCGTGCGGGGCACGCCGAGTTTCCTGGTCAACGGCTCCATGGTCCAGGGAGCCCTCCCCACCCAGCTCTTCCGCGACATCCTGGACAGCGAGCTGGCGGCGTTGACCGCAACCGCGAGGCCCGGAAGCTAACCGCCCGGGCGCCGCCGCACGCGGTCGAGCGGGCGCGCCGACGTCGCCGGTCTCCGGGCTTCCCGAGTTGCCATGTCGAACCGGTCGCCCGGGGCCAGAAAGTAGAAGTCGCCCCCCGAATCGATCTGCGCGCCGCTGTCGTAGATGGCGACGTAGCCCTCGCCGATCACTTCGAACTGGTCGCCCTGAACCACGATCGCCGTGTTCTCGTCGATGCCGATGCCCAGCAGATCGGGCATCGCCTCGAGCACCTCGAGCATGTCGAACTGGCGGTTGCGCCGCAGCAGGTGCTGGTCGATGCCCACGTTGCGCAGGAAGCCGAATCCTTCCTCGTGGTCGCCCATCATGACGGCGTTCGTCCGGGTGTCCCCGCGGACCAGGTACGATCCCTGGATCGAGGCGCCCGCGGAGGAGCCGCCGACGACGCCCCCGCGCTCGAGCACGCGGTGGAGTTCCGCCTCGGTGCGCGTGTCCAGGTAGGAATCGGCGATTCGCCACTGCCGTCCGCCCGGGAACCAGACTCCCCCGGCCTCCTGGATCGGCTTCACGAAGGCCTCGCTGTCGGCCTCGGCGCGGTCGTTGGTGTGGATCACCGTCAGGTTGGTCGCACCCGCATCCCGGAACTGGCGCAGGCCGGGATAGAACCGGTCGTACTCCGCCGCGCCGCCCGCCGTCGGGATGACGACGATGGGGGCGTCGGGACCGCCGGCCAAATCGACGAAGCGCCGCACGATGTCCGGGTCGCGCATGGCGCCGCCCACAACCACCAGCGAGCCGTTGGCGGGCCCCACCTCCTGGGCGCCCAGGCGGGGCGCCGCTCCCTGCCCCGCGCTTCCCACGGCGAGAACGAACGCGGTTGCGATTCCGCCTGCGCTTCGCTTCATCTGCGACCTCCCTGGACGATTGCCCCGAATGCGTGGTTGCCGGACGGAACCCGGGCTGGCTGGCATCCCGAATTGGAATCATTCCGCTTGGGCGGCGGTTGCGCCAGCCGCAGTCTTGGTGGGGTCGGGGGCTGGCGCGCCAGCTGCAGGGCCCGGTGGGGTTGCTCCGGCAGTCCGGCAGCTTTCGCTTCGGCCCTCGAGTATCCGGCTCCCATGGCCGCGTTTCCAGCTCCCGCACGTCAAACCGGGCGTGCGGTTTTTCCCGCACCCGACTTGCATACGAGCTCACGCCCTCGCGCTCGGAAGACCCGCGACCCGTCGCTTCAGACGGCGGAGGCCGTACCGCTCTCCGAGCCTCTCGCCCAAGGAAGCGCACAGCTTTCCGGTTCCGTCGTCCGCCCCAGACAGGGCCACCGACGTAGCCGTTCGAGCTCGCGTCGAGTTTCCCAACCCGGAACCTCCGCGCTCGATGCCGGCACGCAGCCTCCCTCGGGTCCATTCTTCAGCTTTCGCGTGTAGCACGTGCAGGAGTCTCCGACTTGCCCCCCTTTCCGCAGGGGGGGGACTCCCCACCCTTTGTAAAGGGGGAAATCAGTCGTTGTTGGGAGATGGCGTGGGCGGGGACACCAGCTGCACCAGCTGCCGGATGGGACAGCGAACTCTTGCGGGCCATCCGGCCAACGGCTTCCCGAACCGTGACCGCCACAGCTTCTCCGGACGCCCCGCTCCGGACGCTCCGCTCCCATCGCGAGGCGCCCGGAGAAGCATCGTCTTTTCGATGGCCGACAGCGACGCCATCGCCGTGACCGCCAAGCCGAGCTTGCTCGCCTTGAACCGGCGTGTCCACGATTCGACGATCAGGCCGCATCTCGCTCGGTGCCGTGATCGAACTCGAACGAGGTCTGGGTTCTAAGCATGGCGCACGCAACCGCCAAGAGGCGGTCCGCAACCGAGCGAAGGGCTCGGCCGTGGCTGTGGCCTCGGGCTCGCAGCGCGGCGTACTTCGCCTTGCTGAGCGGATCGCGCTGGACCGCGACCCGGCTCCAGTGGTAGACTGCTTCTCGAAGGCGCGGATGCGCGGCCAACCGGCGAATCACAAGAACCGACTTGCCCGACCGCCGGGTGACGGGGGCCACGCCAGCGAGGCACCTCAGCGCTTTGTAGTCGCGCCTCTCGACGAGGTCCGGCGCCTCGGCGAGCAACGTGGCGAGAACGGTCCGTCCGACTCTGGGCAGAGAGGATCGTCACGTCGCGTTGCTCGCCAGGTTCGTCCGACGCTTCTTCGTCGCCGATCCAACCGTCCACGATCCGGGCCACGTCCTCTTCGGCTTCTCGGATCTGTTTCTCGGATCTGTTTCCGTAGCAACGCCAATCTTTCGAAGGCGGAGCGGACGTACTTCGTGGCGGCCGTAGCGACGCCGGGGACCACGTGCATCGGGGTTGCGCCAAGGATCTCGTGGAGTTCCTCCGCGCCGAGGCGGCGGATGCGGTGCTTCTTCAGCAAGGCCTCGAGCGTGCCCAGGCGGATGCGCTGGCCCTGCTGTGGGGTGGGCGCGCGCTTCCACAGCTCCATGACCCACGGTTCGCACACGTTCTTGCTGGCTTCGAGGATCGCCGGGTAGTACCTCCACAGTTGCTCGCGGATGCGATGGGCGATGCGAACCCGGTCTTCCTCGAGTTCGCCGATCGTCCTGGTGGCTTGGCGGATCTCGATCACCGCAGGATCGCTCGGATCCACCTTCCTGAAGCAGTGGCGGTCGGTCCTCAGGGCGCTGGCCAGAACCAGCGCATCCTTGGAATCGTCCTTGGCCCCGGCGGGAGAGAACCGATCCCGAAAGCGATCCAGCTGCTTCGGGTTGATGGAGTGGACCTCGAAGCCCCGGTCCACCAAGCCTTCGACGACCGGACCGTGCGGGATTTCGATGGCCACGGCGATTCGGCTGACGTCCGCACCCACCCGAGCCTCGATCCACTCCGCCATCGCGAAGAGCCCGTCGCCCCCGTGGGGAAAGGACTTCTCCGCCGTTTTTCCGCCGTCCCTGTCGGTCACGCAGACGTGATGGCTCCGCGAAGCCCAGTCCACGCCCGCGTACCCTTCATACGGCTCGTTCATGCTCGCCCTCCTCCAGCGAAAGGGGTCGGAAGGATGAGACAGGCGGAATCGTGAGGCTCGCCGCGATGCTTTGTCGATCCCTGTACTGGCGCTCGATGGCGCATACTCCCCACTGGGCATCCATCGCGGCTCCGCGCCGGGGCACGAGTCCCCCCCAGGTGCTGGGTAGCGCAGGGGGCATTGGGTTGCTCCCGACCCGGTGCCTGTCTCGGTGCTTGCACTCCAATTCTGAAGCCTCGGATCGATTCCTCAAACCTCATCTGAATGGTACAGGGGGTACCCAGATGCGGGAAAACTCGCGACCCTCGACGCCCGAGAAAGCGCCGGCGCGGCAGGTACGCCGTTGCCGCGGGTCCCGCACCCCGGTCGGACCCGTCGCGATCCGGCGGCGCTGCTTTCTCGCCGAGCCGTCGGATCGCATGGATGCCGCCAACGACGGTACATTGGGTCCGGGGTGGCGATCCGATGTGCGCTCGCAACACGAACGACGACCATCGATGTCCCTTGATCTAGCCGACTACGAGCGAAGGGCCCGCAACGCGACAAGGACTTTCTGGAACAGCCGTGACAAGGCCCGTCGGGAGCAAGCCCACACGGGCCTTCCGGACCAAGGAGAACGGGCAAGCGTCACGGCGGGAAAGAACATGGACGGCTTCGTCGATCTCTGCGTGAAGCTGGTGAACGCCAACGGCCTTCGAAGCGCCTCGATTCATCGAGGACGCGCCCCGACGCTTCCGGGCTACTTCCGCCCAACCAAGCTCTGGGACCTTCTGGTGCTCGAAGAAGGCCGATTGATCGCCGCCATTGAACTTAAAAGTCAGGTCGGGCCATCGTTCGGAAACAACTTCAACAACCGGGTGGAAGAAGCCATTGGAAGCGCCTGCGACTTGTGGGCAGTGCACAGAGAGGGAGCGTTCGCCGACCGAGCTCGGCCTTTCGTCGGCTGGCTGATCCTGGTGGAGGACGCACCGGCCTCTCGGCGATCCGTGAAAGTTCGCTCACCCCATTTCCCCGCGTTTTCCGCCTTCGGAGGCGCCTCGTACCTGAAGCGGTACGATCTGCTCTGCCGTCGTCTTGTGACGGAGCGACTCTACACTGCGGCTTCGGTCGTCTCGTCCCCCAGATCGGCCGGCCACTCGGGAGAGTACGGTAGCCCATCGGAGACGACGGGGCTGAAAGCCTTCGCGACATCTCTCGCCGGGCACATCGCGGCGGAGGCGGCTCGACGGGAAGCTTGACGCTACGTCACCACCGGCGAGCCGCTCGTCGGCTCGATCTCGCCGGTCCGCACGTCGACCGTGCGCAAGAGGCTCGTAGCCTCGCCCAGCAGGCGGTCCAAGGCCTTCCCGTGGTACACGGGATCGACTTCGATTCCAACGCTGTTGCGACCGCAAGCGGCTGCGGCCACCTGGGTGGAGGCGGTGCCGGTGAAGGGGTCCAACACCGTGTCTCCCACGAAGCTGAACATCCGGATCAGGCGATCGGCGAGCGCGATCGGATACGGAGCGGGGTGATCCCGGGTCGACGCTCCGGGGATGTCCGTCCAAATCTGGCGGAAGTGCGCCTTGAACCCGGCCTCGCCCAGCAGGCTGAGCGTTCGAGCGGCCGCGGTCGGCTTCCGGTAGCCACCCGGTTTTCTCTGCATGAGAATGAACTCGATGTCGTTCTTGATCACGGCGTTGGGTTCGTAGGGCTTGCCCAGGAATCCTCCGGATCCGCGCCGCGCCTCATGGGCCACATTCGCGATCTTGTGCCAGACGATGGGTGCCAAGTTGTCGAACCCGAGTCCCCTGCAACGGTCTTGGATGGACGCGTGCAGGGGAACCACGGTGTGGCGGCCACCGTTCTTCCGCCGCGACAGGCAGACGTCGCCCACGACACAGACCAACCGTCCCCCGGGCACCAGCGCCCGATGGCAACCGCGCCACACCGCGTCCAACTCGTCGAGGAATTCGTCGTAGTCGGCGATCCAACCCAACTGGCCCGGAGTGCGCCGATATTCCTTGAGCGTCCAGTACGGAGGAGAGGTGAGGACGAGGTGGACCGACCCGGGGGGCAGAGCCGCCCGACGCGCATCCCCGAGCAGCAAGTGATGCCGTGTCGGGATCCGTTCCACCGCAGCGGAGATCATCGCCATGCTCGATGGATCCTTCGCGATCCGCGGCAGGTCGCGCGCGGGATTCTCCAAAGCCCTGAGCGGTTCCGGAACCAAGTTGTCGAGCGATGGGGTGGCGAGCATTGCCTATCGTCCTTGGAGCGAACCCTCCTCTTCGCTCTTCAAGGCTACCCGCACGGAAGCGACCTGTCGACAGGCATGGCTTTCTCCCGGAAACCAGAACGCGGACATGCAGGAAGAGCGGCGCATCCTCGCAATCGATGGGAATCGAGTCGCCGTTCCGCGCCCCGCTCGGCCGAGACGCTTCCCGGAATCCGCCCTCAGCGCAACAGATCGCGGCCCGCGAGGTCCGCCGGCACCGGGACGCCCGCGAGCCCGGCCAGAGTGGGCGCCATGTCCACGGTGCGCACGCGCAGATCCGAACGACCCGGCCGCACCCCCGCTCCCAGGAAGATCAGCGGCACGTGACGGTCGTGCCAATACGGAGATCCGTGGTTGGTTCCGCCCCCGGCGTACTCCACCGTGCCCGGGACGAGCCGGATCTCCAGGTGGACGCCGTAGCGGTGCAACGGACCCGGCATGCGCCCGGGGAAGCGGGAGTTTTGCTGCAACCTGACCAACGAGTCGGCGGAGGGTTCTCCGGCGAGTTCCGCTTCGGTCATGGCGTCGGCGACGAAATCCAGCTCCTCCAGCACCTGCGCGGCCCGCTCCCATCCGGCGTCCGACCCCGCATCCGCCGTCCCCGAAAGGGCCTCCCGTACCCGGAGGGCGGCGGCGCGCAGCTCCCGGCCGCCGATGCGGCCGCCCGGCAACCCGAGTTCCCGCAGGTACTCGGGCACCGGCTGCACGCCGTGATCCGAACTGAACCCCAACACCCACGCGCCCGCCCCGACCTCTTCGTCCAAAAAGGCGAAGAACTCGCCGAGCAGGCGGTCGAGACGCAGCAAGGCGTCGAACTGCTCCACGCTGAGGGGTCCGTAGCGGTGGCCCACGTAGTCCACCTGGGAGAACGACACGCTCAGATAGTCCACGACGCCGTCGCGCCCCATGCCCAGCTCGCGCGCCGCGGTCGTCGCCAGCGCCAAGGTCGCCGCGTCCACCGCGGGCCGTTCCGCGATCCACTCGTTGAACCCCGAGGGCGAAGACGCGTCCCCCTCCCGGTCGAACCGATGCGGAAAGGCGGTGTGGACGCCGTCGGCCTCGTAGGGGACCCGATCCCCGCGCGGCACCGCGTCCTCCAAGCCTTCGGGAACGGAGCTGCGCCACACCGAGTCGGACAGGAACCGCGTTCGCGCCTCCCGGTTGAAGTCCTCGAGCCAGGCGGGGACCGCCGCCCGGTACCAAGTCGAAGTGACGTAGCGCCCCTGCTCGGCATCGAGCCAATAGACGTGCCCCGGCGCTCTTCCCGCCATCGTGATCGCCGCCCGGTCCTTCTTCGAGACCGAGACCACATGGGCCCCGGAGTCCGCGGCCACGACCCAGTCGGCCAAACCGCCGCGCACCAAGTTGCGGGGCGAGCGCCCCGAGCGTTCGGGGATGCCGAGAATGGGGGACAGGCTGTCCGCGACGGCGTAGACGAACCGCACCTCGCCGGCCGCGTCGAACTCGTACCAATCGTTGGCGACGATTCCGTGCGTCTTGGGGAAGACGCCCGTCGAGAGCGTCGCGTGCCCCGCGGCGGTCTCCGTGACTCCGTGCTCGTGCGTCGCGTTGTCGAAGCGAAAGCCGTCGTCGAGCAACCTGCGAAATCCGCCCGAGTAGTGCTCGTCGTAGCGCTCGAGCTGCTCCGGGACGAGCTGATCCACCACCACCATCACCATCAGCCGGGGAGACGGCCGCGGATCGGGGGGGCCGCATCCGGCCGGGAGGACGAGCAGGAGAAGCGCCGTGGGGAGGCGTCTGGAGGGGCGCGGCATCGGAGGGTCGGGCTCCGTCGGCGTGTCGGGGCGAATCGGGCGGGCGCGCGGACCGCCGGCCGGGTCTCCCGGCCGGGATCCGCTCGTTCCGCAACCGGAGACGAACGGTCGCCGCGCGCGCAGGGCTTCGCAAGGGCGGACGCGATCCCGCAAGGGGCGGAGCAGCCCGGATTCGAGGACCGTCGGCCGTTGGGTGGGCATCGTGCCCCCTGCCCCCTATGAGAGGAAGGGGAGACGCAACGGGCGGAGTCCGGGAGCTGTGCGAAAGCGCGCTGTTTTTCCGGACGGGTTCCGCGCCTCTTCCCGCTTTCCGTCCCTCGACGCATCCGCGTTCGAACTCCCGAAATCGCGCCGAGGTCGGCGTTGGCCGCCGCGAGCGATGAGCCGACCGCCAGCGCCCTCGAGGGCGACGACGGCGCTTTGGCCATGGCGAAAGCGAGAGAGCCGGGCCGAAGAAGAAACGAGTTCCGGCGGGACGCCGAGCTCCTGCGGAGGTCGCGGGTCGCGGAGCTCGTCTGCGGTCCGGCGGGCGAAACCGCGGCGGGCGACGGCACTGCGCGCGCCCGCACCCCCCGGAGTTCGGGGCTCCCCCTTCCGTTGAAATCCGCTCCCGAAATCGGATCCCTCGGTCGTCGGGCGAAGGTCCGACTTGACATGCACGGGGATCGAGGTAGGATTGTTGGCTCCGTCGCGGCGCGTTTTTCCGGCGTAGCTCAGCTGGTAGAGCAGGTGGCTGTTAACCACCGGGTCGCAGGTTCGAGTCCTGCCGCCGGAGTTATCGGGAGTTCGGTTTTTCCCGTCGCGGCGAGGGGGGGGCCGGCTTCCGGAGTACGCTCTTCCTTCGGGGTTAGGGGGCGCGTCCGGATCCGGCGCGTCCCGGCCCGAGCCGTGCGGCCGACGCTCCGCCGGTCGCGTCGGCGGGCCAACCCGTCAGGGCCGATAGTTCAGGATGACGCTGACGCTGGTGCGGGAGAAGTACGCGTCGCCGATGTCCGTTTCCGCCCGATTCCACCCGATTCGGAAAAGAGCGTTGATCTCGTCGGCCAAGTATCGGCTGACGCCCAGATACACCCGGGACGCGTTGTCGGCTTCCTCGCCCGGGATCAGGCGGGCGAACGCCGTCCGGATCAGGTAGTCCTTCGCGGTCAGCACCCCCGTGACGTTCAGCCGCATGTCCGCGGGCAGGGGCGCAGACACCTCGGCGTTCACCGACACCGCGTCGTATTCGGTCCGGCTCGCGTTGGACCGGTTCACGGTGGCTTGGATTCCGAGTTGCGCCGTGACCCCCGGCGACGCGAATCCATCCGACGACTCCAGCCCGTCGTACCGCGCCGTCGCGCCCACCTGAACGGTCCGGTCCCTGCGGAAGGGATCCGGAGCGTACGAGGTGCCCTGCTTCGGGTACCGGAACTCGGTAAGGGACCCGTAGGACCGAATCGTGAGCGCCGCCGCGTTCCACATCCGCCTCCACGAGGCCCCCAGCTCGACTCCTAGCCGGTCGCGGTCGAGCAGATCCAGCTGCGGCACGATCTCTTGGGCGTCGTAGTCCGACCGGCCGCCCTCGACGCTCGCGTCCCAGTAGGTGCCGCCGGCCTCTCGGGTTCGAAAGAGCGCGGCTCCCCTGTAGTTGGCGTATCCCGGCTCGAGGAAAAGGGGGATCGGCGGACGGTCCACCACCCTGCGCCCCCCCGCCCGCCCGCTGATCCTCAGTACCCCGAGGGACGTCGCTCTGCGAAAGGCGGCGTCGAGCACCCCGCTCCACACGCGGGGCGCGTAGTCGCGCAACTTGAACCCGTAGGCGTCGAACTGCCGGACGCCGGCGTTGAAGGTGAGGCTAAGCCCGTCGAGCCCGTCGGGATTCGAGTCGAACGCGCCGCGGGCGGCGAGCTCGCCGCTCACAGCCGTAGCTTCGTCCACGCTGTCGATCACCGGGAGGGTCACGGACGGGATGCCGCCGCGGTACAGCTCCGCGGCCATCCCGCTGCTGAGGACCAGATCCGTCAGCCGCGTCTGCGCGGAGAGGGCCGCGGCCCATCCCGGGGCGGCCGCCAGCAGGATCGCGGCCGCGATTCGGGTCGAGCGCGTCACGCGAGTTCCGCGCCGCCGATGCGCTGGCGAAACTCCGCCGCGCGCGCCGCGGCGACGTCGCGCCGCTCGACCAGGAACTCCCGGGTCCGGTTGAGCTGCCCGAGACGCTGCGCCAACTCCTCGCCCCCGGTCGGGTCTTCCGCATTGTCGGACGCTTCCTCCGGATTTCCCACGGGCATCCGGAGGTCGCCGAACAGGGAGAGGTTCGCCCCGAAGTCCCGCGCCATGCGGACATGCCGTTGCCGCTGTTCGAGCAACTCGATCTGCACGTCGATGTCGCGCAACAGCAGCCCGTAGCGCGCCGCGTGCCGCTCGAGAAGATCCGCCTTGGCCCGGATGTCGCTCCGAGTGTCCCCCGGTTCGATGTTGATTTCGGGGAACGGGTCGTCGTCGATCTCGACCGGGCGGGTAAGCCGGTCGGCTTCGTCGTACAGGTTGACGATCCGTCGGTTGAGAAGGTCCTCCTCGCGCTCGTCGGTTTCCCGGGAAAGTCCCTCGATCAGGCTGTCCAGCTCCACCAGCACGCTCTCCAGATACTCGCGCCGGGCCCGGTTCAGCGCGCTGGCGGCTTCGGCGAGACGCCGGTTGCGCAGCTCCATTTCCCGGGCTCTCTCCTGATAGACCGCGAGCGCCCGTCCGTAGCGCGCCTGGTCGCCCGACCGGCGCGCTTCCGTGGCGTCGTTCATGGCGTCGTCGAACAGATCGCGCGCGAGGTCGCGCGCGCTGAGGGCGGCGCCGTAGGCGTCCTCCGCGGCGCGATACGCGGAGCGGACGACGTCCTGCGCCGCGGCGGGCGAGGGAACTCCCGCGCAGAGGGCCGCGGCCAGCGCGACCAGTCGGAGCGAGCCCGCCGACTTCCTTCCGTCGCCCGATGCGGCCGATGGGGCCATGACCCGCCTCGAGGGTTACGCGTCGATGCCGTACTTCTCGAGCTTGTAGTAGAAGGCGCTGGGCTTGAGCCCCAGCACTCGAGCCGCTTCGGCCTTGATGCCTCCGGTCTGGTCGAGCGCCTGCCTGAGAAGCTCCGCTTCGATACCCTCGACCACATCGTTCAGGTTCTTCCCGTCCGCCGGCAGGTCGGCCGCCCGGGACGCCGGAGGCCCGGCGTCGTTCAGCGGCGGAAGGTCGTCCGCATCGATCACGGCGCCGTTCGCCATCAGGAGGGCCCGCTCGACCACGTTCTCCAGCTCGCGGACGTTCCCGGGCCAAGCGTATCCGGTCATCCGGTCCATCGCCGCCTTGGCGACTCCGTCGACCTTGGAGTTGGTCCGCTTGCGCAGCTTCGCGACGAAATGGTTCACCAGGAGGGGGATGTCCTCGACGCGGCTCCTCAGCGGAGGCAGAACGATCGGAACGACGTGCAGACGGTAGAAGAGGTCCTTGCGGAATTCGTTGCCGGAGAGGAGTCGTTCCGCGGGCGTGTTGGTGGCCGCCACGATGCGCACGTCCACGGAAATCGTCCGCTCGCCCCCGACGCGCTCGAGTTCCCGCTCCTGGATCACGCGCAACAGCCGCACCTGCGTCATCGTCGAGACGGTGGAGATCTCGTCGAGGAAGATGGTCCCGCCGTCGGCGAGCTCGAAGCGCCCTCGACGTCTTCGATCCGCGCCCGTGAACGCGCCCTTCTCGTGTCCGAACAGCTCCGAATCGAGCAGGCTCTCCGAGAGAGCCCCGCAGTTCACGCGGACGAAGGGGCCGTCCCTGCGCGACGAGCTGGCGTGGATGGCGCGGGCCACGAGCTCCTTGCCCGTGCCGGACTCCCCGTAGATCATGACCGTCGACTCGCTCGGGGCCACGCGCGAAATCCAGTCGAACACCCGCCTCATCGACGGAGCCTCGCCGACGATCTGTCCGTACCGGGCCTCGGCTCCCTCCTTCAGCGACGCGTTCTCGATCCGCAACGCCACGTTCTCCTGGCGCAATTCCTCGCGCTCTTCGCGCTCCCGGAGCAGGCGACCCACCTTCACCGCGAATTCCTCCGGGGAAAACGGCTTGGTGATGAAATCGACCGCCCCCAGTTTCATCGCCTCCACGGCCCTGTCCACGGTGCCGAAGGCCGTGATCAACATCACGTCGGTCTCGGGGGCCTGCGCCCGGATCCGCCGGAGCACCTCGATGCCGTCCATGCCCGCCATCCTGAGGTCGGTGATGACCAGATCGGCGCCGTGCTCGCCGAGCAGGTCCAGCCCCTCGCTTCCGTTCCCGGCCGAACGGGTCCGATGGCCGTGTTTGCGCAACAGCAGCTCGAGACCCTCGCGGATGGTGTCGTGATCGTCGATGATCAGCACTCGCGCCATGGCACCGGAAAGCCGGGCCCCCGAGAGGGGCGGTGGAAGAGAGATGGACGAAAACGGACCGAGGGCCGCCGTCGATCCCCGCGCGCGACCCGGGACGCCCGAAGCCCCCTCCCCCGGAGGATCGGGAATCCGGATGCGCGCCGGGCGCGGAGCCGACCGACGGGGACGGGCTAGCGGGCGCGGTTCTCGTCCCGCGCCACCGGAAGCACCTCCGTGCCCGGCAAATATAGGCGGAACTCGGCGCCATTCCCACCCGCGCCGCCGCCGGAGACCAGCTCCACCCTGCCGTCGTGCGCCCGCGCCACCCCGGCCACGATCGCGAGTCCCAGGCCCGCGCCCTTTTCCTTGCCGGTGACGAAGGGTTGGAAAATTCGCGCCCGCAACTCTTCCGGGACGCCGGGCCCGTCGTCGCGCACGGAGACGACGACCTCGCCGTTGCTGGCCCACCCCTTCAGCCACACCCGGTCGCCGGCGGCGGCGGCGTTGCGCAACAGGTTCAGGACCATGCGCTTCACTTGGCCGGCGTCCGCCACCACGTCCAACCGCGCGTCCGGAAGATCGACATCGAGGCCGCCTCCCCTGGACTCGAGTTCCGGAGCGACCAATTCCGCCGCCTCCTCGAGCGGCGCGCGGACGTCGTGCAGCGTTCGTCGGAGCGTCCGGGGCCGCGCGTAGACCAGAAAGTCCGTGATGATGCGGTTGAGCGCGTCCAGTTCCGTCCCGATCTTTCGGAAGAGCCGGGCCCTCTCCTCCGGGTCCTCGGCGTCCGCCGCGATGGCCGAGAAGAGCTTCAACCCCCCCAGGGGGTTGCGGATTTCGTGCGCGACTTGGGCGAGCATGAGGCGAAGTTGCTCGTCGCGCTGAATGATCCCGAGACGCATCCGTTCCATGGCTCGCGAGAGGCGGCCGACTTCGACGCCCGCCTCCGTCTCGACCGGGCGGGCGATCCGGCCCCGCTGGATGCGGAGCGCCACCATTCCGAGCCGCTCGAGCGGCTTGGCGATGCGTGCCGCCAGGGCCAGAGCCACGAGGACCGAGAGCACCGCCGCGAGCGCCGATGCGAGGAGCACCGACCTCTGCAGCCGCGCCAGGGGGGCGAGGTAGTCCGCGCGCATGAGCACGGCCAACGCGGCGTCGGAGTTCTCCAGGCGGGCGAAACCGTATTTGTAGTGGCGGCCGGCCGTGCCCTCGAAGAGCGGCGAGATGGCCGCTCCGTCCTCCCAGAGCTCGCTCAGGTCGTAGGCGGAAAAGATGAGCACGTCGGTGCCGATGATCGGAAGGGAGTCGGCCGACTCCGTCGTCACGATGGCGGTGTAGGAGAACGGCGAATCGGCGGTCTCCCCTCCGGCGGCGGACCGACGTCCGCGGCGGACGATCCAAGCCGCGTCCACGTACCCGCGGTCGACCAGGCTGCTCAGGCGCCGGTAGGCCTCGCGCCAGAAGGGATTCCCTTCGTCGCCGCGGCTGAGGAGGAGCAGGTCGGTCGCGTCCAGGCCGATCTCGGCCGCCACGCCCGCGGTGACCCGCAGCTTGTCGTCGAGTTCGTCCTCCAGCGCGCGGCGGGCGACCGAGAGCGCCATCCAGCTGCTGGTCGCCGTGAAGACGACCGCGAACGCCACCAGGACGAGCGAGTACAGACGGCGAAGGGGCACGCTGGAGGGTCTCCGCTGACGGTTCGGCTCCGAATCAGGAGCGCGTTGCCCGGCCATGCGGGCGGCCCCGCCTCACAGACCGCAGGGCACCCGCTGCAGGGCGATTTCGCTGAATCGAATTCTCGACTGCAACCTGGGCGCGACGACCAGATGGAACGGGGTCTGCACCACGGCCGCGGGCGAACAGAAATCCCCGGGGGCCCGCTCCACCAGCTGGACGATCGCGCCGTCGCGCACGGGCAGGATCGCCCTGACCTCCACCGCGCTCCCCGCCTCCCGACGGGCGCCGTCCCCGGCGATCACCACCATGTCCGCCGCCCAGTCGACGTCGGGAAGGGGAGCTTCTCCGGCGTGCCACCTCCAGAAGCCCTTCCACCCGGGCGGCGCGTCGTGCGCGCCCGGGCCGCCGAAGAAGACCTGGGGCGCCAACTCCAGATCTCCGGGCCGCGCTCCCTTGTCCAAGGTCGCGAACGGCACGCTCAAACCGTAGACGCTGGTCGCGGAATCCCCCAGCGTGCGGTCGTGGATCAGCCTGGAGACTTGGACGACCCGACTGGCGTGGACGTCGGGCCCGGATCCGGCCGGATTCAGCGATCCGAGCGGTCCCGCCGCGCACCGCGTCCAGCTCCGCTCCTCGCCTCTGATCTCGTCCTGGACTCGAAGGATCACGCGGGCTTGGCTCCCGTCGAGATCGCAGTTCGGGCTGAGGAGGGGATCCAAGCCCTCGATGAAGAGGTTCAGGCCGGTCCCGCCGTTGATCTGAGCGACCAGCGTCGCGTAGGCCGAGGCGAACGCGCCCGGATCGCCCGGATTCCCGACGTCGATCTCGCTCCCGATCCTGCCCCGGTAGGAGATCGATTCGGACAGTTGCCAAGCGCCCGTCGACCGCCACGTGAGCGTCTGGCGCAACTCGCCCAGTCCGTCCGAAGGGAGCGGGCGCCGCTGGGTCACGACGTTCACGACCAACTGACCGGACTGGCCGAAGCGAAGCGCGGGTCCCGGACCCAACCCGTCGTCCCCGCACGCGGACGCGGCGGACGTCAGCAGGGCCATCCGAATCCACGGCACGCCGAACTTCCTTCTCACGCCGACACTCCCGGATCGGCCGCTCTCCGGTTTGACGAAGCGGAGCGGTACGCCCGAATATACGACGCTTTCGCCGTTTCGTCCCGTCGCCCCGCGCCGTTCGGACGCGCATGCCCGTTTTCCCCCGGCCCCCGAGTCGAAGGAGCCCTATGGACGCCCGCACCCGCCTGCTCTCCCTGCTCGTCGAGCGGTCGCTCCGGACGGGCCGGTTCACGCTCGCGAGCGGAGCCCGCTCCGCGTACTACGTGGATGCGCGCGCGACGACCATGACCGCCGAGGGCCAAGCGCTGGTCGGTCGGGTGTGCCTGGACCGTCTCCGGCGCGCGGCCCCGGATTCCACCCATGTCGGCGGACTGACCATGGGCGCCGATCCGATCGCCTACGCCATCGCCCGCCAGAGCTGGGAGGACGGCCGAGCGGTCGACGCCTTCTCGGTTCGCAAGAACCCGAAGGAGCACGGCACCGGGCGCGGGATCGAAGGCGGGTTGCCGACGGATGCGCGCGTGATCGTGGTCGAGGACACCATGACGACCGGAGGGAGCGCCCTGAAGGCGGTCCGGTCGGTCGAGGAACACGGGGCCCGCGTACTCGCCGTGCTCGCGCTGATCGACCGCGAGGAAGGGGCCCGCGAACGCATCGCGGCGCGAGGCTACGCGGTCGCGACCGTGTTCCCGGGGCGCGAACTCCTCGCCGTCCTCGATCCGTGACCCGGCGCGGGGAGGCGAGGGTCCCCGGAGTAGCGTTCCGCTCCCAAGGTCAGTCCATCAGCCGGAGGGGCATCACCAAGCAGAGGTAGTCGATCTCGTCGTCGCCCTCCGCAGGCACCGGCTCGACCGTCGCCGCGCGCTCCGGCGCCTTGAGCCCCAACCGCACGTCGTCGGTGGGCATGCGCTGAAGCACCTCGATGAGGTAGCTGGCGTTGAACCCGATCGCCATGTCCTCGCCCTCGTAGTCGAGATCCACCTCGTCGTATCCTTCCCCTAGGTCGGGCGTGCTCACGCTCAGGTTCATCCGGGCGCCGGAGAAGGCCAGCCTGATGCGGCGCGTCTGGTCGCTCGCCACCACGTCCATCCGCCTCACGGCGCCGATCAGGTCGTCCTTGTTCGCCACCGCGAACTTGTCGTTGTCCCGGGGGATGACCTGGCCGTAGTTGGGGTATTCGCCGGCGATCAGCCGCGCGTAGAAATCGGTCGGCCCCGAACGGAATCCGAGGACGTTGCCGTCGCGGATCATCCGGAGCGCGTCCTTCTCGGAAAAGAGTCCCTGGACCAGCTTCAGCGCATCCGGGGGGAGGATGAGGTTCTCGCGTCGGCCTCCGGACGAACCGGTTTTCACCGCCATCCGGGCGAGCCTGTGGCCGTTGGTCGAGACCATCCTCATCTCGCCGTCCCGCAACTCCCAGAGCACCCCGCTCAGGATCGGGCGGGTCTCCTCGACGGAGGCCGCGAAGGAAGCGTTTCGGATGAGCGACAGGAGATCGGCCCCCGCGACGGTCCACCCGTCGTCGAAATCCGAATCGGGAGGTTCGGGGAAGTCCTCAGCAGGAATGCCGTTGAGCTTGAAACGGCTCTTGCCGCACACGAGCTCCAGCTGGTTTCCGAGGGTGCTCGCCTGCACCGGTCGGTCGGGCAACGCCCTCGCGATCTCCTGGATCTTCTTGCCCGGCACCGTCAGCGCGCCTTCCTCCTGGATTTCGGAGGGAATGCGGATTCGGACGGTGTGGTCCATGTTGGTGCCCGTGGCCCGGAGACCTTCGCCGGTGGCTTCGAAGAGGATGTTGGAGAGCACGGGCAGGGCCGTGCGCGACGGGATGGGTTTCGAGGCCGCCGCGATTCCTTGGTACAGGTTCTGCCGAGTCAGGGCGAATTTCATGTGGCCGCCTTCCCGATGGGGGTGAGAGTCCGGTCTCGGACGAATCCACGGAAGCAATTCGAATTGCGCGGGTCCAATTTGAAAGCAAGTCGTAGTAGTAGAGGAACGCGGGACTGTGGAAAATCCGCTTTTACGGGCACGCAAAACATTCTGCGGACGTGGCTTGCGGTGTGTGGAAACACCGTGGATTCCAGTTGCGCGACGACGTCGGGTTTTCCGCGGATCCACACTCCGCGACTTCGGAAGGGGAGCGCCCCGCAGGGTTTTCCCGGTTGTCCACTCGGTCCGCACATCGTTTTCAAGCGCTTGTCCCGAGGATCTCCTTCCGAAGCCGGGAGACGCGCTTGGCGAAGGCGCTGTCCTCGTGCAGATCCCGCTCCACCTTCCGGATCGAATGGATGACGGTCGAGTGGTCGCGCCCCCCGAAGGCGGCGCCGATGCGGGTGAAGGGCGGGTCGAGGATCTCTTTGATGAGATACATGGCCACCTGACGGGGCACGGTCACCTCGCGGGTGCGGCTCTTGGAGGTGAGGCCTTGGGGCTTCACTCCCCATGCGGCCGCGGCCGCGCTCATGATGTCGGTCAGCGAGGCGGCGGGGGCCGGGTCCAGATCCGGAATGTGGGAGTCGCTCAGGGTGTCGTGCGCGAGCTCGAGGGTGATCTCCTGGTTGGTGAGCGAGGCGAAGGCGAGCAGCTTGATGATGGCGCCTTCCATCTCCCGGACCGACGAGGTGCAGGAGCGGGCGATCAGGTCGATGACGTCGTCCTCGAGCAGGAGCCCGTCCGTGGTGGATTTCTTCCGGATGATCGCGACCCGCGTTTCGTAGTCCGGGGGCTTGATGTCGACCACCAAGCCCCAGGCGAACCGCGACACGAGACGCTCCTCGAGTCCGGACAGACTGTTGGGCGCGCGGTCGCTGGTGAGAACGATCTGCTTGCGGGCGTCGTAGAGGGCGTTGAAGGTGTGGAAGAACTCTTCCTGCGTGCGTTCCTTGCCCTGCAGGAAGTGGATGTCGTCGACGAGCAGGAGATCCGCGTGCCGATAGCGTCGCCGGAAGCCGGAGGTGGCCCCTTCCTGAATGGATCTGACCAGCTCGTTGGTGAATTGCTCGGTGGGGAGGTACGCGATGCGGGTCTCCGGGGCCTGCCGCTGGAGGCGGTTTCCGATTGCGTGCATGAGGTGGGTTTTTCCCATCCCGACCCCTCCGTACACGAAGAGGGGATTGTAGATTCGGGCCGGATTCTCCGAGACGGCGCGGCAAGCGGCGACGGCGAGCTGGTTGGTGTTGCCGACCACGAAGTGGCCGAAGGTGTAGCGCCCGTTCAGCTTCTTGGAGCCCCCCCCCGTCCCGGGCCCGGGGGATTCGGATCGGCCGGAGGCCTCGGGCCGGGCGGGAGCTTGCGCGACCGGGGAAACGTCCGGCACGACGGCGGGCGCGGCCGACGACCGGTAGGACACCGTCAAGGGCCGGCCCAACCGCTGTTCGAGGGTTCTGCGGAGAAACGCGCCGTACTTGTCCTCGATCCACTCCACGTGGAACTGGCTCGGCGCCTCGACGAGCAACTCGTCGTTCGAGAAGCCGACCGCCTCCGTGCCGGAGAGCCAAGTCTGGAAACTCTGTTCGGGAAGGCGGGCCCGGGCGGACGCCAGCGTGTGGGCCCAGATTTCCGAAGCGGAGAGTTCCATCGAGGGGGGGGACGAGCGCAGGAGGAGGGGGATCCGGGGCCTACGCGGAAAGCCCCTGGAACGGCGGCGGATGCTAGGGTATCCCCGGAGCTCGGAAAAGTCAATTTACGGTCGGCTTGCGGTCGGCGCGACGGGACGCGGGGTCGGGGAAGATCCCCTCGTCGCCGAGAAGGCGCGTTCGCCGCCGGGTTGACGGACCGCGTCGTCTTCCGGTAGGTTCCGCGCCCTGTGCCCGTTCCCTTCCGCGCCGTCGGCACCGGAGGTTCGGGAAGAAGGCGGGCGGTTTCCTCTCACGCACGTTTCCAATGAAACCGACGTACAGACCGCGGAACCGAAAGAGAAAACGAACCCACGGATTCCGTGCCCGGATGCGCACTCGGGCGGGCCGCGAGACGCTGTCGAGGCGCAGGAGGAAGGGGAGGCGGAAGCTGGTCGTGGAGGTCGGCTCGAAATAGGTGGCGGCGCGGCCACCGAGCCGGGACCTCCGGGTCGGCGCATGCTTTTCGCCTTCGAGACGGATTCGGCGCTCCGGAGAAATCCGGGCGGTTCTGAAGAGGGGAAGACGGAAGAGGACGGCCGAACTCGCCGTGTTCCTCGCGGTCTCCCCCGCCTCCCGCGCCCGCTTCGGGGTGGTCGTGCCCAAGCACGGGCGCACTGTCGTGGCGCGCAACCGGTTGAAACGGAGGCTGCGGGAGATCGGGCGGATCGAGGTGTTGCCCCGGCTGGACGCGCTCGCCCGGCCCCTGGACGTTCTGGTTCGGGCCCGGCGGGAGGCCTACGGCGCGTCGTTCCGGAAGCTCAGGACCCAACTGGTGAAGCTCACCGAGGAGCTACTCTGAAGTTCTTGATGGGCGGCGTGCGGTTCTACCGCGCGGCCGTCTCCCCCCTGACGCCGCCCGCCTGCCGCTTCGTCCCGAGCTGTTCCGCCTATGCGCTGGAAGCGCTCGGGCGCCATGGAGCGTTGCGCGGCTCCTGGCTGGTCCTGCGGCGGCTCGGCCGATGCCGTCCCTTCGGCGGGAGGGGATTCGATCCGGTGCCTCCCCGTCGGCCGCCGTCCGTCGACGCCCGGGTTCGGGGAGGCCGAGGCGCGCATGCGGAGAGCGCGCCGATTCCGGAGAGGGAACGATGAAACCGGAGCTCCGCTTCGTCCTCGCCGTTTTTCTGATGATGGGCGTCCTCTTCGGGACGAACTTGCTCTTCCCGCCGACGCCGCCTTCGGACGCGCCCGAACCCGGGGCCGGGGCCGGAGGAGGAGGCGCCGCGGAGGCGGGTCCGGCCCCCGGTTCGGGCGCGGTCGGGACGGCGTCGGAGGCCCCGGAAACGCCCCGGCGCCGGATCCGCGTGCGCGGACCGCTCTACGAGTTCGAGTTCAGCAACTACGGCGCGCGGCTGGAATCCGCGACCCTCCCGGAATTCAGGTCCTTCGCGAGGGATGGCCCGGTGCAGCTCGTGCCCGACGGCGGGCCGGGCGCGTTCGGCAATCGGGTGGCGGCGGCCGGAGACACCCTCGACTTCTCGGCCGTTCCCTTCGAGGCGTCTCCCGCGGAGGGGCTCGTGCTGACCGAGGGCGGCGACCCGCAGGAGTTGAGGTTCAGCTTCCGGGCCGCCGACGGCGGGCCGGGGTTCGAGATCGGGTACCGCTTCGACCCCGACTCCTACTTGGTGGAGGTCCGCGGGAGGGTCCGCGGGGTCGAGCGCGGACTTCTGCTCACCCACTTGGGAGAAGGGCTCGCGTTCAACGAGGTGCGTCCGGAAGACGACGAACAGGCGCTGGCCTACGTGGTCAACCACACCCGGGACGGGATCCGCCAGCGGCCGCTCGGAAACTTCGAGGAGAACCGGGTCGAGGACGGCCCGCTGCTCTGGGTCGCGCTCAAGAGCAAGTACTTCCTGGCGGCGCTTCTGGCCGGAGACGACTGGGGGGACGAGCGGTTTCTGGGCGGGGCGTTCGCGCGACTCCCGGCCGAGGGCTCCGCCGGGCCGGAGCCGCGGGTGTCGGTGACCGCCGCGCAGAGCCTTCTCGCCGACGACTCCTTTGCGTACCGGGTGTACCTGGGGCCGCAGGACTTCACCCGGCTGAGGGCGGTCGGGGGCGATCTGGAGGACGTGAACCCGGTGGGCTGGAGGTGGCTCAGGCCCGTGATCCAGCCCTTGGCGGCGATCGTCACCACCATTCTCATCTACCTGCACAACCAGCTGGGTTGGGGCTACGGTTGGGTGTTGATCCTGTTCGGGGTCATGATGCGCGTCGTGCTTTTTCCGTTGACCCACAAGTCCATGCGCGCGCAGCTGAAGAACACCGCGCTCGCGCCTCTCGCCAAGGAGATCCAGACCCGGTACAAGAACGACCCCGAGCGCAAGCAGAAGGAGTTGATGAAGCTGTACAGGGAACACGGCTTCAATCCGCTGGCCGGATGTTTGCCCATGCTCATCCCCTTTCCGGTGCTGATCACGCTCTTCTTCGTTTTTCAGAACACGATCGAGCTGCGGGGCGTCCCCTTCCTCTGGCTGCCGGATCTCTCGGCCCCGGATCCCCTGTATCTGCTCCCCGTCTTCATGGGCGTCACTATGTTCCTGCTGCAGTGGGTGGGCATGCGTTCGATGGCGCAGACGAACCCCCAGATGAAGATGATGCTCTGGTTCCTGCCGATCTTCATGGTGTTCATCTTCCTGAGGTTTGCGTCGGGGTTGAACCTCTACTACGCTACCACGAACCTCGCCATGTTGCCCCAGCAGTACTGGATCGCCAGGGAACGGAAGAAAGTCGGCGCCAAGTCGCCTTCCTGAAGAGACCGGCGGGAACGGCTTCGGGCGGGGCGGGGGCAAGGACGCGTGACGGACACCATCGTGGCAACGGCGACCCCGCCGGGGCCGGGCGCCCTCGCGGTGGTCCGGATCTCGGGGCCGGACGCCTTCTCCATCAGACGCGCGCTGGCGCCGGCCTTGGCCGCGCCGCCCGCGCGGCGCGCGGCGCTGGCCGCGTTGCGCGACCCGGAAACCGGCGAACTCCTGGACCGCGGGGTCGTCACCAGCTTCCCGGCGCCGGCCAGCTACACCGGAGAGGATCTGGTGGAGATTTCCTGCCACGGGGGACGCCTCGTCCCGGCGCTTCTGGTGGAGCGGGCGCTCGCGCAGGGAGCGCGCGGAGCCGAACCCGGAGAATTCACCCGGCGAGCCTACCTGCACGGAAAGATGGATCTGCTTCAGGCGGAAGCCGTCCGCGACTTGGTGGACGGTCGCAGTCGGGCGCTGCACCGTGCGGCCGTTCATCAGATGGAGCGGGGGCTTTCGGATCGGATGAACGCGGCGCGCGCGTCCTTGGTGAGGTTGGAGGCGCTCCTCGTTCATCATCTGGACTTCCCGGACGAGGACGAGCCTCCGACGAGCCTCGAGGCGGTGGTCGGCGAGGCCGAGACGGTGCGCGCCGGGTTGGAGGGAGTGCTGGCCACCGCGCCCGAGGGGGAGTTGCTCAGGGAGGGGGCGCTGACCGTTCTGGCGGGGCGGCCGAATACGGGCAAGTCGAGCGTTTTCAATTGCCTGATCGGATACGAGCGCGCGATCGTGACCGAGGTGCCGGGCACCACGAGGGACGCGATCGAGGCGACGGTTTCGCTGGGCGGCTATCCGTTCCGGCTGGTGGACACCGCCGGACTCCGGAAAACCGGGGAGCGCGTCGAGGCGCTGGGAATCGAGGTCGCCCGCCGCTATCTGGCGCAGGCGGACTTGGTGCTGTATTGCACGGAGAAGGGCGCCGGGAATTCCGAAGCCGATCGGGCCTTCCTGGAAGGGTGCGCGTGTCCGGTTCTGGTTCTGGAAACCAAGTCCGACCTGATCGAACCGCGCCGCGCCGCGCCGCGCCGGGACCCCGCCGCGCGCGGGAACGGCCGACCCGATGCGGGGGCCGGGACGGAACCGGCGGGGAACGCTTCTCCTGCGGAGCCGCGCCGCGCGCGCGCCGCGATCTCCGGAGAGGTCGCGCCCTCCGGAGAGGTCGCGCCCTCCGGAGAGGTCGCGCCGCGCCGCATTTCCGTCTCCGCGGCGACCGGCGAGGGGCTGGAGGAACTGAGCGGAGTATTGCCGCGCATGGTCTTCGGCGGGCTGGTGCGAGCGGACGCGGGCATGCCGATCGTCACCCGGAGGCGGCAGCGGCGCGGACTGGAGCGGGCGGTCGCGGAACTGGGCGCCTTTTCCCGGGCACTCGAGGACGGCGTGCCGGCGGAGGTGGCGACGACCCATCTGAAGGCTGCGGAGACGGGGCTGGAGGACGTTCTCGGGATCGTCGCGCTGGACGAGGTGCTCGATCGGGTGTTCCGGGACTTCTGCATCGGGAAGTAGGCGGGCGCATGCGGAGGAACCGCGGAGTGCGGATGGCGGACGGCGAATACGACGTGATCGTGGTCGGCGGAGGACACGCCGGAGCGGAAGCTGCGGCGGCTGCGGCGCGCATCGGGACCCGGACGCTTCTGGTCACCCCGGATCTCGCGCGCATCGGTCAGATGAGCTGCAATCCGGCGATCGGGGGCATCGCCAAAGGCGTCGTCGCCCGCGAGGTCGACGCGCTCGGCGGCGTGATGGGGAGGGCCACGGACGCGGCGCGCATCCATTTCCGCATGCTCAACCGGTCCAAGGGACCGGCCGTGTGGGGCCCGCGCGCGCAGTGCGACCGAACGCTCTACTCGCTGGCCGTGCGGCGCGTGCTGGAGGAGCACTCCGCCTTGGACCTCTTCCAGGACATGGTCTCCGATCTCGTGCTGGCGGGCGGTCGGATCGCGGGCGTGCGGACGCGCGCAGGGCTGGAATTCGCGGCGGCGCGCGTGGTCGTCACCGCAGGCACTTTTCTGCGCGGCCGGATCCACGTCGGCCTCGGGGCCGGGGTGGCGGGCGGGCGCGCCGGCGAGGAGGCTTCGGTCGAGCTGGCCGACGCGCTCGAGGGGTGCGCGTTGGAGGTCGCGCGGTTCAAGACCGGGACGCCCCCTCGCGTCGACGGACGGTCCGTGGACTACGAAAAGCTCGAGGAGCAACCGTCGGAGGCCGGGGCCCGCTTCTCCGCCTACGTGCGCGAAGAGCTGCCGGATCAGCGGTCGTGCTGGATCGCGTGGACGGGGACGGAGCTCCGCGACGTGGTGCAGGACAATCTCGAGCGGAGCGCCCGCTTCGGGGGGAACGTCGGGGGGCGGGGGCCGCGCTACTGCCCGTCGATCGAGGACAAGGTCGTGCGGTTTCCGGACGCGCGCAGACACCAGGTGTTCCTGGAGCCGGAAGGGCTGGACACCGCCGAGCTCTACGTGAACGGGCTCTCGACCTCCTTGCCCCCGGACGTGCAGCTCCGATTCCTGCGGACCGTGCCGGGGATGGAGCGCGTGCGCATGACCCGCAGCGGATACGCGATCGAATACGACTACTTCCTCCCCCACCAGTTGCGGCACACGCTGGAGGTGAAATCCGTCGAGGGACTCTTCTTCGCGGGGCAGATCAACGGAACGACCGGCTACGAGGAAGCGGCCGGCCAAGGACTGGTGGCGGGCGCGAACGCGGGGCTGGCCGCGCTCGGAGAACCGCCCTTCGTCCTCGAGCGCGACCAGGCGTACATCGGGGTGCTGATCGACGACCTGGTCACCAAGGGGGTGGACGAACCCTATCGGCTCTTCACCTCGCGCGCGGAATTTCGCCTGCTGCTCAGGCAGGACAACGCGCTCTCCCGGCTGGGCCCGGAAGCCCGCGACAGGGGGCTGTTGGCTCCGGACCGGGTCCGGACGCTCGAAGAGCGCCTCGAGGCGGAAGCGCGAGTGCGGGAATGGTTCCGCTCCGCGCGCGTGCGGCCCGAGCAGGTCAATGGCGCGTTGGAGAAGGCGGGATCGAGTCCCCTGCGCACCGCCGCACGGGCCCTGGACTTGCTGCGACGGCCGGAAGTGAAGTCCGGGATGCTGATTCGAGCCGCGGATGCGCCGTTCGTCGGGGACGGCTGGACGGATGCGTTGCACGCGGTCGAGGTCGAGCTGAAGTACAGCGGGTACGTGCAGCGCGAGCGGGACAGGGCGGCGGCGCTTCGAGCGCGGTCCGCGTTCCGAATTCCGGAGGATCTCGCATACCGGGATCTGGTCACGCTCTCGCACGAGGCCCGCGAGAAACTGGAACGGGTTCGGCCGGCGACCTTGGCGCACGCCTCGCGGGTGTCGGGGGTCTCGCCTGCGGATCTTCAGAACTTGGTGTTGGAAATTCGCAAGCGGGCGGCGGGTCGTTCCTCCGAATCGGACGCGCGGAATTCGACGACGCCGGGCGGGCCTCGGGGGAGGGACGAGGAGGAAGGGGGCGCCTAGCGGACTTCCCGTTGTCCGGCCGAGCTTTGGGGGAACGCGGGTGCGGCCCGCGAGGTATTCCCCGAATGTCCGCCGAATGTCCGCCGGTCCCGCATTTCCCGACGACGGAGTGCAACGATGGTCGATCTCATGCGCCGACTCGCCGTGTCGACCGCACTGCTCGCCTTGGCCGCAGTCCCGACGGTCGCCCAGACCGCCGCCCTGGGCCTCAAGGCCGGCTACAGCCGTTCCAGCCTCTCCGCCGAGGGTGCGGACGAATCCGTTTCCGGGTTCACCGCGGGCGTGGAGTTCGACCTCGCCTCCGGAGGTACGCTCGGCGGACGCTTCGGCGGCTCCTACGTGCGCAAGGGGGGCGCCGGCATGGTCGAGGAAGGCGTCGAAGGCGTCTTGGATCTCGGCTATTTTCAATTGTCGGGCTTGGCGACGCTGGCGGTCCTGGGCGGCGACGAGTTCTCGGCCGACGCGATGTTCGGCCCGTGGGTCGCCGTCAGGGTCTCGTGCGACGCGAGCGTCTCCGCCGCCGGGTTCAGCATCGGCACCTCCTGCGACGAGGAGTTCAACGACGGGGGGGGCAAGGCCTTGGATTTCGGGGTCGCTCTGGGCGCGAGCGTCGGGTTCCCGCTCTCCGGCGGGACGCGAGCGGGATTCGATGCGCTCTACTCGCTCGGAATCGCCCCCGACGTGGACGGCGGCGAAAGCAGCACTCGAAATCTGGCCGTTCGGGCGGGCGTGTCGTTTCCCTTCGGATGACTTTGGGAAACGGCGCCCCCCGAGGGTCCGGGCCGCCGCCCGCGGGGACGGCCCGGCGACGTTTCACGGGAAACATGACGGTGAAACAACGTCGCGCCTCCCGGGAGCCTCCGGGGCCGCTCCGGTCCGGGCGCGGGCGTCGGTTTTTCCGCTCTCCGGCGGAACGCGGGCGGGCTCGACGCGTTCCGCCTCGCTCGGTGCTGGTCTACGCGAACGGACGGCGGCGGCGAAATTCGGAACCCGACCTTTCGGACGGACGTGCCGCTCTCCATCGGACGCCCCCGGGGCGCCGTCCGATCCCCGGACGGCGCGTTCTCGGTTCGCAGGCGCCCTCCGGGGCGCGCTCGCCGGAATGGCCCGGCGACGTTTCACGGGAAACACGACGGTGAAACAGGAAGGCTCGCGGGACTTCGACGTCGGATTTCTGGTCGGGATTCTCGTGGCGGGAGGGCATTTCGGCGGCGACGGGCGGCAGCCCCAGATCACCCTTCGGATGCACACCGACCGCGAGGCGCTCTTCGGTTGGATCATGGAGCGCTTTCCCGGGGGGAAGCTCTACGGCCCCTACAACCATGGCGGGCGGCGGTACTATCAGTGGATCGCGCGCGGGACTTTTCTCAGGGAACGGCTGATTCCCATGCTGGACCGGCACCTGGACGAGCGAATGGACGGGAAGGCCGCCCGCCGCTTTCGGGAAATGAAGGCGCGTTATCTTTCCCGCCCGGGCTCCTCCTGACGCTCGGTCCGGCCCCGCCGGGAGAAACCGACGACAAGGGATCTCCGGGACCCGGACGGATCCGGTCGAAAGAAGAGAAAGGGTTCCGCTTCTCGCGGGACGCGGTTCCGGGTTTGCGGGAGAGGGCGGGTTTGGGGCCCGGGGAGCTCCCGGGCGCGCCGGGCGGTTCGCCTTTTCCGCTTGCCGGGGGGCGGATAGCTTTCGTGCGGGGCGCTTCTCCTTTCGGAACCCGAGGGAGCTTCGGGCCGCGACGCGGCCCGTGGAAAGCCCGTTCATCCTTTTTCGCGCAAGGGACCGCCGGGGTTGCCCATGTCGAGAGTCATCGCCATCGCCAACCAGAAGGGCGGCGTGGGCAAGACGACGACCGCGATCAACCTGGGCGCCGCGCTGGCGGTGGCCGAGCAGCGCACGCTGGTCATCGACATGGATCCGCAGGCCAACGCGAGCAGCGGATTGGGGCTCCGAGACCGCGATCCGGTCTCCGGAATGTACGACGTGATGATCGGGGGGCGCTCGATCGAGGAGTCGCGGGTTCGTCGGTTGCACTTCCCCTGCCTGGACATGGTCGGAACCACGTGCGACTTGGCGGGCGCCGAGATCGAACTGGTGGGCGTGGAAGCGCGCGAATCCGTTCTGCGCAAGATGCTCGAACCTGTCCGCGACGAATACGACTACATCCTGGTCGACTGTCCCCCGTCGCTGGGCCTCCTCACGCTCAACACCCTCACGGCGGCCGATTCGGTGCTCATCCCCATTCAATGCGAATTCTACGCGTTGGAGGGCCTGAGCCAGCTTCTCAACACGGTGCGGATCGTGCAGCGGGGGCTGAACACGGGCCTGGAGATCGACGGCGTGCTCCTGACCATGTTCGACAGTCGGCTCAACCTGTCGAAGCAGGTGGCCCGGGAGGCCCGCGAGTACTTCGGGGACAAGGTTTTCGCCAACGCGATCCCCAGAAACGTCCGCCTCGCGGAGGCGCCCAGCTTCGGCAAGCCCATCATCGTCTACGACGTTCTGTCCGCCGGCGCCCGCTACTACCTCCGGCTGGCCAAGGAGGTCATGCAGCGAACCCGGCGTCGCCATGCCGCGGCCATGCGCGCGCAACCCGGATGAGCGCGACGCCCGCCTCCCGGCTCGGGCGCGGCCTCGGCGCCCTGCTGGGAGACCATCTCGATCGGTCGGCGGAGGGCGAGGTCGTCAAGCTGCCGCTGGGTGCCGTGGTCTCCAATCCGTTCCAGCCCCGCCGCGAGTTCAGGGAGGAGAAGGTCCGGGAGCTGGCGTCGTCCATCCGCGAAAACGGGTTGCTCCAGCCCGTCGTGGTCCGGCCGGCGCCGGCGGCGTCCGACCGGTGGGAGCTGGTTGCGGGAGAGCGTCGGCTGCGCGCGGTCGCGCGGCTCGGGTGGGGCGACCTGCCCGCGATCGTTCGCGACGTGGACGACGAGACCATGCTGGTGCTCGCGCTCGTCGAGAATCTTCAGCGCCAGAACCTGGATGCCCTGGACGAGGCCCAAGGCTACAAGGTGCTTGTGGAGAAGTTCGGGCGCACCCAGGAGGACGTCGCGTTGGCTGTCGGCAAGAGCCGCGCGGCGGTGGCCAACACGCTCCGCCTGCTCAAGCTTCCCGGGGAGGTGCGCCGGCTGCTCGATCGCGGGAAGCTGTCGTCCAGCCACGCCCGGGCGCTTCTCGCCGTCGGGGACTCGAAACGGGCCGTCCGGCTGGCTCGAAAAGCGGTCGAAGGCGGCTGGACCGTCCGCAAGATCGAGGAGGTCGTTCGAACTCGGCCGACTCGCCCGTTCTCCGGTCGAAGCGGTTCCGGAGATCGGGGAAAGAGGAAGGCGGAGACCCGTCCGCCGGATCCGGCGTTGCGGGCGCTGCAGGAGGAGTTGCGCGCCGTGCTGGGGACGCGCGTGACCGTCAGGCGGCGGGGAGGAGGCGAAGGGCGCATCGAAATCCCCTTCCACGACGACCGGGATTTCGAGCGCGTCTTCGCCCTGGTGTGCCGCCGAGAGGCTTCGGATGTCCTCGAATAGGAAGGCGGAGGGCCGTCGGTTTCCCGCGGCCGTCCTCCGGTCGCTCGCGGTCGTCGGGCTGATCTCCGCAGGCTACGCGACCGGTGCGGCCGTGAACTCCCGCCGGGCCGACGTCCTGGCGGACTCGCTCGCGGTCCAAGCGGAGGGAATCCGGGCGTTGAACGCGCATGTCGACACCGTGGAAGCACGCTACCGGAGAATCGCCGACCTCTTCGGAGCGCGTTCCGGCGGCGCGCTCTCCGAGCTGTGGCTGCCTCCCGCGGGGAGCGCCGGGGGCCTCCGACCCGCCGAGGACGAGACGAGGCCGACGAGTTGGCCCCTGACCGAGCGGGGGTTCGTGACCCAGGTCTTGGTGGAGGGCATGGTGGGGGAGCATCCGGGGCTGGACATCGCCGTGCCCACCGGCTCCTACGTCCGCGCGGCCGGCGGAGGGACCGTGACCGAAGTCGGGGAGGATCCCCTCTACGGACGCTTCGTGCGTCTCGACCACGGCGGCGGATACGGTAGCTTGTACGCCCACGCATCCATGACGTTCGTGGAGGTCGGCGACCGGGTGCGGCGGAACGAAGTCATCGCGTTGAGCGGGTCGACGGGCAGATCGACGGCGCCGCATCTTCACTTCGAAATCTTGCGGGACGACGAACCCGTCGATCCCCTCGCGATCCTGGGCGGGCGGCCCTGAAGGAGCCTTGAGGAGACGGTGCCTACGGCTCCGTCCCTCCCGCCGTTTGGGCGAACCGAAAAGGAGGAGACCATGAACACCAAGTCGCGAGCCGGACAGAAACCTCCGAAAGCTCCCGACAACACGATTTCGGTCATCGGGGCCGGAATGACCGTGGTGGGCGACTGCAAGGCCGAAGGAACCATCCGGGTCGAGGGCAGGGTGGAAGGGCGGGTGGAGGCGGGGAAGGCCGTCGTGGTCGGAAAGAGCGGCGTGGTCGTCGGCGACGTCGTCACGCAGGACGCCGTGATCTCGGGAGAGATCCAGGGGAGCCTGAAGATCGGTTCGCGGCTGGAGTTGCAGGCGACCTGCAATGTGGCCGGCGAGGTCGACACGCGCCGGATCGTGCTCGAGGAAGGCGCGACGGTCAACGGGACCGTGAAGATGGGAAGCTCGACGGGCGCGAAGTCCGCTCCTTCGTCCTCTTCCCCGGCCTGAGTGGAAAAGGTTGTGGAAACCGCACGGTTCGCGACGACCGCGCGCACGCACGCCGCTCCCGGGACGCGCCGCGCGTGGAAAACCGTTCGAGCGCATGGCGCGCAAAGCCTCGACGGGCGTTCGCAACCCGACTCGCGGCCCCGGGCGGCCCGGGTTTTCCACGGATTTTCGCGGGGTTTTCCACAGCGAATCCGTCGCTCGACTTTTCCCGTGCGCGGGCGGGGAACGATTCCTTCTCGCGAGAGGTGCGGGAGCCCGGCGGCGACGACGCCCCTCGCCCTCGAAGAACGGATCGCGTCCCCATGAAGCTCGAGCGCCTCGTCCGATACGTCGACGCCTATCTGGGGGTGGAGGATTTCCCCGACTATCCCGGCGCCCACAACGGACTGCAGGTGGAGGGCTCGGCGGAGGTGGGCAGGATCTGCGCCGCCGTCGACGCCAGCGAGATCGCCATCGCCGCCGCCGTGGAGCGGGAAAGCGATCTTCTGATCGTGCATCACGGCCTTTTCTGGGACGGGGGAGTTCCCGTGACCGGCAGGCGCTACCGAAAACTGTCCGCTCTGCTCGGGAGCGGGACCGGGCTCTACTCGGCGCATCTGCCGCTCGACGCCCACCCCGAAATCGGAAACTGCGTCCTGCTCGCCCGCGCGCTGGGAATCGACGTGGAGGCGGGGTTCGGCGCCTTCCGCGACGTCGACGTGGGGTGGATCGGCACGACCGCGCAGACGCGCCAATCCCTCCGGGACCGGGTGGCCGAGGAACTCCGGGTCGACGTCCGGCTTGTCGACGGAGGTCCCGAGCGCGTACGCCGAGTCGCGGTCGTGACCGGGGCCGGCGGGTCCATGATCGGCGAAGCGGCGCGGGCGGGGGCCGACGCTCTTGTCACGGGCGAGGGGGCGCACCACACGTACTTCGACGCGATGGAATACGGAATCAACGTGTACTATGCGGGCCACTACGCCACCGAGACGCTCGGAGTGCGCGCGCTCGCCGCGCACCTGGAGGAGCGTTTCGGCATTCCCTGGGAGTTTCTGGACGTTCCGACGGGGTTCTAGATCCCCGTCTCCGAGGCAACGGAGGAGGACTCGAAATCCAAGGCATGACGACACGCGCCCCCGGTCCCCGGTCGGCCGAAATCCGGTCGACGTCCCGCCCCGTCCCCGGCCCGCCGCCCCGAAGGATCTCCGGCCCGGCCTCGCGCGTCGGCCTCGAACCGACCGTCCTCGCGGCGGGCGCGTCGTGAGGTGTCCGCAGTGCGGCTCGGAAGCCGTCGACAAGTTCTGCGCGGAGTGCGGGGCGGCCCTCGGAACGCCCCCGTGCCCCTCTTGCGGCGAGACGGCCCCGGCGGGGGCGTTCTTCTGCATCTTCTGCGGCACGCGCCTCCGCCGCCCTCCGCCGCCCTCCGCCCGGCGGCGGCTGTGGGCGGGGGGCGTCGCGGCCGGCGCGTTGGTCGCCGGGGCGGTTTTCTGGGCGCTGGGACGGAACGCGCCGCCGGACTCCTCGTTCCCGCTTCCCGTCGGAGGCCCGATCCCCGGCGCCGGGACGCCGCCGGATCTGAGCTCCATGACGCCTCGGGAGGCGGCGGACCGGCTGTACGACCGCGTCATGCGCGCCGCGTCCGCCGGCGACACCGCCGAAGCTCTGGCGTTTCTGCCCATGACGCTCGACGCCTACGCCCTGGTCGTCCCCCTCGACGCCGACGGCCACTACCACGTGTCGCTGTTGCACGCCTTGGGCGGAGAACGGCGGATGGCCAGGGATGCGGCCGACCGGGCGCTGGCCGACGCCCCCGATCACCTGCTCCTCCTGGGCGCGGCCGCCGCCGCGGCCGCCGAGCTGGGCGACGAGGACGGCGCCGACGCGTACTACGCCCGCTTTCTGGAGGCTTGGGACGGCGAACGGGCGCAGGGCCGCGAGGAGTACTCCGTGCACGAGATCCCGCTCGCGGAGATGAGGCGGGCGGCGGAGGCGCGGCGCGGCGGCTAGCGGTTCGGGGAAGTTAGGGCTCCCGCGTCGAGCCTTTCGCGCGCGTGCGGGGCGCCGTCCGAACTCCGTTGCCGTGAAAAGCGTCGAGGGTTTATGATTGCGAGCTGTGCGCCGGGACGCGCGCTTCGCGTCTCGGCCCGGGCGGGAGATCCCTCGCGGGTCCGCGGCTCTCCCGAGGTCCTTCACCAGAAATCTGCGATCCCAGAGGCCGATCCGGATCCGGTTTCAAGGGAGCGAGCGACGGAGAACCCGAGGTTGAGCCAGCCTCTCGAATCCTGGAAAGGGTATGCGCCCCCGCGGAAGGACACGGGCACCGTCAGGCCCAAGGGCCGCGCCCGCATCCGCGCGCACGAGGGACTCGTCACGATATCCCCGAGCGACCGCAAGCCCTCTTGGCTCAAGGTGCGCTCGCCCGGAGGTCCGAACTACCTGCGTCTCAAGCGCCTCATGCGCAGCCGGGCGCTTCACACCGTGTGCGAAGAGGCGGGCTGCCCCAACATCGGGGAGTGCTGGGAGGCGGGCACCGCCACCTTCATGATCCTCGGGGACGTCTGCACGCGCGCCTGCAAGTACTGCGCGGTGGCCCACGGGTTGCCGACCGTGCTGGACCGCGACGAGCCTCGCCGGGTCGCGGAAACCGCGGCCGCGATGGAGCTCGAGCACGTCGTGATCACCAGCGTGAACCGGGACGAACTGCCGGACGGCGGCGCGGCGATCTACGCCGAGACCCTGCGCCGCATCCGGGACCGGCTTCCCGAGTGCTCGGTGGAGGTGCTGATCCCCGACTTCAAGGGGGACGAGGAGGCCCTTGCGGCGGTGCTGGCCGCTCGACCGGCGATCCTCGGGCACAATCTGGAGACCGTCGAACGGCTCCACCCGGAGGTCCGGCCCGGAGGCCGCTACTGGCGCTCGATCTCCTTTTTGGGCGCTTCCAAGCGCCTCGCGCCGCGCGTTCTGACCAAAACGGGCATCATCCTGGGAATGGGGGAGCGCGATTTCGAGATCCGGCAGGCGCTCGGCGATCTTCGCGAAGCCGGCGTCGACGTCCTCACCTTGGGCCAGTACCTTCGCCCGTCGCTCCGGCACGTCCCCGTGGCCCGCTGGGTGACCCCGGAGGAATTCGGCGCCTGGAAACGCGTCGGCGAGGAAGAATACGGGTTCCGGCATGTGGAGTCCGGCCCCCTGGTGCGTTCCAGCTATCACGCCAAGGACCAAGCGCGCCGGGTCTCGGCCGGCGCGCCCGGCTCGATCCGGCACGTGATGGAGGCCGGTGAGCCCGCGCCCGCGGAGACGCTCCGACTGGTCCGGATCGAGACGCGCCGCCGCGAGGGAGGCGGAATGGAGGAAAAGGAGGCGGCGCATGCCTGACGGCACCGTGCGGGAAGCGTCCAAATCCGCCCCCCCGCCCCTGATCGAGGGCTTTCCGGCCGAGCGGGCGCTCGGCTTTCTGCGCGAGATGCTCGTGTACCGGCGGTTCGAGGAGAAGGCGGAAGAAGCGTACGCGATCGGCAGGATCGGGGGGTTCTGCCATCTGCACACCGGGCAGGAGGCGGTCGCTCTGGGCTTCGTCGGGCCGCTTCGCCCGGACGACTACGTCGTCTCCGCCTACCGGGAGCACACGCAGGCGCTCGCCAAGGGCGTCTCCGCGCGCGCGGTCATGGCGGAGCTCTACGGGCGGATCGGCGGGTGTTGCGGAGGGCGGGGAGGCTCGATGCACCTCTTCTCCGCGGAGCGCAACTTCATGGGCGGATGGGGCATCGTCGGGGGCCAGATCCCGCTGGCGACCGGGCTGGGTTGGGCGATCCGGTACCGGAAGGAGGACCGGGTGTGCGTCTGCTTCCTGGGAGACGCGGCCGTCAACCAGGGCGCCTTCCACGAGTCGCTCAACATGGCGGCCGTCTGGAAGCTGCCCGTCGTCTACGTCGTCGAGAACAACGGCTACGGCATGGGGACCGCCTTCGAACGCGTGACCGCGACTCCGATGGCCGAGAAGTCGCGGGCGCACGGCATTGCGGCGCACTCCGTCGACGGCCAGGACGTGCTCGCCGTCTGGCGGCTCATGGAGGAGCTGGCGCAGCGCGTGCGCGACGGCGCCGGGCCCCAGTTCGTGGACGCCGAGACCTATCGGTTCAAGGGCCACTCGATGTCCGATCCGGTGTCGGGAACCTACCGCAGCAGGGAGGAGGTCGAGTCGCGCGTGCGCGAGGACGATCCCGTCGCCCGCCTGCGGGATCTGCTGATGGAGCGCGGACACCTCACCCAGGACGCCCTCGAGCGCATGGACGCGGAGGCGCGCGAGCTGGTCGAGGACGCCGTCGACTTCGCGGACCGTTCGCCGCTTCCCTCCGAGGAAAGCCTCCGGGAATTCGTGTACCGCGACGCGGATGTGCGGGGAAGACTCCACTTCGACGGACGGGGAGGTTAGGGATGGCGGTCGCGACCTACCGGGACGCTCTCAACCAAGCCATGGCGGAGGAGATGGAGCGCGACGACGCGGTCTTTCTCATGGGCGAGGAGGTCGCCGAGTACGACGGCGCCTACAAGGTGTCGCGAGGCCTGCTCGAGCGCTTCGGCGCCGCGCGGGTGGTGGACACGCCGATCAGCGAGCTCGGATTCGCCGGATTGGGCGTGGGCGCGGCCATGGCCGGACTCCGGCCGGTCATCGAGTTCATGACCTTCAACTTCGCGTTTCTCGCCCTCGACCAAGTGATCAACAACGCCGCCAAGACCTGTTACATGACCAACGGGCAGTTCCACGTGCCCGTCGTTTTCCGCGGCCCCAACGGCGCGGCCCTGCAGCTCGCCGCGCAGCACTCGCAGGCGTGCGAGACCTACTACGCGCACGCGCCGGGGATCAAGCTGGTGAATCCGGCGACGCCCGCGGACGCCAAGGGACTGCTCAAGGCCGCGATCCGCGACGACGACCCGGTGGTGGTGATGGAGTCCGAATTGCTCTACAACGTCCGCGGCGAGGTGCCGGAGGGCGAGCACGTGGTGCCGCTGGGCGTGGCCGACGTCAAGGCCGAGGGCACGGACGTCACCGTCGTCTCCCACGGGCGGATGGTCCACGTGGCGCTCCAGGCGGCCCGCGAGCTGGGCAAGGAGGACGTTTCCGCCGAAGTGCTCGACCTGCGTTCGCTCCGTCCTCTGGACGTGGAGGCGATCCTTCGCTCCGTCCGCAAGACCAATCGCGCCGTCTACGTGGAGGAGGCCTGGCCGTTCGCGGGCATGGGCGCGCAGATCGCCGCGCTGATCCAGGACGAGGGATTCGACGACCTGGACGCGCCGGTTCAGCGCGTCACCCAAGCGGACGTGCCCATGCCCTACGCGCGCAACCTGGAGAAGCTGTCCAAGCCCGACGCCGCGCGGGTCGCCGACGCGTGCAGGAAGGCGCTCTACCGCAACTGACCCCGGCCGCCCCCCGGAAGCCGGCGCGGCCGGAAGCCCCCCGGATCCGACCACCCGAGGCTCGTCGATGGCCACCAAAGTTCACATGGAAGCCCTCTCGCCCACCATGGAGGAGGGGCAGGTCGTCAAGTGGTTCAAGGCGGAGGGGGATCCGGTCGCGGTCGGAGACCTCTTGGCCGAGATCGAGACCGACAAGGCGACCATGGAGCTGGTGTCGCGCGGCGACGGCGTGTTGCGGGCCATCCTGCTGGACGAGGGACGGACGGCGCCCGTGGGCGACGTGATCGCCGTGATCGCGGCCGCCGACGAGGACGTCTCGGAGCTCGCGGCGGCGGCGCCCTCGGCATCTCCGGACGCGGCGCCGGAGGCGGCTCCGCGGCCGGAGTCGCCTCCTCCGTCCGCAGCCGCGCCCGCCGAAGAGTCCGGTGCGGGCGACGGACGACCGAGAGCGTCGCCCGTCGCCCGCCGCTTGGCGCGGGACGCCGGACTTCGCTTGGATGCGGTCGCCGGCTCGGGACCGCGCGGCAGAATCGTCAAGCGCGACGTCGAGGCCGCGCTGGCCGCCGCCGCGACGGCGGCGCCCCCGCACGGCGTACCGGGCGAGGATTTCGTGGACGTCCCGCTCACCCAGATCCGCAAGACCATCGCGCGTCGTCTCGTCGATTCGCTCGGTCCGGTGCCCCACTTCTTTCTCACGGTCGACGTCGACATGGTCCGGGCGACCGAGTTGCGCCGGCAGTTCAACGAGATCGAGCGGGGCGCGCGCATTTCCTTCACCGACATCGTCGTCAAGGCGACGGCGCTCGCGCTCGTCCGGCATCCCGAGTGCAACGCCTGGTGGAGGGGGGATCGCGTCCGCAGGCACAACCGCGTGCACGTCGCCGTCGCCGTGGCCATCGACGACGGGCTCATCGCTCCGGTGGTGCGGGACGCGCACGCGCGCCCGATCGCGGAGATCTCCAACGAGCTGAAGGAACTCGCGGCGCTGGCTCGGGCGAAGCGCCTGACGCCCGAACAGTACACCGGATCCACCTTCTCGATCTCGAACCTGGGGATGTTCGGGATCGAGCAGTTCACCGGGGTCATCAATCCGCCCGAGGCGGGAATCCTGGCCGTGGGCGCGGTCGAGGAGCGGCCGACGGTCGTGGACGGGCGCCTCGCCGTCCGGCCCCGCATGCGCGTGACCATGAGTTGCGATCACCGCATCGTCGACGGGGCCCAGGGCGCGCGTTTCCTGGCCACGCTGAAGGGGTTCCTGGAGAAACCGCTGAGCGTCCTGCTCTAGCTCTAGCTCCGACGCGTGCGATCCGGAGATGTTGCGAACTGCGGCCGAACCACCCGCCCCCGCCCTCGATCGGCTCGGGTTCGCGAGCCGCTCGAGGGCTCGTTCACCCGGAGGCGGGGGGCTCCCTGAGCTTGTCGAAGAACTTCGCGCGCGCCTTCGCGACCTTGGGCGCCACCACGGCGCGGCAGTATCCCTGGTCGGGATTGCGGGCGAAGTAGTTGCGGTGTTCGTCCTCCGCCATGAAGAACCGACCCGCCGCAACCAGCTCGGTCGCGATGGACGACCGCCACAACTTCCGGGCCTCCAGCTCCGCGATCACGTCGCGCGCCACCGCCTCCTGCTCGGGCGAGTGGTGGAATATGGCGGAGCGGTACTGGGTTCCCACGTCGGCGCCTTGGCGGTTCAAGGAGGTGGGGTCGTGGATCGTGAAGAAGACCTCGAGCAGCTCGCGAAACGCGATCTCGTCCGGAGCGAACCGGATGCGGACCACTTCGGCATGTCCGGTGGCGCCCGTGCAGACCTGCGGGTAGGTGGGGTCGGCGACGTGTCCGCCGGCGTATCCCGGGTCCACCCGCCGAACGCCCCGGAGCTCCAGGTAGACCGCCTCCAAACACCAGAAGCACCCCCCGCCCAGCGTGGCGGTCTCGATCCCCTTCTCGCTCATCCCGACCCGCCGCCTCCTTCCGGGAGCCGTCCGCCCGCAACCGTTTTCTCGCCGCACCCGTTCTCCGGCCCGCAGTCGCGGGCCGAGCTTCCGGAGAGAAGTCGGCTCCGCTACCGGAGGACGTCAAGATGACCGCACGGCTCGCTCGCGACAAGAGGATGCGCTGGCGGCCCCGGGGACCGGGCTTGGCCGCGGCCGGCCTCGCGGCGGCGCTCTGGTCCGTCGGGTGTCTGCACGGCCCCGGCCCGGCCGCCGGCCGGAACGACCCCCGCCACCGCGATGCGCCGCATGTCGTCCTGGTGTCGTTCGACGGGTTCCGGCACGACTACGCGGAGATGTTCGAGACGCCCAATTTCGACCGCGTCGCGGCCGAAGGCGCGCGCGCCGACGGGCTCGTTCCGCCCTTTCCCACGCTGACCTTCCCCGCGCACTATTCCATCGCGACCGGACGCTACCCCGGGACCCACGGACTGGTCGCCAACGCCTTTCACGACCGGGAGCTCGGCACCTACTCCCTCTCGGACCGGGAGACGGTGGAGGACGGACGGTGGTACGGAGGCGAGCCGATCTGGGTGACTGCGGAGAAGCAGGGCATGGTGAGCGCCGCCTTCTACTTCGTCGGCTCCGAAGCGGACGTGCAAGGCGTCCGCCCCAGCCGCTGGAAACGCTTCGACCCCCTCGTTCCGAACGCCGTCCGCGTCGACACGGTCCTGGCTTGGCTCGGCCTGCCTCGGGAGGAGCGACCGCATTTCGTCTCTCTGTATTTCGCCGACGTCGACTACGCCGGACACCGGTTCGGCCCCCGGGACGGCCCGGAATTGGCCGAAGCGGTCGCGCGGGCGGATCGGGCGCTGGGGCGCCTGCTGGACGGCTTGGACGGCCTTCCGCACGCCGAACGGATCTTCGTCGTGCTGGTCTCCGACCACGGCATGGCCGACGTCCTGCCCGCTCCCGAGGGGCACTACGCGCTCGACGAGGTCGTCGCGGACACCTCCGGCGTCCGGCTGACCACGGGGGGAGCCTTGGGCATCCTCTTCGTGGAAGGAGGCGCGGAACGAGTCGAGGAACTCAGGATCCGACTCGACGAGGGGATGCCGCATGCGGCCGTCTACAGGCCGGACGCGGCCCCCCGGCGTCTGCGCCTGAACGGCCATCCCCGGTTCGGGGATCTCGTGGTCGTGCCGGAGGAGGGATACACGGTCGGGATGGGGCCGCGAAGGGGAAGCGCTCGGGGCATGCACGGATGGCGCCCCGGATACGCGGCCATGGACGGCATCTTCCTGGCGAGGGGGCCGGGCATAGTTCCGGGCACCCGACTTCCGCGGATCGAGGGGGTGGACGTCTATCCCTTCGTGGCGCGGGTGCTGGGGCTCGATCCCGCCCGGGGCGTCGAGGGCGACCCGGCGGCGCTGGCGGAGCTGGGGCGCCGTTAGGCGCGCGTCCGCGAGGATTCCCCCGGGTTTCGCTTGACACGCCCCCGGGGGGTGCATACCTTCCTCCCCTTGATTGCGGGGTGGAGCAGTCTGGTAGCTCGTCGGGCTCATAACCCGAAGGTCGCGGGTTCGAATCCCGCCCCCGCTACTTGGAAGCGCCGCCGAATCGGCGGCGCTTCCGCGTAGAAGAATCGGTTCGAGAAAAAAAACGCGACAGGGAGGACGGAGCGCGGGTCGCGTCGGGAGCGAGCGGCGATCCGGTTCGCCCCGCGACGCGCGGTCCGGTCCCCGCGGACGGGGAGGCGGGGTGCGCCGACAGGCGCGTCGGCGCACTTCCTCGACCGGCTCGCCCGCACCGGACAGGTTCGGGCGGTTTTTTGGCCAGGTAGCTCAGTTGGTAGAGCACGCGACTGAAAATCGCGGTGTCGGCGGTTCGATTCCGCCCCTGGCCATCCCGCTCGCCGGCCGGAGGGTGGTCGGTCGCGTGCGCGCGGGGGGTCCGTAGCTCAACTGGTAGAGCACCGGTCTCCAAAACCGGGGGTTGGGGGTTCGAGTCCCTCCGGGCCTGTAGCGGGGGCAAGAGCCCTCATCGTCTAACGGCTAGGACACCACTCTTTCAAGGTGGCGGTCGGGGTTCGATTCCCCGTGAGGGCGTTGACGCGGCGCGTCGGCGCGCGTGGAAAACAGGGGGCTGTAGCTCAGTTGGTTAGAGTGCCGGTCTGTCACACCGGAGGCCGCGGGTTCGAGTCCCGTCAGCCCCGTTGCCTGTTTCTTGACAAATCGGGTCATCGGCGAAGGATCGGGGCCGTAGCTCAGTTGGGAGAGCGCCTGAATGGCATTCAGGAGGTCAGGGGTTCGATTCCCCTCGGCTCCATCGCGCAGTCCGTTCGCGGAGGCGCGACACGCTCGGATGGCGGAATTGGTAGACGCGCAGGATTCAGGATCCTGTGGGGGTGACCCCGTGAGGGTTCGAGTCCCTCTCCGAGCATGGCGGACCGCGGGGATCGCGGTTCGCGAGAGAGAGCATGCCCACGTGCTGGAATTGGTAGACAGGCTGGTTTGAGGGACCAGTGTCGGAAACGGCGTACAGGTTCGAGTCCTGTCGTGGGCACCTTTCGGGCCGACGCTTCGTCGGTTGCGGCCTTCCCCGGAGGAAGGCGAGCGGGAACCAGCGCCCGTAGCTCAATTGGACAGAGCGCTTGACTACGGATCAAGAGGTTGGGGGTTCGAGTCCTCCCGGGCGCATTCCCCTTCGGGAGAGGCGAAGGCCGGGATCCGGTTCCGGCCCAGGGGCGCGTAGCTCAGATGGTTAGAGCGCTACGTTGACATCGTAGAGGTCAGAGGTTCGAGTCCTCTCGCGCCCATCCGCCGACGCGGGTCGTCCGTCGCGGCGAAAAATCGAGGGGCCGTAGCTCAGTTGGGAGAGCGCAGCGTTCGCAACGCTGAGGTCAGGGGTTCGATTCCCCTCGGCTCCACTCCCGGTTCGGTCGGAGACGCGCGAGGCGGTCGCGCGGATCGCCACCATAGCTCAGCTGGTAGAGCACGTCACTCGTAATGACGGGGTCGTCGGTTCGAATCCGACTGGTGGCTTGCGGCTTGCCCGCAGGGCGGCGGGCGGACAGATTGGAAGAGGATGCCCCGTGGTGTAACTGGCAACACGTCTGACTCTGGATCAGAAGAGTCCTGGTTCGATCCCAGGCGGGGCAATTCCCGGAGGGGTGGCCGAGTGGCTTAAGGCGGCGCCCTGCTAAGGCGTTGACTCGAAAGGGTCTCGTGGGTTCGAATCCCACCCCCTCCGCTGGCGCGCGGTCCCGAAGGGCGGCGCGTGCGGGCGGTGCGTTTTCCGCGTTTCCGGCCTTTCCCTGCGGGCCCGGATCCGGGCGCTTCTTACCTCCGGCGGGCGCCCGCGCGGCGGCATCCCCCGGCGGGTTCGGTTTCCTCCGCGGCGGCTGGCGCTTCTCTCCTCCGCGGTCCCGCGGGCGGGTTTCGGACCTGCGGCCATGGACGTTCGGACGGGTGGCCGAGTGGCTTAAGGCGCACGATTGGAAATCGTGTGGGCTAACGCCCGCGTGGGTTCGAATCCCACCCCGTCCGCTGCGGGCGGCACCCGCAACCTCGGGGCGTGGCTCAGTCCGGTAGAGCGCTGCGTTCGGGTCGCAGAGGTCCCCGGTTCAAATCCGGGCGCCCCGATTGAAGGAGCGGTTTGGAGCGGGTCGCCGTCTTCCCGAAGCCGATTCGGCCCGGTTCGTCCGGAGGCGTAGTCTAACTGGTAAGGCACCGCACTCGAAATGCGGCGGGCGAAAGCCCTTGGGGGTTCGAGTCCCCCCGCCTCCGCTTCCTCCTCCGGCGTTCGTTCCCGCGTCCGCGGGAGCTTCTCCGTCCCCGTGGATTTCGGGATGGAGCCGGTCCTCCCGCACCGCCGCAACCCCCGATCCCCGCGTGCGCTGGAGCTGTGCCTCCTCCCCGCGCCGGCGGCGCGGACCCTCTCCGCGATCACTCGGGAGATTTCCTGGATCGACCGCCTCCGGTCCATCGTCCGGGCGGCGAGGAACTGCCGTCGCCCCGGCCGGATGGTGCTCGTCTGGCCGTTCGTCTCCCCGATCCACCGAGTCTGGCGGTTCCGCGACGTGTCGCTCGCATGGCTCGACTTCCTGGCCGCCGCCCCGTTCCTTTCCGTTGCTGGTCGGCGAGACCGTCGCCGATCGGCGGATGTGGGATTTTCCGGCGGGAAAAGAAACGCCGCATCGCCGGAGGCGAGCATGTCGAGCCGCCGTTCCGACCCGGGGGCTCTTCCGCATCAGCCGGCATCCCAACCGCTTCTGCGAAATCGGGATGTGGTGTGTTTTCACCTTGTTCGAAGTCGCGGCGTCCGGCGAATGGCTGCATTGGACGGCGTTGGGCTGCATCGGGCTTGCGGCGCTGTTCGTCCCGTCCCCGCGCATGACCGAGGAGAGCTCCGCCGCGAAGCATTCCGGTTGCCGCGAGTTCCGGGTGGCCGTCCCGGCGCCGATTCCCGTTGCCCCGGAAGGGCGGGGCGAAGCCTGCGGAGCGAATCGGGGCCGCCGTCGCCGGGGCGTCGAGCCGAACTCGCGGCGCGGCTTTCCGCGCTCCCGTCGGTTCGCCCGGTTCTCGCTCGCGCCGTACCTTGTCCGTTCGGCTCGATTTCGTTCGACGGGAGGTGTTCTCATGTTCGCGGCCGACGACTCCAAGCTCGCCGTCAACCTCGCCGCGGCCCTCGTTCTCGGGGCCGGGGCCTGTGCCCCGGCCAACGTCGGAGAGGACGAATCCGCGCCTGCGGAGGTGGCCGATCCAGCCATGGCCGGAGACCTGCCGAACCCGACGTCGGAGGTCGTCGTCGGGTTCGGACCTTTGCCGGACGGGCGGGAATGGGGATCCACCGCAGGCGTGGACATAGGACCGGACGGGCAGCTTTGGGCCTATGACCGTTGCGGCGGCAACGCGCTCGCCGATGGCTGCGACGCCTCCGACGTCGACCCGATCCTCAAGTTCGATCGCCACACCGGCGAGGTGCTCGCCAGCTTCGGCGCGGGGCTGTTCGTCCTCCCCCACGGAATCCACGTGGACCGGGACGGCAACGTCTGGATCACCGACTCCTCGGGCAACGAGGAGCGGACCAAGGGCCACCAAGTCTTCAAGTTCAGCCCCGAGGGCGAGATCCTCATGACGCTCGGAACCGCCGGCGTTCCGGGGAGCGGTCCGGATCGTTTCAATCAGCCTTGCGACGTGATCACCACGCCGGAAGGCTACGTCTTCGTCGCCGACGGGCACAGCGGCCAGAACGAAAACCCCCCGCCCGGCTCCACAGGTCGCATCGTGAAGTTCAGCCCCGAAGGCGAGTACGTGACGGAGTGGGGCCGGATCGGGACCGGCCCCGGAGAGTTCCGGACTCCGCACGCGCTCGAGCTCGACGCGCGGGGACGCCTGTTCGTGGCCGACCGGGGCAACCATCGCATCCAGATCTTCGACCAGGAAGGCGACCTGCTCGACACCTACCTCCGATTCGGCCGGGTCAGCGGGCTCTTCATCGACGACAACGACATGCTGTACGCCATCGATTCGGAGTCGAATCCGAACTCGCATCCCGGTTGGACGACGGGAATTCGCGTCGGCAGCGCGCACGAGGACCGGGTCACGGCTTTCATTCCGCCCCACGTCGTGGAAGGGCGGCCGCACGGCGCTGCGGGCGAGGGGGTGGCGGTGGACGCGGACGGAAACGTCTACGCCGCCGAGGGCCCGATTTCGCGCCCGTTCGCGGGCGGGGGGCTCACGAAGTACGTGCGCTGATCGAGCGGAGCGACTCCGACCGCCGGAGACCGGACGGTCCGCCTCGCGGCGTTGCCGTTGCCGTCGCTCTCTGGATTCGCGGGGCTCCGGATGGTGGCGACGCGTCGAGATCCGGGGGCGTCCGAACGTTCCGCGCCGGATCGTCGCGCGGCGGCGGCCGAAGATCGCGATCGGAAACGCCGCGCGGTCGGCTTCCGCGACCTCCGCGGGGAGTGGCGGAAACTTCCCGAAACCCCGGAGCGGACGTCTGGGCGTCCGCTCCGGAGGGCCCTGCGGCGATTCCGGGCAGGGGCGTCCCGGGCCGGAACCGGCGTTCCGTCGGAGCTTCGCGACCCTCGCAGGGGGCCGCCGCTCGCACGTAGGCGGGCGGCGTGCTAACGTGTCGGTGCGCCCCTCGAGGCGCTTCGGGTAGCCGAATCCGGTGACCCGCATCTCTTCCGTGCACGCAAGGAGTCGGAAAAATGAAGGCATGGGCCGCGCTTTCGGTTCTCGTTCTCGCGGTGGTCGCGTTCGCGACGACGCGCCCCGGCCGGGATTCGGCTTCGCGGGGACCCGCCGCCGTGCAGGCGCCCTCCCCGGAGGAGCGGGAAGCCGATTTCCAGGCCGAGCTCCGCATGGAGAACCCGATCGCGCCGCTCAACTCGGTGTGGATCGAGGAGCTGACCTGGATCGAGGTTCGCGACGCGATGGCCGCCGGCAAGACCACCGCCATCGTTCCCACCGGGGGCATCGAGCAGAACGGGCCGTACGTCGCGCTGGGCAAGCACAACTACGTGTTGGAAGGGGCCTGCGACGCCATCGCGCGCATGCTGGGCGACGCCCTCTGCGCACCGATCGTCAAGCTGGTGCCGGAGGGCGGGTTCGAGCCCAAGACCGGCCACATGCGCTATCCCGGCACCCTCACCGTGCGCGACGAAACTTTCCGGATGATGCTCGAGGACGTGGGGCGCAGCCTGCACGCGCACGGCTTCGAGCACATCGTCTACATCGGCGACAGCGGCGGCAACCAAGCGGGCATGGCGGCGGTGGCCGCCGCCCTCAACGAGCGGTGGGGCGAGACCAAGGCGCACCACGTCGCCGGGTACTACGACAACGCCGGCGTGGTGGCGCGCATGAACGAATTGGGGGTGGAGGAGGGGCCGAGCGACGGGTACCACGACAGCTACTGGCTCACCGCCATGCAGATGACGGTCGATCCCTCCACGGTGCGCTACGACGAACGGGTCGCAGCCGGGAAGGCCTCCGTCAACGGCGTCTCGATCGCGCCCATGGAGGAGACCGTCGCGTTGGGCGAGCGGCTGATGGAATGGCGCAACGAGAAGACCGTCGCGCTGATCCGGGCCGCGATCGCGGGGGCGAACTGAAGCCGAGAGGAGGCTGCGGCCGCCCGCGGCCCGCGACCGAGGGTCAGAACGCGAACCCTGCCCGCCGGAAGGCGGGGGTCCCGTCGACCAGCGTGAGCAGGACCCGGTCGCCCATCTCCAGGATTCGGTCGGGCTCGCGCTCCAGCTCCCGCAGGTCCCGGAGGTCGAGCACCACCAGATCGACGACCTTGCCGGGCTCCAAGCTGCCGGTCCATTCGTCCGAGTAGGTCAGGTAGGCGTTGTCGAGGGTCATCGCGCGCAACGCCTCCTCCAGCGTGACGACCTGCTCGGGTCCGTGCCGATCTCCCCAGAGGTCCGTGCGCGTGAGCATGGCGTAGAGGCCGACCCAGGGGCTGTAGGGCGAGGTGCCGTAGTCGGAGCCCACCGCGATGCGTACGCCGGCGTCGATGTAGCTGCGCAACGGCTTCAGGCGGGCCATGCGTTCGGGGCCGAGGTTGGCGGAGAAGGAGCGCCCCTGGTGGTAGATGAAGGAGGGGTTGACGGCCGCGACTATGCCGTACTCGGCCATCTTCGCGAGCAGGTCGGTTTCCTCCTCCATGGGCAGGTAGGCGTGGACGACGCTCCAGCGCAGGTCGGCGTCGGGGTCTTCCGCCCGGATGGAGTCCATCAGCTTGGCGAAGACGTCGACCGTCTGTTTCATGCCCAGGTCGCCGGTCGAGTGGACGTGGGGTTCCCAGCCCCGCTCGACGGTCGGACGCAACTGCGCCTCGCGCACGTCGTCCTCCACCCAGCGGTACCCGTGGTTCGGCGCGCCCTCGATGTTCTCCCAGTCCTCGAAGGGTTCCGAGACCCACGAGCTGCGGGTGCCCGCCCCGCCGTCGATCTGCCATTTGGTGCCCCGCCAACGCAGGAAACGGTCGCCGATGTTGTTGAAGGGCAGGGCCGCGAAGTGGGCGTCGATTTCCTCCGGAGACTGGGTGTTCCACATGCCCTCGTAGACCTGCAGAATGCGGAAGTGCAGCAGACCGCGGTCGCGCGCGTCTTGGTAGGCGCGCATGACCCGGCCGCCGCCGCCCGGGTCCACGATGCCGGTCACGCCCAGACGGGTCATTTCGCGGCTTCCGTAGTCCACGGCGCGGACCTGCGCCTCGTGGTCGCGCGGCGGCGGGTTCGCCGTGACCAGCCGGGTCGCGTTTCCCAGGAACATTCCGGTGGGCGCCTCCACCGCGCGCGTCCGCCCGTCGACCGTCAGGGTCCGCGCTTCGCGAAAGATCCTGTCCTCGTGGTCGAACCAGTCCGGGTCCCGGAGCCACCAGTCCGGCCAAGTGGAGGAGTCGGAGTCGTCGATGCCCATCAAGCGGAAGACGGCGGTGTTGACGGCGAGTCCCCGGTAGACCCGGGCCAGCCGGAGAGGGTTGTCGGGGGTGTGTTCGTCGAGTTGCCAACGGGTGAAAGGACGCTCGTACTTGTGCTCGTCCCAGCCCCGACTGGACACCCACGCCCCCGGCGCGGGATCGAGGCGCTCCATGAGATCGGCGATCCGCTGCACGATCTCGTCGGCGCTCATGGCGTAGCGGAGGTCGGTTTCGAATTCGGCCTCGATCCCCAGGAGCGAGAAGTGGAGGTGCGCGTCGATCAGGCCGGGCAGAACGACGCGTCCCTCGAGGTCCGTCGCGCGGGTGCCGGGGCCGGCGAGGGCGAGCACCTCTTCGTCGGTTCCGATCCGCACGATCTCCGAGCCGTTCGGACCCCGGCGCCAAGCGATGGCCTCCGCGACGGAGAAGTCGCCGTCCACGGCGACGATCTCGCCGTTGTGCAGGATGCGGTCGGGGGGGATGGCGTCGGTGGGCGCGCCCGGTGCGCAGGCGACCGCGCCGAGCAGCGGGACGCCGGGGAGGAATCCGGTTCGGGAGCGCGCGCGGCGGGGTTCCCGGGAACGCTCGGAGTCGGAGAGTGGACGCATCGGGGGTTCCGTGGGGGTTCGGGGTCGGGGCGGGGGCGCCCGGTCATTGTAGCGCGACGGCTGCGGGTTCCGCAGGGCTCGCGCACCCGTCCGTTTTCGACGGGCCGTCGGACTCGGAGGGTCCGTCCCGACGGGCGTCTATTCGTGTTCGTGCTCGTGCACGTGGACGTGGAGCGGTTCGGTTGCGAAGTCCGCGTGCCCCGACCCGACCGCGCCGTGCATCAGGCTGAAGACGATCTCGGTGTCGCCCTCGGCGCGTCCGTGCAGATGTCCCTCGAATTCCCCGGGAGCGTCCTGCTCGAACCCGGCGACGGATTCGTCCTGGACTTCCGCCTTCAGGTAGTAGTCGTCGCCCAGCTCGACCGGATCTCCGTCGTGGTCGACGAAGCGCACGTCGATGTGGCCGGTCTCCTCGCCCGGCTCGACCTCCAGCTCTCCGGTCCACTCGCCGTCGTGTCCGTCGTAGGACGCCAGGGTTTGGCCGCCCGACACCAGGATCACGCCCTCGACTTCGTCGGCGTGGTCGTCCGCGGGTTCGGTCGCGCTCTCGCACGCGGCGAGGATCGGGAGGCCTGCGGCCAGCAGGGCGAGCGGCAGGCTGGATTTCGAACGGGTCGTCGGTTCGGATCTCGAACGGGTCATCGGTTTTCTTGCCTCGTGTTGTCGTGTCTGGTCGTCGGGGCCGGGGCGCGAAGCGCCGCCGGCTCCGGTTCGGGTGGTCCGCCTAGAAGACGATGCGATACGTCACGCTGACGGACCGTCCCGCTTCCGGCATGATTTCCTTCACGCGGGACAGGTGGTTCCGGTGCTCGGCGTCGCTCAGGTTCTCTCCCCGCACCGTGATCGCGTTCAGCCGCCCCCCGAGCGTGATCCGCATGCCGATGGAAAGATCGATGACGGCGTATCCGTCGGTTGCGCTCTCGAAGGGACCGGTCCGATCCTGACGGGCCGCGGCCCGGACTTCGGTCTCGACGAACCAGTCGCGCGGCGCGTAGCCGACGGCGAAGCGCCCTTGAAGGGGCGGAATCAGCGGAAGGGGTTCTCCCGTCGCTTCCGCTCGGCCGCGGACGTAGGAAGCCACCGCCTTCACGGTCAGGCCGCCGGCTACCGCCCATTCGAGCGCGCTCTCGAAGCCGACGAGCACGGCGTCTTCCCCGCGGAACTGGAAGATGGGCAACCTCACCCGGCTCAACTTTCCCGTCTCGCGCGGAAAGATGTAGCCCGAGACGGCGTTGCGGAACGCCGTCGCCTCCGCGTTGAGCCGCTCCCCCGCGAAGCGCGCGAACACGTCGATGCCGGTGCCGCGTTCGGTCGCGAGCGACGGATTTCCCACCTCGAAGGCGTAGGCCGCCAGATGGGGGCCTTCCGAGAAGAGCTCGCCGACGCTCGGGGTACGGAAGGCCCGGGCGAGGGATGCGCCCACCGCGAAAGTCCGCGTCAGCTGCGCGAGCGCCCCGAGCGATCCGGAGACCGCACCGAAGGATCGCGTGCGGATGTGGCCGATGTCGGAGGAGCGGTCCTCCCGTTCGGGCCGCACGCGCGACCAGTCGTAGCGAAGACCGGCCTCCAGGCGGACCGCGTTCAAGTCGATCTCCTCCAGCGCGAATACGGCCAGGGAGACGTGCGTGGCGTTCGGAGTGGACAGCCCGCCGCCGAACTCGAAGCGCTCCCAGGATGCCCGCGTTCCCATGCCTCCCGAGGAAAACGGCCCTCGGCTCGCGTGGCGGGCCAGGATCTCGCCGCTCGCGGTCCGGCGCTCGTAGAGCGTCCCCAGGATGTCGGGGGGCTCGATTTCCTTGTGTCGGTACCAAGTGTGTCCGGCATCGATTTCGACGGTCTCGAAGACGTCCCGGGACCGGATCAGGCTCTTGAGCCGGGTTGCGGTCCGCTCCATCTCGACGCGAACCCCGGCTCGGTGACCCCCGACGAATCCTCCGGGGATACCGTAGTCGTTGGCGTACCGGCGGAAGGCGCCTCCGGCGTAGCCCCAGGCGTCCGCCCAGGAAACTCCGCCGGCAAGCTCCAGGACGTCGGTGCCGGTGTTGCGCAGAACCCCCGCCGGGGTCTTCAGGTCGCCGCTGGTCCGCCGCGCGAGCTCCAGCCGCACGGGAATGCGGTCGGTCAGGGGATAGACGGCGTTCAGGCTTCCGCCCGCGGCGTCGCTGACGCTCTCGCCCTGCAGGGTGAACGCGCCCGTGAGGTGGTGGGGCACGTAGGAAGGCACGTCGTCGCGCACGACGTTGACGACGCCCCCGAGGGCGTTGCTTCCGTAGAGGAGCGCCCCCGGTCCCCGGATGACCTCGATCCGGCGCGCGGACGACGGATCGAGAGCGGTGGCGTGGTCGGGGCCGCTCGCGAACTGGTCGCCCACCCGCTCGCCGTCCTCGAGCATGAGGATGCGGTCTCCGCTCAAGCCCCGGATCACCGGGTGCGCCGATGCCGGCCCCATGCTGCTCACCGCGAGTCCCGGTTCGGAGGCCAGCGTTTCCGCTACGGTGCCCGTCAAGCGGCGCTGCAGCTCCTCTCCCGCGAACACGCTGGCCGGGCGCACCACCTCGTGGGCCGAGCGCGCCACCAGAGATCCGACGACCACGAGACCCGGCAGGGAGATGGGGTTGGCCTCCATTTCGATCAGCAGGACTTCCTTCCTCGACGCGTCCGCCTCGAGCGAAACCGTCCGGTATCCCAAGCGCTCGACCCGCACGGCGTAGATGCGCGCCTCCGGCACCGGCACGTGGAAGGTGCCGTCCCCGTGCGAGACCGCCATGCCCGCCGCCGCGTCGACGGACACGACGGCGCCGGCGAGCGGCTCGTTCGAATCCGCGTCGCGCACGACGCCCTCGATTTCGCCTTCGTGCTCGACTTGCGCGTGAGAGCCGACGGCTCCGAGAGCCATCGCCAGAACCGCCGAAACGGAACCGGCCAAGCGGCGCTTCGTCGTCATGGACGGCCTTTCATGATTCGGCCCGCGTCCGCGGCGGGCTCGCTCGATCGATGCCGCAGGCGGGGGAGCGCGAATCGTCCGCCTGCGGCCCGAGGATCCGGATGGGGAGAGGTTCCGGGACGTCCGCCCGGAAAGGGATCAGGCCCGGGGAGGAGCCCTGGGACCGCTTCCGCCCGGAGGAATCGGGCGGTCTTGCCGGACGAAGGCGGCCGGGGGAGCGGGATCGGTTTCGGCGGCCGGTTGGAGATCGGCCGGGATCGGGGCGGAACCCCCCGAGGAGAGCGTGCGGGTCAACTGGCACAGCAGATGGCTGTGCCCGGTCTCGCAGTGGTCGTTGCTTTCGTCCTCGATGTGCGGGACGGCGCTCCGTCCCCGGGTCTCCAACACCGCGTCCGCCGCCGGCAGGGCGGCGAAGGCGGCGAACTGAAACGCCGAGAGGGAGAAGCCGCCGAGGCGGCGCAGGGTCCGGAATCGAGTGGAAATCGGCTTCACGACCATCAGGTGGGGTGCGTCTTCGAAACGCGAATGGCGAAAGCTGTGGCCGCCCGCCGGAGGGTGTCAAGCGCGGGCGGGGCGTTTGACCCGCCGCCCCCGCACGGTTCAGAATGTCGGAATCCCCCCGAGGAACTCCGAGGGGGCCACGGACCTTCGCGACGAGGAGCGGCCCGACATGAGACCGGCGAAATGGATGCTTGGCGCGTGGGCGCTCGTCCTGCCGCTCCCCGCTCCGGCGGAGACGCAGGAGCGCGGAGCCCTCACTCCGGAGCAGCGCGCCGAGCGGCAACGGCGCCAAGAGGAAATGAGAACCGCCCCCCGCCCCATCGAGGGCATCGATTCCATCTGGATCGACGAGCTGACCTGGATGGAGGTGCGCGACGCGCTCGCGGGCGGAAAGACCACGGCCATCGTTCCCACGGGAGGAGTCGAGCAGAACGGTCCCTACGTGGCGGGCGGCAAGCACAACTACGTGATCGAGGCCATGTGCGACGCGATCGCGCGCGAGCTGGGCGACGCGCTGTGCGCGCCGGTCGTGAAGTACGTGCCGGAGGGAGATCCGGAGAACGTCCGCTATCCGGGCACGCTGAGCGTGCGCCGGGAAACCTTCCGCATGATGCTCGAAGACGTGGGCAACAGCCTGAAAAGCCAAGGCTTCGCCGATGTCGTGTTCATCGGCGACAGCGGCGGGAACCAGAGCGGCATGTCCGATGCGGCGGACATGCTCGACGCGCGCTGGGGCGGTGCGGCGCGGGCCCACTACGTCGAGGAGTACTACCGCGAGGACATTTGGAGCTGCGCGTTTCTCAAGGAGGAGATGGGGATCTTCCAGAAGCCGGACGTCTGCGCCGCGACCCGGGACCTCTACCACGACGACGTGCATTACTCGGCGATCGTGGCCGCCACCGACCCGGAGCGCATCCGCGCGCGCCAGCGGATCGAGGCGGGTCTCTATGCGATCAACGAGGTCGAGCTCGGACCCGTGGAGCGGACCGTCGAGATCGGCGAGCGGCTGATCGAGTACCGCACCGCCATCGCCGTGCGGGCGATCCGGGAGCGCTTGGGACGGTAGGCGGGAGTCCGGATCCCGAGCGGCTCCTAACCGAGCGTGGGCGCGAAGGTCGGGGGCGCGCGGTGCCGCGTGGCCTGCTCGAAGGCGTAGGCGATGCGGATCAGCACGGGTTCGCTCCACGCCCTTCCGAAGAAGGAGACGCCCGTCGGCAGCCCCGACACGAATCCCATGGGCACGCTGATGTCCGGGTAGCCCGCGATGGCGGCCGGCCCCGCGCTGCTCCCTCCGTCCAGCCGGTCGCCCTTGATGCGGTCGGTGATCCAAGGGAGGTCGCGCGTGGGCGCCGCGACGGCGTCCAGCCGGTGCTCGTTCATCAGGGCGTCGATGCCGTCTTCGCGGTTGCCGCGCTGGATGGTGCGCACCGCGTTCAGGTAGATCTCGTCGGTGAGGGGACCGCGCGCCTGCGCCGCGATCATGCGTTGCTGGCCGAAATGGGGCATTTCCAGCGCGCGGTTCCGCTCGTTGAACTCGATGATCTCCGCCAGCGTGCGCACCGGCGCGTCCGGTCCCAGCTCCGCCAGGTAGGCGTCGAGGCCGGCCTTGAACTCGTATTCCAGGACGACGAGCGGAAGTTCGTCTCTCCAGTCGGCCGCGGGGAGGTTGGCGGGATCGACCAGGACCGCGCCCGCGTCCCGCATCGCCAGGACGGCGTCCTCGAAGAGCGTCTCGACGCGCGGATCGAAGCCGTCGAAGGAGCGGGCCACGCCGATGCGCGCGCCCGCGAGCCCGGCGGGGTCGAGGAACCGCGTGTAGTCGGCGTGGAAGTTCCCGGCGCTGCCGGAAGTGGCCGCGTCGCGCGGATCGACGCCCACGGCGCCCCCCAGCAGGATGGCGGCGTCGCGCACGGTGCGGGTCATGGGCCCGGCGGTGTCCTGGGAGTGGGAGATGGGGATGATCCCGGAGCGGCTCCACAGGCCCACCGTGGGCTTGATGCCCACGACGCCGTTGCTGGAGGAGGGGCACATGATGGAGCCCCCGGTTTCGGTGCCGACGGTCAGGGCGCACAGGTTGGCCGATGCCGCCACTCCGGAGCCGGAGCTGGAGCCGCAGGGATTGCGGTCGAGCGCGTAGGGGTTGCGGCACTGGCCGCCGCGCGCGCTCCACCCGCTGGTGGCCCGCTCGCCCCGGAAGTACGCCCACTCGCTCATGTTGGCCTTGCCCAGCAGCAGGGCTCCGGCGGCGCGCAGACGCTCGGCCACGAAGGAATCGCGCGGAGGGACGGACCCCTCGAGCGCGAGCGAACCCGCCGTGGTGGTCATGCGGTCGTGGGTGTCCAGGTTGTCCTTGAGCGCGATCGGGATGCCGTGCAACGGCCCGCGCGGTCCGTCGGCGCGCCGCTCGGCGTCGAGTTCGTCGGCGATCTCGAGCGCGTCCGGGTTGATCTCGATCATCGAGCGAAGCTCGGGACCCTGTCGGTCCATCGCCTCGATGCGGGCGATGTAGGCCTCCGCGACGGAGCGTGCGGTGTGCTCGCCGGATTCCATCGCGCGTTGCAGGTCGTCGACCGTGGCTTCGTCGAATTCGAAGGTCGGGACGTCTCCCGCCGCCTGCGGGGCGGAGGGCTCCTCGGTGGCCGACGGGGAGCAGGCGGACGTCATCGCCAGCCCCGCGCCACCGGCCGCGGCCGCGCCTATGAAGGTCCTTCGGTCCATTTTCGCGCTCCTCGCATGTACGGTCGCCGCACGACGGCTCGGGGACGGGGCGCGTCCGCTACCGGCTCCCGATCCTCTCCTCGATCGCGCGCGCGGTGCGCTCCGCGCGCGCGTCGGAGATCCGCCGCGCGACCTCGAGCGACGCGCCCAGGTCGGCGATGGAGACCCCGTCTATGACCGCTTGGCGGGTCTTCACGCGCTCCGCCCAGCGCACCGAGGCCGGGTCGTCGAGCATCATGTTGAGGGTGATCCCCGGGCTGTCGTGCAGCCCGTCGCGCGGCATGCCGTCGGTGACGATCCCCATGTCGCGCAACACGTTCGGCGTTCCCGGCGGGGCCCGGTAGTACTCCGGGACGAAGTGGGCGGCGGCCTCGCCGTCCCACGCTCGGTTCAGCGCGTCGGCCACGTTTTCCATGCCGCGCTGATTGCCGCCGCTGTCGCCGATCAGAACGACGTTCTCGAAGCCGTGCGCCTTCAGGCTGCGGGCGACGTCGGTGAGCACCGCCTCGAAGGTCTCCTGGCGCAGGCTGATGGTTCCCGGGCTGGTCATGTGGCCGCTGGGCGGATCGATGCCGCCCTCGGGAACGGTCTCGATCACGGGAGCGCAGAGCGCGTTGCCGAGCTTTTCCGCAATGGCGGGGCAGTTGACGCGCAACACGTGGTTGTGCTTGCCGGTGACCAGCCATGGGCCGTTGGGCTCGACGCCTCCCGTGGGAACGATGGCGGTGGTCTTTCCGCCCGCGAGCGCGTCGCGGACGTCCATCCACGTCATCTCCTCGATCCAGAGCGTGCTCGTCTCCGGCAACGGGTTGGGGGCGTCCCGGCAGTTGTGGGCGTTGGCGCGGCAGTCGCCGCCCCCCATGGAGCGGGGGTCGGGTTCCGGACGCTGGCGCGCGCCGCCGCCGGCGGCTCGCGCGGCCGCCGCGCGAGCGCGCGACTCCGACCTGTCGGGCGCGGGCAACGTGCCCCGGTTGGCGATCGCCTCGCGGATGGCGTCCGCAGTGCGTTCGGCGCGGAACCCCACGATTTCGCGCGCCCATTCGAGCGCCTGCACGCGGTCGGCGATGGAGACGCCGTCGATGGTCGCCTCGCCCGCCGCGATCCGCTCGGCGAAGCGCACCGAGAAGGGATCGTCGTAGAGCATGTTGAGGGTGATGATCGGGTCGTCGTGCAGGCTGTCGCTCTCGCCCGCATCGAGTCCCCGAAAGGCCATGTAGCGGCTCGCCGAGGCGTAGTCGTAGTACTCCTGCACGTGCGCGACGACGGCTGCGCCCGCGAACCGTTCGTTCAGCTTCTCGGCCACGGAACGCTGGCCGCGCTGGTTGCCGCCGCTGTCGCCGATGAAGACGATGTTGCGGAAGCCGTGCGCCTTCAGACTGTGGGCGACGTCGGCGAGCAGCGCCTCGAAGGTTTCCTGGCGCAGGCTCAGGGTGCCGGGGCTGGTCATGTGCCCGCTGGGCGGGTCGATGTCGCCCTCGGGGACCAGCTTGATCACGGGCGCGCAGAGGGCGTCGCCCAGCTCGCGGGCGATGGCGTCGCAGTTGGCGCGCAACACGAAGTTGTGCTTGCCGGTCGCCAGCCATGGGCCGTTGGGCTCGACGCCTCCCGTGGGAACGATGGCGGTGGTCTTTCCGCCCGCGAGCGCGTCGCGGACGTCCATCCACGTCATCTCCTCGATCCAGACCGTGTTCGCCCGGGGCAGCGGGTTGGGCGTGTCCCGGCAGTTGTAGACGTTGGCGGCGCAGTCGCCGCCCCCCATGCTGCGCGGGTCGCGCTCGGGGCGCTGCTGCGCCTGCGCGGCGGGGGCGGAGGCGACGAGCGCGGATCCGACGAGCAGGGCGGTCTTCACGTCCTTGTCCTCCTGGCTGCGGTGGGCTGCACGGGCCCGCACGGCCGCGTACAGGGCGGAAGCTACATCGTACTTCATGGGCGATTCCGCCGCGAGCCCTCGCCGAACCCGACTCTCCCCCGGGAGCGACGACGGCCTGCCGAAGCGTCCCCGGGCGCGGGTCATCCCGCATGGATCTCCGCAGCGGCGCGGAGGCCCGACTCGAGGGCGCCGTTCATCCATCCCCTGGCCCCGGAGACGTGCTCGCCCGCGAAATGGACCGGTCCCTCGGGCTCGGCGAGTTCGCGGCCGAGCTCGCGGTCCTGCTCGGGCGTGGGCTCGGCCCAGGCGGCCCGGCTCCAAGGGTCCCGCTGCCACGAGTGGGACGCGCCGGAGGCGAAGTGGCGGGCGGCGCCCGGAAGGAACGATTCCCAGCGAGAGAGCGTGCGGGCGACGCGGGCGCCGTCGTCGAGCGCGTCCGATTCGCGCGCGCGCGCGCCGCGCACGTAGGCGAGGAGCACGCCCTCGGGACCCGGGGCGTCCCACGTCGGATGCCAGAGTTCTTCCGGCCAGTCGGTCGTTCCCCAGCCGTTCAGTCCCCCGGGTTCCCAGAACCGCGTCCGGAAGCGGACGAAGACCCGCGTCGCGCTCCGATAGCGGAACCCGCCGGCCGCGGCCTCCGCCTTCGCGGCCGAGAGCGCCGGAGAGAAGCGGATGCGCGAGAGAAGCGGCGCCGGGACGGTCACGAGCACCCGGTCGGACTCCCGGGTTCGGCCGTCCGCGGAGGTGGTGCGCGTCACGCGCCCGGCCACGACGTCGATTACGGGCGATCCCAGCGCGACCCGCCCGCCCAGCGCCGCCCGGAAGGCTTCGGGCAGCCGGTCGCTTCCGTCCCGGATCTTGACGTAGTCCGGGCGTTGGGCGAGGAAGGACTCCGGGGACTCCAGCGTCCGCCGTCCGCTCCGGAACCGGAGGTAGCGCCCGGATTCCGGGTAGAAGCGGTCCAGCTCCAACCCGAAGTGGCGGGCGTATCCGAGGGTCAGGTGGTGTTCGGGGGGGATGCGCGCGGCGCCGGCCTCCGCGGAGTGTCCGGGCGCGAAGGGCGCGCGCAGGGTGAGCACCCGCCCGCCCACCCGTTCGCGGGCTTCCAGCACGGTCACCCGGTGGCCCGACCGGAGGAGCTCGTACGCCGCGACGAGGCCGGAGACGCCGCCGCCGACCACGACGATCCGCAGGGGACGTTTCGCCCGCGGGAGCGCTCCGGGCGAACCCTCCGTCCCGACGGGATCGCTGCAGGAAACCAGGCCAAGGCTCGCCAAGCCGCCCGCGCGGCGAAGGAAATCCCGTCGGTTCATGCGCCGCCTCGCGGTTGGGATGGGGGGGGACGGAGGTCCCTTCCGGAGAAGGGGACGGCGTCCGCCCCGCGCACGCCGGGAAAGCCCCTTCGGGGATGTCGGGCGCTCCCGTGTGCGGTACCTTGTTCCCTCCGTACCGCCGGAGTGCGGGAATCGGTGCGGCGTCCGCGCTTCCATGCGGGTCCGTTCCATGGATTCCGCCCGCCCGTCCGCCCCGACTCGCCAGCCCTCTTCAGGGAGATGTCGGATGCATAGCCGTCGTCCCGTCCCGCCCGTCCCGTCCCTCCTCTCGGCGCTCGCCCTCGCCGGCGCCTCGTGCCTGGTGCCGCACGCCGCGCGGGCGCAGGGTGCGCCGGACGGCGCCGCCGCTCCCGAAAACGAGGGTCTTCCTCTTCCCGTCGACCGCACCGTGCCCATCGACATGACGGAGGGCAGCTGGATCTCGCTGGACGTGAGTCCCGACGGAAGGACCGTCGTCTTCGACTTCCTGGGCGATCTGTTCACGGTGCCGATCGAGGGTGGCGGCGCGACCCAACTCACCTCCGGGATGGCGTTCGACGCCCAGCCCCGATTCTCGCCCGACGGCACGCGCGTCGTCTACACCTCCGACCACGACGGGGGCCAGAACGTGCGGATCGTTTCGCTGGACGGATCCGACACGGTGCAGGTGTCGCGGGGCGCGTCGAATCGCACCGAGTCGCCCGAGTGGATGCCGGACGGAGACTACGTGGTCGCGGCGGTCGGCGACTTCCGGGGCGGGAATCCGCCCAAGCTGAAGATGTTCCACGTGGACGGCGGCGAAGGCGTCGAACTCGTCTCCGAGCCCGACGACATGAAGGTCACGGGCCCGGCGGTCTCGCCCGACGGGCGCTACGTCTGGTACGCGCGTCGCACCGGCGACTGGCAGTACAACGCGCAGTTTCCGCAGTACCAGCTCGAAGTCTACGACCGCGAGGACGGCGAGCGCTATCCGAAATCGTCGCGCTACGGCTCGGCTGTGCGGCCCACGCTCTCGCCGGACGGACGCTGGCTCGTGTTCGGGACCCGTCACGACGCCGGGACCGGGCTCGTGATCCGCGACCTGGAGACGGGCGGGGAACGCTGGCTGGCCTACCCGGTGCAGCACGACGACCAAGAGTCGCGCGCCACGCTGGACGTGCTTCCGGGCATGTCCTTCACGCCGGACTCGCGCCACTTGGTCGTCTCATACGGAGGCCGGATGTGGAAGTTGCCCGTGGCGGGCGGCGACGCCCAGGAGATCCCCTTCCGGGTGCGGATGGAGCTGACGCTCGGACCCAGGGTCGAGTTCGACTACCCGATCGAGGACACGCCCACCTTCACCGTGCGCCAGATCCGCGACGCGGCGCCGTCGCCCGACGGCGCGATGCTGGCCTTCACCGCGCTCGACCGGCTGTGGGTCTCCGACGCCGACGGCGCCAATCCGAGGCGGCTCACCGACGCCGATCGCTCCGAGCACTTCCCGGCGTGGTCGCCGGACGGAGCGTGGATCGCGTACGCGACCTGGGACGGGGAGGCCGGACACCTGTACAAGTCGCGGGCGGACGGCGGGGGCGACCCCGAGCGGCTGACCCGGGACGCGGGCGCCTACTTCTCGCCCGCGTGGGGCTCCGGAGACCGACTGGTTGCGCTCCGGGGTTTCGTCCACGCCTACGAGAGCCAGGGCGAGGCCGGCGCTCCGGGCAGCGAGATCGTCCGGATGTCGACGGAGCCCGGCGGCGGGAACGGAGGACCCGCGACCGCGATCGCGCCCAGCCACGGTCGGCGCGACCCGCACTTCGTCGAGGGAGAGGAGCGCATCTACATGTTCCGCCCGCCCGACCTGCTGGTGTCGATCCGCTGGGACGGGAGCGACGAGAAAGAGCATGCGCGGGTGCGGGGCGCCGTCCCGGCCGGCGCGACCCGGGCGCTCGCGCCGACCGTCGTGCGGATGGCTCCGCGCGGGGACCAAGCGCTGGTGGAGCTTCAGCGCCAGATCTACGCCGTGACCGTGCCGCGGATCGGCGTCGCTCCGACCCTCGACGTCTCCAACCCCGCCGACGCCGCCTTCCCGGCCCGCCGACTGACCGACATCGGCGGCGAGTTCCCGGCCTGGAGCGGCGACGGCCGCTCGGTTCACTGGTCGCTCGGAAACGCGCACTTCACCTACGACCTGGATGCCGCCCGGGCGTTCGAGGACAGCGTGGCGGCTGCGGAGGAGGCCGGGGAGGAAGAGGAGGCGGAGGACGGCGAAGAGGACGACGGCGCGTACCGCGCCCACGAAGTCCGAGTGCTCGTCGAGGCGCGCCGCGACGTCCCCCGGGGCGTGGCGGTGCTCCGGGGCGGGCGCGCGGTGACCATGAACGGCGACCAAGTCGTCGAGGACGCCGACATCGTGGTGCGCGACAACCGCATCGAGGCGGTGGGCGCGCGCGGATCGGTGAGTGTGCCGGAGGGCGCGACCGTGATCGACGTGTCCGGGCGCACCGTCGTGCCCGGCTACGTGGACACCCACGCCCACCTGCGGGCGCGCGACGGGCTGCACCGCACCGACGTGTGGCCCTACTTGGCCAACCTGGCCTACGGCGTGACCACCACTCGCGACCCGCAGACCGGAAACACCGAGGTGCTGTCCTACGCCGACATGGTGCGCACCGGATCGGTGCTCGGACCGCGCGTCTATTCGACCGGTCCGGGCGTCTTCTGGCAGGACGGCATCGACACCGCCGAGGAGGCGCGCGACGTCCTCGCGCGGTACGCCGACTACTTCGACACCAAGACCATCAAGATGTACGTGGCCGCCGCCCGCAAGGGGCGCCAGCACATCATCATGGCCGCGCGCGAGCTGGGGCTCATGCCCACGACCGAAGGATCGCTCAACATCCGCCAGAACCTGACCGAAACCCTGGACGGGTATCCGGGACTCGAGCACTCCATCCCCGTCTTTCCGGTCTACGGCGACTACGTCCGGCTCTTCGCCGAGACAGGCCGGGTCTACACGCCGACGCTGCTGGTGACGTACGGCGGCCCGTGGGCGGAGAACTACTTCTACAGCCGCGAGAATCCGCACGACGACGCCAAGTTGCGGCGCTTCGTCCCCCACGACGAGGTCGACAGCCGCACTCTGCGCCGCACGCAGTGGTTCCACGGCGACCAGCACACCTTCGCGCGACACGGCGAGTTCGTGAGGGATCTGGTCGAGGGCGGGGGCAAGGCGGGCGTCGGCAGCCACGGCCAGTTGCAGGGACTCGGATACCACTGGGAGCTGTGGGCGATGGCGGCCGCGGGCATGGACGAGCACGACGCGCTGCGCATGGCCACCGTCTTCGGGGCCGAGGCGATCGGGCTGGACCGGGACCTGGGCACCATCGAAGCGGGCAAGCTCGCGGATCTGGTGATCCTGGAAGGCAATCCGCTGGACGATCTTCGCAACACCAACACCGTCGACCGCGTCATGCTCAACGGACGTCTGTACGACGGCGACACGCTCGACGAACTCCATCCGCGCGAGCGGCCGCTGGCCCCGCTCTGGTGGTGGGACGACGAGCCGGACGGGGTGCCGGGGGTGGGGCGGTAGCGCGGGAGCGGGGTCGGGCGGCTCGGGCTCATCTCCTCGTCGGAACGAGCTCCGCGCCGTCGCGGACCGGATCCGTCAACTCGTACACCACGACGTTCTCCACATCCATTTCGTTCCTGAGCACTCCAAGAACGAGTTCGCCCGCCACGTCGAGAATTCGGAACCTGGGCGGCGTCTCGACCCTGCCCAGCCACTCTCCGTCCGAGGAAACGACGGTGTACGGGGACGCTTCCCGCGCGTAGGCCAGTCGGTAGGAGGGCAACCATATCCTTCCTTCCGCGTCGGCGAACGGGGAACCGTAGAGCGGCAACGGCTGGCCGATGCCCGCTTCGTACCAGGACATGGTCTCCCGGGTGAACTCCTCGATCCGGGAACTAGGCAGGTGAGGGTAGCTGTTGCGGTTCAACGTTCGGTCGTAGGCCTCCACGGGCTCCAAGAGTTCCTCGGTCAGCAGGGTGGGCTCGGCCCGCCAGCGCACGATCTGGGTCACCGCGCCGTCCGGCAGCCTCCACGCGATCTCGGGCTTGTCGGACCTCGTGTAGACGAACTGCCCGGCGGAGACCGCTACGGCGCCGACGGCCGCGACGGGATCGAACGGCAATTCGGGCGGGAGTCGCGACATGTAGTCGTACGACGCGACCGTGTCGAGAACGCCGGTTTCCGGATCGAACCGGACCATGTGTCCGGCGAGCCACTCCTCCTCCAACGCCCTCAGGGAACCGGAGCCCACTCGGTTCGCCATCAGCAGCTCGCCGGAGGAACCGATTCCCGCCACGCCGAGGAGCCCCGTCCGAGGGAGGCTCGCGGTGCGCGCGAGAGAATCGCCGACGAAGAGGGTGAGGCGAAACAGGCGGGGGTCGCCCACGAAGAGGCTGTCCCTGCCCCGGACGAACATGGAATGGGGGTAGGCGACGTCGCCCGGTCCCTGTCCGTTCCTGGCGAGCACTCTGTGCGTCGCGCCGTCCGGACTCAGGACGACCACTTCGCCGTTTCCCCGATCGGCAACGGCCGCGCTCCCGTCCGGGAAGAGCCGACCGACGTTGATTTCCTGGAACTCGTAGTCGCCCGGGTCGGCGCCGTGGCGGTACGCCGGTTCTTTCGCGAAGCCGAAGGGCGGCTCGACCTCGGGCGCGCTCGCGTACTCGACGATCCGCACGCCGACGCTGTCCTGGATCCGCACCTGGACGTCCCCGGCGCGTCCGGCGTCTCCTCCGCAGGCGACCGAGAGCGCCATCGTCGGCATGAGAGTGGATCGGTGCACGCGTCGCATTTCAACGCTCCTCGCCTCGTGTTTCGGTCGGAACTTCCAAGGGTCGTCCTTGGATTGGATACGATCCGTGTGGGGATGGGCGTTCGCACGCGATGCCGTTTGCGCGTCTCGCCGATCCCTTCGCCCGAGGCCGCGTTCGTCGAGCCGCGCCGCCGCGAGCCGCGGTCGCCGCTCCAGCGCCTCGTCGAGAGACGCGACTACAAAGCGCTGAGGTGCCTCGCTGGCGTGGCCCCCGTCACCCGGCGGTCGGGCGCAAGTCGGTTCTTGTGATTCGCCGGTTGCCGCGCATCCGCGCCTTCGAGAAGCAGTCCAACCACTGGCAGTCCGTGGATAAAATAGGATCCCTAGGCATCAGGTGAGCGAGTGGCTCCAAAGTGGCCAAAATCACGGATTTCGGGGGCCGAAAGCCGCAAATTTGGCCTCTAAACCCGTGAATTTGGGCCTTTCTGGCACTCTTCAGCCCCAATCTCGCCAATCTCCGGAAGCACTCGACTTTATCCACGGGCTGCTGGAGCCGGGTCGCGGTCCGGCGCGATCCGCTCGGCAAGGCGAAGTACGCCGCGCTGCGAGCCCGAGGCCACGGCCCCGGCCGAGCCCTTCCCTTTGGTTGCGGGCCGCCTCTTGACGGTTGCGTGCGCCATGCTCGGAACCCGGACCTCGTTCGAGTTCGATCGCGGCACCGAGCGAGATGCGGCCTGATCGTCGAACGTGGACACGCCGGTTCGAGGCGAGCAAGCTCGGCTTGGCGGTCACGGCGAGGGCGTCGCTGTCGGCCATCGAAAAGACGACGCTTCTCCGGGCGCCTCGCGAAGGGAGCGGAGCGACCGGAGAAGCTGTGGCGGTCACGGTTCGGGACGATCTGGCCGACTTGTTCGCAACGCACGGCGTTGAAGCGTTCTTGGAATTGTGATCCGTGACGCCGCGACACCACGGTCCCGTACTTGTAGACGCGAACGTTGTCGTCGAGTGTCACCGCACGAATTCGTGGCGGGCTTTGGTGGGTGGCTATCCGGTCGAAACCGTCGAAGATTGCGTGACGGAACGCAAACGGGGTCTCAACGACGGCGGCATGAGCGACGGATCGACGGAGCGAAACTGCGGGCGTCTCTGTCGGCGGTTCACGAGGTCCGCGCGCGCGGACCGAGGCGATGACGAGGGTTCCCGACGTCCAGATAGACTGCGGAGAGGCGTCGCTTTGGGCGCACGCGCGCCAACGCGACGATGCTTGGCTGTTTTGCGGCCCGGATGTGGCGAGCCTGAGGTTCGAGGTGCGGCTCGGATTTCGCGAGCGCTCGGTGTCGTTGGAACGGTTGCTCGAAGACGTTGGCCATCGGCCGAATCCAGCGCTGAAAGCGTGGCATACGAGGAAAATGGCACGACGAGACCCTTGGGGGATCGATCCTGCGGGAGATGGACGGATCGTGATCCGCGGTCGCCGTCGATGGCCGACGCTCGGAAATGAGTGCGGCGCGCGCTTCGAGCGTGTCGGCGTCCGGTGCGGAACTCGGGCGCTTCAGTACATCCGCTCGCTCCGGAAGACGTTGCGCATGTCTTCGAGGCGGCCGTCCAGGTAGCAACGGAGGTTGTGGCGGAAGATGTCGGCGATCTTGCGGTTCTCGCTCGCGGCGTTCGCGGAGGAGTGGGGACTGACGATCGCGTTGGGCAACTCCCAGAAGGGGCTGTCCGCCGGCAGCGGTTCGTCCACGAACACGTCCAGCCCCGCGAGGGCGACGCGTCCGTCGCGCAGCGCTTGGAGCAGGGCCGGTTCGTCCACGACTCCGCCTCGCGCCACGTTCACCACGACCGCGCCCGGCTTGAGGGCGGCGAACGCGGCGGCGTCGACGAGCCCGTCGGTCTCCGGGGTGTGGGGGACGCTCAGCACCAGAGCGTCGGCTTGTGCGAGCAGTTCGTGCAGGGCGTCGTCGGGAAAGAGCGCGTCCACTCCCAGCTCCGCGGCGGAGCGGCGCGATCCCGGGCTGGCCAGCGCGCAGACCCGCATTCCGAAGCATCGACCGACCGCGGCGACCCGGCGGCCGATTTCCCCCGCTCCGACGATGGCGAGCGTCCCGCCCTCCAGTTCCGCTCCGCAGAAGCGCTCCCATCGGCGTCGGCGCTGGAGATCGGCGAGGTGGGCGAGCTTGCGGGCGTGCATGAGCAGGATCAGGAACGCGAACTCGGCGAGGGGGCCGGCGTGCACCCCGCGCGCGGTGGTGACGAGGATGTCGGAGCCGAGCAGTCCCAGCGCTTCGACCCTGCGCCCCACGCCCGAACTGGTCGCCTGGATCCAGCGCACGTTGGGCGCGTAGGCGAGCCCCCCGCTGCCGTCCGGGTTGCGCGGCGGAAAGTCCCAGAGAACGTCGGCGCGGGCGAGGTGCGCCCGCCAACGCGCCTGCTGTTTCGGCGTGCGGCGGAAGTCGGCGGGACCGGTGTGGTCGGCCTCGTAGCGTTTCGGGGGGAGGACGTCCGGGTCGTGGACGACCTCCAGTCGTTCCGGGTCGACGGCTCGGATGCGCTCCACCTGTTCGGGCTCGAGCGGGCTGGCGACGAAGACGTTGAGGGGGTGCGGGGTCATGGGGCTGCCGGAGAGGTCGGAGGCTCTGGAACGCGCGGGATCTCGGGAAGCCGACCCGAGCTCGGCCCCCTTGCAACCTACACTCGTGCATCCGGGCCCCGCGCGCAGAGGGGCGGCGGATGCGCTTCCTGTCCGGGTCCGAGCGCGTTGCGGTACCCTTCGCCTCCTCTCCGGGCTTAGTCTTTAGTGCCCCATCCGGTCCCGTCGATCGAGCGCGTCGCCGAACGGGTTCGCGCCTCCACCTCCATCCGGGGAAACCATGCTCGCCACCATCGCCCTCGCCGTTCTGCCGCAACTGCCCGGCCCCCAGGCTCCCGCCTCGCCCGGCGAGTTCGTTCCCGGCGCGACGTACGACCCCGCCATCCCCACGGTGCGATCCGTGGTGGGACACGAGGTCTGGGAGGCGGTCACGCCCCCCGACCGGATCGTGCGCTACTTCGAGGCGCTGGCCGAAGCGGCTCCGAACCGCACTCGTCTGATCCATTACGCCGACAGCTGGGAAGGGCGGCCGCTGGTGGTCATGGCGATCGCTTCGCCCGAGCGGATCGCTTCGCTGGACGAGGTCAAGGCCGGCTTGGCGCGGCTGGCCCATCCGGAAGGGCTCTCGGACGCCGAGGCCGACGAGCTCGTCGACGGGCTGCCGGTGGTCACCGCGCTCATGCACAGCATCCACGGCAACGAGATCAGCCCCTCCGGAGCGGCGATGATGGAGGCCTACCACCTGCTGGCCGCCCGAGGCGACCCCGACGTCGACCTCGTTCTCGCCGAGTCGCTGGTGCTCATCGATCCGATCGAGAATCCGGACGGGCGCAATCGCTTCGTCCAGGAGAACGCGATGGCCGCCGCGCTCGCGCCCGACGTCGAGGCCTACTCGGCGGAGCACGACGAGCGGTGGCCGGGCGGACGGGGCAACCACTACCTCTTCGACCTCAACCGGGACATGTTCATCCAGAGCCAGGCGGAAACGCGCGGAAAAGTGCGGGTTTTCCTGGAATACTGGCCGCACATCGTGGTCGATCTGCACGAGATGGGCGGCGACGCCACCTACTTCTTCCCGCCCACCGCACCCCCGGAGAACCCTTGGTACGGGACGCGCCAGTTCGCGCTGATGGACGTGTTCGGGCGCGCGAACGCGGCCGCCTTCGACCGTCGGGGTTTCGCCTACTTCAACCGCGACGTCTACGACGCCTTCTATCCGGGCTACGTGGACATGTGGCCGATGAACCACGGGGCGCTCGGAATGACCTACGAACAGGCTTCGGCGCGCGCCCTGGCGCTCGAGCGCAGCGACGGAGATCTGCTCACCTACGGGGACGGAGTGCTGCGCCATTTCACCGCCGCGCTGACCTCGGCGCGCACCGCGGCCGCGCACCGCGAACGCATCCTCTCCGACTACCTGGAGTTCCGGCGCGGGGGGATCGAGCTGGGCGGGCGGGGGGTCGCCGAGTACGTGCTCCACTCGGCGCACGATCCGGGGATGGCGGAACGGCTGGCCCGCATGCTGGTGCGCAACGGCATCGAGGTGCGGGAGGCGAGCGGGCCGGTCGACGTCCAGGACCGACGACTTCCGGCCGCCGGGACCTTCGTCGTCCCCATGGACCAGCCGGCGCACCGGTTCGCGCGCAACCTGCTCGACCGGCACGTGCCCATGGCGGAGGACTTCGTTCAGGAGCAGATCGAACGTCGCGCCCGGCGCGAACCCGACCAGATCTACGACCTCACCGCGTGGAGTCAGTCGTTGCTCTGGGACGTCGAGGCGATCGCCGTCGCGCGCCCCACCGGGGCGGCGGGCGCGGTCGTCTCCCCCGCCCGGGAGCCGACGGCGGAGACTCTCCCGGAAGCCGCCGTCGGCTACCTCCTGCCATGGGGGACCCGGGCGGCCGGGGCGGTGACGCAGGCCCTGCGCGAAGGCCTGCGGGTGCGCGCGGCCGGAGCCCGCTTCACTCTGGACGGGCGCGAGTATCCCATGGGCACCGCGATCGTGCGCACGGCCGAGAACGGGCCCGAACTGCGTTCGGCGCTCGGCCGCATCGTCGGAGCCCACGGAGCCGAGGCCGTCCCCATCGACGGCGCCTACGTGACCGAGGGCGCGTCGCTGGGCAGCCGTTCCACGCGGGCGTTGCGCGAGCCGAACGTGCTGCTGGTGTACGACGAGCCCGGCCGGAGCTATTCGGTGGGGTGGGCCCGCTACGTGCTCGAGCGCCGCTACGGCCAAGCCGCCACGGCCGTGCGCGCATCCAGCCTGAGCCGCGCGGACTTGAACCGCTTCGACGTGATCGTCTTTCCCAGCGGCGACTACTCGAGCGCGGTCGGCGGTGGCCTGCGGGATCGGCTGAGCGAGTGGATGCGCGGCGGCGGCACCCTGATCACCATGGCCGAGTCGACCCGCTGGGCCGCGGGGGTCGGGCTGCTCGCCACCGCCGCCGAACGCCGCGGCGGCCGCGCCGAGGGCGACGATCCTCCCGATCCCGGCACGCCCGATCAACCCGTCCGCTACCTGGACGCCATCGTTCCGCGGGACGAGGCCCCGGCATCCGTTCCGGGCGCCATCCTCAAGGTCCTGCTCGACGACGAGCACTGGCTTTCCTCCGGCACCGACGGCGAGATCGGCGTCCTGGTGGAGGGATCGCGGGTGTTTCGGCCGGTGACCCTGAACGACGGCGCCAACGTCGGGCGCTACGCCGACGAGGCCGATCTGGTGCTCTCCGGCATCGTCTGGGAGGAATCGCGCCCGCAGCTGGCCAACAAGGCCTTTCTCATCCACCAGCCGGTCGGATCGGGCCAGATCGTGGCGTTCGCGGAGGATCCCAACTACCGCGCGTACGCGGAGGCGACCCAACTGCTGTTCATGAACGCCGTCCTGCTCGGACCCGGACGGTAGCGGGAGACACCTCGACACCGGAGGCGACCGAATGAAGATCTGCGTAGTGGGCGCGGGTGCCATCGGCGGACTGCTCGCCGTCAAGTTCGCCAATGCGGGGGAAGACGTGACCGTGATCGACCGGGGACCGCACCTGGAAGCCATTCGGCGCCGCGGACTCAAGCTGATCATGGCCGACGGTTCCGAGCACCGCGCCGCGCTCGATGCGCGGGGCGAGACGGACGGGGTCGGGGAGCAGGACCTGGTCGTTCTCGCGGTGAAGGCGCAGACGCTGCCGACGGTGGCTCCGGGGGTCTCCGGCATGACCGGTCCCGAGACCATGATCGTGCCGGTCCAGAACGGACTTCCCTGGTGGTATTTCGAGAAGCACGGCGGCCCGTTCGCCGGGCGCCGTCTGCGGTCTCTGGATCCCGACGGCGTTCTCGCCGAGAGCGTCGACGTCGACCGCGTCGTGGGCACCGTGACCTTTCCGGCGGGCGAGATCGCCGCGCCCGGAGTGGTGCGTCACACCGAGGGCAACCGCTTTCCCGTCGGAGAGCCGGACGGCTCCCGCAGCGCGCGCGCCCAGCTGCTGGCGGACACGTTCACGCGCGCTGGATTCAAGTCGTTCGTCGTCGAGGACATCCGCGCGGAGATGTGGCTGAAGCTCTGGGGCAACCTCTCGTTCAACCCCATCAGCGCGCTCGCCCGCGCCACCCTGGTCGACATCTGCCGCTACCCGCCCACCCGTCGGCTGGCGCGCACCCTGATGGAGGAGGCCCGGGAGGTCGCGGGCAAGCTCGGGATCGTCTTCCGGCTCGGGATCGACCGCCGCATCGCGGGGGCGGAGGCCGTGGGGGCGCACAAGACCTCGATGCTCCAGGACGTGGAGGCGGGCCGTTCGCTCGAGATCGACGCCATCGTCGGCGTGGTCTCCGAGCTCGGGCGGCTGGTGGGGGTGCCTACCCCGAGCGTGGACGCCGTCCGGGCGCTGACGGCGCTGCTCGACAAAGGCGTGCGCGAGGGGACGGCCTGACGCGGACGGACCGGCCGCGCGGCGCTAGCGCGCCAAGGCTTGCCATGCCAATATCCGGTCCTCCATCCTGCTCGCGGTCGCGTCGTCGTCGCGCAGCTCCGCTTCCCAGTAGAGGGCGATGTACGCGAGCGAGTAGTAGTCGGGGATCCCGCGGCTGCTGGGCTCGGGCCAGTGGTCCCACTCGTCGGGAAGACCGTTGCGGTGCACGAACACCTCGTCCAGCAGGGTGCGCGTGCGCTCGGCGTCCACCCAGGCGCCGAACGGCGACGGCCGGTCGAGGGCGTCCACCTGGACGATCCCCGTTTCCTCGAGTTGCGCGGGATCTTCGGTCCAGAGCCGATAGGCGACGCCCTGGCGGACGATGTGCCCGCGCAACCCCATGTCCTCGGAGGGACCCGCCGCGGAAGAGAAGTAGATGGGCCGGTCCTCGATGGCGGTGGCGATGAAGGACAGGGCGAACTGCAGCCACGGCTCCATCAGGCGGTCGCGCGAGACCGTGGCCGTGACCGGACCCAGCGAGAAACTGCGATCCTCCTCGATCGGCCCGATGGGGGTGACGACGATTCGGTCGATCACGTCGTCGGTGACGTTGGAGTTGACCACCGAGCGCTGCGGGGGCGAGATCGGCGCGGGCAGGGCCAACGGAACCAGTCCTGCGGCGCGCGCCGCGGCCGGATCGGCGGTGTACGCCGCCCCGGTCCCCGCCGACGTGTAGGGACGCTGGCACAGGATTCGGGTCGGGTCCGCGTCCGGGTCCTCGCCGGGACCGCAGGGACGGCTCAGACCCCGCAGCTGCTTCACGTACCAGTTGGTGTTCAGGTAGGACGTCACCGCAACGACGACGTCGCGCCGGATGCCCTCCACTTCCTGGAGGTACCAGAGCGGGAAGGTGTCGTTGTCGCCGTTCGTGAAAATGAGCCCGTAGGGCTCCACGCTCATGAGAAGGTTGTACGCCCAGTCCCGCGCGGAATAGTCGTCCGCCCGGTTCGCTCGGGGCAGGTTCAGGATCAGCGGCACCGCCGCCAGCAGGAGCACCGGCGAGGCGGCCTTCAGCGATCCCAGCCTCTTCGACAGCGACTGCCACAGGCCGGCGAGGCCGATTCCCGCGAGCAGGCCCCAGACCGAGAAGCCGACGATGAAGAAGTAGTCCCGCTCGCGGACCTCCGCTTCGATCTCCGGGCCGGGGAAGGAGTAGCCGAGCCGGAAATTCAGGTAGAAGACGAGCCCGACCGAAAGAATGCCGAACAGGGAGGCCAAGTAGATCCAACTGGCGCGATCTCTGCGGTAGTGTTCGCGCAGGCCGAAAGCGCCCAGCGCCAGGAAGAGCAACGTGAAGAGGAGCCGACCGGGCGGAAACAGGCGGTCCGCGTAGGCCACGTTTCGCGCCCACTGCCAGTCGAAGTACTGCATCCAATTGCCGTACTGGTGTCGGAGCGGCGCCTGCCGGGGAATCAGCGGCGGCTTGTCGTACTGCTCGCGCTTGAGCGCCGCGGACAGCGTCTCGCATCCGGCGTTGCCGTAGGTGGCGACGCTGACGAGCGCGTCGGAAACGCTTTCGCAGGTCGGTTGCCCTTCGTTGATGACCGGGTCCAGCCCGGAGCGGATCGGCATGAAGAGGTGGATGCTCAGTCCCAGGAGGATCGCCACCGGGAAGGCCGCGTAGAGGCGCGGGTTGAGCAGGGTGCGCGCGCGCACCGCGAGGACGAAGAGAAGGAGCGGCGGCAGCGCCAGCAGACCCATGAGATGGTTGCCCACCGAAAGCATCGCGACGAAGGCCGTCAGCACCAGGAGGTTGTCCTCCCGTCCCTTTCCGAGGTTCTCCTGCCAGCGGAAGGCGATCCAGCTGAGGAGAGCGATGGTGAGCAGGGACACCGTGTAGACCTTTTCGTTCACGTTCGACTGGCTCCAGACCGTGAACGCGGTGGCGCTGACGAGGACCGCCGCGCCCGCGCCCGCCAGCCGGAAGCGCCGATCGGAGGAGAAGTGGCGCAGAATGTGGTGGACGACGAGGAACCAGAGCCCGTGGGCGGTCGCGCTCACCGCCGCCGAGAAGAGGTTGATGCGGACCGCGGGCGAGAGGCCCAGGGGAGCCAGCAGGATGCTCCATGCGCGGGCGAGCACGACGAAGAGCGGGTTCCCCGGGGGGTGCGGGATGCCCATCATGTGTCCGGTCGCGATGTATTCGCTCGTGTCCCAGAACGCCGTGGTGGGCGCCAGCGTCGCCGCGTAGAGGAGGAAAACGGCGCCCGCCGCTCCGCCCGCCCAGCGGTAGGGAGGGGTGGGATTCGGTTCTTCGCGGCCCGGCGAGGTCTTGGTTGGAGGGGCGATCGTTCGAACTCCTTGCGCGGATCCGTGTCGGAGGCGGCGGGATGGTGCGAGAAGAGGGGCGCGGGAGGCCCGGTTTCGGGCTTCAGCTCGCTCCGGGAACGAGCGCGATGCCTCCGGCCTGCTTGCCCACCTCCGCCATCCCCGCGCGGGTGTAGGTCTCGAGGTCGATGACTTCCACGACGCCCGGCTGTCCGCCGATCCCTTCGACGGTGACGAAGGCGTAGCGGTTGTCGGAGGTCGCCGCGACCCCGTGCGTGACTTTTCGGACGCTCTCGATCTTCGCCAGCCGCTCTCCGGTCGCGAGGTCCCACACGGCCAAGTGGCCGCTGCCCTTGAGGGTCGCGAGCAGGCGGGTGCCGTCCGGGGTGAGGGCCAAGTTGTAGGGTGCGCCGTCGGCGGGGATGCGCCGGGTCACGCTCCACGATCCGGCGTCGACCCGGACGATTTCGTCGCCGCGGTTGCACGCCACGTACACGAAGCGTCCGTCTCCGGAGACGGTGGTCCAGGTCGGGGAGCAGACGCCCATGCCGGAGGCGGCCGTCCCGCCGCCCGGTTCCGCGTCGTGCGCGGTCGGGCCGGCGACCGGCTCCCCGGTCGCCAAATTCAGCCGCCGGGTCACCTCCAGCGAGAAGGTGGACATCTCCACCAGCTGGTCGTCCATCATGCACGCCGAGTAGTGCAGGGTTCCGTCCGGCGACAGCCGCGATCCGTGCGGCATGGTGCAGGTCGCGACCCGCTCGACCTCGTACATGTCCCGGGTGTCGATCACCGACACGGAGCTGGGGACGCGGTCGCCGTAGAAGTTCGAGTTGACCGCGAAGGCCAGCGCGCCGTCGGGGGTGAGCGATACGGTGGCGGGGAAGAAGCCGAGCTCGGTTGCGGCGACCACGGTGTCCGGGCCTGTCTCGTACTTGAGCAGGTGGCCGTTCGGGAAGCCGTGCCCGAGCGTCAGGTACCAGTATTCTCCCGACGGATCGAAGAACATCCCGTGCGGGCCTTCGATTTCGGCGGGAAAGCGGCCCACCCGGACGACCTTTTCGACGACGAGGCCGCCGTCCGGCGTGAACTCGAGCACCGCGACTTCGTCCTCCGATTCCGCGGCCACGTAGGCCCGGTAGGACTGAGCCCCGCCCGGGGCGGGCGCGAAGGCGAGGCCGACCGTCAGCGCGGCCGCGGCGCGGAGGCGCGGCGCGGCCGGGCGACGGCGGCGAGGCAGACTCCTTCTCACGGGACCAGCGTCCTTCTCGGCTGCAGCTTCACCGACCACAATCCGGAGTGGTGCTCGGCGATGAACAGGTGGCCCTTGTGGATTTGCGGTCCCCAGCTGAAGGGCGCGTTGGGCACGAAGCTGTCCGGGTCGTTGGCGGCGTAGTGCGCGATCTCGCGGCCCTGCAACCCCAGGTTGCCCTTGAGCTCCCCGGAGATGTCGAGGACGCGGGTGCCGCCGTTGTAGAAGGAGGCGTAGAGGCGGTCTCCGTCGATCCACATGTTGTGCGATCCCGCCTCCGGGATCTCGTAGCGCGCGACCTCCTCGGGGTCGTTGGGGTCGGTGAAGTCGACGACGTGGATGTAGCCGGCCATGCGCGGGGGCGTGCGTTCGGCGTCCAGGTCGTTGAATCCGGGGCGGCCGATCTCGTCGCCCATGAAGATGTAGAAGCGCCCGGTCGGGCTCCAGTAGGGGAACGCCGCGTGGGTCGCTCCGCCGATGTCCGAGAAGCGGGACATGAGCACCGGGTTCGCGGGGCTGCCGCCCCGGTCGCCGCCGCCCACGTCGATGACGGCCACCCCGTCGGCCCAGTTGGAGGTGTAGGCGATCCCGTCCACGATCCAGATGTCGTGGATGCCGTGTCCCGGGGTGTCCAGCTCGAACCGGCCCACCCGGTGGGGATTGGCCGGGTCCTCGATGTCGATCACGTCGAAGCGGACGCCGTTGTTCACGGCGTACACGTGGTTGTCGTGGACGAAGACGTTGTGGACGCCGCCGGTCAGCTCGTCGTCGAAGGTGGAGAGGATCCGGACGTTGCGCGGGTCGGAGCAGTCCACGATGACGATGCCGTTGCGCCGGTTGGAGGCGCCCTCGCGCGAGATCACGCAGACGCGGCCGTCCTCGGAGACCTTCACGTCGTTGGTGGTGCGGGCGTCCACCACCAGGGAGTCGACCAGCACCGGCGACGCCGGGTCGGTCACGTCCCACCAGTAGGTCGCGCCGAAGGCGCCCCAGGTGCCGGTGATGGCGTAGTCGCGGCCGTCGACGCCCTCCCACACCCACAGGTCGGAGGTGGGCACGGCGCGCACCGCGCCCTGGCCGACGAACTCCACCGCTTCGCTCACGTTGCGCGGCTCGATGCGGACGGTCCGGTTGGCCGAGTGGCCGGGGACGCTGGCCACGACCGTGTACACCCCCGGACGGTACGCCACGAAACGGCCCTGCGGGTCGATTTCGGCGGGCGGGAAGTCCGCGGTGGCCTCGACGTCCGCGTAGGGAACGACCGAATAGGTCACGGGGACGGAAGTCGGTTCGTCCCCCGCCATGGGCGCGGCCTCGAAGCGGATCACGTCGCCGGTGCGGCCCACCTCCTGGCTCCCCGACAGCGAGATCGAGGTGACGGGGCTCGCGACCACGTCGTAGACCACTTCTCCGGCGATGTCCTCCGCGACCGCGGTCAGGACGACCCGGCCGGGCGCGTGCGCGCTGAAGACGCCGAAGCGGTCGACGGTGGCCACCGTCGCGTCGCTGGTGCTCCACCCCAACTCCAGGTCGCCGCGCACGTCGCCGACCTCGTCGAGGACGGTGGCCCGGTGGCGCATCACCGTGCCTACGTGGAAGCGTCCGCTCTCGCCCGGAGAGATCTCGATCCGGGCGAGCGGCGGATACGGCACCGAGACGGTCATCTCCGCGCGGATGTTGCGGTCCGTGGCGACCATGAGGACGACCGGGAAGTCCCCTCCGTACACGGCGCGCACCGCCCCGGTGGTGCGGTTCACGTCCAGGCGTCCGCGGGCTCCCCGGGCCAGGTACATGATCGGAGCGTCGACGGGGTCGCCGTCGGCGTCGACCACGCGCGCGGCGATTTGCCCGCTCTCCCCGGGCTGGAGGGTGAGCACGTCCTGCTCCACGGCGATGCGCGCGGGGGTCTGCGCGGCGAGCGGCGATGCGCCGAGCGCGAGCAGGACGGCGGACCGGAAGGCGGCGGCGGGGCGGATTTTCATCTTGGGCGGCTCCATGCGTCGGATGCGTCGGACGGTGCCCGGAAAAATCGAGAAGCGAGCGGGTTTGCGCAATGTAAAGTGGCCGAGAACGAGGCGGTGCGCCGATGTGCGGACTGGTGGGCGACCGAGAACGATTCCCGAGAGTTCGGAGGTGCCGGAGACCCACGCGTCCGTGGGCCGTTCTCGAAGCGGGGATCCCCTGACCGCGGAAAGAGAAACATGTGGATTGAAGTGAAGGGAGAGGCAAAATCGGTCTAGACTGGGCGCCGATTGATTCGAGAACCCTTTCGGAAGCCCTTGCGCGGCCTCCCGAACCCTTGGTACGATGTGCCTCGGCAAGGCTCACATCGTGCAGAGGCGAGCGAATGACGGCGTTTGACATGCTGGGGGGCGGCCCTGTATGCTCGCGGAGGCACCGCCCCGCCGCCCCGTTTAGTTAGCTCGGGTGAGCTAGCTCTCTGCCCCAGGGCGCGCCATGGCGACGTCTTGGGCGCCGGTCCGAGTCGGCATGCGCTCTGTTGCGACGACTGTCCGAGGCATTGTCTCGATCTGGCGGGACGGGCAACGCTTGATGCGAGCGTGGCGTCGGGCCTCGAGTGCCGCGCCCCGGCGCCGTGTTGATCGATCCGGTGACGGAAGGCGGTAGCGGGCACTCGCGTCGGCACGCGTCGGCATCGGACCGCACGATCCGGAACGTGTGTCAATTGGCGTCAAAAATTGCACACTTTTTGTGCCCGGCAAGGGCACCTCTTGGGCCACCGAAAATTGCACACTTTTTGGCGTCAAGCAGGCTCCTCGGGGTCCCCGTGCAGGGAGCGTAGCGACCGAAACGGGGACCCCGAGGAGGGCGCCGTTCACAGCCCACCTCCGCCGCATCCGGGCGCCTCCACCCGCCAGGATCCCGACCATCCGAACCCCCCTCCGACCGGTCCAAGGGTGGATCCCCTCGATCTCCGCGTGGAGAACCCCGGCGATCATGCACCCCATGGCTTCCATGAACCGCTCCGCTCCCCGGCGCAGAATCCCCCACATGCCGTTTCCGCGGGTATCCCTACCCCTCCGAGGGTCGTGATCGGCCCTCAGGGGCGATCCTACGGCTTCGCTCGCGCGGTCGAGCCTCCAGCCTCGCCGGATCCCCCGCCACGGCCTGCGAATCGAGTTCCGACGCGGCTCCGCGTTCCGTGTCCCAACCTTCGTCATGTCCTACCTCCTGTCCGTGTCGTCGGCTCCAGCATCGCTCGCCGGCGATGCCGTCGGATGGATCGCCCTCGAGATCTCCTTGTGGCGCCGCATCCTGTACGAGTTGCCCCGAATGTTGATCGTGTGACTGCGATGCAGCAGACGGTCCAACAACGCGGCCGCCATCACCTCGTCGTGCAGCACCTCGCCCCACTGCTGATACGGCTTGTTCGACGTCAACACCGTCGACGCCCGCCCGTAACGCCCGTTGACCAGCTGGAAGAACAGACGCGCTCCGTTCGACGTCACCGGCAGATACCCGATCTCGTCCACCACGAGCAACGCCGGATGCATCGACGTCTTCAGCCGACGCTTCAGCCTGCCCGCCGCGTGCGCCTCCTCCAGCGACTCGACCAGCGCGGCCAGCGTGCCGAAGTAGATCCTCCGCCCCGCCTCGGCCGCCGCAACCGCCAAGCTGATCGCGATGTGCGTCTTCCCGACTCCGGGAGGACCCAGGATCACCACGTTCTCCTTCCGCTCCAGGAACCCCAGCTCGTGCAACGACTCGACCTGCTGACGATCGATCGACGGCTGGAACGTGAAGTCGAACTCCGCCAGCGTCTTCAGTCCCGGCAGACGACTCGACCGCATCGCCGCCGTCAAGCGACGACCGTTGCGCAGCTCGATCTGCGCCCCGAGCAGACGCTCGATCCCCTCGCCCGCCGTGTACTCCCCGCCGTCCACTCGCCTGAACACCTCGTCCAGCGCCTCGAGCGCCCCGGGCATCTTCAAATCCGCCAGCTGGGCCGCGATCCGATCCCTCCGGCTCGCAGCCTTCACGAAACCCTCCGTTCAGCCGAGTAGTAGTCCAACGACCGCTGCTCGACGTCGACCGACGGAAGGGGCGCCGACGGCTCCGACCGCTTCGCCTCGGGCTCGGGCATCGGTCTCGGGGTCGCGAACCGATACCCCCTCGGTGCCAAGGGCAACGGAAGGGGCCGCTCCGACGCGAAACGATCCGACACGCTCTCCCCGAGCGTCCCGTGAATCCGGACGTTGGCGACCTGCTCCCGCCACCGCTTCAACCGTTCGTCGATGTCGGCGTCCCCTGCGAAGCTGCGCCCGTAGAAGAAGTTCTCGCGCATGTACCGGATGGGACGCTCGACCTTCCCTTTCGTCTGCGCCCGGTATGGACGGCAGGCCCGGACCTTGAATCCCCAGTGATCGGCAAACCCCGTGAACGCAGCGTTTTCCATCAGCTTCCCGCCCGCTTTGCGCTCGTCGGAGATCACCACCGCCTTCATCCGATCGAACAGCAACTCCCTGGGCACGCCGCCCATGGCGACGAACGACTTCTCGAGCCCGTCCACCAGGACGGCCATCGTCTGGCGCTCGTAGAGGCGCGCCCACATCCAGCGCGAGTAACCCAGAACCACGACCAGCGCGAAACGCTTGCCCCAAGGGAACTTGAACTCCGCGAAGTCCACCTGCCCCTGGCGACCGGGCTCCGTCTCGAACCGCTGCACCGCCTCGACCCGATCTTGCGGCCGAACCGACCGAACATGCCGAGCGACAACGCTGTAGCTCCCCTCGAATCCCGACCTCCGCACATCCTCGTACAACCGCACGGCGCTCATCTTCGGAAACTCGGCCAAACGCTCTTCGATGAATCGCTTGTAGTCGTCGAGCTTCGACTTCCGAGGTCGCCGCGAGCGTGTCCCGGATCCGGCACCGCCCGCCTCGTCGTCCAGCCAACCGCCGGAAATCCAGTAGTACAACGTCCTCCGGGCGATCCCCAGATCGGCCGCGACCGCGGTCTTGGACAACCCTCGTTCCAAGAGTTTCCTCGCCTGTACCTTCGTGCTGCCGTCGATCATCGCGTCTCCTTGGGCGAAGTGGATGGGACACGCGTAATCGATGATCCAGCTCAGGGACACCCCCCTCCGGGTCCGCCTCCGGATGCCCTCCGCGAACAGTTGCGGGCCACGAAAGTGTGCAAAAATCTGCGCAACGCTAAACGCCAAAAAGTGTGCAATTCCTGACGCCAAAAAGTGTGCAATTTTAAACGCTCGGTAACAGTTGGTCACGGTCGGCTCGGCTGCCAAACGTCGCCGCCAATCCGCGATCTCGGCTTCACTGACGCCGGAGGGAGTCTCTCGTCTTTCGACGGCATCGAAGCGTTTTGTCGGACGCTGTGGGCGGCCCGACGTCGACGCGTTCGGATCGCCGAGACGGACGGTCGTCGAGCCGTAGCCGAAGATCTTGCGGTCGTGGACGACGCGGAATTCGGAATTCTCTCCGCCCGCGAGAGCGGCTACTCCGCCGATCACCTCGGACGCTTGGTCCGCGACGGCAAGATCCCGAACGCCGGACGGCCCGGCGCGCCCAGGATCGCGCGTCGGCACCTGCCCCGGAAGGCGACCGCCGAGCCGCACCTGGCGCGGACGCCCCGACGACGCCGGCTCACGAACAGGCAGATCGTGCAGTCCATCGTCGAGAGGGGAATCGAGTGACGGAGCGCGCGCGAAGCGGTCGGCGCGGATACAGCGCCGGCGAATGGGGCCGAAATCGGGTCAGGGTCTTCCCCGACCCCAAGACCGGCCTGTTCCAGATCGAGTGGCGCGAGAACGGGAGTAGGCGTAGCCAGTCGCTGGGGCATCGCGACTGGGTTCGGGCGAAGCGGCAGGCGGACGAGTTCGCCGCCAGCTTCGTCGGGCCGGAGACGCGCGCCAAGGCCAAAGCCGAGCCCGAGCCGCTCACGCTGGGAACGCTGTTCGACATCTACGGCGAGGAGGTGACGCCCACCAAGTGCGAGCGGAGGCGGTGCCACGACAGGGCCGCCGCCAAGACGTTCCTCGGGCTCTTCGGACGGGATCGCGAGCCTGAGACCCTTTCCCGGAGGGACTGGGATCGGTTCATCCGCGAGCGGAGGGAGGGCAGAATCGGGCCGAGCGGCAAGCCGGTGTCGGACCGCACCGTCGAGGACGATCTGAAGTTCCTGCTCGCCGTGCTCAACTGGGCCGTGAAGTCGAAGGACGCGCGGGGTCGCCCGCTCCTCGTCTCGAACCCGCTGAAAGGGCTCGGGACGCCCAAGGAGAGGAACCCGACGCGAGTCGTGCTGACCCAGGAGGAGTACCAAGCGCTGCTCCGGGTGTCCGCGCAGGTCGACTGGCGCTTCCGGGTCGCGCTCGTGCTCGCGCACGAGACGGGACATCGCATCGGGGCCATCCGCAAGCTCCGGTGGTCCGACGTCGACTTCGACGGTCGGGCAGTCCGGTGGAGGGCCGAGCACGACAAGACGGGCCACGAGCACACGACGCCCGTCACCGCCGAAGCGCTGTCCGTTCTCGAGGACGCCTTGGCGAGACGTCCGGGCGCCGGGGACGCGCCTGTGTTGCCCGCCCTGCGGAGCCCTGAGGAATGGGTGGATTCGTGGCGGACGCGCGCTTGGTGGCAGAAGGCCGAGAGGCTCGCCGAGCTCGAGCCGAAGCCCCGCCGGGGCTGGCACTCGCTGAGGCGGAAGTTCGCCTCCGACCTCATGGACCTGCCGCTCAAGGTTCTGTGCGAGCTCGGCGGCTGGAGGGACGCCAAGACCGTGCTCCAGTGCTACCAGCACACCAGCGAGACGCAACTCCGGGAGGCGCTCGACAGTCGGTGCAGGGCTCGCACCCGAGGTCGGTTCAGCAAGAATCAATGTGCCGGAAGTCGCGCAACCGTCCCGCAACGTATCGGACGGCACGAACCTCCGAAGTACCGCTAAGTCAACACCCACTGCCTGAACCCGCGTCTCGGCCATGGGCGAGCGGGTCGACCGACGCGTGCGAGGAGGCCGCGATCCCACCGGCCGGGCGGCTACCGGCCGATGGGGTCGCGGCGGAAGCGTCTATCCGGCTCTCGCACGGTCGCGAGCTCGACCGTCCCGGTCCCCTCCGCCCGCTCCTCGACCGAGCCCCATCCGGTTTCGATCCCGAACTCCATCGACCCCGGCGTCTCCTTCCTCCCGCCGAGCGACCCTCGCGGGCCGACCGCTCGCCGTTCCGAGTTCCGGGGCGGCCCGCGCTACGCCGTCCGAGAAGGACGCCGTCGCATTCGATCCGACCGGATCCGCGACCGGCGGGGAAACCGAGACGGCGCTCCGCTGCGCCATTCCGCTCGCCTTCGCCGGCACCACCGCCGTGGCGATCGCGCTGTCCAACGTCGCGCCCCTTCCTCCACGCCGATTCGTCGACTTCGCCACGATCCTGACCGTGAAAGTGTCGGCCGGGAACGTGCGCCCGGCTCGCCTGCCGCCCCGCCCCACGGCGCCCAGGAACGCGTCCCGACCGTCGCCGTGGTTCTCGAGATCGACGTTCCTCCATGTCCCGTCCGCGTCCCGGTACTTGGACGAATAGACCACCGCTCCGACGTTCCCGCTCGGCAATCCGTAGTCGCGACCGGACCTCCTTCTCACGCTGAAGAAGCGCATCACGATCTTCGTGGAATCCGTCGCCCGCGCTCCGGTCAGATCGAGGATCCGCCACGTGTTCGCCTGCACGTCGCCGAACGCCTTGTTCTCTCCCGCAGCCACCGACACCCGTCGGCTGCCGTTCGGATAGTCGAAGCCGTACTGGTCCTTGCGCGCCTCGACGTCGTACTCGCCGGGATCCCCCACGACGAGCGTGAACGCTCCCGTCGCATCCGTCGTCGCCGTGTCCGTCGCCGTCCCGGCCCCGACCTTCGTCGCCGACACCAGAACGCCCGCCTCCCCTTTGCCTCCGCCCTGCGGCGCGATCACTCTGCCGACGATCGTTTGCCGCTGCCTCGGCCGACCGGGCCTGGCCGGCACCAGCGCCGCCGTGATCGCGCTGTCCACCGTCGCGCCTCCGCCGTCGGTCGAAGTCGCCTGGATCCTGATCGTGAACGTGTCGTCGGGGAACCTGCTCCCGGCTTGACCCCCGCCCTGCCAGACGTAGGCCAGCATCGCCTCGCGGTTGTCGCCATGGAACGCGGGAACCACGTACTTCCAGGTGCCGTCCTTGTCCCGATACTGAGACCGGTAGTTTATGAGACCGACGTTCCCGCTCGGCACTCCGTAGTCGCGACCCGCCTGGGTCGTCAAGCTGAAGAACCGCATGAGAACCTTCGTCGTGTCCGACGTCCGCTCCGCCGTCATATCGAGGATCTGCCACGTGTTCGACTGGATTTCGCCGAAGCTCTCGTCCGCTCCCGCGGCCACCTGCACGCGTCGGTCGCCGTCCGGATAGTCGAAGCCGTACCTCTTCTTCGACGCATGGACCTCGTACAGACCCGGCTCCTTCGCGGTCAGGGTGAACGCGCCCGACGCGTTCGTCGTCGCCGTATCGGTCGGCGTCGAGATTCCCGCCTGCGTCAGCGCCACGAGCACGCCCGGCTCCCCCTTGCCGCCCTGCGGCGCGATCACTCTGCCGCCGACCGTCTGCCGCCGACCGGTTCCCTCCGCTTTGGCCGGAACCAGCGTCTCCGTCGACACGGTGTCCAACGTCCTGTCCTGGATGTCCCTCGCCCGCACCTTGATCCGGATCGTGAACGTGTCGTCCGGGAACACGCTGCCGGCTTGTCCGCCGCCCTGCCAGACGGAGGCCAGATACGCGTCGTCGTTGTCTCCATGGAAATCCAATTCGACGTGCTTCCATTGGCCGCTCGCGTCCCGGTACTGGGACGTGTACTGCACGCCTCTCTTGGTCCCTTCCGGAAATCCGTAGTCGCGACCGGCGATCGGCGCCACACTGAAAAACCGCAGGATCACCTTGGGAGCGCCGGACACCCGCTCCGCCGTCAGATCGACGATCTGCCACGTGTTCGACTGGATTTCGCCGAAGCTCTCGTCCGCTCCCGCGGCCACCGACACCCGTCGGCTGCCGTTCGGATAGTCGAAACCGTACCTCTTCTTGGACGCTTCGACGTCGTACTCGCCGGGATCCGTCACGGTCAGCGTGAACGTCCCCGCCGCGCCCGTCGTCGCCGTATCCGCCGCGACCGTGTCCCCGACCTTGGTCGCCGACACCAGAACGCCCGCCTCACCCTTGCCTCCGCCCCGCGGCGCGATCACCTTGCCCGTGATCGTCTGACGTTGCGTTGGATCTTTGGCCTTGGTCGGCACCAGCGCCGCGGTGAACACGCTGTCCAACGTCGCGTTCTCACCGTCCCTCGCCCGCACCTTGATCCGGATCGTGAACGTGTCGTCCGGGAACACGCTGCCGGCTTGTCCGCCGCCTTGCCAGACCGAGGCCAGATACGCGTCGTCGTTGTTTCCATGGAAATCCAACTCGACGTGCTTCCACCCGCCGCCCACGTCCCGGTACTGGGACGTGTACTGCACGCCTCCGGTGGTCCCTTCGGGCAGTCCGTAGTCGCGACCGGCGATCGGCGCCACGCTGAAGAATCGCAGGATCACCTTCGTCGCGTCCGACGCCCGCTCCGCCGTCAGGTCGACGATCTGCCACGTGTTCGACTGGACGTCGCCGAACGCCTCGCTCTCTCCGGCGGCCACCGACACCCGCTGGCTGCCGTTCGGATAGTCGAAACCGTACCTTTCCTTGGACGCCTCGATGTCGTATGCGCCGGGATCGCTCACGGTCAGCGCGAACGTTCCGGTCGCATCGGTCGTCGTCGCAGCCGCCGCGACCGTGTCCCCGACCTTCGTCGCCGACACCCGAACGCCCGCCTCCCCTCTGCCTCCGCCCTGCGGCGCGATCACCTTGCCCGTGATCGTCTGCGTCGGCGTGTCCGTCTTGGCCGGCACCACCACGGTTTCGATTGCGACGTCCAAGACACGGGATACCTTGTCAACAACTCTCTTGGACTGCACCACGACCCTTATGGTGAACGTATCGTCGGGGAACGCGCCTCCGTCGTGTCCGACGGCAACCACCGCCGACTCTCTGCTGTCGTCGTCTTGGAACGTGAACGTCGCAGGCAGAAACCTGCCGTCCTCGCTTCGATAAAGAGCCCAAAGAGAATCGACTCCATGCCCTTCGGGAAATCCGTAGTTGCGACCTGATTCTCGCTTCATGCTGAAGAACCGCAACACAACCGTCGCGCTGTCCGTCCCTCGCTCCGCTGTCAGATCCAGGATGGTCCACGTGTTCGCCTGAATGTCCCCGAAAGCCGTACTGCTCTCTGAGGAAGCCACGGAAACCGACTGGCTGCCGTTCGGATAGTCGAAACCGAACCTCCTTTTCGACGCCTCGATACGATATTCTCCCGACTCCTCCACGCTCAAGGTGAACGTGCCCGTCGCGTCGGTGGTCGTCGTATCGACCGGAAGCGTCCCTCCCACTTTGGTCGCCGAAAGCAGTACCCCCGCCTGCCCTCTCCCGCCGCCCTGCGGCGCGATCACCTTGCCCGTGATCGTCTTCCGTTGCGCCGCTGCGTTCGCCGTTGCGTGGATGTCTCCGAACGTCATTCGCTCTCCGGGACCCACCGACACATGCTGGCCGGCCTCCGGGTACGCGAAGTCGCGGCTCCGCTTCGACACCTCGATGCGGTAGTCGCCGAACGGCACGCTCAACGCGTAACCGCCCGCCGAATCGGTCGTCGTCGAATCGACGGCCATGGCCGATCCGCCCACCCTCATGGCCTTGATCCAAACCCCCGACTCCGGTTCTCCGTCCTGCGGCCGAACCACTCGGCCGACTATCGTCGCGTGCACGAAACCGACGAAGTCGACGGTGCCGACCTCGTCGACCGCCACTGCCACCGTCTTGGGTTCCGCATCGAACGAGACGTCCTCGGGGAACCCCGAGATCGCGACCGCGTAGGCGCCCGCTCGGAGCCCCGCGAATGCGAAACCGCCGTCGATCTCCGTCTGCACGGTCTCCGTCGTCCCCCGTTCGCCGATCAGCGTCACTGTCACTCCGGACAGCGACGTTCGCGAAGCGTCCCCGCCGTTCGGGGCCGCGCCGGTTGCGGATACGCGACCGACCACCGCCGAGGAGCGCACATATTCGCCGACGAAGCTCAAGTGCACGTTCTGGCCGTCCGCTGAAATCGTCGCGGACCGAGTCGATTGCACGAACGTCGCGTCCTCCGGGGATCCAGAGATCGCAACCGTGTGGGTGCCGACCTCGACCCGCTCGAACGAGAATCCGCCGGTCGAGTCGACCACTGCGGACATACCGGAAGAGAGGGTCGCCGTAACGCCCACGGCCGCCGCGCCCTCGATCGTCACCGACCCGGAGATCGTACCCTCGGGAGCGAGTCGGCCCGTTGGAACGGTCGGGTAACGACCGTCGCCGCACGCCGCAAGGACGAGGGCCACCATCGTTGACGTGGTAAAGAGCTTGAGTCTGTTCATGGTCTTGGCACGGTCTCTGAGAAGGTGAATGCGGATGGCCAGTGCGCGTCGTGCACCGGGCCTGTGCGTGAAACTGGAGCTATGATTCGGAAACATGCAGTCGGCTGCTCCGACGTTGCAATGGCAGTCTACCCGGAACCCGAGCTGGCCGCGAGCTCGAGTGTCTTCGTCCCTATCGTCCATGCCCCGGTGGAGCCTTGTCTGGAGTCGATCCTGAATTCGATCGGCCCAAGCAACTCCTGCTTGGTGACCCGCACGACGTTGCCTTCCGCCGTTCGGAACGACACGTATTCGCTCCCGTTGACGTCCGACCAGATCTTCCGTCTGGTGTCCCACGCCACGCCCGTCGTCCAGAACACCGTCGCGCCGGCACCGCCCAGGTCCGCGACGGATGGGAACGTCGCGGCGATCCGCTGCTCCGATCTCGCGTTCGTCTTGGCAAGCCAGTCGAGGACCATCGTGTCGCCGCCCGTCGTGCGCTTGGCCATGACCGAGGTAGCCATGGGATCGACCGCCGACATCTTTGCGTAGGTTCGTACACTGTCGATTTTATCGCCTGAATATCGTCCGGATACAGAGCTGTACACTAGCGTCCTGATCCTGACCGTGAACGTGTCGTCGGGCAATTGACGCGGACTCTTTTCTATAGTTGCCGTTTCATAATTGATGAATCCGCCGCAGCGGGGTAATCCGACCCATTCGCAGACGCGCACCATCACTCCGTTACGCTGGTTCTGGGCGCCTGGAATATTCTCGTAGTGGACCAAGCCAAACCACGCGCTGTCCGGCGACACCTTATAGTCATATATATCCCCCATAGCCTTGGCTCCGGCAGGAAGTCCTATCGGGACGTTGGAAATACTGTCTTCTGAGAACCATCCGTTGGCCATGCCAATCCTACTGGCCCACCGAAGGACAACTTTAGCAGAGTCATACTTGTGAACCACAATCGGAAGCTGACCTTGGCTTTTCACGGTGTCCGTCGTTACCACCCGTTCCACGCTCACATTCAACGGCAACCAAGTGCGCGACTGAATCTTGCCGAAGTCTCGGCGTCCTCCGGGCGCCGCCGTCACCCGTCGACTGTCGTTCGGATAGGTGAAGCCGTATCTCTTCTTCGTCGCTCTGACGTCGTAGTCGCCGAACGGCACGTTCAAGGCGAACGTCCCCGACGCCCCCGTCATCGCCGAATCGACGACCACGGTCGTGTCGCTCGCCTTCCTCGCCTTGACCCAAACGGAATCCTGCGGACCGCCGCCGATGTTCGGAGGAGCGGCCACCCGGCCCGTGATCGTCGCGTTCACGAAGCCCGTGAAGTCGATCCCCGAGATCGCCGCGCCCGTGTGCGCCGGCACCTCGATCGACTCCGGCGCGAAGCTCATGCCCTTCCTCGTCACGCGCACCGTCGCCGTCCCGCCGACCCTTCCGCCCTTCAGCTCCGCCATGTAGCTCCCGTCCGCGCCCGTCACCAGCTTCCCGTTCGACGCCTTGTTCTCCGGCGCCACCCACTTCGTCGTGTCGTCGGCGTACCTCACCTGGATCTCCGCGCCCGCCACCGCCGCGCCGCTCCCCGACGCCGTCACCTTCCCGCTCACCGTCGCCTTCGAGGCCGTGCCTCCGAACGCGATGTCCACCATCTCCAGTCCGTTCGCCACGAACGCCCGCACCGAGTCCTTCGTCGTCGTCGCGCCCTTCGTCGCCTTCACGAAGAACTTGTTCGTCATCGCGCCCCGCGACGCCGACTCCACTCCCGCGATCACGTAGCGTCCGTACGCGTCCGTCGTCGCCGTCTTCCCGTTCGCCGTCACCGTCGCGCTGTCGACCGGGAACCCGTCGCTCCCCTTCACCCGCCCGTAAACCGTACCCGTCGACGGCGTCACCTCCAGCTCCACCGCTCCGCTCAGCGGGCTCAACGCAGTCCCCAGCTCCATGCCACCCTTCTTGCGCACCCGCCAGCCCGCCGACGCCTTCGCTTCGTACGCGCCCGCCGCCAGCTTCCCGAAATCGAACTGGTACGTCTCGTTCACCGTCGTCGTCGTCGCCACGTCCTTCGCCAGCGCCGCGAACGTCTTCGCCTCGCCCGCCAGGTTCTTCCCCTCGACCGGCGTCAGGTCCACCGTCACCCCCGAGTTCTTCCGGTTCATCGTGTCCGTCGAGAACCCGTCCCCCGAACTCGCCGCCGTCACGCTCTTGCGCCACACCTCGCCCTTCACCGAATGCGTCGTCACGTACGCGAACGACGCGCACTCGTCGTGGTCCTGGGGAAGCGTCGCCTGCAACGGACACAGCGAAACCGTGTGTCCGAATCCGCCCTCCGACCCGAACGCTCCGCCCACCAGCCCGTTCGCCTCCGCGTCCCGGTACGCCTCGAGCTCGTCCGGTTCTAGCAACACGATCCCCGCCGTCGTCCCCGCCGCGCTCTCGTTCGCGCGAACCACCACGTCGTAGTCCGTCGGCACGTGCCGGAACGTCGTCACCCCATCCTTCTCGCTCACGTGCTTCGAATCCCACTCCTCCTTCGCGAACGCCCGCGACCGCCCCGTCCCGCTCACGTAGCGCAACGACACGTCCACGTACCCCGTCTTCGCACGCTCGTCCCCGCCCAGCACGTTCCCCGTGTACCCCTCCACCTGATCCCGCTCGTGGTGCACGTACACCTTCAACGTCTGCGTCGCGTAGCTCGCCTCGAGCGTCCCCGCTTCCATCGTCTCGCCCGCCAGCTTCAGACCCGTGTGCGTGTACTCCACAGCCTCCGACTCGTACTTCTCCCCACCGTCCAACTCGTCCTCCTGGTCCTTCGCCAGCATGAACGCGTAGGTCGTCGGCACCGACTCCGCCGTCGTCTCCAGCTTCGCCATGCCCTCATCGTCCAGCTTCTTCGGCGCGCCCTCCACCGTCTCCTCCCCCGACGTCACGCCGATCGCCCAGCCCCCCAACGCCATGCCCCCGCCCAACTCCGTCTTCACCGTCTTTCCGCTCACCGACACGTCCACCTTCATGTTCACCACGTCGGCCATGTTCTTCGCCGACACCCTCCACTCCTGAGGATCCCACTTCACCGCCTGCTTGCCCGCTCCCATGTCCACGCTGTAGCCGTCCGCAACGACCGTCGCGTACACCATGTGGCCCGTCGTGCCCGCGCGCGCCACACGGATCGACGCTGCGCCCTCCTCGTCCGTCGTACCGCTCCCCGCCAGCCGCTCGCCGCCCATGTCCGCGTACAGGCTCACCTTCGCACCCGGCAACGCGTCCCCCAGCGCCTCCCCGCTCTTCAGCGCCACCTCGAAGTCCACCGTCGTGTGCGTTATGTCGAACGGCAACGACCGCGTCGCCGCCTCGCCCACACCCAACTCGACCGCATAACCGACCGACGGGCCGCCGTACGCCACGTCCTCCGCCGCCAGCGTCGCCGCGACCTCCGCTTCGATCAGCACCACTAGCTGGTACGAGCCCGCTTTCAGGCCCTCGAACGAGAACCCGCCCTCCTCGTCCGTCGCACCCAAGCGCTGCTCGTTCACCCCCGGGCCCACCAGCGCCACCGGGATCCCCGCTCGCATCAGCGCATACTCCCCCTCGTCGAACATGTCGTTCTTCGTACCCTCGTCCACGTACGCCATCCCCGACACGCTCGCCGTCGTCGCGTGCTCACCCTCGAAGTTCACGATCTTCGACTCGTCGTCCGCCACCGTCACGTCCATGCTCGTCGTCTCGAACACGTACGCCTCGCCCTCCACCCCGATCGACACCGCGTAGTCCCCCGCCGCCAATCCCGTGAACGCGTACTGTCCGCTCGCGTCCGTAGTCTCCGTTCGCTCCTCGTCCGCCCCCGACAGCTTCACCTCGACCCCGCTCAACCCCATCCCCTCCACGCTCACCCGACCGCTGATCCCCGACGTCCGCAACAACACCCCCGTGAACGACACCGTCGCCGTCTCCCCCATCTCCACGCTCACGTCCCGCGACGTCGACGCGAACTCGTAGTCCTCCGTTTCGTACCCGCCCGCGACGCTCACCTCGTACGCGCCAGCGCGCAGCTCCTCGAACCGGTACCCCCCGTCCGCGTCCGTCGTCGCCCTGCGGCTCTCCTCCGCAGGACCGCCCGACAACTTCACCGTCGCCCCCGCCAGCCCCTCGCCCTCGACGACCACCCGGCCCTCGACCGCCGACGTACGCACCCAGTGGCCCGTGAAGTCCGCGCTCCCGACCTCGCCCGCCTCCACCTCCACCTCCATCAGCTTCGTCTCGAACGTCACGTCCTCCGGGTAGCCCGAAATCTCCACCGTGTACGTCCCCGCCCGAAGCCTCGCGAACGCGAACCCGCCGTCCATGCCCGTCCGCACCGTCTCGCCCGTCGCGTGCTCTCCGCCCAGCGTCGCCGTCACCCCCGACAGCGTCTCCGGCTGGCCGTCCCCTCCGCTCACCGTCGCGTCCGACGCCGCCACCGCTCCCACCACCGCCGACGAACGCACGTACTCGCCCGCGAAGCTCAACCGCACGTTCTCCCCGTCCGTCGCGATCGTCGCCGACTGCGTCGCCTGCGCGAACGTCGCGTCCTCCGGGTAGCCCGAGATCGTCACCGTGTACGTCCCCGCCTCCACTCCCGTGAACGAGAAGTCGCCGCCCGCGCCCGTCGTCGCGCTCGCGCCCGACGACAGCGTCGCCGACACCCCCGCGACCGCCGTCCCCTCGATCGTCACCGTGCCCGAGATCGTGCCCACGGCCTTCGGTGGATCCACCGGCGTAGGAGAACTCTCGTCGCACGCCGCGAAGACGAGCGACGCCAGCGTTGCCGTGGCCAGGAGCTTGAGTCCGTTCATTGTTCTGCGAGGCATGGGAAATCCTGAAATAGAGTGGAATCGGGAGGAGCGAGGAGTTCAAGCACTCCCTTCGATGGCGACCCCAACGACGTTAGGGCGGTCGGGATAGCCGCGATTCGGCACGCTTTCGTGCGGCACTTGTTCCTTCGACCTCGACGCCGATCACTTCCGGACGCGCAGAAGCGCACCGTGCGGCGACGCCTCACCCCGGGTGAAGGCTCATGTCCCGCGCGGTGAGTGCCGCCTTTACTGAATTGGCGGGCTGGCGGGCTGGCGGGCTGGCGGGCTGGCGGGCTGGCGGGCTGGCGGGCTGGCGGGCTGGCGGGCTGGCCTCCCCGCGAGCCTACGGACCTGCACGCCTTCCGGCAAGGATCGCGCCCGTACGCCCCGCGCAAGTCGCACCGCCCGAACGACGAACCTCGGGCGGTCCCGTCGCCGCCCTTGCGCATCCCGGCGACGACTCCGGCGGATTCGGGCGCGGGCGTTGCGGTCCGCGTTCCCCCGGCCTTGCGTCCTCGCGGGAGCGAACACAGCGCCTCGCAAGCGCGCATCTCTTGCGAGCGGGGACCGACGGGGGGTCATCTCAGCGCAAACACCCTGTTGTCCGATGAGTGTGTCGTCTCGAACTCCACGTTCGCAGAGCCGCAACAGGCTCGCCGTTCCGTTCGCTCGCCTTCACCCGTCCACGCGGCAATTCCCCCCCGCCTGAGCGGCCACAAGGGTAATTCCCTGGCCGCTCCCATGTCAAACCGAGCGCTGTTGCGACCGCTGTCCGACCAGGAGGCGGATTGCCGGAGCCTTCAGCGCGCCGATCCAAGCGAGCGGGAGCACGAACAGGGGAGCGGGCCATGGCGCTCCGCGTCGCTCGTCGAGGCCACCACGGAGACCGGCTATTCCGCCGACCGTCGCTTGGTCCGCGACGGTGGGACCTCGAACGCCGTTACGGCGGAGTCCCGACACTGGCGCGGACGCCCCGGCGACGCCAGCTTCCGAGCTGGGCAGATCGTGCAGTCCGTCGTCGAGAGGGGTTCGAACGATGGGACGCACGAAACGTGGTCGGCGCGGATACAGCGCCGGCGAATGGGGCCGCAACCGGGTCAGGGTCTTCCCCGATCCCAAGACCGGCCTGTTCCAGATCGAGTGGCGCGAGAACGGACGCAGGCGGAGCCGGTCGCTGGGGCATCGCGACTGGGTTCGGGCGAAGCGGTACGCGGACGAGTTCGCCGCGGGCTTCGTCGATCCGGAGACGCACGGCGAGGCCGAAGCCGAGCCCGAGCCGCTCACCCTGGAGACGCTTTTCGACATCTACGGTGAGGAGGTGACGCCCACGAAGAGCGAGCGGAGGCGGTGGCACGACAGGGCCGCCGCCAAGATGTTCCTCGGGCTCTTCGGACGGGATCGCGAGCCGGAGACCCTGTCCCGGAGGGACTGGGACCGGTTCATCCGCGAGCGGAGGGCGGGCGAGGTCGGGCCGACCGGCAAGCCGGTGTCGGACCGCACGGTCGCGGACGATCTGAAGTTCCTGCTCGCGGTGCTCAACTGGGCCGTGAGGTCGAAGGACGATCGGGGCCGCCCGCTTCTCGTCTCGAATCCGCTGAAGGGGCTCGGGACGCCCAGGGAGAAGAACCCGACGCGGGTCGTGCTGACCCAGGAGGAGTACCAAGCGCTGCTCCAAGTGTCGGCGCAGGTCGACTGGCGCTTCCGGGTCGCGCTCGTGCTCGCGCACGAGACCGGACACCGCATCGGAGCCATCCGCAAGCTCCGGTGGTCCGACGTCGACTTCGACGGTCGGGCCGTCCGGTGGAGGGCCGAGCACGACAAGACGGGCCACGAGCACACCACGCCCGTCACCGCCGACGCGCTGTCCGTTCTCGACGAGGCTTTGGCGAAGCGCTCGGGCGCGGGCGACGCTCCGGTGTTGCCCTCCCCGCGGAATCCTGCGGAGTGGGTGGTTCCGTGGCGATGGCGCGCTTGGTGGCAGAAGGCCGAGAGGCTCGCCGAGCTCGAGCCGAAGCCCCGCAGGGGCTGGCACTCGCTGAGGCGGAAGTTCGCTTCCGATCTCATGGACCTGCCGCTCAAGGTGCTGTGCGAGCTCGGCGGCTGGAGGGACGCCAAGACCGTGCTCAGTTGCTACCAGCACACCAACGAGATGCAACTCAGGAAGGCGCTCGAGAGCCGATGCAGGGTTGGCGCCTGAGCTGAGGATCGATTCAGCGGGAATCGAACAGCGGGAACCCGCGCCGTTGCTCCCGTAAGAGCAATGAACGCAAGAGGATGACGGCCAAGTAGTCTGCGTCCCTCGGGAAAAGCCGGCGAAGTGCGGCGGATCGTGCAACTCAAGCCGACCATGGACGATTCCCCGCCGCGACGCCCGCACGCCGGATCCCGCTGGCCGGCGCCTCGCGGCGCGCGACTCGTTCGCAGACTTCTCAGCAGAGCGCCCGCTCGTCGCCGGCCACCCGGTCGAGTTCCCGGGCGCGCACGCTGTCCCCGATCGCCAAGGCCGCCAGGATGCCTCGCCGAGCCAGGGCCGGCGCGAAGCATCCGGCCTCCAACCGGTCCACGAAGGCGTCGACGCGGACCCGGTATTCACCGGAGCGCCAAGCTTCGGCCCAGATTCCGAGCGGCTCCGTCAGCTCCGAAACCCGGGGGGCGTAGAGGTCGGCGAGTTCCGGAGACTCCCGCGAGAGCAAATCGAGGGCCCATGCCGCGTCGTAGTGGTTCGACAGCAGCAGCGCCACCGAGTAGAACTCGGCGCTCGCGCAGTCCTCCGGCACGCAGGTCGCGACCGCCGCCACGGAGAACGCGTTCGGTTGCGCGCCGACGATCAGGTTGATCCCCATCCGGCGTCCGAGCGACTGCCGCAACGCGGCCTCCAGCACGCGGTCGGCGGTGGGATCGTCGAAGGCGACGGCGACGTCGACGCCCTCGAGGTGCTCGAACCCCATCCGGGATTCCTGGCCGTGGACGGCGAACGGCGCGCCGAACGCGCACGCGGCCGCCAATCGGGAAACCGCGAGCGCGAGCGTCGGCAGAGGGCGCTTCGTCGACGCGAGGACGAGGTTCATCGGTCGTGGTTCTCGATTGCGTGGGCTCCGCCTTCCTCCGAAGCTGAAGCTAGTACCCTGCGTGCCTTTCGGCACCCGAACGAAACCAACATTGGGAGGATCCATGCGCCCCATCCGATCCGCCGGACGCGCCCGCGCCCGTCGCGCGACCTTCGCCAGCTTGGGCACCCTCGCTTTCGCGTCCGCCTGCTCCGGGCCGCCGTCCGCGGACTTCGAGGAGTTGGCCCGGGAGCGCCTGCCGCAGATCGACGGCCGCATCGAGGTCCCGGGGCTCGAAGACGAGGTCGAAGTGCTGCGCGATCCGTGGGGCGTCCCCCACATCTACGCCTCCAACCTCGACGACCTCTTCTTCGCCCAGGGCTTCGTCCAAGCCCAGGACCGCCTCTGGCAGATGGAAATGTACAGGAAAGCCGGCGAAGGCCGCCTGTCGGAGGTGTTGGGCCCGGAGGCGCTTCAGCACGACCGCGTCGCGCGCCTGCTCAAATTCCGGGGCCCCTTCGACGAAGCCGAGTTCACCCGCTACCACCCCGAGGGCCGACGCATCCTCGAGGCTTTCGCGTCGGGGATCAACGCCTACGTCGACCATGCGACGGCGGCGGGAGAGCTGCCCGCGGAATTTCTGCTCACGGGCCTCGAGCCCGAACGATGGAGCGCCGAGACGCCGTTGTTGCGCATGCAGACGGCGATGCCGGTGGCGGACGTGCGGCGCGAGTTGCGGCTGGCGATGCGGGTGGCCGAGTTCGGCGCCGAGGAGGCCAACCGGCGGGCGAATCCGACGCCCTGGCGGGAGCTCGAGGTGCCCGACGGCGTCGACATGGCGCTGATCTCGGACGAGGCGCTGGCCGGCGTGGCGGGGTTCCGCAACGCCATGAGCGGTCCGCCGCTGGTCGCGCCCTACGACGGCTGGACGGCGTCGGAGACGACCCCCGACCTGGGGGCGCGGGAGACCTCCCCGGGAAGCAACAACTGGGCGATCCACGGGAGCCGCACCGCGAGCGGTCGCGCGATCGTGGCCAACGACCCGCACCGCGCGGTGACCAACCCATCCCTCCGTTACGTCGTTCACTTGGACGCGCCCGGGTGGACGGCGATCGGGTCGACCGAGCCGGTGCTCCCCGGCGTGGCCATCGGGCACAACGGACGCATCGCCTGGGGGCTCACCATCGTGGGCACCGACCAGTCCGACGTGTACGTCGAGCGGGTGAATCCGGACAATCCCAAGCAGGTGCGCTGGGGCGACGGATGGGAGGAGGTGCGCACCGTCGCCGAGGTCGTCCGGATCGGAAATCGGTCGTCCGCCACGACGGCGTCGGGCGCGGAGAGCGATTCCGTCGTCGTGGAACTGGAGTTCTCGCGCCACGGGCCGATCTTCCACCGGGACACCGCGAACCACCTCGCCTACGCCATGCGTTCGACGATGCACGAACCGGGCACCACCGGCTACCTGGCCGGCCTGCGGCTCAACGTGGTCGACGACTGCAGGGGCTTCCTGGAGGAGATGCGCCATTGGCTGGCGCCGACCGAGAACATGATCTGCGGGGACGCGGACGGAAACGTCGCGTGGCAGGCCGCGGCGCTCTCCCCGAACCGCCCGAACTGGCACGGGCGGCTGCCGGTGCCGGGAACCGGGGCGTACGAATGGGACGGGTTCCGCGACGACCTGCCCACCGAGTACAACCCGGAGCGGGGATGGGTGGGAACCGCCAACCACGACATCCATCCGCCCGGCTACGACCCGCCGCTCTTCTTCAAGACGGCCGGGCCCTTCGCCCGCTTCGCGCGCGTCCGGGAGGTGTTGGACGCCGGAAGCGACTTCACCCTGGAGGATTCCCGGGCGCTTCAGCAGGACGCCTACTCGGCGGCCGCCGCGCGGCACGCGACGCTCTTCGCCGGATGGACGGCAACCGACCCGGAGCTGGAACCCCGCCGGGTCGAGCTCGCGGCGTGGAACGGGGTGTTCGACCGCTCCAGCCGGGCGGCCGCGGTCTACGGTCGGCTCGACGGGGACGCGCTCGACCGGCTGACCGAGACGCCGGGCGACGACCCCGTCCCGGCCTTGGAAGCCCTCCTCTCCGTCGCGCTGGAAGAGGTCGCGCGCGAGCTGGGCGACGACCCCGCCGAGTGGCGCTGGGGACGCTACCACCGAAGCGAGTTCCCGCACACGCTGGCGAGCGCCTACGACCTGCCTCCAGTCGAGCGGTCGGGCGGCGCGGGCACGGTGGCGGCCACGGGAGCCACCTACCGCCACATCGTCGACTTCGCCGACCTGGACGGGTCGCTGGTCACCAACGCTCCGGGGCAGTCCGGTCGGCCGGGAAGCCCCTACTACGGCAACCTCGCCGAGAGCTGGGGCGACCGGGAGTACTTCCCGATGCTCTTCTCCCGCGCGGCGGTGGAGGCGCGCGCGGAGAACCGCTTGGTGCTGGCGCCGGGGAGCTGACGGATCAGTCCCGCCCCTCCCAGTCGACGTCGGACAGGCGGGCCAGCGCGAGCTGAAGCGCGTGGGTCCCCTTGCGCCCCTCCCCCTGGGCGAGCAACGCGGTGTACAGCTGGTGCGCCAGCGCCAGTCCCGGAAGCGCCAGCTTCATGCGGCCGGCTTCGGCGAGCGCGATCTCCATGTCCTTGACGAAGTGCTCGACGAGGAAGCCGGGATCGAAATCGTTGGCGATCACCCGCGGACCGTAGTTGGACAGCGACCAGCTGCCGGCGGCGCCCGAAGCCACCGACCGCATCGCCGTCTCCAAGTCGAGCCCGGACCGGTGGGCGTAGAGCAGTCCCTCGCACATCCCGATCATCAGCGGGCCGATCAGCACTTGGTTCACCATCTTGGCGTGTTGCCCCGCCCCGGGTCCCCCCTGGCGCACGACGGTCTTCCCCATCGCCCGCCAACACGGTCCCAGCGCGTCCACGACCTCCTCGTCCCCGCCGATCATGATCGACAGGCGCGCCTCCCGAGCCCCGACGTCGCCTCCGGACACGGGCGCGTCCACGCTGGCCACCCCCCGCGCGCGCGCGGCCTCGTGGATTTCGACCGCGAGCGACGGCTCGCTGGTGGTCATGTCCACCAGGACGTCTCCGGGCGCGCACCCGGCCAGGGCGCCGTTCTCGCCCAGGATCACCTCGCGTACGTCGCTCGGGAAGCCGACGATGCTGAACACGACATCGCTTCGCTCCGCCACCGCCTGCGGACTGTCGGCCCACGCCGCGCCCTTCTCCAGCACCGGCGCCGCCGTGGCCCGGGTGCGGGTGAAGACCGTCGCCGAGAATCCGCGGTCCATCACGTGCGCGCACATGCTGCGCCCCATGACGCCCAGCCCGATCCACCCGATGCGGGTCTTGCCCGGTCGAATGTCGAGATCCGTCATGTCTTTCGGCCTCTGCCCGGTATTGTGGAAGACGAACGGTGGACACGATAGTGTTGAAGCCGGACCTCCGGGGCAATCGCCGTCGCCGCGCGCGCATCGACGCTCCCTTCGCCCCGCTCCTCCACCCCCCCCGGACGCCGCGACCCCACCGGAGAAATCTCGATGAATCCCGAACGGCCCTCCTCGGCCCGTACCCCGCGCTCCCGCCGCCGCACCCCGAACGCGACCCGCCTCCTGCTCAGCGCCTGCCTGCTGGCGGCCGCCCCGGGCGCGGCTCTCGCCCAGGACTTCCCGATCGAGGAGGCGACCATCGCGGAGGTGCACGCCGCCTTCCTCTCCGGTGCGCTGACCTGCGCGGAGCTGGTGCAGGGCTACCTCGACCGCATCGAAGCCTACGACCGACGGGGACCGCGCCTCAACGCCATCGCCGCCGTGAACCCCGCCGCACTCGACGAGGCCGCCCGCCTGGACCGGGCCCTCGCTGCCGGCGGACTCGCCGGACCGCTGCACTGCATCCCGGTTCTCCTCAAGGACCAGGTCGAAACCCGCGACATGCCGACCACCTACGGGTCGGCGCTCTTCCGGGACTTCGTGTCCTCGCGGGACGCCACCGTCGTCGCCCGCATGAAGGACGCGGGCGCGCTCGTCCTGGCCAAGACCAACATGGGCGAGTTCGCCTCGCGCTACGTGGGCTCGGGCTTCGGCTTCATCCGCAACCCCTACGACCCCCGGCGCAACCCCAGCGGCTCGTCGGGCGGCACCGGCGCGGGCGTGGCCGCGAACCTGGGGATGATCGGGATCGGAGAGGACACCGGCGGCTCCATCCGCGGGCCGGCGGCGGTGCATGCGCTGGTCGGCCTCAGACCCACCCTGCAGCTGGTCAGCCGCCACGGCATGATGCCCGCCAACCCCACCACCGACACCATGGGACCGATGACCCGCACGGTCGCGGACGCGGCCATCCTGCTGGACGCGATCGCCGGCTACGATCCCGACGATCCGGTGACCGCCCGCTCCTTCGGCGAGATCCCCGGCTCCTACGGCGACGGGCTCTCCGCCGACGGGCTGGCCGGGGCGCGCATCGGCGTCGTCCGCGACCCCATGGACCGCTCCCTGGACACGGAGTCGGAGGGATACCGGCAGGCGCGCGCCATCGTCGACGCGGCCGTCGCGCAACTCGGCGCCCTGGGCGCCGAAGTGACGGACGACGTCGCCATCCCGGGCATCGAGAGGGTGAACGCCGTTTTCTCCATGAACGTCCACGAGACCGAGGCCGCCACCGACGCCTACCTGGCGGAGCTCGAGGGCGCGCCCCACGCGACCCTGCGCTCCATCCTGCTGAGCGGCCGGGTGACGCCGTGGCGGGCGGCCGGACTGGCCGGATCGCTCGGCAAGACCACCGCCGACCCCGCCTACCTAGCCTACCTGCTGGCCCGCGACCGGATCCGCCGGGACGTCTACCGGGCGATGGCCGACCACGCCTTGGACGCCTTGGTGTACGCCACTTTCGACCACCCGCCGTCGCTGATCGCCCCCGACGTCCGAACCAACCCCGCTCCGGCCGACGACTACGGGCTCGGCGACAACCGTCTGCTCAGCCCGATTCTGGGCTTCCCCGCCCTCACCGTCCCCGGCGGCTTCACCCCGGACGGCCTGCCCATCGGGATCGAGTTCCTAGGCCGTCCCTTCACGGAAGCCATGCTGCTGCGCTTCGCCTACGCCTTCGAACGGGCCACGGGCCACCGTCGGCCGCCGGCTTCCGCGCCGACCCTGCGTTGACGCCCGCGCCCACCGCCCCGCGAGAAGGGCCGTCCCGCCCCGGCGGAGTCGCGTCAACGCCGGGCCGGTCCGGCGGTCCGGCGCGCCCCCGTCGCCGTCCGCCCCCGTCGGCAGCTCGGCATCGCGGCCAGCGTGGAGTCGATTCTGAGGAAGAGCGTCTCCCCGGGATCGACCGTCAACTCGTCGGTCGTGCAGGTCCCGACGGCGAGCAGTTCGATCCTGATCGAGAGCGTTTGCGGGACGTCCCACTCGAGGGTGTAGTTGGCTTCGGTCTTCCCGGTGAGCGCGCCGATGTACTCCTTCCCGCGGAGGCGCACGGCGTACAGGCGGGCGTCGCTGAAGTTGTTGTTGACGATGCGGATCTCGATGCGATTCTCGAGACCGGGCGCAACGCCCGGGTCGCGCTCCCCGGCGCGCGCGGCGCAGCCCGCGGCGAGCGCGGACGGCACCGTCGCCCAAAGGAGGAGCCGGGCCGCCCGGCGGACGGGTCCGGTTCCGCCGCCGATCGCTTCGGGTCGCGTCCGCGGTTCACCCTCCGCTATTCTCTCGTGCATTCGGAGTCCTCCGGTTTCGGCGCCCATGGTCGCCTCCTTTTCGTTGCAGTGCCAGAATCACTCGTCTCACCGGTTCAAGGAGCTCACTCATGAAGGCTCTCGTCGCGACAGCCCTCTGCTTCGCGTTGGCTCAGGCGGTGGCCGCGCCTCGGATTTCGTCCGCGCAGGAGCGGCGCGACATCTCGGTCGACGATCTCTTCGAGATGGAGAACGTCGGGCCTCCCGTGGTCAGCCCGGAGGGCGACTGGGTCGCGTACACGGTTTCCCGCACCTCCCTGGAGGACGAACGCTCCTACACCCGCGTCTACATGGCGCCGGTCGCGGGCGGCGACCCCGTTCCGCTCACGCGGGACAAGCAGTCGGCCGGATCCCCCGCCTGGAGCCCGGACGGCCGGTACCTCACCTTCACCGCGGCGCGCGACGGGAACGCGACCCAGGTGTGGGCGCTGGACCGGCGCGGCGGCGAGGCCTTTCCCCTCACGGACGTCGAGCAAGGCGTCGGCGGATACCGCTGGTCCCCCGACGGCACCCGCCTTCTTCTCGCCCTCCGCGATCCCGAGGAGGAGGACGAGGACGCGAAGCCCAACGCCCCGCAGGATCCGTGGGTCATCGACCGCATCCAGTTCAAGCGGGACGGAGCCGGCTACCTGACCGGCTCGCGCAAGACGCACCTCTACGTATACAAGATCCATACCGACGAGTTGCGCCAGCTCACCGCGGGACGCTGGAACGAGTCTCTGGGCGTCTGGAGCCCGGACGGAACGCGGATCGCTTTCGTCTCGAACCGCACCGAAGACCCCGACACGAACGCCAACAACGACATCTGGGTCGTGTCCGCCGACTTGGAGGAACCCACCGACGCCCCCCGACAGATCACCACCAACCCCGGTTCCGACGGCTCGCCGGCATGGAGCCCGGACGGACGCCGGATCGCCTACGCCACCGGCGTCCGGCCCGATCTGATCTGGTACGAGACCTCGCACTTGGCGGTGGTCTCCGCGGACGGGGGCGAACCTCGGTTGCTCACCGCCGAGCTGGACCGGAACGTGCGCGCGCCCCGCTTCTCCGCAGACGGCGAATGGATCTGGTTCGGACTCGAGGACTCCTCCGAAAACCACATCGCGCGCATCCGCCCGGACGGCTCGGAGCTGGAGCGTCCGGTCTCCGGCGGGCTCTCGGCCTCGGGCTTCGACTGGAGCGGCGACGTCTTCGCGGCCCGGATCGCCTATCTCGACCGCCCCGCCGAAATCCATGCGGTGGAGAACGTCGGCGGCGGCGGGGCCGCGCTCCGCCGCATCACGGGCCACAACGACGACTTTCTCGCGGCCGTCCGCATCGGCGAGACCCGCAACATCCGGTTCCCCTCCGAGGGCGGCATCGAGATCGAGGGCTTCGTCACCTTCCCGCCCGACTACGAGGAAGGGCGGCGCTACCCCACCCTGTTGCGCATCCACGGGGGCCCGGTCTCCCAGTACTCCCACTCCTTCCACTTCGAATCGCAGCTCTTCGCGGCCCACGGCTACGTGGTCGTACGCACCAATCCGCGCGGCTCGTCGGGCTACGGCCAGGACTTCTCGGCCGCCCTGTGGGCGGACTGGGGCAACCCGGACTTCAAGGACGTGATGGCCGGCGTCGACTACGCCATCAAGCAGGGGTGGTCCGATCCCGACCGACTGGGCGTGGGCGGCTGGTCGTACGGCGGCATCCTCACCAACTACGTCATCACCCAAACCGACCGCTTCGCGGGCGCCATCACCGGGGCCAGCGAAGTGCTCTACATCGCCAACTACGGACACGACCACTACCAACGACAGTGGGAGGCCGAGCTGGGGCTCCCTTGGGAGGGCGACAACCGCGACAACTGGGAGCGCATCAGCCCGTTCAACAAGGTGCACGAGATCGTCACCCCGACCCTCGTCATGGGCGGCGAGGACGACTGGAACGTGCCCATCCTCAACTCCGAGCAGCTCTACCAAGCGTTGCGCCGACGCGGCGTCCCCACCCAGCTCGTGGTCTATCCCGGCCAGAGCCACGGCATCCGCGTCCCCAGCTACCAGAAGGACCGCTACGAGCGCTACCTCTCCTGGTACGACCGCTGGGTCATGAACGCCCTCCGTCCGGTGAGCTGAAGCGTCTCCGCTCCCGACGTCGATCGAGGGAACTCGACCTCCCCGGCGCACCTCCAGCCATTCCCCGCGAGAAGATCTCCTCATGAGAATCATCGTCAACGGCCAGCAGGCCTTCGGCGCGAGCGTGCTCCAGGCGCTGGCGGAGCGCGGCGAAGACGTCGCGGGCGTCTACACCCGTCCCGAAACGCCCGGCCGGCGCCCCGACCCGCTCGCGGAGGCGGCCCGGAACCTGGGCCTGCCGCTCTTCCAGCCATCCTCCTTCAAGAGCGAGGACACCCGGGATCACATGAGATCGTTGCGTCCCGATCTGGGCGTGATGGCGTACGTGACCCTCTTCGTGCCGGAGCGGGTGCTCGCCGTCCCGACCCGGGGGACGATCCAGTACCATCCTTCGTTGCTCCCGCTCCACCGCGGCCCCAGCTCCATCAACTGGCCCATCATCTGGGGGAGGAAGAAGACGGGGCTCACGATCTTCTGGCCCGACGCAGGCCTCGACGAGGGCCCCGTTCTGCTGCAGAAAGAAGTCGAGATCGGGGACCACACCTTGGGAAGCCTCTACTTCGACCGCCTCTTCCCCATGGGGGTCGCCGCCATGCTGGAGGGGGTGGACCTAGTGCGCGCGGGCGAGGCTCCGAGAATCGCGCAGGACCACGCCGCGGCCACCTACGAGGGCTGGTGCAAGCACGAGCACGTGCGGGTGTCCTGGAACCTGCCGCTGCGGCGCACGTGGAATCTGGTGCGCGGAGCGGACCCGCAACCCGGGGCCTGGAGTACCTTCGACGGCGCTTGGGTCAAGTTCTACGGCGCTTCGCGAATCGGAGAGGCGCTTTCGGTTCGCCCCGGCCAAGTGACCGGCGTCGGAGCGGAAGGCGTTCGCGTGGCGGCCCCGGACGGCCAACTGCTGATCGCCAAGGTGCGGCCCGAAGGCGGGAAGAAGATGCCAGCGAGCGAATGGGCGAAGACGGCCGGGGCGAGGAAGGGCGCGTTCTTCGTCTGAGGCGCGGAACGCGTTCCGGGAGACGGACGAACGTGCTTGGAACCCGGAGGAGTACGGGGATGAACGCGACGACGGAGCGGGAGCGGAGGCGCGCGCTGGACGAAATGGTGGCGCAGGTGGGTCGGCGCTTCCCGGACGTGGAGACCATCGACGCGGCCACGCTGCGCGAACGCCTGGACGCCGACGGCATCGTGCTCGTCGACGTCCGGTCTCCCAAGGAACGGGCGGTGTCCACCCTCCCCGGCGCGCTCACCCCCCAGGAATTCGAGGACCGGCGGGGCGAACTCGGAGACTGCACCGTGGTCGCCTTCTGCACGGTGGGGGCACGGAGCTCGACGTACGCCCGCCGCATGGGCAGGAAAGGCGTTCCGGTGCTGAACCTGAAGGGAAGCCTGCTCGCTTGGACGCACGCGGGCGGAGAGCTCACCGACGGCTCCTCGCCGACGAAGAAACTCCACGTTTTCGGACCCAAGTGGAACTTGGCCGCGGACGGATACGAGGGCGTTTGGTAGCGCGAACGCGCTTGCCCGCGGTCTTCGGCTCCCGCGTCCGTCGGGCGCTGGGATCGGGATTCCCGCTCGTCTCGCTCCTGGCCGCGAGCACCGGGGCGCGCGCGCAGATCCCCCTCTCCCCGGAGTGGTCCAACTCCAGCGAGTTCAGCTTCATCCGGACCCGGGGCAACACCGAATCGGCGACGTTCGGGCTGGCCAACGAACTGATCGCGGAGTGGAGGCGGACCGAAGCCAAGCTGGAGATCGGAGCGCTCCGCACGAACACCACCCGCTTCAAGCGCTCCGCCGTCGGCACCGCCGCGAATTTTCGGGTCGACGAGGAGAGCGAGACCCGGGTTTCCGCGGAGAACTACCACATCCGCATGCGCGGCGACCGGGAATTCTCGGAACGGTCGTCCGTCTTCGGCCAGTTGGGATGGACCCGCAACACGTTCGCCGGCATCAGCGCCCGCTACGTGCTGGTCGGCGGCGTGTCGACCCGGTGGACGGAGGACGAAGCGCACCGGCTACGCAGTTCCTACGGGCTCACCCTCACATCCCAGAACGACGTGGTGCCCGATCCCGACGCCGCCAACACCTTCGTCGGACTCCAGGTCTCGGGGGAACACGAAATCCAGCTGACCGACAACGCCGAGCTCAAGAGCGCCTTGGTCGTGGACGGGAACGGCTTCGACCTGGGCGATCTGCGCGCGGACTGGGTGAGCTCGCTGGGCGTCTCGATGAACGAACACTTCGGGTTGCAAGCCAAGTTCCGGTATCTGTTCGACAACCGGCCCGCCCTGGTCGACATCCCGTTGAGCAACCCGCAAGGGGAGACCATGGGCAAGGTGCCCGTCCCGCTGGACAAGTCGGACCGGATGCTGACCATGGCGCTGGTGGTGAACTTTTGACAAAGGTCGGCAGGGATCGCGGCTGTGGAAGAAACGGGGCGCTCGGTCTTCGCGCCGCCGGACCTGCCTGAGCCGCCGCTCCGTCGCATCCGTGCGGCGGTGGTTTCCTTTCGTCAATCGTTCAGCCGAACGCGGTCTTGAAGCGATCTTGCCAGCTCGAGCGCGCGGTCGAGAGGAGTGGTCCGCAGAACGGCGTTGGCGGTGGTGCCCGAGAGCTTGCTCAGTACTTTCGGACAACCGGCCGCAGCAAGCCGGTTCGCGAGCCCGACAATCTCTCTCGTTTCGCTCACCTTTGGATCGCGGTGACCGAACTTGGCGATCGCGACGACGGCGAGCAGGGCGCAGAGATCGTTGTCCATGATCCCCTGACTCGTGTAGATGAACGTCTTTCCCCAACGTGTCGGAGACCCTCCCCGGGGTTCGAGATTCAATGCCAATGCGGTGGCCATGCCGAACGCCCAGAAGTCGACCTTCCTGGGAAAGGGTCGGGATTCGACGCTCCCCTTCGAGTGCATCGCAATGTAGCGGTCGATTTCGTCCTCGGCGTCCTTGGGCAGAACCAAGGCGTGGTTCTTGGTCCTGAAGAGATCCGCAAAATCGTTCACTGCCGACTTTCTCCGTGTTCGCGCCGGGTCCATCCCCGACTTTCGGCCCACCCTTGCCGCTCACAAACGTTGCAGAATTCGCGTGGTCCGCACCGACAAAGGAGAGACACCTGCCGCTCGTCCGTCTGATTCACGACGTCTCCGCCATGCGCCGTGTGTTGCCATTGACCGGTCAGCGTGTAAGTCGCGCCAGCGTGGCGGGCCACCAGATCCACCTCGCTCCGCGACTCCAGGTCCGAGCCCGTGAGCAGGAGAATTGGCTGACTCGCGGTCTCGGCGGTGATGCGCAACGTGTTCGTCCGCACCGAACCCGATGTGAAGTTGAGCAACGAGTCGGCAACGAGCGGCGCCCGGGTACGGCTCGCCTCGCAGAGCCCCAGAACGAACGACAAGGCCAGGATTCGCCTCGAGGCGCCGTTGATTTCGGTTGGGGGCATGGATCTGCCGCGGTTGTTGAGCGCGAATATCTCGTACTTTCCCGGCACGCCCTCCAATGCTCGTAGCCCGACCTTCGCGATCATCCGAATCGTCGCCTTGTGGCGATCATCTTCTACCGCTTCGTCGTCCGCGACGTTCGACGCCATCTTCGCGAACAGAGCGTCCATCTCGCTACTGAGTTCGCCGACTTGGTCGTCGCGAATTCGCGCATACGCCTTTTCGAGGACCTGGATCAAGACATCCGCTACTTCCTGGTACGTTTCGAGATCTCGTGTCTCCTTTCGCCGCTTTTGCTCGAAACGAATGATCCCTTCGAGCTCACGGATGCGCTTGTCATCTTGATCGAGACCTCCCTCGTCGCTCACGAGATCGCGATCGAGCCGTCCCGACTGCTTCTCGAGCATCGCGATCTCGCTCCGGGTGGATTCCAGGTTTTCGTTTTCGATCACATCGAGCTTGGTGTCGATATCGCGCCTCGCCTGTTCCAAGTCGGCGATCTCGTTGTCGAGGTCCGCGACGGATCCCTCCAGCTCCGCGCATCGGCGATCCCACGCGTCGCCGTTTTCGTGCCGAGACAGCATGTCCACCGCATGTAGCGCTCGAGCCAGATAGTTGGCCTCCTCCCTCTTTCCCCTCGCCTGCTCGACCATGTGCTGAACGTGTTTCCTGTACTCGCTTCGCAAGGTCAGATCCTGACCACAGACGCAGGCGCCTTTCTCGAGCAACCCCTGCACGAACGCCAAGTGGTGATTGGGAATCGACCCGTCGTCGTACAACGGCTGCAGCTTGGCGCCGACGTCGGCGATCTCCCGGGCGGCCAGCGACGCCAGCAGATCGGCAGCCCCCAGCTCGCCGGACAGGCGGCTTGCCGCCCTGCGTCGCTCTTCGGCGGCTTTCCCGCGTCGCGCATTGTTCTCCGCCCATCGCTTCTTGAGCTCGTCGTGAGCCGCGAGGTTTCCGACGAGAGTTTCGAGTCGTCCCCGGGCGCGACTCAGCCGATCATCAATATCATCTTTCTCGCGGCTGTCCCGCTCCACCTTGGCCTTGCGCTCCCGCACCTCGGTGCGTAACCGATCCAACTCTGCCTGTTTCTCACGCAAGTCTCCGCTTCCGGAAGCCCGCGTGGCTGCCCGTCCGAACCCCTCGGAGATCTTTCGTATGCGTTCGGTCGCGGCCTTGAAAACATCCAGTCCCAGCAGCGCGTGGACGGAGAAGGATGTTTTGTCGACGACTTCCTGACGATTGACGGTCTTGTTCTCGCTTCCCCCGACGAAGTCCGCCGCCTCGTCCGCGTCCATGACGAAAAAATCCCGCAATTCCCAAGGGAGCAGCTCTTCGATCACGCTGTCCACACCCACTTCGTCCGGCACCCACGACCCGTCCGGCTGTTCAACCAGCAATTGCTTCTTTTCTCCCACGCGGCGAAAGTCCGGCTCCTCCCGTCCACCCGGGCCCTTCGCCACCGTGGTTACCGCCCGACGCAATTCGTAGACGGTGTTGGTCGACTCGCCCTCCGGGTGATTGCGGCTGGACCCATCCGTCTCGAAGAGGATCGCGACACTCGTCCTGACGACGCCATCCGCACCCGGTCGCCATCCGGCCGGATGTAGGGAAAAGCGACTTGCTTCGCCGGGGAGCCCCCTTTCGCCGTACATTCCCCAGCGGATCGCGCGCAGGAGTGTCGTCTTGCCCGAACCGTTTTCGGCTCTGATCACGGTCAACGGCTTCCCTCGACTCACCGAAGGCTCGATCTCGATGCGATCGAAGCACGCGAAGTTGCGAATTTCGATTCGTCGTATCAGCAACATCTACGCATCCTCCCGGGCACCGTCGACAGGAGCGACATTCCTGATCATCGCCCCCGTCTTCTGATTGATCCTGGCCACCGCCTTCACGCGGTGCATGCCCTCTTGCTCGACGATGTGCATGATCAACGTCACGATGTCCTCCGAATCGAGCCCGCAGGTTCGACCCATTCGGCGGGCCTCCTTTCCGATCTCGTCGCGTATCCGCTCGGAGTTGCTTACCATGGCTTTCCTCTTGGCGTCATTCTGGCAACGACGCATTCGTTTGCGGTCTTCAGGATATCGTTTCCGGCGCCTGGCTCCGGCCAAAAGGCAGTGCGGATTCGCTCTAGATCGGAGTGCAAGCCGCATGCGCCGGCGACGTTGCGTGCGTGCCTCCCGAATGCATGGGCGCGCTTCAATTCGGTCTCGATGATCTTCTTCCCAGCGCCGCTTGCCGACCGGGCCGGAGGCAGGGCGAGAAAATCGTGCACGATCGCCCAAGGCTTCCCGGGATGGCGACGCAGGACACGCCCTCGGCGCTGCACCCATTCCCTCTCCACAGTCGACGAAGCGACGATGAACGCCTCTCGGATGCTCGGGATATCAACCCCCTCGTCGAGCACCTTTTTCGCGAGAAGCACTTGATTGGCGCCGTTCGAGAAGGAATCCAGAATGCGCTCGAGCAATTTCCGCTTCTTTGTCGTCTCCTGCGTCACTGGAGCCCACTTGACATTCAGTTCGGTCAGCAGTTCGCCGATTGCGTCGAACTGCCTTGGGTTTTTTGCCGATGCGTAGACGAGGGCATGCTCGAGGTCTCGCGGGCCCCGACGGACGAGCGCTTCCCGCAACAGATCAATCTTGCTCCGCGCGGTCTCGACGATTCGCCGCCGTGCGATCAGCAGGCTTTGCAGACCGTCGTCTTCGTCGGTCGTCCTGGAATCCATCGCGGCGCCGATCCGTCGCGAGAGTTGTTCGAACTTGTCGAGTTCTTCTTCGCTCAGCGTGCACGCATGAACGTGGTAGTCGTACGGAACCAGGCAGAACCCTATGGCGCGGTCCAAGCCGAATTCGTACGCGGTCGGGCCGAAAAACTCGAAGATCTCCTCGGTTCCGTCCGGATCGTACTGGCGCTCCGGCGTCGCGGAGAGCGCGAGGCGTCGTTCAAAGAACGTCGGCTTGTTCTCGATGAACGACTCCACCCCCAGCGTATGGGCTTCGTCCGCGATCAGCATCGTCGGAAACGTCCGGCCCCGGCTGCGGATCTTCCTTGCGACCGTCGCCTGGAAGCGCGATGAGCACAGAAGGTTGTTCGTGACGACGGCTACGTGGGTGCCGCCGCCTCGAAGGCCTCGGAACAGACGAGTGAGCGCCCGGTCGGTGTCGGTTTCCAAGGTCGGGGCGACGGGGGTCACGCCGAATTTTTCAACCTCCTTTCGCCACTGCACGATGAGCGGGACGGACGGCGCGGAAACGACGACCAGGAGGGGTTCTCCGTCGAGGCGGTCCTGGCTTCGTGTGGCGCAGACAAGCGCGGCGACGGTCTTCCCCGCCCCGGTCGCCATCGCGATCATGCCGGTCTCGGGAGATCGCCCTCCCTCCCAGCGCTTCACGGCCTCACCTTGGTGAGCGTAGACGCCGGTCGTCCACTCCAGTCCGTCGGGGATTCGAAGCCGGCGTTCGGGACGCACGCGTGGTGCTTTCGTGCGCCGTCGTGCCGCCAAACCGTAGTAGTCGCCAAGATTCGGAGGTTGCGCAGGCGCCGTTCCGACGATGCCTCTCGCCAAGGCCTCGGGGAGATCGACGACCTCCCGGATCCCGAGACTCCTGCCCTGAGACCAAGCGTCGAGCATGGCGATGCCGCTGGCCACCCTGGATCGGCTTTCGGGAATCCACGACACGTCGACGTCGAGGTGCTCGACTCCGGCGGCCACGCCCTGACCGGTCGCGTTGCCCGATCCTCGGGCGAGCGCCCGGTTCTCTCCGTCGTCGAAGAGCCAAATCTTCGGATGGTAGTTCGACTCCGGGGTGGGAACCGCAATCCGAAGGCGAAGCTTCTCCGTGGCGATCATCCATGCAAGACAGTCGAGCGCGTGCCGGGCGAGCGCCGACGCATCGGCGCGTCCGTGGACGAACAGGGCGGCGATCCGCTCGGCCGCTTCCCGCGCCGTCATCCGGGCGCCCCGTTCCACGGCGGCCAAATCGTCGGGGAACAGCGCCGGAGCGACCGTGAAGTCGATGGGTTCCGTTCCGTCCCGGTCGAGGTATGCGGCGAGCCCCGGGGCGAGCCGTTCTATCCACCCGGCCGTGAACCAGCCGAAGGCGCCACGGACCTTCTTCGCCGCACGGAATCCCGGTATGAGAACCTTCTCCGCCACCGGATCGTCCGGTAGCCTGAACATCCCCGGTCGAAGGGTGCGTTCGTTGCGAAGCATGTCAGCGATCCGTCCTCGCGACCACCGCCCCCATCAGGGTTTCCAGCTCGGTCTCGCTCAGGATGCTGAGCTCTCGGGCGCCCTGGTGCGCCGTGGCGCGCCGACAGAGCCGTTGCAATTTGCTCGAACTCGAGAGCCTCGACGCCGGGTTGTCCTGCAGGTACCGGGCGAGCGATCTCAGGAACGCACTGCGGATGTTTTCCGATCCGAACGTCGTGTTTCTGAACACGATCCGGTCGATCAGCTTCTCCCAATACGTCTGGTTCGTGCGGAGAACGGCACGAACGACGGATGCGACCCGAGCGTCTCCCCCCGCCGCCCGGGTCGCGAAGCGTTCGCGCCACCACGCTCGAGCAAGCGGGCAGTCGACGAACACCGAGCGGTTCCCACGCACCTCCCGCAACCCTCCGAGGCGCCTCAGGACGGTGCGCACGCAATCGTCGATCTGCTTCGGTCCCTGCCCGCGTGCACCGCTCAGCGCCAAGTCGATGCGCTCGGCGCCGCCCGAAAGGTTGCCGCCGTTGGCGGCGAGATAGGGGGATCGAATACGGTCGGCCCGGATGTGCTCGATCGTGAGATGCGCCCAAAACGTGGATCGGCACGCAACCGCCGGCGTGAGCGCGTCCCATGCCGCGTACAACGCTTGTTCGGTGTCGGACGGCGGATCCTTGTACTCGCTCTCGGTCATCGGCTCGCGGGCGAGCACGGCATCGACCGACCCCTCCGTCTCGATGGCCGACACGTGATCCAGAAACGCACTCGTGTCTCGGACGATTCCGAGAAACTCCCGTTGCCGCCCACCCCCTTTGACGCGCAACAGATCCTTTCGAAACGCGGCGTAGGCCGAGTCGCTCAGCTCTCTGTACGGACCGCGAACCGCGTTCATGCGTCGTCGCCCCCCACATCGAGACCGGAATCGGTCAGCATGTGCGGGTAGAGTGCGGTGGCGACTCTTTCCGGACGAAAGTCGGAGTCGCTCCAGTGCTCGTGTCCCTTGTGCTCGAGATAGTCGGCCAGGGCTTTGAGGTTGTCGAACGACCGCCAGCCCGCATCTCCGTCGTCGGCGGCGTAGTCTTTCTGCAACCGTGCGAAGCAGGCCGTCACGATGTGAGTCATGATGTGGTTTCGAATGGGATTCTCCCGGAGCTGAAGAAACCTGTGCAACTCCGTGCTCAACCTGACGTGGAAGCGGAAGGGCTCTTCTTTCACGTCGACCACGAACCGGCCCTCGTCCATGCGCTCGTCCTCTCGGAGCGACAGCAGCTGGCGAATCGAGGACTGGAGCCGGATGACGCTGCCAAGCGCCAAACGCGAACCCTTCCGGAGATCGATCGACCGCTCGTCCCAGATCCGATGCACGTCGTCTCGATCCGAATCGACGGCGATCGTGCACGGCTCCACGCAGAGGATCATCGGCGTGAAAAGCGGAGAGCCGCCGAGGTCGTCGCCGTTCCAGCTTATTTCGTGCCTCGCGTCGCCGGAGACGTGCGTGCGGCGATACGCGGAGGTTGGCGAAGAAACGATGCAGGCGTATCGGGCCTGTCCAGCCTCGATCAGGCGCTCGATCAGCGCCGCGCCCTCGATCCGGTGTTCGATGACGTAGGAAAACCGGTGCTCTCCCCTGCGGAAGTCCAGAAGGTAGCGACCCTTGGGAAACGAGAGGTTCCCGAATTCGAGTATGGGATGATCGTGGGAACGGATCGCATTGGAGGGACCCGAAACAGCCGCTTCGACGATGTGCGTCCAGCTCACGGCTCGCTCCCCTGCTTCCCGCGGCCGCCAGCGCCCCGGACCGCTCCTTCGCTTCGCTTGGCGCTGAACACCTCGATCCGAAGAGACGGATCCGACAGACCGCTGAAGTCTCCGTGAAGGCGGTAGTCGGTCTCGACTTCGACCGTCGCGCCGTCGGCGAGATCGCCCAGCCGCACGCCGACCACCCGGTCGTTCCAGCGGACGAGATCCTCGTTCCCGGCAGGCTTTGCGTGAATCGTGACGTTGCCGAGCGTCGCGGGCGTGTAGGGATCCTGTCCCGGACGCTCGCAGGTCGCGTCCAAGGCTTCGTCGACGACGAGGCGCAACTGCGCGTCGGGACAGCATTTTTCGCACTCGATCAGGATCCGGCGGCGGTTCTTTCCCGCGGGACACGAAACGACGCGGAAGGACGCCGGCAACCAGGGCCGTGCCCGATCGCGACCGCTCGGCGGGGCGCCGCCCCCATTGGAATTCCCACCCCCTCCGGGCAGATCGCCGGACTCGTTGAAGATCCGGTAGCCGCGCGCCGAGTTCCGGATCGGCGTCGGAACGCCATGGAACGCGCCTCCGAACCTCCCCCTCCCGCTACCGTCCGCATCGCCGAAGTCGAGCGCCAGGAAGTCGTCCGCCAAGTACGCGTCGGACTCGACCGTTCGCGTGTTCCTCAAGATCCATCCCCTGGTCTCCCGGAGCGCGCTCCGGCACGCGTCGCGCTGTCCGCGCGATCGTAGATGCTTGATGGCGATGGAATCGTGCAGCGGGCCCTCGGCGTTGCGGATGTAGTCGTGCAAATCGCCTCCGCGTCGCGCATCGAGCGAGAGGACGGCATGGAAAGGGACTTGATTCGCCAAGTTCCGCGAGATCATGGGAACTTTGTCGGTGATCCACATTCCGTTGCGGCACAGATCGACGCGAGTGACGCCGTCGAGTTTCTCGCGGAACCGAATCTCGATGTCGCCGGCGCTGGTTTCGATGACGCGCCGCATGCCGTTTCGGTAGACATCGTGGGCTTCGTACGCCCTTCGTCCGCTGAGAAACGCCGTAGCCCGTCGCTTGTCGCGGTGGGTATCGAGCACCTTTGCGAGACTCGACGCGTCGAGGTTCCGTCGCCGCTTGTCCGCTCCCGGCCGGTCGTCCTCCACGGAGACGACCAAGGCTCTCTCTTCGACGGCTGCAAAGAAGTTGGCGGATGCGGCGTGCGAAACCATCTGCCACAGATCATTCCCATCCCGCTTTTCGAGAAAGTGGTTGAAGGACGGGATGACGACGGCGGTCCCGTGCGACGCATCGGTTTCGATCCGGTCAAGCTCCCGGGCGATCAAATCGGGGATCTGACGCCCGGTCGCATAGTCGTAGAGCGTCTTGAGACTCGCCTGAAAACCTCGGACGTAGAAGCCGTCTCCGGATCGCTGGTGCGCCTTCCCTTCCTCGTAGTGGGAAGCGAGCACGGCGTGGCCGGCTCCGATCCGATCTCCCCCCTTGGCGACCCCCCCGTAGAGGAGGTAGCGAAGATCCGATGCGGGGATGGCGGTGAAGTGTCCGTTTCCGTAGGTCCCGTTCGCCGCAGCGTTGTTGCCCTTGACGCTCACCCCGTCGCTCAGCAGCGCGTTCATGCTCCGTTCGTCGAGACCGACCCCGTTGTCGAGCACGGAGAGCACGTCCATTTCGTCCTGATCGAGCGCCTTGCGGATCGTTTCCACGGCGAGGCCCGCTTGGCCTGTGAGCGGTCCGCCCGTCATCGCCTCCTGGGTTTTGATCGCCTTGTCGAACGCGATCCCGTAGCTTTCGATTCCGGGAATGCTGTCCTTGGACACTCGAGTCAGCCGGAACCGGACGACGGCCGTGCCGACTCCCGCGTTTCGCGCGGCGTCCAACGCATTCTGGACGAGTTCGCGAACGACTGCGGCAGGACGAAGATCGTCGAAGGCCGCCACCTCGGCCGGGGTGAAGCCGCAACTCGTTCCCGGACCGAAACGCAGGTCGGCGCCTCCCCTTGGCGTCATGGCCGGACTCCTCGATCGGGTCGAGCGGGAGGGGCGAGCTTCGACAGCGCCGCGATCGCGCAATCCACATCCCGTGCCGTCGTGAAGCGGCCCAAGCTGATGCGGACCCCTGAGGCGGCGAGTTCCGAATCGAGTCCCAGCGCAAGCAGCACTCGGGATGGCTCCATATTCGTGGATGCGCACGCGGAACCGCTCGACACGGCGACGCGATCGGAGACGTTGCGGATCACTTCCTCGGCCAGAAGTCCCGGGAAGCCGACGTTGAGGCTTCCGGGAAGCCGTTTCGCGGCGTGTCCGAACAGACGCAAGGCCGGATGGGCATCGAGCAGGGCGGCGTGGAGGCGCCCCGCGAGCGCTTCCATGTTGGCCCGATCCTCCTCCCCCCGCTCCGTGGCCACCTCGCATGCGGCGCCGAATCCGGCGACGAGCGCCGGAGACAAGGTTCCCCCTCGGAGCCCTCGCTCTTGCGGCCCCCCCGTGACGACCGGTTCCAGCTTCACGCCGGAGCGCACGAACAGGGCGCCGACGCCCTTCGGTCCGTAGATTTTGTGGCTCGAGAAACTCAGCAGATCGACGTTCCAAGCGTCGACGTCGACCGGAATTCGCCCCACCGCCTGGGTCGCGTCGGTGTGGAAGAGCGCACCGGCGCCGTGGCATCGGGCGGCGATTTCCGCGATGGGCTGGAGCACCCCGATCTCGTTGTTCGCAGCCATCGCCGAGACGACCAGCGTCCGTTCGTCGAGCGCCTCGTCGAGGCGGTCGAGATCCAGAAGACCGTCCCGGTCGACGGGCAATACGACGGCACCGAAGCCCGAGCGCTCCAAGTCCATGACCGTTTCGAGCACTGCCGGATGTTCGGTCGCCAACGTCACGATCCGATCGCGCCTGCGGTCGTGCAACCGCTTCGCGATCCCCCGGAGGGCGAGGTTGCACGATTCCGTGGCGCCGGAGGTGAACACGATCTCGTCGTCGTCCGCATTGATCAGGGACGCAACGCTCGTCCGCGCGTCCTCGACCGCACGCGCCGCCGCCCAACCGAAGCCGTGGTCGCTGGAGTGGGGGTTGCCGAACAGATCTCCCAGGAACGGTGTCATCGCCTCCCGGGCCCGGGGATCAATCGGGGTCGTAGCTTGGTAGTCGAGGTAGACGGGCGCGCCGGTCATTCTGTGCAGTCGCACGGCAGCATCGTCTCGCCCAGTGCGCCGAGATCTCGACCGGCGGCCAGATCCTCGTAGGCGAACGGACGGTTTCCGAAGAACCCGATGCGCTTCGCGCCGCCTTGGACGGGGCGTTTCTCGGCGAGAAGGTCTCGAGCGTACAATGTCTCGATTCTCATCCACCACCGCAGATCGGACGGCGTGTCGGCAAGCGGTCCGAACCCCGGCACTTCGGTGTCCGGAGCGTCTTCGAGTCCGGAGTGGATGGCGCCGAGATTTGCCGCACCCTTCAGGAAGCAGTACACGCAGTTGGACAACCTCGCGTCCTTCGGCAACTCCAGATCCCAGCTCTGGCGTTCCCAGAACGCGTCGATGTCGTCGCGGGTCGCCGCCATGTCGCCGAGCGGCATGTAAACGTGCTCGCCTTCGTATTCGGTCGAGGTTCCGCTGCGCGCTTCGACACGCTGGATTCGGTGCGGCTCGTCGCCTCTCAGGCCAATGAAGGCGACGTATTCCACGCCCCGGTTCCCTTCGCCGAAATACGCCTTGTCGCCGAAAACCTTGCCCGCAAGCGTCTGGTTCTCGAACGGCCGCCATTCCGGGCAGAAATCCCGATAGCGCTGTTCGGGGCGCGCGTGAGGCCGACTCCAAGCGTAGGCGCGTTTTTTCCGGAAGATGTCCTCCGGCACCTTACCCCGGTTCTTCCGATGCCGTCGATAGGCCACGTCGGGGTCGATGCGAGAGCTTTCGCCAAAGTGACCCAGGCGAGGAATCGCCGCTTTCGCGGCCATCCAGTCTTTGAGGAAGTTGCGGGTGACTTCGAGCTTGAGGTGCTTCGTGCAGATGCGGGTGAACTGGTTCGGAACGTAGCCCGCCCACGAGAGCAGCTCTTCGAACACCTCGCCTCTCCAGTGGAACCCGTCGTCGTTGGCAGCCGATTTCGGTCAATCGCCGACGAGTCGATACGTCGGCAGCCGAGTCCACTCCCTCTCCCGGTTCCGGACATCCTCGTACGTCTGGAACTCGACTTGGAAAAACGGAATCCCGTAGCGGCGCGCGGCGCACATGCAATCGCGGACGAACCGGTAGGTGTACGGGTGCTCCGCAGAGGTGTTGTTGAAGACGATGACATCGCCTCGCGACGCGTCGAGCAACCCGTTTTCCAGCAGAACGAACAGCATCATGCCGCTCGAACGCCCCCCGGAAAACTTGACGACATGGGGTAGCGAAGCGTGCCTCTTCGCCCGATACCGGAACCGGTACTCCTTGTCGGGATCGAACTTCGCCGACGACCTGCGCAACCGGTTCGAAAGCGTGAGTCTGGGCACGTTGTTACCGAGCGTTTAAAATTGCACACTTTTTGGCGTCAGGAATTGCACACTTTTTGTCGTTTAGCGTTGCGCAGATTTTTGCACACTTTCGTGGCCCGCAACTGTTCGCGGAGGGCATCCGGAGGCGGACCCGGAGGGGGGTGTCCCTGAGCTGGATCATCGATTACGCGTGTCCCATCCACTTCGCCCAAGGAGACGCGATGATCGACGGCAGCACGAAGGTACAGGCGAGGAAACTCTTGGAACGAGGGTTGTCCAAGACCGCGGTCGCGGCCGATCTGGGGATCGCCCGGAGGACGTTGTACTACTGGATTTCCGGCGGTTGGCTGGACGACGAGGCGGGCGGTGCCGGATCCGGGACACGCTCGCGGCGACCTCGGAAGTCGAAGCTCGACGACTACAAGCGATTCATCGAAGAGCGTTTGGCCGAGTTTCCGAAGATGAGCGCCGTGCGGTTGTACGAGGATGTGCGGAGGTCGGGATTCGAGGGGAGCTACAGCGTTGTCGCTCGGCATGTTCGGTCGGTTCGGCCGCAAGATCGGGTCGAGGCGGTGCAGCGGTTCGAGACGGAGCCCGGTCGCCAGGGGCAGGTGGACTTCGCGGAGTTCAAGTTCCCTTGGGGCAAGCGTTTCGCGCTGGTCGTGGTTCTGGGTTACTCGCGCTGGATGTGGGCGCGCCTCTACGAGCGCCAGACGATGGCCGTCCTGGTGGACGGGCTCGAGAAGTCGTTCGTCGCCATGGGCGGCGTGCCCAGGGAGTTGCTGTTCGATCGGATGAAGGCGGTGGTGATCTCCGGCGAGCGCAAAGCGGGCGGGAAGCTGATGGAAAACGCTGCGTTCACGGGGTTTGCCGATCACTGGGGATTCAAGGTCCGGGCCTGCCGTCCATACCGGGCGCAGACGAAGGGGAAGGTCGAGCGTCCCATCCGGTACATGCGCGAGAACTTCTTCTACGGGCGCAGCTTCGCAGGGGACGCCGACATCGACGAACGGTTGAAGCGGTGGCGGGAGCAGGTCGCCAACGTCCGGATTCACGGGACGCTCGGGGAGAGCGTGTCGGATCGTTTCGCGTCGGAGCGGCCCCTTCCGTTGCCCTTGGCACCGAGGGGGTATCGGTTCGCGACCCCGAGACCGATGCCCGAGCCCGAGGCGAAGCGGTCGGAGCCGTCGGCGCCCCTTCCGTCGGTCGACGTCGAGCAGCGGTCGTTGGACTACTACTCGGCTGAACGGAGGGTTTCGTGAAGGCTGCGAGCCGGAGGGATCGGATCGCGGCCCAGCTGGCGGATTTGAAGATGCCCGGGGCGCTCGAGGCGCTGGACGAGGTGTTCAGGCGAGTGGACGGCGGGGAGTACACGGCGGGCGAGGGGATCGAGCGTCTGCTCGGGGCGCAGATCGAGCTGCGCAACGGTCGTCGCTTGACGGCGGCGATGCGGTCGAGTCGTCTGCCGGGACTGAAGACGCTGGCGGAGTTCGACTTCACGTTCCAGCCGTCGATCGATCGTCAGCAGGTCGAGTCGTTGCACGAGCTGGGGTTCCTGGAGCGGAAGGAGAACGTGGTGATCCTGGGTCCTCCCGGAGTCGGGAAGACGCACATCGCGATCAGCTTGGCGGTTGCGGCGGCCGAGGCGGGGCGGAGGATCTACTTCGGCACGCTGGCCGCGCTGGTCGAGTCGCTGGAGGAGGCGCACGCGGCGGGCAGGCTGAAGCGTCGGCTGAAGACGTTGATGCATCCGGCGTTGCTCGTGGTGGACGAGATCGGGTATCTGCCGGTGACGTCGAACGGAGCGCGTCTGTTCTTCCAGCTGGTCAACGGGCGTTACGGGCGGGCGTCGACGGTGTTGACGTCGAACAAGCCGTATCAGCAGTGGGGCGAGGTGCTGCACGACGAGGTGATGGCGGCCGCGTTGTTGGACCGCTTTTTCGATCGCTTGGAGGAGGTCGCCGACACACAGACGAGACTCCTCGACCGAACAAGCGAAGTTGCGGAAGTCTTCGAATCCGGCATGGCGCGACTGCTGGAAGCGAAGAAAGCGATCAGAGAAGCTGGCAGATCCGCCCGAGTAACGATGGCCGCCGCCCAGAGCTTGAGCCAGGAGTGCCGACATCTGCTCGGGGCGCAGAAAAAAGCCTCCGATGCCCGGGTGAAGGCGATGGAGCGTCTGGAAAGCGACCTGCGCAACCTCACCTCGCATCTTACCGAGAAGGTCGAGGATTACCGATCACTGTCCGCCCAGAAGATCGAGGAAGTCTTCCAGCTCTTCGATTCGGAAATGGCCAAGATCACGGATCACCTGAGCGGCACGATGGACGAGATGCGCGATGTCGCGGAGACACTTCTGCGGATCACTCAGGAACTGCCCGCAGCAGTCAAGCGACTGGACCACACGACTGCGGAAGCAGTCCAGACGCTGGATCACGCGATCAAGGAACTCGCGCGGAGCGAAACAGCTCAGCAAGAATCGGTCACGGACGGGATCCGGGTGTTCGACCAAGCGAGCGCGAGACTCAGCGACGGATTGGAAGAGCTCGCGAAGGTCCGCGCCGCGTTCGGCACGCTTCCCGGTCTGGCACGTACGGTGCACAGCAGCAACGAAAGAACCGCGAAAGCGATCGAACAGCTCAGCGCCCATCTGGACTCTCTGGCAACCAGGGCAGAGAAGTCGGGAGGACGGATGCTTGAGAAGCTTGCCGCAGTGGCGGAGAGGACGGGCGCCGCGTCCAGCCAGATCGAGTCATCCATCGCCACGTCCACGGACACTGCCGCGCCTCGGGAAGCCCGAGACCGGCGACCTGCCGGAGGCGGACCCGAACCTGACCCCGAACCTGACGCGGATGATGACTCGGCCAGGGAGCCGGATCCGCGGAAGGGGAGGCGATGGCGCTGGCCACTCTGGCGCCGGAGGTGATCCGGGATGCGGCAAGCTCTGTTCCGCCGACGAAAGCCACAGGCCCGCGAAGGCCAGGAGCCCGAGTACTGGCTGAGCTACAGCGACCTCATGGCCGGGCTGTTGATGGCGTTTGCGTTGATGCTGATGGTGGCTCTCTACAAGGGAGACGAGCAGAACTGCACGATCGGCGTCTACGAGGCCACCGCAGATTCCGTCAGGGAAATCCTCGACACCAGACAGCGGGTGATCCGAGAGCTCCGGGAGCGGTTCGCGTCGAACGACATCATCGACGTAGATCCGGAGGGGACGGTGAGCTTCGCCGGCGGCCTTCTCTTCGACCAAGCGAGTGCCGAAATCTCTCCCCAGGGACGCGCCGAGCTGACCGCCTTCGCGCGCGGCTATTTTCCGGTGCTCCTGGACAACCCGAGGTTCCGCGACGAGCTTAAACGCATCATCGTCGAGGGGCACACGAACGACGACGGCACCTACGAACTCAACCTCGATCTCTCCCACAGCCGATCCTTAGCGGTGATGCTGGTACTTCTCGATGCAGGAAACTCCTATCGGGACGATCTCGAAGATTTGGTCACAGCCAACGGGCGTTCGTTCGCCGACCTCGTTCGGAGGGAGGACGGAAGGGTGGACAAGGCAGCCTCGCGACGCATCGAAATTCGCTTTCAGATGGACGACCAAAGCGTCGTGCGCCGAGTTCTGGAGCTGGGCGCCATCCTGATCGATCCCGACTCGCAGTGCGAATCGTGAAATGAAGTCGTTCGCGTCCGTCCTTTCCTTTCGTCCCAGCCGATTGTCGAAAGCGCGAGACAGGGTGACCCGGCTTCACCCGGCCACGAAGTCTCGTCCCGAGCGACATGAGCCAGAGGAGCTGGCGACGCTCAAGAGCCGCGTCATGGCGGCCGCGAGCGCACAGAACCCGCACGTCGCGCTAACGATTCTGGCACGCCGGCTCCTCGAACGCGAGCTTCTGACCGTCGTACACGCGGTCGGAAAGTGGACGGATCTTGATGACGAGGTGATGATGATCGCGAGACAACGTCCGATGCCTGCCCAAGTGCCCGTGCTGTGGAGATCCTGGCAAGCGTTTCCCCGCCGGGAGCCAGTCGTCGAACTGCTCGTGGAGATGGCGGATCGCTACGGAATGGAGCGGGCCACAACCGAGCTCTACGCAGGCGATGCACTCGGATGGTTGAAGGAGAAACAACCGATCGACGCCGTCGTGCGATGGACCAGACGCCGCAGGATCGCGTGGGACGAGCTGTCGGAGATGCCCGAATCGCCCTTCAAGGCCGACACTCCTCTGATCCGGCAGGTCTTCCATCGGACGCTGCAGATTGGATCGCGCCAACAGCTTCTCGCCATGCCGCAAGAGACCGTCCTCGACGGATGGTCGCAGATGTCCGGCGAACGTCACGCGGATGCCTGCGCAAACTTTCTCGAGCGCGTCGAACCCGAGATGTGGCAGGGGTGGGAGAAAACCTTGGAAAGTGTGCGAGAAAGCTACGGAATGCCTGGCGCGCAGGGGACGACCTCAATGTTCTGGAAACGCGTTTCCGAGGAGCGCCGAGCAGCGTTCCGGAGACACTTCGTCACCTTGGAGCTCGAGATCGCTTTCGAGGGCGACGCCACGCCCGACAGGCGAAGCTTCTGGATGTCCCAGCGAGGCAAGATCGTTTCGGTGCGTCACGGAACAGCGGGAGAAACGCGCTGGTCGCTGATCGATTTTCCCGGTTTTTCGGTCATCGAATTTTTCGAAGTGGGCAACGCCGCCTATCTCTATCCAGTGGACCACGAAATTTTGAGGAAGATCAAGTCGGGAAGACGAATGTCGCAGCCGAGCGAGCTCAAGAAAGTGTTGCACAGCGACTTCGCTCCCCACCGGGACAATTGGATAATTCACCACAGCGGCAACTGGCAGTATTATGCCTCCAAGATCTTGGACACATGGCGCGCGCGCTTCCCGAGACCATGACTCTGGACTGGCGTCCCACGAGCGAAGGCATCGAGTTCACCGGCTGGGCGTCCCGTCCGCTTCCTCCATTCCCGGTCGAGTTCGGTCCGTCGGACACCGTGCCCAAGGCCGTCCGGCTCCTGGAGGAACTCTGGGGCCGCAACCTCTCGAGTCGGCGCTCGAGCTCGGTCATGCTTCTTCCATGGCTGCGGATCCTCGCACTCGAGCGACACGAGCACGTCCTGCTTGGCATTCCCGAAGCGAACAGCAGGTTGCGGGCATCCGTAAAAACCGATCTATATGTCGGAGCGCCCGCCTTTCGCATCCGCGTCGACGTGACGCTCGACGGCACTCCTCCAACGGCCATCGACGCGAACGGCCGCGTCGGCTTGGTCTTCGATCTCCCGGAGGGCCCTGCGCTTCCGCCCCGCGAGATCGGCGAGCTGATCCTTCTGCTCGAGCAGCCTCTTGCGTCGTCGGTGCACGAACGCAGCGCCTTGGTTGCGGAGGTGAGGCGCTTGGCCCGGAAGTCGTCGCAGATCGCGCTTGACGACTACCTTCGAGGCACGGACTGCATCCTTGCCGAACGCATGAGCGTGGACGTGACCGCGACCGCGCCGGACGAAATTCGTCTTCGAGCCACTGTCGAAGGAATCGACGAGGACGCATTCCGAGGTCTGGTGGACGGTCCTGCCCGCTCCATGTACACCCAGTTCCTTCCCAACGGACAGCGTCGTCGGCTCGTGTTGCGACCTGGTCAGGTCGACGCAGTCCGCCAGTTGCAGCGCAACGGCACCTTGGCGGGCGCCGATGTTCCAGCATTCTTCGCCAACCCCGAGTCGTTTCTGCCCGACGAGATCGAGATCGCTCCGAATGCGTTCAGCGACCGGGTCAGGGGGCTGGTGCCCGTCGTCTACCGGTCGCAACCATACATCTCCCTGGCGTCGAACAAGCGACGGGGATGGTTCGACGCTGTCCCGGCCGTCAGGATCTCCAAGGAGAACGGCGACCCGCAGGGCGGACGCGAATCCCGCTCCGATTCCGCCGACGGCAAGGGGGAATCGGAAATTACGCCCGACGAATTCCGCAAGCTTACCGAGCAGGCCGAGAGGGTCGGCGCGCGTTACGCGAAATTCCGGGACGGATGGCTCGAGATCGATTCCGAGCGCACACGTTCATTCTTCGAATTTCTCGACGGCAACGCCGCCGTCGACGACGAGGGTCGGCGCCTTCTCGACGCCGACGGTCGGCAGTACGTGCTCGATGTGTTTCCGAACACCGAAACCTTGGAGTACGCCGAGCCGGACAGCGGTCCGGTGTCTCGCCCGGAGATCCCTCGCTACGAGGAGCCTCGTTCGCTGCGTGCCAAGCTGTACGCCCACCAGAGGCTCGGATACAACTGGATGCGGTATCTGCACGAGTCCGGCTGGGGCGGGCTCCTCGCCGACGACATGGGCCTCGGAAAGACGGTTCAAATCATCGCGTTCATGTCGCATCTGCACGATGTCGGAGCTCTCCGTCCGGCCTTGATCGTGGCTCCGGTCGCCGTGATCGCCAACTGGCAGCGGGAATTGCGGCGGTTCGCGCCAGCGATCCAGCCCGCTCACGAGCACCGAGGCAATCAGAGGGAAAAGCGAGATCCGCGCCGTTTGGCCCAGCACGAAGTCGTGATCACCAGCTATGCAACGCTTCGGCGCGACCAGCTTCTGCTCGGCCGAGTTGGCTGGTCGGTGATCGCCTGCGACGAGGCGCAGAATGTGAAGAACCCGACTGCCGGGGTCACGAGCGCCGTCAAAGGCATGAAGGCGGACTTGAGACTGGCCTGCACCGGAACGCCCGTGGAAAACGGGCTTTCGGAGCTGTGGTGCATCGTGGATTTCGTGCAACCCGGGCGCCTAGGCAGCCACAACGAATTTCGTCAAGAATTCGAGCGCCCGATGGTGGACGCAGCCGATGCGGGTTCCGACGTGGCAGGTTTGGTCGAGCAGCTCCGGACACGGCTCAACCCGCACTTCATCCGCCGTACCAAGGAAGAAGTTCTCGACCTCCCGGACAAGAACGAGCGCACCTACGAAGTGGCGATGAGTCCCCGGCAAACGCAACTGTATCGGGATGTGTTGGAAAACGTGAAGGGACGCAAGCTCGACCCTCTGAGCGCCCTTCAGCATCTGATCCAGATCTGCTCTCATCCGGCGCTCAGAGACGATGTTCTCGACGAACGCCCAGAAAGACTTTTGACCGACTGTCCAAAACTGGAACATACCGTCAGGATCGTCGAGAAGATACGCCTTCTAAGGGAGAAGGTGGTGATCTACACACGTTTTCGAACCATGCAACGCATCCTGCAGGTGGTGTTGCGGAGCCGGGTCGGTATCGAGGTCGCGGTGCTGAACGGACTCGTTGAAGGATACAATCGCCACGAAATCGTCGAAGCCTTCAACGGCCGTCCGGGGTTCGACGCGATGATCCTATCGCCCGAGGCTGCCGGCATCGGGCTGAACATCACGGGCGCCACCCACGTCATCCACTACACCAGGCTTTGGAACCCGGCGAAGGAGAATCAAGCCACCGACAGAGTTCACCGGATCGGCCAAGAGCGACCGGTGACCGTCCACTACCCCGTGGTAGTGGGCAAAAACGGTGGCCTGTCCGTGGAGCAACACCTACACGACCTCCTGATGGAGAAGCTTCGGCTTGCCCACGATGTGCTCGCTCCGAAACCCGGTCTCGATGTCAGAAGCGAACTCGAGAAACAGCTAGTGCTACGTCCCGGAGGTTCGTAGACATCTTTGCGGATCTTCGGTATGGTGTCTCTTCGTCCACTTGCTTCAATCGAGAACCCAATCCAGCCGCCAGCAACGCGGCGGCGCGATTCGGCGACGATCTCCAGCAGGCGGTCGGGCACCCGCACCAACGTAGCTTGGGCCAACAGTCAGCAACGTTCGCTTCCGGACGTCGCGGGCGGTGCGAGCGCGTTCGCCGCTGATTCGCTTCTCGCTGGAGAACCCGCTTCGGACGGGCGCATCGACGCCGTCCGCATCCGGGGGGGGCCGAGTCCGTCCGTTGCAACCCCTCACTTCGGCGGCTAGCCTTTCCCGACGAGACGACCGGTGCGTCAGTCGGTGAGCAGGTAGGCATGAGAGGAGGCCGGACACGATCATGAAGCGGCTCGTGGCGGTAGTCCTCGCGCTCGTCGGAGCGGCATGCGGCACCGACGAACCCACCCGACCGATCCCCGACGTCGGGGGCACCTACACCGGGTCGTTTCTCGTCCAGTTCCTGCTGAACTCGCAGGGCGTGCGGGGAAGGATGGACATGACCGTCGAACAAGCCGGGGAACGCGTGACGGTCATGGGCGAGATCGAAGCGTCCGGGACAACCGCCCCACTTCCCGCCGCGACCGGAACGTTGGACGCCACCGGATTCCTGGAGTTGGCGGGTGGCGGATTCTCGGCGCCGGTCAACGAGGAGTTCTGCGGCGACACCAGAACGATCAGTTCCACCGTGAGGTTCTTCGGCGCAAGCGCGGAGATTTCCGAGCACGCCGACACCGAGTTCTGCGGGCGCGTCGTCCTCTCGGGCTCTCTGACGCGCCAGTGACCAAGGAGAACGCACCATGAAGCCGACACGCCGGGATTTTCTGCGCACGACCGCAATCGCGGGGACCGGACTGGGACTCGGACTCGGCACTCCCGCCCGCAGTCTCGCTTCCATCGACGGCTCGCGCGCCCGCCGAGCCGTCGGCGCGACGGGCCCCCGTCCCCGGAGGACGCCCGCGCCCAAGCGATTGCTCGTCCTGGGCGGCACCGGCTTCATCGGCCCGCACATGGTGCGCTACGCGGTCGAGCGCGGGCACGAGGTGACCATCTTCACGCGCGGCCGCGCCCAGGCGGATCTTCCCGACGTAGAGCGACTCGTCGGCGACCGCAACGGCGACCTGGACGCCCTCAAAGGCCGTAGCTGGGACGTGGTGCTCGACAACAACACGCAGAACTACCGCTGGGCGCAACTCAGCACGGAGCTTTTGCGGGACGCGGCAGAGCGGTACGTCTTCGTCTCCTCCATCTCGGCCTACGTCAGCCCCGGGCTCGCTTACGAGCACAAGAACCGCATCCTCTACGAGCACCTCATCGACGAGGACTCGGAGCGCTTCGCGTCCCCCGACGGATGGAGGGACGGGGACGAAGCCCACTACGGGCTCATGAAGGCGTTGAGCGAGGACATCGTCCACGACGCCTTCCCGGGACGCGCCACCGTCGTGCGGCCCGGCCTGATCGTGGGTCCCGGGGACGAGACCGACCGTTTCACCTACTGGCCACTGCGCATCTTCGAGGGCGGCGAGGTGCTGGCTCCCGGCAACCCGGAGCACGCCAACCAGATCATCGACCAGCGCGACATCACCGAATGGATCGTGCGCTTGGCCGAGGACGGCGTCGGCGGCGACTTCAACGCCACAGGCCCGGGCACCCGCCTGTCGATGGCCGGAATGCTCTACGGAATTCGCGCGGCCACCTCGGCTCCGGTCGAGTTCACTTGGGTCCCGGAGGAATTTCTGGAGGCGCAGGGCGTGCGGCCCTTCGGCGACCTTCCGGCGTGGGCCCCCGGCTCCGACCTGATGTACGTGAGCATCGACCGGGCGCTCGCGGCCGGCCTCGTCTTCCGTCCGCTGGCGGTGACCAGCCGCGACACGGCGGAGTGGGATCGGACTCGTCCCGAAGACGCGCGCCTCAACCGACGCGCCGGGATGAGCCGCGCGCGGGAGCGCGAGATCCTGGACGCTTGGAGGGCGGCCGGCGCGTAAGCGAGGACGGACGGAACCCGTTCGCCCTCGGTATCGTCCGCGCCCCGCACCCGCAACGGAACCTCTTCGATCGAGAACTCCACCCCGAGTCGCGAGGCTGTCCAGCGCTTTTCGGGAACGCAGCTCGACGATCTGCGAACCGACCCTCCCGAAACCGGAAGGCGTATCGCTTTCCGCGCATCGGCGGGGGTGGAGGCATTCGCGCAAACTCCTACGATGCGCCGACCGACCCGCCCAACCCTTGCCATGTCAACGTCCCTGCAACCGCTAGCGCTAGCGCCGCGTCTCCGGAAGGCCGTGCGCCTGGTCAGGACCGCCCGACTTCGAGCCCGGACGCGATTCCGCTCCGCGGTCGGCCGACAGCCATCTCCGGATTCGGGCCGACACGACCCGCGTCGCCGTTTCGCCCTCCTTCACGCCGACGAGCATACGGCCGTCGTCCGCGTCGAACACGTTCCATGCGACCGGCAGGTCCACGGAAAACCCGTCGTCGGCCGACAGCGGGTGCACGTCCCAGACGGCGACGGTCGCCCGGGGAGGAGCGAACCGGCGCATCCACACCCTGCGTTCCCGATCAACGCGTAAGGCGGAAATGCGCGGCGGTACGGTGTTGGCCTGTGCCATGCGAAGCGCTTCCACTCGATTTGCGGAGCTGGCCGCTAGCGCCTCCCTGGCCCGATCCGGCGGCAGGATATCGTTCAGGATATCCTCGATCCTAGGCGGTACTTGGGGCATCGCCATCAACCGATCCCTTTCCCATTCGATTTGATCTCGCGAAACCCCAGGACCGGACGGCGGCAACGGAATCGTTCTTATCCGCGCTCCCTCGACATCCAGTACAGCGGCTTCCGGCGCCTCCGTCTGCGCGACCGCGAACCCGCCACCGACGATGTTTGCGGCGAGCACGCCATACCCGAAGATCACCGGCGCGCCTCTTATCCCGTAAGAGGTTGAGTGGACGAAGATCTCGTCTCCCAAAGCCTCCCACACGACGGTTTCCGACCGAGTGCGATCCATCGTAAGGGAGGATCTCCGGGACGTCAAGACCGGGTCCCGCCCAACGGAAGGCGAACCCGAAACCGGGACGACGCGGCCGCGGAAGATGCGTTTTTCCGGGCGGCTCGCCGCGCCTTGCGATCATAATCTTGCCGACAACCGTGCTCTGGATTCGGGCCGATCCGAGCGGTCGCGGGCGGGAGAGCGTGAACGGCGCATATCACGGTAAGGAATCGTATAAAGTCAACCAGGACTGCACGATCTGCTGCCTTACCGCCGCCAGCTGATCGGACTCTGTCTTGTCCAAATGACCGGAATGCAGGCCCAATGAGCGGGAGTCCGGCGGTGCGGATGTCCGCATAGTTTGGCTGGTACGAGGGGCGCGCTCACTCGCGGCTCGCCCCTTTGGGACCAGCCCGAACACCACCCGCCGCCACTGCTTGAAGTCGTGGTCACGTGCGTTCTCCATCTTTGCCCGAGCCCGGAGCGCGCACGTTGGTGTCAATTGGCGTCAAAAATTGCACACTTTTTGTGCCCGGCAAGGGCACCTCTTGGGCCACCGAAAATTGCACACTTTTTGGCGTCAAGCAGGCTCCTCGGGGTCCCCGTGCAGGGAGCGTAGCGACCGAAACGGGGACCCCGAGGAGGGCGCCGTTCACAGCCCACCTCCGCCGCATCCGGGCGCCTCCACCCGCCAGGATCCCGACCATCCGAACCCCCCTCCGACCGGTCCAAGGGTGGATCCCCTCGATCTCCGCGTGGAGAACCCCGGCGATCATGCACCCCATGGCTTCCATGAACCGCTCCGCTCCCCGGCGCAGAATCCCCCACATGCCGTTTCCGCGGGTATCCCTACCCCTCCGAGGGTCGTGATCGGCCCTCAGGGGCGATCCTACGGCTTCGCTCGCGCGGTCGAGCCTCCAGCCTCGCCGGATCCCCCGCCACGGCCTGCGAATCGAGTTCCGACGCGGCTCCGCGTTCCGTGTCCCAACCTTCGTCATGTCCTACCTCCTGTCCGTGTCGTCGGCTCCAGCATCGCTCGCCGGCGATGCCGTCGGATGGATCGCCCTCGAGATCTCCTTGTGGCGCCGCATCCTGTACGAGTTGCCCCGAATGTTGATCGTGTGACTGCGATGCAGCAGACGGTCCAGCTTTGTGGCCGTCTTCACTTGGTAGTCGGCGGACGTTCGTAGCGCTTCGCCGAAGGCGTTCAGATTTTCGCCGACTGCCGAGGCAAGGGTGGTTTGGAACGATGCGACCATGCGCTCGAGTGCCTCTTGCTGGCTCTGGCCCAGGTCGGCGTTGAGGCTCTGAAGGGGCTCTGCGACGTAGGCCTGCAAGTGACTTTCGAAAGCTCCGGAAAGATCGTCTCCCAGTTGCTGAATGCTACCCTTGATTCCTTTGGCGGTCTCTCCGAGTTCGCCCAGTGCCGCCACGCTGGTCCCGATTCGCCCGAGAATCTCGTGCGGATCTTCAATCGGGAATTTTTTATTGGTCTGTTGAAGGAAGTTTTCCAGGCTTGACTCTAGTTTTCGATCCAGGTACCGCCATAGTGCAAGCCAAACGATCGACAACGTGATCCCTATGATCGAGGTGAGGAATGCGGTGGACATTCCTTCCATGAGCTGCCCGATTCCTTCCAAACGTTCGCCGCTGTCGGCGTCAAGGTCGATATCCCTCAAGCCGAATGCGATACCGACGAAGGTTCCGAGAAGCCCCGTGGCCGTGAAGACGCCGGAGAGAGCGTTCGGCAATTTGCTTCGGCGGGCACCAAGAACCGAATCCACGGTCAAGAAGTCGGCGGCGGCGGAGCTAGCGGGTTGGGAGTGCGGGGTGTCCAAAGCCCCGGCGCATCGGGCGTCAAGAAATCGCTTCCAAGCTTCGCCGAGTGCATCGTGGTTGGCGAACAACGTGAAGTCGGCGGACTCGCTGCCCGATTCGTCCAGAATGCGACGCTTCGCAACGTCGAGTTGTCGGGCGGCCACAAGATGAGGATGAAAGTACCGATGGCTCGCCCAACACCAGACTACAATCAAGAATACCAGGAATATCTGAGCAATCGGGGAAGCCCCGCCGAGCCAGAACTCCAATCCGGTTCCGACCATCAGTCCGGTCCCCGCGACCACCAGTCCGGTCCCCGCGACTGCGACTGTAGCCGAGCACAGGAAATCCCGACATGCCGGCTTCATGATGCGTTCTCCTTGGTCACTGGCGCGTCAGAGAGCCCGAGAGGACGACGCGCCCGCAGAACTCGGTGTCGGGGCGTGCTCGGAGATCTCCGCGCTTGCGCCGAAGACCTCACGGTGGAACTGATCGTTCTGGTGTCGCCGCAGAACTCCTCGTTGACCGGCGCCGAGAATCCGCCACCCGCCAACTCCAGGAATCCGGTGGCGTCCAGGCGTGCATGGCTTGGTAAGGCGAAGACAGCGAGCTTTCCTTGCGATCCGGAGTATCGTGTGGGGTCGCGGACAACTGCCTGTCACTCGGACTCGGCGACGGCGGAAGGAGGCGGCGGGAGATGAGGCTGGTCTCGACGGGGCCGTTTTGAGCCAAGGGAGGCTCCAAGGAAGACTGCAACGATGGTAGCGAGGGGGGCGGTCGTCGCCGCCAAGCCCACCAACTGTTTTTCAAAGTAGGCGAGTATTATTGTACCAATAAGACCGAACAGAGCGAGGCAGAAGGCCATTCGCTGGCCGCGGTCTTTTCGAAGCGAGGACGCTTTTCTTTGCGAGTGACGATGCTCTTGCGCCCTTTCCGCCATCTCCAATATGCGGTTGGCAGCTCCGGACAACGTGGTCTCGTAGGCTTGGAGGGATTCAGGAGGCGGCAGCGGACCCGACAACGACGAAAATTCGAATTCGATACGCTGCTGGACAGCATGCGCCCGTACCGAACCCGTTGTTGGTGCAACAGTCGATCCATCGGCGGGAGAGCTTGGCGAAACTGCGGCGTCTGTGTGGGAATCGGTCGTTGCGGGGACGGGCGACTTTGCGCGAGCGACCTTGGACGTTCTGGCCGGTTTCCGTTTGCGTCTCCGCCGACTCACCAGAGCCTCTCGATCTCCCCGAATCGAACCATCGCGTCCTCGATGTCCGTGCCCACCTCGCGCCAAGCGTCGCGGATATCGTCGCCGTCGGATCGAAAGTCGTCGGAATCGGACGACCGGTTCGTCACCCCCATGAGGTCGAAGGCGCTGACCATCCCTTGGACGAAGGAGTTCCCCGCGCGGTCGGACCGGGTTCCCCGCAGGTCCCGAGCCACATCCTTCACCGCCATCTCCGGGTATTCGCGGTGGATCGCCACGAGCGCCCGCCGACAAGGCACCAGCAACACCCATCTTGCCGCCCGTCCGAAGTAGTCGGCGACCGGGGCCGGAAACGAGCCGAGGGCCTCCTCGCCGCGCCGACGTCCGCTGTCAGTGAGCGAATGGCGGGGATATCGTCCCGATTCGTCGGTTTGGGCGAAGCCTGCGGCCACCAGATTCTGGACCGCGTCGTCGACGGCATGGTCGAGGGGACCGTAGAGGTACGGACGGAAATCGAAGAACGGTCCTCCGATCCGCTCGGACACGACCCTGTCGACGAGGAAAAGGAGATTCTGCGCCTGGAGCGGGTCGATTTTCGCCCCGGGTCCGGCCGCAGCGAACGCTGCGGCGACGATGTCGTCGCGATTGCGCGTCATGGCATTCTCCTCTTGCTTGTCCAACTTCCAACGATAACCGCCATGAAGCCGGAGGTCACGCCGTTCGCGGAAGGATCGTCCCCGAATGCCCCGTCGGCCCGAAACTTTCCCGTGCACGTGCGGGTGCGCGGGCGCGGGTCGCTTCCCTGATTCCATCCGCGCGCAACCGCTCCGATTCCTCCTCCGCCTCGTCCCGTGTGATCGGAGGGGTCGATGCGGATCATGTGGCCACCACCCGCCTAGGCCGGCCGGTGGTGGTGGTCCCGACGACCTCCAACGAGCTCGGCCGGTCGGTTCCGGTGGCCGGGGCGCATCGCTCGGAGCAGCCCATTCTCGGGGCGACGATCCCGCTCCGCCGGGTATGCGTCCGGGTCGGCATGAACGCGGTCTCGACGTCCTCGATGCCGCTGTTTCGGAAGTGTGGCCGCAATTATGCGGGGCCTTGGTTCCGCGCTGTCGCCGGCGTCCCTGACCCGCACGCCCTCCGCCAGCACCGGCGGTTTCCGACGTAGTACGGCGCGACGCGGGGGAAGACGAAGGCGCGCGCGTCGGCACGCAACCGGGTCGGCCCCCGCCGTCGGCCGAAAAGTCGCCCGGCGTCCCCTACCAGCGCGTGATCACCACGCGCTTGTCGGTGAAGAACTCGACGGAGTCCCGGCCCTGGGCCTTGAGATCGCCGAAGAAGGAGCCGCGCGACCCCCCGAAGGGGAAGAAGGCCATCGGCGCGGCGACGCCGACGTTGACGCCGATCATGCCGATGCCCGCGCGGTAGCGGAACTCGCGCGCCGCGCGTCCGCTGGTGGTGAAGATCGAGGTCGCGTTGCCGTACTCGCTTCTGTGCATGAACTCGACGGCGTCCTCCACGCTGTCGGCTCGGGCCATCCCCATCACCGGCCCGAAAATCTCGTCCCTGCCGATCGCCATCTCCGGGTGCACTTTCTCGAAGACGGTCGGACCGACCCAGTGGCCTTCGGGGTGGCCGGGCACCCGGACGCCGCGCCCGTCCATCGCCAGCGCCGCGCCCTCCTCCACGCCGCGGTCGATGTAGCCCACCACCCGGTCGCGGTGGCGGGCCGAGATCAGCGGACCCATGTCCACCCCCTCATCGAGGCCGTTGCCCACGCGCAACGAGGCGGAGAGGTCGAGGATGCGCTCGCGGAGGGGAGCGTACGCGTCGGCCACCCCCACCACGACGCTCCCGGCGAGGCAGCGCTGTCCGGCCGAGCCGAAGATCGAGGACACCACCGCGTCGGCGACCAAGTCGTAGTCCGCGTCCGGGAGCACGATCATGTGGTTCTTGGCCCCGCCGAGCGCCTGCACGCGCTTGCCGGCCGCGCCCGCCTTCCCGTAGAGGATGCGCGCCACCCGGCTCGAACCCACGAACGAGACCCCCGCGACGCCGGGATGCTCGAGCAACGCGTCCACCGCCTCCCGGTCTCCGTGCACCACGTTGAGCACGCCGGGGGGCAGCCCCGCCTGCCGGGCGAGGTCGACCACGCGCTGGTGCGTGAGCGGATCCTGCTCGCTGGGCTTGAGCACCACCGCGTTGCCCGCCGCCACCGCGTAGGGCCAGAACCAGAGCGGGATCATCACGGGGAAGTTGTAGGGGGAGACGACCGCGAACACCCCGAGCGGCTGCCGAATGGCCTCGCAGTCGATGCCCGGAGCCACGTCCTCGAGCACGTCGCCCATCATCAGGGTGGGGATGCCGCATGCGTGCTCCACGTTCTCGATGCCGCGCCGAAGCTCGCCCCTGCATTCCTCCAGATTCTTCCCGTGCTCGGCGACCAGGGAGCGGGCCAGCGTCTCCACGTGTTCTTCCAGGAGATGCTTCAGCCGGAAGAGGACCCGCGCGCGCTCGACCGGCGGCGTGCGGCGCCACGCGGGGAAGGCCGCCGCGGCTGCGGCGACGGCGGCGTCCACGTCCGCGCCCGTGGAAAGAGGCACGCGTCCCAGCTCTTCGCCGGTGGCGGGATTGACGACCGGCAACGCGCCCGTCCCGGACGGCGCCGACCAGCGCCCGGCGACGTAGTTGCGGATGGGTCGGGGAGCGGCGTCGGGGGCGGGCGCGGCGGCGGACATGGCGTCGACTTCCGGGAGATGGCGGCGGGGAAGGGCGAACGGGACGGCTCCGATCCTAAAAGAGCCGTTTTCGAGCGGCCCTCCAAGTGTCCCATTCGGATCCCGGGCGGGTCAAGGGAGCCCGAGGTCGGTCGTTGCCCCGGAAGACGTCGCCGGGCCATCTTCCTTCGAAAAGACCTATCCGTTCCCCGCAGAAGAGGAAGGCCATGCGGCCGCCGACATCGCGTCCGACCCGACTCGGGATGCCGTTTTCCCTCCTGGTGCTCTTCGCCGCGCTCCTCCCGGGCGCCGCGCCCGCGCAGGAGGCGCCGCGCACGCTCTCCGTCGAGGACTACGTCCGCGCGGAGCGCCGTCTCGGGCGACACACGGACCCGCTGCTCTTCAACGGGGCGGTCGAGCCCGAGTGGTTGCCGGACGGCCGCTTCTGGTACCGCAACCGAACGCCGGACGGCGGCGAATACGTGATGGTCGACCCGGAGACGGGAACCCGCGTTCCCGCCTTCGACCACGCGGAGATGACCGCGGCGCTGGAAGCCGTGGCCGGCGCGCCCGCGGTGGCCGAGGGCCTCCCCCGGGGGTTGCTCCTGGTCGAGGCCGGGCTGGCCGTGTTCGCGCCCGAGGGGGACGGCTTCCGGGAAGAGGGACGCGTCTTCCGTTGCAGCCTGAGCGCCGCGCGTTGCGAGGAGCTGGGCGGCAGTCCCGAGCAGCGCCGGGCCAACTACGTGGCGGTCTCCATGGGACGTTCCTCCCTTTCGCGCGCCTCGGCGGCCGTCGCGTCGCCGGACGGCGCCCGGGAAGCGTTCCTGCGCGACCACAACCTCTGGGTGCGCGAGGCCGAAACCGGGGAGGAAACCCAGCTCACCTTCGACGGCGAGGAGGACTTCGGCTACGCGACCGACAACGCGGGCTGGGTGCGGAGTCCCAGGCCCGTGCTGCGCTGGTCTCCCGACAGCCGCAGGATCGCGACCTTCCGGCACGACGCGCGCGGGGTGGGGATGATGTACATGGTGGACACCCGGGTGGGCCGTCCCGAGCTGGACGCATGGCGCTACCCCCTGCCCGGGGACTCGGTGATCTTCCGCATCCACCGCGTGGTGCTGGACTTGGATGCGCCCGCCGAAGCGCGCCTGGTCCGCTTCGACATGCCGCCGGATCCGCACCGCTCGACGGTGTGCGACCACGTCGCCTGCGGCGGCACCTTCGCGGACGTGGAGTGGAGCGCCGATGCGGGCCGGGTGGCTTTCGTGTCGAGTTCCCGCGACCACAAGCGCGCCACGTTGCGCGTCGCCGACGCCCGCACCGGCGCGGTGCGCGACGTCCTGGAGGAGCGGGTGGAGACCTTCTTCGAGTCCGGCGACGGCGCCCACAACTGGCGCGTCCTCGAGGAGAGCGGCGAGGCGATCTGGTATTCCAGGTGGGACGGCTGGAGCCATCTCTACCTCCACGACCTCGAGACCGGGGCGCTCGAGCGGCAGATCACTTCCGGGGCGTGGAACGTGCTCGAGGTGCTCGATGTCGACGCGGAGGCGCGCACCGTGCTCTTCGTCGGCAACGGGCGCGAGGACGGGGACCCCTATTTCCGCTATCTGTACCGGGTCGGGATGGACGGCGGCGACGTGCAGCTGCTCACCCCCGACAGCGCCGACCACGCCGTCGCGCTCTCGCCCGGCGGCGACTACTTCGTCGACGTCCGGTCGACCCCCGAGATCCCGCCCGTGAGCGCCGTGCGCGACATGAGCGGGCGGGTCGCGATGGAGCTGGAACGCGCCGACGTCTCCGCCTTGGAGGCGACCGGTTGGCACCCCCCCATCCCCTTCCGGGTGAAAGCGCGCGACGGGACGACGGACCTCCACGGGCTCATGTTCCGCCCGTCCGACTTCGATCCGTCGACGAAGTACCCGGTCGTCAACTACCTGTATCCGGGGCCGCAGAGCGGAAGCGTGGGGAGCCGCAGCTTTCGCACCGCGCACCGGGACCTGCAGGCGATCGCGGAACTGGGTTTCGTGGTCGTCGAGCTGGACGCCATGGGCACGCCCATGCGATCGCGGAGCTTCCACGAAGCCTACTACGGCGACATGGGCGACAACGGCCTTCCCGATCAGATCGCCGGGATCCGGCAGCTCGCCCGGCGCCACGAGTGGATGGACCTCGACCGGGTCGGCATCTTCGGGCACTCGGGCGGCGGCTTCGCGGCGGCGGCGGGCATCCTGCGCTACCCGGAATTCTACAAGGTGGCGGTGTCGCAGGCCGGCAACCACGACAACCGCAACTACGAGGACGACTGGGGCGAAAAGTGGCAGGGGCTACTGGAGGAGTACGACGACGGCACCACCAACTACGACAACCAAGCCAACCAGCTGGTGGCCGGGAACCTCGCGGGCAAGCTGCTCCTCGCCCACGGTACCATGGACACCAACGTGCCCCACTCGAACACCATGCTCGTGGTGGACGCGCTCATCGCCGCGAACAAGGACTTCGACCTGCTCCTGCTCCCGAACCGCGGGCACGGCTTCGGGAACGAGCCCTACATGACGCGCCGCCGCTGGGACTACTTCGTGCGCCATCTCGCCGGCGCCGAACCGCCGGCCGACTACGAGATCGGGCGGTTGCGGCGGCCGGTCGGGTAAGGGGCGGCGAGGGCGCCTACGGCGACGGGGCCGCCTCCGCCGCCAGCACGTCGCCCACCGCCTTCACGATGTCCTGTTCGGGCCCGATGCCCGTGTAGGCCACCTTGCCTTCCCTGTCCAGGACGACCACGTACGAGGTCGCCGGGACCAGGAAGGCGCGCGCGGCGGCGCCGCCGGCGTCCCAGAGCATCGGGAAAGGAACGGCGTGCCGCTCCAAGTGTCGGCGCACGGCGCGCCGGGTCTGGGCCACCGCGACGGCGACCGCGAGGAAGCCGACCTCTTCGCCGTAGCGCGCGTGGGCGGCGTCCATGCTGGGCTGGAGCGCCTCGCACTGTTCGCACCAGCTCGCCCAGAACTCGAGCAGCAGGGGACGCTCGCCGACGCGATCCGCGAGATCGACCGGCGTCCCGTCCAAGGTCTCGACGACCGGCGGCACGGGCGTCTCGCCCACCGCGATGCCGATCTCGCCCCGTTGCTGCGCGCCCAAGGCGCCGGAGAAGACGAGGACGGCGCCGAGCGCCGCCGCCGTCTTCGGGAGATTCCTTCCGATCGCGTTCACATCGCCAGTCCCGTTTGAATCAGATAGTATTCCGCCACGCCGAGCATGGCGACGCCGGCAGCCTTCTTGATCCACGTCATCCAGGCCCCGGACTTGGGCAGCCAAGCCGCCGTGCCCGAGAAGAGTCCGACCGCGACCAACAGCGAGGTCATTCCCAAGGAGAAGACGAAAAGGTAGAGGAATCCCATGGCGCCCGCCTGAGTCGCCGCCACCCAGGTGAGGACCACGGCGAAGGCGGGGGCGCCGCAGGGGGCGGCCACGACGCCGGAGGTGGCGCCCAGCAGAAAGACCGCCGGGTAGGAGCCGCCGCCGAGTCCCCCCGCCCAGTTCAGCAACCGCTTGGGCGCGCGCACCGGGATCACGTCCAGCATGGCCAGCGCGAAGACGACGAGCAGGTTGGCGGTGGCGAACCGGACCCAGGGGTTCGCGCTCACCGTTCCGAAGAGGGTGCCGCTCATTCCCGCCACCAGGCCGAGCAGGGCGTAGAACGCGGCCAGCCCCGTCACGTACGTCAGCGTCAGTCCCACGACCCGCGCGCGCGGCGCCTCGTCCCGGGAGGCGCCGACGACGACCGAGGCGGTGATGGGGATCATCGGGTAGATGCAGGGCGTCAGGCTGGTCAGGACGCCGGCCCAGAAGAGCAGCCCCATCGCCAGGAACGGGCTCCCGCTCAGGCTCTCGGAGATTCCTCCGATTTGGAGAGCTGCGGTCGGCATGGGAAACACTCCTCGGGCGCTCCGTCGGCGGCTAGCCGCGCGCCCGCGCGTGCGGTCGGGCCAGCACGCCGGCGGGGTCGAAGCTGTCCACGATGCCGCGCGCGAGCGCGCTCGCGCGCGGCGGGGGTTCGGGTTCGATCCCGGGCCAGCGGGGGAGGTCCGTGCGCGTCACGCGGAAGGCCGCGCCCGCGCGCGCCGCGCCGTCGCGGAGACGGGCGAGCGCGTCCGCGAGATCGGCCGGATCGGCTTCCTCTCCGTCGGTTCTCCCGCCCGCGCCGACCGCGACCCGCACCGACCCGAGCGAGACGTGCGCGGCCGTCGTGCCGTACTCCGCGCACATTTCCACCAGCTCGCCCAGGCGCGACGGCAGATGGCCGACGCGCGCCACCGCGGCCGCGTCGTCCTCGAAGCGCTCCAGCGCCGCGAACCATTCCGCGGAGGCTTCCCCCTCCAGTCGGCGGGTGGCTTCCCTGCCGACGCGTTCCGAGAGGAGGCGCTCCGATTCCTCCACCGCCTCCCGGGAGCCGAGAAGGCGGACGGCGACGGTCGCCTCCGGTCCGCGGCCCGCCCTCAGCTCCAGCGCCGGGATGCGCAGGGACGCGGTGGCCAGCGAGCGGGCCAGCACCGCGGCCAGCGCCAGCCGGGGGGCGTCGTAGAGGAGGGTCACGTCCCGCGCGGGCAGCGGGTGCAGGCGCACCGTCGCGGAGGTCACGATGCCCAGCCGTCCCTCGCTTCCCACCGCGAGCTTCACCAGATCGTAGCCGGCGACGTTCTTGACCACCCGTCCGCCCAGCTCGAGCACGCGCCCGTCTCCGGTCACCAGCGTCACCCCGAGCACGTGGTCGCGGGGGGTGCCGAACTTCGCTTGCAACGGTCCGTAGGCCCCGCTCGCCAACACCCCTCCGAGGCTGCGCCGGGCCCGTCGCGGAGGATCCAGGGGGAGCCACTGGCCCCGCGCTCCGGTCACCCGCTCCAGCTGGGCGAGCGAGACGCCGGCGTCCGCGGCGAGGGTCAGGTCGTCCGGGTCGTAGGCGTGCACCGCCCCCAGCGCGCGCGTGCTCACCACCAAGTCCACCGGCCCGTCCAGGTACCCGGGGGGGAGGGAGGTGGCGTTGCCGACGCAACGAACCCGCCAGCCCTCGCGCGAAGCCCGCGCCATCAGTTCGCCGAGTTCCTCGGCCGTCTCCGGGGCGACCACGCGCGCGTCGCCGACCTCCGCCGGGACGCGGCCGGTCCCGATTCCGCCGTTCGCTCCCTCGCGCGAAGCCGCGCCTCCGTCCGAACGCCCCGCCGCGGAGTCCGGCGTCTCCGGGCTCGTACCGTCGTCCCGACGGGCGCCGCCTCCGCCGTCTTCTTCGCCCCGGCTCCCCGCCGTTCCCTGCGCGACCGCCGTCTCCGCGTCCCGGATCCGCTCCGGCAACACCTTGCCCGGGTTGCACAGCCCTAGGGGATCGAAGACGCGGCGCACCGCTTCCATCGCCCGCAGAACGTCGTCGGAGTGGATGAGCGTCATGTAGTCGCGCTTGTCGAGCCCCACGCCGTGTTCGCCGGTGATCGTCCCCCCGGCCTCGACGCAGATGCGCATGATCTCCTTGGAGGCCCGCTCCACCCGCTCCACCTCGTCGGCGTCGCGCCGGTCGAAGAGGATGTTGGGGTGCAGGTTGCCGTCTCCGGCGTGGAAGACGTTGGCGACCCGCAGGCGGTGGCGCGTCCCGACGTCCGCGATCCCGGCCAGCACTTCGGGAAGCTTCGTGCGGGGAACGGTGGCGTCCTGCACCAGCAGGTCCGGAGCGATCCGCCCCATGGCGCCGAAGGCTTTCTTCCTCCCCTTCCAGAGCGCCGCGCGCGCGTCCGCGGAGGTAGCCGTGCGCACCTCGCGCGCGCCCCACTCCAGGCACGCCGCCTCCGCCCGCGCCGCCTCGGCCTCGAGCCCCGCCCGGACGCCGTCGAATTCCACCACCAGCGCCGCCGCCGCATCGGTCGGGTAGCCGGCGGCGAACACGCTCTCCTCCACGGCCTGGATGGTGGCCCGGTCGACGATTTCGAGCGCCGACGGAAGCAGGCCGTCGGCGACGATCGCGGTCACCGCCCGTCCCGCGTCCTCCAGCCGCCCGAAGATGCCCAACAGGGTGTGCGTCGCCTGCGGCAACGGGAGCAGCTCGACCTCGATCTCCACCGCGATGCCGAAGCAACCCTCCGATCCCACGAACGCGCCCGCGAGGTCGAGTTCTCCGGCGTCCGGCCAGCGGTCCAGGCGCGTGCGGCTCCCGTCCGGCAGCACCACGTCCAACCCCCGAACGTAGCGCGAGGTCACGCCGTACTTGAGGCAGTGGGGGCCCCCCGAATTCTCGGCGACGTTGCCGCCGACCGAGCAAGCGCTCTGCGAAGAGGGATCGGGGGCGTAGTGGAGCCCGTGGGGAAGGGCGGCCGCCGTGAGGTGCGCGTTCACCACGCCGGGCTGGAGGCGCGCCCGCCGGTTCCGCGGATCGATCTCGAGGATCCGGTTCATGCGCGCCGTGCACACCACCACCGCCCCATCGGTCGCGAGCGCGCCCCCCGAGAGGCCGGTTCCCGAGCCGCGCGGCACGAAGGGCACCCCCGCGCGCACGAGGGCCCGCACCGCCCGAGCGGTCTGGCCGCCGTCCCGGGGCAGCACCGCCGCGCGAGGCGGACAGCGGTAGGCGGTGAGTCCGTCGGACTCGTACACCATCAGCCGCGCCGGGTCGGTGACGACCCCGGATTCGCCCACGATATGGACGAGCTCCGCCGCCAGCTCGGCGGATAGGCGCGGCACGGGTGCGGTCACGGCAGGGCTCGCGGTGGTGGAGAGAAGCGCGCGTCGGTCGGCACCGGAAGCCCGCCGGTCGCGCGCGCCGCTACTGGGAAAATACTACCCCGCGCCGTCCAGATAGTCGAGCATGGCGGCGATGCTGGCGGCGGCGGCGGCGGCGAGGGCGGGGGGCAGCCCGATGCCGTAGACGACGCGCGCCAGCTCGGCCTGCGTGGCGCCGGGACGCGCGCGCCGCGCCTCCCGGGTCTGCTCGATGCGCGCGAGGCGGTGCGCCCGGTAGGCGGCCGTCGCCCCCGAAACGTCCTCCAGCGGCGGCCCGTGCGCGGGATAGATCACCTTGGGCGACAGCGCCCGGATCCGCTCGAGCGACGCCAGATAGTCGCGCACGGAGCCTCGATACTCCCCCACCCAGGTCGTGGCGCCCTCCCCGAGCATCAGGTCGCCCGCGAAAAGCGCCTGCCCGCGCGGCCAGTGGAAGCACAGGTGCCGGGCGCTGTGTCCCGGCGTCTCCACCGCGATCAGCGCGCCGTGGTCGGTGGACACCGCGGCGCCGTCGCCCAGGGCGGCGTCCGCGTCCCGGCACGGCCCGAGCAGGGGCGCGGCGCACGCGTCCGCGAAGGCTCGGGCGCAACCGGAGTGGTCGTCGTGGTCGTGGGTCACCAGCACCGCGACCCGGCGCGCGTCGGCGACCGCGGCCTCGAGCGCGCGCAGGTGACCGGGATCGTCCGGGCCCGGATCGACGACCGCCGGCGTTTCGCGTCCGACGATGTGCGTCCGGGTTCCGTCCAGCGTGAACGGTCCCGGGTTGGACGCGGAGACGACGCGGGGCCGGACCTGCTCCGCCACGGCCGCCGCGGTGCGCGGTCCGCCGCCTCCGGGGGACCTAGCGGCGCTCGTGAACGAACTGCTCGGCGAGCTTGTCGGCGATCATCTGCACGGCCAGTTCGTCTTCGTCGCTGAAGGCGGCCGGAGTGTGGCTGTCGATGTCGATCTGTCCGAAGATTTCCTTGCCCGCCCGAATCAGAACCACGAGTTCGGAGCGCACGTCGGAGTTGCAGGACAGATAGTCGTCGACCTCGCTCACGTCGGGCACGTTCCGGTTCTCGCCGGTCGCCACCGCGGTCCCGCACACGCCCGTGCCCACAGGAATCTTGGCGTGTTCGGTGTGGGCTCCGACGTAGTTGTGCAACCAGAGCTCGTCCCCGTCCTCGCCCAGCAGATAGATGCCGACCCAGTCGAAGGCGTCGGTCTCGGAGAGGCCCCGGACCGCGCGGCGGAGCAGGGCGTCCGACAGGTAGCCCTTCTCCCTCAGGTTCTGCAACTCGCCGAGCAATTCAACGGTGTTCACCATGGTTTCCCTCTTTTCCCCTCCGGCGCGGAGTTCCGACCCCCGCCGATTCCTGGTTTCCCCGGCCGCCTCGTCCGCGCACCCTCCGAAGGTAACGCGATCCCGCGCGCCCCTTGAAGGTCCGGGCTCTAGGCGCGGGCCGAGATCGCCTCCGCGAAGTCCGACCCGCTGGGCTCCTGGAACGCCTTCAGCCCGAACTCCGGCAGAATCGCGATCAGGTGGTCGAAGAGATCGGCTTGGAGGGCCTCGTAGTTCGCCCACGCGGTGTCGCTCGAGAAGCAGTAGAGCTCGATGGGCACGCCCTGCGGCCCGGGCGCGAGCTGGCGGGCGAGCACCGTCATCTCGCGGTTGACGCGGGCGTGGCTCTTCAGGTAGTGGAGCACGTAGAGGCGGAAGGTGCCCAGGTTGGTCAGGCGCCGGATCTCGGGGATGACGCCCGGGTCGCCGTCGGCCTTGGCGGCGTTGTAGCTCTCGATCCCTCGGCGCGCCTCGATCATGTAGTCGCGCAACGTTTCGTAGCGCGAAAGGCGTTCGATCTCCTCGTCGGCGAGGAAGCGCACCGAGTTCATGTCGATGCGAAGCGAGCGTTTGATGCGTCGCCCCCCCGATTCCGTCATTCCGCGCCAGTTCTTGAAGGACTCGCTGATGAACTTGTGCGTCGGAATCGTGGAGATGGTCTTGTCCCAGTTCTGGATCTTGACCGTGTGCAGCGCGATTTCGACGACGTCCCCGTCGGTGTTGGCCTGCGGCATCGAGACCCAGTCTCCGATGCGGATCATGTCGTTCGACATGATCTGGATGCTCGCCACCAGCGACAGGATGGTGTCGCGGAAGACGAGCATCAGGACGGCGGTGAGGGCGCCGATGCCGGACAGGAAGACCAGCGGGCTCTGGTTGGCGAGGATCGCGACGGCGACGACGCCCGCGCCCAGATAGGCCAGCAGGCTGATCCCTTGGAGGTAGCCCTTGATCGGCCTCGAGCGCGACTGCTCGAAGGCTTCCACGTAGATGTCGTTGACGGCCTCGAGGAAGGCGCTGAACGCCGTCGCCGCGACCATCACGATCATGGCGGCCGTGAGACGGCGCGCCAGCGTCCAGGCCAGAACGAGGCCGGCGGGCCCGGTCCCGGCGGCCGCCTCGGCGGGCGTCACGCCCAGCACCGGCCCTATGCCGTAGTAGACGATCACCGCGGGCACGATGTGGGAGAGGCGCGCGAAGACCTTGCGCTCGATGACGCGGTCGTCCCAGGAGGAGCGCGTCCGGGCGGCGATCCGTCGGATCGCGCCGTGGACGATTCGGGTGGCCACCCAGTCGGCGATCCACGCCCCGACGGCGAGGATCACGAGCCCGGCGGCCAAGCTCAACCAGTTGTCGGGAAGGAAAGGCATGGGGCATCGGCTCCCGCGCTAGATCTTCCTGCGCAACCAGTCCAGGACGAAGCGCGCGACGTACCTGAGGATCTGGATCATGGTGGGGTCGTTCCTGTTCGGGGATCGGGCGCGAGGCCGTCGAACGCCGATGCGGACCGTTTCTTCCGCTACAGGATCCTCTCGGAAGAATGGGTGGGGACGGGTGTCGGCATCGGTTGCGTCCCGCACTGTGCTTCGCCCGCAAATCCGGGCCGGTTCGAGCCCATACCCCCTAGGAGGTCGGTCTTGTGACGAGAGTGGCGATGATCCCTGCGGTTACGACCGCCACGGGCACCATCCACTTCCAAGCATCCAACGTACCCTTCATGGCGTTGACCGTCGTGGACACATCGTTCACCCTAGCATCCAGCTTCTCGATGCGCTCCCCGAGCCGGTCGATCCGTTTTTCCACGCTGTCCAGATGGCGCCCGCCGTTCACAACCTTCGTGCCCTCTGCGGGGCGTCCCGGTCCGATGTCCGGCACGCCGCTTATCCGGCTCTCCTCCGCTTTTTTAGCCACTCCCAAAGGTCCGTGTAGTTGCCGCCCGTGTAGGATGCGTCGCCCAGATCGAACACTACCCCCAGCACGTCCTTCTCATCGTCCGTTCCGACCACATCGGAGATTTCCGTCGTGACGCGGTCGGGGTCGTGCACGAGAAAAGCGTTGGGGGCCACTTGCCGACTGCGGTGCTCCGGCCATGTCTTCTGGACTGCAACGGCAACCTCATCGGAAGCCGAGGAGTTGAGCAGGATCAGGTAGACGTCTCCGGCGACGCTCTTGCGACTTCCGCTCGTGGCGCACCCACAACGTACGCGTACATGAGTAACCGGAGTCGAACGAACAGGCAAAGGAAGGGCCGCTTCGCGGGCGTCGGCACCCGCTCTCGCCGATTCGACGTTCGCGTTGGGCGGGTGCCCGGGCGGATGCGCCGGGCCTGCTGCGGGGTGGGAGCGCGGTTCCAAAGCGCCACGACCCACGGTTCGCGCACGTTCTTGCTGGCCTCGAGGATCGCCGGGTAGCGTCGGCGCATCCTTGGAATCGTCCTTGGGCCCGGCGGGAGAGAACCGATCCCGAAAGCGATCCAGCCGCTTCGGGTTGATGGAGTGGATCTCGGAGCCCCGGTCCGGACGCTGTCGAGCCGATTCGGAAGCGGTTCTCGACCCTGCGCAGCCTCCGGGATTTTCGTATCGTGGTGCGACGGGACGCCTTCGGAGATCCGGTGGAGGCCGAATCTTGGCCCGGCCGGAGCGGGAGAAGCGCTTTCCGTGGCCGCGGGGACGGCGAAGACGTTCGGGCTCTGTCGAGAGATCGCGGGCGCCGACGCGATCGCGGAATCGGGAGCGTGGAGCGCATGGAGATACGTTTGCCGGCCGCCGTTCGGCGGTTGGACGCGGCGAAAGGCCCCATGAGGTCGCGGGCTTCTCCCGATGCGGGTCCCGAACTCCGTTCCGTCCCCTCCCTCGGGGCACGGGCCGGAACCGTTTCGACCTTGGTCGCCGAGCCGGAGGGCGAGGTGGCGCTCGATCGCATCGTCCACGGCGCGAACTCGGGGGCGGCCACCCGGGAACGTTCCGCTCGCGGAAGGGAACTCGAACCGTGATTTCACTCGAAGGCAAGAACGCGATCGTCACGGGCGCGGCGCGGGGCATCGGGGCCGCGTCGGCGCTGGCGTTCGCGCGCCACGGGGCGAACGTGGTGCTGGGGGACGTGCTCGAAGAGGAGTGCGCCCGGGCCGCGCGCCGCATCCGGGAGGAGACGCGAGCCTCCGCCGTGTCGGTTCGGGCGGACGTGAGTCTGGAGGAGGACTGCGCCGGATTGCTCGACGCCTGCGCGGAACGCTTCGGGGCTTGCGACGTCCTTCTGAACAACGCCGGCGTCATCGTGCCGGGCTCGATTCTGGACGGCGCCGTCGAGGACTTCGACCGGGTGCTTTCGGTCAACCTGCGCGGGACCTATCTGATGTCGCGGTTGGCGGCCCGGCACATGGTCGAGCGGGGCGTGCGGGGCGCCATCGTCAACATGTCGTCGACGAACGCGGTGGTGACGATTCCCGATCAGCTCGCCTACGCGGTTTCGAAGGGCGGGGTGGCGCAGCTCACCAAGGCGACGGCGACGGCGCTCGCGCCCCACGGAATCCGGGTCAACGCCATCGGGCCGGGCTCCATCGCGACCGACATGCTGACGGAAGTGATGGCCGACGAGGAGGCGCGGCGGACGATCCTGTCGCGCACGCCGATGGGGCGCGTCGGGACGCCGGAGGAAGTGGCGAGCGTGGCGGTCTTCCTGGCCAGCGACTACGCGTCCTACCTCGTCGGCGAGACCGTTTATCCGGACGGCGGCCGGCTGGCGCTGAACTACACGGTTCCGTTGCGCGAGGATGGCTGAGGACTCTCCCGGTCGCGCGCGGTCGTCCGACGCTCCGGGCGCCCGGCTCGCGATCGACATCGGGGGGACTTTCACCGACGTCGCGCTCGAGGCCGGCGGTCCCCCCGTGGCCGTCAAGGTGCCCACCACGCCCGCGGCCCCCGAGAACGGAGTCCTGGCGGGCGTCCGCAAAGCGCTCGATCTGGCGGAGGCGGCGCCCTCGGAGGTGCGGCTGATCGTCCACGGTACCACGCTGGCGACCAACGCGATCATCGAGCGCAAGGGCGCGCGCACGGCCCTGATCGTCACGTCCGGGCATCGCGACGCCCTCGAGATGGCGCGCGAGAACCGCTTCGAGCAGTACGACCTCTCCATCGACAGGGCCGAGCCTCTGGTGCCGCGCCGCCTGCGTCTGCCGGTCGCCGAGCGCGTGGACCGGAACGGGCGCGTGCGGGTGCCGCTGGAGGAGGCGTCGGTGCGTGCCCTGCTGCCGACGCTGGACCGGCACGGGGTCGAATCGGTCGCCGTGGGGCTGATCCACGGCTACGCCAACCCGGAGCACGAGCGGCGCATCGGCGCGATCCTGGCCTCGGAGCGCCCGGAGCTCGCGGTGACGCTGGCGTCGGAGGTGTGCCCGGAAGTACGCGAGTACGAGCGGCTCTCGACCGCCTGCGCCAACGCCTACGTGCAACCGTTGATGGCGCGCTACCTCGAGGGACTGGCGGCGTCGCTGACGGCGTCGGGGCTCGACTGCCCCTTCCTGCTCATGACCTCGGGGGGCGGGCTCGCGACGCTCGAGACCGCGCTGGCGGCCCCCGTTCGGCTGGTGGAGTCCGGCCCCGCGGGCGGGGCGATTCTGGCGAGCCATCTGGCGCGGCGGCTGGAACTGGGCGACGTGCTCGCCTTCGACATGGGGGGCACGACCGCCAAGCTGTGCGTGATCGACGGGGGTCGGCCTCTGCGGTCGCGCGCCTTCGAGGTGGCCCGCGCCTACCGCTTCCGCAAGGGGAGCGGGCTTCCGGTGCGCATCCCGGTCGTCGAGATGGTCGAGATCGGGGCCGGGGGCGGGTCGATCGCGGCGGTGGACGACCTGGGCCGCATCCGGGTGGGACCGGCGAGCGCCGGGTCGGAGCCGGGACCCGTGGCGTACGGTCGGGGCGGCGCGCATCCCACGGTCACCGACGCGGACGTGGCGCTCGGGCGCATCGACCCGGATTTCTTCGCAGGAGGCGCGATCGCCTTGGACCGCGCGCGGGCGGCGGCGGCGGTTCGGGACGGGCCGGGGGCGCAGCTCGGACTGGGGGGGACGGACGCCGCCCTGGCGATCAGCGAGATGGCCGACGAGAACGTCTCCGACGCCGCGCGCGCGCACGCGGCCGAGCGGGGGAAGGGGCTCGCCGGCCGGACCTTGGTGGCGTTCGGGGGCTCCGCGCCCATCCACGCGGCCCGCGTGGCGGACAAGCTCGCCCTGGACCGCTTCTTGGTTCCCACCGACGCGGGTGTGGGATCGGCGGTCGGATTCCTGCTGGCGCCGATTTCCTACGAGGTGGCGCGCAGCCGCTACATGAAGCTTTCGGCGTTCGATGCGGCGGCGGCCCGGGACACCCTGCACCGGATGCGGGAAGAGGCGGGCGCGGTGGTGGCGCGGGGGGCGCCGGGCGCCGAGACCGTCGAGGTCGTCCGCGCCTACATGCGCTACGTGGGGCAAGGCCACGAGATCGGGGTCGAGGCGCCGCGGGGGATCGTGGAGGGCACCGGCGCCGCGGCCGCGCTCCGGGCCGCCTTCGACGAGGCGTACCGGACCGCCTACGGTCGCGTCGTCCCCGGACTGGACGTCGAGGTGCTGAGCTGGACGCTGGCGGTGACGGCGAAGGGCTGCGCGGACGACGCGATCGGCGGGGGACGCGCGCGGAACGAAGGCGGTCCCCCGGAGCGGACGTCCCCCGGCGGGCCGCCTCGGCTCCCGCCCGCGCCCCTCCGCCGGACCGAACTGGTCGACGGAGCTGCGGGCGGTCCTGCGGCGGCGGCCGTTCACTCCCGCGCCGGGTTGGGGGAGGGGACGCGGATCGAGGGGCCGGCGCTGGTCGTGGAGACCCAGACCGCCACGGTCGTTCCGGAGGGATGGGAGGCGGTGGGACTCCCCGGCGGTCACCTGCTGGTGCGCAGAATCGCATCGGCGGGGATCCGGGCGTCCGGGCGGTCGTCCCATCGGTCCCGTTCCACGGCGCCCGCGTCGGCCGACTCCGAGCCCGACTCCGCCGCGCCCTTCCTCCTCCGGGACCAGATCGTGTGGAGCCGCCTGCTCTCGGTTGCGGAGGAGCAGGCGCGCACCCTCGTGCGCACCGCCTTTTCCACGCCGGTCCGAGAGGCGGGCGACCTTTCCGCCGGGGTCTTCGATCTGTCCGGGCGCATGCTCGCCCAAGCGGTCACCGGCACGCCCGGACACGTCAACGCGATGGCCGAGTCGGTGGGGTGCTTTCTGCACGACCACCCGGTGTCGACCCTGGTCGACGGCGACGTTCTCGTCACCAACGACCCTTGGGAGGGCACCGGCCACCTGAACGACTTCACCGTCGTCACCCCGGCCTTCGTCGCGGGGAGGGCGGTGGCTCTCTTCGCCGCCACCAGCCACATCGCCGACGTGGGCGGGCGAGGCTTCGGAGCCGACGCCAACCAAGTCTTCGAGGAGGGCGTGCGCATCCCCATCGGACATCTGATGCGCGCGGGCCGGATCGACCGAACCCTGATCCGCCTGATCCGCGCCAACGTGCGCGACCCCGACGTGGCCCAGGGCGACCTCCACTCTCTCGCCGCCTGCAACCGGACCGGATGCGAACGTCTGGCCGCGATGATGGCCGAGTTCGGCCTGGACGCTCTGGACCGGCTGGCGGAGAGGATCGTTTCCGCCTCCCGTCGCGCCATGCTGGCGCGCATCCGCGCCCTGCGTCCGGGCACCTACCGGAACCGCATGCGGGTCGACGGCTACGACCGCGACCTGGATCTGGCGTGCGCGCTCACCGTCGCCCCCGACGGCGTCTTCGTCGACTTCGACGGCACCTCGCCCGTCTCCTCGCGCGGCATCAACGTGCCTCTCGCCTACACCCGAGCCTACGCCTCCTTCGGGGTCCGTTGCGTGGTGGGCCCCGAGATTCCCAACAACGCGGGGTCGCTCAGCGCGATCTCGGTCGGCGCCCCGGACGGGAGCGTCCTGAACGCTCCTCCTCCCGCCGCCGTCGCCGCCCGCCACGCCATCGGCCAGATGCTGCCCGACGTGGTGCTGGGATGCTTGGAGCAGGCGATGGAGCCGGGGTCGGTGCCGGCGGAGGGAGCCTCGTGCCTCTGGAACCCGGTGCTGCTCGGCGGTCCGGGTCTGACCGGCCCCCACCCGTACGCCGGTTCGGAACCCTTCGTGGTCAATCCCTTCCACGCCGGCGGCGCCGGCGCCCGACCCGGCAAGGACGGGCTCTCCGCCACCGCCTTTCCCTCCGGCGTCCGGAGCACCCCCGTCGAGATCACCGAGACGGTGGCGCCGCTCATCTTCTGGAAAAAGGAGTACATCCCCGACTCCGGCGGCGCGGGCGAGTTCCGAGGCGGTCTGGGCCAGATCATGGAGATCTCCCACGCCTCCGGCGCGCCGTTCGCGATCTCCAAGATGTTCGAGCGGGTTCGCAACGCCGCCCGGGGCCGCTCGGGCGGCGGCGCCGGCGCCCGCGGCCGGGTCTACGTGCCGGGAGTCGGAGAACTGGGCGGCAAGGGTCGCGAGGTGGTGCCGCCCGGCTGCCGCGTCGTGCTGGAAACCCCCGGAGGCGGCGGGCTGGGCGATCCTCGACGCCGGGTCCGCGCGCGCGTTCTCGAGGACGTGCGCGACGGCTACGTCACGCCGAGGGGGGCGGCGGAGGACTACGGGCTTCCCGTGTCGGACGGGCCCGAGCCGTCGAAGCGGTGATTCGGGCCCCGCGCGCGGTCGCCGCCGGAGCCCGAGCGCTTCACGGGTCCGAGCAGTCCCGCGTGAAGCCGCAGCCGGTGCAGGCGAGCTTGCAGTGCCGCTCCACCACCCGCCCTCCGCAGAGTTCGCAGATCGGCTCCGTCTTCCGCGTCCGGAGAAGCCCGGGACGAGCCCGGCCGCCGCCCCGCGTCCGCTTCGCCACGGCGCCGGAGTCCGCCGCCGCGATCGGCGAAGGCGGAACGTCGTTCCGTTCCGGCCGCGTCGCCCGCTCGTGGTTCCGTCGGTCGGCACCCGCGTTCCCGGTTTCGGGTCGCGCGGGGCGGGACCGGAAGAGATCCGCGACGGGGCTTGCAGGGAGCGGACCGCTCCTCTTCGCTTTCGCTCCCGCCCCGCCACCCGGACCCGCGGGGCCACGGACGCCGCCGCTCGGATTCCGCGCGTCCGTCCCCTCCCCGCGCTTCGCCTCCCTACCTCGGCGTGAAATCGTCGTCCTCGCTCAAGCTGCGCACGAAGGCGGCGAGCAGGTCGGCGGCCGCGTCCAGGTCGCTCGTGGCCACGATCTCGTTGGGCGAGTGCATGTAGCGGTTGGGAATCGACACCAGCCCGGTCGGGACGCCGGTGCGCACCAGATGGATGCCGTCGGCGTCGGTGCGGGTCGCTCTCGGGGCCGCTTGGACGCTGTAGGAGATGCCTTCGGCCTCGGCCGCCCGGACCAGGCGTTCGAAGACGACCGGGTGGGCCGCGGACCCGCGGCTGAGCACCGGGCCGCCCCCCAGTTCGTGCTCTCCCAGCTCCTTCTTTTCGATGTCCGGGACGTCGGTGCTGAAGGTGACGTCGACGACCAGCGCCACATCCGGATCCACGGAGTAGGCGCTGGGGCGGGCTCCGCCTCCCGAGTAGCCGATCTCCTCCTGCACCGTGGCGACCGCCACCGCGCCCGGCGCGCCCGGCGCGGCGGCCAGCCGGCGCAACGCCTCGAGCACCACGTAGGCGCCGATGCGGTTGTCGATGGCGCGGGAGGCGATGCGGTCGCCGGCGAGCCGGACCGGGGCCGCGTCGACGACCGCGGGGTCGCCCACGCGCACCCCCAGATCGGCGGCGGCGGCGCGGTCGCGGGCCCCCACGTCGATCCACAGCTCCCGGATCTTGCTGGCCTTGGTTCGATCCGACGCCCGCATCAGGTGGATCGGCTTCTTGCCGACGACCCCGGGCACGTCTCCGGCGCCGCCCAGGATGCGTAGCCGCTGGCCCACCAGCACCTGCGCGTCCCATCCTCCGATGGCGTCGAAGTGGAGGAAGCCGTCCTCGTCGACGTGGGTGATCTGAAGGCCGATTTCGTCGATGTGTCCGGCCATCATCGCCTTCGGTCCGCTCCCGGGATTCACCGCGGCGAAGGAATTGCCGGTCACGTCGGTCCACACTCGGTCGGCGAAGCCCTCCGCCTCCGCGCGCCAGACCCGTGCCGGCCGGACCTCGAAGCCCGACGGGCCGGGCGCGTCGAGCAGGCGTTCCAGGAAGTCCGTCGCCGGAGTCATCGGTTCTCTCGTCCCCCCCGCTGAATGATTTCGCCCGGCCGCGGTCGCGGTGGCGGCGGCTCCCCGGCGGCTGCGGCCTCGTCGCCGAATCGGCGTCCCGCTCCGAATCCCCGTCCCGGCGTCCCGCCCGCCCCCGGGAATCCCCCGGACATCGCCGCCCGCAACGATCCGTCCGCGAGCTTGCGCTCGATGCGCTTCTGGATCCGGCGACGGCTCGGCGGAAGAAGAAGGGAGAACCCGAAGAGGTCGGTGAGCAGTCCCGGGGCGAGCAGCAGCGCGCCGCCCGCCAGGACGCAGAGTCCGTCCGTCAGCGCTCGGCCGGGCACGTCGCCCCGCGCCAGCCGCCTCTGGAACGCCCGGAGCGCGCGCAATCCCTCCCTGCGCGCGAGCCACGCCCCCGCGACGCCGGTGAGGACGCAGAGCGCGAGGGTGGGAAAGAGGCCGACCGCGCCCCCCAAGCGGATCAGGAGGAACAGCTCGAGCAACGGGACGGCCACGAAAAGGAGCGCGATTCTGGACAGAAGCGACATGGGGAAGCTCTACACCGAGGCGTCGGCTCCGGTGCCCGCTGCGGCCGGGGAGCCGCGAGGCCGCGCGGGCGGCGGCTTGATCGGGCGGCGCGGCTTCGCTTACTTGCGTGCATGGAGCAGACATATTTTCGCAAGGGGTTCGGCCTGAAGAAACAGGTCCGGCCCGTCATCGACGCCGAGTACCACTCGCAACTGGTCGACCGCGTCCGCGCGCGCGGGTACACCGACGTCTTCGGCGATCTCACCGTGCGCTTGGCTCAGGAATTCGGCTTCTGCTACGGGGTCGACCGCGCCATCGACTACGCGTACGAGACCTTGAGCAAATTTCCCGACAGGGACATCTACCTGGTCGGGGAGATCATCCACAACCCGCACGTCAACCGGCGCATGCGCGAGATGGGCATCCGGTTTCTCCGTCCGCGCGGCGACCGGAGCTTCGATTTCTCGCGCGTCGGACCCGAGGACGTGGTCATCATTCCCGCGTTCGGGGTGACGCGCCAGGACTTCCGAACGCTCGACGGGATCGGTTGCGTGCTGGTGGACACCACGTGCGGTTCGGTGTTGAACGTGTGGAAGCGGGTCGAACGCTACGCGCTCGACGGCTTCACGGCCGTCGTGCACGGCAAGTACACGCACGAGGAGTCCCGGGCGACCGCGTCCCAGGTCACGCTGCACGACGGCGGCAAGTACCTGATCGTGCGCGACATGCAGGAGGCGGAGCTGGTGTGCGACTACGTCGCGCGCCGGCCCGGGCGCCTGTCGGCCGAGGAGTTCGGGGAGCGTTTCCGCGCGAAGGCCACTCCCGGCTTCGACCCGGATCGGGATCTGCGCAAGATCGGGGTGGCGAACCAGACCACCATGCTGGCCAACGAGTCGCTGGCGATCGGGGCCAAGATTCGCGCGGCGATGGTGGAGGGGCACGGGGAGGAGGTCGCCCGCGCGTGCTTCCGCTCCTTCGACACCATCTGCTCGGCGACCCAGGAGCGGCAGGACGCGGTGAAGGAGCTGTTGGCCGAGCCGCCGGACGCCATGGTGGTGATCGGCGGCTACAACTCGTCGAACACCAACCACCTGGCGAGCCTGTGCCGCGAGTACACCTCGACCTACCACGTCGAGGACGCGGACTGCATCGACACGGCCACGGGCGCGGTGCGCCACAAGCCCGAACTCGATCCTCGCGCGCCCGAGGAGGTCGCCCGCGACTGGTTGCCGGACGGGCCCTTCGAGCTCGGGATCACGGCCGGCGCCTCCACCCCGAACAGCAAGATCGGCGAGGCGTTGGCGCGCGTGCTCGCGATTCGCGGAGCGCTTCCGGCCGGAGAGGCCGCCGCCCGCTCGTCCCGGGTCCTGCCGCAGGTCGGAGTCCGTCGCCCGTCGCCCTAGATGTGGATCGCCCTTCCCAGGGCCGACAGCGCTCCCTCCGCCACGGCCTCCGAGAGGGTCGGGTGCGGGTGCATCGCCTTTTCCATCTCCTCGACGGTCGCCTCCAGGTGGCGGCCCACCACGAACTCGGCGATGAGTTCGGTGGCGCTCGGCCCCACGATGTGCGCGCCCAGGATCTCCGAGTAGCGCGTGTCGCGGACCACCTTGACGAATCCCTCCGAGTCGCCCGCCGCCAGCGCGCGCCCGTTGCCCGCCCAAGGGAAGCGGCCGACCTCGATCTCGTGGCCGGCCTCGCGGGCCTGGGCCTCGGTGAGCCCCACGGACGCCACTTCGGGGTGGCAGTAGGTGCAGTTGGGGATGTTGCCGTAGTCGACGGTCCCGTGCCCGGCGTCGGCGATGCGCTCCGCCGCCACGACGCCCTCGTGCGAGCCCTTGTGGGCGAGCAGGGGGGGGCCGACGCAGTCGCCGACGGCGAAGATGCCGGGCACGTTGGTTTCCATGTGCGCGCCCACTTCGACGAAGCCGTCCGGGGTGGTGGCCACCCCGACCCGGTCGAGTCCGACGTCCTCGGTGTTGGGGACGCGCCCGGCCGCCGAAAGGACGTGGTCGGCCTCGAGGACGCGTTCCTTCCCGGCGCCGTCCTCCACCGTGAGCCGAACCCCGGAGTCGTGGATCTCGGTGGCGCGCAGGCGGGTGCCGACGAGGATCTCCATGCCTCGGCGCCTGTAGCTCTTCGCCACGGTCGCCGAGACCTCCTCGTCCTCCACGGGGAGGATGCGGTCGAGCATCTCCACCACCGTGACCTTCGATCCGTAGGCGGCGTAGACGTCGGCGAACTCGACGCCCACCGCCCCGGCGCCCACGACGATCAGGCGTTCGGGGGCTTCGCTCCGGAAGAGGGCGTGCGTGGAGGACCAGACCCGCTCGCCGTCGATGGTCAGCGCGGGGAGGTCTCGCGGTCGGGAGCCCGTGGCGAGAACGACGCTGCGCCCGTGGAAGCGCTCCGGTTCGCCGTCGCCGTCGCGCACCTCGACGGTGCCCCCGCCGACCAGGCGGCCGTAGCCCCGGATGCGGGTCACCCCGTTCTTCTCGAAGAGATGACCGATGCCGCGCACCAAGCGCGCGGCGACCGCGCGACTGCGCTTCTGCGCCGGGGCCAGCTCCACCTCGACCTCGCCCAGCGCGATGCCGTGCTGGGCGGCCTTCTTCAGCTGGCCGACCAGGAGCGCGCTCGAGAGCAGGGCCTTGGTGGGGATGCAGCCCACGTTGAGGCACACCCCGCCCAGCTCTTCGGCCTCGACGCAGGCGACGCTCAGCCCGAGCTGGGCCGCGCGGATGGCCGCGACGTAGCCGCCCGGGCCGCTGCCGATGACGATCGCGTCGAAGTTCTTTCCGGCGCCGGTCACGTGTTCACCTCCGAAGCCTGCGTTGCAGTGCGGGGAACCCGAAGAAGTGTAGGAGAGGCGGGACGGCTTGCAACCCCCCGCGCCCGGCTTCTTTGTGCGTCCGCGCGCGCGGGTTATATTGGGCGTTCTTCGGGACGTGGCGCAGTCCGGTAGCGCACCTGAATGGGGTTCAGGGGGTCGCCGGTTCGAATCCGGCCGTCCCGATTCCGGTTTCTTCGGGGGTCGAGCGGCGTCGCGGACGCCGCATTGCCTCCGTCCGGCAAAGGAGCGACTCATGCGGCTGCACCTGAGTGTTCTCCCGGCTTTGCTCGCGTTGCATCTGGGATCGCCCGCCCTCTCCCTCGTGGGCGACGCGTCCGTGACCCAGGTCGGCGCGGGCGCGGTTTCGGTCGGTTTCGCTCACGCCTGCGCTCTGGGGGAGGACGGGGCCGCGCGCTGTTGGGGCGCCAACTCCCAGGGACAGCTGGGCGACGGCGGCACGGAGCGCCGATCCGAGCCGGCGCCCGTCTCCGGCGCGACGGGCTTCCGGTCGATCTCGGTGGGGCACGGGCACGCCTGCGGGGTCGCCGCCGACGGCGCCCTGTACTGCTGGGGCAGGAACGGATACGGCGAGCTGGGGGACGGGACCACGACGGACCGATCCGAGCCGGTGCGCGCCGTCGGGGAGACGCTCTTCGTCTCGGTGGCCGCCGGCACCCACCACACCTGCGCGCTCGCCGCCGACGGAGAGGCCTACTGCTGGGGGCTCAACAGCTCGGCGCAGCTGGGCGTGGCGGCGGGCGCCCCGAGCATGGCGCCGGTGCGGGTCGAGACCGACGCCCGCTTCGCGTCGATGGCCGCCGGCGTCGACCACACCTGCGGGCTGGTCGGGAACGGACGGGCCGTCTGCTGGGGCTCGAACGACTTCGGGGAGCTCGGCGACTCGGCGCGCGCTCTGGGAGCGGGCCAGCCCGCCGAAGTCCCGGGGCGGACGCGCTTCGAGGCGCTTTCCGCCGGCAGCAACCGCACCTGCGGGATCGCGGACGGCGGGGACGCCTACTGTTGGGGCAACAACAACTACGGCGCGCTGGGCGACGGCACCGAGGAGCACCGGGCCGGGCCGACCGAGGTGGTCGGCGGGCACGATTTCTCCGCCGTCAGCGTCGGAGGCGGACACACCTGCGCGCTCGACCGGGACGGGGCGGCGTACTGCTGGGGGCTCAACGCCTTCGGCCAGTTGGGCGACGGCACCGACGACGCCCGTTCCGAGCCGGTCGCGGTCCGGGGTGGGCACGCGTTCACCTCCATATCGGCGGGCAACTACGGCACCTGCGCGACGAACGCCGACGGCGAAGTCCATTGCTGGGGCCGGGTCGACGGGCTGGAGGACCACGAGGCGGGAGAGGGCGTGGAGGCCGGGCCCGCGCGGGTGGGGGGCGGCTCCTCCCCCGGAGGGGTCGACGGCGCTTCCGGCTCGGGACGGGGGAGGACCGCGTCGTTCGGCGCCCTCTCCGCGCAGGTTCCTCCGCGCACGGTCCAACCCGGAGCGCCGGGCGAGGAAGCGCGCGTGCTCCGACCGGGCGAACTCGACGGCGCCGAGCTTCCGCCCCACACGGAGGCCGATCTTCGCTTCATGCGCGGGATGATCCCGCATCACGCGCAGGCGCTGGAGATGACGCGATTGCTCCGGGACCGCACCTCCGATCCGCAGCTGCACCGACTGGCGTTGCGCATCGAGATCTCGCAGAAGGACGAGATCGCGGCGATGCGGCGCTGGTTGCGCGACCGGGGCGAAGAGGCCCCCGGCCCCGACGGGGCGGCGCACGGACGCGGCGGCATGGCGGGCGAACTCATGCCGGGGATGCTCGCGCCGGAGGAGATGGCGCAGCTGGCGCGAGCGCGCGACGCGGAATTCGACCGCCTCTTCCTGGAGCTCATGATCCGCCACCACGAAGGCGCGCTGGTCATGGTGCGGGAGTTGTTCGCGAGCCCTGGCGCGGGACAGGGCTCCGCCATCCACCACTTCGCGTCGGAGGTGGAGGCGGACCAGGAGATGGAGATCCGGCGCATGCGCGCGTTGCTGGAGCGCGGGGATCCGGAACGGGACGAAACTGGAAGCGGAGAGGATGCGAGATGAGCGAGCGTCGAACGAATCGGGGGCTGGGGGGAATGCGCATCGCGGGGCTGGCGGCCCTGCTGGCGGCGTCGGCGTCGCCCGTGCGCGCGGGCGCCCAAGCCGTGCCTCCCGGACGGCCCGGACCTCCGGAGCTCGCCGAGGTGCGCGCCGACTCGCTGGCCGAGCCCGCGCGCCCGGCGTTCGACTGGGACGTCCTGGACCCGCGCGTGGGCTTGGCCCCCGGCTGGATGGACGCCGAGAGCGCCATCTGGAACTTGGAGCTGGTGGCCACCACGCCCCGCCCGGAGGGCTTTTTCAACCCCGAGACCCCGCGCCAGGGCGCCGGCTTCTCGAACACCGACCTCGCCTTCCGGGGCGACTACCTCTTCCAGGGCAACTACAACGGTTTCCAGGTCTACGACATCTCCGACCCCCGCGACATCGAGCTGCACGTGGCGGTGGTGTGCCCCGGCGGCCAAGGAGACGTGTCGATCCACGGCGACCTGCTGTTCATGTCCGCTCAGGAGACCCGCGGCCGACTCGACTGCGGCACCGAGGGCGTCCGGGACAGCGTCAGCGCGGAGCGCTTCCGCGGGGTGCGCGTCTTCGACCTGTCGAACCTGGAGGCGCCCCGGCAGGTGGCCGCGGTGCAGACCTGCCGCGGCTCCCACACCCACACCGTGGTGACCGATCCCGACGACGACGAGAACGTCTACGTCTACGTCTCCGGCACCTCGCGGGTGCGACCCGCCGAGGAGTTGCCCGGGTGCTCGGGACTGCCCCCGGAGGAGGATCCCAACACCTCGTACTTCCGCATCGAAGTCATCCAGGTGCCGCTCGCGAACCCCGAGGACGCCCGCATCGTCAGCATGCCGCGCATCTTCTCCGACCCCGAGACCGGCGAACTCGGCGGCCTCTGGCAGGGCGGCGACCACGGCGAGGGCACCCAGGAGTCGCGCCTGACCAACCAGTGTCACGACATCACGGTCTTCCCGGAGATCGGGCTCGGCGCCGGCGCCTGCGCGGGGAACGGCATTCTGCTGGACATCTCCGATCCGGCGAACCCGGTGCGTCTCGACGAGGTGGTGGACCCGAACTTCGCCTATTGGCACTCGGCCACCTTCAACAACGACGGCACCAAGATCCTGTTCACCGACGAGTGGGGCGGGGGGAGTCAGCCGCGTTGCCGCTCCACCGATCCACCCGACTGGGGCGCGAACGCCATCTTCGACGTCGTCGACGGACGGATGGAGCTCGCCGGCTACTACAAGTTGCCGGTGCCGCAGAGCGAGCTGGAGAACTGCGTGGCCCACAACGGCGCCATCGTCCCGGTGCCCGGCCGCGACATCATGGTGCAGGCGTGGTACCAGGGCGGCCTGTCGATGCTCGACTTCACCGACGGCGCCAACCCGTTCGAGATCGCGTTCTTCGACCGCGGTCCGCTGAGCGCGGAGGAGATGCACACGGGCGGCTACTGGTCCACCTACTGGAACAACGGGTTCGTCTACGGAGCCGAGATCACGCGCGGCCTCGACGTCTTCCGCCTCCAGCCCAGCGAGCATCTCTCCCAGAACGAGATCGACGCGGCGGCCATGGTGCAGGTGGAGGAGTTCAACGCCCAATTGCAGCCGCGCTTCACCTGGCCCGCCCACCCCGCCGTGGCGGGGTCGTATCTGGACCAGCTGGAGCGCGCCGGCGACATCCAGCCGTCGTTGCTTCGGCGCTCCCGGTCCGCGCTGGCGGAGACCGCGTCCTCGCCCGGACCCGACGCGGCCGCGCGGCTGAGAGAGGTCGCGGCCGCACTCGAGGTCAACGCCGACGATGTGGACGCGGGCGAACGATTGGGCGACGCGCCCCGTCAGCGCTGGCTGGCCCGGGCGATGCGGGAGCTGGCGGAGTCGATGGAGTGAAGAGGGATGCGGCGCTCGGGTGTTCGCCTGCCCACTGCCGGGAGGTGGTTCGGAAACGGGCGAGGCGCTGTAGTGTTTTCAACATGTATTTTTTAAATTGCCTGCCATGGATACTCATAAACTGCCTGTCGTGAGAGCGCCCCGGTCCCCGTCCGCTCATGCACCCTAGCGAAGCGAGAGTTGAGGACACATCGGGATATACAGAATGACAACCAGCCAGCTGTCCAGCGGGAACCCGAAAACCAGGTAACGCACGGATGAGACTCGCACCGGAGTCTCTGACCATCGACGAACGCCAAGGGTTCGAAATTTCCGACATCTTCGGAGCCAAGCAGGCCGGTGAACGACTAGCCAATGTTGTCGGCAACCTCGATGGTCACGCGGTCATCGCACTTGATGGAGAATGGGGAACCGGCAAGTCCGTGTTCGTGCAGCAGTGGGCTGGTCGTATGCGCGGACGAAAACACCCAGTTGTCTACTTCGACGCTTTTGCTCACGACTATCTCGACGATGCGTTTTTTCCACTTCTCTGTCATCTGATTGATGCGACCGATGGCGAGCTTGTCGGTAGTGATAGAAGGCAACAGGTTGTTGCTGCCGCTTGCGATCTTATTCGTGCCATGCCAAAATTGCTAGCTGACCTCGCACTCCAAAGGTGCTTTGGTGCTACAGGGAAAGAGCTTCGACAGACCATGGAGGAGATCAAAAATGCTGAGCGCCGACCTGACGCCTTGATCGAGGATCGCATTCGCGATTACCGGATGCGAATGGAGTACGTGACGGTGTTTCGAAAGGCGCTCACCAGTGCAATAAATTCGCCTGGCGAGAATTTAGTTTTCATCATCGACGAACTTGATCGTTGTCGTCCAAGCTATGCCTTAAATATATTGGAGCGAATCAAGCATGTTTTTTCGGCCGATGGAGTCTTCTTCGTTCTTGTAGCTCACCTTGAGAGTCTCGCGAACATGGTCAGCAATGCCTACGGCCACACTACCGAACGCTCAATGCGTTATTTAGACAAATTCTACCATCTGCGCGTGAATGTCGGTTCGCTGTTCATAGAGGACGCCAGGAGCGGGAATGGGCATGCACGCTATATCGACTACATGAACAGTCAATATGGATTTGGCCTTGGTCAAGATCAATATCAAACAATTGTCATTTGGAATCTAGCGAGAATCCATGACGCCACATTGAGAGATCTCGAGCGGATCGTGTTTCATTATCATTTGGTGCGAAACGCGCTCAGGGGTCCGACAGAGTATGTATCAGAAAATGATCGGAATGACCTGAGTGTCCTCGTCTTGCCGGGACTTTCTGTGATGCGACACTTGTCCCCCGATTTGTATCGATCAGCTGCTAGCGGCGACCTTGGTTGGAAATCGGCTCAGATGTTTCTGTCGCATGATCGGTGGAAGCCGGCTGGATCGGATCTCGTCGAACGATCTCGCAGGGTGTGGAAAAAGGTTACTGTTGGTGGCTCTGAACCTTTGCCAATTGAGAGTAGTGAAAATGCCGGACATTCTTTTGACAATTATTCGGAGGTGCTCCCTGAAATCTGCCGCGCCATGGACATGTTCATCGGCTGAATTGCTCAGATGGTTTCGGCGCGTTCCGCGTACCCCCTTGCGTATTTCCTATCCTCCTTCCAGTCTTTCTGTGTCTAGCCGATGTGATTTTCGGACGGTCGGTAGCCGCTCGGTAGCATACCTGACCGCCGTTTGTCACGCGCTTTCCTAATCACCCACTTCGTCCGCCGAGGTGCCCGACCATGCCGACCCGACGAATCCGTCCGACCCTCCACCCCACCCTCTTCTTCGCTTTGGCCTCGGCCTTTGCGGTGCCGATCTCCCCCGCCCCTCTCCCCGCCCAGTCCCTCCCCACCATCGAGGAGCACACCCGAGCCGCGACCGCAATGGAGGGCTTCTTCAACCTCTACTGGGACGACTCCGCCGGGACGCTCTACTGGGAGATCGCCGAGTTGGACACCGAGTTCCTCTATCAGATCTCGATGGGATCGGGGCTCGGGAGCAACCCGGTGGGCATCGACCGGGGGCAGTTGCGCGGGACGCACGTCCTCGAGGCGCGCCGCGTCGGGCCGCGGGTGTTGCTGATCGAGCCCAACTACGAGTTCCAGGCCATCACCGACAACGCCGCCGAGGCGCGGGCCGTGCGCGACGCCTTCGCGCCCTCGGTGCACTGGGGCTTCGATGTCGTGGCCCGTACCGGAGACCGCGTGCTGGTGGACGCGACCGAATTCTTCATGCGCGACGCGCGCGGAGTCGCGAACCAGATCGCGCAGCGGGGCCAGGGACGGTTCCAGCTGGACGCGTCCCGCAGCGCCATCCATCTGCCCAGCACCAAGTCGTTCCCGGAGAACACCGAGGTCGAGGCGATGCTCACCTTCACGAGCGATCGCCCCGGCAACTTGGTCGCCGGCGTGGCGGCCACGGGAAGCACCTTCACCGTGCGTCAGCACCATTCCTTCGTCCGGCTGCCCGGCCCCGGATACGAGCCGCGCGTCGCCGATCCCCGCATCGGGGTGAACGGGCCGACCGTGCGCGACTACGCGAGCCCCATCGACCGGGACATGCGCATCCGTTGGGCGGCGCGCCACCGCCTGCAGAAGCGCGATCCGGACGCGGAGCGCTCCGAGGTGGTCGAGCCCATCGTCTACTACGTGGATCCGGGTACGCCCGAGCCGGTGCGAAGCGCGCTCATCGAGGGGGCGAGCTGGTGGGCCGATGCCTTCGAGGAGGCGGGCTTCGTCGACGCTTTCCGGGTCGAAG